>CBDHHO010000004.1:0-2271007 GCA_965263485.1 Spirochaetia bacterium | reverse complement strand
TGATGTCCCATCAAGTCCAATAGATTTTAAATTAGATAAATCTATTTGTTTTTTGCCTTCTTCAACGTAATGTTTGATAATTCTGGCAACTCTTTTATCTTCGATTCCAGTTTGTCTGGCTACTGAAAGCATAGGCATTTCACGCATGAGAACAGCCTGCTCAAAGAGTAAGGTAAAAGAGCTTCCTTTTCTTGCCCATGGGACCAGAATACGCCTGATACCATGCTCTAAACATTTTGTTCGGGGTACTTTTGCGCGGATGTAGCAATGGTGTTGAAAGAAGTTTAAATGCCGCCATTCAAGTTCCTTAAAGTCGTGAGCAGGGCACATTTTCTTACACTCGGGACACGGATACTTGGAGCCACGCTCAGCTTTAATTGCGATGTGTAATTCATGTGGCTTCTTGTCTTCTCTGAGTTCCTGACTGATAATCTGCCATGGTTCGCTCAGTCCCAGGCCCAAAATTAAAAGTTGCTTATCGTTCATTTCCCCATTGTATCATCTTTACCTAAAATCCACAAGACGTACCGAAGAGCCTATATTCTCTAGGTTTGCGAGTCGCTCAGGCTTTCCGTTCGGATGATCGTTCCAGTAGGAGTTTGTTTTCGTTATATTCTCTAGGAGACTATTTTACCAGTGCACTCCCTTGGCGCCAGCGGTTCCAGTAGGAGTTTGTTTTCGTTATATTCTCTAGGACTTTAAGGTCACGACCCAGGTGGCGCTCTACTAGACGTTCCAGTAGGAGTTTGTTTTCGTTATATTCTCTAGGAGGATAACTCAATCCGCAGAAGGGTTCGCGACCTTCGGTTCCAGTAGGAGTTTGTTTTCGTTATATTCTCTAGGTCTTAAATTTAAATATTTTGCGGCCGGTGAGTAGTTCCAGTAGGAGTTTGTTTTCGTTATATTCTCTAGGCATATACCGTCAAGAAAGGCGACACCCTCGCCATTATCGCGCGTTCCAGTAGGAGTTTGTTTTCGTTATATTCTCTAGGGACAGATAGATGCAGACAAGATTGTGCTTGAATATAGTTCCAGTAGGAGTTTGTTTTCGTTATATTCTCTAGGTGTGGTAGATTCATCGCTTGAAGGTTTAGATTTGGGTTCCAGTAGGAGTTTGTTTTCGTTATATTCTCTAGGTGACAACCTCCCACATTTAGGCACTTTGAGACCTAGTTCCAGTAGGAGTTTGTTTTCGTTATATTCTCTAGGGTCGGATCCCCTGTACCAGGACTCAAGGCTATATAAGTTCCAGTAGGAGTTTGTTTTCGTTATATTCTCTAGGTTGACCGACGCACAGGCAGTCGCGGAGGAGCTGAGTTCCAGTAGGAGTTTGTTTTCGTTATATTCTCTAGGCATCAATTTGAATCTTCATCGAGCAGCTCTCCTAGGGGTTCCAGTAGGAGTTTGTTTTCGTTATATTCTCTAGGTAACAAGGCTGTTAGCAACCAAATCTCGCTCATACTGGTTCCAGTAGGAGTTTGTTTTCGTTATATTCTCTAGGAACGAGAGCCCAGCTCGTCCTCCCTCACTCAAACGGTTCCAGTAGGAGTTTGTTTTCGTTATATTCTCTAGGAAGTCGAGGTGACGCCAGGCGAGCCGGCGGTGTTACCATGTTCCAGTAGGAGTTTGTTTTCGTTATATTCTCTAGGACCTCCAGCGATTAAATTAAATTAAAACGTCAACCAGTTCCAGTAGGAGTTTGTTTTCGTTATATTCTCTAGGTTCGAGCGCAGCCCAATCCGGATACCCCAAGCGCGTTCCAGTAGGAGTTTGTTTTCGTTATATTCTCTAGGACTTTGGAGTCTCCCCTCGCGACGATAGGTTAGACGTTCCAGTAGGAGTTTGTTTTCGTTATATTCTCTAGGCCGCCGGGCAAGGCGCCCAAGCTGGTCAGGCGATGTTCCAGTAGGAGTTTGTTTTCGTTATATTCTCTAGGTTCCCTGAGGGGCCTGCTTGGCGAGGCAAGGGGGGGTTCCAGTAGGAGTTTGTTTTCGTTATATTCTCTAGGAAATTCGCGGCGTTTTGCTCCCTAAAAAGCCGGCTGTTCCAGTAGGAGTTTGTTTTCGTTATATTCTCTAGGTCTTGGCACAGGCAGGTATTGCTCGGGCCAATTTAGATGGTTCCAGTAGGAGTTTGTTTTCGTTATATTCTCTAGGCTTCACGACGTTAAGGCTTACATGCACTATTTTTGTTCCAGTAGGAGTTTGTTTTCGTTATATTCTCTAGGTTATTAAAGAGGGGTTTCGGCCAGATGAAAATTGGAGTTCCAGTAGGAGTTTGTTTTCGTTATATTCTCTAGGCAATAAGAGATCTCGAAGCAAAATTCCCTACAGCAAGTTCCAGTAGGAGTTTGTTTTCGTTATATTCTCTAGGATACCCAGAGCGGCGATCCGTACGAAATCTTTGAGTTCCAGTAGGAGTTTGTTTTCGTTATATTCTCTAGGCCTTCCTGAACGGCTGTTATACATGACTTTGGGAAGGTGCCGACGGACTGAGATTTCGCAAATCGAAAATTGCATATAACCCTTGCTATTTTGCGAAGTTTTAGTAGAATTTGACATAGAGTATAATGAAAACAGGTTCCTGATTAAGCTGGAATCAATAACTCAACCCCTTATTTATGGGGTGATCCCGTCTCTTTTCCTTGGAGTTTTCTTCAAGGGGAATACGGTGGGCTTCGGCCCGTTTCGGGGCTCTTATCCCACAATGTAATGCCTCGGCTGCGTCTTGTCTACTCGCGGTCGTTGCAATACAGCAAAAATTCGCATTGGGCGCATTGCGCTGCGCTGGCGGAGCTGTCGGGTAAAGTCCCGCATAGGCTTTGCCGCAGCTGTTCCAGCACCAGTTGCAGTTCCTGACGCCTCTGGCCATCAATTGAGACCGGCTGCGTCTTGCCATCCTTTTCGTACAACAGAAAACCAGTGTCGCAAGGCTTCTGGAACTTGGCTTCGACCAGTATGCCATAAGCAAGCAACTGCAGAATGTGGCTTCTTTGCCTGCGATGCCGGTGCAGCTTGTATTCCAGCGGAAAAACCCGGTCTTTGCCCAACAGAACAGCATCAGCAATGCCGTGCAGCCCCAGCTCTGTCGAATGCAGTTCTACACCGGACAGCAACTCGGCATCTTCCAGGCCAAAGCGCTGGAGACTGCGGCGTTTCATCAATAAATCCTGCTGCCGGTGGTGGCAATCCCCTTGATGGACCCACAAAGGTGAGGAAAACTTGGCCCCCACCACCTCCAGCAGAAATGGAATTCGGGGACAGAACAAAAACTGGCGTATATAATGTACAGGAATATCAAACGACGAAGGGTTCATGAATTTTTATAAACGGAACATCTTTGTAGCCAAAACCGAACTTCTGGATCTGTTCAGAAGCGTTGCCCGCCCGCAATAAAAAGGCTCGATCCTCTTTTTCCAGAGTCTCCCCTAAAAACTTGCGGATGGCCCTTTCTTCAGCCTGATTGACCTCTCCCCACATAACCGATTTCTGAATAGAAAAAAGACCATAGTCCTTCAGAGCGTCCAGAACCTTTTTGCGCAGTTTGTTGTCGCTGACATCATAAGACACAATTACTTCATGAAATAAACCCATTAAAACGACCTACCATTTATACGAGAACGGCTTATATTTTTTATGCCCGCAGAAGCTCGCGGCCAGCCGGTACATCTGCCGCTGAATAACGCTCTCCATACGGATTTTCCTGCCGTGGTAAACCCGTTTACTGTTTATAACCTGATATATTTCGCTGATAATTCTTTTTTTCAACGCCGGAGTAAGCTCGGACTTACCCTGCAAGCTATGACGCATCTTGATAATACTCCGGTCCACAATCCCCGCCCGATACTCCTCAATCACATCCAGCATCAGACTGGGCTTTCCCGGCACACTGGAATGCAGCACCCCGGCATAAAGCTCCATACCCGCATTGATAATCGCATTAATAATAATCGTGGAAAGCACCGCATAACCGTAATTCAGAGCCATATTGCCAATATCTTTCGCTCCCCGACCTATCCGTCCGGGAAATCCGGGCAAATAAGCCGCCGCCGCCAGAGCCTTCCAGTAAATGCGGGCACTGACTCCTTCATAGCCCATCAGAACCTCTTTCCAGGAACCGCCGCCCTCCGGCTGATACAACTGAAGAAAAGGCCGATTGCGAACCTCATCCATAACGGCCTTCAGCTCTCCAGCGGCCTTTTCCAGCAACTGCACCTGAACCAGATTCTCTTCCGTTTTGTACTTGGCAAAATACTTCAACACAGAACGCTGTGCGCGGATTTTGCTCCAAATCAACATCACGCCCAACTCCACGGCCTCCGGGGACGCAATAAAAGCAAACTGCTTCTGGCGCACCGGCACAGACCCATGACTGAAAACATCGTACAGACACGAAACAATCTCTCCCTTGTAATCGCAGAAAAATAACTTGATCCCGCGCAAAGTCAGGGCCGTGACGCAGTTGGAAGAAATGCTGACACCCTTGGCCACCAGAACGCTCTTGATACGGCAGAGGGCATGTTCTGCGAGCAACTCCCCCTTTTCCCGCACCAGCAGGCGGCCGCCGCTGACCCCGATACTGCGGCCATACTCCACTACAGCCAGATGCCGCAAAATTCCTCACTCTTTACCTGGCTCTTCCGGCCTGGTCAAATTAAAGCACTTGCGCACGCTGGCCGGATCACAGAAAAAAGAAGCTACGTAATACCCTTCCCGATCCCGGCTGACATTTATCTTCACTTCTTTCGGCTGCTTAGCTCTGCTCGTCTTACCAAAATAGTCACAGAATTTACTCTCATCACTCTTAAAGCTCAAATTCTCGCCCTCTCCAGTTGCCTCGATCATGGTCTTATCCTGGAACTCCAAGAACTGTTCCGCAGTAAAATATAACTGCAATATCCACTGGCTTTCTTTCTTGTTTTTGGGATTACAGATAATCTTGCTGATGCCGGACGGGGTTTCTGTAAGTTCGTAAGGCGTCTGGTCCCTCTGTTCCTGCTCCAGTTTCATTCCTGGAAGATAGGGCAGCCACTTGGGTTCCTTTTTAGTCCCGAGAAAATCCTGCGGAGTCACACAGCAGTCCTTACTCAACTTGCTCAGCAATACATTGCTCCCTTCTTGAGAAATCCCCTTGACTATAGAAAAAGACTCTTGGTTATCACCGCCGACAACCGCCTGATAAACCGCCTGTCCCCAGGGGTCTTTGCGCCGGACCCGCAATAATGTCCCTGAAGGACTGGCCCCCTGCTTAAAGCTGAGTGTGGTCGGTACAGGCTTGTGCTGCCGTTGGGACACCTTGCGCTTGCGAAGCAAGCTTTGCTCTACCTGTGTTTGCAGTTTATCAGGATATTTCTGCTTCTCATCGGCCTCGGTGATCTTTTCAAAAATCTTCTCCAGCGCATCAGCCTCTGCAATCTTTTTATTCTTCACCACGCTGCCGAAAAATAATCTGCCTTTATACTTCTTCAGGAAATCCCAGTCTTCAGCCTCCAGTTTTTCTTTGTCGCGCAGCTTATTCTGATCAATGTAGCTTATTATCTCCCTGTACATCTGGCGTTGTTTCCGTAATTTATCGCTGCAGAGTTCCGCCATTTCCCGGCTTATCGTTTCTCGCTGAGATTTGGCCATTTCAAAGTATTTTGCCTTGGCCTTCTTATCGCTCTCTTCCCCGCGAGCAAAGGTAAAGAGCAAAGTATTCATAGTAGAAATAATGCTGCGCTCCTCATCGCTGAGTGCCCGCAACTGATGCCCATTTCTCGAATAAAATACATCTTCGCAAAAAGTAAAATATTTTTCCTTATGCACAGTAAAAAATAATGGACGCTCTTTTTCTTTGGCTTTGGCCAGATATTCGCTAAAGCTAAGTTTAATCCCCTTATTGTAACGCCGCAAATAAGGAGCAAGTAGAGTAAAGAGTTCTTCTGCACTCGTTTTCTTGGGTAGTTTCAACGGAGTAACGAATTCTTTGTTACTGTGCGGCTCTATATAGCCGTAACTCAAACTTCCATCAGGCTTAATAAGTAAAGGCTGAAAATCCTCGCCATAGATAGTTGCTTTGAAGACGGCCTTTTCCCATAAATGTTTCCCATCCGTCACCGGCCGGCGCTGAATTTCTTTGACAACGCTCAATTCACCGGGCAAAAGCCCTTCCAGAGCGGCTCCCGCATCGCAGAACTTATCGGCCTGCCTGTCGGCCAGTTCCCGCAGTCCCTTGGCATCCAAGCCCAGGGCCGCATCCACAGCACCCGCTTCCAGCACCTCCCGCAGCAGCCTGGGAGAGCGCAGCACCGTGCCCAGCACCATAGCCGCATCGATAATATGAGAACTGCTCTGCTGCCTTTCCTCCTTGGCATACCTGTCATTGTGCAGACCCAGGAGCCTGCGGCTGGCAACCACACTCGGACTGTCCTGCCACAGTTCTTTTTTCTTTTCAATATCCTCTTCCCGCTTCGCCTTCGTCACATTGTCATCGAAAAGAGGAATCTGAAAAAATTGGCAATCGATCTTGATACCAGATTCTCGGGACAGGGACTGCAACTCCCGGCGAATCAGCTTACCCAGCCACGCCTGAGTGCCATTGACCATGGTCTTGATACGCGTATTGAGCAGGTATATCAGCCCATTACGCAACTTCTCATCGGCGATGAACAGGGCGTGGCGCAAACACCTCTGCTCCGCTTCCTTCAGGGACAAAAAGTTGACCAACTTGCTCTCCCTCGCCACGAAAGGATTTACGACCTCCCGGATCTCTTTCTGAATTTTCTCCACATCGTCTTTGCCGAAGACCGCCTTGAGGTAACTCGGATTCAAATCGCTGAATGTCGGGAGTTTCCCGCCCTTGAAATTGCGGTTGCAAGCCTCGTGACTCAGAATCAAATTCATCTCGCCATTAAACACAGTGCGATAGTGTTTCATACTCCACTGCCTGGGAATGATATGGTCAACGTCTCCGCCTCCGCCTTGGCCCATAATGACGCTCTTGCCGCAATACGGGCATAGACCCTTCCCCGCCTTCTTGATGCGCTCCTCCTTTCTCTTCAGGCCCTCGCTGAAAAAACGCTCATCTTTCTGGGCAGGCGACTCTTTTTTGTCCTTACTATTCTTGTTATTCTTGCTTATATTCCCGGAATCCTTTTGCTTAGCCGTTTTCAGACCTTCTTCAAACTCAAAGCGATTTTCCTCCAGCAGCACCGGAACGTAGACCTCCTGCCCCGGCTCCAACGGCATCTGTGAGAGCTGCTGCCATTTTCCTTGCGCAACCTCATGGGCCAGACGTTCCAGCCAGCGTCCCAGAAACCCATCAAATGGCCGCACGCTGTCCTTGACCAGACGGCTCGCACGGGCGACCATATCGTCGTCTTTAGCTTCCGCCTGCTCCATGCGCCAGCCATTTTCCCTGGCACAGGCCTGACAATCCTTGCTGAAACCGTGGATATCCTTTTCCAATATCTGATACAGCTGATCCACTACGTAAAGCTGCTCGGCCTGCCTCCAGGAATTAGGATCCCTGTCTTTGGGTCCTGCTCCCTTCGGGCTCAGCCCTTCTTGGTGTAAAAGTTCAAGCATGCGGGCAAAATAGTCCGGGTGCGCTGTCAGCTTGACAAACAAGCTTCTGAAAGCCTTATCCTGCTCTTCAGAACTCTGATTCAAATGTTTACCGACAAAGATTGTTTTAAAATGGTTGCCGCAGGACTTGCGCAAGTCGCTGACCTCTGCGGCAAAGCCCTTGAGAGACTGCCTGCCCAAAAGCTTCTGCTCCCAGATTTTCTCTCGAAAAATCTGGACATCTTCGGCCTTCAGGCAGCTGCCCAGCTGCTGATTGATAAACACGTGACTGAGCTTGTTTTTCTGCGGGGGATTCCGATCACAGCGGTAAAACCAACCGTTTTCTGACTTGCCGCCCTCCCATAGCCCGCGCCGGGCCCTTTTCACTTCATCGTAGTAGCCTTGGGCAAAGCACAGAAAGGCATCTACCTTTTCCCCATCATTGTTAAAAACAGCAAGAAGCTTTTCATCACTGACTTCTTTTCTGCTGTCGCGCTTTTTATCTCGGTTCCAGCACAGCTCGCGGATATGATACGGATCGAGGGCCTTGCTGGTATCCAATACCCGCTGCAATATCCGGGCCTTGCGCCGACGATCACTTGCCCCACTCGGCTCTTGGGGCAGAAGAATATCCTTCTCAAGTCCCAGTTTGTCCGACTGAATCAGGCGGCGCACCACGTCCATCCAGGAAGAGTAATGGTGGTCCAGACCTTCCGGGCTCAAATACAACGTGGCGCACTTTGGCGGACGGCGGTTGTTTTGGTCCTCGTATGGAGGAATCGTCTGCACAGGATCCGTGGTGCAGAGCCAGGAAAAAACGTCCTGGGAACGCTCTAAGGAAGCCAGCAATTCCCTGCGACGGGCTCTGTCCTCACTTCCCTCGCAGTGCCAACTCTGTACTGCATTCGAGAGCAATTTGTGCAGTCGCTGCCCTTCCCATTCCAAATCCTTTTGGAAGGCCTTGCGATTGAAGTACTTGCGCAGCACCCGGAGCTGTAAATTACTCAAATTCCCCAACAGCCGGTAGAATCCCTCTTCGCTGATGTCCAAGCCACCCATCAGTCTTTGTACTTTCTGCCCCAGATGATAATTGAGACTGTTTCTGGAAGGCTCGTCATAACACCCTTCAAGACAGATTTTGATGTCCTCGTGGATATTTTTCAGATACTGCTTGCGGTGCTTGGCTCCCTTGCCCAAGTCCTCCTTGATGCCGGCCAGATAAGCGGAAAACTCCGTCCAGGCTTTGTCGCCCAGTTTCTTTGCCTCATCTTTGTCTGTAGCCTCCTGTGCCAGTGCGTCCTGCCAGCTTTGGGGCCGCTTCTTCAGATCTTCTGCGGCCTCAGTCCATTTCTCAAGCAGCTCAAGCGGAAACCCTTCTTCCAGCTGCTCCTGAAGGAAATCGACAAATTTCTGCTGCAAATCCCAGCCGGACAAACTTTCTCCCAGCTCATTCTTCAAGACTTGACCCAGCACAAAGCGAATATCTTCGCGGTCAAAAATTTCCAGCTTGGAATCCTTCTGGGTAAAGGTGAAGCCCCTGCGGTTCAAGAGACCATAAGCAAAACCCAAAGCCCCGCGGTGCCCGGAAGGATCCAGACCCTTATCCCGGACGATGCAGTCAAACAACCTCTTTGCCAGCTTGCGCCGCTGCAAAGTGCGGACCCTGTGACGAACGGCCGTGCGCCCCTGCTGAAAAAAGGTGATTTGCTTGCTCAAATTAATGCAAGTACCAATATTGGAATTGGGCTGCTCCGAGAGCTTCAAGCCCCCATGACCTATACAACCATGTACACACTGTACTCCAGTATGCGCAGCCCCTACGTCAATGGCGACAGGTGAAACAATTTTTTCCATATCAAAATGATAAACATTATTTTTAATAATTCAATAGGGTCTTGAATGGAAAGTCTCATCTGATAAACCATTAAATTTAGCTAATCTCCTTTTTGCAAAGCTCCAGAAAGATTCAATCCCATTAATATGGCTTTTTCTTATTGCAAATTCATTGTAACTATGGTATACACGATAATGTTTATACCCATTTAATACCATTCCATCATAAGCTTTCCAGCCATCTGAGTAAATTGTTGATCTTTCTAAAACTCTACCCTCAATTATAGCTAATAACTCTTCTTTTGTACAGTCCTTAACAACATTAATAAAAACCTTGCCATCACGCTCTAATACACCAAAAACAGGGGTTTTACCCGCGGCACCACGTCCCCGTTTTCCCCGGACTCTGCGCATCGCCAAAGTACGATTCGTCAACTTCAAAATCACCGACTTCCCGGAAAACATCAATATTTAGCTGAGTAATTTTCAATCGTATTTTGTAATAGATTGAATTGACTGTATTTCGATTAATGCTGCAGAATATAGCTGTTTTTGAAGCATCAATGTCGTTGGTAAAACAACGGACAATATCTCTAGGGAACCTCTAAATTTTGCTTCTGAAATTCGTGAACGATAAAAATATTTATTTTTCATTCTCTCCCCGACTTTTAGAGAGAATCACGATCTTCTTAGATAGTCAAGACCCATAGTTTTATAGATACCCTTCATGGTAAGGTATATTTTGTAGAAATATTTATTTATCTGTTGTTTTATAGGAATTTTGGAGTAATTTCTAATTTTTGAGAGCTTTTGCGATATTTACGGGAAGACGGTCTTGTGTATTTTAGGTTTGATCATGAACTATGCACCAGCCTCTGCCCTGAATAATTCACTTTTTCGGGGTTCAACTGTCAAAGTAAAGAAAAAGCTTGGAAGAACCCAATGGAGTTGACACACTTGTCAAGTGGCAAAGTGCGCATTAGACTACTAGAATTGTACAATCGCTCTACTTCTGCTTTGTCTTTGCTGGCGATTGTACCGCCTTTTGATGCCAGACTACGGGTTGATGCCAGACTACGGGATTTTTTGCGGCGGCGAGGAACGGAAACCGAGGCAGCTTTGCTGCATGATACAGACTCCCATGCTTTCACATGGGAGAAAATGCAGGCCGCTCCCATGCGAGCTGGCGCAGCATGGAGAAACAGGGTAGGGCCGTGCGCAGCCAGGCCCTACCTTCCTTTTTGCGAGCTGGCGCAGCATCTTTCTGTGGTGGGGAATTTTCAGAGGTCCCCTACTTTGTTATATTACTGCCTGAGCTCGCAGACTAGCAGGCTCGGCACTTACTGGACGATTAGCTCAGCTGGATAGAGTGCTTCCCTCCGGAGGAAGAGGTCGCACGTTCGAATCGTGTATCGTCCGTACTTTGGGAAGATCAAACAGGGATATGGTGGAATTTACGGTGGAATTTAGGAGTCGCAGAAAATGCCCCGCTTCCACAAAACTACCTGCTGACTTGCCGCAAAGATCGCGGTGGCATTTATTATACTAAAGGGTCCCTCTAAAAATTCGCTTTCGATGCTGAATCAGCGCGGAATTGGAATTTTTAGAGATGCCCTTCACTTTTTTGTTCGAAGAACCAGTTTTTTTGAGCCTTTTTCCGAGAAATAACGGTTCTGCCCTGCGACAGGTTTGCTATATTGCCATAAAGCAGCTGGGAGCCTACAATCAATCTACTATGCAAGATCTTGTCGCTGAACAGATTCCCGAACCTGTTGCTGCAACAGAACAAAATCTATCGGGATCCGAAGATAAGCAGCTATCTTGGCAGGATAGCAACCTGCCGCTTGCTATCTTAGCCCGGCCCCGCGTGAGGATTCTGTGTATTTCTGACGATGTGGATGCTTTGGTTTATTCCAGCGGGATTCAGGCTCGTTTTGCCCACATCGATATGATTCTGAGTGCCGGAGATTTATATTTCAACTATTACAACTATATTGTCAGCATGCTGAACAAGCCGCTGTACTTTGTGTTTGGCAATCACAACCTCAAGCACCTGAGAGACTACCGCAAGTCGGCAGGTGATGTGCGGATCGGGGATGGTGTCGATTTGCACAAACGGCCCGCCGGGGGCGGGACCTATGTGGGCGATAAGGTGCTCTACCTTAAAAAATACCGACTGATTATTGCCGGGCTGGGTGGCTGCAAGCGCTACAGCTGCGGGCCCAATCAGTTCAGCGAGTTCCAAATGTTGGGCAAGATGCTGAAGATGCTACCGCGCCTGCTGTGGAACCGGATCTTTCACGGACGCTGCTTGGATATTCTGCTCACGCACGCCGCACCGCAGGGTATCAATGACCGTGAAGACCCTTGCCACAAGGGTTTCAAAGTGTTTCTATGGTTTATGAGGACTTTCAAACCCCGCTATCTGTTGCACGGTCATATTCATTTGTACGACATCAACCGCCCCAGGGTGGCTCACTACCAAGGTACCCAAGTTATCAATGTCTATAGCCGCTATGAGTTGGAACTCTGAAGGGCACCGCTAAAAACTCCCCACCGCAGAAAGATGCTGCGCCAGACTTGATCTTTTCACGGAGCAAAGGTTCTGCCTTACGGCAGGGTTTGTGGTAAACAGCCTGCTTCGCCCCGCCATTTACCACCGTCACGAAGGAGAGGCAGCAGGCTCTTTGCTCCGCACGGCCCTCCCTACTCAAGGGAGCCTTCCCTCAGGATTTAGATAGATCCCCATGAACGATAACTACTTGAAGCTGCAGGCACGCGAAGACTTCAATAAGCTGCGCCAAAAAGGCCTCCTGAGCAGCCTGCTCGGTATTATTCTGCCCGGAGAGCACCAGAAGCTGCTGTCTTTCTATGACATTCGCGAACTACTCGGTGATCAAAAGCAGGAAACCTACTTGGGATTGCGCGTGGTGCCTGTCTCCCAAATTATTGGCAGCGAAAGCCGTTATCAGGATTTTACCCGTAGTTTTCTGCCCAAGGCAAGGCACTTGCAGGAGCGTTGGGTCAGCATCAGTACCGCTGCGCAAAAGGATATTATTCTACCTCCAGTCCAATTGTTTAAGGTAGGTGATGCCTATTTTGTACGTGATGGGAATCACCGGGTCTCGGTGGCTCGCGCCAGCGGCATCGAGATGATTGATGCCGAAGTGATAGAAGTTGCTTCCCAAGTCTATCTCAGCCCCAATATGACGCATAAAGAGATACTGAGCCGGGTTATTGAGCATGAGAAAAAAATGATATTGAAAGAGACCCGACTGGCCAATTTCATCGATACCACGCATCTGGTGGTGACATCGCCCGGCTCGTATTCGCTGCTTATCCAGCATATTTTAGGGCATAAGCATTTTATGGAGCAGGAACGTTGCCAAAAGCAGCAGACCCAGCCTTCAGAATGGGATCCGCAGCGGCTGGGACAGCATAACCCGGTACTGGCCAGGCTCGACTATACCACGGTCAGTTTTAGCGAGGCGGCCCGGTCCTGGTATGAGAATCTGTTCCTGCCCATCTTACAGTTGATCCGACGGGAAGGATTGTTGGCGCAGTTCTCCAACCGCACCGGGGCCGACTTATATATCTGGCTGATTTCGCACTGGCAGTATCTGAAGGAACTACACGGCCCCGAAGTCCCCCTGGAGACTGCAATGAGCAGCTACCAACGACACAACCCGGCTTCTCTGTGGCAGCGCATTGTCCGGTGTGGGTCTAAGTTTTTTGCCAAGAGGGGGTATTTCAGGAAATGGCATTAGGGGCACCTCTGAAAATTTCCGACCACAGAAAGATGCTGCGCCAGCTCGCATTGGAGAAATAGCGGGCCGTGCGCAGCAAAGAGCCTGCAAGATTTTTTGCTGACGGTGAGGAATGGCGAGGCGAAGCAGGTCATTCCCCACAAATCCTGCCGCAGGCAGAACCTCTATTCGGCAACAAGACCGCCCCTCAGCGCGAATTGAAATTTTTATTGGAATTTTTAGAGGTTCCCTGATTATTGTTATTGAGGCAAGGCTGATTTCTTTAGAGATGCTCTTACTATTGACAATCTCAGATTGCTCCTGTATGTTACATCCCGCTGTAATGCATCAGGGGCTCCGAAGGGGCGGGATGTCCTGATCCGTTCTGATGCAGATGGCAATGGAGAGATGCGAGAGCGGTTGAATCGGGCTCCCTGCTAAGGAGTTGTATCCTTTGGGTACCGAGGGTTCGAATCCCTCTCTCTCCGTAACACAATCGAGAGTGTTCTCTAAGCAATCGATCGGGCCGACTGAAACCATGTCTTGCAGGTCTGTTATGCTTCATTTCTATCGCTTGGGAACACTCTTGATTTTGCGAACAAGACAGGAGGAATAATGGATCAATACCAGATCAAAGGGAACCCGACTCGCGGGCTGGCAGGAGCAACACTTGGCTTTTTCATCGGCTTTGCCGCCGTGACCCTGTTTTTGCCTCTGGCTGGCCATATAAGCCTCTCTCCAGCCGAGAAAGGCTTATTGCTTTCTATCCCATCTCTCACGGGTTCATTACTGCGTATCCCCTTTTCCGCCTGGGTCGATACGACCGGAGGGAAAAAGCCCATCTTTATCCTTTTGCTCATCGCCCTGCTGGGAATGTTTGGCATATTGTTTATGCTCTTTACCATGGCTACAGATCAGATTAAGGCTAATATGGTGCTGCTGCTGGTATTTGGCGCTATGGCCGGCTGCGGAATCGCCACTTTCTCCCCGGGTATCGGGCAAACATCGTACTGGTTCTCCCAGAAGGAGCAGGGTCGTGCCTTGGGCATTTATGCAGGAGTCGGCAACCTTGCTCCCGGCATCTTTGCCCTGCTGATTACTACAGTATTGCTGCAAGCGATTGGATTGCCCAACACATATCTGCTGTGGACTGCCTTGCTCTTTGTCGGTTTGATACTCTACGGTATTTTCGGCCAAAATGCCTGGTTTTTCCAACTGAGGAAACAGGGCGCAAACATAGAAGAAGCGACTGAGATCGCTCGGAAAGATTACGGGCAGGAAATGTTTCCCAAGGGAACTGTGGTCGAGAGCTTGGGTATTTCGGCACAAATATGGCAGACTTGGGTACTGGTCTTTATTTACTTCTTTGGCTTTGGTGGTTTTTTGGCGCTAACCAACTGGTTTAAGGAATTTTTCAACAATTACCACGGCTTCAGCATCGCTGCAGCGGGAGCGATGACTGCGTTATATTCCATCGGAGCTTCACTGGCCCGAGTGTTCAGCGGCGGCATCGCGGATAAGATCGGAGGCAGGAAGCTTACTAATCTGGCTTTGTTTCTTTCCCTTTTGGGTTCCTTGCTGCTGGCGACAAACGGTCTGCTGTACGTTAATATTGTGGGCTTGCTGTGCCTGATGATTGGCATGGGAGTGGTCAATGCAGGCGTGTTCAAGATGCTTCCGGCCTTCGTCCCTAAAGCCATCGGCGGGGCTGCCGGCTGGGTTGGCGGTTTGGGTGCACTTGGAGGCTTCGTATTGCCTAATATAACTTCCAAATTTTTAACCCCGGAGGGGGCTGCTGTCGATGCTGGTTACTTGCAAGGATTTTATGTCTATACGGTGTTAATCGTATTGTCGATCATCGCCGTGAGCGCATTGCCCAGGAAAAAGAACGACTGAGCTTAGGCCGCTAAAAATATCATTCTGCGTCCTTGTCTGCAAATGAATAACTTCACGAAGCTGAAAGCAAATTTCTAAAGGTGCCCTAAAGCTTTTTTTCAGATAAAACAGGGGAGGGAAATGCCATGTCCGAAACCATTCATACCACCTGCGGCTACTGTGCGGTAGGCTGCAATTTGGCAGTCGAAGTAGAGGGGGATGGCTCCTACAAGATCAGGGGGAGGCAGGGCTATCCAGTCAACAATGGTCTACTCTGCCCCAAGGGGATGACCATTGATGAGCCGCTGCAGGCGCCGGATCGGGCTGGCAGTGCTTATATTCGAGGGGCTGACGGCGCCATGGCCCCTGTGAGCACAGATAAGGCGATAGCGGCCATGGTCGCCAGAGTCAAAGAAGTTCAAACTCAATATGGGAAAGATGCCTGTGCCTACTACAGCACCGGGCAACTGACGATGGAGGAATTCGCTCTTTTAGGCCTGGTCGGGCGGATCGGCATGGGCATGGAGGGTGACGGCAATACTAGGCTGTGCATGGCTTCTGCTGCCGTGGCCTATAAAAAGACCTTTGGCTTTGATGCTCCTCCCTTTACCTATGAGGATGTCGAAGAGTCTGATTGTCTGATCTTTGTCGGCTCCAACCCGGCCGTCAATCACCCGATTGTCTGGCAACGCTATAAGAAGAGCAAGAAGTCAGAGGACCACGATTTGATTGTGATCGACCCCAGAAAGACGGAGAGCGGCAAGGCCGCCCACCTGTATGTTCCCGTTCGCCCCAAAGGAGATCTGGCCCTGCTCTATACCTTGGCCAATTTGCTGATCCGGCGGGGCTGGATTGCAGAGGAATACATCGCAGCGCATGTAGAGCATTTTGAGGCATTCCGCGCCTTTGTGGCGAGCTACCCGCCGGAACAAAGTGAAGCCTTCTGTGGCGTAGCAACGCAGACAATTGAAGCCATCGCGGAAAAAATCCACAGGCGCCGCAATGTCAGTTTCTGGTGGACCATGGGAGTCAACCAGAGCCATGAAGGCACCATGGTCGGCTGTGCCATTATCGCCCTGGCCTTGATCACTGGAAATATCGGGCGCAAGGGCACGGGTGCGAACTCGATCACCGGCCAGTGTAACGCCATGGGCTCCAGGATCAACAGCTGCACGACTTCGCTCTTTGGAGGACGGGACTTCGCAAATGAGGCCCACCGCAAAGAAGTTGCCGAGCTGCTGGGCTTTGATGAGAGCAGGATTCCCCAACGCCCGACGCTGCCCATCAGCGGCATCGTAGACAAAATTGCGCAGGGAGAAATCAAGTTTCTCTGGGTGATTGCCACCAACCCGGTGCAGTCCTTTGTGGCGACCAGCCAATTGAAGGACTGCCTGAAAAACCTGCATACCTTGGTGGTTCAGGATCTCTACACAGATACTCCGACTGCCCAATGCGCCGACATTTTCATCCCTGCGGCGGCCTGCCCCGAAAAGAATGGAACCTTCATCAATATGGAGCGCCGCATCGGGGCCGTGCAAGCCTTCCTGACTCCGCCGGAAGGGGTCTTTGCCGACTACGATATTTTTCTCAAGGTAGCCCGGGCCTACGGCTGCGATGACCTGACTCACGGCTGGCAAACTCCCGATGCCGCTTTTGAACAGCTCAAAAGACTGAGTGCCGGTCAGCCCTGTGACTTCTCCGGCATACCGGACAGGGGCTTTATCGACCAGTCCGGAGGGGTGCAGTGGCCCTTCCCCGCCCGGGGCGCAAAGGGTGCTCCCGAACCCTACCGCAGGCTCTTTGCAGACGGGGTTTTCTTTACCTCCAGCGGCAAAGCGCAGCTGGTTTTTGAGGAATCTGCCAAAGTGGAGCCTCCGACCGGAGACTTTCCCTTTATCGTACTGACGGGACGGGCAACCCAGGTGCAGTTCCACACTCACACACGCACAGGAAGGGTAAAGCGATTACAGAAGATGTGCTCTGCTGAGGTTTTTGTCGAGATGCATCCCGATGATATGATCGACTGCGACCTCGGTGAAGGGCAGCTTGCGCGCATCAGTTCGGCGACCGGCAGCATGGAGGCCCAGGTTAAGAGCAACCCCGGCCTGCAGCCAAGACAGCTTTTTATTCCGATGCACTATGCGAATTCCAACTTCTTCATCGCCCCTGTGTTTGACCAGTATTCGAAGCAACCTTCGTTTAAGTACTCTCTTGCTAGGATCGACAAGCTCAGTGCCTGAGTTTTGACCCCAAATATGAGAGAGAACCCAGGAGAGCTCCTGCTGGCAATCCTTTGCGGGGGAGTGAGTTCCCGTATGGGCCGTGACAAGTCGCTGCTCTGCTATCACGGGGCTGTGTCTCAGCGCGAATACCTCTGGCGGCTGGCCGGTTCTTTGGGTTTCGGCACTGCGCTTCCGGAGCCGGTCTTTTCCTTGAACGAGCAACAGAGCAAAGACCCGTATTACGCTTTGAAGCCGGTGGTGGTGGATTCGGCTGCTGCGTTTGAACTGGGGAGGCTGCCGGAGAAACGGGAGACAGAAAGCCCAGAAGCAGGAGGCCTGGGGCCGATGCTGGGTATCGCTTCCGTGATGCGGGCATACCCCTTGTGCTCTGTATTGGCCCTTGCCTGCGATATGCCCAATATAAACAAGTCTTGCCTGCAGAATTTGATGGCCCGGCGCAGGCAGGATAAGTTTGCAACGCTGTATACCGATGCGGGCTTCCTGCAGCCCCTCTGCGCAATCTATGAAGCCCGGGCGGCAAGCGCCCTCGCCGAGAGCCTGAAACAAAGGCAGCGGAGCTTGCAGCGTGTGCTCCGGGCTCATGACTGCGAAGTGCTGGAATGGCCCGGACAGAGCTTGCGGCATGACGGCGAGAGCTCAGACGGGTGCTTCCTCAATATCAACACTCCCGCAGAGTTTGCCAGCATAGATGGATCAAAACAGTAGAGCGACTGCAGATCGGCTGGACCGCCCCCTCGCCGACCTGCGTATTTCCCTGACCGACCGTTGCAACTTCAACTGCAACTATTGCATGCCGGACATCTTGCAGGATTTCCTGCCCCGGGCAGAACTGCTCAGCTTTGAAGAAATTGCGCGGATAGCCGAAATCAGCTCGGCCTTGGGAGTGCGCAAGATCAAGCTGACCGGAGGCGAACCTCTGCTGCGCTCCGATGTGGACCAGTTGCTGCACTTGCTGCGGCGCAATCCCTTGCTGAAAGATATCGGCTTAATCAGCAACGGAGTCTTATTGCCCGAATTCGGGGCGAAACTGCGCCAGGCCGGGCTGGATCGTGTTTCCATCAGCCTCGATGCGCTGGATTACAATATTTTCCAGAAGATTGTTGGCAAGCGCTACCATGTCGGCGCAGTCCTGGCGGGGATCGATGCTGCGCAGCAACTCGGTTTTTCCCCGATCAAAATCAACTGTGTCGTGCAGCGGGGTGTGAACGATGGGGAGGTCTTGGCCTTGGTCGAGCGTTTCCGCAAGCCACAGTTCCATTTGCGTTTCATTGAATTTATGGATGTGGGCCGAATCCACTGGAAAGAGCGACGAGTCGTCCCTTCGGCAGAGCTTCTTTCCCGGATTCGCGAGCATTACAACTTGCGCCCGGTGGGAGCGGATTATTACGGCGAGGTGGCAGAGCGCTATGTCCATGAAGATGCCCATGGGAACAGTTGTGGTGAAATTGGCTTTATCTCTGCGGTGAGCAGGCCCTTCTGCCGCAGCTGCACCCGACTTCGCCTGAGCTCGGACGGCAAGTTGTATAAGTGCCTCTTCAGCTCAGACGGGCTTGATGTCAAGGCACTGCTGCGCAGCGGCGCAGGTGACGATATTCTGCGGGAAGAAATCCGCATATTCTGGGAGCAGCGCGATGATCGCTACTCAGAGCAGCGTTCGGAATTTCCGCGCCGGGAAGCAAAACCGCAGCGCAAGGCCATGCATTTTATGGGAGGCTAAGTGTGAAACAGGATCTGGATAGTGGCTTCACGCATCTGGGAAGAGACAGCTTCCTGCCAAAAATGGTCGATATCAGCGACAAAAAGGCATGCAGGCGAATGGCCCGCGCGGCTTGCTCCATCCGCCTGCACGAAGAGATTGTGCGGCAGCTCTTTGGGAAGGGGAAAGTTTCGACCAGTACTGCCAGTCCCGTCAGTCCGAAGGGAGCGGTGTTTCATACCGCTGTCCTAGCCGGGATTCAGGCAGCGAAGCAGACCGACCGAATGATTCCGCTCTGCCACGCCGTTCCCTTGAGTGCCTGTGATATTGACATTGTCCTGAAGGGAAATTCCGCTCATATTGAATGCAGGGTCGTCTCGCAGTATGCCACCGGAGTCGAGATGGAGGCCATTGTCGGAGCCAGCGCGGCGGCAATTACGATCTATGATATGTGTAAGGGCATTCATTCCGAGATGACCATCGAGAATGTACGCCTGCTGGAAAAGGTCAAAGGATGAATATTACCGTCAAATACTTTGCCGCTCTGGCTGAGTGCGCGGGCAAAACCTGGGAACAGCGCGAGCTCACGCACTCTTCGATAGAAGAACTCTATGCCCAGCTGCAACGGGAATACCACTTCCCCCACCCTTTTGCCAAGGTTCGGGTCGCGGTCAATACCAGCTACGTCAATGCGGATCATCCGCTCAAGGAAAATGATACCGTGGTCTTCATCACACCTGTCGCAGGGGGCTGAACGATGCAGAATGCGGTATTCGCCATTCAGGAAGAACCGATTCCGGATGCGATGCTCTTGGCTCCTTCCGGCTCTGAAGGAGCCAGAATCGTATTTGTCGGTCTGGTCCGGGACTACAATCAGAGCAAGAGCGGCGTAACCCGGATTGAGTATCACTGCTATCGGGAACTGGCCGAGCCGGAAGGGAGCAGGATTCTCGTCCGGGCCTTGGAAGATTTTGAGATCGATCGGGTGCACTGCATACACAGGGTCGGCCTGCTCAGCCTGCAAGAGATTGCGATCCGGCTGGAGATTGGCAGCGGTCACAGACTCCCTGCACTCAGGGCCTGCGAATACATTATGGATCAGATTAAGCTCCACGTCCCGATCTGGAAAAAGGAGTTTTACCGGGACGGAGACGGAGAGTGGCTGTGAGCGAAGCAAGTTATTATGCCTGCCAAGTCAAGGTGCCGCGAGTAGGGCGGCAAGGGCAGGATACTTTTTCTGCCGCCAGCTGCCTGATCATCGGCATGGGAGGGCTGGGCTGTCCAGCTTCCATCTACCTTGCCGGCAGTGGCATTGGAACTCTGGGCCTCTGTGATTACGACCGGATTGAAGTCTCTAATATCAGCAGGCAGGTGCTCTATGAACACCAAGAGCTCGGAGAAGAGAAGGTCGAAGTCGCACAGCGCAGGCTCAAGGCCCAAAACCCTTATATTCATATTGTCAAGCACAAGCAGAAGCTCAACGAGAGCAACTGGCAGGAGCTGCTTGGCCCCTATGATTTGATACTCGATTGCAGCGACAACTTTCCCAGCAAGTACTTGATTCACGATGCCTGCTGGCTGCTGCAGAAAGACCTGGTCCAGGCCGGTATTTTTCAGACTTCGGGCCAGGTGTATTACTTTCCGTTTTCGAGGGCCCGAAGTGCAGAATCCGGGCCCTCCTGCCTGCGTTGCGTGTGGAGCGAAGCCCCTGAGCCGGGTGCGCAGAGGGACTGCTCGGATGCCGGTGTGATGACTGCTGTTGCCGGGACGGTGGCTTTGCAGCAAGTCAATATCGCCCTGCTTTCCCTATTGGGCAAGTACCGCCTCAGCTCTTCCATGTCTTTATTTGATTGGGAGCTGCTCGAATGGTCTCTGTTGAAAATCCCCCCGGCAGAGGGCTGTTTCTGTCGGGATTCGGAACGGCGGAAGGAACTGACAGCCAGGCTCCACAGACCGCCACCGGAAGTATCCGAACTACCGCCCCAAGGTAAGAGTGGCCAGGATGGTGAAGGTGGGGCAGTCATCCTTGATGTGCGCAACCCTGAAGACCAGGGAGACAATGCCAAGTTTCGCGGCCGCACTGTAGTGGCTCTGATGGAAGAAGAGCTGCGCGACTTTAGTCGCTTTATCGCCCGGGCACAGAAGGGAAAAACCTATATTCTGGTCTGCTATAAGGGCGTGCGCAGCTTGGCTCTGGCCCGGGAACTACAGCAGTCTGGCTACCGGGCCTTTTCCTACATCGGCGGCTACGCCGGGCTATGATTTTTCTGCTGCCCGTGTTTATGCTCATCGGCATCTCCAGCGTCCTGATCGGCTTGGGGGGCGGCACATCATACCTGATGTTCATGGAGCTGTTTCAGCTTCCGGTGCAAATCATCCCTGTCATTGCATTGAGCAGCAACGTCATCGTCAGCGGTATCGGTGCAGGCATTCGCCTGTGGCGGAGGGAGCCGTGTTCTTTCAGGCTGCTGGCCATCATACTTCTGCCCTCGATCAGCTGTGCCTGGCTCGGAGCCCGGCTCGGGACCAGTCTGGGTTTCCGCGATGGGGTCTATCGCCTGCTGCTCAACACTATCGTTTTACTGATTATTTTGATGAGCTTTTTCTTGCAGTACAGAACCGAGAAGCGGCGGCCAAGCCGGGAGCTTCTGTGCCCCCATATCTCCCCTCTCCTCCTGGTGGGTATCAGTGCCCTTATCGGCCTGAGTTCGGGCCTGGTCGGCATCGGAGGGGGCATCATTCTCGGCCCGATTCTCTATTTGTCCGGCATGTCTTATTTGCACATACCAATCGTCACGGCAATTTATATCTTCATCAATTCTGTTGTGGGGATTGGGGCCCGTCTGCCCCATATCGTGCAAAACTTCATTGATATAGTGGAGCGGGCAGAGGGGAGCTTTCTGCAGCACAGTGTTTGGACGCTGCCCCTGCTGCCTCTGACGAGCGCATTGTCGAGCATCTTGACCATGCGTTTTGTCGCTTATAGAGTCAGTTCCAACGGGGTCAAGCTATTGGTGATGCTTACTGTTGGCTCAATCGCCGTTTATAATATGATAAGGTTGGCACTCGATTATGGATGAAAAAATACGATCTTTTCAGGTGGCCGTATTGACGGTTTCCGACAGCAGAAACGAAGAGAATGATTCCTCCGGCAGTTATTTGGCCAGGCAAGTGCTTGAGGCCGGTCATGTATTGCAAGAGAGGCGAATTTGTCCCGATGATGTTTATGCTATTCGCAGCTTGGTCTCTCAGTGGATTGCCGACGATACGAAGATCGTTCTGATTACGGGGGGAACCGGGCTCTTTGCGCGCGATGTGACACCTGAGGCTGTTCGGGCTCTCTTTGACAAAGAGATTGAGGGCTTTGGCGAGTTGTTCCGCAGCTTGTCTTATCAGGAGATCGGTAGTTCCACGATTCAGTCGCGCGTAGTTGCGGGGATTGCAAACCAGACTTTAATTTTTGCCTTGCCTGGTTCAACCCACGCCTGCAAAACGGGTTGGGGTATTATTTCCGAGCAGATTGATGGCAGCCGGAGATGTAGTTTCATCAATGTGCTGACTCAGAAAGAAAAAATCAGTTAGCAGGTTGTCGTGGCTCCGTGACTTGTACTCTTTGCTGTGGCAGCGAGGCTTGGCCACAGCTTTGCCGTTCAGCGCAGCATATTTCTGTGGTGGGGTTTCTGTGGTGGGGTTTCTGTGGTGGGGTTTCTGTGGTGGGGTTTCTGTGGTGGGGTTTCTGTGGTGGGGTTTCTGTGGTGGGGTTTCTGTGGTGGGGAGTTTTTAGCGGTGCCCATAATTTAGCGGCTTTAGAGGTTCCCTTTAACCGGCCATTCCTTTCCGGGTTTGGAGCCAGCTACTCAGCGCTTCTCTGACGGAAGGAAATGCGACATGCTCGAATCTGATTTCATCCAGACCGCACCAAACAAAGGATTCCACATCGTCTGCGGCAACCAGTGCCACTTCGCTCAGGAGCTCTGTGCTGAAAAACACATCGCAGACTGGATACATCTTTTGTTTGTAGGGGTAATTATTATGGGAAGAGAGCAGATAAACGGGTGTACTCAGATGCCCTGATATCTGAGGCCCCAGCTCTTCGGCCAGCTCGCGGACCAAAGCCTGCTCCAAACTCTCTCCAGGATCGACAAAACCGCCGGGCAGGTCATAGTACCCTCGACCCGGATCCCGGGCCCGGACTGCCAACAGAATTTCTGTCTGCTGCTCCCTAGAGATAATCACTCCAACGGCGGCAGCCGGGTTTTGGAAGTACACAAAGCCACAATCTTTGCAGCGCAGATTCTTCATCTCAAAATGTAGTTCCCGAGAAGCACAGCCGGGGCAGAAAAAAAATCCGTTATCTTTTAATAGCTTCATGGGTAAAATTTTTCCTGTCCTCGAAATTAGAGGATTGAGTCAGTCTGGATGCGAGGAAATCCCCATAAATAATTGGCGAAAATGAGTCTCAAAAAGATTGTGAGCCCGGAGATTCAGAATGATTTCTTATTGCAAGTCTTCCCAGTTGGGATATTCGGCTCTCAGCCAGCTCAGAATCAACGAGCGGGCCTTGATGCGCAATGACGTGATGTAAGCGCTGTTGGGGGTACTCATGTCATGCACTGCCTGCAGCAGATAGGGGGAGAGCAATTTGCCATTACTGTTTGCGCCGTACTCAGCAGCAGCATACAGGAAGGAACGGGCCAGTGTGTTGTCCTGATGGCTGGTGTGGTAACTATAGAAGACTTCTGTCAACATCCGAATCAAAGTCGGGCTGCCTTCCGGCAGAGCTTTGACCAGACTTTCCATGGCCACCGCCACGACTACAGGTTCAATATCGCTTTGCATCACTGCAATCAAGCCTCCTACGGCCCGATCGCCGCCCAGCTTACCCAGAAAATTACAGGCATCTGAGCGCACAACATAATCGTTGTTGAGCACATTGCCCTTGCCATCGTAGATTTTCAACGCGGTACCGCGTTGCGCCAGCCGTGTCAGGGCTTCGATGAGCAATGAGTCGTCCCGGGACAATTGGCCATCTTCTACCAGTTGCGCCAGACTCTGGAGCGCGAGTCGGGCCTCCGTGGCATCAGAGCTGAAACTCATTAAATTTAAGAGATATGCGCGCTGTTCCCGCAGAGTTTCCTCTGTTTCGGACCCTGTCTGCTGGCCCTGTTGCTGGGCCCTCAAACCCGCAGACGTGACGACGACAAATAAGGCAAAAAGCCCGATACGGAAACTGGATGCCATTCTACTGCGTTTCGACGCTTTTATTTTCAGTGTTTCCGGTCTTCCAAGTCGTTTTGGCCGATGGTATTGATTTGCTTGTATGGTGTTGTCCGGTTTGTACATGATCATTTGGGCGTTCCTTTTCCATTTTTTTGGGGGTAATACGATTCATGGCAATTGCCAAAGCACAGCATTATGTCATATATTGTGCAATGTTGCCAGCTTCGGTGCTATACGATCCCCCATTGCCAGTATTTTCGGCAGTTCGCGACTGTATAACAGAGGAAAGCCTTTTAAAACTTCAATTCCGGACCAAAATTTTAGGGAATTTTTAGAGGTTCTCTAAATTCCCATATTTCTCTATGATACTCTCATTCGAAAGCTGCTTCCCTGCTAGCAGCAGGATACCTGAACATCAGAATCTAGGCAGATAAAGCTCAGTTTCTGGGGTGCCATCAAATTACAGAGTCGGAGCCATGACCTATCGAATTATCGTATTGACAATTTTGGGAACTTGGCTCGGTTCATGCATCAGCAGCTTGGCGCAGCCAGAAGATGCAAGTCAACTGAACCAAGAATATAATGTAAATGTACTGCTCAATAGTTATAAAGATATTTTTATACTGGATAATCCGTACTTTTTAGCCTATCATCCTGAAGCGATTACGAAAACACAGGTCAGTATAATTTATTTTATTCTACAGCATGCTGATGAAAGTTTCTCCCACCAAATGCGTGGGGCAAAAGGAAACATGGTATATGTCAGTGAAGATGGTCGTGAGGTTGTCTTTGACAACAATGGGGATTTGGTAACCAATTACAATGCAGGTACCTATAACTTCGCTTCTATCACAGAAAAACCCGTAAAGCATTTTATTGTGGATCGCCTTCCCTGGGTGCTAATGGGCAATAGCCCTGCAGATATTACGTATTCCCGTGAGCGGTTCTGGGCCTACTTACAAGAATTGAACATGAGTATTCAAAGCTATATTTTTAGTGAAGACAATACATCAGTAAGTGAGCATACTCTTGCTGAATTTAAAGGTGAAGAAGTTACAGCGATCCGTTATTTTCACTTTTTGCTTTTCCAATCAGATTACGCAATCCAGCTATCTCTTGAAAATCTAGAGCGTCTACAGGATTCTAAAGAATTCTATTATCGATACTTTGAACAAGTCTTGCTTACCGCTTTACACGACCGCAAGCCTGTTGACAGTTGAGAAAGTTCTACTAAAGGGTACCTCTAAAAACGGTATCGCTTCGCGAGAATTGTACAATCGCTCTGCTTCGCCACAGCGATTGTACCGCGTTTTGATGCCAGACGAAGAGACTTTCTGCGGTAGCGAGGAACGGAGGCCGAAGCATACTTTGTTATATGGCACCAATGTGAGCTGGCGCAGCATTGGTGAACTGGCAGGCCGTGCGCAGCAAAGAGCCTGATTCCTCTCTTTCGTGACAAAGCTGCTCCGTGAAAAAAACCGAGTCTGGCGCAGCATCCTTCTGTGGTGGAGAATTTTTAGAGATTCCCTAAAATTAAAACGTTTATAGGGAAGTCCCACATGCTTGGGCCCACTTCATAACAGCTAACTACGGCTGCTCAGGAAACACCAGAGACAGCAGAAGCTTGGAGGCACTCGTGGATGTAGGCAAGAAAATTACAAACTATTTGAAAGAAAATACAATACCAAGGCTGCTGAAAGCCCCTGATGTACTCAGCCCCAAAGTACTGATCCCACTTCTTGCTTTTTCTGTTTTTTCGTTTTTTTATGGAGAAAATCACGACTTGTTCGGGTTTGGAATGCTCCGGGATTCAGACCTGATCTGGTTCTTGCCGCTTACCCTGTTTCTATTCCCCTCCTTACTGGAAGAGCTGGTGTTCAGAGCCCTTTTGATTCCCATTTCCAAAGAAAGGAAACCGGGCAGAAAGCTGCTTTTTATAGCGATCAGCACAATACTTTTTGTCGCCTGGCACCCGTTCAACGCGTTGACAATAAACCCTGGCGCACAATATTTTTTTCTGAATCCGCACTTCCTCGTCATAGTCGCGGCGTTGGGGATCACATGCAGCTACACATACATAGAGAGTGAGTCCCTGTGGGTTCCCGTCCTCATACACTGGCTTACGGTCATCGTATGGGTATTTATGCTTGGCGGCAGGAATCTCGTCCTGGAATGATACCAATCCGTAGAAGTATAATTTGACAAATATTTATCAAATTATACTTCTACGGATTGGTATTAAGGGCACCTCTAAACAGATTCTCAAGGCAGCCAGCCCGCCCTCCCGGCTACCCCATCCAGCAACTCCGCAAAGCTCTTACGAAAGACCGGGATAAAATCCTTGCGGCTCAACCTGGGATTCTGCTGCCGCCACTGCACCAGTTCCGTCCCTGAAGCAGCCCTCCCGCCGCAGTATAACGCAGTGCAGGGGAAACGCTGGCGCAAGCGCAGCAGCAGAAAATCGATCTTGGGCGAATCCCAGCACAGTGCGCTACCTGCCCCGGCAGACGAAAACAAAAAGCTGACGGCCCGCTCCGGATTCTCCGCGCTCAGGCGATGCAGCAGCACCAAAAAATCCGCTGCCTGGCGCGCCAGACAGCGGCTGGCAAAACTGCTCAAAGTATCGTTCTCACAGAGCCGCTGTAAAGATTGCCAACCCGCTGCCACCGTGCCAATTGCCACCCGCACCGTACCCGGGATTTCCGAGTTTCCGGGCAAGGCAAAATGCAGGACCTTGACATCGGAATTGGCCTGCTGAAATAAATCCAGTTCCGGTTCCCTGCGCTGCCGGACAATGCCCTCTTCAATTTCTTGCAATTGAGCTTCGGCCAGAAATGCCGGGCTTTCTGCTCTCGGGTTCTGCCGACACAGACGCTCGCGCAGCCTGCGGTAGAGAACTTGTTCCCAGTCGAGCAGGCTGCCGTACTGTTGACTGTCCAAATGCAAAGTGGCAATGGCCAAGAGACAGGCCGCCTTGCTCAAGTGGCTGAAAATTTCCAGGCGGAGCGCACAGTCCAGCAGCAACGAGACACAGGAAGTGGCCCGCTCAATGCAGCGTAAGGGCACAGCGGGCAAGGCCCCGCTGTCGGGCCGGTGGTCCCAGATTGCCAGCACACGGCCAGACACTTGCTGCTCTCGCTGGGGCATTGGAAGAGCCTGGGACTCACCGCGCGGCCTGGAATCCGGGACGAGCCAATCGCCAGGCAGCTGGTGGCGGTCGAGCAAAACCAAGTGACCGAGCCGGGCGTTCTGCGACCCCGTGACTCCCATGGACCTCTGCGCAAAAAAAATCGGAGGCTCCGTGCCAAAGTTTAGACCGCAGTCGGCACTGTGGAACAACTGTTCCAATGTCCCGAGCAGGATTGCCTCCTCCGACTGAGCATCAGAAGACGAGGCAAGCTGAGGCGCAAGAAATTGCAGCAGATAGCGGAGGTCTCTGCGCCACAGCAGTTCTGCGCGGTGGGCGGCGGGCAATGGCAGCAGGCAGTGAGGCCGCAAGCTGCCGAAATCCCGGTGCAGGCCCGACAGCAGAGCCAGATAGCCGGATCGCCGCCCGGCAAACGGGGCCGGAGCATGGAAGGGAATGTCAGGGCACGGCGCAGCGGGCAGCCGCTGCCAGATTTCGGCAAAGAGCAAGGCCGAGCTCAGCGCATCCAAGTCCAGCGCTTCACTGGGGAGCAGCAGCAATGTTTGGGCTCGCGTTACGAGCCCCGAATCATTGGGCATAGTAATCTTGCACAATTCGATTGGTACCGGCCGCCACAGCCAGCTCTTCAATCTTGCGGTGCAGCAGCGAAGAACCGGAATAATAACGCAGCTCAACCACATGCCGTCCGGGGCTGGCAAACACTTCACCGACCCAGCCTTGGGAGGGATAAAAGCCGGGCACACGCAGGTCCGGAACAGGGCTGGTAACCGCGGTCAAGATACTGCCGACCAACCCGGCGATCAGTCCGGCGCCCTGAGACTTGGAATTGCTGCTGAGTACAACCTGCGTCACTTCACTGACAGCCACCTTCAGAACGAAGGCGGCAATTTGCCGGGGCAGAAAATCGGCGCGCAGGCGGCGGAACACTTCAGCATTAATCCGGGCAAAGGGCTCCAGCGGGTAGAGCTCCTGGCGCAGTTCTCCATCGAGATAGACCTCCACGCGGTCAACCGAGTTCTGTTGCTGCCGCAGCATCGGAATCTGGAGTTCATAATAGGAAAAATTTTTGCTTAGGGAGGGGAGCAAAATAACGCCGAACCCCAGTTCCTCGGCAGCCTCGCCATCGATCTGTAGCAGCACCCCGCCGGGAACTTTGACAATGCGAGCCGCCTGGGCGTACTTGCGGACCCCCGCACCGGTAAAAACGGCAAAATTAATCGCGCCGCTTTGAACCGGGATGCGCTCCTGCGGCAGGTACCAATCAGGGATCCTACGTGGGTAATAGCTGCTGTTGGTGGTGAGGTCATTCAGATTTTCGTAGCTGATGCGCCAATCATCCCAACGCCGGTCGGCGCGGTAGTAGACCATACCCAAGTACTGCATCAGAGCTGAATCGCGGAAGTCCAGCAGCTCATCCTTGTGGTCGGAGGGCCGGCTTTGCCGGGACTCGCTCTGCTGAGCGTATTGCCGGTAAATTTCCACCTTTTGATGACTGCGGCGCAGCTCGACCAGTGCGCCGTCCAGTGAATTGCGATTCCAGTAGTAAAGAGAGGCGAAGGCATTGTGCCACAGGCTTTCCTGCAAGCTGGCCAAATAGCCCTCGTACGGATTTTGCCCGGCCTGCTCGGCGAAAGAATTCTGCCCCGCATCATTGAGACGCAGCAGATCTTCGGCCCGCTCAAAGGCCGCACTGCGCTGAGGGAGGGCATTCTGCCCCTTCGCCGTAATCGAACTGTAGTAGTCCAGGTTGCTCTGGTTGAGATAAAACAGCAACTCGTCCTGCTCCGGGTACAGTTGCTGGTACTTGTCGTGCTGCTCTGCGGCATCGGCGAAGCGGCCCACCCGAACGAGCTGCTCTATCTCTTGCTGTTGCTGCGGTCCGTAGTAGCTGCCGCAGCCCGCCAGCAGCAATAACAAGGCGGGCAGGAGACTACGCGGGGGGCCCGGCAACTCTGCATTTAACGGAAGCAGAGACATGGGTCCGGGAATCCGGGGTGCTTACCAGTCGCTGTGGATACGCTGGGTATCGTTGCGGCGCGACTGGACTCCCTTGTCGATCACCTTTTTGATGCGCTCGGTACCGACCCATGCTTTGATATTGCTCTCGACATCAATCAACTCCAAGCTGACCAAGTAATAAACCACCTTGGTACCGGGAATTTCTTCGACACTCGAATCAATGCCGCCAATGAGCATAAAGTCGGCCCCGGTTTCCTGGGCAATGCGTTTCATGGTCTCTTCGCTGGCATTTGATTGCTGGTCATCGCGCTCATCTCGCACCTGGCTGCGTTCGATCGAGCTGGCCACGAAAGACACTTCGCCGCTATTGATCAACTCGGCTTCCAGATCTTTGACAAAGAGCCGGGTGTCAATGTGCTCGGAAGTATTGTTGCGCACATTGCCGACGATGACCACCGGCTGCTTGGCTTCCCGCCATTTTTTGAGCCAGTTGCCCGCCAGCACGTTGTCCACCATTTTGTTGGCAATCCGCTGGGAGTCGATGTCGTTCCATTTCCCGGTCAGATCGTAGACTTCGTCCGCGGCTACCCGCTGCACGCCGCTGCTCGTTCCCGAACCGCTGATGCAAGAGCTCAGGGCCAATAGCAGACCCGAGGCTGCCATGAAAAATGCGAGGGAGGATTTGAGCTGAGTTCTCATACTGATTCCTTTCTTTTAAGTAAAATTTGAGGGTACCTGTCTGGAAAGCTCTACTTTGTTTCGAGAATCGCTTTGATGCGGCGCACGCCCTGTGAAGAAGACTGTTCCTTGGCAATTTTAAAGTGTCCCAGGCTGCCCGTACTCTGAACATGCGGCCCGCCGCAGACCTCCAATGAAAAGTCGCCAACCGAATAGACCTTGACCTCTTCGTCATACTGCGCATCAAACAGGGCACGGGCACCTTGCGACTTGGCCTCATCCAAGGACATGACACTGTACTGCACTGGCAGATTGCGTTCAATCTGTTCGTTGACCAAAGCTTCGACTTGGGCAATTTCCTCTTTACTCAGAGCCTGCGGGTGTGAAAAGTCAAAGCGCATGCGCTCGGCTGTGATATTGCTGCCGCGCTGGGCGACATGGTCGCCCAGTACCTGGCGCAACGCCTCGTGCAACAGGTGGGTGGCCGTGTGATAGGACGTAGTCATTTGGGAGTGATCGGCCAGACCGCCCTTGAACACTTTCTCGGCCCCTTTCCTGGAAGCCTCCCGGTGCTTGTCAAAGGCCTTTTGAAAGCCTTCAGAATCAACGTTCAGTCCCGCTTCACGAGCAATTTCTTCGGTCAGCTCCAAGGGGAAGCCGTAGGTATCGTAGAGTTTGAAGGCCAGACGGCCGGGCAGTACTTTACCCCCTGGGTCTTGTAGGGGCTGTTCCTGAATCTGAGAAAGAATGTTCTGCAATTCGTGTTCGCCCTTGTTCAGGGTCTGGATAAAACGCTGTTCCTCTTGGGCAATCTCGCTCAGGATAAAGTCCCGGCGCACCGGAAGACTAGGATAGGCTCCGCCCAGTTGACCAATTACCACTTTGGCGATGGGCCCCAGAAAGCTGCCTTCGATACCGAGCTTCTTGCCGTAGCGAATAGCGCGGCGCAGCAAGCGGCGCAAAATATAGCCTTGGCCCAAGTTTGAGGAAGAGACGCCCTGCGGGTCGCCCAGAATCATCACGCCGGCCCGCAGGTGGTCGGCGATGATACGGAAGCTGCGATCGGCCGGGCTGTCGCTGTGATTATAGATGTGTCGGTTTTGTCCGTTGGTCGCCGTGGCCTTGCTGATGGCCGCCAGGATGTCGCTAAAAATCTCGGTTTCAAAGACCGAGGCCTTGCCGTTGAGCATCGCCACAGTGCGTTCCACGCCCATGCCGGTATCGACACAGCGGCGCTCCAGAGGCTCGTAGTTGCCTTCTGCGCTTTTGTTGTACTGCATGAACACATCGTTCCAGATTTCGACATATTTGCCGCAGGAACAATTGCCGGGTTGACAATCCGCTGTTGCTTCCCGACCGGTGTCGTAGAACATCTCGCTGTCCGGGCCGCAGGGGCCGGTTTCTCCGGCGGGGCCCCACCAGTTGTCCTTGCGCGGCAAAAAATGGATGCGCTCGTCAGGAATGCCCAGTTCCCGCCAGATACGGGCTGCCTCTTCATCGCGCGGAATCGAAGCAGGTTCCGTTTCTTCTCCCGCAAATACTGTGACCGAAATGCGCTCGGGATCAAGCCCCAGGTATTTTGCAGAGGTCAGAAACTCAAAGCTCATGCTCAGGGCTTCTTCTTTGAAGTAGTCGCCCAGCGACCAGTTGCCCAGCATTTCGAAGAAGGTCAGGTGCATTGCATCGCCTACTTCTTCGATGTCCCCGGTGCGGATGCATGGCTGGCAATTGACCAGACGCTTGCCTTCCGGGTGTTCCTGGCCCAGCAGATAGGGAACCAGCGGATGCATTCCGGCGGTGGTGAACAGCACCGTGGGGTCGTTTTCCGGAAACAGAGATTTGCCCGAAATCTCACGGTGTTGGTGCTCTTGAAAGAACGAGATGTACAACTTGCGCAATTGGTCAGCAGTCATGGATCTTCCTGAATCTTCCTGTGTGGAGACTTTGAAGCTCTCAGAAACGCCTCAGGGAGTTTTCCTGAAGTTTTCCGGGCATTTTGATACTGAACCCCCAACAGCAACATACAACATACAACATACGCTTGAATTGAGCAAAGCAGGACAATTCAGGGTACCTCTAAAAATTCGCTTTTGATGCTGAATCAGCAAGATTTTGCCGATAGCGAGGAAGTGAAGCCGAAGCATACTTTGTTGTATGGTAAGGCTTTGCTGGCGAAGCTATTCGGCAACAAGATCGCGATTCAGCGCGGAATTGGAATTTTTAGAGGTACCCTTCAGCAGTTTTCACAAAGTGATACGATTTTAAGAGCTTCCCTAAAGCCCTGAACTCTCTGAATTAACGGGAACTGTAACAGCGGACAGATTTTATTGGCAATCTCTGCTTTCTGCAAGGTTTTCTGTAAGCTCTCCTCTCAAAGCATAAGGGGACCTCTAAAAATTCGCTTTTGATGCCAGACGAAGGGATTTTTTGCGGCAGCGAGGAACGGAAGCCGAGGCATACTTTGCTGTATGGCACCAATGTGAGCTGGCGCAGCATTGGTGAACTGGCAGGCCGTGCGCAGCAAAGAGCCTGCTTCCTCTCTTTCGTGACAAAGCTGCTCCGTGAAAAAGACCGCGTCTGGTGCGCCATCCTTCTGTGGTGGGGAATTTTTAGAGGTCCCCATAAATTGTTCCACGGCCTGAATCTGGTATAGCTGCCATATTGGGGCTATACTCCTTCGCGCTGGGATTTAGTCACCAAGAGGTTCTCAAAAATTTATGGGAGGGATACACGATGCCCGAAGAACTGCATATCCAAAAAGTAAACCGCTTTCTCAGAGGCATGATAATGCCCAATATGGGGGCCTTTATAGCCTGGGGCCTGATTACAGCCTTTTTCATACCTGGGGGCTGGCTCCCCAGCGAAAAGCTGGTCAAGCTGGTCGGCCCTATGATTCTATACTTACTGCCTTTGATGATTGGCTTTACCGGCGGGCAGATGGTACACGGTCACCGAGGCGGTGTGGCGGGGGCAGTCGGCACAGTTGGAATCGTGGTTGGCAGCAACATTCCGATGTTTTTGGGAGCCATGCTGATGGGGCCTCTGACTGCCGAGATCGTGAAGGAGTTTGACGAGCTCGTACAACCTCATATTCCCGCTGGTTTTGAAATGCTCATCAACAACTTCAGCCTGGCCATCATCAGCGGTGCTATTTCGATTTTGGTGTACCAGTTTATCGGTCCTGCGTTAAGCCTTCTTACCTCAATACTTATCAAATCGCTTATTGACGCAGTCCCAATCCTGTTCAATAACAAGTCGCTTCCCTTGGTCTCCATTATTGTGGAGCCAGCCAAGGTGCTGTTCCTCAACAATGCCATCAATCACGGAGTCTTTTTACACGGAGTCTTTTTACGACTGGGTGCCGAGCAGTCGGAGTCCATTGGCTACTCCATCTATTATTTGATTGAGGCCAATCCCGGCCCCGGACTGGGTCTGCTGCTGGCCTATATGTTCTTTGGCAAGGGGAACGCCAGGCAGTCCACACCGGGAGCGATTCTGATCCACTTCATTGGCGGCATCCACGAAATTTACTTCCCGTATGTGTGGATGAAGCCGCGCTTGATTCTGGCCATGATTGCCGGTGGCATCGTGCAGGTCACGACTCTGATGCTCACAGGCGCCGGACTGACCAGCCCCGCTTCTCCGGGGAGCATTATCGCGGTGAGTCTGATGACGGCCAAAGGCTCATATTTGGGTGTCTATCTCTCGGTGATTTTGGGAACTCTCGTCTCGTTCCTAGCATCGATGATCTTGCTCAAGATCAATCGCTCTACCGATGAGGGCGACATCGAAGAAATGCGCGGAAAATGAAAGACATGGGAGCTGTCGGCAAGGGACAAGTCGTGGCAGGAGACAAAGCGGCGGACAGCAGTGACTATTCTAGGGTCAAGTCGATTGTGATAGCCTGTGACGCGGGTGTGGGCACCAGTGTGATGGGGGCCACTATGTTGCGCAAGCAGATTGCGGCTGCCGGGCTGGACATTCAGGTGAGCAACAAAGCCATCAACAATCTGGACGGCTCGGAAGACATGGTGATTACTCAAAAATTGCTGAGCGACCGGGCGCGTGAGGTGCTGCCAAACGCCATCCATTTGTCGATTGGCCAGTTTCTGGACAAGAATTTTTACGCAGGGCTGATTGAAGATTTGCAAAAGGCCCGGCAGGATTGAGGGCAGCTCTAAAAATGATATCCTCCATTGGAATTTTGAGAGCTGCCCTTAAATCAGGCAAAGTGGTCTTTCATCCGGCGCAGTTTTCCCAGGCGTTCTGCCGTTGACCAATCCTGCCAGTCTTTCCATAGGGGTTGGCGCGTTGCCAGCCTCCGGCAGAATTCTTCTTGACCGACCCTGAGAAAGGGGTTGGCCTTTAGCTCAAATGCCAGTTTTGAGGGCACGGTTGCCAGGCTCTGATATTCGGGCAGTGTCAGTTGCTCGGTCAGTTGCTGTAGTGCCGGGTTTTCGGGTTCCACTGCCAAGGCGAAGCGCAGGTTGCTTCGGGTGTATTCATGGCCGCAAAATACCAAAGTCTGTTCTGGCTCGGGCAGGCGGGCAATTTGGGACAGGCTGTACTCCAGTTGGGCTGCCGTCCCTTCAAACAGGCGTCCACAGCCCAGAGAAAACAAGGTATCACCGCAGAAAATAGCGTTGTCTCCGGCTTCATTTTGAAAGGCGAAAAGCAGGTGGTCCAGTGTGTGCCCGGGCACTTCATAGACTTGAAACGCGAGTGCCCCCAACTGTAACACGGCGCCTTGGCGCAGTTCGTGATTGCAGCCTGGGATTTTGCCACGTTTGTATGCGGCGACTTCTATCGGACCGGCTGCGGTAGCGTGCGCATAGCGCAGTAAACTGCGGTTTCCTCCGCAGTGGTCGGCGTGCCAGTGGGTGTTCCAAATGGCGTGCAGGGCCCAGCGCCGTCGTTTCAGTTCCGCTGTGATCTTCGGATCTGCTGCCGGATCGAGGGCCGCCGTGCTGCCCGTCTCGCTATCATGCAGCAGATAGCTGTAGTTGTCTTGCAGCACAGCAATTTGTATTACGTGTAACGGACCTAGTTTGTGTTCCCAAATATATGTTTGCATGTGGCATTGTGCTCCTGTCCATATCATGGCTTATTGTATCGCAAATGGCAAGATTTCGCTTGCTGTCCAATTACTGTTCCCTCATATCATTCATTCGGATTTTTGAGCTGGAGGGCGGACCGCCGGGGCTTAGGGATAATGGGATTCCGGATATGGTTCCCATTGGTACGGAAAGCCCTAGACATTAAAATACGAATCCGGAAAATAAAAGGGACCTCTAAAAATTCGCTTTTGATGCTGAATCAGCGAGATTTTGCCGATAGCAAGGAAGTGAAGCCGAAGCATACTTTGTTGTATGGCAAGGCTTTCGTGACGAAGCGATTTGGCAATAAGATCGCCGCTCAGCGCGGAATTGGAATTTTTAGAGGTGCCCTTTATATTTTAAAAATATGAAATACTCAGATGCAGATATTTTGGAAATATTGGAGAATATATGGAAGTAAAAGATTGGAATACTCCTTTTAGTGAAGGTTCAATATATATTGTTGATTTGTCATGGAATGGCAAAAATTTTTCAATTAAATATCCTGATGGGAATATGTATAATCTTTCAGGATCTAAAAGACATGATAAATATCCCTTAATCGTCAGCGTATTTCATGTGGAATCTGAAGGTGTATATGATTTGATGTTTAAATTTGTCAGCGGTTTCCGATTGTTGGATGAAGGCGGCTTGCTTGAGATTTGGAATGAAGGCGAAAGCTTTTCAAACTGTGCGCTTATCAAGGGGCATGGCTGGGAGCAGGAAAGCCCGATTACCTTTCTTTCGGGGTTTGAAGATGAGTGGTCTCATTTGATCGCGACAGAAAATGAATGTGTCGAAGTCGTGAGCCGGGAGCATCCAGAAATTAAATTGGTTGAAAAAATTGATAGTGCGAGATATCTATGAAAATTCGCTTTTAGAGAGAATCACGATCTTCTTAGATAGGGGACCTCTAAAAAATGGTATCGCTTCGCGTGAATTGTACAATCGTTCTGCTTTGCCGCAGCGATTGTATCGCGTTTTGATGCTGAATCAGCGGGATTTTACCGAATGCGAGGAAGTGAAGTCTAGTGTTCTGCTAAATTCATTTTTGTGTACTGCTCTTTCAGCCAGTCTATTTTAGACTGTATCGTTTCTACTTCTGCTGTCCATACAAACTTCCTTTTACTCTTACACCAGTTTTTTATGTACGCCATTATCGCTTGTTCTAATGATTTTTTGCTCTTCCAGTACTTTGATCTCGGCAGGATTCACATTGACTTTGATTGGAGCAGACATACTTCTATTATACCATTATTCATTTTTTTGTATATAGCAGAACATAGCACTCGTTCCGGTGCTATGTGCAGGGTAACAGGTTCTCCATCGGCATACAGGATACGCTCAAAGCAGTCTGCGACAATCTGTTTGCCCGCAAGGTCAATGAATACCCGAGTTCGGTCTCCCAAGAATACACTGTGCTGAACCGTACCATGGATACCCTCTGCAGAGGCCCCTTGGGTCAACCTTATATCTTCCGGTCGCACCATACACTGGAATCGCTTCCCTTCCGCGCTCGGAGGAGCGGCAGGCAAGCGCAAAAATCCAATACTTTGGGAGTTTTGCTGCAAGTTCTGAGAGTCAGAAACCGCAGCATCTAAATGTAGCGAGGAAGCATCGAGTACCCCCTCAAAATAATTCATCTGACCGATAAAATCCGCTACAAATGCTGTACGTGGTGACAGGTAAATTTCCTTTGGGCTGCCGACCTGGATTAATTCGCCCTTGTTGAATACCGCAACTCGGTCTCCCATCGCCATTGCCTCTTCCTGATCGTGAGTGACATAAATAGCGGTTATTTTCAGGCGTTTGAGCAGTGCATTGATTTCATTGCGCAAACGTTTTTTGAGTAGCGCATCCAGCGCCGATAGAGGTTCATCCAACAACAGTACTTCAGGTTCTGTAATGATCGCCCGCGCGAGCGCGACACGTTGCTGTTGCCCGCCCGATAACTGGTTGATGGCACGTTCGGCGTAGGCTTCCAGATCAAACATCCGAAGCATTTCATCCACTTTGCCAGCGCGCATTTGTCGGGAGACTCCCCGCACCTTCAAGCCATAGCCAATGTTTTCCCGCACATTCATATTGGGGAACAGCGCGTATGACTGAAAGACCATCCCCACTTGGCGGCGTTCAATCGGAACCCTTGTGACATCTTTGCTGCCAAACAGAATGGAGCCACCCTGATCGGCTTCTTCTAGACCTCCCATCAAACGCAATGTCGTGGTTTTGCCACAACCGGAAGGCCCTAGCAGCACCAGTATTTCACCGGCCTGGATTTCCAGATCCAGAGGTTTGAGGGCAACAGTTCCATCCGGAAAAGTTTTCTGTACATCGCGCATGTGAATCGAAACGCCGTGCAGTTCTTTGCTCGTAGAATTCATTGGTATCACTCTAAGAGACCTGTTTAGTGGCAGGCTCCTTGGCTGGTGTACTACTTCGTTGAAACATCTGGTTTGCGATAAACAGCGGGAGAAGCAGCAGTAAGAAAATAAGGGTGTAGGCAGAGCTAATCTCCAGCCGCATAGATGCATAGGAGTCCGCCAATCCAACGGGTAAGGTTTTCGTCAATGGAGTATGCAGCATCCAAGTCAGATTGAACTCCCCTACGGAGAGGGTCATTGTCATTAGGGCTCCACTGATGATGCCCGTTTTACAATTGGGTAGAATAACCTGGAAAAACCTTTGGTAAAAATTAGCTCCTAGGCTGGCAGAAGATTCCTCAAGCACTGTAAAACGCGTACTGCGCAGTACAGAAAGTACGGACTGCACCATAAATGGCAAAGTGAAAATCACATGGCCTGCCAGAATAAATAACCAGCTGCTGCGAAAGTTCCCCGCAGAACCGTACACGATAATCAGGCCGAGTGCCAATGACATGCCGGGAATAGCAATGGGCAGCAGCAGAAACTCATTGAATATCGTGGAAAATCGGGACCTGTGCCGGACCAGGTAATAGGCACAAGGAACTCCCAGCAGCAGGTTGGCCAGAGTTGCAGTTACAGCAATTTGCAAGGTCAAACCGATAGAATCAGAATATAGGCCCCATACTTCGTAGAGCCAGCGCAGGGTAAGGCCACTGCTCAGTCCCTCCAAATAATTATTAGTCAGGCCTGCAAAGATGGAAAGGAATATGGGCACCGCCAAAAAGGCGCAGATGAACAGGACAAAAGTCAAATGGAAATAAAATGTTCCCGTTTTTCGCATATTTTCAATCTATTCCCAAATTTTCCGGAACGAATTTTCCACTGCAATCTATTCCAGGTTGCAGTGGAGATTACTCGGTAGGGAACCTCTAAAAATTCGCTTTTGATGCTGAATCAGCGAGATTTTGCCGATAGCGAGAAAGCGAAGCCGAAGCATACTTTGTTGTATGATAAGGCTTTGCTGACGGTGAGGAATGGGGAGGCGAAGCAGGCCATTCCTCACAAATCCTGCCGTAAGGCAAAACCTTTATTCGGCAACAAGATCGCGATTCAGCGCGGAATTGGAATTTTTAGAGGTGCCCTTAAGAATCGGGTTGGATACGGGAGTAGATAATGGTGTAGTGCATTTGGTTTACCCTCCAAAGGCGGGAGCTTCCTATCACGCTGATAACCCTGATTACGATCGCTCGGTGTTGTTCCATGGGAGTTTTCCACGCGCCTACTACGATATGATGGGCCAAATCGATACCACCCAGAACTACAGCAGGGCTCGGATCACAAGTAACTGTCTGCCCACCCCGTTGAGCCATGTATTGGAACCTTCTTTTACTCTTGCGGCACCGTAGTTGAGGGAGCCAGCTCGCAAAAGAGGAAGCAGAGCGATTGTACAATTCTTACAAAAAACGATACCATTTTGGGAAGTTCCCATTATGTGGCCTGATGTGGCTTGGATAAAAATCCCATTGAGCAGTATTTGAATGTAGCTGTATGCTAAGTTTGTATCTGGTGACGGACAGCGATATGATTGGCGATAGGCAGCTGCCTGTTGTAGTGCAATCTGCTGTAAGTGGTGGCGTAACCTGCGTTCAGTTGCGCGAAAAAAATGCTGCCACACGAAAATTTATTTCCCTTGCAGAGCAATTGCTCGCTGTGCTTCACGATACGGATGTGCCACTTATTATCAATGACAGAGTTGATATCGCATTGGCCGTAGGTGCGCACGGAGTGCATCTCGGTCAGTGTGACATGCCCTATGAAATCGCACGCAAACTTTTAGGAAACAAGGCTATAATCGGTGTCTCTGTAAATACAATGAATGATGTTATAAAGATGAATGATGCAGATGTGAATTATATAGCGGTAGGGCCTGTGTTCCCAACCTCGACAAAACTCGATACGAGTGAGGAGTGGGGACTGGAAGGGCTTGCCCAGGCGCGCCGAAATACACATCACCACATTCTTGCTATAGGGGGTATTACGAAGCACAATGTTTGTGAAGTCATGCGCAATGGTGCTGATGGCATTGCTGTGGTTTCTGCAATTTGTAATACGGAAAGTCCTCACGATGCAGCACGGGATTTACGCAGGCATATAGATGCTTGTGTACGAAGAGCATAGGTTTGGGAAATAAAAATACCGTACACGCATATGGATCAACGCATCAAATACACACGGACATTAACTATAGCAGGATCTGATAGTGGTGGTGGCGCAGGCATTCAGGCTGATATCAAGACGTTTTCCGCACTCAAGTGTTATGGCATGTCTGTTTTAACTGCTCTAACGGCTCAGAATACCGAGGCAGTTACGGCTATCCATCCTATTTCTGCAAATTTTGTAGCGCAGCAGATAGATGCCGTTGCTGGTGATATCGGTGTCGATGCTGTGAAAATTGGCATGGTATATTCCGCTAATATCATTGCAGCAATAGTCGATTGTCTTCGATTTCATCATATTGATACTGTAGTTGTCGACCCGGTAATGGTGGCAAAGAGTGGTGATATATTATTGGATAGCTCTGCAATTAATGCGTTACGATCTGAGTTACTCCCTTTGGCGACAATTATAACACCTAATGCATCCGAGGCGGCGGTCTTGCTTGATGCTGATGATATATTGTCTGTTGATGATCTTGAGCAAGCTGCATTGAAACTTGCATCTATGACTGCTACAGCAGTGCTCGTTAAGGGCGGACATGTGGCGGGAAATGAAAGCGTAGATGTATTTGCAATAGATGGAACAACGACTCGTTTTGCATCCAGTCGTATAGATACGCCGAATACCCACGGCACGGGGTGCACCTTATCATCTGCAATTTGTGCATACCTTGCACATGGATACAGCATTCCCCAGAGTGTTGAGTATGCCAAGCACTATATCACTGAAGCGATCACGGCGGGTGCACAGTTCCGTCTTGGCGCAGGACATGGTCCCGTACATCATTTTTATAATGTATGGAAACAGACATGATTCAGGGATTCTTATAGAACTACAAGTACTGTTTTTTTATTCGTCATGACCGCCAGGGGAATATTATGAAACAAATTGCTGACTATGGACACGATACCGGGGAAAACATCCTGTGGCAGCCCGAAGAAAATGCCCTGTACTGGCTTGATATTCCCGCCGGGCAATTATTCCGCGGGACTTTTGGCAATGACAGTGAAGCGCCGGAATCCTTTCGCTCCACCTGCATCCTGCAAATGGATGAAGCCATTGGTGGCTTTGTGTTCCGCAAAGCAACTGTACAGGGCCGAACGAGCTTTTTGCTCTTTGCTTCTGCCGGGCGAATCTACAGCTGGGACTACGAGAGCAGTAGTCCCCGACGGCCGGAATTGTACTGCCAGCTCAATCCGGACTTGGTGCCCTCTCGTTTCAACGACGTGTTTGCCCTTCCCGCGGCAGATTCAGGGGCACAACGGGTGCTGTGTGGTACCATGCCCAGCGCCGGGCAGGCCGACTCCCGGCTATTGCTTTTTGATGTGCGGCGGCGCAGCTGCGCGGTGGTGCAGCAAGACTTAAAGCTGGCCAACGGCATGGGCCTTAGCCCCCGGCGAGACTATCTGTACTTTGCCGACACGCGAGACTTTGCCGTGTTCCGCTTTGCGGTTCGCAACCTGCAAAAAGTTGCGATTGATTGGAATTCGCGCCAAAAGTGGCTGGATTTTCAGGGTCGCCCTGGCAGACCGGACGGCCTTTGTGTAGACCGCGAAGGCCGCGTCTGGGTGGCCGAAACCGGGGCCGGAATCGTCTCCTGCTTTGACCCGCACGCTCAGGAACTGGGGCACTGGGAAGTAGGCACGCCTAAAATCACTTCCTGTTGCTTCGGCGGCAGATCTCGCGATATTCTCTTCATTTCCACACAGGGGGGGGCGGCAGAGCAGCGGAGGGCCGGGGAAAAGGCCGGGGGAGTTTTCGCTCTCTCCGCCCGGGATGACGCGACATTCGCTCCGGATTTCCGCGGCCAGGACGAGACCTTAATCTAGCAGCCTGTCGGAGTTGAGTAATTTCCGTCAAAATCGCGATCTTGTTCGCGAGCAGCTTTATCAGGAAAACCTTACTATACAACAAAGTAGGGTCGATCGCAGCCAGCCCGACCATCCGTAAAGAGCCTGCTTCCTCTCTTTGCTGACGGTCAAGAATGGCACAGCGGAGCAGGCCATTCTTCACAAATCCTGCCGCAGGCAGAACCTTTATTCGGCAACAAGATCGCCGCTTCAAGCGCGAAATTGGAGTTTTTAGAGTTGCCCTTATTTCAGGGTTCGGGAGCCAGAGTGTTTGGTCTTGCACGAAAGGCTATCCGAGACCGAGCTGTCTGCGTTGAAACCGGGCAGATATGCGTTTCCCAATCACGCCTTTTGAGGGTGAGAACAGAAAGGCCCCAATAAACACCAGCCCGTAAAAAACGCTTATGGCACCAGAAGTAGCTGCATCCAAGGCATAAGCTGCATAGAATCCCAGAATAGAACTCACTACTGTGATTCCTGCCGCAACAAAGATCATCGAAGAAAGTCGCTTGGTGAAGAAAAGAGCCGATGCCGCCGGCGCGATCATAAGAGCGATAGTGAGAATAGAACCTGCAACATAAAATGATGCGGTGATAGTAACAGAAACGACGGACATGAACAGATAGTTGAGCAAGCGAGGACGAAACCCAAGACTATGCGCAAGACCGGGATCAAAGGTGCTAATTTTTAGCTCTTTATAAAAAACAGAAACGAAGAGAATATTGAGAAGCAAAACTCCCAGGAGAACATATAAATACCGTGGCCCCAAAGAGACTCCTCCGATCTCAAGCTGGATAAATGCTGCCAGATTGATATCTCCCGTAAGCACCACGTGCTCGTCCAAGTGAACATTGGAGAACTTCAGGGCGATCATAATGATTCCCAAGCCAAACAAAGCCGGGAACAACAACCCCATTGGAGCATCACCTCTTAAAAGTCTGGTATTTTCCAATAACTCCGTAAAGCACACCACCAGCAAACCCGCTGACGATGCGCCTAAAATCAAGAGTGGAGAATCCAAGCTTTTTGTAAACCATAAAGCCAGAACAATTCCGGGCAATACCGCATGGCTGACCGCTTCACTCATCATCGCCGTTTTTCGCAGTACCAGAAACACCCCGGATATTGTGCAACACAAGGCAGTGGTCACCGCCAACAAAATAACGCTCAGCTGGAAATTCATATAACGACCTTCTTAGAAATTACCGGCTCTTGCTCGTCTTGCCCGGCAAGCAGTTTTTGTCTGTTATGCCGAATTTTGATCGCGCGGAAAATGATCCCCCGCTTTGGCGCAATGAGCAGAGAAAGCATCGCAAAAAAAGTCAGAAAAAATACGATGACGGGACCCGTAGGTACATCGCCCAACAAACCGCTGACCAGTGTTCCCAAGAAACCCGCAAGTGCTCCGAAACCACCTGAAAGCAACACCATACTCCCAAGTCGGCGAGTCCACTGGCGGGCTGCCGAAGGCGGAGCGATAACAAAGGCTATCATCAGGATGATGCCTACTGCTTTTAGCCCGATAATTATGGCAATAACAATGGTGGACAGGAGCAAGGGTTCCAAGAGATATCCCGAAAAACCTTTGCTTTTCGCAAAAACAGGATCGAAGGTATACAGTTTAAATTCTTTCCAAAAGATCAGCAGGAGAACTATCGCGAGGGCACCCAAAGTTATAATAGCTTGAAAATCGGCAATGGTTATGGCGGCGGCCTGGCCAAAGATATAGCTATTTAAGCCGGTTTTATTCTTGAATGGCCCCTTTTGAATTATCCTCATCAGGGTGATTCCACCGCCAAAGAAGATGGCTAGGGTAACCGCCATGGCGGTATCCATCTTGATTTTTGACATCTTCACAACCGTTCCCGCGAAAAGCATGGCTAGGCTTCCGACAATAATCGCTCCGGGAATCAGTACGATCATCGATTTCGCAACATTGTCAAACAGAGTACTTGCAATCATAAATGCAAGTGCTATGCCCGCCAAAGAGGAATGAGAGACCACATCGCCCAGCAAACTCTGGCAGCGCAGGTAGGCGAATGAGCCGAGGGCACCAGCCACAAATCCAATGATGGTCGAACCCGCAGTGACAATGCGGACGGTGTGATCGGAAAACAGGGCCAGCAGCTCCTCCATCATATGTCCCTCAGGAAGCTGTTCATATGACCATACGTCTGCTGAATATTATCTTTGGTAAACACTTCTGCCACCGGACCTGAGCCCACGATACTGACCCGCAGGAGAGTTACCCAGTCACAATATTCCCGAACCGTGGCAAGATCGTGGTGCACCATGATGATCGTTTTCCCCCGTTCCCGGAGCATATGCATAACGCTAATAATCGCTTTCTCACTGGCGGCATCCACCCCTTGGAAGGGTTCATCCATGAGGTAGACATCCGGTTCTTCAACGATTGCGCGGGCGAGAAACGCCCTTTGCCTTTGCCCGCCAGACAGTTCGTCAATCTGTCGCTCCGAGAGATCCGTCATATCGGTTTTCGCCAGGGCCTTCCAAGTGCGCCGACGTTCTTTTGCTCCCGGTCTTTTGAACCAGCCCAAGCTGCCATATGTGCCCATCATAACTGCATCAAAAACCGTGATCGGGAAGTCCCAGTCAATGCTGCTTTGCTGGGGCATGTAGCCAATGCGGTTCCGGGAATCCTTGTACGACTGTCCCCAGAAACGCACCGAACCCGATAACAGCGGGATCAAATCGATCAACGACTTTAACAAAGTAGTCTTACCAGCGCCATTGGGTCCAACAATACCCATTATTACGCCCTGTGGTACTTGAAAATTTACATTGCGCAAGACGGGTTCATTGCCATAAGCTACGGTAAGCCCGCTTGCCTGACACGCCAGAGCTGTTGACTCATCCATTTTCAAAGGATTTTTCAGGGAGCCTTGAGGGTATTTGCAATGGCTCCCACATTGTGCCGAAATGTGCCGAGGTAGGTATCCAGAGGGGGAGCATCGCCCAGTGAGTCCGAGTACAGTTCCTCTTCACTGATGGCCACTTTATACCCTCGGGCGGCAACGGCTTCCTGTAGCGCTCTTGTCGCTTGAGGGTTTGTGATGTTTTCATAAAAGATGGCAACCACATTGTTTTCTACAATATAATCTGCAAGATTACGGAGATCCTGCAAACTCGCCTCATCTTCAGTACTGATTCCTTCAATTGCCAATGCCTTGAAGCCATATGCTTCAGCAAAATAATTAAAAGCATCGTGGCCAGAGACCAATACTCGGTTCTTTTGGGGAATAGCAGAGAGCGTTTCCCGGGCAAACTCATCAGCCGCCCTGATTTTGGCAACGTAGTCGGCTGCATTTTGGGTGTATTCAGCCCCATTCTCAGGATCAGTCTCAGCAAGTTTTTTAGCGATGGCTTCAACCACTATGCTCCATATCCTAGTACTGTTCCAGATATGGGGATCGTGCAGATTATCTTCCCATGGGAGCAGCATGGACTCGGGGACCTCTGCACCCAACTCCAGCTGAGAATCACCCAGACTGCGAATCGCATCCTGCATTTGAGCTTCCAGATGCAGTCCGTTCCAGAGCACAATGTCAGCAGAACGCATTTTTTGAATATCTCTGGTACTTGCCTCATACGTATGGGGATCAAGGCCGGGACCCACCAACACAAAAACCTCGGCATGGGGGGCAATATTGGCAACTGCATCTCCTATGTGCCCCGTGGTTGCCAAAACACTGATAGTTGAGCCTTTCTGGGAACCCTGCCCCCTGCCGAACAGCCCCAAAGGAAGCAATAGCAGCACTGCAATGGATAACGCGGCCACCATACCGGATTTTATTTTATTCATTTTTCTCTCCTGCAAAGATTGTTGTACAAATCAATACTGATTCTTATTTAATAATAATGATAATCAATACCTTATGCAAGAGGGTACCTCCAAAACTAGAAAAATTGGAAAGATTTTACGAGCCCGATGTGCTGCGACAGGTTTCTCAATATTCGATAAAATCTGCTTGTATGCGGAAGCTGAGCGCTGCCAGTTTATCCCCCGGGCCAGTTCCATTACCCGCTCGCATAAGGTCGGTTCATCTTGAAAGAACGAATTTTTGTCCATTTTAATGTCAAAACTGAGGAAGTAATAATGAAACAATTTCTATTATTTGTAATCGTGGCATTGGCCATATTGGTTCCCGACATTACCGTCCACAGCGATGCCAGGCTCTATGCTCAGCAGGAGCAAAAAGGATTCAGCGAAACGCAGGATCGTTACAGCATGTCGGCCATGCGCAATAAGGGCTGGAAGGGTCAGGGCATCCGTGTGATTTCCATCGTTCAGAAAAGGGCCAACTACACTTCGTATCGTTTGGAATTCAATGTCGACGGCCTGCGGGAATACGCTTTGTTATCCGTTCCAGCAGCCTCAACAATCCCGCAGAACAGTCATCAGCAAGCTGAGGGGCTCGGAGTTTTACTCCTTCTACATGGCTATATCCCGCCGGACTACTATTCCACAGAGCGTTCCTACCCGACGGTATTTGCCCGTTACGCCAACAGTGAATTTGCCGTTATCAAGCCGGATTATCGCGGTCACGACCGCTCTGAGGGCAAGGCGGAAGTCCGCGACAACCGATTTTTTAATATCATGTTCTACACTTATGACATCCGGCAATTGCTGGCCAGCTTGTATGCGCAGCCGCTGGAACTTCCGGGCACCGGCACTGGGAGCGTCCCAGGCGCTGGGAGCGTCCGCTTCAGCGCGGATAAACTTTTTATCATGGGGCATTCCATGGGAGGGGCCCTCGCTCTGCGCCTGTTGCAAATTTATTCAGCGGTGCAAGCGGTCTCTCTCTGGGGACCGGTGTCGGTCAGTCTTGAACAAACTGCCCAGCAGTACGGCCAGTTACAGCCGGAACCGGCGGCTCAAATAATTCGGCAGAGGGCGCAGGCGTATGGCATCACCGATCTGGACAAGCTCCGCTACAACGAAGTGCGGCATTTGCGTTTCATTCGCACTCCCTTGCGCATTCATCATCCGGACACCGACGAGAGCGTTCCGATTGCCTGGACGCGCCGTTTGCTGCCCCGATTGAGAGAGGCCAATGTGCCTGTAAGCTACTTTGATTATCCCGGCGATAATCACAACATCGCCCGGAATCAAGCTCAGGTGCAGCACAGCGACTTGCAGTGGTTTCGGAGTTTGGCCGCAGAGCCCGGGCTGAATTAGAGTGATATTCAAAGTGAGGGATTATCAGTGTTCCACAACATCCGCATGGTGCCCGGCAAAAACTTTGAGGGCCATTAAGGGGTCGTTGACGATAACGCTGTCCGCGCCGACCGCAATCGCTTCCCGCAGCATGGATTCTGTTACCGGCGCGACATGGGTGTCTTCCCAGTAGGTTAGGATGCTGTAACCGCAGTCTCTGGCGGCATTGGCAAACAGGCTTTGGGTGCAGGGCACCAGTTCGCCATTGATGAGTGGCATAAATTCAATGCACATCTGGTCAAAGCCCGGGTGGGGCGTTTTCCCCTCAAAGACCGTCTGAGTGAATTCCGCGATCAGCGTGCTGGTCAGTTCATAAAAACCATTACGCCGATGTTTGTGCGATTGCCGAACAGAAAGGCTGCTCTTTCAGTTATCTGTATGATTTCGGGGACAGCTGGGAACATGAACTTGTTCTTAAGGCCTGCAGGACCCGACCCATGAAGAGCATGAAAGTTGCATGGAATGGTCCGGAGGCGACTTTGGCAGCGAGCGGTTTGATTCCGAATCTGTCAACTGGTAGCTGATGAAATACCTCCGCTGGTCCCGGGATAGGTATCAGAACTGGGGAGGCGTTGAATGAAGAAAGATAAAAACAAACAACTTCAGAAGGTCGGGAAAAAAGAGACATCCATTGTCCGTTCCTCGGCAGCTGAATATCTGACCTTCGTCGCTGCAAGCGGTCAAGGAGGCGTTGAGGCGGTTTACGCGGATGAAAACATCTGGCTATCCCAAAAGATGATGGGCGTGCTCTACGACGTGAACGTACGCACGGTGAATGAACACCTGAAAAAAATCTTTTCCGAGAGCGAGTTGCAGGAAGATGCAGTTATCCGGAAATTCCGGATAACTGCCGCTGATGGCAAGAACTACAATACCTTGCACTATAATCTCTCGGCCATCATTGCGGTCGGTTATAAGGTCAACTCGGAACGTGCTGTGCAGTTCCGAAAATGGGCGACCACTGTTATCAAAGAGTACACCATCAAAGCCTATGTGATGGATGACGAGCGGATCAAAAGCGGTGGTTCCATCCTGACGGAACAATACTTTGAAGAACAACTGGAGCGCATTCGGGAAATACGTCTTTCCGAGCGCAAGTTCTATCAGAAGATTACCGACATTTACGCGACATCCATTGATTATGATGTGACCGCTCAGGCCACCAAGCGTTTCTTTGCCACGGTACAGAACAAACTGCATTGGGCGATCCACGGCCAGACGGCTGCCGAAGTGATTGTCGATCGGGCTGATCATCAAAAACAACACATGGGCCTGACGACCTGGAAAGACACTCCGGAAGGAAAAATCCAGAAGTTTGATGTCAGTGTAGCCAAGAATTACCTGACCGAAAACGAAATGGCACAACTGACCCGGCTGGTGAACGCCTATCTGGATGTGGCCGAGGACATGGCCCTGCGCGAGATGCCGATGACTATGCAGGATTGGGAAACACGCTTGAACAAATTCATCGAAGCCACCGATCGGGAAATCCTACAGGACGCAGGAAAAGTGACTGTAGAAATCTCCAAAGCACATGCTGAAAGCGAATTTGAAAAGTACCGCATCATTCAGGACAGGCTCTTTGAGAGTGATTTCGACCGGCTGTTGAAACAACTGGATCACAAGAATTCACCGACTGATGGAGAGGAATAGTCGTATGATGCTGAGGCTTTAATCGCCGGCCTGGTTCTGCTTGTTTGAAGTGCTGCATTTGCGTTTCATTCGCACTCCCTTGCGCATTCATTATCCGGACACCGACGAGAGCGTTCCGATTGCCTGGACGCGCCGTCTGCTGCCCCGATGGAGAGAGCCAATGTCCCTGTAAGCTACTTTGATTATCCCGGCAATAATCACAACATCGCCCGGAATTAAGCTCAGGTGCAGCACAGCGACTTGCAGTGGTTTCGGAGTTTGGCCGCAGAGCCCGGGCTGAATTAGAGTGATACGCAAAGTGAGGGATTATCAGTGTTCCACAACATCTGCATGATGCCCGGCAAAAACTTTGAGGGCCATTAAGGGGTCGTTGACGATAACGCTGTCCGCGCCGACCGCAATCGCTTCCTCCAGCATGGATTCTGTTACCGGCGCGACATGGATGTCTTCCCAGTAGGTTAGGATGCTGTAACCGCAGCCTCTGGCGGCATCGGCAAACAGGCTTTGGGTGCAGGGCACCAGTTCGCCATTGATGAGTGGCATAAATTCAAAGCACATCTGGTCAAAGCCCGGGTGCTTCCGGGGCGTTTTCCCCGCAAAAATCGCCTGAGTGAATTCCGCGATCAGCGTGCTGGTCAGTTCATAGCGCACGCCTTCGGGGAAGCTGCTCTGCGCATGTCTGGCCACTTCAATGTCGGGAATGTGCATGATCATGCGCTCTGCGGCGTCGAACTCGCGGATCAGGGGTACAAACATATCGGCGAGCCTTTTGCCCCGTTCTCCCTTTTCCTTGATTTCGGCGTCAAAGACGATTTCCGGGTAGTATTCAAACATTTCGCGTAAGGTAATGACCGTACCAGGCCGGCTTTTGAGGGGGGCGTTCATCGGTGTTGTTTTCAGTTCTTCGTAGCTGATATCGGCAACTGCGGTGTTGAGACCCGCTGTTTTCCACAGTATCGGGTCGTGGTTGAGGATGGGGACCAGGTCTTTGGTCAGGCGTACGTCAAATTCAAAGGAAATGCAGCTGCCGACCGCTTCAAAGGCGTTTTTCAGCCGGTAGGTATAGTCGAAGGCTTCGCGGGTGTTTTCCGAGCGGTAGCACATGTTTCCGCGGTGTCCGGCATAGCGGGGGAGTTTGGGGGGCATGGGGTTTCCTTTTTTTGCGTAAGTAAGATTATCGGATAAAATCAGGCCAATTTAAAATCAGGAGACTTCGACAAGTGTCCATTTGTACTTATCCATTTGATCTTTTTCTTCTCGATAAAGATCTATATTGGCACCGTTTCCTGTTGCATGTGATGAAGTTTGCATATAGCGATCTAATGTTGCAGCAAGACGTATATAGTACTCATTCTCTTGACCAGTGGGTTCCAAAATCCAATCATACCCACGCTCCCCATCTTGCTGAAACTGATATAGCTGAATATTAGTGCTATCTACTGTCCCTTGGCCAGATGTATTTAAATATTTATCTGTATTATTCATCCTTATGCGATAGGAGTTATCAGACAATCTTATAAAGTCCCATTTATAATTGTAATAATATTTTTTCTCTCCTTCTAGTTGATACAAGGATACATTAGCGCTGTTGTTCAAGGAGTGATCTGAGGTTTGCATATATTTAGGGGGGGATGAAGATGCTGAGAGTTGTACTGTGTATGTGCCTTCAACTCCAATCCATGGATTCTTGACTTCTTGCAATGTCCATTTATATTTATCTATTTGAAGTCCCTCTATTTCATAAAGATTTATATTGGCACTGTTTCCTGTTGCATGTGATGAAGTTTGTGCATAGCGATTTAACGCTGCCGCAAGACGTATGTAGTACTCGTTTTCCTTTCCGGTGGGCACTAAAACCCAATCATATCCCCGCTCTCCATCTGACTGAAATTGATACAATTGAATATTAGTACTATTTCCTGTTCCTTGGTTAGATGTATTTAGATATTTATCTGTATTATTCATCCTTATGCGATAGGAGTTATCGGGAAGTCTTATAAAATCCCATTTATAATTATAATAATATTCTTCGTGATCCTTTATCTGAAATAGCTCTACATTAGCACCATTATCCAAGGAGTGATACGATGTTTGCATATACTTGGAAGGAGAAGAAGACGCAGAAAGTTTTACTGTATATATGCCTTCTATATCTTCCCGAGGATTATAAACACTTTCCAGTTTGAATGCCTGAAAATTAGTAGATCCTAGTTTATTTGTATAAAGTTCTGTACTATTATAGGGAGCATATGTTGATAAATATGTTTTATAACCAAATATTCCTCTACTCCATATACGATATTCATGCGGATTTCCTGTTGACTCAAAATGCCATGTTTTATCAAGCCCGCCTAAAAAAACACTTGCAATTTGTGCCTCTGTAGAAAAATTCAGTCCATTACTGGTATTATACATAGAAATAGTATATCCACCTCCAAGCACTGCTTGAATATTCCATCTATAGTTGTAGTCGTATTGCTGCTGTCCAGCTAATTGGTAGAGTTCTACACGGGAACCAGTAGATAAGGAATGATATGAAGTTTGTATATATTTGTCTGATCCACGAACTAGACTAATCCTATATGTTCCTCCAATTATATTGGTTTCTCCAGCATTTAATTCATCTGCTTGTTGTTCAGTTAGAGCTATTTTCCAAAACTTAAAATCATCCATAACTGATGCTGGCATGACATTTTCATTAAAATAATCGGCCATATTACCAATTACTAATTTTTTAGGGAAATTATTTTCCATGAAATTATATTTACAAACTTTAGTACCATCAGGTTTATACATATAAATATTGGTAAAATCGGTGGACATAACAGTAACAATATGATACCAACCTTGTATATCAAACATTGCTGGCTTATACAGCCATAAATACCATGGTGTGATTGTACTATCTTTACTTATGGTTCTTTCTACACCTAATAAAGCATTTTTGTCTACACGTGCCATGCCCCCACTCTTGTAATCTGTGGTCAGAGAAAAAAAACGTTTTTTTAAATCTCCAGGAGAAAAAGGTGAAGACCCCGATGGATACACATGTGCACTATCAAGATACACCCAAAAAGAAATTGAAACATCATCAGCAGCACTTATTACAGGTATAGAATCTCCGGCAAATATTGAAGCATCATTTGACTCAAAAGATAAGGCGCCATATGAGTTTCCAAATCTATCATTCGTGCCTCTTATAATCCCTGCTCTGACTCCGCTATGACTTATATTATTGGAATCGATCCATTGGCTGGGATTATCTCCATCCAAAGGGAAATAATAAAATGGTACTGGTAAGGATTGAGCATTAATATTAACAATAAAGAATCCACTTAAAATAAAATATAACAATAAGATTCTTATTGTATATTTGCCATTTTTGATTAATTTAATAATTCCCATATGTGATCCCCTTAACTTTTATTTAGATCATTAGTTTTAAAATTTCATTCAAAATTACTTATTTTAGATTTCTCAATCCATGAAGTTCTAAAAAACCAACTAATATTTCCAGCCGATCGGAAATAATTAAATCTGGCCGATGTTGAGTATCCAAGCTTACCAGCCAATCCCAATGATTTCTTTTATTCGCAGCTATATATTGTCTAGTATGAGTCCTCCATGTTCTACCATTGGGGTCCCAATTCCCAAGACAAGATTCCGGCCATTCTGGATATTGAATCAAACGTTGATGATTATTTCTAATTTCCGGCGCTTTGAAATACAAAGGATCTTCTTCATTAATGAAAATAAGCTCAAAACCAGGTGTATCAATATTTTTGTCATTCATAAATGAACTTATTAACTGATCTCTGGTAACCTTTCTGCAGTTGGGAGTTTTAAAAGGAAAACAAAATGTATTGTCAGCAAAAATAATAGGCGTCAACATCATACTATTAATCATGCTGGATCCATATTTTCTGCGTAATTCCTGGGGGTCTCCCAGCTTGAATGCCTTGAATTTAAATATTACTTGATTTAATATACCTTTTGCTTTTACAGCATTATATACTTCCTCAAAATACCCTTCAATTTTGTCAAGATTGACCAAAATTTTATTTTTTGTCAGGTCTAACGCCTGCGAAAAAGTAGGAATATGCTCTGATGTTACTTCTCCATAAGGATCTAACAAATACTCATTTTTGAATTCATTGTAATCCATTTGATCTATAGGTCGATCTGAATGAATATGATTAGTCGTGATTCTCCCTAACCAACGGTCGTGTGCCACAACTAAGACCCCATCTTTTGACTGTCTTAAATCCAGCTCAATCATATCAACCCCTAAGTCAATAGCTGCTTGAATGGCACTTAATGAATTCTCAGGCTTATCTTTCCAATACCCTCTGTGAGCAGCAACCATTATATAATTAGGGTAATTCTGAGGATTCTTGTAAATTTCAATCAATTGCGAAATTGGTTTATTTTGCGCTTCTAGCAATGAGAATGAAAATAAAGCCAACAAAAATAATGTAAGTAACCTTGCTATTATCTTCATAGCTACCTCTAAAACTAATATTTTCTCTTCTCATTAATATGATTCACTGTAAGGATTACAGACAGCGAAATTACCATCAAAACCGTAACGTATACCAAGTTATTTGTGGCCAAGTTAGGATCCGTACTCATGGCACCCTCTCGTAGAGAAACCCCTAACGGCTGATTGGAGGCACCATATAATAGATTTGCCACAGTATATTCCGCCAGCATGCCATTGAAGGACAAGGCGGCAATGGACAAAATCGTTGGCAGAAGCAAGGGTATAACGACCTTCCAATAGGTATACAATATTCCTGCCCCAAGAGACCTAGCAGCCTCTTCCAAATTCTTGTTCAGACCAAGCAGGGCAGCATTTAACATCCTAATACCGAATGGCAGCTTAAAAACGACATAAGCAATGGGTAACAGCCAAAATGTTCCCAACAAGACGTTATTCAACACAAGGATATTTGGGGCCGCATAGGAAATGATCAAACCCACAGCCAACATGGAACCGGGAAGAACCCAAGGAATGAAGAAGGAAAACTCCAGCAAATTACTTACCAATCTATTAGATTTGCGCATTGCCACAACACCAATTAAAGCGACAATCAAAGACAATGTTGTAGCAATGAACGAAATCAGCAAACTGTTTTTTAGAGGGCTCAGATAACGAACTTGGCTGAACACTCGTATATAATTATCTAAAGTAAAACTATTGGGGAACGTATCATTCAACACAACTTCGACAGGCGTAAAAGAAAATAGAATATTTACAATTACAGGCAGCATGATAATGATAAATAAAAGATATGCAAAGAAATGAACTATTCCATTAGTTATTTTGTTTGTGATTTTAATTTTTACAAAGGAACTTTTAACTGAGCTTAATGCTGAATAATGCCCCTTACTTTCAATACGCCGGAACAGCAGGAGAACCGCAAGTGATACCAGACCCAACATCAGAGCCAGTAAAGCGGCCATATCATGCCTTTTCAGACTACTCAAAGTTTGAATCATGTTGTTAATCATCTGAAAGTTATGCCCGCCAAGTTTTCCTACCAGTGTTGGAGCCGCATTGGAACTTAAAGCCCCCAGCAGCAGGATCAGGGTCGCTGCGTAGATGGACGGTTTCATAACTGGCAATATGATTTTAAAAAATATTGTCAGCGGTTTGGCTCCCATGGCGAGTCCGGCCTCGATAAGACTTTGATCTATAGTGCGCGCAACATTCCGGACAAATATAATGTGATATGTTGTCATCGTAAAAGTATGCAGCAACAGCACCCCCAGCAGACCCGAAAACCAGGAGATATTAAACCCAGGAAAGATTCCAAGCAATATTTTAGTTGTCATCCCGCGAGGACCGTATACCCAGAGAAAAGCGGAAACAGCAGCCACGCCACCATAGATAATGGGAGAGAAGAATGCCAATTTTAAAATATTGCTAAATTTAACCTCAAAGACTTCTGTAACAGCAACTTGAAATATCCCAACAATATTGACAGTAATTATAGTTAATATCCCCATAAATATTGTGTTTATTAAACTTCTACTAACTCTTGCAGAACCAAATACTTTCGCAAAAGTATTAAAAGAAAACTGGCCATTGGAAAAAAATATCTTATTAAAGATAGAATATACAGGTGAATATAAAAAAGAAACAATCACCCAAAGTAATATTCCCAATAGAAAAACATTGAGGATCTTTCCAGACCAGTTATATTTATGATACATTTAAAACCTCTGTATATCTTCTATTGAAAAATTGATTGTAATAGTATCTCCAATATTATATATAAGATTGGGAGAATCAAACTGCACCACCTCCATGTTACTGCCAAAACAACTTACAATAAACTTGTAAATCATTCCTGTATAACTGTTATCTATAACTTCTGCGGGGAAACATAACTTATTCTCATCCGTTTGATTCTCCCCTGACAGGCGGATGCGTTCTTTCCGAATATAATAAGCCTTATCTTTCTGGTAGGAGAATTTTGATTCCCGTTCTGTGATTTTCTGTAACAAATCATGGTTAAGGGGGTTTATTTCTCCAATGAACTGACACACAGAGAGATTTGACGGATTCCGATAAATCTCTTGAGGCGTTCCAACCTGTTCTATCTTCCCCACAGTGAAAACGGCAACTCTGTCTGAAATTTCCAATGCCTCTTCTTGGTCGTGGGTGACATAGACTGTAGTAATTCCCAAGTCTTTCTGCAACCGTTTGAGTTCTTTCCTCATAGAGAGGCGAAGCTTTGCATCTAAATTGGACAAGGGTTCGTCTAAAAGCAACAGCTCCGGCTCAATTGCCAGAGATCTGGCGATTGCAACTCGCTGCTGCTGACCGCCGGAAAGGGCTGCGACCGATTTATCCAGAATTTCGCTGATCCCGGCTATGTTGGCATAATATTCAACTTTTTCGGATATAAAGCTTTTTTTCATGCGCCGGACCTTCAGACCAAAACCAATGTTCTGTCGAGCTGTCATGTGTGGAAAGAGCGCATAGTTCTGGAATACGATTCCAACCCTGCGCTCTTCTGGCCTGAGACGGGTTACATCTCGGTTGTTGATAAAAACATTGCCCCTAGAAGGAGTCAAAAATCCAGCAATAGTCCTCAGAGTTGTCGTTTTCCCACAGCCCGATGAACCGAGAAAAGTAAAAAATTCTCCCTTGACAATTTTCAAGTTCAGATTGGCAATTGCTTCAAATTCGCCATAAGAAACAGCGATGTCTTTTAATTCGACCATAATTTACGCCTTAATAGCAAACATGAGCATTTGTGTTGTTTCACAGATTTTACCCTGTGAAACAACTTCCTGAGAGGTAAAACCAATCTATTTTACAAACTCCAACTCTATCCTAGTCATCCAGTCATTGAGTTTAGGAGCTATTTTCGACCAGTTGATATCTTGAACGTCAAACTGTTCTATGGCAGATCTAACCTCAGGAGGAGACTTGTCCAAAGCTTCTGGTATGGCAGGTGCCCAGCCTAAACCAAATTTTCGAGCCATCTGAACTTGAAATTCTACACTGCCAAACCAGTCAATAAAAGCCTTCGCATTTGGATTTTGAATCCCCAAAGAAGTGACAGCAATGTTCCCACTGACGACAGGAGTACCCCCCTTAGAGTTGACGAATCCCGGCTTGTAATGACCAACAAGCTTAGCACTATTAACTGCCCCCCCCTGCCAATGAGGATATAACAGTAGATCGCCTTTACCCAACATTTTATATATCTCTTCCCCGGTAGCGGGACGTGGCATGGCATTCTGGTACAAAGCCTTGATGAAGTCCCATCCTGCCGGAGATAGATCTCCAGTATCCGGATTAACAAATCGCCACATCATGCCTGCTAAATAAACTCTTGTCGTTTGTGTAGCCGTATTTCCTAAGGTATATTTATTTTTATATTCCGGTTTTACCAAATCAAGCCAGCTTTTAGGGACTTGGGCAGGACTGAGGATTTCTGTATTGTATCCAAGTATGATGGGTGTTTGCATGAAACCATAGTAATACCCGTCTCCATCTATAAAAGTAGATGGAAGCATAACCGCCCATTTCGGGATGAATTTTTCAAGTACACCTTCCTCCTGTTTCAATCGCTCCATTCCGAGTTGGGTGAGTCCGAGAACTAAGTCTACCTGTGGATTGCCTTTTTCTGCGACTAAGCGATCGGATAGAGTCCCGCCCCCATCAACACGAAGAATATTTACAGAAAAATCAAATTGTTCTTCCAGCAATTGCTGGATATAGGAAACATAATCTTCACCAAAGGGAGTATACATATAAACAGACCCTCCGGGCCTAGCCGACCCCCGGGCACTCAACTGCAATGTTGTTTTATCCAGAAAAGACAACAACAAAACCAACGAAAAAATACATAAAACGTATTTTTTGATAATAGATACAGACATGACAAACTCCTTAGGGCACCTCTAAAAATCCAGCACTGGACAAATCACAATTATTCAATTACAATACAATAATATTGGAGGATCATTATGATTGATTAGTTTTTATCCTCAGCGAAGATTTGATTGAACTTTGTGGTAATGGACTTTGACGACGCGACAATCGGGGCCCCCTTCTGCCAGCTGTCGGACCCTTCCTTCAGACCCAAACCAATGTTCTGCCGGGCCGTCATGCGTGGGAAGAGCGCATAATTCTGGAACACGATTCCAACCCTGTGCTCTTCCCGGTCTGAGACGGGTTACATCCCGGTTGTTGATAAAAACATTGCCCCTACTAGTAGGAATCAAAAAACCTGCTATCGTCCTCAGAGTTGTCGTTTTCCCACAGCCCGATGAACCGAGAAAAGTAAAAAATTCTCCCTTGACAATTTTCAAGTTCAGATTGGCAATCGCTTCAAATTCGCCGTAGGAGACAGCAATGTTTTTTAATTCCACCATGATCTATGCCTTATTTTGCCATCAGTATTTGTTGTTTCACGGGTTTTATTCGATGAAACAACTCACTGACAAGACAAAACTGTTCTATTTTACAAACTCCAACTCTATCCTGGTCATCCAGTCATTAAGGTGAGGAGCTATTTTCGACCAGTTGACATCTTGGATATCAAACTGAGACATGGAAGCTTTAATCTCCCGGGGGGCTTTGTCCAAGGCTTCTGGTATGGCAGGGGCCTTTCCGAGATCCCGAGCCATCTGAGCTTGAAAATCCACACTGCCAAACCAATCTATAAAAGCCAGTGCATTGGGATTCTTCGCACCCAAAGGAGTGATGGCAAAGGATTCACTGACAACGGGGGTTCCCCCTTCTGTATTGATAAATCCTGGCGTGTAGTTCCCAATAAGCTTCGCACTCTTGACTACACCACCATACCAATGAGGATATAACAGCAGCTCCCCATTGCCCAGCATTGTATATATCTCTTCACCGGTAGCGGGAGTTGGCATGGCGTTCTGGTACAAAGCCTCGACAAAATCCCATCCTGCCTGACTCATGTCCCCGCTGCCCCGGTCAAAGAAGCGCCACATCATACCTGCGAGATAAACTCTTGCAGTTTGTGCGGCCGTACCACCCAAGGTGTATTTATCTTTATATTCCGGTTTTATTAAATCGAGCCAGCTCTTGGGAATCTGATTCGGCCTAGTGATATCAGCATTGTATGCCAATACAATAGGCGTCTGCCAGAACCCGTAATAATAACCTTCCTTATCTTTAAAAGCAGGAGGAAGCATCGCGGCCCATTTTGGGGTGAATTTTTCAAAAACACCTTCTCTCTTTAACTGCTCCATTGCCAGTTGAGTAATCCCGAAAACCGCATCTACCTGTGGATTGCCTTTTTCCGCAACCAGACGATCGGCTAGGGCCCCCCCCCCATCGACACGAAGGATATTTATAGGAAAATCAAACTGCTTTTCAGCTGCCTGCTGGATATACGAAACATCATCTTCCCCCTGAGGAGAATACACATACACCGACCCCTCCGGCCGACCCGCCCCCCGGGCACTCAACTGTAATATTGTTTTATCCAGAAAAAACAACAACAAAATCAACGAAAAAATACAAAAAACGTATTTTTTGACAATAGATACGCAATTCATGACAAACTCCTTTAGGGAACCTCTAAAAATTCCAATTCGGCGCTGAATCGCGATCTTGTTGCCGAGTAGCTTTGTCAGCAAAGCCTTACCATACAGCAAAGTATGCTTCGGCTTCACTTCCTCGCCATCGGCAAAATCCCGCTGATTCAGCATCAAAAGCGAATTTTTAGAGTTCCCCTTTAGTTTTTATCCTCAGCGAGGATTTGATTGAATCTTGTGGTAATGGACTTGGACGACGCGACAATCGGGGCCCCCTGCTGCCAGTCGCCAGCCATGTAAGAAGAAATATTGGTAACCGCCCCAGCCTCGTGAGCCAGCAATAAGCCACCCAGCGCGTCCCAAGGGTGCAGGTGAGGCTCGTAGTAAGCACTCAGCCGACCCGCCGCCACATGAGCCATGGACAGGGCCGCAGAACCCAGCCTGCGGTACTCGGCTCCAGAACCCAGGATTCGGGGAATATTCTGCCAGTACTCCTGCGCCGCATAACGCTCCGAGCGCCCCAAGCCAATGATCGCAGACCCCCAGCTGTCGGAGCCCGCCTGGATCTTGCTGCCATTCAGGTAGGCTCCCCGCCCCTGTTCGGCGTAGAAAAGCTCGTCGAGCGTAGGGTCGTAGACCGCGCCAAGCTTAATTGCGTCAGCCGAAATATAAGCGATGGATATCGAGTAATAGGCAATGCCACGGGCAAAATTGGCGGTGCCGTCAATCGGGTCGATGACCCATATAGAACCGCCTTCATTATACAGACCCGTTTCCTCTCCCAAGATGCCGTCTGTGGGAAACTCCTCCTGCAGCGATGCCACGATGAACTTTTCCACCTCGCGGTCGGCAACGGTGACCACGTCCTGGGCGGAATCCTTGACCTCCCGGGCTAGGGACTGATACTGCCCGAAATAGTTTCGGGCCAGCTTCCCGGCATCCTCGATGATATTTTTCAGAAAAAGGCTGCGATTCATGAGTTCAACTTTTAATTACCTTAGAATGTCCTTTTCGTATTGTATTTATGTTACTATGAGAATCTTCTGTTGTCAAGAAAAATATTTGAAAAGTTTTAAATACAATTAACTGTTTTTACAGAAAGGAATAGGATATCATCTGTGATTTGCTGAGTTTCAAATCCTTGCACAGCGCGGCCAGAATCACTTTAATAGATGGTTTCAGACTAGATGAAACGAGTATATCCTGAGTGTATTCTATGGCAAAAAAAGTACCGAAAGACAATTTGAACAACGAACAACGCAAGGCCTTTATCTGCGAACTACTGGAAAACAACGAAGAACTTTCTGTAGCAGACCTAGTGTTCTGCTATATACAAAAAAATGGATAATGGTATAATAGAAGTATGTCTGCTCCAATCAAAGTCAAGGTGAATCCTCCCGAGATCAAAGTACTGGAAGAAGCACTTAAAATGCCTTCCCTTCGAGCATCTTTTGCCACCAGAATTAAAGGGCACCTCTAAAAATCCAGCACTGGACAAATCACAATTATTCAATTACAATACAATAATATTGGAGGATCATTATGATTGAAATGACAAGTGAAATAATATATCAGGATGTAAAACGTACAAATCCTTTTATATTCGAACTTAAAAAATCTATCGATTGGGATAGAATCTCAGAGACTATTTCTCAAAATATCTCTAAAAAGAAAAAATAATTCTGGAAGGCCAAGATTCCCTGTCTCCCAAATGTTGCGCATTCTCATCCTTCAGGAAACCTACAACCTCTCTGATGATGCCATGGAAGTCCAAATCAAGAGAATATTGTAGACGCCAGCTTTGTCAAAGTGCCTGTGCAGCGCAATACCAGAGAAGAAAACCAGCAGATCAAAAATGATGAAATCCCTCCATCATTCAAGGAAAACGAGAATAAAATGAGGCAAAAAGATACGGATGCAAGGTGGACAAAGAAAAATAGCAAAAGCCACTACGGATACAAAAATCACATTGCAACGGCGACTAACGAGCAGTTTAGCTTACGAAGTAAGTGCAGCTAATGTGCACGACTCACAGGTGCTTGCAGCTATTTTGAGGCGTCACGCAGATATATGGGGATAGTGCGTATCGAAGTGAAAAGATAACAAATGAACTACGGAGGAACTTTATTCATCACCGAAAATATTGAGATACTTCACTTACAGAGAAGCAATTAGAAAGTAACCGCCGCAAGTCAAAGACCCGGGCGAAAGTGGAGCATATATTTGCATGGTTTCGCAATTGCATGAATAGGGGATTAGAGTTGCGATGTATAGGGATAGATCGGGTAAGGTTTCGTATGGGGTTACGAAATACTGTGTATAATATGTTAAAATATGTTTCAATTACAGCATAATAGTGGATAATTGTATCTAAAATGCTGTAAATAATGATTTTTTTATGTAAATTCTAATTTTATTAGAATTTATTGATCGTAATTAATCTGGATCCAACTATTTTTTGTGCTATTTTGTTATGATTAAGGAAGGATTTTTGATTTTAGGGAACCTCTAAAAATTCGCTTTCGATGCTGAATCAGCGAGATTTTGCCGATAGCGAGGAAGCGAAGCCGAAGCATACTTTGCTGTATGGTAAGGCTTTGCTGACGAAGCTACTCGGCAACAAGATCGCGATTCAGCGCGGAATTGGAATTTTTAGAGGTTCCCTTTACATCGCAATGCCGATTTTTAGAGGTCCCCTATATTGACTTCCATTCATCAATATATTGACTTCCATTCATCAATATTGTTTTTATCGAATCGAAAAGGTTCTCCTAGCATGATCTCTGTCCCCCCATCAGCAGCAATAATGCTTCGTTTTCCAAGCCTCCCAGCTTGGAATGACTCTCCGACCTTGCCGGTAATCTCCCCTTTGTCCAGGGCTATTGCTGTGGCCCCTGCAAGATAACCAATGTCTAAAGGATTCCACAAATACATTGACTCACAGATACCATCCTTAATATAACTGGCCATCTCGCTGGGAAGTCCAAGGCCCGTAAGCATTATTTTGCCGCCTAATCCCTTTTGCTGAAGCACTAACCCTGCTGCGGCGATACCTACAGTAGTAGGAGCAATAATGCCTTTCAAATCTGGGTAATTTTTCAACAAAGCTTCTGTCTCAGAAACGCTTTTATCCCGCAGATCATCGCCATAAGCAATTTTTACCAAATTTAATTGAGAATACTGGCTTTCACTTAGTGTTTTTTGCATCCATTCAATCCAGAGATTTTGGTTAGAGGCCTGCGATGTAGCACTTAAAATTGCAATCTCACCCTGACCATCAACCATTTCTGAAATAGTCGAAATCAAAAAACTTCCAATTTTCTCCGGATCAGCTTGGTTGACATGCACCATGCGACCTGCCGGAGCAACTGAAGAATCTAATGACAAAACCTTAATGCCCTGGTTCATCGCTTTTTTCAAAACAGGAACTAAAGCATTCTCATCGTTGGCCACCATAGCGATTACATTGACGCGCTGTGCTATCAGTTCTTCGATAATAGAAATCTGGCCTTCAACGGTTGGTTGAGCAGGTGCTTTGAGAATAGCCGTATAACCAACTTCTTCAATGGCATTTTTAAAACCTTCCATTTCCTTTTCTCCGTAAGGATTGCCAGTATTTTTAAAAACCACAGCAAATCTCTTGGCATCACCACCACTACTTTCGCCCCTTGCCATCAAAACAAATGGAAGGAAGAATAATGATAATAGAAGCAGTACTCCTATTATCGTATGTTGTTGTTTCATAACAACCTCCTGTGAATTGATTTGGTTTTATACAAAACCAATTAATCTGTTTTATTTTTAACCCCATTAATTAAAGTTACAATAAGCAATAAGAGTCCTGTAAATATAAATACACTCTGTGAATTCATATTAATAAGACCAAGACCATTTTTCATTAATGCGATAACAAAGACTGCCAGAATGACACCAAACATATTCCCTTTACCACCAGAACTGCTGACACCTCCCAATACAACAATAGTAATAACCTCCAGCTCGTACCCTAAAGCTACATTCGGCCTGCTGCTAGACATTCGCGAAGTCAGAAATATCGCCGAAAAAGATGCCATCAAGCCGGACATCGAAAACCACAGTAATCTAATTTTATCCACAGGCACTCCAGCATAATAGCTGGCTTTTCGATTACTACCGATTGCATAAGTCCATCTTCCAATGACAGTTTTGTGCAACAATAACAAGAAAAATATGACAAATATAAAAAATAAGATAATAATAAACGGTACTTCTCCAAATGATCCCCAGCCCCAATATGAAAAAGACTCAGGAAATCCATTCACAGCTTGATCTTTTAGTATTATATATGCAATTCCACGATATAGAATCATTGTGGCAATTGTAACTATAGCAGAAGATATTTCTTTAAATTTTATTAAAATAATTCCATTAATAAATCCACACAATATTCCTATTATCAAAGCCGCTAGTATTGCTAAATATTCTGAAATTCCACTCTGTAATAATAATCCCATTATAACAGATGATAGGGCTGTAATAGAAGCTACAGATATATCTATGTCTCCCATGATCATAATCATGGCCATTGCAAATACCATAAAACCGCGATCTAAAAACCCTGCCAAAGTGCTGGTTATATTGCTATAACTCAAATAATATGGAGAGATCGAAGCATTCAGTATATTGATCAGCACCAAGATCATCGCCAGAAGAAGTTCCCATTTAACTGCTTTCATCTATGTTGGCTCCTGAGTGCGGCTCTTTTTATTTTTCTTTCCGATAAAACATTAGAAATAACGGCGAACAGAATAATTGTCCCTTGCAGCGCATTTTGCCAGAATGGAGATATATTTATTAAAGGAAGGGCGTTTTGAAGAATTCCCAGTAAGATCACACCTAGAAAAACACCTGATATCTTACCGTAACCACCTTGCAGACTGACACCACCGAGTACGCAGGCTGCAATAACAGTAAATTCATAGCCAATGGCACTGTCACTTTGGGCAGAAGCAAAACGTGCCACCCATAGAATCCCACATAATCCTGCCAGCAGTCCCATAATGGTATAAACAAGAATTACCAGCCTATGGGTATTTAGACCATTGATATAGGCAGACTCTTCGCTGCTCCCAACTGCATATATTCGTCTGCCTGTGGGAGTATACTTAATAAAAAATATGAAAAATATATATAATAAGATAGCTATTACAATGAGATTATTGATCCCCAAGAAGCGTCCATTAGACAAAGATAAAAATTGGTCTGTAAACTGATATGAGCTAACCCACTTACCTTGACTGATGACAAATGTCATTCCTCTCGAGATATACATCATTCCGAGGGTCACTATGATGGGCAAAATTCTACCTTTGGTAATCAGCAGGCCATTTAAAAAACCATTTACAGCACCCACCAGAAGTCCAACAGTAACTGGTATAATAGTCAGTATATTCGGATAATCTCGTACTAAAATAGAAGTGAGCATGCCAGATAGTGCCATATTTGAAGCAATTGAAAGATCAATCCCCTGTGTTACCATCACCAATAACATGCCCAGTGCAAGGATACTCAGAATAGCAGTACTTTTTAGCATATCATCCAAATTTTCTATTGAAAAAAATTTAGGATTTCTCATGCCTAATAATAGCATGATCAGAACTATAAATAAAAATAATCCTATTTCTCTACCGTGCTTTATGAACATGCTGTCATCAATCTCCTGAAAAGTAGATCCGAGTTTCTATCTGCATGGGAATCTTTATACCATTGCCGCAGATAATATAGCCTCTTGCGAGGCATTTTCGATTTTCATCGAGCACACTAATTTACCTTCCCGCATAACACAAACCGTATCGCACATCCCCAGAATTTCCGGCATTTCAGACGAAACCAATAAAACGCCATACCCTTCACGGGCTAAATTATTTACAATCTTTAGAATGATGGCCTTTGCTCCCACATCTACACCTTTTGTCGGTTCATCCAATACAACAAGATTCAAGTTATCTAATGAAAGCAGCTTTGCAACAACAACTTTTTGTTGGTTGCCGCCTGAGAGTTCATTGACTTTCGTAAGTACAGAATTCGCTTTGATATTGACTTTATTAAATAGATAGTCTGCAAATTCCTTTTCTTTTTTAGAATTGATAAATTTTATCTTATTGGATATGTTAGTTATTATAGATATTGTAATATTATACATTGTACTCCAGTCTAATATGAGTCCCTCTTTTTGTCGATCTTCAGGAAGAAAGCCGATTCCTAATTTGATGGCATCTATCGGTGATGAGAGATTTACTTTATCGCCATTGTAAAATATATTACCTGTATCAGGCTTGTGTATGCCGCAAATACATTCACAAATCTCAGTCCTTCCTGATCCTACCAGCCCCGTCAATCCTACAACTTCCCCAGAACGTACAGCAAAAGAGACATCCGAAAAAGAACCCAGTCTGCTGAGTTTTTCAACTCGCAGCAGTTCTGCACCAATACGTGCGACTGTTTTCGGATATTGTTCGCTGATTTTCCTGCCAACCATGGCAGTAACAAGTTTTTCCTCTGTAATAACATGTAAGGGCCAAGAGCCAATATATTTTGAATCTCGAAATACTGTTACTTGTGTTGCAAGTCGATATATATCTTCAAAACGGTGAGAAATAAAGATAATTGATACAAAATTTTGATCTCTAAGTGATTCAGCAATTTTATACAGCTCTTCGCTTTCTTTTTGGGATAATGCTGCAGTAGGCTCGTCCATAATAATTATACGAGCATTTGCAGAAAGTGCTTTTGCAATTTCAACAATTTGTCTTTGAGCGACACTAAGATCACTCATGATTGTTCTGGCATCAAAATTAACTCCCAACTCGGCTAAAAGAATATTAGTCTGTCTGTGCATTTCTCCCCAATTGAGGAATCCACTTCTATATATGATCTCATGACCAATAAAAATATTCTCGGAAACAGTCAGTTGAGGATAAGATGTAGCGTGCTGATAAATCGCCACAATTCCTTGCTTTCGCGCATCTCTTGAATTTGAAAAATATACTTTTGTTCCATCTAATAAAATATCTCCTTCATCAGGCTGTAGCACTCCTGTCAATATTTTAATAAATGTAGACTTACCAGCACCATTTTCTCCCATTAACGCATGGATTTCTCCACGATATAACTGAAATTTCGCCTTATCAAGAGCCTTTGTTCCCGGGAAATTTTTTGTAATATTTTTCACTTCTAAAATCAATTCATTATTCATTGCTTTATCCAATTGGTATATATCCAAAGTTTTATTTCAAGTAAAAAACTTCGGTCATTCTTTTACACACGGGCTCGTTATTCGGTAAAACTTCCATCAGTGGGGCCATATAATCCCACCATCGCTGCATGAGCGGATTCTGTGGTAAAGCCTGATACGCTGCTTCATCATTACAGCTCAATACCGCGAACAACATATTTGCTTCGTTCAGAAAAATACTGTAATCACTGACACCAGTGTTGCGCAGAAGCTCTACTAATTCTGGCCATATCTCATCATGTCGCTTTCGATATTCTTTTGCACAACCTGGTTTTAGATTCATCGTAAACGCAATTTTTTCGCTCATATTATGTATGATTCTCCGTTTTAGTTTGTCTGTAAAAATACCTGTAAGATGTTTTTACATATAAATCCTTTTAATTATAAACCATTCAACTACGTTTTTTTAAAACATTGTTCTCGTAGCTCTGAATCGCTTTAATCCATTCGAGTCCGCACAACACCCCCTTTTGCTCGCAATAATAGGCCCAGACAATTTGCCACGGGAAGCTCTTAAATTCCTCGTGATATGCCAGACGTCTGGTAAAATCAAAATCCTGTTCGGCACTGGCAAGTAGAGGAAAAGGCTCCAAACCTGCTATTAACAAAGCTTTTCTGACATTACAGGTACCGATAACCCACGCGGCAACTCGATTGATGCTCGCATCAAAATAGTCGAGTCCAACATAAACCTTGTTCTCCAATTTGTGCCGGAGTACCTCCTGGGCAATAGCAATCAGCTCTTCATTCAGCGTGACCACATGATCGCTGTCCCATCGAACTGGACGGCTGAGGTGGAGCAGTATCTCCGGAAAAAAAAGCGATGCCGAAGAAAGCTTCTCGGAGACCGCTTCTGTCGGGTGAAAATGCCCGGTATCGAAGCAAACCCCTACGTTGTTTTTCACGCCGTAACCAGCATAAAACTCATGCGAACCGACAACATAACTTTCCAGTCCCAAACCGAAAAGCTTGCCCTCTAAAATATCGATGTTGTAACGCTTATCTTTCTTTTCTGCGAGACACTGGTCCAGTGATTCCTGTAAGCGGATTTTAGGACTCAGTCGGTCTGCAGGAACGTCCTTAAATCCGTCCGGGATCCAGATGTTCATGACTGAAGCCTGCCCTAATTCCCTGCCGAAATACTCGCTGATATTTCTACATTTCTGTACGTGCCGGATCCAGAAACTGCGTACGGACTCATCAGGGTGGCTGAGCGTCAGACCGTCATCGGCGAGCTTGTGGGAAAAGCAGGTTGGATTAAAGTCCAGACCGATCCCCGTTTCCCGAGCCCATGAAACCCACGATGAAAAGTGCTCCGGTTCGATTTCATCGCGCGGGATCTTTTCTTTAGTATCAAGATAAATGGCATGCAAACTGATTTTCTTTTCGCCGGGAATATGGCTGAAGGCTTGTTCCATATCCATACGCAATTCATCAATGGTTCTGGCCCCTCCCGGATAATTCCCGGTCGCCTGAATGCCCCCGGTTAATCCTTGGCTGCGATCCTCAAAACCAATAAGGTCATCTCCCTGCCAGCAGTGAATCGATATTGGAATCTTATCAATTCTCTGAATCACGGCATCGGTATCAATGCCAATCCCGGCATAAACTTCTTTGACATGTTCATAAGTCTTTTCTATATTTGTATACACGACTGTATCTCCCGATAAAAATTGGTTATTGCAGGCTTACCAGATCAATATCCAGCAAACGACTTACTTTCTTAAACAGGGCCGCATTGTGCCCTGTGGACAGAGCACAATGGTGTGTCGGGGCTTCGGCAAACCAACGGTCCATATATCGATCCGGCTGTTCTGAGAAGGATATATGGGTTTGAGTATTGCCGATTTTCAGAATGGGGGCCGCTATCGCTTCACCCTCACTGACAATCATCTTTAATTTCCCTTCTCTTGTCTGGGTTACATTGAGTGTTGTGATCGCCCCTTCAAGCACGTTGGCTTCGACAGAAACCCCGCTTCCCTGTTTGCCGTGATAAACACCCATACCTCTGAGAACAGGCTTTTTAGCTGCAATTTTGATGTGGAACGGCCCGTCGTGTCCCAGGATAATCGTGTCTCGATTGTAATCCATGGCGACAATCTCCGAATAGGAACCCCCAATATTGAGAATATCGCAGATCTTCATGGCAAGGCCCGTTTTCAGATCCCCTTCCCCGGCGCAGGGGATACCCTGTCCGGTCAACAGGGAATGCCCGACAATAAAGCCACCCTGGATCTTTTCATATTCGTTATCATCAGTACCCATATAGTAATAAACCAGAGCGTCCAGCCTGTAATGGCGCACCATTTTCTCCTGGGCGGCGGCAACCCTGGCCGACCACTCCATTTGTTCCTTTGTAGGCTTTCTGGCAATAGGATCTGAGGGGGAATCGCCGGAAATCTCAAAAAACTCTTCCATCAGCTGAATCTTGTTTTGGATTTCTTCAGGACCGACATTGTCAAGAAAGTGCTTTAGGTTGCACATTTCCAAAACTTCCACGTGTATGCCTGCCTGTCCCTGCATCATGGTAAAGTCGCTGTACAGGTCCAGCATTCCCCTGAAATTATGACCTAAAAAACCAAATCTGGAGCGCTGTAAAGTCCTCTGTACACAGGCTGCTTGGATCCATTGCTCAATTTCGCTCCATGCGCGTACTGCCTCCTTTCTGTGGGCAGTAACTTCATCAGTCAGCGATATTTCTGGAGTCTGGTCCAGGCCCAGAAGTCCATTGACGATTTCAAAGTTAATATTGGCTCTGTGGAAAGCATTGGCCAACTCGGGAACGGGACAGGCCACGCAGTGGGCCAGCCATTCGCCCGTATTGGTCTGTTCATAGTTCATCGCAGCCGTCGGCTGCAGATTCAAAATCACGACTGGCTTCCGGCAGATCTGATGCAGCGGAAGAACCGCATCACTGGAGAAATAAGAACCACAATGACAAAAGATTAAATCTACATTCCGGCTCTGAAACCACTCTCCCGCTTTCCTGCCGACGGAATCACTGTCGACCAGGCCGAAATTGTGGACCTCAGCCCCCAGACCGCTCATACGCTGTTCCATAAACTGGCCATAGGCGATGAGACGCTCCCTGAGACCTTCAAATTGAGGCCAGTAGGCCTGCAGCCCCGAGGTATACAGACCAATGCGAGGTTTGTGGGCCGCTCCGAGCATTTCCAGATTTTGCCATTGATTCATTTTTCTCTCCCCATTTTCTCGCCCATGGACACATTTTCAGACAGGTCTCAGCCGTATTTTAATATCATTAATCTAAGCCAGTTTTACTTATTACTGGTAACTATTGAAGGATTCTAACACGGGTTTTGGGAGAAAGAAATGGACATTATTCTCTTTTTAGATATACTTTTTTTATGAGTTTGCATAGCTTCTCCCGGTATCTGCCGATCAGCGATGAGGCCGTCCGCTGGGGAATACACTGCCACGACGCAGGGTATACCCAGATACCGCCCGATTCATCTTATCCCCCCCGCCCGGAAAAACATCCTCGTTCCTATATCGCCAGCGTTACCACAGGCAGGATTCTGCGAGAGTTTCAGATTGTCTACATCAGCGCGGGGAAGGGTTGGTTTGAAGGACCAGAAGAGTGTCGGAGCGACATTGTTGCCGGGGATATCTTTTTACTGTTCCCAGGAGTCCGACACGCTTACAGCCCGGACACACACGTAGGCTGGAACGAGTATTGGGTAGGGTTCTCCGGGAGCCACGTTACTAACCTGTACGAAAATGGTTCTATATCAACTACTGAGCCAATTTTACACATTGGCCTGCAGCAGAAGATCCTGGAAGATTTTGATCAGATCATACGTTTGTGTCGGGAACAAATTCCAGGCTTTCAAATGCTGCTCGGGGCCTTGATATATCAGTTACTGGCCCATATTCATTCGATCCGGCTACAGAAAAAAATATCCTGTGGAGATAACAAACTGGTGGATGCCGCTCGCTCCATAATGATGATACATGCTGAAGATGGTATTGAGGTGGAAGATATTGCGGCCGAAGTCGGTGTATCTTATAAGCACCTGCTGTGCATATTCAAGAACTATACTGGAATGACTCCATATCAATATTTTCTGCAACTTCGAATCCAGCAGGCAAAAGAGCTGCTTTCCAGTTCTACTCTTTCCATTAAAGAGATTGCTTTTCGCATGAATTTCGAAAACCAGTACTACTTTTCCCGTCTGTTTAAGAAAAAAACAGGGGTTTCTCCTCTGAAGTGGCGGAACCTTCCGAGTTCTTCGCAGCTCTGAGACATGTATTTTTGATGAATTTGGCCCATTCCAGAGGCCGGAGCCCTCTCTCTTCCCGCGAATTTTTCCACAGAAACCGTATTCTCCCACCAAAAAACTTCCCCCGCGAAACATAATCACTAATATGTAACATGCGATGGACAAGCCGCCGAACAACCAGCCCCCATACCCGAAACGGAGCCCGTATCAACTCTAGTGTTCTGCTATAGGGAACCTCTAAAAACTCGCTTTCGATGCTGAATCAGCGAGATTTTGCCGACAGCGAGGAAGTGAAGCCGAAGCATACTTTGTTGTATGGTAAGGTTTTGCTGACGAAGCTATTCGGCAACAAGATCGCGATTCAGCGCGGAATTGGAATTTTTAGAGGTTTCCTATAGAATGAAATTATCGTAACCAGGATCTACAATGAATCCTATTAAAATTACTCAGAGAATCACCTCTTAACTAGCCAAGACCCAAACAGATTCTGAGAGTTCGGAGTTGAAGATTTATCAATTATTCGAGAGAACTGATAAAAGATCAGGACTTGTTAGAGCCGATGGCTAAAGCGTTGGATAACTTGGAGAAACATGGGGATAAGGTGGTGGAGCGCTGGCGCTCAGGTAAGACAAGCGCCCGTCTGGAAGGGTTGAACAGTATATTTCAAGCGGTTAGAGCCAGAGCTAGGGGTTACAGGAATACAGAAACATTTTTAATGATGATATACTTGCTCGCCAGTCCGGTAGCTGCGACTCTAAAATCAACTTGATATACCGAGGAGCCATTTTGTTATGATTAAGGAAGGATTTTTGATTTTACATCGCAATGCCGATTTTTAGAGGTCCCCTTAAAGTCAAGAAAAATGGTATCGCTTCGCGAGAATGGTACAATCGCTCTGCTTTTTGATGCCAGACGAAGGCTCCCATGCGAGCTGGCGCAGCATGGGAGAATGAGGGGAGGGCCGTGCGCAGCCAGGCCCGACCTTCCTCTTTGGGAACTGGGCGAGCTGGCGCAGCATGGGAGAATGAGGGGAGGGCCGTGCGCAGCATTGGAGAACCGAGGGAGGGCCGGGCAGAGCCAGGCCCAACCTTCATTTTTGCGGCAGCGAGGAACGGAAGCCGAGCCATACTTTGCTGTATGGCACAGGCTCCCATGCTTCCGCATGGGAGAAAATGCAGGCCGCTCCAGCGCGAGACGCGCAGCGCTGGATAACGGGGAAGGGCCATGCACAGCTAGGCCCGACCTTCCCTTTGGGCAAAGAGCCTGCGGCTTCTCCTGACAAAGCTGCTCCGTGAAAAAGACCGAATCCGGCGCAAAATTGGAATTTTTAGAGGTCCCATTAGTATTATATTTGGCGGGTCAGGTCGGGCATTGCTTCCTGTGAGCGACTGCGCAGCAGGGCCAATACCTCAATGTGGTGAGTCTGGGGATAGAAATCCACCAGTTGCCAGTATTCTATCTGATAACCGGAAGCCAATCGCCCGATGTCGCGGGCAAAGCTGGCCGCATCGCACGATAAATACAGGATATAATTTGCGCCACAACGATTCAAATTTCTGGCTGCGCTGGAGCTTAGGCCATTGCGCGAAGGGTCTGCCACGACAAAAGCACCCTGTAGTATCGCCGGATTCTGCCCTAGTATTTTTTTCAGGAAGGTGCCGACATCCGCAAGATGGCATTGAAAGCCTTTGCCTGCCAAGTTTTTCTTCAGGTAGTCAAAGGCTCTGGAGCTGCGGTCCACGGCAAAGCGCGGCACCGCCACGCCATCCGCTCTCAAGTCTGAGAGAAAAGGTGCGAAGCACTGGCTGAGCAAACCGACTCCGGCATACAGATCGACAAAGGCCCCGCGAAGCCGTCGCAGCAGCGGGCCCAGATTGTTCCGGAGTTCGGTCAGCAAGAGGGGCAACACCTTGGCATTGCTCTGGAAAAACAGCCCGGCGTGACTGTGTAGTTTGACCGCTTCCGGCAAATGGGGCAGGGCAGCACCCCAGCGGTAGCAAAACTCTGCCTGCTCACCGCCTGCCTCCTGCCACTCGCAGTAATAATGGCAGCCTTCTGCATCGACAAAGACATAAAGCTCTCCGACCTCAGCTTCTTTGTGCTTTGCCAGAGGGATATTCTCTACAAGGCTTTCAGTGGTCAGATCCGCTTGTATACGGGGATGCAGTATCAGGCAGTGGGGTACTTCAACCAGTTCGCGACTCTCTCGCTTGCGGAAGCTCGGTTTGCCAACCGGTTTACCGGCCTCTGCTTGATAGAAAAAACGGGCACGCTGTCGGTAGCCCCAGCCTGCTTCAGAATCATGATTTGTGACGGCATTTGAGTCCGCACTTTCCCGTATGGGAGGACGCATGAGTGCCCGGTAGTCCTGCGGCACTTGCTTTGCATTTTCTGCTTTGCGTTCCGAACCCAGTCGCTCCAGGTTTTCCAGTACGATTTCTGCTTTCAGTTCGAGTTGGGCCGAATAGTGAATGTGCTGCCAGTCGCAGCCGCCGCATTCGCCGTAGTGCACACAGCGCGGCTGCACGCGCTGTGGTGCAGGGCGCAGCACCTCCAGCAGGTGGGCATGGTGGTGGGAGCGGCAATTTTTGGCAGGCCTTTTAATTTGAAAGCGGACCAGCTCTCCCGGCAGTACCTGTGGCACAAAGCAGATGCCAAACAGCGGGTGGTGCAGCAGGCCGCTGCCCCCGGAAACCAGTTTTTCGACCGTCCCCGTGGCCTCTATCCGGTTGTTTTCAGTGAGATGCGGGCTGGTCAAAATTTCTTCAGGAATTCTTCGTAATTGTAGCGGTATATATCGTAATCTTCTTGGTTCCGGGCCCGCAGTTCATCCAAGTATTCTTTGTCGATGATTTTGTAGCGCAGTTGTTTTTCCAGACTTACAACGGTCTGTTCATTCCTCCAGATGCTGCGTTGAGGGTTTAGCTGCAAGGGATTTCCGTAATCTTGAGTCAGCTTTTGAAAGATCTGGTCGTAGGAGCTCCAGCGGGGGTTCAGGAAAATTGTAATTGCTACCAGCCGGGGCTTGGTTTCCCCGCCGGAGGCTGCAAACTGAAACACGCCTTTATCAACGTAGCCATTGCCCTTTACTTCTACCAGTGTTTCCTGCTTGCCGCCTTCTTCAATTTCGGAAAGATAGAGGTCGTACAGGAAGTAATAGTAACTTTCCGGCAGCGTGGAGTCTAATTGCCGGGTCGGTTCTGCTTCACGATTGCTAACCTGGCTCCGGAATTCATCGATGGTCTGTCCCAGTTCAATGCCGATAAAACTGCGCTTCAGCTCTTGGGCTGCCAGAACTCCCGGCGAAACTAAGGCAAGCAGCAGCGCAACAAAACTGAGCAGGCGCCCAGGGACACCTCTTCTAAAAATCTCATTCTGCACTCTTGCTCGCTCTTTTGAAACAAGCAGCTTTGTCGGAAGAGGCGGCAGGCTCTTGCTTAAAGGGAAGCTCGGGCTTGGCTGTGCACGGCCCTTCCCCGTTCTCCCGCGCTGCGCGTCACGCGCTGGAGCGGTCTGCGTTTTCTTCCATACTTCGGCATGGATGCCTGTATAATACATCAAAGTATGTTGCACTTCTTCGCTGTCGTCCCAAATGGTTTCGCATGAAGATAAAAGCGAATTTTTAGAGCTTTTCTTATTTGTAGATTGCTTCATAGATCGTACCATAACATTGCAGTCCACCGGAGAATAGTCGGACAGTTTGCTAGCTGTATCGGCCATTCTGCAATGATCCTCAAGTCCGCTTCGCTTGCCTTCCAATAAAAAAAACTGCCTCCGGCAGTTTTTTTTATTGGAAGGCAAGCGCGTTCTATTCGTAACGCATCGAAAGCGGCCCGCGTATAGTCTCAGGTATTCCGGCCTCTTCTTTGCTGATCTCTCTGAGCACATACGCTGATTTGCCTGTTTCAATTAGATTTAATGGCGTATCGAAGAATCTTGTATCTCCACTTACAGACCGATAGGTTTTAATCGAAGTGTTGCTTACTGCAATATCTTTAGCAACACGAGCATAGCTGTACAATTTTTTGGCTCTTCGGCACGTCTTGTGGATTTTAGGTAAAGATGATACTAGGTAAAGATGATACAATGGGGAAATGAACGATAAGCAACTTTTAATTTTGGGCCTGAGCGAACCATGGCAGATTATCAGTCAGGAACTCAGAGAAGCAGCCTCACGAATTACACATCGCAATTAAAGCTGAGCGTGGCTCCAAGTATCCGTGAGTGTAAGAAAATGTGCCCTGCTCACGACTTTAAAGAACTTGAATGGCGGCATTTAAACTTCTTTCAACACCATTGCTACATCCGCGCAAAAGTACCCCGAACAAAATGTTTAGAGCATGGTATCAGGCGTATTCTGGTCCCATGGGCAAGAAATGGAAGCTCTTTTACCTTACTCTTTGAGCAGGCTGTTCTCATGCGTGAAATGCCTATGCTCTCAGTAGCCAGACAAACTGGAATCGAAGATAAAAGAGTTGCCAGAATTATCAAACATTACGTTGAAGAAGGCAAAAAACAAATAGATTTATCTAATTTAAAATCTATTGGACTTGATGGGACATCAAGCAAGCGAGGGCATAACTATGTGCTTGGATAAGAGGCGCGAAAACTTTACAGGGAGCCAAGTGGAGGATTCGAAGATTTATCAATTATTCGAGAGAACTGATAAAAGATCAGGATTTATTAGAGCCGATGGCTAAAGCATTGGATAGCTTGGAGAAACATGGGGATAAGGTGGTGGAGCGCTGGCGCTCAGGTAAGACAAGCGCCCGTCTGGAAGGGTTGAACAGTATATTTCAAGCGGTTAGAGCCAGGGCTAGGGGTTACAGGAATACAGAAACATTTTTAATGATGATATACTTGAGTCCGGTAGCTGCGACTCTAAAATCAACTTGATATACCGAGGAGCCCTAAAAATACGCTTTTGATGCTGAATCAGCGAGATTTTGCCGATGGCGAGGAAGTGAATCCGAAGCATACTTTGTTGTATGATAAGGCTTTACTGATAAATCTGTTCGTTCCAAAAGAGCGAGCGAGAGCGCAGAATGGAATTTTTAGAGGTCCCCTTTAATTTTACCAGAACCACTCTGATCAGAAAAGATTGAGATAACATCACTAATAGTAATATTTTATTAACGCACCCTAGTGGATTCGAACCACTGACCCACAGCTTAGAAGGCTGTTGCTCTATCCGGCTGAGCTAAGGGTGCAGATATCTAAGCGGCTGACCGAACCTAAACGGAACGGGCAGCCAATTGGATTATGGGGACCTCTAAAAATGGTATCGCTCCGCGAGTATTGTGCTATTGCCCTGCTTTGCCTCGGCAATAGCACCGCGTTTCGATGCTGAGTGAGCGAGATTTTGCCGAGCGCGAGAAATGGAAGCCGAAGCATACTTTGTTGTATGGTAAGGCTTTGATGACGAAGCGATTCGGCAACAAGATCGCGATTCAGCGCAGAATTGGAATTTTTAGAGGCCCCCTTATATAATTATCCGACAAGTATTCGCAAATTGCCGCACCTGCCTGGTCAAATAAAGCTCTGGCAACACAGGGCAACTACCGCTGCCTGCCATAATAAGCCTTCAAGCGCAGTGCCTGAAGGCAAATAAACCCTCGTGCATCACTGTGGTCATAGCCACCTGCTTCGTCCATCGAGGCAATTTTTTCGTTGTAAAGTGCATACGGGCTGCTGCGTGCAATCGGATAGGCACTGCCCTTGTACAATTTGAGCTGCACCATGCCACTGACATACTGCTGGCTCTGACGAATAGCCGCCATCATAAATTCCAGCTCCGGCGAGAACCAGAAACCATTGTAAATCGCGGTGGCAAAGCGCGGCAGCATGGCATCACGCAACTGCAATACCTCGCGGTCGAGGGTCAAGCCCTCCAAGTCCTTATGAGCTTCCAGCAGAATTTGCAGGCCCGGTGTCTCATAGACGCCACGCGATTTCATACCGACAAAGCGATTCTCCACCATGTCCAGGCGGCCAATTCCGTTCAGTCCACCCAGCTCGTTCAGGTAGCTGAGGATGGCCACAGCACCTGTGATTTCAGCACCATCGCTGCGATTGTGCACTTTGACCGGAATACCCTGCTCAAAAGTAACTTCAATAATAGTCGCTCGATCCGGTGCCTGCTCCGGGCTGCGGGTAATCGAATAAACATCTTCGGGACAAGGAATAGCTGGGTCTTCCAGTATTCCGGCCTCGTGACTGATGTGCAAGAGGTTGGCATCTTCGCTGTAGGGGCGCTTTTTGCTGGCATCCACCGGAATGCCGTGCTTTTCGGCAAAGGCCAGCATGTCGCTGCGGCCCTTGAAGTCACTTAGGAATTCTGGGTCCTTCCATGGCGCGATAATTTGTATGTCGGGGGCCAAGGCACAGTAGGACAACTCGAAGCGCAGCTGGTCATTGCCTTTACCGGTGGCCCCATGTGCCACATACGCAGCATCCTCGCGCCGTGCCACTTCAATCTGACGTTTGGCGATAACGGGCCGCGCCAGCGAAGTGCCCAGCAAATAACGCTGCTCGTAAATAGCATTAGCCAACAGCGCAGGGTAGATATAGTCGGTGGCAAATTCCTGCTTCAGGTCTTCGACACAAGCCGCACTCGCACCGGTGGCCAGTGCCTTTTGATGGACGGCGGCGAAGTCTTCTTTCTGGCCCACGTCCGCAACATAGGCGATGACCTCAAAACCCCTGAGCTCCAACCACTTCAAAATGATTGAAGTGTCAAGTCCACCGGAATATGCGAGTACGATTTTATCTTTCATAAAACTGCCTTTACCAGCCTTGCTACCACTATTAAAACATTTTTCTCCAACAAAGTATTATCCAAATTTAGGGACCTTTAAAAATCGTATCGCTTCGCGAGAATTGTACAATCGGGCCGCTTCTGCTTTGTCTTTGCTGGCGATTGTACCGCGGTTTGATGCTCCCATGCGAGCTGGCGCAGCATGGGAGAAATGGGGAGGCCGTGCGCAGCTAGGCCCGACCTTCCTCTTTTGCGAGCTGGCGCAGCATGGGAAAAATGGGGAGGCCGTGCGCAGCTAGGCCCGACCTTCCTCTTTTGCGAGCTGGCGCAGCATGGGAGAAATGGGGAGGGCCGTGCGCAGCTAGGCCCGACCTTCCTCTTTTGCGAGCTGGCGCAGCATGGGAGAAATGGGGAGGGCCGTGCGCAGCTAGGCCCGACCTTCCTCTTTTGCGAGCTGGCGCAGCATGGGAGAAATGGGGAGGCCGTGCGCAGCTAGGCCCGACCTTCCTTGCACAGACTTCCTATTTATCCTCTCTCAGCCCGGTAATTTCGCGGTGGCTCAGACCGGTAAATCTCGAAATCTGTTCAATCGACAGCCCGGATTCTTTCATTTTTCGGGCAGCTTCACGCCGTTCTTCTTCCCGTCCTTCTTCCCGTCCTTCTTCCCGTCCTTCTTCCCGTCCTTTCTGCCGGATGGTATCTTCGCGATTGCTTTGATCTAGGTTCTGCTTGAGCCGCGCCTCGTATTGCGCTACCAGGCTCGTGTCCCGGGTGAAATCCTCGTAGGCGCGGTGCGCTTTCTGGATCATTTCATCACTTTCGAGCAGTGTGGTCAGGCCCTCCATGTCGACTCCCTCCTTGTTGAAATAGGCCACCCATGATCTCAGCGCGGGCCCTTTCAGTTGTTCTTTCTTGGCTTTGGGCAGGCTGATAAAGTGCAGCATGCAGTGCTCGCTCAGCACTTCGTGGGGCGGCCTCTGTTCTGTGAGCAGAAAGCACTGGTGTGCCTTCCGGCTTTCGGGGAATAAATCGAAATCCAACAGATTGATGCAGATGACGGGCTGGAGATCTTTATAAATGGAGCCTTCTTTGAGCTGTTCACTGTAGGATCTGGCCCAGTAGTAGAGGCTGCGGTTCCGGTAGACTTGGTTCCCGATGCTCTGCATTTCGATGTTGTAGATTCTGCCCTTTGCGTCTTTGGCCTTGATATCTAGGATGCTTTCTTTCTCTGCTGCGGTATTTTTCAGGTTAAAGGTGTTGAGCAGGGTGATTTCGGCCACTGGTCCCAGCCCGGAGTCGGAAAGGACGGCGTTGATAAAGCCGAGCGTGAGATCTTTGTGCTGTTCGCTGCCGAACAGGTAGCGGAAGTAGAAGTCGTTCGTGGGGCTGACCATGCCTGAATTGTAGCTGCCGGGAAACTGTGGGGCAAGGCCAGTCCGGCATCAGAGCCCGGTAATTTCGCGGTGGCTCAGGCCGGTAAACCTTGCAATCTGCGCAATCGACAGCCCGGATTCTTTCATTTTCCGGGCAGCTTCACGCCGTCCTTCTCCCCGACCTTCTTCCCGGCCTTCTTCCCGGCCTTTCCGCATGCCCAGTTTTTCGCCTTCTTGTCTGCCTTCTTCCCGACCTTCTTCCCGACCTTCTTCCCGACCTTCTTCCCGACCTTCAGCTCTTAGATCGTCTGCCAGTGTTGCCAACATCTTCTGTACCTCCTCTGGTGCGGTGATTTGATTGTATTCTGATTCGTTCATGCCCTCGCCAAACAGCAGGGCAATCCAGCGCCTGAAAATGGTGATTTCGGGCCCGGGTTCATCGCGCAGGAATTCTATGATTTGCGGGATTCGCGCTTCCCACTCCCCTGGTCTGCCGTACTTCTCGGCACAAATCACCGCGCTGATAAGGTTGTGCAGCTTGTGGATTTTCTCGTCGGGGATGCGCTTCTCGTCAATGAGAGCATATTGAAAGTGGGGTAGGTATTTTGCGGGTATTTCGTTGCTGCTGATCAGTTCGCTGGTGCTGCGGGGCGCATTCCAAGGGCGGTCTCCGTTGTAGAGCACCAGCGGAAATACCGGGGGCAACTTGCCTTTGCTGTTTTTGCCTTCCTTGATGAGGCGTTCGTAAAACAGGGATATATAGCTGAGCAGGCGGATGGCCATATGCTTGGGGGCTGTGGACTGGAATTCGAGCAGGATATACAGATAGGCTGTTTGGTTATCTTGATTGTCTTGGCTGTCCAGGCGCACCTCATAGAGCAGGTCCGATTCGCGCTGCTGGAGCGTGGCAGAGAGGTGGGACGGGTCGAGTTTGCGCAGGCTGTCGGGCTGGATTTTGGCGCTAAAGTCCTCCTCAACGAAGGCGTGGATGAGTTTGCACAGGATTGCCGGGTTCGAGAACAGGTATTTGTACGCGCTGTCGCAACTTGCCATGGCTTCAATATAGCTGTTTTGTCCATATGGCGCAATTAAAAAATGGCGAGCTGGTGCAGCATGGGAGAAATGGGGAGGGCCATGCGCAGCCAGGCCCGACCTTCCTTTCTCCGAGCTGACGCCCCTCAACTACGGTGCCGCAAGAGTAAAAGAAGGTTTCAATATAAGATTCGCGGTGGGCACACAGTTACTTGTGATCCAAGCCTCACTGTACTTGGTGGTATCGATTTGGCCCATCATATCGTAGTAGGGCCGCCGAGCTCCCTGAAAAGGATGCCCGTGGAACAACACCGAGCCGCCCTCAGGATTATCAGCATGATAGGAATTTCCCGCCTTTGGAGGGTAAGCCAAATGCACTGCATTATTAATTGCTCTCGTATTGAACCCGGTTTTTAAAAATAATTTACTCACAGCACCCAAAAAACAAGTATTCTGATCCGGAAAGGTCTGAATGCTGCGTATGGGCAGGTAGAGGGTTTCTCCGCTTCCCACCTCGATGCGATGCAGTGTTACACGACTTTTATGATTGTCCGCAGCATCGATTATCGCAGCATCGTTAATATTCTTTGTCCACATATCCATGCCCCACAGGGCCCGGAGCGGGGAATCCGATATGGGGGCTCCCGGTGTGCCCGGTGTATCCGGTGTAGCGCGCAGATCTCTTTCTGATTCAGTCGTGATAGCAGCGGGCAGAGCATCGGGGTAGTTCTCGGTGCTGATCGCCTCAGAGCTTTTGAGGTGGGCCCCGTTCTGATAGGCGTGGACGTAGTACTGCTGCCCCGGGCTCATAAAGCCCGGATACTTATGTTCAGGCTCGGTGCGCAGATCGACCGCCGCGTTGTGCGGCGGGGTCACATAATCTTTGGTGACGCTGAAGTAGATTCCCCGCTGGTAGTTTTTCTCGGCGGAAAAGCTGCGCGTTATCAGGGCGGGATTGTCTTTGACGCTGCTCCAGGCGGGGGCGGCGGCGGAGTCGCTGAGGATGAATTCGTATGTCCCGGCAGAGTTTGCGGTAACGGTGAGCAGGAACTCGCGCAGGCCGATGATCGTTTTTTCAAAACGGACCGTGCGGGGCGCCCCGTCATTGCCCCCATTATCGGCCCCATCATCGGGCGGATCGCAGGCGACCCATAAAACCAGGGAGCAGAAAAATAAAAGGATAAATGGGCATGAAATCCCCGCAGAGAAATAATTTCCCCTGCTATATGGTTTTAATTTTTTCGATGAGCGATGAGCGATGAGCGATGAGCGATGAGCGATGAGCGAATTTTACTGAACTTGTGTTCCATAGTGCAATACTCCTTGGTATTATTATGCAAAATAATGCATAATAATGATGTTCCGACCAAGGTCGGAATGGTTTTGATAAAAGATGAAATGGGTTTATGAAATGGCTTATTCTTCTTAAAGAATATACGATTTTCCCGCGGAGGGCAAGAAGATCGCAGGAAAATCTCCAAAAATTTGCTTTTCTTGCGAGGCTCCCATGCGAGCTGGCGCAGCATGGGAGAAATGGGGAGGGCCGTGCGCAGCTAGGCCCGACCTTCCTCTTTTGCGAGCTGGCGCAGCATGGGAGAAATGGGGAGGGCCGTGCGCAGCTAGGCCCGACCTTCCTCTTTCGGCGTCGATTTCTCCGAAGCTGAGGCGCCGGTAATTCAGATGGTCACGCTTTTGTGCGGCACGGCGCAGCAGTTCGGGGTCGCCCCAGCGTTGTTTGAGGGTGTTGTAGGAGCTGTCAGGCACTGTTGGGAGGCTCTCAGGAATTGTCAAGTATTATGCCCAGTATACTGCTCAGCAGGCACGTTGTGATGATAAACGCAATTCCCAAACCCCATTGCAGAGTGGCAAAGCGTTTGCCGATTTGAGTTTGCATGGCGGCAAAGTGTTTGTCCATTTGGGTTTGCGATGCATTGAAGCGGATGTCCATAATTGCCGGGATGCTTTTAATTCGGCTTCTATCGTGATAATGCGTTCTAAAGGGAACCTCTAAAATTACCAAGTACTTGTCATTGCGGGTAAGCCCAGACTCTTGCCTCTTTTGTTTGGCGAAGCTACGGTGCCGCACCGCCAAACTCGAAGGCCCCCCAGGTCCGCGCGCACCCCGGCATATCTTCAGAATCAAACGTCATACTTATCAGGGCTGTTCGGAGCGGTATTTTCGGAGAACGTAACATTGGTGAGTGTGGGGGAAGAGCTGGAATTAGCCATCCCGCCACCGCGCGCTTTAGCGGTATTTTTGGAGAACGTAACATGGTTAAGGGTGGGGGAAGAAGCATCATTAAACATCCCGCCTCCATATATTTCTGCCGTGTTCCCGGAGAACTCAACATTGGTGAGTGTGGGGGAAGACTTCTCATTAGACATCCCGCCTCCGTAAGACTTGGCCGTATTCCCGGAGAAGGTAACATGGCTGAGCGTGGGTGAGGAATCGGTATTGTACATCCCGCCGCCGGCATAATCGGCCGCATTTCCGGAGAAGGTAACATCGCTGAGCGTGGGTGAGGAATTGGTATTGAGCATCCCGCCGCCACTAAAGGCCGCATTTCCGGAGAAGGTAACATGGCTGAGCGTGGGCGAGGAATCGGTATTGGACATGCCGCCGCCATTAAGATTCGTAAAACCATTGGATATGGTCACTCCGGAGAGCACAGCCGTGTTGTCCAGGCTGGTATTGGAAAAGACCTGAGTGCTGCCCCCGCCATTCAGGGTGGTCGTACCCTCCCAGTCATTGCCGCTAAAGCCGCCCATGATGGCTACATGGTTTTTCATGCTCAGGGTTTCGCTGATGGCGTAGCTGCCCTCTGCCAGCAGTACCAGGTAGGGTTTCTCTGCGCTGGCTGCCGCGTTGTCAATGGCGGTTTTGAGACCTGCTGCGGCATGGGCCTTTTCCCAGCTGCTGCCGTCTTTCGTTGTGCTGCCACCATCTGGCGTAACATATATGATCCCCAGTTCTTTGGCTGTATCGCCGGCCAGATTTTCCAGAATACCTGCGGTAACTTTATCGTAAGCCGCCAGCTCCAATTTGCGCGGCAGGGTTCCGCTTTGCAGGATGCTCTGCAAGTTTTTCGGCGGGGCAGGGGGGGCAGGCGGGTTTGGGGCGGAGCCTCCGCCGGATCCGCTGGGCGGGTCGCAGCCAAGCAGGAGGGCCGGAAAGAGGAGGAGGGCAAATGGGCGCAAAAAGGCCGCAGAAAAATATATTTCCCTGCGGTATAGCCTTGATTCACGGGCTGCGGTGTGCGGTGTGCGGTGTGCGGTGTGCGGTGTGCGGTGTGCGGATTTTACTGAATTCCTGTTTCATAGTGCAATACTCCTTGGTATTATTATGCAAAATAATGCATAAAGATGATGTTCTGACGAAAGTCAGAATGGTCTCAATAAAAGAGCAAACAGGAATTATAGAATAGATTGCTCTCCTTGACAATATACCTTTTCCGGCGGAGGGCAAGAAAATTGTAAGAAAATCTCCCAAAATTGGCTTTTCTTGGGAAGCTGTCCTTGACAACTGGCCTAGGTACTTCGGTACACCTTGAATTTCCAATCTTCGCGCTCCGCAACCGGAAAAGACCAAGCCCCCTCGGTCTCACTTTGTTTTATAACCACGAAAAGCACGAAAAAGATGGAGCCGGATTGTAAGCACAGAATACACAGAATACGCAGAAGAACTAATGCTCATAGCACTTCGGTGTGTTCTGTGGTTTCGCCTTCATCAGGAGCCCTCGGTTGCAGGGTGGGGTGCTTGGAGTAGGCCACGGAAAGGGTGCAGGGGGCTCCTAGGTGCCTGAGTGCCGTAGAATTTCGCCTTGAGGTACGAAGGGCAGAAATTCAAGGTGTACCGAAGGCCAACTTCCAAGGCAGCATCTTTCTGTGGTGGGGAATTTTTAGAGCTGCCCTTATTAAACTGCGCATACAAGAGCTGGAAACAAACAGGTAATTTATACGGAAATCTTCCTCGCCAATCTTCCTCGCCCTTGTACAGTTGCAGGGCTATCTGTAGGATGGACTGCCTCTGTATTCTGGCAGACCGATCAAAGACAGGCTCTAAGCCAAATCTTTGTGATAGCTTCGTGAGGATTGTTGAATTTCCTAGCGGAGCAATTCAACAATCCCTGCAAAGTGATGCAATTCTTAGAGGTTCCCACAATTTTTACAGAGCTTGCTATCTTTACCGCCGACACTCTGCAAACAACAGCGCAGTGGCATGGGAGCTTTGCCAATGGCTGACGAACAAATACAATTAGTTACGTTCCAACTTGGTAGCGAATACTATGGAATTGACATCCAATATATCAAGGAAATTCATGGTGTCGAACCAGTACGTGCCATGCCTAGCGTACCTGCATATATTGAAGGTATCTTGAACCTGCGCCGGGAAGTGATTCCCATTATTAACCTGCACAAGCGCTTTGGCATTGAGCCCGCCCGACTTTCTGAAGAGGAGCGCCTGCTCAGCGGTTTTATTATCTTGAAGATTGAACATGTCCTTGCAGGTATTATTATTGATAAAGTGCACCGGGTCATCCAGTACAAGCAGGAAGAAGTGCAGCCACCCCCGGAGATTATCTCCGGTATCAGCGGCGAATACGTCCACGGAGTAGTACAGGAAGAACAGCACTATCTGATCCTGCTCGACATTATCAACCTCTTTGGCAAAGATGAGTTTATGAAACAGATTATAAAGCTGTCTACCTCTATGGACAGAGATTCTGGACAAGTATAAAATAATGAACGCACATTAGAAAGATTTTTTGGGAACACCGTACTTTGAGGTCCTTCATGAAAATACGAAAATACAGCTCGAAAAAGTGCGGTTTGCTCGCCATCTTATTGATTGGAGTATTCGCTTTTAGTTCTTGTGCCTCAATCAGGCGGGCCGCCTTGGGCTCGATCGGCAAAATGTTTACCCAGGACAGTGATAAAGGGAACAGCTTTACCCGTGACTCTGATCCAATCCTAATCGAGAACTCTCTGCCGACCATGCTGAAAATGGCCGAACTGCTACGCGATGCGGCTCCGGAAAATCCTGACCTGAATTATGGCGCAGGTCAAATCGCGGTGATGTACGCCGGAGGTTTTCTGCAGCCTCGCATGGAGCAACAGGACTCTTTTGCAGAAAAAAAGCGTATACAGGTTCGCACCAAGGCCATGTATTTACGAGGCCGGGACAGCATTATCGAAGGGCTGCGCCAGCGCTACAAAAACAGAGGGTTCAGTCGGAAATTTGCCGCCGATAATCTGGATGAACTGTTCTCGATGATGAGTAGCCAAGATGTACCATTTCTATACTGGGGGGGCTTAGCCTGGCTGGGAGCCTTTGCCTTGGACCCCTTTGATTTCCAACTATTAGCCGGAATTGCCCCGCCTATTCTGATGTTGTGGCGGGCCCTGCAGCTTGAGTCCGAGTACAGCCAAGGCAGCCTGCACACTTCGATGGTAACGGTGATGGGCTCTCTGCCCGACTCACAGATTGCCGAGGCCATGAGCCACAGTCCCGAATTGATACAGCCATTTTTTGAACAGTATTACAGCAGTCGGGGCATTGACTGGAAGGACAAACGCTCACTCGTCGAGCACCATTTTGCCGAGGGCCTGCGCCTGTCTCTTGGTCAGGATCCCAGCCTGTATGTGGCTATGGCCAACTGGCTCAAGAACCACCAGGCCAACCCGACAGAAGACAAACAACGCTTTCGGGAATACTTAAACAAAGCTTTAGAAATTAAAGCGGAAGAAAATATTCCCAATCGCCTGCTGATACTGATTTATCAGCAGCAGGCAGCCTATTTTCTTGACAAAGCAGACGAATATTTCCTCTAGGAGGCATGATGCTTTTGATTTTTACTGATAAAACAAGCCCTCAAAGCAGTTTACTTTCAATGGATTCAATAGATTTAAGATTCAGATTTTCCAGAATTTGCGTATTACTGCTGTGCTTCATCGGGGCTTTAGGAGTGTCGGGGCTCCCTGTATTACAGGCCCAAACCATCTTAAAACTGGCGACTATCACGCCCGACAATTCACCTTGGAACGATGCGCTGTATGCCGGCGTAGAGCGCATTGAAAAACTGACTAATGGCCGGGTTCGAATCCGGGTTTTCGGCAATGGCCTGGCTGGTGAAGAAATTGAAGTATTGCGCAAAATGCGCCTGGGTTCGGTAGATTCCGGTGTTTTTACTGCAATTGCCATGAAATCGGTAGTTCCCGAGACTCTGGTCATGAGCCTGCCCTACTTTATTCAAAACGAAGAAGACTTGCAGCACCTGATGGACGAGCTGGCCCCCGGCTTCAATCAGAAGTTTGCCAAGAGAGGCTACGAGGTCTTGGGCTGGGCCTTCTCCGGCTGGATATACATGTTCTTCAAAGACGATATTCGCTCTCCGAAAGACACTGCCAATGTGCGCTTGGGGGTTAACCCTTCTTCACCGGAGCTACAGGCGGCCTGGCAGGCACTGGGTTTTCGGGTGGCAGCTGTAACTCTTTCCGACACCTTTATTTCACTGCAAAACGGTCTGCTTAGCGGCTTTAACTCGGCCCCGATCGGGGCGCTGGCTTATCAGTGGTTTGCCTTTACCCCCCACATGCTCAACTCAAAAATGGCTCCACTGCTGGGTGGCGTATTGATTTCCAACCGCAGCTGGCGACGTATCAGCGCTCCCGATCAGGCAACGATTCGCAACGAAATGAAGAAGATCATCCGCGATTTTTCCGCCGTAGCCCTGGAACAGGATGAAAAGGCTCTTGCTGTGATGCAGAAACATGGCCTGCAAGTCCACAATCTGACAGCTGCACAAGAGCAGGCATGGCAGAATGCCTTCCGCCAGAAAGGGTACCCTCATGTGATCGGCCCTAATCGGGTGATTCCGCAGGAACTCTACCAACGCGCACAAAAAATTGTGCAGACCCGCTAAGAAATTGCGTAGAGCTGCCCTTAACATCTTATTTCGTTATGAGTTGCCAAGATTTTGGCTGTGGATTGAAGTGTATTTTACTGTAGGGGACCTCTAAAAATATGCTTCAGCTCACCTCTATTGCAAGAACCTTGCCCGTTCCGCACGAAAGGCGCCTAGATTACCCAAAGAGATGCCCTAAAATGAGGGCGAAGGGAGGTCTATGTCTGCCCGAAACCTGAGCACCACCGGAAAGACTTACTACCAGATAGTGCTCAAATGGCTGAACCGCTTTGAAGATATCAGCAATATTACGGTGGTCAGCCTGTTGTTCTTCCTGCCCATCCTGGAAATCGTATTGCGCAACTTCCTGCACCTGCCCGGCTTGCACGGTTCAGAGTTGTATTCCGGCCATTTGCTGTTCATTCTGGCTCTGAGTGCGGGGCTCTATACCCAGCGCCGCCACATGCACCTGGGGCTTTCCATCATCAATATCCACCTGCCCCTGCCCATACAACAGCTACTGAGCTCCATCAAATTATTCTGGGCCACGGTCATTCTTGCAATGATTGGCATCTCTTCCTGGGTTTTCCTGCAAAGTTTTCTGGGCGATGAAATGGTCGGAGTGATACCGCTGCGCCTGATATTATACTTTTTCCCGCTGTCGATTGCCCTGTTTATTATACGTTTGATGCTTCGCAGCCCCCGCTATGTTTCCGAAGAAGCTCCGCTGCTCTGGTGGCTGCAAGTATTTCTGGTGCTGGGGGGCCTAGCCCTAGCCTGGCATCTATCGCAGATTTCGATCCTGCATTATTCCATGAACGACATCAACCTGTCCCTTGAGGAGCAGGACTTGCTGCTGGCGCGCGAGGCGGATTTGTTTACCGACTTTGCCCGGATCGGTCCGTGGTTCATTGGCCTGACTCTGCTCCTGTTTCTGTTGGGCTTTCCGATCTTCCTGACACTGGTCGGAGTCAGTTATGTTTTGTTCAACCTGAACTTTGGCCAAGTCGAACTGATTCCCAATGCCTTCTATACTTTGTTCACCGGAGAAGGCAATCTCAACTCACTGCCACTTTTTGCCTTGGCGGGATTTATGCTCTCTGAAGGCAACTCCAGCAAGCGCCTGGTGAACTTTTTCCAGCATCTATGCCGCAGTATCCCTGGTGGTATAGGCATTGTTGTAATCATTACCAGCACCTTTTTTACTGTGGTCACCGGAGCTTCCGGTGTCACCATACTGGCACTGGGCGGCCTGCTCTACAGCATTATGCAGAAAGCCGGCTATAGCAAAGGTTTTTCCATTGGTCTGCTGACGACTTGCGGCAGTATCGGCCTGCTCTTTCCTCCCAGCCTGCCCATTATCATCTACGGCACCAAAGTTGGAGTCAGTATCAAAAGCCTGTTTTTGGCTGGCCTGCTCCCGGGTGTGTTGTTCACCCTGATACTATGCGTAATGGTGGTTTATCAGGCTCGCAAGAATTCACGTAAACCCCTGATCCTCAACCCGGGTGTGAAGGCCCTGCTGTACAAAGGCTGGCTGGCTGCCGGAGAACTGTTACTGCCGATATTCATCTTTTTAGCCTACTTTTACTTCAAGGTTACGGCCCGTGAAATCAGTGCCCTGACCGTGTGCTACGCTCTGGTTCTAAATATGTTGATCCACCGGGATTATGGTTTCCGGCAGCTGTTGCTGATTTTTCGCAATTTGTTTGTGACGATGGGCGGTATTCTGGTGGTGGTCGGTTTTGCCCGTTCTTACTCAGATCATTTTGTATTCTTCAATTTCCACGGCGCCTTACAAGATTATATTGCCAAGAATATCGACTATCCTTCGGGCTTTCTGTTTCTGACCAACATAGTACTTCTGCTCGCAGGATGCTTTCTGGACATCTTTTCTGCTATTTACATCGTGGCTCCATTGATCAGTTCGCTGAGCGAACCGTTTACCATACCGACAGAACAGTTGGGCATTATTTTCCTGTCCAACCTGGAGCTGGGTTACATTACCCCACCTGTAGGGCTTTCCCTGTTTCTCGCGTCTTATCGCTTTCGGGAGCCGCTTCTCAGAATCTATCGTTATGTAGTGCCGTTTTTCTTGGTTTCCGTGGTATTGGTACTGCTGGTGACCTATGTCCCCCCCTTATCTACCTGGCTGCCCAGTTTGTTTCCGTAACACCGGCAGCTTCCGGCGGATCTGCTATTCTTGTAACGAAGTCATTTTTTAGTTAGGCTTTGCCGCCGTTCCGGGGCTTGAGGTTTTGGCCCCAAAGAAAGCTAGAGAAAGCGGCTTTTCATGTCAGGCGCAGGTTTTTTGCAAGGAAAGGAAGCTATACTTTATAGGGCACCTCCAAAAATTCCATTCTGCGCTCTTGCTCGCTCTTTTGAAACGAACAACTTTGTCAGCAAAGAGAGGAAGCAGGCTCTTTGCTGCGCACGGCCTGCTATTTCTCCAATGCTACGCCAGCTCGCATTGGAGCATACAACAAAGTATTCTTCGGCTTCACTTCCTCGCTCCAAAATAGCTTCGCAAGGAGACAAAAGCGAATTTTTAGAGGCGCCTTTAGAGGTTCCATTGAATAATCACGGTATGAGACTATGACGACAGATGAAAAGCTGAATCTGATCTTGGAAATTGATCAGAAACTAAACCAGACCCAGGATATGGAACTGTTGCTGGAGCAGATCCTCTACGAAGCCCGGAGGACTGTTAACGCAGATGCGGGTTCCATCTATACGATAGAAAACCAGCGGCTGTGTATCCGCAGCGCCCAAAACGACACGCTAGACAAAGATAAACCGGAAAATGAACGCTCGAAATACCTGAGCATCACCCTGGACATAAACGACAGCACCATTTCCGGCTATGTGGCGGGGCAGGGCAAGATGGTCAATATCGCCGATATGTACCACATCGATCCCGCTTCGCCCTATCATTTTAACAGCCGCTTTGACAAAGAGATGGGCTACCACACTAAATCGAGTATTTCCTTCCCATTGATTACCAATCAGCAGGAGGTACTGGGAGTGCTGCAGCTGCTCAATGCTCAGAGCAAAGAGGGGGAGGTAATACCGTTTCGCCAAGAAGACGAGGCCTTCCTGAGTCACTTCTCCGCAGTTGCCACAGTGGCATTGCAGCGAGCCAAGATGACCCGGGCCATCCTGATGAGGATGATCCGCATGGCCAGTCTGCGTGACCCGAAAGAGACCGGGGCTCACGTCAACCGGGTGGGAACCTTTGCCATGGAGCTCTACAAAGCCTGGGCCAAGCGACAGGGCCATCACCCGGCAGACATCATACGATACTGTGACAACTTGCGCATGGCGGCAATGTTGCACGATGTGGGCAAGGTCGGCATTTCGGACATAATTTTGAAGAAGCCAGCCCGCTTTACCGCGGAAGAATTCCGCATAATGCAAGGTCATACCATCATCGGAGCGGAATTATTCCGCAACAAAGAGTCCGGACTGGACGAAATGGCCCGCAATATTGCCCTGCGCCATCACGAGAACTGGGATGGATCGGGCTATCCTGGCTATGTCGACGAAGAAACCTGGAAACCATTGGCCTTGGACGAAAGCGGCAAAAATCGCGGCCTGAAGGGTGAAGAAATCCCGGTTGAAGCGCGAATCGTGGCGCTCTGCGATGTGTTTGACGCCCTCTCATCGGCGCGGGTGTACAAAGATTCCTGGTCCAAAGAGGATGTCGCAGAGGAGATTAAAAACTCCAAGGGATCCAAGTTTGAACCGGATTTGGTTGAAATATTCTTTGATATTTATCCTATCATTGAGCAGATCCAAAATCGTTATAAAGATGAATAAGCTCTCAGTCTACTCGATGAAAACAGTGCAAGGGTTGAAGGATGAAACGTACAGAACTGGAACGACGCGACCGAGAGGTAAAAAAGGCCCGCAAGAAAGAAGAGGTACTTGAGCGAAAGGTATCTAAAGAGGCAGGTGGCTTGTCCAAGACCATGGGGGATTATATCGACCAGCTGGAATCTTTGTTTTTTCATGATGATACAAAGATTTATAATATCAACCACAGTGTCGAGATTCTCGAATTGATTGAAGAAATGAAGGAAATATTGCCACAGGACAAACTGGATTCAATCATCCGCAAGGCTATCAAAAAAACGGGAGTCCGGGAAAAATCCAGAGCGCTGAAGGAAATAGAGGAGCTGCTGTCCTGAACGAGAGGTATGGAAACCTTTCAAGAATCTAAACATAAAATATAGGGGACCTCTATAAAAGCTCTCCTTATGGATACCTATCTTTTGCAATCTCACTAACAGGAGCGATAATTATGCGTCAGTATCAGGGAATCTTCCTTTTAAAAAAACGTCTGTGGGCTCTGAGCAGAGCCACATTGCTGGCTCTGCTCTTGTTTGGCTGCCAGGCAACTGCACTGCCCGACGAGACTCCGGTGCCCCGCAGGCCCGGCTATCTGCGCGGCACCCTGTCCAACGGTCTGAACTACAGCATTCGGGCCAACGACAAGATTGAAAACCGGATGATTATGTATCTGGCTCTGAATGTTGGCTCCCTGCAGGAAGAAGAAGACCAGCGGGGCCTGGCTCATTTCCTTGAGCACATGGCCTTTAACGGCACCGAACATTTCCCCGGCAACACTCTGCTGGACTTCTCCCGTGAGAACGGCATGACCTTCGGAGCCCACCTCAATGCCGGAACCAGTTTTTCGGACACCATCTACAATTTTGGGCTGCCAACGGACGATGAAGCGTTGTTGGACAAGGGACTGCTGGTGCTCTACGACTGGCTCAACGGCCTGAGAATCGACCCCGAGGAAGTCGAGAAAGAGCGTGGTGTGGTGCTCAATGAGTGGCGGGGCTCACTCGGCTTTTCTGAGCGCTACCGCAATGTCTTGTATCCCTTGCTGCTCGAAGGTTCACGCTACGAACAGCGCCTGCCCATCGGCCTGCCCGAAGTCATTGAAAACGCACCGGCACAGCGGCTGCGCGATTTCTACGAAAAGTGGTACAGCACCCGCAACGCCATGGTGGTCATCGTTGGAGACTTTGATCCCGAAGCCATGCAGCAGCGCCTTGAAAAACTGTTCAGCTCGATTGCCGAGCGAGGCGAGATCCTGAGCAGCGGTTTACAGCGTGAATGGCAGGAAGTGCCGATACGCCCCCCTGCCTCTGATGAATTAAACAGCAAAGCCGATGTGCGGGCTGCCCGGATGCAGGATGACGAGGCCCCTGGTCGCGAGATCGGCATCTACATCAAAGGCCCGCGCCTGCCTCTGCCAACCTCAGTGGGTGAGTTGCGTCAGCAGATTGTGCTCGGACTGCTCACCTTGATTGCCGGTCAGCGCTTTTCCGATATGGTCAAAAACCACAGCGACATCGTGGGCGAAATGGAGGGCTTTTCCTCGGAATCCGTTGGTAGCGCCAACTTATACAACTTCAATGTTCAAGCCCAGAAAGGCTACCTCAAAGAAGCTTATGAGGTTCTGCTGCAGGGTATCGCCCAGTTTCAACAGCACGGCGTGTTACAGAGCGAGTTGGACCTGGCTCTAAAGACCCTGCGCTCCGGCTTTGAAGTGTTCTACAACGAGCGCGACAAGCAGAATAACCAAAGTCTGGCCACCGATGAGTTTCAACAGTTCCTCGGTGAGGGTTATAACTCTGATATCGCCTGGGTTTATGAGAACCTGGACGGCATTCTGGCTCCCATTCGTCTGGAGCAGCTCAACGAACTGATCGCACGGATTCTGGAGGGCAGTGATGTCTCGATTCTGGCCTTGAGCAAGGAGCAAAACGAGCTACCCGGAGAACAAGAGTTGATTGAGGGCTACCATAGCCTAGCCCAGCGCCAGGTGGCCGCACCCCGGCAGCAGCAGCTGCCCGCAACCCTGCTTCCAGACAAGCCTCAAGCCGGGGAAATTGTCAAAGAAGAGCAACTGCCCCGGACAGGCTATCTGCACTGGACTCTAAGCAACGGCATTGAAGTCTACTTTAAGCACACCGAATTTGAGCAGAGTCAGTTCGAATATTCAGCACAGCGGCCCGGTGGGATCCTGAGCCTCAGTGAAGGAGAAACGGCTGAATCGGTGCGGCGCAGCCTGCTCAACAGCGTAGTCGGTGCCTCCGGCTTCGCCGGACTCAGTCCGGAGCAGTACGAACGCTATATGAGCCCGCTGAAGATCGGCAGCTTCTGGGACTTTTACTTCAATTCCGTCTCACTTTTCGGCGGCGGAGACTGGAGCGATAGCGAGGAGTTGTTCCAGCAAATCTATTTGTCGTTTACCGCACCACAGTTCTCCCAAAAGCTGATCGATCAGGGGATCAAAGACCTGCACACCAGTTATGATGACATGCTGGCAGCCCCGGAGCAACGCTTTGCTCGTCTGCTGAGAGAACACTGGTATCGGAACGACCCGAGGGTGCTGGTGCCGCCGCCGGAGCAATTCAGCGGCTATAGCACCAGCGCATTGCAGCGCGACTTTGAAGAACTGGTGCCCAGCGCCCAGGGTTTTCGCTTTGTGTTTGTCGGCAATATTGACGAAGAACAGCTGAAGGATTATGTGAGCCGCTACATTGCCAGTCTGCCCACCGAAAAGACCTTTTCAAAAGAAACAGGCAAACTCCCGCTTTACGAGCAGGGAGAGGTCCTTGAATATCCCATCGGGCCCGAGAATAAGGCCACAACTGTGCTGATTTGGGATCAATACATTGAACCGCCGCGCTTCCCCGACGAGCAAAATTACCGCTTGTTCTTGGTGGCGAACTGGCTGCTCAACTCACTGCTTGAAACACGAGTGCTGAAGGTGCTGCGCGAAGAGCTGGGCAAGACCTACTCACCTGGTGCTGAAGTGTCGTTTGACAGTGCACCGGAGAATCGGATTACATGGGTGTTTCAGTACGATTCGGCCCCCGAAGATGTCGCTGAGCTCGACGCCACGGTGGACCGACTGCTCAACGAAATTCGCGGAGGCACTATTGACGAGAGTGAGTTCCGGGAGAGCAAGGCCAATACGACCAAGACCTTTGAGGACATCCGGCAGCAGAATCCCTTTTGGAATCAGGTTTTGCAGCAGGTATTGCTCTGGGGCTACAGCGATATTGATGAGGTGCTGAGCGAAGACTATTTCAATCAAGTGGTCGAGAGTATCAGCGAGCAGGAGCTGACGGACTTTGTCCGGAATTACTTGGTTCCCCGGCGCAAAGTGCGCTATACCATGCTGCCAAAACCATGAGACTGGCCCCCGAATAAGGGGAATATACTCGGATTGGGCTGGCAGAACTGCTGTTGCCTGTATTCCCATTGTGAAAGAGAAGTGCTCAAACTGTTTCCTCTCAAAAAATGCCTGCGAAATTTGTGCAGTAGCACATTGCTGGCGCTGCTCCTGTTCGCAGGCGGCCGGGCGAACGCACTGCCCGACGAGACTCCGGTGCCCCGCAGGCCCGGCTATCTGCGCGGCACCCTGTCCAACGGTCTGAACTACAGCATCCGAGCCAACGACAAGATCAAAAACCGGATGATTATGTATCTGGCTTTGAACGTTGGCTCCCTGCAGGAAGAAGAAGACCAGCGGGGCTTGGCTCATTTCCTTGAGCACATGGCCTTTAACGGCACCGAACATTTCCCCGGCAACACTCTGCTGGACTTCGCCCGTGAGAACGGCATGGCCTTCGGAGCCCACCTCAATGCCGGAACCAGTTTTTCGGACACCATCTACAATTTTGGGCTGCCAACGGACGATGAGGCGTTGTTGGACAAGGGACTGCTGGTGCTCTACGACTGGCTCAACGGCCTGAGAATCGACCCCGAGGAAGTCGAGAAAGAGCGTGGTGTGGTGCTCAATGAGTGGCGGGGCTCACTCGGCTTTTCTGAGCGCTACCGCAATGTCTTGTATCCCTTGCTGCTCGAAGGTTCACGCTACGAACAGCGCCTGCCCATCGGCCTGCCCGAAGTCATTGAAAACGCACCGGCACAGCGGCTGCGCGATTTCTACGAAAAGTGGTACAACACCGGCAACGCCATGGTGGTCATCGTTGGAGACTTTGATCCCGAAGCCATGCAGCAGCGCCTTGAAAAACTGTTCAGCTCGATTGCCGAGCGAGGCGAGATCCTGAGCAGCGGTTTACAGCGTGAATGGCAGGAAATACCGATACGCCCCCCTGCCTCTGATGAATTAAACAGCAAAGCCGATGTGCGGGCTGCCCGGATGCAGGATGACGAGGCCTCTGGCCGCCAGATCAGCATTTACATCAAAGGCCCGCACCTGCCCCTGCCCACCACAGTGGGTAATTGGCGCCAGCAGCTTGTGTTCGCACTACTTAACTTGATTGCCAGTCAGCGCTTTTCCGATATGGTTGGCAACCACAGCGACATCGTGGATGGAATGGGAGGCTTTTCAGCAGAACCTGTTGGTAACGTCAATTTATACAGCTTCTATATTCAAGCCCGGAAGGGCCATCTCAAAGAAGCTTATGAGGTTCTGCTGCAGGGTATTGCTCAGTTTCAACAGCATGGCGTATTGCAGAGCGAGCTGGAACTGGCTTTGAATACCCTGCGCTCCGGCTTTGAAGCATTCTACAACAAGCGTGAGGATCTGGACAACAAGAGCCTGGCCGTCTTCGAGTGGCGTCAATTCCTCGGTATGGAATATAACTACGATGTCGCTTGGGTTTATGAGAACTTGGACGACATTCTGGCTCCCATTCGCCTGGAGCAGCTCAACGAACTGATCGCCCGAATTCTGGGGGGCAGTGATGTCTCAATTCTGGCCTTAGACAGGGAACAAAGTGATCTGCCCGGAGAACAAGAGTTGCTTGCGGGTTATCACGGTTTAGCGCAGCGCCAAGTAGCCGCGCCCCGGCAGCAGGGACTACCTTCCACTCTGCTCTCAGATAAGCCGCAGGCCGGGGAAATTACCAAAGAAGAGCGTCTACCCCGGACGGGCTATCTGCACTGGACTCTAAGCAACGGCATCGAAGTCTACTTTAAACACACTGACTTCGAGCAGAACCGCTTCGAATATTCGGCACAGCGGCCCGGGGGTATCATGAACGGGTCAGAGGGAGAGATGGCTGACTCGGTGCGGCGCAACCTGCTCAACAGAGTGGTCAGTGCCTCCGGCTTCGCCGGACTTAGTCCGGAGCAGTATGCAAGCTACATAAGCCCATTGAAGGTCCGCAATTTTTGGAACTTTTCCCTCCATTCCGTCTCACTTTTCGGTGGCGGCGACTGGAGTGATGGCGAAGAGCTGTTCCAACAGATATATTTGTCGTTTACCGCACCGCAGTTTTCCCAGAAGCTGATTGATCAGAATATCAGAGACCTGCACACCGCCTATGATAATATGCGGGCAATCCCGGAGCAGCACTTTTCACGTTTACAGGAAGAGCACTGGTACCAGAACGACCCGAGGCTGCTGCTGCCACCGCCGGAACAGTTTAACGGCTACAGCGCCAGCGCATTGCAGCGCGACTTTGGGGAGCTGGTGCCCGGTGCTCAGGGTTTTTACTTTGTGTTTGTTGGCGATATTGACAAAGAACAACTGAAGGATTATGTGGGACGCTACATTGCCAGTCTGCCTACCACCGAAAAGGACTTTTCAAAAGTTGCAGGTGGACACATCTTGCTCTATGAACAGGGAGGCGTCTTCGAATATCCCATCGGGCCGGAGAACAAGGCCACAACTGTGCTGATTTGGGATCAATACATCAAACCATCGCGCTACTCCGACAAACAGAACTACCGCCTGATGCGAGTAGTGGATCTGCTTAGTTCACTGCTCGAAATTCGGGTAACAAAGGTGCTGCGCGAAGAGCTCGGCAAGACCTACTCGCCCAAGGCTGTGGTGAAACTTGAAAATGTACCAGAGAATCAAGTCACATGGTTGTTTCAGTTTAATTCGGCCCCCGAAGATGTCGCTGAGCTCGATGCTGCGGTGGACCGACTGCTCAGCGAAATTCGCGGGGGCACTATTGCCGAGAGTGAGCTTCAGGAGAGCAAGGCCAATACGACCAAGACCTTTGAAGACATCCGGCAACAGAACTCCTTTTGGAATCAGGTTTTGCAGAAGGTATTGCTCTGGGGCTACAGCGATATTGATGGGACGCTGGACGCAGAATACTTCAAACAGGTGATCGAGAGTATCAGCAAGCAGGAGCTGATGGGCTTTGTCCGGAATTACTTGGTTCCCCGGCGCAAAGTGCGCTATACCATGCTGCCCAAAACCATGAGGCCGGTCTCCAAATAAGGAAAATATACTATGCTCCGGATTGGGCTGGTGGGTGCCAGCGGCTACAGCGGCGCAGAGTTGCTGCGTCTGCTCTTGCAACATCCCGACTGTGATAGAGAACAGCTCAGGCTGTTCTCTTCGAACTTGGACAGCATTTTCGCAATTCCCAAAAAGCTCCGCCGGAATCAGCAGCAGGGAGGGCCTCTGCAAGAGGGCGTGCACTACCAGGATTACGCCCTGCACTACCCGGCTTTCCACGGCCAAGACCTGAAACTTTATGGTCTGCCCGCAGCGAATGCTCCGCCAGCACACTGGCAGGAGTTTTATGATTCATTTGACGTGCTGTTCTTGGCCACCCCGCATGCTGCTTCGGCCCGGCTGGTCGGGCGTTATTTTGAAGAACAGCAAAACCCAAAGCAGGCGGGGCAATCTACCCGGATCATCGATCTCTCGGGCGCGCTGCGCCTGAAACAGCCGGAACTGTATCGGGAATGGTACTGCGAAGAAACGCTGAGCGGCAGCTTGCTCGCCCGCTGTCAGTATGGCCTGAGCGAGTTGTTCCGCGATGACATTCGCAAAGCGAATGTCATCGCCAATCCCGGCTGCTATGCGACTGCCACAATACTGGCCCTAGCCCCACTCGCAGAGCAGGGCCTGCTGGGGCAGAAAGGCTTGGGAAACCAGGTGCGCATCGATGCCAAATCGGGTGTTTCGGGAGCGGGCAAGAAGGCCGGGGCTGGCACTCACTTCCCTCAGATCAACGAATCACTGGCGCTGTACAAATTGCACCGGCACCAGCACATTCCGGAGATCGAACAGGCGTTGGCTTACTGCGCAGGCCGCTTGAAAGGCGGTGTGGTAGAAAACGAAATCCCGCCCCTGACCTTCAGCAGCCACCTGCTGCCGATCACGCGTGGCATTATGGTAACTTGCTATATCCAGCTGGCTGCACAGCTCAGCGAATCCCACTTGCACGACCTGTATCATCGTTTCTACGCGGACTCTCCATTTGTGCAGGTTCGCCCGATGGCCATTAATTCTATGCCTCAGATCCAGGACGTCAGTTTTTCCAACCGCTGTGACATTGGCTTGGGATCCAATCCGCGCAATGGCGAGCTGCTGGTGCTTGCGGTAATCGACAACCTGCTCAAGGGCGCTGCGGGTCAGGCCGTGCAGAATATGAACCTGATGCTGGGCTTTGACGAACAACGCGGCTTGCCATTGGTCGGAGCTCTGCCGTAGCAGGAAGCTCTTCTACGGATTGGTATAATTCTGTTTCCCGATGAGCACAGAGACAAAAAAGGGAGCAGGATTCCCGCTCCCTTTTTTGTCTCTGTTTTGAGAGATTACAAGATGCTGTGCAGGGCCGAAATGCCCGCTGTGGCGATGGCCACCATACTCATCAGCTTGATTAAAATATTGAGACTGGGGCCGGAAGTGTCCTTGAACGGATCGCCTACGGTATCGCCGATAACCGCAGCTTTATGAGCATTTGAACCCTTGCCACCGTATTCTCCGGTCTCAATGTACTTTTTGGCGTTATCCCACGAGCCACCGGTGTTGGCCATGAAGATTGCCAAGGTAAAACAGGCACACAGAGCTCCGATTAAAAGGCCCAGCACTGCGCCCACACCCAGTATCCAGCCCGTCACAATCGGCGTCAGTACCGCAATTACGGCAGGCAAAACCATTTCACGCTGCGCACCCTTGGTGGCGATAGTCACACAATTGGCGTAGTCCGGTGTCCCCGTACCTTCCATAATGCCCGGAATTTCGCGGAACTGACGCCGCACTTCCTCAACCATCAGCATCGCTGCACGGCCCACAGCTTTCATGGTCAGGCCACAGAAGAAAAATGAGGCCGCAGTACCGATGAAGAAACCCACCAAGGTCAGCGGATTCATAAAACTGGCACCAAAGTAACCCAACAACTGGTCAAAAGTAGCTTCTGCTGTATCTACGCTTTGGCCGTCCATACTGATATTCCCGACGCCACTGCTCAACAGCACCTGGCGCACCGATTGCAAGTAGGACGCCAGCAGTGCCAATGCCGTCAGCGCGGCCGAGCCAATGGCAAAACCCTTGCCAATGGCAGCAGTAGTGTTGCCAAGAGAATCCAGAGCATCGGTGCGCTTGCGCACTTCTTTCTCCAGTCCGGCCATCTCGGCGTTGCCCCCGGCGTTGTCGGCAATCGGGCCATAGGCATCCGAGGCGAGCGTAATGCCCAGTGTCGAGAGCATGCCCACCGCAGCAATGCTGATGCCGTAAAGGCCGCTGACCACTCCCGAAGCGTTGAATTGCCAGTTCGCCGCAATGCCGAAGGACAGAATGATGCCCACCGCCACAGTAATAACGGGCAGCACTGTCGAAATCATGCCACTGCCGATACCGTTGATGATCAGAGTCGCTGGATCGGAGGCGGCGCTGGCTGCCAGACTCCGGGTTGGCTTGTATTCATCCGAAGTGGCATGTTCGGTGCCCTTGCCAATGATGATTCCAACCAGCAGACCGATCAACACGGCCAGCGAGATTTGCAACCAGTTTTCCAGACCGATCAGATAAAGCAGCAGAAATACTCCAATGGCTGTGCTCGCCGTACTAAAATAAATCCCTCGATCCAGAGCACCCATCAACTCTTTCTGCCCGGCATCGGGGCGGCTGGAAACCAGAAAGATACCGACTATTGAGAGCACAATACCCAGGGCGGCAATCAGCAAGGGAACCAAAGCAGCCTTCCACTGCATTTCCAGCCCGGCATAGGCAATTACACCCAAGGTGCCCGCTGCCAGAATGGAGCCAACATAGGATTCGAACAAGTCCGCGCCCATACCGGCCACATCACCCACGTTATCGCCCACGTTGTCGGCAATGACCGCCGGGTTGCGCGGATCATCTTCAGGGATTCCGGCCTCCACCTTGCCCACCAGGTCGCCACCGACATCGGCCGCTTTAGTGAAGATGCCACCACCCACACGGGCAAACAGGGCCTGTAGCGAAGCTCCCATGCCGAAACTCAAGATGGTGGTGGTCAGGGAGACCAGATCTGTTGAGCTTTCGACCTGCACCGAGCCGCTGAGGATGATGTACCACAGCGAGATCATCAACAAGCCGAGTCCGACTACCACCAGCCCCATCACGCCTCCGGAGCGGAAGGCCAAAGTCAGGCCGGAGTTTAGCGACTTCTGCGCTGCGGCAGCGGTGCGCGCTGAGGCCATGGTCGCAGTCTTCATACCGAAGTAGCCCGCCAGTGCCGAAAACAGACCGCCGCTGAGGAAAATCAGCGGCACCCACAGACTCAGAAAATCGGAAATGAAGGCCGCAACTAGAAAAATGGCGGCAATGATGACAAAAAAAATGCTCATTACGCTGTATTGCTGGCGCAGGTAGGCCATGGCCCCGATGCGCACCGACTGAGCGATTTCCCGCATGCGTTCGGTGCCCTCGTTGTGCCTGGCCGACCACTTATAGAGCGCAAAGGCAGTGATGATTCCCGCCAGCGCACAAAGCGGTATGAGCCAGAAGAATAGCGGTATTTGATTGTTGGACATAGAAACTCCTGATTAAAGGGACTCTCCTAAAAATTCCTATTCCGTGCCAAGCCCATTTTTTTCACGAAGCAGCATTGTCAGGGGAACTTTACTGCGGGACATTCTGCCCCTGAAACCGTTGGCAGGCTGCAAAGGGCAGCTCCAAAAATCTCAATTTTGCGCTAAGCGATACGATTTTTAGAGGGCCCCTAAAAATCCCCATCCTGGCCGAATAGGAATCTTTCCGGCAAATGGCTTCGTCAGTAAAGGCAATGACGTTTTCGTCACACACGGTTTGCGTTTTCTCAAATGTTTTGCTTTTGCTGTCACGAAAATTTCGCGCGCTCAGCAGCGGGAGCAAATTTTTAGAAATCCCTTAAGATATGAATGAAGCCTCTACATACTATCAGTTTTGGCCAAAAATACAACTAAAACTTTTGAACCCTTCACAGCCCCAAATCTCTAAGCGCGAATCCCTGCGCCTGAGCATTCTCCGCCCCCCAGCAACCTTTCACAGGGGGACCTGTGCGGGGCCTTTGAGGCTTGCCTTCGATACACCTTGAATTTCAGCCTTTCGTTCCTCAGGGCGAAATTCTACGGCACTCAGGCAGCGTAATTGAGGGGAGCGGCCCTCCCCTCGTTCTCTAGCGCTTGCTGTGTCTCGCGCTCGGCAAAATCTCATCCGCTCAACATCAAAACACGGTACAACCGCTGCGGCGAAGATGAAGCAGAAGCAGAGCGATTGTACAATTCTCGCGAAGCGATACCATTTTTAGGGATCCCCTATACTAAAAATTTATGAGTATTGGTATGATCCAATAATATTTTCCCGGAACCTTGCGCAGGAGAAGCAGATTGTTGATCGGTATCACCGGAAAAAGCTGTTCGGGTAAAGATTTCCTTACAGGAGTGCTGCGAGATTATGGCTGTAATGAAATTAACTTGGATGCTATTGGCCATATTGCATTACAGAACAAGGCCTCAGAAGTTTTACAGGTCTTTCCGCAACTACGCTCGCCAAGTCTATCCGGCAGCACCGAGGAGAACAGCAAAAAAATCATTGATCGCAAAAAACTGAGAGTTTTGGTCTTCCGCAATCAGGCTCTCTTGCATAAGCTGGAGAAAGTTTTGCATCCTCACATGAAAGAGTTGGTTTTGCAGGAGCTGGAAAGCTTGAAAGGCTTTGGCAGCCCCAATACAACTATGGAGTCCTCAGACATGCCAAATATGGCAGGGGAACATACTAGGTCAATGGATTTAGAACAGCAGGTACCGCAACACAATATTATTCTCAACGCCGCTATTCTGGAGAAATTGGGGCTCCTGCCTCTTTGTGACATTGTACTCTGGGTTACGGCTCCTCTGTGGCTACGAGCCCGACGGGCACAGCAGCGCGAACAGATTTCTCTGCTGCAATTCCTGCGCCGCAATCGTGCCCAGCGCAGCCTGCGCAGACCGGGCGGACAAACACCTACGGTTTTTTTCATCCGGAATGGCCGAAGCAACAACTTTCAAGATGCGCGTTGTAAACTGCAGCAGCAGTTGCGACAGATTCCTCAGCTCCGACCTGTTTTTGAAGCCAGATAGCTACCATGAAAGTGTCACAAGAACGCCTCCCACACTCTCCGCGCCCGATCCAGGCAACCACGCGAACCCAACATACGTCGGCCGCGGCATCCGGTTCGGATGTGGCAGACCGGTTGCCCGGGCCAGCGCATGACTCAGCCGAAGATCATGGTAGCCCGCTGCCACTCCAAGCCCGGCGCAGAGTCAAACCCACTTTGGCAGACCGCTCTTCTGACTACGCCGAAAATCCCCATCAGCACAGCGGCGGCCACGATGCTCATGGCAGAAAATGGGAAGGCGAACAGCACGCGAGCGGATATGTCCCGGCATACAGCAGTGTGCAGGGTCACCAAGAGCCTGATGGCGCTCAATCCCGGAATGCCTTGGCTTACTCCAGCCCCCTAGATCAGCAAGGTCCGTATCGGATCGTAGTAGTGTTCCTGCTGTTGTTGATGGCCCTAGTCATTATGGGCATTGTTTATCAGTTATTCCTTCGGCCCGAATCTGCCACATCAAACTTGGCACAACAAAATTTGGCACAACAAAATGTTGTCCCCGCAGAATCGGGCACTTCCGATAATCAGAAACCGGGCTCGGAATCCGACATGGGAAACAGGGCGAACCCGGCAGATGGGACTCCGGAAGACCAGTCTGAGGGCCGACCTGGCTCAACACTCTCCCGGTCCTCATCGGTTAGTACCATAACCCCGCGCGGCGAAGAGTTGAGCCCTCCCCCCTCGGCAAGTGCAGGCAATGACAGTCTTCCGGTCGGGCCATCCGTACAAAGCGATGAGAATGATTTGCTATTGCAGAGCAAAGTGGGTGGAATTGGCTACTGGATACAGGTGGGGGCCTTTTCTTCTTTAAATAATGCCAATAGTATAAAGGGTAGATTGAGTGCCAGACACATTGAATCGGTTATTCAGAGCGGTCGGCATGACGGTGCTACGATATATCGGGTCCGCGTGGGCCTTTACACCAGCAAAGAAGAAGCCGAGCGAATATTGCGGCAACTGAAAAACATTGGGGAATCTTTTATCAATAGTATGATTATTGAAGCCGAAATATAAGGGAGCCCTTAAGGGCTCCTCTAAAAATTCCAATTTTGTGCCAGAATCGGTCTTTTTCACGGAGCAGCTTTGTCACGAAAGCCTTATCATACAACAAAGTATGCCTCGGCTTCCGCTCCTGGCTGCCGCAAAAAAAGGAAGGTCGGCCCTAGCTGTGCACGGGCCTTTCCATTTCTCCAATGCTGCGTCAACTCGCATTGGAGCCTTCGTTTGGCATCAAAAGGCGGTACAATCGCTGCGGCGAAGCAGAGTGATTGTACAATACTCGCGAAGCGATACCATTTTTAGGGGTCCCCTTCAGTATTTCCATTTCTGTTTTGAGCTGTGGCCTTTGCGACAAGTAGTGTTTTCAATTCGGATTTTCACTACGACTCCGGCCTTGTCAGCGTCAAAAAAATCTCCTGATACCGCCAAGCATCACTCCACTTCCTTGCCTGGCTATCGCGAAAACCTTCGCAGCTGAAAACATTATATTGAAGGGCACCTTTAAGGGCATCTCTAAAAATTTTGTAAACAACAATGGGGAAGTCTCTGGAAAGGACTTGGGAAAGTCAGATATGAAGAATTCTAATGTAAAAGTATTTACAGCATTTACTTATTTACTGCTGCTAATACTAATCGTCGGCTCGGTGATTTTTCTTTTGGTGCAGCGTATCCAGCTGACAAACCAAGCCCGGACTTACGCCCGTCAAATTGTGGAGCGTGTCAGTACCAGCTATATGGAAAGCGGCAGTTTCACGACAAGTAACTTTACCAATGCTATCAAGCAGACAATGCAGAATTTCGGTGAGCAAATTAAAGTAATCACAATCGTTGATAAACAGGGTATCCTGCAAAACCGCTTTCGCTTTGACAGCATAGACCCGACTGACGATCCGAACCCCGACTGGCAAACTGAATTACACTACAAATACAACCCAATCTTGTACGAACAGCAAAGCTACATGCTCAACCTGCCTGGTCAGGCTCAGGCTGACATTCAGATACTGTACCAACAACTGCCCTTACAACTTGTGAAAGTTGTGCTGCTCTTTGATACTATCGTTATCTCAGCCCTGCTACTCCTGAGTTTCCTGGCGTTTCTGATTATTCCCAAGCGCGACCCGGCGGAAACCGCATGGGCCTTGCAGTCTGTGGCCAACCAGGAAGAAATGTACCACGAAGAAGAGGATGTGGAGAATACAGAAGAGACAGAAGAGCCGGAAGCCAGCGAATCTTGGCTCTCCCAGGATTTATCCGAGGCCAGCTGGGAAGAGGAAGACACCAAAGGGCTGGAGGATATTGGTTCCAATGATGAGTTTGGTCAGATACTGGGCTCGGATGACTTTACCGACAATATCGCTCACATCGAATCACTTCCATCTGAGACTGATCCATGGAGTGATTCGGGAAGCGATTCCGAGACTGAAGCAAGGCAAGATGACAACGAAATCGCTTTGAGTTTTAACGATACCGGAGCCGAATCCCAGCCAGTTGATAATCAAGAGTCCGAATTTGACCAGCTCTTTGTTGAAGACAGAGAGTTGGCCGAACCGGATAGGGGATCTTCCGAACCGCCGAACTCTTTTGCATCCATTACCACCCGTCCGCCATCTGGGCAGCAGCGGGATACCGGGAATATCGGTGAGGGGAGTGACGAGCTCTTTGACGATTTGGATGAGGGCTTGGGCGATGACGAGCCGGAGCCCATGGACCAGGAGCTGGGTGCCGATATCTTTTCCCAAATTGCAGACGCTGCCGTTAACCCGGCTTCACGAGAAATCGAAGAACGGGAAGAAACCACGGGCATTCCCTTTTTCTACGAAGAACACGCACGCCAAGGAGCGATTCACTGGCTGCAGAACTTCCTCGCTGACCAAAAATCCACTGTTGAGAACGCTGACAACACGACTCCCGATCTCTCAGCAGCTCTGCTGGAGGTGCCGGATGACGATATCGAAATTATCCATGCCTCTTTCGAACAGGATTTGACCTTGGAAGCCTTTGTACTCCCTCACGATAAGGGCCTTACGGTCTTCTTGCCCTGCGCTAAGATCCATGAAGGCATTGAGCAGCTTCAGGACAGTGCTGCCCGCTTACCAGCTTCCTATCTTAAAAATCTGAAAATGGGCATTACCGGTATCAGTGCCCAGCGCAGCGATGTAGAACCTGAGCTCGTATTGCAGGAAATGGAATATGCTTTGTCCAACTGTGATGATGAGAATAACATCAGTATCTTTGATGCCAACGATCAGGTGTTTCATCAGCAACAACAAAATCGTTCTTAAGGGGCCGCTTGTCCGATAATGATAGCAGACTGTCGGGGAACAGCCATTTTAGCCGGAATTGAGATCTTATTGGTAAATAGCGCTTTTCCCTCCCGCGAAAACAGTGGCAGGACTTGCCATAATCTTGGTAACGATTCTGTACCTTCTTCATGCAAGAACACCGACCTGTCCTCTTCCTTTCTTTCCCCTCTCCCTTCTAGGCGCAAGTACTTGGCCGCCAGGATATGTTTGTCAGTCTGGGCTGTTTTGAGCAGCGTTGCCCCGGTGCTCTCCCCCAGTTTGAACGCTCAGACAACTCTGGCAGGCGGCCTCACCGATAACTTGTTCCAGGATCAACACTCGGTTGATTTGAATATCTTGTTGGAACCTTGGGGCAATACAGCTGTCTGGGGCGGGCTGAGAAATATTGTGATGGGCCCGGATGGTCAGCTCCATTTATATTTCCTCCGGGGCTACTTGTCGCTCAACAGTGATCTGTCAGTCAGTCAGGACACCTTGCTCAGCCTGTTCTACAGCCAACTCAAGCGCTGGCGGGACAATGCCGCCCAATACAGTCTGATTAGCCCCAAGCTGCTGCTGACCATGGCCTCGGACGGGGTCATTTCCCTGTACAACAACCATTTGGGCACTTGGCTGAACAATGTCAAAGAAATTGAAACCGGACAAATGTCCCGGCTCTACGGCAGGCAATTGATCATCTTGCAGGGCCGGAAAGCCCTGCTCTACCCCGATATTTTACAGGATGAAGCTCCTGAACTGCTGGCCGACCGCATCGAAAATGTCGAACAGCTCCAGCTTCTGCCCAACAAGCAAATCCTGTATTACGACCGCGGAAGCAGTTCTCTGATTTTGACTAAAGTCCTTGGAAACTCGCGCGGGGCTTTGCGCAGTGGGCAATTGCCACCGCTGCTGATCATCCCTCCAAAAGAATTCTACCGGAAGACACCGAGTAATATTGGTGCGATTAGCGGAGCTCAAAGTCTTGAGCCTCAGCTGTTCTATGCGATTTTCAGCAATACACTGGTTTTTTTTAATTTAAGTGGCAAGAGACTGTTCTCAATCCCCCTGCCCAGTCAGGCGGCCCAAGCCTTTCCCATCGGCAATATGCTGTTTTTGTACCTGCCCGGCTTGGCTCAGATTGATGTGTATAGCCCGCGTCCCCTGCCCCGGAACTACCTGCCGCCCCAGAGCGAGCTGCTGCTGCAACAGGCCGTGGAGACCGGTCAACGCTTGGAAGATCAGGTTTTACTCGGACAGGCGCGAACTTTTTATGAGTGGTGCATCCAAACCATCGATCTGATACTGGGCACTAAAGACAGCGAAACTCTGTATCTGCTGCGGGTCAAACTGGGGGACGCTCTCGACCGCGTTACTCAGCTGCTGCGCGCTGACCCCAATTTCTACTTCAGTATTCAAAAAGACCTGCAGGGCTATCAGAGCGTAATCCAGAGTGGCAAGCGTTTTCAGGACTATCGCTATCAGATGACCCTCTCCTTGGCCTGGGAGGGTATTCAGTTGACCCAGAGTGATTTGAGTTACCAGGACTTACTGGAGTTCCCCTGGCACCTGTTCTTCCGTCTGAGCAAGAGCAAGGCTCTGCCTCAGGAAGAGTTGCGACTTTTGCTCCAGCCCAGTGTGGATACTTCAAAATCATTTATCGACGGCAGTTCCACTGAGAAATTACAGTCTCACTACTTTTCCTTCAGCTTCACTCCTTAGAGAAAACTGTAGGAAACCGCAGATCAGGGAGCAGCCGTAATGCCGTCCGGAACAACTGAGCAGCAATACCAAAAGCAATTAGAGCAGTGTGCCGAGTACGCGCGATACTTAGCCGAACGACCCAGTGTGCACGAAATCGACTGGAAAAACTGGCAAGCCACCGTGACTGCGGTGCTGTGCTACATCAGTAATCCCCGGACTGACGAAGTGCTGCTGATTCGGCGCCTTGGTTCCTATGCTCACGGCTTGATCAGCGGCCCCGGCGGCAAAATGGAAGCCTGCGAGAGCCTGGAACAATGTGTAGTACGCGAGTGTCTGGAGGAGGTCGGGCTGGAACCGCATGGCTTTGAGCTGGGCGCAGACTTGTTCTTTCACTTCATCAACGGTGTGCGAATGCGTGGCTACGCTTATTTTACTGACCAGTGGAGCGGTGAGGCTGTGCCCAGTGAGGAAGCGATTCCTTTCTGGTGCAAGCGCGACCGCTTGCCTTTGCAACAGATGTGGCCCGATGATGCCCTCTGGCTGCCTCACCTGTTGGACAACTTCGCGCGGAATGGCTATGACCACTCCACTCCTGTATCGGGGATTCGGCAGAGCCAGGTCCAGGGTTACTTTATCTTCGACCAGGACAATCAAATGCTCAGCCACAAGCTGGCTTGGACCAGTGATCAAAACTGAGGTCCAGTATGGAACATCAGGACACAGCGGCAAGCTCCGGCACTCCTGCTGGTATTGCCCCGGATACCTCAGACAGCCTGGATGCTCCCGTATTCGCTCCGGGGGATGGGCATTTTTCAGCTGAGTTTACGGTGCTGGAACAGACTCTTGCGAGCTCGTTTTTTACTGCGGGCAAATTTCCTGCGCTCTATCAGTTGCTCTACTTCCGCTATCAAGACTTGCTAACCCGGGAGCGACACTACGCCGATACAACGGCTTCGCCAGCCTTCTGGATCTTACTGGCCCAGGCCTTGGCCAGCGGCGAGTTGCGCGGCGAACGCGGTGAGGACTGGCAGATAACTGCGAGTAACCTTGAGGGCCGCCTGTGTTTCTCTCTGGACGATCTGGCGGAGCTGTACGATGCTGCAATTCGCTCGGTAGAATACCGCGGAAAAAACAAGGCCAAGGCGGCAAAAGCAGCAGGCTCCGGTCTGCTTTTTGCCCGGAATCTGCGCTCCTTGTGCGAGCGCTCACGTGAGGAACAGAATGCAGCGTTGCTGCCCGGTTTCTGCCAACCCGATTTTGCTGCTCTCAGGCCTCGGCAGGGGGACAATCAAGAAAATCAAGACGGCTCCATGTCCTCCATGTCCTCCATGTCCAGAGGCAAAGCTGCCCCCGGAAATGCAGAAGAGTATGCAGAATATGGAGAATATTTCTGGTACTGGCAGACTCCGGAAGAACCGGAGCAGCAAGGGCAGTGGTACTTCTGTCTGGGGCGGCTGGGCAGGCTGCAAGTAGCCTTGTACCAGAGCTTGTCAACCCGCCTGGCTCCGTTGCCGGGCGAAGTGGTGCAGCAAGACCTCCATAGCAGGGCAACGCACGATGCAGACCCGCAGCCTGCGACGCAGCCCTGCATTCTAGAGCAGCCTCGTTGGATCTTTTCCGCCCTAGAGACTTTGGCCCCGGACCTGCTGCAGAGCTCCGATTTGATACGGGCCTGCTTGGAAAAATTGTGTCGGCAGCACTTGCTGCTGATTTCGGGCGGGCCGGGCAGCGGAAAGACCAGCTTGCTGGCTGGTCTGCTGCGCGTCCTGCAAGAGGCTCAACGGAAGGCAGGGCCGACACTGCGCAAGCTGGAGCTGACGCTGTGCGCCCCAACGGCCCGGGCGGCCCAACGTATGCTCGAAAGTCTGAACTATGCCAGCGCGGAAGGCAGTGAACCGCCGGAGAGCCACACTCTGCACAAACTGCTGGGTCTGGGCTGGGCTAACGCACGATTATACCGCCCCGGCGGGCACAGCGGGGGCTGCGGGCTGCTGCGCTTGTTAAGCCTGGATATTCTGGTGCTGGACGAAGTTTCAATGCTGGATAGCGAGCTGGCCCACCGGCTCTTGCAGCAACTCTCTCCCGGTACCCGCCTGATCCTGATCGGCGACCCGAACCAACTCCCCCCTGTCGGGCCGGGAGCCTTCTGGAAAGACTTGCTTGCAGGGATTGCCCCACAGCATAAGCATGCAGGTGGCGGAGACTGTCTCATCCGGTTGCAGGGCAGCCATCGTTCGGTCAGAGAAATCCGGCAGCTCGGAGAGCTGGTCTTGCAGGGCCGACCGCGCGAATTCTATGCGGCACTGGAAGCCGGCCAAACGGATGACGGGAGAACGGAAGCGGCCTTATCCTGGCTCGCCCGGCCTCCCGTTCCAGCTTCCGGGCAAGACATGTCAGGAGGTTTTGCTGCCTGGGCGGATTATCTCCGGCGGCACTGGTGCCCGAGAGAACCCGGCCAACAGAACCCGCACTTCGCTGCGCTGGAATTGCAGCGCGGCCCTACTCTGGCCCAGAGCTTGGAGCAGATTACCCATTACTTTCAATGGATGCGGGACTACGGCATTTTGAGCCCTTTGCTGCGCGGTGGCAATGCGGCCCGGGCCATCAACCAGATTTTGTTGCAACAGGGTGCGACTCGGGGCCCGGCGTGTCCACAGCAGCGCTTTTTCTCCGGTTGCCCGATTCAGATTACCCGCAATAATTACCAGTTGAATTTATACAATGGTGACCGGGGTTTTTGCTTTCGCTTTGGCTGGCAGGACTATGGTGTTTTCCCCGCCGGATTTGTGAGCGGCGGGGAAAACACCGCAGCGGGTAGCGTGATGCTGGGCGACTACCGCTTGGTACCACTGATGCGCCTGGCCGACTGCGAAGCAGCTTTTGTCCAGACCATCCACAAGAGTCAGGGCTCGGAATACCGCCGTGTTTGCGTGCTGTTGCCGGAACCTGGTACTTCGGCCAGAGGCCGTGCAGATCTGCCGCTTTATTCGGGATACAACCCATGGTCACGCGCCCTGCTTTATACCGCTGTCACCCGCGCCCGCGAGCATTTGTGTTTCTCCGGCAGCCGGGCGGCGGTCGGACTTGCCACCCAAGCTCTGGAACAGCAGGCGGAACCTGTCAGTCTTTTGAGCCAATTGCTGCAGTCTTGATATCTGTGTTTTTAGGGAGTCTCGAAAAATTTCAGCTGTTAAAAAGGGTTCTGTAAAACTCTAGGAATTTGTCCGCTATCTGAGTAAGCTGCAAACAGTTTGCCAGAATTTAAGGGAAGTTCTAAAAATTCGCTTTTGATGTTCAGCAAGCGAGATTTCGCTGACAACAAAGAAGTGAAGCTGAAACATACTTTGCTGTATGGTGAAACTTTACTGATGAAGCTGTTCGGCAATAAGATCGCTGTTGAGCGCGCCATTAAAATGATGGGGAATTTTTAGAGGTGCCCTTAAGAAGAGTTTTGAGGGGTTCCCATGCAGATTAAGCAAATCCAGGCAACTCATTGTCGCTCTCCGCTTCGGTGTTTTGTTTTGCTGTATTTGATTTGTGGCTTGTTGATTCTCTCGGGCACAGGTATCACAGCGCAGCAAAACCAGACACTGCTCAACCACCAGCGTTCGCGCAATTTCAACCGCGAGGGCTATCGCGCCTATCGGGCGGGCAATTGGGACTTGGCCCTGAGCAAGTTTGCCCGGTCCATCAAACTGGATCCATATTATACCTATCCTCTCTACAACATGGCTTCGGTGCTGAGCTTGCGCGGCAGGCCCCAGGATGCCTTTCGCATTTACCGCCTGCTCTTGGAAGTACTGTTGCAGGAAAGCGAACAGCCCCGCTCTGCGCACCAGGCCAAGATGCAGAAAGACCCGGACCTGGCTTGGTTCCGCCGCCATGAACCGGAGCTGTTCATTATGCTCAACAATGTGGTGCTCAATTATGACAAGGATCGGGTCTACCGCAAACTGCGCCGGCGCCAATCCTGGGAAGTGGAGACCTTGCCCTTCCGCCGCGCCGATCTGGCGCCGATTCGCGAGCAGAGATGGCAGCAGAATCGCACAATAGCACCTGATTTCTCCAATGATGACGAGATCGGCAAGACCGAAGTAACTGCATTACCGGAAGTTGCAGAACAGGCAAGCCGTCCGGCAGAAATCCCTGAAAACTCTGAGAAAGCCAATCCCGACATCGGCTATACCGTACCTTTGGAAGAGCGCCGGAACTCCATTACCGTAACGCCTGACGATGAGCCCTTTGACCCGGACTCCGGCAATGAACAGTTGTTTGGCGGTACTTCGGAGCAGGATGCCCCGAATTTCATCACGCCCGACGCTCCCTATCAGTTTTCAGACGACTTCGACCCCTTTTCCGGCGTTGACTTCGATCACAACCCGTTTGACGACCCGGACAGTGGCCCACTGAGCCCCCCCGATTTTGATGAGGAAGGAAACGATGGCTTTTTCCCGTTCGTGCCCCAGTCTCTGCGCCAAGAGTATGAGGGATCCCGGGTGACTTTGCGTCTGGTTAGGCAGCAGGCCCGGCCTCTGCGGACAGATTCCGGGTCGGATTCTGCTTTGTATCAGGACCAGATCGCCTTTCAGGGCTATCGCTATCGCTGGCGCTTTCAGGCAGGCGGTAAATTGTTTGAATTGCGGGGCTTTTTTGTGATCCGCGGCAATGTGCTGGTCTTGGAAACCTTTGCTTCCAACCCCAAAGAACTGGAGAGCCTGCCGTTTGACTGGAATGCTTTCCGCAGCTTGTTTTTCATTTACCAAGCACATATTGATGAATTCCACGCCATCACCACGGCAGGTGAGCAGGTACGAATTTACTAGCAGATTGTAGGTTTTTTTCAATATCTCATTTCTCCGTACCAGATACCTGAAAGTTTGTGGCTAAATTACAAGTTTACATTTTCCATTACCACCTCCTGCCGGGAGGGGTTACTGATGTAATCACGGGCTGGCTGCGTATTCTGGCTCGGTATTCCGGGCAAATCTTTCCCCGTTATCAGCAGCTGGCCGTGCGCATCTGCTGTGGCAAGCCGGACAACGTGGCCCTGCTGCAACGGCAGTGGCGGGACTTTCTGCCCTCTTTGCCTGTAACCGCACAGCAGAGACTGGAATGCACCGAGTTTTTGGTTGATGGCGAGCTGGACTACAAGGGCTTGCCTCGGAGCGAAGCCTTTGCCCGGCTGCCCGCAGAGCAGCAGGCGCTTGCCTGGCAGGGCTATGTGCAAAGCTTAGCGGTGCATTTACTGTTGCAGTACAGTGACCCCGACTGCGATTGCCTGTGGTGGGTCCACAATTATCACTTGGGCAAGAATATTGCCTATACCAAGGCTCTGTTACAGATTATCGAGGCTCAGTTTCCTCTGACCGTAGGGTTTCGGGGCGGGCTTCAGAACGAACTTCAAGGCGAGCTCACGGCCCGTACCGACCGGCTGAGCTTTTTGCTGCACATTCACGACTTTGCCGAATGTGGGCGTTTTGCCCGCTACAACGAGCTGCTGCAATCACAGCAGTGGCTCGGCGACTTCTCCGCAACCTCATCGCTTTCGGCAACGGCAGACAGCGATGTGCCTTTGCTCTACAGCGTCAATCCGAAAGTTTGTTACGGCACCATTAATCAACGGGATTACCGGATACTTCTCGAAGCGGGGCTGTGCCGGGAGCGCTTGTTTTTTTTGCCGAATCCACTGGAATTCCGTCCGCAAGACGCCACGGCAGCTTCGGCTGCGGTACCTGGCAGGTACGAGCCGGATGAAAACGCACTGCGCTCTGCCTTCGCACGGGATTTTAAGCTGCCCGCAGCCAGGGCGGAAAAGCTCTTGGCCTTGTATCCGGTGCGCTGCATCCGGCGCAAGAATGTGCTGGAGCTGGCCTTCCTCAATTTGCTCGCGGGAGAGCCCTGGAATCTGATCTGCACCTTGCCGGGGCGCTCGACCAGCGAGCTGGCTTATTCCGCGCTTATCGAAAAGCTCTACCGGGACGGTCTGATTCAGGGTCTCTGTAATGTGGGTTTGCGCTTGGAAGAACGGGGCTGGTCCTTTGACATGCTATGCCGGGCCGCCAGTCTGTTGGGTTCCAGCTCTGTTATGGAAGGCTTTGGCTTCACTTACTTCAACCCGATGTACCGGGGCAAAGCACTGGTTGCCCGCAGGCTGGACGTGCTACGGGGTTTTGAGCACTGCTTCGACCCGGAACTGGCCCTGTTTTACGACGAATTGAAACTTCCGCTGTATCCCGACGAGCCGGGCTCTGAAATGCTGGCCATGTACCGGGCACTGCGCCGGAAATATCAAAGCTACATCGAGGGGTTGCCCGCGTTTGTCCGAACCGGTCTGCACCGGGAGTTGGTACAGCGGCTACCCGCAGAACCAGTACAAAGTATCGACTTTGCACTGCTCGACAGCAGCCAACAGCAGGCCGTATTGAAGCGGCTGCGCCGGGAAGCAGAGCAAGAGGCTGGCGTGGCAGCCGGGTCCCGGACGCTGCTTCGCAGCTGCCAGGCAGCCAACCGCGAGCTGCTGGAACGGCTCCAGGACCTGCTGGCAGGCTTAGAGCAGCAGTCTTTACAACCCGGTCATTCCGAGCACTGGCAGCACAGGCAAGTCGTTCGGCAGCAAATCCGGGAGAAACTAAGCGCCGAATTCGCGCCCTCGCGGCTGGCTGCGATCTTGCAGCAGGCAGTGGCTCCCATTCTTTCGACTCTTTCCGCAGTGCCTCCTCAAACAAGTCGAACTGGTTGGCAGGCTGAGCAGCAGAAAGGACCGCAGGCAGAAATCGGCCGCCGGGTGCTGCGGTCCTTCAGCAAACTGGAATACAACTACGCCCTGCTCTGGGACAAACCTTCTTGAGGGCACCTCTAAAAATTCCCCATCATTTTAATGCGCGCTGAGCGGCGATCTTGTTGCCGAATAAAGGTTCTGCCTTACGGCAGGATTTGTGAGGAATGGCCTGCTTCGCCTCGCCATTCCTCACCGTCAGCAAAACCTTACCATACAACAAAGTATGCTTCGGCTCACTTCCTCGCCATCGGCAAAATCTCGCTGATTCAGCATCAAAACGCGGTACAATCGCTGCGGCCAAGACAAAACAGAAGCAGAGCGATTGTACAATTCTCGCGAAGCGATACCATTTTTAGAGGTACCCTTGAGAACGCAGGTTCTCCAGGAGCCCAATATCAATCTGGAAAAAGAGCAGACAAAAAAGCGGCCCCGCTTAGCGGGGCCGCTTTTTTGTCTGGGCTGGCAACAGCAGGCTAAGGTGCTGTACCGCCAAACTCATAGGTGCCTATATCCGGACGCCCCGTTCTGGCGTAGCCCCGTGCATCTGTGGCCGTAAGGTCTTCGGCATCAGCGGGGGGAGTGCCGCCGCTGCCCACTGTATCAGCTTTTGTATCAAAAAACTTCCAACTGCTGCCGTCCTCACTGTAGTAAATTTTCGATACCTCTGGTCGTACGCGGTCTCCCTCCTTGTATTTCCGGTATTCTTGTACGTAAGCTCCCGCATTGGTACCTGGGCTGCTCGCCCCAGTGCCAGCTGTCTGCACAAAGCCGCCATTATCCTGCAGGGTCTCCGATTGGGGATCTTCAGCCAATAAACCCCGAGCCGGAACTGACGTTGCACCCTCCACAATGGAGTGGAAAATATTTCCTGTCTGGTTAATTTGGCTGTTTGCATTGGCTGTATTACCCCAGAAGATGCTGTTGATAATGAACAAGCTAGCACCCGTATTACCCTGCGAATAGATACCGCCGCCATTATCGACCGCTTTGTTCCCGAAAAAGCTGGTATTGTTGAACGAAGGGGAAGAAGAGTTAATATACATCCCGCCCCCAGAGCCACCAGCAGTATTCACAGAAAATGTAACATTGTTGAACGTAATAGTGTCACCTTCATAATACATCCCCCCGCCGTCATCACTGGCCGTATTCTCAGAGAACGTAACATTGCGCAGTGTGGGGAAGTAGAATCTCCCACTCGAATAGATCCCGCCGCCAAATCGTGCTGTGTTCATGGAAAAAGTAACATGGCTGAGCTTGAATATAGCCCCATAATTAAACAAACCGCCTCCTTTAGCCGCCTTATTTCCAGAGAACGTAACATGGCTGAGCTTGGTGAAAGGCGTTCCTCTATTATGCATCCCGCCGCCACCTCCTTCAATTGCTTGGTTATCAGAGAACGTAACATGGCTGAGCGTGGTGCGAGAGCCCTCATTATACATCCCGCCGCCAGCTCCTCCAATCGCTTGGTTATCAGAGAACGTAACATGGCTGAGCGTGGGGGAAGCTCCCTTGTTTTGATTATACATTCCGCCGCCGTGCTTTTTTGCCTTGTTCTCAGAAAAGGTAACAGCACTGAGTCGGGGGGAGGCATCCACATTATACATTCCACTGCCATATTCAGAAAAACCATGAGATATGTTCACTCTGTATAGCCGCGCCGTGTCATTCAAACCTGTATTATGAAAGATTCTCCTTTCCCTTTGGCCGTCCAAGATCGTAGCCCCGTCCCGGGCCCAGCCTCCACCCTCGGTGAAGCCGCCTATAATAACCACATTGTTTTTCATGCTCAGAGTTTCGCTTATGGCGTAGCTGCCGCCAGCGAGCAGGACCAGATAGGGCTTCTGATCGCTGCTCATTGCGTTGTCAATGGCGGTTTTCAGTTGGGCTGCGGCATAGGCCTTTTCCCAACTGCTGCCGTTCCGGGTTGTGCTGCCTCCGTTTTCCGTGGCATACACAACCCCCAGCTCTTTGGATGTAGCATCGGCAAAGTCTGATAAAATCTCTACTGCGAAATCACCGTGAGCTGCCAGTTCCGACTTGGGCGGCAGAACTCCGCTCAGCGCAATGCTCTGAAAGCTTTTGCGCATAAACCGGGCATATATCGTAGTATCACCGGTTATGGTAGTACCATCGGAAAAGGGAGACTGATTATCGATATACCAGCCCAGAAAAGTGTGGCCCGACTTTTCTGGGTCTGCTTTCGGCTTGAGCTTTGCCCCGCTGGTCCCCCCATCCACTACTTGAGAACTTGGCTCAGGCGTGCCGCCAGCAAGATCAAAGCTTACGGTGAAGCGCGGTACCCACTTGGCACGCAAGGTCGTATCGGCATTGATGGGTGCGGAAAAGTCAAATTCTGTAGCAAAACTGGCATCCGAGTACCAGCCGTCAAAGCGGTGCCCGTCTCGTGTGGGCTCCACGGGCTCCGCGAGCGAATAGCCCTTATCCACTACTTGAGAGTTTGGCTCAGGCGTGCCGCCAGCAAAATCGAAACTTACGGTGAAGCGCAGTACCCATTTGGCATACAGGGTCGTATCGGCATTGATGGGTGCGGAAAAGTCAAATTCTGTAGCAAAACTGGCATCCGAGTACCAGCCGTCAAAGCGGTGGTGCCCTCGTATGGGGCGCACGGGCTCTGTAAGAATATGGCCCCCATCCACTACTTGAGAACTTGGCTCAAGCGTGCCGCCATCAAGATCAAAGCTTACGGTAAAGCGCGGTACCCACTTGGCATGCAAGGTCGTATGGGCATTGATGGGTGCGGAAAAGTCAAATTCTGTAGCAAAACTGGCATCCGAGTACCAGCCGTCAAAGCGGTGCCCGTCTCGTGTGGGCTCCACGGGCTCCGCGAGCCGGTCGCCCTTCTCCAAAGCTTCCTGCCCAGCCTCCTGCCCGGTCGCAATGGCTCCAGCACCCCCGGTATTAAAAGTTACCATTACCCTTTTGGCTGGGTCACCCCACTTGGCAAAGAGGGTAATGTCTGTATTGATAGGTGTGGCAAAAGAAAACGGCTCTCTATAAGCACTATCGGTGTACCAGCCCGCGAAGAAAACACCATCTTTTGCAGGTTTTGCAGGCTCACTGACGTTTGCCCCCTGCCCCAGCACCACAGATGCGATCTCAGTCCTACCGACAGTATCGAACATCACGGTAACGGCTTTCAGCCACTTGGCATGCAGGGTAGTCTCGCTATCAATGGGTGTGGCAAAAGAAAACGGCTCTGTATAAGCGCTATCGGTGTACCAGCCTTCAAAGAGAAAACCTTCTTTGGAGGGCTTTGCGGGTTCGCCAAGCTCTGTCCCCTGCCCCAGCTCCACAGATGCAATTGCAGGCCCACCGACAGTATCGAACGTCACGGTAACGGTTTCCAGCCACTTGGCATACAGGGTGAGGTCGTTGTTGACCGGAGTGTTAAAATCGTACAGGCTCTCAAATCTTTTCTCCCGATACCAACCCGAAAATACCCACTTCTCTACTTTGGGGTCTTCTGGTTTCCGTACTTTCTGACCCTCATCTACAGATACATAGTCCCTAGTGGTATCACCATAATTGGCGTAAAAATCAAGAGAGATAGGATTGAAATCAAAGATAACCTGATACCTTGGAATTTTTTCCTCCGGTTCGGACAGCTCACAGCTGAACAACAGGGTCAGTAATAGAACGAGGGAAAAGATAAGGGACGGGCGCAAAAAACCACAGGAGGGAAAGGTTTTCCATCCTGTGGTTTGGATCCGAGGGGACTGGTAGTGTGGTTTAGAGGATGGGTAATGGGACTCTTGTTTCATTGTATAATACTCCAATGCAAATCGCTGCAAACCATGCAAAATATGATGTGCCGGCGAAGGCCGAAATCGTCTTGATTGAACTTGATTGAAGATGAAATAGTATTATAAAATGAAATGGGCATTCCAAAAGGCTCGCAGAAATGGATAATTTCTGCCTGCCCAGAAGTAATATAGATTTTTTCCCCCCGAAGGTCAAGAAGAAGGTCTAGGGTACCTCTAAAAATTCCAATTTTGCGCCAGACTTGATCTTTTTCACGGAGCAGCTTCGTCAGGAGAGGCAGCAGGCTCTTTACAGGAGGTCGGCCTTGGCTGCGCACGGCCCTCCCCTGTTTCTCCAATGCTGCGCCAGCTCGCATTGGAGCATCAAAACGCGGTACAATTCTCGCGAAGCGATGCGATTTTTAGAGCTTCCCTTATTTATTAAAACAGCTAATCAAAAACTCTGGAAAGGGTGATTGGATTCCTGAGCAAGCAGTAGACCGCTGCTTCCTTCCGGACCTGACGGGGTTGAACCACCGCCCATAACCCAAGCCCTAACCAGAGACGGAGAGAGAGGGATTCGAACCCTCGGTACCCCAAAGAGATACAACGATTTTCGAGACCGCCCCATTCAACCGCTCTGGCATCTCTCCTGAGTCTGCCCACTGAGGTCAGCGGGCTACACTATAGCTGAAAGTCTCCGGATCGTCCAGCTGGCAGCAGCATCTATGCCAGTACTGCTTGACTGCAAACGGAACCCGCTTTTTCTGTACAGCAGATAAAGGTTCTGCCTTACGGCAGGGTTTGTGGCAAACGGCCTGCTTCGATGTGCCATTATTTACCACTGTCAGGAGAGGCCGCAGGCTTCTGCTGCGCCAGCTCGCGCTGGTGCCATACAGCAAAGTATATCTCGACTTCCGCTCCTGGCTGCCGCAAAAAAATCCGGGTCGGAACCAAGGCCCTTTCAAATACTGCTAAATGCACCATCAACCACAAAATCAGAACCGGTGGTGAACGGGCTGGCATCGCCGGCAAGGTACACCGCAATGGCTTGAAGTTCTTCCGGTTTCCCTAGGCGACCCAATGGTGCCACGGCGTTCCATTGTTCAATCAGAGCTTTCAGGTGCGGTGCGTTCAATATCAGGTCCGTGCCCATATAGCCGGGGCTGATGCTGTTTACCCGTACATTTTGCCGGGCCCATTCAACGGCCAGAGATTTGGTCAGCTGAATTACCCCCGCTTTGGAGGCGTTATATGCGCACTGGGGCTGTGGTACGTTGACAATATGGCCTGACATCGAGGCAATATTGATAATCGAGCCGCCACCCTGCCTCAGCATCACTCTTCCTGCGGCCCGTGCGCTCAGAAACACTCCGGTTAAATTAACACCAATCACTTTGTTCCATTCAGCCAGGCTCATTTCTTCGGCTGGGGCATTGATACAGATACCTGCGTTGCAGACCGCAATGTTCAACTGTCCAAAATCCTGCACAATCTGAGTTACTACAGCATCGACTTCTGGTTCCTGAGTTACATCTGCCTGATAGGCTCGGGCCGTTTTTAAGGTCGCGGCCTGAATTTTTTGCACAGCGTTTTGTGCTTCACTCAAATCGAGATCGATCACGGCGATTTCGGCTCCGGCCTCAGCAAGGGCCAGAGCAATGTTATAGCCGATACTGCGCGCAGCACCTGTGACAAAGGCCACTTTACCGTCCAGCCTCATCTTCTCCAGAATACCCATGGATTTCCTCTTCTGTACCGGTTTCTGTGCCCGCGAGTCAATCTTGGCCACCATACCAACTAAAAAACGATTGCACAAACAATTGGCTAATCGCTTACGCAATTTTATGTCGGGTTTTCAGAGCTGTCAAGCAGAAAATACAGCCCAGGGTGCTTTCCCCAAGGGTGGGTGCCCTTGGCCCTTGGGGCCCTTGGGAAGGAAAGCGCATTGCTGTGGCCCAGAGCTAGCCGGATATCGTTTGTCCAGTACCCTTTTTTGTGGCCGGAAACTGACCCGTGAGTAGTTCAATGACCTCTGTTTCTTTCTGGGAAGCCAGCAAGCGTTCTGAAAAACCCTCCTGCTGCAGTAACAAACTGATCTGAGTCAAAATTTCCAAATGCGGATGTTCGAGTGGTACAGCAATCATCACAAAAATGCGGGAAGGCTGCTTGTCGAGGGCTGCAAAATCGATGCCGTCAGGCTTAAGGCCAATTACAATTCTAGGTTCGCGGCAGTAGGAACTGCGCGCATGCGGAATGGCCAGACCACCTTGGAGCCCGGTAGAAAGGGTTTTCTCGCGTTCAAAAATATCGTTGAGGAAGCCTTCGGCATCGCTAAGGAAGCCACCCCTGTCCAGCAGAGCGACCAGCTCGCGCAGGACCGCTTGCTTGCCTTTGCCCTGTAGCGACAACGCCACCAGAAACGGCGAGCTCACTTGGGCCAGTAACTGACCGTTGGTATTCTGCCGGCCAGGATTTTGCGGGCCCGAATCAATCGTATTGAGCAAATTGAGTTTCTGCTTGATGGCCTCGGCAGACTCGGCAATGTTGGCGGCAGCCTCGTATAAAGCGGTCTTAAAAAACGGAATACTTTGTTTTTCGGAATGGAACACCAGCTTTCCTGTATTAAAAGCGTGCAAGCTGATAAAGATCGCGTCCTTGCGGATATGGTAGATTTTCCGCTCCGGCTGTACCGTGCGATTGATGAAAAAACCCTCATCTTCGATCAGAGACAAAAAGTCCGAAACGATGAAACGGGTGAGCTGCCAGTGTTCAAAATTGATTTCCGTTCGCTCCTTGCGCTCTTCTTCATCGTAGCGAGTTCCTTTACGAGGAATGTTCAGCAGCAGTTGCAGGCAAAACGGAGCAATCAGCGAGCTGCTGACAACCATTAGCATCAGCGCGCTATAGGTATCGTGGTTAATGATACCGGCCGAGAGGCCGATGTTGCCGATAATCAGGGCCACTTCACCGCGCGGCATCATGCCCGTACCGATGCGCGCCGCACCCAGCAGGTTAAAGCCCATCGGCAGCGAGAGCAGCCCTGAGCCCGACAGCTTGCCCAGCAGGCAGGCACTGCTGTAAATTGCGCCAAAGATCAGTACTCTGGGTTCTGCCAGCGATTCTAAGTTAATCTGCATTCCGCTGACGATAAAGAATATTGGGACAAAGAGCAGAAGTATCGGGCTGAGTTTTTCCTGGATTACATATGCCAGATCCGTATTGGAGAGGCTGAGACCCACGATATAGGCACCGATAATCATCGACAGGCCCCACATTTCAAATACCGCGCCGGCAAACAGAGCTAGGCTCAACGAAAACAGCGCCAGGCGGGTTTTGCTGCTGATGGCTTTTTTCAAACCACGACTGAATTTCCGGGCGAAAATGATGCCAATGGCGGTTGAGCCAAGCCAAAGTCCCAGCGAACGGACCGAAATCAGGACGATGGTGGCAAGGGCATTGCCGCTTTGAGCTGCCTCACGGGAGTTCAGCCCGGCAATACCCATTACAATGGCCAAAATAACAATGCCCAATACATCATCAAAGACCGCAGCGGACAGGATGCTCACGCCTTCAGGGCTGCTGACCCGCCTTTGAGCTGAGAGCACGCTGGTGGTAATTCCCACGGAAGTTGCAGTGGCAATGGTGCCCATAAACAAGTGCATCGGGTGGAACAAGGGCCATTCGGCAAAGAACAGGGCACTGGCTAGGTAGCCGCCCGCAAAAGAAAAGATCAGGCCGCCCAGACCAATCACGCTGCCTTTAAAAGCATAGCGCAAAAACAAATTGACATCGGTCTCCAGGCCCGAATAAAACAGCAGTACCATCGAAGCGATAGTGGCAAAATTGTACAAATCTTTTGAAACACTCAGCTCGCCGGTATTGATGCCGATCTGGTTGAGTCGGGCGGGGAAGAGGCCGTGTGGAAAGTATGGGCCCAGCGGGATCTGACCCAAGGCAAAAGGGCCGATCAGAATCCCAAACAGGATATAGCCCACCACTTTGGGTAGAGACAGCTTCCGGGAGACACTCTCAGAGAGCAGGGCGCAGACTATAATCAACGCTATCTGGGCGAGCAGTTGGGTGGTGGAATGCAGAGTTTCCAGCGCGTTCACAATTTCATTCCTTCACCGGGTCTCCATGGGAGCTGTGTAGTATCCTTCTCATTTCTGATTGATTTTACTCTCTTTTCGTTCTGGCGCGCTCTGCTTTTACATTCGCAGGAGCCTAGGGCTGAAAAGCTCAATGGGTCGATTATAGTTGAATCGATTAAAGGTTGCATAGAGTTGTATCACGTTACCCGTGTGGTTTATCCTCAGGCCCAACCCGGATGCCCGCAGAGAGACCAGATCCGGACCGGGATTGGTCTTTACCAGCGAACAAAATTGTCAGGAAAGATAGCGTGCTCTTGCTGTACATAAGGGCCCCTCTAAAAATTCCAGTTGTCAAGGGACGCACGAAAGTTACATTCATGTTCCTCCAGGTAATTGCGAAAAGCCTGTGGCATCCCGGTAACTTATATGCTATCATGGGGGCATGGAACCTATACAGCAGATACAATCTAAACGATTTGCCATCGACAGTGTGGGCTTTGGCACCTACAAAATTGCACCGGGCGAAGCGACCTGTCGGGCCGTCAGCCAGGCTATTGAAGTTGGCTACCGCAGCATTGACACCGCAAAATTCTATGAAAACGAACAGGATGTCGGCCGGGCGGTGCGAGACTCGGGTCTCGATATTTTCGTCACCACCAAGGTCTGGAACGATGAGCAGGGCTACGAGGCCGCTTTGGCGGCCGGGCGACGCAGTCGCGACTACCTGCAGAAACCCGTTGACCTGTTGCTGGTACACTGGCCCGGTAAAGATAAATTCCTGGATACTTGGCAGGCCTTTGTTCAGTTGCAAGAAGAAGGAACAGCGCGGCACATCGGAGTCAGCAACTTTCAACCCCGGCATTTGGAGCTGCTGCGGCAAAGCAGCATGCCGCTGCCGGTCATCAACCAGATTGAGATGAGCCCGCTGCTGACCCAACAGGAATTGCGCCGCTACTGCTCCCGGCACGATATCCTGATTGAGGCCTGGGGCCCCATCGTTCAGGGTAGAGTTTCCTTATTGCAGGAACTGGAGGGGATGGCCCGCAAACATGGTAAGACCGTGGCCCAGATCGCCTTGCGCTGGGCCGTAGAACACGGCTGCCGTGTGCTGCCTAAAAGCACCCATCGCGAGCGCATGATTGAAAATCTGAATATCTTTGATTTTAGCCTGAGTACCGAAGAAGTTGCGGATATCGATATTCTCAACCGCAACCTGCGCCAAGGCCCGGACCCGGATGAATTTCTATTTTAGGGTACCTCTAAAAATGGTATCGCTTCGCGAGAATTGTACAATCGCTCTGCTTCTGTTTTGTCTTGGCCGCAGCGATTGTACCGCGTTTTGATGCTGAATCAGCGAGATTTTGCCGATGGCAAGGAAGTGAAGCCGAAGCATATTTTGTTGTATGGTAAGGCTTTGCTGACGGTGAGGAATGGCGAGGCGAAGCAGGCCATTCCTCGCAAATCCTGCCGTAAGGCAGAACCTTTATTCGGCAACAAGATCGCCGCTCAGCGCGCATTAAAATGATGGGGAATTTTTAGAGGTGCCCTTTAGCTTTTCATAACCCGCACTCGGGTCTGTGCCGCCATCATTGACAGAGAAGGAGCCTCAATGAAGAACCCTCACCATATCTATTTTTGCAACACTTCCGTTTTCCGGGGCACCCGGACCAAAGATTCTCCCGAAGAGCTGCACAAACGCCTCGTCCCGATACACCCGGTATTTTGCTCTCGGTTTTTTACCGGGATGTCGAGCAGCCTGTTGTTCTTCCTGCCGAGCCTGCTGTTCCATCTGGGAACTGCACAGTTGGCCGCGCAAAACTCCGGCACCCGGCAGGAGCAGATCGTGCAGAAATATGAGCTGTATGACTCGCCACTGCACGCTGCTAGTTTACGCAATGATGTGAGGGCCGTACAGGCCATGCTGGAGGCCGGCTATGATATCAATCAGCAGGATGCAGACGGTGCTACGGCACTGCATTACGCTGCGGCCAAGGGCCACGAGGAGCTGGCCCGACTGCTGCTGGAAAACGGTGCAAACCTGCAATTAAGTGATTTATTTGGCCGCACAGCTCTGCACTATGCCGTCTCAAACGATTACCGCGACATGGTCAAATTATTTGTGAGGCACGGCACCGACATTGGTGCTCAGGATATGGACGGACGCAGCCCGCTGTTTTATGCGGCAATGCGAGGCAATGATGATCTGGTGGCATATCTGTTGCAACACGGGGCCTATATCAATAGCCAGGATGTAGACGGTGCCACTCCCTTGCACATTGCCACCATGGCAGGCCAACAGCAGACCATAAAGCAGCTGACCGCAGCGGGTGCCAATGTCAATATTCAAGACGGTGAGGGAATGTCTTCGCTGCACTACGCAGCGTTCAGCGGCAATATCGAAGTGCTCAAAATCCTGAGCCGCTACGGAGCCGATTTCCGACTACCCTCAAAGGAAAGCCTCTCGCCCTTGCAGTATGCCGTGATGAACGAAGAGCTCAGCGAAGAACAGAGCCTGGTGACTGTGGAGTTTTTACTGCAACAGAATATCAACGTAAACGGAAAAAATCGCGGCGGCGGCACAGCATTAAACCTGAGTGTGGCCCGCGGCTTCTACAAGCTGGCAGGGCTCTTACTGGAGCATGGTGCCAATGCCAATGAAAGTGCCAAAGATGGCTGGTCTGCTTTGCACATTGCGGCATCGCAAGGCGATGCCGCAATCATAGATCTGCTGCTGGCAGCGGGAGCCTCTCTGACCCAAGAGAACGCCGAAGGACAGACACCCCACGATCTGGCCAAGCGTTACTATGATGCAACCGGTCATGGTAAGAACCGAAAGGTGCGTGCTCTGCTGAAAAAGCTGGAACCAAGGGACCGGCGCACAGAAGATGCAACAACAAAGCAGAAGCCGTACCTTGGTAGCAAAAGCTTGCAGCAAGATGAGTCGGTCGAAGGACAGAACAAGCAAGACTACAGCCTCTACCTGAATAACTACACCAGCCAGGATTACCCGCTACTCGCTGCAATAGAGGCGGATAAACCACGGATAGTGAGTGAATTACTGCACTTGCGCTACGATATCGATCAGCGCAACGAAAACAACGAAAGCGGTCTCTACATTGCGACTTGGAAAAATAATCTGCCGATGGTTCAGCTACTGATTGAAAATGGGATTACCGTCAACCAACGCAACAACAGCAGCTGGACGGCCCTGCATTTGGCCGCGCGCAAGGGTTATAACGAGATTGTCGAATACCTGTTGCAGCATGGAGCAGAAGCTGACCTCCGGGCCAACGGTGGTTGGACGGCCCTGCACTATGCGGCCTGGGACGGCCATTCGGACGTGGTCCACAGTCTGCTGAAGCATGGTGCTTCAGTGAACTTGCAATCTTCAGGCGGCTGGACAGCTTTGCACGATGCGGCCCGACAGGGCCATTTTGCTATCGTCAAATTATTGGTGGAAGCGGGAGCCAACATCTATATTCAGGATGAACGCGGTAATACAGCCGAAGATGAGGCCCGCACCCGCAGAAAGCGTCAGACATTTGAATATCTGGCGGCACAAAAGGCGGGTGGCGACCCGGACAGTGGCGAATAAAGGGCACCTCTAAAAATTCGCTTTCGAGACGAGCAGCTTTGTCAATAGAGGTGCCCTACAGCAAAGTATGCTTCACTTCCTCGCTCCCCACAATGGCCTTGCAGGAAAAGTGAATTTTTAGAGGCCCCCTTCCTGCTTTTATTTGCCTGTCCAGAGACGCAAAGGTGTTTCCAAGTGAATAATTCACGCAAAATATTTTTAATTGTCTTTCTGGTAATTGCATTTATTGTTTTTGCAGTAGTGTTGTGGGGCTACTACTACATGTTCCGGGAAGTGAGTCAGGCAGAGGCAACCCAGATTGAAGAACTCTGGAACAGCGGAAAGTTGCGTCAGATTATTGAAATTACAGCAAATAAGCTGGAAAAAGACTCGTTAAATTTCCAATTGCTTCGTTATAGCGGCTATGCTTATTTTTATCTGGCTTTGGGGCAGACGGATGAAAGTGAACGACAGCTCAACTTGAACCTGGCGGTGCGCCATTTGCGCAAATCTCTGGTAGTGGGGCACCCCAAAAAAAGCGTGCAGGCTGAAATCTATTATATTCTGGGAAAGGGCTATTTCTACCGGGGTTTGCCAAGTATGTCCTTATCCCTATATTATCTGCAAAAATCAGTGGAGATGGGCTATAGTGCTAGAGACAGCTTTGAATTCCTGGCAGAGGCCTATCGCCAGATGGGACAGGAAAAAGAAAGTCTGGATTATTTTGACAGTCTCCACCAAGACGGTAAAAGCTCCGATCGTTTTCTGCTGGCATATGGGCAAAGTCTGATCGGTGCCGGGCAAAATGAGCAGGCTTTGGAAATGCTCCAAGATGCGCAAAAAAATACTCAAAACCATTTACTTGTCGCTGAAATTCTGTTGCAATTAGCACAGGTTTACTACAATATGGGTCGTTGGCTGGATGCCAAATCGGTACTCGAAGCAGCGTTGGAAACACAAGAGTCCGCAGATGCGCACTTCCTGCTTGGAGAAGTGTATCTCGCCTTGGACCAACCGGTGAGAGCCCGTAAAGAATGGCGATTGACTCTGGAATTGGATGATCAGTATCAAGCGGCATTCCAGCGCTTACAAAAATAGGAGTTCAGAGTGGGGCTATTCAGCAATTTATCTGTCGATATTGGCATTGATTTGGGTACATGTAATACATTGATTTGTGTCCGGGGACGCGGAATTGTCTGCGCCGAGCCTTCGGTGGTGGCCGTGGAGCGTGGGACCAACCAGGTCGTGGCCGTGGGTGAGGAGGCCAAGCGTATCCTGGGTCGTACGCCCAGTAAAATCCAAGCGATCCGGCCTCTGCGCGACGGTGTCATCGCCAAACTGGATCTGACGGAAGTGATGATAAAATACTTCTTGGACCGCACACTCTCTTCGCGCCGTCTGATACAGCCTCGTGTGGTGATTGGAGTACCCTATTGCATTACCGAAGTAGAGCGCAAAGCAGTTGAAGACAGTGCCACGCGCGCCGGCGTGAGCAAAGTTGAATGCGTCTATGAATCGCTGTGCGCCGCCATCGGCGCTGATATTCCGATCAATGAGCCAGCCGGGCACATGGTCTGTGACATTGGCGGTGGCACAACTGAAGTGTCGGTGGTCTCTCTGGGGGATCTGGTGGTCAGCAATGCCATTCGCATCGGAGGCGATGAATTCGATGAGGCTATCGTCAAGCACATTCGCAGTGTCCACAATTTGACCATTGGCGAGCAAACAGCAGAAGCCCTGAAGATGGAAATCGGCAATGCCTTTCCCGAAAGTACCATTGAGAAAATGGAAATCAAGGGTACTGATGCGATTACCGGTTTGCCGCGCCGCTTGGAAGTTGATTCGGTGGAAATTCGCGAGGCGATCAAAGATCCGGTAAATATTATTGTTGAGTGGATTAAGCGTACATTTTCAGACACTCCGCCCGAGCTTGGTGCCGACATCATCGATCGGGGTATTGTGCTGACTGGCGGGGGCGCAATGCTCAAGGGTCTCTCGCGCTTGATCGCCAAGGAGACCGGGGTCCCGGTACTGCTGGCAAACGAGCCGCTGCTCTGCGTTGCCATCGGTGCGGGCCGCTACCATGAAAGCAACCAGAAAAAGGGCTATTAGGGGGCCTCGAATCCCGTTTGCCACAGCCCGCAATATAACTGCAACGTGATGCAGTCAGGCACAGCATCCTGTTGTTTTGGAAATATCAGAAGATAGCGGAAGGGGTATACGGGTGGGCAAGCCACAGCCGGGGGCCATTGTCGGTCAGGCCAGGCGCAAGACTATCATTCCTTTTGTTTGCTATGTTCTGGTCTCGGCACTGCTGCTTCCTCCGGCTGCGATGAAGAGCTACGGCCGCTCTCTGGAATACTATGGCGGCCTGTCGATGAACAGCGTTCTCAAATTCTTCAAAGAGAGCAATCAACGCTTGCTGGCCATTGTGCAGACTGCAGTGTTCCTCAATCCTTGGGAGAACCTCTATCGCGAAGCAGAAGAGCAGCGCCGCGAACTGGAATTTCAGGTGGCGGATCTGCAGCGTCAAGCCGGAGAGACCCGGCAGTTGCGCCAGATACTGGGGCTGGCCAACAGCATTGAATGGCACCATGTGAATGCCGAAATCATCGTGTATTCCGGGAGCACTCCACAGGATTCCACCGTCATTGATGTCGGTGCTGCGGATGGCATCTACCCGGATGCCCCGGTGATTGGCTTTGCCGAAGGCAGATACGGTTTGATTGGCAAGGTACAGACGGTCGGCAGGGAGCAATCGACCGTGGCCAGTCTGGTCAATCGATACTATCAGTTGGGTGTGACGGCAATGCTCGAAGATTCGCGATTTCAAGGAATACTGAGCAATAACGGTAGGCTGTTTCGCTTGGACTTTATCAATCGCCAAGCCCTGAGCCGCATTCGTAGCGGCGAACTGGTGGTCAGTGCCGGCTCGAAGGAATCCCTGTATCCCAGAGGAATTCCCATCGGATATATCCAACAAGTGGAAGAATTGGAATACAACGCCTCTCTTTCGCTGCTGGTCAGGCCGGCGGTGGAACTAAGCCAGGTCGAATATGTGGCAGTGTTGATCGAAACGATGAGCAATGAGGATGCTTCCGCTGCTTTGGGCGAAGTGGTTTCAGCAAGCGGAGTGATTGATGGCACTACTGATGAAACCCGCTCCAAGCAGGCCACCAGCTCAAACGCTGCTGCTGCGGGTAACAGCTCAGGCCAGTCAGAGAGCCTGCGCATCCGGCCCGGAAACAATCATGGGAACAATCAAATGAATGCCCAAAGTACCCGTCCCGTCATTCAGAACCGCTCAACGGCTCCCAGCGCTTCGAACAATCAGCCGGATCAGGCAGCCCAGTCGGGCCGACAGGCTGCTGCAGGCAGATCGGCAAATACTACAGTGCCTGCTGCTCGGCAGTCCGAGCGGGCAAATGCGGTGAATGACGCTCCCTTGCGAGCTGTGCAAAGCAATCGTTCCGCTACGCAGCCCCCTCCCCTTCTCCAGGCAGAACAGGCAGAACAGGCAGAACAGGCAGAACAGCTGACAGAACAGCTGACAGAACAGCTGACAGAACAACAAGCAGAACAACAAGTCGGACAGGCCGAAAAACCGTCCGTCCTTACACAAGCCGAAGGAGCCGAAGAGCAGACAAATCAGCAGGCGGATTTGTCTGGCGAAAGTGAGAGCGGAGCCAACTGAAATGTATCGCCTGTGGTATTTCCTGCTAATGCTTGGCAGTGTGATTTTACAGCAGCTGTTTCTGGTCCCTTTAGGCAGCTTCCTGCTGGCAGAGCCTCTGCTGCCCATTATCTTTCTGGTGATTCTGGCTGCGGCGACCGGCTCGGTGCTGGCCGAGGGACTGGGCTTCTTTGCCGGTCTGACTTGGGGTTTTGTCAAAATAGATACCGGCCTGCCCCAAGGTATCTACCCCCTGTTGCTAACCATTATTGCTTTTATTACAGGCCGTCTGCTCTACGACCGCTTTAAGGCACCCGGCACCTTGCTGATGGTACTTTGCTGCGCAGTTGCCGTGTTGCTGTGGGGACTGGGCAACATTGCCCTGAAGCTGTTGTTTGTCAATGCTTATCTGCCCGGCTTGCCGGATTTTGGTCGTATTTTGCTCAGCACCGTTTATTCGGCTCTGCTGTGCCTTCTCATCAACCCCTTATTGCGCAGGCTGCTCAGCCGTTGGGAATGGAATGGCTCAATTTAAATCTGATACCAGCGAACTTCGCTACTGGATTTACATCGCGATCTTGGTATTGTTTTTCTTGATCTGGTTTGCGAAATTATTTAGCCTGCAAATCCTGCAAGGAGCTATCTATGCCTCGGAAGCCGTCCGAATTACCGAACGTAAAGAACGTCTGAGTGCCAAGCGAGGACTGATTTATTACAACGACGATCAGACACCTATTGTAAATAATATTGACGTATTCACGGTGTACCTGACACCCGGCCATGTGCCCGCAGGCCAATTGGACCAGGAATTGAGTTTGCTGACCCGGATCCTGGACATGGATCCCGGGGAACTGGAGGCCAGAATTGCGGGCGGCAAGAACCCACTACAACCCATCGAGCTTAGCAGCGGCGTACACATCGACATGATTAAGCAGATCGCCGAGCGCTACGAACGCTTACCGGGTGTCACCTACAGCAGCCGTCCAGAGCGCAACCTGCTTGATGAGGGCTCCATCATTCACTTGGTCGGCTACGTTGGCAAAATTTCGGACTATGAACTGGAAGTGTTGTACAACGAGCAGTATCAACAGGATACCAACATCGGGAAGACCGGTATTGAGCAATATTATGATACAATTCTGCGTGGTTATGACGGTCGGCGCATCCAGGTCGTTGATGCAAAAGGTAATATGCTGGATCAGCGCATCGACCCGCCGCAAACAGGCTCTTCACTGACCCTATCGATCGACCGCAGGATTCAGAAACTGGCCGAAGAGGCCTTGGGCGACCATGTGGGCAGTGCCATCGTGCTCCGCCCCGCCACCGGAGAAGTCTTGGCAATGGTTTCTGCGCCTTGGTATAAACTCTCTGACTTTGCGAACAGCGAGCGCTTTCAGCAGGTCATCAACGATCCGCACAAACCACTGCTCAACCGTGCCATTCAGTCACAATATCCGCCTGCCTCTACCTTCAAGCTGATCACAGCCACGGCAATGCTCGGCGAGCGTAGCTTTTCACCTGCCGAATATATCTTTGACCCCGGTTATTGGCGCTTGGGCAATCGCAGATTCAACTGCTGGTTGGCCACTGGCCACGGTAACGAGAATCTGGTCGATGCGATTGCCGATTCCTGCAATGTTTATTTTGGCATTGTCAGCGTACGCTATATCGGCGATTCTAATATTACCAAGTACGCTCGTAAGTACGGTCTGGGTCAGTTGACCAAAATTGACCTGCCGGGAGAAGTACGTGGCTTCGTGCCGAGTGCTCAATGGAAGTTCCGTACCTACAAGCAGGTCTGGACTCAGGGCGATACCCTGAATATATCGATTGGCCAAGGGTTTATGCTGGCTACTCCTTTGCAGGTAGCTGTATATACAGCAGCCATTGTTAATGACGGCATCGCCTATAAGCCCCGCCTGCTGAAGAAAATTCACAGTGCGGAGCCCGGCGGCAGTCATGAAAGTTCCAACGAGCCGGAACTGTTGTATAACATGCAGCTGGATGCCAGCATCTTCCAACAGCTTAAAACGGGTATGCGCCAGTCTGTGGTGCGAGGAACCAGTCGGGGTACCATCTACAACGGTGTCGTTGCTATTGCGGCCAAGACGGGCACGGCAGAAACCGGCCTGAGCAATAACTGGCATTCTTGGTATGCTTCGTATGGTCCTTATCAGACCGATGATCCGCTAAAACGCGTGGTGGTGGTTACCCAAGTGGAAGCAGATCCCAAGGCTCCGGCAGAGAACTACGACTGGTGGGCACCACGCGCCGCCGATATCATCTATCGGGGCATCTTTGCCGACGAAACCTACGAAGAGGTCTGGCTGAACTATCAAAAAAGAAGAGTCTGGTACCATCCACTGATGAAAGTGCCCGAAAAGTACCGCGAGCAAGAGGATGAGTTTGTAAGTCTCTCTCCGGCAGACGGGATAGCCAGCCTCTGATTGTAACGGTCAGCTCCGGAATTTAAGGGTTCTTCCAAAAATTTTTATCACTTTAGAGGTGCCCCAAAGTATTCTTCGACCTCACTTCCTCACTCCAAAATAGCTTCGCAAGAAGAGCGAATTTTTAGAGGTCCCCTGTAATGGGTTGATTCCTGGCAGTTTTGAAAAACGATGTTGCGCAATATTCAAGAAAATCCCATCGATATTATCCTGATCATCTGCACAATATTTTTGTTATTGATGGGCGAGCTGTATATTTTTTCCAGTAGTATTGATGCGGATGGCAGCGTGGAAAACTACCAGTTTCTGCGCCAACTGGTCTGGATTATCATCGGGACGGCAGCCATGCTGTTCTTTGCCCGCATTAAGCTGGATTTTCTGATGGGTTACAGCACACAGCTGTATTTTGCTGTCATGTTTTTGCTGTTGCTGACCGGGCTGCTGGCTTCCAGTCGCTACGGGACGCGAGCTTGGCTGGGCATATTCGGATTGGGTATTCAGCCCTCCGAGTTCGCCAAGTTCTGCTATATCATCTTTATGAGCAAATACCTGGGTTCACGCAGCGAAGAAGAGCGATCGGGCATTGTGACCTTTGTCATCAGCCTGGCCATTACTGCGCTGCCGATGGGCCTGGTAGTGTTCCAGGGAGATGTCGGCACTGCGTCAGTGTTTGCGCCAATCTGGTTCATCAGTCTGTACATGATGGGTGGGAATTTTGTGCTGCTGAACCACCTGTTTCTGTTTATTGGGATGTTTGTGTCCTTGCTATTTCTACAGATATGGCAGCCCCATGCCGAAATTGGCGGCCTCATCTGGAACTTGGGCCATATCTTTAGCGAAGCGCAGACTTTTATAATTTATCTGGTTGGGCTGCTTGTGCTGCTTGTGTTGGCGTTGATTGGTTTAATCTATCTTAAAAAAGCGTTATACCAGCCTGCAATCAGCGTACTTCTTTTACTACTGTCAGCCTCGCTGCTCACCTGGTCACTTAACGCCTGGATGAAGCCGTACATGAAAGATCGCATCGTCAGCTTCCTGAACCCGGACCTGGACAAACTGGACTCGGGCTGGAACCTGACCCAGTCGCTACGTGCCATTGGCTCTGGCGGCCTGTTGGGCAAAGGTTATCTGAAGGGGCAGATCGCCCACTATGGCTACTTGCCCGAACAGAGCCAGAGCACCGACTTTTTGTTTGCCATCATCGGCGAGGAGGGCGGCCTGCTGGTTGCCGCAATGGTCTTTGCCGCTTACTTTATATTGATCCTGCGCATGGTCTTGATAGCCCGAGCCTGCGAAACTCCAATACTGCGGGCCATCGTCATCGCGGTTTCGGCATTGTTCTTCTTTCATTTCTTACAGAATGTCGGTATGACCATCCACTTGGTACCCATTACCGGGATTCCCTTACTGCTGGTATCGTATGGCGGCTCTTCGCTGATCACGGCAATGGCCTTGCTGGGACTGATATTGAATATCCACGCTCAGCGAAAATTGTGAACTTGTACATCAATTCGCACAGTCTCTTGAGTTTCTGTGGCGGAAGTCGAAAATCATAAATGACAGAGACAAGGAAGCGGCAGTATGACCAGAATTGACCAGAGTAGAGTGCCGGGAACGGCGGAAATCCATCGCAGATATCAGGATCTGCTTCGCACGGCGGCTCAGAATGAAGAAGGCCGCTTGGCTGCAGTGCGGGAAGATACTGCCGCCGCCCGATCTCATTCGGGAAGCAGGGCCGGGCTGAATTCGGAAGAAATGAAAATGGCCCAAGCCTGCCGAGACTTTGAAGCTCTGTTTATTCAACAGATGCTCAACGAAATGCGGCGCGGCCTGCGCGAAGATTCGGTGCCGGGCACAGGAGGCGGCTCACTGGCGGCAGACCGGAATCGAAACAGCTTTTTCCGGGATCAAATGTATCAAAATATTTCCGAAGATATGGCTGACCAAGGCGGCTTTGGCATTGGTTCGGTGTTATTTGAACAACTCTATCGCCAGCAGCACCCTAGGGAGTTCTGGGGAGTTACCGGTCCCCCTCTGAACGAATCCCAAAATCGTCAAAACCAGAATGCCGATAATGCCGATGCGGAAATAGATTCCGTTTTCCGCCTGCTGCAGCAGCGTCAGGCACTGCAACAAAAACAGTCCCTGACTCAGGCCCGACTGGAAAGCCTTTTTTCCCAGTAAAGATAATTGCTTTGCGAGACGTGCGAAATCACCTGGGCTCGGGTGATTTCGCACGTCTTTATATTTTGTAACAGAGCTTCCCTTTATATCGTAAAACCCTGCCATTTAGAGGTTCCCTTTAGAAAAGTATGCCCCTCTTTTCCGCTATCGGGATTCCTTGGTCCAACAGTCTGCTGGGACTTCCCGATAATCGGGAAGTTTTGAAGCACTGCCGTGCCGAACGAGGCCGGAAGAGTTAGCAGCACAGGAACAACAAAATGTTGAAGCGCCTTTATCAGTATATAAAGCCGTATCGGCTGTTCATGTATCTGGCCGTCGCTTTTTTGCTGTTGGAACTGGTAGCCAATATTGGAATCCCGTGGATTGCCGGTCGGATTATCGACTTGGTGTTTCGGGGCGGCACCAGTTGGGATTTGCGCCGCGATTACCTGCACAGCCTGCTGCTGTTGCTGGCCCTGCTTTTCATTGCGCTGGCACTGTCGGTCTACGGGCGCACCGTGATGTCAGAGTGGTTCAGCCAGAAGGCAAGCTGCCTGTTGCGCAACGATTTATTCAGCCATATGCAGAAGCTGGACATGAGCTTCTACCACCGCAACACCGTGGGTGAGCTGATGTCGCGTGTGACCAGCGATGTGGAGCAAGTGCGCAATTACTGGGCAGGCGGCTTGATGTCGATTGTGTTCAACAGCGTATTTTTTTCTGCTGCGACACTGTACATGCTGTACCTGAACTGGCAGCTGACCCTGCTCTGTTTGCTGGTTTCTCCCGTTATCGCTGCAGCGGCCATGCGCTTTTCGCGAATTGGCAAAGTCAACCAACAACGCAACCGCAAGGCCTATGACCGCCTTAGCGCCACAGCACAGGAAAGCCTGAACGGCATCCGTCTGATTCAGAACTTCATGAGCCAGGATTATGAGATCGAGCGCTTCCGGGATAAGAACCGCAAGCTGACCGAGGGGCGGCAGCGCTCTTTGAGAAACTGGGCCAAATACATGCCCATTCTCGAATTACTGGGCTCGTTCAGCAATATTCTGGCCCTGATGATGGGCGGTTACATGGTAATTCGCGGTGAATTCAGCCTGGGCACCTGGATCCAATTCATCAGTTATACCTGGATGCTTGTGATGCCTATGCGCCAGTTGGGCGACCTGATCAATATTGTCAATTTCGCACGGGTCTCCGGAGAGCGCTTGTTTAATATTCTCGATACCCCGCTGCGCATTCGCAATCCCGAAGGAACTCCGGCCTATGTACCACCTGGGGATTCGGCATCCTCTTCTGAGGAGGCCGCCGAATATTCCCTGGGCCGGGGGGAACTGGAGTTTGTCAATGTCTGCTGGAATGGCAGTGGGCCGGAGGCCAAAGAATTGACAGTCGGGCAGGAAACCGGCCGGACTGCTGTATTACAGGATATCAACATCCGTGTTCCGGCGGGCAGCAGTCTGGGTATTATCGGGGAGACCGGAGCGGGCAAAACCACACTGGCCAATCTGATCTGCCGCTTTGCCGACCCGGACCGTGGCCGGATTTTGCTGGACGGCATAGATCTGCGTCAGTGGGATCTGGCGACGTTGCGGGCACAGATATCTTACGTGATGCAGGAGCCCTTCCTGTTTTCGGAGACTCTGTCGTACAACATCAGCTTCGATCAGCCCTTCATTGCCCAGGATAAAGTAATCCGCTCGGCGCAGCGCAGTGCGGCCCACGGTTTTATCGGCATGCTGGCGCAGGGTTATCAAACCGTGGTGGGTGAGCGCGGAGTAGGGCTTTCAGGCGGTCAGCGCCAGCGCACGGCGCTGGCGCGCGCCCTAGTCAAAGAAGCGCCGATCCTGATCCTTGACGATACAACTTCTGCAGTCGATATGGAAACCGAGAAGGAAATCCAAGAGCAGCTTGCGGCCATTGACACCCATCACACCCATATTATCATCGCGCACCGGCTCAGTTCGGTGATGAATTGTGACCAGATTATTGCCATGAAGGAGGGGCGCATCATCGAATGCGGTACGCATGCGCAGTTGATGAAAGAGGACGGCTACTACTGCCACATTTTCACCGAGCAGCAGTTGCCCGACGAAGAGCAGGGAGGGCGGAATTATGGCTAAGGCTGCGGCCCAAAACCAGATTGAAGAGGAAGAAGACATTGAACTGAGTATTCAGACTCTGTGGCGTTTGATTGCTTTGCTCAAGCCCTACAAGTGGAATATCGCCCTGTCGCTGTTGCTGATGGTGCTGGGTGCGCTGTCAATTCTGACCGGGCCCTACCTCACCAAGCTGCTGATCGATGTTTATGTTCCCGCCCGTAATGTCCCGGGAGTCTTTGCCCTTGGCACAGGCTACGCTCTGCTGATTGTCCTGAACGGGATCTGCGTACGCTACCGCCTGAAAATAATGGTCGGCACCGGTAATCAGGTAATTGAAAACCTTCGGCAACGGGCCTTTGAACACGCTCAAAAACTCTCTTTTTCGTTCTACGACCAGATGCCCGGCAGCAAGGTCCTAGTGCGGATTGTCTACAACACTGATCAACTGCAGCAGGTGTTGAAGCACGGTTTTGTCAATCTGATCATCGACTTGCTGCGCATCATACTGATCTTCGGGATTCTGCTTTCGATCAACCTGAAACTGAGCCTGATTGTCCTGGCTTCATCGCCGTTGATCAGTCTGGTGATTGCGCTGCTGCGCTCAACGATCCACGAGCGCTGGCAGGCCGTCCAGCAGAAAAATTCTGTGATCAACGCTTTCCTGCAGGAGAACATCGCCGGGGTCAAGGTCAACCAGTCTTACCTGCGCGAAGCAAGCAATATGGGACGTATGGAACAGCACATGGGCAACTATGCGAGACTGTGGCTGAGGGCCGTTGTGCCCAACAACGTGGTCTTCCCGATTGTGCTGCTGCTCAACGGCATTGTGATTTTTATAAGCTATCTCTATGGTTTTGAACAGCTGCGGCTGGGCCTGGTAACGGTGGGCAGCTTGGTCACATTTGTGCAGTACGCTTGGATGTTCAACGAACCGGTGGTGGCCATGAGCCAGTACTACAGCATGATTATGCAGGCGATTTCGGCAGCAGAGCGGATCTTCGACATCCTCGACCGGCCCGTTGAAATTCAAAATCCGCCGGATGCCCGGCCTTTACCGAGCTGCCGGGGTGAGATTCGCTTTGAACGTGTGGACTTCAGCTACAAGCCGGAAGTGCGGGTGCTCAAAGACCTGAATTTCACCTTGCGCCCCGGTGAGCACATTGCCATTGTCGGGGAGACAGGTGCGGGCAAAACCACCATCATCAATCTGCTCACGCGCTTCTACGACATTCAGCAGGGCCGGATTTTGCTGGACGGACAGGACATTCGAAGCCTGGACCTGACCGATCTGCGGCGCAAAGTGGGTGTGATGATGCAAGACAGCTTTCTGTTTGACAGCAGCATCCGCGAGAACATCCGATACGGCAAGCTGGGTGCCGGTGATGAGGAGGTTTTGGCGGCGGCCCGAATGGTACACGCTCACGAGTTTATCCTCCGGCAGCCACAGGGTTATGATACCATCATCGGTGAGCGTGGAGTACATTTGTCACTGGGCCAGCGCCAGTTGCTGGCCCTTGCCCGGGTTCTGCTCTATGATCCTCAGGTTTTGATTCTCGACGAGGCGACTTCCAGCATCGATACGAAAACGGAGGGTCTCTTACAGCAGGCTGTCCAGGTCGTGCTGAAGGGTCGTACCAGTATTGTGATCGCGCACCGGCTCTCAACGGTGCGCAACGCCGACCGCATCTTTGTGATGTCCCACGGCCGTATTATCGAAGAGGGCAATCACAAAGAGCTGCTGCAGCAGGGCGGAAAGTACTTTCAACTGTACGAGAGCTTGAGACTGGGAGACTGACCTGTTCAGGGCACCTCTAAAAATGGTATCGCTTTCTGCGAGAATGGTACATTGGTAACCCCACACAGCCCCAAACCCCTAAGCGCAATCCCTGCCACCTGATCTTCCCCCCCCCCGCATATTGCCTGCCCCGGCAGTTTGGCTATCCCAGTCCCAATCTGTGCAAAATACGCAGCATAGCCCGGCCATCGCCCAGTTGCCGAAGAGTATCTACTGCGAGCGGGCTCGCACACCAAGGCGCTGACTCGCCCTGAGGGCCAACGTTCAGTTCGGCCAGTGCATTACGCAACTTACAGCTCAGTTGTTCCGGAATAGAATACTGGCGCTTTGCGGTTTCCCGGCTCGGAGCCTGCGTAACTGCCGACAAACCGCTTTGCAATTCTGTTCGTAGATCAATGCAGGGAAGCTGTATGCCTGACTGCCGCAGCAAGTCCAGTTGCGCTACTTGGTTGTCCGCCGTCAACAGGGCACAGATGCGAGCCTGCTGCGTCATCCCCTCCGGCCCGGGGCTCATTTGGAAACTCAGGGCCAGCAGTTCCAGCAAGCTCTGGCCGGCAGCGCAAACAATCTGCCGAGCGCCCAGGTACAGAAGCCGGAGCTGCGCCGCATTCAAATCGCTGTAGCAGCTGAGCGCAGGGTCCACAGCAAATTTCAACTCCCGGTTCTGGCGTGGCGAAAGTAGCAGACAAACGATACAGCCTTCATTCTGTATCGTTTGCCGCCGCATCTCCAAGCTCAGGAGTGCCAAAAAATGATGCAGTTGCTTCGGCGAAAAAGCGCTGCCCGGCACCAGCAACAAATAGGGCTGCGAAGGCAAAAACTCTGGAGTTGCATTATTTTCACAGTACCCGGTGCTGAATTCCGGGCGCAGCACTTGGTATTGCAAGCCCCGCAAATACCGTCCGGCAGAGCCGGTCACAGAGGGAACGGGCGGAGCAGCGACCTGCAACACAGAAAACGCAGGGGGATAGTCGAGCCGCTCAAAATCATCCAGAGCCAGCAGCCGACTCCGTGAAAACCTTTCTGTACACCAATGATAGAAAGCCATTGGCACTTGATAGGAATCGACCAGTAACAGCCGGGGCTCTGAGGCTCCAAGTAGGCTTTGAGCTTCCCCGCTGCGCGGCAGACCTGCTTTCCGGCAGAACTTCGGCCAGCCGGACAGTTCGCTCAAGGCTCGCAAACCTTTTAAGCGGGTGGCGCTCAGAGAATAAACGTAATGGATTATTTGCCCTTCTGCTGCCCTCAGAGCCCAAACAGAAGAGTCTTCTTGCGGAAGCCGATTTGAACCGCAAAGATCGGCAGGGCCGAGCCGCAATTCTAGCAACAGCACCCGCCAGCCGAGCAGACGCAATTGGGCAGCAAAAGAATGGCAGCGGAACAGGTGCCCCTGGCCTATGTTCAAGGCCTTCTGTGCCTGAGCGGGCTCCTCCCGACCGGAATCACAAAGCAGTAAGGCCAGCGGCTCACGGCGGCCCAAATTTTCAGCTCTAACGGGAGGCATTGCTCCGCCCTTTGCCCGCAGCCTGCCAGCTCTACTTGCCTAGGCGGCACACGGCTCGAATCACCCGATCCTGCTCACGGGGCCGCAAGTCGTAGTAGAGCGGCAGGGACAAAGCACTTTGGTAGTAGTGCAGCGCATTTCCCAGTCCGTCCATGGTATAGCCCAACTGACGGTAGAAGGGCTGCATTGGCACCGGAACATAGTGTACCTGAGTGCCCACGCCCTGTCGCCGTAATTCCCGCATCACGCTGCTGCGGCCCAGGCCCAGCCAGGAGAAGTCTATTTGCACCACATACAGGTGCGGGCAGCTGTGGCCTCCCGACTGCGGTGTGCGCAGCCATTCAAGCTCATGAAAGGCATTATTGTAATTGCGCACCAGTTGGCAACGCTGACGGCAGAAATCCCCCAAACGATGCAGTTGCTCAACTCCCAGTGCCGCATGAATATCGCTGAGACGGGCATTGTAGCCCAGTTCCTGCATTTCGTAGTACCACGGTGGCGGCTCACTGTCCACTAGGTCAAGCTCCTGACAGTTCTCCCCGGCGTGGCGCCACAAGTTTGGGTTGCGGTTGATGCCGTGATTGCGCAGCAGCAGCAAAATATCAAATAGTTGCGGGTCGCGGCAGGTAATGGCCCCACCCTCACCCGTAGTTGCAGTCTTGACCGGATGAAATGAAAAGCAGCAGGCATCACTGTAAGCGCAGGAACCCACCGACTGTGGCCATCCGTGTGTCACTTGCCGTTCCTGCCCGGCTTCTGTGGTGTTCTCATAACACGAGCCAAGGGCGTGTGCCGCGTCTTCGATAATGGGTATCCGCTCAGCCTCGCTGCCGGAGGAAGCACCGGACGCAGCCTCTTTCGCGGCTGCGTCCGACTCCTTTGAGGGGGAGGGAGCATATTGGCGGGCCAGCTGCCAGAGTCGTGCCATATCGACCGGTTCTCCGGCAAAATGCACGGGCAGCAACAATTCAATCGGCCGCATACCCGGCTCGGGTTTTATGCTGTCACTGCCGTTGTGTCGGGCGAGCAGGCTCTCTGCCTCACGCAGACCTAGGTTATAGTTCCCGGCAGAAATATCGCAGAACAAGGGTTTCAGCTGGTTGTACAGCAAGGCGTTGCCACTGGCCACGAAGGTGTTGGGACTGCTCAGAGCCAAAGCTCCCCGGCGCAGGCCACGCTGTATTTTGACGGCGCGTACGGCCAAGTCCAAGGCCACGGTGCCGTTGCTCACGGCCACCGCATACGGCGCCCCGGTAAGTTCTTTCAGCGCCTCTTCAAAACGCTCAACACAGGGCCCCTGCGTCAGGAAGGGGCTTTTCAGGACACGCCGCACGGCACGATATTCAGACCGGGACAAGAATTGCCGGCCATAGGGCAGGAAGCTGCCCCGCCTGAGAGTTTCAAACATCCAATGCCTCTTCCGTATAAATACTCAAGAATCTCTAAAGGGATGCTCTAAAAACAGTATCGTTTTCTGTGAAAATTGTGCAATTGTACCGCGTTTTTATTCTCCAATGCGAGCTGGCGCAGCATTGGAGAATAAGGGGAGGGCCGTGCGCAGCCAAAGCCCGACCTTCCTCTCTGCGAGCTGGCGCAGCTGTCAAGGACCGCCTCCCCAAAAAAGCCAATTTCTGGAGATTTTCCTGCAATTTTCTTGCACTCCGCCGGAAAAGAGTATATTCTCCAGGGAAAACAAGCTATTTCATCTAAAAATTCGCTTTTGATGCCAGACGAAGGCTCCAATGCGGAGTTGGCGCAGCATTGGAGAAATGGGAAGGCCCGTGCGAAGCCAGGGCCGACCTTCCTTTTTTGCGGCAGCGAGGAACGGAAGCCGAGCCATACTTTGCTGTATGGCACCAATGTGAGCTGGCGCAGCATTGGTGAACTGGCAGGCCGTGCGCAGCCAAGGCCCGACCTTCCTCTCTGTGAGCTGGCGCAGCTGTCAAGGACCGCCTCCCCCAAAAAGCCAGTTTCTGGAGATTTTCCTGCAATTTTCTTGCACTCCGCCGGAAAAGAGTATATTCTCCAGGGAGAACAAGCTATTTCATCTTTTATTAAAACCATTCCGACCTTCGCCGGAACATCATCTTTATGCACTATTTTGCACAATAATACCAAGGAGTATTGCACCATGGAACACAAGTCCAGTAAAATTCGCTCATCGCTCATCGCTCATCGCTCATCGCTCATCGCTGCCAATGAATCAAGGCCATGCCGCAGGAAAATATATTTTTCTGCGGCCTTTTTGCGCCCGTTTCTCCTCCTTCTCTTTCCGGCCCTCCTGCTCGGCTGCAACCCGCCCGGCGGAGGCTCTGACCAAGGCGGCGGAGGCTCTGACCAAAACCCTCCTCAAAACGAATATCAATTGGGCTCCAGCGGGGAATACAGTCTTTCAAAAAACCAGAGGACTCTTAGCATAAAAGACGGGACAACTGTGATACATCCATTCGAATATAGAGAAAAACTTGTAGATGTTCTCGTCTTACCTTCCTCTTTAGAGCAAATCTATGCGGGTGCTTTTTCTACTAACAAACTTAGCGAAGCCAAGATTCCAAACTCTGTGGTATCTATCGGTAATGACGCATTTTCTTTCAATCAGCTCAGCAGTGTGACGATTCCAAACTCTGTGGAATCTATCGGTAATTCCGCATTTTCTTTCAATCAGCTCAGCAGTGTGACGATTCCAAAATCTGTGGAATCTATCGGTAATTCCGCATTTTCTTCCAATCAGCTCAGCAGTGTGACGATTCCAAAATCTGTGGTATCTATCGGTAATGCCGCATTTTATTCCAATCAGCTCAGCAGTGTGACGATTCCAAACTCTGTGGTATCTATTGGTAATTTCGCATTTTCTTCCAATCAGCTCCGCAGTGTGACGATTCCAGATTCTGTGGAATCTATCGGTGATCGGGTATTTTCTTCCAATCAGCTCAGCAGTGTGACGATTCCAAACTCTGTGGTATCTATCGGTGATGACGCATTTTCTTCCAATCAGCTCCGCAGTGTGACGATTCCAGATTCTGTGGTATCTATCGGTAGTTCCGCATTTTCTTCCAATCAGCTCAGCAGTGTGACGATTCCAAACTCTGTGGTATCTATCGGTGATCGGGTATTTTCTTCCAATCAGCTCAGCAGTGTGACGATTCCAGATTCTGTGGTATCTATCGGTGATCGGGCATTTTCTTTCAATCAGCTCAGCAGTGTGACGATTCCAAACTCTGTGGTATCTATCGGTGATTACGCATTTTTTCGCAATCAGCTCCGCAGTGTGACGATTCCAAACTCTGTGGAATCTATCGGTAGTTCCGCATTTTCTTCCAATCAGCTCAGCAGTGTGACGATTCCAGATTCTGTGGTATCTATCGGTAATTTCGCATTTTCTTCCAATCAGCTCAGCAGTGTGACGATTCCAGATTCTGTGGTATCTATCGGTAATGACGCATTTTCTTCCAATCAGCTCAGCAGTGTGACGATTCCAGATTCTGTGGTATCTATCGGTGATCGGGTATTTTCTTCCAATGAGCTCAGCAGTGTGACGATTCCAAACTCTGTGGTATCTATCGGTGGTCGGGCATTTTCTTCCAATCGGCTCAGCAGTGTGACGATTCCAGATTCTGTGGTATCTATCGGTAATTTCGCATTTTCTTCCAATCAGCTCAGCAGTGTGACACTCTCCAGTACACTTTACAATTCTCTCGAAAGTAACAAAAAATTAGAAAATGTATTTGGCAGCAATCCTGGTATCACGTACTATGATTTTTCGGGGAACACGCTTTCTTCTTGACCAAGGGCAACCATTCACGATGGCTTAAGGGCACCTCTAAAAATTCCAATTTCGCGTGAAATCGCGATCTTTTCCGCGAGCAGCTTTGTTGGCAACTCATTTCAATACAACAAAGTATTAAAACGAGTTGCCGCCTTGCTGTCGCGAAAAATCTCAGCGATCCACATCGAAACGCGGTGCTATTTGCCGAGGCGAAGCGGGGCAATAGCACAATACTCGCGAAGCGATACCATTTTTAGGTGTCCATAAGAATTTCCCTAAGCATGCACGCAGTAGTCAAGAACCCGGCCGAACAATGCCCTGACAAAGTCACAGTTGGAAGCTTTACTGGAGCTTGAAGCGGGAGGTTTTCAGACGATGACGGGGTATCAGATAAAAAAGAAATTATCTTGGATAAGAGGCGCGAAAACTTTACAGGGAGCCAAGTGGAGGATTCGAAGATTTATCAATTATTCGAGAGAACTGATAAAAGATCAGGATTTATTAGAGCCGATGGCTAAAGCATTGGATAGCTTGGAGAAACATAGGGATAAGGTGGTGGAGCGCTGGCGCTCAGGTAAGACAAGCGCCCGTCTGGAAGTTCGTAGTCGGCTAGATCAAGACTCACTCGGCTCTATCCCTTTCAATCAAATTCATTTCGTCGGCCGAAAGGCCATAAAGACTTGCAACAATCTCGTTGAGCTCATGCCGGTCGTTGGTTTCAGAAAAACGCTTCAAACAATCCCGCATTTCCACGCTAACGCTCTCCCACCGGGGAAGCCGGATGCGCCGAAGATACTGCGCCTGGAAACGCAAATACCCGCCGCGCATCTTGGTCGAATAGAGCGAGACAAAAAGGCGCGCGATACCTGAGCGCATGACGGCTTGTAGCGCATGCACGTCCCACTCGTAGGACGTGATGAAATACAGGTTATGGCGCGGATAGAGCTTGCCGCCTTCATAGACGATAGAAGCATCCCCTTTGATGTCGGGGATTAGAAGTTTTTCGCGCTTGGCTAAATCGGGATAGATGGGATCGATCGTGCGATACCAATTTTGCGGTGCCTTGGTCGCCACATGCCGCTTCGCGATCTGCTCATAACGCTCTTCTAGATAGCGCTTGAGCTTTGGATAGTCCGCGAGACTAACAAGTTTGCCATCATCGCCAAAGGGGTTGATTACCCCCCTGCTCCGCCATTGAACATGCCCCTCGAGAATGTCTTTGGTCATGACCAGGGGAAGCTTTCGGGACGGCTCAACATCGAGCTCTTCAAAGTCCCCGATAAATGCCTTGTCTGCGCCGGTTGCAACGCCGATCCCGACCTTGCATCCGGCTTCTTCGATTGTTGGGAGTTTAGACTCTAGGCGGCGCACAAGTGCGAGCGCATCAAAGTCTTCGAGAATCCAGGGTTCTCCGCCTGCCGCGATCTTGTCAATCTCACGCACGTCGCTCGAGGTCTTAAGCTTTGGTTTCGTGAGCTCACGTGCGAGACGACCGAGTGCCTTCTCATTGATCTCTGGTCTGGCACAGATCCGTGTGACGTTATTCTCCTGGTTTGGACTACTACGCTCGATCACCGTGATTGCCGGATAGGCACTAACCTCCGAGTGAAACGCATCTGTGCCGACCATATTGACATATGTTGCTAGGTGATAATCCTTGCTGACCAGCTCGCGCAGCTTCTTGCCGTATCGGTTTTTCATCCACCGATCCGCACAGATGAAGCTAAGTTTGCCACGTGTTTCTAGGGCGCAAAGAGACTTTTCGATGAACGGCACATAGATATCCGCCCGGTCATAGATCGTGCTGTAGCGCTACCGATATTCTCCCATGAGGATGTCGGGGATCATTTCCTGGCGCACATAAGGCGGATTGCCTACGGCGTGTGTGAAATCCTGATCAAATTCGCATAGCAGAAAATCACCTTGTGAAAGCCAAGTATTGAGCAAGACGTCAGTGTCTTCCTGAGAGACCCCCTGTACAATCATCATTGCGCATATGGCCTGCCGGTTCCGCAAAAACGTTTCACGATGCAGTTCAATGCCTCTAATCGCAGGTGCAAGCACTTCAAAACTGAGGCCGTTCTGCTCGCGTTGTGCTGCAATCAAAAGCCGTTCAACGGCTGGAAGAATGAAATCACCATCGCCAAAGGAGGGTTCTAGAAGACGAAACTCTGTGAGGGGTCGATCTACTGTGTATCCCACAAGGTCGAGAATAAAATTTACAACCTCGCGCTTTGTATAAATTGCTCCCCGTTCTTCAACACCACCTACAGTCGCTAACTGTTCAACAGCTTCTGTTATTTGACAAAAACCTTGAAAGGACGGTTGTACTGTAGGTAACTGTTTCATACTTCTCCGATCGCTGAAGAATATATGAACATCCTATAGGGAACCTCTAAAAATGGTATCGCTTCGCGAGAATTGTACAATCGCTCTGCTTCGCCGCAGCGATTGTACCGCGTTTTGATGCCAGACTCGCGATCTTGTTGCCGAATAGCTTCGTCAGAAGAGGCGGCAGGCTCTTTGCGGAAGGTCTGGCTGGGCTGCGCACGACCCTTCCTCGTCCTCCAGCGTTCGCTGCCTCTCGCGCTGGAGCGACCTGCGTTTTCTTCCATGCTGAAGCAAGCCTGTACAATACAACAAAGTATTCTTCGGCCTCACTTTCTCACCCAAAAATAGCTTCGCAAGAAAAGCAAATTTTTAGAGGTCCCCTATAAGTGTATTGATGAAGAACGAGTAGACGAACGCGCACCTGTGTTTTGGGCTCTGTTTTAGCAAGTGCGCCAAAGTCATAATCGGAGAGCTTGTGTTTGGTTTCTTTTGTTTTCATATATCTACCATACTGTAATTTTGCTGATTGGTATTACCCCTTTCCCCATAATTTTGTGGTCTTCCCGAGACATTGATACAGGCGAGAGTAAAAAAGCAAGACAAATTCTGCCACCTTTTGACAATGCAAGTACACTTACAATATAATCTTGCCGATTGCTGCAAGTATGAAATGCGATAGAGGAGGACATTATGGCATCTACGTACGATTTACCTGGCTTTGTCTGGAATAAAGCTACGGAACTTTCCCCCGGGATTTACCGGGTTGGGGTCAATATTGAAGACCCGAATTACCTGTTTGAAGGACTCTGGCCCATTCCCGATGGGACCTCCATTAACGGTTATGCCGTGCGCGGGAAGAAAAAAGCCATTATTGACCTGACCCAGATTCTCTTTGATTTCCCTGACTTATATACCAAGCAACTCCAAGAAATCGGCTTTCCGCTTGCAGAAGTTGATTACGTTGTAGTCAACCATCTGGAACCCGACCATGCCGGTTTTCTGCCGGTGATGGCCCGAGTCAACAGCAAAGCCAAGTTTTACTGTACTCCCAAGGCAGTCAGCGGAATTCAGGCCTTTGCTTCCATCCCGCTGGAGCGTATCGTAGAAGTCAACGATGGCGAAACCCTCGATTTGGGCGATGGCAAGGTATTGCAGTTTTTCCACGCTCCCAACGTCCACTGGCCCGAAGTGATGGTAACCTTCGAGCAGAGCAGCGGCACACTGTTCTCCTGCGACGCCTTCGGCTCCTATGGCCGTGTCGATGAAATCTTCGATGATCAGATTTCGGACGACAAGCAGGAATGGTACATCAAGGAAGCCGAGCGCTACTATGCCAATATTGTGGCCAAATTCTCACGCTTTGTGGTGCGCGCCATCGAAAAATTGACCCCGCTGGTACCTCAGATTACCACTATCTGTCCGTCCCATGGTATCGTCTGGCGCTCCAAAAAGGATAAAATCATCGCTGCCTACGCTCGCCTGGCTAAATATGCTGAGGGCCCGGCAGAGTCGGAAGTTACGGTGATCTGGGGCAGCATGTACGGCTATACCAAGCAAATGGTAGATCGGGTCATCGAAGGCTTGCACGCTGAAGGTGTAAAGGTTCACGTCTACCAAGTGCCCAAGGACGATGCGGGGCACATTTTGGGCAGTGCCTGGCGCTCGTCCGGCCTAGTACTGGCGATGCCCACCTACGAATATCGCATGTTCCCTCCCATGGCTCATATATTGGACGACCTTAGCCGCAAAGAGGTCAAGCGCAAGAAGGTTCTGCGCGTTGGCGGCTTTGGCTGGTCGGGAGGTGCTTCCAAGGAGTTCTCCCAACTGACCGCAGGTATGGAGTGGGACTGCCTGCCTGAAGTCGAATGGCAGGGCCACGCTTCGGAAGAGGTACTGCAAAAAGGCTATGAAGCCGCTCGCGAACTGGCACGCCAGGCTAAAGAATACGCCCTCAAATAAAGGTGGATAAAGTTGCAAGCTGGCGGATACTTTAGGGAAGCTCTAAAGGGTACCTCTAAAAATGGTATCGCTTCGCGAGAATTGTACAATCACTCTGCTTCTGCTTTGTCTTCGCCGCAGTGATTGTACCACGTTTTGATGCTGAGCGGATGAAATTTTGCGAGCTGGCGCAGCATTGGAGAATGAGGGGAGGGCACAGCAAGGCCCGACCTTCCTTTTAAGCAAAGAGCCTGCTTCCTCACAAATCCTGCCGTAAGGCAGAACCTTTACTCGGCAACAAGATCGCGATTCAGTGCGAAATAGGAATTTTTAGAGGTGCCTTGGAGTTTTTAGAGGTTCCCTCCGGGAGAAAATATTTGATTCCTGTTCACAGTGTTTTGCGCTACACGACATACGAGCGTAATCCCCGAAATAGATCTGTATCCGGCAAGCGGATTTTACTCTTGCGTTCCCAGGTACAGTGCCGCTATCTGCGACCCCTCATACTCGCAACCTTCAGTGTCCTGAGTATTTTACTACAAGCCTGTTCCGGTTACCTGGGCTACGGTGTCGTACTCTGGAGCGACTCGAACGCCGAAAGCATGAAGGATTTGAACAACGGCCAGATCATTCACATCAGCGGCGAGTCACAGGTGACTCACCGCTATCTCTTTCGTCACCAGGAGAATGATCGCTCCATTCCCATCAATCGCATCGCGTTTTTCCGTCACCTGCCCCACGCCAAAGAGTATCGCGACCAATTCATCCGATATCGCGACTGGTACGCAGTAAACATGAACCCTCATGGACTGATTATGCGAGCCCGACCCGACACCAATGCGGATCAGGTCTATCGCCTGCGCCCCCGGCAAGCGATCAAAGTACTTGACCAGGCATCTGAACGGCTCACCCTCGGCAACCTGGAAGGGCGCTGGTATGAAGTCCTCACCGAAGACGGAGTGCGCGGCTTTACATTCGACTACCACCTGCGAATTGAAGACCGTTCGAAAGAAGGCTCGGAGCAGGTGCTCAAGATGGCGGCTCTGGAACAAAACTTGGACAAGTTCACAATCACGATAGATAGCCTCAAGGGGCTGTGGTTTGAACAAAAATATGCGCAGCACTTGCGCGGCGGCAAAGGCATTGACCTGCGCATATTGATGTTGCCCCAGCTGTATGGGCACGGCCAGTTCTACCTCAACCCAACAGAAAGTCGGATTGAGTTGCATCTGACGGGCTCTGCCCGCCGGACCCTGCAGCTGCCCTACGAAGCTCAGCAAGTCAATGTCGATTCGGTGGAACTGGTTTTCAACCAAGGTGCAATACGCGCCATCTTCAATACGATTGACGAAATATCACTGTATTTCCACAACCAGGAAGGCAAAGAGAGTATTCTCGAACTGCAAAAAATCAGCCCAGACGAACTGCGCCTCTACCAGAAAAACGCCCTAGCCCGGCGAAAAATTGCATTATCACGTATTCTACAGGACGGCAATCGCTTCAGCGCCCCTCAAACTTATGGTTCCATCCTCTTCGAGGCCGATGGCCGGTTTACCTGGTCCAACACCGACACCTTGAGGTCACAGGGCATCCTGCAGAGCTACACAAACAAAGGCATTGTATACTTTCCTTACCAGTTGGGCACCAGGCTGCAGGATGACTACGATCAACTCATCACTTTTGCGTTCCGGGACAATGAGGGCGAAGAGGAATTGACCTTCCTGCTAAAATTTAGCAATGCCGAACCTATGGGCAATGGAGATAGCAGGAGCGATGGGAAGAGCGTCCTGTTGCGCTATGTCCCACCGTTTATGCTCGACCAGACCGGCACGCTGAACAGCGATGCCTTCGCTGAAAAAATCAATATTCAGATGGAGCAAGAAGGCAAGCCCCTGCTTCCCCTCGATCTGTTCTGAGCTTTGTGCCAAGCTGTGATTCCCTGTTGACAAGGGGGACCATTCTGGTATTATCTGGGCCCACTTGGTGGCGTAGCTCAGTCGGTAGAGCGCACGGCTCATATCCGTTCGGTCGGGGGTTCAAGTCCCTCCGCCACTAATTTGGGGATACCGGCGGGCGCGATGCATAATGCCAAGCCCTCCATCTCAAGGGAAATTCTCCTGCGAACCCCATTATCCATCAACTATCATCAGTACCTGAATGGACATCGTTATACTTTTTACAGGGTGCAACGGTATAAAGCAACATTTAATAGGGCCTATAGCTCAGTTGGTCAGAGCATCTGACTCATAATCAGAGGGTCCCAGGTTCAAGTCCTGGTGGGCCCATCCATTTGGAGACCCTGAAAATCTCCATTATTTTTGATGGGATTTTTTAGAGGCGCCCTTATTTTTAGAGCTGCTTATTTGATTATTCAGCTCTGTTATCGCGCCTCTGTTCTGTTTAAAATGTCCTGAAATATGAAAGAATCCGCTTCCGAGGCCCATATTCCGCAGTTGCCTTCAAATTTCCAAGGACACCGGCAACTCCGCGACAGCGACTCCTTTAACCTGTTCTATAAAAATATCCTGACAGACAACAACCTAGCTGATTTTGAAACCAGCTTGTTCTCTTTTATGTATAATATTCTGGGGCAGTGCACCTGTCTGTTTTACAGAAACATCAATCAGCACCACGATAAAATTGACCTTGCCCTGCAGCGCGGCAGTTATTCTACCGCGCTTTCCACTACCCAGCTGCACAGCACCTTCCCCAATTCTTTCCTGCTGGAAATCAAGTCGGAAGCCGAACGACAGCCAAATGGGGTTTGGGAAACCCGACCATCCGAACTACACTGGATTCACAGCTTTTTTTCCCTGTATGATGAAGAAGACCGCTGGGGCCTGTACCCCCACTTTTACAAGCATACTCAATACGTCCGTTGTGGCATGTTGCTGCGCAGTGCCAGTGACTTATTTGGACTGTTGGTCTACGAGCACCCGCTCTACCACCCCTATCTGGATAGTCCCTTACGTCTGGAACAGTTTGAGGGCTTTCTGGCCTTGGCCCTGACCCATCGTCAGACAGTCAACTACGCCACCCAAGACCAGCTAACCAACTTACATCGCAAGTACTACTTTCTGAACCTGGCCAAGCGACAGTTGTACGGCGAGCACTCGCACAAAAATTATCAGTTACTGATTCTCGATATTGATTACTTCAAAAACTTCAACGACAGTTACGGCCATCTCGAAGGCGATCGTTGCCTGCGGGCCATTGGCTTGGCCATCAAAAGAGCCGTGCGCACGCGTGACTTTACAGGTCGTTTTGGCGGCGAAGAATTTATCTGCCTGATTCAGAGTGGCCTCACGCAGGGGCGCATCGTTGCTCAGCGCATTTGCGAAAGCATTGCCCGTATCAGACTGGAAAACTCTGAAGGTAAAGCAATTCCGACTCCCACCATCTCCATCGGCATCACCAGCTTCCGGCAGGGTGAAGCACTGGAGCAGCTGATAGAACGGGCGGATAAAGCCCTTTATCAGGCCAAGCAAAACGGCCGGAATCAGACGGTTGTCTCACTAAGGTGATGGTCGGACTGTCACACGGGAGCACCGCTGCTCTCAGATTCTGTTTCTCAACTTGCTCTTCTTTGCCCAAGGTCCCCCATAGATTCGAGAAGGAATGGGGCTAGGCATAGAACTATGGAAAATAGTGAGAGTGCCCGTTTTCTGATGCACGATACCCAGACCCTGGCTTTTCAGGACCAGATTCTGGATGCCCAGAACTATGAGGCAGACGAGCTGCCACAAATATTTTCTGCGTTCTGGCATGATTGGTACAACTTGTCGCAGCAGCACAATCATGATGTCACCGTGCTGCTCCGGCTTCTGGAAGAGTTATTGTTTCGCAGTTCGGACGAGTTACTGACCCACGAGCTTGCCGTTCAATTGTGCCGAGCCTTGCGCTTCTGGCAACTGCAAGTGCAGCGCCAGGAAGCAGGAGGATTGCCAGCCCCCGAAAACAGAGGAAATACTGGGGATGCGGGAGCGGGCAAAGTCCGCTTGTGGGCATTGATTGAGACGTGGGATTTGTTCCAGCAAAATTTTATTTCCCGCCAAAGTCAGTATAAAAGCATCCTGCTCAAGGCACTGGCGGTACCTTACAGCTTTGCAGGCCTAGCCATCATCAAAACGGTAGACAAAGAAGTGCTGCAGAAGCAGAGCAGTCTCTCGCTCTATTCTTCGATCAGCACACAGATTCGCAGCCGGTCTGGCGGTGCAGACAGTGCGATGGATCACTCTTGGACTATCGATTTACTGAGTGCCAAGTTCCAGAAGACCGTGGGTTTTCTCACGCAGGCCGAAAAACTGCTGCAAAACCTGTGCAAAAATCTGCAAACAGGGATTCACAGTACAATTTACAGCTCTGCGCTGTTTGAACTCTGTGATATCTACAGACAGATGGAACAAGAGCAATGGTTTTGTGCCAGCATTCGTAAATTACTGTTGCAAAACCCGATCAGCTGGGATTTTGCGCTGGTAGGCAGCCAGTTCTGCAGCCAGTTACTGGAGAAACTTCCCCATCCGGTTCGCAGTCAGTTTCACAGCAATGACCCGGTGGCCCTCAACTGGTCGGGCCTCTATGCACTTGCCGACGGTGATTACGGCCCGGGCTGTAGTCTGAGTCATCAGCAACAGAAAAGCTACTGGGCCCAGATCCTGCAGCTGAAGAAGGCGCTCAGCGAGCAAAAGTTCATCAGCAAACAAAATGCCAGTCACCAACAGCAAAGCGTCTCACGACAGATATCCGGATTGGACACTGAGACACAGGCACATAGTCGCTTCGGGCAAGACAGAATGACGGGCGGGGAGTTCTACAGTTTGCAACGAGCCCGACTGCTAATCTATTATATTCTTATTTTGGAACACTTGGACTGGATTCGCCAAGTAGAAAACTCCCCCCAAGTACTAGCAGAAAATTCGACATTATGGCAAAATGTGATGATTGAAATTTATTCACTATCAGAAGACATCTCGCAACGATGTAAAAATCGTTTTGCCCGCAATACCTAGTCCTCGTATTCAGTGACACCAATCGAGCCACGGAGGTGCTATATTATATGGCCAATGATATCCTGCAAGAGGTAGAGCGTCAGCTTACAGCAGAGCAATGGACTCGTACGCCTATCTCTGAGTTTACCATCGGAAACTTTAAGGATTTTGACCAGCTCCTTGGGCAGATCTTTGATGCGGGTAAACAGAATGCAGCGAAGGAACTTTGCGAGCAGTTTCTCGATCAGAATAAAAACAGCGTAATTGCTCTTTATCTCTGTGGCATCATGTCTCTGCACCGGCAGCAGATTGACGATGCCTATATTCTTTCTGCCATTGATCTATTTCATAAGCAAAAGCGCTGGGGCCTGTGTCAGCACCTGTGTCAGCGCGCCCTGAACTTCGGGGAGAACGCAGTAGTGCTGCGCATCTTGGCCGAATGCTGTGAGCGGCAGAACCAAGAAGATGAGTTGTATGCAATCTGGGCCCGGCTGGTAAAGGTTGATTATCAGGAGGCCGGTATCGTTATGGCTCTGGCCCGTCACCACGAACAACAGGGCGACACCGCACTGGCACTGGACTTCTATTACAAAGCGGTTAACCGCTATATCAGCAACCGTAAGGTTAAGCCCGTCACTGAAGCATGGGAGGCCATGATCCGGCTTGACTTGAACCACATCGACATCTTTGGCCAGATATCGCGCAAGATCGCGGCAATAGCTCCGTTACAGGCAATTGACAATCTAAATTCCCTCTATGAAGCCTATCAGGCCCAGACTGTCGACGACAAGATCAGCAAAGAACGTGTAATCGTGGTGCTAAAATGGATTTTGGGCTTGGATCCCAACGATATGCGCTTTCGTAAGGCTTTGATACAAGCCTACCGAGATTTATATTCCAACCACAGCCACCTGGATGACTATATCAAGTCGTCGGCACTGGATCAGTCAGCGCGCAATGTAACTGAGGCCATTTCAGACTTTGAAAAACATATTTCCTATGATTTGGGCAATTTTGTCTATCACAAAAACTGGGGTGTGGGCCGCATTCGTGAGATCGAAAATGGCAGCATGGTCATCGATTTTTCCAAAAAGCGCGGCCATAGACTTTCAGTTAAAATGGCAATAGAGGCCCTGCAGAGCCTTCCCAAGGAGCATATCTGGGTTTTAAAGAGTGCGGTCAGGCGTGAGAAGCTGCGACGCCGCATCAAAAATGACCCGGCCTGGGCCTTGCGCACCGTCATCGAGAGCTTTCACAACCAAGCTGATATCAAAAAAATCAAGAGTGAACTGGTGCCCCACGTCCTCACCGAAGGTGAGTGGAGTACCTGGAGCAAAACTGCTCGAAAAATGCTCAAAGAAGATGCTTCTTTTGGTGTGCACCCGGAACTGGCCAATGTTTTTATTGTGCGCGAAAAACCGATGTCCCACGGTGAGAAACTTTCCAACAGCTTCTCCGGTGAGAACGATTTTTTTAAACGCCTGAAAATTGCCCAGGAGTATTTGGCCAGTAACGATGCGGATACGGATTATTTTCTGGAAATGTTCCGCTATTTTACTTCCAACCTGAAGATTCAGAATATTAATGAGCAATATATTGCATCGTATCTCTATATCAAGCAGTTGCAGAAGGAATATCCGTTCCTGACCATCGAAACCGAAGTGCCGGATTTTGCTCAGATCTATGCCCAACTGGAAAAGCCGAGCGAGATCTACGCTAGGATCAGCAATGAAGATCTGCAACAAGGCTTTCTCCGCGCATTGCTGGAGGAGGTACCCCCTTGGCCCGCAGAAATGGCCAAGTTGTTCCCCGTGGCCCCCAGCGAGATCATCATTGATTTATTGCTGGGCAACGATAAGTTTGAGCAGCTCAAGGGAATCGTCATTGATATAGTGGCCCACTTTCGCGAAATGCGCGCCGCCTTTGTCTGGCTGATGCAGAATGCCCGGAAAAAGACTTGGTTTGCCGATTGCCAGATTCCCAGCGAACAACTGGCTGTTTCCATGCTGCGGTTGTTTGATTTGTTGGCCAGGGATATTTCCGGCAAGAAGGATGTGCTGGAAAATCGGAGATACCTGCGCGTACTGCACAAGGTGCTGATTAAAGAGAAATATTTGCAGGAGTTCATCGAAAGTACTACCTGTAACATTGCCTTTGCAACTCGTATCTATGCACTACTCAAAGAAATTGACCATATGGATAAGGATATTACCAAACTGGAGGCCAGTTGGTTCCAGAATACCTATCAGGCCATGATCTCAATATTCCCGCAGCTGGAAGGCAATGCGGGCGAAGGTAGCACTCCCGATATTATCAGCAGTGCCGGGCAATTTATTCTAGTCACTGAGGCCGGTCTTGAGCGTCAACGCGAAGAACTACGCCATATCTTGGAAGTGGATATTCCTCAGAACTCCAAAGAAATTGGTGCCGCCATTGAAATGGGAGATTTGAGCGAAAATGCCGAATACAAGGCAGCCAAAGAGAAGCAGGAATCCTTAAATATCCATGTGGGCAAGCTGCGCTCGGAAATTGACAAGGCCAAAGTCTTTGATCCGAAAGATATCAGCTTATCCGAAGTCGGATTTGGTATCAAAGCAACCTTGGAAAATCTAGATAAATCGGAGCAAGAACAATTTACCATACTGGGGCCATGGGAATCAGACCCGGACACCGGTATCATTTCCTATCTTTCTCCGTTCGGCAACGCCTTGCTCGGAGCCCGGAAGGGAGAGGAAATTTCCTTTGAAATCAACGAGCGGAAATCTAACTACAAAGTACTTTCCATTGTGAAAGCAGAGTTCTAGCGTGCTCTTAGCATCTGCGGTTCCGGTATTCTCACGATTATCACGATTGCAAAGAAGCGAGTTCAGAGCATATGGAAAATGGGTTTGCGATGAGAACAGAGCTGTGTCAGAGGTACCCTAGGGGGGACCTCTAGAGTTTCTCTATCTATCTCCGATGAAATCACTATTCAGGGCACCTCTAAAAATTCCAATTCCGCGTGGAATCGCGATCTTTTCCGCGAGCAGCTTCGTTGTCAACTCATTTCAATACAACAAAGTATTAAAACGAGTTGCCGCCTTGCTGTCGCGAAAAATCTCAGCGATCCACATCGAAAGCGAATTTTTAGAGGTGCCCTTCACGTATAAGATCGCTATTCTGGCTGAGTTGGCTGTTTTTTGGCAGTCTGTTTAGGACAGCAATATGGCCGTGGCAAATTTAATTGCTGCGGTTTTATGGGGACCTCTAAAAATTCGCTTTCGATGCTGAATCAGCGAGATTTTGTCGATAGCGAGGAAGTGAAGCCGAGGCATACTTTGCTGTATGGTAAGGCTTTGCTGACGAAGCTACTCGGCAACAAGATCGCGATTCAGCGCGAAATTGGAATTTTTAGAGGTCCCTTTATTATTTCCGGCTCGCTGTGGCACCCTTCATCGCCCATTGTGCAAAGATTGACCGATTATTTATGAAACTGTTTCTCAACGATGCGGAAAGCCCCTTTGCCCGCTGTTTAATCGAAGCAGCCCACGAGCGGGGATACTTGGTTGTCGCTGCCCGGCAGCAAGCTGCCGATGACAGCAAGCTGCCCAGCGTTAACGGTGGGGATAAATCCAGGCAGTCGGCCCAGGCTCCACAGATATTGCCTTGGAACCCAGCCTCGATTTTTTCGATCCGCCTGGTTTTGCGGCAGTGTCAATTTCTCTGGGGGCACGAGGAACACACAGAGAGTGCAGAGCAGCTGGGCAACTACTTGTTCCTGCTACAAAGCAGTATGATTTCGGCATCGCTGTTCCGGGACAAGCTGCACGAGGTGCACCAGAAAATTGAAGAACAGCTATACGGCCAGCTGGTGCTGCTGCGGGAGCTGGAGAACCAGCGCGCCAAGTTTACCGGCAAGATCCAGAACAATAGCCGCATCGTCTTTGTGGTCTTGGAAGAAAACCATCCTGTGGAACTGCTGGGCGGCAGCATTTATTCGGCATTACGCTACAGTTTCCACCACATTTTGAGCAATAGCAATGATCCGGAAACCTTGGGTTTCTATAGCCAGAGCAATAGCTATGAAGCCTTCAGTGAGTTTATCCTCAGTCATTTGGACAGACCGTCGGACAAACATGCGGGCAAATGGATCAAGTTCCGCAGGTTTGGGCTGTCGAGCAATCTGGCAAGTGGTTTCAAGCGCAGCAAGCACCGAAAGTAACCGGTGGCGTAAACCGGGGGTGCCCAGAAATGACCAAGGGTTGTGCCAAGAGTTCTCCTGAGAAACAAGTATAGTGGACCTCTAAAAAGGACTAAGATGAAATATCGTCTACTCAGCTTTGCCAGCATTATCGTTGGTTTGCTCCTGTCGCTGTTCCTGATCCGGGGCGATACTCAGAGTGCGGCCAGTCTGGGGGCGCTCAATGCGGGAGGTCAGGCCTTTCCCGTTCTCAGCTCCCTGGCTGTGCGAGCCATCAGTATCCTGACGACTGTGTTGTTGCTCAGTGGGCTGTGTATCAGCTGCAATAGGCTGCTGCGTCTGCAAAAACTTGGCAAGACCGTCCGCTACTTTTTCAGTACGGCCCTGATCGGCTATCTGGTCGCGCAGATACTGGCCTTTCTGGTGATCAAAATCCCCTTTCTACCCGGCAACGATATCCCCGACATTTCGCAGATTCACAAATCGTTGTCCACGTTTGGACTCAATGCCAACATCTGGAATCGGATTCAGAATATCCGGGGACTGACCGACTGGGCTTCGATGCTGAGTCGGCTGAATAACAGTCACTACTTGGTCTGGCTGGCCTTGGCTGGCGCACTGGGCTGCATCATGCTGCGAGATAACGAGGCCTCAGAGCCTACTTACAATCTGCTGGACTCGATCAGTCGCTTGGTTTTTCCGCTGCTCCAGGGTCTGTTTTCCCTGCTCAGTATTTATTTAATTGCCTATATTGCTTATACCCTATGGCAGATTCGCAGTGATTCCCTGTTGATTTTCTACCTAGGTTTTTTCGTGGACCTGATCGTCATCATCGCAGTCTTGTTTCTATCCGGCTGCCTCTTGCTGTTTTTTGTTTATAAAGATAAAAAGCCCCATTTGTTTCTGTGCCAGTCTTTTTTAAGTATCTTCAGCAGTTTTCTGACCGGCAATGCCATGTTCAGCATGGGAACCCTGATTGTCGAGCAGAAAAACCGGCTGGGCATTTCGCGCGATGTTGGCGGCCTGCTCAATCCGCTCAACCTGCTGTTTCTGCGTCCGGGCTCAGCCATTGTGCTGGCTGTTTCGTTTATCACCTATTATTCGAGTAATACCCGCTGGCAGCTCAGTTTTTTCTCACAGCTCTACTGGCTGATTTTAATCCCCATCATCTTGGCCATTGCCATCGGCCTGTTCTCAATTCCAAGCCATGCCATGCTGCTGCCGTTTTACCTTGTGATGTTTGGCTTGGGCACAACCGATACTTTCGTCATCATGGCGCCCATATTGCTGCTGGGGCAAAGCTTTGCCAACTGCATTGATGTATTCAGCTGGAGTCTGTCCAATTATATTTATGACCGGTTTTATTATGGAGACCTCTAAAAATCCCAATTTCGCAATAAGGGGACCTCTAAAAATGGTATCGCCTCGCGAGTATTGTACAATCGCTCTGCTTCTGTTTTGTCTTGGCCGCAACGATTGTACCGCGTTTTGATGCCAGACGAAGAGATTTTTTGCGGCGGCGAGGAACGGAAGCCGAAGCATAATTTGTTGTATGATAAGGCTTTCGTGACAAAGCTGCTCCGTGAAAAAGATCAAGTCTGGCGCGAAATTGGAATTTTTAGAGGTTCCCAATAACCAATTAGTAACAGAAAGTCGAGAAGATTGTTTTCATGAATACCCGGCGATCCGGCAACATCCCAAAAGCTCTGATACCCAAACTGCTGTATTACTTGGGGAGATTTCTACAACGGAACAGTCGCTTTGTCTTTCATGAATTCAGGCACTTTTTCAGCACGCCCAAGAATGGCCTCTCTCAAAATTTCTGGCTGACGACCCGCTACCATATCAACAGTATGGGGCTCTGGTGTGCGGTAGGAATCGCCATCATCCATCTGATCTATTATCTCGCGGTCATTTCCGACTTGGAAAATCTGCCCAATTTTAACGTTCGACTGCAGAGCGACGGCTTTTTTACTCCCCTGCGGAACTTCAACTACGCTCTGGCCCGGCGCCTGCAGAATTCCGGCCTGCACCTAGTCAACAGCATTCTATTCACGCTGTTTCTGATTTTGTGGCTCTATGTTCACTATTCGCACGGCCGCATGTCAAAGCGCAATTCCTTTTTGTTCTGTCTTTTCTATGTTGCGGCCAACAATCTGGTCAGCCTGACCAGTCTCTCGCCTTCGTTTGCCAACGTCTGGCTGATTATGACACCAATCATTGTGATTCCGGCAGTCGGGAATCGCTATTCCCTGCCGCTGCTGCTGCTCAATATTGCGCTGCACCACCTGAGCACCAGCTATGGGCGCGATCCCTACGGCGAGCTGACCAGCATTGCTTCCTTTTTCGTGGCCATCTTTATCATGATGATGCAGATTGAGTACTACCGTCGCGAGGTGCGTTTGCAGGAATCCGCCAGCCGACTGCGCGAACGGGCTTTGGAAATTAAGCTGATCAAGGAAAACATGGACAGCGGCCTGATGCTGTTGGACCAGAATTTGCAGATTCGGCCCAACTTCAGCGACAGGTGCATCAAGCTGCTGCATAAAAAAAATCTGCGCAAGCAGTATTTTCCCCTTTTGCTGCGCAATATCGTCGAAGAGAACCGGTATTTTATTCAGTCGATGAATTATGGTGCCGACCCGGAGGGTGATGAATACATCATTGGCGACTTGGGCGAGTGGCAGGAGCGCATTGAGCATTACTTTGAAATGTTGAAAGCCGAACAGCTTGACGATGATGAGCTCTCTTCGATTGATCCCCTCAAATATATTAAAATATATTCTTACGAAGGCCGTAGTTATATCAGTTTCCATATTTCCGCCATCAAAGTACAGGATCAGATTCAGTACTTTATGGTGCTGATCAGCGATGATACCGGTAAGGTCGCGGGCCGCTACCGAATCTTGGAGCACGAACGCAAGTCTCTGGAAAACGCTCAGTTACTACTGGCTCTGGCTCACAACGATCCGATGCAGCAGTTGGGAGCATTGCAGGGCTTTGCCCGGAGCTATCTGAAGCTTTGTAAAAATATCCTGACCGAAGTCCGCAGCCACCTGCCGCCCATGCAATTGCTGGATACTGTCATCGCTGAATTTCAGGAAATGAAGAGCTTACTGAGTGATTTGAACCTAAGCAGATACGCCGATTCGTGTAGCGAGTTGTTGCGTAAATGCCATAATTTTACCCATGTTGAGCTGGAGCACCACAGTAATGCGGTGATTATCAACAAGTCGGTCCAGATTCTCTACATTCAGTTGATTGTGGATTGTGAGCGCTTCCTGCACGGTCTGCGTTCGCTATTCAGCCTGGCGACTTTCTTCATTCGTGAGCCCCGGCTGATCGAAGAGCTGCAACAGCAGAAGCAGAGCCTGCACTACGGCTTGAGTCAAGACACTCTGCAAAGTGAGGAAATCATTGATTTCTATGACACGCCGCTCAGTGAAAAGGGCCGCATGCTGATCAATCTCTACACGGCTTTTAAGATGTTGATTAGTCGGCAAGATTTGCAGCAGGAATTGGCGCTGGTTGAGAGGAATAGCCGGGAGCGGGAAGCCGGCCCTCGGCAGGACCAGTCATCCGGCACTTGAGCAGCCCGGCAGCCTGTTTCCAGGCTGCCGGGCTTGCCTTGATTCAGAAAAGCCCAGCTCCTGTAAATTGGGAAGGGGCACGCAGCAAAACCTTTATTTTGGGAGCTATCATGCAAACAGCTTTTCAGCGCAGCCACTACTGTGACCTGAGCCCCTTGGACGATGCAGCGCAGTGCGCAGGCAGCTCAAACTTGGAAGCATTGATTGGCCGGATGGTGGTCCTGAACGGCTGGGTCAAGAAGATCCGTCGACACGGAGCGCTCAGCTTTATCAACCTGCGCGACCGCTACGGCGAACTACAATTGACGATTGACATCGAGGATCTTGCGGATGGCAATGAGGCCTCAGCTAATGCGGCTTTAGGGCCGGGCCATACACATAACCTGGAGAGTATAGTCGAGCAGCTGCGCCTTGAGTTCTGCATCGCGGTGCGCGGCCGGGTACAGCTGCGTCCGGAAAACATGCAAAACCCTCAGATGGCGACCGGTAAGGTGGAAATTCTGGTGCAGGAACTGCACGTCCTCAACTCCTGCAAGCCGCTGCCCTTCATGCTGGAAAAGCAGAAGAAAGAATTGCAGCAAGGCAGAGAGCAGCCGGGTGAAAGCGATGGCAGCGAGGCCCTGCGCCTGAAATACCGTTATCTGGACCTGCGCAGCGATGGTATGCAGCAACGCATGATACTGCGTCATCGTCTGAAGCATCGGATTCACAGTTTTCTGCATCGCCGACAGTTTCTGGAAGTCGAGACGCCCACGCTGATCCGCTCAATGCCCGAAGGCGCGCGCGATTACCTGGTAGCTTCGCGGCTGCACAGCGGCAAGTTCTATGCCCTGCCGCAGTCGCCCCAGCTCTACAAGCAGCTGCTGATGGTCGGCGGCCTGGACCGCTACTACCAGATTGCCCGCTGCTATCGTGACGAAGATGCGCGCGGCGACCGCCAGCCCGAGTTCACTCAGCTCGACCTAGAGATGAGCTTTGTGCAGGGCCGGGACGTGCAAAAGTTGATCGAAGGTCTGATGGCGGCAATCTGGATGGATGTCTTGGGGTGGGAGCTAAAGCTGCCCTTTCCCCGTCTCAGCTACAAAGAGGCCATGAACCGCTACGGCAGCGATAAGCCGGACCTGCGCAATCCGCTGGAGTTGCAGGATTTTGCCGGGTTTGCCCGGAGCTCGGATTTCACCGTATTCCGCCAGTGTCTGGAAGAAGGTGGCAGCGTTAAGCTGCTGGTGGCACCGCAGGCGGGTGAGTACTGCACGCGCAAAGTCATTACCGGGCTGGAAGAAGAAGCAAAGAACCATGGGGCCAAGGGCCTAGCCTGGACGCAAGTGGTCGAGGAGGCGGGTCTTGGCTTTAAAGGCGGGGTGGCTCGCTTCTTTCAGCCGCAGTGCGCCGCGATCGTCAGGCACTACGGCCTGCTGCCGGGCGATATGCTGTTCTTTGGTGCGGACCGCTGGGATACGGCCTGCGAGGCCTTGGGTGCGGTGCGCAAGAAACTGGGAGAGGCCTTGGGCCTGACTGAACAAAAAAACTTTGCCTTCGCCTGGGTGCTGGACTTTCCTTTGTTTCTGCCTACTGAAAAGGAGGCCAACGATGCCGGTACGACTAATACCGGCTGGGCTGCGGCGCACCACATGTTCTGCATGCCCAACGCCGAATGCTTGGAAAATATGGAGCAGGATCCCGCTGCGGTGCGCGGCGATATTTATGATTTGATTTTGAACGGATACGAACTGGGTTCGGGCTCGGTGCGCATTCACATCGCCGAGCTCCAGCAGCGGGTCTTCGATATTGTAGGCTATCCGAAAGAGTTGGCGCAGCAGCGTTTTGGCTTTATTCTGGAGGCTTTGAACTACGGTGCTCCGCCGCACGGCGGCATCGCCTTGGGGCTCGACCGCCTGGCCATGGTTATGGCGGGCAAGGATAGCATCAAGGATGTGATCGCCTTTCCGAAAAACAATCTGGGTCAATCGCTGATGGATCTATCGCCGGGCGAGGTGGCACCAGAGCAACTGGAGGAACTGCGGATTGCCCCGCTTCCTGAACCAAAGTCTGAAGAACCAGAGCGGTCTTAACGACTGTCAGAGCTTAGAGAAAAACGGAACAAGCATTTTATGGACAAATCTCGTACGCCCTTTCGCGTTTTGCTGCTCGGCATCGGTACCGTGGGCGGTGCGGTGCTGCGCATCCTGAGTCAGCAACGACAGGAGGAGGGCCGGCCGATTGAAGTTATCGCAATAATGTCGCACAATGCGGTCCGTCGTCTGAGAGCACAAGCCCCGGAATACTTGCGGCAGCTTGCTCCGCAGCGGCTCTTCGACAGCTGGCAGGGGCTGCACGAGGCCTTGGAGCAGGATACCCGGTTCGGACTGCCGGATGCAGTAATCGAGCTGATGGGCGGAGTGGAGCACTGCCTGCCGATCTACCGCTATTTTCTGCGGCGCGGTATTTCTGTGATTACGGCCAACAAAGCCTTGCTGGCCGAGTGCGGCGCAGAATTATTTCCTCTGGCCCGGCAGTGCGGTGCGGCCATTGCCTGCGAAGCCAGCTGTGGCGGCGGAATCCCGATTCTGCAAAGCCTGCTCGGGGGTCTGCGCGCCAACCGGATCCACGAGTTTTACGGGGTATTGAATGGCACCTGCAATTTTATTTTGTCGCAGATGGCCGCCGAAGACCGATCTTATGACGAAGTGCTGCGCCAAGCCCAAGCCGATGGCCTGGCTGAGTCTGACCCCTTTCTCGATGTCTCGGGTACCGACACGGCACACAAGCTGGCGATCTTGGCAATGCTGAGCTTTGGGCGCAGTCTGCGGCTTGAGGATATTCCCATTTGCGGCATCGCGAACCTAGACTTGGCCCGGATTCGGGTCGCCCGGCAACTGGGTTTTGCCACCAAGCTGTTGGCCTCGGCCCGCTTGCCGGAGCGTAAGTCGGGCCTTGCCCTGCGGGTTGGCCCTTGCCTGATTCCAAACGTTGGTCTGGCGCCCCTGTCGCCTTTGGGCTCTCTGGAGGGCAGTTTCAACGGTATTTCGTTCTACGGTGACAATGTCGGACATATTTATCTGGAAGGGCGCGGTGCGGGTGCGAGTGCTACGGCCTCTGCGGTACTGGGTGACCTCTGCCAATTGAAAAACGGCAGCTACGCGTTGGCTTTTGCCGATTTCCCCCGCTGGCCGAAGCCTGAACGCTTGCTGCGCGAAAACTGCTGGACCGAACTACTCCAAGACTGGTTGATCTTCAGCTCCGCGAACCCGGGCGGCACCGGTTCGGCCCTCGAAGCAGCAATGGCCTCATCGCCGAATGCCGGAAACGCCGAATTTGACAGACTGCCGGGAACCCAAGGCCTCTGTGTCTGGCAGCTCCACAATTATTCCGCCCGGCAGCTGCAAGAATGGACCAATCGCATCAGCGATCTGAGCTGTCTGCCTATTCTCCGGGTACCCAAGGAGCAGCAGCGGGGAGAACTCGGGCGAGAGTTCTCGGGACGGAAACCGTGAGAAGCAAAATCAAAAGATTGGGGGAAGCGTTCATGTTGCCTCATCCAGTTCGTTCACCGCTGATGGCGGTACTTTTGCCCGGCAGGAAAAACCGACTGACCAGATATCTGAGAGCACTGCTGGCCCTGCGTTTTCGTTTTTGGGGCTTTATGTGCTTCGGTGTTGCGGTTTTGCTTGTAGGGCCAGGTTCTGCCCGACTGAAGGCCCAAGAAGCTCCTGAGCCTGCATCAGAATCCGCCGCGTCCGGCGCAGAGCCCGAAGCAACCGGATTGCTGCAAACCGTTGATTCAGAAGACAACGTGGCAGACAGTACGGAGCACCTGGTACCGCCGCTGCCCCCCAAAAAAGCTGAGCATAGCCCGAAGCGTCTTTCGGCAAAATCAGCGACCGAGTCCGCAAGCGAGACTGCTGCTCTAACAGAGCAATCGGCAGCACGCCGCAACGACGGGCTGGAGCCAGGAATGTTTCAGCGGGGCTTGGCCTCCTACTATGCGGACAAGTTTCACGGTCGCAGCACGGCCAGTGGCGAGCACTTCGATATGAACGATATGACCGCCGCACACAAAACTCTGCCTTTTGGCACGGTGATTTCGGTTGCCAATCTGCGCAATGACAAAAACGTAACGGTGCGTATTAACGACCGAGGCCCCTTTCTCGCCGGGCGCATTGTCGATGTTTCCAAGCGCGCTGCCGAGATGCTGGAGATGCTGGGCGCGGGTGTTGTGCCCGCGGAGATCGTGATTCTGGCGTTGCCCGCCGAGCGCCAGACCAACACCAAAAACTCGCTCAAATCCCTTGGGAAACCCATTGTCAGCTCCGCCGGCGCGGAGAGTGGCACGAACAGCATTCCCGCCCAAGGTCGCTTTGCCATCCAGATTGCCAGTTACAGCAAGCTAAAGTATGCCAACCGGCATTTACAGCGTCTGGAAGCCATGGGCATTCCCATTCATCTGGAACAGCACGGCAAGTTCTATCGCTTGATCGTGGTCAATCTCAACAAGGAACAGCTCGCGTACTACCGCTCTGAATTGGCTCGATTGGGGATCGGCAAGGTGCTGGTACGCCAAGAATAGCCTCTTCCTTTTTGTTTTCCCGGCTTCTTATCCGACTCATTGTGCCGGGCATACAGGCTCGCCTTGCGAGTTTGGGCGTAGGAAGCCTCCATGTTTTTGACTGAACGCTACGAACAATTAGCTGCCGAAGTTGCCCGACTCGCCCATTCCCAGGTTCGCATTGTGCTGGTAACCAAGTACCGGCGCCGGGACGATATTTATAGTGCTCTGGGCTACTTCAATGGCTTGGCTGGCAGTTTGGCCAACGACTCCGCTGCGGCTGACACGGCGAACCCGGCAGCTTCGCTGCTGCCAAATCTCGGCGAGAATTATGTCCAGGCTGCGGCCCGGCGCCGGGGCGAGCTGGAGGATTATTATGCGAGTCGGGCCTCAGCCTACCAACCGCAAATAGAGCTGATCGGGCCGCTGCAAAGCAACAAGACCGCAAACGCTGTCCAGCTGTGCAGCGTGCTTCACAGCATTTCGAGCCCCAAGCTGCTGAGACAGCTGGAAAAATCCTGCTCCCGATATGAGCACCGCATCGCACCGCTTTCCATTTTCTTCCAGTACAACGCCAGCGGCGAGCAGCAGAAGGCCGGTTGCCGTGACTATAGGGAACTGCGGAACCTGACGGACGAATTGCTCTCCGGCAGTCGGCTGTGCCTGCGCGGCTTGATGTGCATGAGTGCTGCCGGAAGCGAAGAACGGGAGCGCCGGCGCGCCTTTGCCGACTGCCGCAAACTGGCCCAGCGCCTCTGGCACGACTATCCACCCGCTGAGACCGGTGGGCGGCTGGCCGGAGACTTTGAGCTATCCATGGGTATGAGCCAGGATTACCGCGAAGCCCTAGCAGAAGGGGCCCATGTGCTGCGCATTGGCAGCCTGCTATTCTCCTCTTGATTTTGCTATGATGAACTTTTATAGGAAACTCGACAAATCCCGGTTCAAACTTGCTTTCTCTTGCGAATCAGGTCGGTACTGTCCTGTATTTTCTTTCCTGTTTTTGCCTTTTGGGTATCTTGGGCACTTTGAGGCATCTCTGGCACAGAAGGCATTTCCAAGAATCAGGAGTTCCCGCATGAATCAGCAATTCCCGGGTTTGCGGCTTTACCGCAGTAAGCTGGTCGGGGCCATTGTACTGTCGCTGGGTCTGCTGGCAGGGCTGACAGGGCCGAAGAGTCTGTGGGCCCAGAGCAACAAGTCCTCAAAGGATAACTTTCAGCCGGTGCCCTACGGCGAGGATGAGTTTCCGGACTTTCTACATCAAGTGCGCCGCTTTGAAGTCATCTGGATCGGAACCCTGCCCTTCACGCTGCTATTCGGCTCGCTGGTCTACGACATTATCTACAGTGCCAGCAATCCGAATATCCATACCCTGACGGTGGCGGGCAGCACCGAAGCCATCTTTCAGAAGGTTGGTATCAGTATCAGTATCAGCGGCCTGCTGGCAGTAATTGACATGGCAATCCATCTGGGCAAGCGTCATAAGCAGAGGAAAGAGCGTGAGAGAATACTTCGTGAGAGTGAATTTATCGGCCGAACAGCTCCGGCAGAGCCGAGAGCAGGCCCTGGAGAAACTGCAACGGAAGCTGCACAAGATTGAGGAGCAGTATCATCCCGGCCGTGCCCGGCGGGAGTTGCCTCATCGCAAGGCTCAAAAGCATACGGAAGTGCTGCGCAGGCAGCAGCTTGAAGACTTTGTGGCCCGTCAGGAAGCTCGTGTCACCCGGGCCCAAAGCGAGATGGCCACAGGCAGGGCTGAAAATTCCAGCCAGCTGCGCTTAGATCAGTATATTTGCAGTTTGCAACTTGATGGCTTGGAGAACCGCAGCCAACTCAAGCGCCTGAGGGTTGAGGTAAGAAAAGACGGCGCACGACTCAAGATGTCGCATCTAGTTGAAAACGGTGAGCGTTTGCAGATTCGATGGCAAGAACCGCCACAGTTTGATGCCACTGCCCCCGTGCCGATGGAACTGGAGATCCTCTATGAGGATGCAGAGCTGCTTCTGCTGAACAAGGTTTCGGGCTTGGCGGTACACGGCGCGCCCGGTCTGCACGAGCCCAGTCTGGTACAGGGCCTGATTGCCCGCTATGGAGATTGGTTGCGCAATTTTGATAGTGCTGCCTCGATTGAAAACAGGGCTGAACATAATGAGTTTTCCGTCCGCGAGTTCCGTCCGGGGATCGTGCACCGTCTGGACAAGGAGACTTCGGGTGTCCTGCTGGTGGCCCGAAATATCGACAGTTTGAAGAATTTGCGCGCACAGTTTGCGGCTCGGCGGGTGCAGAAAATTTATTATGCTATTGTGCACGGTTGCCCGGCGCAACATGCCGGAACTGCTGCGCTACCGCTGATGCGTGACCCCAAGGCGCCTCACCGCTATACCGTACATCAGGACAGCCGACGTTTGCTTGGGCGTGTGGGCACTCAGACGCTGAACCAGGAGGAGCTGGAGCAATTGTACGCGGACTGCAACCCGAAAGTGCCGGGGCTGAAGGAACTTAGGGCCCCGGCCAAATACCGCGAGGCTGAGACGGAATACCGGGTGCTAGGCAGCTGGCAGCAAGTTTCGGCGGGAAAGCGGATACAGAAATTCAGTCTGCTGCGCTTGCGCCCCAGAACGGGCCGTACCCACCAGCTGCGCGTCCATCTGAAACATTTGGGCTGTCCAATTATCGGCGACTCGATCTACGGCAAGCGACAACTGGATCGAGATTTGGTGGACTACCAGCACTTAGCCGGGCTGCCACTGATGCTGCACGCTTTCCGCCTAGAATTTGAACATCCTCAAGATGGCCGCACCATGCATGGGCAGGTCGCTACACCGCCCCACTTCCGCAACTTGCTGAAACTACTGGCTGAAGGCCATCAGACGGCCATCCGGTCAACTTATTCTTGAAGCAGCGTTTCCAGTACCTCAAAACAAAACTCTAATTCAGCCTGTTCAATCAGCAGGGGTGGCCATAGATAGAGCACATTGCCCAGAGGCCGCAAAAACAAACCGCGCCGCCAAGCGGCGGCGGCCAGACGGGCGGCGCGCTCTGCACCTCCTTCGGCCTCGCAGATTTCGATGGCACCGATCATGCCCTTGGCATTACTATAGGACCGGGGCAGGTACTGCTGTTGCAAGGCCCCTATTTGCTGTGCCAGCAACGGAATCAACGGCCGGATGCGATCCAGTACCCGTTCTTCTGCATATAAATCCAGAGCCCGCAGAGCCAAGGCCGAGACGATAGGATTACCACAGTAAGTATGGCCGTGAAAAAAGGTTTCACCACCGCGTGAGGGCCGGAAACTTTGGTAAATCTCATCGCTGGCTAATACTGCGCTCATGGGCAGGTAGCCACCGGTAAGCCCCTTGCCCACCGTCATCAAATCGGGCCGTACAGCGGCGCGTTCGCTGGCAAACATGGCTCCCGTACGGCCGAAACCCACCGCAATTTCATCGCAGATTAGCAAGACATTGTGCTGGTCGCAAAGCACCCGCAGTTTCTGCAGGTAGGCCTCCGGATAGAGGCGCACCCCGCCCGCACCTTGGCACAGCGGCTCGATAATCACCGCCGCGCACTCTTCAGCGTGGAGGTCGAAGAGCCGTTCCATACTGGCAAAACACTCCACCTGACAGGAACCTGGTTCCAAGCCAAACGGGCAGCTCGCACAGTGTGGCGACATGGCGCGGTAGTTGTGCTGGAGCAGTTCTTGCAGTTGATGATGGAAGTGCCCGACATAGCCCACACTGATGGTTCCCATCGTGTCGCCATGATAAGCGTCTTGCAGGCAGAAGAATTTTTTTCGCCGGGTCTGGCCGAGATTCTCCCAATAATGCAGCACCATACGCAGAGCGGCTTCAACCGCAGAGGCTCCATCACTGGCAAAGTAGCAGTGAGCATCGGGAATGGGGCTCACTGCGGCCAATTTCTGTGAAAGCAGTATCACATTGTAATGCGACATGCCTGCCAGAATTACGTTCTGCAAGGCACGGCTCTGCTCTTCAATCGCCTTCAGCAACTCAGGATGGGAATGGCCAAAGTTGACGCACCACCAAGAGGCAATACCGTCCAAGTATTTGTTGCCGTCCCGGTCGTAGATATAGCAGCCTTCAGCGCGCTCGATCAGCGGAAAATCCGCTTCCAGCATTGAGTCGATGTTGCTGTATGGATGCCAGACATGGGCCCGGTCCAAGTCGCGCAACTGCGCATCGCTATTTTTCGGTGTCATTCAAATATTGTGTTCCTGCAAATTACTATCGGGAAGCTCTCAAAAATAAGCAAGGGTTATACTAATCCATAAAAGTAGAATATGGTAAATGTTTGTCACTCCCGTGAAAGGATCAATCGGAAAGAATGCTACTTTTACGGATTGGTATTATTTTTCGCTCATCTGCTCCGCCAGCTTTTCAAGTTCCTGAACCAAGGCATCTTCGGCGCCTTCACTGGGCAGGTTCTTGAGCAATTTGCCCTTGGAAAACAGAGAGACGTTGAGCCCGGCACCCGAAATGGCCAAGTCGGCGTGCTTGGCTTCGCCGGGTCCATTGACCGGGCAACCCATGACCGCCACGTCTATATCCACCGGTAGGTTCGGCATTTTGCTTTGCAGTTTGGCGGTAAATTCAGCGGTGTCGAAGGTAGAACGTGCACAACCGGGACAGGAGATCAGGTTGATGCCCTTGCGCAAGTGCAGAGCGCGTAGCAGTTCATTGCCAGCCGATACTTCCTCGCGAGGCTCACCAGAAATGGAAATGCGAATCGTGTCGCCAATCCCCTGTTCCAGTAGCTTGGAAAAGGCCAAGGTGCTTTTAATTAGCGCGGGTTGCAGCGGGCCGGCTTCGGTAACACCTAAATGCAGTGGATACGGATAGCCCAAGCCACCATCAGAAACTTCCCGGGCAAACAGTTCGTTGACGTACACCACCAGCTCAGGGTCGGAAGCCTTGAGCGAGACAACAATATTGCTGAATGCCACGGATTCCAAGGCTTCAATATTTTCTTCGGCAGCCTTGAGCATATTGCGGGCCGACTCTTCAAGCCATTGTAGCCGGGTTTCGGCATTGTGGGCCAAGTCCAGATTCTGCGGCATTGAGCCGCCGTTGACGCCGATGCGAATGGCAACGCCCTTGTCATCGGCCGCCTGCGCAACTTCTTTGACCTTCCATTTTTCACCGATATTGCCGGGGTTCAGGCGAAGCTTGGCTATCGGATACTTCAAGCATTCCAGCGCAATGCGGTAATCGTAGTGAATATCTGCAATTACTGGTATCGACAGACGCTCAGCCACCATGCCCACGGCCTTGACCGAGATAATACTGGGCGTGGAAAAGCGAAGCAGGTCGCAGCCGTTGGCCGCCATCTGTTCCAGTTCCAGCAGAAATTCTTCCGTGACCTGCTTTTCTTCCAGCGGGCGGTTCCACATGGTCTGGAGCCGTACCGCCCCACCCTGCCCCAGCTTCATTGGCGCAGCTATTGCTCCGGCCGCAGCACCGGCACCCGGATACTGGATGATGGCGGGATGGAGACTCTGGTATTTCATAGAGACGGCAATGGTTGGCAATTTCAGAACTGTTTCGAATTTTGCTTTCGTTGTGAGTACAAAAAAGGAAACTCCAAACCTCACACAAAATCAGGCAGCGGATTTAGTACCACGAACAAGTGCGGCTTTACAAGCTTTACAGACCTTGATGGTCTCTTCGCCGACTGTATGTTCGTAGTGGACCTTGATTCCGGTGCGTTTGCACACCGGGCATTGGGCCCGACCTGCCATGGGCATTTCCTGGCGCAAGGGTCTTCCTCGATGGGATTTGGACATTGTAAACTCCTGGGGGCTAAAGGGGCCTCCCCAAAGATACCCCAAAACAATAACCCCAAAACAATAAATAAATGGGTACAGGCGAGTTACTTGCGATTGTACTTACGGTTAAAGCGTTCCACACGACCCGCCGTGTCAACTAAGCGTTGTGCTCCGGTATAAAACGGGTGGCACTCGGAACATATTTCCACAGTAATATCGCCGACAGTGGTGCCTACTTCAAAAACTTTGTCACAGGTAGAACAAGTGACTTTGTTGGTGCTGTACTTCGGGTGAATGTCTGCTTTCATGGATCATCCTACATTGTATTCATAGCTTTTAAGAACGCGCCATTGTTCCGGCTTTTTTTCATTTTGTCAATAATCAGTTCGGTAGCTTCAATATCATCAAGCGGATTGAGGAAATTGCGCAGTACCCACATTTTTTTTAACTCCTCATCGCTGAGCAGCAATTCCTCTTTGCGGGTACCCGAACGCTTGATGTTAATGGCTGGGAAGTTGCGTCTCTCCGAGAGGCGACGGTCCAGCACCAGTTCCATATTGCCCGTACCTTTAAATTCTTCGAAGATGACTTCGTCCATCCGGCTGCCGGTGTCGATCAGGGCCGTGGCCAGAATGGTCAGGCTGCCTCCATCTTCGATGTTGCGAGCTGAACCAAAAAACCGCTTGGGCTTTTGCAGTGCATTGGAATCAACACCACCGGAAAGAATCTTGCCCGAAGTTGGCACCGACTGATTGTAAGCCCTGGCCAAGCGAGTAATCGAGTCCAGCAGTATCACGACATCCTTGCCGCTTTCAACCAGGCGGCGGGCCTTTTCCAGCACCATTTCCGCCACCTGAATGTGCCGCAATGCTTGTTCATCAAAAGTCGAAGCTATCACTTCGCCATCGACACCACGCTGCATATCGGTCACTTCTTCGGGGCGCTCGCCGATCAACAGCACAATCAGATAAATGTCGGGGTAGTTGGACGTGATCGAATTGGCCACTTGCTGCATCACCGTGGTTTTCCCGGCGCGGGGCGGGGAGAGGATGATGCCGCGCTGCCCCTTGCCCACCGGACAGAACAAGTTGATCATTCGGCTGGAGAGCATGTTGTCCTCGTTCGTTTCCAAGTTGATGCGCTTGTCCGGATAGAGTGGTGTCAAGTTTTCAAATGGAATGCGTGAGCGGATCTGTTCCGGTTCGCAGTCGTTGATTCGAATGATGCGCATCATGGCAAAAAAACGCTCGCCTTCCTTGGACGGGCGAATCTGGCCATAGATCGTGTCGCCGGTACGCAAGCCGAAACTGCGGATTTGCTGCGGAGGCAGATAGATATCATCTGTGCCCGGCAGATAAGAATTTTCCGCAGAGCGCAGAAAACCGTAACCATCAGACATCAACTCCAGTGAGCCTTCGGCGTGGATCACGCCGTTTTCTTTGACGTGAGCCTGTAACAGAGAATAAATCAAGTCTCTCTTTTGCAGATTGCTGACTTCCTCTTCACTCTGCCCTTCTTTGCTGAGTAATTCGGCGCGAAGCGCAATTATTGAAGATACCGAGAGCTCATTGATCGAAATAACGTGGTCTTCATTGCCCTGCATTTCTTCTTCAGAAAATTCAGGGATGCCGTATTTGCCGGGAAAACTTCCAGAGTTTGGGCGATTGCTTCTTCTCTGTGTGCTGCCGCCGCCAATGCGCCTGTTTTTTCTTTGCGTGTAACTGCTACCCGCCCTCTGATAGCTCTTACGGTTATTGGTTCTGGTTTCCGTAGACCCAGTGCTGCCTGTCCTTGCGGCAGGGTTCAAATTCATAGAAGCTCCTATGCTGTTCCCGACTCTCAGGGAATGATGGTGATGATAATAACTGAGGGGAAATATTTGCAGGGTAAGAAAATCTGTCGTTGGCCAGACACACAGTATCTCAAAATTATGTAAGCCAACTAACTGGCATGAAACGATGCCAGATACCTAATATCCAGATATGCATCTGGAAAAAAGGGCACAGGTCAGGAAAAAAACCGGTAATTTCAAGTGATACGAATATAGGGAAACAGGTTTGCGGTCTAATAGCGTATAAGAAGGCTCTAAAATTCCAATCCCGCGTGGGGAACCTCAATCTTGTTCGAGAGTAACCTCTTTTACAAGTCTTTCCAATACAACTTTCAGGAACCACCCAAAATTCCCTTTTGATGCCGACAAAGGCTCCAATGCGAGCTGGCGCAGCATTGGAGAAACGGGGAGGCCCGTGCGGAGCCAAGGGCCGACCTTCCTTTCTGCGAGCTGGCGCAGCATTGGAGAAACGGGGAGGCCCGTGCGGAGCCAAGGGCCGACCTTCCTTTTTTGCGAGCTGGCGCAGCATCCTTCTGTGGTGGGGAATTTTTAGAGGTGCCCTTTAGGATATGAGGATATGTGCCCTATAGGAAACCAATTGCTGTGTTAGCAGGCTCTCAGAATTGAAGAGCCTGATATCTCCCCCCTAAATTTTAGCAAAGAGGCGAGCCCGAAGCATGTGTTTCGTTTTATGGGGAGAGCCTATCAATGCCAACAAGGATGTGCCGGAGCCTTGCCTGTAACCCCGCCTAATCGGGAATACGATCGCAATCCTGAGAGAAACCGCGGTTCGTTGGCTGGCTGCCAGTATATATATTTTATATGTTGATGTCAATCGGCAGGCCTATTATATCCCGAACATGCCGAGTTACGCAGAAACTGTTCCTAAATCTCATCATCAAGATCACAAAATATTGGGCAGGTCCAGCTGCTGTATCAGTACGCTCTGTTTGCGACTCTGGTCCAAGCCATCTTGGTAGCTGTAGGAAATGTGGGCGATAATGACATTTTTTTCGGCATCCATCAACCACTGGAGAATCTGAAGGGAGTCTCCCTCGTGTAGATTCAGCTGACTGACCTGAGAATACGGCAGGGTCGAGGCAATCTCATAACTGTTGCGCCTCTTCCCATATTGAGTCTGCAAGCGGGTTCCAAATAAGGCATAGAACAATTCAGAGCTGCTGTCCTGATTCAGGTTGCGGTACATCGGTTTGTCCGGACGCTCGCGCAATTCCAGATAAAATTCATGTACAGAGCCGTTGCCGCTGTCCAAGTCTTCCGCTTTGCTCACGCTCAGATTGACGATTGCACCAATCGGACCATTCGATATCTGGCTTTGCAAGGACTTGATCCCGGTGTAACGGCCATTCCGATAGTTCAAGATGCGCATACCGGGCTCCAGTCCCACTTCAGCGGCCGGGCTGCCGGGAAAGACGTAGCGTATTTCCAAGTACTCTTCACTGTTACTGTGTTCGTCAACCACCAAGCCGAGCCAGCTGTTTTTGACCTTGCCCCCCAGATACAGTCGCGGCAGCACCGAACTGAGTGTATCGCTGGGTATCGCGAAGGCGATTCCTTCATAGCCACTGTTGTTCTTGGCAAATACCACGCCTTCGACCACACCCTGACTGTTCAGCAACGGACCACCGCTATTGCCAGGATTGGCCGGAACATCAATCTGCAGGGCCTCAGTCAGGGGCAGAATTTCGCGGCCCCGGGCCGAAATGCGTCCGCTGGTTAAGCTGTCTGCCAGACCACCGGGTGCTCCGATGGCAAAAAGTTCATTTCCAACCACCAGCGCCGATTGAGGTGAGCGCTCCCCGCCGTTGTCCCGGAGTGCGTTGAAATTACTGTTCATGGTCAGCAAATACGGGGCCGGACGCGAGATCCGCAGCAATGCCAGATCGCGATTCGGATCCCAGCCCACCAGGCGGGCCGGGATTAATTCATCGCGCGTAGACAGCTTGACGAAAATATGTCCGGAAGCCTTGCCCTTTTCCGCTTGACTGGCAATGACATGATAATTGGTAATGATGCTGCCACTGTTGTCAATAAAAAAACCACTGCCAATCTCGGTCAAAGGCAGGTACAGCCGGGTGTAGGGAATACGTCTGTTGCCCATCCTGACCATTATGGTCACTGTCCCCTGAATGCGCCGGGCCCAGAAATTGCTGTTCTGTTCCACCGTATTGCCGGAAAATTGATCCCGGATAAATTTTTGAAACATGTTTCGAGTAGTAGCATTTAGTTGAATATCATTTTGTAAACTGGTCTGAGCAAAGTTCAGGGCTGCGCCAAAATACTGCTTAGTCAGATAGTAGTTAAACAAGCTGTCGCTGAAGTCACTGATGCTGAGGTAGCGCTCCGCAATGCCCATACTCTGGAGGCTGTAGTAATACGAGAGCGAAGCCATTACACCCTTACGGTCCAGAGTCTCCAGAAATAAATCGCCAAAGCCCTCTTCTATGACCTTCCGATATTTTTGCAACAGTCTGTCATCCAGACCTTCCTGATTCTCTAAATGGAACAGCAGAATGGCGGCTCTGGCGTAATCCTGGTTGCTGATGGCATAATCCAAGTCTTTACCGCTGGGATGTTTCTGGAACTTGCGGTTCGGGCTGCTGCCAACCGTAATGGGGATCAGATTCAGTTGTTCCCGGCTCCCGGCATCGATTCCGGTACAGGCTCCCAGCAGCAAACCGAGGGAGAAAGTAAGGCATAGAGACTGCACAGCAATACGCTGCAAAACCGAGCGAGCGGCAGCCGAAGTATCGATAATCTGGAGCATGGCGAGGCGCAATTCCGTTTTTTGCGATTCGGGCTATTTCTGGCTGTTGAGGTATTCAGGAGCAAAAATATTTACGGTCTGATCACTCCAGTGAAAATAATAGGAATAAATATAATCCATTTTGGTCGGTTGGTATTTGTAGGAGCTGCGCGGCAGGTCCAAGCCGCCATAGCGGTGCCAAGTCTTGACCGAAACATCGCCGGGAATTTCGGTGTAGTCCACACTGCCATTACCGTAAATATCCACCTCATATTTCTGCGGAGCACCTTCTCGATAGCTGACCATCAACTCAAAATTGCCATCCTGGTTTTCATCGCGCACGGTACGGGTGCGCTCTGAGTCATCAAAATAGCTGATTTCATCAAAGTTCCCGTCCCAATCCCGGTCAAGGTAAATCCGTTCCAGTTCACCAGAATAACTCATGTCGTACTTGGCCCGCAAGTGCCAGTCACTCTGACGTAGCTGTGTTTCATATAGCTTGACTTCGCGGCTGCTGCGCATTACATCGCTTTCGAGCAGGCTTGGTTCTTGTAGTGAACTGAGCGCCCATTCGAAAGTATTCAGCGGCACTTGCTCGCTGAGTGAATAGGTCAAACGACCGGGTGAAAAACTATAGACCCGGCGGCTGTCGGGGTCAGATATGGTAATTTCGTGGATGAATGGATAGCGGCCATACAGAATATCAATGGTGCGACTGCTGCCTTTGTGGTTAAAGAAACTGTGATAACTGGCAGGCTCTCCATAGTCGTTCCAGCGCACGATCACATCATTTTCATCGGGACCGCCTGCGGCGATATGACGTTCGGTCAGGTTGCCGTTAATAAAAGTCAGCTCTTCTTCGGGAATATCGTCGTAATTGCGGTCCACAATGTAGAGACCGTTTAATTCCTGAAGTGATGTTTCAATGGGCCGTATAGCAGAAACACTGCGGATCACCTGGCTCAAGACCAGAAAATCAGAAGTTGGGTAGTTGCTAAAGAAAATATCGCTACGCGGCACCAGCCCACTCTGTCGCAACAGAACACGCCGGGCCGTTGTGAAATAATCATCGCCAAACAGTCTGGTGTAGATTGAGAGCAGGTTTTCAGTTTCGTTAATATCGGTGCTTTTATTGACCAGGTAGCGCAGCAGTTTGGGCGAATCGGGGGGGTAATTTTCCAAGTAGAGATGAAAGTTTACCCACATTTCTTTGCTGACGCGGGGGGTATCCAGCAGTATACTAAAATAGCGCTCTTCATGGTTGTAGCGTTCCAGATTGTTCAGTGCCAGATCGGCTGCCTTTTCCTTCCAGCCCGATTTATTATAGGCCATTGCCAAGTAAAACTGCATGGTTTTTTCGCCGGTAATTTCCGGCTCCCATTTATTGTTCCAGGAAATAATGTCGTCATACATCTTCCACTTGTAGAGGATACGGACCAGCTCCAAGGCAGCCAGCAACCGGGGCACATCGTACCACTGATCGATCTCAAAAGCCTTGTTGAGCCAGTCGAGACGACTCTTTTCCCACTTACTCCCATAAGCACTGGCCAGTAAGTACCAGTAATCAGAAATTTCAGCACCATTGTACTCGGTGGAAAGGCGCAGCAGTGCCCGCACTTCGGCAGCCCGGTCCTCACCTGACAAAAGATAAGCCTCGCGCAGATACTTGCGGGCGAATTCATAGTCGAGATACTGTAGTTTCCTGCCGCGATCGCTCAAATCCCGGACTTCCGCTGCGTGGTCGGAAAGCAATCCGGATGAAGCGTTATTTTGCTGTGCCCGCAGCGCGAGCGGAAAGCAAAAGACACTGGCGGCTATAAAAAGGAAGAAAAGAAAAAAACGGTAATGACGGGGATGGCTCATGTGGCATGCACTATAAACAAATATGTTTCAGCTGGAAACTGCAGCTTCGCCGCCATCATTGCTGCTGTTTGCTCTAGCGGCCTCTGCCCTCTCTTTCTCGGGATGCTGTGGGGCAATCTTAAGGAGTTCTTCGATTTCCTCTTTGTACATGGTCTCTTTTTCGAGCAGCTTTTCGGAGAGGGTGATTAAATCTTCTTTGCGTTCACGCAGCAGCACACGTACGTTTTCCAAGCATTCATTCAAGATTTCGCGCACCGCTTGGTCGATTCTGGTCGAAGTAGTCTCTGAGAACTCCTTGGCCCGCGACATTTCACGACCAATGAAAATGGGCTGTTCATCGGCGTATGACACGGCTCCCAAACTGCTCATGCCCCACTCAGTCACCATGCGGTGCGCCAAGTCCGTGGCCTGCTTCAGATCGTTGGAAGTGCCGATCGTGGTCTCGCCAAAGATCAGCTCTTCGGCCCCGTAGCCGCCAAAGGCTACCCGGATACGGGCCTTCAATGCCGAGTAGGTAGGAGCGTAGGATTCTTCACTCGGGGTGTACATAGTCACACCCAAAGCCTGCCCACGCGGAATAATGGTGACTTTTTCGAAGTTGTGCCCCTCGCTGGACAAGCTGACCAACGTGTGCCCGGCTTCGTGATAGGCCGTCAGCTTTTTCTCTTTTTCGGTCATGAACATGGTGTGGCGGGCCAGGCCCATCAGCACCTTGTCGCGCGCTTCCTCGAAATCTTCCAAGCTGACCAGCTTGCGGCTGTGGCGCGCGGCAAACAACGCAGCTTCATTGACGATGTTGGCTAGGTCCGCACCGGAGCAACCGGGAGTGCGTCGGGCCAGAGCAGGGAAATCAATATTCTTTTTGGTCTTGATTTTGTCGCTGTGAATCTCCAAGATTTTCTCGCGCTCTTTGACATCGGGTAAAGCGATATTAATTTGACGGTCAAAACGCCCCGGCCGCAGCAGGGCCGGGTCAAGCACGTCTACGCGGTTGGTGGCAGCCATCACAATCACACCTTGGTCGGTAGTAAAACCGTCCATTTCCACCAGCATTTGGTTCAGGGTCTGCTCACGTTCGTCGTGGCCACCACCCATGCCGGAGCCGCGCGTGCGGCCCACCGCATCAATCTCGTCGATGAATATGATACAGGGAGCATTTTTGCGGCCCTGCTCAAACAGGTCACGCACCCGACTGGCACCCACACCGACAAACATTTCGACAAAATCCGAGCCCGACATGTGGAAGAACGAGACACCCGCCTCACCGGCAACGGCGCGGGCCAGCAAGGTTTTGCCCGTACCGGGGTTCCCCACCAGCAGCACGCCGCGCGGAATACGCGCACCGATTTCCTTAAAGCGCTCCGGACTTTTGAGGAAGGACACCACTTCCTGTAATTCGTATTTGGCCTCTTCCTGCCCAGCGACATCCTTAAAGGTAATGCTTTTGCTGACATCGTGCTCGTATTTGCGCGCGCGATTTTTGCCGAAGCTGAAGGCCTTACTGCTGCCGTTCATAGTTCGGAACATTGAGAACATGATCAGCACCAAGATGATCCACGGAATCGACTGAAAGATCATTTGACCAAAACGCATTTTGCTCTCGACCCCGGTGAAATTGATCCCGGCCTTGAGCAGGCGGTCAATCAAATTCAGGTCGGTGTAGGGTATCTTGGTAACCACGGTCTGGGGCAGGCCGTTGACCAGACCGGTACCGCGCAGGCTGCTGCCGTCTACGATCTCAACATTACTGATAGCGCCGGATTCGACCTGGCGCATAAAATCGCTATAGGGTAGTTTTTCCAAAAAGGAGTTGCTGTTAATCAGCGAGAACAACACGAGTACCAGCAAAATAATTCCGGCAAGGATAAAAATGCCAAAACGATTTTCACTGAAGGGGTTCTTTTTGTTGTTATTCGAGGGAGGGGTTTCCGACATACGCTTACCTAAGTTGCAAAAAATTCACTAATAAATTAACTGAAAAGTGGCAAAAAAGCAAGTTCTCGCCTGTAAATTCGGTTACAGTCCAAGATGCTCATTCCACTCGAGATTTGGGGAGGGCAACCTCCATGGCGAATATAAGGTATAAACTGAGGAATTCCTAGTAATCTTGCGTAAAAATGTTTGTAGCACCTGCATGTCTGAATTGCCTGAATTCCCGGTGAACGCTCCCATTTTGGGCATGGAGTTTCAGAGGTATCCTTTAGGGGACCTCTGAAAATGGTATCGCTTCGCGAGAATGGTACAATCGCTCTGCTTCTGCTTTGTCTTTGCTGACGATTGTACCGCGTTTTGATGCTGCGCCAGCTCGCATTGGAGAAATAGCAGGCTCTTGCTGCCTCTCCCTGAGGAAGCGATTCGGCAACAAGATCGCGATTCAGCGCGAAATTGGAATTTTTAGAGGTCCCCTTTAGAGGTCCCCTTTAGAGGTCCCCTTTAGAAAGCCCCTTAATAAAGGATAAAGGGCCTGTATTCTATCCGGGAAAGTTCTGGCGCACCAGTTCGTCGCAGCGCTCGTTGTAATAGTGACCAGCGTGGCCCTTGACCCAGTGCCAGCGCAGGCTGCCATATCGCTCCAGCGCAGTGACTTGGCGCTCCAGCTCTTGCCACAGTTCTTTGTTTTTGACCGGTTTTTTGGCACTGGTACGCCAGGCATTTTTTTTCCAGTTGTGAATCCAGCTGCTAATGCCATTCTTCACGTACTGGGAATCGGTGTATACCGCAATTTCCAAGGGCTCGGAAGGCCTTGGCTCACAGGGCTCCGACAGCTGAGGATACTGCCGGGGCAAGGCTCTTAACCCTTCGATTACCGCTTGCAGCTCCATTTGATTATTTGTAGTCCGGGCTGAGGCTCCACTGAGCTCTTGCGGGGCCGCTACTCCCTCAGCTGTGCGGGAGTGGCGCTCATCCGGCTCCAGATAGCTGACTGCGGCCCAGGCTCCGGGTCCGGGATTGCCCTGACAGCCACCATCGGTGTAGAGCACTACCCGTTTTACGGCCGCCAAGGGTAGAGTCTGCCGCTTTGCTTGGTCTTTTGGTTCGCTTTGGTCCGCAGCTTTCTGCGCCGCGGTTTTCTGTATGGGAAGTGTACTCACAATATGACCTTAAAGTTGCTTGCACAGATTGTGCATTTCAATCGCATTCAGGGCCGCCTCCCAGCCCTTATTACCCATTTTGCTGCCCGCCCGCTCAACGGCCTGTTCAATGCTCTCGGTGGTCAGCACGCCAAAAATCACCGGCTTGTCGGATTGTAACGAGACTTGGGCAATGCCCTTGGAGGCTTCACTGACCACTACATCAAAGTGCGGCGTGCTGCCGCGAATCACGGCGCCCAGACAGATCACTACATCGACATCTTTTTGGGCGGCCAGCTTCTGGGCCAGTAGTGGCAACTCCATGGCTCCAGGGACCCAATAGACCGACTGTTCGGTTTCTGTCGCTCCGTGGCGCAGCAGGCAGTCCAAGGCCCCGGTGAGCAGCTTTCCCACGATAAATTCATTGAAGCGGGAACACACGAGGGCACAGCGTATATTACCGGCTTCGAATGTTCCTTCTATCACTTTGTATGCTTGGTTTTTCAGGCTCATGGTTTTTTGTTTCCTTTCTAGAGCAGGTGACCACTTTTGTGTTTTTTCGTTGCCAGATAATGGCGGTTGTGGGGCGTGCCTTTCACTTCCACCGGCAGGCGCTCCACTTCGATACCGCCAGCCTCTAGTGCCCGGATTTTGTGGGGATTATTGGTCAGCAGCCGGACCTGATCTAGCTTTAGCTGTTTCAGTACGGCAATTGCCACAGAATATTCGCGCAGATCGTCATCATAGCCCAGTACCTGATTGGCTTCTACTGTATCCAGTGCCTGTTGTTGCTGAATTTGGTAAGCGCGTAGTTTGTTGCGCAGCCCAATGCCCCGTCCTTCCTGGCGCAGGTAGATAATCAGTCCCCGGCCTTCGGCTTCGATGGCCCGTAATGCATAGTTGAGCTGGGCCCGGCAGTCGCAGCGCTGCGAAAACAAAACTTCTCCGGTAAAGCATTCCGAATGTATCCGCAGCAGCGGAGCCCGGTTTGCAGCCGGAGTGTTGCCAAGCCTTGCCAACTCACCTTGCCAGATCAGCATGTGTTCGGCTCCCATATCGCATGCATCTTCAATCGCGCAGGCCTGGAAACAACCTAGATCGCAGGGCAGGTCCACGCGGGTGTCCGCACTCAGGGAAATCCCCTGCAAGCGGCTCGCAATGCGGTCTTTTTCGCTCCAGCTGTGGCCCAGTACTTCGCGCCGGTAGTCTGCCAACTCGGCTACCGTGACTTTACACAATTGGTGTCGGGTAGCAAACTCATCCAGTTCGGCACCCCGCGCCATTTCGCCGTCCCGGCCCACAATTTCACAGAGTATGCCGCTGGGTGCCAGCCCGGCCAGCCGCACCAGATCGATTGCAGCCTCGGTGTGTCCATCGCGCTGCAGGACTCCGCCCGGCATGGCCAATAGCGGAAAGATATGCCCCGGCCGCAGTAGTACCCGTTGGTCGGCAGCAGGGCGAGACAAGTCTGGTTGGCGGTGCTGTGCTGCGGTGCTGGCCGCGGCGATGGCCTGAATTGTCAGGGCCCGTGCCGGAGCCGAAATGCCTGTGCCCGCTTCCCGGTGATCAACGCTGACGGTAAAGGCGGTGCTGTTTGGGGAGTCGTTTTCCCGGCTCAACAGGGGCAGTCGCAGGTAGCGCGCCGTCTGTTGGTCAATCGCCTGGCACAGCAGTCCGCGTGCTTCGGTGATGGCGAAATTGACCAGCTCGGGGGTGACCAGCTCAGCCGCGGCAATCAAGTCGCCTTCATTTTCGCGCGAGTCATCGTCACAGACTATTATAAAGCGGCCCGCACGCAATTCTGCGAGCGAGCGCTCAATGCGTTGCCGCCACACTCGGGGCTTCGGGTTTGTGTTCATAAATTATTGGCATCAAGCTCTTTGATCATTCAGCAGTCCGAGTCCACGTTCAAGCCCTCATAAAGGAAGAGCATGCTCAGTCGGGGTAGTGCAGGTTTCCATGTCGGGGTTCTGCCAGCACTTCCTGGTAAAACTTGCGGGACTCCCAGTGCGCCATTTCCAGGTTGTGGTCACGCCAGTTGCCGCAGCAGGCTGCGCTGGCACCCGGCACGTCATCGTTCCAATCAATGATGTACAGGAATAGGCGGCGCACCAGAGGCAGGGCTTCGCCGGAGCTCAGGTCCCCTTGCAGGATCAGGTAGTAGCCGGTGCGACAGCCCATCGGGCCAAAATATATTATGCGCTCGCCCCATTCTGTGTCATTGCGCAGGATGGTAGCAGCCAGGTGCTCGATGCTATGCAGGGCCGGGATATCCATCACGGGCTCACGGTTGGGTTCTTTCATGCGAATGTCAAAGGTGGTGATGACTTTATCGCCTACACGGTCTTTACGAGAAACAAATAGGCCGCGCAGCATGCGGATATGGTCTACTTGAAAACTGGCTATCGCTTCCATAATGAAATCCTTTAGAAGTTCCCTTTAGGGGTGCCTAATCCATTTCCCAAGCTTTCTCATTACTTTTCCGGCGATTATCAATAATAATCGCAGCGGTTTGTATAGACCCAGTTTTTTGCTCAGCATCTTACCAAGCATCCACAGTTTGTGTTTGCGGGAGAGTTGGCCAAAACGGTACCAACAATCAGCTTGCAGGTCTCGTTCCCTCTGCGCAATTTGCAGAATATACCGGGCTGTATAGTGGGCAGGAAGGGCATTTATCAGCTCTGCCAATAATTCGCCGTCTCCTGAATACCGGGCAAGCCATCTTTCCACTTCTTTGCCGACTTTATGCCGCAGAAAATGGCTTTCACTGCCTTCCAGCGTTTTTCCCCAGCCATTCAGAATGCCCACAGCACCAGTAAGGCCCTGGACAGCGATCTTGCTCCTGCCATTATTCAGGCTGCCAAATCGATATTGGTAATAAAATAATCGCTCTGGAATGAACAGTGTCTCTTTGCTCTGCATATAGTATAAAAGGCGCGGCACCAAGGCAAAATCCTGTGCTGACATATGTTCCGGGAAGCGGAGTCCGCTTTGAGTAAAAAGTTTCCGCCGCCATAGTTTGGCCCAGGCACAGTGGAAAAGCTCCGGCTGCCGGGTATGGCGGTAATGTTCGAAGGGTTGATTGATCAGCAGATCGCTCCTAGGTGCACCACCATAATTTGAAAATTTTCCATCACACACACGTACAACACCGCAGACCAACAGTTCCGCCTGTGGATATTCTGAGACTTTGTGTAAAAAAACCTCCACGGTATTTCTTGCGATATAGTCATCACTGTCCAGAAATAAGAGCCATTCGCTGCGGGCAGCTTCGATTCCCGTGTTTCGTGCCCCCCCCGCACCTTTATTTTGCTCATGGCGCAGCGGCACTATGCGCGTATCGCGTCGGGCATAGTTTTGAATCATGTCCCAACTGTCGTCCGGTGAGGCATCGTCCACTACGATGATTTCAATGGCGGTCTCGCTTTGCAGGCATACCGATTCTAGGCAGGCAGCCAAGTAATCGCGGGTGTTGTAGACCGGAATAATAATGCTGCATTTAGGTGGAGCAGGGGAAGCGTCATAGAAAACATACTCAGGAAGCTCTAGTATATCTCCCAAACGGGGGATGCCGAACTCCTCCAATAGTTTTTCCTCCAGGTTCTGCAGTTCCTCACTGGCTGGTCGCAGTGGAATTTGCCGGTCGAAGTCCGCCAATAGAGCCAGTGCTTTCTGCCTCTCTGCAGGGTCGCTTATTGCTTCTGAGGGCTGCTGCAGATGTTTTCTTACAGACCGGGCCTCCCTTCTCAATTTGCCTGAACGCATTTGTCCGGCCTTCCGATAGAGGCCCAAACTGCAGAGTAGGTAATGGGCCGTACGCATGACGCTATAGCTTTCTGTGGCGCTCCCCACATTTTTTCGGCGCCAGTGCGTTTCTTGTTTGAGCAGAAAAAATCTTTGCGCTTTGGCAAAAATAAACACAGAGAATAGCTTATCCTCGCCCCAGCTGATTGCCGGAAGCTGCCCATCCAAGCTTAGTTTGAGCAGTTCGCTCCGGTATATTTTGCCCCAGATCTGTAAGGCCCCCACAGAATAATTTCCGCAATGGCAAAGATTTCTTTCTTCCCCGTAACGGTCAAAATACGTCTGTGTATACATATTAGAAGGAAACATAATGGTTTTATGTTCCTTTTTTTTCCAGACCGAACGCCCCATAATCATGTCGGCCTGTTTTGCAGTAATGGTTTGGTACAACAACTCACAGGCATTGGGCGGCAGCAGATCGTCTGAGTCCAGAAACATGGCATAAGGAGTCCGCAGCTCCGCGATCGCGGTATAACGGGTGGCAAGTGTGCCCTTGTTTGCTCCATGGTATATCAACTGTGTCTGTTCGGGGTAGTGCCCACAAAATTCCCGCGCGATATCAGGGCCTGCATCTTGAGAGCCATCATCGATGATGATTACAAACACCTTGTGCCAAATGCTTTGCACAACTACAGAATCAAGGCATTCGGAGAGCCATTTTTCCACGTTATAAAGCGGTATGCATACTGTGATGGCAAAGTGGCTCATTTGTTCTGCATTCCCGCTCATCGGCTCTGTTTCCCAAGCTTTCGCATGATCTTTTTGGCTCCCGTTGCCCATGGTCGCAACAGCTCGTACAGACCCATTTTTTTGCTCAATACCTTGCCAAGCATCCACAGCTTGCGCTTGCGGGAGACTTGACCGAAACGGTACCAGCGGTTCTCTCTGATTTGCAGAATATACCGGGCTATATAATGAGTGGGAAGGAGATTTATCAATTCTGTCAATAGTCCGCTGTCTTCTGAATACCGGGCAAACCATTCTTCTACATCTTTGCTGACGCCCTGTCGCAGCAAGCAATTTTCGCCCTCTTCCAGCACCCGCCCCCAGTCATCCAGGATGCCTATGGCGCGAGCGAGATTCCGGATGGCGATCTTGCTCCTCTCGTTATTCAGGCTGCCGGCCCGATACCGGTAATAAAACAGCTGTTCCGGAATGAACAATGCCTCTTTACTCTGACTCTGTATATAATATAAAAGACGGGGCACTAAGGCGAGATCTTCCACTGACATCTGCTCCGGGAAGCGGAGTCCGCTCTGAATGAACAGCTCCCGCCCCATAGTCGGGCACAGGCAATGGGGAAAATCCTTGGCTGCCACCTGCGGCAGTAATGTCCGAAGGGCTGATTGATCAGCAGATCACTCTTAGGTGCCCCACCACAATTTGAAAATTGTCCATCACACACACGTACGATACCGCAGACCAGCAATGCCGCCTGTGGATATTCTGAGACTTTGTGTAAAAAAAACTCCACGGTATTTTTTGCGATATAGTCATCACTGTCCAGAAATAAGAGCCATTCGCTGCGGGCAGCTTCGATTCCCGTGTTTCGTGCCCCCCCCTAAATGCTTGTTCTGTTTGTGGCGGAACGGCACTATGCGCGGATCGCGTCGGGCATAGTTTTGAATCATATCCCAACTCTCGTCCGGTGAGGCATCGTCCACCACGATAATCTCAATGGCGGTCTCGCTTTGCAGGCACACTGATTCCAGGCAGCGAGCCAGGTAGTCGCGGGTGTTGTGGACCGGAATGATTACCGAAACCTTGGGCGGGGGTGGCGGGGCTTGGTAGAAAACATATTCGGGATGCTCTAAGACATCACCCGGATGAGGGGTTTCGGATTTCTTCAACAAGTTTTTCTCCAAGTTTGTATTTCTTCACTGCCTAGCCATTCCGGAAGTTATTCCGGAAGCTGTCGTTGGGGTCTGTCAACGGCAGCTTCTCTCCTCGGAAGAGAAGCTATGCTGAGCCATTTTTCTGCGGTATAAACCGGTATGTATACTCAGTTGTCCCATCTTCGGAGCTTTCTGATGATTTTTTTGGTTATCCTTGCCAATGGCTGCAACGGCTTGTATAGCCCCAACTTTTTACTCAAAACCTTGCCAGCCACCCACAGCTTCTGTCTATTGGGAACCAATAAAAAACGATACCAAAGGCTGGTTTGCGCTCTTTGTGTCCATTTTTGAATCTTCCGGATCTTGCGTTTAAACTTTGCAGTACGCGGATCCTCCCCATAATGACGGGGGAGCATATTCCATAGATAATCCCAAATCTCATCGCGGCATTGTTCCGCAAAACAATGCGTAATGTGGAGAATTTTTTGATGTAGTCGCTCTTTTTCCATATTTTGCAGGTTTTCCGCCCATTCTTCCAGATTTTTTACTGCCCGACAAAAATCCTGAATGGCTGCCTTACTCCTGTCGTTAGCCAGGCTATCAGACCGATACTGGTAATAAAACAGTCGTTCCGGAATAAACAAGGCTGCATTGCTCTGACTCTGTATATGGTAAAAAAGACGGGGTATCAAGGCGAGATCTTCCATTGACATGTGCTCCGGGAAGCGGAGCCCACTTTGAGCAAAAAGTTCCCGCCGCCACAGTTTGCCCCAGGCACAGTGGATAAGCTCCGGCTGCCGGGTATGGCGGTAATGTTCGAAGGGTTGATTGATCAGCAGATCACTCTTAGGTGCCCCACCATAAGTTGAAAATTGTCCATCACACACACGTACGATACCGCAGACCAGCAATGCCGCCTGTGGATATTTTGAGACTTTGTGTAAAAAAACCTCCACGGTATTTTTTGCGATATAGTCATCACTGTCCAGAAATAAGAGCCATTCGCTGCGGGCAGCTTCGATTCCCGTGTTTCGTGCCCCCCCTAAATGCTTGTTCTGTTTGTGGCGGAACGGCACTATGCGCGGATCGCGTCGGGCATAGTTTTGAATCATATCCCAACTCTCGTCCGGTGAGGCGTCGTCCACCACGATAATCTCAATGGCAGTCTCGCTTTGCAGGCACACTGATTCCAGGCAGCGAGCCAGGTAGTCGCGGGTGTTGTGGACCGGAATGATTACCGAAACCTTGGGCGGGGGGGCTTCTCCTTCGTAAAATGGGTAGGGCAGTTCCTGCCAGTGGGGCGGTAAAAAGTCCCGACATTTGATATTATGACTGAGCATTTGCATGGTCGGCATAAAAACCAGCGAATCGCTCTGCTCTCCGAGCAGAGCTGCCATTTGGCTATAAGAACTATTCGCCACAATAAAATGCCTGCACTGCGCCATGGTAGAAAAGTCTTCCACCGGACTTCCTTCAGGACAATCCCAAGGGAGAGAGTATTTCTGGAGCACTGGTGTTACATTTTGCTGAACCCAGGCCACATCATCGCTGAAAATCAGTATATAAGGGTTTCTTACTCGTTCGGTTATTTGTTTTAAGACCGCACGGTAATGTAAGACAGATACCAGCCCGTAGGAATCAAGGTATTTTTCAACATAGTCCCCCCTGCGCACATGCAGGGCCACCAGTTCTTGTGTTTTTTGTAATTCTTGATATTTTTGCGGCAGTGGTCTCAGCCTGGGCCTGAATGAATCTTTCGCCATCTCAAAATACTTGTGGTTCTGGAAGGAACCCCATAGTATTATTGCCGGAGGAAGGGTCAAAAAGTCTTGAGAAAAACCAAACTCCATGGAAGTGTGATTTAAAGTGTCGGGATATGTCGGATAGCCCTTCTTTGAAGGGAAAAAATCTTCCCTGTTTTTGCTAAATGTAATATCAGGAAATAGCTCGTTTAGTAAAAAGGGCCGATTTTTAGGACGGTATTTCTCATGGTATCCTGAAATGTTTATACAGATATCGGCTGTTTCGCCTCGTTTTCGGCAGTTTTCCTGCAGTGCCAGGGCCGCCGCATACTGCCATAGCTGATTGCCCAAGCCACTTTTTACTTTTACAATAATCTGATTGGGCAGTTGCCCACGCAGCCAGGCATGGCCGCCCCATTGCGGTCTTGTTTTATGTTGTATCAAAATGGAGCCGGGCCCTCCCGTACGGGAGCCGTTTTCTCGTTCTATTTCCAGAGTGGTATGCGGCAGCACTTTGATTTTACCGGGATAGTCCAGCGCATAGCGGTTCAAATGCGATTCATCGTGCCACAGGGCAATAATATTATTTTCAAGGTCCCGGTCTGTCCGGGTTTTTAGTTCTTCGCAGAGTTCCCGGTAGGCTTCGCTCAACCCGCCGTGCAGGCTGCCCATAAAGTAGTACGACCCGCCTTCCTGAGGGCGAATGCAGGCCAGAGATCGGCGCTTTCTCTCATAGGGGTAGTTGCTGCCGGGCGGATGATGCGGATGCACTGTACAGATCAGGGGCCTGTCTTCTGCTGGGAGCAGTTCTTTTGCTAATGGCAGAAGGAGTTTCAGGTTGGCATTGAAGAAATAGACCATGTCCATTTCTTGCCATTGCTCTTTTGCGCTCAAAAAATAATGCCATCGTTTGAGTGTGGGCAAGGGCCAGGGTTCTTTTTCGATTTTTATTGGGTGAACTTGTTCTGTGATTTTGTCCGGTTCATCGGTAAAGACAAAATAGTGTTTTTCATATTTGTTTGATTCGCTAAAAAGAAGTTCTTCTGCATTCTGGTAAAACGGTTTCCAAAAGATGCGGTAGCGTCCTGTGCAGATAAAAAATATTCCTATTTTCTTCATAATACCTTTTTGATTTGCTTTGCCAATGGTTGCAGCAGTTTATATATTTTTAGTTTTTTGCTTAATACTCTGGCTATTGTCCAGAGTTTGCGTTTGAAAGATAAGCGTGTGAAAAGCTGCCAAGGGCCCTGTTGTTTTTGTTTTAGAAGACTAATAAATAATTTGGGTATTTTTTCCACTTCTACAAAATTTCGCATTACAAAATATTCTTCCGGGGTAATTGACTTTTGCGAATAGATTAACTCTTCATTACTCATTGGTTTGGCGATCACATCTCTTACGGCAGGCAGATAATAATTTTTAACAATTGTCTCCCAGTCAAACTGCTTGGCGTATGCCAGGATTTCCAGGCGATGCGCCACCGCATATTCCCGGTTTTTGATGATCTCCGTCTCTACATGCGCAATGTCACTGATTTTTTCCTCCGGAATAACCGTAATAAATTCTTTTGTTGTATCCAAATTGGCAGAGCCCCATTCACAGACTACAACACCTAATCCTGCTGCGAGGGCCTCCATACAAACCAAAGGGTGCGCCTCTCCATCTGATAATAACACAAGGTTACCATAATTTGTGAGTCCTGAGTAGATATCTTCCTTGGTCATTTCCCCCAGATAGTTTTTGCTGGTATCAAACCTTTTATCAGAAATATTCCCTGCAAAATATAGGGTTTTTATTTCCTGAAAAAGATATTGTCGCTTGCGAAAGTCAATTTTAGCTAGGTAAATACTGCGATCCGGGTATTTGGGGCTTAGAGTGTTGGAAAACTTGTTGAGCTCTACCCCATTGGGGATTGAATATAAACGGTTCTCTGGAATATCTTCTGGTATTTTGTAGACGTCGGCAATTTCTTTCGAGAGGCAAAAGGTGTTTGGCCTGTATATCCTGAAATAATCGAAAACCTTTTGATATCCCCTGCTCCATTTAAGGGGCTGTCCCAGATATCCATAATGGCTAGTAATAGCTTTGGGAAAGCAAATATGAGGATATATATCGATAAATTCATCGTATAGTATATGTACAAAATCAGGCATAAAGTTGCTCAATTGAGTATGTATTTTCTGCCTGTTTTTTGTATTAATCAGTTCTACAAAATGCCCCTGCTTTTCCAGTTCAAGTTTCAAGTTCCAGGCAATGATTTCTACCGCCCCCCAACCTTTAGGCGGAATGGGCATCTGGCCGGGAGCAATCAGTGCGATTTTTAGTGCTCTATGAGTTCCACCTTCCTGCAACCAGGAAAAAATAGGCAAAGGTGTTCCCCCCGTTTTTTTTGTCCGGTTCAACACGGCAAACAGTCCCGGATTTTCCTGCACAAGCAAAAAAAATGCTATTTGTTCATTATTGATAGTATTATATTTAATCATTTTATTGATAAGAATATTTTCGATCTCTTTCTGTACTTGCTCGATTATACTCCTATTACCACCGAATAGACTACCGCAGACCATAGCTGTTGATCCATTTAATGAGTCAATAAAATCAACAAGATCAATGTTATTGGCATTGTATTGCAATATAAATTTCCCTTTGCTTTCTTCAAGGAAACGGAGCATTGCGGGAGTGGTATATTCTGCAGTAAGATCCATGGTTTCGAAAAACCGGGAAGCCCCTGCGTCCAACCAAAAGAAAAAATTGCTGCAAAAGGGGTTTTCTTCTGCAGTTTTCTGTAGCCACTTAAATTTTGAATACTGTATGATATTATAGAGACTGTACCGGCATTCTATTCTTTGCGGATGGATAATGCTGTTTTGATAGTTTTCACTTGCAATAATTTTGTCTATGTCTTCCTTTAGGTGGTAGTAAGGTACTTGTTCTAATTTTTGCACAATAAGCTTGGTGTTTTCCAAGGACCGATGCTTTAGAACGAAATCGCAGGTTTCCTGCTCTGCAAAGATCAGCATTGGAACCTTTAATCTCAGGGTTTGCGCAAACCAGTCGAGATAGTCTTGCCATTTTCTGCCATCCATTCCTTCTCGTTGAATATTGAAAAGTGCTGTAACAATAGTTATTTCATTCACCTTGAGTTCCCTTTGATTTTGCAACCCTTCACGGAAGCTGGAGTCTACGCACAGAGCATTTGCCAGATAGACTCCCGCGGAAGTGACAAATATTTATCGTAACCCTTCACGGGGCTGGAAGAACGGACTTTTCCCCGCAGCCCCCGCACAAACTTCCTATTTGCCGTTTTCAGCCCGGTACTTCGGTACACCTTGAGGGGACCTCTAAAAATTCCAATTTTGCGCCGGACTCGGTCTTTTTCACGGAGCAGCTTTGTCACGAAAGCCTTACCATACAACAAAGTATGCCTCGGCTCCCGTTCCTAGCTGCCGCAAAAAATCCCTTTGTCCGGCATCAAAAGCGAATTTTTAGAGGTCCCCTTGAATTTCCAATTCTCGCGCTCTACGCTTAGATTGGAATTCTACGGCACTCAGCAACCGGAAACAAGCCCCGCCTTCAATCACGCTGCCTGAGTAACGTAGAATTTCGTCATAAATAAGACTTGAGGAACGAAGGGCAGAAATTCAAGGTGTACCGAAGGCCATCTTTAAAGGCCTCGCTCAGCGCAAGACTGGAATTTTTAGAGTTGCCCTTAATCTTACCGGGACTCATCAGACTATCTCCTAAACTTTTTGGAGACATTTTCTAACAACCTTCACTAATAGTCGTAATGGCTTGTATAGTCCCATTTTTTTACTTAGGGGGACCTCTAAAAATTCCATTCTGCACTCTTGCTCGCTCTTTTGAAACGAACAGCTTCTTCAGTAAGGCCTTACAATACAACAAAGTATTCTTCGGCTTCACTTCCTCGCTCCAAAATAGCTTTGCAAGAAGACAAAAGCGAATTTTTAGAGGTCCCCATAGAACCTTGCCAATCACCCATAGTTTTCGTTTACGAGAAAGCTGGCCGAAGCGGTACCAGCGATTGTTTTGCAGGTATTGGATTTGCCGAGCTTTCTGTTCATTCCGCTCCAGCAGATAATCGGCATCAAGACTGTTGGCAAAGACCTTTTCCCAGAGGGCGAAATAGCCGTAGACCAGCTCGACTTGCACGGCATGCCCGGTCTGTTCCGCACGCCGACCGGAGGGAGGGCTGCCGGGAAGGGATGGGATAAAACTCAAAGAACCCAATATGCCTGTTGTAGCGGTCATCTGCCCGGCCACCACCCGGGTCTTGCTGGCCTGATGCACTGCCATGGCGTTAAGCCAGACATCAGCAGCATCCGAAGCCAACCACAGAAACAAGTCTCGGCGCAGCACATCGGGATGTAGACTGTGGGGCGGAAACAAGACCCCGAACCCACTTATAAAAAAATAAGCCAGAGAACTCTCAGCTGTGCTCTCAATATCCTGATCCCAGCAGGAATAGGGCATGGCCTGGCCGCCAGTCTCGAAATTTATGGCATGGGCGCGGTGGCAATGGATACTTTCCGGCTCCCGGAGGTAGGACTGGTAGAGCTGTTCCAGCCACTCGGATGGGTAGAGAACCCCATCGTCGGCGGTGATAATAATTGAGTCGGGGAACTCGCGGAGACTGGGGATAATTTTGCTATAGCTTGTTATGCCTTGGCCATCCGAATAAAAACGGATTTCCAGTTTCCCTGAGCTGCTGGTGCGCAGTGCCCGAAGCTCAGGCGGCAGGTTTCGTTCGTTTGGCTGAACAGCAATGTGCTCTTGGTCTTCCTGAACCAACCACAGTAGTATCTTTTCCGGTTGGACAGAACCTTGCAGAATAGATGCAAGTGTTAAGGCAACGCTCTTTGTTCGCCGGGGAGTAGTTGCCAAACTGATGAGTGAGTTGGGTATGATAGTCGCTGCGGGCGATGGAGGCTCGGAAATTTTGCTGCGGTAGTATTCGCATAATTGTTGAATACCGCAGTGCCGCACCAGAATTATATCAAAGGAACTGCGCAGCTCTAGTGCCATAGCGGGATGCCGAGCCACGCTATTCCGGTACTCGGCAATGGCCTGTGCCAGCCACTCGCAGGCAACCTTCTCCGCTGCCCATGCGGCGACTTTTTGGGCGAAATCAACAATCAGCCCGTGGGGCTCCGGCAATATATTTTCGCCGGTCTTGCCTGACGTATGCTCCAATCGCTTAAGGATATCTTTAAAGCTTTCCAGTGAAGCCATTTTCCACAGTAATTCACCTCCTCTGCTCTTCAGAGTACCGTAGACTAATTGATAGCGCAAAAACTGCACTGCAGCTTGGAGTAGCTCGATCTCTTGTGGGTATTTTTTGAATAAAGTGCTGACAACCTTCACAAAAACTGGGAAATCCCCCCGATAATCTACCAAGGCGCGTACTTCCCGCCTCGTCAAAAATGGCAGATTGCCTTGGGTTATTTGCGCCCTTTCTTTCCGCGCAGCCTTCCATTCTGTCGAAGATATCCCATTCGTAGAGAAAAAAAAGGCTGGATATTCCAAACAAGGAATAAAATGAATTCCCTGTCGGAGGGCCGCATCAATCCACAAGTGATCGCTGGCTATGCGCAGCTTGGTCGAATATGGCCCGATCGCTTCATATGCTGAACGCTGAACTAGGAACGTGCCGTGCGCCAGCCCCAACCAGTGCAATGAAAATGCAGAGATATATGCAGCTAGATCCTCTGGGGGTGCCGGCGGTTCAGTAAGCCTTATATGCCGGCCATAAATAATCTCACCAAGCTCAGATTGTTCAGATCTAGCTTTTATTTTTGTTTTGCGGACGGCAGCCTGTAAAAAGCCCGGAGCGTAAAAATCGTCCGAGTTAAGCAGGCCGATATAGTCGCCGTGTGCCAAGCTAAGTCCTTTATTGATAGCATCATAAATGCCACCATCCGGTTCGCTGAGGTAGTACGCAAGCTGTTGTTGGTATTTTTGGATAAGTTCCAGCGTTCCGTCTGTAGAGCCACCATCAATAATAATGTATTCCAGTGCCGGATAATTCTGACCCAGCACCGAAAGGATGGCTCGTTCCAAGGTAGCGACCCGATTGTAAACCACGGTAATCACAGTGATAACAGGCCACTCTGCAGTGTCATGGGTGAGAAGGTTTTGCTCTTGATTGTTTACGGACAGACGCAGACCTCCTTCGGCCCGGCGCGCGAGCGTGAGATCCGGATAGCGCCAGTGCCGAGCGCAGATTTGCCTTTTTACAGTAGAGCGTTCTGTCTCTTTTTTCATCTACTTTTTATTTTTCTGCGGCGCAATTGTTTCTCGATTTGATTGGCCAAGGGCCTTATTAGTCTGTAGATGTGTAATTTTTTACTCAACACTTTGGCGATTAGCCATAATTTTCTTTTATTTGAGAGTTCAGAAAATCTTTTATCACTTTCGAGACTTACTTTTTTCATAAAAGATTTGACTAACCTTGCTAATGGACAAAGGGCTCTATATATGCGTAGCTTTTTTGTCAGGCGAATGCCCATTGTCCAGGCAAGTCGATAGGTTGGTAAGGTATTGAGTAACATCAAGGGATCATTAGGGGAGAGTGGCTTGACCTGTGACAACACATCTGTCAATATTTGCACTTGTGATGAAGCGAGCTCTGGAAAGACTTCAGGGATGGGGTTGGGTGATTCCACTTTGGGGGGCCTATTGGATAAAAGGTCTTCGTATAGTACTTTGTAGCGTTGCCCCTGCAATTCCAGAGTCAGGTTTTCTTCTGCATATCTCCGGCAATTTACAGAAAGATCTGGACCATCCAAAACCCGAACAATCGCCTCAGCCAAAGCTTCGCAATCTCCAAGAGCCACGGTGTAGCCGTTGACACCGTCCTGAATCATATCGGGCAAGCCGCCGACTTTAAAGCCGACCACCGGCGTGCCACAGGATAAGGACTCCGCAGTGGTGTTAGAAAAAGTTTCTTCTAATGATGGTACCGCCGTTACATCTGCCAGAGAATATGCCATGGCAAGTTTTTCTTTGTCATCAATATAGCCAAGATTTTTAACAGCAAAATCTTTAACACTGAAGTTATTCGTTCCATGTCCAGCAAGTAAAATCAAATAATCATTATGGTCTTTAGCTAGATATTCCAATGTTTTACTAAATTCATTAAATCCTTTTACAGAGCTGGTCGCAGACGGAAGTACAAACACAACCTTTGCATTCAAATCAATATTAAACTTCTTTCTTGATGACAGCTTATCTTTGGGACAGAAAATATCTGTTTGAATTGAGTTAGGGATAATCTCTATTCGGCAATTTCTGAAAATAGAGTCTTTTACTATTTCTTTAGAATGCTTGCTTAAACAAACGACTGTTATATTAGAGAAATTCCAGTATTTTTTCTTAGTTGCCAAGACTTTGGCGGGGAAATTATCATAGTTATTTTTCAATTGTGGGCAATTAATACAGTCTGTTTTCCATTTATCACAGCCATGGAAATAATGACAACCGCCAGTCAGTAGATGCATGTCCCGGATAGTCATAACAAGAGGCACCCTTAGTTGTGATAAATAAGCAATATTCTCAACGGACAGAAATCCGGCAACCCAGCCGATATTAAATATATCAACCTGTGATGACATATTTTGAAATATATCATTGAGAGTATTAGGCATTGTGGGAGAAAATATAGTATTGCCAGAAAATATATTTCTTCTAAAAACTTCAGTAATAGTTTTTTGTGTGGAAGAAAAACCAGTTGCTAATTGTATAAAAAAATAATTTTCCTTTTTTACTTTATGAATGAGATACAAAGTAGACATTACGTTGTTATTCAGCAGACTTTGGTTCAATCTACACGTAGCATTTCCGGCTCCACCCTTATCCGTAGTGCAGAACATAGCTACTTTTATTGGTGGCTTCATTGCCTTGCTTATTGCAGCTTCGAGAAGCTTTATTTGCTCTTTTCTGGAAAAGTGCTGAAATCTTTCAGTCGCATATTTCCCATTATCAGAAAAACACTTTCCACGAACAAACATCTGTTCCAGAGCTTTGCCAATAGCCAGCCCATCACCGTGCGGAATAATTTGTGAATGTTCTGTTTGATAACCAATGACTTCAGGTGTCCCGCCGGCATCAGTACCCACAATAGGAAGACCCGCCATAATAGCTTCCAATGTGGAAACCGGGAGGCCTTCCGACCTATATAAATTGTTACAGTAAGTAGACGCAGTCACAGCGATATCAAACTGCGTATAAAAGTCTGGATTTAAGCCAAAATCAATAAAGTCTATCAATATCACTTTCTTTGTTAAATTTAATTCATTTATCAATCTCTGAATGCGTTCAACCTCCCTCTCAGGACTCCTTCCGTGTACCAGTGTCAACTCAACATTTTCAGAGCAATTATCAATAAAATATCTCAATCCTTCAAAAAGAAACCGATGACCTTTGAGCTCTATGAACCTGGCAACATTAATAATTCTTAGCTTCTTCCCCGCTGCTTGTTTAAAAAAAGATGTCTTCCTGTTGCGATAAAAAATTTCATTAGAGCAATTATGCACAATGCTTATTTTATCTTTTCTTACCCCTCTCTCAATCAGAGCATCTTTTAAATATTTAGAGACTGTCGTTATCGTATGGTTAGGATGGATATTAACAAAATTAAGGACAAAATCTCTATAATCTTTCTTAACATTAATTGAAAAAATATCTATTCCATGTGTCATATGCACCATAGGAACGTTAAAATGTTCAAATTTAATACTTTGAAAAAAATGAAAACTATTGAGCATAAAATGCATTATTACAACATCTGGTTTCAATAAATTTAGGATAATTTTACAAAATATATAATAGTATTTACAGAATAAATCGTAGGGGATATGAATAACCTTATCAAAAATTCTTTCTTTTTCTAACATTCTATCGTTACACAGATATACCCCCTGCCAGTCTCCAGCCTGCTCTAGCGACGTAAGAATGTCATATATGAAAGTTTCAGTCGGTGCACTAAATACTCTGGAAAAATGTAATATTGTTTTTCTTTTGTTATCCAGTTTTTGAGACAACTGATTTATGTGAAGTATTTTATCTCTTAGAAAAATATCTTCAAATTTTATTAACCCTAAATTTATATCTAATAACAAAGATAGTTCTATAATATTTTGAATCTTTTCTCTATTGGATTTTTTAGAGCTATAAAATACCTCCAGGTGTATTAAGCAATATTCAAAATAGCATTTTATAGCTCTGATAAGTTCTTCCTCTTCTTTGTATTTATTTATTATTTTGATAATTGATCTTGAGTAAAATGGGTCAAACTTAAACAGATAGAGAGACTGGGATTCATGATAATTTATTTTTGGAAAACTTCTCATTATTTCCAGCGAATTTTCATCAATAATTTTTTTACGTGTAAGTTCAGAAGCACCGTCAGACATTCCATTTAATGAAAAATAATATAAGCTTTCTTTTATACAGTAAAAGGGTATTTTATCCTTATACGCATCTCGAATCCAGCGAATATCACTTACAATTTTATATTTTTCATAATAATAACCAACAGTATTATAAACATCCTTACTTACCAACATTGCAAGATGACATATCCCTTTGGTGTTAACAAGAATCCCATCATCAATTTGAGGACTGACATTATTTGACTTCCCATTAATCAAAAAATCTGAATAAACTATGCATGTATCTCTTTTGAGGATCTCACATAACATTTTTTTGACGAATAATTTATCTATGTAGTCATCGGAATTTACCAAGCATAGATATTGCCCAGTCGACAGGCTAATCCCTTTGTTCATAGCATTATAAATTCCTTGATCGGGCTCGCTGATGTAATAATCGATGGCAGACTCGTATTTACAAATGACATCTATTGTTTTATCATTGGAGCCCCCATCAATAACGATGTATTCAATATTGTCATAATCCTGCTCCAGTACGGATAAAATACATCGTTCAAGCGTTTTTCCCCCGTTAAAAACCACAGTAATAATTGAAATCAGTGGTTTCCCTTCCAAGCTCCTTTTATACTGTCCCTTGGTGCGTAATCCACCTTGCGCTTTGCGTCTGCCAGTTTCATCGGGAAAAAACAGGTATTTGCCGCAAACAGAGTTCTCAAAAGTCCGAGGTTTCTCAGGCCTCAAGTTTTCTTGTGTTGCATACATATCTATTTATTACCCATAATATTATTGATTCTTGCCAGTATAACTTTAGGGGACCTCTAAAAATTCCATTCTGCGCTCTTGCTCGCTCTTTTGAAACGAACAGCTTCGTCAGTAAAGCCTTACAATACAACAAAGTATTCTTCGGCTTCACTTCCTCGCTCCAAAATAGCTTCGCAAGAAGAGCGAATTTTTAGAGGTCCCCTCAACAATACGATACTCAGCGTCATCAATTTTTTGAACATAAAAATCCTCCGTTTTAATTGTTTATGTGATTTAGAGGCATTTTCACTTTCTCCTCACTTTTGTCAATTCCTCCCTGTCAGGAAATATCTAACTTTAATTTAGAAGTATCTTACCAGTATAATAAAGAGGACCTCTAAAAATTCCCCACCACAGAAGAATGGCGCGCCAGACTTGGTCTTTTTCGCGGAGCAGCTTTGTCACGAAAGATAGGAAGGTCGGGCCTTGGCTGCGCACGGCCCTTCCCATTTCTCCCATGCTGCGCCAGCTCACAGAAAGGATGGTCGGGCCTTGGCTACGCACGGCCCTCCCCTGTTTCTCCCATGCTGCGCCAGCTCGCATGGGAGCCTCCCCAAAAAAGCCAATTTTTAGGGATTTTCCTGCGATCTTCTTGCCCTCCGCGGGGAAATCGTATATTCTTAAAGAAGAACAAGCCATTTCATAACCCCATTTTATCTTTTATTAAAACCATTCCGACCTCGGTCGGAACATCATCTTTATGCATTATTTTGCATAATAATACCAAGGAGTATTGCAATATGGAACACAAGTTCAGTAAAATTCGCTCATCGCTCATCGCTCATCGCTCATCGCTCATCGCTCATCGAAAAAATTAAAACCATATAGTAGGGGAAATTACTTCTCTGACGGGGTTTTACGCCCATTTATCCTTTTATTTTTCTGCTCCCTGATTTTATGGGTCGCCTGCGATCCGCCCGATGATGGGGGCAATGATGATGGGGCCGATGACGGGGTGCCCCGCACGATCCGCTTTGAGAAAACGATCATCGGCCTGCGGGAGTTTTTGCTCACCGTTACCGCAAACCCGGCCGGGACATACGAATTCATCCTCAGCGACTCCTCAGCCGCCCCCGCTTGGAACAACATCAAAGACCACCCCGCCCTGATAACGCGCAGCTTTTCCGCCGAGAAAAACTACCAGCGGGAAATCTACTTCAGCGTCACTAAAGATTATGAGCCCCCGCCCCACAACGCGGTGGTCGATCTGCGCACCAAGCCTGAAAGCAAATATCCAGGCTTTATGAGTCCGGGGCAGAATTACTACGTCCACGCTTATCAGGACGAGGCCCACCTCAAAAGCTCTGAGGCGATCAGCACCGAGAACTACCCCGATGCTCTGCCCGCTGCCATCATGACTGAATCAGAAAGAGGTCTGCGAGACACATCAGGAATCCCCATATCGGATTCGTGGCTCCGGGCCCTGTGGGGCATGGATATGTGGACCCAAAATATTGACAATGCCGCGATAATCGACGCTGTAGACAATCATAAAGGTGATGTAGTACTGCATCGTATCGAGGTGCGAAGCGGAGAAATTCTCTACCTGCCGGTACGCAGCATCCAGCCCCTCCCGGATAATACGAGTGCTTGTCTTGGCCCTGCGAGTAAATTATCCTTAAAAGCGTCAGATACGGAAGGAAGTAATGATGTAGTGCTCTTGCGTTACCCCCCGGTGGCGGGAAATTCCTATCATGCTGATAATCCTGAGGGCGGCTCGGTGTTGTTCCACGGGCATCCTTTTCAGGGAGCTCGGCGGGCCTACTACGATATGATGGGGCAAATCGATACCACCCAGAACTACAGCAGGGCTTGGATCACAAACAACTGTGCGCCCACCTTGAATTATCGTATATTTCGGCCCATCTTTCCTTTTGCGGCACCGTAGTCGAGGGGGCTCGCTAGTGCCGGGCGGGGCAGTTGTTCAGGGCAGCTTCACAAAAAAACAAATTTTTAGAGGTTCCCTTAAGAGAGTTTCCATCTACAGCGGTAAACATCTCTGGGTACTTAGATATTTACTCCGAGAAGCTCTAACGAGTAGTTTATCAGCATTTAAATATTGGAGCAAAGACACCTCTAAAAATTCGCTTACCGCATATCAAAAGCAAATCCCCAGAGGAGCCCTGAGCCATATCCCGTAAGGAACACAGCATGTCCGATCAAAACCCGGAAATCCGCCAGACCTTGGAATTTATCTACGGCCGTGAACAAGCGGCCAGTATTTCCCCTCGGGTCCGGGCCCTGAGTGCCAAGTGGCGCAGCAAATTACGTTACTCCGGCAGCGCCGATGGCGAAACCCTGCCGCTCGACCAGAGCCACGTGGTAATGATTAGCTATGGTGATTCGATCCGCCGTCCCCAAGCCCGGCCCGATGGCAGCATTGCTTTTGAAGGCCACACGACCCAGGCTCCGCTGCGCACCCTCAAGGAATTTGCCGACCGCTATTTAGCCGGGCTGATTTCGACTATCCACCTGCTGCCCTGTTTCCCCTACAGTTCGGACGACGGCTTTTCGGTGTCCGACTACCGCAGCATCGACCCCAGGCTGGGAGACTGGGATGATGTTAAGGCGCTGGGTGAACACTTCTCTCTGATGTACGACCTGGTGCTCAACCACTGCTCACAAAACATTGAATGGTTTCGTGGCTTTTTGGCCGATGAGCCCCGGTACCGTGACTGGTTTTGCACCTGTGATCCCGACGAAACACTTCTGAAGGAAGTGTTCCGGCCGCGCGCTTTGCCGCTGCTGCACGAATTTGACTGTAGCAATGCAGCCGGCAGACCCAACGGCCAAAAAAAATGGGTCTGGACCACCTTCAGCCGCGATCAGGTGGACGTCAACTTCGCCAACCCCGACGTGCTGCTCGAATACCTTGACATCTTCCTCGACTATGTGGCCCGCGGTGCCCGGATTGTGCGTCTGGATGCCATCGGCTTTCTGTGGAAGGAGCTGGGCAGCAGCTGCATGCACCACCCCAAGACCCACGCCGTAGTGCAGCTGCTGCGCTCACTGCTCAAGGAGCTGGCCCCCGAGTCGGTGTTGCTCACCGAGACCAACGTGCCCCACGCCGAGAATATTTCCTATTTTGGCAACGGGCACAATGAGGCCCAGATGGTCTACCAGTTCTCGCTGCCGCCGCTGACGCTCAACAGCTTTGTGCAAGGCGATGCCAGCCACCTGACGGCTTGGGCCAAAGAACTGCCCGCGCCCAACCCGCACTGTACCTTTTTCAATTTCCTCTCCTCACACGATGGCATCGGCATGCTGCCCGCCCGCGGCTATCTGAGCCAGCAGGAACAGGATTATCTAATTGAACAAATCCTGGCGCGTGGTGGCAAGGTCAACTACAAGGCCACGCCCGAAGGCGAAATCCCCTACGAACTAAATATCAACTATCTGGATGCGATTGCCGAGCCCGAACTGCCGGTCGCACAGCGCGCCGCCAAGTTTCTGGCCGCCGAATCGATCCTGATCGGCATGGCCGGAGTACCGGGCATTTACGTACACAGCCTCCTCGGTTCGGTCAATTGGATTGAGGGCATGGAAGAATCGGGCATCAAGCGCCGCATCAACCGCGAGAAACTGGACATCGAGCAGCTGGTTCCGGAGCTGGAACAGGAAGGCAGCCTGCGCAACCTGGTCTACAACGGCATGAAGAATATGCTGCGCGTGCGCCGGGCCCGCAAAGCCTTCCATCCGGCGGCAGCCCAGCGCATCTTGGAACTGGCGCCCGAAATCTTTGCCTTTGAGCGGGGTGATGGCCCGGAAACGGTGCGCTGCATGGTCAACTGTTCGGCCAAAGAACTGGAGCTCTCCTGTGCGGGCCGCAGAGACCTGCTCAGTGGCCGGGACGTGTCTGAGAGCCTGGCTCCGTATCAGGTGCTGTGGCTGGTCTGAGAAGCTGCCGGACGGCCCTGTTTTGCAAGAGTCCCGTTCCCGATAGCATGGGTTTATGTCCCCCGCATTACAGCCGATCTGGCAGCTGATTTTTATCGCGTTAGCCCTCGGCCTGGCCAAAGTTCTACATCAACTGCCTTGGCTGCGGCTGTTGAAGATTCCCGATGCCATGACAGCGGGCATACTGCTGGCCGTTTTTTACAATACTTCTGCTCACATCGCAGCTGATGAGCTGCAGTTTGCGCTGCCCAAGGGCTGGCTCAAGCCAATGATCCGCCATTTGCTCAATATTTTTTACATTGCGCTGACCCTAAAAAGCATTCGCAGCCTGCCCCGGCATCCCAAAGCTGAAGAGAACACCGCGGGGGCCGGGGATTCTGATGTTGGCGGCACTGTACTGTTGATCCTGTGGCATTACGGTGTGCAGGCCTTCCTCGGAGTGGGGATTGTGTTGGTACTTAGCGGGCTGTGGTACCCCGAGCTACCGGGCGTATTTGGTTTGTTCGTGCCGCTGGGCTACGCCCTGGGCCCGGCCCAGGCCTATGAAATCGGCAGCCGGTGGCAGGATCTCCGGGGCCAGAATCTGGGTGATATCGGCCTGACCTTTGGTGCGCTGGGCTATCTGTGGGCCAGCATCGGCGGCCTGCTGGTGCTGAACCTCTTCGGGCCTCGGCGCTCCTGCACCCAGGCCGTCCCCGACATCAGCAACCTTAGCGGAGACCAGTACAGCAGATCTCTGGTGCATATTTTTCTGTGCTACGGTCTGGCTCTGCTGGTCCTCGAACTGATTGAAGCTCTGCTGGGGCAACTGAGCGCAGTTTCCGGACAGAACCTGCTGGCCGTGATGCCGACCCTGCGCAGCATCACCTTTGTCTTCTGCGCCCTGGCGGCACTGCTCTTCTCCCTGGGGCTGCGCCTTTGCCGGAAGCTGGGTCGGCATCCCGCGCAAAGGGGCGCTGAGTCAAAATGGGTGTTTGGAGAACGGACCGAACAAGCCGAACGAGCCCGGCACGAAAGCCTGAACCACTTGTCTCACGTTTGCGTCGATGTGATGGTCTGCGCCGGTATCGGTTCGGTTTCCTTTGCCTTGCTGTGGGACTACTTCGGAGTAATCGCAATTCTGGGCCTGGCCACGGCCCTGCTCTTGAGTCCGCTGCACTTTCTCTGTGCCCGCTACTACTTTCGCAACGAGCCGCTGGCGCGCTCCCTGGTGATCTACGGCGGCATGATGGGCACTACTTCCACCGGCATGGCCCTGTTGGGTGTGATTGACCCCCGCTACGAGAGTCGGGCGGCCAAAGACTACCTGATAGCTACCGGCTTCGTCTTCCTGGGTCTGCTGCCGGTTATCGCCTCGCTGGGCTGGATGAACGGTGGCCAATACAAACTGGCGCTGGGTCTCTATGGCCTCTATGCCTTGGTCACCAGTATTTTGGTCGGGTGGCGTATCCGGCGCACACTCAGACAAAAGCGGCCCGGACAACGGCAATGAGTCTGCGCGCAACCCGGGCTGAAATTTCCCTGCCCAAGCTGGCGGCCAATTTGGCCGTGCTGCGCCGCCGTCTGCGCCGCCACGCCGGTGTGCCCCGGCTATGCCTGGTGGTCAAGGGCAACGCCTACGGTCATGGACTCGCAGGCCTGAGCCGAGCCGCCCGGGAACAAGTGGACTGCTTTGCCGTAGCCACTGTCGATGAGGGTGAAATTTTGCGCAGCCCTGCAGAACCCCGAACCGATGGGCTCTCGTGCGGTCGTGGGGCGGGCATTACCCGCCCAATCCTGCTGCTCTCGCCGCACCTGCGCCGGGAAATTCCCCGGATCTGCGAGCTGGGTTTGGAGCCTTTGATCAGCAGCGCGGAGTTTCTGGCCGACTACCAGCGCGAGGCCGCAAAGGCGGGGCATCGCCTGCGTCTGCACCTGAAGGTTGACAGCGGAATGGGACGCTGTGGCGCAGTACCGGGCAAGATCGTACAGCTGGCCCGGCACTGCGCATCCTACCCGGCGCTGGAGCTTTACGGCCTCTGCACTCACTTTGCCTCCGCCGATCTGCCGGATGAGGAGGGCAGGACTGAGGCGCAGCTGCGCTGCTTTAGGGAAGTCATTGCGCAGCTGCGCCGGGAGGGCATTCAGATTCCCTGCATTCACGCTGCCAACTCTGCAGCGGCGCTGCACTATCCCGACTCACACTTCGATATGGTGCGCATCGGCATTGCGGCCTATGGCGCCTGTGAATATCCCGGATCTCACAGAGCAACTACAGCGGGAACTGCCCAGAGCGGGGAATTGCAGGCGCTGCTGAGCCTGAAGAGCAAGATCAGCCTGGTCAGGCGCGTGCCGCGTGGGGCCCGGGTTTCGTACGGCGGCACTTGGCAGGCTCCGTGCGATTCGTTGCTGGGCCTGCTGCCCATCGGTTACGCCGACGGTTATTCGCGCCTATTGTCTAATTGCGGCCAAGTCTGGGTTGCCGGCCCGGGATCGGGCGGCTACTGCCCGGTGGTCGGACGAGTCTGCATGGATCTGACGGTGATCGACTTGAGCGATTTTGCACTCCGGCAGTGCGGCGCTACCGGGCTGCTGGAGCGGGACGTAGAACTGCTGGGCTCCCGGCCGCAGCTCCGCGCCCAGGATTTGGCCGCGCAGTGCCAGACGATAGCCTACGAGGTTCTCACTTCAATTTCGGCGCGGGTGCCGAGGCTGTATACGGAAGAGAATTAAGGGGACCTCCAGAAGTGCTCTTAAGTAACATGATCATAATATAAGGAGTGTTGATTATGGAAGAACAGTATCACCCTGGCTGGGAATATTTTACAATTCAGAAACTACGTGGCCAGAATTTTGCGTCGGAATGGCCGACTATTCCGGAACTATTACAGTATACAGTCGAGCGTTTTCCGGATAATGCGGCCTTCACTACTTTTGAGAGCGGCGAACGCGAGAGCATTTCCTATCGCGAACTGGCTGTTTCTGTCGAAGCCCTGAGCAGGAGCCTTCAAAAACTAGGCTTGAAGCCCGGGGCAAAGGCTGTGCTTTCGGGAAAAAACAGCCCGGCCTGGGGCATCAGCTACTTGGCGATACTGTGTGCGGGGGCCGTGGTTGTGCCGTTGGATGCACGTCAAGACAGTTCCTTCCACAAACACTTGATCGACTTTTGCGAAGCCCGTTGGGTCTTTATGGATGCCGACTTGCTACACAATTTAGCAAATTGGGAAGATCAAGAACACACGGCGGGCCATCAGAGCTTTCTGCTGTGTCCCTATACAGCGACAAAGCAGGCAGCAGAGGGAGTTCAGCCCGAAAAAAACCGGCAGAATATCTGGGACTTGATTGAGGAGCAAAAGCCCCATGTAACGGGCAAATTGTCTTCCCTTGCGGCGCTGCGTTCGGAAGACCTCGCGGCGCTGCTGACCACTTCAGGTACCACGGGCCATGAAAAAGTGGCCATGCTTAGCCATGCGAATTTTACCAGTAATGTGATTCAGTGCGTGTATCCTGGCTTGCAGGAGATTTTGGCGAGTGACCGGATCTACCTGCTGCTGCCGATGCACCACTGCTATCCGATGACGGCCGTGTTTCTGGAGTGCATCAGCCACGGCAGCGAAGTGGTGTTCCCGCGCGGCATGGCCATCCAACAGATTTTGCAGGACTTGAAAGATGCGAAAGTTACGGTATTCATGGGGATTCCCATGCTGTTCAACAAAATCATTCAGGGAGTTTTCAGGAAAGTAAAGGCTCAGGGGGCACTCAAGAACCTGATGTTCCGCTTGTTGCTGAGAGTCTCCCATATCTCGGATAAAATAGGCCATCCGCTTGGAGCAAAATTATTCAGGGGTGTCCTTGGCGCCATGGGCTTTGATCACATCCGAATCTTGATCTGCGGAGCGGGAGCCCTACTGCCCGAAGTGGGAGAACGCTACCGCCAGCTGGGCTTGGATTTCATTCAGGGCTATGGCCTCACAGAAGCGGCTCCGATCGTGACGCTCAACCCTGCGGGGACTCCGGAGCTGCGCTCCGTAGGCCGCCTGCTGCCGATGATCCAAGGGCGCCTGGATCATTCGGTGGAGCTGCCCGCAGAAACGGTTCAGGGTCATGAGGCGGGAGAGCTGTGTATTTCCGGTCCCAATATCATGCTGGGCTACTATAAGAACGAAGAAGCCAACAAAGAGGTTTTTACCGAGGATGGCTTTCTGCGCACTGGAGATATGGGCTATTTTGATGAGAAAGGCTATTTCTACATTACTGGCCGCTGTAAAAATGTGATCGTTACTTCGGGAGGCAAAAATATTTACCCCGAAGAAATCGAAGAGTTATTTCAGCTCTGCTCCTGGTTCGAGCAGGTGCTGATCCGCGGCTACCGGGAAGCGGGTACTGAAAAAGTAGAATTACTGGTCTATCCCAAACTCTCCGAGCAGGATCTGTCCCGGATTGAGGCGGAGCCGGAGAAGTTTCTAAGCAACGAGCAGCTGACCGGCATCCTCAGTGAAGAACTCCGGGGCGAAATACTTTCGGACATTCGCCAGATCAATCAACAACTCTTGGCTTACCAGAAGATCAGCCGTGTGCGCATCGTAGTGGTGCCGCTGGCGATGACTACTACCAAAAAGATCAAGCGCCCTCTGGTGGAAGAGCGCCTGGACCAATACGACGATGGCCTGCTCATTCATGCTCAGGATTTTTAGAGGTCCCCTAAAGGTATAAGCGCAATGAATGTGCTGTTTCTCGGTTGCGGGAATATGGGCGGAGCCATGCTAGAGGCCTGGTTGCCACTGCTGGGGCGCGACTGGCAGGAAGTCTGGCTGCTGCGAATGGCTTGCGAGCAGCGCCGGAAGCTCGAAGCGACACCGGGCTACGCGTTGCTGGATAGGCACTTTCATCACGCGGCAAGCTTCGCCGAACTGGAGCAGGCTGTCAGAAAGCGCGGCACGCATTTTTCACTGATCGTGCTGGGTATGAAACCCCAGGTGATCCACCGGGAATTTGGCAATTGTCTGGCCTTCGGACGGGACGGCTGCCTGTGGCTGAGCATGGCCGCCGGGCTGCCTGTGGCCTGGTATAATCATTATGGGCATAGCGGGCAGCCAGTCGGCAAGAGCGGCCTGCGGCTCGTACGCATCATGCCAAACTTGGGCGCGCGGCTGGGCCGGAGTGCCAGCCTGCTTTACAAAGCACCAGAACTGGAACTGAGCCCTGCCGAAAAACTATTACTCGAAAAGCTGGCCCGGGGTCTCGGCTGTTTTGTCTGGTGCGAGGCCGAAGCGCAGCTCGACAATGCCACAGCGATTACCGGCTCCGGCCCGGCTTACTTCTATCTGCTGACAGAGCTCTTGCAGAAAGAATTGGAGAAGCAGGGCTTTGCCGCTGAAGCGGCCCGGCAGCTGGCCGAAGCGACTTTTTTGGGCTCGGCGGCCTACTTGGCGGATCAACAACAGGAAGAGTCTGAGGGCTTGGCCAGCCGCCTGCGCGGGGCGGTGAGCAGCAGGGCGGGAGTGACAGAAGCCGCACTGTCCCTGCTGATGCCTGAATTTGAGCACGCCGTGGCCGCTGCGGTTGAGCGCGGCATCGCGCGGGCCCGGGAACTGAGGGACGGCTGATTGCGATGACCATAGTGATAAAGGTGGGCAGTCAACCTCTGCTCAAGAGAAACGAAAACGGGCTGGACCAGGCCTTTATGGCCAATCTGGTGGAGCAGTTGGCCCACTTGAAACAGCAAGGCCACAGCATCTATTTGATTAGTTCCGGCGCGGTCGCAGCAGGGCGGATGATCTGGCACGCAGCCAGTCGGCCCGGAGCCGAGCCGGATGAGCCGAGCGAAACGGCCCGGCTCCAGATCCTAGCAGGCTTGGGGCAGGTTGAGCTGATGCACATATACAAGCAGCTTGCCGGGCAACACGGCCTGCATGCGGTGCAGCTGCTGCTGAGCAAGAATGACTTTATCAGCCGGGCGCACTATCTTCACGTAGAGCGCCTGCTGCTGAGTATGCAGAGTTTTCCCGAACTGCTGCCCGTAATTAATGAAAATGACAGCGTCTCGGTTGAGGAGCTGATGTTCACGGACAATGACCAGTTGGCAGGAGTATTGGCCCAGCAGCTGGGAGCCGATCTACTGATGCTGCTGACCGAAGTCGCCGGGGTCTACGATCGCGAACCCTGCCGGGATGGGGCTCAATTATTGCCGCTGCTGGGTCCGGATGCCGGCTCCTGGTCCCGGCTGACGAACTTGACGGGCAAAAGTCACAGCGGCCGGGGCGGTATTAACAGTAAGCTGGAAACCGCCAGGAAAGCCAGTCGGGCCGGAGTGCCGTGCAGTATTACCGCGGCGCGAGAGCCGCAGGTTGTGTTGCGAGTGGTGACAGAGTTGCAGCATCTGTGTTCAGCTTTCTCAGCACAGGAGGCAGCTCAGACAGAAATTCTCGCCCAAAAGCTGCTCTGGCAGTGGACTCAGAAATGGTCTGCCCGCACGGAACTCGGTACGCTGGCACTCCCCGCACTGGCTGCCTTGCAGCCATGGGCCCGAAGAGTGCAGTCCGGCTGTGGCTCGGCGGGGTCAAGCGGGGTGAACCAGGGCGATAAACAGGCCGGACGAAACAAAACACCGGGCTTGCGCGGCGTTCGCAAATGGCTATCGGCCCGGCAGCTGGCCGATGGGCAGGCACGCATTACGGTCAACAGCGTCTTGGCACAGAAATTGCAGAAGAGAGAACGGGCCCTCAGCATCCTTCCAGTCGGCATTGTGAGCTTTCAGGGCACATTTTCCAAAGGTGATTTGATCGATATCTACTCCGAGCCGGGGAAGAAAATCGGCATTGGGCTGGCCCGCTACAGCGACCTTCAGTTGAGCAAAACCATGCAGCGGCAAAACCAGGCCGTATTCATTCACTACAATTACTTACACATAGAAGAACAGGTGTAGGCGCAGAGCGTTTCTCTGGTGCTCTGAGAATCTCCGGGCAGTTCAGGCATCCGGACGTATGGCGCATGGGCTGATCCTGTCATTCTCAATTAAGCCCTGTTGAGCAAAAGACAGATAGGATGTCGCTGAAAAAATAATGTGATCGAGCAGTTTGATACCCAGAATCTGCGCTGCATCAAGCAGCCTGCGGGTACTTTCCATATCTTCTTTGCTGGGATTGAGATGGCCACTGGGGTGATTGTGGGCGACTACAATGCTGTTGGCCTGCTCGCGCACGGCGTTCGCAAACACTTCGCGCGGATGGATCAGGCTGCGGTTGACGGTGCCACGAGTGATCAGTCGGATGGACAGGGCCTCGCAGGCGCCGTTCAAGTTGACTGCGACCAGGTTCTCCTGCCGATCGGCAAAGTGGGCAATCTGCCGGTGGATGGACTCTGGTGAGTGGAACTGAATGAGTTTGGGACAAGGGAAGCGCCGCGCCAGTTCCATTGCCGCCAGGATGGCAGAGCTCTTGCCCAGCCCCATGCCCTTGATGCTGAGCAGGCTTTCGAGGTTCATCCCAAAAGGCTGTTGCAGTAGTTGCGGCAGCAGTCTGGCGGCCAGCCGACTCACCGGCTGCTCGCGACTACCGCTGCCCAGCAGCAGACACAGCAGTTCGGCATCGTCCAGGCTTTGCACACCACAACGCTCAAGTTTCTCTCGGGGCGGCAAGGGGATTTTGTCAGTACACTCGCCATTCTGCGGAGCGGCTGGTTTCTGCTTTCTTGTTTGCACGGTGCTTCTGCGAACTGCCGCCAGCCTGTAGGATATGGCTTGTTGTCCGGCCCCTGCCTGCGTGGGAGTATCTGCTTGGATCTTACCCGGAGTGGATTCGCTTCTGCTCAGGGACGTGGCAGTTTGTGGCTGCGGATCAGTGGCAGGAGCTTCGGTTTGGAGTTCCCGGTACAGGGCTTTGACGTGATCAAACATATACTTTAAAAGGGGGCAAATTGCAGAAGATTCCATTCACACCCTTAAAATCCCTAAGCACAAATCCCTGCACCCGGCCCCCCCTTTGGAATCACCCCTTGACCCCAAAACCCAAAACCATTATCGTCTTGGCTCCTCGGTAGATTTTAGAGGTCCCCTTATTTTATCGAGACCATTCCGACCCTCCTCAGAATATCATATTTATGTGTTATTTCGCATAATAATACTCAGGAGTATTGCATAATGAAGCACAAGTTCAGTAGAATTCGCTCATCGCTCATCGCTCATCGCTCATCGCTCATCGCTGCACTTCCATCCTCTCCCAGAAAGCCCCAAACATTAGCGCCATACCGCGGAAAATTTTCTTTTCTGCGGGGTTTTTGCACCCATTTGCCTTCTTTTCGATCCTTCCCATCCTTCCTTTGGCACTCGCCTGTGGGGGGAGTGTTCTCCAAGCGGATATTTTCATCCATAAATTCCAGATTTATTTTCTTCCTGACTCTCATCCCTTTTTTGCTGTCTTCCTGCGATCTGCCACCCTGTATTCTCGATTCCGAACTCGATCCCGAACTTGATCAGGGCCCTGTCACAACCCCGGCACCTCCCGTTGCCCCTAGCACTCCCACACCGCCCGTTGGCCCTCGCACCCCGGCACCGCCCGCTGTGATTCCGCCGGCGGAGCTACAGTCTTTCGAGTTCCTGAATAGTCAGAATCCAACCGGAGTAAATATTCCTGGTACCATTGATGACGCCAATCAACAAATTATTGTTGAAGTTCCTGCCGCCCAGCTCACCGCCTTTAAGGGCCTTCAGAACAATTTGACTACCACTTTTGGCTCCGAGCCCGGAGTCAATGTCAAGATCGGAAACACTGTGCAAGAGTCCGGCAAGACTGCAAACGATTTTCTCGATCCGATAACCTATAACGTCAGCACCCCAGACGAAGAGAAGACCTACGATGTCGTGCTGAAAAGTGGCGATGTCCTCTATATTCCCAATGACAAGCTTCGCGTTGCCTTGGAACAGGATGCCCCTAATTCCCTTGACCAGGGCTGGCTGAACACAGTCGACCCAGACCTCCAAAATATAGTTAGTTTTGATATAAATAACTTTGGTATCGTAAACACGAGTAGCATTCAGTACTTGACTGGTCTGGGAGCTTTATTCATACAAGACAATGCGGTAAACCATATTGATCTCTCAAAAAACACTAGTCTGCTGGCTTTAGACATCAGCAATAATAAGCTCACCAGCATTGACTTGTCGGCAAATACTACCTTGGACGACCTGACTTTGAGTGGCAACAAGCTCACAAAGGCTGATATACGGGGCATGCAGACCCTAACTCTCCCTGATCCTGCTGATCCCTCTGCTCCCTATACTGTGCTGAGTATCGAGGCCTGTGCTCCGGACGGTACCAACCCGCTGACTGAGTTGCTGGTGCATGAAAACTTCAAAGACCACCCGGAAATCAAAGAGGCCAAAACTAACTGCGGCAGCGGTCTGACCATTGACACTTACAGCTACGACAGCAGCAACACCCCTCCCTATACGTTGGTCGACAGCGATTATACGCCGCAATAATCCGACCAGCAGGCCTAAAGGCCTCTGGGGTTCCCATCAGAGAACGCCCCTGGATGGGGCCTTCAGAGCCGGGGCTCTAATGCCGGGCTGGCCTTGCCCCACAGTTTCCCGGCAGCTACAATTCAGGCATGGTCAGCCCCACGAACGACTTCTACTTCCGCTACCTGTTCGGTAGCGAACAGCACAAAGATCTCACGCTCGGCTTTATCAACGCCGTCCTTTCCGACTCCGGGCTGGGACCAGTGGCCGAAATCACCCTGCTCAACACCTTTAACCTGAAAAATACCGCAGCAGAGAAAGAAAGCATCCTAGATATCAAGGCCAAAGACGCAAAGGGCAGAATCTACAACATCGAAATGCAGAGCATCGGGAACCAAGTCTACCGGAACCGCAGCCTCTACTACTGGGCCAGATCCTACAGTGAACAGCTCAAAGAAGGCTCCATTTATAAAGATCTCCAGCCCGTCATCTGCATCAATCTGTTGGATTTCGATTTATTCCCCGAAAGCCGGAAGGCACACCAGTGCTTTCTGCTCACAGAACAGAGGCCGCCCCACGAGGTGCTGAGCGAGCACTGCATGCTGCACTTTATCAGTCTTCCCAAAGCCAAGAAAGAACAACTGAAAGGGCCCGCGCTGAGATCATGGGTGGCCTATTTCAACAAGGAGGGAGTCGACATGGAGGGCCTGACCACACTGCTCGAAAGTGATGAAATGATCCAGAAAGCGCACCGCGCCTACGAGGATTTCACCCGGGACACGAGTCTGGTGTCGCAATACGAGGCGCGGCTCAAGCAGAACCTAGATCAAAGCAATCGCGAAGATACCATCCGGCAGAAAGGACGGGAAGAAGGACGGGAAGAAGGACGGGAAGAAGGTCGGGAAGAAGGCAGACAAGAAGGTGAAAAACTAGGCATGCGGAAAGGCCGGAAAGAAGGTCGGGAAGAAGGCCGGCGTGAAGCTGCCCGAAAAATGAAAGAATCCGGGCTGTCGATTGAACAGATTTCAAGGTTTACCGGCCTGAGCCATCGCGAAATTACCGGGCTGAGAGAGGGCGAATAGGAAGCCTGTGAGGGGGTCGGCCAACAGATTGCCGCCGCCGCTGATATATCCCCATCCCTCTTTTTATTGCGCCATATGGACAAAACAGCTATATTGAAGCTATGGCAAGTTGCGACAGCGCGTACAAATACCTGTTTTCGAACCCGGCAATCCTGTGCAAACTCATCCACGCCTTCGTTGAGGAGGACTTTAGCGTCAAAATCCAGCCCGACAGCCTGCGCAAACTCGACCCGTCCCACCTCTCTGCCACGCTCCAGCAGCGCGAATCGGACCTGCTTTACGAGGTGCGCCTAGATAACCAAGACAACCAAGACAGCCAAACAGCCTATCTGTATATCCTGCTCGAATTCCAGTCCACAGCCCCCAGGCATATGGCCATCCGCCTGCTCAGCTATATATCCCTGTTTTACGAACGCCTCATCAAGGAAGGCAAAAACAGCAAAGGCAAGTTGCCCCCAGTATTTCCATTGGTGCTCTACAACGGAGACCGCCCCTGGAATGCGCCCCGCAGCACCAGCGAACTGATCAGCAGCAACGAAATACCCGCAAAATACCTACCCCACTTTCAATATGCTCTCATTGACGAGAAGCGCATCCCCGACCCAAAAATCCACAAATTGCACAACCTCATCAGCGCGGTAATTTGTGCCGAGAAATACGGCAGACCAGGGGAGTGGGAAGCGCGAATCCCGCAAATCATAGAATTCCTGCGCGATGAACCCGGGCCCGAAATCACCATTTTCAGGCGCTGGATTGCCTTGCTGTTTGGCGAGGGCATGAACGAATCAGAATACAATCAAATCACCGCACCAGAGGAGGTACAGAAGATGTTGGCAACACTGGCAGAAGATCTAAAAGCTGAGGGCAGACAAGAAGGCGAAAAACTGGGCATGCGGAAAGGACGGGAAGAAGGCGAAAAACTGGGCATGCGGAAAGGCCGGAAAGAAGGCCGGAAAGAAGGTGAAAAACTAGGCATGCGGAAAGGCCGGAAAGAAGGCCGGGAAGAAGGTGAAAAACTGGGCATGCGAAAAGGTCGGGAAGAAGGTCGGGAAGAAGAACGGCGTGAAGCTGCCCGGAAAATGAAAGAATCCGGGCTGTCGATTGAGCAGATTGCAAGGTTTACCGGCCTGAGCCACCGCGAAATTACCGGGCTGAAAGAGGACGAATAGGACGTCTGAGCAAGGAAGGTCGGGCCTGTTTTCGGTTGCTGAGTGCCGTAGAATTTCAATCTGAGCGCGGAGCGCGAGGATTAGAAATTCAAGGTGCACCGAAGTACCGGGCTCAACACCAATTGGAATTTTTAGAGGTCCCCTTCGCTCGAATTAAGCGGCACAAAAACAGACACTGTACAAAAACGAAAAAAGCAAATAAGATAGTCTAAGCGTTTATCATTTATCATTTTTGCGCTTCTAGCGAAGCTGCAAACACCGTACTTTTATTCATTAGTGGACCTCTAAAAATTCGCTTTCGATGCTGAATCAGCGAGATTGGAATTTTTAGAGGTCCCATTAGGAGTTTTTTTATGAGTGGTGAGAGCTTGGCTCAAATTGGCGTTGTCGGCGTAGCCGTCATGGGTCGCAACCTGATTTTGAACATGACGGACCACGGTTTCCGTGTGGCCGTTTACAACCGCACTGTCAGCAAGGTCGGGAACTTCCTCGCCGAAGCCAAGAAAACCGAAAAATCCTGGGAGAATCTGATCGGAGCCAATAGCCTCGAAGACTTTGTGGCCAAACTGGAACGGCCACGCAAGATCCTACTGATGGTCCAAGCCGGCTCTGCAGTCGATGCCTTTGCCGAGCAGCTGTTGCCGCTGCTGGAAAAAGGCGACTGTATCATCGATGGCGGCAACTCGCTGTTCTCCGATACGACCCGCCGCGTGAAAGAGCTCAAAGCCAAAGGGATTCTGTTCTTGGGTGTCGGCGTTTCCGGCGGCGAAGAGGGCGCGCGCTTGGGCCCTTCAATGATGCCCGGCGGTTCGCCGGAAGCTTGGCCGTTGGTCATGGAAATTTTCCAATCCATAGCTGCCAAGACCAATGGCGGCGAAGCCTGCTGCGACTGGGTCGGCCCCGAAGGTGCCGGACACTTTGTCAAGATGGTGCACAACGGCATCGAATATGGCGACATGCAGCTGATCTGCGAGGCCTACCAGTTTATGCGTGATGGTTTGGGCATGAGCTACACCGAAATGCAGCAGACCTTTGAAGAGTGGAACAAGGGCGAGTTGGACAGCTACTTGATTGAAATCACCGCCGACATTCTGAAACGCCAGAATAACGGCAAGCCGGTTGTCGAACAAATTCTCGACACGGCCGGCCAGAAAGGTACTGGCAAGTGGACCGGCATCAACGCCTTGGAATTGGGTATTCCGTTAACACTGATCGGTGAATCAGTGTTTGCCCGCTACATTTCTTCAATGAAGGAAGAGCGGGTGGAGGCGGCCCGGCACTTTCAGCGCAAGATCACCAGAATTGATGATGGGCGCGAACGCAAGGAAATCCTTGAAGACCTGCGCCTGGCTCTGTTGGCCTCCAAAATCGTCTCTTATTCCCAAGGCTATATGCTGATGCACCAGGCAGCCAAAGAGTACAACTGGGAACTGAACTACGGCGGCATCGCCTTGATGTGGCGTGGTGGCTGCATTATTCGCAGCGTGTTCCTCGGCAAAATCAAAGAAGCTTTCGACAAGAATCCCAAACTCAGCAATCTGCTGCTGGCACCCTACTTCAGCGAGAAGGTAAAAACGGCACAGCCCAGCTGGCGTCGCATTGTGGCCGAAAGCGTCAAGGCCGGTATCCCGGTGCCGACCTTCTCTTCGGCCTTGAGCTTCTTTGACGGTTATTCTTCGGAATGGCTGCCCGCCAGTTTGCTGCAAGCCCAGCGCGACTACTTCGGCTCACACACCTACGAGCGCGTAGATCACCCCCGCGGCCAGTTCTTCCACACCGACTGGATTGGTGATGGCAAGGAAAGTCCGGCGTAAATCTTTTGGATCGGATCCGCCAAGACACAAGAACAACGAGATAGTTGACCTGTCTCACTGTTCTTGTGTCGCTCGGAGCAGCATTTCGCTATTATCCATTTATTTACGTGTATTTACGCATATTTACGCACCGCATCCATGAGCACAGTTCCCACCGATCCTTCCTCCGGGCAGAACGCTTGGGACTATGACCGCCACAGCAGCACAGCAGCAAGTCAGACAAGGGCCCCGACGAGTACAGATGAGAGTAAAACCGGGGCCGAACAAACGGCCCTTTCTGGTAAAAAAAATCCTCGCCGGGAAAATACCAGAAAGCTTCCGACGCATTCCCTGCAAAGTCTCGCTGAGAGCCCAGAGCCCGAAGAGCCCAAAGCCCGTCCGGGCTACAACTCGCAGTGGCGCAAGTTTGGGCAGCTGCTCTACTTGTTTCGACCCTTTAATTTGCTGCGCTTTCTGGGCTTTCCGATAATTCCCCGTTATATCATTGCGGAGTTTCTGTTTTCATTTTTTATTTCGTTTACATTTTTCTTTTTCATCTTTCTGGTCAACGCCCTGCTGCTGCTGGCGCGCAAGTATGCCGGCGAGGGGCTGCCTCTCTGGGCCATTTTGAGACTGATTTACTACAATATTCCGTACAACGTCAGTTTGAGTCTGCCCTTTTCAGTGCTGGTGGGCGCCCTGATGGCGGTCGGGCACTTGGGGGCCAGCAACCAGATGCTGGCCTTCCGCACGTGCAGTGTGCGCCGGGCCAGCATCTTGGGGCCATTGCTGTTTTGCAGCTTCCTGGCCGCTTTGAGCAGCTTTGTCTTTAGCGACTACTTCCTGCCGCTGGGACGCATTAATACCCAAAAAATTATTTTGCAGCTTCTGAGCAATAATCCAAAGGTTATCATCAACCCGTATTCAGTACGGTCCTTCCGCAACGACAGCGGCAGAAATACGTATATTATCTCGGGCCCGGTGAGCGATGAGACCATCAGTGAACTAATTATTGTCGACTACGACCAAGACTCCAATCGTCGCATTTTTTTCGCCCAGAAAGCCCGCCTGTCGGAGGAGCGGCCCAGTGGCGTAGTGCCGTTTGTTTTGGATAATGTGAGCACTACGATAGCCAGTAATTCGAGTCCCGAAAAATACAGTTATATGACGGCGACTTCACTGCTCTACAATGTACTGTTGGGCGACGTGACCGAGACTTACAGCCTGGGAGCAGATGACCGCCAGTCTTGGGAGATCATTCGCACTCTGCGCGAGGCTCAGAACGAACAGGAAGACTCACGGGCTCTCTACGATGCGCGCATGTCCGAATATTTAATGCACTACCGCTCATCCTACAAGAGCTTTTATCTGACTACGGATGAAAACCTGACCCGAAACCGCCTGAAGGCAGCCTACGATGCGGTGATCAATCGGCCTCGCGGGCCAAACTACAACAAAATATTTATCTATAAATTAGCCCTGTACATGCGCTGGGCCGTATCGTTTTCCTGTATTCCGTTTATGATCCTGGCCTTCGGCCTCGGGTCTTTGGCAAAGCGCTACGGACGTACAATCGGATTCTTGCTGGGGCTGGTCCTTTCCGGCATTTTCTGGTTCAGTCTGGCGGGCGGGCGCCTGCTGGGCCGCAGCAGCTATCTGAACATTCCGCCATTTTTTTTGATGTTTGCCAGTAGTATCATCTTCCTGATCCTGGGCATGCTCTTGCTCCTGCGGCAACGGGGCTAGAACGGACGAAAGCAGGAGGCCAACGCAAAATGCTGAAGACCCTCTACATCATGGTATTCCGCAGTCTGATTCCGGTATTTACGGGCATGCTGATGATTTCAGTGGTGATGTTTGAACTGGTCTATTTTTTTGGCGAGTTGACGCGCTACCTGTCCAATGACAATCTGAACATCGGTGACTACTGGTATGTATTACGTATGTATGCTCCTTTGGCAATTTCATACTCTTCACCGCTGTCGCTGCTGTTTGCCTTGGCCTTTACCCTTTCTTCACTCTACGACAACCGGGAAATGACGGTGATCCACTCCGGCGGGATTTCTCTGGTAGGTTTTGCCATACCGATTCTGGTTTTCGGCCTGCTCCTCAGTCTCGGTACTTTTTATTTTGACAATTTTATTGTGGCCCGCAGCGAACGCCTACGCAATGAATATTTCACCACGGTATTCCAGCAAGACCAAATAAGCCGCAGCGAAGTGGTCGTGGCGATTACCGACGAGGGGAATCGCTTGTATGTAGCCAATTCCTACGACCCGGAAACCACAGAGATGCGGGAGTTGAGTATCGTGGATAAAGATCAGACCGGAAACGTGAGCCGCCGCATTGACGCAGTGCAGGCGGTGTGGGACGAAGAGAATCAGATGTGGCGTTTGCAGCAGGCCAGGATCTTTGACTACGGCCCGGAGGGAGAAGTTACCGAACGGCAGGAGGCTTTGCTCGCCGATGAGGACCTCAACGAACCTATGCAGAGCTTTCAGACCCAGAATTTGCCGATTGAAGAGATGACCCTAAACGTGGCCTATGAATATCTGAATTCCTTAAAGCAGCGCCAGTTGCCCTATCTAGATACGGCAGTAAGCTTTCACCAGCGTTTTGCCTTTCCGTTTACGCCGTTGATTGTTTCATTGATTGGCTTGGCAATGGTGGCTCGATTCCGCCAGAATACCCTGTTAATGAGCCTGCTGGCCAGTATTGGCATTGCTGTGTTGTTCTATATTTTCCGCCTCTACGCCGGGATTGCCGGTGTCCAAGGGTATATTCCGCCGTGGCTCAGCGGCTGGTTGGGTATTTTATTTTTCCTGCTTCTGAGCCTCGCACTGTTTTTTCGTGCGCCGAGCTGAAAGTCCCCCGATAGATGGGCTTTCTTTCATACCCATAACTTATGCGGTGGGTCTCCTTGCCTTGCCAGGCAAGGTCGGCTAGACTCTTCGGCCTCTTTGCGGCAAGCCTTTCTGCGCAGAATAGAACTGCGCATTCTATTGTGGTTCTTCAGCACATTGAACGAAAAGTGAGAGCATGGATGGCTAAAAAAGATTTTGACAGGTCCCGGGAAGCGGCCAACCGTCACGGCGCAAGCATGGATAAAATTGTCGCGCTGTGTAAGCGCCGCGGTTTTGTCTATCCGTCCAGCGAGATTTATGGCGGGTTGAGTGCGACCTGGGACTACGGGCCATTGGGCGTGGAGTTGAAGCGCAATATCCAGAACCTGTGGTGGCAGGAAATGACCCGCTGCCACGACAATATCGTGGGCTTGGATGCGGCCATTTTAATGCATCCGCGCAGCTGGGAGGCCTCCGGCCACATCGACAATTTCAGCGATCCGCTGATTGACTGCAAAGGATGTAAGACCCGCTACCGCGCCGATCATCTGGCCCCTGAAGTCGTGACCTCGCGCAAGTGCCCCGCCTGCGGCGGAGAGATGACCGAGCCACGCAACTTCAATTTGATGTTTACCACCACCTTGGGCGCCATGGAGAGCAGCGGCATGCAGCTTTACCTACGGCCCGAAACCGCACAGGGCATCTTTGTCAATTTCAAAAATGTGGTGGACACCAGCCGCGTGTCTATTCCCTTTGGTATCGCCCAGGTAGGCAAGGCCTTCCGTAACGAAATTACCACGCGCAACTTCATCTTCCGCACCTGCGAATTCGAGCAAATGGAGATGCAGTACTTCGTCAAACCCGGCACGGAAGATCAGCACTTTAATTACTGGCGTGAGAAACGCCTGCGCTGGTATGTGGACAGGCTGGGGATCGCCCCCGAAAACCTGCGCTTTGAGACGCACGGCCCCGACGAGCTGGCCCACTACGCCAAAGATGCTTGCGACATCCAGTACCTCTACCCTCACGGCTGGGAGGAAATGGAAGGCATCCATTCGCGTACCGACTACGACTTGGCCCGCCACAGCAAGTTCTGCGGCAAGGAAATCCTGTACCTCGACCCGCAGACCCAAGAGCGCTACACGCCATATGTCATTGAAACTTCGTCGGGCCTGACCCGCGCTGTGCTGGTGACTTTGCTCGATGCCTACCGCGAAGAGACTCTGGAGAGCGGCGATCCGCGCATAGTGCTGCGCCTCCGTCCCGAAGTGGCCCCCTACCGCGTAGCGGTACTGCCATTGATGAAGAAAGATGGTCTGCCCGAAATAGCCACCCGGTTAAAGCGCGAACTGGAAGAGGACTACAACGTATTCTATGATCAGCAGGGCTCCATCGGGAAACGCTACCGCCGCATGGATGAGATCGGCACGCCGTTCTGTCTGACGATTGACCCGGAAACTAAGTCCGACGACTGCGTGACCCTGCGCTTCCGCAACAGTATGGAGCAGCGCCGTGTTCGGCTGGCCGAGGTTCCTGTGCTCATCCGTGCAGAAAGCCGACTCTCAAATCATTAAAGGGGACCTCTAAAAATTCCCATTAGCTCAGGCAGCCCAATCAGCAGGGCCGAAAACCTAGGTAAGAACTACAAAGTCGCCAGGTAGGAGGCCAGCTTTCTGCGCTGCCTATTTTTCCGCAGCTACAGCACGGTCTAGGCCTTAGGGAGGCCCCATGCGGGATTTTTTGAATAGGTATTTTTACCGCCACAGCTCAACAAAAGAGAGCAGCTTTTGCAGGAGTTTTCAGGGTGAAGATCTTAGTAATGGGTGTTTCGGGCTGCGGCAAGACTTCGTTCGGACGGGTGCTGGCGCAGGCCCTGAACTTGCCATTCTACGATGCCGATGATTTTCACAGTCCGCAGGCCGTGGCCCGGATGTCCGGTGGCAAGCCGCTGTCCGATCAGGATCGTCTGCCCTGGCTGCAACGCCTGGCCGCTTTACTCCGGCAGCAGGAAGCTGCCCAGAGCACCCGGGAGCCGGGCCTGGTTTTGGCTTGCTCGGCACTCAGGCGCCGCTATCGCGACTTGCTGCGCGAAGCTGCGCCCGGATTGCGCATCTTCTATTTGCAGGGGGACTTTGATCTGATTCTGCAACGCATCAAAGCGCGAAGCACCCGGAAAGGACACTTTTTTAGTGGTGCGACCATGCTGCAATCTCAGTTCGACAGCCTCGAAGAGCCTGAGGATGAGACGGTGATGACGTTGTCCATTGAGCAAAGTATTGAGGATTTGTTGCCACAGGCTCTAATCCAATTGCAGCAGTCTCTTTAGGGAATCTTAGAGACAGTAGGCTCTTCTGGCAAAGCTGCCCGTTATTATTTGGAAAGCTCTGAAAATTGTATCGCTCTGTGAAACTTTATCGATAGTCCGATAACGAAGAAAAAAGTCTGCTTTGCTGATTGTACAGGTCTGCTCCCAGCATGGAAAAAACACATGTACAGCAAAGAGCCTACCACCTCATCAATGCCCCTCGGAACATCCATGCTCTTACCCGTCAGCGTCATCATTCCCAGCTATCGCCGGCCCGCGCTGACCGCGCAGGCCGTGCTTTCCGTCTACCGGCAAAGTTCCTTGCCTCGCGAGATTTTCGTGCTCGACGATGCCTCCGGTCCGGGCTTTGCCGAATTGCAGCGGCATTGTCTTTGGCTGATCGAGCACTTTCGAGGCAGCCCTCAGGCTGCCGTCCGACTGCGCATCGAGACACTGCCCAAGCACTTGGGCAGGCCCGGAGCACTGCGTAATATTGCCGCGCGCCGGGCCTGTCCCGGCAGCGAATGGCTGGCCTTTCTGGACAGTGACGACATCTGGCTGCCGCAGAAATTACAACTGCAATGGCTGCGTCAAGAGTCCAGTGGTGCTCGCGTGCTGCACTGCCGGGAAATCTGGCTGCGCTTTGAACAGCCTGGCAATGCAGCAGCCCATCCGGTAGAGTGCCCCACACAACAGTCGGAAACGCATGTTCAGGAACTGCTGCAGATGCTGTGTCGACAGTCGGGCACTGGGTTCGCCACAATGGCACAGTCGAAAGATTTTGTACGACAGCTGCTTCTCCCGCCTGCACCTTCCCGAACATTGAGCGGAACCGCTTGCCAGCAGGATTTTGCAATAGATACCATCTCGGTCACAGCCCGGATTATTTCACAGAAGAAACACAAACAACTGCGTCAGGGCAGTCCCCGGCAGCTGTGGCCCCATGCTTTAAAAAAGTGTATTCTGGGGCCTTCGACTCTATTGTTGCACCGCAGTGTCTTCCAAATCTCTGGCTATTTTTTGCCGCAACTGCAAATCGCCGAGGATTATGAATGTTTCTTGCGCATTATTGCCCGTTTTCCGGTGGCCTATTGTCCGGAATCCTTGGTAGTCAAGCGAGACCGTATTCCTGCGGGGCTGACTTCACAAAGTGCTGGACGCAACGACCATCGCGTGCCACAGTTGTCCCACCTTTATCCATGGATTGAGCCGTTTCGTCTGGCAGCTTTGGAGTCGCTGCTGAGTTCGCCGCGCGGCACAAGACTTTTGAGCGAGTTCCAGCGTCATAGTGCTCAGGATGAGCTGCTGCGCAAACTGACGATCTGCCTGTCCGGCACCCGTAAAAAACTGGCAGCTCCCTCGGCAGAACTGTCGATCACACAGGCAAAACGCCAGCGTCTGCAAGCAGAAATCCAGGAACTCGAAGGCAAGCAGAAGTTCTGGCGGGAGAATTGGGGGAAGCTCTGAAAATTATATCACTCCGCAGCTGCTATTCGCCAGAAAATTATCATTCAGATTGGAATAATGATGGAGGTTCCCCAGAGAATTTCCCAGGATATACGTGATGGAACTGGACTGGCTGATTATTGGTTTGGGCAACCCCGGCAAACAATACCGGGGCAGCCTGCACAACGCAGGCTTTGATGTGCTGGATTTATTGTTGCAAGACTATCAGGCCGATCCGGCCTTCCCTTCTCCGCCCGTCTGGCAGGGTGTCCGGGTCAGCAGTAAAATGCACTACAGTCTGCTCTGCAAGCCACCTGCTGCCCTGCAAAGCAGTACTTCACCGAACTGCAAGGCACTGCTGGTCAAACCCCAGACCTATATGAACCTGAGTGGTCGGGTATTATCCCTGCTGCGCAAGCGCTATTCCTTTGTTCCCGAACGCTGTATAGTACTCTTAGACAATTTGGATCTGGAACCGGGGCGGCTGCGTCTAAAGTTTGGCGGCGGCGTTTCCAGCCACAACGGCCTGCGTTCTCTGCGTGAAGGCGGCTTGCAAGCAAACTTCTGGCGCTTGTTTATCGGTATCGGCCATCCCGGCCGCGACCGCCGGCAACATGAAGAACGCGGAGAACACACCCGGCAACTCAGCAAATATGTACTGGGCAAGCCCCGCAAGGCCGATGAGGAACTTTATCATAGCTCTCTCAAGCGAGCCCGGCAGGCCCTGCAGCAGATTTTGCGGGGCGCACGGGCAGAAGAACTGGCAACACAGATCAATCGCAGGATACCCGGTTGACCGAGCAGGCCATCGGGAAACTCCCAGAACCACAATAAAAGACCATATGGGTAGGCTGACAATATATGGCTGAACACTTGGCATCTTCGAATATTTCAGCTGGTGGCTTGGAACCCGCCCAGAATCTGGCAAGTTCCCCTGACCCTGCTAATCGGGCTCTTCCTCAGCCCTTATTTTCGCCACTGACCATTCAGCAAACACCTAAACCCCTGCCCTGCCGAATTCCCTCTGGTCACAAAAAACTAAAGCTGTTGTTCAGGCACCTGCTCAATGCGGCGCGAGCTCTGGAACCAGGCCCTCTGGTCGTAGGGCTTTCCGGAGGCCTGGATTCCTGTGTACTGCTCCATTTACTGTGCTGCACCGTAGATCAGCGACGCAGCCCGCTACACCCTTGCTATGTGAAACACGGTATCCGCAGCCGACACCCCGAAGCCGGCCCCGGCGCCCTAGCCAGCTACTGCCAGCGCCTCGGCCTGAGCCTGCAGTCCTACCGCATTCAAGACGGCTGGCTGCAAGAGCAGGCCAGGCGGCGTGGTCTGAGTCTGGAAGATCTGGCCCGCACCGAGCGCTACCGCCGCTTGCAGCATTATCTGGCCTTGCTCTCTCGTCATTATCAGCTGTCTTCCCAACACTTGAAAAAGCACGACCATACCAGCGCGCAGTGCCTTTCCGGTGCCATCGTGCTGGCCCACCACAACGATGATCAGGCGGAAAACTTCTTCATGAGTCTGGGCCGGGGAGCCGGGGCCGGGGCCTTGGCCGGAATGCGTAAATGGCAGTGGCAACCGGCCAATATCGCAAGAACTGGGGAAAAGTTTGCCGTACAGTTGTGGCGGCCCTTACTCAGTTCCGGGCTCGATTCCGAACCCGGCTGGGGCCGTCAGGATTTACAGCAGTGGGCCGAGCTACAGCAATTGCCCCACTGGGAAGACCCCGGAAACTTCAGTCAGAGCAGTCTGCGCAATTTCTATCGCTGGCAGGTTCTGCCCCAGCTCAAGCGCCTGCTTCCCAACTTGGTTCATGGACTGCAACGAAGCCAGCAGCAGTTAGGGCTGCTGGAAGACTGGCTGGAGCAAAATCGCGAGCAACTGCGCGGACAGCTGGAACTCTTGTCGGACTCTCCCGAAACGGGAGTGGGAGGCCCTTGCCTGGAATGGCAGGGTGATTTCCGCAAACTGGCTCAACCGCTGCGAATTGAGCTGATTTTTTTGATTTTTGACCGTTTACAGCGCGGTGAGCAACGCCGCAAACGTTTGCCACTGCGGTTTGCAACAGAATTGTCCCGACAATGGGAGCAGCATTACCGGAACCAGCAGAGCCAGAGACAAAGTAATCCACAGAAAAGACCCGACAGCGAACGTCCGTTCCAACTGCAAGCACACGGCTGTACTTGGCAGTTTTGCCCCGATGCGTTACGAGCCTGGAAAAGCTGAGGAGCCTATTTATGGGTACCTCTAAAAATTCCCTTCATTTTTTTCTGCATATCATCACGGCAAAAGCCTCGGTTCCGGCCTTCAGGTTTGGCGGGAGCGGAGGCTTTTTCACGTTGAGACACATTGCTGCGTTGTACAGCCTGATCAACACAATGAAAAGGCCATGGCAGATTTTGCTGTAAGCCTCCCTGTAGAGCCCCAAGGGATAACTCTAAAAACTCTAATTCTGGACTCAGCAGTGATCTGGTCACCGGGCAGATTCATAAGGGAACCTCTAAAAGATTACTGTAGGGCACCTCTAAAAATTCCAATTTCGCGCTGAGCGGCGATCTTATTGCCGAATCGCTTCGTCACGAAAGCCTTACCATACAACAAAGTATGCCTCGGCTTCCATTTCTCGCGCTCGGCAAAATCTCGCTCACTCAGCATCGAAAGCGAATTTTTAGAGGTACCCTGTATATATTTACTTCTTCGATATCGGGAAAATCCCGGCGGCCGAGTATTGAAAGTGAATTTTTAGCATCCCCCTACATTCATAACATGTAAGGTACTGCTGGAACTTTCCCGCCCCATTTCATATTATCTGCACCCCTGAGTTGGGCAGAGACACAGAGCGTGAATCTGTTAACAGGAAACCAAAGTTCTGAAAGTGCAGAACAAGGTAAAAGCCATTTTTTTATTTTTCTTAAAAAATAATCTTGTCGATACAATATGGCAGAAATATACTCTCGAGCAACACCACAGCGAGTTTGTATTGTCCTCTCCCCCGCGGGATGCAATAAGAAACTTCAAAAGATAGGAGCTATACCTTATGAATGTACGGGTTTATAAGAAGCTGTACAGGGAGTTGATCGAGCGCGAACATATCGGGCGGCTTCCTGAAACAATTTTTGTCGATGTTCGCAATTATATCTCGGCTTACGCAGAAAAAAATGGCAGAGTTGCCACTACAGGTCGATTACGCAACGGGAAGCAGGCGTTTTTCACCTGGCTGGTACGTTACCACAGAGAGCGCGTTCGCAAGCCCAGCGAAGAAACTCTGGGCTACATGCAGCTTCTCGGTATTCTATTCCTGTATGTCTGGCATATCGAAGCCCGGGAGGGTATCGAAGACGATTTTCTGGTCGAGGAAGCTGTTAAGGAATTTAATCGCAACCGGGAATATCGCCGGACTTTTGAACTGCCTCAGCCTCCCAAAAGACGCGGCAGACCTCCTTTACAGTTGCCTCCTCCGGTGCGCCGCGTAAGGGGACGGAAGGCCAGCAAGCGCAAAACAGCCGCAAAAAAGACGGCAAAACGCAAGACAGCTGCTGCAAAAAAGACCGTTGGCCGCAGAGCTGCCGTTCGCAAGGCGGTGCCCAGAAAGACGATCCGCAAAACCAGTGCCAAAACCAGCAGGACCAGTAAGCGTAGGTAATCCACCGAAACCTGTTTAGAAACTGCCCGAATTTTTATTCTCGGTCATGATCAAATGTTATGGTCACAGTTTTTAGCAAGCAGTTTCGTCATGCAACAGATACGCTTCAGTGCCTCGCTATGGTCAAACATCTCTGGTTCGGTGAATTCTCAACAGGGAGCCTCCAAAGGGGGCCTCTAAAAGTTCCAATTTTGCGGTCTTGCTCGCTCTTTTGAAACGAACAGCTTTGTCAGAAGAGGTGGCAGGCCCTTGCTTAATGAGGAAGGTCGGGCTTGGCTGCGCCAGCTCGCAAAAAGCGATATGATTTTTAGAGGTTCCCAACAGTTTCTTATGCGTCGGAAGCTCCGGAAATCCTGAAGGATTTCCGGAGCTTTTTTTAGGAGAAATCTTTGGGGAACCTCTCTGTCATTTTTTCTGACTTTGCTGCAAGCTAAGCTCAGAAGGGTAAGCAAACGGAATGTCTTCACAATTATTTCGCATTTTTGTCTACAATCAGCGGGCTGGCAAAGCAGCTGCTTTATTGCACGAATTACAGCATTATGCCGGAGTCAGTGAGCTGGCCGGTGCAGTCGAGCTCCAGGGCTATGACCTATGCTTGGCACTGCCTGAAACAGCAGGCTCTCCTGAATGCCCGGACTGCGGAGATATTGTGTCCCGCTTTGCCGAGCTGCAATTGGCCGACCCGGTCTGCGATCGGCACTTGATCCAGGCCTTTTCCGGACAACCGGAATATCTGGGAACGAAGCCGGGAGAGTCTGCTTGCAGGTCTGCTTGGCAGTCTTTGCTCCCTGAAATATCAGAGTTCACAAAGCATATTGCAGCGGGTGCTCAGCCTTCCTGTCTGGCTTATGAGATGCCGGCGGCCCAGTTTGACCCCAGGGCCCAGGCCGTGCAGGACTGCTGGACACTCTGGAGCAGAGAGTGGGCGGCGGGTGTGCAGCTGCACAGCGTGCGCTGCTTCTGGCTTTATGTATTGATGCCAAAGCCTTCGGGCTCATCACAGGCAGAATGCCGCCTCAGTCCGGGCCGCCTCCATTCGATGCACCGGTATTTGTGGGCACCGTTGGAGCTGGAGGTCAAGGATCTCCGGAAGTTTTCCTACAGTGCCCGAGAGCAGGCGGATTGCCGGGTGGCAGCCGAATCGGAGAGCAACGATGGCTCCCTTGGCTCCGCAGCCGGAGAGCTACCTTATGAAGTCATTTTGCCTTCACTGACGGGGCTGCATCCTGAGGCCCAGGTGCTGCGCACTTGGGCCGACCAGATCGGTCTGCGCTTTGACGATGCGAATTTGGCTTACATCCATGCCTATTACAGCGGCCAGGAACTTTCCGGCCTGACTGCTCTGGCGGAGCCCCGTGAGCCAACCCTGACCGAATTGCGGATATTGGAGGTCTACTGGTCTGACCACTGCCGCCATACGACCTTTCACACCGAGCTGAACTGGGAGATGGGAGAGCAGACCCCGGAAACTGTGGCTCGCCCTGAGCTCCCTGCCGAGCTGAAAGCAGCCTGGAATTTATACCAGGACCTGCGGCAAAAATGTGGCATCGCGCAGCGGCCGCAGAATTTGATGGATATCGCCACACTAGGAGCACGCGCCCTCAAAACTTTGCAGCCGGGGCCCTACATGGATGCCGTGGAAATCAGTGCCGAGGTCAACGCCTGTTCGGTGTTTGTTGATGCCGAAGCAGGCCGGGATGAGCATTCAGAGGCAAAGTCCCGGCGGCGTCTGCTGATGTTTAAGAATGAAACCCACAATCACCCCACCGAAATTGAGCCCTACGGTGGTGCGGCGACCTGTCTGGGCGGGGCGATCCGCGATCCGTTGTCGGGCCGGAGCTATGTCTATCAAGCCCTGCGCCTGAGCGGGGCGGCCAGCCCGAATCAGCGGCAAGCCAATATAAGATCCGGCAAGCTGCCGCAGCGCAAGATCGCCAGCGAGGCCGCTCGCGGCTTTTCAGACTATGGCAATCGCATCGGTCTGGCCAGCAACCTGGTAATCGAGTTGTACCATCACGGTTTTGCAGCCAAGCGCTTTGAGTGCGGCATGGTGGTGGGCGTAGCCCGGCCCGAACAGGTCAGGCGCCTGGAACCTCAGCCGGGAGACTTGATTCTGCTACTCGGTGGAGCCACCGGCCGGGACGGCATCGGCGGAGCTTTGGGTTCCAGCCGGGCTCACAGCAGAGACACGGTGATTAGCAACGCCGCCGAAGTGCAGCGTGGCAACCCGATTGAGGAGCGCAAACTACAGCGTTTTTTCCGACGCAGCGATGTGGGGCATTTGATTAAACGCTGCAATGACTTCGGTGCCGGAGGCGTTGCTGTGGCGGTCGGTGAGATTGCCAGGGGCCTGGAGCTGGAACTGGCCGCTATGCCCACCAAATATCAAGGTCTGAGGCCGGATGAACTGGCCGTTTCCGAGTCACAGGAGCGAATGGCGGTGGTCATCGCTGCTGCCGACTGGCAGACTTTCCGAGAGAAGGCGGAGAGCGAGGGCATTGCAGTCGTTCGGCTGGGGTGTGTCACGGCGCAACGGAGTCCGGCTGGAGGCCCCCCCGTTTTTCGGCTGTTGTATCGCGGTCGGCAAATTGCTCAGCTGGCCCGTGATTTTCTCGACAGCTCGGGGTTTGCCCGACGCGCCGAAGTGCGCTTTGCCCCGGAGCACTTGCGCCCCTATGAGCCCGAAGAGTTCTCCCGTCTATGGAGGACGGCGGGGCGGAAGCTGGACCAGTCCCTGGCTCAGGCCGACAGCAGTCCGGACACTTCTATTGAAGCCCGGCTCTGCGAAATACTGCGCCATCCTCAAGTGGCTGGCCAGCGTGGCTTGCAGCATATGTTTGACAGCAGTGTGGGCGCTTCCACTCTGTTTCAGCCCTACCCGCGCCAGCAGCCGGCAGATACGGAGGAAACCGACTGGCAAGAAATCGAGAGGACTTATGGGCGCAGCGAAGTATCGGCTCAGTTGATTCCGCTGCATTTCTGGGGTCGGGGCAGCGAACGAGCGCAAGACTATTCGTACCGTGAATCGCGGCATGCTTCGCTGATCAGTTGGGCCTATGACCCTTACCTGAGCAGTGAGAACAGCTTTCTCGGCGCTCAGGTTGCCATTGTTCAGTCGGCGGCCAAGCTGTTGGCTGCCGGGGCTGAGCGCCGCCACATTTATCTTTCGTTACAGGAATATTTTCCCCGGCTGGATACGCCTCAGTTGTGGGGCCAGATATCTGCGGCCATGCTGGGTGTGCTGACGGCTCAGCAGCAGTTGGGTCTGGCCGCAATCGGTGGCAAAGACAGCATGAGTGGAAGCTTTGAAGACTTGCGGGTACCGCCAGTGCTCAGCTCCTTTGCCTTCGGCAGTGCACCGTGCCGCGCCCTGCGCCCGGCGGGCTGGCTGCCTAGTGCCCGCCATCTCTATCTGCTGTGTCGGCCCCAAAGCTCTTTCAAGCCGCTGCAAAGCCCTGATTACGAGCGCATCCGACAGTACTGGGAGTACCTTGAGGGATTGCCAGAGTCGGGGCAGGTCTCGACCCGATTGGTTGGGGCCGAAGGTGTACTGGCAGCATTGGCTCTGCTCGCGTTTGGCTCTGCTCCCAAGCGAGCTTTGCTGAAGGTCTACGAGAGCACATTTCTACTGCCCTATGCCGCTGATCCCGGCTTCAGCGCGATGCTGCTGGCAAGTTCGACAGCCCTGCCGGAGAGTCCGCAGCTACGCAAGATTGCTGACTTGATCGACTGCGCCTTGGGCGAAGAAGCCATTGTGTGGCCGCAGCAATTCTCACAGAAAGGAATTCCACAGCAGCAGCTCGGCCTCAGTGCCCGGTCTCCGGCTTACCGGGCCTGGTGCCACTGGCAGAAGGAACCGGGTTATTATCCCGTTGATTCGGCTTCAGATCGCCGGGCCTCGGATCAGCAGCGAGAGCTGCTGCGTGAGGCCCGGCAAAGGCCGGCCCCGGAGCTTAGCTGTTATAAAGAGCAGCTGCAGCCTCCTGCACTGCGTCTGGTGGTCCCGGTATTCCCCGGCAGCAACAGTGAGGACGATATGCTGCACTCGTTTGCCATGGCCGCTGAAAAACTGCAGAACGAGTTGCAGCAAGAGCTGCAACTGGAATTGTGCAGCCCGGTCATCAATTTGCTCAGTGAACACAGCATGCAACAGTCGCTGAAGCTGCTGGCGGAGCTGCTGGACGGGGCCCGGATACTGGCCCTGCCCGGTGGTTTCAGCGCCAGCGATGAGCCGGATGGCAGCGCCAAGTTCATCGCTTCGGTGCTGCGCGAGCCGCAAGTGGCCCGGGCCATCGATCGGCTGTTGGCCGGGAACGGCTTGATTTTGGGGATTTGTAATGGTTTCCAGGCTTTGATTAAGTGCGGCTTGCTGCCTTATGGTCGCGACTGGCAACAAGGAGCGGCCTATGGCCGCGAGGGGCTGGGCATTACCCATAATCGCCAGGGTCGCCATATTGCCGATCTGGAGCTGTGCCGCGTCTGCCCCACCCCGTCTCCCTGGCTGCGGGGCATGAGTGGTCGGGACTTTCTGCTGCCGGTCTCCCACGGCGAAGGCCGCTTGTTGCTACCGCCTGCGCTGCTGAAACGGCTGCGTCAACAGCAGCAGATCGCGGCGGTTTACCGGGAAGATATCAATGGCTCTGCCGCCGGTATTGAGGCGCTTTGCTCTGCCGATGGCCGCATTCTGGGGAAAATGGCTCATTCGGAGCGGCGTGGTTCACAGTTGTACCGCAATGTGGCGCAGGCTGCCGGATCCGGCTCTTCAAATGCTGTTTCGCTCAATCAGGATATTTTTATCAACGGGCTGCGTTATTTTTGCTAAGCTTTAAGGGCAGCTCTAAAATGGTATCGCTTTCTGTGAGTATTTTGCTATTGCCCACTTCGTCAATGCTCTCCCCTCAGTGAAGAACGGGAGTGAACTTCTCTTGCAGCTCGCCCCGGTATGGTATTGACGGAGCCGCGCCGGCCCGGCTCACTGCCAGCGCTGCGGCCCGGCTGCCCAGCAGCAAGGCAGTTTCCAGATCATTTTTGCCAGGGAACTGCCCCAAGATGGAGGCGGCATAGTAACCGGCAAAAGTATCACCTGCTGCCGTAGTGTCGACCAGTTTTGCGGGAAAGGCCGGTATCAGGTAGTCCCGACCCCGGTAAGCGGCTTGCAGACCAGCCTCACCCAAAGTCAACACCAAGCGCACATTCGGGTAGCGAATTTTGAGCTCAGCGAATGCCATGGCAATATCATCTCTTCCGGCCAGTTCCATTGCCTCGGTTTCATTTACCAACAGGCTGTGCAGGCTGTGGAATTCTGCTTCCGCAATTTCAAGATCGGTACTGTAGGGTGCAGCGTTGAAAATCACGGGGATGTTTTTTTTACGGGCACAGCGCAGTAGTATTGGCAGACCGTTCATTTCGTTTTGGCAGACTATTGCCCGCCAGTCTTGCGCAAACAACCGGGTAATGGCGGCCTCGGTCCAGCCTTGATTGGCTCCGCCATAGAGTACGATGCTATTCTGACCATTGCCCGCCACTTGAATTATGGCGTGTCCAGTGTGTGCGCCGTCCAGTTTCACTATGTGCCCACAGTTCACACCCGATTCGGCAAGCACATCGCAGAGCCAGAGTCCTTCGCCCCCCACTCGCCCGGCGTGGCAGACTGGTAGCCCGGCGCGGGCCATGGCCAGTGACTGGTTCAGGCCCTTGCCTCCGGGATAGACGGCATAGGCGGAGGCTGAGGTGGTTTCGCCGGGCCTGACGATGTGATCCAACTGATAGACATGGTCGATGTTCAGTGAGCCAAACGAGAGAACGGGAAGTGGTGTATCGGCGGCGGGCATGGGGTTCTTTTCTTTAGAGAAGTCTCTTATGCGAAGCTCTAAAAGGCTGCCGCCGATTCCAAAGCCAGGCGGGACATTTGCTCAAAGCCCAGCTGCCGTTCTTCGCTGCTCATGCACTCACCCGTGCAGATATGATCGCTGACCGTAAGGATGCACAGGGCCTGTTTGCCCAGTTCCGCAGCCACGCCATAGAGTCCTGCGGCCTCCATTTCAACGGCCAGGATACCCATCTTCTGATACTGGGCAAAGGCTTCCGCGCCCTGCGGGTCATAGAACAAATCGGCAGTCAGTGTATTTCCTACCCGCACTTGAATCTGCTGTTCCCGCGCCTGTGCCACCGCTGTTTCGAGCAGATGAAAATCGGCGATGGCGGCAAAGTCGTGGCCCCGGAAGCGTTTGCGATTAACTTGGGAGTCGGTACTGGCCCCCATGCTAATCAATAGATCTTTAATCTGGATATTTTGCTGCAAGGCCCCCGCAGAGCCGATACGCACGATGTTTTTTACGCCGTAGAACTGAAACAGTTCCTGTGCGTAGATCGAAATGGAGGGCACTCCCATGCCGGAGGCCATCACGGAGACTCTTTTGCCCCGATAGCGTCCGGTGTAGCCGAAGATATTGCGCACTTTGTTGACCTGTGTGGCAGCGTCCAGAAAATTCTCGGCGATCCACTGTGCCCGTAGCGGATCACCCGGCATCAATACGGTAGGGGCGAAGTCTCCCTGCCCGGCGTTGATGTGGGGAGTGGGTATGCCAGTGTCCATTATGCGGCTCCTTTTTTACAGGTACCCGTACTTCCTATTTCTCGCCCAAATAACAAAACAAATTTTCCCACAAGGTTTTATAGCCCGCCCAAGCACAGAATTCAGGCGAGAGCCAGTGTGGTGCGATATCCGAAGTAAAGGCAGCCGTACGACCTTTACCATAAGATCCTGTGAGTAGTAAAGGATAATTTTTATATGCTGTGGAGAATTCCAACAGAATGTCTGCCCCTTTTTGGGGCTTTACTTTATTAAAACCAAGGACATAGGGAATATTTGAGTCAATTCCCTGGAGAATGGGATGAGTCTTTCCATTCTTTGTAAATAAGGGTTCTGCGCCTTCAGGGGCCTCCCAGCGGTCATCGTAAGGCAGCATTTCCAAGGGTAAAAGTTCCTCGATTGGCGACTGATGATAAAAAGCTCCGGCTTGAAATCCCTGGAAGCTGTAATAGCCACCACACATCAAAAAACCGCCGCCAGCTTCAACATAACTCTGTATCACTCGCAAGCGATTGGGCAGACGCTTCATCTGCGTAAAAACTTCAGCGGGCAGAAGAAAGGTATTTGCGCCTATATCGCTGAGGCATAGCACATCATATTGCTTTAGGTCTTCGCTGCGATAAGGGAACTCGGACTGCGCCACATGTGCAGGCATATGAATTAAATCGACAGAAGAATCTTTTAAAGCTTCACGAAGATACTTCATGCCATCGGAAAAATGTGTGGTGGAAAATGTATCAAAACCCTTGCTGTGAAGGCTGTTTACCGACCAAGACTCACCTACCAAGAGCACTTTTATTTTTGCCATAGTATAATCCCCCTAAGTGACTATCGAAAATCTCTGACAATTCGCTTACTGAGCGTAAAATTGAAGTTTTTAGAGTTTCCCTTTTGTTTTCTTTTTTGCGGAATAAATCGTGATACCGATAATTGTCGCAACATATGGTATCATGCGCACAAACTCCGAAGGCAGTTGCAATGCCTGAACAGCGTTGGAAAGGGCGTCAGCAAAACCAAATAACAGAGAAGAGAGCATAGTCCCCAAGGGAGTTCCCCCCATAGCAGCAGCCGCAAGGCCTATAAAGCCCCTGCCTGAAGTCATGTTTGCGGCGAACCAAGAGATATAGCCCATGGACATATATGCACCCCCAAAGCCCGCGAGCAAACCACTACTTAGAAGAGCTATATACTGTATTCTGTTGGTATTGACCCCGACCGAACGAGCGGCTTCGATGTTTTCCCCGACAGCTCGGATCCGCAAGCCGGTTTTTGTCTTATAGATAAAAATATATACCGCAAACACACTGATGAAACTTAGATAAGTCAAAAGGTTGTGTCCCGATATGATCTCTCCGACAACGGGAATGGAGCCGAGTAGAGACAGGTTGAGCTCTGGTATGACATAACTTTTGATACTGCTGGAGATACCTTTATTTCCGGTGATCAGATAAAGTAAAAACACCGTTCCGCCGGACGCAAGAGTATTAATGGCAATTCCGGCCAAGATCATATTCGTTTTCAAGCGCAGAATAAAATACGCCATAACTAACGCCAGCAGCATTCCAACGAACAGGGCCGAGACCAAGCCTACCCACGGACTCCGACTCAGCCAGCTGCCAATCACCCCCGCAAGTGCGGCAAACAACATCATGCCTTCCAAACCGATATTAATGACACCAGCTTTATCCGATACCAAAACCCCCAAAGCCGCAAATAATATTGGCGCAGTAACGCGCAAAACAGAAAAAATGAAAGAAGTTGAAAATACAACCATTAGAAAATTCTGCATGATGCTCCTAGCGCTCCCCGCCACGCTCTATGAGAGCACTTTTCCCCAACTGTTTCTGGTAGAAACCCACGAGAAATCTCTCTGCGGTGATTGTCAATATAATGAAGGCATTGATGATCATTACCACCTCATTCGGAACATCCGTGAAGCGGGACATAATATCAGAACCAACTCGTATATACGACAGAAAAAAAGAAGCCAGAATCACAAAAACAGGATTATTTCTGGCAATCAGAGCTACAATAATTCCATCCCAGCCATAAACGGGCATAATTTGCCATTGATAGCGCTGGTACATCCCCAAGATCTCAACGCCACCGCCCAAGCCGATAATGGCACCACCGACCAACTGGGCCAGCAAGATTGTTTTCATCACGTGAATCCCGGCATATTTGGAAAAATTAGGGTTCAACCCGACTATGCGGATGGCATAACCCCACTTCGACTCATACAAAAAACTATAACTGAACGCGACTGTGAACACTGCGATAACGATACCCAAATGAACACGGCCTACGGGGAGCAACGTCGGCAACAGGGTAGCAAGCTGAAACGGATAAGATACCCAAGCCCCGGAAGTCTCGTCTTTGGCATAGTTATTGATAATGTACAGTGCCAAGTTATATAGGATGTAATTCAACATCAATGACGAAACCAAGACGCTGGTACGCCACTTTAATTTCAGGATACCGGGAATGGCAGTACATATAGCCCCGACAAGTGCTCCACACAACAACGGCAGCACAGGCCCCAAAACAGGGGGGACAAAAATAGCGACCACCGCCGTAATAACCGCGCTGAGAACGAAGACTCCGGCAGCGGAAATGTTAAATTCGTTTGACTGGAAAATAATACTCAAGCCCAAACCCGTAAAAGTCAGGGGAATCAACATTTCAATCACGTTGCTAAAGCGGCGCAATGACTGAAGCGGACCACTTATAAACAGGCCCAAAGCCTCCAATGGCTGTTCACTAACGCTGAGTATAATCAGTGTGGCAATCGCAAAAGAAAGGACAAGGGCTCCAAGTGTACGAAATATCTCAAAATAATATTCTTTTGATTTCATAATGCCACAGCTCTATCAATCTCATCTTTACTCTGAATTTTAATCCCCAACATATACTGGCCAATTTCACTGTCAGAATACGTTTCCGGATGTTCCAGATGTGCAACAATCTGGCCATTATGCAGTACAATCATGCGATCACTTAACTGTAATACTTCATTCAAATCAGAAGAAATCAACAGTACTGCCGTCCCCTCATCGCGTATTGTAATAATATTCTGGTAGATGGACTCCGCAGAACCGACATCGACCCCTCTGGAAGGCTGATTGGCCACAAGAAGCTTGGGGGCTGCAGAAAGCTCACGTGCAATCACGACTTTTTGCATGTTCCCCCCTGAAAGGTCTTTGATATTCTGTTTTATAGAACTACATTTGATATCATACCGAGATACCAACTCAGTACATTCTTTGCTAATCCGCTGCAATTTTAAAAGTAGAAATTTATTGCTGTAATCACGCTGATAATATCGATTGACCACCAAATTATCCTGAATTGAAGCCCCCGGAGCGACACCGTATTCTATGCGGTCTCCAGGAATGTGGCCTAAACTGAGATCGCGAATATTTCTTACAGAAAGCGCACCAATATCGACAGTGTTTACCTTGACACTACCCTGTTGTAACTTGTCCATCCCGGTAATTATATTGACTAGCTCCTCCTGACCATTGCCCTCTACTCCGGCAACACCCAGTACTTCTCCTGTGCGCACTGTAAAGCTTAGATTTTTGAGTAAGTCTTTTTTGTTCCAGCGGTGGGAAAGATTACTCACGCACAAAGACGCAGCTCCTGTCCGGGCTTTTTTCTTTTTAACTTTCAAAGAAACTTCCCTGCCAACCATTAGTTTTGAAATTTCTTCTTTAGTGACGTCCCGTTCCCGAACAGTATCAATAAACTTTCCATTCCGTAGAACAGTAACACGGTCGCAAACTTGTTTGATCTCATTTAATTTGTGCGAAATAAATACCAGCGTATGCCCATTTTCTTTCAAAATATCTAATTGCGCAAAGAGTTCTTCGGTCTCCTGCGGAGTCAGAACAGCCGTAGGTTCATCCAAAATCAGTATTTCCGCACCGCGCAACAGAGCTTTGAGGATTTCCACCTTCTGCTTTTGAGCAACAGAAAGGCTTTTCACCTTGGCACGGGGATCAATATGCAGATTATATTTTTGACTGATTTCTTCCGTGAGTTGGACTGCCTTTCCCATATTCAGCATCCCGCGACGAAGCGGTTCCAAACCCAAAATCATATTTTCCGCAACTGTAAACGAAGGCACAAGCATAAAGTGCTGATGTACCATGCAAATACCGTTCTGCATGGCAAATCCGGGAGAATCAATCTGGATTTCCCTGCCATGCAGAAATATTTTCCCTCTCTGCGGCTGCTCCAAGCCGAAAAGGATTTTCATCAGAGTTGATTTTCCAGCTCCGTTCTCCCCCATGAGGGCATGAATCTCTTTCGCATGGAGGGAAAAATCTACATTTCTGTTTGCCACAAAACCATTGGGATAGATCTTTGTAATACCCTCCATTCTTAAGATTTCTTCACACGCGGGATCTGACATCTAAATTTTACTCTCAACACACACTCTCAACACACAAATGGGAAGCCCTAAAGGGCACCTCTAAAAATTCCCCACCACAGAAAGATGCTGCGCCAGCTCGCAGAAAAGGATGGTTGGGCCTGGCTGCGCTCGCGGCCCTCCCCATTTCTCCAATGCTGCGCCAGCTCGCATTGGAGCTTCGTCTCCCATCAAAACGCAGTATAATCGCTGCGGCGAAGACAAAGCAAAAGTAGAGCGATTGTACCATTCTCGCGAAGCGATATCATTTTTAGAGGTACCCTGAAAATTACTTCCGGCACTGCCGGAAGCATAGTCGGAAGTATGGAAGTTCCAGAGGTTTATCACTATCTAAAGATAACCCTGGTTCCACCACCAGGAGGATATTGCGATTTTGAGACCACGGCCCCGAGACCACCTTCTGATTCGGGAGCTTTCAGATAATTTTCCACTGCTTCCCGATACTCTACGCTCAAAGAAGTAAACGGTGCACCGTTAAAAGGATACTGGTCGCCACCCTTAACAATATAACGAGGCGCAGTGATGGTCAGCTTGGGAGCGCCCGAAACCACTTTGCCATCTCTGACAATATGGCGTCCATCATCAAGCAGAACCGTAATCACTCTATGGCCTTCCTGAGTAATCGCGTTGGTTTCGTAATCCATTTTCAGCGGCTGTTTGCTCAAATCATAGGTAACCTTAAAGCCGCTTACTTGGGCAAAGCGCCCTTTAACACCTTCAATCTGGCTTGCCGCATTTTCCAAGATCAGTTTGAACTGTTCCGGAGGTATATCCGGCACGATGGTCAGGAAGTTGGAAAACGGCAGAGCAGTGAATAAATTCAAGCTTGTAATCGGTTGACCAGCCTCAATAACAACGCTCTTACGCACGCTACCACCATTTTGGATTGCCACTGTGGGAGAAGGGGCACCAAAATCCGCAGCGAGCTTGCGCGCCTGCCAAAGCAAGGCATCAGCAATCAGATTGCCAAAATTGGTCTCTCTGGTCCGAATCAGATGTCTGGTCCCATCCAGTTTCACTTCAGTCTTTGCGACATCAAAGACATCCAAACTCTTTTCAAAATCCAATACCGGCTGCACCGCATTGATCTGAACCTCCGCATCTACGTTGGCAACCGCATCGGGGACACCTGTCTCGGGCCCTGCAACACGCACCAAGCCCCCGGTAGGAACCCCCGAAATATGACCTTCCGCATCAAAAGTAAGATCCAGTCTGCCGATATAACGATATTTCCCTGGAGTTGTGACAACTGGCACATCGCGCCCATCGGCATCTTTCAACAATAGGGGATAGGATCCGAACTCCTCCTCTTCCTGATCTTTGGGAATCAACGGGTATCCCTCGCTTTTAAGGAGTTCATCACCGCCGCCGCCTATTACAACATCGATGCCTCGCAATTCTTTTATCAATGCCATTTCTTCTTGCAAGTCCTGCAAATGAGAAATGATAACAATTTTGTTGACGCCCCACTTTTCCATATATGCGAGTTGCTCTGCGACAACATCCTTAAGGTTGGGATTAACCTTCACATTCCGAGGTGATGAGACCGCTTTCAATTCGGGGGTCATCAGACCAATCAAACCAAACGATTGCCCTTGGGATATGACAATTGCGCTCGAGACCAAGCGTCTTGACTTCACTAGGGAATTCAGCTTGGCTTCTTGTGAAGTATCAATATTGGAAGCCACATACGGGACGTTTTTGTCTACAGAGTTAATAAAATCCGCAAGCAAGTCAGGCCCAAAATCAAAATCGTGGTTGCCAAGCGCCAACGCATCATAGTCGATGGCACTGATGACTTTGGCATCATAATAGACATTATCGTTGCGCGATGCAGTAAAGGCGACACCCGAGAGATAATTATCCCCGGATGAAAGCGTCAATGTCGCTCTTCCTTCGCTCTGAGCTTTACTGCGCAATTTGCGCAGTAAAGCGACAAAGGCCGAAGCACTGCCATATCCTTCATCATCAGCGACTAAGCTACTCTCACCGTCATTGTTGTGAAAAATCGTCAACGCCACGGGTTTGTTTTCCGGAACGCGGGAAACGCAGGATTGAGCGATCAGCAAAACAAAGCAAATGCCCAATATGGGGAAATATTTTATTTTATTCATTGTTGCCTCCTGAAAAAATTGGCCTATGTATTTAGCAGACACATGGGCCTACAATTTATTGCACAGAATTCTTTAGTTTATTCAGGTCCTCATCACTCATGCCAAACGCAGTGCTGACCTGAATCACACCCGAAGAAATATCGCTACGCACCTGCTCGATGTAGGAACGGACATCTTCCGGGACAATATCTCTGTAGTTGTCATTTGCCGCAATACCGACAGCGCCATCGGCAAAACCCAAGGATTCTATCTGTCCATATGGCAAACTTCCGTCCAGATGTTTATCTATAGCTCGAACCAGTGAATTATCAACCCGCTTCAAAGCGGAAGTGACTATCAAAGCAGCCTTTTCAGGGTCGCTGCTCTTAAACAGCAGAGACTGGTCGGAATCCACTCCAATAGCATATTTGCCCACTTCTTTTGCCGCATCCAGTTGGCCAAGGCCTGCCGCACCTGCAACGTTAAAACCTATGTCCGCCCCTTGCTGATATTGCACCAAAGCAAGCTCTTTTCCCTTTGCCGAGTCATCAAAACTACCAATATAAGAGATCAGTACCTCGATATCCGGCTCGGAATATTTTGCCCCTTCTATGTAGCCCACGAGGAAATCATTGATAACCGGAATCTCCAAGCCCCCGAGAAACGCTATCTTTTTCTCGCCAGCATTGACGATGGAATTGTTCTTTAAGGAAGTGACTTTCGCCGCCACAGCTCCAGCGAGGAAGGACGCCTCATTTTGCTTGTATACGATCGAGTATACATTACTCTCTTCACTGACAACTCCATCAAAAATAATATACCTTTTTTCAGGATATTGGGATGCGACTTGCTTAAGAATTTCCACCATAGTAAAGGTGCCGACAATAATCACGTCCCAATCCTGATCAGAAAGGTCTTCAAGAGCGGGCTGCCACTTTGTGTCGTCCGTTGATGCTTCAATCGTCTTCACTGTGATCTTGTTGCCATACTTTTGTTTGAGCATGCTCATGCCCCGATTGGCCGAATCAAAAAATGACAGGTCCCCTAAATTACCGTTGACCATAAAAACCACTTTAAGAGGCTCCTGCTCTTCTGTTGCTCGTTCTTTCTGTTGCTTCTGCTTGTTACAAGCCACAAAAAGAAAGGCAAAAATGCACAAGAAATACAGAACATTGTGTTTCATAAAAAAATCTCCTTTTTTAGGGGTGCTCCCTAATTACTACTCTCCAAAATTTCATAAGGGACTTTAAACTGATAAAATTTTGTCGCCTGATGATTGGAAAAGTTATTGTCAGAAACCAAAACTATCGTTTTACTTTTCCCGATATCTGGGCCGAAAGAGATACCCTCAACATTATCTGGTGTATCAACGAAATCAGATAAATTAAACAGTAATTTTTTACCAGCCATTTTGGCGCTTGAGGGTACCTGGGCCTGCCCGGAAATGTTGTCGGCCACAGATAAATCGACAAGGTAGAGACGAATATTGAAGTCAAAGCCGGCATAATTAGGCTTAACTGCGTAACCATTGCGCTCAATCAAAATCAGACGATGTTCATCCAGGGCAAGAATGTCCGAGACCCCGTTGTCCTGAACATTGAATTCGGCACTCACGATAGGTATTTTTGATACCAAATAGGGATATTCGGCAAGCACTTTGTATCCATTACCACTCTTTTCCATTTTGAGAATGCGCGATACCGCAGGATTTTCGGGGCTTGCTACATCCCCATCGCGCACCAAGGCTGACTCACTGGCTAAGAACAAATATTTGCCATCAGGTGAAAGACTCATTCCTTCAATGCCTTGATTCCCGCGCAGTCCTTCTTCACCATAATAGTATCCGGGCAGGAACTGGTCCATCGTCTTTGTAATCGCCCCATTTTCGACTGAGGCAAGCTCCAGCGTATTGCTTCTTTCAGAAGCAAAGAGCAGATTTCCATCATCGCTTAAAACGAAGGCTTCCGGATCTCTTTCTTTCTCGGCAAACTCAGTACCATCAGGTTTTATAAAAGCGATGGTACGCCGCAAGTCCAAGCCCTTCATAACTCCATTCTGAAAACTGATATGCCCTGTGTAGAAACGTGATGGCCCTTCCTTCTTCGTACTCCGGGAATCCGTCAAGGTTATAAAACTCCCATCCGGCAGAACTACAATCGCAGAAAGCCCTCCAATAGCATATTTACCAAGTATCTGCCCTGTGTCAATGCTATGCGTAGCAAGTAACTGGACCTTCTCCGGAGGAGAATAAGATGTGCCTGAAACACAACTGGCCAACAAGGCCAGTATAGAAATCGTACTTATGATTTTTTTCATCGTAAGCTCCTTATTTGACGATTTTTAAAGGTTGCCATAAAATTGATTCTCGCACTAAAAACAAAGCGCAGCTTCCAAAGCCAAGTGACTCATTTGCTCAAAGCCAAACTGATGCTCTTCGTTGCTCATATTCTCACCTGAAAGGATGTGATCGCTCACCCTCAAAACGCAGAGTGCTTCTTTGCCCAGTTCCGCCGCAACACCGTAAAGCCCCGCAGCTTCCATTTCCACACCGAGTATTCCCATCTTTCGATAATGCTCAAAAGACTTTAGACCCTCGGGCTCATAAAACAAGTCTGCCGTCAGGGTGTTACCCACATGCACTGGAATAGAAAGCTCCCGCGCCTTGACTACTGTAGTTTCAAGCAAGTGAAAATCTGCAATCGCAGCAAAATCATGACCCCAAAAGCGTTTGCGGTTTACTTTGGAATCAGTACTGGCCCCCATGCTCAACAAGATATCCCTCAAACACAGGGAATCCTGCAGCGCACCTACAGAGCCAATCCGGACTATCCGTTTCACACCATAAAACTGAAACAGTTCATAAGCGTAAATTGAGATGGAAGGGATTCCCATGCCCGAGGCCATTACCGAAATTCTTTGTCCTTTGTAGCTTCCCGTATAGCCATAAATGCCGCGTACGCTACCAATCAAGTTTACCGGCTGGAGGAAGTCCTCGGCAATAAACTTGGCCCTGAGCGGATCGCCGGGCATCAACACCGTTTCGGCAAAGTCACCAGTCTTGGCACTGATGTGCGGCGTAGGTATCTTTTGTTTATTCATATTTTACTCTTGGTTATACATTGCCCGGAGTCAGGATACCTTGCTCTGAACAGTACGCCGCAATTTCACTGCGCCAGCTGCGGGCTTTTGACAGGGCATCATCACAAGCCTCGTACAACAGTCGTCCGCCGGAAAGCTTTTGCCTGCCCGCGACCCAGACACTATCGATATCTTGCGCACCACTGGTCAAAACAATCGCGGCAGCAATATCCAGCGGCTGATACAGAGCCGGACTGTCCTTGCGCCATAAAATCATATCCGCCTGCTTACCCACTTCCAGCGAACCGATCTCGTCCGCAAGACCCAATGCCTCTGCTCCTCCAAAAGTTGCCCAGCGCAGCACATCCCCAGCACTCACCGCAGTATGACTCTTTAGCCGGGCTCTATGGAGGTAGTATGCATAACTCATCGCAGCAAACAAATGCTGGGTATTGCCCCCCAACGGGCCATCCGTTCCCAGCCCCACAGGGATACCACAGCGCGACATTTCCGGTGCCCGAGCCGTTCCCTGCTCTCCCTTGAGGTTCGATAACGGGTTGTGTGACACCCGCACTCCGCATTCTCTTAATATCTGCAAATCCTCATCATCCGCCTGAATGCAATGCGCGGCCAGCCAACGAGGACTAAGCAGACCCTGCTTTTCCAAATAGCGGATTGGCGAAATCTGCTCGCAATTTTCTTTGAGCTTCTCCCACATTAACTCAGCTTCATTCCGCATTTCAACCAGATGGATCAGCACCGGAACACCATCCTCTTGTCCACAGCGATTGATCTCTTTTAGCAAGTCTCCGCTTACACTGTAAGACGCGTGTGGAGCATAAGCGGGAGTTATCAAGTCATCTTCTTTATAGTCGGAGACAAAATCACAGGCCAAATCAAGGCCACCATAAGGCTCAGGCGCGTCGGGAGTTGGGAAATTGGCTATTGTCTGGCCCAGAACGGCGCGTAGCCCCAAGCTCTTTGCCGCTGCGGCAACCTGCTCTTCAAAGTAATACATATCGGCAAAGCAGGTTACGCCGCCGCTCAGCAATTCCATGCATGAGAGTACCGCCGCATCGTAGACAAGCTCCGGCCTGACAAAAGCCTTTTCAATGGGGAAGAAGAGTTTGAACAGCAAATCTTTCCCCGCCATATCCTCGCCCAAGTCGCGGAACAGGACCATCGGGATATGCGTGTGCGCGTTGACAAAACCAGGACTGAGCAGAGCACCTGCAGCATCATGGACCGTGCTTACTCCGGCGCGAAGCTCTGGTCCCGGAGCTCCCGCAGCGACCTTGCTGATCACTCCCTTTTCAACAAATATATGCCCTTGAATCACGGTATTTCGTGAATCACATGTATAAATCAAAGCATTTTCAATTAGAAACAAAAGCTCTTAACCTTATGGGGACCTCTAAAAATTCCAATTTCGCGCCAGACTCGGTCTTTTTCACGGAGCAGCTTTGTCACGAAATACTTACTATACAACAAAGTATGCCTCGGCTTCCGTTCCTCGCTGCCGCAAAAAATCCCTTCGTCTGGCATCAAAAGCAAATTTTTAGAGGTCCCCTTATTTTAAGAAATAGTTTACAATCACTGCCCCTAAATAAACCCCCAATATTCCGATCACCCCTGAAAGCACAGGCGGAGCTGGTATGGGCAATTTAATCAGCGTAAACAGACCACCAACAAATAAGCCCGAGGCAAATGATAAAAAAACTTCTCTCATCAGGATCATTCCAGAGAATATTAGAGGGTACCTCTAAAAAACATTGATTTTTCTGTTGTCAAATGGAGGCCTCAAGGCATCATAAGGGCACTTTAAAAAATCCCTTCGTCTGGCGCGGAATTGGAATTTTTAGGGGTTCCCATAATTCAAACAATAAAAAACAAGGCGAACTTCTGACAGACCAAAGCATAACCCCTGTATTTGCACTTGTCAAACAAAAGTTACAACATAATCAAACATAGACAGATCTGTTTAAACAAAAACAGCAACTTATTCATATATACTAACATGATCACAACTAAACAGAAAAATCCCACATAGCTTCAACGCCCAAAGAGTTTTCATTACACTCACCTTATGCTGAATATCCGACAACTGGCTCAGCAGCTGGGAGTATCCCCTGCCACGGTATCGCTAGCCCTGAATCACAAAAAAGGAGTCAGCCCGGCCCTGGCCCGGAAAATCCGCGAACAGGCCTTTGAATTGGGCTACTACCGGGCGGGGAAGCAGGGCTCCCGGCCCAATGCGGGTACCCGGATGCTGTCGGTGCGGGTTCTGCAGGTAGTCAAGCACGGGCACATCCTCGGCGAACATCACCAGAGTTTCATCGATGGCTATATCATGGGCATGATGCAGTATGCCATGCAGCAAAAACAACGACAAAATGTTCAGCTGGAAGTACAGACTCTGCATTGGAATGGAGAAACAAACAAGGATGCTCTGTATACGCAAACCCGACAGTCGGGGCTTGGCTATATTGTTATTGCCACAGAACTGGAAGCTGACGAACTTGATGCCCTGACAAGAGCACTAAATAGACCTGTTGTCTTTATCGACGCAATTTACGACCACTTGCCCTACGATTTTATTGACATGAATAATACCGATGTGATCTATGAGATCGTCCGGCATCTGGTACAACAAAAGCGGCAGACTCTTTCATTTGTGGGAAGCAAACAAAATACTCCTAATTTTTATCAGCGGGAAAGCGCTCTGGAAACTGCCTGTGATTATTATGATGTAGAATTAAAACGCCGCTACAGTATTGACCCGTATGAAGACCCTGATGCCACAGAGATGAAGGGCCTGCTGCAGAAGTATGAGTTGCCACAGGCCCTGATCTGCGCCAATGATTATATTGCCTACAATTGCATCAAGGCCTTGCAGTCCTTGAAGTATCGGATTCCGCAGGACGCAGCCGTGATCGGCTTTGACAACCTGCCCGCAAGCCCCCTGTTCCAGCCTTCTTTGAGTTCGGTGGAAATCCCGAAACAGGAAATCGGCAGACTAGCTCTGAGTCGATTGTTGTCGATTATGAATGAAACCACTAGCAGTGAACGCGAATCCATCACCAAGCAAAAACTGAGCTGTCGCTTTATTCCTAGGGCCAGTTCTGTAATGGGAAGTCAGAAGGGGACCCCTAAAAATTCCAATTCCGCGCTGAATCGCGATCTTGTTGCCGAATAAAGGTTCTGCCTCCGGCAGGATTTGTAGTGAATGGCCTGCTTCCTCTATTTGCGGAAGGTCGGGCCTTGGCTGCGCACGGCCCTCCCCTCATTCTCCAATGCTGCGCCAGCTCGCAAAATTGTAGCATTCTCGCGGAAAGCGATACCATTTTTTTAGAGGTGAGCCAAACACAAGCGAAGTCGAGATACTACAAGTGGACAAAATTGTACAGCGACATCAACGTGGCTAGGACAGTAAAGCCCAGCCCCAGAAACCATTGCAACATGGCAAAACGCTTATCCACCTGTTCAAAGCGCTTATCCACCTGTTCAAAGCGCTTATCCACCTGTTCAAAGCGCTTATCTATCTGATGGAGCAACAATTCCAGGCTTTGTTGCTGCTGTACTAGGGTTTCTTCAATGCGCACGACTCGAAGCAATAGTTCGTTGCTATGCATCTTTTCAGAATCCTTGATTCCACTGGCCACTTCTTGTCGTACCAAGGCGAGGATCCATTGCTTTAACTCTACTGTATCCAAGGTCTGTATATCTACTTCCCTTTCTCCGCTCATCAACAGCCTCCTTCTCTCCAAGGAGTCTAAGATAATTACTTTCTTGTGCATAGCAGATGTAGACTTTGCTCAAAAGTTTTTTGATAAGAACCGCCAAAGGTTGTAGTAAGCGATATACACTAGGGGACCTCTAAAAATTCCCTATCATAAAAAGATGCTGCGCAAGCTCGCCCAGATCGCAAAGAGGAAGGTCGGGCCTGGCTACGCACGGCCCTCCCCTGGTTCTCCAATGCTGCGCCAGCTCGCATTGGAGAACCCCCTACGACTTGGGCTTCCCGAATATTGGATTTTGTTTGGTGTTGGACATGGTCTACCTCCTTAAGGGCACCTCTAAAAATCCAGCACTGGACAAATCACAATTATTCAATTACAATACAATAATAAGGGAATATTGTGAACGCCAGCTTTGTCAAAGTGCCTGTGCAGCGCAATACCAGAGCAGAAAAGCAGCAGATCAAAAATGATGAAATCCCTCCATCATTCAAGAAAAACGAGAATAAAATGAGGCAAAAAGATACGGATGCAAGGTGGACAAAGAAAAATGGCAAAAGCCACTACGGATACAAAAATCACATTGCAACGGCGACTAACGAGCAATTTAGCTTACGAAGTAAGTGCAGCTAATGTGCACGACTCACAGGTGCTTGCAGCTATTTTGAGGCGTCACGCAGATATATGGGGATAGTGCGTATCGAAGTGAAAAGATAACAAATGAACTACGGAAGAAAGGTGTGAGGAACTTTAGGGGACCTCTAAAAATGGTATCGCTTCGCGAGAATTGTACAATCGCTCTGCTTCGCCACAGCGATTGTACTGCCTTTTGATGCCAGACGAAGGCTCCAATGCGAGCTGGCGCAGCATGGGAGAACGAGGGCGGGCCAAGTGCGATCTGAAGTTCCTTTATAGCCAATCCTTAGAGGTTTCAACAGTAAACAGACAATACTGCGTTTCCAAAGTACAGCTCGGCGGAAACTCTTGGGCATCCCGGAGAGCTGCGTAGCAATCCAGCCACAGGGTGCAAAGCTCCTTGCAGTCATTGGGCAGCAGGCGTGCGTAGTGCTGCCACAGCCGCTCGTGCAGCACCTGACGATGGGCTATGCTCCAAGACTGAAGCGGTTTCAGCCGACAAAACTCCAGACAATCGCTTTCAAGCTGCTGCCAGTTGGCGGATTCGTTCTGCTGCCGGGCTTCGATATCCTGCTGCAAGTGCTGGCATAATTTGGCCAGCTGCTGCGGGGCCCCCGCCATGGAGTGTAGTTGCCGTGCAATCTGCAGCAGTTGGTGTTCCGGGTAAAGCGCTTGTTTAGCGGCTGGCCGGTCAGCTGTTTCGAACAGCGAATATTCTTCCAACACATAGATTCGGGGAAGCTGTGGCCGGGAGCACTGCGCAAGCGCAGTTTGCAGCTCCTGCCAAAACGGAGAAAAGCTTACGATGGCGGGCTTATTGCCCAGCAATTCAGGCAGGGCGGCGAATTGCAGCAGCAGTTCCCTGAAATTCCACAATTGACATAACAGCAGCGCCGCAGTTTCGTCGGATGTAACAGAGCTTTCTCGCTGCCACTCCTGCATGAGAAAGTCTGCCGAAGGCCCCGGCAACTGGGGGATTCGGTGCTGCCGAGGCAGCACCGAATCCGCTGTCTGATCTGCTGCTAATTCCGGCCGTTGCAGCAACACTTGCAGCAACGGCCGCACAGACGATGGTGCGGAAGCAGCTGTATTGGAATCCACCAGCTGCAAAGAACTCCAACCTTGAACGTTGCCCGCTTGACGCAGTTCCTGCACCAGTTCCCGGCGCAGCCGATCCCAAGCTAGCAGTAGTTCATGGCGGTTTTCGCAGCGTGCCGCATAATCAATGGAATGCTCAGTATTGTGAGGTTCGGGCCGAGGCATACGCTGTTCCCACAGCCGGGCTTCGCGCAGCAGCTCCAGACGGCGCTGGTGCTGCCGGCCGAACTCTTGCTCCCAGCCGATGTTGCCCGCTTGGTAGAACTGACCGGGCAGCGTTCGCTCACTGTAGTTCTGTGCCACCCAATGCTCGCTGTAGTTGTGGGGGTAGAGATAGCCGCACAACTGCATCCGATCTCCGGGGGCTTTCACGGCTTGACGCAGGCTTTCGCGTCTGGCACCGCTTTTGGCTTGGCCGCGCAGATATAACGGTACCGGCAGGGTCCCCTGTTTACGCAATAGCTCTTTGGCCCGCCAAAAGGCCCCGACACTGTTGCTTTTCGGAGCCAGCGCCAGGTAGATCGTTGCTTGACTAAGGAAGTATTCGCCCTCCGGCAGGCCCACCCATTCAAAGGCCTGTGCCGCCGCCTGCACTTGCACCAAGGCTTGTGGGTCGGCCAAGCCCACGTCTTCGGCGGCCAGAATCAACAGCCGCCGCCAGATAAAACGCGGTTGTTCGCCGCCTTGCAGCATCACTTGCAGCCAATACAGTGCCGAATCGACATCCGAGCCGCGCAGCGACTTGATAAAGGCGCTGATGCTGTCGTAGTGGTAGTCACCGCTGCGGTCGTAAAGGTTCTGTTTTTCGAGGAAGTCTTTGACTTCGCCGCGGCCCAGTTCGGCATTCTTATCCGCATCGGACGCCAGCTGGGTCAGCAACTCCAGCGCATTGAGCAGGCGGCGGGCATCGCCGCCACAATGGTCCAGCAGGTATTGCACGGCTTCAGGCTGCAAGCGCAGCCTGGTACGGCCCAAGCCGCGTTCGTCGTCCGCCAGCGCCCGGTGCAGAATGGCCTTCAGTTCTTCATCTCCGAGCTCGGCAAGTTCCACGACTCGCACCCGACTCAGCAGGGCATTGTTCAACTCAAAGGCCGGATTTTCGGTACTGGCTCCGACCAGCAGCACGTGGCCTTGCTCCACCCAAGGTAACAGGGCGTCCTGCTGCGATTTGTTCCATCGGTGGATTTCATCGATAAACAGAATCGGCGCACGCGCCGATTCTGGCGTATACGCTTCAGGGTTGCGCAACTGCCGGACCTTTTCCAGACAATTGCGTAGCTCCTTCAATCCGTCCAGCACTGCACTGAGTTGCAGGAAGGAGCGGCCCGTCTCACGCGCCAGGAGCAGGGCTAGAGTGGTTTTGCCGCTGCCTGGCGGCCCCCACAGCACCATATTGCCCAAGCCCAACCTGCCTTGTGCCTCCTGTTCCAAGGCGCGGCGCAGGAAGCCTCGCTCACCCAGCAGGTGAGGCTGGCCGACAAATTCGTCCAGCCTGCGGGGCCGCATCCGACCGGCCAAGGGTTGAGCCGGGCCTTGGATTTGAGAGAGTGCCTGCAAATCCTCGGACCGGGCCTGAAGCCGGGATTCGGAAAATAAATTCATAGGGGAAACCTCTTAAAGGGTAGCTCTAAAAAATGGTATCGCTCCTGCGAAAATGGTACAATCGCGCTGCTTTTTGATGGCTCCAATGCAATCTGGGCGAGCTGGCACAGCATGGGAGAAATTCCGCGGCACTCAGGCAGCGGCCAAGGAGGAAACCACGAAAGGCACGAAAAACACGAAAAACACATTCTCAGGGCCAAGTTCGTTTCGTGCTTTTCGCGTATTTCGTGGTTCCTACAGAAAGGCCAAGGGAAAGCGAATTCTGTTCCCTGAGTGCCGAAGTAAAGGTGTACCGAAGTACCGGGCTGGGCGTAGTTGTCAAGGACAGTTTCGCAAGAAAAGCCAATTTTTAGGGATTTTCCTGCAATTTCTCTTGCCCTCCGCGGGGAAATCGTATATTCTTTGAGAAGAACAAGCCATTTCATAATCCCATTTCATCTTTTATTAAAACCATTCCGACCTTGGTCGGAACATCATTATTATGCATTATTTTGCATAATAATACCAAGGAGTATTGCAATATGGAACACAAGTTCAGTAAAATTCGCTCATCGCTCATCGCTCATCGCTCATCGCTCATCGCTCATCGAAAAAATTAAAACCATATAGCAGGGAAAATTATTTTTCTGCCGGGTTTTCACGACCATTTATCTTTTTATTTTTTTGCTCCCTGGTTTTATGGGTCGCCTGCGATCCGCCCAAAGACGCAGCGTCCCCTCCTTCTGCTTTGCCGTCCCCGCCGCCTGCTTTGCTTGATCGTCTGGTTAAAGCGGGTACGATTATCCTTGGCCAAAAAAATGAGACTGATTTTATTTCCTTGAAATTTGCAAATGATGGTTCGTTTCAAGCCACAGACCTCAATCCGCAAGCTGTCTCCGGGCTGCCTGTAAATAAGCCAATCAGTCAAAAAAGTATTGATGGGATTGCCAAAGATTTGGCAGGGGAGTACTCAAATTTTAGATCTTCTAACAATATATATATTGTTGAGAGTGCTCTGAATAACTACACTGTTACAGCTCAGAAACTCAACTTAAAGCTGGTGGGAGTCCGACGAAATCATCTGCGAAACTTGTTACCACCAGATTATGTTTGTATTTATACAATGACAGCGGAAGGGCGAAAAATAACTTTTAATGTAGAATTTTTTTTCCTGAATTTAATGCCTTTCAGTAGTCGGACTGGGAATTTAGAAACATACGCTGCTGCCAAAGAGTTTGCTAAACGTGCAGATCTAATAAAGGAAACCCATGTTACTTCTTATGCAGGAAGTTTTTGATTTAGTCCCGGGAGTCCGGTACTTCGATACATCTTGAGATCAATTTAAGGGAACCTCTAAAAATTCGCTTTTGTCTTCTTGCGAAGCTATTTTGGACGACAGCGAGGAAGTGAAGCCGAAGAATACTTTGTTGTATTGTAAGGCTTTACTGACAAAGCTGTTCGTTTCAAAAGAGCGAGCAAGAACGCAGAATGGAATTTTTAGAGGTGCCTTAAGGAGGTAGACCATGTCCAACACCAAACAAAATCCAATATTCGGGAAGCTCAAAAAGAAAAATGGCAAAAGCCACTACGGATACAAAAATCACATTGCAACGGCGACTAACGAGCAATTTAGCTTACGAAGTAAGTGCAGCTAATGTGCACGACTCACAGGTGCTTGCAGCTATTTTGAGGCGTCACGCAGATATATGGGGATAGTGCGTATCGAAGTGAAAAGATAACAAATGAACTACGGAGGAACTTTGTTCATCACCGAAAATATCGAGATACTTCACTTACAGAGAAGCAATTAGAAAGTAACCGCCGCAAGTCAAAGACCCGGGCAAAAGTGGAGCATATATTTGCATGGTTTCACAATTGCATGAATAGGGGATTAGAGTTGCAATGTATAGGGATAGATCGGGTAAGGTTTCGTATGGGGTTACGAAATACTGTGTATGATATGTTAAAATATGTTTCAATTACAGCATAATAGTGGATAATTGTATCTAAAATGCTGTAAATAATGATTTTTTTTATGTAAATTCTAATTTTAGTAGGAATTATTGATCGTAATTAATTGGGATCCAACTATTTTTTGTGCTATTTTGTTATGATTAAGGAAGGATTTTTTGATTTTACATCGCAATGCCGATTTTTAGAGGTCCCCTTATATCAATCCGTAGAAATAGAGTATGATAAATGTTTGTCACTCCCGCGAAAGCAGGAGTCTCAGGTACAATTGGCCAACTCTTTCTAAGGGGAACCTCTAAGACTCTATCGGCTGCCGGGTATTGGCAAAGATGGGATCAGTGCCCAAGTTGATACCGGGCCACTGCTGACCCTGAGGGAAACTCCACTCTCCACGTTCTGAACCAACGGTAAACATGTCAAAGGCCGAGCGAGGCGTACTGGTGTCTGCCTGCACCGTGTGGCCCGTTCCATTGTTATCGCGGACCAGAGAACCCAAAGTTCTGTTGACAGTCCCCCTAGAGTAACCTGTAACTACGTTGCTTCCTGAATTAGATGATCTCCCGACCAAAGAGCCAACATTCGTGCCACCTCCGGTATTATTGATCACTTCTCCTGTGAAATAACCGCGAACCCTGGCCGAATTAGTATTATAGCCCACTAGGCCTCCCGTACTGGTATTTCCTGTGGGATCAAGCTTTTTGAGCAGCACCCTGCCTGTGCCATAACCAATGACATCTCCGCCGTTATTTTCCCCAACGAGACCACCGAAACGAGTACTGCCCGAAACCGTATTGGAACTGTAACCGACAACCGTTCCGCCAAAATTTCCGCCGACAAGCCCTCCTATCCAATAACCTATTGCGCTAATATCTGCTGTCGCCTCCGGCACTTGATCATGAAAATCCACGGTTCCCGCAGCATAGCCCTGAACCGTACCTCCATTGTTTCTCCCTACGAGACCGCCGGTAAAACCTCCGATGGTATACCGTCCATACGGGCGGGACTCACGCCGCAAAACGCTGCCCACAACGCTGATGTTGACAGAGCCCATCACATTCCCGTCGTCGCTGTTGAACCCAACCAGACCTCCAGTGTATGCTTCACTCTTATTGCGGACACTGCCTCTTTCTACGCTGCCGCTGACGGTACCACCATGATTGCTTCCGACAATGGAGCCCACGTACTTAGCTCCCTGAATATTGACATTGCTCAGGCGGACATTCGAGACTGTAGCACTTTGGGTTTTCCCGAACAGGCCAACATAGCTTTCATCGGGGCGTTGGATGGAAAAATTGCGAATCGTGTGTCCGTTGCCGTCAAATTTCCCTGTAAAGGGGGTTCCTTGGAAATCGCTCTGCGTTTTGTTTGTATCGCGGCCGACGGGTTCAAAGCCTTCCCCCGGAAGCCCCTCTGTTCCGGGCGCGGGGAACGTGATGTCGCTGACCAGGTAGTAGTCGCCGGCAAGGTTTTCCCGCATTTTCTGCAGCCCCTGCCATGTGCGTATCGCGATACGACTTATGGGGGGAGAATCGGCTATGGGGGGAGAATCGGAAGAAGATTCGGGCGGGTCATTGCCTTCGGGCGGGTCGCAGGCGACCCACAAAATCAGGGAGCAGACAAATAAAAGGATAAATGGGCGTAAAATACCGACAGAGAAATAATTTCCTCTGCTATATGGGTTTAATTTTTTCGATGAGCGATGAGCGATGAGCGATGAGCGATGAGCGATGAGCGAATTTTACTGAACTTGTGTTCCATAGTGCAATACTCCTTGGTATTATTATGCAAAATAATGCATAAAGATGATGTTCCGGCCAAGGTCGGAATGGTTTTAATAAAAGATAAAATGACATTATAAAATACCTTGTTCTTCTCAAAGAATATACGATTTCCCCGCGGAGGGCAAGAGAAATTGCAGGAAAATCCCTAAAAATTGGCTTTTTCTGGGAAGCTGTCTTTGACAACTGGGCCAGCCCGGTATCAGAGCCCGGTAATTTCGCGGTGGCTCAGACCGGTAAACCTTGCAATCTGTTCAATCGACAGCCCGGATTCCTTCATTTTCCGGGCAGCTTCACGCCGGCCTTCTTCCCGTCCTTCTTTCCGGCCTTTCTGCATGCCTAGTTTTTCACCTTCTTCCCGACCTTCTTCCCGACCTTCTTCCCGTCCTTCTTCCCGGCCTTCTTTCCGGCCTTTCCGCATACCTAGTTTTTCACCTTCTTCCCGGCCTTCTTCCCGGCCTTCTTCCCGTCCTTCTTCCCGACCTTCTTCCCGTCCTTTCTGCCGGATGGTATCTTCGCGATTGCTTTGATCTAGGTTCTGCTTGAGCCGCGCCTCGTATTGCGACACCAGACTCGTGTCCCGGGTGAAATCCTCGTAGGCGCGGTGCGCTTTCTGGATCATTTCATCACTTTCGAGCAGTGTGGTCAGGCCCTCCATGTCGACTCCCTCCTTGTTGAAATAGGCCACCCATGATCTCAGCGCGGGCCCTTTCAGTTGTTCTTTCTTGGCTTTGGGAAGACTGATAAAGTGCAGCATGCAGTGCTCGCTCAGCACCTCGTGGGGCGGCCTCTGTTCTGTGAGCAGAAAGCACTGGTGTGCCTTTCGGCTTTCGGGGAATAAATCGAAATCCAGCAGATTGATGCAGATAACAGGCTGGAGATCTTTGTAAATGGATCCTTCTTTGAGCTGTTCACTGTAGGATCTGGCCCAGTAGTAGAGGCTGCGGTTCCGGTAGACTTGGTTCCCGATGCTCTGCATTTCGATGTTGTAGATTCTGCCCTTTGCGTCTTTGGCCTTGATATCTAGGATGCTTTCTTTCTCTGCTGCGGTATTTTTCAGGTTAAAGGTGTTGAGCAGGGTGATTTCGGCCACTGGTCCCAGCCCGGAGTCGGAAAGGACGGCGTTGATAAAGCCGAGCGTGAGATCTTTGTGCTGTTCGCTGCCGAACAGGTAGCGGAAGTAGAAGTCGTTCGTGGGGCTGACCATGCCTGAATTGTAGCTGCCGGGAAACTGTGGGGCAAGGCCAGCCCGGCATCAGAGCCCGGTAATTTCGCGGTGGCTCAGACCGGTAAACCTTGCAATCTGTTCAATCGACAGCCCGGATTCTTTCATTTTCCGGGCAGCTTCACGCCGTTCTTCTTCCCGGCCTTCTTCCCGTCCTTCTTCCCGGCCTTCTTCCCGGCCTTCTTCCCGTCCTTCTTCCCGGCCTTCTTCCCGGCCTTCTTCCCGGCCTTTCCGCATGCCTAGTTTTTCACCTTCTTCCCAACCTTTCTGCATGCCCAGTTTTTCGCCTTCTTGTCTTCCTTCAGCTCTTAGATCGTCTGCCAGTGTTGCCAACATCTTCTGTACCTCCTCTGGTGCGGTGATTTGATTGTATTCTGATTCGTTCATGCCCTCGCCAAACAGCAGGGCAATCCAGCGCCTGAAAATGGTGATTTCCAGCCCGGGTTCATCGCCCAGGAATTCTATGATTTGCGGAATCTGGGCTTCCCACTCCCCTGGTCTGCCGTATTTCTCGGCACAAATCACCGCGCTGATAAGGTTGTGCAGCTTGTGGATTTTCTCGTCGGGGATGCGCTTCTCGTCAATGAGAGCATATTGAAAGTGGGGTAGGTATTTTGCGGGTATTTCGTTGCTGCTGATCAGTTCGCTGGTGCTGCGGGGCGCATTCCAAGGGCGGTCTCCGTTGTAGAGCACCAGCGGAAATACCGGGGGCAACTTGCCTTTGCTGTTTTTGCCTTCCTTGATGAGGCGTTCGTAAAACAGGGATATATAGCTGAGCAGGCGGATGGCCATATGCTTGGGGGCTGTGGACTGGAATTCCAGCAAGATATACAGATAGGCTGTTTGGTTATCTTGATTGTCTTGGTTATCTAGGCGCACCTCGTAAAGCAGGTCCGATTCGCGCTGCTGGAGCGTGGCAGAGAGGTGGGACGGGTCGAGTTTGCGCAGGCTGTCGGGCTGGATTTTGGCGCTAAAGTCCTCCTCAACGAAGGCGTGGATGAGTTTGCACAGGATTGCCGGGTTCGAGAACAGATATTTGTAAGCGCTGTCGCAACTTGCCATGGTTTCAATATAGCTGTTTTGTCCGTACAGCGCAATTAAAAAATGGCGAGCTGGCGCAGCATGGGAGAACGGGGTACTTCGGTACACCTTGAATTTCTAATCTTCGCGCTCCGCGCTCAGATTGGAATTCTACGGGACTCAGCAACCGGAAGAGGGTTTTACGCTGTCCTGAAATCATTGACCAGATGTAGGTGGGCATCTATCCAACTCTAATTTTACTGAATGGTATAAGATTGTCATGAGCCCGGCAAGTTGCCATACTCAGGGCCCATAACCTACAACGAAAAAGCCAGCCAATCAATCTACAATGCCGTGCGCTGTGCCGGAGCCATGAGCCGCAGCGAAATTGCCGACTTTTGCGGTTTGGCGCGGTCGACTGTATCCCTGCAAGTCGCCGAGCTGCTGGCAAGAGGGCTGCTCACCGAGGAAGAGAAACTCCCAGCACAGCGCAAACTCAAGCTCTCCATCAATCCCAAACGAGGTTATTTTATCGGCGGATTGCTGGGCACCCGACGCTTTAGTGTCCAAATTGTCAACTTAAACTATCAGGTCGTTGCCCAAAAAGAAATCGAGCCCACAGAAATTCATGAACCACAAAGTTGCAACACCCAACTGCGAAGTTTTCTGCGCAATCTAATCGAAGAGAACTCTCAGGTCCACGGCAGACTCCTAGGTCTGGGCTTCCCCTTTCCCGTTGACTTTTCCTCCGGCAAACCCGATTCGCCGCCCTACATCCCCTGTGGCACGACTTTCCCCTGGCTCGTTACTACGGCGAAGAACTGGGGCTGTCGGTGCTGATCGATAACGATGTCAACGTGATAGCCTGGGCCGAAGTCGTGCGGCAGCCACAACTGGACAATACCCTGCGTCCGCCATTATGTAAATTTTTCTGTTCATGTAGATAAGTCACTGAATCACCAGAATCTTTTAATGGTCGATTATGAATAGAACGAACTATAACCCTTTGACCATGCTCTATTTTATAGCGCATATATTTAGGGGACTCTGAAAATTCCAATTTTGCGCTGAGCGGCGATCTTATTGCCGAATCGCTTCGTCACGAAAGCCTTACCATACAACAAAGTATGCCTCGGCTTCCATTTCTCGCGCTCGGCAAAATCTTGCTCACTCAGCATCAAAAGCGAATTTTTAGAGGCCCCCCTTTATTCTAAGATTGTGCTGAGGGTTCTGCCTTGTTGCAATTTGAAAGCAATACAATCGTTGATATTACCAATCCCCAAAGAGAGGTCCTGTATGTTTTTCTTTTCATTTTCCTCACCTTTGCCTCATTTCAACTCTTTGGTTCCGGCGGGGGCCAGTCATCGTCATAGCTTTCACTTTCCTGAGTGCTTCGAGTGCCCAGCTTCGCAGCTCGTTCTGCTTGCATTTTTTGCAGGGCGGCTTGCTGGTAAGGCTCGAAAGCCTTCTCACTGGTGAACCCGTAACGCTTGCGGAATTCAGCAAGTTCTGACTGGGCGCTGTCCTCATCTGCACGTCCCGATTCCACATCGTCCAAGAGCTGGGTAATCAGAGCATTCAGCTCTTTTTTCATAGTCCGTTCGGTCTCAAGATCCATGCGTCTTTTGGCCATTACTCTATCCTTTTTCCAGAATCTCCACAAACTCGGCTACACAAATAACAGGTCTGTCCTCCCGCCGGGTTTCCGGCCTTGGAAGTCCCGGAGAGCTCAATACTGGCCGCCGGCACCGCTGATCCGCTGGCCGATCGAACACAGAACACCATCGAACTCCCCGAAAATGCCAAGATCGGTTTTTCTCTTGCTGGACATACCATGGCCTCGACCATATCCTCTGAGGCAGTTTGCCGCCTTCCCGAGGGGTACTGGGATGACGAGAAATTCGGCTAAACTCGGTTAAATCCGGAAAGAAAACTTGATTTTTCATTTTATCTATATATCTTTAACCCTGTTTAACCTAATGTAGCCGGATTGTGCCCCTATGGGATGCTGTCCGGTTAAACAACTTGACGAGCCGTTTGGACGGCCCTCAAAGAATGATGGAGTCGAAAATGGAAGACAGATGGTTGTCCGTAGATGAAATTGGAGACTATCTCGGGATCAAGCGAGATACCGTCTATAAGTGGATAAGCGAGAAAGGCATGCCCGCCCACAAGATCGGTCGTCTTTGGAAATTCAAGAAAGACGAAGTCGACGAATGGGTAAGGACAGGTGGTGCAGATTCTTCAGAAGAATCCAACAAAGTCAAATAATGCATCGTGATGAACTGATGGAAAAATAGGCGGCAAAAACTATGCAAATATTGGACAACATAAATGCCCTCTGGGGAGATGACCTCAAGCAAGCCATTCAGCCCGGTTCCAAACTGAAAATTGCGGCCTCCTGCTTTTCCATTTATGCATACGAAGCTCTAAAAAAGGAACTGGAGAAGGTGGACTCACTTGAGTTCATTTTTACCGCACCGGCATTTGTACCTAATGAAGTAACCGACAAGGTCTCCAAAGAGCGTCGGGAATTTCACATTCCGAAGCAACAGCGTGAGCGAAATCTCTATGGAAGCGAATTTGAAATACAGCTTAAAAATAAGCTGACGCAACGCGCTATTGCCAAAGAGTGTGCAGAATGGATTAGACGCAAAGCCAGCTTCCGATCAAATTCCACCAAAGCACCAATGCAGGAATTTGCATGTTTAAATAAAGGCGATGATACGGCTGCATATATGCCGCTCCACGGCTTTACGGCAGTTGATCTTGGCTATCAGCAAGGTGATGCTGTCTCAAATTTTATAACCAAATTTGACGATGCACCTTCAACTCAAAAATGGCTGAAGCTTTTCAATCAGATCTGGAGTGATTCTTCAAATCTAAAAGATGTGACAGATACTATTTGCGCACATATCGAATCCGTTTATCAGGAGAACTCCCCCGAAAAAATCTATTTCCTCATGCTTTATAACATCTTCAACGAGTTCCTTGAGGATTTGAATGAAGACGTTCTGCCCAATGATCTAACCGGCTATAAGAATAGTGTCGTCTGGAATAAGCTTTTTAATTTTCAAAAGGATGCAGCAACCGGGATCATAAATAAACTTGAAAGCTTTAACGGGTGTATCCTTGCCGACAGTGTTGGTCTGGGGAAAACTTTCACCGCCTTAGCAGTCATTAAATATTACGAGCTCCGCAACCGCTCTGTTTTGGTACTTTGCCCGAAGAAGCTGGCGGATAACTGGTTGAATTACAACCGGAACCTGAAGACGAATATTCTGGCTAAAGACCGTTTAAATTACGATGTCCTCTGCCACACGGATTTGCAGCGTACAAGTGGGGAGTCTTTTGGGACACCGCTGAACAAAATCAACTGGGGCAACTATGATCTCGTGGTCATTGATGAGTCTCACAATTTCAGAAATAACGATGCCTACAAGGATAAGGAAACCCGATACAAAAAACTGATGAATTCTGTCATCAGGGACGGGGTCAAAACAAAAGTCTTAATGCTTTCTGCAACACCGGTTAATAACAGGTTCAATGATCTTAGAAACCAATTGGCATTGGCATATGAAGGCGAATCAGAAAACCTGAGCAGCAAATTGCGGACAGGCAAAACAGTTGAAGAGATTTTCCGTCACGCACAGACTGTATTTAACTCATGGTCAAAACTACCCCCCGAAGAGCGCACCGCCAAATCCATACTGGATGCGCTTGATTTTGATTTTTTCGAGTTGCTGGACAGCGTAACAATCGCCCGCTCCAGAAAACATATTGAAACCTTCTACGACACAACCGACATTGGCAAATTCCCGGTTAGAAGAAAGCCACTTTCATTCCGTTGCCCGCTGACTTCCCGTCGGGATGTCATGAGTTTTAGCGAGATCTATGTACAATTATCACTGTTAAAACTCTCCGTATATGCACCGGTCAGCTACATCCTCCCGAGCCGCCTGAAGAAATACGAGGAACTCTATGACACTGCAGTTGAAGGCGGAAAAGGAAAGCTACGACAGGCCGACCGCGAAAAGAGCCTTCAGTCCTTGATGACGACTAACCTTCTTAAACGCCTTGAAAGCTCAGTGGAATCTTTCCGGCTGACCCTTGGGTCTCTTGAACAAAATCATAACTCCATGCTGGCAAAGATTGAACAGTTTAAACAATCAGGATCTGACTGCACCATTCACGATCTGGCCGATTCTCTTGGAGATCTGGAAGCCGAAGATGATGATCTTACCGGCTTTGGTGACTTTATGATTGGAGGGAAGGTTCAGGTGAGTCTGGGCGACATGGACTTGCCCTCTTGGGAGCATGACCTCAAGGCAGACCTTTTTTTGATAAAAGAATTGCTGACGGAAATGAAAAAGGTCGGTCCCGCTGATGACTCAAAACTTCAGCATATAAAAGCTCATGTTTTAGAAAAAATTCAAAAACCTATTAATCCGGGTAATAAGAAGATCATCGTGTTCACCGCCTTTGCCGATACCGCCAACTACCTTTATGAAAATCTGTCCAACGAGCTTCGGGCAATCGGCATACATTCCGGGCGCGTTACAGGGAAAGATACCCCAAAAACAACACTGAAAAAGGGATATGATTTTCAATCCATCCTCATTCTTTTCTCTCCGATATCAAAAGAAAAAGCTCTTATCCTTCCGGAAGAATCCGGTGAGATCAACCTACTGATAGGAACTGATTGTATATCTGAAGGGCAAAACCTTCAGGATTGCGACTACTTGATTAACTACGATATTCATTGGAATCCGGTTCGCATTATTCAGCGCTTTGGCCGAATTGACCGTATCGGATCGCCGAACGAATCCATTCAGCTGGTGAACTACTGGCCCGACATTTCGCTGGATGAGTACATCAATCTGAAAGAACGTGTGGAAAACCGCATGCACATTGTCGATCTTGCCGGTACCGGTGACGACAATGTGCTTTCGGCCCAATCCAATGACATCAGTTATCGAAAAGAGCAGCTCCGCCATCTTCAGGATGAAGTAATCGAACTGGAAAACCTGAAAACGGGTGTAAACATAACCGATCTCGGGCTCAACGACTTCCGTATGGATCTGCTGCACCATATCAAGAGCAACGGTGACTTAGGTCATTTACCCAATGGACTCCACGCTATCGTAGCAGCAAATGAGAATATAGGGTTACAACCGGGAGTGATCTTTACGCTCCGGAATAGAAATTCAGGCGTCAACATCAATCAGCATAACCGGCTGCATCCGTATTATCTGATCTACATTAGCGACGATGGTCAGGTCATTACAGACCACACGCAGGTTAAGTCCCTTTTGGATCTGGTAAGAACAAGCTGCAAAGGAAAGGAACTGCCAAGCAATTCTTTATGCAATGCCTTCAACGCTGAAACGGGTGATGGAAGAAATATGCTGAAATATTCAGAGCTTCTCGGCCAGGCAATCCGGACGATGATTGAGGTCAAAGAAGACAAGGACATCGATAGTCTGTTTTCAGGTACAAATACAACCGCTTTGGTAAACACCATTCATGGGCTGGATGATTTTGAACTCATCTCCTTCTTGGTCGTTAAGGAGGACAAAGCATGAGTTCGCTATATAACTTTCCCAAGGCAGCTGCATTTGGAAAGATGCTTGCCAAGAGTAAAATCTACGATCATGCCACGACGAACAGCAAGATTAAAGAGCTGTTCGGCAAGGAGGTTGCAAAGATCATCTGGTCACACAAGCTCGCATCGGCAACGATTAACCTTCCAGCCAGTGATGGCGTTCAGGAAATTCAAGTTTTTACCATACTCTTAAGAACCGGGGAGTTGTCGCAGGAAGTTCTGCACACCATAGACAAGGCAATACCTTCTCCCATTCTGTTTGAATTGAAATATGGCGGCAAAATCAAGTATGCCGCCTGTTACAAGAGGCCCAGCGAAGCCGACAAAAGCAAATGGGTGGTCAGCAGCTATTTCCTATCCGACTGGATGAAGGAAGGCAATACAACATCCGAGCTTCCGGTGGTGCTCAATATGGGAGCTCTTTATCAGTCGCTTTTAACGAGTCTAAGTCCTCTCCCTTTTCGACAGGGGGAGAAGCTGGACGACTTGGTCTCAAGAGTTGACCTGTTCCGTGCCAAAGAGCGCGAATCTGAAAAGGTGGAGAGCCGAATAAAGAAAGAGAAGCAATTCAATCGACGAGTGGAACTGAACCGAACATTAAATGCACTGAAGCAGGAAATTGAGGGATTAAGAAAATGAACCGCGAAAAACGCGAAACACACGAAAAGGTTTTGTTTCCTAAAGAAAGAGAAGCAGTTCAATCGACGAGTGGAACTGAACCGAACATTAAATGCACTGAAGCAGGAAATTGAGGGATTAAGAAAATGAACCGCGAAAAACGCGAAACACACGAAAAGGTTTTGTTTCCTGATGAATGCTACGCCATTCAAGGGGCAATCTTTGATGTGTATAAAGAGATGGGCTGCGGATTCCTGGAGGCTGTTTATCAGGAGTGCATGGAGAAGGAGTTAACGAAACGTGGCATCCTGTTTCAATCTCAAGTCAGGCTTCAGCTGAATTACAAAGGTGAGACTCTCAACCAGACATACAAGCCTGACTTTATTTGCTACAATAAAATCATTGTTGAAATCAAAGCGGTCAAAGAGTTGGCACCTGAACATAAAGCACAGCTCTTAAATTACCTCAAAACTACCAGTCTCGAATTGGGACTGCTCGTCAATTTCGGCAGCTTCCCAAAAACTGAAATTATACGAATTGCTAACACCAACTTTCGCGATTTTCGCGCCTTTCGCGGTTAAGGAAATATAACGATGGAAAAACTAAAAATGCACAGCCCTAATTTTGCCGAAGAAAATATTGCAAAGCTGGCGGTCCTTTTCCCGGGCTGCGTAACTGAAAAAGAAGAAACCGCGAAAGACGCGAATGGACGCGAAAAGGTGGTTTTGAAAAAGGCCGTTGATTGGGATTTATTGAAGCAGGAGCTATCCGAACATATCGTTGAAGGGCCACAGGAGCGTTACCATCTGAACTGGCCCGGCAAACGGGAAGCACTGCTCACCGCCAACGCACCCATTGCAAAAACACTCCGCCCTTGCCGCGAAGAAAGCGTCGATTTCGACAGCACCGAAAACCTCTTTATTGAAGGCGACAATCTGGATGCCCTGAAGCTTCTACAGGAAACCTATCTCGGCAAGGTGAAGATGATCTATATCGATCCGCCCTACAATACTGGCAAGGACTTTATCTATGCCGATAACTTTGCTGAATCCACGGAAGAATACATGTTGGATTCGGGGCAGAAAGATGAAGAAGGCAATCGCCTTGTAGCTAACACCGACTCTAACGGCCGCTTCCACTCCGACTGGTTGAGCATGATGTATTCACGGCTTAAATTAGCCAGAAACCTGCTCAAGGACGATGGGGTTATATTTGTCCACATCGACGACAATGAAGTTGAGTCTTTAGGAAAGCTTTGTAACGAAGTTTATGGTGAAGAAAACTTCTTAAATATCGTTACGATTAAAACGAAAATTGGCGGCGTTTCTGGAAGTTCTGAAGGCAAGAGCTTGAAAGATGCAACGGAGTTTATTTGGGTATATGCAAGCAATAAGGAATCGTTGCTTCTTAATCCTGTCTATATAAAGACAAAGCTGTCAGATCGGATTCGTACCTATGAGCTGGAAGGTAAGAGCTGGAAGTACACGTCAATTATAACGAAATTAGAAGACAAGATTCTAATTAAAGAAGATAAAAATAAAAACATTCGTTATTACGGATACAAAACCCTTGAGACAATGTCTCTCCAATCTTTTGCACGTTATAAAAATATATCTGTCGAAGATGTTTATAACCAATACGCAGATAAAATATTTCGCACGACCAATGCTCAAAGTAGTGTGAGGCAAACCGTCATTAGGGAAACAAAGGAGTTCTATTACCCAATGTATGGGTGTGAATATGTTCCAATAAAAGGACGAAATGAAGGATCAATGATTGAGATTCTTTACAAATCTGGATCAACTGCCGATCAACGCAACATGGTAATGCTTCTGTCTGATGTTGTTGAAAAGATAGAGGGGACTTATTACTACATGGATAGAATTACGTCGCTTTGGGATGACATAGATTACAACAATCTTACTAAAGAGGGGGATACAGAGTTTTCGAATGGTAAAAAGCCAATAAAGTTAATCCAAAGAATGTTGTCCTTAGCCACTGATCAGAATAGTCTTGTGTTAGACTTTTTTGCTGGAAGTGGAAGTACAGCCCATGCCGTTATGCAGCTCAATGCCGAAGACGGCGGAAAGCGAAAATTCATCATGGTTCAGCTTCCGGAAGCTTGTGATGAAAAATCCGAGGCATTCAAGGCAGGCTATAAAACCATTGCCGAAATCAGCAAAGAACGTATCCGCCGGGCCGGAAAGAAAATCAAAGAAGATAATGCCATGACTGCTCCTGACCTGGACACCGGCTTTCGGGTGCTCAAGGTCGATTCATCCAATATGGCCGATGTCTATTACACGCCGGACGCTGTTGAACAAAACCTGCTCAACCTTCTCACCGATAACATTAAAGACGACCGCACGTCTGAAGACCTGCTTTTCCAGGTTCTGCTCGACTGGGGTGTGGACCTGACACTACCAATTACTAAAGAGATTATTACTACAGAAAAGACGGCAAGTAATAAAGATAAAAATTCTGTGTCTTCTGTGTGTTCCGTGGTTAAAAATGAAGTCTTTTTCGTTGACGGAAATGCGCTTGCGGCCTGTTTTGAAAAAGGCGGTAAGATCACCGAGGACTTCTGCAAAGAGCTCGCGGGGCGGCAGCCGCTGCGCGTTGTCTTCCGAGACTCCGGCTTCAAGGATGACAGCGTCAAAATCAACGTCGAACAAATTTTTAAGCTCATGAGCCCTCACACGGATGTGAAGACAATTTAAAGGAGACGTCATGAAAATTGAGACTATAAAAATACGTAACTTCAAAGCCTTTAAAGAGATTTCGATGACCAACATTCCCGCATTTTGCGTTGTGGTAGGCGCGAATGGGACAGGAAAAACCACGCTGTTCGACCTGTTTGGTTTCTTGAAGGATTGTCTGACGCATAATGTCACAAAAGCACTTCAAGCTCGCGGTGGGTTCAAGGAGGTCGTTTCGCGGGGAGGTGAAGCCCGGCAAATTGAGATTGAGCTTCAATTTCGACTGCAAATCACCGGTGTCGAGCGTTTGGTGACATATATTCTCCAGATCGGGAAAAATGGGTCAAAGGCCGTGGTCAACCGCGAAATCCTCCGATATAAACGCGGGGCTTATGGTTCGCCGTACCATTTCCTCGATTTCAAAAAGGGGTCGGGCTTCGCCATTAGCAATGAAGAGGATTTTTCAAAAAAAGAAGAGGACCTAGACCGGGAAAACCAGGAGCTGGACTCATCCGACACATTGGCGATTAAAGGCATAGGCCAGTTTCAGCGTTTCAAGGCTGCAAGTGCCTTTCGGCAATTGATGGAGAACTGGCATGTTTCTGACTTTCATATCAATTTGGCACGCGGCAGTAAAGATGTCGCCGGTTATGACGAGCACCTTTCCGTTTCCGGCGACAACTTACAGTTAGTGGCCAACAATCTGCGTGAAAACCACCCTAATGTGTTTAGAAAAATCATTGAGCAAATGAAGCTCCGTGTTCCGGGGGTTGGAGATATTCTACCTGAACCAACCGCGGACGGTCGTTTACTGTTGAAATTCCAAGATGGCTCATTCAAGGATCCGTTCATTGACAAATACGTGTCTGACGGCACCTTGAAAATGTTTGCCTATCTGGTGTTGTTGAATGATCCGGAAGCCCACCCGCTGCTTTGTGTGGAGGAACCCGAAAACCAGCTTTACCCAAAATTGCTTTGGGAGCTGGCCGAAGAGTTCAATGCCTACGCGGACCGAGGCGGACAGGTGCTTGTTTCAACGCACTCTCCCGATTTCTTGAATGCGGTCGGGGTTGACAACGTGTTCTGGCTGGAGAAACAGTCTGGGTTTACACGTGTTAAGCGAGCGAATGAAGATGTGCAAATTGTGACCTACATGCGGGAAGCTGATCAAATGGGGTATCTTTGGAAACAGGGTTTCTTTGGTGGGGTTGATCCATGCTGAATCTTGTTTGCCTTTTAGAGGAGCCATCCGCGGAAAACATGTTGAAAGCGATGCTGCCGAAGGTTCTTCCCGACAATGTTCGGGTTAAATATATTGTATTTGAGGGCAAGCAAGATTTGGAGAAGCAGGCTCAAAAGCGCATCCAGCATTACAATGTTCCCAACTCCCTGTTTTTAGTCATGCGCGATCAAGATGCGGGAGACTGCATCGCGATAAAACGAATCCTCAAGGAAAAAGCCGATGCGGCGGGTAAAGGCGACAAAACTTTGATTCGCATCGCCTGTCATGAATTGGAGTCTTTCTTTTTGGGAGACTTAAAAGCCGTGGAACAAGGGTTAAAGCTAAGTAATTTGGCCCGTTTACAGAACAATCGAAAATACAGAACACCTGATCAGCTTACCAATGCGGCGGAAGAATTAATGAAGATAACCAACAAATCCTATCGCAAATTGGCAGGTTCACGCAATATTTCCCCATACTTACGCTTGGATGGCAGCAACCGCTCAAAGAGCTTTAATGTACTCATCGAAGGGTTAAAATTTTTATCCATCATACTTGTGGAGGCATCAATTAATGAAACTAAAATTTAGATGAGTGACTCACTGGAAAAAGCAGAACTGCCCGTTGTTTTGAATATGGCAGCGCTCTATCACTTTTTTCTTAAGGCGATCATACCGCTCCCTTTTCGACAGGGGGAGAAGCTGGACGACTTGGTCTCAAGAGTTGACCTGTTGCGTGTCAAAGAGCGCGAATCTGAAAAGGTGGAGAGCCGAATAAAGAAAGAGAAGCAGTTCAATCGACGAGTGGAACTGAACCGAACATTAAATGCACTGAAGCAGGAAATTGAGGGATTAAGAAAATGAACCGCGAAAAACGCGAAACACACGAAAAGGTTTTGTTTCCTGATGAATGCTACGCCATTCAAGGGGCAATCTTTGATGTGTATAAAGAGATGGGCTGTGGATTCCTGGAGGCTGTTTATCAGGAGTGCATGGAGAAGGAGTTAACGAAACGTGGCATCCTGTTTCAATCTCAAGTCAGGCTTCAGCTGAATTACAAAGGTGAGACTCTCAACCAGACATACAAGCCTGACTTTATTTGCTACAATAAAATCATTGTTGAAATCAAAGCGGTCAAAGAGTTGGCACCTGAACATAAAGCACAGCTCTTAAATTACCTCAAAACTACCAGTCTCGAATTGGGACTGCTCGTCAATTTCGGCAGCTTCCCAAAAACTGAAATTATACGAATTGCTAACACCAACTTTCGCGATTTTCGCGCCTTTCGCGGTTAAGGAAATATAACGATGGAAAAACTAAAAATGCACAGCCCTAATTTTGCCGAAGAAAATATTGCAAAGCTGGCGGTCCTTTTCCCGGGCTGCATAACTGAAAAAGAAGAAACCGCGAAAGACGCGAATGGACGCGAAAAGGTGGTTTTGAAAAAGGCCGTTGATTGGGATTTATTGAAGCAGGAGCTATCCGAACATATCGTTGAAGGGCCACAGGAGCGTTACCATCTGAACTGGCCCGGCAAACGGGAAGCACTGCTCACCGCCAACGCACCCATTGCAAAAACACTCCGCCCCTGCCGCGAAGAAAGCGTCGATTTCGACAGCACCGAAAACCTCTTTATTGAAGGCGACAATCTGGATGCCCTGAAGCTTCTACAGGAAACCTATCTCGGCAAGGTGAAGATGATCTATATCGATCCGCCCTACAATACTGGCAAGGACTTTATCTATGCCGATAACTTTGCTGAATCCACGGAAGAATACATGTTGGATTCGGGGCAGAAAGATGAAGAAGGCAATCGCCTTGTAGCTAACACCGACTCTAACGGCCGCTTCCACTCCGACTGGTTGAGCATGATGTATTCACGGCTTAAATTAGCCAGAAACCTGCTCAAGGACGATGGAGTGATCTTTATCAGTATTGATGACTATGAAGTCCCTAACCTTAGGAAGCTCTGTGATGAAATATTCGGGACAGCTAACTTTGTCGCAGAATTTGTATGGAAAAGGCGCGTATCGTCAGCTATGGCTGATAATAATGTTTCAGCTGATCAGGATTATGTAATTTGTTACCACAAAGGCTTGCTTGATGGGTTTAAAGGAATAGAGAAGGATTTCAAGAGATACTCAAACCCAGACAATGACCCAAGAGGCCCATGGATTCTTGATAATTTAACCGTCGGGATGAATGCTTCAATGCGGCCAAATCAGGCCTATGATTTAGTTGATCCTGAGACCGGTAAGGTCTATCCATTCAACCCAAATCGCGTTTGGGCCTTTATACCGGTATCCATGGATAGGATGATAAAAGAGGGCCGTATTATTTTTCCTGAATACACATCAAAGCGGCCAATGCAAAAACGCTTTAAAAATGAACTTAAAAGCACGCACAATCCTTTTTCCACATTGATGTTGGATAAGGTGGGCCTGAATACGGAAGCGACAAGGCAAATTCAGCAAGTAATGGGAGGGAATATCTTTGATTACTCGAAACCCATCTCGTTACTTTCAGCTTTGATTCCGCAAGTGTGTAATGGTGACGACATTGTTTTAGATTTTTTTGCTGGCTCAAGTGTGACCGCCCATGCCGTGATGCAACTCAATGCTGAAGACAATGGCAAACGTAAATTCATCATGGTTCAGCTTCCTGAAACCTGTGATGAAAAATCCGAAGCGTTCAAGGCAGGCTACAAAACCATTGCTGAAATCAGCAAAGAACGTATCCGCCGGGCCGGAAAGAAAATCAAAGAAGATAATGCCATGACTGCTCCTGACCTGGACACCGGCTTTCGGGTGCTCAAGGTCGATTCATCCAATATGGCCGATGTCTATTACACGCCGGATGCCGTTGAACAAAACTTGCTCAACCTTCTCACCGATAACATCAAAGACGACCGCACGTCTGAAGACCTGCTTTTCCAGGTTCTGCTCGACTGGGGTGTGGACCTGACACTACCAATTACTAAAGAGATTATTACTACAGAAAAGACGGCAAGTAATAAAGATAAAAATTCTGTGTCTTCTGTGTGTTCCGTGGTTAAAAATGAAGTCTTTTTCGTTGACGGAAATGCGCTTGCGGCCTGTTTTGAAAAAGGCGGTAAGATCACCGAGGACTTCTGCAAAGAGCTCGCGGGGCGGCAGCCGCTGCGTGTGGTCTTCCGAGACTCCGGCTTCAAGGATGACAGCGTCAAAATCAACGTCGAACAAATTTTTAAGCTCATGAGCCCTCACACGGATGTGAAGTGCATTTAGAGGAACCACGAATGAACACGAATGGACACGAATCAGAAGAGGCCAAAGGTCAGTTTTTGGTCTATCAGGCCGAGGACGGCAAGCTGAAGCTGGATGTGCGGTTTGAGGGGGAAACGGTTTGGCTAACTCAGCCTTTAATGGCGGAACTGTTTCAGACGACACAACAAAACGTCAGTCAGCATATTTTAAATATTTACCAGGAGGAAGAGTTGACTCCTGAGGAAACTCACAAGAAATTCTTGTCGGTTCGACTGGAGGGTAAGCGGGAGGTCAAAAGACTGCTGGATTATTACAACCTGGATATGATCATCTCCGTTGGATACCGGGTAAAAAGTCATGTGGCAACCCGCTTTCGTATTTGGGCAACCCAGCAACTCACCGAGTTTATTAAAAAAGGGTTTTTGCTGGATGATGAACGCCTGAAAAACCCAGACCAGCCATTTGATTACTTTGAGGAACTGGAACGGCGCATTCAGGATATTCGGACTTCTGAACGCCGTTTTTATCAGAAAATAACCGATATTTATGCCACCAGCATCGACTACGATCCGACACGGGATATCAGCATTGAATTTTTCAAGGCCGTTCAGAACAAAATACACTGGGCAATTACCGGACAAACGGCGGCCGAAATTATCCATTCCCGAGCCGATGCCGACAAGCCGAACATGGGTCTCACCAATTACCGTGGCACCAAGGTTCGCAAACAGGATGCCACCATTGCTAAGAATTACCTGAACGTGGAGGAGCTGGCCGCTCTCAACAATCTTGTCGAGCAATACCTGATTTTTGCCCAGGGACAGGCCATGCGCCGCATTCCAATGCACATGACCGACTGGGTTCAAAAGCTGGATAGATTTATGACGTTAAATGACCGGGACATTCTAACCCACACTGGGAAAATATCACATGAAATGGCCAAGCAACTGGCCGAAGGCGAATACGATAAGTTTCACAGCAAGCGCTTGACTGAATCAAGTAAACAACTCAGCGACTTTGACAAAGCGGTTAAGCAGATTGAGTCCTCAAAGAAAAAAGGCGGCAAAGATGAATAACACACTTTCGCGCTTTTCGTGGTTAAAAATGAAGTCTTTTTCGTTGACGGAAATGCGCTTGCGGCCTGTTTTGAAAAAGGCGGTAAGATCACCGAGGACTTCTGCAAAGAGCTCGCGGGGCGGCAGCCGCTGCGTGTGGTCTTCCGAGACTCCGGCTTCAAGGATGACAGCGTCAAAATCAACGTCGAACAAATTTTTAAGCTCATGAGCCCGCACACGGATGTGAAAACCATTTAAGGGAGGCCTACTGTGAAACTCAAGTTTAAGAAACAGACCTACCAGACACGAGCCGTTGAGTCGGTTGTGGATTGTTTTAAGGGCCAGCCCAATACAGCCGGTATCAGCTATCGGATTGACCCCGGTGTGGTTAAAGCGGGTACTCAGGGATACAGACAGCAGAGCCTGTTTGAAGAATCCAGCTTTAAAAATGGAGATATTGTTCTCACCGAACAGCAGGTTTTGGAAAATATTCAGGAGGCCCAGCGTCTTCAGAATCTGCCGCAATCGGCAAGCCTTATCAAAACCAAGGTGTCTTTCTTGAACCTTGACGTGGAGATGGAGACCGGAACCGGAAAGACCTACTGCTACATCAAAACCATCTTCGAGATGAACAAGCACTTCGGCTGGATCAAGTTTATTATCGTGGTGCCCAGTATTGCCATCCGGGAAGGTGTGTATAAATCACTGGAGATCACTGCCGAACACTTTCAGGAAACATACGGTAAGAAAGCCAAGTTTTTTATCTACAACTCTAAACAGCTCCACAACCTTGAGAGCTTTTCTTCAGATGCCGGGATAAACGTCATGGTGATCAACGTTCAGGCGTTTAATGCCCGAGGCAAAGATAACCGTCGAATTTATGAAGAGCTTGACGACTTCCAAAGCCGCCGCCCCATTGATGTGATTAGGGCTAACCGCCCGGTTCTCATCCTTGATGAGCCGCAAAAGATGGAAGGCGCAAAGACGCTGGACTCGCTGGAGCAATTTGCTCCGCTCTTTATCCTGCGTTATTCGGCCACCCATAAAACCCAACATAACAAGGTTCACAGGCTGGATGCTCTGGATGCCTACAATCAGAAACTGGTTAAAAAGATTGCCGTCCGGGGTATTTCCGTAAAAGGCCTCTCCGGCACCAACGCCTATCTCTATCTGGAATCCATTGAAGTATCCAAGCTGATGCCGGTGGCCCGAATAGAAATTGAGGTCAAGCAGAACAGCGGAATCAAAAGAATGATCCGCAAGCTGAAAAAAGGCGACAATCTCTATGATCTATCCGGTGAACTGGACCAATACAAAGGCTTCGTGATTGCGGATATCAATGCCATTACTGATACCGTTGAATTTACCAATGGCCACCAACTGCAGGCCGGAGAAGCAACCGGTGATGTGAATGAAACAGCTCTCCGGCGCATCCAGATACGCGAAGCGATGAAAGCCCATTTTGAAAAGGAACAGGTCCTTTATCATCAGGGCATTAAAGTACTGACTCTTTTCTTTATCGATGAAGTTGCCAAGTATCGGGTCTATACCGATGCCGGAGAAGAAGGCGGCGAATATGCCAAGATATTTGAAGAGGAATACAAAGATGCCTTGAATGAGTTGAAGCAGGATATGTTCATGCACGAAGGCTACAAAAAGCATCTGGACAGCATTCCTGTAGACCGGACTCATAACGGGTATTTTTCCATAGACAAGAAAAGCAAGCGTATGGTCGATCCGGTTACCGGGAAAAAATCGACTGAGGCTGATGATGTCAATGCCTATGACCTGATTCTTAAAGATAAAGAGCGGCTTCTTTCATTCGATGAGCCAACCCGCTTTATCTTTTCACACTCTGCTCTCCGTGAAGGTTGGGACAATCCGAACGTGTTTGTTATCTGCACCTTGAAGCACAGTGATAATACCATCTCCCGCCGACAGGAAGTCGGTAGAGGTCTCCGTATCGCTGTTAATCAGCTTGGAGATCGTCAGGATGATCCGGCGACGGTACATTGGACAAACGTCCTGACAGTCGTAGCCAGTGAAAGCTACAAGGACTTTGTGACCGCACTGCAACGCGATATCAGTGAATCACTCTCTGAACGTCCACGAGTGGCGGATGTAAAATATTTCACGGGTAAGATTATGCAGACAGCCGATGGCACCATTGAAGTGACTCAGGATATGGCTGAAGGCATTGAATTCTATCTGATCCAAAACGGCTATGTGGATCGAAAGAAGAACATTGCCCAGAAGTACCATGATGCCCTCAAAAATGAAGAGCTTGTTGATTTACCGGAAGATTTGCAGCCGTTCAAGGAGCAGGTCTTTCAGCTGATTGACAGCTTCTACAGCGACGCCAAGCTGCCGGAGGTTGAAAATGACCGAGGAGCGAAGACCAATCCGCTGAACGCAAACTTTGAAAAGAAAGAGTTCAAAGAGCTCTGGAATCGGATCAATCGAAAAGCAGCCTACAGCGTGCATTTTGATAGTGCGGAGTTGGTAGGAAAATGTATTCAGATGCTTAATAAAGAGCTGCGGGTTACGCCGCTTCAATACACCGTGCAGCGTGGTGAACAGGCTGATGGCATCAGTTATGATCAAATGAAGTCTGGTGACAGTTTTCAGGTCAAGGAAACGTCCACAGAATACAATGCCCATTCAATTCACTCGGCCGTGAAATACGACTTGATCGGAAAAGTGGCGGAAAATGTTCAGCTTACCAGACGAACCGTTACTGAGATTTTATCAGGAGTCGAAAAGCCAGTTTTTGCCCAGTTTAAAACGAACCCGGAAAGCTTCATCTCTGAAGCCACGCGCCTGATTCAGGAACAGAAAGCCACATGTATCATCGAGCACCTGAGCTACGATGCCGTATCCGAGACCCATGACATCGACATCTTTACCGACGGGCAAAGCAAACAGGATTTCAGCAAAGCCGGTAACCCGCTGAAGCGCCACATTTATGATTACGTCATAACCGACTCCAAAACCGAACGTACTTTTGTTCAGGAGCTTGATACCAGCTCGGAAGTGGTTGTGTACGCCAAGTTACCCAAAGGGTTCTCCATACCCACGCCGGTTGGAAACTACAACCCTGACTGGGCCATCTCCTTTAAAGAAGGTTCCGTTAAGCATGTTTACTTTGTTGCCGAAACCAAAGGCTCCATGTCCAGCATGGAACTCCGGGAAATCGAAAAAACAAAGATTGAATGCGCCCGCAAATTCTTTGATGAAATCAACCGCAAGATCAACCCGGACAATGTGAAATACGACGTTGTGAACAGCTTCGGAAAGCTCATGGGAATTGTCGCTGCTGGAGCGTGGCAGAGAGGTGGGACGGGTCGAGTTTGCACAGGCTGTCGGGCTGGATTTTGGCGCTAAAGTCCTCCTCAACGAAGGCGTGGATGAGTTTGCACAGGATTGCCGGGTTCGAGAACAGGTATTTGTATGCGCTGTCGCAACTTGCCATGGCTTCAATATAGCTGTTTTGTCCGTACAGCGCAATTAAAAAATGGCGAGCTGGCGCCCGCCCGGCATTAGCGAGCCCCCCTCACTCCTCAATAATCCGAAAACGAAATTGCCCAACCCCTCTATAGCCGATTTGTGGTGTAATCACATTTCGACATGAAAAAAAAGCCTGATGATAGTAGCTCCATCCGTCCGTGCCGACTTTGGGAAGATAGAGGAAGTCGAATGTTTCGTCCTGTTCCTTGTCTGCTAGGACCTTCGGGAACAGATGCGCAGACTTCTCAAAGGTTACGGCGTTCTCATTCGCTGTTACCGTATTCCCTTCGCCAAAAGTGATTACGTCTTGATAGCCAATAACACCGCTCAGGCTACTTTGGAATCGAAATAACTTGGGATGAAAGCTGACACAGACCGTATTTGAGGGAATATCCCAGTCATCGGGGCTTCTCGTTCTGAGCGGAATGAAGAAGATCTCGCCTTTCTTCGCCTCGATCTCATCGGCCTCTATAATGGGGACATATTGGCCGTCTGTGCCCTTCCAGCCCTTCATGCCCCAAATAAATTCGGTAAGGTTTACGGTGCCTCCCCCCGCTCTGTCATCGGGGGCAGCGCCCCCTACCTGACGGGCAAAAGTGCTGCTGTCGGTCGGGTAATTTTCCAGCCTCACGGCATGGGTGGCGACAGAGCGTCCCGAAGCGTAGGCGTGGACATAATAGGTTTCCCCGGGGACCATGATTCCCGGGGCTTGGGCGCGGGTATAAGCGGCTTCGGCCGAGCCTCCTCCCGCCTGGGACAGATCGACCCGAATGGCGGTGAAAACCGCGTTGCCGTTGCTGTCATAGCGAATGTCAGATGCGGGAAATTTTTCCGTTGCGCTGAAATAGACTCTCCGCTGGTTTTGCTGCGGATTTTGCTGCTGATTTTGCTCGGGGCGGAACGTCCGGGTGATTTTTGCGGGGTGCTGCGCCACTTCGCTCCACGGAGGCGGGGTGCTGCTTTCTCCCACGATAAAGGATATTTCCTTGGGCCGGGACACAGCGGCGGTAATGGTGAGCAGGAATTCCCGCATGCCGATGATGCTCTGGCTTCGGTCGGAATGGTCGGAGAAGGCAAGGCGCACGCTCTCGCTGCCGCCCTCGCTGCCGCCCTCGCTGCCGCCCTCGCTGCTGGAGGAGGGAGGATCGCAGGCGATCAGTAGAATCAGGGAGCAGAAAAATAAAAGGATAAATGGGCGTGAAATCCCAGCAGAAGAATAATTTTCCCTACTATATAGTTTTAATTTTTTCGATGAGCGATGAGCGATGAGCGATGAGCGATGAGCGATGAGCGAATTTTACTGAATTTGTGTTCCATGGTGCAATACTCCTTGGTATTATTATGCAAAATAATGCATAAAGATGATGTTCCGGCCGAGGTCGGAATGGTTTTAATAAAAGATGAAATGGGTTTATGAAATGGCTTGTTCTTCTTAAGAATATACGATTTCCCCGCGGAGGGCAAGAGAAATTGCAGGAAAATCTCTGAAAATTGGCTTTTTTGGGGAGGGCTGTCCTTGACAACTGGGCCCCGCCCGGCATTAGCGAGCCCCCTCCCCCCAAAAAAAACGGGATCTCCTCAGCAGAAAGTGCCGGGGAAAATCCCGTTTTTCAGGCAGCTGAAGCCAGCTTACATCATGCCACCCATGCCACCCATGCCACCCATGCCGCCGCCGCCCATGCCGGGGTCAGCAGCCGGAGAAGAAGCTTCGGGCAGATCGGTGATGGCGCACTCGGTGGTCAACAGCAGACTGGCAATCGAAGCAGCATTCTGCAAGGCAGAACGCGTTACCTTGGCCGGATCGATGATACCCGACTTGACCAAATCAACCCATTCACCCTTCGAAGCATCGTAGCCGACACCAACCTTCTGGCTCTTGGCCTGATAGGCAATGACTGAGCCGTCCAAGCCGGCATTGCTGGCAATCTGGCGCATAGGCTCTTCCAAAGCGCGCAGCACAATGCGGAAACCGTTCAGTTCCTCATCTGTCAGGCCCGAAGGGATATTAGCCTCCAAAGCTTTGAGTGCCTGCACCAGAGTCAGACCACCGCCCGGTACAATCCCTTCCTCAACCGCTGCGCGAGTGGCAGAGAGGGCGTCTTCCACCCGATGTTTTTTCTCCTTCAATTCCACTTCGGTAGCGGCACCGACGTTGATTACTGCCACACCACCGGCCAGCTTGGCCAGACGTTCCTGTAGCTTTTCGCGGTCGTAGTCGGAAGTGGTCTCTTCAATTTGGGCGCGGATTTGCTTGACGCGCTCGCTAATCTCCGCCTGCTTGCCACCGCCATTAATAATGGTCGTGTTTTCTTTCTCGACCTTGATGCTCTTGGCCTGACCGAGCTGTTCCACCGTAACACTTTCCAAGCGCAAACCGAGCTCTTCGGAAATTACTTGGCCACCGGTCAGGATAGCGATATCTTCCAACATGGCCTTGCGCCGATCGCCAAAGCCGGGAGCCTTAACGCCACAGACCTGAATGGCACCGCGCAGCGAGTTGACTACCAGAGTTGCCAGAGCCTCACCGTCGATGTCTTCTGAGATAATCAGGAGCTGACGGTTCTGTTGGGCCACCTGTTCCAGTACCGGCAGCAGATCCTTCATGGTTGAAATCTTCTTGTCGTGAATCAATACCAAGGCATTGTCCAGCGCTGCCGTCATGTTGTCCTTGTTGTTACAGAAGTAAGGCGAAATGTATCCCCGGTCGAACTGCATACCCTCAACAAACTCGGTGTGGGTATCGGAGGTCTTGGACTCCTCTACCGTGATTACGCCATCCTTGCCGACCTTTTCCATGGCTCCGGCAATTTCTTCGCCGATTTCGAGATCGTTGTTGGCCGAAATCGAGGCAACTTGGGCGATTTCTTCTTCGCCTTTAATCGGAGTAGAAGTCTTCTTGATTTCTGCCACCGCCAGATCCACGGCCTGGTCGATGCCCCGCTTCAGAGCCATCGGATTCATGCCCGCAGCAACGCTCTTGATCCCTTCCTTGACAATGCTGTAAGCCAGCACCGTTGCGGTAGTGGTACCATCACCGGCAATGTCATTGGTCTTGGTCGCCACTTCCTTGACCAGCTGGGCACCCATGTTCTGGTAGGGGGCTTCCAGCTCAATTTCCTTGGCTACGGAGACACCATCCTTGGTCACGGTCGGAGCACCAAATTTCTTGTCCAGCAGGACGTTGCGACCGCGGGGGCCAAGGGTAACCTTTACAGCGTCAGCCAGCTGCCTGACACCCTCAAATAGCTCACCACGGACCGATTCGTGGAACTTTAACTGTTTTGCCATAACTGCTCTTTCACTCCTTATTATACGAGAATGTGTTGGCTTTGGTTTTCGCAGCAAATCTACGCAATTTAGCAAAAGACGGCAAGAAAAAAAACAAAAAAGATTTGTTGTTTTTGGGACACAGGCTCAATATTCTAAGAGCCCATGAAGTGTCCCCGTTGTTTTTGTATAGAGAACCGGGTCGTAGATTCCCGACAAAGCACCCAAGGAACTTCGATCCGGCGGCGCAGAGAATGCAGCAACTGTAGTTTCCGATTTACTTCCCATGAGGAAATCGATGCAATTACCATGCGAGTGCGCAAACAAAATGGCCAGATACAGGACTTCGACTGGCAGAAGCTGCGCAACGGTGTCAGCCGCTCGATTGAGAAACGCCAGATCAGCATGAACAGAGTGGAAGATTTTTTCAGCAGGCTGGAGGCCCACTTCACCGAGCGCAGTTACAAAAAGAAAGAACTGACCAGCGATGAGATCGGTGAAACGGTGCTGCGGCACCTGCGCGAATTTGACATTATTGCCTATGTGCGCTTTGCCGCAGTTTACAAAAAATTCAATTCGCCGGAAGAATTTGTCCAGATTATCATGGAATTACAGAGATCCTGAGCAGTGGCAAATGGATGGCTGTTATCAACAGGGTACCTCTAAAAATTCGCTTTTGATGTTGAATCAGCGAGATTTTGCCGATAGCGAGGAAGTGAAGCCGAGGCATACTTTGTTGTATGGGAAGGCGTTGCTGACGGTGAAGAATGGCGGGGCGAAGCAGGCCATTCTTCACAAATCCTGCCGTAAGGCAGAACCTTTATTCGGCAACAAGATCGCGATTCAGCGCGAAATTGGGATTTTTAGAGGTGCCCGACAGCTTAGTTCCATTTCTACTTTTCACCCTTTGTCTTTGCTCTATAGCGCCACCCGACTTCAAGGCCCCCTTCAGTTTCAATCGAGTGCTGCTTGTCGCCTCAAGGGTTCGCAGGGTTTTTATGCAATGAGAAGTCCAGTAACAGCTCATAGTCTGCTATCGGATGCCTGGCCAGATAGTGCCGGGCCTGCTGCCAGTCCTTACGACAAATATCCTCGCGGCCCAGTCGGGCCCGTATGTCCCGCCAGGGCTGCCTGGCTTGGCCGTAGAAAGTATTTGCCCCAGCTGTTCGTGCACCTTGAACACTCTGAGAAGCGATCTGCTCTGCCATTGTTGCGCTTTCGTCTCCTTCTGCCGCGTCTGATGCTTCGGGTTCTCCGGTTTCGTCCAAGTTCAGGCTGTGCTCCGGGGGGCCGTATTCTTCTTCTGCAAGATCGAGCGAAACAGGCTCTTCATTGTCTGCAAACACTTGGCGCTCTTGCTTGGCCTGCCGAGGCCCGGTACTGTCCTCGTGTGCGGCTCGCAGCAGTAAGCCTTGCAGTTCAGCCAAGGCGTACTCACGCAGTGCCAGTCGGGTATCCCGCTGGAACAGAGTAATGCCTATATAGCTCATCTCCGTGCGGCAGAGGGCCAGCACCATGAGCAGTTGTAGTTTCTGATGCTGAAAGCGCAATTTCGCCTGGCGTTCATCCAGCTCAGCGCCGGACTCATTATTGGCATTGAGTCCCGGCCAGTTACCCCGCAGAGTAGATAACAGGTAGCCACCCGTCCCCGGCAGGCCAAAGAGACTGCGGCGGCTTTGCTTCAGCATCGCCACGATGTCGTTGATATAGCCGTTTTGCTCCAACAGATCGACACAAAGGCGGCGACAATGTTCTCGCAATGCCGCGTTTTCCCGGCGGTGGAAGTCCCTGGCAAACTGCCACAGTGTGTAATGTTCGCTGCCAGGCAGCTCGGCGGTATGGCGATGCCTGCTACTGCTTGCTTTGGCATCGTCCGCTTGCCGATATGCGTCCCGTGAGCTTGCCGCCAGAGAGCTGAAATGCCAGCCAAAGGCCCGCTCGCATTCTGGCTCATACATTGCCAGCAGGAAGTCCCGTACGATGCGCATGGCCCGACCGGGCAGCTGGACAAAGAATTTGCGCAGTTGCAGCAACTCGCGTTTCTGCGACAGGCTACAAAACAGGTAGAAACGCGAAACTTCGGCCCGGTCCAGCCACGATCGCTGATCTTCAGCGGCATCCAGGCCCGAGGCATCGATCATCCGGACCCAATGGACACCTGGGTCGGCGGGATTTCCGGCATTTGCCCGCTCCAGGCCGGACGCCTGCAAATAGGCCGGCAAGCGAAAGGGGGCAAAACCAAAATCTTCCAGTGCCAAATGTCGCTTGATCAAGTCTCCCGACCTCTGCTGCTCAGAATTCTTGCCATTGCCAAACTGGTAGTTCAACGAGAAGAACAAGTAGTGCAGCAGTATTAACAAGCCCTGTCCTTCCTGCACCTTCCATCCTAGTGCCCTCCATATCGCCGCGATCAATTTGCCATTCTGTCCGGGCTGCGGGCCCTGCCCGGAGGCTTTTAGCAGGTGCAATAAGAGTGTGACGCTGTTCTCATCCCGCCACTGCCGGGCCACTTGCAAGTAGCTGTGCAGCACATCGTCGGCAAAGCCTTCGCTCTCGATCAGGCCGAACAGCAACTGTCTGGCCGCCATTTGCAGCACATTCTCCCAGCCCGCTTGCCCGGAGCTGTCCTGTTGCTTTTCGCGGGACAGCAGTGTCTCGCCGGAGATTTCGTGAAAGACCCGCGCCAGTGCCGGGCTTAATCCGCCAAACGACAAGCCGGAATGAAAAGCAGAGGTACTGCCGGACAGAAAGTCTCCACCGGGAGCGAGCGGCTGAGGCGAGCGGGTGCGCCACAGAATTTCCGCAGCCTGTACTTCGCGAGCCGCACCTTGGGATTCGCGCAGTGCCTGATGTAATGGGACTCCGGCCAGTTGTTCAAAATGCCGGGGCAGCAGCCGCAGCAGTTCGCAGACGCTAGCTCTCAGGCCTTTGTCGCGGTATTCGCTTTGGGAATTTCGGTAGCACTGCCGGGCCTTGTGTGCGTTCAACTGCCAGAGACACTGATAGGCCTTGTCGCGCAGACCCTGCACCTGTGAACTAAGTAGCTGGCGCACTTCAGCTTCCAGTTCCGAGAGCCCCAGTCCGGCCGCCAGACTCAGCAGGGACTGATGAAAAGCCCGTTCATTTCGGGCCAACAGGCGGCGACACAAGCGCAGCAACAAGTCGCGCGGATATTGCAAAAACAATTGCTTGTAGCGGCTGATTTGCTCGTCCGAAAAATAGTGCAATTGCTCCAGAACTACTGGCAGGGCGTAGCTCCGACCACTGTCCAACAGTAGACAGAGCAGTTGCTCACAGACCTGATGGTGGTCGCGCCGGGTGGCCACTTGATTGCGGACCAGTCTTTTGGTCCTTCTTTTGTCCCGGACGCTACGGGCGGCAAAGCCTCCTACAGCGTCCTGCCAGCTGGCCAGTTGGTACTGCAGCTCCGCTTCCAGCTCCGCAATATAACTGGCAGAGGCAAAGTGGCGCAGCGCGATGCGCAATGCTTCAAAACTGCTGAAATAAGGAATACAGGCCAAGTTCAGCAGTTGGCTATACAGCTCACGCTCGCTGTGGGCCTCATAGACACCGCCATAATCTTGCCCGCAGCTCAGAGCGCGGTGCTCATCTTCATCATGACCTTTTCCATCTTGTTCCGAATACTTTTCTCCCGGGGGTTTGGAGACAGCTGCGCCAAGGCCACTGGAGCGGGGTGGGCTCATTGAATTCGGCAGGCCGGGCATGGCCAGCAGTAGCAGTGTCAAAACTGGCTGCAAAGGCAGGCCGCGCTCTTGAGGCCTTTGGAGCCCTTGGGGACCTTGGGAATGGGGAGAACGACCAAGTCGTTCGGCCAGACTGTGGATCTCGGCCACATATCTGCGCAGAATCGGCGAGTATAGAGCCTGCGGCAGGTAGCTCAGGCAAAGTCGCCAAGCACTCAAGGCCAGCAGCAGACCGAATTGGCGGCCGTAGCTCTCGGCCCTCTGCGGCGCACCCTGCCATAGATCCTGGACTTCCCGGTCAATGGAACGGGTGCGCAGCTTGAGCCAAGCAAAGATTTGTCGGTGCCGAACCGATGAGCCGTTCAAAGCCCCGTGCTTCTGTTGGTTCAAAGCCTCCTGCTCGCGCAGCAGCTCGCTGAAGATGTCCAGCAGCTCGGGCCAGTGCCAAGGCAGTTTGGACTGTTTCCTGCCATTGCCCAGCTTGTTTTTACCGGCTACGCCAAGCAGCTCTCGTATTCGTTGCAGCAGGACTCCGCTCAACAGACTCAGGATCACGGCATCCTGACTGTAACTGACCAGTTCAAACAGCAGTATCCAGCTGTGGCTGTCCAGGCATTCCAATTGCCGGCGCAGCCTTTCTCCTGTTATCGATAGGGATGAGGCGGCAGAAGAAACCGGAAAGGCCAAGCCTCCAAGTTCCCGGCTCTGCTCGCTCGCAGGGATCGTGGTTCCAAAGTGTGGTGCTGCCAGTTCAACGCCGTTCCAGTATTCCTTGGGCTGCAACAGGGGTGCCGTTGTCGCTGTGGCCTCAGTCAGCACGCTTTGCAGCCAGAGCCTCAGGAAGCGGTTTTGCTTGAGTTGCAGGGAACGTCGCAAAATGCACAAACTCCAGGCAAAGTCTTGCTGGGCCAAATTCCGGGCATCGGACACAGCGGAATTTCCTGCTGTGTCATCGCCATTGCGACCGTCCCCCCGCCCGATATCCACAGAGACTGCTGCGGTGACAGACTGTTCGGAGGCTTGCAGGGCTTGATGGGCAAAAAACTCCGCCGGGAGCTCCGGCGACTGCTGTGCCAAGTCCGAGAGCAGGACAAACAGTTCCCCGCAGAGATCCAGGTAGTGCAGTAGTTTGACTTCCAGCAGCTCCTGTTCTACCGTATCTTCCCAATTTTCCGGTTGCCCGGTTTTAAGTTGCCGCAGGATGTCCCAGGCCACCTTGCGGTGGTAGCTGTTGCCCAGCTCAAAGGATTCGACAAAATAGCGCTGCTGTGTCCGGTTCAATTGCCGGCGGTGGATCTGGAACAGGTCGATAAAATCGCATTTAATCTGCTTGGTAGCGGCGCGGCGCACCTGATACACAGCGTCATTCAGGCTGCAGTGCAGTAGTTTGCGGTATAGTTTCCAGCGCAGCTCAACCCAGAGCGGCGGTTCTTCTGCTGCGGAGCCATCCTGACTCTGAATACCGAAGCCAGACTCGCTGCGGGGAAATGCCCAAACCGGCGCAGAGCCCCGGGACGGGTATTGCAGCAGTGAATTCGACCACGAAGGGTCTTTTGCTTCGTCGGCCCCCCTGACCTTTTCACTCTTTTGGTTCTTCCCGCCATTCGTCAGGGCTTGATGCCACGGACTGTCGGGCGGCAGCTGCACCGCCATTTCGTGGGAGGAGCTGCACTGATCGCTCATCCGGTGTGGGAAGATGGCACACAGATCAAATATATACTGTTCGCGAATCCAGTGTTCCGGGTCATCTAATGCCAGCAACAGGTAGGGGAAGATTTTGCGCAGTTCCCGCTCCAGCGAGTCCAACTCATTCCGGGCCTGGACACTGTCGGAGTCGGGAGGCGGGCCGGGAAGCCCCCGGACACCTTCTATCTGGCCGTTCTTTGGGAGCTGCGCTACGCAGGCACTGAATTTGCGGGGGACAATAATTTCTCCGCGCCGGTTCAGGAATTCTTCGCAGCGGTAGAGCAGCGGCTGCCGCAGTAAGATCTGCAAAGCGAAGCTGCGCAGTTGTGGATCTTCACACTGGCTCAGGGCGAACAATTCGCGCAATTGTTCGCGCAACAGTATGAAACTGGCCGCAGGTATGCCCTTACGGGAAGACTTCCCGCCTGCTTTGTGTTTTGGGGAATCAAGGTGGCCGAAGTGCCCGGGGTGAGCCTTGGAAGTCGGGCGGGCATTTTTGTGGAAATATGCTGCCATACCCGGCAGGTCCAGGCGAAAGGCCCGACTCTGCTGTTCCTGCTGCCAGAGCCGCCAAAGTTCGGGTTTTGCCGCGCTGAACAGGAAGGCCCGGAAAAACTGTCGGGTGTCTAGCAGCTGCAAGAGGTGCCCGGAATTTTTTCGCAGGGTCGTGGATCGCAGCATCATGGTGTCCATTATAGTGCCATCATTATTTATTGAATAGCACAAAGGTCATGTCATACCATTCAGCAAAAGTACAGTAGGGCCCCTAAAGGGCACCTCTAAAAATTTGCTTTTGATGCGAGCCGGCGCAGCATGGGAGAGCGGGCGATGCGGTGCTGGGCTTACTATGACGGGCTGCTCGGGATGTATTTCTGCGACAGTTTTCTGGCGTTTGAAGGATACCTCTAAAAATTCGCTTTTGATGCTGAATCAGCGAGATTTTGCCGATAGCGAGGAAGTGAAGCCGAAGCATACTTTGTTGTATGGGAAGGCTTTGCTGACGGTGAAGAATGGCACATCGAAGCAGGCCATTCTTCACAAATCCTGCCGTAAGGCAGAACCTTTATTCGGCAACAAGATAGCGATTCAGCGCGGAATTGGAATTTTTAGAGGTGTCCTGAAGAATTTTTCAGAGATCTCCTTATAGTTCCCCCGGATTTGGATACAGAGACATCAAGGTCATGACAACAGAGCAAGAAATCGAAAACAGACTGATCCAGAAACTTGAAAAGCTCAAATACACTTACCGTCCCGATATCCGCGACAGAGCTTCTCTGGAACAGAATTTCCGCGACCAATTCCAATCGCTCAACCGCGTTGCGCTCACGGACGGCGAGTTTGTCCGCCTGCGCGAGCAGATTACCACTGCGAAAGTGTTTGCGGCATCAAAGACGCTGCGGGAGCGCAATACCTTTCAGCGGGAAGATGGCACGCCGCTGCACTACAACTGGTCAATACTGCCGACTGGTGTAAGAACGATTTTGAGCTTATCCATCAACTGCGCATCAACACCGACAACAGTCATCATCGCAACGACGTTATCCTGCTGATCAACAGCGTTCCAGTCGTTCAGATAGAACTCAAAAGTCTGGACATCAGTCCGCGCCGGGCTATGGAGCAGATCGTCAAATACAAGAAAGATCCGGGGAACGGGTACTCCAATCCGTTTCGATGCCGAAGAACGGTACTTGCCAATCTACACCATGGCCCTACTTTCCACTCCCCATAGCGGCGGCTCCGATAATGCTGCCGATTTCCGAGACTGTCGTTCCTTGCTAGCTTTGAATGCCTAGCAGGTAGCGGCAGTCGTTTTCTTCCAGGCTTTGTATGGTCCGCAGGGAGCTGGGGCGGCCCCGCAGCGACAGGACGTAGATGCCCCAGTCGCTGCTTCCTGTTTGAAGGAGTTCGTGAGTGGCCTAAGGCCATATGGCTGCGGGGGAAGGCTCCCAGACCGATATGGGCTATTCTGGCTTGGATTTGTTCTTTGGTGTAGTTCGTTGGGGTGCAGGGCATGGGGCTTCCTTACAGGTCAAAATAGTTTCTGGCGTTGTGGTAGCTGATATTCTGGACAATTGTTCCCAGGCGTTGTCGGTCTGGTTCTTTGCTGGGGTATTCTCCGTTTTCTATCCAGGTGCCGAGCAGGTTACAGAGAATACGGCGAAAGTATTCGTGGCGGGGGTAGGAGAGGAAGCTGCGGGAGTCCGTGAGCATGCCGATGAAGTGGGGCAGGAGGCCCAGATTGGCCAATACGCGCATCTGCTCGGTCATGCCATCTCTCTGATCGGAGAACCACCAGGCGGAGCCAAACTGGATTTTGCCGGCGCAGGGAGTTCCGCTTTTTCCTGGCAGCTCTCCTTGAAAACTGCCGCAGATACTGGCCAGTACATGGTTGTCGCGGGGGTTGAGGTTGTACAGTACCGTCCGGGGCAGGAAGCCCTGCTGTTCCAGTGAGTCGAGCAGGCGCACGAGAGGGCGGGCTATGGGGTGGTCGGCGATCGAGTCAAAGCCTGTATCGGGGCCGAGTCTGGCCAGCATTCGGCGGTTATTGCTGCGCATGGCTCCAATGTGCAGCTGCATAACCCAGTTCCGCCTGCCGTATTCTTCCCCGAGGAATCGCCACAGGGCTGTTTTGTAGCTGGCCAGTTCGGTCAGACTCAGGCATTTTCCCTGAAGTCGTTTGGCAAAAATGCTTTCCAGTTGTTCGTCGCCCGCTTCCTGATAGTGCAGTTCTTCTATGCCGCAGTCAGATATGCGGCAGCCGTGCTGCGCAAAATATTCCATGCGCCCGGCCAGGCTTCGTTTGAGGGTCGCCATGGAGTCGATGGACAAGTTGCTGGCCTTGCTCAGTTTTTCCAGCCAGGGAATAAAATCGTCGTGTTCTATGTTCACGGCCCGGTCCGGGCGGAAGCTGGGCAGGACTTTGCAGCGCAGTTCAGGGTCTTCCGCAATGCGTCTGTGGTATTCGAGGTCGTCGCAGGGGTCGTCTGTGGTGCCAACCATTTCTACTCGGCTTTTTGTCATAAAATCCCGGGGGCGAAAGCCGGGGGTGGCGAGCATTTTGTTGCATTGTTCCCAGATGCTCTGCGCGGAATCTTCGTCTAGGCTTTCTGTGATGCCGAAGAATCGTTGTAGTTCCAGGTGGGTCCAGTGGTATAGGGGGTTGCCGATACAGTTCGAGACTGTGCTGGCCCAGGCGCAGAATTTGTCGCGGGGGCTGGCTTTGCCTGTGATTTGTTCTTCGGGGATGCCGTTGAAGCGCATGGCTCGCCATTTGTAGTGGTCTGCCCCCAGCCAGAGTTGGGCGATGTTTTCATAGGGGCGGTTTTCCCAGATTTCTTTGGGACTCAGATGGCAGTGGTAGTCTATAATGGGCATTCCCTCAGCATAGTCGTGGTACAGGGTTCGGGAGCTTTGGTTTTCCAAAAGGAAGTCCGGGCCGAGGAATGGGTTGGGGTTCATTGCTACAACATTCATAAACAACAAAAACCTTTCAATTGTCTAGTAATACTTTAATTAAACAGCCTATAAATTGTTTTTAAAGACAGGTAATTGTTGCTCATAACAATATGTTGGATCCTGCTGTTGCCTCAGCATAACTTTAAATAGATGCAATAAACCTCTTAAATAGCCATCTAAAGGTGCTGGTTCTTCGGCTACCATAAACTTATGTAACTTTTTTAAGTTATAGCAAGGGACTGCGGCATAGCTGTGGTGCTCAATGTGGTAATTCATGTTCCAGTATAAAAACCTGATAACAGGAAAAGGAATAAATGTATAACAGCTCTTTCGCCAGTCCCTTATATTTGAGGGTAAGCCTTTGTGTTGTAACATTCCACAGCCATGTGAGAGCCAGGTAGCAAAGAAACTTGGAAAGTTTACAATTGCAATCAGAATATATAATCGAAAATAAATAAATATAGCTATTAGTATTAAATGACCTATTACTAACAGTCGAGCCCAGGTAATCATCTTCTTTCGGTTCGGATCATTTTTGGGAAACAGCTCATCCCAGGAAAAGAAATCAACTTTCGTAGAACCACAAAAATGATACAAACTAGGCTTGATTCTCTTGTAAATTTTTTCAAAATCAAACAAAAATCGATATACAATCCATATGTAATTCCGTTTCATGGGCTGTATAACTTGCTCGTAGTCTCTACCAATAATCAAAGTCTCATGATGATGCTTGCGGTGGCTGTAACGAAAATGTACCCAGTTGTTCCAAGCGAAAAAACAGAATAGTTTGTAAAAAAAATCGTTGACTATTTTATTTTTAAATACAGTTCCATGACTTAATTCATGCACAGCAGCCTCCATTCCTGCAAAGCCGGCGATAGTGGTGTAGATATAGAAAGTTAAAGCAAACAAAACCCACAACTGCTGAGAGAACAAATAAAAGGAAATTGAACCTAAAAGCACAAGTAACAATAAGAAAGTTCCTGTCTGCAACCATCCTTTTATATTGCTCCTCTTAGTGAGTTTACTCAAATATTTCGGCTCCACAGGAATTTTATACCAATTGTTTTGAGAATCTTTTGCTATCTGTTTCACTATTTTCTCCTTAATTTTAAGTTTCTCTGACATTACTCAAAATAAGATGACACTGGAAACCTAGGGAGCATCAAATGTCATCGCATGTACATTTTTTTTATACGACGATCCATCGATCTTCTCTTGTAGAAGTCTGTAATATAACTCCTCATCAAAAGGAATAGATACCCATTCATCAGTCCATGAAGATAAATGTATACTATTAGAAAGCAATAGGGAATTGATGCCTTCAATGCCAGGAGCAACTAATTTTTCGTTGACTAAAATTGCTTGTACCCAGTTCTCAAAAACAAGGCAGCGTGCATTGTGCTCATATTCCTTAGATACTTTCTCAATTGGCACTTCACATTTCCACACTTCCGGGTTTCCCATCCCTCCTCTAAATGTATTGTTGAACTCACGCTCCGAAATTCGATTTCGCCAAAAAATAAAATCCCCATCTTCGATTACTATTTTGCCGTAATCACCTGAAACTTCCAGACGATTGGTTCCCGGCGCGTCTCCAGTGGAAGTAATTAAGACACCTGTTGCCCCATTTTCATATTCCATGTACGCCGTCACATCGTCTTCAACTTCAATATCGTGCATGCGGCCATATCCACAAAAACTCCGCACCCGCGCAGGTAAACCGAACAACCATTGCCACAAATCCAACTCATGGGGACACTGATTTGCAAGCACCCCACCCCCTTCTCCTGCCCACGTAGCACGCCATCCCCCGGAATCGTAATAAGATTGGGGTCTGTACCAGTGCGTAATTATCCAGTTAATGCGCCTGATTTGGCCAAGTTCTCCACTTTGAAGTAAATCTTTTAGCTTCATATATGCAGGGAACAAACGAAATAGAAACATCGTTGCAAATTTTTTATCAGGCATAGCCTCAGCAATGTTATTCACTCTTCTGACTGCTTTGGTATAAACACCAATAGGCTTCTCAGCTAACACATGTAAATCAGCTTTAAGAACATCTTCGATCAGTGGAGGATGTGAATAATGTGGTGTATCAATGATTACAGCATCCAAGCCGATTTCCGCAGCTGCCCCCAACATTTCTTCACTACTATTAAAATAGTGAAATTGTTCCCTATAATTCTCTTTCACCCAAGCCAACTGTTCCTGACGTGTATCACAAACTGCAATGAGCTTTCCCTGTCTTATTCTACCTTCTGTGTAATATTTGACGTGCCCCCGCCCCATATTTCCAAGGCCAATAATGCCTACATTTACCCATTCTTTTTTCATAAAATCTCCCTACCCCTTCAGACCACTGGTGCCAATTCCCTGCACTAGATATTTTTGGCTTATAAAGAAAAAGACTACTGGCAGCAATATAGAAAAAGAAGACATTGCAAATATTTCACCCCATACTGGACTGGCATCAATGTCTATAGACATCTTTAATCCAATTGTTACAGTATATTTTGCTACAGTATTTATATATATTAAAGGCTCAAGAAAATTATTCCAATTCCATATAAATGAAATCATCAGCAATGAAAAGAGTGCCGTTTTACATAATGGTATAATAATTTTTACTAAAATTATTATACTACTGGCCCCGTCCATGTAGCAGCTTTCATCTAACTCTTTAGGAATAACATCAATAAAATTATACATCATTATATTAAAAAATACATTTACTCCTAAAATTGCTGGTATCCAGAAAGGAAGATAGGTATCAATAAAATTTAATTTTGAAAATATTATGTAATTAGGAATTAATAGAATCGTATTAGGTAATAAAATAGTAGATACCATTATTATAAATAATATATTTCTGCCTCTGAATTTAAATCTGGAAAACCCAAATCCGATTAATACTGCTGATATCGCAATACATAATGCTGTGATAATTGTCAGTACCGAACTGTTTAAAAAGAATTTACCAAAGTTAATAAATTGATTTACATGATAACTATTAGCAAAATTTTGTAATAAGAATTTATTTGGAAACAATTTCCAAATATTATATATCTCCTGATTGGTTTTAAACGCATTGAGCAATAGCCAGAGAACAGGAAATCCCATCACGACTACTAATACTAAGTTAACAGCTCCAATCCATGACTTTCTTATATAGTTCACAGGTCAAACCCCACGCAAGCAGAAGCGATTATTATTACAATTTCAATCACAACTTATATCGCTTTTCAAGTTTGACATATAGAATACTTAACCCTAGTAATGATAAAAATAATATCCATGATATGGCTGATGCCAAACCCATTTCCCCATCTCTAAACGCCGTATTATATAGATAAAGACCATATAAATACGTTGATTTTGCCGGGCCGCCATTTGTAATTAAAAAGGCAGCATCAAAACTCTGGAAAGCAAAGATTGTCTGCATAAGTAAATTGAATAAAATTGTTGGTATTAATAGCGGGATTGTTATTAAAAAAAGACTTTGAAGTCTATTAGCACCATAAATCTTAGCAGTATCAAAATATGAATCTGGTATCTGCATCAAACCAGATAGAAAAATAATCATTGAAGAACCAAACTGCCACACTGTCAGACTTATCAGAATTACGATGGCAAAACTTGAATTAGACAGCCAATAAACAATTGGAATTTTTAAAATTTTTAAAAAAAAATTAATATACCCTTCATCTTGAAACATAAACCGCCATAAAAATGCAATAGCTACGCTGGGACCTATAATTGATGGAAAATAATATATGGTTCGTAGAAAGGGAGTAAATTTATTAGGATTCCATAAAAGTAAGGCAATAAAAAAAGAAAATATTAGTTTGATAGAAACTCCAAAAAATACAAACTTTAATGTAGGAATAACTGATGCATAAAAATCACTATAGGTAAAGACATCTATATAGTTTTTAAATCCTATGAAATTAGCATTACCCAGAGTTGCAAAATCAGTAAAAGACAGGAATAAAGATGCTATTAAAGGACTGGCTTTAAATAATAAAAATCCTATGAACCATGGTCCTATATAAAGCATAAATTCAAATTTTTTGAGACACTTTACCATGGTATTCTCTCCAGTTTACAACGGATCTTCTCAAAAGTCCGACAAAAGCCCATTCACAAAATGGACTTAGTCGGACTTTTGACTACTGCATGCCCTGAAGATAGGCAGTTACTTGACTGGTGAATTCATCTGCTGCCTGTTCGGGAGTAATTTTAAGGGACAAAAGATTCTCCAGAATCACACCTGAAATATCCCGCATTAGTTTCTGATCCGAATCTGGAAACTGTTCCAGCTTATCCTGATTTGGAATCAGATGATTTTGAACGATATCGATATACGAATCCAATAACAGCCCATTTTTTGACAGAACGGCCAAGGTTTTTTTTGAAGCAGGATAACCTAAAGCATCGCCAACTTTGCTTATCATAGTTTCATTAGTAAACATTGCATTGATGAATTTCAAAGACTCTTCAATATTTTGCGAATTGGGAGAGGCTGAATAAATCAAAGCAGCCCGAACATACCAGGCAGTTCTTTTGCCATCGCTATCTATTAAAGCTGGCTTTATCACCCAGTCTTCGATGCTGCTATCCGCCTTGAGCGATCGGACCGTACTCAAGTAATTCACTGTTCCTGCAAATTCTCCCTTCTCCCAGTATTGTCCCGCTCCTCCAGCTGTATACTCACTCATTACACGGCCATTGGGAATAATTCCTGCATTCATCGCATCGATGAGTTTTGTATATACAGTGATTAAATCGTTCCTATCCCAATTGATCGATTCTCCATCCAAGCTCAATTCAACTCCTGTCAACTGTATCATTTCACGAATAAACAGGATATGAGCCTGATCGATAGCTTGGAGAATCAAGCCTTGATAACCGGTTCCGTCCAGCAATTTATCTGAAGACTGGATCAGAGCATCCAAACTTAAATTACTGTCAAATAGCTCTGGATCTTTGTCGTAGAGATCTTTTGCCAAGAGGAATACACGCCCATTGATCCCGGTTGGCAGTCCAATCATTGTTCCATCAACCATAACCATTGCATCAAGAATACTCTTGTCAAAATTTTCAAGATCAATTATATCTTTGTAATCTTGAAAATCTACAAACAATCCATCTATCAACTTCCCATTTTTGGAAAACTTTCCACCATTAAACCAACTCGTGTCTGTTTGAAAGACATCCGGTTCTTTTTTCGCCCCCATGGATGTCAGAAGTTTAGACACATATCCTGTATACCCACTGTACTCTGGCTCAATCACCACATTTGGATTTATTTCCATATACGCATGAATAGCATCTAAAACTGCATTGTTTCGAGAGTCGCCACCCCACCAGGAAAAACGAATTGTAGTCTTCTCATCGCTTACCGAATCTTTGTTCCTTCCATCACAACTAACTACAAGCACTAAAAAAACTAGCACTAAAAAAGCTTTGAAGCTCATATCAACCTCCATATTGGACTTAGTGTCGAAAATTCAGACATTCTCTATTTCTTTTTTGGCTTTTTCCACAAGCTGCATGGTTCGTTGACCATATTCAATATAATTTTGCATCATTGCAGCCTCATATTCCGAATTATCATTCTCTTGAGAACCATGAAAAACAATCTCCATATGTGGCTCAATAGACAGTGCTCCACTATAGCCACTAATGATTAAATTTTTAATTATTCTGTAAACATCACCTTCACCTTCACCAGGATAAGTATACTTAACCTTTGGAAAAACATTGTCAGGATCTTCCTCTAAAAAAATCCCATCCTTTATGTGCACGTGACAAATATATTCCTTTACCGCTTGGTAGAACTCCCATGAACTTTGTTTGCAGTAAGGTGGATTGCCTATGCGAAAATCCGTTATTGCGGGATTATGGGTGTCAAAACAAAGCCTGAAAGCCTTGGAATCGATTGACTCTATTAACTTCAATGAATGCTGATACGATTGTCCACCATAATTCATGCAATTCTCATGTGCATAAATTATACCACCGTCTTCACAGCGCTTAACAAGATCCTTGACCTTTGTAATGACCTGCTTCTCAATTTCAGAATCATGGGAGCTGTAATCAGTCATTATTTTGAAACTCATTCCGCGCAAAAGTGTCGTACCCAACTTTTGCATCTTGGGAATGGCTCTCTCGATTTCATTCACAGTCTCAATAAAATCAGATTCTAATAATGGATTCTTACTCCAATTGGCAACTGTGCTACCAAAACAGTTAATCCTAACATCAGAATTGGCAAGTTTTTCCTGCACAATTTCAAAGTCTTCATCACTGAGATCATGAATATTTTGTCCATTAATGTTTCTGGATTCGATAAATCTCCAACCCAAGGCCTTAGTTGCCTGAATTTGCCCAACGATACCATTTGCCGCTTCATCTGCAAAACCTGAAAAATACATATTATCTAAAACTCCTCTGGCTCCAGACTATTTCTGCCTTGTCTCATAAAACTTTCAAACTGTGGTAGGAGTTCTTTGCTCTCCTCAATACAATTCGCAATTAATCTACTAATATCCTAAAACTATAGCACGGGAATTTCCACCTGTCAAGTAAAATCGACAAAAAAAATCATGGTTTTTGACTAGTGTTCTGCTATATACAAAAAAATGGATAATGGTATAATAGAAGTATGTCTGCTCCAATCAAAGTCAATGTGAATCCTGCCGAGATCAAAGTACTCGAAGAAGCACTTAAAATGCCTTCCCTTCGAGCATCTTTTGCCACCAGAATTAAAGTTATACTGGCAAGAATCAATAATATATCGTGTAAAGATATTGCTACTGTTGAAAGAATCCATCTGAATACTGTGACTAAGTATGTGCACCAATACAACAAAGGTGGGATAGAGGCATTATTACAGAACAAAACCAAGCCTCCTGGCAAAAATCCTGTATTTTTGGAAGTTAAACAGGCTATTATCAAGTGCGTATGTACCACTAAACCTGAAAATGCTACTCATTGGAGTAATAGAGCTTTAGCTAAAAAGTTTAATATAAGCAACTCTAAAATTCATAGTATTCTAAAAGAATATAATCTCAAACCACATTTGAAAGAGAGTTTTTCTTTTAGTAAGGACCCTGAATTTGAAGAAAAACTGGCAGACGTAGTTGGTCTTTACCTTGAACCACCTAGAACCACCTAAAAATGCGATTGTAATATCTGTTGATGAGAAATCTCAAATATAAGCAATGGAGAGAACACAGGCGATACTTCATTTTTTTAGAAACATTCCAGACCGACAGACACATGATTACTACAGACACGGTAATACAACCCTGTTTGCAGCATTGTGGCCGACCACTTCGAGTGTATCTCCATTGCTGTCGCTCAGCTGGAACTGGTCGCGCTGGGCTCCCAATTCTGTCGGGAGTTCCAGCCTGCCGGGCTCTGTCGCATCCAGGTTCAGGCGGTGGTCGTATGTCAGCGCCGTGCGGGCCCCGAACTGGATTTCACGCTCATCCGTCAAGCTGCGCACATAGCGGGGCCTGGCAAATTCTGCGGGGGGTCGGCAGGCAGTAATGGGAATGCCTGTCTGGTACAGGTTCTCGCTGAGCCTGCTGGCAGTCACGGTGCGCCAGTCCGTCTGGGTTGGCCAGCTCGTGTCTCTGCCGTCTGCCCGCACTCCCGCCAGAGAGCGCCCGGAGCGATTATGTGCATCCTGATCGGCCAGCGGCGTGTTCTGGAGCCACAGGCAATCCTGCCCGTTGACCGCCAGGAATGATTCAAATTCCGATGCAGAGAGTTCGAGACTGGCCAGGAGGCTGTTTTCGTCAAAGGCGCTGAAGTTGAGTTTGGACATTGTGAACCTGCCTGATAATTTTATGGGGGAAAATGCAGAATTTTTTTGCATTTTCGTTGACTGCCTGGAATTTTAGGGTTATTCTCTTATAGAAGAAGGTCGGGGAGACCAAGTGATGAGATCGGCTTGCCGAGGATTAGCTTTGTCCCGACCTTTTTCTTATTTGTATATGACAATGTGGTCATAGAAAGTGTCACTTGTCTCTCTTCCCCTGACTGGGATTTTGGGACTTCACTTGACGAGCCGGGTTTGGGAGAGTATCTTGGGATTAGAGACTGGGGAAAGGAGAATCGATTAGCTAGGCTTTAGCTGATCGTACCCTCTGTAGCCCCAGTCTTGTTTCGTAAAACAAGGTGGTCATAGAAAGTATCTCCAGTATCTTGACGCACTTTTACTACTAGCTGGATATTGTAGCTTTGCCCTTCAAATTCCCCCTGCACAATATAAGTATCGACTTGCTGAATGTAAGTATCGCCTGACCTGTCATCTTGTATATTAAGGGCACCTCTAAAAATCCAGCACTGGACAAATCACAATTATTCAATTACAATACAATAAATAAGGGAATATTGTGGACGCCAGCTTTGTCAAAGTGCCTGTGCAGCGCAATACCAGAGCAGAAAACCAGCAGATCAAAAATGATGAAATCCCTCCATCATTCAAGGAAAACGAGAATAAAATGAGGCAAAAAGATACGGATGCAAGGTGGACAAAGAAAAATAGCAAAAGCCACTACGGATACAAAAATCACATTGCAACGGCGACTAACGAGCAGTTTAGCTTACGAAGTAAGTGCAGCTAATGTGCACGACTCACAGGTGCTTGCAGCTATTTTGAGGCGTCACGCAGATATATGGGGATAGTGCGTATCGAAGTGAAAAGATAACAAATGAACTACGGAGGAACTTTATTCATCACCGAAAATATCGAGATACTTCACTTACAGAGAAGCAATTAGAAAGTAACCGCCGCAAGTCAAAGACCCGGGCGAAAGTGGAGCATATATTTGCATGGTTTCGCAATTGCATGAAATAGGGATTAGAGTTGCGATGTATAGGGATAGATCGGGTAAGGTTTCGTATGGGGTTACGAAATACTGTGTATAATATGTTAAAATATGTTTCAATTACAGCATAATAGTGGATAATTGTATCTAAAATGCTGTAAATAATGATTTTTTTATGTAAATTCTAATTTTATTAGAATTTATTGATCGTAATTAATCTGGATCCAACTATTTTTTGTGCTATTTTGTTATGATTAAGGAAGGATTTTTGATTTTACATCGCAATGCCGATTTTTAGAGGTCCCCTATAGCATCACAAGCTGCTGTTGTGGCCTTAGAGCAGCATGTGGCCTATTGCCCCAGCAAAGCGGGGCTCCTCTCTATGACCAGAGTCATGGCACTGGAGTGGGGTAAGTACAATATCAACGTCAATGCAGTCTCTCCGACCATTACCAACACCGATATGACCGTGCGAATCTGGAGCGGTGCGCCAGGAGAAGCATTCAAAAGCAAGATGCCGATTCGCCGTTTTGCTGAACCCGAAGAGATTGCTGCGGCTATCCTATTTTTGGCGAGCGATGCTTCAGACATGATTCAGGGAGAAAACCTGGTTATTGACGGCGGCTACTCCATACAATAAAAGAAAATTAATGAGTTGGAAAACTTATGCGCCGTTGGTCCGGCCAGTGTTTTTTTTTGTAATCTTAGCCACATAGCAATCCTCCGGAGGAAGTACCCGTGTACACACTTGGAATCGATTTGAGTACCCAGAGCCTCAGTGCCACCATCTTGCGCCGACAGACCGATCGCTCCGGCAGAGAGCCGGAGCACTGCGGCAGCTGGAGTATCGCCTACCGCGATTTGACGAAAAAGTACGCTTCAAAATACCAATTAGACCAGCAAAGCCTTTGCCTGCCGGAATCAAGCAAAGGCTTCTTCGCCCAGCCACCCCAAATATTCCTAGAAAGCCTCGACCTGCTGCTGGCCCGGATGCAGGCGGAAAAAGCGCCTCTGAATCAGCTCGAAGCAGTCAACTGCTCGGCCCAGCAACACGGCCAGGTTTGGTTAAATGCCGAGTTTGACAACTCTTGCAACCGATTGCAGGAAAACAGAATACAGAGTCGCGATCTACCGGGAATCTTTGCCCGCAGCTACGCTTATCCCGCCGCCCCCATCTGGATGTGCAGCCAGACCCGGAGCGAAGCCGAGCACCTGTTGGGCAAGCTGGGCAGGCAAAAAGTGCTGGAGCTCAGCGGATCGGCCGCGCCGCTGCGTTTCAGTGGTCTGGTACTGCGCTGGCTGGCACTGCGCGAACCGGCGGCCTACTGCCGGTGTCGGCGCATTCACCTGCTCAGTTCCTGGCTGGCCGCCGTGCTGAGTGGCAAGAGCTCGGCGCCAATGGACTGGGGCAGCGCAGCCGGCACCTCGCTGATGGACTACCGCCGCAGGGTCTGGTCGGAGGAACTGCTCGGCTGTCTCGCCGAGGGGCTCGAAGGCGGGGCGGAAGGTCTGCGCTCCCGGCTGCCGGAGCTTTCTTCGGCCCGGCGTCAGGTCGGCATCCTAGCACCATACTTTGGCAAGTACGGACTGAATAAAAATTGCCGGGTACTAGCGGGCAGCGGGGACAACCCACAGACCAAGGTCTGCCAGCAGGGTGATCTGCTGAGTCTGGGCAGCAGTTTCGTACTGATGAGCCAAATGCAACCGGACGGTCATTTTCACGAATGGGCCAACGCCATGTACGACGGCTTGGATCAGCCCTTTTCGTTTGCCTGCCGCACCAATGGCTCTCTGGTTTGGGATGCCTGGCGCAAGCGAATGGGCCTTTCCCTCGCTCAGCAGGAGGAGGTGCTGGAGCAGTACCCCGCAGGCTCGCTAGAACCCATATATCTGCGCCTGCTCAGCGAAAGCTTTCCGCCGGGCCCGGCGACACACTCTGAAATTGCCAAAGTGTCTCTGCCATACACCGAGCCTAGCAAAAATTTGGCAGCTGTTATCGAAGGAACCCTGCGAGAATTGCAGGAAGCCTGCAGCACAGTCTTTGGCCGGAGCCGGGAAACATTGTATCTCACCGGCGGCCCCACCCGGTCACAACAGATTCTGCGCCGCATTGAGGCGATCTGGGAGCGTCCGGTGCAGACCTTTCACAGCGCGGGAGCTTCTTATGGGGCCGCATTGGCGGCCTTGGCAGCCAAAACCCCAAACAGTTAGCAGAGCGCCCATAGCCAGGCCCGCCCTTTCCTTCAAGCAAAGAGCCTGCGTCCTCTTTTTCGTGACAGTGGTAAATGGCGGGGCGAAGCAGGCCGTTTACCACAAACCCTGCCGTAAGGCAGAACCTTTTTCTCGCGGAAAAAATCGCGATTCCACGCGGAATTGGAATTTTTTTTAGGGTTTTTAGAGATCCTCAGTATATCAAGTTGATTTTAGAGTCGCAGCTACCGGACTCAAGTATATCATCATTAAAAATGTTTCTGTATTCCTGTAACCCCTAGCCCTGGCTCTAACCGCTTGAAATATACTGTTCAACCCTTCCAGACGGGCGCTTGTCTTACCTGAGCGCCAGCGCTCCACCACCTTATCCCCATGTTTCTCCAAGCTATCCAATGCTTTAGCCATCGGCTCTAATAAATCCTAATCTTTTATCAGTTCTCTCGAATAATTGATAAATCTTCGAATCCTCCACTTGGCTCCCTGTAAAGTTTTCGCGCCCCTTATCCAAGATAATTTCTCTTTTATCTGATACCCCGTCATCGTCTGAAAACCTTTCAAAAAAGGCTTTGACATATCACAAACTACTTCTTCAACATTCTTTTTTTCCCCATTTCCCCATTGTATCATCTTTACCTAAAATCCACAAGATGTACCGAAGAGCCAATATTTAGATGGGAAAATCTTAGTGCTTCCCCTTGGAAGTTCCGCTATAATCACTGAACTTTATATCCTCAAAGCAGCCTCCGTTGTAATTCACTTGAGCTATTCTTGAATTATTCTTGATAATGGGGTGTGAGTTCTAATCCAAAACGATAATGAAAGTCAGAGAAACGCACTCGGTGCTCTGCGAGTACATCTTGGCCAAAACTTTTGGATCCTAAACCACTGAGGGCGTAATCTATATTCAGAGTAACACAAGGACTCTTTTGCATTTCACTGCGGTGCTGAGCCGCTTGGATATCCTCTGCTCGGTAATTCCAGGCACTGAAGTTTAACGGTGAAGAAAGGCTGGTGATTGTCAAGCGCATGCCCTCAGAAGACAGCTCGGCAAAGCGCAGATCTGACAAATTACCATAATCCTGTGGGTAGATATACGGGACTTCCAAATCAGCCAAGTAGCTGTGGTAGCGCGAAATCAAAGCCGATGTCTGGCTGTCACAGTATGACTCTTGTGGCCCCCGCCCATACCAGCACAGCTTCTGAAATTCAGGCTTGATTTGCATGCTGCAGCCAATCTTGGGCAGGAAATCTCCGGGGAAATGACCATAGGTTTTCCCCGAAACCGTCAATTCTATCCGTCCGGCAGCCTTGATGTGATACTGATAGCAACATTCGTAACCAAAGTCGTAAGCCGGGGGAGCGACGTAGGTGCGTACTTCTACCACTACGGCTCCGTTGGGCAGACTAGTGGCATGGATGCTTTGGAACCGTTCTTGCAGTAAATGCAGGTTCCATTTATCCCAGATTTGCTCCACATAACTGCGGTGATTATCGATAACAGGCCGGTATAGCTGCAGGCCTAAACCCGCCAGCAATATATTGCCATAACCTGATGTGGTATATTCCAACCAAGCGCCACTATGTCGCGAAAATTTCAGCGTGTGCTGTTTGCAGACGCAGATAATATCGTGAAAATCTTCTTTTAGGCATACAATATCGTGGTGATGGCTTTTGTCTGGTAGTGTACGGCTCTCTGGCGCGAGAGCCTGGTCAGGCAGGGAGTTTCTCAAAGACGGATGCAGCAGGTATTGAAACTGTCCCAAGCAGTGCTGTGTCTCAGTACAGTATACGGCAAAACAGATAAAAGATTCTGCGTGCAATACGACCTGTTCTGGCAATGTATAGCAGAAACTCTGACTTTTCCCGGGTGCTACTGCAGCAAAAAAAAGTAGATCATTCCAGCATGAAACACCATTTTCTTCAACTCTTACATGCAAGCAGATGTGGCCCAAACTGCGGAAGTTATAGCCGTTATCAATGCGGTATTCATTCGCTCCTACACGTTGTACGCGAACGGGGCAGATCACTTGCTTGTATTCAAGTAATCCTGGGCTGGGTTGTAAGTCCGGAAATACCAAGCCATCACAACAGAAATTTTTGTTGTGCGGTTTGTCGCCAAAATCACCTCCATACAAATAATCATTGTGCTCTGCGCTCCAAAGACCGTGATCCATCCATTCCCACACAAAATGCCCTTGGATGATCGGATTTTGTTCGATTTTATCTTGATATTGACGCAAAGCTCCCGGCCCGTTTCCCATCGCATGAGCATACTCGCAGAGAATCCTCGGTTTGCCCTTGGATCTCTGGGCCAAATCGTCCAAATCCTCAATTTTACTATACATCGTACTGATAATATCTACGAATTCAGCTTCACGATCTTCTTCATAGTGTACCGGACGACTATCCAGATTCTTAGCTGCCCGATACGCTGCACGAATATTACAGCCATAGCCCGATTCATTGCCTAAAGACCAAAGGACGATACAGGAAAAATTTTGCTGAGCACTGACATGGCGTACAATACGATCCACATAAACATTTTCCCAGTCTGGATCATCGCTCAATTGGCTCAGATTACCCGTTAATTCAAAGCCGTGTGTTTCTAAGTCTGTTTCCGCCATAACCCAAAAGCCCAGCTCGTTGCAGAGTTCGTAAAAACGGGGATCATTAGGGTAATGTGCTGTACGAATTGCATTAATGTTATGTTGTTTCATTAACACCAGCTCTTTACGTACGCGCTCAAAACGCAAGGCCCGACCTCCCAAAGGGTCATGATCATGGCGATTGACCCCGGACATACGAATATACTGTCCATTCACTTCTAATACGCCCTCTCGTATGACTACTTCGCAAAAACCCAGCTTCTGGGGGATAAAGCTTTTCCTGCCGTTACTGTGGCAGACTTCCCATAATAGGGTATACAAATACGGAGTTTCTGCCGTCCAAGGCTGGACATCGGGGACTGTGAATGTCAGGCTCTCTTCGTTCCCAGACCAATGCGCACAGATACCTCCCTCCCGGTCAAGTATTGCAAGCGAGACATTAGAAATATTATTGCCTCCCAAGATCTTCAGCGCCAAAACGCCATCTCGATAGTTATTCGTAAATGTTGGCGTAGCTTTGAAGTCAGTTATAGTGCCCTGGTAGCGAGTGAAAATATAGACGGGGCGGATGATACCACTGAGCCACCACATATCCTGGCATTCCACCAAACAAGCATCTGACCACTTCAATACCTGGACTACCAAAGTGTTTGTACCAGGAGTGAGCATCGCGCTGATGTCAAATTCACTGGAAAGCCGCGATCCCTTGCTCATACCCACATACTGGCCATTTACATAAAACTGAAAAAAGCTTTCCACTCCGTCAAAACGAATAAGATAATCCATATCTTCCATAATACTAGGAAGAATAAAATTCTGACGATATATCCCGGTAGGATTATCCCAAGGCATGAGTTCACCCTTCAGGGGAAAAGGAAAGGCCAGGTCAGTGTAGTGAGGCCTGCCATAACCTTGTAGCTCCATACTGCCTGGAACAACAATCTGTTGTGACATTGTATAACCAGGTTGAAAAATTAGTGGATCGACTAAGCTCGGGCTCGCAAAATACGCAAAATCCCACTGGCCGCTAAGGTCAATAAACCCCGAGGAGTTTTCACGATTTAATCCCAGCGCCTCTTCAACGCTCTCATAGTGAAAAAAATACGCCCTAGGTGGTAGACGATTTTGCTCAAGTATATGGTGATTTTGCCAGAGTTCCATCTAGATTCTCTCACTCTCTGGTTGCTTGGCATTCTTTAACTCGACTAGCAAGATTGCCACCAGTAATAGGCCAAAACCGATGAGCATATTTTGTGTCAGGATTTCGCCACGCAATAGAACGGAAAACAAGGTTCCGAATAAAGCCTCCAACGATAAAATAATAGCTGTCTTATTGGAATTTACTTTTCGCTGGGCACAGTTTTGGAGGAAAAAGCATAGTAAAGTGGAAAACAATCCCAGATAGAGCACCGCATATCCCGGTGCTGATAGAAAATTACCAATAGAGATATCTTCGAATATCAGGGCAGAAAGCCAGGAAATTATTGCTGCAAAAAAGAACTGTAGAAACACTAAAGAAATCAGATCAATATTTCTATCGCGCAGAAAGTAACCTGTAAAATAAATGTGTAAGGCAAAAAACAAGGCACAAACCAGAGTCAGCATATCTCCAATATTGCGAATTAGCAGAGATTGGCCATCAAAATTTAGTATGCCGATACCCAGCAATGCCAGAGTTGCACCAAGAAAAATTCTAACTGTCACTGCTTTGCGCCGAAAGATCAGGTACAAAAATGGTGTTATAACCACATTGGTCGAAGTTAGGAAGGCATTTTTGGCCGGAGTCGTGTAGCTGAGAGCTACTGTTTGAAATATAAAACCCAGCGCCAGAAAAGTTCCAACGAGGATGCCTGGTTGCCAGTGTAGAAAAACATTTTTCAGCTTCCGGAGCAAAAGGATTGCCAGAACCCCAGTAGCAATAGAAAAACGTATAGCAGTAATCAAAATCGGCGACCAATGCTCAACGGCAATATCGGCAGCTACAAAGCCCGATCCCCAGATGATAGCAACTACCAACAGTAGAAAATCGTAAAAGTACTTCCTCATAAGATTCCTTTAAGAATTACGTATCCTATTGTACCAGTTAGATAAAAGCCACCAATTTTGGGTAACAGCGGTGGATAAGCCGTACTATGAAAATATTACAGTGCACAAGATATTTTCAATTATCTCTTGGCTGGGTCGCAAAAGCATGTTTTAGCGGTATACAAAATGGTGCGCATTCGGTGATCTGGCCCAGCTTTCTGTTGCACTAAAAAGCTGGGCCAGAATAGTGTTGGACATTTTGTACGAACGTTTTTTCATGTAACTTCCCGCCCAAATATAAGAAGACGCTGCTGGTCCAAGCAAAAGCAGGATCTTCCAAGCCTTTGCCACTTATAGCGTCAAAATTTTCGGCCAAGCCACCATGTTGGCATAACTGACAAAAACGCTCGGCTACTTCTTGGGCGAAGTCCCCCTGATCACAGCGCAGCAGGGCCTCCAGTAGGAGCAGGGTGCTGGGAGCCCAAATCGGCCCGCGCCAGTATCCGGCTGCTTCGTAATCAGGGCTATCCGTACGTTCGGTGGCAAGACCATAACGGGTCAGGTGTTGCCGAAGTTCTCCCAACATGATTTGCACGACTGCAGTCGGTAGGTATTTTGCTGCAACCAAAGGCAGCAGGCGTATCAAGCAATACTGAGCATCGACAATTTCACCATCAAACTTTTTGGCTATAAAACGCCCCTTATCCTGGTCCCAGAGCTCCTGAACCAGGTCGTAAGCCAGTTTGGTGGCTTTGTCCCTAAATCCTGATTCCTGGTGTGGATAAAGCTGTACGGCAATATCTGCCAAGGCATCATAGAGTGTGATCAACCATGCTGCCAGGTCGGCACTGACAATCGGGCAGCCCTGAGAAAACAGAGTCGCATTATCCCAGCCCGAATCGTTACCGTGGTTATAGAAAAACAAATTACCATGTTTGCGTTGGGTTTCCCAATATCTGGATAAGTTTTCCAGCATGGTACCAACTTCTTGCAGTCTGTCTTTCTGATTGAAATACGGGTGTTTTCGCATCAATATCTGATAAATATACCCGTGAATTGGAGGCTTGCAGCAAGAAAAAGAACAATATTTATTGTTTGCAAAATCTGGAAAAATACCACTTTCATGCTGCAGGTCTTTAAAAAAGATAAACTGTTCATAAGCCATTTTGGGCAGCCCTAAGCACATGGCCAGGGCTGTAAAAGCATGATCCCAACTCCAGATATTAGTCATGTAATTGTTTGACATATAGACTGCATATTTTTTCAATATTCCTTCAGGCTGAACAGTCGCTGAAAATAAAATATAGCAAGCTTGATCACGAGTAGCCGTCATGCCCTTATTTACAGTGGGAAGTTGGGCTTGGAATTCGTCATAATGTTGCCAACTCTTGGCAGCACAAACAGGGAAGGCTACCAGCGGCCGCTTCCTAGGCACAGTGATATATGACTCCATTGATAACTCTGATGGCTCAATTCTCCCGCTGAGGGGTTGTAAATACAATGAGGCAGTAGTATTACCAACACGCTGCCAAGGCAGATGAGCGTATAACATACCATTCCTTGCTTGTAATAAAACTTTTATCTCATGTGAATAACTGTGTAATTCATAAGTTTTTTGATTCAAGGAGTTGATATGGTCATATTTTTGCTTGGGTAATAATCGCAGCTCCACATACATAAAATTCTGTAACAACAAAGTATTTTCATCGGCAAAACAGAGCTGATAAGCTAATTCCTGGGTTTCCAGTGAGTATACTTGTAGAAGGTGGGGTTGCATCAGGCAGGAAAATGGAATTTGACTACCCTCATTATCAAGGAGAACCAGGAGAAAAATTGCGCCTGTATCATCATCACCATTGCGTATATCCCGTATCAGCAAACCGCTCCCTGGGGAGTACGAGACAACAAAATAAGAACCAAAATAGGAAAATGGTATTTTATCGAACATTATTTAATACCTGTCATAGCGATACCATTGACAAAACGTTTCTGCAGAAGGCTATAGACTATTAGAATAGGTAATATGGCAACAAATGTTGCAGTAAACAAGGGCCCATAGTTCACCACATTCTGCCCGCTAAACAGATTCAATGCCACAGCCAAGGGAAATTTGCTCTGAGTGAGTAGTATTAAATATGGCCAGAGAAAGTCCTCCCAGTTCCACAGGAATAAAAAGATTCCTAGTGCAGAGAGCATATTTTGACATAATGGCATTACGATAATATGGAAAATTCGGAATTCACTCGCTCCATCCATTCGCGCACTTTCCAGTAATTCATCGGGTACCGAACTGAAAACGTGCTGTCGCATCATAAAGACACCAAATGGTGACAGTATAGTAGGTAGTATAACACCTAGATAACTATCCATCAGATTGAATATATTCATCATATTGTATAATGGAATAACCATGATTAAATAGGGAACCATCATTGTGAATAATACAATACAAAACAGTATATTCCGGCTCCAGAATCGAAATTTTGCCAGTACGTAACCACAATAAATACTAATATATAGGCCAACACTTGTTTTTACAACAGCGATAAATACCGAGTTATAAAAATATTGCAATATATTAAATTTTTGGATAATCTCTTGGTAGTTGCTCCAATTTATGCTTTTGGGAAAAAATTTTGGGGGAAAGCTGATAATTTCCTGATTATTTTTAAATGTACTGGCAATCAGCCATAAAAACGGTATGGAAATCATTAAAGCACCTGCCAAAACAACAGTAAGTGTGATGATATAAATAATACGTTCTTGTTTCATACAGGACTACTATTTTTCTTTCGACATGATTCGATATTGAAATAGAGTAATGATTATTATGATAAGAAATAAAATCACAGATAGGGCAGAAGCATAGCCAAAGCGATAATCCATAAAGGCTTGATTGTAAATCAGATAAGATATGACACTTGACGCATTGCCAGGGCCACCCTTAGTCATAATAAAAATCTGGACGAAGGCCTGAAAATCTCCTATCAGAGAAGTAATGATGATAAAAATCAGGGTTGGCCGGATGGACGGAAGAATCACAAAACACATCCGCTGCCATCGGCTTGCACCATCTATATGAGCAGCCTCAAACAAATTTCGCGGAATATTTAACAATGCCGCAATGAATATTACAAGGGCATATCCCATATCTTTCCAGACAGACATCGCGATGACAGCAGGAAGAACCAGGTTCGGAGTCCCCAACCAGTTGATTGGTTGCTCTATGCCCAAGTAGAGCAAAAATGAATTGAGTAGACCCACCCGGGGGTGGTAGAACCATTTCCAGACGATGGATACAGCCACAATGGGCATGACTACTGGCAGGAAATACAGGCTTCTAAATATTTTCTGCATCCTTTGCCCCAGTGAATTAATCGCCAAGGCTAGAAAGAATGCCAATGTTGTTTTGCCCAAGACTGCAAAGAAAGTGAATACCATGGTATTCTTCAGTGCAACTCTAAACACTGGAGATTGCAGCATATCCTGATAGTTCTTCAGCCCCGTAAAACTTTTTTGCATGCTAAGTGGGTTCCAATCAAAGAAACTACCAGTAAGACCTTCCAATATAGGCACAATAAAAAATATCAGATAAAAGCTAAACATTATAAATGCAGCTAGATATATGAATATTTTTTGCTGATATTTTTCATATAGCTTCATAGTCAAGTACCCAAAACGCATTTTAAGAAGTTTTCTTTTAGCCATTAATTCCTGCCACGGAAATCATCTTCCAAATTACTTAACAGGCTGAAATTTGCATTCTGCAGCGAAATCTCAGCCTCCTGAATGACCACATCGATATCTTTGGAGGTGATAAAGTTTCCCAGCATAGTTCGGTAAGCTCTTTCCAATGTACTTGGCGTGATGATCAAGAATGTGCTGTCGGACTGAAAGGTTTTTGTTACAGCATCACCGGCGCTTCCTGCTTCATAGGAGACCTGAATATTCTTATTATTGGGAAAACCAGAGTTTCCTTTGACAATGGCGGTGATGGTGTCTCTATCGGTTAGCATAAACTCAACAAACTGGTTGAGTACTTTAAATTGATTATCGGAAACATTCTTACTGATACCAAAGCTCAATTCCGCCACGTTGTGAGTCTGACCGCCGGGAACTGGAAATGCGAAGGTATTAATTGCATTGGGAGCCCAGAACTGCATCCATGGCTCGCCATAAATAATAGCACTGGTTCCTTCATAAAAAGAGTTTTCGGAATCCCCATTGCCATAAGATAGAACATTTGAAATACCGGAATTTTCCCAACGCTGAATATACGGGAGGGCTTTCCGGGCTCCCGAAAACTGAGGCTGACCGATGGGGGCTGTCAGAGTAAAGCCATTTTGGTAGCCTAAATCCCAGATGATGTGGTAGCTGTAGTCAAAGCCGATAATGCCTTTGCTTGTGTCACTTAAACTGGCAGCTACCTGCTCAAGCTCCTCCCAGGTTTTAGGATAATTTTGGTAATCTGGATACAAGTCTTTATTCGCATACATAATTTTGCTGACAAAGAGCGTAGGGATAAAATATGGTCTGCCATTAGGATCAGTAAAAAACTCTGTGACATAAAACTGGTTCAACAGGTCTGGCGTAAAATCCAGTCCTTTGGAAATAGGTTTTAGAATATCTACATAGGCCATATGAGCCAGGAAAATATCCGGTCCTCGGCCATTATTGATCTCCAAGGGCAATTTTGTCCAATAGTCTCCCCATGGTTGTTGTTCAATTTTATAGCCAAAGGCCTCTCCGCTAGACTCTTTGTAGCGCTTGAAATTTTCGAACATATCGTAGTAGAAGCCGTATTCGTCACGATCACCGGGAATCCAGACCACATACTCTGAGTTATCTTCGTTTTGTACGGAGATTTTCTTCATACAGCTATAAGCCAAGACTACAAGTAATAATACAAATAGTATTTTTTTCATGAAATCGTTCTCCTTAAATGAAAATATCTTAGTAAAAATTTTACTGTAAGATAACACGAGAATCTTGACACTGTCAAGTGAATTTTGTACATGTGTTATAATGCCCACGCTTAAAGAAATTTCCGCAAAAAGCGGCTATTCTCTGACTACTATTTCGCGAGTCTTGAATGGCGACCCCGCTATCCGGGTAAAAGATGCGACCCGCAAAGCGATACTTGATGCTGCAGAAGATTTGCAATACAAGCCTAGCAGGCACCCTCAGCTTAATTCCATACAAGAGCTTACTTGGCATATTGTCAATAATTTTTCCAGAAAAGAAGAACTGACAGACCCCTATTACCTAAGTGTCCGCCATGGCATTGAAAATGCGCTGGAGCGTTTAGGTATTCCATGTAAATATCGCTATAGTGATGCTCAGAGCCCGATTGACTGGAAGTCTGATGTAGTGCTGATGCTTGGCTTTACGTCTCGTTCTTCATTACTGAAAATTCCATTAAATTTTAGTAAAACTATATTTATTGATTCAACTATTCTTGGATTCGATAGTGTAGTGAGCAAGCTGAGCCACTCCGTGTATTTACTATTTGATCATCTTTATCGCTTGGGACATCGGGATATTTTGTTTTTGGGTGCCAGAGATGAGCCAGAACAGATTGATGAACGTGAACAGGCATATGTAAAGATTGCCGCAGAGCATCAGGTTACCAGCAGAAACAGAATATTGACTTCTAAGCAATTTTCCATTGAAGCGGCCTATGACAGTATGAAAAATTACTTAGCGAAAACAAAAAGGCTTCCGACCGCGATCATTGCAGCTAGTGACTCTTTGGCTATTGGGGCTATGCATGCTCTGCACGAAATGGGCATCCAAATCCCAGAAGAAATATCGGTAACAGGGATCAATGGTATTCCGATGGGACAGTTTACGCAGCCAAGCTTGACAACGATAGAGCTCCCTGCCGAAGCAATGGGAGAGTATGCCGTTCATATGCTACTGGAAAAAGCCTGTACAAACCGCGAACATGCAGTGGAAGTCTTGTTCCCAGTACAATTGCTTATGCGTAAAAGTACCGCAAAAGCGAGACGGTAAAGGCTGGTGCTCCAACGAGGTACTGTCTTTGCCTGGTAAGGTGTTGCGCCTTTTCATGCAAAATAGGCAATGTTTCAGCGCAAGTTTTCTGAGTGAGCTAGTGTTCTGCTAAATTTATTTTTGTGTACTGCTCTTTCAGCCAGTCTATTTTAGACTGTATCGTTTCTACTTCTGCTGTCCATACAAACTTCCTTTTACTCTTACACTAGTTTCAAACTTCCTTTTACTCTTACACTAGTTTTTTATGTACGCCATTATCGCTTGTTCTAATGATTTTTTGCTCTTCCAGCTGCTATGAAGGATACATTTCTGTGTTATTTCTGCAAAAAATCTTTCTACCAGATTCAACCATGATGAATGTGTTGGTGTATAATGAAAAACAAAACGATTTTTCTTTTTTCTAAATATCCTTTTGTTTCCTTCGATTTATGGGGAATATAATTATCTAGTATCACATGCAAAATTTTGCTCTAAAGGGGGACCTCTAAAAATTGGCATTGCGATGTAAAATCAAAAAATCCTGCCTTAATCATAACAAAATAGCACAAAAAATAGTTGGATCCAGATTAATTACGATCAATAATTCCTACTAAAATTAGAATTTACATAAAAAAATCATTATTTACAGCATTTTAGATACAATTATCCACTATTATGCTGTAATTGAAACATATTTTAACATATTATACACAGTATTTCGTAACCCCATACGAAACCTTACCCGATCTATCCCTATGCATCGCAACTCTAATCCCTATTCATGCAATTGCGAAACCATGCAAATATATGCTCCACTTTCGCCCGGGTCTTTGACTTGCGGCGGTTACTTTCTAATTGCTTCTCTGTAAGTGAAGTATCTCGATATTTTCGGTGATGAATAAAGTTCCTCCGTAGTTCATTTGTTATCTTTTCACTTCGATACGCACTATCCCCATATATCTGCGTGACGCCTCAAAATAGCTGCAAGCACCTATGAGTCGTGCACATTAGCTGCACTTACTTCGTAAGCTAAACTGCTCGTTAGTCGCCGTTGCAATGTGATTTTTGTATCCGTAGTGGCTTTTGCTATTTTTCTTTGTCCACCTTGCATCCGTATCTTTTTGCCTCATTTTATTCTCGTTTTTCTTGAATGATGGAGGGATTTCATCATTTTTGATCTGCTGGTTTTCTTCTCTGGTATTGCGCTGCACAGGCACTTTGACAAAGCTGGCGTCCACGATATTCCCTTATTATTGTAATTGAATAATTGTGATTTGTCCAGTGCTGGATTTTTAGAGGTGCCCTCCATTTTTTTGTATATAGCAAAATACTAGCTCTTGCGGTTGGGGGCAGAGGGTTGGGCTCATACAGAGGCACGAAGGGCGGAAATGCGAGGCGTAGCGAAGGCCAACTTCAAAGGCCCCGCTCAGAACCCCTTTAGACGGCTGGATCAGATCGCCGCTTCAAGCGCGAAATTGGAATTTTGGAAGGTTCCTGTATACGAAATGAAATTATTTTTCTTGACAAATACATATTCTCCTCCTATACTTAGTCAGTTCAATTTGAAACCAACCCGCATGGCAGGGTAGTGGCTAAACACATGATAAACGCGGCAAAGCGCACAAAAATCATCAACCGGCCTCGTATTATTAGGGAAGTCTGGCGCAGCAAAGAAACCAGCAGGGTCAATATAGCCTCCGCCCTCGGTCTTTTCACGGGGCAGCTTTGTCACGAAAGATAGGAAGCAGGCTCTTTGCTGCGCACGGCCTCCCCCCGTTCTCCCATGCTGCGCCAGCGAAAACTAAGCAGAAGCAGAGCGATTGTACAATTCTCGCAGAAAGCGATATCATTTTTAGAGGTACCCTATAGTGTAAATCAAGCATTATATCAGAAAATATTTGCAAGGAGGATCTTTATGAGTGCAATAATTCTTATGCTGTCAGGCTTGGGTGCAATGGCATTGGGATACATTGTTTATTCCAGATTCATTTCAAAATACATATATCAGTTGAATGACGATCTTGTTACACCTGCACATGAGTTTGAAGATGGAGTTGATTTTGTTCCTACAAAAAAGTTCATATTGTGGGGGCACCATTTCACTTCAGTAGCCGGGGCGGCACCAATTATCGGGCCTGCTATCGCTGTAATTTGGGGATGGCTGCCAGCATTTTTGTGGGTCGTTCTGGGAACGGTATTATTTGGTGGTATACATGACCTTGGTGCTCTCTGGGCCAGTGTTCGCAATAAGGCGAAATCTATGGGATCCCTGACCGGTGAAATTGTGGGAAACCGGGCGCGCTCCATATTCATGATAGTCATCTTTCTGCTATTGCTGATGGTCAATGCTGTTTTTGCCGTGGCGATCTCCAAGTTGCTGATTAATAATCCAAGTTCTGTAGTTCCTGTCTGGGGCGCTATTGCTGTTGCACTGGTCATCGGACAACTCATCTATCGCTTCAAAATAAGCTTGCCTGTGGTATCTATAGCCGGTGTCATATTATTGTATTTATTGATTTATATCGGGCCTTCTGTACCTGTGTCATTGCCGGATAGCATGGTTGGGTTGCCACCATCAGCTATCTGGATTTTGTTGCTTTTTCTTTATTGTGGTATTGCATCAATATTGCCTGTATGGGTGCTGCTTCAACCTCGTGACTATATAAATGGTTTGCAGCTTTTTGTAGGGTTGGTTTTGGTTTATGTTTCCATACTAATTGCTAATCCTACCGTTGTCGCACCTGCAATCAATACAGATGCGTCTATCGGGCTTCCTCCCATATTCCCATTGTTGTTTGTAACGATTGCTTGCGGTGCCATTTCAGGGTTCCATGGATTGGTATCATCCGGCACGACTTCCAAGCAACTTGATAAAGAAAGCCATGCCCGCTTTGTCGGATATTTTGGCGCTGTGGGAGAAGGGGTACTGGCCTTAGCCACAATCATTGCCGCCACTGCCGGTTTTAGTTCATTAGCTGAATGGAAATCAGTCTATACTGGTTTTGGGAAGGGCAGCCTGACCTCATTTGTCAATGGGGGTGCCAGTATTCTTAATTCGGGTATAGGGCTTAATACCACTGTTGCAGCAACACTGCTTACTGTTATGGCATCGTTGTTTGCCGGGACAACCATGGATACGGGGATTCGCTTACAGCGCTACATATTTCAGGAATGGAGTGAGATATACAACATTAAATGGATGGGTAAGCCTTTTTTCGCTACGCTGCTCGCGGTGGCCAGCTGTCTGGTACTTGCTTTTGGTGCGGGAGGAGGAAGTGGTAGCGGAGGGTTGTTGATTTGGCCGCTGTTTGGAACCACAAATCAGTTGTTGGCGGGATTAACCCTTCTCGTAATTTCGGTGATGCTGGTGCGAAACAAACGCCCTGCCATCTATGTTATGATACCTCTGATATTTCTGCTGGCAATGACTCTGACTGCACTCTTGTTGCAGCTCAAAAATTTTTATAACGGTGGCAAATGGTTTTTGCTGGGATTAGACATAATCGTTCTAATCGCTGCTATATCAGTCTCTTTGGAATCCATTGCGACTCTGATACGCATCAAAAAGGCGCATCGTGAAAATATAGATGCAGTAGAAACGGCCTAGCAAACTGTTGAAGACGGGCACCCGAAAGCGATTTTTTTTGAATAATGGTTTCGGGTGAATTTTGTATTCAGGATCTGCCACATGAAAAAAATTCTCTCACGCGTTTACTTTTGGTACCAAAAAACCTGTGACTGGAGTAAACAGTACTACAATGCCCCCTACTATGCAGCCATCGCTCGTGCCAAACGTAATGAAGAAGATTTGTTTATGCTGCTGGTGTTTTCGGAAATGATGGGAATATCTAATCCCGCATCTTGGTATTGCCTTGAATTACAACCATTGTTATTGGAACGGTTTCATCTTTGGCATACACGTATGGGTATGGAACGTTCTCCATTGGACAATTTTCGCTGCTGCTGATGTCGTTAAATTTCCATCAGTTGCTTCATACCAAACGACTATTCCTTGTGGGAGGCAAAGGTGGGGTTGGTAAAACCACCATTGCTGCGACACTGGCTGTCACCGCAGCTGATTTTGATCGGAAGGTAATGCTGATCTCTACCGACCCTGCGCATAACCTTTCCGATGTGTTTAATCAAAAGATTGGAGGCAAACTAAAAAAACTGAACACAAAATTGAGCGTTATAGAAATCGATCCGGATAAAGAAGTAGATGCATATCTGGATCGAGTAATGAGGCAGATGCGCCGTTATATTGGAGCAGATCAAGTTACAGAGCTTACACGCCAACTGAATCTTTCCCGCCAATCTCCCGGTGCCCAGGAAGCTGCGATTTTGGAGCGAATTTCTGAATTGATGGTGGAAGGACTCAAAGAATATGACTTGCTTATTTTTGATACCGCTCCTACCGGTCACACCTTACGACTTTTGACCTTGCCGGAGCTGATGGCAGCTTGGACTGAAGGTTTATTACGGCATAACAAGCGTGCCAAAAAACTCTCAGAAGTAATGAAGCACCTGACTCCCGGTCGTAGCATCGAAAGCCCTATGAGTGATCCATTAGATCACTCTATGGAAGGCTTGGATGATCGAGGGAGGCAAATTGGCGAAACCCTCCTAAAAAGGCAGCGCCTGTTTCATCGTGTTCGTCATTTGCTCTCAGATGAAAGTTTAACGGGATTTCTTTTTGCACTGACTCCTGAGCGCTTACCAATATTGGAGACAAAACGAGCCGTGGCATCCCTTCAATTCGCTAAAATCCCGATAGAAGGTCTTATCATCAATCGGGTTTTACCGCGTGCCACTGGCAGCAGTTTCTGGACAGCTCGTCATGAACATCAAAAGAAACACCTGCAAGAAATCAATGATAGTTTCCGTGAATTACCCCAAATAATGGTACCTCTTCTGGAAAATGACATAGAAGGGATAGAGGCGTTAAAAAATTTTTCTAATCATTTAATAACAGGATCTATACCGTAAAATAATTTGCACTAATTATAAACAGTCCCTACCAGAAAAAGGGATTATTAGGGGACCTCTAAAAATTCGCTTTTGATGCCAGACGAAGGGATTTTTTGCGGTAGCGAGGAGCGGGAGCCGAGGCATACTTTGTTGTATGGTAAGGCTCTCGTGACAAAGCTGCTCCATGAAAAAAACCGAGTCTGGCGCAAAATTGGAATTTTTAGAGGTCCCCATTAGATAAATAAGGAGAAAAAAGCGATCTATACTTTTATATACAGCAATCTGGACAAAGATATTTTGTAGAAAAGACCAGGATTGACGCAGAATTGAATCTTTAGGGAACCCTAGGCTGATCACCGACACTGCAATACGGGTCTCTTTACCTTTGTTGGCGATTTGTATATTATTGCGCTGTGCTATAAGCATCATACCCGTTCTCCTGCCCTGTCGCCATTCGATCTTTTAGAGGGGCCTTTTAACGGGCTTAGTTTTGGGAACGGTTTGTCATAAGCGATTCCCATATCGGCGGAATATCAAGTGCTAGGCGAAGAAAAACCACTGCTACCCAAGCCCCCGTGGCTGAGAAAAAAACTGTACAACAACACACGCACAGTAGATCAAGTAGTTTCTCACAACGGCTTGGAAACCATCTGCAAAGAAGCGGCCTGTCCCAACCGCAGCGAATGCTGGCATGCAGGCACCGCCACCTTCCTGATCCTAGGCCGCATCTGCACCCGCAAATGTACCTTTTGCAACGTAGAGTCCGGCAGCCCCGGCTTTGTCGATCCCTTGGAACCCGTCAAACTGGCAGATGCGGTGGAGTCCCTGCAACTCAATTATACAGTGCTTACCTCTGTCAATCGCGATGACCTGCCCGATGGTGGTGCCGGGCACTTTGTCGAAGTCATCAATACGCTGCGCCGACGCAGACCGGAGATCAAAATTGAAGTGCTTATTCCCGACCTGCTTGGCAACTGGCAGGCACTACAGAAAATCGTAGAAGCCGCGCCCGAAGTTCTCAACCACAATATCGAAACCATTGAACCCTTTTATTACTATGTGCGCCCCGATGCAGACTACCAACGCTCGCTGGAGCTGTTCCGTCAGGTCAAGCGCATGGCTCCGGCGATGGTAACCAAGTCTGGCATCATGGTCGGTATGGGCGAGCAGCCCGATGATGTGAAACAGTGTTTCCGCGATCTGCTGGAGGCCGGAGTGGATGTTCTGACGGTGGGCCAATATTTGCAACCCACCCGCCAGCACTTGGACGTGGACGAGTATGTGACTCCACAGCAATTTGCTGATTATGCCGGATACGCCACCTCAATCGGGTTCAAGGGCGTTGCTTCAGGCGTATTTGTGCGCAGCTCCTACAAGGCCGACGAGCTGTACGCACAGGCGAAGCGGAAAATAAAACAGAGTCAGGCGGAAACGGTGCAAAGTGACAGCATTTTGGCCTGAGCACAAAAGACGCAATGACACGATAAGTTAGGGGGAAACTCTGGGAATTCCCCGGCATTTTATGCCGGACGTAGCGGTGCTTTTTAAGGAACCTCTAAAAATTCGCTTTTGATGCCAGACGAAGGGATTTTTTGCGGCAGCGAGGAATGGGATCCGAGGCATACTTTGTTGTATGGTAAGACTTTCGTGACAAAGCTGCTCCGTGAACGAGACCGAGTCTGGCGCAAAATTGGAATTTTTAGAGGTCCCCTTTAGTTATTTATTACAAGATTACTTAGTTCAGCCCGTTTAAACTGCCGGAGTTCCATTGAAATTCCCTCCACTGTGAAATTGCCTGTTGTTGGGCAAGGAAATAAAGGAGAGCCAGATGTTCCAAGACTTGGACCCGGAAGAAACTCAGGAATGGCTGGATGCCTTTGCCGCAGTAATCAAAAATGAAGGCAAAGAAAAGGCAGAATTTCTGGTTGAAATGCTACAAAGCCATTTGGGAGGTATATCGCATCAACTTTCTACATCGTATATTAACACTATCCCTATAGAAAGAAGCGCAGAGCTGCCAGGCGACAGTCAGTTGGCCAGAAATGTTGCTGCATATGTACGATGGAATGCTATGGCTATGGTGGCTAAAGCTAATAAAAAAATCGAAGGAATCGGTGGGCACATCGCGTCATTTGCTTCTTCTGCCGCCATTTACGAAGTTGGTTTCAATTACTTCTTCCGGGGTCCCAACGCTGAAAACGGTGCCGACCTAATTTTCTATCAGGGCCATAGTTCACCCGGTATTTACGCCCGCGCCTACGTTGAAGGGCGCCTTTCTGAGAAAGAGCTTTTGAACTTTCGCCAAGAGACCGGTGGCAATGGCCTCTCCTCTTATCCGCACCCCCGACTGATGCCCGACTTCTGGCAATTCCCCACCGTATCGATGGGTCTGGGGCCGATCATGGCCATTTACCAGGCTCGCTTTATGAAATACATGGAAAACCGGGGTTTCATGAACATTGGCAAGCGCAAAGTCTGGGCCTTCTTGGGTGACGGAGAAACCGATGAACCTGAGACTCTGGGAGCCATCGGCATTGCGGCCCGCGAAAATCTGGACAACCTGATTTTCGTGTTGAACTGCAATTTGCAGGGTCTCGACGGCCCGGTGCGCGGTGCGGGTAAAATTGTACAGGAAATGGAAGCGCACTTCCGCGGCGCGGGCTGGAATGTCATCAAAGTACTGTGGAGCAGTGAATGGGACGAATTATTTGCCAAGGATGAGGGCGGTGTACTGATGAAGCATCTGGAGGCCATTGTCGATGGCGATTTCCAGCGCATCAACGCCAGATACAAAGATGCCACTTATATTCGCGAGCATTTGTTCAACACTCCGGAGTTGCGCAAGCTGATTGAGGGATGGACTGATCAGAAACTCTCCAAGTTGTCGCGCGGAGGCCACGACCCCCGCAAAATCTATGCGGCCATGCACGAGGCGGTGCGACACCAGGATCAGCCGACCATTATCCTGATGCAGACAGTCAAGGGGCACGGAATGGGCGAGGCCGGCGAGGCCGCTAACGATACCCACAGCCTGAAAAAAATGAACAAGGATTCACTGCTGGCCTTCCGCAACCGCTTCAACGTCCCCCTCCAAGACGATGAGCTGGAAACCCTGCCGTTCATCAAGCCGGAGCCCGGCAGCCCGGAAGCTCAATTCATCAAGGAAACCCGCAGCGCACTGGGTGGCTCGATTCCGCTGCGCCATTACAGCCTCAACCCGTTGGAAGTGCCCGAACTCAGTGAGTTTCAGGCTGTGCTGGACGGTAGCGGTGAGCGCGAAATCTCTACTACCATGGGCTTTGTGCGCATCCTGAGCATTCTACTGCGCAACAAGTCGATTGCTGACCGGGTGGTGCCGATAGTGCCCGACGAGGCCCGTACTTTTGGCATGGAGGGCCTGTTCAAGCAACTGGGCATCTACAATCCCAAGGGCCAAGTCTACACCCCCGTGGACAAGGGCACCTTGATGTGGTACCGCGAAGACACCAAGGGGCAGCTCCTGCAGGAGGGTATCAACGAGGCCGGCGGCTTCAGTTCCTGGCTGGCGGCCGGGACTTCGTATGCCAATCACAATATCCCGATGATACCGTTTTTTGCCTACTATTCGATGTTTGGCTTTCAGCGAATCGGAGACTTGGCCTGGGCGGCCGGCGATGTTCTGGCCAAAGGGTTTCTGATCGGTGCGACCGCTGGTCGCACTACTTTGAATGGTGAAGGCTTACAGCATCAGGACGGTCATCACCTGCTGACCGCAGCGACTCTGCCCGGCTGCCATGCCTACGATCCCTCCTTTGTCTACGAGATGGCGGTCATCATTCAGGATGGCCTGAAGCGCATGTACAAAGACGGTGAAGAGGTGTTCTACTACATTACGGCGATGAACGAAAACTTTGCCCAGCCTGCGATGCCCAAAGGCACAGAAGAGGGCATTCGCAGGGGGATTTATCGCTTTCAGGCTTCCGGGCTTGAGAAGCCAAAGGCCAAAGTGCATTTGCTGGGCAGTGGCAGTATCTTTATCGAAGTGCGCGCGGCAGCGCAAATTCTGGAACAAGACTACGGTGTGGCGGCTGATATTTGGAGCGCGCCCGGCATCGTGCAGCTCTACCGGGACGGAATTGATTGTGAGCGCGAACGTACGCTCAATCCGTCCAGCAGGAGCATTCCGTATGTGCAGCAGGTTTTGGCCAAGGTTGACCCCGGCAATGCGGAGCCGGCGATCATCAGTACCGATTATGTAAAGGCCTACGGAAACCTGCTGGTACCGTATCTGAAACGCCCGCTCTACACTTTGGGAACGGATGGCTATGGTCGCAGCGACTCTCGCGCGGCTCTGCGCGAGCACTTTGAAGTCAGCCGCAAATACATTGTGGCTTCTGCGCTGCGCGCTCTGGTGGTCCAAGGCAAGTTGGAGGCCTCGGTGTTCAAGCTTGCGGTCAAGCAACTGGGCATCAACAAGTCCAAGATCAATCCGCGCCTAGCGTAAGCCGTCTCATACTTTTACTTGTATGGTGAGACTTTCCCGCCGGCAGCAAGGACCGTGAGAGAGCCTCCCCGCAAATTTGAGGTGAAACTTACTTCTCTCAGAAAAGACTGAGGGAACCTCTACAGAAGGAGTAGAATGAGTTTATGGCAAATGTGATAGATATTGTAGTGCCGGACGGTGTTGAGGATGCGGAGGTAGTTGAGATCATGCAAACGTCCGGTGGCCGGGTTGCCGAAGACGAGTCGTTGATCGCGATTGAAACAGATAAGGCCACTGCCGAAGTTCCGGCTCCGGCTGCGGGCGAAATTACCGGGTTGACGGTGCAAATCGGGGACACGGTCTCCAGCGGCGATGTAATTGGCAAACTGGCTACGGCAGCTTCTGCGGCATCTGTCCCGGAAGAAGCTGCCACACCTGCTGCTCCCGCAGTCCCGGTAAAATCTGATACACCTGCTCCGGCAGTCGGCGGTGGCAGCGAAATCGATATTGTAGTGCCGGACGGTGTTGAGGGTGCAGCAGTAGTCGAAATTATACAAACAGTAAGTGCCCGGGTTGCCGAAGGCGAGTCGTTGATCGCGATTGAAACAGATAAGGCCACTGCCGAAGTTCCGGCTCCGGTTGCGGGCGAAATTACCGGGTTGACGGTGCAAATCGGGGACACGGTCTCCAGCGGCGATGTAATTGGCAAACTGGCCCCAATCGGAGCTGAGCCGGCCGAAGTCGGTCCAGCGGTAAGCTCTGCCGAAGTCGGCTCTCTGCCTGATGCGCTTGCTGCGCCTGTTGCTGTTGACCCGGCGCCTGTCGCTGCTGTGACAACCAGCGTCGCGGTGCCGACCAACTCACAGAGTATGGGGGCCAGTGTCCACGCCTCTCCTTCGCTGCGCCAGTTTGCCCGCGAGCTGGGTGTGGAGCTGAGCCGCATCAGCCAAGCAAGTGGCCCGAAAGGTCGAATCACTTTTGCCGATGTCAAGGCCTTGGTCAAGTCGGTGATGAACAGTCCCGGAACGGGCGGTGCTGCGCGGATTCCGCAGATCGCTTTGCCGGACTTCGCAAAATTTGGCCCGACTGAAGAGCAGGCCCTGAGCAAAATCAAGCAAATTACCGGCCAACACCTGAGCGCAGGCTGGCTCAATATTCCTTTGGTCACCCACTTTGAAGAAGCCGATATCAGCGATTTGGAAGAGTTTCGCAAAGAGCTCAACAAGCGCCGGGGCGTTGAAAAGGGCGAGCTGCCCAAGACCACTCCGCTGGCCTTTATCGTCAAGGCCGTAATCAAAGCACTACAGCAATATCCGCAGCTCAACTCTTCGCTCAGCGCAAGCGGTCAGTCGCTGATTCTGAAAAAATACTACAACATTGGTATTGCCGTGGACACGCCGCGCGGTCTGCTGGTTCCGGTGATCCCAAACGCCGACCAGCTGTCGCTGGATGAGATTTCAGCCCGTATAAAAGAATTAGGTTCCAAGGGACGCGCGGGCAAGCTGGGACCCAAAGATATGGAAGGCGGAACTTTTACCATCTCCAGTCTGGGGAGCTTGGGCGGTACCAACTTCACGCCGCTGGTCAACCCGCCGGAATCCGCCATTCTGGGCGTGGCCAAGTCGGCGATGAAGCCGGTCTGGAACGGTAGCGGCTTTGAGCCACGCCTGATCCTGCCGCTCTCGGTCTCCTACGATCACCGGATTTTGGACGGCGGCGAAGTTGCCCGCTTTGGCACGACTTTGGCGGGCTGCCTCAAAGACCTGCGCTATATTCTGGTTTGAGGTATTGAGGCTGTTGTGAGATGAAACAAGGAAAAAGAATGGAAAAATATGATCTGGTCGTGGTCGGCGGAGGCCCCGGAGGATACAACGCTGCCTTTCGAGCTGCGGATCTGGGCAAAAAAGTGGCGATTATCGAGCGTTATGAAGTGCTGGGCGGGGTCTGCCTGAACGTGGGTTGCATTCCCTCCAAGTCATTATTGCATCTCACCGAAAACATCCGTGCTGCGGAAGAATTGAAGGAGCTGGGTTTTGAGGTATCCATTAAGAACGTGGCCAAATCGCTGGACAAAGTTCGCTCTTACCGTGACTCGGTCATCGCTAAGCTGACCAGTGGCCTGGCGATGCTGGCCAGGCAGCGCAAAATCACACAAATTACCGGAGTGGCCGGTTTTAAAGACAGCCACACTTTTACAGTGAGCCCACACAAAGCTTCGAAAGATAACGAAAACTTTGAAGTTACTTTTGACAACTGCATCCTGGCCATCGGCTCTCGTTCAGTGCGGATTCCTGATTTCCCCAACGATGACCCGCGCCTGATCGACTCGACCGGGGCTTTGCAGCTTGACGATGTCCCGGCCCGCCTGCTGATTGTCGGAGGCGGCATCATCGGCCTGGAAATGGCCGAAGTCTATCATTCACTGGGTAGTGCCATTACCATCGTAGAGCTGCTGGACCACATTGTGCCTCCTGCGGACAAAGATCTGGTCGACCCGCTGATGAAACGTTTCCAAAAGTTTGCAAGCATCTACCTGAAGACTAAGGTTGCCGGCATCAAGGCTCTGAGCAAAGGCCTGGAAGTTTCGTTTGAAGGCGAAGCCTGTAATGAGAGCCAACTCTTTGACAAAGTGTTGGTGGCGGTGGGCCGTCGACCTAACAGCGACCTGATCGGCGTCGAGGCCGCGGGCGTGAAAGTGGATGAGCGCGGTTTTATCCCGGTTGACGATCAACGGCGCAGCAACGTGCCGCATATATTTGCCATTGGTGATGTGGCGGGGCAGCCGATGCTGGCCCATAAAGCGGCGCACGAAGGCCATGTTGCCGCCGAAACCATTGCCGGGCTGAAGACTGCCTTTGCGCCGATGGGGATCCCTTCAGTGGCCTACACTACGCCCGAAATTGCCTGGACCGGGGTCACCGAGAAAGAAGCGAAAACCCGGGGGCTGAAATACACTAAGGGAGTGTTCCCGTGGGCGGCCAGCGGCCGGGCTGTCAGTATGCGGGCCAGCGAGGGCAAAGTGAAACTGCTTTTTGACGAAGAAAGCCATCGCATCATTGGCGGCGGCATAGTCGGGCTGCACGCCGGTGAGATGATTTCTGAAATCATGCTGGCGATTGAACTGGGCGCCGACATGGTCGATCTGGCGAAGACCATTCACCCGCACCCAACCTTGGGCGAAACGCTGGGCTTTGCCGCCGAAGTGGCCCACGGCAGCGTCACCGAAATCTATCTCCCTCCCAAGAACCGGGCAGGGGTTTGAGGACGGGTGGCTGTTTTTGTTGCCGAATCACTTCCTCAGCAAAGAAAAGCTTACAGGCTCTTTGCTTAAAAGGATGGTCGGGCCTTGGCTGCGCCAGCTCGCGGAAGAGGAAGGTCGGGCCTTGGCTGCGCCCGGCCCTCCCCTGTCTCTCCCATGCTGCGCCAGCTCGCATGGGAGCCTTCCCCCTTTCAGAGCCGGGGGCTCTAATGCCGGGCTGGCCTTGCCCCACAGTTTCCCGGCAGCTACAATTCAGGCATGGTCAGCCCCACGAACGACTTCTACTTCCGCTACCTGTTCGGCAGCGAACAGCACAAAGATCTCACGCTCGGCTTTATCAACGCCGTCCTTTCCGACTCCGGGCTGGGACCAGTGGCCGAAATCACCCTGCTCAACACCTTTAACCTGAAAAATACCGCAGCAGAGAAAGAAAGCATCCTAGATATCAAGGCCAAAGACGCAAAGGGCAGAATCTACAACATCGAAATGCAGAGCATTGGGAACCAAGTCTACCGGAACCGCAGCCTCTACTACTGGGCCAGATCCTACAGTGAACAGCTCAAAGAAGGCTCCATTTACAAAGATCTCCAGCCTGTTATCTGCATCAATCTGCTGGATTTCGATTTATTCCCCGAAAGCCGGAAGGCACACCAGTGCTTTCTGCTCACAGAACAGAGGCCGCCCCACGAGGTGCTGAGCGAGCACTGCATGCTGCACTTTATCAGTCTTCCCAAAGCCAAGAAAGAACAACTGAAAGGGCCCGCGCTGAGATCATGGGTGGCCTATTTCAACAAGGAGGGAGTCGACATGGAGGGCCTGACCACACTGCTCGAAAGTGATGAAATGATCCAGAAAGCGCACCGCGCCTACGAGGATTTCACCCGGGACACGAGTCTGGTGTCGCAATACGAGGCGCGGCTCAAGCAGAACCTAGATCAAAGCAATCGCGAAGATACCATCCGGCAGAAAGGACGGGAAGAAGGACGGGAAGAAGGACGGGAAGAAGGTCGGGAAGAAGGTCGGGAAGAAGGTCGGGAAGAAGGTCGGGAAGAAGGTCGGGAAGAAGGTCGGGAAGAAGGTCGGGAAGAAGGTGAAAAACTGGGTATGCAGAAAGGTCGGGAAGAAGGTCGGGAAGAAGGTCGGCGTGAAGCTGCCCGGAAAATGAAAGAATCCGGGCTGTCGATTGAACAGATTTCAAGGTTTACCGGTCTGAGCCACCGCGAAATTACCGGGCTCTGATACCGGGCTGGGCCCAGTTGTCAAAGACAGCTTCCCAGAAAAAGCCAATTTTTGGAGATTCTCCTGCAATTTCTCTTGCCCTCCGCGGGGAAATCGTATATTCTTTGAGAAGAACAAGCCATTTCATAATTCCATTTCATCTTTTATTAAAACCATTCCGACCTTGGCCGGAACATCATTTTTATGCATTATTTTGCATAATAATACCAAGGAGTATTGCACTATGGAACACAAGTTCAGTAAAATTCGCTCATCGCTCATCGCTCATCGCTCATCGCTCATCGCTCATCGAAAAAATTAAACTCATATAGCAGAGGAAATTATTTCTCTGCCGGGATTTTACGCCCATTTATCCTTTTATTTGTCTGCTCCCTGATTTTATGGGTCGCCTGCGATCCGCCCGAATCTTCTTCCGATTCTCCTCCCATAGCCGATTCTCCCCCCATAGCCGATTCTCCCCCCATAGCCGATTCTCCCCCCAGAAGTGGTGTTCCCATACGCACATGGCAGGGGCTGCAGAAAATGCGGGAAAACCTCGCCGGAGACTACTACCTGGTCAGCGACATCACGTTCCCCGCGCCCGGAACAGAGGGGCTTCCGGCAGAAGGCTTTGAACCCGTCGGCCGCGATACAAACAAAACGCAGAGCGATTTCCAAGGAACCCCCTTTACAGGGAAATTTGACGGCAACGGCCACACGATTCGCAATCTTTTCATCCAACGCCCCGATGAAAGCTATGTTGGCCTGTTTGGGCGGAGCGAAGATGCCACAATCTCAAATGTCCGCCTGAACAATGTCAATATTCAGGGAGCTGAGTATGTGGGCGCCATTGTGGGCAGCAGCCGCAACGGCAGTGTCAGTGGGGCCGTGCTTGGCAACTCTCCAAACAATGTCGTAAAAAGTACAGGGGAAAGTACCGGCGGACTGGTCGGCTGGAGTTCCGGAGCCGTAACAGGATATGCCAAGGATCTCGAAGTATCCGTTGGTAAAGATTTTGTCGGCGGTCTGGTCGGTTCGAGCTTCGGGGATGTAACGGGATATACTCAAAACCTGATCGTATCATCCGGCAAGAATTTTGTCGGCGGACTGGTCGGCTGGACAGACGGAAAGATCGTAGGGTATAGTACTGATTTACGGGCTTCCGGTACCCGTTATGTCGGGGGCCTGCTCGGCGGTACACCAGTACCCAAGACTCCCTTGGGAGAAGAATATCCGGAGATCTTCGGATATGCCACGGGTGAACTTACTGCCACGTTAGACCGCGCTGGTGGTTTGGTGGGAAATCTGGGAGATAAGGGCAGAGTTATCGGTTTCTACAGGGGAACGGTTACCGGAGGCGCATTTGTCGGTGGTTTAACGGGTATAAACAGTGCCAATACTGCGTTCACTAGGGGATATATGCGCGGGACCTTAAAGAAGAACGGTTTTCACGATAAAACATATGCCTTTCTTGTCTCGGGAACCCCTCGTCCGTCTCATCCGGCTGTAGTATGGCACGGCGGGCTCAGAGGGGATATTGCCGGCTACAGCTCCGGAAAGCCCGGAGAACGCCAATTGGTCGGCATCTCGGGGAGCACAAGCGGAAATGACGGAACGAAGATCACGGTCGGTCCCGGCACCACGCAAGCGGATTTTTCGGACCTTGATTTTGGCTCGGAGCCGGGTCAGTGGGCGTTTCACGCGGGCAAGTGGCCCAGTATCAACTTGGGCTCTGATCCCCTCTTTGCCAATACCCGGCAGCCGATAGAGCCTTAGAGGTCCCCCTTAGAAAGAGTTGGCCAATTGCACCTGAGACTCCTGCTTTCGCGGGAGTGACATGGGTATATGATAAATGTTTGTCACTCCCGTAAAAGTGTTTGTCACTCCCGTGAAAACGGGAGTCTGTCTGGCAAATGCTCTGTGCGTAGAATTCCGCTTTCGTGGGAACGAGGGCATCATTCGGAAAGAATGTCACTTTTACGGATTGGTATAATACCAATTTCGTGGTGATCCACAGCGAAACGCGGTGCTATTACCAGCAAAGACAAAGCAGAAGCAGGGCAATGGCACAATACTCACAGAAAGCGATACCATTTTCAGAGGTATCCTATATTCGTTATTTTTAGAGGTTGTAGCCTGCTCTAAACTGGTTCTGCTGCCCGTCTGAAAACGTAATATTTATTTAATATAAAGCCGGTGACGGTATAGGCCACGGCACTGCCAAGCTGACAGAGAAAGAGGCCCATCTTCCGGCCTCCCTGGAGATTGTAGCTCTGCCATAATTCAGGAATATGAGCCAGTTCTACTAGGATGCTGAGTACCAGTACTCCTAAAGCGAAGCAAATGCTGTTCACCAGTAAGAATTTAGCAAATTGCCTGTACTTGGAGTTTGTGTCGGTAGAAGCGGAAATCTGTCTGTGAAATGTGAAACGACGGTTCAAATAGAAGCTGCAGAGCCAGCCCGCAAAAGTTCCCAATGCGTTCGCAGCAATGTAGTGGATCTCCAAATAGGTGAGAATGCCGATGCTTCCCATGCCAACAATTGTGTTTGCCACTCCCACCAAGCCATAGCAAAGCATTTCTCTTATGGTATTGCGGGACATGGGAATAGAAAAGAACTTCACGATAATGGTGGGTCAATATTGCAGGTTTCTTGAATCACATACATGGGGCGGTCTTTGACTTCGGTATAAATCCGGGCAATATATTCGCCTAAAATGCCGATTCCTAATAGATTTATCCCATTAAGAAATAATACTACGAGTAAAATAGTTGTGTATCCTGTAATTGCTCTTCCGCTATAATAATCTATAAAAGTCTTACCCATTAATATTATACCACCAATAAATACCAGTAGCCCAAAAGCAGAAAATAATTTGAGTGGTTTTACCGAGAAACCAAAGATACCATCCAGTGCATACTCAAACATTTTACGGTAATTATACTTGGTCGTTCCAAACTGGCGTTCAGGTCGTGTATATGGGATTCTATGCACCCGAAATCCGGGCCAAGCCAGCAATCCTCTCATAAATCGGTTTTTTTCTCTTAGTTGACATACTGCATTCACAACCTTACGGTCCATCAGTCGAAAATCCGGAGCCTGGGCCGGAATGGGAGAACGGGCTAAATGATTGAACAAATGATAGAAGATATCTGCTGTCCAACGTTTAAGCAGTGGGTCTTTTCGGAAAGAACGAATAGGCAATACGACATTGATCGGCTCTGCGGTGCCTTGCGAGCCTTCCCACAGATCAAACATTTTTTTCATGAGTTTCGGAGGGTCTTGCAAATCTGCATCCAAAGGTATCACAGCCTCTCCGCTACAAAGATCCAAGCCAGCGCTGATGGCGGCTTCTTTGCCAAAATTGCGACTGAAACAAATAGTCTTTATCCGTGTTTCCTGTACAGCCCATTCCTTCAATTCCGCATAGGTCGCATCCCGGCTGCCATCGTCAATACAGATGATTTCAAAATCAGTACAGATGCTTTTAAGAACAGGCAGTACATGCTCAAAATACTGTGTTATCGCCCCTTCTTCGTTGTAAAAAGGGCTTATGATGCTTAGTTTGACAGGTTGTGGGAGATTCAAGGGCATATCCTCAGTTCTCCATCTGCAGCACTTGCTTTTCAATTTCGGCAGTATTGAGAATCAAAACTACAGTGCCATCAATAAACTGGATAGAATCCCTGCCTGGATAATTGATAATATCTTTTTTACTTGCCAGTATTTTCAATATTTCAACCTCTTCTTCTTCGCTCAATTGACGGAAATTAAAGTCGGTGAAATGCCTGAATATAGTATATTTTGCTACATCGTCATTAAGCGCTTGATACCAATCGGTCCAGCCTTTTACCCCATACGACCTGCGTCCGATTATCAAAAATGGCAAGGGCTCCTGTTCGGACTGATATTCCTCTAATATTCGGATGCGGTTAACAATTTGAGAAGCATTTGCGAGGTCATTTTGTGTCTGCCGATAGGCTGCATCAAAAAAATGGCTCACATAGACAGAGGATACAAGGATAATAGCAACAGCAAGAATATTCCCTCCCCAAAGAAATATACGGTATTGGGAAGATCTTAAAAGAGCCAGGAGTCCTGCCAATACCCATCCAATATGAAAATATGCTCTTATAGGAACTCCTAAACCTAATAGATTAGGAAGGTATATTGCTAATTTTATCATCAATACTATTATTATAAATCTTAGCATCGAAAAAGAGCTGATTTTCAAAAAATACAGTATAACTAGTCCCAATAAAATGTTGGATAGAAAAATATGTGATACCCAAAATAGATCTAATTCAGGACTAGGAAAAAATAATAACCGATTATTTAAAATAATACCTATTAGATTTTTCAGTATATCTAATAGTTCTATTTGGTTAGCATCACCAAATCTACCACCCAGCGTAAATCCCTTGATTGTAACAATAAAATTATTAATCTCAGTGGAGAGTAGATACGAGACTAATATAATAGCTCCCCATATTGAAAAATAGAAAAATGATTTCTTGAAATCTTTTCTCTCTTGTATTCTCTGAGTTAACCAAATTAATAAAATAATAAGTTGAACCTGAAGAATGGTTTGGTAAGCTCCAATTGCGAAAGCATTAAAAACAATAGATATAGGAATATATTTCATTTTCAAAGTTAATAAATATAAGGAAATAATCCCTATAGCCAATCCTACAAAAACAGGAGTGTTGGTATTAAAAAATAAATTCCTAGCAAAATAAGGACTTATAGATATTAAACTAATGAGAATAAATTGGAACTTTCGATTTTCGACTCTCCATATTTTAATGGTCAACCAAGCCGATAAAACAATACAAAATAAGCTAATGAGAGTATTTATATAGGGCTGGATATGAGCAACACCTGAAAATATAAAATGATTTAGAATTGAGTTTGCCCAGCGTCCAAGTCCGGCAGCTTGTCCCCACCAGAGACCAGTAACACCGAACCTTTGATAATCATCGGTCGCATAACTGATAAAGAAAAGTTTATTTCCGTATATAAATATTACAGTTACCAAAGATATAAGGAATGTATATACATCCTTCCTATATTTTTCCCAGATATTTTCAAAATCGTATTTGTTGCATATAGATAGTGAATTATAGATTTCTCTAAAATACACTTTCTTTTGAACCAGATTCATTAGAAAAAATTTGCAAAATAAGATAAAATTTATCGCTGTAAAACCCATAATCACCAATATTTTTGCTCTAAGACCACTATTGGATAATAAATACAATTTTGCAACATAATCCAGACTCAACAAAGTTTGGCCAACAACAGCAATCAGGATGCACCATAATAAATTCTTATTTCTGCGGATACGTTCACAAATTTGGGGCCACACTATCCAGAGCATACAGCCACATAAAAAAGCCGAACTTATGATAGCAATCTTCATGCTTAAAGTTATATCATGACCCACTATAAAAGGTGCCCCTTGATCCTGGCCCATCTTCGCCAACAAAAGTTTCCAGGCAGCATGGACTGAAGCAACTAGAAAGATTAGCAATGATATAATTGCTAGCATTGTCCTAATATAACTATATTTACTTGATATTTTCACTGTATGATTCCTTTGTGCTGTTCGCTGCCGAACAGGTGGCGAAAGTAAAAGTCGTTCGTGGGTTTGACCATGCTCGGATTGTAGCTGCCGGGGCAGCGTGGGGCAAGGCGGCTCCGACATTAGAAGCCCGGTACTTCGGTACACCTTGGATTCTAATCTTCGCGCTCCGCGCTCAGATTGAAATTTTACAGCACTCAGTAACCGGAAACAAGGCCCCTCCCCTCAACTACGCTGCCTGAGTGCCGTAGAATTTCGCCTTGAGACACGAAGAAGGACGGAAATTCAAGGTGTACCGAAGGCCATCTTCAGTGGCCACCTCAGTGCCTCTCGAAGGGAGGCTAGGGGCCTAATGAATTGATCGCTCATAAAGGGCACACTTGTTTGATGGCTTAACTCTGATTATAGTGCAACAATAGCCTCAAGTTTGGCAGCCTGCCAGTCAGAAAACTTTTACGGCTAATTTTACAGTAAATAATTACCAATCTGAATAATTGCGAAGACTATATGGAACACTCCCATTTCTCTTACCATAAGGCCTTGCGCCACAGCTATCAGAAAGCGGGCAATATTGTCTGCCTGGGCCTTGACCCCCAGTGGCAGAAACTGCCGCCGGAGTATCGCAAGAAGCTCCGTGTTGTGGATTCCGCTGCGGGTGCTGTTTTTGTGCCGGACTGTACTGCCTTGCGGGACTTTCTGGAGGCTTCGTTGTATAGCTTGCAAAACGCAGGCCTGTCTCCGGCGGCCTTCAAACCCAACCTGGGCTACTTTCAGGCCTTGGATCGTCCGTTGCTGGGCTGCCCGGAATTGGCATTTGGCGGCAGCCATCTGCTGTCCTGGCTACAGCGCTACCTGAGTCGAAACTTTCCGAAGATTCCCATTATTCTGGATTTCAAGAAAGGCGACATCGCGCGCTCTTCGGCCAACTATGCCGAGGAGGGTTTTGCCTTGTGGCGCAGCGACGCGCTGACCGTCAGCCCGTACATGGGACGGGACTCGCTGGCCCCATTTGGCCGAGGCTCCCAACAGGGACTGGCCCGCCATCTGGAGCAGACCGGGCTATATGAGACGCACGAAGCACCGTTGCCGCGCAGCCTGTCCTGCGGGCTGCCCTGTGGAGAAGGCGGAGTCTACAGCCTGCTGCGCACATCGAACCCTGGGGGGCGCGACCTGCAGAATCTACTGTTGACTCAGACAGTTTCCGATGCTGCTGAGGAGCCCTTCCCTCTGTACCGGCAGCTGGCCCAAAGTCTGCTGCGCTGGCGCGACGAACAACAGATCCCGGCTCTGGGCGCGGTGGTCGGGGCCACGGCACCGGATGAACTGGAGCAGTTGGCGGAGTTCTTTGCCCGGAAGAACTTCCCGCTGTTGATTCCGGGTGTGGGCAAGCAGGGCGCCTCCTTTTCGGTTGTATTGGAGCGGCTGCGCCAAGCGGGCTACCCTCTGGAGCTAGCGCGTATTAATTTATCCAGCGGCCTGTTGCAGAGTTGGCCGAATGAGGCTCCCGCTGATTGGGACAGCTTGATCTGCCGGAAAATGGAAGAGTTGTTGAAAAACTGAAAAAGGCGCTACAAAGCATCAACGTGCAAGGCTTAAGGGTACCTCCCCTTAAGGGCTGTCTTTTCTACACAAGTACAAAAATCCTAAATAATCAATATTTCCATTGAACATATATAATAAGGGGACCTCTAAAAATCGGCATTGCGATGTAAAATCAAAAATCCTTCCTTAATCATAACAAAATAGTTGGATCCAGATTAATTACGATCAATAAAAAATTTTTTGAGATTTTTCCCAGCTTTATTTTCGGAAAGTAGAGTCTGAAGGAACCGTCGCCAGTCCCCAAATATCCCGTTTTGTCTCGTCTTATCCCGTTATTTTGTCTCTTCCTCTATCACATCCTTCTGTGGTGGGGAATTTTTAGAGGTTCCCTTATGTCATATGTCAAGTGTTTTTTATAAATTTCTGCCAGGCTGCCCGCACCGGCGTTTCCAGAGTAGCCCTTGCCGCTGTCGCCTGGCTCGCATAGTGCTCTAAGGCATTTTTCAGCTGTTCCGCATCTGTGTTGTCGGGAACAAGCCCCGCCGCCAGAAGCGCCGCCTCCAGATTGTCCAGCAACAAATTCAGGGTAGACGATTGCACGGTGGAGGCAGGGACTCCCTCGTCGGGGATCTTGTTGGTATATTTACCCTCATGCAAATCCGTCTCGGCGTTGTCTGGATAGACGGTGTTGCTGCGGCTCATGGTATCCCTAAGCGTCGTCAGGCGTAGAAGCCTCAAACGCAAAGCCAGAGATCTCCCCGCTGTGGGGCGATCACGGCAATACTGGGGTTACTTACCGGAGGAAAAACGTAGGAAAGGCGGTGGGTGGTTGTTACAAATTTAAGAAGATGGTGAACAATCTTCTTGGATTTGTAACATTTGGGAGAGTGATATACACACAGTCAAAAAAGACAAAACCTCTTCACTTATCCACAAGTGTAGAGGTTTTGCAAAATTGATCATGACCATGGGCCAGCCGGATATCTGGCGAGGTCTGAATAAAATACCGAGCCATTAAACTCACAATAGCTCGGTATATTCAGTTGTTGCTATTTGCTCAATGAGAGGTCAAAGCGATCCAGATTCATAACTTTATCCCATGCGCGGATAAAATCATGCACAAATTTTTCCTGAGAATCAGAGCAGGCATAAACTTCGGCCAAAGCCCTCAACTGTGAATCCGAGCCGAAGATCAGGTCAACACGGGTGGCAGTCCACTTAAGTTCACCATTCGATCTATCTCGCCCTTCAAACACATCGGGATCTTTTGTTGTCGGCTTCCATGCTGTTCGCATATCAAGCAGATTGGTGAAAAAATCGTTTGTGAGTGTTTCAGGACGGTCGGTAAAGACTCCGTGTTGGGATTGTCCATAGTTAACATTTAGAACACGCATACCTCCAATAAGAACTGTCATTTCAGGAGCTGTTAAAGTCAGCAATTGTGCTCGGTCGATCAACATATCTCCCGATCTTGCAGAGTAGTTAGCTTTTTGATAGTTTCTAAACCCATCTGCCTTTGGCTCCAGCACAGAGAACGATTTTACATCAGTTTGTTCCAAGGATGCGTCTGTACGACCCGGAGTAAAGGGTACGGTCAGATTATGTCCTGCTTTGACAGCTGCTTTTTCGACACCAGCACAACCTCCAAGCACAATCAAGTCAGCAAGAGAAATCTTTTTGTCGTTGGATTGCGCATTGTTAAACTCATTTTGGATTGTTTTGAGTGTAGCAAGTACCTTCTGCAGCTGATCGGGCTGATTTACCTCCCAGTCCTTTTGTGGTGCCAGACGGATACGAGCACCATTCGCACCGCCACGCTTATCGGAGCCTCGGAATGTAGAAGCGGATGCCCATGCTGTTGAGACAAGTTGAAATACTGATAAACCGGATTCCAGAATTTTAGATTTGAGTGCAATAACGTCTTTCTCATCGACCAACGCATGGTCAACTGTAGGAACTGGGTCTTGCCAGATTAGCTCTTCTGCCGGAACTTCAGGACCGAGATAACGGGCTCGAGGGCCCATATCTCGATGTGTCAGCTTGAACCATGCCCGTGCAAAAGCGTCTTCGAAAGCTTCCGGGTTTTTCAAGAAGTGTCGGGCAATGGGCTCGTATTTCGGATCATAGCGGAGAGAAAGGTCGGCAGTGGTCATCATTGGCCGATGCTTTTTTGTCAGATCATGAGCATCAACGACCATGTCTTCATCTTCGACATCCTTGGCAAGCCATTGATACGCACCGGCTGGGCTCTTGACCAATTCCCATTCATATTTAAACAAGACCTTCAGATAACCTGTATCCCATTTAGTTGGATTTGGTTTCCATGCACCCTCAATCCCGTGACTGATCGTATAGCCGCCTTTACCTGAGCCAAAGTCACTTTTCCAACCAAGACCTTGTTCTTCAACAGGTGCTGCTTCAGGTTCTGGGCCTACATGAGAAGCTGGACCTGCCCCGTGACCTTTTCCAAACGTGTGACCGCCTGCCACAAGTGCAACGGTCTCTTCATCATTCATTGCCATCCTTGCAAAGGTGTCTCGGACATCATGACCAGATGCGACCGGGTCTGGGTTTCCATTTGGACCCTCGGGGTTTACATAGATCAAACCCATCTGCACTGCTGCCAGTGGGTTGTTCAAGTCTGTCTCAGCACCTTTCTGCTCGTAGGGTCGGTTACTTGCTGCAAGCCACTCTTTTTCCTCTCCCCAATAAGTATCTTCTTCAGGTTCCCAGATATCTTCTCGCCCTCCGGCAAATCCAAAGGTTTTGAAGCCCATTGATTCGAGGGCACAGTTACCAGCAAGAATCATCAGATCAGCCCAAGAAATTTTGCTACCGTATTTCTGTTTAATGGGCCAAAGCAGTCTACGTGCTTTGTCAAGGTTTACATTATCAGGCCAGCTGTTGAGGGGGGCTAGACGTTGATTGCCAGTCCCTCCGCCGCCACGGCCATCACCCATACGGTATGTGCCAGCACTATGCCATGCCATGCGTATAAAGAGACCACCATAGTGACCCCAGTCAGCTGGCCACCAGTCCTGTGAATCTGTCATAAGGGCGTACAAATCTTCTTTAACAGCGCCAAGGTCAAGTTTTTTAAACTCATCGGCATAGTCGAAATCATTGCTCATGGGGTTCGACTTCGATGAATGCTGGTGAAGAATGTGAAGGTTCAACTGGTTTGGCCACCAGTCCTTATTGGACGTTCCACTTCCAGCTATTTGACTACTGCTTTTTCCCGTTACCGGGCATTTACTGTGTTCGGACATAATTGCCTCCTTTAGGTTGACTGTGTTCGGACATAATTGCCTCCTTTAGGTTGGTTGATCTTGATTTTTATTTTGAGAACAGGTTAAGCAAACCCCTCGCACTTCCACGTGGGTTGAGGATGGCTGCTCAATTTCATTGATGGAGTTGGGCAATTTAAGCTCATCAAAGTCCTTGGCATAGAAGTCCCGCATCAGGCCACAAACATTGCAAACGAAGTGGTGATGCTGATTCAAGTTAGCATCAAATCGGGTTCGCTCCCGTGTTGCCCCAAGGGTCTTGATAAGCCCCAAATCATTGAAGAGCCAAAGAGCCCGGTAAACGGTATCAAGTGATATAGTAGGAAGCCGCTCTTTGACACGCTGATAAAGAGATTCCGCATCAGGATGATCTCCAGCAATTGCAATCTCCCGGAAAATCTCCAGCCGCTGATGTGTAATCTTGATATTTTTGCTTTTGCAAACCTGTTCGAACAATTCTATTCGTTCATCAAATTCGCATTTCATAGGTTCCATAATTATCACTCATTCAGTCATGGAAAAAATTAGTATGTCTCTTCTTTGACTTCAAAATGCTCCTGTGGATGCAGACAGGCTGGATACATTTTTGGAGCATCTGAACCATCATGGACATATCCACAATTTCTGCACTTCCAGCGCACGCTTACATCTTTGCTGTATACAGTTCCTTTTTCGATATTTCGGCAAGTTTGCGATAGCGCTCTTCATGCTCTTTTTCAACTTTGGTTATCATGGAAAATGCGGTAGCCACTTCGTTAAATCCTTCTTTTTTCGCAATTTCAGCAAAGGCAGGATAAAGGTCCGTCCATTCCTCATTTTCGCCTGCAGCCGCCGCATTGAGATTTTCCAATTAAGTAATGGATTCTTAATTAAGAAAGGATACCTATTTAGCATGTGCAATGTCAAGTAAAAACACGAAAATTTTAGAAAATACCTAAAGGGGACCTCTAAAAATTCGCTTTTGATACTGAATCAGCGGGATTTTGCCGATGGCGAGGAAGTGAAGCCGAAGCATACTTTGTTGTATGGTAAGGCTTTCGTGACAAAGCTGCTCCGTGAAAAAGACCGAGTCTGGCGCGCCATCCTTCTGTGGTGGGGAATTTTTAGAGGTTCCCTAAAAAAAGACCGGCTCTGTCAGAACAGGCTTGAGCCAAACGGTCTCTTCACCGGCAAGGTCGAGGTTGCCTTGCTCCCGAATGAGCATGGCACAGCCGACCGCGTCGATGATGTGGTCGTTGCCTTTGGAGTAGATGATCTTACCGTCCCGCAGGGTATAAGTCTGGGTGGTGAACTGATCTTCAATTTCCAGATCGTCTGACGGGCCAGTACCGGGTGGCTGATGTCGCAGAACTGGAACAGTTTTTCCAGTTCCAGCTCGCCCCGGCGCACGTAGCTGCTGTCGATCAGCATCATGCAGCAGGTGCGGATGGAAAATCCGGCACTGATAAATACGTGGTATTGAAAGGCCATATCTTCAATGTGATAGGCTTTGACACGGGTGGCCGCTTTGACTTCAATCAAATCGAATTGCCCGCCGGGGGTCTGTCTTAAAACGTCGATGCGGCTGTAGCCCCGAACGTTGGCCGCCATTGCGGTGGCCTCAAAGATGATGCTTTTGCCTTCTTCCAGAAAGCAGCGGGTCTGCCGGCCCCTTCTTCGACGTTCCAGAACGGGGCCTGAACTTCGGCACTGGGGCCGTGCCGGTGAAAATATTGCTGGGCGATGGCCCCGACGTTGTGGCCGACAGCCAGTCGCTGCTCGGTTTCCAGGCTGAACGGTGCCGCCAGATCTTTGCGGTGGCGGTACAGCCAGAGGGCTTTGGGCATTGAAGCCCCTTCAGATACTGGGATTTTGAGATGATATCTTCCCGCTTGGCCAGTCCAACCATAAAATGACAACGCCTTTTGCGGCAGGTGCCCGTCCTGCCCCCGGATTTCCGGGGCCGCCCCGCACTTACGCGGGGCGGTATAGATAGGATTTACGGTCTGCGTCAATGGCCGTCAATGGCTATGAAGCCTTCTCCGGGTCTCTGTGTCTGAGAGAGCGGAGCACACATCTTGATAATAACGGTATTTATCCTGATAAAAGCCGTCCGCCGCCGCAGAGCTGGCGGGCTCAAAACTTTTGAGCGGGGCCACCGTCGCGGAAACCGCTTCCTGGAAGTCCCGATACTGTCCCGCTCCGACCATGGCGGCCAGTGCTACGCCCTTGCAGCCCGCTTCTTCGCAATTGGGGATCACGATTCTCCGCCCCATGATGTCGGCGCAAAGCTGCATCCACACAGCGGACTTGCCCGGCCCCCCGACCAGAGTGATCTGCTCCGCTTGGGGAACAATCGGGTACAGGCGTTCCAGATGCGTCTTGTGGGCAAACAAAACGCCTTCGTAGAGGGCCCGGAGCAGGTCGCCCCGCTCGTGGTGGGCCTGCAGGCCCAAGAAGGCGGCGTGTATGGGAACCGGGAGGTTGGACGCATACAGAAAGGGCAGAAACAAAAGTTGCTCATCGCGCTTTGTGGCTTGTACGGCCTGGTTGCACGCGCTCAGGGATTCTCCCTTCACAAACTTGGCCATAAGCCAGTCCAGGTTGCTCGCTGAGGTGGGGCTCCCTTCGTGGGCGAAGTAAGTGTCGTCCAGGCAGTAATTGCCCCAGATGTAGGGGTAGTCGGCTTCGATGATTTGCGCGGAGAGGCAAGTAGCGATGCACCAGGTGCCCATGGTGGCGTTGATTTCCCGTTTGTCCACCAGGCCGGAGGATATCGCTGCCGCGACGACGTCAAAGAAGCCTCCGTATACCGGGGTTCCTTCCATGAGTCCGGTTTCTTCGGCCGCTTTCCGGGTAACTCGCCCGCAGAATTCAGTGGAGCCGACGATCGGTGCCAGCTTTTCCTTTATCTGTTCCAGTCCCAGGATGCGCAGGATTTCGTCCGAGTACTTCCGGCCCCGCACGTCGACCAGGGCACTGCCCGATATGTTGCTTATTTCTGCGCCGATTTCTCCGCTCAGGTGGTAGCGTATGTAGTCGTGGCCCATCAGAATATGGTGGGTTTGGTCGAGGATTTCCGGGCGGTGCCGGGCAAACCATTTTAAAATCATGGCCGGATGTCCGCTCCACAGCTGCTGGAACGATATGTCATAGATTTGCCCGGAGATTCCGCTCCGTTCCCGGGTGAGTTCTTGCACTAATTCCTGCGCTCTGGTGTCCGAGGAGATGATGCCGTTGTGGGCTGCCTGGCCGTCCGCTCCGAGCAGGTAGAGTCCTTTGCCGTGGCAGGAGGTCGATACGCCTGCGATGTGCCGGGGCTCGATTGCAGCCTTGGTGATAACGCCTCGCACACAATTGTTCACGCTTTGGAGCAGTTCGCTCAGGTCGCGTTCGACAAAGCCGGGCTGCGGGATGATGGTTTGCGCTTTCTGGGCGCAGAGGGCAATTTCTTTGCCCGCGCTGTCGTAGAGGGCGGCTTTGCTTACGGTTCCACCGTTGTCGATGCCCAGAAAATATTGTTCTGGTTGTTTCATGGAGCCATTATCCCGCTTTTTTTCTGCTTTGCCTATTATTATCCGTCCAGGCGATGAGTTCCCGGATAGTCTGGAACAGGGAATGCCTTTCTGGAACCTGGGTGCGAATTTTCTCACTCAGCTCGCGCAGATGATAGCAGGGAATGGAAGCGTAACTGTGGTGCTCCAGGTGGTATTCCATATGCCAGTACAAAAAAGAACTGACGGGGTCCAGCCGGATAGAGCGGCTGTTCCGGCGATAGTCCGCTACTTCGGGCTGCATCCCGACATGCTGGGTATTGTTGATCAGATACTGATACCACCTTCCCCCGTAAAAAGGGGCCGCTGTGCTCAGCAGGAATGCGGCCCAGTCCCCGCGATAAAGAAAGAAGACAGAGCAAGTCAGATGCAGTAACAACTGCCATCTGGCCATGTTGACAGCTGCCTTTTGCTGGGTTGGGCTGGCGGCAGCGAATGTGTATTTCTGCCAGTCGCTCAGGTGCCGGTTTCGCGCTGCGGGAACGATGCTGAAGATCGCACTGGAGTAGAATGCATGGAAAAATCCCTTCAAATCTATCACGTGGATTAAGGATATGATGATTTCTTTGGTACCAAAGGGTCTGGGATGGACTTCTTCGCCGTCGCTCAACCGATACAGTGTGCAGTGATGGTGATGCCGGTGGCTCATCCGGTACAACTGGGGATTGGAACCAAAGAACAGCAGGCCGTACAATGTCGTGAACAATTGATTCATCCACTTGGAGCGGAATACTGTGTTGTGAATCAGTTCATGGATCGCGTTGTCTTTAAATGCAATGAGGCCTCCATAGATGTACAGCATCGCCGCCGCGAGAATCCAGTGTCTTGTTTTGATGAGCAGGTAGCTTACATATCCCGCAGCAAATAATACGGCGAGGAAGCCAAGGCTTTGCAAAAGTCCCTGGAGGTCGCTGCGCTGGTTCAGTTTGCGTATGTCTTCCGGTCTGAGTTCCGGTTTGAGCCAGTGGATTTTTTGTTTCCGGTAGGGTAGGGAGATTTCGGCATTCATCACTTTATTTCAACGCCTGTCGATTCCGATAAAATTTTGTGGGGATTATGGGGATATTCAAAACTCAATCATTACCTTTACCGTATCCGGCCTACCTTCCGCCGCATAGTGATACGCTTCGATAGACTGGTCAAAAGGAAAAACCTTGCTGACCAGCCGCTTCAGGTCAATCTTCCCCGATGAGACAAGGGAAAGGGCCTTATCGAAACAATTCCGGTAGCGGAACACCGTTTCTATACGAATTCCAAGCATTTGCAGTAAAGGGACATCTATGGGGACAGGGTCGTTCATCATGCCGATCAACACTGCGCGGGCACTGCGCCGACAATGACGGAATATCTCAGGAAAAACTTCAGGATTCCCGCTGGTTTCAAACAGAATATCCACTCCCTTCCCCTGTGTATGGATCAGCACTTCATCATGCAGATTTTGTTTTACAGAGTTAATTGCGACAACACCCTGATAGGAGCCTGCCGTCTTGAGTTTTTCATCCGATCTGGCCGAGATCAGGACCTTACTGCACCCTCCCGCCAGTGCCCCGAGAGCTGTCATAATCCCTATTGTTCCCGAGCCAATAACCAGTGCGATATCTCCTGGCGAAATACTGGCTTTTTTGGCGGCCTCAATACCCACAGCCAGAGGTTCTATCATGGCACCCTCTCGAAAGCTCACGTTTCCCGGGAGCTTGAATGTGAGTGCGGCGGGGTGAATAACGCTCTCCCGCATAACTCCATGTATCGGAGGTGTCGCCCAGAATCGGACATTCTCATCCAGGTTATAGTCTCCTGCGAGCACGGCTTCAGAAAAGAAATCTGGTACCCCGGGCTCCATACACACCCTATCACCAAGCTCTAGGGAATCGACATTTTTACCTTTTTCCACAATAGTGCCAGCAGCCTCATGCCCCAGGATCATGGGATCTTTGACTATGAAATCACCGATACGACCATATTTGAAATAATGAAGATCACTGCCGCAGATACCGCATGCCTGTAACTGGATACGGACATCATTCGCCCCTAAAGTTTCATTAACGGGCATATCTTCTAACGATAAATCTTTTTCTCCCTTTAATACCAATGCTGTCATTGTAACCTCCACACTTCCCTAAAATTTTTCTATACCGTAAACAAAGGGAGATTTAAAGCAATTGCAACTCGTTGCAGAGACTCAATATGATGCCCGTGCCCTAAAACTCCATGATGCGTCGGCCCATGAGCACTCCAGTCGCGGACAAACTTGCGCAATCCCTGAGGAAACTGCACCCGGCAATTGGTATCTCCCAGTTCCAGCACAGGCCCTTCGACAATTTTCCCCTCAGCTGCGACCAGTTGAAAGTCCCCTGCAGCATTTTGCGTCAAGGCCAGTAAGGTAACATCTCCAGGGTCAGGGTAGAATTGGACGACATAGCCCTTCCCAGTTTTTCCATGGAAAGTATCTGTGGCAAACAAGCGGGCAGGCTGCCTGGCAATAGCTGGATCTCCCGCCCCACTGTGCCCAATGAAAATGACATCATTGATAAAGTCCATAGAATATAATTCAGCCAAATTAGCACTACCCGCAATGGTTTTAAGTATCAACATGGCTATTGCCACCTTGACATCCCCCTCAACAGAGCAGGAAATTCCGTGCAAATTCAAGATGGAAAATACCGGATTAGCTGCGGCCAGCAGCATGTCGTGACTGGGCCGGGTGCTGCCCTCATAATGACTGGCAATACCGCATAGATTCCTGTTCTGTGCAAAAACTTTCATCCCGGCCAGAACATCTGCAATGCGCTGCCGTTCATCGCTGGAAAGAGCACTGTCCGAGCCGGGGAAAACCGATTGCACCACATTGGAACACAGTGCCCGCTCGGACGGACTTGCATTTTCAATCTCATGGACCACATCATCCCATTCTACGTGCTGGACAAAGGTTCCAAATCTGGAGAACAGTTTGGTTTCATCCAGATTCAAATCCATCATGCCCGCAAATGGCCGACCCAGAAGTCCTATTTTTTGAGTCTTTAATCGATGCAGCAACAGAGCAATTCTGCACCACAAGTCCAATTCCCGCTGCAGGATCGGATCTTTTTCCAGATGTCCCGTAACCGTGTCAAACGGCTTTCCGAGCCGAATCAGGCAGTTGCTCATTTCAGACAGAGCCGCAGGGGTAACCCCTGTCCCCAGCCAGTCCCCGATGCTTTTCACATTTTCCAGTGCCAGTGCTTCAACAGCTTGAATATTGAGTAATACTACAGGAACATCTAAATTCCTCACTGCGGGCAGCAGCGTTTCCGCATTCGCGTACGTCGTAATATGGACAAACAAAATATCGATTCTTTTTTGCTGAAATAGTTCACCCGCTTTCTGTGCCGAATCTGCATCATCAACAAGTCCAGCCGACACGAGTTCTCCTTTTTCTGCGAATAGTGAGAGTACGCTGTCATGGGCTCTGAGTACCGTTTCCTTCATCTCCGTAAACTGACCCCAGTAATTTTTGAGGCCTATTGCCATGGTTCCTATTCCAGGAAGAATTTCAGGCAGAAAATCCATCATCACACCTCCATGCTTTTGTGTCGCAAAAAAAGCTCATCATCACTGGATTGAATATCCGCCATCTATGAGGATATTTTCCCCGTGAATCATATCCGAAGCGTTACTGGCCAGAAACAATACTGCCATACCGATCTCTTCGGGATCGGCAAATCGCTGTATCGGCATCTTCGCCTTAAAGTCATCGCCGACCTTGCCACTCCATACCCGAACCGTCATTTCTGTGTTGGTGATGGTCGGTGAAACCGCATTGACATTAATGTTGTACTTACCCCATTCCAGAGCCATTACTTTAGTCATGGAAACGACCCCGGCCTTGCTGGGGCAATAGGCCCCATGTTTTTCCAAGGCTATGACGGCCGCCTGAGAAGCAATATTGATAATTTTCCCTTTCTTTCTCTCGATCATCTCCGGAACAAAAGTTTGCGTTACAAAAAATGGCGCACCGAGGTTCACTGCCATAGTAGTATCCCAAGTTTCTTTCGACAGAGTTACTGCGTCGTCAACGAGCCCTACGCCGGCGTTATTCAACAGAATATCAACCTTGGTAAAAGCGGAAAGACTTTGTTGTTTCAAGCTCTGTAATTGCTCCATTTCAGTGATATCAACTGCCACTCCCAGAGCTTCCACACCAGTATCTTTCGCTAAATCTTTGGCAACTGTCGCTACGGCCTCATTTTTGTCAACCAGAACGAGATTGGCTCCAGCCCTTGCGAACAGCTGTGCTACGGTAAATCCGATACCTGTAGCTCCCCCTGTAATCAGGGCTGTCTGTCCCGAAAAATCAAAAGTGATATTAAAATTTCTCATGCTTTTATCCTCCTTTTAATGCTTAGCGATTTTTATTCTTCTTCTTAATCGTATCAAAATAAATTGCAGAAATAATCACCAGACCTTTGATCATCAGTTGATAATAAAAGGGAACATTCAACAGATTCAGGCCATTATTCATTACGCCGATGATGAGTGCGCCCAGAAGGGAGCCGGACATTGTGCCAACTCCCCCGGAGAAACTGGTCCCCCCAAGTACGACAGCGGCAATGGCATCTAATTCAAAACCCACGCCAACCGTGGGCTGTCCCGAATACATTCTCGCAGCCAGGATAATACCAACCAATGCCGCCAAAACCGCACTGATGACATATCCTGTTACCTCGATCTTCGTGATCTTGATCCCCGCATACCTGGCCGCAGTTCTATTGCCCCCGATGGAATAGACGTATCTGCCAAAAACGGTCTTATGGAGCAGAAAATAAGAACACAGGAACACTACTGCCAAAATTATGACAGGAAAGGGAATGAATCCTAAATAACCGTTTCCAATAAAGTTGAATGGCGGAACCTGGGTCCTGATAGGCATTCCCTTGGAATAGATGTATGCAACCCCTCTGGCAATCGTCATTGTGGCGAGTGTGACGATGAACGGAGGCATTCTCAGCGAGGAGGTGAGTATTCCATTGAACAAGCCAAAGAAAAGTCCAATCAACAGGCCGATACTGATAGCTGGGAACAAGGGCATACCGTCGGAAATCAGGCCGGCGACAAAGGTGCCGCTTACAGCTACGATAGAGCCTACTGAAAGATCAATGCCCCCCATGATAATCACAAAAGTAAGGCCAAACGCGAGAATAGCGTTAAATGTAATTTGCCTCAGAACGTTAATAATATTACTTGTTGTAAGGAAATTGGGCGTTAATATTATAATCACGATAGATAATACCAAAAAACCAATAAAAGACCCGCTTTTATTCAGAACTATTCCAGCAACTCCAAGTGCCTTTTTTTTCCCCATACTAATCCAATCTCCCCGATTTTTGTTGCATAATACAAGACATAATATTCTGTGAACTCAACTCTTCCCGCTGTAGCCTGCCGACAATTCTTCCTTCATTCATTACGACAACCCGGGTGCACAGATGGACAATCTCCGCGAGTTCTGAAGAAATCAGAATAATACTGATGCCCTGTTCGATCAGCTTAAAAAGCAAGTCGTATATTTCAAATTTAGCACCGACATCAATCCCTCTGGTTGGTTCATCCAGAATTAATATTTCAGGATTTGTTTTCAGCCATTTTGCCAGGACGACCTTTTGCTGATTCCCACCGCTCAAAGTAGAAACCTCAGATTCTAAAGATGAAACTTTTATCCGCAGCTTTGCTACATATTCATTTAGAAGCGTCTGTGCCCGCTTCTTATTTTTGAAAATACCTCTAATAATTTTCTTTACGATTAGAAGAAGCATGTTGTCTGCAATACTCCGGCCCAGTATCAGGCCCTGTTCTTTCCGATTTTCTGGAATCAAAGCGATCCCCATGTTCATCGCCTGATTTGGGGAATGGATGGACACTTTTGTTCCACCCATGATAATATCTCCCGTGTATTTATCTATTCCAAAAATTACGTTGGCAATCTCTGTTCTCCCGGATCCCACCAAGCCGGAGATCCCGAGAATTTCACCTTTGTTTAAATCAATATTTATATTTTTAATACTCTTATTGTTTATATTCTTAAGTTCCAGCAGCTTATTACCAGTGTTTTCAATATTGTAATGGAATATTTCTTCTACATTCCTGCCGACCATCATTTCAACCAGTTTCGCCCTGTCTGTACAATGGACAGGGCTTGTGTTGATGTGTTTCCCATCTCTCAATACGGTTACCGTATCCGCTATTTGAAATATTTCTTCCATCCTGTGCGATACGTAAACAACACTGATCCCTTTTTTCTGCAATTTTTTGATAATAGTAAATAATTTCTGGGAATCTTCAGCAGAAATGGAAGCCGTTGGCTCGTCCATAACGATCACTTTGATGTTAATCGACAACGCCCGTACGATTTCAACCATTTGCTGTTTTGCGATACTCAATGTGGAAACAATATCGTCAGGTCGTATGGAAAAGCCAAACTCCTCGATCAAAGTCTCCGCTTGTCTGGTCAGTTTTGTATCGTCTAGCAGGAATCTTTGTTTCTCACGGCCTAAAAAGATGTTCTGCGCTACAGATAGTTCCGGTACAAGACAGAGTTCCTGGTGGATAACGCTGATGCCCAGGGACTGGGAGTATCGGATATTCTGAAGTTCCTGCTTTTGACCTTCCAGATAAATGTCACCTTTATCGGGGGGGTAGATACCGGCTAAGATTTTTATCAAAGTAGATTTACCGGCTCCATTCTCACCGAGTAATGCGTGAACTGAGCCTTTTGCTATGGAGAGGGAAACCGCATCAAGCGCAAGAACCCCGGGGAATTTCTTGGTAATCGACTGAATTGTCAAAAAAGATTTATGATCCATTACCGTGGCTTTCTAGCTTGGAAGATACATACGCTTTTGGAAAATCCCAGTTATTACTGGTGGTGGAGTATCGCACAGCACCACCAGTAGAATTTCTGCAAGACGGACTCAGTATGCAGTAGTGTAACTGTCGATGTTTTCCTTACTGATCCACTCCACAGGGATAGTTACAGTGTGCTCTATACTCTCACCATTGAGGATTTTATACGCCTGCTCTGCCGAATTTGCTGCAATTCGATCAGGAAACTGTGCCGATGTGCCCAGCATTTGCCCCTCCTTGATGGCAGTGATCGCATCTTTCGCCCCATCGACAGAGACAATGGCGACATTGGTGACTCCAGCTCCCTGCAACGCCGCAATCGCTCCCAGACTTGTCGGGTCATTGATCCCAAAAACGCCTTTTATGTCCGGGTGAGCCTGAAGCATAGTTTCCATCAAAGGCAAAGCCGCCTCAACGCTGCCATTGCCGTCTAAATCAGAAACCACCTGAATTCCCGGGAACTTATCAATCACGCTCATAAACCCCTTTACCCTTTGCTGTACCACAACATTAACAGAGAGGTTAATAATCCCGATATCCCCTTGTCCATTCAGAGCTTTTGCCAGATTTTCCCCAGCCTGAACTCCAGCCAGATAATTGTCCGAGATGACTTCTGTAGCAACCAGATCCTGGTCAAAAACCGAAGTATCAATGTTGACCACAGGAATCCCCGCTCTTTGGGCCGATTCCAGTGCCGGCTTAATTCCCTTCATGTCATAAGGACTGATAAACAACAAGTCGACACCTGATTGAATGGCATCTTCAATCTGTGATATTTGCTTGGTCTGATCCAGCTGGGCATCGTAAACCGTTAAGATGTCCCCATTCTCTTTCTCGATGACCTGTTTTAAAGTGTTGATTTCCGCAACCCAGAAAGGGTTATTTAAGGTCATAAAGCTTGCAGCGAATTTTTTCTTTCCGCTGGTGTCCGCACTTCCCCTGGCGGGAAGAATATTACTGACCAAGCTCAATATCAGTAATAAGCCTAATATTTTCTTCACATTTCTCACGACTTTTTCCTCCGTTTTAGTTTGTCTGTAAAAATACCTGTAAGATGTTTTTACATATAAATCCTTTTAATTATAAACCATTCAACTACGTTTTTTTAAAACATTGTTCTCGTAGCTCTGAATCGCTTTAATCCATTCGAGTCCGCACAACACCCCCTTTTGCTTGCAATAATAGGCCCAGACAATTTGCCACGGGAAGCTCTTAAATTCCTCGTGATATGCCAGACGTCTGGTAAAATCAAAATCCTGTTCGGCACTGGCAAGTAGAGGAAAAGGCTCCAAACCTGCTATTAACAAAGCTTTTCTGACATTACAGGTACCGATAACCCACGCGGCAACTCGATTGATGCTCGCATCAAAATAGTCGAGTCCAACATAAACCTTGTTCTCCAATTTGTGCCGGAGTACCTCCTGGGCAATAGCAATCAGCTCTTCATTCAGCGTGACCACATGATCGCTGTCCCATCGAACTGGACGGCTGAGGTGGAGCAGTATCTCCGGAAAAAAAAGCGATGCCGAAGAAAGCTTCTCGGAGACCGCTTCTGTCGGGTGAAAATGCCCGGTATCGAAGCAAACCCCTACGTTGTTTTTCACGCCGTAACCAGCATAAAACTCATGCGAACCGACAACATAACTTTCCAGTCCCAAACCGAAAAGCTTGCCCTCTAAAATATCGATGTTGTAACGCTTATCTTTCTTTTCTGCGAGACACTGGTCCAGTGATTCCTGTAAGCGGATTTTAGGACTCAGTCGGTCTGCAGGAACGTCCTTAAATCCGTCCGGGATCCAGATGTTCATGACTGAAGCCTGCCCTAATTCCCTGCCGAAATACTCGCTGATATTTCTACATTTCTGTACGTGCCGGATCCAGAAACTGCGTACGGACTCATCAGGGTGGCTGAGCGTCAGACCGTCATCGGCGAGCTTGTGGGAAAAGCAGGTTGGATTAAAGTCCAGACCGATCCCCGTTTCCCGAGCCCATGAAACCCACGATGAAAAGTGCTCCGGTTCGATTTCATCGCGCGGGATCTTTTCTTTAGTATCAAGATAAATGGCATGCAAACTGATTTTCTTTTCGCCGGGAATATGGCTGAAGGCTTGTTCCATATCCATACGCAATTCATCAATGGTTCTGGCCCCTCCCGGATAATTCCCGGTCGCCTGAATGCCCCCGGTTAATCCTTGGCTGCGATCCTCAAAACCAATAAGGTCATCTCCCTGCCAGCAGTGAATCGATATTGGAATCTTATCAATTCTCTGAATCACGGCATCGGTATCAATGCCAATCCCGGCATAAACTTCTTTGACATGTTCATAAGTCTTTTCTATATTTGTATACACGACTGTATCTCCCGATAAAAATTGGTTATTGCAGGCTTACCAGATCAATATCCAGCAAACGACTTACTTTCTTAAACAGGGCCGCATTGTGCCCTGTGGACAGAGCACAATGGTGTGTCGGGGCTTCGGCAAACCAACGGTCCATATATCGATCCGGCTGTTCTGAGAAGGATATATGGGTTTGAGTATTGCCGATTTTCAGAATGGGGGCCGCTATCGCTTCACCCTCACTGACAATCATCTTTAATTTCCCTTCTCTTGTCTGGGTTACATTGAGTGTTGTGATCGCCCCTTCAAGCACGTTGGCTTCGACAGAAACCCCGCTTCCCTGTTTGCCGTGATAAACACCCATACCTCTGAGAACAGGCTTTTTAGCTGCAATTTTGATGTGGAACGGCCCGTCGTGTCCCAGGATAATCGTGTCTCGATTGTAATCCATGGCGACAATCTCCGAATAGGAACCCCCAATATTGAGAATATCGCAGATCTTCATGGCAAGGCCCGTTTTCAGATCCCCTTCCCCGGCGCAGGGGATACCCTGTCCGGTCAACAGGGAATGCCCGACAATAAAGCCACCCTGGATCTTTTCATATTCGTTATCATCAGTACCCATATAGTAATAAACCAGAGCGTCCAGCCTGTAATGGCGCACCATTTTCTCCTGGGCGGCGGCAACCCTGGCCGACCACTCCATTTGTTCCTTTGTAGGCTTTCTGGCAATAGGATCTGAGGGGGAATCGCCGGAAATCTCAAAAAACTCTTCCATCAGCTGAATCTTGTTTTGGATTTCTTCAGGACCGACATTGTCAAGAAAGTGCTTTAGGTTGCACATTTCCAAAACTTCCACGTGTATGCCTGCCTGTCCCTGCATCATGGTAAAGTCGCTGTACAGGTCCAGCATTCCCCTGAAATTATGACCTAAAAAACCAAATCTGGAGCGCTGTAAAGTCCTCTGTACACAGGCTGCTTGGATCCATTGCTCAATTTCGCTCCATGCGCGTACTGCCTCCTTTCTGTGGGCAGTAACTTCATCAGTCAGCGATATTTCTGGAGTCTGGTCCAGGCCCAGAAGTCCATTGACGATTTCAAAGTTAATATTGGCTCTGTGGAAAGCATTGGCCAACTCGGGAACGGGACAGGCCACGCAGTGGGCCAGCCATTCGCCCGTATTGGTCTGTTCATAGTTCATCGCAGCCGTCGGCTGCAGATTCAAAATCACGACTGGCTTCCGGCAGATCTGATGCAGCGGAAGAACCGCATCACTGGAGAAATAAGAACCACAATGACAAAAGATTAAATCTACATTCCGGCTCTGAAACCACTCTCCCGCTTTCCTGCCGACGGAATCACTGTCGACCAGGCCGAAATTGTGGACCTCAGCCCCCAGACCGCTCATACGCTGTTCCATAAACTGGCCATAGGCGATGAGACGCTCCCTGAGACCTTCAAATTGAGGCCAGTAGGCCTGCAGCCCCGAGGTATACAGACCAATGCGAGGTTTGTGGGCCGCTCCGAGCATTTCCAGATTTTGCCATTGATTCATTTTTCTCTCCCCATTTTCTCGCCCATGGACACATTTTCAGACAGGTCTCAGCCGTATTTTAATATCATTAATCTAAGCCAGTTTTACTTATTACTGGTAACTATTGAAGGATTCTAACACGGGTTTTGGGAGAAAGAAATGGACATTATTCTCTTTTTAGATATACTTTTTTTATGAGTTTGCATAGCTTCTCCCGGTATCTGCCGATCAGCGATGAGGCCGTCCGCTGGGGAATACACTGCCACGACGCAGGGTATACCCAGATACCGCCCGATTCATCCTATCCCCCCCGCCCGGAAAAACATCCTCGTTCCTATATCGCCAGCGTTACCACAGGCAGGATTCTGCGAGAGTTTCAGATTGTCTACATCAGCGCGGGGAAGGGTTGGTTTGAAGGACCAGAAGAGTCTCGGAGCGACATTGTTGCCGGGGATATCTTTTTACTGTTCCCAGGAGTCCGACACGCTTACAGCCCGGACACACACGTAGGCTGGAACGAGTATTGGGTAGGGTTCTCCGGGAGCCACGTTACTAACCTGTACGAAAATGGTTCTATATCAACTACTGAGCCAATTTTACACATTGGCCTGCAGCAGAAGATCCTGGAAGATTTTGATCAGATCATACGTTTGTGTCGGGAACAAATTCCAGGCTTTCAAATGCTGCTCGGGGCCTTGATATATCAGTTACTGGCCCATATTCATTCGATCCGGCTACAGAAAAAAATATCCTGTGGAGATAACAAACTGGTGGATGCCGCTCGCTCCATAATGATGATACATGCTGAAGATGGTATTGAGGTGGAAGATATTGCGGCCGAAGTCGGTGTATCTTATAAGCACCTGCTGTGCATATTCAAGAACTATACTGGAATGACTCCATATCAATATTTTCTGCAACTTCGAATCCAGCAGGCAAAAGAGCTGCTTTCCAGTTCTACTCTTTCCATTAAAGAGATTGCTTTTCGCATGAATTTCGAAAACCAGTACTACTTTTCCCGTCTGTTTAAGAAAAAAACAGGGGTTTCTCCTCTGAAGTGGCGGAACCTTCCGAGTTCTTCGCAGCTCTGAGACATGTATTTTTGATGAATTTGGCCCATTCCAGAGGCCGGAGCCCTCTCTCTTCCCGCGAATTTTTCCACAGAAACCGTATTCTCCCACCAAAAAACTTCCCCCGCGAAACATAATCACTAATATGTAACATGCGATGGACAAGCCGCCGAACAACCAGCCCCCATACCCGAAACGGAGCCCGTATCAACTCTAGTGTTCTGCTATAGGGCACCTCTAAAAACTCGCTTTCGATGCTGAATCAGCGAGATTTTGCCGATAGCGAGGAAGCGAAGCCGAAGCATACTTTGCTGTATGGTAAGGCTTTGCTGACGAAGCTATTCGGTAACAAGATCGCGATTCAGCGCGGAATTGGAATTTTTAGAGGTTCCCTATATATAAAAAAATGGATAATGGTATAATAGAAGTATGTCTGCTCCAATCAAAGTCAATGTGAATCCTCCCGAGATCAAAGTACTGGAAGAAGCACTTAAAATGCCTTCCCTCCGAGCATCTTTTGCCACCAGAATTAAAGTTATACTGGCAAGAATCAATAATATATCGTGTAAAGATATTGCTACTGTTGAAAGAATCCATCTGAATACTGTGACTAAGTATGTGCACCAATACAACAAAGGTGGGATAGAGGCATTATTACAGAACAAAACCAAGCCTCCTGGCAAAAATCCTGTATCCTTGGAAGTTAAACAGGCTATTATCAAGTGCGTATGTACCACTAAACCTGAAAATGCTACTCATTGGAGTAATAGAGCTTTAGCTAAAAAGTTTAATATAAGCAACTCTAAAATTCATAGTATTCTAAAAGAATATAATCTCAAACCACATTTGAAAGAGAGTTTTTCTTTTAGTAAGGACCCTGAATTTGAAGAAAAACTGGCAGACGTAGTTGGTCTTTACCATGAACCACCTAAAACCACCTAAAAATGCGATTGTAATATCTGTTGATGAGAAATCTCAAATACAAGCACTGGAGAGAAAACAGGCGATACTTCATTTTTTTAGAAACATTCCAGACCGACAGACACATGATTACTACAGACACGGTAATACAACCTTGTTTGCAGCATTGCGAGTCGCTTCAGGGCAAGTAATAGGCAAGTGCTACGATCGTCACAGATCCGTTGAATTTATAGATTTTCTGGAATTATTGGATAAGAAGTTACCTAAAAGCAAAATTTTGCATGTGATACTAGATAATTATATTCCCCATAAATCGAAGGAAACAAAAGCATATTTAGAAAAAAAGAAAAATCGTTTTGTTTTTCATTATACGCCAACACATTCATCGTGGTTGAATCTGGTAGAAAGATTTTTTGCGGAAATAACACAGAAATGTATCCGTCATAGCAGCTGGAAGAGCAAGAAATCATTAGAACAAGCGATAATGGCGTACATAAAAAACTGGTGTAAGAGTAAAAGGAAGTTTGTATGGACAGCAGAAGTAGAAACGATACAGTCTAAAATAGACTGGCTGAAAGAGCAGTACACAAAAATGAATTTAGCAGAACACTAGCTCCCGCCCCGGCACAAAGCCCAAAAGTAGCGAAGGCCGCTGCGCTCACAGCGAAAGCTGTCCTCCCAAATCGATGCCGATGGAGTGGCGGTGCCCTCAGGTCCTTCGCTTGACCAAGCCAGCAGGCCACGGCCGCAAAGCTTGCTGCGAGCCTCGCAGCGACACCACAAAGTAAAGAAATACTGTTCGGCGGCGTCCCGGTCTTCCAGCTGCCGCAGCTGTTGTTGCTCTGTGGAGCTGAACAACAATTGGGCAATCCCTTGCAGATTGTGACGCCGGGACTGCCGCTCGATATCCAGCCCCAGCTCGTTGGATACACCAGGCTTGTCGGAACACTCGCGACAGGCCAGCGCCAGATAGTCGCCGGAGTGCGCCAAGCTAAAGCGGGTCTGAGAGAGTCCTGCTCCGATTTGCTTTGGCAGTTGCGGGCCGAGCAGATAGGGCTTGCCATGTCGGGCAAAACCGAATTGCCAGTCAGGCGGCGCCGGGGGCGGGTCAGTTGTTACACTCTTTGAACTGAGCAGGCTGCGCAGCAAAATTCGTCCGGCAAGGAAACGATTCCGATCTTCCCGGTGGGAAAAACCTGCTGCCCGTTGCTCTTCCTCCGGCGGGATGTAGCGGAAAGCATCATCACCCGCCCGCTTTAAGACTTCGTCCCAAGGCGCGATGTACAGCTGAATATTGTCCAAGCAGGGCATGGCGATGCGGAAGTCCGCAAAGGGAATCGGTGCAGGGCAAAGACTTGCGAGCTCAGGCATAGACAGCTACCGAGAGGTTCCCTTCCTTCCTTCCCGGGTGCTATCTTTGCGGTCGCTCTGATCCAGATTTTGTTTAAACCGCGCCCCATATTGCGCTACCAGACTCGTATCCCGGGCGAAGTTCACATACGCGCGGTGCGCCTTCTGCAGCATTTTATCACTTTCCAGCAGTCTCGTCATGCCCTCCATGTCGAATCCTTTTTTTTTATGGGAACCTCCCCATCGCATAGCTTTAGACCTTCCTTTGAACACAGATATAACGGGCTTGTTGGGCAGCGACCGTTCCGGGTAGAATCCCCGGTATGATCACAGATACTGGTACAGAGCTGGCGGCAGTCTGCCGCCGGCAGTTTGAGTACTGCTACGGCTATCCGGCGGAAAAGACCTTTTTCGCGCCGGGCCGCATCAATATCATCGGCGAGCATATCGACTACAACGGAGGCTTGGTCTTCCCCTGTGCCATCGGTCTGGGCACGGCGGCGGCGGTCGCCCGGCGTGACACAAAGAAAGGCGATCCCGAGCCGACCCTGCGCTTGTACTCTCATAATTTCCCCGAGCTGCCGCCCCGGGAATTTCTGTTGGCGGGCCGGGAACCCGTTTACCGCGCAGAACAGAATTGGTGCAATTACGTACTCGGAATGGTCGATGTGCTGCGCCGGGAAGGCATACAAGTGCGCGGCGGTCTGGACATAGTGTTCTACGGTAATCTGCCCACCGGGGGCTCGGGGCTCTCGTCCTCGGCCTCGCTGGAGGTGCTGATGGGCTATGTTTTGCAGCACTATAGCGACACTTCGCCGGCCCGTTTGAGCCGGGAGCGTCTGGCCGTGCTGGCCCAGCGCGCCGAAAATGAATTTTGCGGCATGCATTGCGGCATTATGGACCAGTTCATCATCGCCGTGGCACAGGCCGGGCATGCCTGCCTGCTCGATTGTGCCAGCCTGGACTACCGACAGGTGCCCCTGCGGCTCGACGGCCATGCCTTTCTGATTGCCAACAGCAAACTGCCCCGCAAACTACAGGAATCCAAGTACAACGAGCGGCGCAGCGAGTGCGAGGCCGCTCTGGCCCGGCTGCAAAAGTCCCCGGCCTTCTGCGACAAGCCGGACCTGTGCAGTATTCCGGAGCATGATCTAGATAAGGCTCTGGGGCTATTGCAAGACCGGCCGATACTGCTGCGCAGACTGTGCCATGTCGTTAGCGAAAATGCCCGTACCCACGCTGCAGCAGCCGCCATGGAGGCCCGGGACTGGCAGCAGCTGGGCTCCCTCTTGCGGGCCTCCCATAGGTCTCTACGCGATGATTACGAAGTCAGCGGGCCGCATCTGGACCTCCTGGTCGAGCTGCTGAGCAGGGAAAAAGTGGTGCTGGGTGCGCGCATGACGGGAGCTGGCTTCGGCGGCTGTGCCATCGCCCTGGTCCGTCTGGGCGACTTGGAAAACCCTGAATCTTTGTGCGCATTGCAACAGCGCATCGCTGCCGAATATCGCCGGCAGTTTGGCTGGGAGCCTGAATTCACTCGCTCGGAAGTCGCTGCTGGAGTGCGGGAGCTGGGTTGAATGGTAGAACGGGAGCAGCGCCAAAGGAATCAAAACAATACCATCTACGATAAGCTGGAGGCCCTGCTCGACTTTGCCGGGCGGTATTTGATGCTGGAACCTCGAGATCGTCTGGTCGCCCGCCATCGCCTCTATCTGTTTCTCGGTCTGGAGGGCCGCGATTGTAGTCAAAGCCCTAAGTGCCAAGAATCTCCGCAGCATACCAATGCCTCGCAAAACGGAGATTACGAGCCTCAGGGCGAGCAGATAACAAACGCAGCAAATCCGGACATATATGCCCTGTGTGCCGGGATTCAGCGCTGGGCCGCAGAGCACCGGTTGTACGATGGGCAGAGCCCGGCCGAAGGTGATTTATTCTTGGCCAACCTGGTCGGCCAACTGATGCCCCTGCCCAGTCAGTTGGAGCAGCACTTTTGGCAACTATATCGCAGTGGCAAAGCAGAAAACGGCCCGCGCCGGGCCACTGCGTTCTTTTACCAGCTTTCTCAGAATGCTGCATATATCCGCAACGACCGGCTGGCCCGGAACTTTTCCTGGCACAGCGACAGCTCTTATGGCCGGATGGAAATCACCATCAACCTGTCCAAGCCGGAAAAAGACCCCAAGGCCATAGCCGCCGCGGGGGAAAAGCAGAACAGCGGCTACCCGCAGTGCGCCCTGTGTCTGGAAAATGAGGGCTATCCGGGACACCTGTCCTGGGCCCCGCGCTTCAATCATCGCGTAGTCGGGCTGGAGCTTGACGGCAAGAGCTTCGCCCTCCAGTATTCGCCCTACCTCTACTACCCGGAGCACAGCATCCTGCTTTCCCGCGAGCACAAGCCCATGTGCATTGACCGGGCCTCTTTCGCCGAGCTGTTGGATTTTGTGCGCCAGTTTCCCCATTACATGGCCGGTTCCAACGCTGATTTACCGATTGTCGGCGGCTCGATTCTGGCCCACCATCACTTCCAGGCGGGCTGCTACGAGTTTCCGATGTTCCGGGCCGGACCCGAAATCTGGAGCGGATCACTAAACTGGCGCACAGTGTCAAAAGTCCGAGCCGAAGTCATCCGGTGGCCCCTGTCCTGCCTGAAGCTGAGCGGCCCAGAGCCCGAAGCACTGCTGGACCCGGCCGAGCAGGTTTTGCGGCATTGGCGCAGATATTCCGACCATAACATCGGGGTGCTGGCTCACAGTGATGGCAAGCGCACACCGCACAACACCATCACACCGATTGTGCGGCGTACACCGCAGTCCGGAGCCTACGAGATATTCCTGGTACTGCGCAATAACCGTTGCAGCGAAGAGCACCCACTGGGCATTTACCACCCCCACGCCGAAATACACCATATCAAAAAAGAAAACATCGGACTGATTGAGGTCATGGGCCTAGCTATTCTGCCCGGTCGCTTAAAAGAAGAAATGCCTTTGATGCAACAGTATTTGGCGGGAAGCCGCGAGCAACGCGCAGAACTGAGGCAACAGGCGGCACTCCGGCCTCATTTGCCGTGGTTGGAGAGCCTGCGACCGCCCGGAGCTCTCTCGCCCAGCAGCTGGCGGGGCTACCTGCAAGGCCAGATAGCCGAAGTCTTTGCCAAAGGTCTGAGCCACTGTGGGGTTTTGAGGAGCAGGGAGGCTTGGCAGCGCTTTCTGTCAAACTGTAAATTGTTGAGAAGTTAAACGCCCATATAACCGGAATCGGGTTGCTGTCCGAGCCCGAAATTCTGGTAGTCACCTTCTTGGATATGGCCCTTCCAGCGGTTCATTGAATCGGTGATGTGGACATTGAAGTAGCCAAATTCGCTGAGAATACGGGCTACATTCCGGGCTTCTTTGCGACTGGATCCGTAAACCACTACCAGAATAAACAGGTCATCAGTGGGTAGCAGGCCGTTGCAGGTCCGGGCCGGAATATTGATGGCTGTGGGAATGTGCCCACGCAGGTAGGCTTCCTCGGAGCGCACATCCACCAAGTAGTAATTGATACCCTCACTTTGGATTAGTTGCTCCAGCTGCCCGCTGTCAAAATCCGAGACTGCCCCTTGTTCCGCAGGTTCCCGGTTGTAGCAAGTGACCACATACCACCACAGCAGAATCGCCAAAAAGACCAATGATACCAGCGTATAAAATTCCATGGCTCGTAACGGTTTTCTCCCTGTGAATTAGAAAGTATGTGAAAGAGACGCTCCCCAAAGTTCGATTCCGCGTCCGGCAGTGAACTTGCTGCCAAGCGGTGCTTTCCCTGCTACGAGATATATCGGGAGGCTATGCGCCACAATCTTATTACCGATTTTGGAAAGCATTACGATACAGCAGAGTATAATAAGGGCATCTCTAAATTGTTCTCAATTGTAAACGGAGTCCCGTTTTGAAGCAAGAAGTTGAAGATAAAATGAAGGGAAGCTCTGGGAACTCCGATTTCACGCCAAACTTGGTCTTTTTTACGGATAGGGGGCCTCCAAAGGGCCCCCTAAAAACTCGCTGTTCCCGCGAAAGCGGGAGTCCAGGAGCATTTGCCAGATAGACTCCCGCTTTCACGGGAGTGACAAGTTTTCACGGGTGTGACAGGTTTTCACGGGGGTGACAACATGTATCGTACTCTACGGATCTGAGGTTCCTTCCCCGCAGGCCAGAGAACAGACGCCAGAGAACAGGCAAAGAACAGCGGCCCCGCTTTGGGCGGGGCCGCTGTTCTTTTGGCGAGGCCGCTACCGGCCAGACAGGGAATCCACGTAAGGGGGGTCTATTATGTCGAGACGACTACGGTTCCTGTCGCCTATATCGAGACGGCTACGATATCGAGACGGCTACGGTTCCAGTCGCCGTACCCCCCGCATAGTCGCCTTTACCCGTGACCGTAACCTTATATTCCACAGGGGTGGTGGTTGCGCTAGGGCTACCAGTGATCAGAACTTTCAGACCTGTTCCGCTTTCATCAACACTAATCGAGATGCCTGAAAGCCCTCCTGATGGCGCGGGAGCTACCTCCAATGTGTAGTCTCTCGGAGTCAGGTCCGTAGTTCCCACTGTAACGACTACCGGAATGAGGGGGGGGGAGGGGGCCAAGGCGATAGTATGCTGGTTATTTGTACCCACCGTCACCGTGGCACTACTTAAGAGATTCACAGCGGCCGGAGTGCCACCGGCATTATCAGCAGCACCACCTGTTCCACTGCTATCGGTAGGATCGGCAAACTCCGCAACCTTGTTCCGCAACATCTTCAGCTGCTCCTGTTTCTCCCGATCGGGCAGGGCACTGTTTATCCTCGCGTCAAACGCCTCCAGCTCTTTCTGCTCCGCAGGGCTCAGATCAGGCTTGGCCGCGAGCTTTACAAACCGGTTCCGTTCCGTTTCGTGCAGGCCTCCCGCCTGCAGAAGTTCTGCCAGTTCTTTCTGCTCCGCGGCACTCAGTAAAGATACCGCGGCCGGCAGATTCGGGCCGAGCCCGATATCTTCGGGGGGGCCACAGGCGAGTGCCAGGAAAAGGATGGAAAGGAGGGCAAATGGGCGCAATAACACCGCAGGAAAAGAAAATTTCCTGCGGTATAGCGTTGATTTTGGGGTTTCCTGGGCGAGATCAAGGGCGATGAGCGATGAGTGAATTTTACTCAATCTTTGTTTCATGACGATACTCCTAGGTATTATTACGCGAAATAACGCATAAATTATGGTATTCTGACCAAGGTCGGGATGGTCCCGATACAATAAGATTTCGAGAGCGAAATATATAATGATGGGGGGCCGGAGTCAAGGGTAAATCCCAAAGGGTGTAAATCCCCCCAAAGGGTGTAAATCCCAAAGAGCAGCTCTAAAAATTCCCATTTCGCAATTTCGCGTGGAATCGCGATCTTTTCTGCGGGCGGGCAGCTTTGAAGGGACGCAGGCTACAGCATCCTCGCCTACTGGGGAGACATCCACGTCGCACCGGTAACAGAAGCCATGCCCCAAAGGGCGATCGAGGCCGGCACGGGCAGCGTGATTGTGAACGATCCATTACAGACGCTCAAGGTCTTTGCCGATTATTATGCCAGTGACCGCACGAGATTAGGGGGAAGGAGCATGGAGCTGGAAAAGGGAAACACGCTCTTGTTCACAGGGGATTCTATCACAGATGCGGGGCGGGCCTATCCGCTGGGCGAACGAAAGAGCGGGCTTGGCACAGGCTATGTCAGCCTGGTGGACGCGCTTTTTTCTGCGCACTGTCCAGAAAAACCGCTATGCGTTCTCAATACTGGCATCTCGGGGAACCGAGTCTGCGATTTAGAGCGGCGCTGGGATGCCGATGTGCTTTCCCACAGGCCAGATTGGGTTGCCGTCATGATCGGAGTCAATGATGTCTGGCGGCAATTTGACGAGCCATTCATGCCAGAACAAATCGATATTGAGCGCTATAAAGCAACTCTTTCGAGACTGATTGAACGCACCTTGGCTTCGGTAACGGGTATGGTCTTAATTAGCCCGTTTTTCCTAGAGACGAACAAGGCCGACCCGCTGCGATCAAGGCTTGATGCCTACACAGGAGAAATGAGAGAACTAGGAAGGCAGTACCAGCTGATTTTTGTCGATGCGCAGGCGGCATTCGACCGCTACCTCACAGAGCAAGCGACGCAAACCCTTTGCTCTGACAGGGTACACCCCAATTTGGTGGGGCATATGATTATCGCCCGGGCATTCGTCCGCACCCTCGGCTTCAAATATACTTAAGGGGACCTCTAAAACTGCTTCACTTTGAGAGGAGTATAGTATGCAACAGAAGCCTTCGAAAATTAATTCGCCTTTCGCCCGCAGAGCCTTCGGCCCTTTCAAGCTGATCGTAGATAAAGCCCTTGTCGCGGGGATACTATCGTTGAACCTTTTGCTATTGGCTTGCGTTGGCCCCGGAGATGTTGATAACTGGATCTTCGGCGACCAGGATGTGGTTCAAAAAGGTTTGGACAACTCAGACCCTGAGAATAAAGCCTCTCAACGCTTCCGAAAGACAGTCGTTTACGATGGAACGAATCGGAGGCTGGGGCCGCTCACCAACAGTGCGTTGTTTATTGATAGCTCTCAAAGTTCCGAAACTTTGGTTATAGAGTCAGATAAGGGCTATTTTTATCGTTTGAACGATCAAACCGGAGATTTGCAGGATTCAGCAGCTGACTTCCATGCCACTAAATTTAATAATGGCAAGACTGGGGGCAGGCTCTTTCTGAAATGGCCTAAGGAGGCTTTCATAAACGGGAAAGAAGTCCATCGAAATCCCGCAGATGGGGAGCTGTATACCTATGCTGATGTCTTTAAGGGTCGCGCGGAGGTCAACACAAGTATCCTGTCCTACGAGGCTAAGATCAATAATGGCAAGTTCATATCTGTACAAGGGGGGACAATCGAACCATCAGAATCAGCGTATGAACTTAAGAAGATCAGCAAAGATGCTGCCGGAATACCTGTAATCATAAGTGCCCCACTTCGGTTTTCCGATAAAGTTTCCGGACCTTCCGAAGCACCTGGCAACTCAGGCCAAATCGCTTCAAGACAAAGCAGCTCGACCCCAGCCAGCCTAGCTCCAAGCACCACAACCCAAGCCAACCTGGCTCCAAGCACCACAACCCAAGCCAACCCGGCTCCAAGCACCACAACCCAAGCCAACCTGGCTCCAAGCACCACAACCCAAGCCAACCTGGCTCCAAGCACCACAACCCAAGCCAACCCGGCTCCAAGCACCACAACCCAAGCCAACCCGGCTCCAAGCACCACAACCCAAGCCAACCTGGCTCCAAGCACCACAACCCAAGCCAGCCCGGCTCCAGACGGCTTCCTGAAAAGCCAATATCCGGGCCTGACGGCTGATCTCATTGGTAAGACGGAAGGGAATTTTTTTAAGATAGAAGTTCCCCCAAATCAGCGTGGAGAACTGACTCATGTGCAGCAAAGCCTGAGAACTTACAACGTAGGTGGCCAAGACTACCCGATACTGCTGACGAGCGGCGATTTCGTCTATATTCCCGATGCCAAGTTCCGCTCAGTCTTGGGAACAACTGACGGCTGGGTGAATAGAGCGGGGGTAAGAGATATACTACTTCAGAATCCGAATAATATTGCTTCCGTACTGGGTGTGCAGCATTTTACTGATTTGGATGCCCTGAATTTCGAAAAGAATGACAGTCTCTCACAAATCGATCTGTCACCAAACACTACTTTGACAAACCTGAACTTGGCCAGCAATCAGCTTATCGAGATTGACTTATCGGCAAATACTGCTTTGCGATTCCTGAAATTGGGCGGAAACCAACTGAAAAGTGCTGATATCCGAGGTATGCAAGCCGCACAAGATTCGCTTGATCTGTCTATTAATGCCTGTTCAGGCGGCAAGAATCCGCTGACCAAGATGCTGGTGCACGAAAACATCAAAAACCATGCCGAAATCAAAGAAGCCAAAACCAACTGCGGCAGCAATCTGACCATTAAGACCTACAGCGGCAAAGGCCCTGCCGACTATGCGCTGGTTGATGGAGACTATACGCCCTAATGATCTTCCATAGGGTGGAACTCGCTTCCGTTATGAGAGATTTTTCGGACAGTTCTTCATGGCTAAAGAGCACCTCTAAAAAATTCCCCACCACAGAAAGATGCTGCGCCAGCTCGCAGAAAGGATGGTCGGGCCTGGCTCCGCTCGGCCCTCCCCTGTTTCTCCCATGCTGCGCCAGCTCGCAGAAAGGAAGGTCGGGCCTAGCTCCGCACGGCCCTCCCCCGTTTCTCCCATGCTGCGCCAGCTCGCAGAAAGGAAGGTCGGGCCTAGCTCCGCACGGCCCTCCCCCGTTTCTCCCATGCTGCGCCAGCTCGCATGGGAGCCTCTCAGTCAGCTGTGGAAACAAGGAATTGCATGAAACGCTACAGAGTAGCCCAAATCAAGTCAGATAAATTGCAGCACAGAAAGAGGAGAATCTGCTTACTGTTTTTGCTGATTTTACTTGTGCTCTTCAGCAGTTTGGTGGGTTTTGTGAACCGGGTGGTGCGCGGCTTTGAAGTCTATAATGAGGAGAAAATAACCAAGCAGTTTGCCGCTGCCGGATTACCCACACCGATTCAAGCCGAGTTTCCGGCATCGCCAGCTGAGAACTGGGGCAACTGGACAGGACCGGAAGCCAACGAAAGCTGGAAAGAATGGCACTACAACGGCTCAGCAAGACAGGATGCATATTACATGCGCTACTATATTTCCGAGGATTTATCGCAGAATCCTGAAAAACCTTTGCTATATCTGATTCACGGTTCGCCGGGAAGTGCTGTCAACTTTATGCGAAAAAGCTACTTTCTGAATGAAGGTTTGCGTCAGGTCTTTGTGCTGCTGGCCATGGATCGCCCCGGCTACGGTGCGAGCACACCAGGGCAGGCCGAGCCGGAGTTTGAGCGGGCGGCTCAACCACTGCTGGAACAGCTATATTCGCTGAAACGAGAATACCCGTCCCGCCGGATTTATGGACTGGGCTGGAGCTATGGCGGGCCTTTAATTGCCCTGCTGGCCGAACGTGCCAGCCACGATGCCGGACTCTCACCTCAGCGCATCCTGGACGGGGTATTGATCGTAGCGACCCCGGCGGACCCGCAACAGGAAAAATTCTGGTGGTTCAATCCTCTTCTGGAACATCGCTGGCTGAATTGGATGTTTTCTTCGGGGATTAATGTTGCCAATATCGAAAAAATGGCACATCCGGCCGAACTGGAAAAACTACGCAGCAGTTGGGCCCGAATCCGCATTCCCACAGCCTACCTGCAGGGAACCGATGATGCGATTGTGCTGCCTCAAAACATTGAGTTCCTGCGCCGCCAAGCAGTGAAAGCAGGGGTGAACAGCCATGTCTATGAGATTCCGGGAGGAGGTCACAATATTGTGTTCACTCAGATCGAACTGATTGAGCGGATCTTGCGCAACTGGTTGGATTGAAAATCTGTTTCGTATCTCTGATTCCATTTTCGAGTTGCCCTAAAGGGAACCTCTAAAGTCAGGCCCCCTGTGACCACAATGGCTTGACAAGTTCCGATAGTCTGTGCTATAAGGTGCGGCACCTTTTTATCACAGGCTGTCGGGCGATTAGCTCAGCTGGTTAGAGCACCTGCCTTACAAGCAGGGGGTCATCTGTTCGAATCAGATATCGCCCATTGTTTTCAATTACCTTGTCCCTCACCTTGCCAATGAAACTCTACAAGGAAAGTTCTGAATGTTCTATTCCACGCAGAGTAAGGTCTTATTAACGGGCATCTTTTTCGGAACAGACCTCAGGGGACTTCGAAAAAGGTTTGCCGCCTCGCTATCTCAAAAATCTCTGCGATCCACATCGGAACACGGTGCTATTGCCAGCGAAGACAAAGCAGAAGCAGGGCAATAATACAATACTCACAGAAAGTGACACCATTTTTAGAGGTGCCCTTTAATGTCTTTATTTCTGTTGGCGAGCGTCCCTCTGTATCTCTGCCTGACCATCTGCTCTACAACCGCTCGGATTCGGCTGCTGCACGTGGTGCGCTACTGTTCTCTTGGCATATTCGCCTATATACCGATTTACCTGCTCTCTCGTATTATTTCCGCCCCCGGCTCTTTTGCCTGGAATATCTTATCCGTTTTTATGAACCAGTTGCTCCGCTCCCGCGGAGCATTTTCCCGGTTCGCCGCCGCATTCCTGCTGCTGTGTGTTATTCTGCAGCATTACCGCAGTTCGGCCGGGCAGCAAAAGCTTCACAATCGCTCCCGCCCACCTTCACTGCGAAGATGTCTTCCGTTGCAACGGGAGCTGCTCCACCCCAACGAATTGTTCTGCTGGATCAGCGGTTATTTTTTTGCTGAAAACTTTCACGACTTCCTGCTGCTTGGACCGTTCCCCACGGTGCAGGATTTATTTTTCCGGCCGCTATCGCGCATCTTGTTTGCCCAGTTTCTGGTGTTTGCCTTGTACTTTCTGCAACTGCTGCGGCACCCACAGAAGAGCATACGGCACCAAGCCTTCACAAGCTGTATCGCCTACTTCCTGTTGGCCTTTGTGCTGATGAGCATTTTTGCCAGCATTGCCATCATCTTCAACGCCTATTGGATAATCAGTCTGATTATGCTGGGCGTACTGCTGTTGTACTTCACCTGTTTCTATTGGTTCAACCAACCCGGCCAGCTGCAAAGCGGGGCAGCTATCAGCACGAACTTTGATTGATTTTGCGCCCGTGCTTTGCCCGCCAATAGTTTGTTACGGAACTGCCATGAACATTACTCAACTGCGCGATGATCTGCATGTGGCCAGTATGCCCTTGGGGCCGATACAGACCAATACTCACATTCTATACCAGAATAATAACGCCCTCGTGATTGATGCTCCACCCGGATCGCTGGCCAGTATTTCGGGCTTTTTGCGATCAGAAAAGCTGGAGCTGCACGCTTTGCTGCTGACTCATGGGCACTGGGATCACATCGGTGACGCAACAGCACTGAGCCGGAAATACCAGCGACCTGTGTACGGCAGCAGACTGGATCAGCAGCTGTTCCGGAACCCGCAATTAATGAGTGCCTTTGCCGGTGACTTTGATTTGGTTCCCATTGACCTCGATGTGGAACTGGCTCTGGACTTCCGGCAGGGACCGCGTCAGTCTGTACTGAAAATCAGCAGCTGGCCGGAGCTGGCGATTGAGGCTCTGGCCATGCCGGGGCACACTCCCGGTGGCATTGCCTTCTACTTCCCTCAGGCGGCCTGCGCTATGACGGGAGATCAGTTGTTTCGGGAATCTGTGGGACGCAGCGATTTCCCCGGCGGCGACTTTGCTCTGCTGAGTGCCTCCATCCGCAGTTCCCTGTATCAGTTGCCCGGACAGACCATGGTCTTGCCCGGTCACGGCGCGGCAACCAGCATTGGTTACGAGATGCAACACAATCCCTTTGTGCCCGCACTTTGATCTTGGGAATGGAGAGCATATCTACTTCCATTATGCATTCGTCATTATACCGCCCTGGTACCGCCCTGATACCGCCCCTGATACCGCCTTGGATTCGTCCTTCATTCCTTCGGCTTCACGGTGCTTCCCCACGTTCCTGCTCAAGCCTTGAAAAACCTGCAAGCCCTTACAAGCTGTGATACAGAAGCTGGAAACCATATACTTTGGCACTTCCCTGCTGCTCTCAGAACAGCTAGACTCTGTTTTCGGGAACAACAAGATATGACTACCATAGATCTGCAACGACAAATCGGGCCCAACATGAGCGGTAGAGAGGGAAGGAGACAGTCATTGGCACATCACGGCAAAATAAAATGGAAGCCTTGCGTGTTGCTGCTGGCAGTGCCACTGCTGGTTCTGTCGGGTTGGTATGCTTCTCATCTCTACCAGCAGAACAGAAACCAGCAGCGGCTGGTCAACCAGGGGCTGATAATTCCCGGCAATGACGAAACCTATGCCCAGGGGATTCGCAAGGGCTACCAGTTACTGGTTGAAAAATATGTAATCCCGGTTTCGCCCCTGTCACTCTATCAGTCTGCCGTAGATGCCATGGAATTGGTGGTGCAGAGCTGGCAGAAGGAGCAGCAGGAAATCAATGAGGAGGGCCGGGAGACCCTGTCGCAGTGGGAGAAAGAGGCTCGTTTTGCTTTCGATGCCAAGAAGGCCGCTTCGATTCGTGCGCCCAAAGCCAGAGACAGCAGTCAGCTCACGGACCGGCAACGCGAGGAGCGCGAGCAGCAAAAGCAGCAGTTTGAGCGAGAATATCGCGAGTACCCGCCCAAGGCACTGCAAGAGGCGTATCAGGAAATATTATCGGAGAGTCGCTTGCAGGGCTATTACAGCAAGGTTTTTGCCAAGACCGTTTACACCTCAGCGATGGGGGCTTTGAGCCTTCCGCTGCACGATCCGTTCAGTGGCTTTTTCCAGGAAAGCGGTTTTTACCAGTTGAGCGATACCATCAACGGAAGCTACGGCGGTGTGGGATTGTATATTTCCAAACAGAGCGACTTTGGCAATTCTGCTACAGGCCAGGACGACAATGATGCAGGGGAGACTCCCTCAAGTAATTTGCCCGGCGAGGTCCCGCCAGCCGAGCAGTACCGATACTTGCAGCAGCACTATGTCAAGGTGACGCGGCCCGTCCCGGGGGGGCCTTCGATGCGTGCCGGAATCCTGTCCGATGATTTCATTTATGCAATCGATGGCCGGAGTGCCAAGGATTGGGCGGTCGAGCAGGTGCAGGGCGCGGTACGCGGTGTGCCGGGCAGCAAGGTCAGAATCACGCTGCTGCGCAGACCTGCGCAGCAGCTGGACATCGAGGTCGTGCGGGAACGGCTTGAAATCCAGGCAGTCCTTACGGACATTATTCCGGCACAGTCTCTTAAGGGCAAGTCGGTGCGCATTTTATATGTCTATTTATCGCAGTTTAATGCGGTGGCGGGGAAACAGCTCACTCAGCAATTGGAGCAGGCACTGGCAGGGCAGGAATCTGCGCAGCAGGTGGATGCCCTGATTTTGGACCTGCGCGATAACCTGGGCGGTCTGCTCAATGTAGCAGTAGAGATTGCGGATCAATTTCTCTCACAGGGTCTGATTGTCTCGACAGATGCACGTACCCGTGACAATATTCTGAAATTCGAGGCCAAAAAACAGGCATTGGTTCCCGCTGATTTGCCGGTGTATGTGATGATCAATGATGAGTCGGCTTCTGCTGCTGAGATTGTAGCCGGTGCCCTGCAAGATAATCGGCGAGCGGAAATATTGGGACAGAAGAGCTTTGGCAAGGGCTCGGTACAGATCCCCGTAACCCTTCCGGAAGGGATTCTCAAGCTGACAATCGCGCATTATTACACGCCCAAAGGGGTGAACCTGGCCAACAATGGCATTGAGCCTGACCATCAACTCAGCGTTCCGCCCTTAGCTGTAGAAACGTTAGAGGAATTGGGTCGATTGGCGCAGAGCAGTTTAATCGCTAACTTTGTCAACGAGAACCGCAGTTATACGGAGCAGGAGTTTCGCGATTTTTTTGCCCGCGAGATTGAGTCGCAGTACCAGGTCAGTAAGGATATTGCCGAGCGTATGGCTTATAGAGAACGAATTCGCTACCTCAAAGAGCTACCGGTTTACAATCTGGACCACGATCAGATTCTGCGCCAGGCAGTCGCATATGCAGTCGCATATATGGCGGAACACTAAGTATCAGTCAAAGCGCGCCCCGATAACCCGATCCCAGCCATTGCGATCGCGCTGCGTTTCGATTTGACGGTAACCCCGCAGACTCAGCAGGCAGCCCAGCTCATGCATCTGCCAAGGGGCCGCTTCCAGCAACAAGGCACCACCGGGTTGCAGAAAACCAACGGCTTGCTCAATAATCCGGCGCAGAATATTCAAACCATCCGGCCCCGCTTCCAGAGCCGGCATGGGCTCTGGCCAGTGACTGCGTCTGTGAGACTCGCGTGTACTCAAGTAGGGCGGATTGGCCAGAATCAATTTATATTTACGCCGCAGTTCCGGGTTTTGGAACAAATCACTCCGGCACAGGGAAAAACGCGCGTACTCCTCCTTTTTTTGCCCCGGCGCCAGCCAGTAGGCTGCACTCTGGCGGGCATAGAGCAGTGCATCCTCAGAAATATCGCCGGCCCATACTGCCGGAGTGAACCCGGCCGCCCGCAGCTTCAGGTACAAGCTCAGGCTGATACAGCCCGAGCCGCAGCATAGTTCCAGCAAAGGCAGCTCGCTCCCTTCCCCTTTCTCTGCTTCTTCGTTTTGCTCGCCGCACGTCGCATGAACAAAGTTGCAAGCCGATTCCAGTAGCACTTCGCTATCTTCACGCGGAATCAATACGCCCGGTCCTACGGCGAAGCTGTAGTCAGAAAACTCGGCCACACCTTGGATATAAGGCAGCGGAATCCCTTGCAAGAGACGTTCCAGCGCCCGCTCAAAGGCCCGCTGCGAGGCGAAAGGCACGATATCCTGCATTTTCCCCAGCAGGCGGGCAGATTGGGCGGGAATGCTTTCGTAGCGGAGCAGTGTGACCCCAAAATCTTCAGGTGCGGTCGCTTCGCAGCCGCCGACCTCGCAGAAGGCCAGCAGGCGCAAGAGCTGCGCATAGCAGTCGGCATCCGCTGCTGGCGCAAGTTCGGATTCTTGCGCATTTGAGCATTGCCCGGGAGTTTTCTCTGGGCGGGCCTGGGCACAGGCCCGCTTCAGCAAATCTGCATAGGTGAGTTCCATAACGTGAGGGAGGAAGGAGTCGGCCCGGTCAAGAGCAGCCCTGATCGGTTTGCCGCAATGACAGTCCGCTTAGAAACACCAAGCTGTAGATGCGCTCGCTTCGATAGCCCTGCCGGTAAGAATAACAGACACCGCTTGCGTCAGCTGCCGAGCCATGGTAAGTACGCCGGTATTCGCGGGCCTGGCAACTGGTACAGCCCCCTGTCCTGCGTATATCCTGCGGGCCAAAGTGCAGTCGGTCGGCAAAGAATCTGAGCTGCGTCAAAGCCTGATCCTGAATCGCTTGCCGCAAGTCGAGCATCCGGTGGCTCTCGCTCTTCGCCGAGTCGGGATGCTGGTGCAGGCAGGTCGGGCTGACGTTTGCATTCCGGCAAAATTCTTGTGCCATAGCCTTGGCAGCTCATAGCAACAGGGGCCAATCGATGGTCCCATTGCCAGACTAAAGCTCAATGGTTGGCTGTAGCCCTCCCGATGCATCCGCTCCAGCAGGGCACGGATGCAATTTTGCAGCAGGCCGGACTCAATGCCCTTGCGCCCCAAATGCAGCAGCGCACCACAGTCCGGCTCGTGTCCCGGCTGTCGCAGGCGCAGTAGTGCCGGTACGCAGTCGGCGGTGTAGATAGCCAAGCAGACCTGGGGCTGCCGGGTTGGCTGGCCCACTGCTTTGGTTTCGGCGGTTTGCGCCTGGTTTCCGGCAAGGCCGCTCCGCAGCCACAACCAAGCATCCGCTGCGGGGCGCAGCAGAATTCCCGGCACATTTTGCGCCCTCCCCTTCTCGCTCAAGTTCAGTTCGGCGTAGTCACTGCCGTGGACTTGTTGCAGCAGATGCATCCGGAGGCCCTGTTGCTCCAAGGCCCGGACCACAGCTTCGGACGGCGCGGTGGCGATGCTGAAGGCCCAGAGGCCTTCATTCGGAATATCAAAAAGATCCCATAGCGAGCTGTTGGCCGGCAGCTCCCGGAGGAATGATTCCAGCCAGGCAGGGAGGTTGCTCATCAGTTTGCCCAAGTGTTTGTTTTCTCCCCGGCAGTCGGTTAGCGCTGCACCCGTCCTGAGGCGTCTCCATTCATCAGGGCCTCGACTTCGGTGCGGCTGCTGTAGTTCATATCTCCAGGAATGCTGTGGCACAGGCACGATGCCGCCACCGCATAGCGAATGGCCGTTTCTGTGGCACTCAGCCTAGGGCTGCTCAAAGCGAAAATCAAGCCTGCACCAAAGGAGTCCCCGCCGCCCACGCGATCGACAATATTGCGGATTTCATGGGGACGGTATTCTCCCGCTTCATCCAGCGGCGCAAAGGCGGCCTGCTCGCCGTCGTAGAGCAGTGCGCCCCAGTTGTTATGGCTGGCTGAAACGCTCTCGCGCAGGGTGATGGCCACCCGCCCCACGTTGGGGAACTGCCGCACAATTTCTTTGGCTACTTCTATATAGGCAGCTGTGTCAAGCTGCCCGGTCGAGACATCGCTGTGGCCTGCTTCGATTCCCAATACATCCGAGGCGTCTTCTTCATTGGCAATCACCACATCGACATAGGGCAGAATCTTGCGCATGGTCTTTTGGGCCAGCTCCTTGGGGGTAACGCTGTCATCCCACTGCCACAGCTTCTTGCGGAAGTTCAGGTCGCAGGACACTTGTATTCCGGCCTTTTGGGCCTCTTGCACCGCCAGCAAGGTGGCCTCAGCCGTCTTTTGCGAGAGGGACGGCGTGATGCCGGTGCTGTGAAACCATTTGGCATCGGCAAAGGCTCCTTGCCAGTCAATCGCTTTGGCCTCGATGTTGCAGATGGCGCTGTTGGCCCGATCGTAGGTTATCGAGCTGGGACGTTGGTTGGCTCCGGTCTCCAAGAAGTACAGCCCCAGCCGTTCATTGCGCAGCTGCAGGTAGCTCAGGTCAATTCCGAAGCTTTGCAGGAAGCGGCGGCAGGCAGCTCCCAGCGGGTTCTCGGGCAGCGCACTGATGAAACGGGTTTCTTCACCCATATAGGCCAGCGAAGCGGCCACATTGGCTTCGGCGCCGCCGAAGGTCAATTCCAGCGAGCCGGGCAGGCTCTGGACCATCTTTTTGTGATTTGGAGTCTCAAAGCGTCCCATGATTTCCCCAAATGTGACGATTTTTTTCATCGCAATTCTCCTTGCCCCAGGCAGTTTGTCTCCGTTTTCAAGGGATCTGTGCCCCGGCAATGATTTGTGCGGCTTCTTTGGCGTTTTGGATAATCCGGCCCCAGTCTTTGGCCGCGATCACGTCCCCCGGTGCCAGCCACGAACCGCCGACTCCTGCCACCAGCGGCGAGCGCACATATTCGGCCAGATTGTCCGGCTGCACTCCGCCCAGAGGAATGTACTTGATGCCCAAATGGGCATAAGGGGCGTGCATGGTCTTCAAATAGTTCAGGCCCCCAATCGCCCCGGAGGGGAAGAATTTCAGCAGCTTCAGGCCGAATTTCAGGGTGCCTTCGATATCCGATGGTGTCAGGACTCCCGGAAAGAACGGCAGCCCCAGCTCCCATGCCTTGGCTACAATTTCCGGCTGAAAGCCGGGAGCCACGGCATAAGGTGCGCCTAGGTCGACTACCTTCTGCAATTGTTCCAAGTTTAACACGGTACCCGCACTGATGGTGAATTGCCGCCCGTAGTCGCGCAGCAAAATTCCCAGTGCGTCAAAAGCTGCTTCGGTGCGCAGCAACAGCTCCACCAGCAGGATTCCGCCTTCGGCCAGGGCATCGGCAATGTAAGGTGTGTCCTGGGCGCGTTCAATGGCCAGCACCGAAATCAGTTTGGTTTTTTCGATTTTTTGAATGATCTTTTCTTGCTTTTTCTGCAAGCCTTGGTCGAAATCCATGCACTTTCCTCGCATTATTTTTAGGGGACCTCTAAAAATTCGCTTTTGTCTTCTTGCGAAGCTATTTTGGAGCGAGGAAGTGAAGCCGAAGAATACTTTGTTGTATTGTATAGGCTTCCATGCTTCAGTATGGAAGAAAATGCAGGCCGTGCGCAGCAAGAGCCTGCCGCCTCTTCTGACGAAGCTGTTCGTTTCAAAAGAGCGAGCAAGAGCGCAGAATGGAATTTTTAGAGGTCCCCTTTAGGAGTGTTCGCCTTCATGCCCTAATCATTGCCGTTTTCGGCGAGTTGCTGTGTAATCTGCCCGGTCAGCTCGCTGAGCCGTTGGCCCAGCTCGCATAATTGCTCCAGCGAGACCAAGGTGGTAGTGCTGAGACTGAGAGCTAGGTTGCGCTGAATTGCTGCCAGCGAAACTCCCGCACACTGGATGTTTTTTTCGTTCTGCTCCACTTCCAAGGAGTAGCCGCGCGCAAGGGTCTCAGCGAGCTGTCGTTCCAGCGGGAAGCGGCGGAAGGCTGTCAGTTGGGTCTCCGAACAGTGACGTTCCATGCTGTGTATGTATTCCTCTAATTCGGTTTTGCTGAGCTGAGCCAGGATCGCCTGTCCGGCTGCGGTTTTGTACAGGTCCAGCTCCCGGCCGATGCGCGACTTCAACACAATCGGTCCCGTGCCTTCGACTTTGTCGATATAAGTCGCGGTGCGTCCTTGGCGTTGCACCAGGTGTACTACGTGTGCCACCTCGTTGAATTCCCGGCTGCATTGCACCAAGTATGGATGGAGCAGTCCGCCCCAGAGGTTTTGACGCGCCGCGCTCAGGTGCAGCCAGCGCAAGAGCAGCAAGCCGGGGTAAAAGCGTCCTTCACTGCGGCAGAGCAGCCTGCTTTGCTCCAGATTGCTCAGGCAGCGGTGTACAGTAGCCTTAGGCAGGCCGGAGCTCTGTTGCAGCTCGGAAAAACTGGGGGCACTGTGCATTTCCAGCACAAAGTTCAGTAGTGAGATTTCCCGGGGGTTCATGGGTTTATCTACCGAGTGGTTTCTTTTTCCGGAACTAAAATTATGTATTCTGAAACTTGAACGTAGGATAGTATGGGGTTCCCCGGCTGTCAAGGAGAATTAGTGTCTTTGCTTACGTGTTTTGAACCTTAGGGCACCTCTAAAAAATCGAAATATGATATGCTCAAGGCGACTTCTAATTTCTCGAAAAAGATCGCGATTTCACGCGGAGTTGGAATTTTTAGAGGTTCCCATAAATAGAAGTTTCGCCTCCGGCGAATTTTCCCCGGAGGAAACCATGGGCACTCAAAACGAACGCAAAATCACCATCAAAGAGCTGGCAAAGCAGGCTAGGGTTTCCATTGCCACCGTCTCGTATGCTTTAAACGGTAGGGGAAAAGTCTCTAAAGATGTGCGGGATAAGATACTGGCCTTGGCAAAGATCAATGGTTACCAGGCCAATATTCACGCCAGAAACCTCAGAAAGCAAGATAGTCAGGAAGAGCTACAGGTCTTCCTTCCCAACTTACAGGGGCTGTTCTATTCTGAAATCATTTCCGGAATCGAGGATTATATCGCCAACCAGACTGATTATCTGCTCAATTCTTCCTGTCTCCTGAGGCGAAATTACTCTCTGCGAAACAGTACTTCCAAAGGTTTTATCATTTTCTATACCGCTATTGAAGACTCTGAGATAGAAGATTGTCTGAGCAGACCGAGCAGAAGGGCGATCACTTTGATTAACCGGAAAATCGCACCAAAATTTGATGATTTATACACTTCGGTCTGCTTTGACAACTATACCGGATCGACAATGGCCTGCCGGTATTTATACGAGAAATACGGTGCAGATATCTGCCTGATCGCGGGGCCTTCAGAATCTTTCGACAGCCTGACCAGGATTAAGGGTTATATGGACTTTATGGGCAGTGTACAGGCAGCTCCTCAAATCCACAGTGCTCACTTCATGATTGCGAGCGCCTACGAAAAGGCCCAGAGCCTGATTCAGGACGGAAAGCTCTCCCGAGCCTATTTTTGCACCAACGACGAAATGGCCTATGGCTTCTTGCAGGCTTTCCAGCATCACGGTCTGTCCATCCCCGGTGAGGTCGCGCTGATGGGCTTTGACGATGTTTTTTTTTCGCGCCACAGCCAGCCGCCTCTGACTACGATACGCCAGCCTATCGCGGATATCGGGAAGGAGGCCGCACGTCTGCTGCTCGCAGAACTGCGGGGCGAAGAAATCGCAGAACGCCACATCACCTGCCAGCCGGAACTGATGATACGCGAAAGTGCCTGAGTCTCTCAGGAGAGGGGGACTGTCAGTCTATCTGCCGATAGTGCCCAAGCCCTTGGCGATCACATCCTCAATAATATTCAGGGCTTGGTCCATTTCTTTTTCGCTCAGCTGCGAAGATACCGAAATACGAAAGCGGCGCTCGTGAGCCGGTACGGCCGGGTAGTCCACTGGTTGCAGAAACAGGCCCCGGCTCTGCACTTGATGGGCCATTCTCAGTAGCAGCTCGCCCGAAGAGCCGATGATGATCGGTATCACCTGGGATTCGGTGAGTCCTAGGTTCAGGTTCAGGGCCTCCAGGCCATTGCGAAAATAGCGGGTGTTCTGCCACAACTGGTCGCGCAGACCGGAGTCGCGGGTTGCGACTTCCAAGGCCTTGAGCAGACCGCCGACAATCGGCGGCGCGATGGAGCAGGAAAAGTTCCACGGTGCCGAATAACCTTTGAGGTAGTCGATCAACTCCCGGTTGGCGCAGATAAAGCCCCCCACCCCGCCAAAGGACTTGCTCAGGGTGCCAAAGCTGACACCGACTTTATCTTCCAAGCCAAAGTGTTCGCCCACGCCCCGGCCGTTCTCGCCAAAGATCAACGACGAATGAGCCTCGTCGAGGAACAGACCGGCATTGTATGTGTCGCACAGCGCGCTGACTTCGGGCAGCTTGACCAAGTCGCCGTCCATCGAGTAGACACCTTCGACCAGCACCAGCTTACGCTTGCCCCGGTGCTTTTCCAGCAGTTCTTCCAAGGCTTTCATGTCGTTGTGCGGGAAGAAGGTCATCTTGGCACCGGAGAGGGTTGCTCCATCAACAATACTGCGGTGGATTTTCTCGTCCATAATGGCGATGTCGCCTTTGCGCAGGATGCCTTGGATCGCCCCGACATTGCCGCCAAAGCCGCTGGAATAAAGCAGGCAGGCCTCCTGTTCTTTAAAGGAAGCCAGCTTGTCGGCCAGCTCGGTGTGCAGGTCAAAAGTGCCTGAGAGCAGTGGTGCGCCGGAAGCCCCCATGCCGTATTTGTCCAGTGTTTCTTTGCAGGCCTGAAGCACTTCGGGATGTGTGGACAGACCCAGGTAGTTGTAGGAAGTCAGGTTAATGATGTCGCGCTCTTTGTCGTCAAAGTTGCTGCGCACCCGGCTCTTGGCTTTGGGCGCCTGGAGCAGCTGCTGCTCAAAGAAAGCAAAGGCGCTGCGCACTTTGGGGTGGTAGAGCCACTGCCTGAAGTCTTCAGGTGGCTGCAATACATTCGGGTTATCGTTGTAGTGAAAGTCAGCGAGGCTGAAATTCAGCAACTGGTCTTCTTTCATTCATCTACCTCAAAATCTGCTGGGCACCTCTAAAAATTCCCCGCCACAGAAAGATGCTGCGCCAGCTCGCAGAAAAGGAAGGTTGGGGCTGGCTGCGCACGGCCCTCCCCCGGTTCTCCAATGCTGCGCCAGCTCGCAGAAAAGGAAGGTCGGGTCTTGCTGCGCACGGCCCTCCCCCGGTTCTCCAATGCTGCGCCAGCTCGCATTGGAGCATCAAAATGCGGTACAATTCTCACAGAAAGCGATACCATTTTTAGAGGTACCCTTTGGAGCTTTCTTGGTATACTCATACCAATCCGTAAAAGTAGCATCACTTAAGATTGCAGGTGGATGTCCTTGCAAATAAAGTCATGGATCGGGGAAACCGGGACAGCGCAAAAGCCCGCGAATCATAGCGAGAACCACGGGGCAGGGCAAATCATCCGGCATGACAACACTTTAGAGCTACCCTTGATCCGGTCAGCAAAAAAGATCTGTCACCCTCGCCAGACTCGGGCGGGCCCTTTATACTGCGAGCCAAAAGGTTCCCCTGAATATGTTCCTGGATCTCCATGATTCACACAATTTGTGCAGCCTGCACGCATTTCGCCGCTTGTTTTGCAGCCTGCTGCACACGCGAGCCGGAGGCTGCTCTTGATACAGGTATTTCGCTGGATCCGTTTGAGCCTCCTGAGCCGCTTGGCATTACTCTTGCCGAGCCTGCTTTTGGCAGGGTTCCTGACCGTAGGCCCTCCGGCCCGGCTTCAGGCTGATGAGCTGAACTGGGCTCAGCAGAGTTTCGACCCTTGGGAAAAACCCCCGAAGGGGCTGCGCAACAATATTTCGCTGGAGATAATCAACGCGATCGAAGGCCTCTTTCTGCCGCGCTTCCAGCATTATTTCAGCGACAGTGCGGCCTACTATGTCCAGTTGCAGCTGGGCAGTGACCTAGCTTCCGGGCTCCACTTTTTTGAGGAATTTCAAAATCTGTCGTATAAGCGGATTCAGCTCGGTTTCGAGCTGGGACTGAGCAGCTTGTTCTACGCGCGCAATTCTAAAATTACCAAAGATATCCGGCGCTGGGGTTCGGGCATTATCTTCGGTTTGGGTCTGCGCTTTACCTATCACAACATCAGTGGTCTGGTCGAAGACAATATTCTAAGTGCGGGCATAGTGCCTAGTCTGGGCTGGCAGTTGCAGTCGCGCAATTTTTCGATTGCCATGTATTTGGAGCTCCGCATGCTGTTGCAGTTCAGCACCGAGGGCGTGATTGACGGGAATTTTCCGATTATTATTGACCGGGGCCCGTTGGGGCGCGCTCTGCCCAATATACCGATGCTCAATAGTTCTCTGGTCAGCATCCTGGCCCAGAATGTGTATTTTACCTTCAGCCAGACCCTCAATATCCGCATCAGTTATTACTTCTAGCACCGATGTCGGTATTCCGCTCCTTTGCTCCCATTGTGCCTCGCGCAGCGCGCATTTTGATTCTGGGCTCGATGCCTGGTACTCGCTCGGTGGCACAGAGCCAATACTACGCCCATCCGCAGAACGCGTTCTGGCCGATACTGGCTCACGTTTACCCGGAATTCTTTGAGCGGGAAGGCTCTCGGCAGTCCGCAAAATGGCAGCCGGGAGCGCACCACAGACTACCGTTTGATGCCAAGCTTGCATTGCTGGAATATGCGGGTATTGCGCTCTGGGATGTGCTGGCTTCCTGCCAGCGCAGCGGCAGTTCAGACCAGAGTATTCGCAGCGGCATCAGCAACCCGGTGCCCGGACTCTTGACACGGAATCCCGATATCCGGCAGATATTGCTAAACGGCCGGAAAAGTTTTCAGGTGTTCCGCTGCGAAATCCAGCCCGCCTTCAATGAGGCGAAAGACTATACCATTCGGGTACTGCCTTCCAGCAGCCCGGCTCACGCGAGCGTTTCATTTGCCGATAAACTGGTGCTCTGGCGCCAGGCTCTGCGTCCAAACCCCTCCGAAGATGTCCTCTAAAAATCAGTCAAATGGGTACCTCCAAAAATTGGCTTTTCCTGCGAGGCTGTCTTTACCAACTGCACCGCCTGAGTGCCGCGGAATTTCTCCATAATAAGAGGCACGAAGGGCGGAAATTCAAGGGGACCTCTAAAAATTCGCTTTTGTCTTCTTGCGAAGCTATTTTGGACGACAGCGAGGAAGTGAAGCTGAAGAATACCTTGTTGTATTGTAAGGCTTTACTGACAAAGCTGTTCGTTTCGAAAGAGCGAGCAAGAGCGCAGAATGGAATTTCTAGAGGTTCCCTTAACACGTTCAGCATCAGGAAAAATCTTGCACCAGCTTCAGCTGAGCTTGCCTCACGTCAGCAAAATCGCTGGCACGGAAGTGGCTGTAGTAGCTCCGTCATGGCCTGCGTGGTATGGCCTGTCATCGCCTGTACTTTGGCATCAGGTATGCCGAATGCACGGTAGGTTGTGTTGGCAAAATGCCGCCAAGAGTGAAATGTAATATTCCTGGCCTTGCGTTCTTCTTCTTGAACGCCTATTGCAGCAAGGGCGCCATACAATCCTGTGCTGAAGTACTTTGTATCGACAGGCTTCTGGCCGCCATCCAAAGAAAATATCAGACCGTCTTTACGGAATCGCGCTAATCCGGCCAGATGCGTCTCTAGTTCTGGCGGAATCAAGATACAGCGCTCCAGACCTGTTTTCGTCTCTTTAAGATTACCCTCCTGATCGGCTGACTGGTGCACTAAAATGTAAGGTTGCCCATCAGAATCATGCTTCAAGGAATCTACTTGCAGCGCCCGGATTTCTCCGGCTCGCATTCCTGTGATCGCAGCCAACAGGTTGCCGATATAACACAGACGCTTGCCGTTCCACACCTTCTCCCAATTCTTAGGGGATAGTATTTTGCTCGCTTCGCGTTGTTCCAGTATTCCTCTGGCTCTGGAGTTCTTGGCTAGCTGATTTATTCCTTCACACGGGTTGCGATGTATTAACCGCTCTTCTGAGCCTCCGTTAATATTATCTTGAGGCACTTGAATGCCTTATTGGCCGTTTCATTAGATATGCCACTTTCGGGCAGAGATAACAACCAGTTATCGATGTCATTTTTTGTGATTCTATATCCCAGGCGAGATTTGCCGAAAGTCGGCAGAATGTAACGTATTAGTAGGCTCCGATTGTCTTTGCAATGCTGCTTGCCAATACGCTGTCCTCTCGCCAACTTACTTCTGACGTATCTACATTTTTCGTAGACCCAGAAATCTTCCGAATATGCACTCAGGTCAGAAGCCTTCCTCTTAAGAGGTACCAGCTCCCCTGAATGGCGTAATTGTTCGCAGTAAGCCCTTGCAGCTGTCTTGCTGGTCATGCCAGTTGTGCGTGCTGTGGTGCGCTTTCCTTCTGAATCATAGGTTTGGTAATAATATATGATCAAGCCGGAAGGCATCTCTCTGGGGAATACTGTGAAGGGAGCTCTGTATCTCATCCTATTGCTTACACAACTGCGCATTTAATTGTTACCGTTGTAGAGAGACCAAACATATCTACCTATAATTCAATAAATAAGAAATGCTCCAGATACGATTCGAACGTACGACCTACCGCTTAGGAGGCGGTTGCTCTATCCCCTGAGCTACTGGAGCTTGTTTGGATATCAATGGGAACTTCTAAAAAACTACCCATAACATATTGATGTTTGGAAATAAGAACCCTGAAAATAGGTTTGGATTCTAATAATTGCTAAAGGGAACCTCTAAAATCACTACCAATCAATTTCTTCCAACTTTTTATATCATTGGATATCCATCGTTAAAACCGCACATTGCTATATAGATGGCGAAAGCGAGAAGTATAAATTGTCAGGAGGCGCGGGAGCACCTGATCGCGGAAGTCTTGCTGCAAAGCCGTCTGACTGGAAGCCGAGGTTGTGGCATCCAAGGCAAAACCCGGGGGTGGCCGGAATTGAGTCCCCTGCGGGCTGATCACCCACAGCACTAATTGGTAGCGATTGGCAAGAAGCTCTAAAGTCTCTTGGTATTCTTCCAAATTGCGTTCAGAGACAATGACAAGGTAAACATGAGAATCATGGTTCCCGCCACGGTAGCCAACCCGGTCCATGGCCCCTCGCAGGCCTCTTTTACTGAGTACTTTGATCTGTGGAGAAAAACCATCAAGATTCAGATATTTGTACAGGTAATCGAAGCTGTAATAGTAGTAGTAGTAATTTGTGGGATCAATGTATACATCAATTTTAACGGAGTCATCCGGCTGCCGGGCCAGCAGAACATTGCTGTGCGTATAAAACAAGGGCAGGATCAGTCCGGCGGTGAATAGTAGCCCCAAGCAAAGGCGTTTCAGAGAGCTGCAATCATTGGAATAAAAAGTGGTGGCAGGCATAAGTAAGGCTCTCTTTTCCAGTACAAAACCGCCTCATCTTAGAGGGGATACTGTCAAAACTCCGGTTTCACATGTACAGCCTGATTTTTCAGGGAAGTTGTAAGATGAACCGTGTCAATTCATTTGGATCTGGGATCTTATAATATCCCTGCCGGCGATTTTGGCTGGCAATAAATGCGGTGCGGCACGTTCCGATTATACAGCGATTCCCGGAGGAATACCACATGCCAGGTTCCCATAATCTTATACCGGGATTTTCGCAGTTCTCCCGGAAGTTTTGAAAAAACGGCTTTTCCACAACTGCCGCAGGGCATTCAGACAAATTCAACCTGTCGAATGGGTAATATGTCGTTGTGCAGCAGGCTTTGCTCCAGCTGTTCCGATGCTTGAACGCCAATGTTGGGAGCGACTTCCAGTACATATTCGATCTGCTCCGAACGAGCTCCCCGACTGCCTCGGATGTGCAGAAACACCGGGCTGGAACCATTGTATTCGTAGAGCAAACTGCGGAAGTTCTCGGCCGTTTCCTGATCCTGCAGCAGAGGCTTGCCGGGCTCTGCTTCGATGTACAAATGCAGCTCGGCGTTGGGCTTTAGCGGCGTCTTTTCCACCGGGAACAGCTCTTCGATAATCAATTGAGGGGGCCTCCCCTTTTTCTTTTCCAAATTGGCGCGCAGACCGATGCAATTGCTGCGCTGTATAAAGTCAAAATAACTGCTGCCATCGCTTAGTTCCCGATTTAGAACGGCAGGGAACAGTACGGCGCTAATGCTGCCATAAAAATCCTCCAGCTCCAGTGCCATCATGGTCTTACCCTGTTTGGTCGTAATATTGCGCTTGGTTTGTACCATGCAGATTAAGACATAGGTCTTATCGGCGGCGGCCAGTTCCAGCCGGGCCGCATCCAGACTCAAAGTGCTGGAACGCTGCCACTGCCGCCGGTGGCGTTCCAGCGGATGACCGGAAACATAGACACTCAACAGTTCCTGTTCGGCCTCCAAAATCTCATTAGCCGGTAGCTCGGGCACCGATTCCATTTCGATCTGGATCGCCACTTCTTCGCTGAAGCCGTCGAAGAGCCCGGCTCCGCTGTCATTGTTCTTTTTGTTCAGCTTCTGAGACAGATGTTCCAGATTATGTAGCATGCTCGCCTGGTTGTACTGCTTTTCCACCGAACGGAAAACCCCGGCATTGACCAGAGTCTCCACCGTTTTGCGATTGACCTTTCTCAAATCAACGCGCTCCATAAAGTCCAGAAAACTTTGAAACGGCCCTTGTTGCTCGCGCCGTTGCAAGATTTCTTCGACTGCGGCGCTGCCCACGTTCTTGATACCCTGCAGGCCAAAGATAATACCACTGCCGCCCCGATCCACCGCAAAATAACGTTCTGAGAGGTTGATGTCGGGCGCCAGGAGCTGAATTTGCATCCGGTCCAGGTCGTTGATGTAGCTGCGGAAGGCATCAGGGTTGCCGATTTCATTGGTCAGGGTGGCCGCCATAAATTCGGTGGGAAAATTGGCCCGTGAATACGCTGTTTTATAGGCCAAAATCGAATAGGCCGCCGCATGAGACTTGTTGAAACCATAGCCGGCAAACGGGATCAGCATCTCAAAAATGCCCTCGGACAGGTTTTTGTCATAGCCCTTGGTAAGTGCTCCTTCAATAAATTCCAATTTAAGACTCTGCATCTCCTGTTCTTTTTTCTTGCCCATGGCCCGGCGCATAATGTCGGCCTTACCCAGAGTGAATCCGCCAATGATCTGAGCCACTTCCATGACCTGTTCCTGATAGACAATTACGCCGTAGGTCGGCTCCAGAGTCTTGCGCAGGTCTTTGTGCGGGTAGTTGATCTTGCCGGGATTCTTTTTATTGGCGATGAATTTTTCGATGAACTGCATTGGTCCGGGGCGGTAAAGGGCATTCAAGGCGATCAAATCTTCAATGCTGCCGGGCCTGGCATCTAGCAGGACTTTCTGCATGCCCTCGCTCTCAAACTGGAACACGGCCCGCGACTCGCCCCGGCCCAGCATGGCAAAGGTGGCCTCGTCATCCTCGGGAATGCTGCGAAAGGAAAAATCGGGGATGCGCTTGCGCACCAGTACTTCGATTTTGTCCAGCAGTGTCAGGGTTTTCAGGCCCAGAAAATCCATTTTGACCAGACCGCAGGGCTCAATCAAATCCATGGTAAACTGGGTCGAGAGAGTGTTGTTTTTATCCTTGTGCAGGGGCACATAGTTGCTGATCGGTTCGCGACCAATCACAATGCCGCAGGCATGCGTCGAGACATGACGGCTCATACCTTCCAGAACGGTCGAAATATCAAAGAGTTTCTGATACTGCGACCCCTTTTCGCGGTATTCGGCCAGTTTGGGCTCTTTTTCGAGGGCTTCTGCCAGATCACTGGCGTCATTGGGCACCAGTGAGGTGATGAGGTTGGACTCATCGAACGAAATGTCGAGTACCCGGGCGATGTCCTTGAGCACGGCCTTGGTCTTGAAAGTTCCGAAGGTGCAGATGCCGGCAACATTATTTGTGCCGTACTTTCGGGTTACATAGTCGATCACTTCGCCCCGGCGTTCAAAGCAGAAATCGATGTCGAAGTCCGGCATTGAGACGCGCTCGGTGTTGAGGAAGCGCTCAAAGAGCAAATTGTACTGCAACGGCTCGACATCGGTGATCCCCAGAACATAGGCAATGATCGAACCTGCTCCGGAACCGCGCCCCGGCCCCACCGAAATGCCATGCTCTCGCGCCCAGCGGATAAAATCCCAGACAATTAAAAAATAGCCGACAAAGTTCAGTTCACAGATGGTGTTCAGCTCATATGCAACCCGCTGGTAGATTTTGTTCTCGGGATCCTGAGAAAACTGTTCGTTGTAGCGCTCCCGGGTGCTGCGCCAGACCAAATCACGAAAAAAATCCTCTGGCGAACTGAATCCCTCCGGTATCTGGTAGATCGGCAGGATGGGGCCGGGCTCCGGCAGTCTAAGGTCGCATTTCTTTGCCAGTTTGACGGTATTGGTCAGGGCCCCGGGCAGATCGGCAAACAGCTCATGCATTTGCCGGGGTGTCTTCAAGTAAAATTCCGGCATATCGAGCTTCATGCGCTTGCGGTCGGTACCCTTGACCGTCTTCTTCATGCCAACACAGACCAATGCATCGTGGGCTTCGGCGTGTTCCCGCAGCAGGTAGTGCACGTCGTTGGTGGCGATAATCGGGATGCCGGTGTTGCGTGAAATCACCTTTATGGCTTCCAGTACGGTTTCTTCTTCGGGAATACCGTGGCGCATTACTTCCAACCAGAAGTTTCCCTGGCCAAACAGGTCGCGATAAAACAGTGCCCGCTTTTCTGCCTCTTCGTGCTGCCCCGCCAAGATTAATTGTGGCACTTCGCCACCGAGACAGGCGGTCGAGGCCATCAGGCCCTCTGAATGGCGGGCGAGCAATTCATCATCCATGCGCGGTTTGTAGTGAAAGCCCTCGGTGTTGGACAGTGAGACCAGTTGTATCAGATTGCGGTAGCCGATTTCATTTTTGCAGTACAGTACCATGTGGTAATGGTAGCGTTTCCGTTCCGCAATGCGGGGGTCGGGGCTTTTGTCATCGCGTCGGCCGTGGGCAATATAGGCTTCACAACCGATAATCGGATTGAGACCTGCCGCCCGGCAGGCGTTTTGAAAGTGGACAGCGCCAAACAAATTACCGTGGTCGGTCAAGGCAATGTGCTTCATGCCCAGCTCGGTAACCCGCTTGGCATACCACTCGACCTTGACCGCGCCATCCAGCAAAGAGTAGTCGGAGTGGTTGTGCAGGTGGACAAAAGGGTATCGCTCTCCTTCTTGCTTTTGTTGCGCCTGTGTGCTCAGCTCAGCCCGCTGCCCAGGATGGACGGGCGTTGAAGATGAGTTGGCGGAAGTACTTGTGTTCTCTGACAAATTACTTGTAGTCATTTGCTTGCTCCTGTTTCCCTTGCTGGTTTCGTGGACTTCGGCTTCACTTCCTCGCTGTTAGCAAAATCCCGCTGCTTCGGCATCGAAGGGATTTTTTAGGGCGCCCTTCATTTAATTCTATCCTTTGGCAGAACAGAAAAAGAAATCTTTAGAAAGAACAGAACAATACAAAACAACTTGGGCCACTTCCAAGGAAATACGCAGTAAGCTGCTATCGAAAGTATCTGGCACAAAATTACTTTCCTGCGGCGATATTTCCCCGATAAGTCCCGCAGGGAATTCGGGTAGTCCAAAACCAGGAAAGACTTAACTTTGCGCTCACCGTTTTTGTCATCGACAAAGTCATGAATGCTGGCACGCTTTGCTACCAGCAACAGGGTTGGCGAAGATTTATTGATTACAGTGCGCACCTCGTGAATACGCTTGTTCTTGCGGCAGTTCCTGCTGTAGTGTCGCCCCAGAATCTGAATACGATGAAAAGAAGTCTGAAAGCTTTTCTCAACCTTGTTGAGCAGTTTATTAGTTCCACCAACCAGAAACACCGAGCAGCCGTGTTCATCCAGATCGCTGAGCAGACTGACGGTAAAGTCAAACCGGGTCTGGAATTCATATGAAGGATTGACTCCGAGAGACTCTGTGTCTTCAGCTTTGCCGGTTGAACGCTGGGGCTGGCGGGTCGAGAGCCTGCGGAACGCCCACTGCATCAGAATTCCTTGCGGATAGACCAAGTCTGCCACATGAAAAATGCGACGAGTAGGAGGGTGGAACAGCGATTTCAAATAGTGTGAGAAGTCGAGGAACAAGATATTAAAGTTATATCTCGCCTGTTCCTGAATGATTTTCGAACTATAATTGGAAGATTTTACTGATTGATTGGGATTGTCATCCTGCTGCATTTCGCTGATAATCTTTCTGAATTTCTTCTGCTGGTAAGTCTGGATATTGTGTAGCCGCTCAATGACTTGTTTTAGATGCTCTTCGGAAAGGTATCCCAACTGGATTTGCTTGTTGAGCGGTACTTTGACCAGATCGATGCCCTGCCAGGGATTTGCATTTATAGCGGGACCGGATTCGTCATTCACATAAACGCTGGTCACATGGGGTCCGGTCACATGGGGTCCGGGCTGAGCTTGCAACAACTTGGTATTTTTCAGAATGTTTTCGTCGGCTTGTGGCATGGATAGGCCCCGGGACTGTGGGGCAAGGTCTGTGGGCTGTTGCCGTAACTGGGCAAAAGATCCCGCCTCCGGTACTTGCTGTTCCTTGGTCTTATCTGCCACGTTCCATCCTTTTGGAGGCAATCGTGCCCCTTACTCACCTCAAAAGTTCAAAGTCTTCCAAAGGGCACCTCTAAGGGAAACCTCTAATCTTCGCCGCCGCCCGCAGCGAATCCCTCAGACCGACTCGCTATGATAATCGACCAAAGTTGTGAGCTGCAAGTCGGGTAGAGCTCGGGTGAAATTGAGGAAGGACAGGCCGATCATGCCAAAGGCATGCTCCACCGAAGCCTCCGCCTCTACAAGTAATTCGGAAGCCGCCTTCAGGCTGCCGCCGGTGGCGATCAGATCATCGACGAGCAGGATGCGGGCACCTTTCTGGACATCTGCTAAGTGCACTTCGACTTCGGCCTTGCCGTATTCGAGCTGGTAGGACTTTTTCAGTGTTACGCCCGGCAGCTTGCCCGCCTTGCGCACCAGGATCTGGGGCAGTTGCCGGCGCAGCGCAAAGGCCGTCGCAAAAATAAAGCCGCGCGATTCAATACCGGCGACCGCATCAAACTCAATATTTCGATAGTGCTCCAACATCTGTCCGACCACCCAGCCAAACACTTTGGGCCGGGTCAGAACACTGGTTATGTCGTAGTATAAGATACCTTTATGGGGGAAGTCCGGGATTTTTCGGATATGGTCATCCAGATTCATATACTTTCCTTAATCGGGACCTCTGAAAATTCCAATTCTGCGTGAAATCGCGATCTTTTTCCGAGAGTAGCTTCGTTGGAATCATTCTCCCCTATAGCATCAATGGGCAGTCCATGGGCCACTCGTCAGCGAATCTCCAGTTCGGTCCGGGGCAGCTCACTGGCCGGAATTTCAATGGCCAGCAGTCGATTGCCCGGGTCGTAGTGCCAAAAAGCCTCCGGTCTGAGACGGGGGCGCGGCATCTGCGCTACTAAAACCGCCGGCCTGCCATTGACGCTGACCTGCTCCGGATAAAAGTATATACCGCGCAGTATCAACAGCTTATTGCCTTGGGCCGCAGAGAAATTATCGGCACTCACCCGCACGGACTGGCCGATTTCGTAGGAGACATCGGCACTGCCCGCAGTCCAGAGCCAAAGCCCCGGCACCACCGTAGTGTTCTGCGACTGCTCCGGGCCAGTTGGCCGGAGGGAGTGGAACACTGTAAAATAAGGAATGGGCTGCCCTGCTGCCTCATTTACCGTGTTTGATATGGGAGCATAGAGTTCAGGCAAGTTGCCCTCGGCATCCAACAGGGCCAAAAGCTGGTTCGCCAGGCCATAGGCCCACTGGTGGAGTTCCGAGACCTCTGCGGTCGGCTCTTCCTGAATCAGCTCCCAGAGGGTCTGCAAGGCATCCAGCAGCAGAGTCATCGGCACGGGAGCGAGCCCGGCATCGTCACTCAGCCATGCGGCACACAGATGGCTCAGCAGCTCGGTAAGGTACTGGCGGGCTTGGGGCTCGGCCAGCAGGCCGTTGTTCGGATAAATCCGGGTGGTTCGCCAGAGAAAGTTTTGTACATAAAAGTTCTGCTCATCGCTCAAATTTTGCGGCAAAGCAGCCTGCTGTCTCATGCTTAGTGCGCGTTGCAGTACTCCGAGCAGCAGCGGCAGATCACCATAGCGGAACAGCAGTTCCGCCAGATCAACTTGGCCGACCAAGTCCCAGTCGGCCAAAGAATAGTTGTTGTCCACCTGCTTTATCCGGGCATAGTCGCTGAGGATATAGCGCTCCAGGGTCTCCCGCCGGATGCCCAGATAAGGCGCGAGGTCTTGGCTGCCAAGGCCTTCGGCCAGGGCCCATTGCTCCAGCCGCTCTCGCGATGCTTCATAACTGTGGTCTGCTTCCGCACGGCCCCCATCCGCAGCGTTTTGCTGCAATAATAACTCCAGATATAAGGCCGCCCGGTCGGCCCAGTTTCCATCATTCTCCAAGCCGGATGTTCCAGAATAAGCGGCTGCATTACCAGACGGGTTCACAAACTGCTGCTGCAGACGCTCGAACAGGTGGGTCCGGTAAGCCGAATACAATTTTTGGTACAGGGCTCGCTGCTGCTCCGCCGGAGCTAGTCGGCGCTCCTGCTGCCAGAGCAGTGCCAAGGTTCTGACTCCGTTCTGTTTTGTTTGTTTTGCCTGTTCAGTCTGTGCCCCGCTCGATTCTGCGCCCCCTGGCGCAAAATCTAATGCAGCGTAATAGCTGACGGGGATTTCCAAGTACTGCTGCGCATTCAGCCGAAGCGGCCGCGCCGCCGAGAAATAGACAACAGCTTCCTGTGCTTCGGCTGGCCGGACTTGTAGCTGGGCGCCTTCCGTCAGCAGTTCAGCCTCATCATCAGTATTCCAGGGCAGCTCGATTTGAGCCGGCAAGGGCCGGTCGGCAGGCCAGGACAATTCCACCGTAAGATCATCCTGAGCACCTGATGCAGCGGTCGGGCCGCTGCGGAAGATCAGCTCCATTGGCTGTTCAAACTCCGGCGGCTGCGCAAACTGAAGCGCAAAACCATCAGCAAGTCTGCGATAGCTACTAGGGAGGGTTTGGCTCCGGCTGCCGTCCGGCATCCGAAACAAAAGGGGACGCTGCTCCGTCCAGCGCAGTTGAAGCCTCCCTTCCCCGGGCCCGCCCTTCGTCAAGAATACGGACTGATAAACCGATGTTTTCGCTGTGCCGGAGGCTCTGTAGGGCTTCCACTTGATCTTCCGGGCAGACAGAAGCAAACTCAGCGAGCCTATTTGCTCTTCCTTTCGACGCGACCACAATGAAGGGAATTTCGGCTTGGGAGACTGAAGCCGGGAGAATCCGGACAGCTGCAGCGTACTGCCCGATTTTACTTGGCTTGTATCATTTGCTTCCTCAGACTCCCCTATTGTTCCGGGTGCCGCCTGGAGGGAGAGGGGCGCGGCGAAGGCCGAGGTTCCGGTCTTCATCGGTTCGATTCTTTCCAGCAGTGCCGGCAGGGGCAACCAGGGAAGCATGGCCAGTGCCAGATAGATGCAAGGGCCCTGCACAATCAGGATGCTACGCCATACATGGTAGAATAACGATTCCCGATAGTCGCGCTTACTGCGCCAGTGTCGCTGTATCCTCATCCTTCCCCACCCCTTAAATTAGAAAGCTTTTGCATTGTTCGATTTGCCGTTTTGGTGGCTATTGTTAAATAAACGCTGATTTTAGCTGCCAGCCTGCGCTTTGTATAGAAAAAATCCCGCCATTATTGGATTCACGGGACTTTCCGTAAATCTGTTATCAGAATCGTCCTTTTACATGATATGGCAACCCGATCTTTTATCAGCCCCGGTTATGCACCTCGGCATAGGGGTATCTCTAAAAAGAGCTGCCGCCTCGCCAGCGCGGGAAATCTCTGCAACTCACATCAAAATGCGGTGCTATTGCCGAGGCGAAGCAGGGCAACAACACGATACTCGCGAAGCGATACCATTTTTAGAGGTGCCCATAAGGTCTGCGCCTTGCTTTTGCTGCTCGCATCCTGCGATTTGCTTCAGCTCGAAATGCAGCAGGTGAGGGAATACCGCGTCAGTGCCCCGGAATTGGATTCGGCTTGGCTGCGACAGAGCAATCTGAGCCTTACGGGCTGGCATTGGCAGATCGACTATATCGGCAGTGCCTGGCAGAATAACGCAATGCTGCTGCGCACGCAGCGGCGTAACGGCAGCCAAATGCGCATTTTGCTGAAAAAACAAGAATCTGCTGTACTGCAGGCCTTCCCGCGTTTTGCCGAATTCCCTCACGAGCTGATCACCCGCGGGGGACTGCCTTTGTGGCGCCCGGCGGGTGCACTGCTCATGTGGCAAAAGCACAACAGTGATGAAAACAGTTCATTGCGCAGCTACCAACTGACTGCCGACTGGCAGGAAGGTTTCCTCAGCCAGGTGCTGAGCAGGCTGCTGGCCGGAGGCTTTGATATTCGCTACTTAAATGTGACGAAGCTGCGCCACTACATGGGCGTCCGCATCCAATCAGCAGGGAACCCCAGCCCCTGGGACCACGATATGGCGTATTTGCTCGATGAGCTGAGCCGCCTGCAAATGGACTGGTACGATATTCGCCTGCGCGACCGGGTGCGGGTACAAGAGTTACCTCCGGGGCAATGGCAGGCCTTGAATACCCAAAAAATGGCTCTGAATTGCCCCGATGTCTGCGAGCCAGCCCCGGAGCTCGCTCCGGGGCTGCACTATTATTTTGAGTTGACTGCCCGTACTCTTTGGCAGTTTGAGGTATTGACCAACGGCGAGCTGCTGTTGAGGGATTTTTAGAAGTTCCCTTTAGAGCTGCCCTAAAAGGTTCCCTGTTTCCAAAGTCCCGGCAATCCGCTAGCGCCAGCTCGCCTCCAGATAATACTGATAGACTGTATTCTGCGTATAAGTTGTCACCCAGTCACGGAAGAACGCCCCAGAATCAACCGAACCGGAAAGGCTTGAACCGGGTTCTCCGACAAACAGCAAAGTCAAACTCTCTCGATACATCTGGCGGAAAGATGGAGCCAAAGCTAGATTCGCCTGCATAATTTCATCGCTGAGATAGCGGGTTTGCAATGCCGGAGACAGGCGACTAGCACGGTATTGCTCCGGCAGCAACAGTTTCTGTGTCGCCTGTGCTGGGCTATTCGGCTCGCTCGCTCCATGTGCCGGATGAATTACGGCCAGCCACCAGCCCCATTGACCGAAGCTCGGCACAAAATCCTGATACGGCAAAGCTTCCAGCCCGGCAGCCATCATGCTGCGGCCAATGGCCCAGAAAGCCTTATGTGCATAGGCCGGAGAAGTTGATTGCTGCACAAACACGCCCCCGGGACCGAGCTTGCGCCGCACACTGTGGTAAAATGGCAGCGAATACAACTTACTCAACGCCTCACTGTTTGGGTCGGGAAAATCAGCAATAATCACGTCAAAGAGTCCCGGAGCTTCGCGGATATAACGCGCGGCATCCAGATTCTTAAGGATGATACTAGGAGCGCTGATCCACTCTGCGCTAGGCTCCCCGACTGAGCGAAGGCCACGGGGGAATCCGGCACCTACTCCGGCCAGATAAGGCAGAGCCGGATAAGTGACAAACTCCGGACGAGCGATATCGGTGCCCACAGACAGTACCTGCAACTCTGCCCCGTGCAACGCATCCTGATTCAGACGGCGAAAAATCGGATCTTCGGCACCCAGACGCAGCATCTCCGGGTCCAGGTCGCAGAGTATCACCTCCCGCACCGAAGGATACTTGCGCACCTCGCGCAGGGCCAAGCCATCTCCGCCCCCCAAAATCAGCACGCGCGCCGGGTCGCGGCCACTGCGTCGGCGGAATAAGGCAAAGGCCGGGTGCACCAGATTTTCGTGATAGACAAATTCGTCCCGGCTGCTGAATTGAAGATGGCCGTTGATGTACAGACGGTATTCTGTTTCGCGCCCGGACTGCCCCGGCAATTCGGGAAGGTAGGTCGGCTGGGGCCGGGCACTCCGGGTCAGCACCAGATGCTGGTAGACCGTAGTCTTGCTCAGGACAATCGGGTCTCGATACAGGCCCTGTTCGCTGCGCAGCGACCACTCCGGCCCGCGTACAAAAGCCAGCAGCAGCAGGGCACTGACCAGACTGCTGCTGAGCAATAGCCATTTGCGCCAGCGCAAGTGAAGGTAAAAACAGGCGATGAACAGCCAGGTTACGACCATGTTGGCAAAGCCCAGCACGGCGGCGGCGCGGCTGAGTGGCAGCGCGGGAATCAGCCAGTAGCTCCACAGCAGTGCGCCGCCCAGCGCACCGACATAATCCATCTGCAAAGTGCGGCCGAGATTAACCTTCAATTCAGGAGTAAAGCTCTCGTTGATGCGCGTGATGATGGGAATTTCCAAGCCAATCAGAAAGCCAATGACCGCAATCAGCAAGTACTGCCACAGTACATAGTAGCTCTGCCAATACGCATAGGCTCCCAGCAGCAGCAGCGGCGACAGACCGCCCAGCAGCGAAAGCAGCATTTCCAGTAGAACAAACCAGGTAAACAGCATGTGCCGACGCAGCACTTTCTGGTGGTTGGCTCCCAACCCCATAAAAAACATCATCGCGCCGATGATCACAGCCCACTGCCGGGTGCTGTTGCCCAGCAGATCGGAGGCTACCTTGCTGATGGTATACTCGTAAGCCAGTCCACAGCTGCCGGTCAGCAACACGGCAAGATAGAGCAGCAGGGAATTTTTCCTGCGCGCGCTGGGTTGGGACGGCAAAGGAGCTGACAGATCACTTAAAGAAGGGATGGGTTTATTCATAAAGGGCACCTCTAAAAATTCCAATTTCGCACCAGACTCGGTCTTTTTCACGGAGCAGCTTTGTCACGAAAGAGAGGAAGCAGGCTCTTTGCTGAAGGTCGGGCCTAGCTGTGCACGGCCCTTCCCCATTCTCCAGCGCTGCGCGTCTCGCGCTGGAGCGGCCTGCCAGTTCACCAATGCTGCGCCAGCTCACATTGGTGCCATACAGCAAAGTATGGCTCGGCTTGCGTTCCTCGCTGCCGCAAAAAAGGAAGGTCGGCCCTGGCTGCGCACGGGCCTTCCCATTTCTCCAATGCTGCGCCAGCTCGCATCGGAGCCTTCGTCTGGCATCAGAACGCGGTGCAATCGCTGCGGCCAAGACAAAACAGAAGCAGAGCGATTGTACCATTCTCGCGAAGCGATACCATTTTTAGAGGTTCCCTAAAGGGGACCTCTAAAAATTCGCTTTCGATGTTGAATCAGCGAGATTTTGTCGATAGCGAGGAAGTGAAGCCGAGGCATACTTTGCTGTATGGTAAGGCTTTGCTGACGGTGAAGAATGGCGGGGCGAAGCAGGCCATTCTTCACAAATCCTGCCGTAAGGCAGAACCTTTATTCGGCAACAAGATCGCGATTCAGCGCGAAATTGGAATTTTTAGAGGTCCCCTAAAGCCTTCTGCATGATACTGTAGGGGACCTCTAAAAATTTGCTTTTGTCTTCTTGCGAAGCTATTTTGGACGACAGCGAGGAAGTGAAGCCGAAGAATACTTTGTTGTATTGTAAGGCTTTACTGACGAAGCTGTTCGTTTCAAAAGAGCGAGCAAGAGCGCAGAATGGAATTTTTAGAGGTCCCCTGTATTGATATCGGGAGGAATTCTGCGGCGCTCAGGCAGCGCAGTTGTCAAGGACAGCCTCCCAAGAAAAGCAAATTTTTGGGGATTTTCCTGCAATTTTTCTTGCCTTCCGCCAGAAAAGAATATATTCTTCAAGAAGAGGAATCGATTTTATAATTCCATTTTATCTTTTATCAAAACCATTCCGAACTTGGCCGGAACATCATCTTTATGCATTATTTTGCATAATAATACCAAGGAGTATTGTACCATGGAACACAAGTTCAGTAAAATTCGCTCATCGCTCATCGCTCATCGCTCATCGCTCATCGCTCATCGAAAAAATTAAAACTGTATAGCAGGGGAAATTATTTCTCTGCCGGGATTTTGCGCCCATTTATCCTTTTATTTGTCTGCTCCCTGATTTTGTTGGTCGCCTGCGGCCCGCCCGCGGGCAACGACGGTGGCGGTCCCCAAGGTCGTCCCCAAGGTCACCAAGGTCACCAAGGCTCTGCGCTGGCCGGGACGTACTATTTTTTGGCTGAGGGGTGTAAGGTCAGGCTCGGGGGTGGTTTTCTTCCTCTAGGTTTCTCCAATCCCAGTTTTCAGGGAACGGGAAACTATTCTTACATTTGTGATGATGGGACCAGTAGACCCAATAATACCTATTTGGGTATTTTGCGGATAGATGTCGCCGCTGATGGAGATCTCACCGTAACCTCAATGGGTGATAGCTCCAGCACCAAGCCGACTATCGCTTCTTCCTACGGAACCGAATATCATACTATCTCTGTTGAGAATATCGGGGCCTTCGGTATTGAGAATGCCACGGCTTCAATCCCGCCTGATGCCACGGATATCAATTTCGACAATCTGGAATTTACCAAAAGCGACAACTCCACCCAGAAGATTTTCTCGGGCAGTCTGAATGGCGCGAATCTTCGTTATTTATTGAAGGTTTATTTTGATCCTCTCAACGGGCAGAAGACTTCGGAGAATGTGGAAGTTATTGTTGTGAAAGGGTAAATGCAGGGTTCCATTCAGCTTAGCTCCCTTTCCCAGAAGTTCAGCTACATATGCCAGAACATAAACAAAACTTCCGAGAGCCCGCTCAAGCCGGGCCAACTCTTTCGGTAAAACGCATGAAACAAGGTTGTGCCTATCTGCTCTATAAAGAAAGTGGTGACACTTCCTTTCAGGCCATTCGCAAGCTGCAAAAAATGTATGGCTTACAAAAAGTAGGCCACTGCGGTACCTTGGATAAGTTTGCCGAGGGCCTCCTCGTGGTTCTGAGTAATGGAGCGACCCGTCTGGCCGGGGCCATTACCGGACTAGACAAACGCTATATCGCCGAAATTGAGTTTGGCAGCGAGACGGAGACCTTGGATCCCGAAGGCCGGGTCGTTCGCGAAGCAGAGCTGCCATCAGAGCAGCAGATTCGTCAGGCTCTGGGCGCTTGGTTGGAAGAAATTTTACAGCAAAATGGAGTGCTGAGGCAGCAAGCTCCGGCTTTTTCGGCAATTCATAGTGAAGGCAAACGCCTCTACCAGAGGGCTTTGGCCGGTGAGGACATGAATGGCTTGCCCTCGCGCCGGGTAGTGTTGTACTCCTGCCGCATTCTGTATTGGGAGGCTCCACTGCTGAAGCTTGAGTTGCACTGTTCAAAGGGTTTTTATGTCCGTTCTTTTGCTCGCGACTTGGCACTGCGCTGCGCTTCGGCGGGGCACTTGCGCAGTCTGCGCCGCACCGCAATTGGCAGTTTGCAATTGAAACAAGCGAACAAGTTATCGCAAGGCGTACGGCCTGTCGGTATTCCCGAGTTATTGGAGGAACTGGACGGGCAACTGGCTCTCGATATCTGGCAGACGGGTCGCGATATTTACTGCGTCCGGCAGAACGAATACGAAACAGAACTACCGGATGCGGATTGGGCTTTGCTGCTGCAAGGGCGCATCCCCCGGGAAATCTTCCAAGCCGCGCAGCAACGCTACGAACAGCCGAAACCAAGAGAAGCGGGTTTGGAGCCTCCGATCCGGGAATTTGTGGTGATCCATCGGGGTCAGGTACTGGCGATGTTTCGCTACCAGTATTTGCAAGCGCAGCCCGGAAAGGATCGGGAAACGGGCCCTTTACTGAGGTTCTGGCACAATTTCAGTGCACAGTGTGAGAACTGAGCCACTTATCTATCAGCAAACGGGGCTCAGCTCGTGGTCAAAACCTGCGTATGAGCTGCTGAATGAAGCAGCAGGTTTTCAGTCGATATGAACGGCTTGGAAGCGAGATATGAAACGGATTCAAAAGAAGGGTGGCTTTCGCTACGTGTGTATCCAAGAAAAAACGCATGGTTCTGAAAACCTCAAAATCAAGCAACAAATCAAAAGGACCTCTAAAAATTCGCTTTTGTCCACGCGAAATTGGAATTTTTAGAACGCCCCCTATTAGAACGCCCCTAGAGACTGGCTTAGGGGCACCTCTAAAAATTCCAATTCTGCGCTGAATCGCGATCTTGTTACCGAATAAAGGTTCTGCCTTCGGCAGGATTTGAGAGGAATGCCCTGCTTCGCCTCGCCATTCCTCACCGTCAGCAAAGCCTTACCATACAACAAAGTATGCTTCGGCTTCACTTCCTCGCTATCGGCAAAATCTCGTTGATTCAGCATCGAAACGCGGTACAATCGCTGCGGCAAAGCAGAGCGATTGTACAATTCTCGCGAAGCGATACCATTTTTAGAGGTCCCCTTAGAACTCAAACTTGCCGAACGAATTCAAATCCTTGAATGACTGTACTAGGCGAGCACTCATGTTCTTAGTTGCATTGGCCAGATAGGTGCGCGGGTCAATGTACTTCTTGTTCGGTTTATCTGGACCTTCCGGGTTGCCAATCTGGCTCATCAGATACTCGTGATTTTTGTCCATATATTGGCGAACCGGCTCGGTGAAAGCCCACTGCGTATCCGTATCAATATTGAACTTTATTACCCCGTAGGATACCGCCTCGGCGATTTTGGCCGGTTCCGAACCCGAGCCGCCGTGGAACACCAAATCCAAAGGCTTTGCCGCTGTGCTGCGCTCCTTGACAACCAGCTCCTGACTCTCTCTCAGTATCTCCGGTTTCAGCACCACATTGCCCGGTGAGTAGACTCCGTGGGTGTTGCCAAACGAAGCTGCCACCGTAAAGGCCCCAATCGGATTTAGCCTGTCGTAGGCTTGCAACACATCACCGGCTTTGGTGTACAAGTCTGCATTGTCCGCACCGCTGTTGTCCACGCCATCTTCTTCGCCGCCGGTAATACCCAGTTCAATTTCCAGCGTCATGTTGATCTTGCTCATGCGCATTAGATATTCGGCACAAGTGCCCAGATTCTCTTCCAAGCTATCCTCGGAGAGATCGAGCATATGGCTGCTGAACAAAGGACCGCCGTGCTTCTTGTGATAAATTTCGCCATAGCTGATGAGGCCTTTGATCCAGGGCAGCAACTTGCGCGCTGCGTGGTCGGTGTGCAATATCACCGGCACCCCATAGACTTGAGCCAAGTGATGCACCGAAAGCGCACCAGCAATTGCACCGGCGATTGCCCCCTGCTGCTGGTCGTTGCCCAGCGCCTTGCCGGCGTAGAAGCCAGCCCCGCCATTGGAGAATTGAATGATAATCGGGGCTTTGGCCTCGCGTGCCGCCGCCAAGGCAGCACTGATTCCTTCTGAGTTGATGACGTTGACCGCCGGCAAGGCACAAGACTGCTCTTTACAAGCGGCGAACAAATCTTGCAGGGCATTGCCGGTCACTACACCGGGGCTTAATTTGATAGGCATAACTTTCCTCCTGAACTCTGGTGCCCATATCATAGCGATATTGGAGCCGAAGTCCAGCAAGGCATTGCAGGCAGAGTACTTCGGGATGTTGTCAAGAATATCTTATGGGCACCTCTAAAAAGAGGTCCCTTATGACGAAAGGCGTACTTGATTTTGCGATTCTCCCTTATGCATATAATTCACAATATTTTGCAAGGTGGTCTGGGCGATCTCGTCGAGGGCCTCCCTGGTCAGAAAGGCCTGATGGGCCGTGAGTACCACGTTGTTGAAACTCAGTAGGCGGAGCAGCTGCTCATCTTTCAGGTTTTTCAGTGAGTGGTCTTCAAAGAAAACATCCTCTTCTTCTTCATAGACATCCAAACCTGCACCACCAATCCGGTCTTTCTTCAGGGCATAAATCAAATCTTGGGTATTGATCAGCGCACCCCGGCTGGTGTTGATGATGATCACATTCGGCTTCATCATGGCCAGCGAATCGTAGTTGATCAGGTACTGGCTTTCCGGTGTCAGCGGGCAGTGTAGCGTGATGATATCGCTGCCGCGCCACAGCTCTTCGGTATTGCAATAGCGGACTCCCTGCTGCTCTAATTTGGCGTTGGGATACAGGTCATAGGCCAGGATTTCCATACCTAAACCCCGAAGGATGGAGATCATGGTCTGGCCTATTTTGCCCGTACCGACAACCCCGGCGGTTTTTCGGTAAAAGTCGAAACCCACCAGCCCCTTAATCGAAAAATTGCCATCCCGTACCCGGTGATAGGCCTTGTGAATCTTCCGATTGATCGCACACATCAGACTCAGGGCATGCTCGGCTACGGCATGCGGCGAATAGGCAGGTACCCGTAGCACCGGAATGCTGTCCTGCAGGCTGCCAAAATCTACGTGGTTAAAACCGGCACAACGCAGGGCCAGCAATTTGACCTCACAGCGCAGCATTACGCGAATCACTTCGGCATCGATCTTATCGTTGACAAAGGAACAAACCACATCAATATCTTTGGTAATGATATTGGCGGTTTTCTGCGAGAGCCGCGCTTCGTAGTAATCAATACGGATTTCTTGCTCCAAGCCGAGTTGCCGCAGCTTACTGTTAAAGCTGCTGACATCGTAGTCTTTGCTATCAAAGAAGGCAACGTGAATCATGAGAGTGTCTTTCGTTTCAGTGGCCAGACGACCAGCTGTTTTAGGGGTCCCCTAAAGAATCCGTAAGGGGACACCTCTGAAAATTCGCTTTTGATGTCAGACGAAGGCATTTTTTGCGGCAGCGAGAAACGGAAGCCGAGCCATACTTTGCTGTATGGCACCAATGTGAGCTGGCGCAGCATTGGTGAACTAGCAGGCCGTGCGCAGCAAAGAGCCTGCTTCCTCTCTTTCGTGACAAAGCTGCTCCGTGAAAAAGACCGAGTCTGGTGCGAAATTGGAATTTTTAGAGGTGCCCTAAAGTTTATCGATCAGCATAGAGCATTTTCCTGAGGGAATTGGCAGAGTTTTTTTCTTGTAATCTAGGATATCGACTGTAAAGTAGTACAATTTCTCGGATTCCAGCCGGATTTCCCAACCTCGGACGCTCTTGCGGGTATGAATTGAAATAATATTGCGGCGCAACGACAGATTCCGCACGCCCATTTCTTCCAGAGTTGGTACCATCCAATCTACGGTTTTACGCTGCAAGCTGATATTCAGGCCGATGATGGTCTCGATAAAAAGGTTCACCGTAACTAGGGAAGCCAGGTGCGCACCGCCGCCGGGCGCACGCACCCAACGCTCATCATTTCCCAAAGCAGGTACCTGAGCCGGTTTATTTTCATAAGGCATATAGGCCTGCCAGAAGTCGTGTTGAACGTCGCTTTTCAGAAAGAAAGTGTCAATCACATGGTACATGTGCATGATGGCAAACTCGCGGGCCTGTCGATAATACTGATAGCTTTCCAGGCCTTTGATAACGACAAAGCTCAGCGCCGGAAGCACCGAACCGTAGCAGCCCCGGCCCTCGGCACTGAACTCCGGATGATGCTGCGCCAAGCAGGGAAACGGATTCTCCGATCCGAACCATTCAGGGTCCCGCAATTTAGCCACCATCAACTCCAGGCGCTCTTCGTTGAGCACATTGCTGAGCAGAAGCCAGTAACTGCACAGTGTGGCACTGCTTATCATATTCCCTCTGGCATCCAGATCATAAAAAAAGTTACGGTCCGGGTTCCACATCAGATTCATAATCCGGGTCTTCAGCGAAAAGTAGTATCGGCGATAGCGGAAGGCAATTTCCTTGTCATTCAATAAGTCACCGATGATTGCCATATAATAGGCGTTGAGCAACTGCTGGGCGTTGAAATCGATGAGGTAGACCGCACCTTCCTGTTGGCGCACGGACTTATCCCAGCCAACTGCCGAAAGCGGCGCCTTGAGTAATCCCAATTCTTCATCGCGGAATTCGCTGTCCACCCATGCAAAATAGCAATCCAACTTGGGGAACACTTCCTGAAGGCGCTTCTTCAAGCCGACTTTGTGGTAGAGGTGGAATTCGATCCAGGCGAACAGCGGCGGGCTGACATTGTGGGGATTCCCCTCTTGCGCAACCACTTCGCCGGTACGGAAGTCGTAATTGGCTCGGATTGCGCCATTGCTTTCTTGGAACTGATAGAAAAAATCAATCTGCTGGGCAACCAGCTGGGGCTTACTCTGATAGACTAGAGAAAAGGCTGACATGATTGTGTCAAACTGGTTCATTACGGTGGAATTGGGTCTGTGGAACAAAAAGGATTTGGCATCCTGGGGATTGGGACTCCAGAAATCTTCCAATTTCAACCAAGTTTTCAGATAGGATTGAATGAAATCCTGGTCGTAGTAAATCAGCTTGGGGAAATCAATATTCACAGTATCTCCTGTATTCTTTTGCCCTGTTCTTTCTGTACTTTGGAAAGAGGGCATTTATGTATCGGAATTCTCAAGCATTCTTTTAGGACTTTCTATGTGCATTATTAGACAAAAATAAGCAAAAATGAACGCAGCTGGCATCCCCTTGACCTTCCAATCCTGAATCGCTACTCTGCTTTGGTTGTTGTAAAACAACATATGAAGGGGCCTTGAACTTAGCCCGATCAAGCACTTTAAGTCTAACTGAATAATGGAGCACAGAGTTATGGCATTTGAATTACCTGAATTACCCTATGCATATGATGCACTTGAGCCTCATATTGACGCTCGTACTATGGAAGTTCACTATAGTAAGCATCATGCCGGATACGCAGCTAAATTAAACGCAGCAGTTGAAGGGACTGATCTCGCTGGTTTATCTATTGAAGATTTAATGAAAAACCATGTTGATAATGCTGCGGTTCGCAATAACGGTGGAGGTTTCTATAACCACAATCTATTTTGGAAAGTGATGGGCCCGGATGGTGGCGGCGAGCCAACAGGTGATCTTGCAGCCGCAATCAATGATGTTTTTGGAAGCTTTGCCAAGTTTAAAACTGCGTTTGCCAATGCAGCTGCTACTCGTTTTGGCTCTGGCTGGGCGTGGTTGTGTTTAAATGAAGAAGCAAAACTACAAATATCTTCTTCTGCCAATCAGGATAACCCTTTAATGCCAGGCATTTGCAGCAAAGGGACACCGATTTTAGGTCTGGATGTATGGGAGCACGCATATTACCTTAAGTATCAAAACCGAAGACCGGATTACATTGAAGCATTCTTCAACGTAATTAACTGGAATGCTGTTTCTGCAAACTATATTGCTGCCAAGTAAGGCTGTAACATAATTTAGGGGCAGCAAGGGAAACCTGCACCTCCTTATTTACTGACAACCCTTTTGAAAGGAACCACAATGGACTCTCACAACAAAATTGGGCTGGATGCTCAAGCCTCCCATGCCATAGCTGGGAAATTGAATGAACTTCTAGCCAATTATCAAGTGTTTTATATGAATTCCCGCGGATTTCACTGGAATATCACCGGGGATAATTTTTTTGAATTGCATTTGAAATTTGAAGAGCTTTATAATGATTCGCTCGTGAAAATCGACGAAATAGCGGAGCGTATTTTGACTTTGGGCTGTGTGCCGCTCCACACCTATTCTGATTATTCCGGGGTATCAAAAATCGCGGCAGCAAAGAATGTGACAAGTGGCAATAAAGCCATTAGGGAAATACTGAAGGGCTACGAGATATTGCTGCCTTTGGAAAGGGAACTGCTCGATTTGTCTGGCAAATCCAATGATGAGGGTACCAATGCGTTGATGAGCGACTACATCAGAGAGCAGGAAAAACTTGTTTGGATGTATTCGGCATATTTGGGATAAGGGCAGGAAAGACCGTAGTTGCCGCTCTAAACCCTTGCGTAAAAACAACAAAGGGTCTGTCAAACCCAATTAGAAATGTCCCCATCCTCAGCCAAGTAGAAATGTCCCCTTTGGGGACAAAACTAAGCATAGCACAAGTGAGACTCCTTTCTCGTCTCAAATGATAGCTCTGTGAAATTCAATGCACAGCCCTTGTGATATAGCCCTGTAGAACCGTCCAAGCGGACCCTGGTTAATACCTTTGTCCCTGGCCCTGGTAAATGGCTATTACTATTTTTTACCTGAAATAGACGATTCTTAAACCTCAGTACAAAATCTTTACTCAATGTCCTTTTGTACTCAAAACTAAATATTTCTGATAAATCACAATCCATAAGCGGGACATATCCATCTAGAGGGGACCTCTATACTATTCTACGTCCATTTGTTCAAAGACTGAAGTCTTTTGCAAGAGAGATTCAGTTTGAGAGTAATGGAAACTTTGGGCGGGCACCCAAGAAAAGGAAGCTGTGGGCTATAGTGAAAACGATAACAAAAAGAACCGGGCTTTACGTTATAGCTAAACATCCGGCAAAGTGGATTTTGAAGGTGTATAAAATTGGACAGAAACTCAGATGTAAGGAAAAAACGTGATTATTATCAAACTCAAAGGTTGTTTGGGCAATCAGCTTTGGCAATATTGTTGTGCATTGGCACTGGGTAAGAATGCATTGAATGATTTGGAGGTATTCTGTGATGTATCATGGTATGCAAGTCCAAATAGTAAGACTAAACCGTTCTTACTGAAACAGTTTTTCCCGGAAATTAAAATCTGTCGAAAATTCTCCTCTGTGAATAAAACAGATTATTTGGTTTATAAAGAATCGGTTGAACAGAAGTTTGCTTTTTTAAAGGATTTGTTCCCTCCTCCTCCGGCAATTATATTAGAAGGATATTTTCAACATTATCGCTATTTTGAGGAAGCAGGTTCCCTGTTTCAGCCTCACTTACAACCTCTGCCACCTGAATATCAAGAACAGGAGGCCTTGGGGTTGGACCTTGTTGCTCTGCATGTACGTCGGGGGGATTATCTGACAAACAATCGGGAGTTTCACGGCGTGCTTCCATTGCCATACTACAAAGCCTCACTGGAGCGGGTAAGACAGCAAGTCGCAAAACCGTATATCATACTGTTCAGCGATGATATGTGTTGGGTGGAGCAGCATATCGTGCCGGAAATAAAACAGCTTGGCATGCCTTATGGCCTTTCCAACAGGGGAACTGTGGAAGATTTCTGCACGATGGCGCAGTGTCGGCATTTTATTCTCGCGAACAGTAGCTACAGTGCCATGGCTGCTCTACTGAGTACAGAGGGAGGAAAGAAAAATGCCTTGGTCCAGATGCCTAGAATCTGGACCAAGGCGCAGAATATTCTTTCAGAAAAATTTTTACCAATTAATTGGAATATTCAGGATTATCCGTTCTATACAGAGTCGACCTCTAGGGAACCTAAGGTTTCGGTAATTATTCCAGTCTATAACACCCGCGACTACCTGGCTCGCTGCCTGGAATCGGTTTGTCTGCAAAGCGAGACTGCCATTGAAATTATCGTGGTGGACGACGCTTCGCCGGACGACAGCTGGAGCTTGATTCAAAACTATGCCCGACGCGATACGCGCATAGTGCCGCTGCGCCATGAGCAAAACCGGCACTTGGGCGGAGCACGAAACACGGGGATCGAAGCTGCCCGCAGCGAGTGGCTCTTATTTCTGGACAGCGATGACTATATCGCAAGAAATATTGTGAAAATTTTTTTACACAAGGCTTCACAATACCCGCAAGCTGGATCGCTTCACTGTGGGATTGTACACGTTCGCAATGGATTATTTTGGGCTCCTCGGTATATCAAGTTGATTTTAGAGTCGCAGCTACCGGACTCAAGTATATCATCATTAAAAATGTTTCTGTATTCCTGTAACCCCTAGCCCTGGCTCTAACCGCTTGAAATATACTGTTCAATCCTTCCAGACGGGCGCTTGTCTTACCTGAGCGCCAGCGCTCCACCACCTTATCCCTATGTTTCTCCAAGCTATCCAATGCTTTAGCCATCGGCTCTAATAAATCCTGATCTTTTATCAGTTCTCTCGAATAATTGATAAATCTTCGAATCCTCCACTTGGCTCTCTGTAAAGTTTTCGCGCCTCTTATCCAAGATAATTTCTCTTTTATCTGATACCCCGTCATCGTCTGAAAACCTCCCGCTTCAAGCTCCAGTAAAGCTTCCAACTGTGACTTTGTCAGGGCATTGTTCGCCGGGTTCTTTACTACTGCGTGCATGCTTAGGGAAATTCTTATGTTTACTCTCAGATTTCCTCACTGTATTTAATGCTTCTACAAACTTCTTACAAATATGAAACCAATCAGCTGTTACCGAAGATTCAGGAAAATTCTCTCTGATTCCTTTCAAAAAAGGCTTTGACATATCACAAACTACTTCTTCAACATTTTCTTTTTCCCCATTATGTTCTTCTATAAAGTCTTTGCACTCCTTAACAACACTGGAATCCCTTCCTTCTGTCGCAAAAATTACAGATTCCTTTTTCTTATCCATATCGACAAATACAGTCACATAGTTATGTCCTCGCTTGCTTGATGTCTCATCAAGTCCAATAGATTTTAAATTAGATAAATCTATTTGTTTTTTGCCTTCTTCAACGTAATATTTGATAATTCTGGCAACTCTTTTATCTTCGATTCCAGTTTGTCTGGCTACTGAAAGCATAGGCATTTCACGCATGAGAACAGCCTGCTCAAAGAGTAAGGTAAAAGAGCTTCCATTTCTTGCCCATGGGACCAGAATACGCCTGATACCATGCTCTAAACATTTTGTTCGGGGTACTTTTGCGCGGATGTAGCAATGGTGTTGAAAGAAGTTTAAATGCCGCCATTCAAGTTCCTTAAAGTCGTGAGCAGGGCACATTTTCTTACACTCGGGACACGGATACTTGGAGCCACGCTCAGCTTTAATTGCGATGTGTAATTCATGTGGCTTCTTGTCTTCTCTGAGTCCCTGACTGATAATCTGCCATGGTTCGCTCAGTCCCAGGCCCAAAATTAAAAGTTGCTTATCGTTCATTTCCCCATTGTATCATCTTTACCTAAAATCCACAAGACGTACCGAAGAGCCAAGAAAACGACTATAACTTCAATGTATTGCGCTATATTAGCACCGCCGAACCGGAACCGGAAATCGATCTCGCCGAGGTCAACCGGCAATTACAGGAAATGGAGCAAAACATCCGGGCGGCAACCGAAAAACCCGGACCTCGGAAACGAAAAAAGCGGCGCGGCCTGTTTAGGCCATACGCCGCTTTTTTTCTCTTGCCCTCAGCCTGAGTAGCCAGAGTTATACCTGCACCCCCTGTGTTTGCATTTTTTGATCGCATATGCCAGTGGTATTTGCTTCCAGCAGGTTTAGAATCGTCAGCTCATATTTTTTTCAAGTATTTCCGGGTATCGAAGGCTACAGCAGCAACAATGATCACACCTTTGATAATGTATTGATAAAATACGTCCAAGTTTAAGAAGATCATGCCGTAAGTAATAATGGTAAAGAGCAGTACTCCTACTACGGCGCCAGATATCTTGCCCACCCCGCCGCTGAAGGAGATACCACCCACCACACAGGCTGCAATGGCATCCAGCTCATAGCCAAAGCCAGTGGAATTGGTCGCACTGCCAATACGAGCCGCTTCAAGAAAGCCGCCAAAGCCATAAAGCAACCCGCCTAGGACGTAGACCCAGAAAATCGTGCCAACAACATTGACCCCAGAAACATGGGCTGCTTCGGGGTTGCCGCCAACGGCATACATATTGCGTCCAAATTTAGTTTTATTCCACAGAAACCACATTAACACAGTTACAATGGCAGCGTAAAGCACCAAATGAGGGATTTTAAGCGTTGAACCATTGACCAACTCTGTATAGCGCGAATCCAGATTGCCGACAGGCTGGGCGCCACTGGGCTGAGAAGCAAAATAGATAGACAAGATACCGTAAATGACGACTTGAGAGCCCATGGTAACAATAAAGGGGTGGACTTTGTAAACAGCGTGCACTAAGCCGTTAATGGCACTAAACAGAGCGCAAACGATCATGGCCAGTAGCATGGGCGCGAGGAGCGGTAACACGGGCAGATTGGGATAGAAACGCCCCAGGTAGTCTGACTGCTGCAGCAAGGAAGCAGAAATGACTGCGGCCATCCCAACCATGCGCCCCAAGGATAAGTCTGTCCCCTGCAAGACGATAATACCTGCAACACCAAAGGCCAGAATCAAACGAACCGAAGACTGTACCAGAATATTGCGGAATACGTTGACTGATACAAAACGAGGCTCAAAAATAACGATCAGCAAAATCAATAATACCATCACGATATAAATAGCATTATTAATGATTACCAATTTCCAATTTATAGGTGCACTCTCCAGAGAATTTTCCATTATATCTCCCTAAAAGGTGAAATTATGGGAAGCTCTGAAAATCCGCGTTCAGGGCACCTCTCCCGGCTGATCAGGGTTCAAAAGGATGGGCAAGAGCGCGGAATTGGAATTTTTAGAGGTTCCCTATAGATGTTTAGTTGCCAATTTCAAAATTTCTTGTTGATTAGTCTCTTTTGTTTGGACTATATCTGCGAGATATCCATTGCTCATTACCATCATTCGGTCTGCTATACCCAGAAGTTCGGGCATTTCCGAGGAAACCATTACGATCGACTTGCCTGATTGAGCCAGTTTGATGATCAACTGGTAGATTTCATATTTGGCACCAACGTCAATGCCGCGCGTGGGCTCATCAAGCAATAAGATATCTGGTTCCAGCAAAAGCCAACGGCCTAAAATAACTTTTTGCTGATTCCCTCCACTCAGTTCATAAATCAGGCTCTTCTGATCTCTGGCCTTGACCTTGAGACTCTGTAACTGTTGCCCGGTATCACGCCTCATCCGATGCAAGTCCAGAATGCCACCCTTGGAAGTATAAGCGCGCAGATTTGCCACTGTTGTATTGGCATTGAGATTGGCCATGGTAAAGATCCCGTTTGCTCTCCGCTCTTCTGTTACTAGGATGAAACCATTCTTAATAGACTTTTGTGGTGTAGAATTATCCAATTCCCTGACGTGGTTTCCGTTGTGCTCCTTGACATGATAATAGATGGCTCCACTTCGTTTCTCGCGCAGACCAAAAATCAGCTCAAGCAATTCCGTACGCCGCGCTCCAATCAAACCATAAAGGCCCAGAATTTCGCCCTTGCGCAAGGAAAAGCTGACATCGTTGACCCGCGGAGGATACTCGCTGATCATATTTTTGAATTCGACTACCACCTCTCCGGGCTCATTCGTTTTTGGCGGAAATCGATGGCTCAAATCTCGACCTACCATTAACTTAATAATCTTATCCATATCTAATTCAGAAACGGGGTACGTCCCCCCATATCCACCATCGCGCAAAATGGTTACGTCGTCAGAGATACGGAATATTTCGTCCATTTTATGGGAAATATAAATAATGCCACAGCCCTCATTTTTAAGTGTTTTAATAATACCAAAAAGTTTTTCAACCTCATTTTCTGTCAAAGAAGAAGTCGGCTCATCGAGTACAATCATTTGGGCCTTGTAGGAAACAGCCTTGGCAATTTCAATCATCTGTCGTTGGGAAACAGAGAGATCAACCAGTTTTTGCTCCAAATAGACTTGGATGCCTAAATGATCAAATAAGGATTGTGTCAACTGACGCATTTTCCTCTCATCAACCAGCCCCAGTTTCCCGGGGAAGCGCCCCAGCCATATGTTGTCCATCACATTGCGCTGCAAAACCTGATTCAATTCTTGATGAACCATGGATACACCATGTTGCAGAGCGTTATGGGCATCCGTGAAGTTAAATTCTTTTCCGTTCAGAAAAAACTTTCCAGCATCCTGCTTGTATATACCAAACAGACACTTCATCAGAGTGGATTTACCTGCTCCGTTTTCCCCCATTAGAGAGTGGACTGTCCCTGGCCTCACATTGAGAGAAACGTTTTTGAGAACACGAACCCCGGCAAAGGATTTGCTGACGTCTTGAATCTTAAGCAGATATTGTGTTCCCATCTTCAGACCTTTAAGGGCACCTCCAAAAATGGTATCGCTTCGCGAGTATTGTGCTACTGCCCTGCTTCGCCTCGGCAATAGCACCGCATTTCGATGCTGAATCAGCGAGATTTTGCCGAGTGCGAGGAAGTGAAGCCGAGGCATACTTTGTTGTATGCTCCAATGCGAACTGGGCGAGTCTGGCGCAACATCTTTCTGTGGTGGGGAATTTTTAGAGCTGCCCTTACTTAGTTACCGCAACGTAAGGTACGCGAACAGCTTTTGAACCATCACTTTCCAGTACCCATGCCGTGCCTTCTGTCGGATTCTTGCCCTTAGCTATGTTTACAGCCAGCTCAATTACAGCCCGCGCTTGATTTACACCATCATTCAAAACCGTTCCACTCATCTTCCCTTCTTTGATCAGTTGTCGAGCTTGTTCCAGTGCATCCACGCCATAGATGGGCAAGCTGATGCCAGCAGAAGCCATGGCTGTAATGGCGCCAAAGGCCATACCGTCATTGTTGGCAATCACAACTTCAATTTGATTGCCAAAGCTGGAGGTCAGCCACGCAGCCATTGTATCGTTACCAAACTGCGTAGACCATGTGGGGTCTGCCTGCAGGGCTAGCTCTTGTACCCGGATGCCCATTCTCCGGATGGAAGCAACGGATTCTTTGGTGCGAGCCTCAGCATCGGGGTGTCCAGGCTCTCCCTTCAGCAGGACATACTGCATGACACCATCACCGTTGAGGTCCCAACTAGGATTGGCCTTCCAGTCGTTGGCGATCATTTCGCCTTGCAGGATGCCTGATTCAGCTGAGTTGGTACCGACATACCAGACTTTGTCATAGATACCCATCACTCCGACTTCTGTGGGCTCCTTGTTGAAAAAGATTAAGGGAATGTCAGCTTCCTTGGCCTTCTCAATAATTGTGCGGGCAGAGGCGGGGTCAACCAAGTTGATGGCTAAGATTTGGACCCCTTTGTTGATGAAGATATCGACTTGGTCGTTCTGCTTGGCTTGTTGGTTTTCGGAATCTACGATTGTCAGAGAGACCTGATTCTCTTTGGCATATGTTTTAAGCGCGGGTGCTACGACCCCGTTCATAAAGTTGTCACCGAAGTTGTAAATGGTAGCCCCAATCGTAACTCCATCCGAGCTGCTGCTGCCTCTGGCACTTAAAGACACCATGTTAAGCAGTAAGATCACAGCAGCAACCAAGGCGAAATGAGTTTTTTTCATTTGGATTCCTCCGCAATATTTATGTGATGTGTCTCTAAAAGTTCTATCACGCCCTGAATGAAATCTTGAAAAACAGATGGCTATGTTTATGGCAAGACTTTCTGAGGGCAACAGGACCGTGCGCCGTAAGAGCCGTGTTGTATTCCCGCCGCAGACAAAACCGCTATTTATGGGAAAACCCAGTTCAGTACGGAATTAAAATTTTCAGAGGTGCCCTTAAGGATATGATTATAAGTAGATGGCGTCAAGGTTCGCCCTCAAGTCATTGGAGCTGTTTTCTTGACTTTGACAATTTGGTTCTCTTAATAGGGCCGCAGAGCCAAGCCCGACCATCCTTTCTGCGAGCTGGCGCGGCAAGAGTCTGCCACCTCTCTTGACAAAGTTGTTCGTTTTAAAAGAGCGAGCAAAAGCGCAGAATGGAATTTTTAGAGGTCCCCTTAAATGTTTGTCACTCCCGTGAAAGCGGGACCTATCTGGAAAATGCTCTGTGCGCAGACTCCTGCTTTCGCAAGAATGAGGGGATCAATCGGAAAGAATGCTGCTTTTACGGATTGGTATCATTTCCTTGCTGACGACTTTTAGAGCTTCCCTTTATTCGTTCAGGATTCTTCCCAGCAGCTGGATTTTGTTTTTGACCTTGGCCTTACGGTAAATCGAGTAGATATGGCTCTTGACTGTGGCCAGCGAGATATAGAGCCGCTCGCCGATGGCGGCGTAGCTGCGACCCTGAAGCAGTTCGATCAGAACGTCCTGTTCTCGCTTGGAGATGCCATAGCGGTCGCCGAAATTCTTCAGGTATTCTTTATCGTTGATCCTGCTACCGGCACTGTTGCCGAAGATCGACGGGATCAAGGGCAGCTCCCCACCAGACTCGGAAGCTGACGCATCCTGAACTCCCTCCTGGAATGTTCCGGAAGCAGACCCCACAGCGAAGCTGCCAAAGCGCAACCCTTGGGCAGTTTTGCGCAGTTGCACCAAGTTGTACAGTAAATAAATCAAGAAGGGAATAGTTAAAAACAAGTAGTATATCGGCATAAAATTAATTTTTTGTAGACCATGCAATGGCCCCGCCTCACTCGTGAGCACCCTATCAAAATCGGTTTCTGCGTATCTTTGCAGGTTCGGCAGAGAGGGGAAATAAGTCAGATAGAGCGGTATAAAAGCCAGTATTTGAAACAGACTACAGACTAGGATGCTGGTCACAATGTCCTTGTACCAGTAGCGCAGCGCGTTGGGAGACAGGGTGTTGCGTATGCCCATTTGCAGGCAGAAAATCGGCACCGCGATGGAAAAGGCCGCCAGTACCAGATAGATAATGATTTCCACAGGCTGCAACCAATTGCGAAGCTCCGCCTCGTTTAGACCAACCTGCGAAAACACAAACAACAAGATCAGATACAAGAGACTGGCAGTGCTACTATAATACAACGTGGCGCGGCGTATCCGGGGCCAGCGCACTTCCAAAATGTCGGCACCGAAACCAAGTATCGACCAAGGCAGCCAAGCCAGTAACAGAATGCGCAACACACGCAAAGTCGGAAGAGACAGCGGAAATGCACGCGGCAACCCGGACAGTTCAAAGTACGCCGAAGAAACATTGAAAGTGAGCAGACCCAAGAGGCCAAACAGTTTCATCGCGCTGACAGTCTTAGGCGAATACAGGCTTCCCAGTCCACCGAGCAGTAGGATACCAAAAGTGTAGTATGAAAGTAGCTGACTGTAACTGTAATGAATATTTTCCAATGGGAAACCTCGCACACTGTCGATCACAACTCAAGAAATACTCTACGAACTCCAATTCCGCGCCAAGTTCGGTCTTGTTAGCGAACAGCATCGTCAGCAAATTCTTACAACAGAATTCCCGGAGAAATCAGCTGACATAACCTGCAAATTGATGCTGTCTTTCTCAATTATACCAATATCTCCATAAAGATACCATGTGTTTGACCTCAACATGACTGCCATATCCCACAAAGGGACCTCTGAAAATTCGCTCTTCTTGCAAAGCTATTTTGGAGCGAGGAAGTGAGGCTGGAGAATGCTTTGTTGTATTGTAAGGCTTTACCAACGAAGCTGTTCCCTTATACAGGCTGTTCTTTACCCAGGCCTTCCAGCCTGGGAATCAAGAATAGGTTCTCCTCCGCAAGTTTGTGAAAAGACGTTTTTTGACACCTTTTGGAAGCGAATCAATGCCGAACAAGCTCATCAGTCCCTCTTTCCTGCAGAGCCAACTTGCGCAGCACCAGCAAGAAACGAGCAAAGAAAAGCTGCTGCCCACCAGCAGCAGCAACCGGCAACCCTGCAGGACGCTCCGGAAGCCAGCCGCTTTGCCGGGCGCGATCAAACAACCGCTGTAAGAACCGGTAGTCCTCCGGGATATCCAAACTCAGACGCAGCTGCGATAAATCGGCAAATCCAACTCCCAACAACTCGCTCAAAATGTCGCGGCGCAAGGTAAAATACCGGGATTGACGGTAGAGGAAACGGGTCACATGCTCGCGGTCCTGCTCTTCGAGCTGTGAGGCCAGTTCTCGCTCCGGGTCGGAGCCGGCCAGGCGCAGCAGAGCTGCCGGACGGAATAACTCGGCGGCGAAGCCGTAAGGCAGACCTTCAATCCAGTAATAATCGGCCACCGGTGCTTCCGCTGGGTCGGGTGCGTCTTGATTACCCAGCCTGTCGGATATATCTGGTCTATCACACTCCAGTTGCCGGACCATAAAGTCCAGCAGCGAACCGTGTAGCAGTGGATTATCGGCGGTAACGCGGAAACAGTACCGAGCCGGATAGCGTTCCAGCGCACGGCAGAAACGCTCCAGCACATCGCACTCCGACCCACCGAACAGGACAAAGCCGTAGTGCCGGGCGTAGGGCTCAAAAGCCTGCATATCGCTTTCGGGACACAGCAGCAGAAAACGCTCTGCCCGTTGACTCTGGCTCAGATGATAGAGTACCCAATCAAGGACGCAGGGCCCAGCCTCCGGTAAGCTCTGTGGCAGCGGTAGCAGCGCCTTGCGCGGCAGGCGCTGCGAGCCCAGCCGAACCTGCAAAGCTACCTGATATGGCACCGAATGCTGTACCTTCGACTGCGCTGAAGGCATCGCGAAACTCCTATGGCTGAGATTGTCTGCTCTACAAAACTGCCCGGAGTCCCGGAGCGAGGTCACAATCTGTTTGTCTCACAACAAAAGCGAGATTCTAACCACCCTTTACTCCCCCAACAGCTCTTCCAACTCGGCAATCTTGGAATAATCTGGGTCGATCCGACGCAAGCGGGCCAGCGTCTGCTTCGCCTGCTTATGACGCTTTGTGACCAGGTACTCTTTGCTCAGTAAATAGTAGGCATCACTCATTTTGTCGTCCAAGGCCAAGGTCCGCTCCAGATGTTGGATCGCATCCTCATGTTCTTCGGTAGCCACATCGACCAGGGCCAGATTAAACCACAGTACGCTGTTCTTGGAATCGGCTGCGATGGCCTTGCGAAAAAATTCCCGGCTCTGGTCATAGCGCTGGGTACTCAGATAGGCCAGTCCCAGATTGTTGATGATCTTACGGTTCTGCGGGTCTTTCTGGTGGGCCGCATGAAAAACCGGTAAGGCCTCTTCGTATTGCTCCTGTTTTAAATAAGCATTGCCCTGAGTGAGCAACACATCAACATTATCGGGAAACTTTCGGGCAGCCTCCGCAAGGGTCTGTCCGGCAGCCTGAGGTCTGTCTCCGGCAAGCTGGGCATCGGCTAGGCCCAGCATATATTCCGGTCTGCTTTGATCCAGCAGTAGTGCTTGTTCAAAGGCCTGTTCGGCTCGGTAATACTCGGCATTGTTGTAATAACTCAAAGCTTTGTTATAGTTAATTTGGGCCTTTTCCGGCTTTTGCGCGACTAGCTCCCCGGCCTGTTCATAGGCCAAGGCCGCTTCATTGTACCGTTCGAGTTGGAACAGTGCCTCGCCCCGGGTCTGCAAATAACGGCCGTCTCCACTCTTTAAAGACAGGGCCATGTTCACATCATCCAAGGCCTGCCGGGCCTGCCCCTGCTCTAGCTTGAGCTTTGCGAGTTCCCAGTAGCTGGGTGCATGCTCAAAACCTTTGGAGATCGCCTGCTGATAGGTTTCGATGGCCTGAGAGGGGCGCTGCAAGCGAGTGTAGGAAAGCCCCAAAGCGTAATAGGCGCGCAGATTCTGGCCTCCACCATTAATATATTCGTTGAAACTGGCGGCCGCTTCCTGATACCTGCCTTGCCGGTACAAAGCGATCCCTCGTAGATAGGCCAGTTCACTGTCAAATGGCTCTACCGGCTGAGCCAGAGCTGCGTCATAGGCCTTGATGGCTTCAGGCAGGCGGTTTTGATGATCCAGATTCCGGGCCAGTCCGGCCAGTGACTCTTCCTGCGCCAGTTTCTGCACCTCATCCTGAGCCGGATCGCGCGCAAGGGCCTTCCGGTAACTGCCTTCGGCTGCTTTCAGCGCTTGGAGCGCAGTGGTACCTTGTGTTTCTTCTATGCGCTTGGCTCGCGCAGTATGGGCCGGGCTGTCCTGTGCATCCTTGGCTAATATCTCAGTGACCAGTTTATCAATGGCAGGGCCATCTCCTCGCTCCCGCGCTTGGCTTAACTGTCGGTGCAGCTCTGCCAATTCGCCAGCTTGGTCGGCCTGCTGCCGGGCTTGTTCCTGCTGCAGACTGCTGCGCTGCTGCCGTGCCGCCCGCACTTGGGCCTGGGCCTGAGATTGCAGGGTCTTTGCGGGAGCAGAGCTGCTCTCCAGCTTGAGCACTTCCGCGGCCTTGCTCTCCGCATCCTGCCCTTCTCTGATTGAGTCGCCCAATTGGTTGCTGCGCTGCGCTGTGCTGAGCTGTGGATTCGTCCCCTGAGCGTAAGCCTGCTTACTGGGCCCTAGTGCCTGCCCGCCTTCTTCCGGCATAGTCTGGATTTTCTGCTCTTGGATTTTCTGCTCTTGGGCTTTCTGTTCCTGGGCTTTCCGTTCCTGGGCTTTCCGTTCCTGGGCTTTCTGCTCCTGCTGGGTCCCAGACCTCTGGGCGCTCGAGGCGGCCGCTATTTGAGCCGGGCTCCGGGAGCTGGCAGCATTGCGGGAATCGGCTCCATCGTCCGAAGCTGCCATCCCTAAGCTCTGGGCTGCCGCGTTCCCCTCCTCCGCCGGATCTCCGGTGTCGCCCGTATCTTCTCGGCTTTCGCCCAGCGAGTTTCCGGTTTGTCCGCCGTTGCGCCCCGCCGAGCCCTCGGAATTTTGATCCAGGGCTTTTCGATCCGCTTTTTGCTGCAGACCGCTGCGCTGCTGCCGTGCCGCCCGCACTTGGGCCTGGGCCTGAGATTGCAGGGTCTTTGCGGGAGCAGAGCTGCTCTCCAGCTTGAGCACTTCCGCGGCCTTGCTCTCCGCATCCTGCCCTTCTCTGATTGAGTCGCCCAATTTGTTGCTGCGCTGCGTTGTGCTGAGCTGTGGATTCGTCCCCTGAGCGTAAGCCTGCTTACTGGGCCCCAGCGCCTGCCCGCCTTCTTCCGGCATAGTCTGGATTTTCTGCTCTTGGATTTTCTGCTCTTGGGCTTTCTGTTCCTGGGCTTTCCGTTCCTGGGCTTTCTGCTCCTGCTGGGTCCCAGACCTCTGGGCGCTCGAGGCGGCCGCTATTTGAGCCGGGCTCCGGGAGCTGGCAGCATTGCGGGAATCGGCTCCATCGTCCGAAGCTGCCATCTCTAAGCTCTGGGCTGCCGCGTTCCCCTCCTCCGCCGGATCTCCGGTGTCGCCCGTATCTTCTCGGCTTTTGCCCAGCGAGTTTCCGGTTTGTCCGCCGTTGCGCCCCGCCGAGCCCTCGGAATTTTGATCCAGGGCTTTTCGATCCGCTTTTTGCTGCAGACCGCTGCGCTGCTGCCGTGCCGCCCGCACTTGGGCCTGGGCCTGAGATTGCAGGGTCTTTGCGGGAGCAGAGCTGCTCTCCAGCTTGAGCACTTCCGCGGCCTTGCTCTCCGCATCCTGCCCTTCTCTGATTGAGTCGCCCAATTTGTTGCTGCGCTGCGCTGTGCTGAGCTGTGGATTCGTCCCCTGAGCGTAAGCCTGCTTACTGGGCCCTAGTGCCTGCCCGCCTTCTTCCGGCATAGTCTGGATTTTCTGCTCTTGGATTTTCTGCTCTTGGATTTTCTGCTCTTGGGCTTTCCGTTCCTGGGCTTTCTGCTCCTGCTGGGTCCCAGACCTCTGGGCGCTCGAGGCGGCCGCTATTTGAGCCGGGCTCCGGGAGCTGGCAGCATTGCGGGAATCGGCTCCATCGTCCGAAGCTGCCATCTCTAAGCTCTGGGCTGCCGCGTTCCCCTCCTCCGCCGGATCTCCGGTGTCGCCCGTATCTTCTCGGCTTTCGCCCAGCGAGTTTCCGGTTTGTCCGCCGTTGCGCCCCGCCGAGCCCTCGGAATTTTGATCCAGGGCTTTTCGATCCGCTTTTTGCTGCTCTTGAAGCAATCGCTCCAGTTCTTCTTGCAGCACTGTGTTCTCAGGCTCCCGTTCCAGAGCATTCCGCAGCAGTCGCAGTGCCCTGTCGCCCTGTCCGGTATCCATGTATTTTTGCAGCAATGACCGGAGTTCTTCCCGGCTGGCCTGCTCCGCCAGGCTTTGCTCCTCTTTCGTCTGGACCTTGTTGGATCGCTTCCGGAGCGAAACAATGCTAAAGACAACTGTGGCTCCCAGCAAAGCAGACAGCAGTAGTGAAATAAGAGCCGTTTTTCTGCCGGATTTACTGCGCGACCCCGGGGGGGGCTCCCATCCTGATTTCGATGGGCCACCCCATTGATTTGCCATGAATCTCTCCAAGATTATCCTGATACTATTACAATTCAATATGATGATTTTTTTCTATAGGGCACCTCTAAAAATTCCAATTTCGCGCTGAGCGGCGATCTTATTGCCGAATCGCTTCGTCAGAAGAGGCGGCAGGCTCTTTGCGGAAGGTCGGGCCTGGCTGCGCACGGGCCTTCCCATTTCTTCGATGCCAGGCGCAGGCTCGCATCGGAGCCTGCGCTTGGCATCGAAAGCGAATTTTTAGAAGTACCCTAGATTTGAAATAGAAGGATGAGCTCTCTCACAAACAGCTTCTTGAGTCGATTATTCTTCAATATCGGATAACTCTTGCAACGAATCAATAATATCCAAGCGTTCCCGGTTCAAAATAATGGCACTCCGATTGAGTTGCTGCAACGAGTGCCGTGCCCGATTCAATTGCGATATCTGGGCCCGGATACTGCCCCCGGTGCCCACTGTGTTACCGGTGTCTCCGGGAGGTCTCTTGTAGCTCCCCTCCAAAGAGTTATTCCAGCGCAAGGAGTCCGCCGTATCATTATAAACGCCGATGCCATTGCCGCCAACAGAATCCGCATCTGAATTCGGCCCATTGCCACCGCTTCCTTCCCTGCCCGGAACTTTGCTCGCCGACGCCATTGCGGGATTGCTGTTCGGCTTCACTCCGGAGCCATTCTGTCCGGCATTATTTTGCGGAGCTGTATTTGCCAATCCCTGAGTCAGGTTGTTTACCGGGGGATTGGCGTTTCCGTTGCTGCCTGTACTTGCATTGCCAGCCCCGCCCTCTCTACCGGTAACACCGGATACTCCGGCACCATTCCCGTTCGGGCCGGATCCTTTGGCTGAATCATTGCTCCCATTGCCGGGATCCGGACCATCGGTGCTGCCCGAATTATTGAGGTTGCTGAAGTTTTCGGTGCTGTTAGGCCCCGTCAGCGCATTATCACCCCTATCCCTGCCATCCCTTCCACGGGGTCCGCTTCCGCCAGCAGTGCCCGGCGCATCGGAATTGCTTGTACTTCCTCCACCACTTTGCGAAGCAGATACTCCCGAAGAACCCAAAGCGGAATTGCTGGCCGCCCCGGTGGCATCGGTGGCTCCGGCTGCTCCGTCGACACCGCTGTCATCTTCTCTACCATAAGCTCCGGACGAAACCCCGAAATCATTAGAATCTTTGTAACTATTGGAGTTGTTGGAACTGCCGGAGCTGCTGACATCTGTCAGTACATTGCCATTCGCAATTCCATCGCCGTCATGGAATTCCTTTACCCCGGAAGAACTTGAATTGCCCGAATTGCTTGTACTTTCTCCACCGCTTTGCGAAACGGATCCAGAGCCGGGATTGCCAGTCACACCGGTCGCACCGGTCGCACCGGCCGCACCGGTCGCACCGGCCGCACCGGCCGCACCGGCCGCACCGGCCGAAGCATCACTTTGCGCTCCGTTATAACCGCCAGGATAGGGATTTTGCCGCGGTAGACTGCCCCCCTGCCCAGTCCCCTCGGAGAGGAAATTACTCTCTGCCCCCAAGGCGAGTAACTTCTGGATGATGGCCTCAATTTTTTCCCGCTGCGGATCAAAGGGTTTGCGGAACAGAAAATAGCTGTAATCGTTGAGAGCGTTGGAATAAAAGCCGTGACTCAGGTACAGGTTGGCCCGGTTCAAAAAAGCCTGCACCAGTTGCATATCTCCCCAGGTTGCCAGGTTATAGGCATCAACTGCTTTGTTGTAGAACCCCGTCGAATAGTAGTAATTGCCCAGCACAAAGGCAATTTTCTGCATGTTTTTACCCTGCAGATTGACGCCCCTCACCAAGGTCTGCTCAGCCAGGCCGTCTTCTCCCAGAATCAGATGGGCACTTCCCTGATACAGATAAAGTAAATCATTGTCCGGAAAATAGCTGACGGCTTCGCTCAAGTACCGGATAACATCGTGCCACTTTTTCTCGTGGTAAGCTCGGAAACCCGACTCCAGCAATTGATCCGGGCTGAGTTGGACGCGGGATGGACCGGTACTTTGCACAGAGCCGCGGCTGCCTGAAGACGGACCAGACAAAGGAGCACTCGACTCTCCCCCCCGCTGAGCGACAAGAGACGCGGAAAAACAAAACAGAACGGCAGGAGTTGCCGCTATGAGCAGACCGGACAACAAATACCGGAAGAGCCACTTCTCCCCGCGTCCTGGCAGCTCTGACTGAAGCTGCCTTGCGAAATGCATGAGCGGAATTGAAATCAGCTTCTTCAAAAGATACTCTCCCGGCAGCAAATGGCTGGCATTTCCGATACTCCAAGGCTTCGGACAAATTTGCGCCAAATTTTTAAAAACCCGGCTCAGCGCAGTTCATGGGGCCCTTCCCCCTAGAATATATTGTTTTTTTGAGTTTCCAACAAAAAACGCAGAGTAGAGCGCAGAGTCCGGCGATCAACCACCTTGTCGACAAAGCCCTTATCCTGCAAAAACTCGGCGGTCTGGAAGCTGTCGGGCAACTCTTCGTTAATGGTGCCCTCAATGACCCGCCTCCCGGCAAAGCCAATCATTGCACCCGGCTCAGCCAAAATGATGTCTCCCAACATGGCAAACGAAGCGGTAACTCCGCCCATAGTCGGATTCATCAGCACATTAATCAGTGGTACGTGCAGCCCTTTGAGCAGGGCGATGGCATTGGCGGTCTTGGCCATCTGCATCAGTGAGAAGATGCCTTCCTGCATGCGCGCCCCGCCGGAGGCACTAAAGATGATTGCCGGTATGCCCTTGTCAGCTGCCAGCAAAATCAAACGGGTAAGTTTCTCTCCGATCACCGAGCCCATGCTGCCACCCATAAAAGCAAACGACATCACAGCCAGTGACACATCATTGCCGGCAATTTTGCCCGTACCGGTGATTACGCCATCTTTCAGCCCGGTCTTGCGCCGCGACTGCTCCAGTTTGTCTTCGTAGCCAATCATCTTGATCGGATTGACGCTGCCGATATCCGAACCCGCTTCTTCAAACGTACCTTCATCCAAGGTAATGGCGATGCGCTCCGGAGTGGAAATGCGAAAGTGAAAACCACAGTTGGGGCAGACCAGCAGATTTTTGCGCAGATCTTCGGCACTGGCCACGCTGTGGCACATTTCGCAATCACGCTCTCGATCAACCTTCAGGCCCGTCGTGCCCCGGTTCCATAGGAGATTTTCTTTTTCCAGCACATCAACCTGCATACGCATTCCTTTTATTGCCTGACAGCAATAATTTTATCGTAGACATCGGTGCCGAATCTGCCCGTGCGGAAGGCCGAACTGCGCAAAATCGTCAGTTGTTCCTCCACATTAACTTTGATGCCTTCGATCACCAGTTCCCGCAAGGCCTGCTCCATGCGCCTCAAGCCTTCATCGCGGCTCATGGCCTGTATGATGACCTTGGCCACCATGGAGTCGTAGAACGGAGAGACTTGGCAGCCGGAATACAGAAAAGTATCGGTGCGGGTCATGGGACCCAGCGGGGCTGCGAACCTGCTCACCCGGCCCGGAGTCAGGGCGTTGATACGGGCTTCCAAGGCATAGCCGCGAATTTGGATATCGTCCTGGCTCACTTCCATATTCTCACCACAGCAAGCTAGGATCTGCTGACGGATGATGTCCACCCCGGTAGTCATTTCGGTCACCGGATGCTCGACCTGTACCCGAGCGTTGACTTCCATAAAGTAGTGCTGCCCTTCACAGACCAGAAACTCAATGGTACCGGCTCCTGCATAGTTCAAGTGCCGGAACAGCCGAATGGCATCCTTCCCCATTTTTTCGCGGAGCACTGGATCTACCACGGTGGAAGGGCTTTCTTCCAGCAGTTTCTGGTGATTCTTCTGCACCGAGCAGTCGCGTTCACCCAAGTGCAGCACGTTGTCGCGACCATCGCCCAGCACTTGGATTTCAACATGGCGCGGCGAGGGGAGGTATTTTTCCATGTAGACGGTGCCATCGGCAAAATTGCTCTGAGCTTCATTGGCAGCCACGGTGAGAGCGTTGTCCAGCTCTTCCGGTTCCCGAATGATGCGCATGCCGCGCCCGCCACCGCCTGCTGCAGCTTTAATAATCACCGGATAGCCCAGTTCGCGGGCCAGCTCACGGGCCTTGTCCGGTTGGCCGTTGAGGGCTTCCTCGCTGCCCGGAATGGCCGGGATCCCGACTTCCCCGGCGATGCGTCTGGCCTCGACTTTGTCGCCTAGAGACCTGATGACTTCGGGTTCGGCTCCGATAAATGTCAGCCCGTGCTCGCGTACCAAGCGCGCAAAATCGGCATTCTCGGAGAGGAAGCCTACACCAGGGTGGATGGCATCACACTGCAAATTGGCGGCCACCGTGACTAGGCTGTCCATTCGCAGATAGCTCTGAGCCGAAGGGGGCGGACCGATACAATAGGCTTTGTCGGCCATCTGCACGTGCAGTGAGCTGCGGTCGGCCTCGGAGTACACTGCCACTGTCTTGATGCCCAACTCTCGGCAGGTACGGATGATCCGCACTGCAATTTCACCCCGGTTGGCGATCAGCAGGGAACGGATCATAGCCGTCTGACCTCAAAGAGCGGTGCATCGAACTCAACCATCGCGCCGTTTTCCACCAGCACCTTGATGATCTCACAGTCAAACTCAGCTTCCAGCTCATTCATCAGTTTCATCGCTTCGAGGATACAGAGGGTCTGGCCTTTGCTGACCCGCTCTCCTTCGTTCACAAAGTAGGGAGCATCGGGGGCCGGCTGGCGATAGAAGTTGCCAATAATCGGAGCCTTAATCAGTTCGGCTCCCTCAGCAGCTGCCACAGGTGTCGGGCCCGCCTCTGTCGGCATTGCTGAGAGAGCTGCGGGAATGGCAGTAGCTGCAGGTGAAGCGGTAGCTTTAAGCAACCGAATGGATCCTTGTTCATTCTCAAATTCCAATTCCTGAATATCGCGTTTTTCAAACTCGGCCATCAGGTCATACAAAAATTTTTTATCCATAAAACCACACCTTTAAATATTGCTGCCGGGCTACCTTCCCTATTTCTGGCGGCAATCTCGGGGCAGACAGAATCACTATTGCGGATAAAGCTGTAATCTTGATAGAAATTGTTAATCTTCGAGAGCCCGTTCGAGAGCAGGACACTCCACCCTCGGAAAGCCCATCCTAGCAGAAACTCCGGTCCATGTGAAGATAAACGCTCGCTCCAGAACTAAGGCCCCCTTACTTCTTATTGCCGCAGTGCCAGAATTTGCCGGTAGATTTGCTCTGTAACCGGCATCACGGAGAGCCGGTTGCCCCGCCTGACCAGCGAAAAGTGGGCATAGTCCTGTTCGGGGAACTGCTGCCTGAGCTGCTCTAAACTGACCGGCTCCATCCACTTCTCCAGAAAGGCTACGGTGACAGTTTCCCAACGCGGCTGTTCCGGGTTGGATTTGGGGTCGAAGTACCTGCTCTCCGGGTCGAACTGAGTGGGGTCCGTCAGCCGTTCGCGCACAATCTTCAGTTGTCCATAAATGCCCGGGACCTGGCAGTTTGAGTGATAGAAGAGCCCTAGATCGCCCTTTTTCATTTCGCGCAGGTAGTTGCGGGCCTGGTAGTTTCGCACGCCATCCCAGAGTTCCTCGCCGTGCTCGCGGGTATTTCGTTCCAGATCATCAATGCCGAAAACTGAAGGTTCGGATTTCAGCAGCCAGTAATTCATAGGTTTTTCCTCTTTGCTCTTAGGCAATAGGTTCGCGGACTGTTTTAGGAAATATCCTTCAGGGCAGCTCTTGCCGACCCTCGTTCAGAAGCTGCTCCAATACGCTGTACACATTCTCGTGTTGCTGACTCAGTTGCAGACGGTGGCACAGCACTGCGGGAGCCAATGAGAGCAAGTCCTGGTCAATCACGTAGCTGCGACCGCAAGTCAGGGCATAGGCCCGGGCACAGGAAAGCCACATCAGTACACCGCGCGTAGAGACTCCCAAGCGAATCGCGGGCGAATCGCGCGTCAGGTGCGCAAGCTGTACGGCCCATTCCTCCAGCTTGGGCTGGCAGTAGACCTCCCGCGCCAAGTTTTGCAAGGCCCGGACTTCAGTGAGCGAAAGGACAGCCGGGAAGTCGGGAAGGCTGCTGTGGCTAGGATCGCTGCGCACAATCGAGAGTTCGTGTTCCCGATCCGGGTAGCCCAAACTGAGCTGCATGCTGAAACGGTCTAGCTGGGCCTTGGGCAGTACATAGGTTCCCAGCATCTCAATCGGGTTCTGGGTCGCAATGACCCAGAACGGACCACTGAGCAAGTGGGTCTGCTGACCTACCGTTACCTGCTGCTCGGCCATGACTTCCAGCAGGGCGGACTGGACCTTGGGCGTAGCGCGGTTGATTTCGTCGGCCAGCAACAGGTTGCAGAACACCGGGCCAGGATGAAATTCGAAACTATGCAGATCGGGGCGCCAGACTTCTACGCCTGTAACATCGTAGGGCAGCAGATCGGGCGTAAACTGGATGCGGCTGTAGCGACATGGCACCGCAGCTCGTTGAACTTCGGCCTGCTGCGATCCGGGCTCTTGCCCGCCCAGCGCCTTGACCAAGGCTTTGGCCAGAGTGGTTTTGCCTACGCCGGGCAGGTCTTCAAGCAGGACGTGCCCCCCGGAAAGCATACAGGCAATTACTTTCTGCAATACCTCGCGCTTGCCTTGAATCACCTGCTCCAAATGATCGAGCAGTAAGCTGACTGTCTGTCCAGCCTCTTGGCAGCTCCGGGCCAGCTGTTCGGTCCCGGATACAATGCGAACCGTGCTGTCGGGGCCCATGCTGTCTTGTCTTTGATTCATAAGGAAGGCCCGGATTGTAGTGGGAATGGCGAGCTGCGCCTATAGTCAGGGGAGCCCGGAAACTTGGAACGAAAAAGTGAGGGTTTAAAAACGCAGCAAATAGTGGCCGAAGTGGCGTAACCACTGCCTGGGCTCGCGGTAAGCAGGCATGGCCCGTTCGACCAGCTCCCAGAAGCGTCGAGAATGGTTGAATTCGCCCAGGTGGCAGAGCTCATGTAGCACCACATAGTCAATGACGCGCAGAGGAGCAAAGATCAAGTGCCAGTTAAAGGTCAGCTCGCCATCGGTAGAGCAGCTTCCCCAGCGGGCTTTGTATTTGCGCACTTTGATCTGCCGAAGATCTTTGTGGAGTACACCCTGCACTTGCCGCTCCCACAGCCTGCAACGCTGCTTTAGCAGGGGCAGAGCAGCTGCCCGCAGAGCCCGTTCTAGATATTTTCGCTCGCAATCTGAAAGGGCCGTGCCCGCCGGGTTGCCCAGGCAACCCGGCGGGCACGGGAAGCTCAGTGTCCGAGACCCTATTTCCAGACCGGAAGCGCCCCTCCCCGCGTGTCTTTGCAGCAGGTAGCCTTGGCCCAAGAATGGCATGAGCTGCCCCAAAGCCGCCCGAGTACCTCTTTGCAGAAAAATGGCCGACTCGCTGCCTACGGAGCGCATGAGCTGCTCGTTCTGCACAGCATCGGGCTGTAGTTTGCGCCATTGTCTCTCCAGCCATGCGCGCCTGCTCAGCAAAAAGTGCAGTGCTTCTTCCTGGGAGCTACTACAGGGTATGCGTAATAGCAGCGCCGAAATTTCGGGCAGAAGCTGCAATTCCATGCTGCGCCGGGCGCCGGTACGCACCGAAAAAGAAGGTTCTGTCCCCAGTCCGTCAAAAAAACCCTGCCGCCGCAGGGCACAGAGCAGAGGCTCAGAATCCGCAGCGGGGCCCGGGCCGGGCGCCTGTTTTGTTGCCACGGCAGCAGCATAGACCGGGAGCGGCCTTTGGTAAAGGGCAGTCGTGACTGTTAATGGGCACCGCTAAAAATTCCAATTTCGCGCTGAGCGGCGATCTTATTGCCGAATCGCTTCGTCACGAAAGTCTTACCATACAACAAAGTATGCTTCGGCTTCACTTCCTCGCCATCGGCAAAATCTCGCTGATTCAGCATCGAAATGCGGTGCTATTGCCGAGGCGAAGCAGGGCAGTAGCACAATACTCGCGAAGCGATACCATTTTTAGAGGTTCCCATAAGACAGTCTGCCAGACTCCCGCTTCAGGACCGCTTCTGCATATACAGCTCAAAAACGGGACGCCCCTCATGCCCGGCCTTGGCCTCAAACTTGCTCCGGGGCCGCCAGTGCTGCGGCTCCGAGTAAGCCTGCCCCGTTACAATAGCTTCTTCGGCTTCTCCCAATTGCCACAAAGCGGGCACTTGCTGCTGTAGCGCTTCGCGCACCGCCTCAGCGTAATCCTGCCAATCGGTGACAAAATAAAGGTGTGCGCCGGGTCTCAGACTGCGATGGAACAGCCTCAGGTTCCCGGAATTGACCAGACGACGTTTCTGGTGGCGCTTCTTGGGCCAAGGATCGGGGAAGAAGATGTACAGGCCGTCCAGCAGACCCGGCGGCAGCATATTCTCCAGCACTTCCAATGCGTCGTGCTCAATAATGCGGAGCTGCGATAACTGCTCCTCCTCGGCCTTTCGCATCAAACTGGCAATGCCGCTGCGGTAGACTTCAAGGCCCAGATACAGGGCTTGGGGATTCTGCCGGGCAATCTGCCAGCTGGCAGAGCCGGTGCCAAAACCAATCTCACACAGCAATTGCCGCCGGGGCGGTAGAGTCAACGAGGGCTGTGGAGTTTCCGAGCTGTTGTCAGCTCGCAGCAGAGCCTGCCAATACTGCCACATCCGGGCCTCAGCGCATTCCGCGCTGAGGCCCGGATGGCAAAAATTCTGATATTCCAAGCAGTAGCGATTCTTCAAACGCCAATAAGCCTGCTGCTGGCCCTGGGTAAATTTGCCGGAACGCACTACGAAACTGCGGACACTCTTTTCCGAATAACGCAAATCAGCAGGCCCGCCTAGCCCGCCTGGCCCGCCTGGCCGACTGCCCTGACCGGACTGCTTTACTTCCTCTGGCTGCGCCAACTGCTCAGACATGGACTCAGAGCGGGCCAAACGCCAGTTGTGTGACAATACTTTCCAAACTGGCTTGGTTCAGCGGGATGGCCAAGTGTAGCAGTTGCTCATCGCTCTCCAATTGCACATTGGGCAATTGGCGCCGGATGAATTCCTGCCGGGAACGCAGTATCAGGCTGGGCAAGAAGAGCCGGAAACCTGCTTCCAGCCCTTTGCTGAGCAGCAACGAGCCTGTGGCCAACTCCAAGTGCAACACGTAAGCCGCGGGATCTGCCGTAGCCTCGGCGAGCTGCCGGGCTTCTATCCAGAGCAGTGCCTCGGATAACGGGAACTGCTTGCTAACCCGGGCAAAAGAGCTCAATGCTTGCGGGAAAGCGCGTTGCAACAGGGGACTGACGATCAAATCGATCAGCCGGGGGCTGTAGATCACCAAGGGTTCTTCGTTCTGCAACTGGCGGAATTTCCGCGGCAGGCGCGCGCGCAGCTGCGTGCTCTTCCAAGCCATCGCAAAAGCTTGCTGCTCGCGTTCCTGAAACTGATCGCCCGCCAGATTCCGGCTCGGATTCCGGCTAACGTAGAGCAAATTGTCCTCTGGCATTTGCAGGGCAAGGGCCGTATCACAGCGCAAGTAAACCATTTGTCCGGAGGCGGCGGGCCCCTCCAGCATCATGCTGCGCCAGTCCGGCTGCGCGGCCAATTGAGCCCCAAGCAACTTCTTGCCCAACAAAAGCTGATTGATAACATAGAATTCCCCCGCCCGGCCCAGAGCCAATTGACTGCGCAGTAAACGCTTGGCTACAAACTTCTGCAATTGAGGATTGCCCAACAAGTGGTCCGAAAGTTTGCGATAGGGGAAGCCCGCAGCCCGGGCTGTGGGCTGCACACTCAGGCTCAGATAGAGTAGCTGATACTGCGGCAAAAGACTGCTGTAGTCGGCAACCGTATCCAAGCGCAGCTGTTGACAGGAGAACAGGAATATACTGAAGGCACAACTAAGCCCTGCCAGCTTCGCCAATTTCAGCGAAATGGCAAAGCGGCTGGCAGATAACCTTACAGAAGGGCAGGCAAATTGCATTCTCATTTTATAACAGGAAACAGAATGGATGGAAATGGTATCGCTTCGCGAGTATTGTGCTATTGTCCTGCTTCGCTACGCCACTTTCTACAAATCCTGCCGCAAGGCAGAACTTTTTTTCCGCAGAAAAGATCGCGATCCCACACGGAATTGGAATTTTTAGAGGTGCCCTAAAATGATTTACCAGAAGACTAGCGAAACAGGTTCGAATCGAGTTGGCTGTCCAGCCCCAAGAGCAGCGGATTGTAATTGAGGTAATACGAGGCAAAAATACTGTTCTGAAACAGAGCCTTGGAAACAGGAGAAGGAAAGTCACGGTTTTGCAACAGCCACAGAATGGCAGAACAGAGCAGAAAACCCTCCATCAGACCAATAAAAAAGGCCAGCAGCCCGGCCAGATCCTTGCCGGACGACACATTGCCTGCAAAAAACTGGAGCAGCGTGGTTTCAATGAGGCCGAACACAATCAGCACTCCCAGAAACAGCAGGCTGAAACCGGCCAGATCAAGCCACGGGAGTGCGCCGATCATACTGGCCAGCTTCGCAGCCACTAACTTGTAGTAGAGCGAGGCCACAAGATAGGCCGCACTGATACCCAGCAGCGAAAAAATAGCCCTGACGATACCTTTGAACAGGCTGCGGAAACCAAAAAAACCTGTAACTATCAGTAACAGCAGGTCTAAAATAGAAATCGAAAATTCACCCATTCTCCCTCCCGTGCCCAATTATTATCGGGAAGCCAGGGAACATCTAAAAACCTTCACTATTTCAGTACTACGCTGAATGGGCAATCTTTTTCGTGAATAATAGTTTTTCCCAAGCGAAAATTAGCAGGACTATTGCTGCGCATTGCCAGCATTTGCAATATTGGAAATATGCGAATTGCCCGGAGCCGGGTATTTGTCTCGCAAGGCGATACAATGTTTTCCCATCATGATTCGTCAGCTTTACAGCAGAGCTTTTGCCATAAGTTGCGGGCAATACTGAGAGCCGCATCCGGGACTTGCGGGCCGACAGCTCCCGCGACCGGTCCGGCTCCATCATGGAGAATCCGGCATATTTGCTCAAGCAAATCCCGGCTGTTTCTTTGCATTTGAATATTTTGTGGATCGCCGCCAGAGATTCTCAAAAAGCTTGAAGGAGGCTCTGCCACAAAATTCCAGGCCCAGCCCTGCTCGGCAAACAGGCGGGCATTGCGCAGCTGGTCGCCCCGGCTACCGCTTTGCAGCGGCAGCAGCACGGCACGACAGCCACTGGCCCGGATCTCCCACAGTGAACCGGCTCCGGCCCGCGAGAGCACCAGTCCGGTGCTGCGGCGGCACAGTTGGTAGAGCTGAGCCAGTCCCTCGGCAATAAAGGGTTCTACCCGGTAATGAGTGTACTTGCGTTCCAGTGCAGTCAGCTCCGGATAGTCCTGCTGACCGCATTGGTGCAGAATATAAAAGGGCTCCAGTTTCTCGCACAGATCACTCGTCAGCCAGCAGCGCAGATAATTGTTTAATTCCTGAGCCCCCAGACTACCGCCCAGCACCAACAGCAGGGGACGACGCAGCAGATCATCCTCATTCAGCCAAGCTGCGGGCAGGAGTCCCGGGGGCACGGCTCCCGGAATTTTGCGGCGACTCCCCTCCCCTTTTCTCTTTTGTTCTCCCGGTGTTTCGTACTGAGCCTCGGCAAAGAACTCGGCGCGCACCGGGTTACCACTCACGATGAGCTTGTTCTGATAGCGCGCCGGGTAGTATTTGCGGCTTTGTTCGTAGGGCAGGAACAAGGTTTGAACCCACGGTAGAGCCAGCCGGGTCGCCAGCCCCGGATCCAGATCCGATTCGTGGGCAAAGGTCGCGATGCCCAAGAGCCGGGCGGCGACCACTCCGGGCACCGTGACAAAGCCCCCTTTGGAAAACAGCAGCTGCGGACGTTTGTGCCGCAGCTGCCAGTAGCTTTGCCAGAGTCCGGCGACAATGCGAAACAGGTCGCTGAAGTTCTTCCAGGAAAAATAGCGGCGCAGCTTGCCGCAGGAAATACCGCAGTATTCCAGCTTTACATATTTGCTCGACAGTTTTTTCGAGTATTGTGCCAGCAATTCCTTTTCGATGCCGTCCCGGCTGCCCAGCCACAGTACTTCGAGCAGCACATCCGGTTGCTTTCGACACCGTGATTCGGCACAGAACTGCTCTAAGCGCTGGAGCAGAGCCAAAGCGGGATAGACGTGACCGCCGCTACCTCCACCTGTCATGGCGATGCGATACTGCCGGGGTGCGCATTTTTGTTGCTTGTCGTCGTTCATCTGCAATATGCCGGGGGCTCAGGTACCGCAGTAGGTCTGAAAAAATTGGGCCGCTTCTTCTGTATTGGCATCTGCCCCCTGCAAGGCAGCAGGTGACTGGCAGAACTGGCGCAGCGCAGACTGGTCCGAGGCCGCTTCGCTGCGCCAGTACGGTTGGCTGACTGCTGCCAGTAGAGCGTGGTAGAGTGTCCAGTCCCCCTCCTCGGCTTGGCGAATGGCACTTTCAAGCCAGTGGTTGCGCGGCACAAACAGCGGACTGTGGGCTTGGATCCGCGCAGCGGCAACTTGTTCGCCCCGGCTGCCTTCGGCGCGGCACAGCTCGGCGCGCCAGCGCCGCAACCAGTCCTGCCAGGATGCTGATTGGAAACCCGGGAAATTGGTGAACCAGCTGAGCGGAGACTCTGTTGCTGCGCCCGGCCCTTGCAATTCGGCCAGGAGCCCCCAGAAGCCGGCGTGATAATCGCAACCCTCGCGTTCCAGCAAGGCTAGAAAATCACTCAGAAGCCTGATCTGTTCTTCTGAGGCCTGCTGGCCCGCTGCAACCGGCCAGGTTGCAGCGGGCCAGGATGCAAAGCCTAGGCGCGAGAGCAGCAGGGCATACCAGTGCTGCTTCCACTGTTTCCGGAACCCGGCCAGCAGTTCGCTGCTCAGGGCCTCCGTCGTATCGCTGCCCGACTCCGAGAACAAAGGACTCAGGCAGTACAACAGCGAGCGCAGGTTCCACTCCATGATTGCGGGCTGCTGGCCAAAGGCATAGCGCCCGGTCGCGTCAATCGAACTGAAACAGGCGGCTTCCCGGTACTCATCGAGGAAAGCGCAGGGACCATAGTCAATGGTCTCGCCGCAGAGACTGATATTGTCGGTGTTCAGAACTCCGTGGACAAAACCCAGTGCCTGCCAATGGGCCACCAGAAGTGCCAATCTGCCCGCAATGGACTCAGCCAGCGCGCGGTAGCGCACAGCAGCCTGTAAGTGCTCCAGCTCGGGATAGATGCGGCGGATCAGATAATCGGCTAGGGCCCGCAGGGCCTCGGTATCCCGGCGGGCGGCAAAGTATTCGAAGCTGCCCACCCGCAGATGGCAGCGCGAGATGCGACTCAGTACCACGGCCTGCTGCTGCCGCGCCGGAGGCGGGACGCTGCGATACACCGCAAAGTCCAACGGCAGCACCGACAGGCTCTGGCTCCCGGGTGCGCCCAGGGCATTCATGGCCTTGCTGTACAGAAATTCTTTCAAAGCGGCGTGAAAGGGCAGGCAGCCATCGCCCCCACGCGAAAAGCACGTGCGTCCAGACCCTTTGAGCTGCACGTCCCAGCGCAGCCCTGCGTTATCCTCCCTCTCTCCGAGCACAATGGCCCGGCCGTCCCCCAGCCGGGGCACAAAGTGGCCAAACTGGTGCCCGGCATAGGCCAAGGCTAGAGTCGGGCCGGGTACTGCGAGCCCGGTCAGTTGCCGCAGTAGCTCTTGTTCATCCGTCAATCCTTCAGGTCCAGCAGCCAAGCCCAAATCAATTGCCAGTTCCCGGTTCCAGCATAGCGCTTGCAGCGACCCTGCGGACTTTGACTTGAGACTCCATTCGGGAGCTTCGATGCTGTAACAACGCCCCGGCAGGTCAAAATAGGAACTGGTTTGAAACACGGGCAAGCTCCGAAACAGCCGGATTATTCTGAGGGGAGTTCAGATGAAGGTTCCGGGTTCCGCCCGGAGCGGCTGTTTCGGGAGGCAGGGTTGTGCCCCAGCTTTTTACCCGAACCGATAAACACTGCAATCGGTTGTAGCCCCTCAATATTATTACAGGTGATGCGCAGGATTTCGAGCAGCGGAACTGCCAGAAACATACCAATCACCCCCCAGATATAGCCCCAAAAAGCCAGTGAAACCAAGATCAGAAGCGGGCTCAGATCCAGCTGATGGCCCTGCAATTTGGGGTCAAAAATACTGCCAACCAAAATCTGAATCACTGTCGTCACGCTGCCAATAATCAGCGGTATGTTCCAGTCCGGATAAAATTGGATAATGCTCATCAGAGTAATCAGAACGGTAATAGCAATAGATCCAATATTGGGGATAAAATTAAAAGCAAAGGTAAAAAAAGCCCATGTCAAGGTATTCTCTACTTCATAGTAGCTCAGTAAAAACCAAACTAAAAGTGATGTCAGAAAACTAATTATCATTTTAATCTGTAAATATCTTGATATTTTACTTGATATAATACTTATATTTACACTAATAGTTTTTTGTAATTGATCTTTTAAAAGATGTTTTAGTTTTAATGATATTTTTTCAGCTTCGTTGAGCATAAAAAATACCAATACAAATACCAAAATTGCTCCGGAAATAAAGCTAAACAACAAATTTGCACTATTTAGATAGAAGTCAATACTGATGCTTTTTAGTATATAATCACGAATATTAAATTCTGGATGGGTAATAGAAATCTTGCCTGGGAATATATCATTATTCAAACCTTTAATTATAGTATTATTTTTAGTAATTATATCATTAATAATATTATTCATTTGTTTTTCATATATGCTTATATTACTAAAAAAATACAACACATTGTTAAAAATAATTACACTGGCAAATACCAGAATCAAAGTATATATTAGCGAAATAAAAGCTGAAACAAAGGTTCGATTCATCTTACTATGACGTACGAAAAAATGAATAATAGGAAGCAACATAAAACAACTAAATACCGATAGGGTCATTGCTATAAATAGAAACTTGAATAGTTTCAATATCCAAAAAAACAAAATAGTAAAGCCCAGACCGTAAAACATATTCTGCAACGGCAATTGTTGCGGAACATCTTGGTGCTCTTCTATTGTGCCCTCTTCGTCCCTGACGGCGCGTTGGGAACGTTGGGAAAAGCGGAGTATCTTTTTTAAGTCCATAAAAGCATGGTAACCCTTCAATGGGAACCCTTCACGGGGCTGGCGAAAAGGCAGCAGCGAAGGCCTCACTCAGACGTCCTATGCGCCCTCTCTCAACCCGGTAATTTCGCGGTGGCTCAGACCGGTAAACCTTGAAATCTGTTCAATCGACAGCCCGGATTCTTTCATTTTCCGAGCAGCTTCACGCCGTCCTTCTTCCCGACCTTCTTCCCGACCTTCTTCCCGGCCTTTCCGCATGCCCAGTTTTTCACCTTCTTCCCAACCTTTCTGCATGCCCAGTTTTTCGCCTTCTTGTCTTCCTTCTTGTCTTCCTTCAGCTCTTAGATCGTCTGCCAGTGTTGCCAACATCTTCTGTACCTCCTCTGGTGCGGTGATTTGATTGTATTCTGATTCGTTCATGCCTTCGCCAAACAGCAAGGCAATCCAGCGCCTGAAAATGGTGATTTCCAGCCCGGGTTCATCGCGCAGGAATTCTATGATTTGCGGGATTTGGGCTTCCCACTCCCCCGGTCTGCCGTATTTCTCGGCACAAATTACCGCGCTGATGAGGTTGTGCAGCTTGTGGATTTTTGGGTCGGGGATGCGCTTCTCGTCAATGAGAGCATATTGGGCACCTCTAAAAATTCCAATTCCGCGTGGAATCGCGATCTTTTCCGCGAGCAGCTTCGTTGTCAACTCATTTCAATACAACAAAGTATTAAAACGAGTTGCCGCCTTGCTGTCGCGAAAAATCTCAGCGATCCACATCGAAAGCGAATTTTAGAGGTGCCCTATTGAAAGTGGGGTAGGTATTTTGCGGGTATTTCGTTGCTGCTGATCAGTTCGCTGGTGCTGCGGGGCGCATTCCAAGGGCGGTCTCCGTTGTAGAGCACCAGCGGAAATACCGGGGGCAACTTGCCTTTGCTGTTTTTGCCTTCCTTGATGAGGCGTTCGTAAAACAGGGATATATAGCTGAGCAGGCGGATGGCCATATGCTTGGGGGCTGTGGACTGGAATTCGAGCAGGATATACAGATAGGCTGTTTGATTGTCCAGGCGCACCTCGTAAAGCAGGTCCGATTCGCGCTGCTGGAGCGTGGCAGAGAGGTGGGACGGGTCGAGTTTGCGCAGGCTGTCGGGCTGGATTTTGGCGCTAAAGTCCTCCTCAACGAAGGCGTGGATGAGTTTGCACAGGATTGCCGGGTTCGAGAACAGGTATTTGTACGCGCTGTCGCAACTTGCCATGGCTTCAATATAGCTGTTTTGTCCGTACAGCGCAATAAAAAAATGCGAGCTGGCGCAGCATGGGAGCTCCAAAGCCCCCCTCACTCCTCAATAATCCGAAAACGGAAGGCCCCACCCCCATAGAAGATTTGTGGTGCAAGCCCATTCAAACACTCAAAATAAGCCTGATGATAGTGGCTCCATCCATCCGTGCCGACTTTGGGGAGATAGAGGAAGTCGAATGTTTCGTCCTGTTCCTTGTCTGCTAGGACCTTCGGGAACAGATGCGCAGACTTCTCAAAGGTTACGGCGTTCTCATTCGCTGTTACCGTATTCCCTTCGCCAAAAGTGATTACGTCCTGATATCCTCTATCGACCAAACTATGTTGGAATTGAAATTTCTTGGGATGAGAGGTAACACAGACTGTATTTTGGGCAGCGTCCCAGTCATCGGGGCTCCTCGTCCTGAGCGGAATGAAGAAGATCTCGCCTTTCTTCGCCTCGATCTCATCGGCCTCTATAATGGGGACATATTGGCCGTCTGTGCCCTTCCAGCCCTCCATGCCCCAAATAAATTCGGTAAGGTTTACGGTGCCTCCCCCCGGTCTGTTGTCGGGGGCAGCGCCCCCGATCTGAGGGGCAAAGGTGCTGCCGGGGGTCGGGTAATTTTCCAGCCTCACGGCATGGGTGGCGACAGAGCGTCCCGAAGCGTAGGCGTGGACATAATAGGTTTCCCCGGGGACCATGATTCCCGGGGCTTGGGCACGGGTATAAGCGGCTTCGGCCGAGCTTCCCGCCGCCTGGGACACCTGGGACAGATCGACCCGAATGGAGGTGAAAACCGCGTTGCCGTTGCTGTCATAGCGAATGTCAGATGCGGGAAATTTTTCCGTTGCGCTGAAATAGATTCTCCGCTGGTTTTGCTGTTGATTTTGCTGCGGATTTTGCTGCGGATTTTGCTCGGGGCGGAACGTCCGGGTGATTTTGGCGGGGTGCTGCGCCACTTCGCTCCACGGAGGCGGGGTGCTGCTTTCTCCCACGATAAAGGATATTTCCCTGGGCCGGGACACAGCGGCGGTAATGGTGAGCAGGAATTCCCGCATGCCGATGATGCTCTGGCTTCGGTCGGAATGGTCGGAGAAGGCAAGGCGCACGCTCTCTCCGCCGCTCTCGCTGCCGCCCTCGCTGCCGGAGGTGGGCGGATCGCAGGCGATCAGTAGAATCAGGGAGCAGAAAAATAAAAGGATAAATGGGCGTGAAATCCCCGCAGAGAAATAATTTCCCCTGCTATATGGTTTTAATTTTTTCGATGAGCGATGAGCGATGAGCGATGAGCGATGAGCGATGAGCGAATTTTACTGAACTTGTGTTCCATGGTGCAATACTCCTTGGTATTATTATGCAAAATAATGCATAAAGATGATGTTCCGGCCGAGGTCGGAATGGTTTTAATAAAAGATGAAATGGAGATATGAAATGGCTTGTTCTTCTTTAAGAATATACGATTTCCCCGCGGAGGGCAAGGGGAATCGTAAGAAAATCTCTGAAAATTGGCTTTTTTGGGGAGGGCTGCCCTTGCCAACTGCGGCGCCTGAGTGCCGCGGGATTTCTCCATTAATAAGAGGCACTAAGGGCAGAGATGATTGGAATTTTTAGAGGTCCCCTAAAGTGGTAACATCATAGAATACCAGATCTAGTTGCTTCAAAAACAAGCTCTGTTGAGTAGTAAATAGATGTTTTTTTAATGACTCCTGTTCATCTGCAAGTATGTCTAAAGTTCTATAAAAATGCTGCAACTCCATGGATTTATCCCCAAACCCGATGTATTCTCCTTGATTAAGGAAGGTCGGGCCTTGGCTGCGCACGGCCCTCCCCCGTTCTCTAATGCTGCGCCAGCTCGCATGGGAGCCATCAAAACGCAGTACAATTGTATAATTCTCGCGAAATTGATATCATTTTTAGAGGGACCTTTAATATTCATATTGGAGAGATACATGTTGCTAAATGTCATAGATATCAGTCGAACTGAACCCGATAGCCAGATTCTGTATCGGCTGAAATATCGTTGTAAAATTACCGGAGTACAATCTTTTAATGGTTCCAAAGCCGAAGAATCTGCCACACAAGAAGGCATGGACGCTTTTTTTATAGTGGAACTGAGCCCCTTGGGCGAGCGCTCGGTCTACTGGGACTTTGACCAGACGCTTGAATACTTGGAACCACAGGAGCAAGAAACTGCACTGAAGATTTTGCAAGAGCTGGCAGACCGTGATCAACTCCCTCATTGAACAACAACACAACAGCTGCGGCTCGGAGCAGACAGAAGCCTTGGGCCGGAATCTCTCGGAATATTTGCTCTCGCAGCAGGACTTCCCCTGCGTCGTCCTGCTCAGTGGCGAGCTGGGAGCCGGGAAAACGGTGTTCTGCCAAGGCATGGCCCACGGCTTGGGGATTAGAGAACCTCTGCAAAGCCCAAGCTTTCCAATCTTGTTTGAATACCCCGGGAGCCCGGAATTCGGCGTACCGCTCTACCACTTTGACCTGTATCGCCTGAACGACAGCGAGGAATTTGACTTGATCGGTGGTGAGGATATTTTATTTGGTGCCGGTTCCTACGGCCCGGGGCTTTCGGTGATCGAATGGCCGGAACGTCTGGGAGCTTGTCCCGGTGCGCTTCCACAACTGTCTTGTCTGCGGGTCTCGCTGCGTTTTCAGAAGCCGCAGGTCAATGAGTCTCTGAAGGAGAGGAAAGAGAGCTACGGAACCCGTGATAGGGCCATTAATAAAACCACTTCCGGGGAAGTTGCCAACCCTTATCAGTCCCGAGAGATACGAATAGCCTGGGGGAAGCTAAGCTCCCATTCCGCATGAAACAGCAATCTTCACCGCGAGCAAATATGAGAGTAGAGACTTCTTTATATCAAACTCCGACACAGGAAGCTGCGCACGTGCACATTCTGGCGCTCAGTGGAGCCGGTGAGCACTTGTTGCTGGCGTTGCGGGATCGCAGCGGGCAGCTTCGGTTCCGGCAGCAGGGCTTGCAGCACAATGAGCAACTGGCCGCGCTCTGTAGTGAACTGTGTGACGAGACGGGGCTGGCTCCTTCCGAACTCGATGCGGTGGCGGTGGACCTGGGGCCGGGCTCGTTTACCGGCCAGCGCATTTCCCTGTCTTTTGCCAAGGGACTGGGCTTCGCACTGTCGCGGCCTCTGCTGGGACTGGACAGTTTTGCCCTGTGGCGGGCCTGCGTTCAAGAGCAAGCTGCAGATGCTGCTATACCGTTGCTGGTGCTGATTGACGGACGCAAGCGCCGCTTCTACGCCCGGCTTTTTCATTCAAGAGACATGCGGAGAATTCAAAGCGAACAGAGTATTGCGGAGACTTGGGACTTGGGCTGCCGTGAACTATCTCAGGTTCTGCTGGACCGCTTGCCTTTCCGAGTTTCCGGGCCCGGAGCTCCGCTGTTTCTGGAAGAACTGGCAGAGCTGTCACAGGATTCACAGGTCTGGCAGAATTTGGGCTTCTGTTCACCGCCGGAGCCGAAGACTTTGGCGGAGAATATGCTGGAACTGGCTCGGCACGAGTACGAGGCCCGACGCTACCTTAAGGCGTCCGATGGCCCGCTGTACCTGCGCAAAAGCGATGCAGAAGAACAGCGCGGCCTTCGGAACTAAGCTGGCCAGCAGAAACTCAGCGGCCCAGTATCGACTCTCCCAAAGGCCGGAAGCGAAAAATCAGGAACGGCTTGCTCGTGTGGTCGGCACCGTTATTAAAGGCCGGAGCCAGTTGCAGTTGGGCCGCGCCCACGTACATGTAGCCATCTGGCCCAGTGCTTGCGCCGTCCGGCCACTGCATTTTCGGGTGTTGGGCGTAGCGATAACTGGCCCTCTGCCCCTCAACTCTTCCGGCGGGAACCAGCCCGATGCTGTGCGATTCCAAGTTGGTCAGATACAAATTGCCGTCTATGTCGATGCTCATGCCTCCGTTGTTTTCTTTCCAGGCATAGCGCTCGACCTTTCGGGCCAAGGCCTCTTCGTTGAGTGAACTATCCAGCAGATCGCTGATACGCACACGATAAACCGTGTCACCGTTAAGCGGAGCGTAGTAGAGCCATTCGTCATCAGAGTCGGCCACAATGCTGTCGGCCCCGACCAAGATGGGTTGCCCGCCTCCAGGTTGCAGCAGGGGCTTGCCGCCAAAAACCAAGGGTTTGCCGGCATCCGGCACCGTGCTGAAATGGCCTTCCAGCCGGCGGTACGACTTCCCGCTCTGCCGTTCCACCACCACCAGAGCGGCCCGCGAACCATCTCCGCCCGGCCCGATGTCTTCGTCGGCGATGATAAAGACCCCGTGGGTATCGTCGATCACAAAGTCGTTGAGCTGAGAAGTGGGCAGGCTGGCCGGAGCAGGTACTTCGATAATTCCGACCAGTTCATTGCTTTCGGTGTTCCAGCCGACAAATTTGGGCACAATTTGATTGCGGAACCCCATGTCCAGCATCCAGACCACCTTGCCACTCTGGTCGGTGCGAATTCCCAGTACCGTGCTCAGAAACGTGTTGCTGTCTTTGGTCTGCCCTTCTCCCGGGGCCGTATTCCATGCCGCATTGGGAAAGGGGCTGGTGCTCTTTGTCTGTGCATCGTAACGCAGTACCCGCACTGCCGGGTCATAAAACGGATGCTGGCTGTAGACTAAATCACCGTCAGCAGCATAGGCGATGTTGCCCACTGCACCGCTGACTTGAGCATAAATTTCAGGCTGAACTGTGCGCCTCAAGTCGGAAGCACTGGCACAGGCACTTAGTAACAGAGCCACGCTCCACATGGCGATTCCAAGAGAGAAAAAAATTTTATTCGTATTCATTGTTGATAGATTCCTTTCACAACGTTTTCCAAAAGATAAAAGACAGGGAGAAGAGGCTTTGAGATACACCTCTCCCTATACCCTTTTTAGGGAACCTCTAAAAATTCGCTTTCGATGCTGAATCAGCGAGATTTTGTCGATAGCGAGGAAGTGAAGCCGAGGCATACTTTACTGTATGGTAAGGCTTTGCTGACGGTGAAGAATGGCGGGGCGAAGCAGGCCATTCTTCACAAATCCTGCCGTAAGGCAGAACCTTTATTCGGCAACAAGATCGCGATTCAGCGCGAAATTGGAATTTTTAGAGGTCCCCTTTAATACAGGGTGAAGCAGCAGGTTTTCCGAACTGGAATTTGTGAACAGGATCGCAGTTCCGGCAGGAATTACTATTCTCCCGGTCTTGTCGCTACACCAGCAGGCTGATACCACTCTGCCGTACTCGCTCGTCGAACCACCGCTTCACAGCTGCGGGCCAGACGATCGAAGGCTCCGAAGTAAAGCCACGGATAAACGTGAAAAGCTTGATTTCAGACATGGTCAGGGGACCGTCTGCGGCCAGAACACTGCGCTGTTTCAACAGTTCTTCGGCGCGCTGCAGCAGGCCGGCGACTTCCCGGGCCGTCTGAGCCGTTTCGCTCAGGGCCTTGGAAAAGCTCTCGATGGCGGGAGCCTTGCGCTCTTCCCATTCCTTTACATCTTTGTCGCTGGCGTATTCTTTCAGACCAAGTTTGGGCCAGCGCGGATAGCCGATTTTCTGTAGCGGCAACAGGGCATCGCTCAGCCAGGCATCAATTTCGCTGCCGTCCTCATCCTGAATAATAGGGTCACCATAGTTCCGGTCCAGCCACAGAAGGATCTCCAGGCTCTCGGCCATAGCCGTGCCATCGTCCTTGACCAGTACCGGTACAGCTTTTTTACCCACCAGATCGATCAGCATTTTCTCCTCCGAATAGGGCACATAGACCAGTTCGAGGGGAATTTTTTTATAGCCTGCCAACAGGCGCACACGGGCGCAGAAAGGGCAGTGGTCATACACATAAAGTTTCATGGCTTTCTCCTTGACCCGATTTCTCAGGACTCTATTCCATATTCCTTTTGGCAGCTTACTGCAGTTCACTGCCGCCGGGGAAGTAAATTTCGTTTAAGGGTTTGCGTGCCGAAGGCTTTTCCTTGGCCAGAAAAGCCTCGGGTAACTGCTCCGGCGTGGTCAATTTGCCGATGGCCAGCCCGGCAATCACGTGGTATTTGTCGCGGTTGATGCCGAATTCTTCGTAGACTTTATCAGCCTGGATACCCGCCATGGCATGGGTACAAAGCCCCAGCTGATTAGCCTGAAAGGTCAGAGCCGCCCAAGCAAAGCCACTGTCGAACAGAGCCCAGTCGTTTCCCTTGCCGTTATCAAAGACTTTCTGAGCAATGATAAAACCCAGAACTGAGGCGCGGTGGGCCCAGCTCTGATTGCGTTCGACCAGCAGCTGCAGGAAGCGCTTGAGATCCGAGCGGTCGGCCCGGCTGCTGAAGATACGCCAAGGCTGACTGTTGAATGCCGAAGGCGAATAGCGCGCAGCATCAAAAATTTTGTTCAGCACCTCCTGAGGCAGGGCACTACCGTTGAATGAGCGTGGCGACCAGCGCTGCACAAAACTTTCATCGGCGAGAACGGGATGTGAACCGCGACGTTCGTTAAAATCAATCGGGTATGGACTTTCAATCATAATAGACCTCCTAGTCATTTATCGCAGGGGAATTTTTAGGGGATCCCTTTGAAGCTCCTGAACCGTCTCTCAGGAAAGACAGGGATAGTCGGTGTAGCCTTCGGCTCCCCCGCCTCCGAAAAGCCGGTGGGTGTCGGAAATCGGGGCTGGGCTGGCACCGACCTCAAAGCGTTTGGGCAGATCCGGGCTGGTCAGGAAACTGCGGCCAAATGCCACCAGATCGACCAGCTGTTCATCCAACAACAACTTGGCAATTTCAGGGGTTTTGTTGCCAGCAACGATAATACTGCCCGGAAAACTCTCGCGCAGTTTGCGGCGGAAATCCAGCGGAATATCGGGCGCATCGTCCCAGTCGGCTTCGCTCATGTGAATATAGGCGATGCCCAATTGTTTGAGCTGCTCCACCGCCAGCCAGAAAGTATCAAAAATTTCAGGGTCACCCATGTCTTTGAAGGTAATATGGGGCGAGAGCCGGACACCGACTTTGTTCGCGCCCACTTCGGCCACTACGGCTTCGGCCACTTCGCGCAAAAAGCGGGTGCGTTTGGCGGGACTGCCACCGTAGTCATCTGTACGTTGGTTGCTGTTGCCGCGCAGGAACTGGTCGATCAGGTAGCCATTGGCACCGTGGATTTCGACACCATCAAAGCCCGCTTCAGCGGCATTGCGGGCTCCCTGGCGGAATTCCGCAATCGTTGTGCGGATATCTTCCTGACCCATTTCACGCGGGAGATCCAGATCGACAAAGGTGGCGTCACCGGGCCGTTCCTTTCCGGGAGAGTCGTCAAAGATATAGACCTGAGTATCTGCGGCGATGATCGCCGAAGGGGCCACGGGCTGTATGCCGTTGACCCGGGAGGTCGATACCCGGCCCACGTGCCAGAGTTGCAGGAACATCTTAGCACCGGCCGCATGCACCGCGCTGGTCACTTTTTTCCAGCCGGCAACCTGTTCGGAGTTGTAAACCCCGGGCGTGCGGGCGTAGCCCTGGCCTTGCAGCGAAACCTGGGTGGCTTCGCTAATAATCAGTCCGGCACTGGCACGCTGGCTGTAGTACTTGGCCATCAGATCATTAGGCAGCTCTCCGGGCTGGCTTGCCCGTGAGCGCGTCATCGGGGCCATGACCATTCGGTTCTTCAGGGAATGGGGCCCCAGTTGGGTTGGAGATAGTAATTTGCTCATAATCCCTCTTGGTTTTCTGCTTGCGAAAAGCTCTTTCCAATTTTGTGTTCTTGCCGCTCTTTTCGACGAACAGGAGTTTCCGCCCCTTCAGAATTTGCAGCAAAGCTCTAAGGGGACCTCTAAAGAAAATCTGAGAGTGTTCTCTAAACAAACAGATCGGGCCTATTGAAACCATGTCTTGCAGGTTTGTTATGCTTCATTTCTATTGCTTTGTGAACACTCTCGAAAATCCATTTGAGTCGAAACTGGCCTTTGACTGCTTGGAACTGCTTGGAAATGTTTATTTCCAGCTGACAACCTCATCCAGACTGCGGCGGGTTTTGGCGGGCTGTTCCTTGACCCGGTAACCAAATGCCAGCATGCAGGAAAGCGAATATTTCTGCATATCGAGGCCCAGTTCTTCGGCCAGCACACGCTCGCTGGTCTCCATGACAAAGCCCTCCATCGGACAGCTGTCGATACCGATACAGGCTGCGGCGGTCATCATATTGCCCAAAGGGAGATAGCTCTGTTTGCCGGCCCAGTCCAAAGCGGCGCGCTCACTGTTCAGGTCAAAGTCGCTCAGGCAAAACTTGTTATAGAGGCCACCTTTTTTTTCCACCACTTCGGCTGGCAACTTCTGCACATCCTTCATTATATACTGGATGTATGGGGAGTCTGCTTCTGTAAAGCTTTTACGCAGAGACAGTACCACCACGAAATGGCTGGCAGTCGTCAGCTTGTCGGTAACGCCCCAGGCGTCTTCCTTGAGTTTTTCGCGCAGGGCCGGGTCCTGAACCACCACAAAATGCCAAGGCTCAAAGCCAAAGGAACTGGGGGACAGGCGCCCCACTTCCAGGATGAACCGGAAGTCTTCCTCGCTGATTTTGCGATCAGGGTCAAAGACCTTGCATGCGTGGCGGAATTGCATGGCTTGTAAAAATTGTTCTTTCATCAGTGTCTCCTTACTTTATAGGAATAGCAAATTTTTAGAGGTTCCCATCAGTTGATCGGGAACAGTCCGGCTGCCGATTCTTCCGGACAGTGGCAATGACACATAGTGCGCAAGAACACAAAAAAGTGGTCCAGGGCCTGGCTGCTGCGTTGCGCGTCCGAGAGCAAGACTGCACCCTTCCATTGATTAAAGATCAGTTCGGCAAAGGTCTCTGAGTCAAAAGCTCGTGGAATTTGCAGTGAGCCGTCTTCCAGGCCTTCCCGGATCGCCAGGCTGTGCAGCGCCAGAATACGTTTTAGCCCTTCCTTGATGACGAGGCGAATCGCTTCGCTTTTGGAATTGACTTCAACGGCAATTTTTACGAACAGGCAGGGTACTTTCCATTTATTTTTGCGATGGCTGTCGTAAAATTTTTGATACATCGCTTCTATCCGTTGCATGGCCGTAGTTTCGGGATGTCTTTTGCGGTCGAGGTATTTTTCGTGGGTCTCGTAGTATCCTTGCATGTAATCCCGAAATAGTTCCTTGCCATATTCTTCTTTTGATTTGAAGTAATAGTAGAAGCTGGCCTTGGGTAGTTGCGCTTCCTGCGTGATGCTCTGAATGCCCACGCTGTCATACGAGGCTTGGAGCATTTGTTTTTGACCAATTTCAATCAAACGCTCTTTGGTGATTTGCCCTTTTTTCTTGAGTGCCATCTCGCCTTCTCTGTTGTAGCTGAAATTACAATAAAATTACCGACTGGTCAACTAAAATTTGGAAAAATTTGTAGTTTGATGAGCTATTTTTATATAATTTGTTTTATAGAAACAATATATTTTCAAAAAAATTTATCGGCCGGACGTTTTTTTAGGGGAAACGAGATTTGAAAGATTTGTATCCACTGCCATATTGGTTCGGGCTTCTACCAGACTGAGGAGTTTGAGAGGGCGGTTTGCTCAATCTTGCAGGTGGCTCGCGATTTTGTGCCGCTGCGCTTTATTGATTGTGGCGGCGGCTTTGGTGTGCGTTACCGTAGCGGCCAGAAAGGGCTGGACTTGAGCAGATTTTCCCGGGCCATCGCTGAACCATTGGCCGAGTTTCAGTCCCATAATTCCGGGCCTCCGGAGCTGCGCCTGGAGCCCGGCAAGTTCCTGGTAGCCGAATCGACCGTGCTGCTTTGCCGCATTACCACCATCAACCTTGGCGATTCCTGTGTCTTTGTCGGCACAGATACGGGTTTCAACCATTTGATTCGTCCGGCCTTTTACGGTGCCTATCATCACGCTGTCAATCTCAGTGGCGAGGCCGAAGGCCGAGGTCGCCAGAGTGTCAAAATTGTTGGTAATATTTGCGAGTCTTCGGATATTATGGTCGAAGAAGTGGAGCTCAGTGAGCCGCGCAGCGGCGATATTATTGCCCTGTTGACTGCCGGAGCCTACGGGGCTTCGATGCACTCGCTGTACAACCTGCGCTCCGCACCTGGCGAAGCCGTGCTGCAAGGTGATGGCTCGCTGCTCGTCAGCCGCAGGCGGGAGACTGGTAAAGCCGGTTTTGCCCGGCTGCTGAGAACTTTGGATTATGAGGGGACCTCTAAAAATTCCAATTTCGCGCTGAATCGCGATCTTGTTGCCGAATAGCTTCGTCAGCAAAGCCTTACCATACAGCAAAGTATGCCTCGGCTTCACTTCCTCGCTATCGACAAAATCTCGCTGATTCAGCATCGAAAGCGAATTTTTAGAGGTCCCCATGAGACTTTGTAAAAGGGCCACCCTAAAAATTTTCATTTTCGAAAAATTTCTGTGGAGTCGGACGGACCAATGATTCTGCTGCCTTTTCACTGACAAGCAGATAACAAAAGAGGCCCCGCCTAGCGGGGCCTCTTTTGTTTGGCGAAGCTACTCTTTGGCGGCTCTACGGTGCTGTGCCGCCAGACTCGAAGGCCCCCAGGTCCGGGCCCCCCGGCATCTCTGAAGAATAGTCATACCTATCAGGGTTTTTCTTTGCCGTGTTCCCGGAGTACTCAACATTGGTGGTCGTGGGGGAAGAGTCGGAATTAGCCATCCCGCCTCCCAATTCCTTTGCCGTGTTCCCGGAGAACGTAACATTGGTGAGCGTGGGGGAAGAGCCGGAATTAGCCATCCCGCCTCCCAATTGTTTTGCCGTGTTCTTGGAGAAGGTAACATGGCTGAGCGTGGGAGAAGATTGGCTATTTCTCATCCCGCCTCCCTTTTCAGTTGCCGTGTTCCCGGAGAAGGTAACATGGCTGAGCGTGGGCGAGGAGTCGGCATTGGACATGCCGCCACCATCATTGGCCGTATTTCCGGAAAACACAACATGGCTGAGTGTGGGCGAGGAGTCGTTATTGAACATGCCGCCGCCATTAAGATTCGTACGACCATTGGATATGGTCACTCCGGAGAGCACAGCCGTGTTGTCCAGTCTGATATTGGAAAAGACCCGAGTGTTGCCCCCGCCATCCAGGGTGGTAGTTCCGCCCTTATCGACGCCATTGCCGCTAAAGCCGCCCATGATGGCTACATGGTTTTTCATGCTCAGGGTTTCGCTGATGGCGTAGCTGCCCTCTGCGACCATTACCAGGTAGGGTTTCTGCTCGTTGGCTGCTGTTCCCGCGCTGTCAATGGCGGTTTTCAGCTTGGCTGCGGCATAGGCATTCTCCCAGCTGCTGCCATCCTGGGTGCCCTTCCCGGCTTCCGTAACATATATGATCCCCAGTTTTTTAGCTGTATTGCCGGCAAGAGGGGACAGAATATCCGCGGTAGCTTGGTCGTAAGCCGCCAGCTCCGATGGGGTCGGCAGGGTTCCGTCTTGTAGGATGCTCTGCAAGTTTTTCGACGGGTCAGCGGTGCCTGTCTTGGTACCGCTGGAACCCCTAAGCTTTTTCAGAAGTTCCGTCAACTTAGTTTGTTGTTGATCAGCGGAGGTCGGCTCTTTGTTAAGCGCCTCCTGAAGCTTCTTCTCAAGCTTCTCCTTCTGTTCCCGTTCCGCAGGGCTCAGATTAGGCTTGACCGCAAGCTCCACAAACCGGCTCCGTTCCGTTTCGTGCAGGCCTCCCGCCTGCAGAAGTTCCGCCAGTTCTTTCTGCTCCGCGGCGCTCAGTAAAGATATCGCGGCCGGCAGATTCGGGCCGAGCCCAATATCTTCGGGGGGGCCACAGGCGAGTGCCAGGAAAAGGATGGAAAGGAGGGCGAATGGACGCAAAAACACCGCGGGGAAATATATTTTCCCGCGGCATGGCCTTGATTCAATTAACTGCGATGTGCGATGTGCGATGTGCGATGTGCGATGTGCGATGTGCGATGTGCGAATTTTACTGAACTTGTGTCCCATTATGCAATACTCCCGGGTATTATTATGCAAAACAATGCATAAAGATGATGTTCCGACCGAGGTCGGAATGATTTTGGCAAAAGGGATCTCTAAAAATTCCATTCTGCGCTCTTACTCGCTCTTTTGAAACGAACAGCTTTGTCAGAAGAGGCGGCAGGCTCTTACTGCGCACGGCCTGCATTTTCTTCCATGCTGAGGAATGGAAGCCTATACAATACAACAAAGTATTCTTTGGCCTCACTTCCTTGCTCCAAAATAGCTTCGCAAGAAAACAAAAGCGAATTTTTAGAGGTCCCCAAAAGATGAAATAGAGATACGAAATATATTCCTCTCTTTCCTCTCTTTGAACTATATACTCTTTCTCTACGGAGGGCAAGAAAATCACAAGAAAAGCTCCCAGAATTTGCTTTTTCTGTGAAACTGTCCTTGACAACTGCGCCGCCTGAGTGCCGCTCCCATGCGAGCTGGCGCAGCATGGGAGAAATGGGGAGGGCCGTGCGCAGCCAAGGCCCGACCTTCCTCTTTGCGAGCTGGCGAAGGCCAACTCCAGAAGCCCCTTTCAGACTTTCTATTCGCCCTCTTTCAGCCCGGTAATTTCGCGGTGGCTCAGGCCGGTAAACCTTGAAATCTGTTCAATCGACAGCCCGGATTCTTTCATTTTTCGGGCAGCTTCACGCCGTTCTTCTTCCCGACCTTCTTCCCGACCTTCTTCCCGACCTTTTCGCATGCCCAGTTTTTCACCTTCTTCCCAACCTTTCTGCATGCCCAGTTTTTCGCCTTCTTCCCAACCTTTCTGCATGCCCAGTTTTTCACCTTCTTGTCTTCCTTCAGCTCTCAGGTCGTCTGCCAGTGTCGCCAACATACTTTGTACCTCCTCTGCTGCGGTGATTTGATTGTATTCTGACTCGTTCATGCCTTCGCCAAACAGCAAGGCAATCCAGCGCCTGAAAATGGTGATTTCGGGCCCGGGTTCATCGCGCAGGAATTCTATGATTTGCGGGATTCGCGCTTCCCACTCCCCTGGTCTGCCGTATTTCTCGGCACAAATTACCGCGCTGATAAGGTTGTGCAGTTTGTGGATTTTTTGGTCGGGGATGCGCTTCTCGTCAATGAGAGCATATTGAAAGTGGGGTAGGTATTTTGCGGGTATTTCGTTGCTGCTGATCAGTTCGCTGGCGCTGCGGGGCGCATTCCAGGGGCGGTCTCCGTTGTAGAGCACCAATGGAAATACCGGGGGCAACTTGCCTTTGCTGTTTTTGCCTTCCTTGATGAGGCGTTCGTAAAACAGGGATATATAGCTGAGCAGGCGGATGGCCATATGCTTGGGGGCTGTGGACTGGAATTCGAGCAGGATATACAGATAGGCTGTTTGGCTGTCTTGATTGTCTTGGCTGTCCAGGCGCACCTCGTAAAGCAGGTCCGATTCGCGCTGCTGGAGCGTGGCAGAGAGGTGGGACGGGTCGAGTTTGCGCAGGCTGTCGGGCTGGATTTTGGCGCTAAAGTCCTCCTCAACGAAGGCGTGGATGAGTTTGCACAGGATTGCCGGGTTCGAAAACAGGTATTTGTACGCGCTGTCGCAACTTGCCATGGCTTCAATATAGCTGTTTTGTCCGTACAGCGCAATAAAAAGAGGGATGGGGATATATCAGCGGCGGCGGCAATCTGTTGGCCGACCCCCCACAGAATCCTGTTTGTCTTCTTTCAGCCCGGTACTTCGGTATACCTAGAATTTCTAATTTTCGCGCTCCGCGCTCAGATTGAAGTTCTACCGCACCCAGTAACCGTAAAAGGCCAAGCCCCTCAGTCTCACTTTGTTTTATAACCACGAGAAGCACGAAAGACACGAAAAAATAAATTTCGTGTCTTTCGTGCTTCTCACTTCGGTAAAGGCCCCCTGCGAAGGACTACCCAATATGCCTGCGCCGCCTGAGTGCCGTAGAATTTCTCCATATAATAAGAGGCACGAAGGGCGGAAATGCAAGGTGTACCGAAGGTCAACTTCAGAGGCAGCATCTTTCTGTGGTGGGGAATTTTTAGAGCTGCCCTTAAAGTGCATCCAAAAAATCCCGGTATTGCTTGCTGTGCACTTGCAAACGCACCGCGGCAGTGCCGATCACAAAACCGTTGGCAAACTCCGCCAATTGCTCAATTTGAGTTCTGTCCTGCACACCAAAACCCACGACTACCGGGCGCTGAGGCTCAATCGCAAGGACCCGGGCGTACTGCTGGCGCAGTGCCTTTGATCCGAAATCCGTTTGTGACCCTGTAATCCCTCTTACAGCGACAAAATAGACAAACGGTGCCGACCGGGCGGGTCCCCGGCCCAGCAGTTGCAGATCCTCGGCAGTCGTCTCCGGCGTGGCGAAAGGAACCATCGGCAGGCTCAGGCCCTTCTCACGGAAAAAAGCCTGCTCGCGCAGCGGCAGGTCGGGAATAATCAGACCCGCGAGCGGCAACTTATTAAAGGGCCCGCAACCATATTGTTGTTGTAATTGGTAGACTATGTTGCCATATGTCATCAGATAGAGATCTTTGGACTGACGGGAGCAACCGAGTACCTCCAGTGCCTGCTCCAGCATCTGCTGCGGCGGGATTTTTCGCTCTGCGGCCCTGCTGAGGGCCTCCTGAGCGGCCGCCGCAATCACCGGCCCATCGGCTATCGGGTCGCTGAACGGCAGCCCCAGCTCAATAAAATCGATACCGGAATGCCCGCCCAGAATGTCCAAGCAGCCCAATGACTGCTCCAGCGACGGGTAACCCAGACAAAGGTAGATTCCGCGGTAAACCTGCTGCACTTGCTGCTCCTTACGCAGTATCCTGCCCGGCACCTTGCTTGGTATTTTGCGACTCTGCGCCAGCGCGCTGTTGCTGAGCGGCAAAATAGTGCGCCAAGTCTTTGTCGCCGCGCCCCGACAGACTGATTACCACATTCTGCCCTCGGAAGCGCTGCTGTTCGCGGACCAGAAAGGCCAACGCGTGCGAAGATTCCAAGGCCGGAATGATACCTTCACTTTGCGAGAGCAGCGTCAGGGCATCGAGGGCTTCATCATCGCGGGCGAAGCTGTATTCGACCCGACCGCTGGCGTTCAGGGCCGCATGCTCCGGGCCGATGCCGGGATAGTCCAGCCCGGCTGAAATCGAATGCACGGGAGCCACCGAACCAGAAGTTTCTTGCAGCAGCAGGGAGTGGTAACCGTGCAGAATGCCCTTCTGCCCCAGTCCCACAGTGCGCGCATGCTGCCCGGCTGCATCGGAAATGCCTCCGGCTTCCACTCCGTAGATTTTCACCTGTTCAGCCGGCATGTCGAGAAAGCTTCGAAACATGCCAATGGCGTTGCTGCCACCGCCCACACAGGCGATCACGGCATCGGGCTGTTCCATCTGGTAGTGCTGACGCAGCTGCGCCAGCGTCTCTTGGCCAATGCATTCGTGGAAATAAGCCACAATCGCGGGAAAGGGGCTGGGACCGCTGACGCTGCCCAAGATATAGTGGGTGTCTTCAATGCGGCTCACCCATTCTTGCAGTGCCGCGTTGACCGCATCCTTGAGGGTTCGGGAGCCGGTCTCCACCGAGACCACTTCGGCACCCAGTAGCTTCATGCGCTGCACGTTGGGAGCCTGGCGCTGAATGTCTTTTGCACCCATAAAAATCACGCACTCCAAGTCCAGCAGCGCCGCGGTGGTGGCCGTGGCCACACCGTGCTGCCCGGCCCCGGTCTCGGCAATCACCCGCTTTTTGCCCATATAGCGCGTGAGCAATCCTTGACCCAAGGTATTGTTGATTTTATGGGCACCGGTGTGCAGCAGATCCTCGCGCTTGAGAAAGACACGAGAGCCCAATTGCCGAGACAGATTGCGGGCCTCATAAAGCGGCGTCGGACGTCCCGAAAAATTCTGCTCCAGCTCGCTCAGCTCCGCGACAAACTCAGGGCTGCGGTGCAGCTTCAGAAACAGGGCCTTGAGCTCACGCAGGGCCGGTACCAGAGTTTCCGGCACAAAGCAGCCGCCGAACTCATCCCAGTAGTCGGCAATATCCTGCAGCTGGCGGCGCGGAAGTGCCGGCAGACTCATGGAATTAACGTAAGAATCAATAGAATTCATAGTTTGGAGAGCCTCCAGAGCTAAAGGGGGACCTCTAAAAATTCGCTTTCCGGGTTGGAATTTGCCAGATTTTCGCGAAGAAATCAACCCAAAGCATACGCGCGCGCCCTCCCCTGCTTTGCCTTGACAATAGCACCGCGTTTTGATGTGGATCGCTGAGAGATTTTTCGGGAGCGAGGCGGCAAGACTTTATTCGGCAATAAGATCGCCGCTCAGCGCAGAATTGGAATTTTTAGAGGTTCCCTTAAGGGCACCTCTAAAAATTCGCTTTTGATGCTGAATCAGCGAGATTTTGCCGATAGCGAGGAAGTGAAGCCGAGGCATACTTTGTTGTATGGTAAGGCTTTGCTGACGGTGAGGAATGGCGAGGCGAAGCAGGCCATTCCTCACAAATCCTGCCGTAAGGCAGAACCTTTATTCGGCAACAAGATCGCGATTCAGCGCGGAATTGGGATTTTTAGAGGTGCCCTCAATACTTTGTTGTATTGGAAAGACTTGTCAACGGCAGGCAGTGACGGGGCGGAGCAGGCCACAACCTACAAATCCTACCGCAAAGCAGAACCTTTTTCTCGAAAAGGATCGCGATTTCACACGAAATTGGAATTTTCAGAGGGCCCCTTAAGCCAGCTTCCAATTTGTCGAGATACTATAAGGCGCCTCTAAAAACTCCATTCTGCGCTCTTACTCGCTCTTTTGAAACGAACAACTTTGTCAGAAGAGGCGGCAGGTTCTTTGCTTATAAAGGGGAAGGTTGGCCTTGGCTGCGCACGGGCCTGCTGCCTCTTCATGTCGATAGGCAGTGACGGGGCGGAGCAGGCCACAACCTACAAATCCTGCCGCAAGGCAGAACCTTTTTCTCGAAAAAGATCACGATTTCACACGGAATTGGAATTTTTAGAGCTTCCCTTTAGAATCTTCATCTTGTTGCAAGCCACAAAAATTTCCAACTATGGAAAAGAAGGGCAAAACTCATACCAGCAGGAAAAATGCAACTTGGCTCGGAATGAAGATTCCGGACAATCTTGAATGAGGTAGACATGGCAAATTCTTCTAACGCTTCGCAGCTCCTCTATGGCACTATTATCAAGACGAATCCTTTCTCTGATATCAAACTGCCATATCACCGGGACAAGGCTCCCGCCATCAATGAACGTTTTGAACGGGTGGAAGATCTGCTCCGGGAGCTACAGGGCCTGAGTCTTGAGCTACAGAAACAACAGGACGAGCTCTCACAAAACCAGACACAGCAGCAGCAATCGGTACAACAACTGGAAAAACAAGTCAGTCGGCAACGTTTTCAGGAAGAGTGCCACTACCAGCGATTCCGTTCTATTTTTGAAATCCTGACCGCAGATATTCAAGGCATAAAAGAGAATATGAACTCTATGCAGGACTCGCTGGGACAGATGGAAAACCAGTGGGACCAGTGGGAATCCTTTATCAAAAGCCAAGAAAACGGTTTGCAGGATCAATTGCACGCTGAGCGGGCCGCTCAGCGTGCAATTGTGGAAGCCCTGGAAAGGGAATTCCCGGAAGCTTTACTACAAGAGCAAATGAGCCCCGCTGATCGAGCCGCCCTGCGTGACCTAGAAAGGGAATTCCCGGAAGCTTTACCACAAGAGGGCTCACGAAGCTCGCGGGACTGGACGGAAGAGGAAGGAATCAAGTCGGAAGAAACAGATACGGCAGCAGAACAGGACCTGCCCCGGGTTGATGGTAATAGCAGACAAGAAGAGCTGGCCGAACAGGCAGTTCCTTGGCCCTCTTCTGTCCGGGCCGCCTCGACTGATGAGAGTTCCGACGACGAAAGAATCCTGCAGCAGCTCGAAGAAGAAATCCGGCGCGAGTTGAACTCCCTGGAGCATCTACAGGCCACGACCCTCAGCGCTTCAAAACATTCAAAGTATGGTAGCCAAACAGAACAGGCAGAACCACAGGTTAATGCATACGATGGCTGGTCGTCTTCTGATTTCGATTCGGATGCGGAGTCCTCCGTTCTGGGCCTGGACTCCGGTCCAATTAGTTCTGCTGCCGCCAGATTGGGAACATCGAAAATGGGGGAAGATCTATCCGGGGAATTTTCCGAGTCAGTCTCTGCAGAATACCTGGGGAGATCCGTCAGTTCCACCAACGCGAAACCTATCGATATAGATGCACTGAAGACTGAAGTCGCCTCAACTCTCGAGGGCACGTCGGCTATAGACATGAAGGCTTATGATTGGGTCGGATCGGACACCCGTTCTGAAGACATGAAAAGTGAGGATGAGATACAACAGGTCGAGCTAGACGAGGAAGACCCGGAAGATTGGGAATTGAGCATTAACTCTGAGGTGGAGCCTCTTATCGCTGACTTCCCGGAAGCCCCTGCCGACCTTCACGATACTGTAAGCAATATTTTGGCGGGCTGGCAGAAAAATATCGAAAGCTCTCAGAGTAGCACTGTTACAGACGAGCCCAAGCCAAAAGAAGAAGAAAGAGAATCCGACGAATCCGATGTCGATTGGGACGATCTTGAGCCGGAATCAAAACAGGGCAATTTACCCTTGGCAAAGCCTGAAGATGGGGCCGAATCCACCCTCATATCGACTTGGCAACTGGTACAGATGGACGATGAAACGGAAACTTTGGAAACAGGCACGGTTGTCAATGTAGAAGAACAAACAGAAGAAGAGGCTCTGGTTTTGTCCCGGCTTTCTTCTTCTGCCGCAGTTCCCAAAGCGGTGGGACAGGCAGAAACGGGTCGGGAATCACTTCGCTTGATTGATCTGGACTACCCTAATTACGGAGAAATTAGCTCTCTGACGGAAACCCAGTTTCAGGAATGGGAAGATGCCCTGAACACACCGCAAGACGAAATCGGCTTTGAGAGTGCGCAAAAAAATGGAGAGCTCAGCACAGGCCCTGAAACAGACGATTCCATACTCGCATCAAGCCAATCAGTTTCATTTTCCCGGTTGCATCAAGACTTGAACGGCTGGCAGGGTGAGGAAGTTGGACAGCTTCCTTGGCTCTCTTCAGAGATTGATGCAGAAGATGCTTTAGATGGCGAGAGGCTGACCGAAGATGCATCAAAGAGCCATACTGATGGGGAACTCTCGCAGCACCTAAAAACCAAAGCACAAATTGAAATACCTGAACAGTGGCAAACTGGAAGCTCTCAAGCCGCAGGGTCAAACCTTGATGAAACCGGGCTCACAGAAACTGCTGCGCGGGCTCAAAGCGAAGATGAGGCCTCGGATTTCAGAGCGTCTACTGCAAGGGCAGCCTCGGTGCTGCACCAAAATATTCACCGGCACAATGTAGGTGATGGCAGCAACACTGAACAGGATGAGGAAACCTCATTGCCGTACGACTATATTACTCTGCTCAACTCGCTGGCGGTTTCAGATCCGACAAGCCCGGACGAGGAAGTACAAAAAGAGAGCGAACCACAGGCAGGCGAAGCCACGGCCATCACTACGGAAGCCACCGATGCCATCAAAGCCTTGGAAGACTTCCAGCAGAATAATTCGAGTGAACTTAGTTCACCCAATACATTGCAGGCGATATTGCAGTCGGAAACCGGGCAGATCGAAAATGCCAGTGCAACCACTGTGAATGGGAGAAAAAGTGCTTCGGGTGAAACACAGAAAACCTCCACGCTGCTCGGCCAGAAACAAGACCTGACCGATCAAGCCCTAGCAATTCTGGAAAGTCAGCCTCCGGAGCGCCCTGTAAGCAGTCTCGACGAACAATTGAGCGGCGAAATTTCCCAACTCCTCACCGTACTGAGCCACCGAGATGATCTGGGGCTCGTGGTCAGTCAGCAGCAAATGGAACAGCATCCGCAATCACCAGAAACCTCTCTCGAAAAAACGGGCGGAGCCGATCTAGGCTACGATCTTTACACGCGCTTGGAACTTCCTGACGACCCCTTTGAGCTGTCCGGAGGAGTCAAAACGCAACAAGACCCTGCCGTTCAGAAAGACGTCAAAGAGCCAGAAAATAAGGGATATCTCAATCCTGAAGCAGCCCAGGTTATGCAGGAGGCTCCCGAGAGCGGGCAGTGGTCCGCCTCAAGCCGTCCGCTTCCCCCATCTAATGAGTCTGGGATCACTGAAGTCCCGAACGGCTCCATACACATTGAAAATACAGAGCGGGCGGAGAGCACGACAGCTGCCTCCGCAACGGATGCAGGGACCTCTCTCGGTGATGTCGGGCAAGAAGTACCACATACCCATTCCAGCCTTCCGGATGAATCCCTTCCCCTGCCAGACGGCCTGTCTGGCCAGCAGTTCGCCGCAAAGGCTAAAGATGTTTCCCACACCGGGGAGCATGAAAACGGGATTCCGGAAGTCCGCAAGATTGCCCCCGAAGAGGGGATTCCTGTACTGAACATCAATTTCAGCGCGATTAATCAAAACTCCGGCAATTTGGATTTGGATCACCTCGTTGCTTTCGGCGCCGGGACTTCTGAGCCCACAAATGATAACAAGCTCCATCAGTCCAACTGGGACGACCTTTCGCTTGAAGACAGCGAACAGTTTGAAATGCTGTTGGACGAAAAACCCTGAGAAAGTTCGGGTGATGCCAGAGCATAGCCATTACCTGATTATTGGGGCAGGTATCGCGGGGCTGACAGCAGCTACCAGTATCCGCAGTCAGGACAAGAAGTCCTCTCTCACCTTGATTAATGGAGAACCGTACGCGCCCTACAAGCGTACCAATTTGAGCAAGTTTCTGGCCTCAGGTTTTAGCGCGGAAGATTTTACCCTGGCCACGGCAGACGATCTGGGAAAATACTACGGCATCCGGCTGTTACATGAGAGAATATCCGCGGTAGACTACCGGAACAAAGCAGCCCACAGTGAGAGTTCGGAAACGAAAGCGCACTCCTACTCCTATGATTATCTGATTCTGGCCACCGGAGCCCGCTATGTGCTGCCCCCGGCCCTACAACAACAGACTGGTATTTGTTTCTATCACAACAAGCAGAATACCTTTGCCTTACAGAAGCAACTGCGATATGCAGAACGCATTGTGGTGCTGGGTGCCGGAGTACAGGGACTGGAGACTTGCTATGAACTGCTCAAGCTCGGCAAACAGGTCCGTCTGATCGATTCGCATGAGGAACCCCTTTCCCGGCTGAAAGCACTTTATATCAGTACTTATCTAAAGCAGGATCTGGCACAGCAACAGGTAGAGTGTCTGTGGCAGCACAGAGTCCGCGGTGCGGATGACTCTGTACTTAGAGGTGCGGATCTGGTGATTTGCTGCTCTGGCACCCGGCCGGTAAACGAACTATTTCCGCCGGATGCAAGCTTGCAGAACAATTTACTGATCGCAGCTGATGTCTTTGCCTGCGGTGACAATTGGGAGTATCCTGACCATTCTGGGTGCTGTAGCTTATGGCACGAAGCTATGGACCTGGGACAACTGGCCGGCTTGAATGCGGTGCGGCTGGCACGAGGAACTGATGCCGCTGAATTGCCGGACTTCAAGCGCAAGGCTTACCGAATCAAGATGGAAGTGGCAGGTAAAGTCTTGTTCCTAGCCCCGCCGCTTGCCAGTGCTGCGGAGTGTGGTATCACAGGCCGACACTTTTTGTTGAATGAAACAACAGGAAACTATTATCAATTTTTCCTTGACCGAGACGAAAAACTTGTCGGAGCCTCACTGCTGTGCGATAATCGCGACCTGCTCAAGCCGCTACAACTGGCGATCTGGCAGAAACTGAGTGCCGCTGAAGCTCTCGCGAAACTGGGGATTCCGGTCAGAAGTGAATTTGACGGCAACTTTGCCCGTTAGCAGACGAGCTCAGACTGCCCGAATCATAATCTGCGAACCGGATATTTTCTTTTGGGTACCTCTAAAAATTCGCTTTTGATGTTGAATCAGCGAGATTTTGTCGATAGCGAGGAAGTGAAGCCGCGGCATACTTTGCTGTATGGTAAGGCTTTGCTGACGAAGCTATTCGGCAATAAGATCGCGATTCAGCGCGGAATTGGAATTTTTAGAGGTACCCTTTTGGTGCGATAGTGAAAAATATTGCATTGCAGGACCTTGCTGATGGCAGTAAGACTGTGGTAGAGTCCTGTTGGCCACAGCCTTGCCCGGAACCATTACACACAAACAAGATGGCAATTCTGATAGAAATTGCCGATCGCTAAAACTCCAATTCCCTAATAACCTGCCGAGTTCCTGATTGCTTGGAAGAAAAATCAGAACGGGGAAATGGCGGCAGAGGAACGACCGCATGTCACCATCTACCAATCTTCGCACGGAGACGAACCGCCGGGCCGTACAGCATTTTTTAATACAGCAGGACTTGGCCTACAGTAGCGAAGGGGTCTACCCAGCGAACCTTGCCGCAGACCCCGAAACATTGCTCAGCGACTACCTGGCGCAAATGGAGCAAGGCCTGCGTCAGCCCGGCAGCAGCTCACTGAAAATGCTTCCGGCCTACGTCTCTCCGGACAAAAGTTTCCGCCGGGACCAGGCCGTCCCGGTGCTGGATGCCGGAGGCACCAATCTACGCCGTGCCCTCATCTCGCTGCCGGAAGGCAGAGCACCGCAGCTCGACTGCTTTGCCAAGCGTGAATTACCCGCCCTGCGCCAAACCCTCAGTAGTGCCGAATTTCTGGCTGAAATTGCCGACTTTGCCGGTCCGGTGCTGCAAGCGCATCGGCGAGCTTATGGTAAGGGGCCCGATTGTCTAGGCTTCTGCTTCTCCTATCCAACCCAGATTCTGCTGCGGGAAAATGGAGACTTGGGCGGCAAATTGCTAGAGTGGAGCAAGGAAGTCAAAGTGCCCGAATTGGTGGGCCAGGAAGTCGGAAAGGCCCTGCTGGAAGTGCTGCGCCGGAACTTTGGCCCGGACGAGGCCCCCCGGCACATCACGATTGTTAACGATACGGTAGCAACCCTGCTGGCAGGCCGCTCCGCCGCAGATGATGCGGTTTATTCGGATTTTATCGGCTACATTTTGGGCACGGGAATCAACAGCTGCCATGCCGAATCCAGTGCGGGCATCGCTCAGCTGGACCATCGTTATGAGTCACCCCGTACTGTGGTCAATCTTGAGTCGGGCAATTACGCCCTGTTCCCGCAGAGCCCGATCGACCGGGAATACGATTCCCTGACTCAGAATCCAGGCACCTACCTGCAGGAAAAAGCCTGTTCCGGGCGCTACTGGGGCGAACTAGCCTGCATGGTAATGCGCGCAGCAGCCCGTGAGGGCCTGCTGCCGGAATGTCTGACCGAGCTGCCGCTGCAAAGCAGCGCAGCAGTAAATGCTCTATTGCAGTACCCAAGCCAGATTCCGAACGCCGGGCAGGCATCAGGGCCGCTAGCGGCTTGGCTGGAAGAGCAGCAGCTTGATGCCGATGCGCGCGAGCGCATTTATCTGCTGGTTGAGGCACTGCTGGAACGCAGCGCGCTGTTTACCGCTGTCAACATGGCAGCCTGCATCCTGCGCTGTGGCAGGGGACAGTCACCGCTGCACCCCATTTGCCTGACGGTCGACGGCTCAACTTTTTATGCCATGCACCGCTTTTCGTTGCGAGTGTGCTTCTGGCTGGACTATCTTCTCTCAGAAGCCAAAGGACGCAAGCGATACTACCGCATCAAACAAGTAAAAAACGCACCATTGCTGGGAGCGGCGATAGCCGCGCTGGGATCTTGAGCCGCTGCTTAGAATCTGCTGAAGGAACACATATGTTGGATTTGAAATTTGTAGTGCAAAATGCCCAAGCGGTGCAGGACAATATCGATAAGCGCTTTCTGGGCAAGCCCCCCCGGGTGAGTGAAATTGTCGCTTTGTATGAACAACACCGCACCCTGCGTCAAGACTTGGAAGAGCTGCGCCGCCAACGCAATGAAAACGCCGCAGCGGCCAGGCAACTGAGCACAATGGACACCACCCGGCGAGAAGCGGCCCGGCAGCGAATCACCTTACAGGGCAGGAAACTCAAAGAAACACTGTTTGCCAAAGAACAGCAATTTCAGGACTTGGATGCCGAATTACAGCAGCGCAGTCTCCAGCTGCCCAACATGAGCCATCCAGACTCTCCGGTGGGCAAGACCGATACTGAGAACAAAGAATTGTATATAGTGGGACAGATACCCCACTTTGACTTTGCGCCCCAAAACCATCTGGAATTAATGAAGCAGCAGGACTGGATTGACTTTGAAAATGCTGCTCGCGTTACCGGGGCCAAGTACTACTACCTGAAGAATGAAGCGGTCTTTCTGGAAATGTCGCTGACCCGCTTTGCCGCTGATACCCTGCAAAAGCACGGCTTTTCGATGTGCATCACACCCGATCTGGCCCGTGAAGAAGTGCTGACCGGTATCGGTTTTCAACCTCGCGGCGAAGAGTCCAATACTTATATATTGCAAGACAATAACCTATGCCTGATTGGCACCGCCGAAATCACGCTGGGGGGCATGTATAGCGACCAGATTATCGATATCAGCACGAAGCCCATCCTGCTGGGCGGCCTGTCGCATTGCTTCCGCAAGGAAGCCGGGGCGGCTGGTCAGTATTCGCGGGGTCTGTATCGGGTGCACCAGTTCAACAAGGTGGAAATGTTTGTGCTCTGCAAACCCGAAGATTCCGAACAAATGCACCGCAAATTGCTGGCAATAGAAGAAGAAATCTTTCAGGCACTTGAAGTCCCCTACCGGGTGCTTGATATCTGCACCGGAGACTTGGGTGCGTCGGCCTGCCGCAAGTTTGACTTGGAGGCATGGATGCCAGGGCGTGGCGAAGAAGTCGGCCAAGACACCGAAACTTCGGGCACGAGGGGAGGCACAAGCAGCTCAACGAGCTCATCGGACTCATGGGGCTCATGGGGCTCATGGGGCTCATGGGGTGAAGTCACTTCGGCTTCCAACTGCACTGACTACCAGGCCCGCCGTCTGAGCATCCGTTACCGCAATGAAGAAGGCAAAAACGTTGCGGTACATACCTTAAACGGCACGGCCATCGCTCTGTCGCGGGCCATTATCGCCATTGTCGAAAACCACCAACAGGCAGATGGTTCGGTGCGGATTCCACAGGTGCTGTGGCCCTATATGGGCTGCAAGCAGATGGGCAATGGCAAGGCCTGAAAAGCAGGCAATCATCAGGAATGCAAACTCCCGTGTCGGCAATTGGCAGATTATGGCAAAGAAGAGAACAAGATCACCCTTAAACTCCGGCTCTGTACCAGCTATGTCAAGCATTCGGGATACCGCTGCTCACGTTCCCCGCATTGATATGGAGCAGCTCTTGAACCAGTACCCGCCTCCGGGAAATGGGGGGCGCAGCTCCAGTGGACGGCATGCCAAGGCTCCGGGCCGAAACGAAACCGGGCAGCCCTTTGACGGTCAGGCATTTGACATGAATGCTGCACTGGACTTATATCCGCCGGGGAGGCAGAGGGAAAAAAGGATTCCACCTTCGCAGAAAGCGGGGCAGAATGTAAGGCTGGCAAAACAGCGGGCCCAAACAGCCTCCAATGCCTCCCTTCATTCTCCCGGCCCCGGATTATGCCCTCAAGGTGACCCCAAAGACGCGGCCTTGCATTACGAAGAACTACTGAGTCACTATGCTCCCTGCGAGCAGGATCTACAACAGAAGGGGACGGGCTCTGAGGATCTGGCAGCGACTCTACATAAAGGAGAGCCACTACGCCAGCTTCGGCGGGAGCTCAAGTGGTGCAATATCGACGATCAAATTGATTTGCACGGCCTGTTCCAGGAAGAGGCCCGGAAGCGTCTGCAGCAATTCTTTCATCGTTCCTGCAACAACGGCCTGCGCAAGCTGCTCATCATCCATGGCAAAGGCCACCATTCCCGCGGAGGTAGAGCTGTGCTTCAGAACATGGTTCGGGACTTTTTAGAAGAAGCCAAGGGCAAGGGTCCCGTTCTGGAATTCCGACATCCGCCGGAGCGGGATGGCGGAAAAGGTGCTACAGTTGTACTGTTGAACACAGTGCACAGATAGTGACATAAATACTTTTATTGTAATATGATAGAATTATTTAGTTTCTGAAAATGTTGATATAAAAGGTATTCTCACGAAAAAAATCATATTTTTTTGTGGAATTCCTTGCATAATTATTGGCTTCGGCATTATACTGGCATGCAGAACAAAATAGAAAGGAGTTTTTTTTATGAATAAAAAAGAACTTATCGAAGATATGGCCAAGAAATCGGGCCTTTCGCGTGGAAGCTGCGAAAAAGCTTTGACAGCTTTCCAGGATTCTGTAGTCGGTGCTTTGAAGAAAAACGACAGTGTAACGCTGGTTGGTTTTGGTACCTTCAAAGTTGTATCCCGCGCTGCACGTCAGGGTCGCAATCCTTCCACCGGTGAGAATCTGACAATTGCAGCTCGCAAAGTTGCCAAGTTTGTCGTTGGCAAAACCTTGAAAGATACGATCAAATAAGTTCTTACAAAGCTCCAGCTTCGCTCGGCACCGGATATTTTGTTGGTTTATGTATCCGCTTGGTCTGCCGGGTCAAACTGGAGTTTTTTTGTGCCCATGTGTCTGTAATGCTTTAAAACTCCGTATCATTATAGAGGAAACCTCTAAAAATGATGTCGCTTTCTGTGAGAATTGTACCGCGTTTTGATGCTCCAATGCGAGCTGGCGCAGCATTGGAGAAATGGGGAGGGCCGGGCACAGCAAGGCCCGACCATCCTTTTCCGCGAGCTGGCGCAGCATCTTTCTGTGGTGGAGCATTTCCAGGGCACCTCTAGAGATCCCCTAAAGGATGAATCAAATAAATGGATGAAATGGACTTAAAAGATGAAGGTGAACAGAATGCATCGAACATTGCCATATTTTGGGACATCGAAAATGTGACGCCCCGGCGGGGTTCTTTTTTTACCGACGGTCTTTTGGAGTTTGCTGAGAGTCTGGGCAAAGTCGTGGTGCAAAACGCCTACGCCGACTGGAGCGAGAAACGTTTCCACCATCTGGGGCTGGAGCTGGCCCAGCATCATTTCTACATGGTACATCTGCCCTACCGCCGCAATCAGCGCAGCAAGAATGGTGCGGACATCCAGTTGGTCTCCGATGCGTTGGACAGTCTGCGCGTGTACGAGCACATTGACACCTACGTTCTGGTGACCGGCGACAGCGATTTCCGACCGCTATTGCGGCCTCTGCGGCGCATGGGCAAGGTCATCCACATTATTTGCGACATCCGTAATGCTTCGCAGGATTTACTGATGATCTCCGATAGCTTCCAAGACTATCACGAGTTGCTTCCCAGCAGTGATGACGATGAGCCGGATGAACCGAGGCTGGATAAGAGTAGGCTCGATGCCCGGGATACCAGAGATGAGAAAGATGGAAAGAGCGGGAAGGATTCACGGACGGGACGGGCAGTGAAGGATGACCGCAGAGCCGGCAGAGATGATAAAGACACAAAAAATGCGAAGGATGGCAAAAAGCCCCGACTTGGTCGTTTGGGTCGCAACAGGAGCGGGGTGGAAATTAACGAAGCAGGACAAGAGCCCAACAGGCAGGATTCAAGTTACTGGTTTGACCAACTCTGCGAAGCAGTGCAGGCACTGGAAAGCGAAGATAAGACGATCAATCTCAGTACCTTGCGCATTAAGATGCGGATGCTGAACCCCGGTTTCAGCGAGCGCAAGCTGGGATTCCAGCGCTGGAGCCAGTTTATTGCGTCCGCAGTCAAAGGGAATTATATCCGTATTGAGAGCCGGGCCGAGGAGGGCTCTGCCGGAGATGATGAGGATGGCGAGCAGGTAATCCGCGTAGTCGAACAGGCCACTCATACTGGGGCCCTGACGCTGCAAAAAGCCATACGGGGCCTGCTGGCCATCTTAGAGCAGGCCGCTGAGAGCGGTGGCGATAAAGATGCGGACGAAGAGGGTTACTTGCTCTACGGCATTCTGAACAACCGCCTGCGCGAACAGGGTATTGAGGTGAGACAGCTGGGATTCAATCAGTTTAAAAAGTTCATGGCCTCAGTCGAAACACGCGGTTTGATTGAGACCAAGGCCGAAAATATGAATTATTCGGCGCGGCTGCTTGGGACTCCAGCGGGAGGCCCCGACGAAGAAAAATCTGCCAAATCCGGGCGCAGCGGCCTGCTGCGCAGACGCCGCGCGGAGTAGCCGGAGCAGCCAAGGAACTTACGAGTACCGGGCTTTTTAGCGGCCTTCCCATAACTTGACAATAAGAGACAAATTTTCATAATTCAATAAGATATGAGTCTCTGGAAAATTTTCTTATTAGGAGCATATATATGATGGAAATTCTTATCATTATTTTACTCATCATTTTATTGGTGCTGATTTTTACCAACCTGCGTATCGTGTCGCAGTCTAACGCCTATGTATTGGAACGCCTGGGTTCATACTTGTGCAGCTGGGAGCAGGGCCTGCACATTAAAATGCCCTTGATAGACCGCATTGTCTCGAGCGTTTCACTCAAGGAACATGTGGTTGATTTTGATCCACAAGCCGTGATTACCAAGGACAATGCGACAATGCAGATCGACACGGTAGTTTTTTATCAGATTACCGATCCGAAATTGTTTGTCTACGGTGTTTCGAGCCCCCGCACGGCGCTGGAGAACCTCTGCGCTACGACTTTGCGCAATATCATCGGCCAGTTGGAGCTGGACGACACCCTCAGTTCGCGCGATGTGATTAACACCCGGATGCGCGCGATTCTGGACGAGGCGACCGACCCTTGGGGGATCAAGGTCAACCGAGTAGAAGTCAAAAATATCCTGCCGCCCGAAGATATTCAGAATGCTATGGAGAAGCAAATGCGAGCGGAGCGCGAGCGCCGCGAGCAGATTCTGCGTGCCGAGGGCCAGAAAACCGCCACCATCCTAGAGGCCGAGGGCAAGAACAAAGCCGTGATTCTTGAGGCTGAGGCCGAAAAAACCGCCAAGGTACGCCGGGCCGAAGGCGAAGCCGAAGCTTTGCTGCGCGTTCAGGAAGCCACAGCCAGAGCGATTGAGCTGATTAAGCAGGCTGCTCCCGATCGGGCGTATTTGTCACTCAAGAGCCTTGAGGCCATCGGCACCTTGGCCGACGGTCAGGCGACCAAGATTGTGGTACCGGCCGATATGAAGGATCTTTCATCCTGGGCATTGTCGCTGAAAGAATTGAGTGGGAAGCCATAAGGGAAGCTCGCCTAAAAATTCCATTCCGAGAAAAACTACCGAGAAAAAACTACCGAGAAAAAACTACAAGATGGCCGTATAGGGCAGATCGGGTTCCATGGTAAATACATCATGAAAACCTCGGTCAAACATGAATTCCATTCCATCCTTGTCACCGGGCCAGATAAATTTTCCGCCGACTTGCCAAATAAACGGTTTAAACTGGTACCGGAGGCGGTCCTTTTTCATGTTCCATAGCATCCTGATTTCTTTGGGGTCGGAGAGAAAGTTGGTCCAGGTTTCATGATGGATGGGAATGATTACCTTGGCATTTAAGGATTCGGCCATGCGCAAGACATCAGAGGCTCCGAGTTTGTCAGTCATTCCGCGAGGGTTTTCCCCAAAAGCCGCCAGTGCAACATCAATCTGATGCTCGTTGCCATGCTTGGCAAAATAATTTGAATAGTGGGAATCCGCACTATTATACAAGGAACCTCCGGGAGTTTTGACGAGGTAATTTAAGGCCAGACGGTCCATATCCGGCACAGGCTGGTTTTTTAGTATCTGTCCCTGCGGAGCAGTCAGCAACATGGTTCGGTCAAAAGATTCCAGTGCTAGGACTTCGCTGTCCTTGACGCGAAAGCTGTCTCCCGGACGCATTGTGTGGCAGCGCGATTCGGGCACACCCCAAGAAGTCCACAACCCAACGCAGGACTCCGGACCGACGAAGGGCACAGTATCGGGGCAATTTTGCAAAATCGCCGCCGTCACATATGGGTCGATGTGGTCCCCATGGCTGTGAGTGGCAAATACCGCATCAACGCACCTGATTTCAAAGGGGTCCAGTACGCAGGGTATATTGCGCAGGTTGGGTTGCAAGGCTACACAACCGGTTGCCCGCTGGTGCTGGTGCTGTTTTTTCATTTCGCGAACCTTTTGGGTCCGCTTGCCACTTTGAGTCCAAAAATCAATCAGGATATTCGCATCACCTTCCGATTTTAGCCAGATCCCCGTACAGCCGAGCCACCACATGGCAAAGGTGTCTTTCTGTACAACTTCCTGCTCAATTTCTTCATTGAGCCAGGTTCCCCATTCGGGAAATACTGCGTTTAACCATTTTTCCTTATTGAGTTTGTACACGTCCATACTCGGTCACTCCACTAAATGTAATAGCATAATTCTATCAAATCGATCAAAAAGATCAATAGTGGCCTTCAGGAACCCAGCCTTCACTTGCTGAACATTGAAAACAAATCTTAAGGGGACCTCTAAAAATTCGCTTTTGATGCCAGACGAAGGGATTTTTTGCGGCAGCGAGGAACGGAAGCCGAGCCATATTTTGCTGTATGGCACCAATGTAAGCTGGCGCAGCATTGGTGAGCTGGCAGGCCGTGCGCAGCAAAGAGCCTGCTTCCTCTCTTTCGTGACAAAGCTGCTCCGTGAAAAAGACCGAGTCTGGTGCGAAATTGGAATTTTTAGAGGTTCCCTTAAAGCTTTCTAATACTTTTTGGCAAAGCTATGCTGGACTTGATATTATCCTATCCGTATGGTATGGAATTCCGGAAATTTACTTCCAATGATAAGCGAAAAAGGGTATCTCTAAAAATTTCTTGGAAGTATCTTATCAATCACCTATTAATTAGAGGTCCCCTACAGAATATTTTGGGAGCAATTGTGGCACAGAGAAAATTGTCTGGCAGACGGCACCAGCACATCTTAGAATCATTGGCCAATGACGGTATCGTCAAAATCGATGAAATCAGCACCAGCACGGGAGTCTCGCCGATTACAATTCGGCGAGATCTGGACTTTCTGCAACAGCAAGGTCTATTGGAACGAATACATGGCGGAGCTTTACCGTTAAAAAATCAGCAGCTGGAACTGCCTTATACCAAACGAGAACATTTGCAGGAAAAAGAAAAGACCGCCATTGGCCGGGAGACCGCCGATTTGATCCCCGACAGAGCGATCATTTTTGTCAGCAGTGGCTCTACCACACTAGAAGTGCTGCGTCACTTGGTACACCGAAATATTCAGGTCATCACCAACAATGTAGACAGCGTTTACCTGCTCAACGGCGGGAATGCCATGCCCGCGCTCGAATTAATTATCGTCGGGGGGCAGTACCGTTACCAGTCCCACTCTCTTTCCGGTGATCTGGCACTCAATACCATCACAAATATTTACAGCTCCTACACGATACTGGGAGTCAACGGCATCCACCCTCAATACGGGGTGACTAATTCTTGGTACCAGCATGTCAGCCTGCATAAAAAAATGATCGAGAATTGCAAGGGTAAAATTATTGTAGTTGCCGATAGCAGCAAGATTACTGTGGTATCAAACTTTGTATGTGCCCAAATTCAACAAGTTGACATTTTAGTAACCGATTCAGGCATAAAAAAAGAAGATTCTCAGTGTTTTGCTGATATGGGAATACGAGTCGTCGTTGCCTCAATATAGGAAATCTCTAAAGGGGACCTCTAAAGGGGACCTCTAAAAATAGTATCGTTTTATGATATTTGTACTGTTGCCCACTTCGGGCAACAGTACCGCCTTTTGATGCTGAATGAGCAAGATTCCCGCGATAGTGAAGAAGCAAGATCAAAGCATAATCTATTGTAAAGAGAGGCTTTACAAACAAAGCTATTCACCGGAAAGATTGCCATTAGCACACCATTAAATATGGGGAATTTTTTAGCGATTCCCTTATCGTCTCGCCGGAGAAAACTAAAGGGGACCTCTAAAGCAGCTCAGGCCTTTCTTCCGATTCCCGTCGCGGTTGGAAGCCACTACCTTGGCAATAAGGACATTGGACAACTTGAAATCGGATACTCTAAGACTCCTGTAAAATAAAAATATTTTCTGCTTGCAAACATGAAAAAATCGTGCTAGACTGGGATCGATATGATCGAGTAGAATATTTTGATCAATTATGGGGACCTCTAAAAATTCGTTTGATGCCAGACGAAGGGATTTTTTGCGGCAGCAAGGAACGGAAGCCGAGCCATACTTTGCTGTATGGCACCAATGTAAGCTGGCGCAGCATTGGTGAGCTGGCAGGCCGTGCGCAGCAAAGAGCCTGCTTCCTCTCTTTCGTGACAAAGCTGCTCCGTCAAAAAGACCGAGTCTGGTGCGGAATTGGAATTTTCAGAGGTTCCCTTAAGGTTTTAGAGGGCATAGTTTATGAAAGATGTCATAGATATTTTTTTTGAGGGATTTCTCGGAGAGCCTTCGATATTTCTGGGTGCCATTACCCTGATCGGTTACATCGCCTTGAAGAAGCATCCTGCTCAAGTACTGGGGGGGGTCATCAAGACCATAGTTGGCTTTCGTATTTTGCAGGCGGGCACGGGTATGCTGGTGCGGAATTTCCGCCCGATCCTGAATGCTTTTGTCGATAGGTTTGGGATTCAAGGGGTTTTCCTCTCCCCTGAAGGCGGTGGTCTGCCGGGAGCGACATCGGCGTTGGAGAAGAGCGTCTCTGTCAACGGGGTGCATGTAGATGGCTATTCCTGGGTGGGTTACACCTTGGTTCTCGCCTTTGTTTTGAACGTTTTGTTTGTTCTGCTGCGCAAAGTGACCAAAATGAAAACGGTATATGTAACCGGTCATTTAATGTACATCCATTCCGTGGTGGCCACATGGATTGTTCATTATACTTTAGGCTTTAGTCTGTGGCCTACAGTAATAATTTCAGGTTTATATCTGGCTCTTTATTGGGGGTATACCGGCACAATGCTGCTGAAACCAACCGAAGAAATCACAGGTGGCGCGGGGTTTTCAATAGGCCACCAACAAATGATTGGCGATTGGCTGGCCTACAAATTGGGCCCCCTTGTGGGCAATCCGAAAAAAAGTATTGAAGAGTATGCAGACCGGCTGCCCAAGTCCCTCAGGATCTTGCAGGATAAGGTAATTTCTTCGGGCATCATCATGTTCTTGTTCATTGGCATTATCATGCTGCTGATGGGGCCGGAAACAATTTCCAACATGAAGGGTTTGCCCGGTAAAAATTGGGTAACACGCTTGATTCTGACCACCTTGGCTTTCCCCGTTGCGCTGTCGCTGATCATGCTGGGAGTTAAAATGTTTGTTGCCGAAATCCAGCAGTCTTTTGAGGGTATCCGGCAAAAGCTGCTGCCTGGTACTGCTGTTGCAATTGATGCAGCCGCTGTGTACGGTTTTGCCCATCCGGTAACCATTTTATTTGGCTTTTTGTTTGGAGCGCTGGGCAGCTTTATCGGAGTAGGCTTCCTGATTCTCTTCAGTTCCCCGATCCTTGCCATACCGGGCTTTATTGCTATGTTTTTTGACAATGCGACCATCGCTGTATTTGCCAACAAGTATGGTGGCGCACGTGCTGTCGCAATCTTCTGTACTCTATCCGGTATTATTCAGATCACTCTCGGGGCCTTTATGGCCAGTTTTACCGGCTTAGCTGACCCGAAGATTACTGAATTTCAAGGATGGATTAACAACTTTGACTTTGAGACAATCTGGCTGGCGTTTACGGCAATCCTAAAGATGGCAGGCGGCTTGTTTTAGAACAATAGGGACCTCTAAAAATTTGCTTTCGATGCTGAATCAGCGAGATTTTGTCGATAGCGAGGAAGTGAAGCCGAGGCATACTTTGCTGTATGGTAAGGCTTTGCTGACGGTAGTGAATGGCGGGGCGAAGCGGGCCATTCACTACAAATCCTGCCGTAAGGCAGAACCTTTACTCGGCAACAAGATCGCGATTCAGCGCGAAATTGGAATTTTTAGAGGTCCCCAATATATAGGCGATGAGAATGAAAATATTAGCGGTATGTGGTGCCGGTATGGGCACCAGCTTGATTATGAAAATGAAACTATCACAGTTTGCCCAAGATGAAGGGCTGGATGTGATGGTGGAAAGTTGCGGCCTAGATGAAGCAAAAGGCACACTGCGTGACTACCAGATTGTGATTTGCGCGGTTCATCTGGCCGAAGAGCTGGGGCCGATTCCCGCCACAACGGAACTGGTGACGGTCGAAAATCTGATGAATATCGCCAGCTATGCGGACAAGGTCAAAGCCTTGGTTACAGGGAATGCAAACTGATTTCTCTGTTGGGTTTACACGGCAAAACAAGCAGACACTGACTGATTGTCCGGCTTCCAGGCAGGCTGAGGCAGGAGCCGCGCCAAATGCGGCCCGACGCAGGCGGGCCGCGCTGGAGAACAATATGAAGCAGCCCTTATTACAGTTGGCTTTAGATAGTTTCACATTGCATGAAGCCCTTGAATCCACAAGGATATTGGCACCTGAACTGGATGTGATTGAAGCGGGGACTCTGCTCTGCCTCGCGGAAGGGAACAGAGCCATCCAGGTTTTGCGAACCCTGTACCCGGACAAAAAGATTGTCGCCGACTTGAAGATTGTCGATGCGGGCGCAGAACTTGCGCAAATGGCTTGCGAGCGCGGCGCAGACTGGGTCACGGTAATGTGTAATGCTGCCAATGCCACCAAAACCAAGGCCGTAGAAGCTGCCGCCAGATTGGGTGGTGAAATTCAAGTGGAATTGTTTGGCAACTGGACCTATGACGAGGCCGGGGAGTGGCAACGTATTGGCCTGAAGCAGGTGATATACCATCAAAGCCGGGATGCGCTGCATACTGGTGGCACATGGGGCGAAGCCAATATGCAGGTGGTCAAAACTTTGTCCGACATGGGTTTTGAAGTCTCTGTGACAGGAGGACTGCCACTTGAGGCCTTGCCGCTGTTTCAGGGGATTCCTATCCGGAGTTTCATCGTGGGCCGCAACCTGCGCAATGCCGCAAGCCCTAGGGAAGCGGCTCGAAATTACCGGAATGTCATCAATCAATACTGGGGCCACTAAACATCTGTTCAATATCTGCAATTCCGCGGTGAACCGAGGTACTTTCTCTGGGTGGTCTGGCTCTCCGTTTTTAGCAAGGCCCTGCTCTGTGATTGCCGTCATATCGGGAAGTCTCGTGAGCAGTATTGCTCAGCCTCTTCATCATTGCGGAGAATCCTTACGACCCACCACAAAAGGGGACCTCTAAAAACTCGCTTTTGATGCTGAGCGGATGAGATTTTGCCGAGTGCGAGGAAGTGAAGCCGAGGCATACTTTGTTGTATGGTAAGGCTTTGCTGACGAAGCGATTCGGCAACAAGATCGCCGCTCAGCGCAAAATTGGAATTTTTAGAGGTTCCCAAAAGCAAGATATTGAACGGTTTCTAAGTAGGAAGGAAAGATGCAGGAGTTTTCGTTTCCCAAACGCCGCATCGGTTTGTATGAGAAGGCTCTGCCCGATATTAGTTCCGCTGCCGGTTTCGCAGAGCCCACAATCTGTGCCCGCCAGTTGGGTTTTGACTATTGGGAAATTTCCATTGATGAGTCAGAATTGCGCCTAGCGCGCCTGAACTGGGGCAGGGAAGAGATCCGGGAACTGAGGCAGCATACCTGGGATGTGGACTTTCCAATTCATTCCATGTGCCTGAGTGCTCATCGACGCTTTCCTTTTGGCAGTAAAGACTCCCAAATCCGGCGCCGCGCCCGCGATATTATGGAACAGGCAATAGACCTGGCCTACGAACTGGGGGTTCGCATCATTCAGCTCGCCGGTTATGACGTCTACTACGAGCCTCACAATGAAGCAACTCACCAGTTCTTTCTTGAAGGCTTGCAAAACGCCTGCCATATGGCAGAAAGCGCCGGGGTGATCCTCGCCATGGAGATCATGGATACCGAATATTTAAATTCCATTTTCAAGTATCTAAAGATCACTGAAACAGTTCGTTCCCCTGTGCTGCGAGTATATCCTGACCTGGGCAACCTATTTGCTTGGAATAATGATCTTGAGGCCAATCTTGGCGCAGGGATTCATGAAACGGTTGCCATTCATTTAAAAGACACATTAGCGATTCGCGATGGTTTTACAGGGAAATTTCGCGATCTGACCATTGGTGAGGGCGCTGTTGATTTTGTGGCATATTTTAAGATTTTGCGGCGACTCAACTACGCCGGGCCTTTCGTGATTGAAATGTGGCACCAGGGACAAGACATGACAAGCTGCCAGGAGAGCTTACAAACTGCCTTGCGCAATATTCATCAAGCCATGGATAATGCGGGTTATCTTGTCTAGTGTTCTGGTAAATCCGTTTTTGTGTACTGATTTTTTAACCAATCCATTTTTGGTAACCCTTCACGGAGGCTGGAAGAACGGACCTCTTCCCAGCCCAACCTCCCCGGAGAAATTGACATCAATTTTGCCATAATCCTCACGGAGTCCGGGGGGGGGCAGTAGCGAAGGCCCAACCCCCTCCCTAGGCCTCCCCCAAGCCCTCCATTGGCATTGATATTGACAAATGCATCCAACGCTTCAGAGACGAATGCGCTCCGGCGCTGGCATCTTGCCCGAACGCTCCCAATCCTCTTGCCCCAACGCGCCCCCGCAGCACCGCGTACACTCCGCCTCATCTTTTGACCAATCACCGAATAGCGAATCGTACACTCCGCAAGATTATTCGCAGGCTCAATATTCTCTCTCAGGAAGCTGACAGACCAAACACACAAAAAAAGGCAGCGGCGGCAAAAACCGCTGCTGCCTTTTAGAGGTTCCCTTAAGCAGTAAAATCAAATGGCCCAAACGAGAAGCTACGGAATCAGGCCCTTGGACTTCAGAAACTTGATTGCCACATCTTTAGGATTGGTCCGATTTTCTTCGACATCGTAATTCATGTCCGTTATTTCTGCATCCGCAATCGTGCCGTTTAGAGCCGAGAGAATACCCTCCAGCTCAGGAAAGCGGGCCAGAGCATCCTGTCGGGCGACAGTTACTGCGTAGTAGGGCGGAAAAAACTGCTTGTCATCTTCCAGGATTACCATATCAAAGCGCTTGAGTTTGGCGTCGGTGGTGTAGGCATCGGTATAGTCGGCCTGACCTTCGGTAACAGCCTTGTAGCGCAACCCTATTTCCAATTGAACTATGGGCTTATTCGGGCGAAAACCATAAGCCTCAAACATCGGCTCAGCGCCATCGGCAGTGCGCGAGGCAAATTCACTGTCAAAACCGGCGATCAGGTCCGGATGCTTGGCCAGATCCGAAACCTTGCCAATTCCCAGCTTCTCGGCACGGTTGCGCAGCATGGCCATGGCATAAGTATTGTTCAAACCAAACGGTTCAAAAACCTTCATGCTATACTTGTCTGCCATTTCCGCCTGCACGATGCGCAGCGACTCATCGGCACTGACCTTTTTCTCCTTTTTGAGATGTGCCTGATAGATCGTTCCCGTGTAATCGGGGTAGATATCGATATCTCCACTTTGCAGGGCCTTCCAAACCACGAAAGTGCTGCCCAGATTGTCTTTCAACTGGACATTGATGTTGTCACTTTTTGCCGAAATCAGCTCGGCGATAACGTGCCCCAGCACAATATTTTCAGTGAAATTCTTGGTGGCGATTGTCAGGGTCCGGCCCTTTTGGCCGGAATTGCCAATGGCAAACAAGCTGCTGACAGAAGTGATCAGCAGTACTACAGCTAGAATAAAAGAGCAAAACTTAGTCTTCATATTTCATTTCTTTCCTTTCCCAAAATAGATGGTTGTGGGAAGCCGGAGAGCTTCCCGGTCTAATGTTCTGCACCGGGCAGAACAGAATCATTAAGCTGTCCTTCGTCATATAAAAGGCATGGATACTCCTTGGAATAGATGGAGGTTTCAGCCCTCTTTTTGCTTCAGGGCTTTCTATGGTTTTCTGCTGGAGCGGGGGGGAGGTACTTTACTGCATGTGAGTGGCTAGGATTAATTGCGATCCATGTACTTACCAACCAGAACCAGCAGGGTGTCCAGCAAAACGGCCAGCAATGCAGACGGCACGGCTCCCGCCAGAATCAGATTCGTATCCAGAATGGCAATTCCCCGGAAAATAAAAGTCCCCAGCGCACCAGCGCCGATGGCTGCCACCAGAGTTGCAATACCCACACAGGTGACTGTGGCAACCCGGATTCCGGTAATAATTACAGGCAGGGCCAGCGGAATCTGAACCTTGAACAAGACTTGCCATTTGGTCATTCCGACTCCGGTGGCACTCTCAATAATGGCCGGGTCGATTTGTTTGATACCGATGATCGTATTCTGCACGATGACCAGCAGCGAATAGATTACCAAGGCAATCACACTGGGCTTGAAGCCGATACCTGCGATCGGAATCAGAAAGCCCAACAGAGCCAGACTGGGAATGGTCTGCATTACGCCCAACAAATACTGAATCGGCGGTGCCATCCGGCGGAAGTGAACCAGCAAGAGGCCCAGCGGCACACCGATCAACACGGCAATCACTACCGACATGACAGTGATTTGCAGATGCTCCAGCGTACGCAGCAAAACATCTCCGATATTCTGGACGAAATAAGCCCAAAAACTCATTGCCTGACCTCCTTCTTTAACATGCCCATGTGACGGGCGATAAAGCGCTCGACAAATTCGTTGGCCGGCTCGTGCACAATCTCATACGGTGTTCCCAGTTGGGCAATTTCTCCGTTTTCAATCAGGCAGATACGGTCGCCAATGGTGAAGGCTTCGTGAATATCGTGGGTCACAAAGACAATAGTCTTTTGAATCAGGTGCTTGACCGAGGAAAATTCTTCTTGAATCTCTTCACGAGTAATCGGATCCAAAGCGCCAAACGGCTCGTCCATCAGTACAATATTGGGGTTCCCGATCAGGGCGCGCCCCACACCGATGCGCTGGCGCTGACCTCCGGAAAGCTGGCGCGGTTTTCGCCGCAGCAAAACCCGGTCGATCTGCAGAATGTTCAAGATTTTATCCAGCCACTCGGTGATTTGCTGTTTGCTCCAACCCAGCAGTTTGGGCACGACCACTAGGTTCTCATAAATATTGAGATGGGGAAACAGACCAATATTCTGAAACACATAACCAATATTGCGCCGCAACCGGATCGGATTCCAGTCCATAATGGATTTGCCATTGATCAGAATATCGCCGGAGTCGAACGGAATCAGCCGATTTATCATTTTCAGTGTGGTGGTTTTACCACAGCCACTACGACCCAGCAATACTAAAGTATCACCTTCCTGCACCTGAAACGATATGTTTTTTATAGCGTGGCTGTCCCCATAAAATTTATTTACATTTTTTAACTCTATCATAGCAATCCCACAAAATTGATATATTTTGTATATTCCCAATATAGTATATCCATTACACAGTACAGAATTATCCACAACATCCGGTTTTTGTCAAGACCTATAATAGAAAAACCTCATCTATTTAGTTTAATAAATAGATGAATATTTATTCTTGATTTTACTGTATAAATATGCTGAAAAAGAAAAAACTAATCATCATTTAATTTGAATATATAATTGATAATGTTAATAAAAATAATAAATACAAAAATATTACTTTTGTAGTATGTAATTATATTTTGATGAAAAATGGGAAATGCTTTGCAAATATCATTAAATGCAAATTGAATCTTAACATAAGATTTCCACTGAGTTGTGCTGGAAAAATAAATTCTGCGAGAACTGTAACCCTTCACGGGTTTGGATAAGAGCCTGGCCGCGCACCAACAAAGAAGGCCCAAGGACTTCCCTACCCACGCCTTGTGCGCAGCGGTCAGAAACTCCAATGTGCTGCAGGGCGATGGGCAGACTTTATTCACGGGCCTGGTGCAGAGCATTTGCTGAACTTCCACCGGGAGCGCTGGGGCAATGTGCTGCGGGAGCTTTGCGAGTATCGCTTTGAGGGGGAGGATTTCGAGCTGCGGCACTACAGCTTGAAGGGCAGTGAGCGCGCTCATCTGCGCCAGTTGCACGCCCTGCTGGAGGCGCACAGCAAAAAAAATTACTGGATGTACTGCGACGAGGAGGGCCGCTGCGCTTTCAGGAGGCGGGCCAGAGCCGGGGGCAAATGAAAACGGGAACTTTGATCAGCCGGGGCAGCACCGCCGACACGTATACAGCGTTCCCTCTGCTGCTGGGGACAGCGGGCGGCGAGGGATCGCGGAGCGGCTGGATTTGATTGTCGATGGGGCGAAGCAGCGGCTCCGGGCCTGGTGGGGGTGATGATGAAGATAGACACAATATTCCGCGCCTGGCTGGATGAGGCGATGCCCCATCGACAGGGAAGCAGTCTGGGTAAGGGGGAATCCGTCCAAAGTGATGCGCAGGGCTACCGCTGCTCGCTCAGCCTCTTCGATGCTCAGAGCCTCGAAGAATCGGGCGGGAAGCTTGAAGACGTGGCCATCAACGCTTTGTGGCTGGACGGGAAGCCGCAAGGAGGAGATTGGGGTATGCCCAAAGATTTGTGCGGAGAGAAGAGCAGGCAGCCCGCGAGCAGGCCATAAATGAGTTACTGGGGAGCCGGGTGAAAGAAATTCTGGCCGAAAGTCCCAAAGCCCCGTACGTGGAAACGGCCCGCCGCAATGCGGTGAAGTTCGCAGAGCAAGCTGGAGAAATATAATACAAGACGGCAGTCCGGGTGCCCAACACCCGAACCGGCACGAGAATGCCGGCACTCATGCGCTCCGCTTGAAATTCTACGGCACTCAGCAACCGGGAAAGGCCTCCATACACTTACCTCCGCTGCCTGAGTGCCGTAGAATTTAGCCTTGAGTTCGGAGAACGAAAGGCAGAAATCCAAGGTGTATCGAAGGCAACCCCTCACAAAATTCCGTACTTCGCAAAAGCCGCTGTGCTGCTCATACCGTTTTCGATTTCCCGGCGCACCAGCTTTTCTCCGCGGGCCTTTTCCAGGGCCTTGCCAATTACTTGCGATTCAAGTTCCTGCGGCACAATCAAGACTCCGTCCATATCGCCAAAAACCAGGTCGCCGGGCTGAATCCAGACCCCTCCGATCTCGATGGGGCAGCGGTATTCTACGACTTTGGTGCGCACCGAAGAATCTTGGGCAAAGCCCCCGAGACTGAATACCGGCCAGTTTTGAGTCAATACCTGGGGGGTATCGCGGTGATAACCGTAGACCACGGCACCCCGGGCCCCACGCATCCGGGCCGTCACAGTCAGAATTTCCCCCCAGTAGGCACAGCGCATTTGCCCCCCGGCAGCAAGGTATATATCGCCTTCCCGCAGCTGATCCAGAGCTTCGGTGAGCCGCCCGAACGGTTGCGCCTGCTCGCCGTAGACATCGATCATGTTGGCCGGCATCGCCCGCCCCACCAGACGGCTGTCCCCTTGTATTCCCTTTATTTGCGGCGGCAGGAACTGGTGATAGCGCCCCAGACTGTCGAGAATATCGCCGACGACGGGGGTATACAGTTCCGTCAGAACCAGATCGAATAAATCCGGATCATTGTGCCATTCGGTAACTATTTTGTGTCTCATAAAGTTTTCTGGGTTCCCTTCAAATAAAGCCGATAAAAGCCGGTTTTTCGCAGGGGATACTTTCAAGCTCCGGGCACAAGTTTCCTTCGTCTTCCGGCCCCGCGGTTATGGAAAAAATCTGTATCTGATCGCTGTCCTGCAAAGCGGCAAAAAGATACTCTCCGTCGGGACTGATGGCAATGTGACGGGGATTTTTGCTACGCAATGGAAATTCGCGGACAAAGCGAAGTGCTCCCGCTTCACCCGCATTTATCTGGGCGATATAGCCCGCGTTGCGGTTGGCGGCATAGAGATAGGGGAGCCGCGGGTGCAGGCAGATTTCGGAGCACTGGCTCAGCTCTTTTTGCTCCGTGATGCGGCATTGCTGTACTGGCTCCAACTGCCCGTCGGCACCGACTTTAAAAGAGAGTAGCCAGGGCTGCAATTCACAGATGACATATAGATAAGCCCCGTCCCGGCTCAGGCACATGTGACGGGGGCCATAAGCGGCGGGAAGCCTGGTAACGACTTCCCATTCTTTATCCGGGGCATCGAGCGGGTGGTAGATGATTTGGTCCAAGCCCAGATCGGCTGTGTAAAAACCGTTTCGTTCCGGTGCCAGCAGGCAGGAGTGGGGGTGGCTCATTTCTTGCCGCGCGGCATTCGTGCCTTTTCTCAGTCCGGCATCGTCCGGCCAGCGATGTTGTATACTGCTTTGATGGGACAGGGTTCCAGTCCCGGTATACCGGATCTTACAGACGGGGCCGCCCATGTAGTTGCTGAGCCAGAGTTCTCTGAGCTCCGGGACGGCGAGAATGTGGCATGGATATGCTCCCTGGCTTTCCACACTGGAAACAGGCTCCAGGCGTTTTTGCCGGGGGTCCAGGCGGTAACTGTGCAGTCTGCCGCAGTCCGGGGCTTCCTCCACCGCAAAGAGTATTTGGTCTGCCTTTTCCCAGTGCAGCCATGAGGGATTGGGGTTGGCGGGAAAGAACACGCTTTTCCGGTGCCCGGGGGTCCAGAGGAGCAGTCCGATTTGATCGCTGTAGGAGCCGAGTATGATCGTCATTTGGGCTTCCCTTTATTCGCAAATGTATCAATTCGCTCCTGTGCTTCTGCTGTTTTGAAGAGGTGATAACATGTTTGTCCTTCATAAAAAAGTTTGGAGGACAGATCGGCGGAGGGAAGGCTGAGTCTGGCGAGTTGCTTCAGTTGCGTGAGGGCGGCTTTCGGCCGTCTGCTGAGCTTTGCGGCAAATTGGAGTACTTCTGCAAAGAAATCAGTCTCCGGCAGAACCTTGTTGACAATTCCCCACTGGCAAAGTTGCCGGCTGTCATAGCGATCTCCGGTGAGCAGAAGTTCTCTGGCACGATTCAGTCCAACTTTCTGGATTAGGCGTTGGGTGCCGCCTCCGCCGGGCACAAGGCCTAGATGAACCTCCGGCAGACCCAGCTCCGCCTTTTCTGATGCGAGAATAAAATCGCAGGCAAGCGCTATTTCAAATCCCCCCCCTAATGCATACCCCTGAACAGCGGCAATTACAGGCAGACTGCATTCTTCCAGAGAGCGGTAAATAGAAGTTCCCTTGCGCTGAAAAGCAAAAAACTCCTCATCGCTTGCGGAGGCATATTCTTTGATATCCGCACCTGCCATAAAAGAAGTTCCCTGCCCCGTTATAATGACAACACGGATACCGGGGTCTTCTTCTAAATTATTTGCAGCATGGATCAGCTCATCCATCATTGCGCGGTTCATCGCATTATAGCTTTCGGGACGAGAAAATTTTATAACAAGAATCTGCCCTTCCTGAAATTTTTCCAGCTGAAGATACTGATAAGCTGAAGCCATTACGAAAACCCTCCGGTAATTTGGTGGAGCATCTGGTTCAGATGAGCCGTGATAAGCTTTCCTTTTTCTTTTTCTTGTATGGCTCTGTGCAGGTAAGTGGATGCTTGTTCCTGAAAAAGATTGAACTTTGGAAATCTGGGTCGGACATAAGCTCGTTCCAGTGTTGCGATAGTATTGGAAAAGAAATTGCCGCACATCTCATTGTTTTCTTCCGACAGCCAGGCACTCCTGTGCGCCGGTTGCCCCCCGGAATGGGTAAATATACCCTGCTGAATCTCTACACTTGTGAGCAACTGTACAAACTCAGCCGCTTCCTGCGAATGTCTGGATTGTGCGGATATCCCAATTCCGACCCCTCCCAGTAATGTGGAATAATTGTTGCGTCCCAATATCGGTGCATCAAAAAACTGCAAACGATTCTGGCGATACCCGGTGCGGGAATAATTGGTATAACCAAATGCAAACGGAGCATATAGAATTTCAGCATTATCGGCTGTCATGGCATCAAATAAGGTAATGGGATTCATAAAAAAGGACTGTGGATTCAGGCAGGAAATGAGTTCATACAGTAGTTCTATCGCTTCGAGACTGATATATTCATCAATTTGTGTTTCTGTAAAGAAAGAAGAACTTGAACTGTCATTGCTGCACTGAGAGCATAAGGTGAGATATATACACCATACGTCGACAGAACAGAGGGGGGCCGCCACTGCATTTCTGCCAAGGTCTCTGCAAAATCCCCACAGCTCTGCCAGGGTTTCCGGCGTTTTCTTTCCGGGCAAGCCCGAGGCACTGACTAAAGCGGCTGCATCGACGGGGAGTGCCATTACCTGGTTCCCTTGGATATAGCTGGAGAAGCTCGGACCGAGGCTTTCTTGTTCTTGTAACGCCAAGTGTTCGGGACTCAAAAGTCCATTGAGGGGGCTCAGTAAATTTTCGGCCAGGGCTTCTCCAGTAAACGGGTGATCCAACATGACTAAGTCGTATTTGGGGATGAGCTTTTCTAATGGATAATCCCCAAAATCTTTTAAACTCCGCTTTTCCCAAATCACATGGCAGCCTGGGTGTTTTGCCTGGAAAAGCTTGCTTACGGCCACCAAAGGATCATACCCACGGGCATGGTCCCATGTAATGCCTCGGAGAGAGCCGCACACTACGACACGCTCCAACAGCTTTGAACGGCCTGGTTCATCGCTTTCTTTTCCATCGCATCCAGGTTGTGGAATTTGTAGTCGAACTCGTGTGTATTCTTGTTTTCCGCAATATACACTGAAGAATCAGGACGCATGGCAATATTGTGCCAGACATTTTTAGGAATATTATAAACTTTTCCCTCTTCCATAATTTCTATATGGTATATGTAAGGTTTTTCATCAATTTCCGCTGTGATAAGAGCCACCCTTCCTTTGTGAAGAATAAAGACTTCATCTGTTTTCAGATGAATATCCAGTTTCGTCAGCTGCTCCAATTCTTGTTGCGGGGCATGGTTGAGCAACGCAATCTGCCATGTATCCGAAAAGAATACGGGCTGGAACCAGGGCTCTGTATACTCAAATATTTCTATCATAAATTTATCCTTCTGTAGTGGTAATCACTCCTTTATCCAGTAATTCTTCAATATAATCTGATTCAAATCCAGATTCGCTGAGAATCTGACGGGAATGCTGCCCCACTTGCGGCGGGGCATGTTCCACCACAGGCGGGGTTTGGCTCAAGCTGATCGCTGGTGCGACAGCGCGCACTTTCCCCACAGCAGGGTGTTCGTATTCAATGATTCCATTCATATACTGGACTTGGGGATCGTCGGGGACCTGAGTAATATCTTTTACTTCAGCAACCCAGAAGTCGACCTCTAATAAAGATTCCAGCCAGTATTCTTTAGTTTTAGTTTTGGTGATAGCTTCGATTTCATAAAATAATTCGTCCCGCCGGGCAAATCGTTGCTGCGGATCCTGGTATTTTTCCAGCAGCCCGGGAGCATCCAGCATTTCTGTCAAGCGGTCAAATTTCCCCATTGCCAGAGCAATATAACCATCGGAGCACTGGTAGATTCCAAATGGAGCGTCAGAAAACGGATGGCCTACACCGGATTCCGGACGTTCATACGTGACATCCATATTGAGCAAGGTCATTAGTTCCTGACTCTCCAGAGCCAGTGTCGAGCGCAGTAGGTCTACCGAGATTTCTTGCCCTTCACCGGTTTTTTCCCGGTGATATAAAGCCGCCAGAATGCCGTATACGAGGTGAAAGGCACTGAGTTGATCGGGTATTGCCACCCCAAGCGGAGTCGGTGGTGATGATTTTCGTCCAGTCAGCTGTGCAATCCCGGACAGACTCTGCACTAATAAGTCCTGACCAGGTCGACTGGCATAGGGGCCGGAAGCTCCAAACCCAGAGTTGTTGGCATAGATAATTGAGGGATTGACCTTTCTGAGATCCTCGTAAGCAAAACCGAGCTTGGCGAGGACCCCTGGCCGAAAGTTCTGCACGGCGACATCCGCTGTTTCGGCCAGGCGATAAATGATTTTTCTGGCCTCCGGATGCTTGAGATCGATGGCAAGGGAGCGTTTATTTCGATTCCATGCCATAAAGCACGGAGTTTCCCGATCCTTAATTTTCTGATTAAAGAACGTAAGATGTCGAAACAGATCTCCTTCATGGGGTTTTTCGATTTTAATGATATTGGCACCCAAATCACCCAACATTTGAGTCGCAAATGGCCCGGCTAACAGTTGACTGAAGTCTAATACTGTGACGCCGCTGAGAGCTCCCTTCATAATTTATCTCCTAAATAGCGCGGTCATCGTACTTGAGGACATTCTGGGAATACCCTCCGTCGATATATATCGTTGAACAAGTAATATATGAAGCAGATGGTGAGGCAAAAAACGCTACCGTCTCAGCCACTTCGCGCGTATTGCCAATTCTTCCCATCGGGATCCAGCTTTCAAAGCACTTTCTACCGGGAGTCTGGTTAATCGCCTCACGGTTCATGTCTGTCTCAATTGCTCCAGGGGAAACACAAAGAACCCTCGTATTAAATTCGGCAAATTCCAGCCCTAAAGAGCGAGTCATCATTTTTAAGCCCGCCTTGGCGGAGCAGTAATGAATCAAGCCCATACGAGGCACATCATCATGAATGGAGGAAATATTAATAATCACTGATTCTTTTTCTGGATTATCCTGAAACTGTTGACGCATAACTTGTCCCGCTTCTTGTGCACAAAAAAATGGGGCTCGCAAATTGACATCCATCACTTTGTCCCAACATTCCGCCGGGAGTTCAAGTGCATGATGCACACTGTCAACACCTGCATTATTGACCAAAATATCTATCCCCCCCAGAAACTCTATCCCCTCTCGCATAAAGTTGCGCAAAGCCTCCAGATCCGCCAAATCAGCCTCTATTGCCTTTACCCGTATATTATGGTTCGATAAAATATCGCAGGCGACCCGTTCAGCTCGCTCCGGATTACCGAGATAGCCAAGGATGACATCCGCCCCGCGAGCTGCGAAGACTCGTGCAATGTTTTCACCTATCCCCTGAGATGCTCCTGTTATGACAGCTTTTTTGTCTTTTAAAAATCTTTCGGTCATTATCAAGTTCCTTTTCAATTTTAGAAGCTCAGGTTAATCCTGTTTCAGGCTTCCTCTGTTGACCTCATTGAGGAGTACCGCCAACAATATAATTGCGCCTCGAACTAGGTATTGCCAGTATTCATTAACATTTAACAGTGTCATTCCATTAAATATAACACCTAAAAACAATACCCCGATAAAGGTCCCCCAAATACGACCTATCCCTCCGAACAAGCTTGTTCCGCCAATGATGACAGAAGCGATAATATCTAACTCCCAGCCTCTTGCGGTGCCAGCATTTCCAGACAGTATTTGAGAACTGACTAAAATGCCGCTGAAGGCTGCAACTGTAGAAGTGATAATAAATACTTTTGTTTTTACTTTCCAAATATCAATACCCGAAATGCGGGCGGCCTTCATATTTCCGCCAACTGCATATATGGATCTGCCAAATATTGTGTAGTTCAGCAGGAAATGAGCAATAAAGAGCATAAGAATAAAAATAATAGCGGGGAAGGGGATTCCCCATATCCTGCCACTACCCAGAAACCCATACCAACTTGGAAACGGTGCGATTGGGAATCCCCCTGTAACAAGATTTGCTGCTCCAAAAAGCATTGTCAACAAAGCCAGTGTAATAATAAAGGACGGCATATTATATTTTCTTCTGATAAATCCAATGAAATATCCTTGTAGAACACCGAATAATAATACAATAATGATTGCAAATATCGGAGATAGAATATCCCCCATCGCCGCTCTCGTCAGGCGGACAAGAGCGGCGGACAGGCACCCTGTGAATGCGACAGAAGATCCCACAGACAGATCTATCTCTCCAGATATAATTACCATAGTCATTGCAAATGCAATGATGCCCTGCATGGAAACATTTCTCAAAACATTCAGGAAATTTCTTACAGTAAAGAACCCGGGGGCTGTAAATGCTAATAACAGAATTAACAACAATATTATTAATTCTAAGGTATATGTTTTTATATGAGTAATATTCCACTTTTTTCCCATCAAACGCTCTCCCAATGTAATATACAGATTGTATGCCTAAGCTCAAATAACCATACATTTTTTATAAAGCTCGTTTACCGTTACTTGAGAAGGCAATAATACCTCAGCGATTCTCCCATTTCTCAATATTAATATCCGGTCACAGACTTCCTGCAATTCTTCTAATTCGGAAGAGACCATGAGAGTGGATACGCCCTTTTCCTTCTGTTCCCACATGATCTGAAAAATTTGTTGTTTTGCTTCTACATCAATGCCTCTCGATGGTTCATCAAAAAACATAATTTGGGGATTAGTATTCAACCAGTTCCCAACAACAATCTTTTGCTGGTTTCCACCACTCAAAGTTGTTACCGGGTATTCACTATCTGCAAGCTTGACAGATAAGGCCTGAATTTGTTTTGCGACATACCCATTTTCCATTTTTTTATTAATATAAAATTTATTTTTAGAAATTATATCTTTCATGGAAGCCAGTATCAAGTTGAAATGAGAGCTTAATACCAGTACCAATCCTTCTTCTTTCCTGTTTTCAGAGACATAGCTTATACCTCTTTTTTTCATCTTTACCGGGTTGATGTCTTTTTTCTTCAAGGGCTCTCCATTCACAGTGATCTTTCCTGAAGTAAACACATCAAGCCCGAAAATACTCCTCAAAATTTCCGTCCTGCCGGCCCCCATCAATCCGGCAATACCCAGGATTTCACCCTGGTACAAGTCAAAACTAACGTTCCGAAAAAATGGCTCGCGTGTCAGTTCTGCAACGGACAACACTGTTTTCTTGTAGCTGTGGTCTTCTAGAATACCTCTCTCGAATACTGAAATCTCTCCGAATAACATATGAAGTATCTTATCGTGAGTCGCCTCTTCCATAGGCATGGCATTAATAAATTTGCCATCTCTCAAGATAGAAACCGTGTCGGCAATTTGGGATAATTCCTGCAATCTATGAGAAATATAAATCATCGTAACACCTTTTTTTACCAGATTCCTCATGATTTCAAACAAGGTGTCTACTTCTTTCAACGCCAATGCGCTGGTTGGTTCATCCAGTATCAGTAATTCAGGTTTTTCGGACACAGCCTTGGCGATCTCAATTTGTTGCTGCTGACCAATGCTCAAGGAAGCAACCAGTGCTTCCGGACGGATATTGGAGACCCCCAAGTCATCCAGAATTAACTTTGAATTTGAGAAAATGGTTTTCCAGTCGATTTTCTTTAATAGCCCTTTGGTTTCCAGTCTACCCAGGTAGATATTCTCCGCCACTGTGAGATGCGGAATGAGGCTCATCTCTTGGTGAACAACTGTAACTCCATTTGAAATCGCTTCAGCAGGAGATGAGAAAGAAACTTCCTTGGACTTAAAAACTACTTTGCCATGACTTGCCTGGGTTATCCCAGCTACAATATTACAGAATGTACTTTTCCCTGAACCGTTTTTACCGAGAAGCGCATGTATTTTCCCCTGTTCAAAACGGCAACTGACATTATCCAGGGCAACAGTTCCCGGATATTCTTTGCAAAGGTCTCTGACCTCCAGAAGAGTCCTTCCCATCATCGGTCTGCCTACGATTACTGGTACGACTTTATTTCTGCCAGATACTTATCCAAGCCTGCCGGATTATCTCTGGAAAGCGTAAATGGCGGAACTTCTATTTCTTTTTCTACGCTCTCCCCTGCAAGGCTTTTCAGTGCGGTTTCTGTTGCAACCTTCCCTATTCTAAAAGCATCGTGGGCAACAGAAAATTGTAGAATATCGTCATCGGCTTGCAGCATCTGCACCACTTGCTCGCTGCCGGCAACGCCAAAGACGAAAACTTTTCCTGCCAGCCCTGCATTGCGCACGGCCTGAACAGAACCGATCAAACTACCATCATTAGCTGTGCCAATTACGTTAATATCGGGATTGGCTGTCAGTACATCACCGGTAACGCGAACAGCCATTTCTGCAAGCCAGGCATCCTGCCCTGCTACCAGCTTGTAACCAGGGAGATCGCTGATTTGCTTCAAAAAGCCGCCACTCCTCGCCTCCGCTGATTCTGCCAGTTGAGATCGATAACTTATCGTTGCTACATTCAACGGCATTCCCTGCATACGTGCTTGAATAAACTTTCTGGCAGCCTGACCTTCTATTTTTCCTATGGAGGCATCACTTGTTCCTACGTGAGAAACAGCGGGAACTCCTGCAGAAGTATTAAAGTATACTATTGTAATACCCGCATCTGCTGCTCTTTGCAGGGCGGCATCGGAACTGCCATTATTGCCTATCGGAGTGATGATAATCGCATCTACACCCCGGGCAATGTAGGTATCAATCAAGCTTGCCTCTTTGGTAATCTTATTATCAGAATTACCAAGCAAAACGGTAGCTCCGGCTTCCTTCCCCGCAGCAGACATCCCCAGCTGGACAGTGCGCATAAATTGGTCATTCTGAAATACAATCCCCGCAACGACCGTTCCCTTTTCTCCCGACTGCCCCCTGGAAAAAACATTCATCTGTGAAGACAATAATAACAATCCTACAGATAATATAAAAATTAACCTTCTCATAAACAAACTCCTTCTTGACTTACAAGTAAACCCATTTCTACAACAATGCCTTTAAATATCCCATAGTAAAAGCCATACCTGCGTACCAGGGAGCTTTACAGGACATTTGCGGCGCATGATCGGGAACGATGACTCCCTGAAAATGCCATTTTTTGAGTGTGGCAAGTACACGTTTGATATCCAAATCTCCTTCGTCGATAAAGACCTCCTTATAATGCGGTATTTTGCCCTGGACATTACGCAAATGGATATACCCCACGCGCTCCTGCTCCAGGTAGCTTTCCAGAAAAGGAAATATTTCGCCAGAAGGCTCATTCCCCTGCATCTCCTGCAAAGTCCCAAGACACAAGTCCAGACCATTGCTATCACTGTCGTTTATATCAATCAGGCGCTGATACATTTCCGGCTGATACACCAGGCGGGCCTGATGGCGAACCCATTCGAGAGGCGGATCGTCCGGATGCGCACAGAGCATAACTCCAGCTTCAGCAGCTGCCGGAACTAATTTTTCTAAAAACCAGGAAAGACGCTGCCATAACTCTTCATGACAGCATTGATTCTGATATAAACCTTCTCTTTTTGCCTGCCGATATAATGGCAGATCGTAGATCATATTCCAGATCATACCTTGAGGAATGGGCGACATGGAAGGCGTGCCTTCCATGCCCACGCTCGCAGCCCCTCCCCGGGCATAAGGGCCTGTACTCCGGGCAGCTACCCCTGCCAGAGAGAAATTATACCCCATACAGCGCACACCCGCTCTGCCCAGATCGCGGATTATCTGCTGTAGTTTTTTGATCTGTTGTCCTCTCTCCGGTTCTCCCAGCAGAATGGCATACCAATCAGACGGGTCAAAATTCTCCACGGCATACCATGTCAGATCATACTCTTCGATTTTATTTTTGAGCCATTGGAAGTAAGAATATTCCCAGACATGGGGCTTGCTGCCCGCAACACCACACCCATCCTCATCACCGATGGGCTGGGAATCAATATCTATCTGTCCTTGATGGAAATAATCGACCAGATGAACAATGATATGGCTGGCACCACATTGCTTCGCAAAAGCCAGATTTTCATCAATGCAATCATTACGGAGCATATGCTGATACAGACTGAATCCAAGATGCACTAGGGTGTCCTCATATGACTACTTTATGCCTTCGAAAAACCGAGAGATTTATAAAGCATTTGCACATTAGTTACAGTGATGCTAACACGAGATCGGAGTCTTGTCAATCAAAAAATAGATAAATTGATCTGTATAAATATCCTTATTTGGTTATTGATTTTTTAAAATTTTCCCTTTAATATCCTTTGTATGAATCAACAGACAGGAACCAGAGAAAAAGGGGAGATCGTCCCCATTCTCTTTACCATGCACCGAATTATTAACTATATGATTCAACGGACTGATTTTGTCCCCCTTGCAGAAATCTGCTCTGTTTTGAACTTTCCCCGCTCTACCGTGAGCAGGGTACTGTTCAGTCTTTATCAGTTAGGCTATCTCGATAAGAAAGAAGGAAAGCCACAATATCGTCTTTGTGATGGAACAATTTTCAAGGCGTCTTTGCTTCAAAAGCAGCGTGAGGGCCTTCGACAGGCAGCCCGGGACGAGCTGGAAAAGCTGGCCCGGAACCTGGGAGAAACGACCAAATTCAGCATCTGGCAAGAAGGACAGTCATGGGAATCAAGTGTGGAAGTACTTTGCTCTGCAAGCGGCAATAATAAAATGCACATTCAAGTTCCTTCGGGAGCGCATTTCCCCTGGCACGCCGGAGCCGCAAGCAAGGTCCTCTTAGCCTTTCAGGAAGAAGTAGAAAAGGAAATGCTGCTGTGCGCGAACCCGCTGGAATCCTACACTGAAAATACTATTACAGATATAAACATATTGCAAAAAGAATTATCCGAGGTAAGAAGCGGGGGCTTTGCCTATGATCGTCAGGAATACCAGGAGGGGATTGAAGCCATTGCCTGCCCGGTTTTTCGGACTGGAGGCTGCAAAGGCCAGAACAAGGGAATCCTGGGGGCTCTCAGTGTTCCCTATATCGCCAAAGAAAGTATCCGCGAGCGCCTCTATGCTCAGAAGCACAGCTTATTGAATACGGCAGCTCAAATTGCTCAAGGCTACCAGAAGCTGTTATGTGGGAAAATAACCACGAGCCCTAATCCGGCCCCCGATCCGCCAAACACCAATCCAGGCATTCGGCATGCCAGAGCTGCAAGTTCTGCTTTGCAAGAGGTTTGTCAGGATCCGAATCCCCGAGGAAGGCCCGGCACGGCGACCCGGCAAAATACTCCATCTGCAGCTGCTTGGCGGAAACCGCAACATAAGACAGACTGACGGTAAACCCGGCAGACTGGGCACCCGCAAGCGCAGCGTCCCGATGCATGCAGATTGAAGCGGCACTCCCCCTGCTGCTATCGACAGCCCCCGCCCCGGCATCGAGCGCAGGCTGATGACTGGTGTGATAGCGGAAATGCAAATCAGATGAGGAGGCAGCGGAGCCGCCCGGACACTTGTGAAACTCACTCTGCAAGCGGGCAAAGTAATCCAGCCGGGCCGCCTCCACCTCTCGTGATCGAAAAGAAGACGAACTGAAAACCTGAGTTCCGGCATTTGTACCAGTCAAAGACCGACCGTCCCACTGCTCCCAGCGAACTGTAGCGCGATTGCCCGCACGGAAAAGATTCAGATCGAAGTAAAACAAACGAAAATCGAAGCCCTGACTTTGGCAAAAGAGGCTTAAATCATCTGAGCGCAGCGCGCGAAGATTAGAAATTCAAGGTGTACCGAAGTACCCATTTCTCCCATGCTGCGCCAGCTCGCCATTTTTTTATTGCGCCATATGGACAAAACAGCTATATTGAAGCTATGGCAAGTTGCGACAGCGCGTACAAATACCTGTTTTCGAACCCGGCAATCCTGTGCAAACTCATCCACGCCTTCGTTGAGGAGGACTTTAGCGCCAAAATCCAGCCCGACAGCCTGCGCAAACTCGACCCGTCCCACCTCTCTGCCACGCTCCAGCAGCGCGAATCGGACCTGCTTTACGAGACAGCCAAGACAATCAAGACAACCAAGACAGCCAAACAGCCTATCTGTATATCCTGCTCGAATTCCAGTCCACAGCCCCCAAGCATATGGCCATCCGCCTGCTCAGCTATATATCCCTGTTTTACGAACGCCTCATCAAGGAAGGCAAAAACAGCAAAGGCAAGTTGCCCCCGGTATTTCCGCTGGTGCTCTACAACGGAGACCGCCCTTGGAATGCGCCCCGCAGCACCAGCGAACTGATCAGCAGCAACGAAATACCCGCAAAATACCTACCCCACTTTCAATATGCTCTCATTGACGAGAAGCGCATCCCCGACCAAAAAATCCACAAGCTGCACAACCTTATCAGCGCGGTGATTTGTGCCGAGAAATACGGCAGACCAGGGGAATGGGAAACGCGAATCCCGCAAATCATAGAATTCCTGCGCGATGAACCCGGGCTCGAAATCACCATTTTCAGGCGCTGGATTGCCCTGCTGTTTGGCGAGGGCATGAACGAATCAGAATACAATCAAATCACCGCACCAGAGGAGGTACAAAGGATGTTGGCAACACTGGCAGACGATCTAAGAGCTGAAGGAAGACAAGAAGGCGAAAAACTGGGCATGCAGAAAGGTTGGGAAGAAGGTGAAAAACTAGGCATGCGGAAAGGCCGGGAAAAAGGCCGGGAAAAAGGCCGGGAAGAAGGTCGGGAAGAAGGACGGCGTGAAGCTGCCCGAAAAATGAAAGAATCCGGGCTGTCGATTGAGCAGATTGCAAGGTTTACCGGTCTGAGCCACCGGCGAAATTACCGAGCTGAAAGAGGGCGAATAGGACGTCTGAGTAAGGAAGGTCGGGCCTTGGCTGCGCACGGCCCGCCCCTGTTTCTCCCATGCTGCGCCAGCTCGCATTGGAGCCTTTCTTTGTAGACATGGCGGCATCCATGACTCTCGCGCCAAGTTCCTGCTTTTAACGCCCCATGCGGTTTCCGGAGATACGCTATGATTTTTGACTTATTTAATTTAGGCTCTTCGGTACGTCTTGTGGATTTTAGGTAAAGATGATACAATGGGGAAATGAACGATAAGCAACTTTTAATTTTGGGCCTGGGACTGAGCGAACCATGGCAGATTATCAGTCAGGAACTCAGAGAAGACAAGAAGCCACATGAATTACACATCGCAATTAAAGCTGAGCGTGGCTCCAAGTATCCGTGTCCCGAGTGTAAGAAAATGTGCCCTGCTCACGACTTTAAGGAACTTGAATGGCGGCATTTAAACTTCTTTCAACACCATTGCTACATCCGCGCAAAAGTACCCCGAACAAAATGTTTAGAGCATGGTATCAGGCGTATTCTGGTCCCATGGGCAAGAAATGGAAGCTCTTTTACCTTACTCTTTGAGCAGGCTGTTCTCATGCTGGCCCGTGAAATGCCTATGCTTTCAGTAGCCAGACAAACTGGAATCGAAGATAAAAGAGTTGCCAGAATTATCAAACATTACGTTGAAGAAGGCAAAAAACAAATAGATTTATCTAATTTAAAATCTATTGGACTTGATGAGACATCAAGCAAGCGAGGACATAACTATGTGACTGTATTTGTCGATATGGATAAGAAAAAGGAATCTGTAATTTTTGCGACAGAAGGAAGGGATTCCAGTGTTGTTAAGGAGTGCAAAGACTTTATAGAAGAACATAATGGGGAAAAAGAAAATGTTGAAGAAGTAGTTTGTGATATGTCAAAGCCTTTTTTGAAAGGAATCAGAGAGAATTTTCCTGAATCTTCGGTAACAGCTGATTGGTTTCATATTTGTAAGAAGTTTGTAGAAGCATTAAATACAGTGAGGAAATCTGAGAGTAAACATAAGAATTTCCCTAAGCATGCACGATGGGCAGTAGTAAAGAACCCGGCGAACAATGCCCTGACAAAGTCACAGTTGGAAGCTTTACTGGAGCTTGAAGCGGGAGGTTTTCAGACGATGACGGGGTATCAGATAAAAGAGAAATTATCTTGGATAAGAGGCGCGAAAACTTTACAGGGAGCCAAGTGGAGGATTCGAAGATTTATCAATTATTCGAGAGAACTGATAAAAGATCAGGATTTATTAGAGCCGATGGCTAAAGCATTGGATAGCTTGGAGAAACATGGGGATAAGGTGGTGGAGCGCTGGCGCTCAGGTAAGACAAGCGCCCGTCTGGAAGGGTTGAACAGTATATTTCAAGCGGTTCGGGCTAGGGGTTACAGGAATACAGAAACATTTTTAATGATGATATACTTGAGTCCGGTAGCTGCGACTCTAAAATCAACTTGATATACCGAGGAGCCTATATGACGCACTTATGGTTGTTCTGGGTTGGACTGCTGATTTTGTTTCTCTCCACAGAAGGCATGTCTCAGAATTTTATCACCATCTGGCTGGCACTGGGTTCGTTAGGTGGGCTTATCGCCGAACGATTGCTGTTTTCCTTTATTTGGCAGGTTGTGGTGTTCACAGTGGTTTCACTGCTGTGCATAATTTTTTTGCGCTCCTTCTGCGTTCGGATTTTGCATAGTAAGACGCAGCCAACCAATGTCACCGCATTAATTGGCCAGAAAGCCCGGGTACTTTCCGAAATTCAGGGCGAAGAAACAGGCCAGGCCAAAGTGGGCGGTCAAATATGGAGCGCCATCATGGTCGATAAGGATAGCCGCCTGACCCCCGGGCAGAGCGGTATCATTCGCGAAATTCGCGGTGTCAAACTGGTGCTGGACCCACTCGGAACCGGCGATACGATCGAGAGCGAGTAATGCCAATCCGCAGAAGTAGAGTATGATAAAGGCTTGTCACTCTCGTAAAAACGGGAGTCTATCTGGAAAATGCTCTATGCTTGGACTCTCGCTTTCACAAGAATGAGGGATCAATCGGAAAGGATGCTACTTTTACTGAATGGTATAACTCTGATGAAAACCGGCTACCAGCCTCGCCTCGCCAGACGCGCGCCATCACTCAGCTCATCGCAGGCGATGCCGACCATCGGCTCGCCCAAGTCAGTAGACAATTCAGCCAGTTTTTTGGAATTCTGGTAGTGGGTTACGGCTTCAACGATAGCTTGGGCCCGCCTGGCCGGATCGCCAGACTTAAAAATGCCCGAGCCGACAAACACGGATTCCGCGCCCAAGCTCATCATCAGTGCCGCGTCCGCCGGAGTCGCCACTCCACCCGCCGAGAAGTTGGGCACCGGCAGACGGCCCAGTTCCTGTACTTCAAGTAGCAGTTCGTAAGAAACGCCCCAGTCGCGGGCCAATGAAGCCAGCTCATCGCGGCGCGCTTGGCGTGCCTGGCCAATTTCGGTTTGCAAGGTGCGCATGTGGCGCACCGCTTCGACTACGTCGCCGGTACCCGCTTCGCCTTTGGTGCGGATCAGCACCGCGCCTTCGCCAATACGGCGCAGGGCTTCGCCGAGACTGCGGCAACCGCAGACAAACGGCACCTTGAAATCGTGTTTGTCAATATGATGGTTTTCGTCGGCGGGGGTTAGTACTTCGCTCTCGTCGATGAAGTCGATTTCCAGTGCTTCAAGAATGCGGGCCTCCACAAAGTGTCCAATACGGCACTTGGCCATCACCGGAATCGAAACCGCTTGCTGGATTTCCTGAATCAGTTTGGGGTCCGACATCCGGGCCACTCCACCATTGGCCCGAATGTCGGCGGGGACCCGCTCCAGAGCCATCACGGCGGCCGCTCCGGCATGTTCGGCAATGCGGGCATGTTCGGCAGTGACCACGTCCATAATCACGCCGCCCTTGAGCATCTCGGCCAAGGCCACGTTGTGCTTCCAGTTACTGGCGGCCCGACGGGCCGCTACACCAATCAACTCGCTCATATTCAATTACCTCAGTACAACGGAGATGTCAGGCGCAGTGTAGTACTTTCAGGCCATTTTGCCTAGCAGATTGCCAAAGCTAACCTGACTTCAATCGAGAGGCGCACCACTGGAAATATACTGCCCCTCGTGTGTGATATTTTTTGGGCCAGCAATCAAAAAAAAGCCTCTGATGAACAATAAATAAGAGAAATATGAGAGTGTTCACTTAAAGACAGAAAATGCAGATTTTGGGAATTGAGAGCAAAATCCGTACTCATCCTTTGATCGTGATATTACCTTTGTCTTTCTTGTCATTCGACCAGGATAGTGCTCGAGCTTTGTAATAAGGGCACCTCTAAAAATTCCAAAAGCGAATTTTTAGAGATTCCTTAAACGCAGTCGCGCGAAGCAAGAGCGACAAAGCTATTCGTTAGAAAGATCGCCATTCAGTGTAAGACCGGAATCCTCAGAGTCTCCGACAGCCAGCTGCTCTCAGCCAATTGCATATTCGCCAATATCACCGTTGCGAATGCGAATGCACTGCTCAATCGGCAGTACAAAGATCTTGCCGTCACCAATCTCCCCGGTGCGGGCAGCAGCAATAATGGCATCAATGGTTTCCTGAACAAAAGATTCATTGACTGCGATCTCAATGCGCACCTTTTTTAGTAAGTTGACCTCATTCTCAATGCCCCGATAATTTTCCGTATAGCCCTGCTGTTGACCGCAACCCATCACGGTATTTACTGACATTTTGTAGACTTTACGGTTGTACAGCTCCTGCTTGACTTTATTCATAGCCTCTGGCTGAATATAAGCAATAATCAGTTTCATGATAATCTCCTCAATATAAATGTACTATAAGAGTACCTCTAAAAACTCGCTTTTGATGCTGAGCGAGTGAGATTTTCACGATAGCGAGGAAAAAAGCAGAATGATACTTTGTTGTATCATGGAACTTTACTGACGAAGCTACTCGTGACAAAGATCGCCGCACAGCGCAAAATTGGGATTTTTAGAGGTTCCCTTTATTTTTAAAGATTCCTGCCTGTCATCTGTATGATCAAGGGCTAAACTTATCCGCATAGACGATCCGCTGCTCGCTGCGTTGGCGCAGCAGATAGACTTGAGCTGCGGGGAAATACAGTAGCTCCAGCTCTCCATTTGTTAATTGCTTTTCTTGTTCTTTCATTTCATTGACTGCCGAGCCGCCCGTTACGTTTTGCTGTTCTCCCCACAATTGCAGTTGCTCGTCCACTAATATCAAGCCTAGGAGTTCCCGCAACTGGGGGGCTGTAGGCCGAGGATTGCGCAGTGCCTTCGGCACAGCACTTTGCGCTTGCGACCATTCTGCTGTATTGTTCAATATACTGCCAGAATCCTTGACCCGTAGAGAATCCCAGCGGAGTTTCAGGCCCAAGTTTTGCAACCAGCCAAAACGCAGATCAAGGCGCAGGCCAATGGTCAGCACCCCAAACAGCACCGTCATTGCGATTAAGCAAATGTAGTTGCCCTTGATTCGCTTCTGTCGCTGTTGTTTGTCCCGCCAGTACGCCTCCCAATACTCCTCTCCATTTTCCCGCAGGTATTCCGGCTCCCGCTGGTACTCGGATTGTGTTCGTCGTACTTGTTGTTTTTCTTTCCGCTCTGCTTGTTTCATGAGAGTGTTCACTTAAAAATAGAAAATGCGAATTTTTTAGAGGTGCCCCTTTTGGTATTCGGTTATTTCCAGCGGCGGCTACAATGCCAAGCTGGCCGCTCCGATCTGCCCTGCCAGCATGCTTGGTTCAATAATTATGCGTCCGTATAGCGAAACTTTCGGAAGTACAAACGAATTTCGGGAAGAGAACAAGCATGTGGCATTCCTACAGGGATCACAGTAGAATCCCGGGAGGCTCTAAAATCGGATTTTGATACCAAGCTCAGATTTTTTGGGAAAGCAGGAAACTTTCGCTATAGGGAACCTCTAAAAATTCCATTCTGCGCTCTTGCTCGCTCTTTTGAAACGAACAGCTTTGTCAGTAAAGCCTTACGATACAACAAAGTATTCTTCGGCTTCACTTCCTCGCTCCAAAATAGCTTCGCAAGAAGACAAAAGCGAATTTTTAGAGGTCCCCTATATTTGTTGTATAGTAGAGGTTCCTTTGTTTTATCACGAGAAAACGTATGCCCCACTACCTTCCCCTGACGAAACTGTGAAAAGACCAAACTTGTTGCGTCACCTATATATAGGGAATTCGCAGAACTTCCCTCAACACGATTCACATTGCTCTTCTCCGAAGTTTCCCGTTTAAGAACTTCCCGATGAGGTTATGGAAATAGACTTTGGCTCTGATTTCACGGTTTATCTGAACCTGACATCTTTTTTTGTCGGCCTGGCCAAGTCCGGTCTGAGCGCTCTGGGAGGCCTAGTTACGCCTCTGCTGCTGCTGCCGCTGAGCGAGCCGCGTCTGGCCGTAGGCCTTGGAACCGTGCTGTTTGTGGCCGGAGATTTGGGCGCGGCGTTGTACTACCTGCGCTTGGCGCAATTCGGTGTGCTGCTGCGCCTGCTTCCGATTGCAAGCTCGGGGATGCTGGGAGCCTTTCTGCTGGGCAAGTATATCCCCACCGGGCCGTATTTGATCATTATCACTGCATTCAGCGGCGCAGCTTTGGCCATGCTGCTCTATCATAAACGAACTCCGTCTTCTAAGCATAGCGAGAATTGCATACCTCAAGATAGTCGGAAAGTGGCAGAGCATCCTCGCTCGCAGCAGGCCATGCTGCTGTTTTCCGGAATCATGGCCGGATTCACCACCGTGCTGGGCAATGTTTCGGGAATCTTCATGAACCTCTACTTAAGTGCCCTTAAGTTGCCCAAGCAAGGCTTTGTCGCCACCATGGCACTATTTTACCTGATAATCAATACAATAAAACTGCTGATTTACTACTTTTATTGGCAAAGCATCGACTCAGATATCCTGATTCAGACGGGGCAACGTGCCTTCTGGGTCGTGCCGAGTCTGCTGGGAGGCTTGGTGTTGGGCATTTTCTCAATTCATAAGATGAATGAGCGGATCTTCTCCTTTTGTGTGGTATTGGCCAGTGCCGTCTCTTTTATATTGCTGCTGTGGCGCACCCTGCAACATTTTCAAGCCCTTTGAGCGGAAAGACAGCCAGCCGGCAAAAGACTGAAAGCGGGATTTTTTAGCGCTTCCCGACAGTTCCTTGCGTCTGCTTAACGCTGGCCCGGCGGCTTTGGCTCTGAAGTGTCCGAGCGCAGCACCGACTGATAGACCTTGGCCAGGTGGGCCTGCACCGCCGCTTTGGCGGCGGCCCCGTCCCGAGCTTTCAAAGCCTTCATCAAATCACTGTGCTCTTTCAGAGTTTCGTGCAAGCGCCGGGAGCTGCCGACTACGTCCTCGCCCAAGTCGTGCCAGAACTTTACCAGCTCTTTAATCATCATCGAATAGCAGGAGATCAGCACCGGATTCCGGCAGCAGCGAATCAGCTCCAAGTGAAAGTAAATATCCTGCGGAATGCCCCGCTCTCCGGCGTTCATGCGCTGTACCAGCTTCTCGTGAGCCGCTTCCAGCACCTGATAATCTTGCTCATTCATGTGCTCACAGGCCAATTCCGCCGCCTTTTCTTCGATTAGAATGCGGGCTTCCACTAGGGACACCGGATCACTCAAATTGCCCATGTTCAGGATGTTGTCCATCAGGGCAATCAAAATCTCTGCCGCAAAGCCGCTGACATAGGTGCCCGACTGAGGACGGGTTTCGACCACTCCATAGATTTCCAGGCGTCGGAAGGCGGCTTTGAGCTGCTGTTTTGAGACCTGAAAGGACTGCTGCAAGACCGGTTCTGCGGGCAGCTGTTCTCCGGGCCGGATATCACCGTCTTTGAGCAGCTTTAGAATCTGCTCGATGATTAAGTCAGATGGTTCGGGGAAACGAATGGGTTGAAACTTAGACATGGGGCTCACCACAAAAAATTACGGAAAAACTCTAAAGGGGACCTCTAAAAATGGTATCGCTTCGCGAGAATTGTACAATCGCTCTGCTTCTGTTTTGTCTTGACCGCAGCGATTGTACCGCCTTTTGATGCCAGACGAAGAGATTTCTTGCGGCAGCGAGGAACGGAAACCGAGGCATACTTTGTTGTATGGCACCAATGTGAGCTGGTGCAGCATTGGTGAACTGGCAGGCCGCTCCAGCGCGAGACGCGCAGCGCTGGAGAATGGAGAAGGGCAGTGCACAGCTAGGCCCGACCTTCAGCAAAGAGCCTGCTTCCTATCTTTCGTGACAAAGCTGTTCCGTGAGAAAGATCAAGTCTGGCGCACCATCTTTCTGTGGTGGGGAATTTTTAGAGGTCCCCTTCAGAGCTTCTCAGCTTAACAATACTTTCTGATCATACCAACTCCCCGCAGCCTGCTCCACTTATTCTCATCCACGCTTCAGGAACACCGAGGCCTCCGATATGCTTTGCCGCAAACAGCTGACGGGAAGAGGCAGCCTAGTTAGAATGAGCTTCGCAGAAACTTTCCGGGGCCCCTGCTCTGCTTGTCAGTATTCATGGCTCCCTCAAAAAAATTCCTGCAAGCAGAGGCAAGGCAATTCCTGGGGGCTGTGCGAAAGAGGTGTTGAAGCTGTGAAAATTGTAATGATCGGCAGCGGCTATGTAGGGCTGGTATCTGCGGCCTGCTTTGCCAACGTGGGCAACCGGGTCTACTGTGTGGATTGCAACCGCGAGCGCATCGACAAACTGCAAAAAGGCATTATTCCCATTTATGAGCCTGGGCTGGAAGAGCTAGTGCGGGAAAACGAGCGCCAAGGCACACTGAGCTTTCATTTGCGAATGGCCGAAGTGCTCGACCGGGCGGATATTGCATTTATTGCGGTGGGTACACCGATGGGAGAGGGCGGCAGTGCCGACCTGGCGGCAGTGCGCCAGGCGGCCAAAGAGCTTGGCCAACTCCTGCGCAGCCCCTTGGTTGTGGTGAATAAATCAACAGTGCCGATAGGCACGGGCGACCTAGTGTGCCGGATCATCGCTGACGAACTGGAGCAGCGCGGCGAACAGATTGCCTTCAGCGTGGTCAGCAACCCGGAATTTCTTAAAGAGGGCAAGGCCATCAGTGATTTCAGCAGCCCCGACCGTGTGATACTGGGCAGCGATGACCCCGCGGCATTGGAGCTTCTGAGTGAGCTGTACCGGCCAATGGTTTACCGCAACCCCAAGGAGCGCATCCTGTGTATGAGCCTGCGCAGTGCCGAACTGGCCAAGTACGCAGCTAATGCCATGCTGGCCACCCGGATTTCTTTTATCAACGAGATCGCCGAACTGTGCGAAGCTGTGGGCGCGGATATCAACGATGTGCGCGAAGGTATCGGCAGCGACAGCCGCATTGGCAACAGCTTTCTCTACCCCGGCGCGGGCTACGGGGGGAGTTGCTTTCCCAAGGATGTCGAGGCCCTGAGCCACACCTTCGCCCGACACAGCCTGAATGCGGGCATCCTTGCCGCGGTGCAAGAGCGAAACCGGCGTCAGAAGAGCTGGGCTTTTGCCCGAATCTGCGAGCACTTTGGCACTCCGGCCGGTGCAGAGGCCGATCTGGCGGGCAGGCACTTTGCCCTGTGGGGCCTGAGTTTTAAGCCGGACACCGATGATGTGCGCGAAGCACCCAGTTTGGTACTGATTGAGCAATTACTGCAAACCGGAGCCACGGTGGCGGCTTACTGTCCAAAAGGACGCAAGCAGGCAGAATTCTATCTGGAACACAGCGATTCTGCCGGAAAGCTGGCCGGGCTGCGCTATGCCCAGAACGCTTATCAGGCCGCAGAGGCAGCGGATGCACTGGTGCTGCTCACCGAGTGGCGCGAGTTTCTCAGCCCTGATTGGCAACGCCTTAAGGAGTTGTTGAGACAAGCTCTGATCTTCGATGGCCGCACTCAGTTCTCACCCCGGCAGTTGGCCCGACTGGGCTTCGTTTACTACGCCGTGGGGCTTCCGCCTCCGGGGACCTAATTTTTCAGGTTCTTCCCGGACTGTGACCTGGCAAAGGCCATCTTCCCTTGTGATAAGACTCATCCGGCAAGCATTTCGGAGAAAGTAAGGGCAGCTCTGAAGCCTGATGCAAAATGGATTCCTTTCAATATGCTAAACCCGTAAATTTGCCGGCAGTTGAGGCCAAATTTACGGGCTTTCCTCAAGGATCGCCAGGTTTTATACGATACTTAGCTGGTATTTGATCTGTGCGCAGGAGACTCTCCAATGACGGACCCCTTTTCGCTCCCTCTTGGTCAGACTGTGGCAAACTACGTTGCCGCGGCCAGCCAGAACGGTTCGAGCGGTAGATTGACCCATGAGGCATCTTTCCAGAGCTTTTATCGCCAAGCGACGGATCAGGGCCCGCAGGAGATGCCTGTCCCATTTTCGACCGACAGTGCTGTAGTCCGGCCATCCAGCACAACTGTCGCCGGGACTGCCGAGTCCTGGCGGCAATACCAGTCCATCCTGAACGATTCCTTACAGAGCCTGCGCCCGGAAGCGGGCCCTCTTGAGTTGCTGCGCCAGCATCTCGAACAAAATTATCAGCAAAGCGAAGCTCTGCCGCGACAAGAAAGGCGGGAGAATTCCGGGAGACTTGAAGAAAGAGCTTCCCGCAGCTCTCCGGAGGCGCAGAATGCGTCAATTGACCGCAGTGCCGAAATGCGTGCGCGTCAGCAGCGCGAGCAGCAGCAGCGCATTGAGCATGAACAAGCCGAAGAAGCCCGAAGGCAGGTGGAGCGGACTCAAGCAGAGCGAATCAAAGCAGAGCGAATCAAAGCAGAGCGAATCAAAGCAGAGCAAGCCAAAGCAGAGCAAGTTAAAGCAGAGCAAGCCAAAGCAGAGCAAGCTAAAGCAGAGCAAACCGAAGGTACTGTTCGTGAAGTAAATGCGACTGCCCTTTCCGAAATACAGCAGGATCAGAACACCGCAGCCAAGCCCGAAGAACAAGGGCTTGCGGCTGCAAGTTCCCCAGAGCATCCGGGATCTCGTAAAACCGGACACTCGGGAGAACCCGGGCAACCCGCAAATCAGCAGCCAATGCTAAGAGAAAAAGCAGACCAGACCAAAAGTGGTCAGGGCACTCTGAGCCCCCGCCACAGTACAGACAAAAAGCTCTCACAAGCTTATACCGCTGAGCAGGCTGTCAAAAAGGCCTCCCGCCCCGCGCCCCAAGATGCCGCTGCCCGGGACACGGCTGTTTGGAAAAGCGCCAGTGCCGGTGAACTGAAGGCAGGCCAGTCGGGCAAAGTGCAGGTGCTCGATCAGCGTAACTTTGGTGCGGATCTGAAAGATTCCAAACCTGTCGGGACAAAAACGGCGGCTGAGGCCGCTGCAAAGGCGCAAGGAGGCTCCGCTGCCCGAAAGGCTCTTCAGCAGCCTCAAGTGGCACAATCCTTCCCGGGAGCTGTATCCAGCAGGATGGCAAAGCAAGGTAAGGAACATGCAGACGCCGCGGTAAAGACAGATGCATCCGAGTCATTCAAAGGCTCTGTGGGTCCCGATCAGTTGGCAAATCTGGAAAATCCGGTCACTCTCCAAGCCCAGAAACAGCTTGCCCTCCTTGCGAAATCCGCGGGGAAGCAGAGCAACGAAAAGCAGAGCAACGAAAAGCAAAGCAATAAGGCAGCTCCCGCCAAGCACAGTGAAGCAGGAAGCGATCTGCCGCTAAACGGAGCCAAGCAAGCTCAGAACAAGTCTGTCCCGAGCCGTGCGCTCCGCAAGAGCAAGGGCATGCAATACGCTCCCGAGAGCACCAACAGCAAACAAGGCCCAGCACAAGCTGCGAGTGGCAGTGTCGGCTCTGAGCCGGGTCGCACTCAGGCAAGCCCGGCAGGCAGCGCAGGCGAATCAGACAGCTCTGCTGCGCAGTTTCCAGGCAGTACCGGAACAAACGGAGCAAGCAGTCCGGGGAATCCGGGAGTACCGCTGCGCAGTCTGGCCTGGCAGTTGGCTCAGCGCTTACAGGAAGGGCCTTTGGCCCAAAATCTGCGCCAGCTCCGGTTCCGTCTGCTTGACCAAAATCGCGGTGAAATTCGTCTGCGCCTGAACCCCGATAACTTGGGGCAGCTGCGCATCCATCTGAGCATGGATGGCAATCAGCTCAGCGGCCACATTGTTGCCGACCGGGCTGAGGCCGCCCGGATCCTGCAAAATAATATGCAGCAATTGGAAGCCAGTCTGCGCGAGGGTGGTTTTGACAACCAGGGCCTGAATGTTTCAGTCAGCGGTGGGCAGGCGGGTGATGCCCAAAGCAGCCGGCGAGAGTCGGAAAGAAACAGCGGACGAACCCAAGGCACTGAGCGTCAGGATGGATCTGCGGCCTGGGAAGAATGGAATGCCGATGAGCTGAACCTGCAAGTGGAGCAAAGTCAGATTAACTATAGCGTCTGAGGATATCGCGCCGATACGGCAAACACAGGAGAGAATGAGTATGGCTGAAGTAAGCGCAACCGAAATGACCGCCTTGCAAAAGCAGTTGCACGAGGTCAGTATCAAAAATTTCAATCGCAGCCTGAACCGCGGCCAGGGCTTGCAGCAGACACTGGGAAAGGATGCGTTCCTGAAAATCCTGACAGAGCAACTAAAGAATCAGGATCCTCTGAAGCCCCAGGACGACAAGGAATTTATCGCTCAGATGGCTCAGTTCAACAGTCTGGAGCAGATGATTGAGTTGAACAAGGGGTTCACTGAGTTGAGCCAGCGCTTTGCCCAAGGCCAGGCTCTGGGCCTGCTGGGCCGGGAAGTCACGGTTAACTCAGGGCTGGATCGCGATGGCAACCCGATGCTTATTTCCGGGCCGGTGGAAGCCGTTGAGCAAAATCCCGGCGGCCCCGCCAGACTGACGATTAACGGTCAGAAATACAACGCCGATTTGGTATTGCGGATTGCAGCGGCCAACAATGCGGATAACACAGCCGAGAGTGGAATAGAGCTGGCAGAAGGCTGAGTTTCTCCATAGGTCGCATGAAATCTGGTAGTATGCGGGGCAAAAGCAAAGTAATTCCCCCGCTTCCCGCATTTGTGGTGCTGCTCTTGCTGCTGTTGCGGTTCCCGGCAACCCTGCAGGCCAGCCCCCGCTTTGATGAGTTGCGCAAAGTGGTGGTGCGTGAGGCACGAAAATACATCGGGACTCCCTACCTCTATGGCGGCGTTACGCCGGAGGGCTTTGATTGCAGTGGTTTTATCAACTATCTGTACGGCCCGTATATCAGGAATCTGCCGCGCCGCAGCCAAGACTTTGCGCAATACGGTTGGGAAGCGGACTTTCAAAAGCTCAAGCCTGGCGACCTGCTGTTATTCGCTACCATTCCCGGCAGCGCTCAGATTACCCACGTCTCTCTGTACATCGGCAAAGGCAGGGTCATTCATAGCATTTCTGCCGGCCCGACTACGGGTATCCAAATCAGCGATGCCGGCCAAGGTTATTGGAACCAACACCTGCGCTATGCTCGCCGGATACTGCCGGATTAAGGGCAAATCTCCATTCTCGTCTTTATCCGCCGGCAGCACCCTGGTCCGGCGGCCCGCTGTTATACCTATTTTTTGACCAGCTTTTGACTTTTTGTCTGATCTGGCGTCTGACCGTTTCCTTTTTGAATCAAAACAAAATTGATACTGCCATCCGGTTCTTTGAGATATTTGAATACATAGGCGTTGCCCATCAGATACCGGACCTCGCCATCGAAAATTTTGAAAGCTGCCCTATCCGAAACCAAGCTGCTGCCTTTGGGAACAGGGGGACGAATGACATACCCGGTCCCGGTAAACTTTGCCAATAGAGTAGTGGGGGCTCCGTTTGGATCGGTTCCGTACCAGTCTCCCTGGATCCAGTCGGGGAACCCCAGACGGATCAGGGGAATACTCCCCCCCAATAGCTTATATTTTTCGGGCACGCCCTTCTCTTCGCTAGCATAATGAAAGCGCAGGGTCTTGAAGGCATTGCCATCCTCTTTTTGGTATATTATATTTGGGCCGCCCGAAGAGTCCGCCCGAACTATGAGCCTGTCGCCGAGATCCATAAAGGATATTCCCGGTTCGTTCAGTCCATACGTTTTCTGTTCTGGTTTGGCTGGCAGCAGCGGGAAGAGTCCCCAAGCGTGTGTGTCCTCGCCAAACCCCAGCAATAGATCATCAGATGCAAAGAGTGGCTTAGAGTCATCCAGCGGCTTTCTATACCACCAGCCCTGAATCCAGTCGGGGGATTTTTCAGCCGGCGGGATTCTTGCAGCCGCGTCTTTTTCTTCTTGGCTGCGCAGTGTTTTCGTTGTTGTCCGACCATCTTGGGTAATCGCCAAGTCCAGAAGACTGCTGTCCGATTTTTTGATGTACTTGTAGCTGGCGGAACCTTTCCGATAAAGGACCTCGCTATTGGAAACTGTGAAGGGTGCTTCATCCAGCCCAACCTTCCCCTCCTCTTCGGTGTCCATGATGGTTCCGGCAAACATCACCTTCCAAGTCCACTCCCCGACCTCAGTTTTTTCATACCAATTCCCCTCGATCCATTCGGGGAAGACCCTTCCGGAGCCCGCTTTTTTGGCCCGTATCCTTGATTCGGTGCGGCTATAAGAATATTCCACCTTGTCGTTTGATATTTTTACATAACTGATGTCGGCTTCTTCTTTTTTATCTTTATCCCGTTTATCCTGAGATTGGAACATCCAGACCCCTTCCTCGGTAACCGTGAAGTACAAGGCCCACACCTCTTTTGGTTTATTCAGGTCCCAGGACATCCCCCCGCCGAAGGGCATGTACTTGGTTTCGGTAAATATGGTCGCGACAGACCCTTCAGGGTTCCCGTTTTCATCGACTTCGTACCAGTTCCCCCGGAGCCATTCGGGGAAGACTTTTCTGTTGGGATCTTCGAGATGGACCCGCAGTTCTTTAATGGCAGCGTTGATGATTTTGGTAAAGGCCTCTGAAGTCCGGGTCGCCCCACTAATCGCATCAAATTGGATCTCAGTTCCAATGCTTTTGCCGTGAAACTGCTTTTGAAACTTTGGTTCGGTAATGCGGCTCCCGATATCGGGGGTCTCATTCTGCTCGGTAATTGAGAGGCCGATAATCCTAGTGACGTCTTCGTTTACGATGATGATCCCTTTGATCGGACTCTGCTCTTTTGTGGTCGGGTGCACACGCCCCATGCCGCTGAACCCCACTATCCGTACTTTCCGACCATCAGAGAGAGTGACTGCTTCCTTTTCCAGCGTTTCCAACATTTGCGAAACAGTGGCTTCTCCCGTTCCCCCAAACAGTCCTGCCGGAACTTCCTCCGTTCCTGCCGAAGGGGCTTTGGCCCCGGACTGCCCGAGCAGCTTTTTGAAGGCCGAGACCGGATCATTGCTCCATTCCTCGGGGTTAAGACCTAGGGCCGTTAACAGAGCTCCAGCCAGCTTTTTCTCCCCCTCCTGCAACTTCTGAACATAGTCCCCAAGTTCCCCAATCGGCTCGCAGCCGAGCAGGAGGGCCGGAAAGAGAAGAGCGAGAAACGGGCGCAAAAAGGCCGCAGAAAAATATCTCTTTCCGCGGCATGGCCTTGGTTTTCTTGGTTTTATGGCAGCGATGAGCGATGAGCGATGAGCGATGAGCGATGAGCGAATTTTACTGAACTCTTGTTTCATGGTGCAATACTCCTGTGTATTATTCCTGCGTTTAATATGGGGACCCTATTGGGCACCTCCCAAAACTTTCCGGAGAGTGTCCATATTTTAACGATAATGAAATACAGAATCAATAAAATCCAAGAGAACTGCAACAGAATTGAGCGGAAAAAGTTTCCATTTATATATAAATTAAGGAAATAAGGTCGCCCATCCCTTAGCGGGAATCCCCTTATGCCGACTCAGGTCTTTTTAATCAGTTTTGTGATTTCCTTAAAGTCCTTGGGATCCCCTTTGGAATGGTAGAGGCTTATGCTGCCGTCATCACTTCTCTTATATTTGACCCTGAAGCGCGCGCTCGGAAATGGCCCATACGAAAACCAGACCTCGTCATCGCTAAGGCGATCAAACGCCGTATTGAATGGCCCGCCCGGCTTATTTAAATCATAGGTCATCTTAGAAGGGTAATAGGCGGTAAGCGTAGTTTCGGTAAATATGCCACCATAGCCTTTTCCGCCGCTCTTTGCTTTTGTATCTATCCATTCCCCCCGGATCCATTCGGGGAAGGCCCTTTTCTTTTCCCCGATCGGGTCGCAGTTCAGCAGGAGGGCCGGTAGGAGAAGGAAGGAAAACGGGCGCAAAAGGCCGCGGAAAATATCTTTTCCTTCGCGTTTCCTTCGCGGCATGGCCTTGGTTTTCCTAGTTTTAAAGCGGGAGTGACAAACATTCATTATACCCTAACTCCCACGGATTGGTATTATCGATGAGCCATTTCCCTTCCATCAATTTCCCTTCCATCATACGGGGAACACCTGTCGGCTCAGAAAACCTGTTCCCGCTTGCGGTGGGCACTGTCTCCGAGCTGCTCGAGTATCCGGCCGCCTGAGTCGATGCTGTAGGCTTGCCCAACCCCCAGAACGATGCGGCCCTGCTGTGGGCGGCACTGTACCAGATGAAAGTCCATACGGAACAACTGCCTGGCAAAGGCGCCATAGCGTTCGATAAAACGCTGCTCCAGTTCCCGGCTCAGTTCCGAGCCATCGGGGATGAACTCTGCGTCACAGTAGTAGCTCAGGCGCTGGCGCACAAAGGGGTTGGCCGCATCCTGCTCATCTTCAATCAGCATCAGACTCAAATGACTGTGCTGCCGAATATTGTGGAAGTGCTCCGCCATTTCGCTGATTAAAATAACAAAGTCCTTGCCGTTAGAGACAAATGTGGCATACGAGGCATAGGGTTCTGTCTGACGATCTTTGGTGGCCAGAAACACAGACTTGACCCGCTCCGGAAACCGGTCGAGCTCTGCTTGGGCATCTGCGAGGCTCTTTGATTTGTTTTTTTCCGGCATGGTCATCCTCTCTATAATTTCCCTAGGTACTCAGGCACGCGGGTAATCAGGCACGTTTGAGGAAAAGCTTTCCGCCATTCCGCCCCGGTCCTGATTTTTGCCTGATTTTTGGCACTTCATCTTCTGTATTCTGATGGTAATGATAATAACAGTTAGAATCAATAGGGTGCCGCTAAAAAATCCCCAAACGCGAATCCCCGTACCTGAGCATCCTCCGCCCCCCCAGCCGCCTTGCCCCGCGCTGCCCCGGCAGCTACAATCCAAGCATGGTCAGCCCCACGAACGACTTCTACTTCTGCTACCTGTTCGGCAGCGAACAACACAAAGATCTCACGCTCGGCTTTATCAACGCCGTCCTTTCCGACTCCGGGGCCTGTGGCCGAAATTACCCTGCTCAACACCTTTAACCTAAAGGGGCCCGCGCTAAGCGCATGGTGGCCTATTTCAACAAGGAGGGAGTCGACATGGACGGCCTGACCACACTGCTCGAAAGTGATGAAATGATCCAGAAAGCGCACCGCGCCTACGAGGATTTCACCCGGGACACGAGCCTAGTAGCGCAATACGAGGCGCGGCTCAAGCAGAACACTAGATCAAAGCAACCGCGAAGATACCGTCCGGCAGGAAGGCCGGGAAGAAGGTGAAAAACTGGGCATGCGGAAAGGTCGGGAAGAAGGCCGGAAAGAAGGACGGCGTGAAGCTGCCCGAAAAATGAAAGAATCCGGGCTGTCGATTGAGCAGATTGCAAGGTTTACCGGTCTGAGCACCGCGAAATTACCGGGCTCTGATGCCGGGCTGGGCGCAGTTGTTCAGGACAGCTTCACAAAAAAAGCAAATTCTGGGAGCTTTTCTTACAATTTTCTTGACCTCCGTAGAGAAAGAATATAGCCTTCAAAGAGAACAATCCATTTCATATCTCTATTTCATCTTTTATTAAAACCATTCCGACCTTGGCCGGAACATCATCTTTATGAACTATTTTGCATAATAATACCAAGGAGTATTGCACCATGGAACACAAGTTCAGTAAAATTCGCTCATCGCTCATCGCTCATCGCTCATCGCTGCCAATGAATCAAGGCCATGCCGCAGGAAAATATATTTTTCTGCGGCCTTTTTGCGCCCGGTTCTCTTCCTTCTCTTTCCGGCCCTCCTGCTCGGCTGCACCCCTCCCGGGAATAGTGGGGCCAGTCCAGGAGCAGCAGGCACCACAGGCACCGGAGCCACCGGAGCAGCAGGCACCACAGGCATCGGAGCCACCGGAGCAGCAGGCACCACAGGCATCGGAGCCACCGGAGCAGCAGGCACCACAGGCACCACAGCCACCGGAGCAGCAGGCACCACAGGCACCACAGCCACCGGAGCAGCAGGCACCACAGGCACCACAGCCACCGGAGCCACCGGAGCAGCAGGCAGTGGAAGCAGCACAAGCAACAAGACGGATGCTGCCTCCAGTGGTGCCCAGCCGAGCCTGCCAGCGAAGTATACCGTCACCTTTGAGATTCAGGATACAACAAATGACGTACCCGTGCCCGTAGAGGTGCTTGAAGGTGAAAAAGTTACAAGGCCCACCAGCGACCCAACTCACAATGGTGATCAGATTTTTGTGAATTGGTATGCCAGCTCCGCCAAAGATTCCGCTCCATTCGATTTTGATACGGAAATCACCGGGGATACCACTATATACGGCAAATGGGGATATACCGTCACCTTTGATGTTAAAAAGCATACTATAAATGCTTGGGCAGACGGTGGTAAGGATAAGAGTACCAGGTATTATACGAGAGCTGTGGTTGATGGCGAAACCATCGCTCAGTCTGACGCTCCCCCTGATGCCGCGTTTATACTTCCGGGTTATACATTCGGTTTCAAATGGGTGCGGGAAGATGATGCCACCTTCATCAAGCCAGATGGTTCGCAGAGGGAGCGCAGGTCTGATGAATACACTGATTTCTTGTTTGGCCCTAGTGGTACCATTGTCCGTGGAAATATGACCGTATATGGTGCTTACCCCACACTTGCGCGACCGTAAAACCCCGACAGGCAGCTATTCTGCTACCTGATGGTTCCGGCGGCCCCGCACTGCGGGGTCGCTCTTTTTATATTGCTCCGCAAGCAGTTTGAGAGGTTTTTGCCGGGCACGCATCCCCCCTCATAACCGGGAGCCGGTGCTTTCCGCTTGAGCAGTAACCGGGCCGGTCGGCTTGCCACAAACAGTCTGCCGGTATATGCTGGCGCCCACCATTGCAGGAATACAAGCGGGGTAGTTGCAGTGCTGTTCAAACAAGAAGACGAAGGAAGGGTTCGGGAGTTCATCGCAGAACTTCGCAATATGAACCTGAGTGTTGAAGGCATGGTGGAAGACTATGATCGCCTGATCGCCCTCTACGATATTTCGTTTTTCTTCCGCATCTACTTGCGCAGCTGTGCCCAGAGCCTGCACGACCGAGTTCGGGGCCAAGACTCGCTGGCTGCCGGGCGCTACATGCAGTTTTTTGAAACCGAGCTCATCACCATGCCGCGCATGATTTACTTGTTTCAAAGTGCCTATGGCAGCCGCTTTGTGCGCAGCGTCTATCAAGCATCGTACCTGACCTTCATCGAACGCCAGCAACAGGCCACTAAGTTCCTGAAGAAGTGTGTGGCCGAATACGACAAATTTACCTTCTTTCGCAAAACCATTACCACCATTGAAGACAATCAGTTGATTGAAGAACCCAAAGTTCTCAATCCGCGCATTAAAGGCAAGCCCCACAATCGGCCCCTCACACACCGCGACACGCCAGACGAACTGGATACTTCATTGAGCGCCCATTTGGAAAGCCTGTCCCTCAAGCTGCCTACGGCTTCGCCGGAGCAGGCTGGCGGCAGTCTGGGCTTGGAGCTGCCCAAGCCCGCAAAGCTGAACAGATGGGACAAAGCCCTGGATGACGACTTAGATAATGAGCATTTTGTTCTCTAGGCTGCTGTGCGTTGTGTGATGAGAAAATTCTTCCAGGAAAACTTCTATCTGCTTACCGCAGTGATGCTGACCTCGGTGTTCATGTCCAACGATGCCTTTCTGCCTGCCATTCCTTCAATGGCGGCAGAATTTGGCAGCAGCAATGCACGTTTGCAGCAGGGCGTGTCTTTTTTTGTGCTAGGTTCATTGCTGCTACAAATTCTTGTCGGCCCACTCTCGGACCGCTACGGACGCAAGCCGATTATGCTGGGCGGGGCGCTGGTCTTTCTGTTGGGATCGCTGGGCTGTATCCTGGCCCGCGATGTCCAGAGCTTTCTGACCGCCCGCCTGTTTCAGGGTTCGGCCATGGCCACCACTCAGGTAACTTCCATGGCGGCAATCAATGAATACTATTCCAAAGATAAAGCTATCAGCGCCTTGGCCTTGTCGGCTAATATCAACTTGCTGGCCCCGGTGCTCGGCCCGATCTTGGGGGCGCTGGTACTTTCACTGCCGGTACCGGAGCTGCTGAGTGCGTATCTGGGCGCTGAGCCGTGGCGCTATATTTTTGTCTATATTGGAGTTCTGGGGTTGCTGGCAGCCGTCATGCTACTGCTGTTCATGCCGGAGCCGGGGCGGCTCCCGGCCCGGCAAAGCTTGGAAGCCGACTCTCCCGATACGGCATCGGAGAGCCCGGCAACCCGAAGCGAAGCAAACAGAAATCTGCTGCATATCTTCCGGCAGCTGCCCAGGATTCTGTCCAACCGGGTCATCGCGCTCTACAGCATTTCTTTGTCGATGGGAGGCTTTTCGCTGCTGTTGTGGATTACCGGAGCCCCGGTAATGCTGATTCAGAACCTCGGTCTTTCAGAAAACCGCTATGCCTGGGTCCAGGCACCGGCTTTTCTGTGCACTGTGCTGGGCAACAGTTTGGCGCCTTTTCTGGCGCGCCGCTTCGGTGCGTTGAACCACATGAATATCGCCCACTGCGGCATCTTGTGTTTCAGCCCGTTTGTTTTTCTGATCGCTTGGTGGTGGCAGGAATCGGCCGTAGCTTTGGTCGTGGCCTTTTCTTTGGTTTCGTTGAGCCTGGGCCTGATCAATGCGGTCAAAAACCAGTTTATCATCAGCCTTTCCGAATATAAGGGTTCAGTGACGGGGGTTTTGATGCTGTTCGGTTCTTCGGGCGTATTCTTGGGCAGTCTGGCCGCATCTTTTCTGGGTAATTATCCCAATTATTACAGTTTTGCAGTAATCGCGCTGGCCAGTTTTCTGCTTGGTTTTCTGCCTTTGCTGGCCAATTTTTTTATGACTCGCCGCCGGGCTCCTGAGCCTAGGGGGGGCCCAAGTTATAAAGGGAAGCTCTGAAACAGCAACTGCAGCCTGGTACTCCGGCAGCTTGCGCTATTCGCTCTGCCACTGCCGCCGGATTTCATACATCAATACTGCACCCGCAGCCGACACATTCAGCGAATCCAAATGCCCCTCAACGGGAATACATACCAACGCATCACAAAGTTGCTTCAGCCGGGGGCTGAGTCCTCGTTCTTCAGAGCCCAGCACCAGTGCGCAGGGCTCGCTGAACTCGGTACAAGCTGCCACCTGGCCATCCATATCGGCGCCGTAGAGCCAATAGCCACCGCTTTGCAGCTGCCGGGCCATCTGGGCCAGATTGCCTTCGATCAATGGGACCCAAGCGCTGGCTCCCACAGAAGCGCGACCCAGTTGGTTGGCTGCGTCCCGGTCGGAACGTCCGGCGCTGCGGTGGGAAACCAAGACCGCTCCGATCCCGAACAGATCGCCGCTGCGCAAAATGGCACCCAGGTTGCCCACGTCCAGTACGCCGTCCAACAGGAGCACCAGCCGGGGCATGCGCGCCAGAATATCCGCAATGTTGCCGGCTTTGGGGAGGCCATTCAGCCGAACAGCGGCCCGATCGGAGTTTTCATCTGCATAATCCCGCATCTGACTCAAACGGTCCAAGGCTAAAATATAGCCGCGGTAGTGTCGTTGTTCCAGCAGGTTTTGCAGTTCCTGCGTCGGCCGCTCTTCGACTCTGACACCTTGTTGTTCGGCCAGTCGCATGAGCTGCAAGAGGCGGCTTTTGGGGGAGGGAGCACCTCCTTCGCGGTCCGCTTTTTGGGCTTTGCCAAGACGCTGGCTGTCTAGCAGCAATCGACTGGCTCCTCGGTTGGCCTGGCCTTGTTTGATAAATTCACTGATGCTGTGAAAACTGTTGTAATATTCCATTTCCGTTTGAGGATACCTCTGAAAATGGTATCGCTTTCTGTGAGTATTGTGCTACTGCCCTGCTTCTGCTTTGTCTTCGCTTGCTTTGTCTTTGCTGGCAATAGCAACACGTTTCGATGTGGACCGCTGAGATTTTTCGCGGGAGCAAGGCGACAAATCGTTATGAATACTTTAGGGCACCTCTAAAAATTCCAATTCCGCGCTGAATCGCGATCTTGTTGCCGAATAGCTTCGTCAGTAAAGCCTTACAATACAAAAAAGTATTCTTCGGCTTCACTTCCTCGCTATCGACAAAATCTCGCTGATTCAGCATCGAAAGCGAATTTTTAGAAGTCCCCTATTTTATATTTTGAGGCAACTACAGAATAAACTATTTACATAATTTGTTGTATGAAAAGAGCTTATTGATGGAAGCAAGGATGTGACAGAACAGAACTTTACAATAAAAATCATCGTGAGGGCAAAACCAGAACCTTTAGCGGTATCTTATCGCCAACTGGCAACTTCTCTGCTCATTAATCCGAATACACATCATCCCCCGCAGGACTTTTGGAAGATGGAAGGTTTCGCTTCAATTCTTTTATGAAGGCCCGGGTATCTCCCATTTCGCCATAATCGAGACAGGTGTCTATCGTGCGGCGAGTTACAGTATCATATTGATACAGTTTTTCTGCCCCTTTTCTTTTTTTCCAATGTCCCGCAGCACAACGAACTTTTTTTACAGCGGCTCCGTCATCGGTATAGGCTTTCACAATTTTACAGTTTATGCAGTTGGCACAATAAATCTTACCAACCTTGCCTGATTTTTCAGACATAGTTCCTCCAGCAACAACAAACTATACCCCCCAAGCATACAAATCCAAATAGAAGAATTTAGCTCCTGCAACGATCCATGTATGCACTTGAAAAAAGGTCAGCTTCCTTCATATTCAAGTTTAATCCAGCATGCATAGATTTGATATTTTATGATAGTATTTTTGGCATTTTTTCTAAAAAATTTTAAAAATGGCTAATTAGACTTTGCAAGCATCCGATAAATTACCATCTGATAAGAAAGTAAGTTTTTAGCCAAAAACTATAAAATTTTACTTGATATTTATCAGTCCTTTACTATAGCAAAAATTTTGCTTAAGAATAGTGTTGTAAATATTCTAGTGAATGTTTACAATCTCCTCCATCCATAAAGGAATGCTCTAAAATTCTCTATCGGTACCAATGGTATATGAGAAGCTCTGGAAATTGTATCGCACCGCGAGATTTGTGCTGTTGTCCTGCTTCATCGTGGTAATAGCACCGTATTTCGATGCTCAGTAAGCGAAGCTCTTTTTAGAGGTGCTCTTTAGCGCGTCCACTGCCTCAATGTATATCGGAAACCATGCTCTGTCCAAGCTATCACTCTATTTACCCTATACGCCTGCCCCGGCTCCAACCGCCGCAAGACGATTTGTTACAGGCTTTCTTTGGCACCTTGGACGCCTTGACACAGCAACAGGTATTTACGCTGCAAAATGGTGATATTCTCTGCCTTTCTGCCAAGGTGCTGGCCATTCACCAGGGGCGTTGTTGTAAGCTCGATAGTCCGGCGGAACGCCGGGAATTGCTGCAACAGGAGGCAGATTATTATCTTGCCAACTCCCTGAACCCGATCCCCCCGATCTTTGGGGACCACCCTGAATCCGAGAGTATCGACTTTCCGTTTACCGTTAAGGGTAAGACCCCGGTGCCGTTTGCCGGCATTGACGAGAGTAATGGCGATGGTTGGCACATTTTATGGCCCGAAGAGCCACAGAAAATCACTGAGGAACTGAAGAGGCTTATTGCCGCGCACTGCAAGCTCAATTCACTGGGCTTGATCGTCTTGGACAGCACCGTATTCCCGATGCGTCGGGGGTGTGTCAGCCTCAGCATTGCTGCCACGGGCATACAATTGTTGCATGGCTACCAAGGGCAGAAGGATTTATTCGGTCGCGAACTGAAATTGAGTGAGAACAATGTTGTCGATCGAATCGCCAATTTTGCCGGATTGTACATGGGCGAGGGCGCGGAACAGACCCCACTTGTTGTGCTGCGTGGCTTGGAGCGTTTTGTCACCGGATCACAGAGTTTTTCAGAACTTTTTATCGAAGCAGAGCGAGACTTTTATGGCCCTTTGTTCCCAAAAGGGCGATAATCAGATTCTGGTGCACAATCGCTCTGCTTTTTGAAGGGAAGGCTCCAATGCGAGCTGGCGCAGCATTGGAGAAATGGGGAGGGCCGTGCGCAGCCAAGCCCGACCTTCCTTTTTGCGAGCTGGCGCAGCATCTTTCTGTGATGGGGAATTTTTAGAGGTCCCCTAAAGGGCACCTCTAAAGAAATATCGAGGATATACACATGAGTTCCAAACACCTTTCCGGATTCAGAAAATCATTGTCTGACAACCTCCTCTATACGATTCTAAAAGAGGATTCTGCCAGCCAACATACAGAAATAATACTCCATTCATTGCAGAATCTGGCCGAGGGGAAACCTCAGTCCAATGACAGTTATGAAAGTCTGGAGTTCCAAGGCGCCTCTTTATTAAGAAAATGGGCTGAAGCCCATACCAACGGAGACGAAAAAGCTGCTGAACACTATCAACAAAAACTAAAAAAACTATCAGATTCACACCCATTTCCCTGGTTGCAAACAAAAGATTTATTCCTCAAGAATTTCATCAAACCGGAACATTGGAAATACTTGGACTGGCACAACAGCCCCAAAAAGATGGATTTTGGAGTAATTCAACACAAATTACCCGCGAACGCAAAGCTGGCAATTATTGGAGACTGGGGGACCGGGGAACAAGACGCCTTGTGCTTGCTTGATGATCTTCTGGGTAACGTTGTCCCCGATGCGATTTTACACATTGGAGATGTGTACTTTTCGTGCAGTGACTTCGAAGTAGAGCAAAATTTCATTGTCCCCTTGGAAAACGCGTTTCAGCGCATAGGCCGAAGGATTCCTGTTTTCAGTATTCCGGGCAATCATGAATACTATTCCGGAGGCGGGGCCTTCTACAGAATGTTAGAAGTGATCAACGCGCCTTTTGGGGAAAAATACCGTCAGGAGGCCAGCTATTTTTGTTTACGCACCGAAGACAACCGCTGGCAGATCTTGGGCGGAGATACAGGCATTAACGATCGAAGCTCTTTCAAACAAATCATCAAAGACCCTGGGCTGAACCCTTCAGAACTGGAATGGTTGAAGGATAAGTTTCTATTTTCAGGTGAAACGATATTTATGACACATCATCCCCTTATTGACGATGAACATTTTATTAATCAAGCCCCTGAAACAAAAGGTAATTTGCGCTATTTCAATGACCGATTATTGGAACAAATCGGCGGTTTGTTCACTAAAATCAACACTTGGTTATGGGGGCATAATCATAGATTTGCAGCATATAGAGAAAATTTTTCCGTCCCTGAAAATAACAATCTTAAAATCCCTCGTTGTCGTCTGCTTGGAGGCAGCAGCAGGGAAGTAAATAAAGCAAGCGAAGAAACCAACATCAGGGCCCGCTTTTCTGATGTCCTGTTAAAAGACAACAATGGAAAGAACATCGAACCCCAACTGACAGAAGACCTGTACAACCACAGCTATGCCATTATAGACTTGGGGAAACGAAACATCGCTTACTACCAGACTCCGGCATGGACCGGAATAAAAACCGCCCCCCCCAAACTCTCTCAAAATCAAAAACGGTGCTTTTTTTCTGAGAATATCTAGAGGGGGGCCCCAAAGGCCCCACCTTCCTTTCTGCTAGCTGGCGCAGCATCAGAGCCTTTCGCCACATCTTGAATTCCAACCTGAGCGCACAGCGCGAAGATTAGAAATTCAAGATGTATCGAAGTACCGGGCTCTGATGGCAGAAACCTGAAGGGCTCGGACTTAGGGATCGGGTCTATTGTAAGTTACCGTAACATCCTGGGCACTGGTACTCCGGGCTGCGTGATAGGTAACCAGCAGCTGCTCGCCATTATTGCGGTATTGGATGCTCACGAGAGCAGGGAACCCGCCAGCTGCATTACTAATTACCAGTGCCAGATCTGGACTGTCCATAATGATGGGAAGACTTCCCAAAACACCGCTCTCTGTCCAAGCTTCATTGCCAACCAGACGGCCAGACCGCATACCTGAAATGGGATCCGTAGAACTTTGGGCAAAAGTAAGACTAGTAATGAGACTACGAGACTGGGTCAGGCCAAAAGTCAGGCTGCTGCCAGCGCCAACGCTCCCTGAAGAACTACTGGTAGTATACGACCTGCTTACAAGCCGAGCCTGCTGAATCCATTCGGGGGTGGTTGTAGCAGGATCCATATTCCTATCTGAATACAGCAACAGCCCAGCGGCACCGTCAGCTCGAACAGAGATCGCATTCTGCTGCCCGTTGCTGCCTTTGCGCAGCTCCAGCCGTGCGAGTACATCACTGCTGTCATTTTCCAGTGTTAAGGTGTTTCCGGAGACTGAGTATTGGCTGGCCGTATTATCGGAGCCAAAGAGACTGGAATAGGTAATATCTCTCAGAGTATCTCGCGTACCTCTTTGAGTGCTTGTTTGAGTGCTTGGAATTCCAGACTCAGTAGTAGCGGTATTATTGCTGGGGCTGCCATTCACTTGTATCTTGAATTCTGTTGGAGCGGAGGCGGATATTTTGAGAGCGACCATATTATTAATGGCAGTTCCTCCTGTAAAGTAAGGGTTGCTCGGATCACTGTGAAGTTTCAGGGCTTCCGAAAGCCAGGTCCGCAGGGGCGAGCTGCTGTCTGAAAGATCTTCAGTGATTTTCCCGCTTGTCCTTTGCCCGGGGTCATCGCCGGGAGCTTCGCTGCTTTCCCCGGGAGTTTCGCTGCTTTCCGGCGGGTCGCAGGCGACCAACAAAATCAGGGAGCAGACAAATAAAAGGATAAATGGGCGTAAAACTCCTGCAGAGAAATAATTTCCCCTGCTATATAGTTTTAATTTTTTCGATGAGCGATGAGCGATGAGCGATGAGCGATGAGCGATGAGCGAATTTTACTGAACTTGTGTTCCATTGTGCAATACTCCTTGGTATTATTATGCAAAACAATGCATAAAGATGATGTTCCGGCCAAGGTCGGAATGGTTTTAATAAAAGATGAAATAGGGTTATAAAATAGCTTGTTCTTCTCAAAGAATATACTCTTTTCCGACGGAGGGCAAGAGAAATTGCAGGAAAATCCCTAAAAATTGGCTTTTCTTGGGGAGCCGTCCTTGACAATTGCGCCCAGCCCGGCATCAGAGCCCGGTAATTTCGCGGTGGCTCAGGCCGGTAAACCTTGCAATCTGTTCAATCGACAGCCCGGATTCTTTCATTTTTCGGGCAGCTTCACGCCGTTCTTCTTCCCGGCCTTCTTCCCGGCCTTCTTCCCGGCCTTTCCGCATGCCTAGTTTTTCACCTTCTTCCCGACCTTCTTCCCGGCCTTTCCGCATGCCTAGTTTTTCACCTTCTTCCCGGCCTTCTTCCCGGCCTTTCCGCATGCCTAGTTTTTCACCTTCTTCCCAACCTTTCTGCATGCCCAGTTTTTCGCCTTCTTGTCTTCCTTCAGCTCTTAGATCGTCTGCCAGTGTTGCCAACATCTTCTGTACCTCCTCTGGTGCGGTGATTTGATTGTATTCTGATTCGTTCATGCCTTCGCCAAACAGCAAGGCAATCCAGCGCCTGAAAATGGTGATTTCGGGCCCGGGTTCATCGCGCAGGAATTCTATGATTTGCGGGATTCGCGCTTCCCACTCCCCTGGTCTGCCGTACTTCTCGGCACAAATCACCGCGCTGATAAGGTTGTGCAGCTTGTGGATTTTCTCGTCGGGGATGCGCTTCTCGTCAATGAGAGCATATTGAAAGTGGGGTAGGTATTTTGCGGGTATTTCGTTGCTGCTGATCAGTTCGCTGGTGCTGCGGGGCGCATTCCAAGGGCGGTCTCCGTTGTAGAGCACCAACGGAAATACCGGGGGCAACTTGCCTTTGCTGTTTTTGCCTTCCTTGATGAGGCGTTCGTAAAACAGGGATATATAGCTGAGCAGGCGGATGGCCATATGCTTGGGGGCTGTGGACTGGAATTCGAGCAGGATATACAGATAGGCTGTTTGGTTATCTTGATTGTCTTGGCTGTCCAGGCGCACCTCATAGAGCAGGTCCGATTCGCGCTGCTGGAGCGTGGCAGAGAGGTGGGACGGGTCGAGTTTGCGCAGGCTGTCGGGCTGGATTTTGGCGCTAAAGTCCTCCTCAACGAAGGCGTGGATGAGTTTGCACAGGATTGCCGGGTTCGAGAACAGGTATTTGTACGCGCTGTCGCAACTTGCCATGGCTTCAATATAGCTGTTTTGTCCATATGGCGCAATTAAAAAATGGCGAGCTGGCGCAGCATGGGAGAAATGGGGAGGGCCGTGCGCAGCCAAGGCCCGACCTTCTTTTTTGCGAACTGGGCGAGCTGGCGCCTCTTCTGACGAAGCTATTCGGCAACAAGATCGCGATTCAGCGCGGAATTGGAATTTTTAGAGCTGCCCATAACCGGTGAGATTGAGAAACAACCCCCAACTCACTACAATGCGCAGCTACACATAATTTGAGTGCCTTTAATTCCGGCACAGCAGAGAGCCTATGGCCGTGACATTTCTGGACACCACCCTGCGCGACGGGGCACAGGGTATTGGCATTAACTTCTCCCTTCAGGACAAGTTGGACATTACACAGCGGCTGGATTCTTTTGGTATCGATTATATTGAAGGCGGTTTCCCGCTGGCATCGGAACGCGAGAGTGAATATTTCCGACGCGCCCGCACCCTGAATCTGCAGAATGCCCGGCTGGCAGCCTTTGGCTCGACCTGCCACCCCGGTGCATCTGCCGAAGGCGATGCCCATATCCGGGCCCTTCTGGAAGCTGAAACACCAACCGTAGTGGTGGTGGGCAAAGGCTGGGACGCCCACGTCCACAAAGTGATTGGCACCGACTTGGAAGAAAACCTGCGTATGATAGACGACTCAGTGGGCTGTCTCAAAAAACAGCAACGAGAAGTCATCATCGACATCGAGCACTTTTTCGATGGCTACTTCAGCAGGCGCGACTACTCGCTGCAAGTGCTGCGAACGGCCCTGAATGCCGGGGCGGACCGGATTGCCCTGTGCGACACCAACGGAGGTGTACTGCCCCGGCAAGTCAGCCGGGTCTTTGCCGAACTGGAACGGGAAAAGCTGCCGTTGGAACGCCTAGGCATCCATTGTCACAATGACACTGAGTGCGCCGTAGCCTGTTCGCTGGCGGCCGTGGCCGCCGGAGCGCGCCACGTTCACGGAACTATCAACGGCATTGGCGAGCGCTGCGGCAATGCCAACCTGGTCTCCATCATTCCCAACCTTGTGCTGAAAATGGGCCTGGAGACTCAGTGCGGTCCGCAGCTCGGCAGTCTGACCCAGCTATCGCGCTACGTCAGCGAAAAGACCAACTTGGTTCCGGATCGCAAGCAGCCCTATGTCGGCGATGCGGCTTTTGGCCACAAAGCCGGCCAGCACGCTGACGTGATTCTCAAAGACCCAGCGCTGATGGAGCATATCGAGAGTTCCCAAGTCGGCAACCAGCGCCGCATGGTGGTTTCCGAGCTGGCCGGCCGGGCCTCGGTGCTACCGCTCTTAGAGCAGCTCAAGCCTTCTTCAGAGCGTAAATTCGACAAAAACTCCGCCGAAGTGTGCGAACTGATTCGGCGCATTAAGACACGGGAGGCCCTCGGTTATCTCTACGAGGCAGCCGAGGCTTCGCTGGAGCTGGAAGCCCGCCGAGTGCTGGGGATTTTCCGGCCGTTGTTTGAACTGACCAACTATCACATCGAGATTTTCCGCACACGAGAGTTCGAAAGCCAGACCGTGGGGCGCTTGTTTTTGCAGGCCCGGCCCGATGGCAGCGGCCCGATGCTTGACTTGATGGGGGCCGGCGTCGGAGATGGCCCCGTTGCCATGCTGGATGCCGCAATTCGCAACGCACTGTCGCTGCGTCACATCGGCACTGCCGAAGACCCGAGAGTTGCTGCTGAGGCCACCGACAAGGAAAGCCCAAGCAGTCACTTCGCCTTCCTCCGGGAACTGGCACTGGTGGACTATCGGGTGCGGGTCATCAACCCCGAAGATGCAGCCAGCGCGCGCGTGCGCGTAGTGATTTCAACCAGCAGCCCACGCGAGGCCCAGACTTGGGACACGGTCGGTGTCTCGGAAAACATCGTGGATGCCTCACTCGAAGCTCTCAAAGATGCCTATGATTACTTCTACAATCACTTTATTTTGGAGAAGCTCTGAAAATTATAAGTTCCCCGGCTCTGGAACACTAATGTGAGATCCATCGTTTTTGATATTCCATGACTGCGCTTGCTCTGCCATTCGCCCCCCTCACGGCGAACAAGCTGCCGGGCCGGCGAACTGGGGAGTTCTGTTAGCAATGATGATCCTGGGCCTGGAGAGCTCCTGCGATGAGTGTGCTGCGGCGGTGGTTGAATCGGGCCGAAGAGTGCATTCGAACATCGTGGCCTCACAGATAGAAGAGCACAAACTCTATGATGGCGTGGTTCCCGAAATTGCCGCGCGCCTGCACTGCGAGTGGATTCAGAATATCTGTGCCGAAGCCTTGAAGCAGGCAGGCTGCTCTCTGCAAGACATTGATGCCATCGCCGCCACCAGCCAGCCGGGAATGATCGGAGCCCTCCTGGTCGGTCTGTCGTTTGCCAAGGGCCTGTGCTGGGCCAGTGGCAAGCCGTTGATTGCAGCAGATCATGTCTTGGCCCACCTCTACGCACCCAAAATCGAACAGGAACTGGCCTATCCATACATCGGCCTGTTGGTCTCCGGCGGACACAGCATGATCTGCGCAGTACGCGGCTACGATGAGGTGGAAGTGCTGGGAGCCAGCATCGATGATGCTTGTGGCGAAGCCTTCGACAAGGTGGCCAAGCACTACGGCCTAGGTTATCCCGGTGGCGCAATGATTGACCGCATGGCTACAAGTGGTGACAGCAGTTCCTATCTGTTTCCCCAGCCGAAGTTGAAGAACAGCCGTCGCGAGCTGGATCTTTCCTTTTCCGGCCTGAAGACAGCGGCCATCTGGCAGCATCGGCAGTTTTTGCAGTCGGGGAAAAGCGAGCGTCTGGAGGATTTGCTGGCCTCCCTGCAAAAAGCCATTGTCGATATGCTGCTGGACCGGGTAATCCGGGCAACAGAAAGCACCGGCATTCGTCGGGTGGCCATCGGCGGCGGTGTGGCGGCCAACAGCTACCTGCGCGCCCAGCTGGAACTGCTGCGCAGGAACCGGGACTGGCTGGTTTCTACGCCAAGCATGAAGTACTGCACCGACAACGCGGCCATGATCGCCGCCATCGGTTGGGAATACGCCCGTGCGGGCCGTTTTGCCAGGCTGGATTGCCCGGCTTCTTCGCGCGTGGATCTGTTCCGCTCCGTGCCGCAATCGAGAACCAGCAGGCTGTCCAGACAGGCCAGACAGGCCAGACAGGCCAAGGCCGGGATTGAAAGCACATGAGGCAGAGTGCAGACTATCCGGGAATACCCGGTCGCAAGCAACTGATGCGCCCCGGTACGCCCTCCGATATGACGGGTTTACGGTATAGTCTCGCATGTACAATTTGTGCAGTGCTGACACTTCAGGCCCTTGACACCCTGAAAGCAGAAGAAGTCATCCGACCGATGGAAACTTTCCCGCGGCAGTACAAATCCGATGCCACCCCGCCTGAAGCGGAAAGCACAGACTACGGCGTGGTGCAGAAGCGGCACCAAAATCATCGCGGCTGGCGAGACTGGGAGCCGCAGGACTGCGCCCGTCCCAAACGTTGGCAAGCCGGAGAGGCCAAGCAGCTCTGTAACCAAATCACAAATGCTCAAATAGTAAAGGAATACAGCCTGCATTTTGGCTATATTCCCGATGACGATCCCGGCCGCTACCCCTTTGGAGTGTTCTTGGATTTTGCCCTGCGACTGAACCGGATTGAGTCGGAACCCGATCAGATCAGCTGGCAGGTGCAGCTGGCCAGCGTCTCGCAGGCAAGTACCCTGGTCATGTACCGGCGCGAGCTGGACGAATTTCCTGACCAAAAACGGGATGACAAATCACAGACATTGGGACAGACGACAGACTTTGCCACAAAGCTGGCTCACTTGCAGGAGGAACTGGAGCTTGAGGCCTATCAATTCTTGCAGAAGTATCTGTTCTGCCTGCGAAGGGGGGAGGAGGCTTGTGGTGAATCGCTGTGAGAAAACAGGACGGCAAGTCCGAGACCTTAACACAGCAGGCGCGGCAAAGATCGGCGGCTTTCGGCTGTGGCGCGGCGTGGCACTGCTGCTGGGCGGAGCACTGTTTCCAGGCCTACTGCTGATCGTGATGCAGAGCCCGGCCCAGGAGCAAGTACAGGCCAAACGGCAGGAGGCGGCAGGGCCGGAGGAAGCCGTTTGGCCCGCTTCTCCGACGCTGGCTGAACCCGGAGACGCCGGGCCGCCTGAAATTCCGGATGCCGAACCGGGTCAAAGCCAGGATACAGGACAAATTCCGGCGCAGCACAACGAAGGGGCCCTCCAGAGCGAACAGACTCTCTGGTATCGCTCCAATCAGCTGGGCATGGCTCTGGAACTGCTGGAGGATCCGCGTCAGATCAGCGTGTTGGAATGGGGCCTGGAAGTCGAATCCGGTGCCCTAGAACGCCTGAAGACCCTGTATTTCCAAGGGCAGCTCCAAGAGACCTGGCTCCTGACCTACAGAGGCGGGAAACCTTTTCAGGAGCAGCACCGGCGAGGAGAACAGCTGCTGGAAACCCGATTCTTCAACGAAACCAACGGCCTGGTTTCCGAAATCAACAGCTATACGGCTGAGAGCGGCCAACCGAGCGAACGCTATCTGTTTTTCTACAATGAAGACGGAGATCTGGAGCGCAGCATTCGCTACGACAGTCTCGGCCAACTCGACCGCGAAAGCAGCTACCAACTGGGCGAGGGGGGACAGTTGATCAAGTTCAAAGTCCGCTTACAAAGCAAGAACCGCGACCTGATACAGTACCGGTTACCGGGTATCGAAACCTTTGCCCGGCGGCTGTCCGACAACAGCGGGGATTATCAGGTTCGCCTGTTTGACGAGAAGCGGCAGAACACCAGCCAGATCATCTACCGCGACAATGTGGTATCCCGGCGTAGTAATTTCCAGTACAACGCAGCGGGTAAGCTGGAGAAAAGCATCGTTACCGAAGACCAGAAAGTTACCGAGTATGACTATGATGAACAGGAAGCCCTGCTGCAAAAACAGATTTGGCAGAGCGGCAGCCTGATGGAAACTGAAATTTACAGCTACGATGCACAAGGTCGGCTGCTGACAAAGCAAACCACGGACCAGAAGAACAACCAAAACCGGGAAGAGCGCTACAGTTATCAGGGACAAAGCAGCGATCCTTTACAGGTGGAGTTCTACCTGAACGGAGCCGTGGACAGGATTCGCAGTTACAGCGACCCATACAACTATAGTGAAGAGCTCTACCTCAATGGCAATTCTGTGGCCAAGGTCTACTACAGCTATGGCGACCAGTTGAGCAGCGAGGTAACCTTTCAAAATGTGTCCGACCCTGAAGCATTTGACCAGGTTTTTAACGATGAGCCGGACTGATGAGTAAGACCGGGCCGTCCGGGAAGGCCGGAAATTCTGCCTGGCTGTTTTGGCTGGTCTGGAAGTACCTGCGGGGTCGCAGCAAGGTACAGGCCGGTTCCTCACTGTGGCTGGCGGTGCTGGGGATCCTGGTCGGAGTGGGCACATTGATCGCAGTGCTGGCGGGCATGAGCGGCCTGCAAAGCCTCCTGACCGACTCGATCGACGAAGTGACGGCCTACCACCTGCAGATCGTTGCCGGTAATAAGGCCGACAGTCTGTTGCTGCGGGAGCGCCTGGCCCGGAACCCGCAGCTCGAAAATATCACCCGTTTTCGCGAGGCCCCGATGCTGTTGAATACCGAATACGGTGAGCCAGTGGTGGCGGTGGTGCGCGCCGTAGAAACTGCGGACTTTGCGCGAGATCGGGGGCGCAGCGCCGTGATGCAGACCTTGGGCCCAGTGCTCGACAATGATCTGGCCAAGCCCGGACACATCTGGCTGGGGCGTAGTTTTTCCTACGAACACGGCTTTGGTGAGGGTGATTTTCTTCAGCTTATCAGCGCTGAATACTCGCTGCCAGAAGCAACCGAAAAGACAAGCAACCGGAGCAGCAGCTCAATTGAAGCCCGGCAGTTTCAATTCCTAGTCAGCGCCACCTACCGTCTGGGCAATCCCAATATCGAAAAAAACTATGTATTCATCGGTTTGAATCCACAGACAGAGTCGCTGTTCTACAGTGATGAATATTATTTAGGGCTGAAACTACGGCGCAAGAGCCAGGCCGTGATGCTCAAGCGCGAGCTGTCCCGGCAACTGGGAGCCATGCGGCGGGCCGGCGAAATTTCCACCTGGCAACTGCGCACCGGACGCGAAGCCAATCAGGCATTTTTCAACGCTCTGCGTACCGAGAAATCCTTTTTGCAGCTATTGGTCAGCCTGATCTTTCTGGTGGTGGCCTTCCAGATCTTCCAGTCCACCCGGCGCACGGTATTTGCGCGCATTCCCGAGCTGATGCTGCTGCGTGCATTGGGTGCCGGCCAGAATCAGATACGCTGCATCTTCCTGATCGAAAGCCTGCTGATCGGTCTGCTGGGCGTGGGGCTGGGCACGGCCTGCGGCCTGCTGGTCAGCCGGTACATGAACGAAATTCTGCTGTGGGTCAACATGCTGCTGTTCCAAAGCCCCAATCTGCTGCCCAATATCGCCACCGGAATTGCGGGCCAGGATCTGCTCATTGTAACCGGTTCCGCGCTGCTGTTCAGCAGCGCGGCGGGCTGGCTGGCCACACGCAGGCTGCTGCACATACACCCAATCGAGGTACTGCGAAATGAGTAAGCGACAATCCCGCGCTCTGTTGTTGGAGGTGCGCGGCCTGTGTAAATCCTACCTTTCCGGCTCGGAGCGGATTCAGATCTTGCAGGATGTCGATTTGCAGATTCCCCAAGCGCTGAGTCTGGCCCTGTTGGGGCAGAGTGGCAGCGGGAAAAGCACTTTTCTAAATCTGCTGGGAGGTCTTGACCGCGCTGATTCGGGCAGTATTTGCTGTGCCGGAGAGGAGCTGAGTCAGTATTCCGAGGCCCGGCTGACGGCCTATCGGCAAAAGTTTGTGGGTTTTATTTTTCAGCACCATTATATGCTCAAGGACCTGACGGCCTTGGAGAACGTGATGCTGCCGGCCCGTATTGCGGGTCAAACTCGCAGCAAAAGCGAACAACGCGCGGCCGAGCTACTCGGCACAGTGGGCTTGCAAGGCCGTCAGAATCACTTGCCGCATATGCTCTCCGGCGGCGAGCGCCAGCGCGTGGCGGTAGTGCGGGCCTTGATGAACCAGCCTCGCTTTGTACTCGCTGATGAGCCGACCGGCAGTCTGGACCAGGAAAACGCTCAGATAATTGCTGAGCTACTGTTTTCCCTGTGCCGCGACATGAGCACGACCATGATACTGGTAACCCACGATCCGGCGCTGAGCGCTCTGGCCGATGTGCAGTACAGCTTGGAAAACATGCGCTTTGTGCCACACGGCCCTGTCAAAGCTGACGAGGCTGCGGGAGCTTTGGTTTAGCAGCACATGGACCTGAATTTAAAAATACGTTTGAGTCTGGAGCTGGCCAGTGCCATCCTACTGCGCAAAAAGCACCGAAAATTTAGAGACTCGCCTTTATTTGCTGCATTTATTGGCATCACTTTGAGTATTATTCCGCTGGTTTTAGTACTGGAAGTATCTGATGGTATGATTTCTGGTATTATGAATCGTTATATTGAAACGTTTTATTCACATGTGATGCTGCGCTTTTATCGGTTTCCCGGCGATGAAAAACTGACTAGGTTGGAACAGAAAATCGAAAAACTGCCCGGTGTACGACTGAGTTATCCGGAACAGAACGGCGCTGCTCTGATGCTGGCGGGGACTGCGCGTTCGGCGGTGCAGTTACGGGCCTTGAGTGAGCGGGCTTTTGCCGAAGATGAGGGCCTGCGGAAGTACCTGCGGCTGGTGTCCGGCAGCCTGGACTTCTCGCCCGGATCGATTCTGCTGGCCAGCGATGTGGCTTTTAAGCTCCAGGTACAGGCGGGCGATGAAGTGGCCCTCTTGACCGGGGCCCGCTTTGGTTCCGGCCCGAAGGGCAAACTGCGCCCCAAGATCCAGAAGTTTACCGTGCGAGGTGTGCTCAGCACAGGTTACCAAGAGCTGGACCGTCTGTGGGCTTTTATTTCCTATGCGGATGCCCAGGATTTTTTCCACAGCAGCAACAGTCAACTGTTGCTGCACATCAAAATTGACGATGCATTTGATTTTAAGCTGCTGCAGCAGGTCATGGACCGGATACAGGACCTAGTCAGTCCGGCATTGGCGCGGACGCACAGCTGGTACAGCCAAGCCTCCGAATTACAGCAGTCCTACCAGTTTACCAAGTCGATTCTGGTCTACATCATGTACTTGATTGTCGCAGTCGGTACGATCAATATCGCTTCTTCAATGGTGCTGCTGGTGCTGGAAAACAGCTCGGAAATCGCTATCATGAAGGCGTTTGGCGCCAATAAGGCCCTGATTCGCAACATTTACATCTGGGTCGCCCTGCTAGTGAGTTGCATTGCAATCTTCTGGGGGACCCTGCTGGGTGCTTTACTCTCGTATTTTATCAACGAGATTATTGCGCTGATGAACGGCTTGCTGCGCTGGCTCACGGGAATCTTGCAAGCTCCTGAACAGGCCGGACAAGGTGCTGCGAAGGCCACGGAATTGAATTTGCTGGATAAATCTTATTATTTGGAGTATATCCCGATCCGGCTGCGCGTCCTGCCGCTGCTGCTGATGGGCGCGTTCGTGCTGTTGATGACTTTTGTTTGTTCGATCATCCCGGCGCTGAAGGCCGCAAATATGGTGCCTTTGTCCATTCTGCGCCAGAACCGGAGCTGAAGGAAGCTCTACCCCCATCATTTTGATGCCAGACGAAGAGATTTGGAAACAAGACGCCGCTCAGCGCAAAATTGGAGTTTTTAGCTAAAGGGAACCTCTAAAAATTCGCTTTCGATGCTGAGTGAGCGAGATTTTGCCGAGCGCGAGAAATGGAAGCCGAGGATACTTTGTTGTATGGTAAGGCTTTCGTGACGAAACGATTCGGCAATAAGATCGCCGCTCAGCGCGAAATTGGAATTTTTAGAGGTTCCCTTTAGTAAGTTCGGGCGCAAAAGGAAGGCCGGAATCAGTGGGTCGTTGATAACGCAGCCGATCGTTCGCTCTTGTTGCCAGTGGAAATCGACATAGAAGCGAGTCAGATCATAGACAAGCTGTGCCAGCGGTCCACTGCTGTGGCTAAAGAATCGCACAATTTCCCGCAGGTTGGGAGAAAACACCACCTGGTGTGTTACATCCAGCCCCACCATTGTTACGGGAATACGCCGGGGCAGCTCGGAGCTCAGTAGCAGGTCAGCGGCGTGCGGATCCACCCAGAAGTTGAACTCGGCAACAGGTGAGCAGTTCCCCGAATGCCGCGCCGTTCCGCCCATAATCACGATTTGCTTGGCCAAGGCTAGAACGTCCGGGGCCTGCTGCCAGGCCAGGGCCAGATTGGTCAGAGGCCCAAGGGCCAAAATATTGACTTCGTTGGGAAAGCGTTGCAGAGTTTCCAAGATAAAGTCCGGTCCACTTGTTCGCCCTGGCTTCGGGTCATCACATTTAGCACGTACACCGAATTCAGATGGAGAACGCCCATAAATATGGCAAAACTGTTGCTGCAAGGCTTGGTATTCCGCAAATCACCTTATACGGCTTCATTTTACTACCCCCTTAATCACAAACTTGCCTGTTCAAAAGACTAAAAGGAACCTTTAAAAATTCCAATCCGCGTGGACTTGCGATCTTTCTCGCGCTGGGGGCCTTCGAGTTTGGCGGTACGGCAGCGTAGTTGAGGGGAAGGCCTGTTTCCGGTTGCTGAGTGTCGTAGAATTTCAATCTGAGCGAGGAGCGCGAAGATTAGAAATTCAAGGTGTACCGAAGTACCTAGGCGTAGTTGTCAAGGACAGCTTCACCGTGTAAAGGAAATGACTGAATCCACAAATTGCCTAACTCGACAGATGCCTGACTCCACAGAAATTTTCCGAAAATTTTTAAGATTTTTTTTGTCTCGCCGAAGAAGAACATATATCATTCTCAATTCAAATACTTATTTCATCTTTTATCGAAACCATTCCGGCCTTCGCCGGAACATCATCTTTATGCACTATTTTGCATAATAATACCAAGGAGTATTGCACAATGGAACACAAGTTCAGTAAAAATCGCTCATCGCTCATCGCTGTCAATGAATCAAGGCCATGCCGCAGAAAAATATATTTTTCTGCGGCCTTTTTGCGCCCGTTTCTCCTCCTTCTCTTTCCGGCCCTCCTGCTCGGCTGCGACCCACCCGGCGGAGGCTCTTACCAAAACCCTCCTCAAAACGGATATCAATTGGGCTCCAGCGGGGAATACAGTCTTTCAAAAAACCAGAGGACTCTTAGCATAAAAGACGGGACAACTGTGATACATCCATTCGAATATAGAGAAAAACTTGTAGATGTTCTCGTCTTGCCTTCCTCTTTAGAGCAAATCTATGAGAGTGCTTTTTCTACTAACAAACTTAGCGAAGCCAATATTCCAAACTCTGTGGTATCTATCGGTAGTTCCGCATTTTCTTTCAATCAGCTCAGCAGTGTGACGATTCCAGATTCTGTAGAATCTATCGGTAATTCCGCATTTTCTTCCAATCAGCTCAGCAATGTGACGATTCCAAACTCTGTGGTATCTATCGGTAGTTCCGCATTTTCTTCCAATCAGCTCAGCAGTGTGACGATTCCAAACTCTGTGGTATCTATCGGTAGTTCCGCATTTTATTCCAATCAGCTCAGCAGTGTGACGATTCCAAACTCTGTGAAATCTATCGGTGATTACGCATTTTATTCCAATCAGCTCCGCAATGTGACGATTCCAAACTCTGTGAAATCTATCGGTGATTACGCATTTTCTTCCAATCAGCTCAGCAGTGTGACGATTCCAGATTCTGTGGTATCTATCGGTAATTCCGCATTTTCTTTCAATCAACTCAGCAGTGTGACGATTCCAGATTCTGTAGAATCTATCGGTAATGCCGCATTTTCTTTCAATCAGCTCAGCAGTGTGACGATTCCAGATTCTGTGGTATCTATCGGTAATGCCGCATTTTCTTCCAATCAGCTCCGCAGTGTGACGATTCCAAAATCTGTGGAATCTATCGGTGATTACGCATTTTCTTCCAATCAGCTCCGCAGTGTGACGATTCCAAACTCTGTGAAATCTATCGGTGATTACGCATTTTATTCCAATCAGCTCCGCAATGTGACGATTCCAAACTCTGTGAAATCTATCGGTGATTACGCATTTTTTCGCAATCAGCTCAGCAGTGTGACGATTCCAAACTCTGTGGGATCTATCGGTGATTACGCATTTTATTCCAATCAGCTCCGCAATGTGACGATTCCAAACTCTGTGGGATCTATCGGTGATTACGCATTTTATTCCAATCAGCTCAGCAGTGTGACGATTCCAAACTCTGTGGGATCTATCGGTGATTACGCATTTTATTCCAATCAGCTCAGCAGTGTGACGATTCCAAAATTTGTGGGATCTATCGGTGATTACGCATTTTTTCGCAATCAGCTCAGCAGTGTGACGATTCCAAACTCTGTGGTATCTATCGGTAGTTCCGCATTTTCTTCCAATGAGCTCAGCAGTGTGACGATTCCAAACTCTGTGGAATCTATCGGTGATCGGGCATTTTCTTTCAATCAGCTCAGCAGTGTGACGATTCCAGATTCTGTGGTATCTATCGGTAATTCCGCATTTTCTTTCAATCAGCTCAGCAGTGTGACGATTCCAGATTCTGTGGAATCTATCGGTGATCAGGCATTTTCTTTCAATCAGCAGCTCAGCAGTGTGACACTCTCCAGTATACTTTACACTTCTCTCGAAAGTAACAAAAAATTAGAAAATGTATTTGGCAGCAATACTGCTAGTATCAAGTACTATGATTTTTCGGGGAACACGCTTCCTTGACCAAGGGCAATCATTCACGATGGCTTAAGGGCACCTCTAAAAATTCCAATTTCGCGTGAAATCGCGATCTTTTTCGCGAGCAGCTTTGTTGGCAACTCATTTCAATACAACAAAGTATTAAAACGAGTTGCCGCCTTGCTGTCGCGAAAAATCTCAGCGATCCACATCGAAACGCGGTGCTATTTGCCGAGGCGAAGCGGGGCAATAGCACAATACTCGCGAAGCGATACCATTTTTAGAGGTACCCTTAATCGTATGCCCCCGGAGATTGTTCAATTTCACGAAACTTGGCAGCCCCTTGGGAACTCAATCTCCCAGATACTTTGCCAGATACTCAAGTCCGCACAGACTTCCAAACCCTTGGAGCAAAGCATCCCGGTTGGGTTTGCGTCCCAGATAAGGCATTGTTCCCAAGTACGGCACCCCCGAAAGCCGGGCAATGATTCGGGGGTTGTCCTCGCGGATATAGGCCGCCGCCTCAGTTCCCGTTTGGGCCTCAGTATCGAACCCAGTCCCAGGCGGCTCCAGATCGTTGAGCAGGAAGCCAGCCAGTTCCAAGCCCCAGTGCCGGGCGGCCAGAAGGCTCAGACAGCTGTCGTTGATCGCGCCCAGATTGCTTTGTGCCACCAGCAGCACCGGGAAACCCAAGGCCCTCGCTAGGTCAGCCAGCGTTGTGCCTTTTGCGCGGTCGAGCGGCACGTACAGCCCCCCCGCCCCTTCCACCAGCAGCACATCGCAGCCACCATCCCCTGCCGGGAGTTCCTGCAGATTCCGGACGCAGCACAGCACTCGCGCAATGTCCACTGGCAGCAGCTCATCCCGTTCAGCGGCCAGGTGTGGCGAACAGGGATCTTGATAGCAATAGGGTTGGAGCAGAGGCAGCCGCGCTCCCAAGTCGCACAGTATCTGTTCTTCGCGCTCGGTTTCCGGCCTTTGTCCGGAAGCTTGGTCTGTGCCTTCATAGTCCGCAGAATATATCGTATACAGATCGGGGCTGAGCCTGCGGCCTCCCATCCCGGTCTGCACCGCCTTCATTACCAGGGTTCGATGCCCCATGCTTTGCAGCCAGAGGCGCAGAGCCGCCGCAACCAGAGTCTTGCCCCGGTCGGTGTTGCTTGCCGTAATAAAAAAACCGCGCATACTTCACCTGTTACACCTGCTCTCTCAGTTTTTACCAAAACTTCTGCAGCGTTCTGGGAGCTTGCTCAACTCCCTTAATCGTATCAGAATAAACAAAACCCGATAGCTCACGACAAACGGCCCTTCGCGCTGGCGCAACCTGTGCAGCACCGCATAGCTGAGTGGCACCAGGCCACTCCCCACTGTCTGCGCACCAGCCCGCTTGATGGCCCGCAGCGCAGCATAGGCACTGGGATATACCATTGAAAGATTTTGCTCCCGGTATTCGACTTGCACGTCAGCCCGCCCGGCCAGAGGTCCGGAAGGTCCTTGCAACGCAACAAAATCTTCCCCCGGACTTTCTGCGAAGTCTTCTCTGCACGGCAGTGGATGGAGCGGCAGGGCCGCGCCGCTGAGCTGTCGCAGCAGCTCAGTCAGCTCCGATAGACTGCCTCGCAGCGGCAGGGCCACAACCAGGCAGCCCCCGGAAACACTTGGGCGCAGAGCAGCGACCAGACGCTGCAATAACAAAGCGGGTTGTTCACACCACTGCAAGGTAAAGTTCGACAGAATCAAATCATAGCTCCCGAACGGATAGTCGCAGCGTTCGGCATCGCAGCATCGCAACCGGGCCTGTGGCCAGTGCTTCCGGGTCAGGGCCAGCATCTGCGGCGCGAAGTCAATGCCGTGCAGCTCCCATTCGGCGAAATTGGCCAGATGGCGCTGTGCCAAGGCAAATAGCCGTCCACTGCCCACACCCACATCCAGCAAAGCAGGCCGACATGAAGTATGCGGACACACAGTAAAATGAGGCGCAAAATCCCGCAGCAGAGCAAACAGAGCTTCGGCGCTCCGCTGCTGCACCGGAGTGGCGGCATCGTAGTGCGCTGCCGCACGGGAAAAGTTGCGGGCTATCCGGCTTTTGACGGAATCGGAAGGAGCAACGCGAGAATCGGACATGAGGATGGGAGAACCGGGAATATGGCGCCAGTCTGTGTAGTCTGCCGCCGGAAACTGCTTAGAATTTCCCGGAGATTCTAAGCAGCTGTTTAGGGGAACCCCTAAAAACTCCATTCTGCGCTCTTGCTCGTGGCCCGGTCACTGTTGGAAGATGAATTTTTAGAGGTTCCCTGTAGGGGACCTCTAAAAATTCGCTTTTGATGCCAGACGAAGGGATTTTTTGCGGCAGCGAGGAACGGAAGCCGAGCCATACTTTGCTGTATGGCTCCAATGGGAGCTGGCGCAGCATTGGTGAACTGGCAGGCCGTGCGCAGCAAAGAGCCTGCTTCCTCTCTTTCGTAACAAAGCTGCTCCGTGAAAAAGACCGAGTCTGACGCGAAATTGGAATTTTTAGAGGTTCCCTGTACACTTCGTAGCCCTTGGTCAGCAAAAAATCGACCGAACAGGAAGCTCTTGGCCGTGGTTCCGGTAATCAGCGCAATTTTCTATCCGAGATATATTTGTCCTTTGTATCAATGCTCGCGGTAATTGCCCGAGCGATAGACTTCCAGTAAGCGCCGGATTCCTTCATCCAGCCCCACTTTGGGCTGCCAGCCCAAGGCCTTAAGCCTCGAACAGTCCATCAGCTTGCGCATGGTGCCGTTGGGATATCTGTGATCCCAGCGGATCATACCGCTAAAACCGACAATAGCGGCCACTTTGGCGGCCAGTTCGCGGATTTCCAAGTCTGTGCCGCTTCCCACATTGATGAAACGGCCTGTCTCCCGCGAATCGCAGCGCTCCATCAGAAAGAGCACCGCATCGGCCAAGTCCTCGGAGAACAACAGCTCGCGGCGCGGCGTGCCGTCGCCCCATAGCACAACTTCCGAGTGCCCCGAGTCCGCCGCATCGGCCATTTTGCGCACCAAAGCGGGCAGCAGGTGCGAATGCTGCAAGTGGAAGTTGTCGTTGGGCCCGTAGAGATTACAGGGCATGGCCGAAATAAAATTGCAGCCATGCTGTTTCCGATAGGCATCGCACATTTGAATGGCGGCAATTTTGGCCACGGCATAGGCATCGTTGGTCGGCTCCAGCGGCCCGCTGAGTAGGTATTCTTCCTTCAGCGGCTGGGGTGCTTCCTTGGGATAGATGCAAGACGAGCCCAAATTTAGCAATTTTCGAACTCCGTTCTGCCGGGAGGCCTCAATTACGTTGGTCGCGATCACAATATTGCTGTAGATAAAGTCTGCTGGGTAGCTCTGGTTGGCCATAATGCCGCCGACCCTAGCGGCAGCCAAAAACACGTATTCGGGACGGTGATGGGCAAAATAGTCCCCCACCGCAGCCTGTTGACACAAATCCAGTTCTGTGCGCTCCGCCGTGAGCAAATTGCTGTAGCCGCGCCGTCTCAACTCTTGCGAAATGGCCGAACCGACCATGCCCCGGTGTCCGGCCACAAAAATCTTGCTGTTTTTTTCCATTACTCTTTTCCGCGCCAATTCTCCCGCAACAGCTGAGTTTTTGGCAATTTCGTATCGGTTCTCAACGCTGGTCGTCGGCAGGCAGCTGCTGCGCTGCAATAAAGTCCAACAAATCCCTGACAAATAGTTCTGGGCCCTTGCGACCTTCAAGCAAATACCCGGTTTCTTCATTCAAATATTCGTTCAGCATCTGTGGCAAATACGTGCTGGGCCGATAATAAACGTAATTGATGCTATCAAGAAATGCGATGGTCTGACTCATCACTGTATTTTCATTATCTGCCACCACAAAACGGCTGGCCGGCGTGGGAATATTCCAGTTGCGGATACGCTGCCCGCTGGCATACAAACCAGCATAGTAATTGAGCACAGATGTCACCTCATTGTAAAGCAGCGGGCTGTAGCGCCATACCCGGCTGGAAACCGCAACTCCCAGCACATCGCCCAATACCGCCCCTCTTTTCGGACCTGGTAGCGACACCAAGTTGCCTTGACTGTCCAAGGCCATAGCGGGACTGGTAAGCATGGGATTTAACGCCTCCGGGTCCGCAAGGGGCTGAATGCGCCGCTGCTCCAGTTTCCGATTTGATCTGGTAAAGAGCCCGGCAAACCAAGCAGACAACGAAAAACCATCAATATCGGGAACCCTGTTTGGATTGAAATTATTCCAAGGCAGAAATGAATGCTCATCTGATAGTTGCAGCCCTTGGCGCAGATGTGCCATCCGGGGAAAGGCCAGCCAGGAAAGTTCGGCGGAATCCTGCCCCACCATTTGCTCCATCAGGGGAAAGAGCTGTTCGGTGCTGCCCATAATCATTAGTACTTTGCCTTCACGGAACATTTTTTCGGCTCCCGTGCGATCCAGCTGTGCGAGATCGGGGTCGGGAAACAAAGCCAGCAGACCGCTGTAAAAATCATACAGCGCATTGGCCACCCGCTCTGAGGAAAAATCCAGACCAGCATTGGGGTATTTGACCAGTCCTAAACGGTCAAGCCAGCCCGCCGCCGCACTGAAAAACAGGTCGGCCAGGCTGGTTTCGGCGGAGTCGCCGAGCACCAGAAAATCCAGCCCCTTCTCCTTGGTAATGCGCGCCAGGTTCAGGAAATCTTCATAACTGACAATCTGCTCGACATTCAGCGAGCGGTTGATCTGGCGCAGTATTTCCATGTTGACCAGCATGACATTGCCGTAGTTGTAGCGGACAGGCAGCATTTTAACTGGTTGATAGGGGCTGTGTACGTGGAAGATGTTTTTGTTGTAGTTCTCCAGAGGCAGCAGCTTGCGCAGGTCTGCCAATTTGGGTGAGTGCCTGAGAAATTGGTGCAACATGCTGTTCCACAGTGAAAACAGGTCGGGCAGCTGGTCCGCCTGAAACTGTACCTGAATCTTGTCGTAGTACAGGGCTTTATCCATCAGCACCTGCCAGTCGAGATCGGCGTTCGTGAATATCTGGTTGTATTGCCGGAGAAATTCTTTTTCCTGTTGGCTATCGCTGTAAAATAGGGCACTGACCTGGTATTTGAGCTGACGGGAGCTACAAGAAGTCAGCACAAACAGGCCCGGCAACAGAACTGCCGCACAGCAGGGCAGACCCGCCAACAGCCGGGCAACAAACCGGTTGACGGGCGGCTTGACACGGCGCAACAGGCACTTCACACTGACTTGGCTCCAAGGCATCCCAAACATCATTGTCCGTTTTCATCTCCCCGCAGAACAGCTTGCTTGACGAACAAGGCCGCAATTCCGTACGGATTACTATGTGAGTCTGTCAGCTTAATTGCTTTGGCTGTGCTTGCAAACGGACAAACCGTTCAGAATTGCCAAACCGGGGGCGAGGCTCCCGTCAACCTGTTCGCAACGGCGTTCCTCCAAAGGAGCACATCACATGAATTCCGGCACCGCTGTGACAAAACTGTTGGCGGAATTGCGCCGACAGCAACAATACCGCAGCCTGGAGAGCTTTGGTACTGCCGGGGGCAGGCTCCCGGCCCGCAACACCGATAACGATACTGATAATAATAATGCGTCGGGCGAAATACTCAGCTTCTGCTCCAACGATTATTTGGGCCTGGCGCAGCACCCAGTGCTGAAAGAAGCTGCCACCTATGCAATTCAGCACTACGGTTGCAGTGCCGCTTCATCGCGCCTGCTCTCCGGGCACTTGGAAATACACCAGGAGCTGGAGGAACGGCTGGCCTGCTGGTCGGGCTGTTATGAGGCCGCTCTGAGTTTCGGAAGCGGTTATCTGGCCAACTGTGGCATTTTGCAAGCCGTGCTGGAACCTGATGCGATAGTACTGTTTGACCGGCTCAACCACGCCAGCTTGGTCGACGGCCTGCGCCTGGCCGCCGACGGCCTGCGGGCCGGAGGCGGCTCGCGCAGTTCTTTGCAATGGCAGCGCTACCGCCACTGCGACATGGAGGACTTGGAGTACAGGCTGCAAAGCATCCGGCAGCTTGAGCCGCAAGGCAAAGGACAGCGACCCATCTGGCTGCTAAGCGAATCCCTGTTCAGCATGGACGGTGACATTGCCCCCCTGTGTCGGCTGGCTCGGCTGGCAGGGCAGTACCAGTTCCGATGGATTGTCGATGAGGCGCACGGCAGCGGCATTTACGGCCCCTACGGGGCCGGACTGGTCCAAGCACTCAGCACGCACTTGGCTCCGGCCTTGCAGGCGGGCGAAGCCCGCATGCCGGACTTTGTGACGGCCAACTTTGCCAAGGCCTTGGGCAGTTATGGTGGCTACTGTCTGTGCAGCACTGAGTGGAAGGAATACTTGGTTAATTTTTGCCGCAGCCTGATTTATTCGACCGCCCTGCCGCCTGCCAGCGCCGCCGCCGCATTGGCTGCGATTCAAATTGTAGAGCGCGAATGCCGCAATGACAAAACGCATAGCATGGCGGCAAATAATCCGGGGTCACAGACAGCCGCTGACAATATGGATAGCGAAACAATGGATTTGATGGCACTGACATCCATGTCCCGGGGCTTGGGCAGGCGGATACTGGAGCACAGCACCTTGTTTGGCGGCTATTTACAACAGCCCGCGCCGCCTTGGGGCCCGATTGTCCCTGTGATACTGGGGGCTAACGAAAAGGTGCTGGCTACCGCTGAGGCGCTGCGCGCCCACAACATCCTGGTCAAGGCCATTCGCAGCCCGACCGTGCCCCCGGGCACGGCTCGACTGCGCTTTTCACTGGGGCTGGCACACGGCCCGACCGACTTGCAGCACTGTGCCGAGGTCTTGACCGACTGCCTCGGCTCGAAAGACTTTAGATGAATGAGCAAAAGATCCTGATCTGCATCAGCGGCTGGGGCAGTCGCTGCGAAATTTTTGACCTGCTGCTGGCGCAGTGCCCTGTACTGTCGGAGAGACGCCGCCGCATCGACTTACCGTGGCAGAATTTCAGCGCTCTGGCGCAATCGGAGCGGGCTCCGGCCCTGCTGCGGCAGGTACTGCGAGAATTGGACTGCACTACAGCGGAACTGGCCCGGCAGGAAATCGTAGTGCTGGCCTGGTCGTTGGGCTGTCTGCTGGCTCTGGAGTTTTGCCTGGAGCTCTGCGGCTCTGAAGAGACGGGCAGCCCGACCGGGCCTGCGCCTCGTTTGATCTTGCAGAACGCTACGGCAAGCATGTGCTCTTCCGCCCCCCCCCTATTCGCCTGTGATTTGCATGAAGGGGATTCCGAGCGGGACTATCCCGCCGTTGAGCCCGGTGTGCTGCGCCTGATGCAGCGCAAACTGGTGCGTGGGGCCGCAGCCCAGTATGCTGTCATGCAGGATTTTGCGCGCAATTGCCAGCACAGACAGCAGAATCCGGAGCTCTTTGTAACCGAATACTGTCGGCAGGCTTCATCTTTTTCGCCAACAGAGCTGGTACAGGGCTTGGATTACCTGATCCATTGCGACCTGCGCACGACTCTGCGCCAAAGTCCCCTGCCCTGCTCCACTCTGCTGCTCAGCGGGCGTGAAGATGTGATTATTCCACCCGCTCAAGGTTTGATTCTAAGCGGGCTGCTGCCTGCTTCACGTCATAAGGAGCTGAAAGCAGGCCACAACCTGCTGCTGCCACCCGCAGCAGATTTGAACAAACACATCAAAGACTTCCTAGCGTTTCCCTGAAGAGGAAATAATTTCCGCACAAGTTACGCAATAGAACAGATGTTGCTGACTGCGTAAGCCTGCAAACAATTTCTCAGAGCCGGATCCGGGTTCCACAATTATTTTCCGGTGTCAGGTCTTCGGCAGTACCGTCCACGATAAATACTGCCTCCAGAGCGTTCGCAGGGTCCTGCAAGGCTGCCAGGGCAGCTTCGACCTTGGGAATCATACCTCCGTAAATGCTGCCCGAATCAATCATCCGACGGATTTGAGTAGCATCGACTTCCCCCAGCACCCGGCCTTCGGAGTCCATAATTCCGGGGATATCGCTGACAAAGACCATATTACGCGCTCCGATGGCACGGGCAATCGCACTGGCTGCATCGTCGGCGTTGACATTCAGCAATTGCCCCGCTTGAAGCATGTTCAACTGTGGCGTACCCCCGGCCCCTTCGTTTTCGTCTGCGGAATCGCCGTACAGGGAAACCGGGGCCACCACCGGCAGGAGTCCCCAACTACAGAGCTGCTGCAATAATTCCGCTTTGACAGTGACAATCTCACCGACCAGACCCAGTTCGTCGTAGTTCTTGAGCCTGGCTCTCAGCAATCCCCCATCGCAGCCTGAAAGACCGAAGGCCGCAACTCCGTTGGCGGCCAGCAAGGCTACCAGATGGCTGTTGACACTGCCACAGAGGCATTGCACCACTATTTCCAAAGTTTCCGCACTGGTGATGCGCTGGCCGCGGCTGTTAAATTGGGATTGCAACTGAAGTTTGCGCTCCAGTCCGGCAATCGCCGGTCCACCGCCATGCACCAGAATCACTTCCTCGCGGAGCTGCCATTGCTTTACAAGGGCAACAAAACCTTGACCCAAAGCGTTCAGACTACTGCCTCCGCATTTAATCACTGTCATTACAACTATCCCTTTAAAACCTGATAAAGGGGACCTCTAAAAATTCGCTTTTGTCTTCTTGCAAAGCTATTCTGGAGCGAGGAAGTGAGACCGGAGAATACTTTGGGGCATCTCTAAACATTCCCGGCGTACTTTAGAGGTGCCCTAAAGAGGCGCTCTGGGGAATCCCTGATCAATAAGAGCGTGGACTTCCCAGAATTAGAAGATTATGCTGTTCACCTTCCCTAGCCAGCATGCTATTCCAATAATTATTATATATATAATCATATCTTATTTTTGTATTTAATATTTTTGATGAAGCATTCTGCAACATGGAAATGGCATAGCTGAGATACAATAATTCTTCCTGGTCCTCATCATCGGAGTGCTGCTTCAAATACAGATAATAAAAATAATGAAATATATGCTGAAACGGATTGAATTCAAACGAAGGACGCTGAACGATTCGTTTTAATATCTTATCAGCAATTTTTGGTTCCCCGTAGAAAGTGTGCAGGTAAGCAGCTAGCGCCTGGATATTAACCAGTAGTGGGTCTTTTTTACCATTGCAGGTAATTAATTTTCCTTCTTGAAGACTGTATACATTATCAAATTCTAGATTCCCCAAATTTTTGCGATCCAATGCTTTTTTTAATGACATCTTAAGTGCCATCATAATACTGCGCAGTGCCCGCTCTTTCTCATCGTAAAAATAAAACCCCTCGCTCAGAAAATAGAACTTTTCCTCGCAGTCCTTCATTTTTTCCAAGCATGAAAATCCTTGATGAAATTTCCCGGTATAGAAGGATATTCTGGCTATCCAACAATAAATGGAATCAATAAAATTTCTATAATTGTAATATTTAGCAATTTCTAATATCTTGTTTAGTATTTCCTGTGCAATTTGATATTGGCCTATTTCAAAGTAAATACGCATTATGATTAGATTAATTTCAAAATATCTCTCGATTTCTCCGTATAAATCTAGATATTCATCAAAGTCATATTTTTCGATCATCTGAATTGCTGAGTGAAATTCCTTTTCAAAGAATAGGCATAATAACCTCAAATAAATAAACTGATAAAACAAATTAGATTTTTCTGAATTATGTAAAGATTCCATGCTGATATTGATATATTCAGTCGCTTCTTTGAAATTACACTTTTGAATAAATATCTTTACGTATATATAAAATATTTTATCAATATATATACGATAATTATCATCATTATTAAATAAGTATATTGCCTCTTTATTTATTTTAAGAGATTTTTCATAGTCTGATAACAGCAGATAATAATTTGACAATGGCAATAAAAAACGAATATTTTTTTTATTGGTGGAATATGTATCCATTTCACTTTTTATTTTATACAAGTTTGACATATTATTACTATTGATTTTTTTCCATAATCTGATACCAGGATAGTAATTCTTAAAAATATCACTATTAATAAAAGTATGAACACTATTGGAAAAACCTGCCTCCAGCATTCGATATAGTTGAAAATCCATAACTTCATATAATAAAATATTATTTATTGAAAGTATATATAAAGAATAAATATCTGAATGATAATATATCATATTTTTAGAAAAAAAACTTCTAATATCTTCATTAATTGATTTTGATATATTGAGTTCCAGTCGATATTTTCCGGTATTAATAGTGCAAAATAAATGCATTCCTAAATGGTCTTCCACTTCAATCAAAAAATAATGATCTATTAGATAGTCAATAACATCATATAATAGATAATTATTTAGAACCTTGACTAGTATATCCCTGCTAAATATATATGGGAATCTCTGTATTATTGATATAATAGTGATTTCTTGATTTTTTAATCCTTCTATTAATAAATTATTAAAATTACTATGCCCTATCAATGATACTCTTTGGCTAAGCAGTATAGCCTGTAACTGTTCTTTAGCAGAAAACGAACAGGATCGAATAGCCTCCAGATCGGGCAGCGCGGGACGCTGCCCCCACTCTGCCCCAGCTGTCGCTGCAGAATGCTTGTGGTGCTGTTCGGAAAAGTGTATAAGTTCATCGATCCTAATGGGATAGTAGACCCCGGACATACTGCAAATAAAAGTACACTGCGCCTGCGAATTTCCCAAATTCCAAGTAACAGAGCTCAGGCGGCGATGAAACAACTGCATCAGTTCAATAGCCTCGGCAGGCCAACTGTCCAGATGGTCACAGACCAGCACTAGGGAGCGGATAGCAACCAGTTGACACAAAAGATTCAGCACATCAACTTCGATCTGCTTGTAACTCAATATCTTTGACAAACGAACCTGCCGGGACAACTTCTCCAACTTGTGACGGCCTTTTTCCGGCAGAAAATGCAGAAAATGTTCTTGCAGCTGATGTAATAGAACAATAAAAGGATATGAAGCCTCTTGGTATTGGCTATGAGCACTCAGGTAGATAAATTTTTGCATATCGGATCGGCACAGACTCCGCAGGAACGCAGTCTTTCCGGTGTTGATCTGGCCGGTGACTCCAATAGCCTGGATATGAATGTTCGTAATTGCCTTTTCTATATCTTCTTTCTGAATCGCATAAAATAAAATATCTTCTTCACATTTTTCGAGAAAATTTTTTTCTCCCGGTTCGATGCGTAGTGCAATAACTTCTTGCATTCCTTTATATATCGCTGACAAATGTATATTATAATGAATAACTGGATTATATTCTTGCAGCAACCAGACCTTTTTGTCGGTAGAGATATTCAACAATCCATTTCGGATACTTTGGTTAATGACTTTGGAATCTATATGAGTCTTAAAAATTAGGATGTTAAACTCAAAAAAAATCTTTGAGTCAATTATTCTTTTTTTCAGCTGTAAAGAAAATTGTGAAATATTGATTAAACTATTCAATCGGGTATCTGCAGATTGAAAAAGCAAATAATTCTGCTCTAAGAACTCCTCCATGTCCAAAAAATATTTGGCTGCAAGTTGGCGAATTTGCTCAAACTCTTTGAGAATAATGCTGTTTCGTAGTTTGTGTATTTTATTGAGAAACAGTATTTCCAATGCAGCTACATAACAAATGTTCTGATGATTGTTGTTCATTATCTACTCTCAAATATACCATGTATCACTGAAATAAATAATTCTGATGAAGGTATTGTATGGTTTTTTGCTGATCTTTCTGCTTGGTAATAAATGAAATATTATTTTCGGTAACATCCTGGCCGATTGCCAGAATATTGACACCCAGCTCGGCCAGTCCGCTGAAAATCCCACCGACAGTGCCTACCTTACCGCGCATTTGCTCGCCGATGACGGAAATAATTGAAACATCGGTTTCTTCTTCCGGAGAAGCAAAGCTGCCGTTGCGCAGTTCGCGCTCAAATTCATGGGAAATCGCGACAATGGCCTCGGTCATCTGACTCTTGTATATGGTCAGACAAAGTTTGTTGTCTGCCGTCACCCGGATCACCATGATCGGCTCAACCTTGTGGCGATCAAAGGCTCGGAAGACTCTGGCAAGGAACTGTGCCGAACTGAGAAACATGCCATCAAGTAATAACAAGCTGGCATTATCAACATAACTAATCGCAGTCAGCAAGCGCTTGCTGCCACCCGTTTCGCCCTTTTGAGCAAGTCCGGAGCGAATCATGGTGCCGGGCTCTGCCGGATTAAAGGTATTGCAAATGCGCACCGGGCACGAATGCTGTGCGGTATGCTGCATAATGGGCAGCAGGGTCTGGGCGTGAATGATCTTGGCGCCAAAATAGGCCATTTCCATGGCTTCTTCAATGCTCATTTCCCGGATGATCGATGCTTCAGGTACAATGCGCGGGTCGGTAGTCAAAATGCCATCGACATCCGTCCAGATTTCGACTAGTTTGGCCTGCAGACCGTAGGCCAGAATCGTGGCAGAGTAATCGCTGCCATTGCGCCCCAGCACGGTAGTGCGACCGCCCGGAGTCGCGGCGATAAAACCGGGGAACACGTTCACCCGCCGCAACCGGCCCGCTGCCAACGCCGCTGTACAATTGGCACGACAGGTCACCAGATCGACATTGGTACGGTCGCTGTGTTTTTTGCTGACAATAAACTGACGACTGTCCAACCAGACACTGTCAATACCGCTGTCTTTCAAATAGAGGTCAAAGAGCCTTGAAGAGAGTAGCTCGCCCTGCGGCAACAGTAGCTCCAGCAGTTCATCCGAGAGCATCCTTTGCAGGGCAATGACTTCGAGCACAGCATGAATATCGCTAAAAATACCTGCAGCGAGCTGCCGGTAGACCTTGTAGGACGAACTATTGAGCAGGCTATGGGCCGTTTCGAAATGGCGATGACGGATCGGTTCTAATCGGGCATCCAGCCAGTGGCTCCGGCACTGCTTGGAATGCTCAGAGCTTTCGGAGCTCTGGCTCAAGGATGAACTAAGCCGGGCAAGTTCATGCAGTTGGCTGGTCACCCCGCCCATAGCTGAAAGCACCATGGCCAGGGCCGGACCGTCTGGGTTCGCACACTGCTTCAGTTTATCTTGGACAATTCCCAGTACCTGCTGCATCGCCTGCGTACTGGCCAGAGAAGTCCCACCGAATTTTGCTATCTGCATCTACTAAACCTGAATGTGCGTGCGATTACCAAAAAACTGTGGTATCGCACACAATCTCGCTTTTGTTGTAAATTGAAAGAATTTTCACGATTGCGATAACAGGAGGTAAGGAAGAGCCGGACTTTGCTGCAAATCCCATCGGAAGCGAAACTACCACCCGCTGAAAAGAGCGCGGCCCGCCACGAAATGGGAATAGTGGACCGATTCTCAGATATTTGCCTGCGATCTGTCTGTTGGGGACTTATTCACCTGCTGCTTTTCAATGTAGTCCGGTAATATATCGCGGTAAAATACTTTCTGCAACGCCACCAGCTTCTCTTCAATCATCTCCGCCTGGTCTTCAAAGCGTTGACTCAGGTTTTTGACCATCAATTGATCGGGTTCTTCCATACTGCACAATTTGACCAATTCAGCGCGCAGACGATAAAAATCATAATGAGCTTCTATCAGTTTATGAAAGTCAGGATAGTCCTTAAAATAAACCGTACCATAATCCTGAATCCAGGTCTCCAGCCGGGTGTTGCTGTAGTTGCCCGCCTGGCCTTCGGAGAGCGCCTTGCTACTATTCCAGGATAGCATGTCGCTGATTTCCTTACGCTTTTCCTGCAGTTCAATGAACAGGCGGCCAAAGTCGTTGTGCATATTGAAATTAGCCTGGTCATCTTCGGAGATAGTGAACAGAGAAACCTGCTTGAGCAGATTTTGCATATTGTTAAAGGTCAGGCGCGACATACGGGAATTACTTTTTTGCAGGGTTTCAATCGAAAGGCTCTGCTGGGCCAGGTTCGAAACCCGCGACAAGTTGCGCTGTGAGAAGTTGTCGATCTCTTCAAGCAGTCGCTCGATGTTGATGACCGACTCCTGCACGCTGTTGGTGTGTTGTAACAGGGTACTGGATTTTTCGTTGAGCTCACTCATCGAGTTGTTGATTTCGTGCGAGCCCGCCGAGATCTCTTCTGAGCTGGTAGCAATGCTGCTAAAGGCCTGAACGAACTTGAGTACCTGATGTTCAATCTGATCAAAAGCACTGGAATTTTCTTCACTCGACTGCTTGGCTTGTTCGATGACACCCACCATCGTAGTCAGAGTGTTGTGGATACTGGTTGAGTTTTCCGCTGTGGTTTCGGCCAGTTGGCGAATTTCGTCGGCCACCACGGCAAAGCCCTTGCCACTCTCGCCGGCGTGCGCCGCTTCAATGGCCGCATTCATGGCCAACAGATTGGTTTGCTGTGAAATTTCGTTGATGATGGTGATAACTTCCCGCATTTGGGCGATATTGTCCGAAATACTTTCAATAGTTTCGGTCAGCTCTTCCATAGAAGCGGTGCCCTCACGGGTTACCTGAATCAACTGATCGGAAGAATGGCGGCTCTCCGAAGCGATGCGCGCCATGTTGGAAATACCAGCATTCATTTCTTCCATCGCCACAGAAGTCTGCCCCACCGCCGCCGAAGAGTCGGTGACCAGTTGTGCCTCTTCTTCGGTAATATGGCGCACGCTGCCCGCTGCTTTGGCGGCGCGCTGCGCCGCGTTTTGCAGTTCGATCGAACCTTCGTGGGCCTGTTCCAGATTTACCGTGATATTACTGGCCATACCGCGCACAATATTGTTGGTGTTCATCAGGTTTTCCATGGCACGTTGCCCCCCGGAAACCAGTACGCGCACCGAAGCCAGACTGCGACTGAAGTTGTTGAGCGAGGTGTTCATGACCTGGGCCAAGGTCCCCATTTCGTTGCGGCTGCGGAATTGTAACACGCTTTTGTCAGTAGCCAGATTGCCGCGCCCGACATCTTGCATCACTGCGGTCATACTGGAAATCGGGTTCAAGAAATGCGAAGTCAGGGCAAAGATAAACAAGCTCAACAGCACCAAAATGGCGATGATAACCATCCAGATTGTGCCAAAGCGGGTGTTGATGTAGACTTCAATTGCCTTGACTGGCGTCACGAGCACCAGTTCCCAGTCCTCCACCCCCACAAGGGTACTGGTTACCCGGAACGAACCGGAAGCACGCAAGCTGTTGGTACCGGTAAATTCGCCGCTGATGACCTGTTTGTAACTCTCTTCCCGGTCTCCCGAATCGTTCAGTGATTGTTGCTGTTTGGTGTCCAAAGTCCGCAAAATGTCACCCATCAGAGTTTCAAAGGAGACGTTGTCCCGGTAGACGTTGGCCCTGTTCTTGACCAAATTGAAGTCAGGATGATAGACCACATCTCCCTTTCCATTGACGATATAAGCAAACGAAGAGGGGAAAATATATTCCCAGCGGGCCGCAATGTTGCTCACAAAGGTGCTGTAGCTGGTGTTGGCGATGTAGGCTCCGAGCAATTCTCCTTTGCGACCGGCTTGGTCGGCAAAAATCGGCACCGAGAGCAGGAAGGCATACTGGTTAGAATTGGGTTCGTAGTAGGGTTCTGTGGTCACTGCTGCTCGGTGCTGCTTCGTCAGCCGATACCAAGGTTGCCGATCGGCCAGGTAGTTCAGCCCCACCGAAAGCTCTTGGGACAAAATGTCTTGGGCCTTTTCATTGATGATATAAACCCAGATTAAATCCGGGTAGTTTTTTTTCAGATCCGCAATTGAGTCCCGCAGGTAGGAATATTCCATATCCAATAGCGAATCCGAAGGAGTTCCCGGCCCCCGCACAGGGATGGAATTGAGTAGTCTTTTGTCTTGTTCCGAATAGCTGTCGAGTTGCTGCTGAAGCAACCCTGGGTCCTGTGGCAGAGGTGCCCGGAAGTAAAAGCGCTGGTCGATCAGCTCAACCAACAGGCGGTAGGCAGGTATCTGGGCCAGCACCTTGATGACGGTGTGGCGTTCATTGAAGTAGTGTTTGACATCCAAGGCATATTTAACAGTATTGTTTTTGATGATGTTTTCGATGTTCTCCATCACCACACTGCGAAACAGGAAGACGAACACACCCACAAAGGTGCCACTGGCCGGAACCAGGGCCGCCAGCAACCACATGGTAAATATCCACTTCAGAGATCGACTTTTCTTCATTGCGCTTCCCACTCCTCAGGCGGCCGACAGCACGTCACTGATTCCAACGGAGCAGCTCCAAGATAAGGGAATCTCCAAAAATCCGCTTTCGATGCTGAATGAACGAGATTACAGATTTCCGGCGGTCTGCTAAAGGGAACCTCTAAAGGGAACCTCTAAAGATTGCCGCTATACATTCCCAGTTTTTCCAGTAGTTGCTGGTCACTCCGGGCATCCTGGTTATCGGTGGTCAGCAACTTATCGCCGTAGAAAATAGAATTGGCCCCGGCATAAAAACACAGGGCCTGCATTTCTTCGGACATCCGGGTGCGTCCGGCGGACAGACGAATGCGCGAGGCGGGCATCATGATTTTGGCCGCTGCGATGGTGCGGATAAAATCAAAGGGGTCCACCTGCGCGGCCAGGTTCAGGGCACTGGGTGTGCCTGTGATTGGCACGAGCATATTGATCGGCACCGACTGAGGATGCGGATTCAAGGCCGCCAGAGTGCAGAGCATGGAGGCCCGGTCCTCAACTCTTTCTCCCAAGCCGATGATGCCGCCGCTGCACACTTTAACATCGTGTTTGTGCAAGTTCTTCAGAGTCTCGATGCGGTCCTGATAGGAGCGGGTGCTGACTACTTTGTTGTAGTATTCTTCGGAGGTGTCGAGGTTGTGATTGTAGTAGTCCAGCCCGGCTTCCTTGAGCTGAGCAGTCTGCTCTTCGCTGAGCATGCCCAGAGTCATGCAGGTTTCCAGCCCGAGTTCTTTGACGCTGCGCACGATTTCGAGCAGCTGCGGCATGTCTTCTTCGGGGGGGCTGCGCCAAGCTGCACCCATGCAAAAACGCTCAGCTCCCAGGGCCTTAGCTTTGGATGCGGTGGCTTGGACAGCCTCTACGTCCATCAGGCCGCTTTCCGGCACCCCGCCGTTGTGATGTAAGCTTTGCGAACAGTAACTGCAATCCTCGCTGCAACCGCCGCTTTTGATGTTGAGCAGGGTCGAGAGTTGGATCTGGTTGGGGTCAAAGAACTGGCGGTGCAGAGAGTGGGCGCGGTGCAGCAGATCCATAAAAGGCAGAGCAAACAGTGCCATGCTCTGCTCCTGAATCCAATCATGGCGCAGCTCTGCTCTCGGTGACCCGGCTTCTGCCTTGCGGGTGCTTTTCTCCGCCTTCATTGCCGGCTCGGAGCTGTCTTCAAGCCTAGTGCCCGCCATGATATCTGCCATTATGATCTCTCACCTGCTCTGTAGTTCCGGTGCTGCCGGGTTCGGCGGTCATTATCGACAAAAATGCCGATTTTGCAAGCTGGAGAGCAGCTTCTGTACCTGTGAACTGAGTCAATTCTGCTATGTGTGTTTGGTAAAGACCCGCTGCGCCGACCCCTCGGCTCAAGGCTTACTACTGACAGGCAGCTTATTCAATGGAAAATCGGGATCGGTCGGTTGAGTCTCGCCCTCTTTTCCTGCGCTGCGGCTGCGCTGCGAGGCTGCTTGCAACTCACGTTGCAGCTCACGTTGCAACTCCTGTTGCATAGCGCTCAGCAGCAGACTCATGGCCAGGGTATCCTGCCGGCAGTACTGTTCCAAGGCATTTCGCAGCCCGACAGTCTGCTCCGGACTGTAAGTATCCAACATAAAGCCCAAATAAGCATTCATCGCATCCAGACCATTGTCTATGGCCAGGTACTGATAGCTGGACGAAGTGAAGGCAGGCAGCACGGCCTTCAGCGCGGCTGCTCCCTTTTGCTCAGGGTGGTAGAGCCAGTGCTTTTGAAACGGCAGGTACATATCCCACATACGATGGTTCAATTGCATCAGTGCCTCACGGCACGACGGAAAATCCTGAGCCAGCGACTTGTTGACCGAAGCCTCAAACGATTGATTGTAAATCACAATGCTACCTTCCTGCTCACAAGCAGCCAGCAAGGCCCGGAGAAAGGGCTCCCGCGGGTCGCTTTGGTTCATGTGCAGGAAGCTCAGGTGCTCCGGCTCGGCATCTTTTGCGCGTTGAATGTGCAAAGAAAACTGAAAGGGGATCATCTGGTAGGGCCTGCTCTGGTCAAACAAGGGCACGGCACTCTGAAAGCACTCGTAGTCAAGAAAAAACAACGGGTATCGCAACTGCTCAAGCCAGTGCTGCAACTGTTCCGGACAGATCTGATAATCGTCCGGAATGCCAGGGTCTGCAGCCTTTTGCCCGGATGGCGCAAACCAGATAGCTTCAGAGCTCCGGCAACTCTCCTGCGACACTGCGCCAAACAAACTCCCCTGCTCCTTACGAGCAGCCAGACCCCGACAGTACTCTAGGTATTCGCAGGAAAAGGGCCTGTGGCAATGCGAGCCCATTTCCTGCAGAGGTTCCTCCCGGTCTTCCAGCATTCGGCTAAATTGGCTGCTCGCCTCCAGCACCTTGCGCTGGCGCGCCAACACCTCGCTGCTGATGTCGCAGAACTGAAACAGCTTATCCAGCTCCAGTTCGCCCTGCCGCACATAGCTGGTATCGACCAGCATCATATAGCAGGCCCGAATCGAATAACCCGCAGAGGCAAAAACGTGGTACTGAAAGGCCATGTCCTCAATGTGATAGGCTTTGACCCGGGTGGCGGCCTTGACTTCGATCAAATCCACTTGGCCGTAATTGCTGCGTCGTAGTACATCGATGCGGCTGTATGCCTGTTCGTTTGAGGCCATAGCCGTGGCTTCAAAAATTACATCTTCGGCCTCAGCCAGAAAATTGCGCGTCTGGCGGGAACTTTCTTCGACATTCCAAAACGGTGCGCGTACTTCAACGGCCACACCGCGCTGCAGAAAATACTGCTTGGCCACTTCGCCAATGTTGTGGCCGACTGCCAAGCGCAGCTCGGTCTCCTTGCTGAACTGGCGTGCAATATCCTTGCGATGGCGGTACAACCACAAGGATTTGGGGCATTGCAGCCCTTTCAGGTACTGCGATTTGGAAATGACATTTTTGCACGCCGCCAAACCGGCCATACGTTCCGCTTACCTTTAGGGGACCTCTAACTTATCAATAGCTGCTCGCAGTGGCTTATCATCAGCTCTTTCATGCGTCACTGGTACCTCCGGTTTCAGCCCGACTTTCCAATAATGGCGTCCATCAGCCTCGTAAGTACGACCGGAAGTGAATGTGAAACGCCAGCCATTGGGTAAGTGTCGGTCTATTATGGTGCCTGTACAGCCCCTTGTGTTTTCTCCGAACTGTCCTTGGAAATTAGCGGCCTGCCTCAGCATCAGCACAAGGGGACCTCTAAAAATTCGCTTTTGATGCCAAACGAAGGGATTTTTTACGAGGGCGAGAAGCGAGACCTGCTATACTTTGCTGTATAGCAGGTTCTCCCGACAAAGCCATGTCGAGAAAAAGGCAAAGTTTGGCGCGAAATTGGAGTTTTGAAATTGGAGTTTTTAGGGTGCCCTAGATTCTAGTCAGGAAGCTCAGAAATTCCGTTGAAAATTCGTGAGTTTGGATATAACCACACACAAAATGAAACGGTATCTGTCCGCTAGGTGGAACCCTGCCATTTGTTCAGGGCTTTGAATGCGGAGTTTCTCTGCTGACATTGACCCATCTTATCTCGTGCTCCCTCAAGAATTGCTCCCAATCCGTTGACGGAGGAGGGATGGTAGTCACAATCGTATGGATCTGTTCCGGTTTTCCAAAGGAATAAAAGGTTCTTTTTTCCACCTTAGTGTGGTCGATCAACAAAATCGTTTTGCGAGCCTGCTGCATCATCTTGCCTGCGATGTGCCCGACCTTGTCGGAAAAGGCCGTCAAACCATATTCTAGGCTGATCCCGCCGGCTCCGATGAATGCCTTGTCAAAAAAGTACCGCTCAATCTGCTGATCCAGAATATCGCCGTGGGTGATGTTGTCAAACAAATCCAGCTCTCCGCCGAGGAACTGCACTTTGGCCGAGATGTCTCCCCGTCGGATCTTTTGTTGGACTGTTTGCATGCTGACAAAACTATTAATGGAAATAAACAGATTTTTAATGCCCGTTAGTTTCTGCAAGAAACAATATACTGTAGTGGTGGGATCGCAAAATATGGTGTTATTATCGGAAATTAGCCCGGCTGCATAATGCCCGATATGCGCCTTTTCTTGCAGATTGATATTCAATCGCTCCTGAAAAGAAGGTTCATAGAGCAAACTATTCTTTAGAACTTTCCCATGCCGTTTGACCAGTTTGTTCTGCCTGTCCAGTTCCTTGAGGTCTCGTCGAATGGTTTGCATGGTAACCTGTAACTGCTTTGCCAGGTCCGCCACCGAAAGTTCCTCGTGTTCCTCCAGCAGTTCGCAGATGATTTCCTTCCGCTGATTGTTGGTCCAATTTTTGTTTTGTTGTTGCAGTGACACCAAGCCATGCCTCTTTTAGTGCCCTTTCGGTACCCGAAAAATTTGCTTTTGATGCTGCATAGAGAGCCTGCTCCTGATGGCCAGGCGGCAAATCATTTTGATACTTTGATACTATGTCGGGAGACTCTAAAGGGAACCTCTAAAAATTCTGTGTTATATTGAGGGTCTCTCAATATAACACATTCAATATATTAAGGGAACCTCTAAAAATTCCTTTTTTGCGTCAGACTCGGTCTTTTTCACAGAGCAGCTTTGTCAGGAGAGGTAGCAGGCCCTTTGCCGAAGGTCGGGCCTGGCCCCTTCCCCGTGCTCCAGCGCTGCGCGTCTCGCGCTGGAGCGGCCTGCCATTTGTCACGGGGCATGGAAAATGGAAGGGGATGAATACGGGTGAGTTGTTGCGAAAAGGCCTATTCAAAGGGCCTTCAAAGGATCTCTGAAGGGGTTTTTAGTTTGAAAAAATTTGCAGGTTTTTGACGTATTCTGGAGTGTATACCCGAAAAACTTGCAGAATTTTACCCGGATTTTAGAGCAGATCTTTGTCCGGCATCAGCGGCCGTCGGCAACCTGGAGGCAGGTGAGGCCGAGGCTGCACCACATTTGTGCTACCGAGGGGCGGTCCTCAAGGGCAAAGAGGACTTCATAGTTTGGAGAGATTTGTTGGCGGTAGAATTCAGCCTTGATTTCATGGTCTGGGCGTTCGTCGCTGAGTTTGCGCATGAGTAGTTGAGGCTTGGGCCAACCGTGTCGGATGAGCCAGTTTTTGGTCTGCGGTCTGAGGGATTCGCTGCGGGCGGTGGCGAAGATTATAGCCGACTCCATTGTATTGTCTGATAATGCTTGCGGCTGCGGGGTATTCCCTGTCTGCGGGGATGGTGCGGAGTTCTACAGTCTCTTCCTGGGAGATGTCTTCCCAGCGGCGGCACTGTAGCGGTTCCTTGCGTTTTCGACTCGTTTCCAGTTGTCTCGCCCGTATTTGGCTGCTCCGAAGTCGAGGACGCGCACGACTTGTTCAAGGGCTTCAAAGGGTAGCAGGCTGTAGTCCGGTTTCCCGGTATCGTATTTCTGGCCCGCGTCGTTGGTGGCTGCCATCAGCTGCATCCGCCGTCCAGGGCGCAGGCACTGGTGAGAGCGTCGGGGTCTGCGGGGATGGGGGCCGGATCGATGCCTTTGAGGAAGTCTTCTTCAGAGTTTTCCCCGTCGTTCGTGTTTGTCATTATTTCTGCGCTCATCGTGGGAGTGTCCAGTCGTGTATCCATTGGCTCAGCCTCCACAGGCCGCACAGTTGGAGCAGCCCCATCAGCGGGTGCCCCAGCAGGTTGTGCGGCAAATAGCGTAGTTTGTGTTTCCATTCCGTCGATGCTTTCATAGTCTTTCTCCTTGTTTTTTTGGTCGTTTTCTGCTATAGTGTCCTCGTAAGCCCTGTGGTAAGTACGCTAGTTGGTAAGCGAGCATCCCTGCTTTTTGCATATGTATATGTCGTTCGAGTCGACCCACCACAAGGGCTTATTTTTTATATACTGGTTCTCCTGTTGTTACTCGTGTGTTCCCTATAGATACTTTGGTATAGCTGACCAGTTGCAGCGGTCTGTTTCCGTTCTGACGGAATACTACGCGGGCTTCTTCCCCGTCGTTCAGGTCGTAGACGAATAGCCAGGTGCCGTTTTGCTGGTCCCGGAAGATTTGTTCGGGGTTGGCCAGCTTGCCGGGCATGTCGGCTATCTGCGGCAGGCTGAGGTCGCGTTCGGGGCGGGGCTCTCCGTTTTTGTTGCGTCCCCGCCCTCCGTGGATGCTTTCATTGTCTTTCTCCTTGTTCTTTTAGTCGTTTTTTGTTATAGTGTCCTCGTAAGCCCTGTGGTAAGTACGCTAGTTGGATAAGCGAGGCCCAATCAACGATGGCCAGATGCCGTTCGAGTCGGACCGTCACAGGGTTTATTTTGTATATATGGCATTGCCTGTTGATTTTCCTGTTTCCCCCAATCGTACTTTACTAAAGCTGACCAGTTGCAGTGGCCGAGTTCCGTTCTGGCGGAATATGACTCGCGCTTCCTTTGTGCTGTTTAGTTTGTAGATGAATATCCATTCTCCCTGCTCCCGGTATATGGCATCGGGAGCGGCCAGGCTCCGAGGCATGTCGGCAATTTCGTCCAGGCTTAGGTCTCGTTCGGGGTTGAAGCCTTCGGGCTTTTTCCGCCGGCCCCCCGCTCGACCTCGGGTGGCGTGACGCAGTTGTGTTTCCGTTGCCATAAGCTTGGCATCCACTTTCGCCGCGCCGCCCAGGGCATCAATGACTTTCTGTTCCAGGGTGGCCATGTGCACGGGAACATTGGTGGTCGGACGGACTTCTTCTATTGCCGTGCGGCTGTATTTGCGCCATTCCCCCGGACTCATCTGTACTTTGGCGATGTCATTGCGATAGTTTTCCATCACGCTGCGCAGGGCTCCGGCTTTGCGCAGGCCGTCGTAGCTTTTCCAGTTGGGGGCCAGGGCTTCTTTGGCGGGGTTGTAGGCCCAGGTTGGGTCGAGTTTCGGTGCCCCTTCCCCCGGACCGGGCAGGTTCTTCCGGGCTCCCGCCTGCCACTCCCTTTCGGCTTGAGATTGCGTGAGCGGGCTGCGATAGCAGGCGCAACGCCAGCCGTTGGGCGGGGTGATGGTATCCCAGGCCGGATCGTCGGCTTTGAGTACCATGTTGTGCCAGGCGGCGTGGCTTTGGCGTTTGTTCTTGCGTTGGCGTTGCTTGTATTGCCAGTAGGGATAAAGGTGCTGGGTTTCCCAGAGTTTGCGGGTCTGAGCGGCACTGTAGGCGGTGAGCTGGTTCTGCTGGTAGATGATGCCAATGCGCCAGTTGATGTATTCTTTGGCTTGTCTGCGCCGCGCTTTGTCGGGTTTGCCCTCCGGGGTGGTGGCCTCGGGGTCGATATCCGCGCGGCCATACCAGCCCTTCTGTGCCATCAGTGCCTTGATTTCCCGCTTGGTCTTCTGATAGCTCTGGCCGCTTTGCTGGGAATCTATAAGTATTTTGTGCAGTTCGTCCAGAATGCCCGCCCCGGCACTGTGGGCGGCGGTGAAGGCGTGGGAGTGTTCGCCCCATTTCAGGTCGTCCCAGGCTTCGCTTTCGACTATTTTCTTGCGTTTGAGGAAGTCGATGGCTTCTTTGGGCTTGGGCGGGGCGGCATCGTTACGTGGCATCATGGGCTCCGCTGTTGCGGCTCACGTGGCGCAGTTCGTCTATATGGTGGGCCAGTTTGCTGCGCTGTTTGCTTTGTTTGCGGCTTTTATACCGCTTTGTAATCGCGTTGAAGGCCCCTTCAAAGTCCTCTTCTTTTTCCAGTGCGGCAAAGTAGTCTTCCTGCATTTCGTCCAGGGCGGCCTGCTCAAATGGGAAGAGCTGCAAAGCCAGCTGGATCGGGTGACGCAGATATTGCAGACCTTGCAGCAAAGCCTGCAAACGCCGGTCAACGAGCCGGGCAACGGCAGCCCCAGTGCGTTTCAAGCCGCTTTATTGACTGCGCTCGGAACCTTGCAGCTACCGGACTATTCGCAGGTGGAAAGCGATAAGGTCTTACACGGAGCAGGCTCTTCAACAGGCACAGATGGCAATTCTGTGGCCGGATCGGGACAAGAGTCTCAAGCCTCCGGCGACCAAGAGGGCTCCACTCTCGGCGACCAAAATAGTGACACAGTTGGTATTTTTGAATTAGAAACATAGGAGCTTAAAGAAATGAATATATTTAAAGGTGAGATTAAGGCAAGCATCAGCGATGCCAGGCTGCAAGAACTGGCCATGGAAGTCCTTTTACCCCAAGCGCCTTTGCCAGAAGAGTTAAAGGCTTTGATAAAGCCCGCTTTGATTCAGGGTATTATCGATGCCGAAGCTGCGGATTGGGAATGGAACGATGATTTTCCCAGCATTCCCAATGCTTGGGGCAGGGCTTTGTTTGCCATGAGCCTGCCGGTCAAAGGCATCGCCGAAATGGATGATGCGGGCTGGTACGCCGCAGGAGGTGCTGGTCTTGGTGCTGGTCTTGGTGCTGGCATAGGCACTGTCGCTGCCAAATTCGGAATCGGGATTACTCTGGGCTCACTTGCGGGTTGGCTTGCCTTGGCAGGGGCAGGGCTTGGCATCGTGCTTGTCGAAGGGGCCTATGGTGTTTTGGGGGCCATCGGTAATCCCAAGAATCCCACCCGTGATATTAATAGTTCAGTAGGCCGCGGCCAGATCAGCCAAGGGGCTTGGGATCAAGCAGTAGCGGCTTATGGGGCCTACTTCCCGCAGTATCTGGACAAGGTTATGCAGGAAATCAAACTCAAAACTCGCATGCAGCTTGCCATGAGTAGCTATAAGCTGAATGACATCAGCGTAAAGTACAACCCGATGGGCAAGCAGAACGTCAAGGTGCTGGAGAATTTTATGATTGCGGCGGCCTTGCTGAAGAAGTGCCATAGGGCCGGAGATAGAATCAGCGAGGGGCGCAGCGCAGAAGATGCCCTCAAGTACGGCATCGCCGCCTACCACGGTGTTGATATGAATGCAGTCAACAAGGCTTTGGGCCGCGAAGGGGCCTTGGGGTTCCCCAGTGAGGCGGAGTTTGCCAGTTTGAAACGAAAAGATGACTATAACTATGTGATGGAAGTCGTCAAATGACCTTCGATAAGCAGTCCATCAGCGACTTAGTGCAAATGAGCCTCGGCACGCACAAGGGCTCTTGGTGGGCCGACCCCGCCTTCGGCTCGCAGATCTACCGCATTGAGAAGGTGGATTCCCGCACGCCTGCGCTGTTTCAGAGCTACTGTATCGCAGCCCTGCAATGGCTCCTCGATGACGCACTGGCCGCCGGAATCCGGGTGGAGACCGAACGCCGGGGGCGGGGCGGCATCGCTTACAGGATTGAAGTTACCCGGCCCGGAGGCGAGACCGAGCTGTTGGAGGCCATATGGCAAGTTTAGATGAACTGATACGGGCCGAAGAGCAGAAGACCCTGGCGGCCTACTCTCCGCTGGCCAATACCCCACGCCACAGCCTGCTGAAGGTGCTGGCCGGAGTGCGGGCCGGTGGGCGTTATCTGACGCAGGCGAATATTGAGACCCTGCTGCGGGAGATTTTCCCGGACACGGCCTCCGGAGAAATCCTGCGCGAGCACTGGCGCGACCGGGTGCCGCCGCTGGATCCGACTTACGCTGTGGGGGAGGTGGTTTTTAGCGGGGTGGACGGCACGGCGATTCCCTCGGGCAGCCTGTGGAAACATCGCGGCGGGCAGCTCTACGGTCTGCTTACCTCTGGGGTGGTCTCGGGAGGGCAGTATGTCGGGCGGGTACTGGCCCAGAAGACCGGCAGCGCGGGCAATCTGGCAGCAGGCGAAGAGCTGGCACTGGCGAGCAGCCGTCCTGCGGGATTGGATGCCACGGCAACGGTTGCCGCAAGCGGCATTGGCGGGGGCGTGGATACCGATAATCCCCCCGCAAGTATTGCGGAAACGGCGTACAATCTGACCATTGTTGATTTAAATGACGGGGGAATAATTTATACATCTAAGGTACCGGCATCGTATGAACGTATTCGCCATAATCTAAGACTGGTATTTAAGACGCCTCCCGGAAGGGCCGGTATCTGGTTGGAGATCCCGGCTGGAACTTCCGCCTCCGCTCCCTGGACTTCAGGGTCTACGCTTATACTCGCTAATGTTCCCACGGAAGAGTCTCAGGTTACGTTGCAGCGGAAAAGCAACGATTGATTGTTGGGTCGAATGTCCGGCTCTGAACCCCCGGACACGGAAGGGTATCCGGTTTTTTTTGCATTCAGCCAGATGCTCGCTCATTGAGGGGCTGCGCCAGCTCGCAAAAGAGGAAGGTCGGGCCTTGGCTGCGCACGGCCCTCCCCTGGTTCTCCCATGCTGCGCCAGCTCGCAGAAATGAGGGTCGGGCCTTGGCTGCGCATGGCCCTCCCCTGGTTCTCCCATGCTGCGCCAGCTCGCATGGGAGCCTCGCAAGAAAAGCCAATTTTTAGGGATTTTCCTGCAATTTCTCTTGCCCTCCGCGGGGGAATCGTGTATTCTTTGAGAAGAACAAGCTATTTCATATCTCTATTTCATCTTTTATTAAAACCATTCCGACCTCCGCCGGAACATCATCTTTATGCATTGTTTTGCATAATAATACCAAGGAGTATTGCACAATGGAACACAAGTTCAGTAAAATTCGCTCATCGCTCATCGCTCATCGCTCATCGCTCATCGCTCATCGAAAAAATTAAAATTATATAGCAGGGAAAACTATTTTTTTGCGGCCTTTTTGCGGCCGTTTGCCCTCCTTCTCTTTTCGGCCCTTCTGCTCGGCTGCGACCCGCCCGGCGGATCCGGCGGAGGCTCTGCCCAAAACCCTCCCGCCCCGCCGCCGTTCGCATGGGCCGGGGACTACATCATCACCAACAGCAACAAGATTGTCGTTCCTCAGAACTATGGAAACTATTTCGCAGGTGGACATACTTATTCTGCCCATTCCGTGTACTTGGGGACCTTGCATGTCAGTGCCGACGGCAGTGCAAGTATAGCCAGCATTGAGGCAGATCGTCTGGCTTCGAGGGCCAGCCACCGCATAGATTTTGGGGCCAGGGGGCAGGATCCCGATAATCCCCCCGCAAGTATTGCGGAAACGGCGTACAATCTGACCATTGTTAATTTAAATGACGGGGGAAACAATTATACATCTAAGGTACCGGCATCGTATGAACGTATTCGCCATAAACTAACACTGGTATTTAAGACGCCTCCCGGAAGGGCCGGTATCTGGTTGGAGATCCCGGCTGGAACTTCCGCCTCCGCTCCCTGGACTTCAGGGTCTACGCTTATACTCGCTAATGTTCCCACGGAAGAGTCTCAGGTTACGTTGCAGCGGAAAAGCAACGATTGATTGTTGGGTCGAATGTCCGGCTCTGAACCCCCGGACACGGAAGGGTATCCGGTTTTTTTTGCATTCAGCCAGATGCTCGCTCATTGAGGGGCTGCGCCAGCTCGCAAAAGAGGATGGTCGGGCCTTGGCTGCGCACGGCCCTCCCCATTTCTCCCATGCTGCGCCAGCTCGCCCAGTTGTCAAGGAGGATGGTCGGGCCTTGGCTCCGCACGGCCCTCCCCATTTCTCCCATGCTGCGCCAGCTCGCAGAAAAGGATGGTCGGGCCTTGGCTCCGCACGGCCCTCCCCATTTCTCCCATGCTGCGCCAGCTCGCAGAAAGGAAGGTCGGGCCTTGGCTCCGCACGGCCCTCCCCATTTCTCCCATGCTGCGCCAGCTCGCAGAAAAGGATGGTCGGGCCTTGGCTCCGCACGGCCCTCCCCATTTCTCCCATGCTGCGCCAGCTCGCAGAAAAGGATGGTCGGGCCTTGGCTCCGCACGGCCCTCCCCATTTCTCCCATGCTGCGCCAGCTCGCAGAAAAGGATGGTCGGGCCTTGGCTCCGCACGGCCCTCCCCATTTCTCCCATGCTGCGCCAGCTCGCAGAAAAGGATGGTCGGGCCTTGGCTCCGCACGGCCCTCCCCATTTCTCCCATGCTGCGCCAGCTCGCAGAAAGGAAGGTCGGGCCTTGGCTCCGCACGGCCCTCCCCATTTCTCCCATGCTGCGCCAGCTCGCATGGGAGCCTCCCAAGAAAAGCAAATTTTTGGAAGTTCCCTAAAAATTTGCGGGGATTGATCGTAGGATTGATCGTATACGCTCGCTTGACACAAGCAGCACCTTTATCTTAGACTCCGGCGCATCCTTGGGGTGGTTTCAAACCTGAGAGCAAACCCATTGCACCTGATCCGGATCATACTGGCGTAGGGAAGGATAGCTTTCTGAATGCGGCCAAACAGCATTCTCTTGCAGCACTCAGTTAACGACTTTCTGCAGAATCTATGCAGGAATCAGTGTTTCTGCCATCGTGGAATACCCCACAAACATAGAGCAGTGCCAGAACAAGCAGTGCGCAAATCCCTCCCTCTGTTAATCCCAAGCGACCGGGCAAATAAGCAGTTCGCTCTGCACACCCTGAGGAAAATCGACTCCCCAGGAGGCTTCCCATGTCCGCTGAGCCAGAATGCTATATCAGTTTCAGCATTGAGCCCCGGTTAGCCCGATACAACCGCCTAGAATCCTGGCGCATCATCGACTGCGTCCTGGAATACATCCAGAGTACCGGAATCAAGTACTTTACCGGCCCCTCCGAAACCACGATGGAAGGCGAGTTAGAGCAATTGCTGGTCATTGTGGCACAGTCCCAGCGCATCTGCATTGAGCAGGGAGCCCTCACCTCCATTTCCAACCTGAAAATCTACTATACTCAGGACAAACTGTCCCTCGCCGAACGCTTGGAACGCACGGTTAAGCACCGGGTTCAGTGAGGCCGGAAAAACAATCCGTGATATCTGCAAAAATCCCGGCGAAAGAGCGACAACACGTAACGACAGCTTGTGCCAGACTACTGAGCCGCTTCCGAAGCTGGGGAGCCTCGGGCACCCTGCTCGCGTTGCTCTTTGTCATCTGGGAGCTGGCCGTGCGCCTGTGGCAGATCCCCAAATACATCCTGCCCGGCCCCAGTGCGATCTATGCCCTGCTCCACCAAGAGCAAGTACGCCAACTGCTGTGGCAGCACACCCAAATTACCCTGCTGGAGACCGCCTACGGCCTGCTCAGCTCCCTGCTGCTGGCCCTGCTGCTGTGCCTGTTGATGGAGCGCTTTGCCTTCCTCTACCGCAGCATTTTCCCCCTGCTGGTACTCTCGCAGAGCCTGCCCAGCATCGTCATTGCCCCATTACTGATGATCGTGCTGGGCTTTGGCATGGCCACCAAAATCACGGTAATCACGCTGTATTGTTTTTTCCCCATCGCCACCAGCTTCAGCAACGGCCTGCGCAGTTTGGACCCGGATTACCGCACTCTGCTGCGCAGCTTCGGTTCAGGCTTCTGGCAGATTATGTTCAAGGTACAGTTTCGCTGGGCTTTGCCCGGATTCTTTACCGGGCTCAAGATTGCCGCCACCTACAGCGTCTCCGGCGCAGTACTCTCCGAGTTCTTCGGCTCAAGCAAGGGCTTGGGGATATATATGCGCAATGCCTTTTCCAGTTCGCGCACCGACCTTTTGTTCCTCATCGCGTTTATTATCGTGTTCAGCAGCATTGGTCTGGTTACCCTGGTCAACCTCGGCGAACGTCTGCTATGCCGCCACCAACTAGACCTCAGGACATAAATTGAAAAACCGGGCATGCGAGTGCTCTGTGTTTCAGAGAAATAACGAAACGGCAGGCATAACTTGCCTGCTACAGGAATTATCCGGTAATTAGAGCACTGTCAAGCAATGAATTAGGATTTCAGGGCTTCCCTTTGAATTTTCATTTCCCAACAAAATACAGGAGGTTTTTACCATGAAGTTTATCCACTCTTCGGGGAGAAGGCATCGCAGCGCCGTCCGCCATTTTATTTCCGGAGCGACCCTGCTGCTGCTGCTCACAGCCCTGATCCCGTTCCTAGCGGCTCGCGGCCGGCAAGATGACCAAAGTGGCAATGCCGAGGCCATCAAACGGGGCGAACTGACCTTTGCCCTGGATTGGACACCCAACACGAACCATACAGGCCTGTATGTGGCTCAAAAGCTGGGCTACTTCACCGATGAAGGGCTCACAGTGGAACTGGCGATGCCCCAAAGCAGTGTCAAACAGCTGGTGGCCAGTGGCCGCGCCCAGTTGGGCATTGGCTTTCAGGAATTTGACACCAGTGCCATCGCCAACGATGGAATCCCCGTGATTTCAGTGGCGGCGGTGATTCAGCACAATACTACCGGCTTCACCGCCATGGAAGAGCGCAATATTAAGCGCCCGCGGGACTTCACCGGCAAGTTGTTTGCCGGTTGGGGCAATCCGTTTGCGATCAAGCTGGTACAGCATTTAATTCAGGCCGATGGTGGTGACCCGGAGCAATTCCGCAGCGTGACCATCGGCGAGGCCGGCCTGGCGGGCCTCTTGCAGGACAAAGTGGACTATGTCTGGACCTTCTACGCCTGGGAGAACATCGGTTTTGACCTGCAAGGCCTGAGAACCCGTTTCATTCCTTTGAAAGATCTGGATCCGGTCTTTGACTACTACACGCCAACCATCATTACCAGCCATAGCTTTTTAGAACAGCATAAAGATATTGCCAAGCGCTTTATCCGGGCCGCGGCCAAAGGCTATGAGTATGCGGCGCGGCAGCCGGACAAGGCGGCCGGGATTCTGCTGGAAGCTGCGCCGGAACTGGATCGTGAACTGGTGCTGCGCTCGGCTCGCTATTTGGCTCCATTCTACGTCGATGAAAACGGCAGATGGGGAGGCCAAAAGCCGGAAGTCTGGGACCGGCTCGCAGCCTGGATGTACAATAACGGTTTGATTGACAAGCCCCTTCAAGCCCAGGACGCGATGACCAATGAGCTGCTGCCCGAATAGCAGTCAGAGCAGTCGCGCTGAGCGCGATGGGAACAAAAAATGCCTGTTGAAGCAACTGAGAGTATTTTGAGCCCTGAGTCTTCCGGGTTTTCCGGGCTTGCAGAAGCGAACGGCCCCCCGGATGCTCTGGAGCTGCAAAATCTGCGCAAGGACTTTGGCAACCTGGCCGTGATTCAGGACCTGAGTTTGCGGCTGGCCCGGCACCGTAAGCTGGCCCTGATCGGGCCATCGGGTTGTGGCAAGTCCACCGTGCTGAATCTGATCAGCGGGCTGGACACAAAGTATCAGGGGCGTATTCTGCTCTCCGGGCAGGAGCTGCGGGCCAGTAAAAATGCAGCTAGGAGCAGCAGAAACGCCAAAGGGAACCGGCAGAACGTAAACAGTACGGGCTGCCCACAGGTCGGCTACATGCTACAGAAAGACTTGCTGCTTCCGTGGCGCAATATTGAACAAAATGTATTCCTGCCCCAGGAATTACATCATCTGGAGACATATTCTCGCCAAGAAGTGGACGGCTTATTTGCCTTGTTTGGCCTGGAGCGATTCCGCAAGGCTTATCCGCGCCAGCTCAGCGGCGGCATGCGTCAACGTGCCAATCTGCTGCGCACATATACGCTCAAGAGCGATCTGCTGCTGCTCGACGAGCCTTTTGGCGCGCTAGACGCCCTGACGAAACAGTCTTTGCAGTACTGGTTTCTGGAAATGAGTCAGCAGCAGCAGCGCAGCATTTTGCTGATCACTCACGATATTCGCGAAGCAATTCTGCTGGCCGACTCAATTGTGGTACTTTCCGGTCGTCCCTGCCACTCACTCGCTCAGTTTGAGGTGCACCATATCGAGCACGATGCCGCACTGGAGCGAGAGATTTTTGGGTATTTGAGGGACTGAGAAACCATTGGGAATCTTGCTTTCGTTGCAAAGCACAAGAGTTTCAGCAAGGAGCCGAAGTATATTTTCTTGACGCGAGTCTTTCATAACGATATGCCAATCTCAAGTGGCATGGGTATAATACTGAGCCGTGGAAGTAGAGTATGATAAATGTTTATCACTCCCGCAGGAGTGTGTCTGGCAAATGTTCTGTGTGTAGGGCACCTCTAAAAATTCCAATTTCGCGCTGAGCGGCGATTTTGTTGCCGAATAAAGGTTCTGCCTTACGGCAGGATTTGTGAGGAATGGCCTGCTTCGCCCCGCCATTCTTTACCGTCAGCAAAGCCTTACCATACAACAAAGTATGCCACGGCTTCACTTCCTCGCACTCGGCAAAATCTCATCCGCTCAGCATCAAAAGCGAGTTTTTAGAGGTGCCCTGTAGAATCCCGCTTTTGCAAGAAATGAGGGGATGAATCGGGGGAAATGCTACTTTTACGTGATGGTGTAAAACCAAGTCTGGCATCAAAAGCGAATTTTTAGAGGCCCCTTAATATGAACTTCGGCGATATGAACTTCGGCGGCATTGACGAAGCAGGCCTCGGCCCGTTGCTGGGCCCGCTCTCGGGAGCGCTGTGCCGCAGTACCATTCACCCGGAAATTCTGCGCGAATTGCTGAGCGAACTGAATATCTGGCCCGGCCTGAGCCCCCTCCCCTCTTTCGGAGCCTCTCGGGTATTTCATAAGCAGCCTGAGCAGCCCAAACATTCCGAACAGCCGGATTGCTCTTGGCCGATTGCCGAGAGCAAAATGATCTACCGCAACCGCTCCGACTTTGCCCGGCTGGAGCTATTGGCCCTGAGCTTGTACGGAGCCTCAGCCGAAGGCGCGATGTTTCTTTCCCGCCTGCGCCCGTCCGGCTTTTCCGGATCTTTGAAAGAGCTTCTATTAAGCGTGTTTTCGCCGCAGGAACAGCTTGCGCTGCGCGAGCTTCCCTGGTATCAGGGTTTATTTATCCGTTTGTTTCGGCAGTGCAGTGCGGCGGACCGAACAGTGGCCTTGGAAGCAGATCCGGCTCTCGTGTGGCAACAGGCTGAGGCTCTGCAGCGAAGGCTTGCACTGCATGGCGGGCAGAATCATGGGCAATTTGCCCTCTCCATAATCGGGGGCATGTTCAGTGAACGCCAGTTCAATCAGCACATGGAGCGGCTGAACAACAAAAACCTGCTGCTGCGCGAGCTGATTGGTCAGCTGCTGGACTACTATGCAAAATCTGCCGGGACTCCGGAATCTGCCGCAGCACAGGGTCTTCAAGCTTGCTGCACGGTTGATCGTCTGGGCAGCCTAAAGTATTACTTGCCGTGGTTGCAAACGTTATTTCCAAAGAGCGATCCGCCCGGTCGTGAATTATTTGCTGAAGACCAAAGCGGTTCGTTCTTTTCAGCCAAAGACAAGCGCTGGACGATCCGGACTCTGCGGGAAGAGCAGCATTGCTCGGAATATCTGTTGCACTGTGCCCCAGACAAAAGAAAACCATTACAGGGCTTCGGCCAGAGCTTCCGGGTCAGGTTCCAGGTCAAAGCCGACCGCTGTAATATCCTCTGCGCCATTGCTTCGATTTGGGCCAAATACCGGCGCGAACTGCTGCTGCGTCAGTTCAACAACTACTGGCAGGGACGCTGCCCCGGCATTCCGCTCACCAGTGGCTATCATCGGGATGCCGGGGTTTTTATGGACTACCTTCGCCGGGAAGAGGGTGGCTTGCCCGCAGATCTGCGGCGCGATCGCTGAAGAAGTTCCCTCTAGGGGTGCCCTGGAGTTTTTAGAGGTTCCCATAAGTCAAAAATGGAACACGAGAACTATGGAAAAACACATCGGTTTGGCAGGCGTATTCAGCATTGCTACCGGGGCAATGATCAGCTCCGGGATCTTCATTCTGCCCGGACTGGCCTTTTCCCGTTTGGGGCCGGCAGTCAGTCTGGCCTATCTGATCGCCGGTATCTTTGCCTTCATTGGCTGCTTCAGCATCATTGAACTGGCCACCGCCATGCCCAAAGACGGAGGTGACTACTATTATATCCACAAAACTTTTGGCGGTTTTATCGGCAGCATCTCAGGAATTTTGGGCTGGCTTGCCCTGTCGTTGAAAAGTGCCTTTGCCATCGTGGGTATCAGCGAAGTACTGCTGCGCTTCTTTGCCATACCCCCTGTGACGAGCGGAGTGCTGCTGTGCCTGGCCTTTGTGCTGCTAAACGCCGTAGCTGCCAAAGAGGCCATACTGCTGCAAAACCTGCTGGTCTTCTTCCTGCTGCTGCTGCTGCTGCTGTACAGCGTCCTGGGCCTGCACTATGGCCTTCAGCTCAGTTTCCGGGATCCGGGCGGGTTGAGTCAGGACTCACATTTGTTGGGCTTCTGGCGGGCTCTGCAGGAGGGGTTTCGGCCGGATCTCAGCTCGCGCAGCAAGTTCTTGAGTCTGCTCAGTATCTCGGGCTTTGTCTTTATTTCTTTTGGCGGCTTGTTGAAGGTGGCCAATATTTCCGAAGAAATCGCTAATCCCAAACGCAACCTGCCGCTGGGAATGAGCCTGTCGATCGTTGTGGTAACTCTACTCTATACCTTGGTAAACGTTATTCTGGTGGCAGTCATGCCCGCTGATACTCTGGCTACCTCGCTCGCTCCGGTGGCGGACTCGGCCCGTCTGATCGTGGCGGGCCTTCTGGGCAAAGCAGACTTGGCGAGCTCCGACAGCCAGGGCCTCGCGACCGCAGGCTACTATGCCGTGATGCTGGCGGCGTTGCTGGCCTTTGTAACTACAGCCAACGCCGGAATTATGGCGGCATCGCGCTATCCGATGGCCCTGAGCCGCGACAAGTTGCTCCCGTCTTGGATAGCCAAGGTTCATCCCCGTTCTCAAACCCCCATCCCGGCCCTGGTGCTGACAGGCTTGATTGTGCTGGCGGCTCTGTTTCTGTCGCTGGAAACCTTGGTCAAAGCGGCTTCTGCTGTGGTACTGAGCTCCTATATTCTGACCAATTTTGCGCTGATTGTGTTCCGCGAGAGCCGCATCACCAATTACCGACCCAGTTTTCAGGCGCCCTTTTACCCTTGGCTGCAAATAATTTCGATTGTGGTATTCGGATTTTTTATCATTGATATCGGAATCCAGGCTATCGAAGTAAGTCTGTTCTTTCTGGCTTGCAGCATTGCCATTTACTACCTCTACGGGCGCAAGCACGGTTCGCGCAGCTTTGCCCTGGTCTACCTGCTGCGCCGCATCATTGATCGCCACTTAGAGCGCACCAATCTCGAAGAAGAGCTGCTGGATATTCTGCTGCACCGCGATGAAGTCCAACTGAGCGTCTTTCAAGGGCTGGCCCGGCAGGCCCCGATTCAGGACCTGCCCTATGCCATGACCTTTACCAACATGCTCAAGGCCGGCTGCAAAGAGCTGGCCAAGTTCTCCGGGCTGGACGCCGAAACCTTGGAGCGCAGCTTTTTGCTGCGGCAGGCTGAAAGCTCAACAGCCTTCAGCCCGTTCCTCGCGATTCCACACTTTATCACAGAAGACGCACAGGCACTGTTTATGCAGGTACTGCGCTGCAAAGAAGGCGTCTACTTCGATGACCGGCACCCCAAAGTGCAGGCCATTTTTCTGCTGGGCGGCGGTGAGCGCCGCAGGCGCGAGCACTTGGAATGCCTGGCCGCAATTGCCGCCATGGTCCAAGAAGTGCCAGACTTTGAGCAGCGCTGGCTGGATGCCGGAAGCAGCTCAGAACTGCGCAACCTCATTTTGAGTTTGGAACAGGCGGATCGTATGGAACAACAAAATGCAGGGGAAGCTCTGCCGGAAGGCTAGCAGTCCCGCCGCCCCGGCTTCCCTCAAGCCTTCACCCGTTGCAGTAACTCCCTCTCGAAGCTCCGGTACACATCGGCTTCGCGGGTCAGTAGCAGCAATTGGTCATGCTCTTGCAGTACATAAGAATAGCGGGGAGCTAGGTCAAAGTTGCCGTTTGCACGGTGAATTCCGCAGAGCTGGATGTTCGAATCACGCTCAAACAACGCCAGATAGATTTCGCGCAGGCTCCAGCCCGCCAGCTGCTGTTCCATGGCAAAGAACTGGTCGTCCTCGGTGGAGACTAGGTTGCCCAGCAGATCGGCAATGCCTGGCTTCAGGAACTCCTGCACCATCAAGTTTTCGTTGAAGACCTGGGGTACAAAAATGCGGTCGGGACGAGCCTCCCGCACAAAGGCTTCGTTCTCCGGCAAGACCAGCTCGACTAGGCAGCGGATCCGTGCGTTCTGTTCGCTCTGCTCTCCTAGGTGTTCCAAGCCCAGAGAGCGCACCAGGCTGGCCGTGATAAAGCTGCTGTGGTCGGACTGTGGCTCATCCAGCTGTCGGGGTAGAACGAATACTGCGTGGGCCTTCGGCACAGCTGCCTGTTCCAGGCCGCTTTTGCGGCCGGGATCGGCGCAGACAAAGTGGATGTGCAGCTGTTTGAGTTCTTCGGGCAGCTCGCTCCACTGCTTGCCCAGCAGCACGATGGGCGTTCGGGCATAGTTTCGCTCGCGCCGGATTTCGGTAACCAGGTTGGCAATCTTGCGGGAACTGGGCTGATTGCAGATTACAATATGATTCTTCAATTTCATATGCAGCATCCCCATCCTCTGTTTCTGGCGGAAATTGATGACCCCGGCCGTCAGCGAGCCAATGATATACGAAACCAGTCCAATACCGACAAACATGGCCGGGTATGCCACCAAAAAGCGGCCTGCCCACGACTGGGGGCTAATGTCGCCATAGCCGACCGTTGTCATGGTAACAACGGCCCACCACAGTGCATCAAAGCCGTTCAGCTCAGGTTGCAGGGTGCGCTCTGTCCAGTAGAACAGTCCACCGAACAGCACGTTCAGTACCAGCAGCATGAGGAACAAACGAAATCCACTCCAGCGGCGTCGACCCAGAAAGTAATGAATCAATTGGTATATTTGTAGCATCACTCACTCAGTATAGCGGAAAGACCTTCGGAGCTCGCTGCATGCAAAAGCGATCACAAAACTGATGAAAGAGGGAGAGGAAGTCGCTTAGAATCCGGCACTTGTTTTTACAGACTTTTCGCATTTTGGAGACCATATTCTGCTGTACTAACAGTGTGTTCTTCCTCGTATACTTCAGATTATCGATCTCAGCAGCAGCGAGATCTGCAGCAATAGCGCCAAGGCGGGCTCGCTACAACAAGCGGGCTCGCTACAACAAGCGGGCTCGCTACAACAAGCGGGCTCGCTACAAGAGGGGGGGGAACTCCCCCCCTCTTGATTATTTGCCACTCTTGATGGCATTCTTTACTTCCGACCAGTTTTCCTCGGCCTTTTTATTATAAGATTCTTTATTCCGATTATAACGTTTTTGCGTGATAAAATCAGCACTAAAAAACAGTTTACCATTAGTTAGATTGCCATATTTACCCGAACCCTTGGCAGTTCGCTCTTTGGAAATAGCATAGGCGCAGTAACCACCAAATTCCGGCATATACTTTTCGGAATCAGCATCAAACTTAGCCTTGTTGCCCGCCGAAACAAAATACCAAGTCGCTCCACGGTAATGGCTGGAGAACTGCGAACTGCCTTTGGCCCTATTCCCCTCGAAATAGGCGACCATATCATAGCCATCCAGAGCCACCCCAGCCTTGTCGACCGCAATCGGCGCATCACTTTCCAGCGCTGCCAGTCCGTGCATTGACAGCAGGCTGAGTGCTACCAGCAATAATTTTTTCATAAAAACCTCCTCTTCCCAGATTGGATTAGCCAAGTCTACACCCGGTTTTTTTATGGAAAGCTTTGTGGGCTGTAAGAATCTGTTGGGAACCTCTAAAAAGAACGTGGTCCAAGCTCGGAATGGAAATTCCAGACAGTTTTCAATAGGTGTCTTGATCCATGTTTTGGAACTCGGCCCGCACCTGCTGCAAACGCTTTAAATCCCGTTGGATAACCGCTTCGTAATCAATGGTCTGGCTTTTGATATTGGCCAACTCTGTCTGCCAGTCGGCGATCCCGTACAAGTCCAGCCACCGATACTCCGGTTTACTGGCTTCCCCGGCCCAGCGTAGCACCTCTGGCCAGAAAGTCAGGGCGACCTTGTAGTACTTTTCAGCTTTGCCGAGCGCATCCAAGTTGCTGCGCCGCCACGGCGCGTTGTAAAAATAGGCATTGTATTTGTCAAAGCGGTCGGCCAGATTCATGTGTTCCTGGACCAACATCAGGTTTACATGCATAAAAAATAATGCTTGATAATACTTCCAGTTCGTTTTGTCTTTAATTTTTGCCAAAGCGTTTAAAGGATTGACAAAGGGTGCAGAACGCGCAGCCAATAAATAGCCGATATTGGCCATAATATCTTTCGGATAATAATATAAATTGCGACGATACAATTTATAATATTGCTCGGCATAAATATAGCGATAAGCCTGCAGTGAAGGCAGAAACGTTGTATCAGGGCGCATGGAAAATAAAGGAAGGGCCAGCAATACCAGCACCAACCCCCGCTTTATCATTGCCAGATTTTTGCGTTCTCTCTTCATTCCTATATTATTACCCAAGTCTTGCGTTTCAGCTGTCTCATGGTTTTCTTTGGTGCTGACTATTATTTTTCGGTTGGAACTCGTTGTTTCTTCAGGGAACCTCTAAAAATTCCCCACCACAGAAAGATGGTACAATCGCTGCGGCAAAGCAGAGCGATTGTACCATTCCCACGGGAAAGATCGCAAGTCCATGCAAAATTGGGATTTTCAGAGCTGCCCTTATGGTTTGGATTCTCGTGGGAAAGCTCATGCGGAAATCCACGAACACAAAAGACAGCCCCGCCTGCGAGGACCGGAGACCTGCTCTTGGTGCTGCTGTTGAAACAGCTATGCCTGTCTCAGCCCTGTTTCGGAGCTTTATCTCCGTTCAGCAGGGACAGCTCGGTTTGCAAATCAAAAAAATGCAGCTTTTCCTGCACCGGAGTACAGACCACTTCATCGCCGACCGCAATCTGGGCATCTGGCTCCAGGCGCACGATGAACTGGTGTTTGCCTGTGTTCAGATAAACATGAGTCTCAGCACCCAACGGCTCGATAACTTCGGCCTTGGCTCGGATACTGCCATGGCTGGAAGAGCCGCCATGCTTGACATCTTCAGGCCGCAAACCGACCAGAACTTCTTTGCCTACATAGGAACGCAGTTTTTCGACAACTGTTGCGGGAACCTCGGAGCGCAGGCCACCTTCATCGACAATCAGTTTCCCATCTTCTTCGTTCACCTTGGCCGACACAATATTCATAGGTGGCGAGCCGATAAAAGCGGCGACAAAGCGGTTGCACGGCGTATTGTATAACTCCATCGGGCTGCCGATCTGCTGGATCTGACCATCCTTCATTACAACGATTTTGTCGCCCATGGTCATGGCCTCAATTTGGTCGTGGGTCACATAGATCATGGTTGCCTGCAGGCGATTGTGCAGGGCGGAAATCTCGGTGCGCATCTGAACGCGCAGCTTGGCGTCCAAGTTGGAGAGCGGTTCGTCAAACAAAAAGACTTTGGGATGACGCACGATGGCGCGACCTAAGGCTACACGTTGGCGCTGACCACCGGAGAGCGCCTTGGGCTTGCGTTCGAGTAGTTCTTTGAGGTGCAGGATGCCGGCGGCCTCCTGTACACGGCGCTCAATTTCGCTCTTGGCGAATTTGCGGATTTTCAGGCCGAAAGCCATGTTGTCGTAAACCGACATGTGGGGGTAGAGGGCATAATTCTGGAACACCATGGCGATGTCGCGATCTTTGGGCTGTACGTCGTTGACGCGCTTACCGTCAATGAGCAAATCGCCGCCGGTAATTTCTTCCAGCCCGGCAATCATACGCAGGGTAGTGGTTTTACCACAGCCCGAAGGGCCGACCAGCACCACAAATTCCCTGTTGTTAATATGTATATTCGATTTCTCGACTGCGGTCACATTGCCATCATAGACCTTGGTAATATCCTGTAAAATCACTTCTGCCATAAGAAGTCTCCTTGTCTCGGACAGTCAACTGCCCATCCATTGCTCTGCACCCTCTCAACGGGTCAGGTTATAACAGCCATTGTGCCCCGGTCCGGGCTTCCTGTCAAGCAAAGACTACAGGAGCAGCTGGCTCGCTGCACTGCCTGGCAAAGCGAAGGATTTTATCTCATACAGCAATTCTAAATAAAAGAGCAGTATTCCCTTTTAGTATGCCTTAGTATGATGGACCTTAAGCTCAATTTTCGATACAGTTAGTGATCATTATTGATCGGGAAACGAGAAGGATATGCCCCCAAAAGTTTTCAGTACAGAAAGTGAGGGAGATCTGCCGGAAGACCTTAAGCGGGATCTGGCAGACTTGCCCGACCAGCCCGGCGTCTACCTAATGCACAGTCACGCTTCGCAAGTACTCTACATTGGCAAGGCCGGAAACCTCAAACGCCGGGTGCGCTCGTATTTTACCGGCAATAAAGACCTCAAAACCGAGATGCTGCGGCGCAAGGTAGCCCGGATAGAAGTACTGCTCTGCGCCAACGACTACGAGGCACTGATTCTGGAAAACAACCTGATCAAAAAACACAGGCCGCGTTACAATATCCAACTCAAAGATGACAAGACCTACCCGCTGATCTGTATCACCCACGACAAATATCCGCGCATCTTCAAAACCCGGCAGATCAAGCAAGACGGCTCGCAGTATTTTGGTCCCTATCCCGACGGGATGCAATTGGAAACCACGTTGCAATTGCTCAACGAATTGTTTCCGCTGCGCCGCTGCAAAGGGCAGCTGCGTATGCGCAGTAATCCCTGCCTCTACTATCACATGAAACAGTGCCCGGGGCCCTGCATCGGCGCAGTCAGTCCGGAGGAGTACCGCCGCCAGGTGCAGCGGGCCAAGCACCTGTTACAAGGTGCCAACAGAAAACTGGAGCAGGAACTGGAGCGCGATATGCGCCGGGCCTCGGCGGAGTTGCGCTTTGAAGAGGCTGCACGACTGCGCAATCAGTTGCGCAGTCTTCAGAACCTGCAACAGTCTCAGAGTATGGAGCTGCAAGAGCGCCCCGAAGTGGGGCGCGACTACCTCGCCATGCTGCAACTGGAAGACTATTATTTTTTTACCGTGCTGTTGTTGCGTCAGGGCAAGCTGCTGGGCCATCACCACTACTCCAGCCGCTATCTGCTCAATGCCGGGGGAAGCGGGCAGGATGCAAAGCCGCATGAGACGCAGGATCCCGGCCTCTCAGGAGGCTCCCTGCTGAACGCGGCCCGGCAGCGCAAAATGACAATGAGCAGTGTCCTAGTTGAGTTTCTGTGCCAGTACTACTTGGAAAATAACCAGCAGCTGCCGGACGAACTGCATTTGCCGGAATTGGATATCGACTGGAATGAGTTGGAATTGTTCTTGCAATTACTGGAACAGCAGCGCGGCAGACGCTTTGTTATTCGGCCCTTCTGCCCGGCGCGCGATTCTTCTAAACGAGCTGCTGCGACTGAAAGTGAAGGACAGAACGACCGCTTGCTGCTGCTCCGGGCCAGAGAAAACGCGATTCGCGAGCAGCAACTGTGGTTGCGCTATCAGGGGCGTGGCCTGATGCTGGATGAGCTGCAAGCCGCCCTCGAACTGGACGAACTGCCCGAATACATCGAGGGCTTTGATATTTCCCACATGGAGGGCTACGCCCCGGTGGCCTCTCTGGTGGTGTTCCGCTCCGGTCTCGCGGTCAAAGAACAGTACCGGAGTTTCAATTTGCACAGCACTGAGGGCCGGATCGATGATTTTGCCTCCATTCAGGAAGCGGTATCGCGACGGTATACCCGCCTGCTCAACGAAGGAGCCGAAATACCTGACTTGATTATGATTGACGGTGGCCAGGGGCAAGTCAACGCCGCAGCCGAAATACTTCGTTCGCTGGACCTGACAATTCCCCTGGTCGGTTTGGCCAAGCGCGAGGAAATATTGTTCTTTCCCAATCTGCCATTCCAAGATGAAGTCGCCGATGATTATTCACAGCGTCGCCTGTCGTTAAATCTGCCATCCGGACACCCCGGACTCAAGCTGTTGCAACAAGTGCGGGACGAAACGCATCGCTATGCCCACGGCAAAAACCGGCAACGTTATCAAAAGCGGGTTTCGGACAGCGTGCTGGAAAATGTTCCAGGCATGGGCAAGAAGCGCAGCGCTGCACTGCTGCATCACTACGGCTCACTGGAGGCGCTGGCCGGTGTCGATGCCAAAGAACTGGCCCAAGTGGGGCGCATGGGGCGGGAAGTTGCCGAGACCTTGGTCGAGTATCTGGCCCGCCGCAAGTGAAGATTCCTGGCGAGCACTCTTCCTGGCGAGCACTCTAAGGTAAGGCCGCACAAATTAAGGGCGGCGCCAAAAATTTCGATTCTTCGTTCTTGGACAGACAAGCTCGGCAAAAAGACAACGAAAAATTTTGGGAGGTTCTCTTAACGCTTTGAAAACTGGAAACTGCGACGCGCACCGCGCTGACCGTACTTTTTGCGCTCGACCATACGCGGGTCGCGAGTCAGCAGACCGTTTGAGTGCAGTACCCCTCGATTTTCAGCACTGAAAGCTACCAAAGCACGAGCGATACCATGGATGCAGGCTCCTATCTGGCCACTCTTGCCACCGCCGGAAACATTGATGTAGATGTCAAACGAAGTATCGGCATCACAGGCGCGCAGCGGACGCTGCAATTTAGAGCGCTGGCTCTCAATGGGAAAGTAGCTTGCCAACTCCTGCCGATTGATTTGAATCTTGCCGCTGCCTTTACGCAGGTAGACACGGGCGATTGATGTTTTGCGTCGGCCAACTGCCTGGGCTAAGTTGTTTATTGCCATAGTCTCAATTCCTTATATGGAGGGCACCTAAAGTTTGTGCTGTGGCTCATTTCACAGTAAGCGGAGTGGGGTTCTGACTGCCGTGCGGATGCCGGGCATCAGTATAGACACGCAGATTGCGAAAGATTTCGCGGCCCAGCGGCCCTTTGGGCAGCATGCCTTTGACGGCCTTTTCAATTGGCGCCAAGGGACGACGTTCCGCCAGTTTCTGATAATTCATAACTTTCAAGCCACCGGGAAAACCGGAATGCTCGTAATAAAATTTATTGCGGACCTTATTGCCACTCAGACCAACCTTTGCAGCGTTAATAATGATCACCTGGTCTCCCAAATCGTGATAAGGAACATAGTGAACTTTGTGTTTGCCGCGCAGGATATAGGCCGCTTTCATTGCTACGCGACCGAGTGGTTGATTTTCCGCATCGATAATGAACCATTTTTTCCGGTTCTTCTGCGGTTTGACATAGAGTGTTTTCATGGTATTCCTAACAATTGCAGGCGCGAAGCAACGCCAGACTTTTGATTGGATGCTGAGTGGATGCCATAACGGGCAGGGCTGGGATTCTAGTACGGCCCATCGTTATTGTCAATGCCGGTTACTTTTGGTATACTCGTTTCAAGTTTCAGATAAGCGTCTTTGAAACTCCCAGAGGAGATTTGTTGTGAAAATTTTGCTGGTACTCGCATTCACTGCACTGCCGATCTTAGCCTTGTCGGCCAGCAATCCGGTAGGTCCAATGAAGGGCGCCTCTAAAAATTCCATTTTGTGCTCGCTCTTTTGAAACGAACAGCTTCCCCAGAAGAGGCGGCAGGCTCTTTGCGAAAGGTCGGGCTTGGCTGCGCACGGGCCTTCCCCGTTCTCCAGCGCTTACTGCCTCTTGTGCGGCTTGCATTTTCTTCCATGCTGAAGCAAGCCTGTATAATATACAACAGGGGACCTCTAAAAATTCCATTCTGCGCTCTTGCTCGCTCTTTTGAAACGAACAGTTTTGTCAGTAAAGCCTTACAATACAACAAAGTATTCTTCGGCTTCACTTCCTCGCTCCAAAATAGCTTCGCAAGAAGACAAAAGCGAATTTTTAGAGGTCCCCAACAAAGTATTCTTCGGCCTCACTTCCTCGCTCCCAAATAGCTTCGCAGGAAGAGCGAATTTTTAGAGGTTCCTATAACATTATTTGTTTTGCTAGAGATTGAGGAGGAAAGCAGCCCATGTTTCAAAAGCAGCCCATGATGCGTAAGGTGCTGTATGCCCTTGCACCGATCGTAGTGTGGTCCATTTATTTATATGGTTGGCGCAGCTTACTGATTGTTCTGGTCTCGGTCGCAGCCGGGATCCTGACGGAATACCTGTATTTAAAGTACACGGCCCCAAAGAAAAAAGTTTCCGAAGCAGTCCTAGTCAGCTCTGTTTTGTACGCCATGGGCATGCCCCCTGCTCTATCTCTATGGCTGGTTCCCGTAGGCATCATTCTGGCCGTAATTCTGGCCAAAATGGTTTTTGGCGGCTTCGGACGCAATCTGTTCAATCCAGCCATCACCGGACGTGTTCTGATGTACCTGACCTTCCCCGGACCAATGACCTCCCAGTGGTTTATGCCCGGGAATTTCGGCCTAAACTTTGATGGCACCACCAATCCTACCCCCCTGATGCAAATTCGCGCCGGAACAGACCTGGGCAGTCTCACCGATCTCAGCACCACCGGCAAGGCTTGGTGGTTCGATCTGCTGTTTGGGCTGCACAGTTCTTCGATTGGCGAAGGTGTTATCGCGCTGGTCATTCTGGGTGCTTTCTACCTGCTCTACACCAATACTGCCAGCTGGCGTTTGATGCTCAGCGGCCTGATCGGCTTCCTGATTCCCTCAATTCTGTTCGCCCCCCAGGTACTAAACATTCACAGCCTGAGCCCGGCCATTGACCCCGTCATCGGAACCTTCTCCGGCAGCTTTCTGTTTGTCTGCGTGTTCATGCTGACTGACCCGATCAGTGCGCCGAAGAAACGTCCCTCGCTGTGGTTTTATGGGATCATCTTCGGCTTGGTTACGGTGTTGGTGCGCTACTTCGCCCCGTCCTTTCCCGAAGGTACCAGCTTTGGCATTCTGGTGGCTAATGTGTTTGCTCCGTGGATTGACGAATTCTTTCCCAACGCACCAAACGCAGTGGCCCCCATTAAGAAAAAAAAGAAGGCCGCTGTCGCGGCAGCCCAAGCATAAGGAGATTCTTGTGAAAGAAGAAGATTTCCGGGAAAACTTTGCCTACAGCACAGTTTTTACTTTTGCGTTGACATTCGTATTGGTTCTGGCCTTGGCCTGGATCTACCACTCCACCAAGCCACGGGTGATCTTAAACCAGCAGGAAGAGCTGGCTAGAGCGACCTTGGCGGCCTTGGGCTTGAACCTGAGTGAAGAACCGGTCAAAGCCTTTGAGTCCCAATTTGGCAAAACTCCGGCAGAAATGTCCCAATTGGAAGAAATCACTCTCAATGGCCAGAAAATAAAAATATTACAGTACAGCGGTATGGGATTATGGGACCGGATCAACGGCATTATCGCCGTAAACGAAGATGTTTCTGAGATTATAGGTCTCTCGATCACCGAGCAAAAAGAAACTCCAGGCTTGGGTGGGCGCATTTCCGAGAAGGAGTTTCAAGAGCAGTTTCGCGGAGAAAAAATTGGAGCTGAGATCAGCATGACTCCTTCTGCCGGCGGTACCTACAGCAGCAATCGCGATAACAGTGCCTTTGATGCGATCTCCGGAGCGACTCTTACTTCAACAGCCTTTGCCATCATTGTCAACGATGCCATCAAAGAGCTCCGGGAAATTTGAGGCTTGGCATGCATAAAGTCAAGGGCACCTCTAAAAATCATCAGGAAGCTGTAAGGGAGAATTTTGAGAATGTTTGATTCACCTCTAACCGTGCTAAGGAATAACCTCTGGTTTCAAAACCCGATCTTTATTCAGATTCTGGGTATTTGCTCCACTCTGGCAGTAACCAACAATTTGGGGAATACCCTAATTATGACCTTTGGTGTAATGTTTGTAACCGGATTGAGTAACCTGACCGTGTCTCTGCTCAAGGGGTTGATTCCTTTCAAAGTGCGTATGATCGTCCAGACACTAATTATTGCCACCTATGTGGTAATTGTAGATATGATCCTCAAGTCTTACTTTCCGGATGCCAGTAAAGTGCTCGGGCCCTATGTCGGTCTGATTATTACCAACTGTATCATCATGGGCCGTGCCGAAGCCTTTGCCTTGTCTAATCCACCCATTCTGTCGCTGTGGGATGGTCTGACTTCCGGCTTTGGTTACATGGTGGTATTGGTAATTATTGCCATAGTCCGTGAACTGTTTGGCTCTGGGACCTTCTTGAACCAGCCGATATTCGGTTTTTATCAAATGCCCAAGTGGACCATCATGGCTATGCCGTCCAGTGCATTTTTCCTGTTGGGAGCCATCATCTGGATCGTTCGCGGCAAATATATTAAGGAGAGCTGATACGAATGGAATCTTTGGCACCCGATATTAATCCCTGGGTCTTGTTGTTCGCTTCAATCTTCACCAGCAATATCTTGCTCAGTAACTTCTTGGGCATGTGCTCGTTCATTGCCATTTCAAAGGATCAAAAATCTTCGATGGGCTTGGGAATGGCCGTTACCGTGGTACTGGTGATTACAGTGGCTCTCAGCTGGCTGATACGCAGCTATGTGTTGGTCCCGTTCGATATTGAATACCTAGGCTACATTATCTACATCGGTCTGATCGCTGCTGTGGTGCAGATGCTGGAAATGTTGATTGATCGCCTCTCACCGGCCCTCTATATGGCTCTGGGGATTTTTCTGCCGCTGATTACGGTGAACTGCGCCATCTTAGGTGCGGTGCTGTTTATGGTGGTGCGTAATTACAGCCTGCTACAGAGCATCACCTTCGCGCTGGGTAGCGGCTTGGGCTGGTGGCTGGCCATTGTCTTGCTGGCAGCCATGCAGAAGCGCATCGCCAAGGCCCCCCTGGCCCCCGGCCTACGCGGCCCGGCCATTACGCTGTTCCTGATCGGTTTTATGGCCTTGGCCTTTACCGGCTTTACTTCCATGATTCCGGTTTCATAGCAAAAGCTTGGCATTCGGCAAGCAGCCGGCAAGCAGCACCGGTGAATTGGGGCTGCTTGCTTCTATACCCTTATCCCGGGTTATTCGGTATCATCACGAAGCAGTCGCCGCCTCGCGATAATTCTGTTCCTCGCCTCCCTTTGCGTGAGCGCCCCTGTGCATGGACTCTGCTTGGGCTGCCAGTTCTTTGGGCTCGTTCCCGATTGTCTGGGGTGCCTGTTTTTCAAAGTACTCGGAAATGATTTTGACCCGATGGTGGTTTTTGCCTTCACGATCCTGCCAGCGATCCTGCTGCAAGCGCCCCACTACTTTGACGTGACTACCCTTCTGCAATTTCTCCTCCTGACAGCGCTGAGCCTCTGCTGCCCATGCCTCACAATCAAAGTATGAAACATCATTGTGCCAATTACCATCCCGTTTCAGGTAACTACGGTTGACCGCAATAGCAAACGTGGCCAGCCAAGTTCCGCTGGGTAATTGGGTAATGTCGGGATTGCGCACCAAATTCCCTTGGATAATCACTGAATTGATCTGTGCCATAAGCACCTCCTTCATGTTTTATGAGAGGCTCTAACGTCCATTTCCGATGCTCAGTGAGCGAGATTGGGATCTGCTCTCTTTGTATGAATACCCTGTAAGAGGCAGAAGTTTAACAAAAGGTCCAAGAATTTCTGTAAACACCACGAGATTAGATGGAATATTTTGCAATCCGACAAAAAAATACGGCGGAATGCATAGTAGGGAGACCTCTAAAGGGGCACTTCTAAAAATTCCAATTCCGCGCTGAATCGCGATCTTTTCCGCGCTGGAGTTGGCCTTCGCCACACCTTTCATCTCCGCCCTTCGTCCTCTCATTATGGAGAAATCCCGCGGCACTCAGGTAGCGCAGTTGTCAAGGACCGCCTCCCAAGAAAAAGCCAATTTCTGGAGATTTTCCTGCAATTTTTCTTGCCCTCCGCGGGGGAATCGTATATTCTTGAGAAGAGCAAGCTATTTTATAATCCCATTTCATCTTTTATTAAAACCATTCCGACCTTGGCCGGAACATCATCTTTATGCATTATCTTGCATAATAATACCAAGGAGTATTGCACCATGGAACACAAGTTCAGTAAAATCCGCACACCGCACACCGCACACCGCACACCGCACACCGCAGCCCATGAATCAAGACCATACCGCAGGGAAATATATTTTTCTGCGGCCTTTTTGCGCCCGTTTCTCCTCCTCCTCTTTCCGGCCCTCCTGCTCGGCTGCGACCCGCCCGGCGGATCCGGCGGCGGCACTGAGCCCGCTCTCCAACCGGAACCTCCGGTTACTGTGACTCTTGACACCCAAGGCGGCTCTTCCATTTCCCCTTACCAGGTAAGTGGACAGATACTGGGGGTATCAAACCGCGCAATGGTTTTTCTGGTACATAAGGAATCCGGCTCTATTTTTGGAACAGGCTCCACTTCTGCCAACCTCTACGGGAATTACACGATCACAGTGCCGGGAGATAAGACGGGAGACTTTTTTCTGGTGGCGGTAGAGTTCCTCAATTTCAAAGTCCGTACTACAACGGTGACCCTTACCGGCACTGCGACAGAGAATATGGCAGCCTTAGAGGACATTACAGACAGTGGGCTCAATAAGCTCCATGATATTACAGATAGTTCCAGCACTACCGAAGTGAGTACTGGCGTTCGCTCAGGTATCGTAAGATACATAACAGGTTCCTCTAATTATAAGGCTGATAGAACCGCGATTCTGTTCTATGAAAAAGGCCCGTCAACGGCCAAGCTGTATGTTTCGCTATCCAACAATCGCGGAGGGGGCTATAAGGCTCCGGCAGACCCTTCTTCCCCGGTGCAGCTCTTCTTTTTCCCCATCCGCCTCAGCCAAACTGGTATCGTGCATTACTTGCACAGTTCAGAATTTACCAATTTAAATATAACACTTATTAAGTTTTGATCTTTAAATTCGCAGTTCCTAAAACTCCTCACAGTCCCACTGCCCCTGTTCATCGTGCACCAGCCGGGGTTTGCCGCGCGGCGGGATGCTTAATACCAATTCCTCCCCTGTGCTTGCCAATGTTACGTTCTCCGGGAACAGGGCAGATATGAATGGAGGCGGGATGGCTAATAAGCAATCTTCTTCCCCCACACTGACCAATGTTACGTTCTCCGGAAATGCGGCCATTAATGGCGGCGGCATGTACAATGCCAATTCCTCACCCACGCTCAGCGATGTTACCTTCGCCGGAAATGCGGCCGATTATGCCGGCGGCGGGATGATTAATAACGGGAGCTCTTCCCCCAAGCTCAGCCATGTTACCTTCTCTGGGAATACGGCCAAGTTTTACGGAGGCGGGATGACTAATATCAGATCTTCCCCCACACTCACCAATGTTACGTTCTCCGAAAATACGGCTCGGCACAGCCCTGATAAGTATGACGTTTGATTCTGAAGATATGCGGGGGTGCGCGGTGTGGTATTCCGGTACTGAGGGGGCTTGGCCTGTTTCCGGTTGCTGAGTGCCGTAGAATTTCAATCTGAGCGCGGAGCGCGAGGATTAGGAATTCAAGGTGTACCGAAGTATTGGCCCCAATGCCGGGGTGGCCTTGCCTCACGCTTCCCCGGCAGCTACAATCCAAGCATGATCAAACCCACAAACGACTTCTACTTTCGCTACCTGTTCGGCAGCGAACAGTACACAGAGCCCGGCCTTATCAACGCCTTCGTCCTCTCCAAAAGAAAGCATCCTCGATATCAAGGCCAAAGACGCCAAAAGACGCAAAGGGCGGAATTTACAATATCGAAATGCAGAGCATCGGGAACCAAATCTACCGCAGTCTCTACTACTGGACCGGATCCTACAGCGAACAGCTGAAGGACAGCTCTACAAATTCCAATTTCGCGTGGAATCGCGATCTTTTCCGCGAGAAAAAGGTTCTGCCTTGCGGCGGGATTTGCAGGTTGTGGCCTGCTTCGCCACTGCCTGCCGAGGCGAAGCAGAGCAATAGCACAATACTCGCAGAAAGCGATACCATTTTTAGAGGTCCCCTTTATCTTTGAGCATACTGTTCTTATAATGAAAGTTTTGAGAGGGCATCTGTCAGCTTGGGGGGAGTTACCTATGTCTACGCCGTTACGGCGATCAATCGCACAAGCTCCAACAGTAAGCATTCGCCAAAGTGTGCTCCATCATACTTTGCAATGTGTTTTGAACACTGTGCGCTGTTCGAGTTGGCTAAGATGCTCAGGTTACTTATGGACGGTTTTGTTTATCGGTGCTAGTGGCGTGTTGGCGGCTCAGCAAGCGGGCTCGTTACTCCCATCGCCGCTGTTTTTCTCGGATCGCTCAGAAAAAAACTTACCGAACAGCTTATTGCCAACAGCGGTAGAATCCCAGACCTTGTTGCAGCCCGGTCTGAGCGGTGCGGCATTGCCCCCCCGGATCAGCCTTGAAGGCCGGAAGCTGCTTGAGCTTCATTTTGCCGAAGAATTACAAAAAACGCGGAGCCCCCGGAAACGGCAGACCCACCGCAAAGTCGCCCGCGAAGAACTACTGAACGATGAACTGCGACGCATCTTGCAGCGGGTAACACCACTTTCTCTCGACAGTTCTGCGACTAGTGATTTGGCAAATAATTCTGCCGGACCACGTTCCCGGTCTTTTAGGCATTTGGCCTGGAACGATCGGAACACGGAGCAAAAGGCCCAGACCACGCAGCAGCAGAGGATTCAGAAATCCTACGGAGTGCTGTTGGAGCCTCGGCGAGGGCGCAGTTTCCGGGACGGGAAGCTGGCCTTTGCCCGAAAACAATACCGGCTGGCCAGTGAAATCATGATCGAAAGCCGCTATACCGCCGAAGCCGTTGGAGACCCGGACTACCTTAACTGGTTGTTCAAATCACTGCTGGCAGCCCGGAGCTTCGATACGATCCCGCACTTCCTGAAGTTATACCACTTGCAGCCCGATATTCTCCGCCTGGGTAAGGGAGAGCGGGATGCCGAGCTGTACTACCTGCTTGGGCGTTACCATTTCGCGCGCGGAGAGCTGATTCTTTCGCGCAAAATACTGATTGATTATCTGCACCAGTTCCCCGGCAGTCACTATATTCCTCAGACTTACTATTGGATTGCACGAGGTTTGGAACTGGAGGGCTACCTTGAAGAGGCCAGAACTGTATATTTGCTGGTGGTCAGCTATTTTTCCCGCCATTTCCTGCACGGGCTTTCCAAATATAAGGCCGGAACCATCAGCTTGTATCTTTTGAAAAAGCAGGCGGAAGACTTTTTGCGTGCCCGAGGTGTCGATTGGGAATCGTAACTCTGTGGAGCCAGAACCGGATTCCGGGAGAACAACCCGGTAAAAAGAGAGGCAGCCCCTCTCGGCGTATAGCCCCCCCCGCTTGGCTCTCCGTCCGATGGGGAGCGCGATTTGTGGCAGTGCTTTTCGCTCTGACGGTTCCCATGGCTATGCTATCGGCCCAGGTTTCGGTGACCGGAACCAACAATCCGGTGGTCGAAAAGAATGGCTATATTATCCGCTTCAGCCCCCGCACCGGCTCATATTCACTTTACAAAAGAGAAATCGGCAAGAATCGCCTGGTGCGCCTGATCAATGACCGCGAACCGCGCAGCACCTACATTGCCATTGCCCTCAACGGGCGAGTCTACACCCTGGGGCGCAGCACCCGCTATCTGGCCAGCAAGGCCGAACGAATGACCCTGCTGACCGATGGCGGAGCTATATTCTGGAAGCTGCCCCAACGCATCAACGTCAAATACTACGCGCGCATACTTAGCGAATCAAGCCTGACCAGCTATATCCGGCTCAATATCATTGTCGAGAATACATCCTCTATCACCCAGAGCGTTGGCATGTTTCACATGTTTGACATCGCCAACAACAATTTAGGATTGCCGGCATTCTCACTGCCTGACGGCGATGTTTTCCGTGAAACCATTCTGGAGAGTAGCCAGGTTCCGTACTTTGTGCAGACCAGTTACAACGCCTACTTTTATTTGGACGTGCGCGGCTCTACCCGCCCCGACCGCCTGATCTTGGCGAACTGGACCAAGCTGCACGAAGCGGGATGGAATTATGGCTTTCAGCTCAACAGCCAAGGTTTTGGCTACAACCTCTACGACAGCAACAACCCGGCGATGGGGATCTACTACGATGCCCGGCCCCTGAACGCGCGTCAGTCACGCAGCTATGTGATCTACCTAGCCTTTGATGCCATTCCCAATTTTACCAATTTTAACGAATTTGACGATGCCCAGATTCTGCCCCAGGAACCGCTTATCGATGAGCCCATTCCCGCTGATGAGCCCATTCCTGCTGATGAGCCCGCAGCAGCATCCGATGAGCCCTCGCCGGACAACCAACTGCTGCGCGAACTGATTCAGGAACAGCGCATCAGCAATCAGTTATTGAAGCAGCAGAGTGCGGTTCCCGCTGAGCCGCAGCAGTCGGTAACAATTACCCGCTTCCTGCCCGACATCGACATCGAAGCACTGTACCGTCTATACCACAGCGAAGACAAGCGTTTTTCCCAGTTGCTTGCGCTCAAAGACAATCTGGGCATTAGCCAGAAACTACAGCAATCCAAGTTGCAACAGATCTCGCCTTACCGCACTCTGGGCTCACCCGAAGAACAGCTAGGCAACTGGCGGATTCAACAGACCCGCTTATTGGGCCAGCTGGACAACTGGAACACCTACTTGGTCAACATTCTGGTTCAGCTGCCCGAAAAGCTGCAAGTCGAGCCGGAAATCATCAAGTTCCACAACAATCTGCGTGACTTGCGCGTGGTTTTCAAAGAGCTCAGCGACCAATGGGACCCGCTGGTCCAACGTATTGAGGACACTTGGAACGACTGGCAGGAAGGCAAGATCGGCGAGTCGGCCAAACGCTTGAGCAATTCAATCTACCAGAGTCAGCAATATTTGTCGGGCTATATGAACGAGCTTTCCGACCTAGCGCGCTACAGCAATGGCGTGCAGCAGCGCTTACAAGCGCCGCTGGCACCGCTCTATGGAGAACTGAGCCAAACTCTACTGGTCATACGCCAGAACATCGAAGAGACGGCGGACATTATCCAAAAACTGTATTTGCAGTTTGCCGGCTACGCCGATCAGGCAAATGTGCAGCTGGACGTCAAAGCGCGCCTTCAGGAAAGTCTGTTCCGCAATGAGCTGCTCCTGGGCAGCAGCGATCGCGAGCTGGAAGCGATTCGCAGTCAGTTACAAGTAGCCTTCAGCAACGTCCGTCTGCTCGAAGACTGGCAGGAGGCAGTCAGCCTGAATCAGAGTCGTCTGGCCTACGACCCCTATCGTAAGGAGGCCGAAATTAAAGAACTGCTGGGTCGGATCGGTATGCAGATTGATGAGCAGAACAAAGAGCTGCAAACGCTGCAGCGCGCTCAGACTACCTTGCAAAGCGAACTGGATGCACAGCAGCTCATAGAGACACGTCCCGCAAATTCGATTTCAATGTTGGGCACGCGCAATTTTTACGGTAACAAAAAAACAAGTCCGAAACATGACCTTTTGCACGGAGAGGGTTTATTGATCGAGCTACTTGCGGCAAATGTTGTTGCGCGGGGCAGAGCCAGAATGTACGGAGTTGCTCCGGGCTTAGTCTCCACCCCTGCTCTTCCTGCTCTGACCCTGCGCCCCTCCCCTAGTGCATATGGTGCAGAAAACCCTGCGATTCGAAACCCCATCCGACATGCTCTGGCAAACCTCGCCTTGCCAGAACTTTTACAGGATGCCCTGAGCACTTTAAATGCTTTACAAGCTCCCTCAAAAAGTGCCAACCCCCCAGCCTCGCACACGAGCAAGCCGGCCAGTTCTTGGCTGGTGCAGCTGGTAAACCCCTATCCCTACAAGAGCGGTGAAAGTGCTCTGCGCAATAAGATGTCCGATATTGTTCGACCCAGGGTCAACGAAAATGAACTGTACAATGCACTCAAAGGCTTTCCTGATGAAGACGTGCCGCCACTGCCCAATCGAGCTGCACGCGATCAGCCCCCTGCTCCCGATCCGATAGAACATGACAATACTGGCCTTGATGATTTCCGATCCGGCACGGTGTTGCCCCGCAGCAATGCCGTGATCCCGGACAGTATGGTCACCATACCTTCCAGTTCCAATAAAGGAGGCAAAAGACAAACAGCGTCCCGTCCGGCTGGGGGCTTGGAATCCCTGCAAAAAAGCAATGTCACCTCAGCCGGTCCAGCCTACCAGACCCCCCTCAGCCAGCACTCCGGTGTGGTGCAGAACAAACCTAGCGATGCCGCAAATCTGGGAAACAATAAAAACAATGTAGTGAATAGACCCGCTCAGGGTTTGCAGTCCAGCAATTCCCAAACGGTCGATCCACGTTATCAAAACCCTTTCAGCCGGCCGGACGGGCGCACTATCTCCCGTCCGGCTGGGGGCTTGGAATCCCTGCAAAAAAGCAATGTCACCTCAGCCGGTCCAGCCTACCAGAATCCCCTCGGCCAGCACTCCGGTGTGGTGCAGAACAAACCTAGCGATGCTGCAAATCCGGAAAACAATGTAGTGAGCAGGCCCGCTCAGGGTTTGCAGTTCAGCAATTCCCAAACGGTCGATCCACGCTATCAAAACCCTTTCAGCCGACCGGACGGGCGCACTATCTCCCGTCCGGCTGGGGGCTTGGAATCCCTGCAAAAAAGCAATGTCACCTCAGCCGGTCCAGCCTACCAGAATCCCCTCAGCCAGCACTCCGGTGTGGTGCAGAACAAACCTAGCGATGCCGCAAATCCGGAAAACAATGTAGTGAGCAGGCCCGCTCAGGGTTTGCAGTCCGGCAATTCCCAAACGGTCGATCGGCACTACCAGAATCAGTTTGCCTCGCCCGGCACCACAGTGGAATCATTGGCAGCAGAGACCCGGGCCCGACGAGTGCAGAGAGCACAGCAGCAGACCCAAGTGCTGCCCACCGATATTTCTGGCAGCATGTATCTGCAATCGGGCGTGCGATCGCCCAATGCCGATGGGCAGGCCGGATTTAACGCGCAGAGTGATGGGGCGATTCCCCCCGATGCTACTGTGCGCGGTGCACTGGGCCCGCAAGGAGGAAGCCCGCAAAACCCGGATGCATACTCTCCCAAAAAACGCAAGCAACAGGACAACAGGAGACAGGTATTGCATCCTGCACCGCCGAGAAGTCACAGCAATAGCCGAACGGTGGCTCCGGGCGAGGGCACCGCACAAGAATCCGGTATAGACGGATCGATCGCACAGAAAACAATGTCCGGTGGCATCTTGTATCCCTCTGGACCGGGGGTACAGGCTGCTCCCCTGCCGAGGTCGGGTAGTCAGGAGTTCCCAGCGCGCGGTCAGAGTGTGCCACGTCAATCCTCAGCTCATGGTGTCGATGACCCATATCGGGATGTCAAGAACTTTATCCGGGATGTCGGTGGGCATTTGCAGCGCAAAGAATTTGGTGCTGAGGATGTAAATGACAGCCAAAAACGTTGGTCTGATCTTGAACGGAAATACAATATTGACCAGTGAATGGCAAAATGAACCTGAAAAACCGAACACTGCGCAAAGCCGTGAGATTACTGGTTCGGGGGCAGTTGACTCGCTGTATCCAGTTGCTGGAGCCCAAAATTTCGCTGTTTCTCGACAACGCGGATTATTTCTATCTGCTGGGCCGCTCGTATTTTACTGTGGGCGATACCGAAAACGCCAAGCTATATCTGAAGCGCGGCCTGAACAGTGATCCCAACCACGAAGAAATTCAGTTGCTGCAAGCCTGCTTCGCAGTGCGGGAACGCGATACGTATCGGGCCATCTCGGTCTGGTTGCGATTGGAAAATGCCGGTTGTCGCCGGGCCTGTCTGCGCTACGGTTTGGATCAGATCCGTCGTATCAACGATCTTGAAGAATTGTACAACTTCACCCGCGGGCCACGCTTTGTCCGTCTGTTTCCGGCTCTGCCGGGAGCATATTCGTACCGCTTACTGCGCAAACTGAGTTTGTTGCTGGGGCTGAGTGCATTGGTTTTCGCTTCTTGGTTTGCCTATAACGTGGGCACACCCCACTTGCGTCAAGTGTACCACGAGTGGCGGCAGGAACGTGAACAGGCTGATAAAATATCACTGTCCGATCTGAATAACAGCGAGTATTTTTCTTTTGAGAAAAAGAACTACCAGTTTTACTTCAGCGAAAGCGAACTGAACAAATTGATCACCAGCATTCGTAATAATTATGACTTGTATAATGATAATTTGGTGCAGCGGGACCTCAACAAGGTCTTTTTATCGAATGCCAGTAACCAAGTAAAAGCTAAATTGCGTCTGGTTGAAGGGATGCTGGGTAGGCAGCAAGAAATTTATAAGCTCAAACACAACTTCAAGTTTCAGGAAGTGCGCCAAAATCCGCAGCTGTATCAGAACTGCTATGTGCGCTGGCAGGGCAAGCCCACCAATATTCAGGTGGCCCAAGATGGCAGGATTCGCTTCACCTTGCTGGTGGGCTATACCGATGGCACAGTGCTGGAAGGTCAGGTTCCGGTATTGCTGGAAGAACTGATCGGTATCCCCACAGATCAGCCGCTCACGGTGTTTGGCCGGATCCGGATTGTCGATTTGGCAGCACAGGATCATGCGCAGACCACAGCTTTGGCCGCAGGAAAAGAGGATTCGGGTCTGTCTCAGCAGGAGGGAGAAACTGCTGAGGAAGGGAGCCCCTCCTCCGCCACTTTTTACATTGAGGCCAAGACCTTGGCCCGGTCGTAGCGGCTCTCCCCAGCACTCACAACGCCAGAAGCCGATCCAGCCCCAAGGCTACGCCGCCACAGTCCGGCAAATTCTGCCAGAAATCCAAAGCCACCCAGTCAAAACACGGGCTTTCCGCCTCACGGCCTGCACACTTCAGTTCGCGGGCAAAACGCTGCCGGTAGCGCGCCAGATATTCCGGCCGGTTCTCCTCAGCACAGGCATTAGCCAGTTCCACACCGTTGAGATATAGCTCCCAGCGTTCCACCCAGCCTCCGCCGGCTTCCCCGGCGGCCAGCCCGGCTCCGCTGTGGAACGACAGGCTGCGGGCAGGCAGCGGCGTCACATCGGGATAGGGGTAGAGCGCGCAGTATGGCAGATGGCGCTCAATATGTGGCTCCAGAAATTCCACCAGAAACAAATGGAACAGGTCGTCCAAACTCAGTGCCTCTATTGTGGAGGCCAGGGTGCGGAAGCCGCTCCGCTTCTCACAGGCCAAGAGGTATAGTTCTCTGAGCCCGGCTATTCCATCCTGCCAGTAGCAGTCAAAGCCCAGGCCCAGAGCCCTTTGGCATAATTCTTCAAAACTGAGTATCTGCGGCACGGTTTTGCTACTCCCCTTCCCTTCGCCACAGAGTACACTTGCCAGTTCGGGCCTCAAGTGTTCGCCCAGATGCGCAAGTAATTGACTAACCAAGCAAAGTAATTGGCGAGAATCCTGGGCCCATTTACCCACAGCATAGAATTCCAGCATCAGAAATTCTTGGCGATGCAGCAGGTCCTGCTGCTCTTCCCTGCGGAAGCAGTGTGCCAGCTGAAATATGCAAGGTGGCGAAAATGGCAATGATTCAAGTTCCTGATTCTGCGCCCGGCACTGCCAGTCGCAGAGCAGTTGCTTCATCGCCAGTTCAGGCGAAGGCAACAGGTAGCCGTAGCTCCCGCTCTTGGATCGGGTATTTCGCTCTGGAGCAGACAGCTCAAAACTGGCAACGTGGAGCTCCGGCACCAGAGCCTTTTGCAGAATGGGAGTATCTACTTCAAGGAAATTTTGGCTCTCAAAAAAGCTGCGCACAGTTTGCAGCACTTTGGCTTTTTGCCGCGCTCGCGCCGGGGATAGATGGGGCATTGGCTGGTCCGGAGAATCAGATATGAAGGGAAATATGGTATCGCTTCACAAGAATCGTACAATTGTACCGCGTTTTGATGCTCCCATGCGAGCTGGCGCAGCATGGGAGCAATGGGGAGGGCCGTGCGCAGCTAGGCCCGACCTTCCTTTTTTGCGAGCTGGCGCAGCATGGGAGCAATGGGGAGGGCCGTGCGCAGCCAGGCCCGACCTTCCTTTTTTGCGAGCTGGCGAAGGCCAACTTCAGAAGCCCCTTTCAGACTTTCTATTCGCCTCTTTCAGCCCGGTAATTTCGCGGTGGCTCAGACCGGTAAACCTTGCAATCTGCCCAATCGACAGCCCGGATTCTTTCATTTTCCGGGCAGCTTCACGCCGTTCTTCTTCCCGGCCTTCTTCCCGGCCTTCTTCCCGGCCTTCTTCCCGGCCTTCTTCCCGACCTTCTTCCCGGCCTTCTTCCCGGCCTTCTTCCCAACCTTTCTGCATGCCCAGTTTTTCGCCTTCTTGTCTTCCTTCAGCTCTTAGATCGTCTGCCAGTGTCGCCAACATCCTTTGTACCTCCTCTGGTGCGGTGATTTGATTGTATTCTGACTCGTTCATGCCTTCGCCAAACAGCAAGGCAATCCAGCGCCTGAAAATGGTGATTTCCAGCCCGGGTTCATCGCCCAGGAATTCTATGATTTGCGGAATCTGGGCTTCCCACTCCCCCGGTCTGCCGTATTTCTCGGCACAAATCACCGCGCTGATGAGGTTGTGCAGCTTGTGGATTTTTTGGTCGGGGATGCGCTTCTCGTCAATGAGAGCATATTGAAAGTGAGGTAGGTATTTTGCGGGTATTTCGTTGCTGCTGATCAGTTCGTTGGTGCTGCGGGGCGCATTCCAAGGGCGGTCTCCGTTGTAGAGCACCAGCGGAAATACCGGGGGCAACTTGCCTTTGCTGTTTTTGCCTTCCTTGATGAGGCGTTCGTAAAACAGGGATATATAACTGAGCAGGCGGATGGCCATATGCTTGGGGGCTGTGGACTGGAATTCGAGCAGGATATACAGATAGGCTGTTTGGCTGTCTTGGTTGTCTTGATTGTCTTGGCTGTCCAGGCGCACCTCGTAAAGCAGGTCCGATTCGCGCTGCTGGAGCGTGGCAGAGAGGTGGGACGGGTCGAGTTTGCACAGGCTGTCGGGCTGGATTTTGGCGCTAAAGTCCTCCTCAACGAAGGCGTGGATGAGTTTGCACAGGATTGCCGGGTTCGAGAACAGGTATTTGTACGCGCTGTCGCAACTTGCCATGGCTTCAATATAGCTATTTTGTCCGTACAGCGCAATTAAAAAATGCGAGCTGGCGCCCGCCCGGCATTAGCGAGCCCCCTCACTGCTCCTCAATAATCCGAAAACGAAAGTTTCCAGCCTCTATATAGCCGATTTGTGGCACAGGCCCATTCAGACACAGAAAATAAGCCTGATGATAGTAGCTCCATCCGTCTGTGCCGACTTTGGGGAGATAGAGGAAGTCGAATGTTTCGTCCCGTTCCTTGTCCGCCAAGACCTTCGGGAACAGATGCGCAGACTTCTCAAAGGTTACGGCGTTCTCATTCGCTGTTACCGTATTCCCTTCGCCAAAAATAATTACGTTTTGATAACTTGTATCGACCGGACTACTTCGGAATCGAAATTTCTTGGGATGAGAGTTGACACAGACCGTATTTGAGGCAGCGTCCCAGTCATCGGGGCTCCTCGTTCTGAGTGGAATGAAGAAGATCTCGCTTTTCTTCGCCTCGATCTCATCGGCCTCTATAATGGGGACATATTGGCCGTTTGCGCCCTTCCAGCCCTTCATGCCCCAAATAAATTCGGTAAGGTTTACGGTTTCGCCCCCCGGTCTGTCATCGGGGGCAGCGCCCCCTACCTGACGGGCAAAAGTGCTGCTGTCGGTCGGGTAATTTTCCAGCCTCACGGCGTGGGTGGCGACAGTGCTTCCCGAAGCGTAGGCGTGGACATAATAGGTTTCCCCGGGGACCATGATTCCCGGGGCTTGGGCGCGGGTATAAGCGGCTTCGGCCGAGCTTCCCGCCGCCTGGGACACCTGGGACAGATCGACCCGAATGGAGGTGAAAACCGCGTTGCCGTTGCTGTCATAGCGAATGTCAGATGCGGGAAATTTTTCCGTTGCGCTGAAATAGACTCTCCGCTGGTTTTGCTCGGGACGGAACGTTCGGGTGATTTTGGCGGGGTGGTTTTCCACTTCGCTCCACGGAGGCGGGGTGCTGCTTTCTCCCACGATAAAGGATATTTCCTTGGGCCGGGACACAGCGGCGGTAATGGTGAGCAGGAATTCCCGCATGCCGATGATGCTCTGGCTTCGGTCGGAATGGTCGGAGAAGGCAAGGCGCACGCTCTCGCTGCCGCCCTCGCTGCCGGAGGTGGGCGGATCGCAGGCGATCAGTAGAATCAGGGAGCAGAAAAATAAAAGGATAAATGGGCGTGAAATCCCAGCAGAAAAATAATTTCCTCTGCTATATGGTTTTAATTTTTTCGATGAGCGATGAGCGATGAGCGATGAGCGATGAGCGATGAGCGAATTTTACTGAACTTGTGTTCCATGGTGCAATACTCCTTGGTATTATTATGCAAAATAATGCATAAAGATGATGTTCCGGCCGAGGTCGGAATGGTTTTAATAAAAGATGAAATGGGTTTATGAAATGGCTTGTTCTTCTCAAAGAATATACTCTTTTCCGACGGAGGGCAAGGGGTATCGTAAGAAAATCTCTGAAAATTTGCTTTTCCTGGGAGGGCCGTGCGCAGCCAAGGCCCGACCTTCCTTTTCTGCGAGCTGGCGCAGCATGGGAGAAACGGGGGAGGGCCGTGCGCAGCCAGGCCCGGCCTTCCTTTTTTGCGAGCTGGCGGAGCATGGGAGAAACGGGGGAGGGCCGTGCGCAGCCAAGGCCCGACCTTCCTCTTTTGCGAGCTGGCGCAGCATGGGAGAAACGGGGGAGGGCCGTGCGCAGCCAAGGCCCGACCTTCCTCTTTTGCGAGCTGGCGCAGCATGGGAGAAACGGGGGAGGGCCGTGCGCAGCCAAGGCCCGACCTTCCTCTTTGCGAGCTGGCGCAGCATGGGAGAATGAGGGGAGGGCCGTGCGCAGCCAGGCCCGGCCTTCCTTTTTTGCGAGCTGGCGGAGCATGGGAGAAACGGGGGAGGGCCGTGCGCAGCCAAGGCCCGACCTTCCTCTTTTGCGAGCTGGCGCAGCATGGGAGAAACGGGGGAGGGCCGTGCGCAGCCAAGGCCCGACCTTCCTCTTTTGCGAGCTGGCGCAGCATGGGAGAAACGGGGGAGGGCCGTGCGCAGCCAAGGCCCGACCTTCCTCTTTGCGAGCTGGCGCAGCATGGGAGAATGAGGGGAGGGCCGTGCGCAGCCAGGCCCGGCCTTCCTTTTTTGCGAGCTGGCGGAGCCTGCTTGCCAAAACCAAGGCTCTCGCTACAATAAGGCCTCTCCTGCCGCCACAGAACCTGCTATTCTTCGGAAAAGCCCCGCAAGCCGTCTCTAAGGCTTGTCCAATGACTGACGGCGTGTTAAGCGACGTCCGGCACCCAGAGCAGCCACATGGTCCATGCCGACTGTCTAGGCTTCTTCATTCCGAACCAAGCTCCCATCTTTTTAGAGGTTCCCTTTCGCATGGAGGTTTTGCTCCTGATAAGCCTTGTATTGAGCAATTGCTATATGGTAGCCGGGAGTAAAGGGAACTCTCTAAGCTCCCAATTCCGCACTCTGTAGCGATCTTATTGCCAAGGCAGTTACATCGATCCTTGCTTGGCCCTGTGACTCTCTATCAGCAAAGCCTGTCATATTGCAAAGCATACCCCGGATTCACTTTCTTGCTATTGGGAAAGACCTCTTCGGTTACCATCAAAAGCGAATTTTTAGAGGTGCCCTTTAGAGGTTTCCCCATAGGGTCTTTTCCGGACAACTAGGAGCTGCGTTTGAATTATCGAGTCTTTCGTTACCTAGTTATAGGCTCTGTCACGTTGCTGTTGACAACATTGATCCTGCTACTGGGGATGCTGTTTTCCGGTGCTCTGATCGGCAAAGATGCCGGGAGTCGCAAGCTCAATGCCCGATTACAGCAAATGATGCAACAGATTGCCGACAACCAGGACAAACTGATTTCCGGACAGCAGCAAGTTGGCCAGATACTCAATATTCCGCAGCAGGACTACCGTCCGCTTCCCATGGTCTTCAACTCTGAGGCTGGACAGACTGAAAGCCCTGCTGGCACAAATAAGCCTGAACTGCTGCAAAAAAGCGGCAGTTCGCTGGAAATAGCCTTCTACGATGCCCTGCGCTATTTGGATCAAAACCTCCAGAAAGAGCAGGCCGTGGAGCAACTCAACCAGCTGGTCGAAAGCGATGAGTGGCTGGAACTGCTCAAAGAGCAGCGGCTGCACTTAGTGCGCAGCGAAGAAGTGCTTCAACTGTTTCCCGATAATGACAAACTGGTGCCGCGCGGCCAAGCCGCACCGCATTGGTTTGAGCTCAGCATTCACTCTGCTGGCAGCAACCAGGCCGGCAAAACACGGGAAAACAGAGCAAAGCAGAGCAAAGCAGAGCGCCCCATCCCTCTCCGGCTGCAACTGACTTCGCCCCTCCGCAAACAATCCTACAGCAGCGACGTGGCTGTAGATGCCGGACTGCGCCGGTTTATCGGGCAGCACAGCGAGCATCTGTTGCGCCAGGCTCAGCAGTACGACCGGATCTACCGTTTCTTAACGGGTCGGGTCGCCGCACGACAACTGGCAGGCAAAAATCTATACATGAAGAGCCTGCAACCTGCTACGGTACAGAAGGTTTCGGCCTCCATTAAACGCACGGTCGAAATTGCCCAGACCGACTGGGAGGTTCGAACCCGCGATGAGCGCGTAGTAGCCCGGTTCCACTTTGATATTGCGCACTACCGCCTGCTGTGGCACGATAAAGAATACCAGTCATTGCAGCTACTGGAATCGGACTGGGAGACCTTCATCAAGAACGTTGATACCCGCACCGAAGGCCAGCTCCAGGAAGACCAGATGCGCGAATATTTGGTTAAGATGCTGCGAGATCCGGCATTCCTGCTACAAATGGAAAACTACGGTCTTCGGCCTGCGGGCCTGCCCCCCCGCGAGGATGAGTACTACGAATACTACGACCTGCTGGACGGCTTGGGAGGGCACATGGGCTCTTTTGCCCTGCAGAAGCGGGTCGGTGAGACCTATCTGATGGACCGTGACGATGTGAAAATTCGCGGCCTCAAGAGTTTTCTGAGCGGAGCGGAGAACCTGCAAAGCCTCTTTAGCTCCCAGGAAGCTGGCAAACACGATGCAACGCGGCAAAAAACGGCTCGCAACAGTGCCTATCGGCCCCGAGAACAACAGCAGTCTGGCATTGCCCCTTCACGTACTGTCCAGAACGGCAGCAACTGGTCAAATCGGGGTATGGAAATCGTGCTGCTCGTGGGCACCCACGACAATATGGCTGACGTGATTATGCTGGTTGCGATCAACAAAAAATCGGAGCAACTAAACATTTTCAGTCTGCCGCGCGACCTGTACTATCGGGGCAGCAAGATTAATGCAGTGTATGCCGGCTATGGGCCGGGGCCGTTTATGGAATTGCTTTCGCAGATAACCGGGCTGCCGATTCACAAGTATATCAGCATGGACATGTATGCTTTTATTGAAGTGGTCGATCTGATTGGCGGCGTTGACGTCTACCTGAAGGAAGATTTGATTGACCCGAGCTATAAAATCAAACAGTTGGGCCGCTGGGAAACGCTGGTTATGCGGCGGGGGCAGCACCACTTGGACGGCTTGGGTGCCCTGCGTTATTCGCGCTCGCGTCACAGCAGCAACGACTTTGAGCGTTCGGAACGGCAGCAGCTGATACTGAATCAGGCGGCGGAAAAATTGCGCACCCAGTTGAGCAACCCGCAGAAGTTGCTGTCTTTTCTGCAAGTAGTACAAAAGTACATGAAAACCAATTTCAGTACCGCCGGAATCACCCGTTACTGGCTGAAATACGGCGGATATCAACGCAACTTTGGCAATACAATCAGCACCGACAATGTGCTCTACTACACCTACACCAACTACCTGAATCTGAGCCCGGAGCAGCTGGCCGAGGCCCGAGAGGATGAAGATTTCTTTCGGGGCTCGTATATCCTGCTGCCCCGTGGCAACGACTGGGGCCTGATCCGCCAGTATATCCTGAGTTTGCAGAACAGCTGAAGAGTGGCGCGATGAGTACCATGAACACTGAATCAGACAGGTCAGGCGGCTCTGCTGTAAACTCTAGAGGCAGTCCGGGAAGTCTAGGCAACCCGGAGAGCCCAGGCGAGGGCATTTCATCTCAGGCAACCCCGCCCTTGACAACCCCCTTGACAACTGAGCTGCCCGAACCGGCAGCTCAGGCAGCCTGGTCTCCGATTTTGGGGCACATTGCCGTGGTGGGGCGTCCCAATGTCGGCAAATCCACTCTGTTTAATGCCTTATTGGGCCAACGCCGCGCCATTACTGCACCAGAGACCGGAGTAACGCGCGACACCATCACCGAACAGGTCTGTTTTCAGGGTTTTGAGGTCCTGCTCTCGGACACCGGAGGCCTGCGCAGCGACTGGAAACAGCAGCCCGTGCGCAAGGCCAGAAGAGGCCAGGCCGATGAGAGCCTGCGCCACCTGCCCCAACTGAACCAACGGGTTCAGTCCCGCAGTCTGGCGATGCTGGAGCAGGCTGACCTGATTCTCTGGGTGCTGGCACTGTCTTCGGAAGCCGGCGAAGGCGAGCTGACTCCTGAGGATCAACAGTTGCTCGGGCAGCTGCAAGTGCTGCGGCACAAAGTGATCCTGGTGATCAACAAGGTCGATGCGCCGGAGAAAGAGGCCGAGGCCTGTAATTTTTACCGGTATGGTTTCCCACAGTTGCTTATGGTTTCGGCCCTGCACCGCCGGGGACTGGAACCGTTGCAGCGGAAAGCAATCGCATTTTTACAAGAGACACAGTACAGAGAAAATTCTGCTGTCTCTGCACCGCAGAAGAACAAAGCAGGCTCTCCAACGAAGTCCAGGATTCCGGGGGAGGGTAATTTCCAAGCGGAGGGCCCAATCATTCGCATTGCGCTGATTGGCAAGCCCAATACTGGAAAATCGAGCCTGTGCAATCAACTAGTCAGGGCCGACACTTCGCTGGTATCGGACATGCCAGGTACCACAAGGGATGTGTTGCTGCAACGCTTTCGCAGGGGAAGCCGCCTGTATGAACTGATGGATACGGCGGGCATCCGGCGCAAGAGTAAGGTACAGGAAAATGTCGAGTACTATTCGATCAATCGGGCCATCAAGAGCCTGGACCAAGCCGATGTAGCAGTGCTGCTGCTCGATGCTTCTCAGGGGATTCAGCAACAGGACAAGAAAATCGCACAGCAGGTTATCCGGCGGGGCCGGGGCCTAGTATTTGCCCTGAATAAAATTGATCTGCTTGGCAGCAGCAATGGAGGCCAAACGATACGACGGGCGATCCGCAGGCTGGAAGAGGACACCCGCGACCTCTTTCCCCATTTGCGTTATGCCCCTGTTTGCAGTATTTCAGCCCTTTCGGGTAGGGGAATCCACCCTCTGCTGGAGGCAGTACAAAGAGTCCACGAACAGTTGCATCGGCGCATCAACACCGGTCTTTTGAATCAGGCCCTGCAAGACTGGCTGCGCTACCATCCCCCACCCAGCAGAGGAAATATCCGCTTTAAGGTGCGCTATCTGACACAGGTTGAAGTCAATCCGCTGCGCTTTATTCTGTTCGTCAACCACAGCAAGGGATTCCCGCAAAGTTACGTGAATTTCCTCCAGAATCAGATTCGCAAAGAGCTGGGATTTATGGATGTACCATTGCACTTGCACTTGCATGAATAGGAGGTTTTTGATTTCCGGAATTTCCAAAAAGAAGGGAGGCAAGAAGCATGGCGAAGAATAAACCGATGGGCGTTCTTTAAAAAAGAAAAAACAATGAGCGACCATTCTCCTGCATTTGAACGGTATATCGGAATCGACTACTCGGGCGCGCAAACCCCCGATCAGAGTTTGAAAGGGCTGCGTGCGTACGCAGCCGACAGATCCTCATCACCCGTTGAGGTGCCGCCTCCGCCGAGTCCACGAAAATACTGGACACGTAAGGGGCTCGCACAGTGGCTGGTAGAAATCTTTCGAGAAGATGTCTCGATAATTGTCGGAATTGACCACTCCTTCTCTTTCCCTATACGATATTTCGAGACTCATCATATTTTACCGGATTGGCAAACCTTTCTCGATGACTTCCAAGCTCACTGGCCCACAGACAGAGACCACACGTACGTTGGATCTTGTCAGGAACGGCAGTTGCGGCAACGGAGAAAAACGATGGGGAAGAACCCGTTGAAGACGGCTCACGGAGGAGCGGGCCGGGGCAAAATCTGTTTTTCACTTCGACGTTCCCGGCTCGGTCGCCAAGTCTACCCACGCCGGGTTGCCCTGGTTGCGATATCTGCGCCAGGAAGTCGGTGATCGCATTCACTGCTGGCCTTTCGACGGTTGGGATGTTCCACCGAGGCGCTCCGCTCTTGTCGAGGTCTATCCATCATTGTAGAGCAAAAGCTTTCCACGGGAAGGCCGAACCCCAGACCAGCACGATGCTTACACGGTCGCTGCATGGTTTCGTGAAGCCGATCTCAGCGGCAAACTGCAGACGTACCTCCACCCTCAGCTCCATTTTCAGGAGAGCACCATCGCAAAAGACGTCGAGGGCTGGATACTCGGGGTGATATAATGATTTTGCTCAATCTTGGCTGTCAACCAGAGATCACCGCCAACCACAAAATCGGCCTTTTGAGTCAACCACCTGTCCCCATTCGAGCACCGCTCTCTGCACCTGAGAGCAGAGAATTGGCCCAAATTGGGAGAGAGAAGTAGCCCGGCGAGTGATCTCAGGTTGCTCTCTGCTTGGGTGATGGAGGTGGTCTGGAAACTCGGCGAGGGTCGTAAGGCCTTTGAAATCTTGGGCTAAAAGACGAAAGCCCCGAAGGGGATACCTTCGAGGATTTCTGTAAACCAAAACGTGCTTCGGTTAGCACGGATTTTTTTTGGCTCCTCCGGAGGGACTTGAACCCCCGACAAAGTGGTTAACAGCCACCTGCTCTACCAACTGAGCTACAGAGGAAAGTGGAACGGATTATGCAATTCCAATAGAAAGAGTCAAGCAAGGGCACCTGTTTCTCCCATGCTGCGCCAGCTCGCAGAAAGGAAGGTCGGGCCTGGCTGCGCACGGCACTCCCCTGTTTCTCCCATGCTGCGCCAGCTCGCAGAAAGGAAGGTCGGGCCTGGCTGCGCACGGCACTCCCCTGTTTCTCCCATGCTGCGCCAGCTCGCATGGGAGCCTTCGTCTGGCATCAAAACGCTGTACAATACTCGCGAAGCGGTACCATTTTTAGAGGTGCCCTAAAGAATGTGGGAATTGAGGCTATGAAAAGATCAGGCCTCCATCGACATTTATCGTTTGACCCGTGATATACCCGGCATCTTCAGATGCGAGGAAAGACACTAAGCCCGCCACATCTTCTGCTTTTCCTGCTCGTCCCAGCGGAATGTTTTTCACCCATTCTGCCATCAGTTCCCCCTGTTTATAATTCCCCAGCAGTTCGCCCCACTTTTGGTCATTGTAAACCCACATATCGCTTTCAATAATACCGGGACAAAAGGCGTTCACTCGAATTCCACGCGGGGCCAGCTCTTTGGCCAAGCTCTGAGTAATTCCGACCACACCCATCTTACTGGCTGCGTAGTGTGGGGTGTAAATAAAACCTTCTCGGGCTTGACCGGAGGCGGTGTTTAGGATCACTCCACTGTTCTGAGCAAGCATAAGCCTCGCTGCTGCCTGAGAGCACAGAAAGACTCCCTTGGTGTTAACCGCCAGCACTTTGTCCCATTCCTCCTCGGTCATATCTTCAATCTTTGCGATGGTAATTACGCCAGCATTGTGCACCGAAACATCCAAATGGGCAAAACGGGAGTTGATTTCGCTGTAAAACGTATTTACTTCCGTCCTTGATGTCACATCAAGAACCTGAGAGAAGACTTTAATATCAAATAATTTTGATAGCTGGGAGCCAACTGCGTGGACCTGTTCTTCATCGGCGGCCAGGCAGAGAGAAGCTCCTTCACGGGCAAAACGCCGGGCAAGGCCTTCGCCAATACCCCGGCTGGCCCCAACAACGGCAACAACTTTACCTTCAAACCTCATAAGCCAGACTCCTTGATCAGCAAAGAATGTCAGTCTACCAGCAGGTAAAACCACCATCTACCAATAGATCGATACCCGTACAAAATGATGATGCCTGACTTGCGAGAAAGATTGCAGGGCCGACCATCTCGTTTACATCAGCCATACGCCCCATCGGTGTTTGCTCCTCAAATAGCCTGGTCTGGTGAGCCATTTCCGGCCTTGTATTCATCGGCGTTGCCGTGTACCCAGGGCTGATGACGTTGACCCGAATACCTTTGTTGCACCATTCCATTGCCAGGCTCTTGCTCAGATGGATCACTCCTGCTTTTGATGAGTTGTAATGGCATTGGGACAGTCCCCGATTGACGATATTTCCAGACATTGAAGCAATGTTAATAATGCTGCCTGGCAAACCATGGGCAATCATATGCCTCGCCTGGGCTCGTGAGGAGAGAAAAAGGCCTTTTAAATTGATCTCCATCAATCGATCCCACTGTTCTTCTTCCATATTCTCGGCCGGACAAGCATTAGCGATTCCTGCAGCATTCAAGGCAATGGTCACGACTCCCAATTTTTCTGCCGCTAGGAGGAGCCCCGCTGACAAATCTGTGCTATTTGTTACAGAACCCTTACAGGCTATGGCTCTCCTCCCATTCTTCTGAATCTGTTTCACCGTTTCATCCAGTCCTGCAGCGCTCGGCAAGTCAAAACATAGAACATCAGCGCCAGCCTCGGCAAAACCAACGGCAACGCGCTGACCTATACCACTACCCGCCCCAGTAACAATGGCGACCTGATCCTGCAAACTGAATAATTTCATTAACATCCTCCTATACAACTTCTTCTAAAGGGAACCTCTAAAAATTCGCTTTCGATGCTGAATCAGCGAGATTTTGCCGATGGCGAGGAAGTGAAGCCGAAGCATATTTTGTTGTATGGTAAGGTTTTGCTGACGAAGCTATTCGGCAACAAGATCGCGATTCAGCGCGAAATTGGAATTTTTAGAGGTTCCCTAAAGATGTTGCTAAAGCCATAATCTGTTTCTGGCTCAATGTTCCATCATTAACTAATATCCCTCTTTGTTTGCCCCGCAGTAGAACAAGAATTTTATGCGATAGACCCATTACTTCTTCTAATTCCGAACTGATTACGATAACAGCAGAGCCAGCCGAGGCCAAAGTCTGAATAATTTTATAAATCTCATGTTTTGCCCCGACATCAATACCCCGAGTAGGCTCATCCAAGATAATAATTTTGGGGTTTCTACTGATCCATTTCCCAATCATGACCTTTTGCTGATTCCCTCCCGATAATTTTTTAACTAATTGATTGATATGACATTTGATACGAATCCTGCTAACCAGTTTTTCCCCTGAATCTTCAATTGCAGCAGGCCAACACCATCTTTTTTTCGCCAACCGATCATAATTACCCAGGAGAATATTACTGGTTACCTTGTGCTCTAAAATTAACCCTTGCTGTTTCCGATCTTCAGTAATATAAACCAAACCATGCTTAATAGCGTCTTTAGGTGTCTGAAAGTCAACTTGTTTCCCATCAATTTTGATAAGGCCATTACTTACCTTATCAATACCACTGATACACCTTGCAAGCTCAGTTCGTCCCGCACCAATAATCCCTGCTATCCCAAGAATCTCCCCAGAATTTACTGTGAAGTTAATGTTTTCAAATTGATATGATGTTGCTTTTATATCAGATACTTCAAGGATTGGCTCCTCTCCTGGAGTATTTTTAACAGGAAAAATGGTCTCTAGATTCCTTTCCACCATATCTTTTATTAAATATTTCGTCTCAATATTCGCATTATCATAGGATTTTACAACTTCACCATCCCTGATGACGACAATCCTATTTGCTATTCGGGGGATCTCATCTAAGCGGTGGCTGATGTAGATAAACGAAAAACCTTCTTTACGAAGTAAATTCAAACTATCAAAAAGAACTTGAGTCTCTTCTTCGCCAAGAGCAGCCGTGGGCTCATCCAGAATAAGCAACTTTGACTCAAGAGCCAGTGCCTTTGCTATTTCAACTTTTTGCATTGAAGCTATCTGTAATTTCCCCACTTTCATATCAGAGGAAACGTTCAGACCTAATTTTCTTAGTTTCTGATCGGTGAGAAGCTTCATTTTTTTTCGATCTATGACCCCGCTCTTCACATGCAGCCTACCTACAAATATATTTTCGTAAATAGATAACTCCGGCAAAAGGCTCAATTCCTGATGAACCACCCCTATTCCTGTCGTCAAGGCATCTTTTGGGGATTGGGGTTTATAATCTCCACCTTCCCATTTCATCAGGCCAGAGTCATATTGATGAATACCTGCTATTATTGAAGAAATTGTAGATTTCCCTGCACCATTTTCTCCCAACAACGCAAGTATTTCTCCCGGATTTACAGAGAAAGTAATATCTTTTAAAACAGGAACTCCGTTAAACTTTTTACATATATTCTGAACCTGTAGTCTAAAACTACTTTCTTCCATTCTTTTGCACCTAAAATTCTAATTGCGGATACCAGCAATGCTGAGAGGTAACTTCCCGATTACTGTAAAAGTCACCTCTCAGCCCCAAAACTAAGCTAAGGATGCTCTTTCAAAAACGGAGCCACATTGTCCGCAGTTGTCAAAGTTGCTTCTTGTAACTGGACTTTCGGAAGGGACTCTCCATTTATCAATTTCAAAGCAGAATCCAGCGCTAATCGGCCCATTAGCTGTGTTTGCTGCGTCATAGTTGCATCTAAGGTCCCCTCTGCAACTGCCTTCAACCCTGCAACATCTCCATCAAAACCAACAATCAGTACCTTATGAGCCACATTTGCAACCTTTACTGCTTGAGCAGCCCCGAGTGCCAAGGCATCTGCCCTGCCGAAAAAGACGGTGATATCAGGATAACGCTGCAGCATATCTTGAGCTATGTTAAAGCCTTCGTTCTGCATCCACATCATACTCGCCTGTTTGGCAACAACTTGAAGATCTGGAGCCTTCGACAGGGCTTCGGTAAAACCCTTGTCTCGATCCAATTCAGGCGTAGTCCCAATCTGTCCCTGAATGACTCCGACCTTACCCTCACCTTTGGTTTGCTCTATAACGTATTCCCCGAGTTTCCTAGCCGCAGAGACACTGTCTGTGGCAATAAATGTATCACCAGGATACTCTGCAGGATTTCGGTCCACTGTAACTACAGGCACCCCTGCTTCTCTTGCCAGTTTTATCGGCACCGAAGCAGCCGTAGCTCCCGCGGGAATGTAAATCAAGGCTTTGACTTGCCTTGTTATCAGGTCCTGGATTTGATTCACCTGTACAGCAGAATCGCCTTTCGCATCTACAGTGATGATTTTGACAAATTCCTTCTTCCCGGCATACGATTCAACAGATTGTTTTATCTGATTAAAAAAGTCTGCCTGCAAATTTGCGACGGCCAGGCCAATCGTGATCTCTCCACCATCTTTTGATGCTCCGCGCGCCCAGAGAGACATGCTGAAACTCAGCAACAAAAAGACAACTGATATAATTCTAAACTTCATAGATTCCTCCATACACTTTGAAAACAAACATATCTAAGGCTGACAGTAAAATTAAATTTTATTCCATAGCCCCTCCCTGACTATTTAGCTCGATTTCTGGATGTATCAATAAGTACCGCTACTGCTATCACAATCCCTATGATGATCTGCTGAAAAAACGGAGAAATACCCAGCAAATTCAGCGTATTTCTTAATACACCAATGATTAAAACCCCAATAACAGTGCCCGCAATATTCCCCCTCCCTCCACTCAGGCTTGTGCCGCCGATCACAACCGCTGCAATAGTGTCGAGCTCATACCCCAAACCCGCACTCGGTTGTGAGGAATCAAGTTTGGCTGCAAGCACAATAGATGCCACTCCCGCCATCAGACCGGAAAAAATATAAACCAATAGCAATGTGACCCGGACATTGATTCCCGCAAGACGAGCCACCTCGGAATTCCCTCCAATGGCGTACAAATAATGGCCTTCCTGCCTGTATTTTAAAAAGAACCATGCCAGAAAACACAATACCACAAAAATAAACATTGTAATAGAAAAAAAATTAGCATATCGAACTGTCGCGATATTAGTAAATTGATCTGAATATCCGACAATCTGCTGTCCATCAGTTAATATATTGGCTAAGCCACGAGTACTGGACATGAGGGCAAGAGTTCCTATGAAAGGTGGAACCTTAGCATAAGCGATAAGCCAACCTGATATTGCCCCGCAGAGAGCACCTGTAACCAGAGCCAGCACAAGAGCCAATCCAAATGGGACACCCATATTTCTGGAAAGCCAGCCCATTATCATCATGGAAAATGCCAATGTGGAGCCTACGGATAAATCTATCCCTCCTGTGATAATAACAAAGGTCATGCCCAGCGAGAGGATCCCCGGAACTGTAATCTGATCTAACACATTGAGCAGATTCCCTGAATTCATGAAGTAAGGAGATGCGAGGGAAGAGATGATACATAAGCCAATCAGTCCAAGCAGAGGCCCTCCTGCATCATAGCCTTGTAACTTCCTGATAAATGATACTGCCTTATTCATAAAATGATGCTTTCCTGCCAATATTTCCAGATAAAATAATTTGTTATCTGCTAAAGGACACCTCTAGGGAACCTCTAAAAATTCCAATTTTGCGCCAGAATCGGTCTTTTGAAACGAACTGCTTCCTCAGAAAAGGAAGCAGGCTCTTTGCTGAAAGGGAAGTCCGGGTAAAACCGGATGGAGAATGCTATCATGTCATTTTTGATTTGTCAAGTAAAATTTTTGTATTTTTATTTTTAATATTTTTTTCTTTCGAATTCCAAAGTCAATTAGACTCATGAAAGAACTTGCACACAGAAAAACATTGCCATATTCTGTCTTTCTATGAAGAACATCAAACTGGCTGCAGATCGCAGGCAGAGAATCATTGAATTGTTGACAGAAGATGGCAGTGCCCGAGTCAAAGAGCTCAGTCAACTGTTTCAAGTCTCCGAACCAACGATCCGTACAGATCTGGCGGCTCTTGAAGAAGAGGGCCTGATTATCCGCAAGCATGGAGGCGCATTTTTAAAGATAATTCCGCGCCAGGTTTCAGATTTATTGGTACTCAACAATACCAACATTGAAAAAAAACAGAAAATTGCCCGCAAAGCACTGGAATTTATCTCAGATGAAGATTCCATTATTTTGGACTCCGGCTCCACGGTTACCGAACTAGCCCGACTCCTTCCCGGCACGTTTGATTGGGTACAGGTGGTAACCAACGCCCTGAATATTGCACTATTGCTGGGACAACACCCCGAATTTGATATCTACTTGATCGGTGGGGCGTTCAAGGCCCCCACACTGTCCACCACCGGAGACAAAGCTCTGAATTTCTTTGATTCGATTACCACACGCACCGTCTTTCTGGCCACTGGTGGAGTTTCGAAAAATGGCGAACTGAGCTATCCCAGCATCGCCGACATCCCCCTGAAGAAAGCCATGATTGAAGCAGCGGATCGCGTTGTCCTGCTAGCTGATTCGACCAAATTTTACAAAAGTTCTTTTGCAGTACTGGATCAGGTCAACCGGGTCGTTGATTATCTGATTACGGATGAAGATCTTGCTCCGCATATACAGCGGGAACTGACAGAGCGGGGAGCAAAAATCATCATCGCCTGACATAAGAAAGAAAAAGAAAATAGTTGAAATTAATCAAAAGATTCCTTACACTGGCCCTTGGGTTCAGTGAGGAGGTATCTGATGCATGCGATAGAAGAAATCCCTGATATTGCTCGAAAAGCCAGGCGTTTAGTGCTGAAAATGAACTATCGTGCCAAGTCTGGACACACCGGGGCAGATCTATCTGAGATGGATATTTTGTGTACCCTGTGGGGTAGTGTTCTGCAGCGAAATCAAGCCAAAGACAACGATCGATTTATTCTGAGCAAAGCTCACGGAGCTGGGGGCTTTTATGGAATGTTGGCGGCTCTGGGACACATCGATTGCGCCGTATTGGACACTTACCAGCGTGAATGCAGCAAGCTGCCGGGGCATCCCGTGCGCCAGAAGCTGCCAGATTTTGTAGAGATCAACGCCGGGGGGCTGGGTCACGGACTGCCAGTTGCCGCAGGGCTGGCCCTCTCTAAAAAACTGCAAGGCGACCGGGGCCGCGTATTTGTGCTGTTGGGAGATGGAGAACTGGCAGAAGGCTCCAACTGGGAAGCACTGATGTTTGCGGCTAAATACAAGCTGGACAATCTGTTTATCATTGTGGACCGCAACAAGCTGCAATTGGCTTCCTGGACGGAAGAAATTCTGCCTCTGGAGCCAATAGACGAAAAATTCCGGGCGTTTCGGACTGCTGTGGAGCACTGTGATGGAAATGACCCTGCGGCAATTCTTGCCTGCATCCATAAGCAACAAGACAAAATAGAAAAGTTACCCCGCATGATTATTGCGGCAACCACCAAAGGCAAAGGAGTCTCCTTTATCGAAAATGTACCGGCCTGGCACCACAAGGTTCCGACCGATGAGCAGTTGGAGCAAGCCTTGGAGGAGTTAAACTGATGGAAGACCTGCGAGAGAGGGCCATACAAGTGTTGCTGTCCCAAATCCAGGAGGGACTGCCGGTAATTGGGATAGTTTCCGATTCTGCTTCGACTTCCAAAATAGCGCCCCTGCAAAAGCAGTTTCCCGACCGGGTGGTCAATGTCGGAATCGCTGAGCAAAGCTTGGTCGGTACGGCTGCCGGGTTATCGCTGGGCGGATTCATTCCCTATACTGCCAATGCTTCGCCTTTTCTGCTGACTCGCTCCGCTGAGCAATTGCGCAATGATATCTGTTATTCAGACTTGAATGTCAAAATGCTGGGCCTCAATGCCGGTGTTGCCTATGGTCCGCTGGGATGTACCCATCATAGCATCGAAGATATCGGGGTGCTGCGTTCCTGGGGAAATGTACAAATCTTTGCCCCCGGTCTTTTTTCCCGTTCTTCGCATGAAGTAGTGCTTAGTTCTTGCCTTATTTTAAATTTGACATCCAGTTTGCTTTCTGCATATTTTATAAGAAGCGTCTTGGCCAAAGCGTTCATAAAAAAACTGCTGCGAGGGTGGGTTAGCACAACATTCTTTATTTTTTCAAGCGAACTGCCTTGTGTATTGACATAGCTTTTTAACTGGTATAACTGAGCCAAATCAAAATCTGTCAATTTATCTTTATTAAATGCGAACCGCATCAAGTCGATATTTTCTATATACTCCAGCTGCTTATTGAACGAAGCTCCTCCTATTCCCATAAATAAAAAATCCATTTCAACTATTTTTACTTTTAATTTATTCAAATATAATTTTTGCACCCAAAGATAATCGGAAGCTATTCTAAATCGTTCATCGTACGGACCAGTTGCTTCATAACACTCTCTCTTTGCCAGAATTGTTTCATGCGGGCACGGGATCCCCAATATAAACATACTTTCGTCCCATAAAAAAGATTTTTTTCTTAGTTTTTTTTCGTTATTTAAATCTACAAAAATAGCATGAGAGCACATAACATCAAAGTTTCCAACTTTTTGTTCTTTCATATAGCACTGCATCATATTGAGAGCGTACCAATCGTCACTGTTCAAAATAGCTATATATTGCCCACATGCCAGTGCAAGACCTTTGTTCATAGCATTGTAAATACCTTGATCCGGCTCGCTAATGTAATAATCAATTGCAGATTCGTATTTACGAATGATATCTACTGTGCCATCATCGGAACCTCCATCAATAACGATGTACTCAATATTGTCATAATCCTGCTCCAGCACAGATACAATACATCGCTCCAGCAGTTTCTCTCCATTAAAAACCACAGTGATAATTGAAATCAGGGGTTTTCTCTCCAAGCTCCTTTTGTATTGTCCATTCGTACGTAACCCTCCTTCAGCCTTGCGCCTGCCTGTCTCATCGGGAAACAACAGGTGTCTGCCGCAAACAGCGTTTTCAAAAAGCTCTGGTTTCTTTAGACTTAAATTTTTTTGAGTTGAATACATATCTATTTGTTCCGCATATTTTAATAAAGCTTACCATACAGTCGGCTTGTTCGATTGATATTATTGACAGCTTCACCTTCTCTGATATGTGCCATTTTTTTGTAGTTCATACACGATTGAGCCGCCTAATAAACCTTCCGCTTCCTTTCTTATGTCTTCGGGCCACTTTTTTGTACTGTACAAACGGAACCCATAAAAGCTTGTAAGACGATATATTGTGGGAGGCGCATAGGACAATTTTGTTAGATCTTTAAGCCCTCCCAAGACCAATAATAAACGATGATCATTGATTGTTATCGGGTTTTCAGGCTCTGTAGATAACAGATAGACCTTATCATTATTTTCTTTTATAAATGGAGCACTCTCCAGATTTTGCCTGTCGGCCCAGTACTTTGTAAAAAAAGTATATAATCTCATATAGTAGTATGGAAAAGCTGTAAATAGTTTATGTTGTTTTTCGAACATCATCGTAAGATCCTTTCCCTGCCCTAACCAAGAAGAAAGGTATCGAAACATAAATGGAGTGGCCTGTCTCAGGTGTTGTTGTGCCTTCAAATTATTCAGATTTTGATTCAGCATGCTAACACTTACATAAAATTGGAAGAGAATAAAGGTTGTCAATAATGCTGCCGTTGCTCCAAGTTTCCTGTTGTGCTCAGGAACCTTCAATGCGTATAACAGCAGGCTGAAATATATCAGAACCAATGCCGGGACTTGATATCTTCCGGAAGGAAGTTTTAAGAGCACATAACAGAAACTATATGCAAATCCAGCAGCTAAAAGCAAATCAACCTCAATAAGGCGGCGATCGTTCCGAAACAACACTTTCCAAGCTCGCCAGCTTGCCCAGAAAAAAGGCAATATCAGTAGAGAGCTTGTCCCTGAATTAAGCTGCCGAATGAGAGTGACCGTGTCCCCCGAAAATCGCCCATCTAAATAACTGGGACCAGGAGAATAAGCCAATTTGTAGTAGAGTACTAGAAATATAATCGCATTAAGAACCAATGCCACATTAAAAAGCAATTTGTAGTTCCCCATATCTTTCCTGTCAAATAGTAGTTGACCAGTTCCGATACAGAGACCTATCACAAAATAAGGCTCTTTGGTATAGGTTGCAATACTATTCGCAACTAAAGCAACAATATAATAATGTATTTTGCCTGTTCTACGTCCCTTCAAATAGAAAGAAATAAAGACAGATAAGAATAATATAGTGGCTTTTTCAGGGAATATAATCTCAGAGAACATTCGGGAAAAATTTGGCAATGTTATAATGATAATTAGAAAACTTATAATAATCATTCGACCAGGCAATGACTTTCTTTTTTCTTCAGGAGTCGCATAGTGCAGAAATGCCAGGGACAACACTAACATCAAAACATTCTGTATATAATAAACAAAGACATCTTTATACCAGGGAGTCCAAGTCAACCAGTAATACCAGATGTGTCCAATGGGGTAAAATCTCCCCCCATGTCCCGTTCCTTTCGGGAAGTTATTACCCCGACCAGTCGTGATCAAAAAATCCCTGTCATCGCCTATTCTCCACTCCGGGTTAACTAAAATAAAGACAATGTATAAAAATAAAATAAAGAGAAAACAGATCCCTAATATCAAAGTAATACTGCGAATATTCAGCCCCTTCAATCTGAATGCGGCAAGACCAGCTCCCAGCAGTACTGATATGGCAGTAATGTATTTCCATGAAGGATTATGAAATACCTTATCAATCAGACGCGGAAGCAAAAGGGCACTTAACAAGTACAATACAAATAGGATGGTCGTGAAGACCATGTTCTTATTGACTTCTTTTCTTTGCCGATAAAGACCAATACAAGCTATGCCGCAGAACAGCCCTATCAAAGCGAATTGCCACTGGAACCATGGGGGCAAATAAGTAAATCCTCCCAGCTTTGAAACAGCCTTTTTCAGATCTACAATCAACACAATTCCAAGTAGCGCAGCAATACCCGAAGCTAAAAAAAAATCCTTTGACCTATCTTTCCATTTGAATTTACCAACCGGAATTCTTCTCCAAACAGAATACTCCCTGTCTAAATAAAGCCCAATCAAAGCCAGAGAGCAAAGTAGAATTACCACAAGACTGATTTCTTTGATGGGTATAGAGACATCAAATGCCTGCCAGAAAACGGCTCTTAAAGAATCACGGATACCATACAAAAATAAACACAGAACCCATAAAATACTGATAGTTACTGAATAATATTTTTTTACTACCATTTCTACTTTCCAATCAAGGGCGATGTGCTATTTTCGTCTTGGAGTTCATTCAACGCTAACTCCTTGATAAATCGCGGACTTCTCTTAACCTCCAGAAATATCTTGCCTAAATACTCTCCCAGAACACCGATCCCGAGCAACTGAATCCCACCCAGAAAATAAATAATTAAACGCCAAGTCCCGTCTGAACTACCATCGTCAACAAAATAGCAAAAACTCTTTTCAGATATAATCTGCCGCTGAATTAAGTCATGGAGCAGCGTGGGCAGCTCAGGAAGCACCGCTTCTTCATTGTAACAAGGAGAAACGATTGCCAGAGTCGGAATATTCATGTGCTCCCTCATTAAAACTGAGTCCCTCTTTACACATTCCATCGAATAACCGTCTTGAATTGATTATTCCGGTCAATCTGGAACGCCTCAGAAAGGCTTGCCACCGAATCCACCTCAACGACAGAAGAAACAAGGTTTTCAAGATGCTCCTGAAGCGCATCCGATTGCTGAATCAACTGGATTGCCTCGTGGAAATTGCCATAGCCACTCCTGGAGAAACCCAGGAGAGTCAGGCCCTTTTCCAGAACCATTCTGGTGTTGACCGGAATGGGATGCTCACTGGCTCCACCTAAGAGGATCTGTCCAGCTGGGAGAATATAGCTAATTATTTGCTCTATGGCTATAGCACTTTTACTCCCTCCAACCAGCTCGAATGCGTGATCCACCCTCTGCCTGAACTCGTTTACCAAGAAACAATCATCTGCGAATGAAAAATAAGCCAGTTTATCCGTATTCTTCCCAATCACAAACACCGTGCACCCGCACATATGTTTTGTCAGCAGAGCCGCGATATAACCAAGGCTGCCATCTCCCCAAATACCGACTGTTTTCCCTTTCAAATCAGGCTCTGCTTTGATTAATGCCCGGATCGCATGCACCGCAACACTGGCCAGCTCCAGAAAGGCCGTGAATGTACACCCTTTTATGGACTCTACAGGTATAACACGATCATGTGGTATGGCAACATACTCGGACAAAAAGCCATCCATGCTGCTTCCCCTGAAACGAACACCCTCAATATAGTTTTCCGCTATGAACACATCAATGTCTTCCGGCGGCAAATTGGGAATAAGAGACAGAACAGTCCCAGCCTGGTATCTTTGTAACGGATCGTAGAGCACCTCGCCACAAGCCTCGTGAATAAGTGCCATGGGCAGCTTGTTCGCCAGCACCTTCGGGCTTCGGTCGCCACAATAATACCTCTGGTCTGCCTTACAAATCGACAGCAAAGTGGGCCGGACGACAAGGCCGCGATTCAGATCAATCTCTTCTGCTTCGATTCTGAAGTTTCTGGGGGCTATCAAGCGATAAATATTATTAATCATCTTGATGCTGGTACCCAAGCAAAAATCTGGCCAACTGAAAGTCGTGCTGGGTTGTTATTTTTATATTGCGCTCATCACCAAGCACTATTTTTACATCGACACCTGCCAGTGTGAAGACCTTGATGGCATCACTCAACAATTCCTTTTGGGCATCATCCAGCTGGCAATAAAGCTTTTTAAAAGTCTCGGTTAAAAAAGTCTGGGGAGTCTGCCCCCGATACATTTCGGCTCTTGTCGGAATATCAATTATGGACTGGCCATCAATGGACTGAATAATAGTATCCACAGCTGGTATCACGGTATCCACAGCAACTTCAGTTTTCCCAAATCTTATGTTATCATTAATCGTTTTTGTATTGACAAATGGTCTCACGGAATCATGAGTAATCAAAATATTATTGTGCGCTCCATATTTATCTTCAATAGCTTCAATTATTTTTATAATGGTTTCATTTCTTGTGACTCCCCCTTCTACCAGGGAAAGCTTGCAAGCCAGACTTCCGTCAATAGATTTATCGATTACTTCCCTGGCGTAATTTAACCAAGCCCCCGGCACTCCAACAAAATGATGTTCTATGGCATTATTAATGAGAAACTTTTCCAGAGTATGGATAAAAACTGGTTTCCGGCCCAGTTTCAAAAATTGTTTGGGCTGTTCCGTATGACCCAGCCTGGTTCCGGAACCGCCAGCTAAAATACCGCTAAAAACTTGCATATAATCGCTTATACCGAATCTTCGTTTGCCTGAGTATACTTTTGTTCATCGCCGCGAACGACATCCTTGATAAAGTTTGCAATCCGTTCGGTACTTTTGCCATCGCAAGCTTCCAGATGCTGCCTCTTGAATTCCCGGTACTTTTCTGTGTTACTCGTGGCATTCCGAATGGCATCTATTAGGGGACCTCTAAAAATCGGCATTGCGATGTAAAATCAAAAATCCTTCCTTAATCATAACAAAATAGCACAAAAAATAGTTGGATCCAGATTAATTACGATCAATAATTCCTACTAAAATTAGAATTTACATAAAAAAATCATTATTTACAGCATTTTAGATACAATTATCCACTATTATGCTGTAATTGAAACATATTTTAACATATTATACACAGTATTTCGTAACCCCATACGGAACCTTACCCGATCTATCCCTATACATCGCAACTCTAATCCCCTATTCATGCAATTGCGAAACCATGCAAATATATGCTCCACTTTCGCCCGGGTCTTTGACTTGCGGCGGTTACTTTCTAATTGCTTCTCTGTAAGTGAAGTATCTCGATATTTTCGGTGATGAATAAAGTTCCTCACACCTTTCTTCCGTAGTTCATTTGTTATCTTTTCACTTCGATACGCACTATCCCCATATATCTGCGTGACACCTTCGGATAAAATAGCTGCAAGCACCTGTGAGTCGTGCACATTAGCTGCACTTATTTCGTAAGCGGTAATAAACTGCTCGTTGGTCGCCGTTGCAATGTGATTTTTGTATCCGTAGTGGCTTTTGCCATTTTTCTTTGTCCACCTTGCATCCGTATCTTTTTGCCTCATTTTATTCTCGTTTTCCTTGAATGATGGAGGGATTTCATCATTTTTGATCTGCTGGTTTTCTGCTCTGGTATTGCGCTGCACAGGCACTTTGACAAAGCTGGCGTCCACAATATTCCCTTTGTGCAGTTTTATCTTTCTCTCAGCAAGAAATTTATGGAACTCAAGAAAAAGCGTTTGCTCGAGATTGAGTTTGCGCAGCGTTTCCTTGAAGGACCAAATGGTTTTGGAATCGGGAGATTTATCAAGCAGGCTCATATCAAGAAAGAATTTGAAATAGATGCTACCATTGATTTGGACCTCCATGGCATCATCAGAGAGGTTGTAGGTTTCCTGAAGGATGAGAATGCGCAACATTTGGGAGACAGGGAATCTTGGCCTTCCAGAATTATTTTTCTTTTTAGGGATATTTTGAGAAATAGTCTCTGAGATTCTATCCCAATCGATAGATTTTTTAAGTTCGAATATAAAAGGATTTGTACGTTCTACATCCTGATATATTATTTCACTTGTCATTTCAATCATAATGATCCTCCAATATTATTGTATTGTAATTGAATAATTGTAATTTGTCCAGTGCTGGATTTTTAGAGGTGCCCTTTAAAATTAGAACCGTCCTCTCAGTATTTTTCTGTTACCTACAAGTGGGAAGGCAATTTCACCTTCAGGCAGGAGACAATCGCTTCTAATTCGGGGCTCAGACTCTTGGGCAATACTTTAATTAACAATTTTTTTGTTTTATATCCAGTGTATTGAAGCTGATCAAGTTGATTTATTATTCCCTTTCTACTCATATTCAACTGTGAGCAAAGCTCCCCCATGCGCTTTACCAGAATATAAGCCAACATGCATACAAAAACATGTCCCTTTGTCCGAGAAGACTTTCTCACGTATATAGGACGTATTTCTTCTATACTCTGCTTACAAGTCCTGAACGCCTGTTCTACCATCGATAAATCTTTATATCTATCATGAAGATCTTTTGTAGATATGTTTTCAGCCGATACATTACTTTTAATAATATAACATCCATCTAATTTTTGCTCTTGCTCCAGTTCTTCCTGCTCCACGAGCAATTCAAGTTTGCGTTCCACACAACTTGCTTGCAGCCAGCGATTCACTTTGAGCTTATGGATCCGCGCATTTAGTTTAGTTAAAGCTACCTGAACGCTCGCCCGGGGATGCTGGGCTAAATATTGATTCAATTCACTTTGCAGCAATTCAAGTTTCCGTCTTTTTTCTTCGCGATTTTTTGCAAGCTCTCTGGCTCTAAGAGTGTTCTTGTGAAGTACATATCGTACTCCTTGGTTTTCTACTTCTATCAGCTCTTCGGTAAATAATTCCATTTCAATTACTTTTTCATTAAGCAAACTGTTAATCTGAGCCTTTGTAATTGCTGTTATATAACCCCATTTCATCTCATTAAGCTCTTCTATACTAGTGCGCTTTATCATGCCACGATCTCCAACCAATACGACATCTTTCACTTTAAACCTGTGAGCTAATTTTTTCACCTGAGAGTGCACGGTAGTACTGTCAGAAGTATTCCCTTTAAAAACTTCTATAGTTACTGGATATCCTTTGTTATCACAGAGCAGACCGATGACTATTTGTTTTTTTCCTCTTTTTTTATCCCGGTTATAACCAAATTCGGCAAGTTCATTCTGAGTCCCTTCAAAATACGATGAGGTAACATCATAAAGAAACAGGGATGAGAGAGACTTATCTGGATGCCTGGCAGCAGACAGGCGATTTTCAATTTTTTCCTGATGCTCTGATAGCCAATCTAAATTTTGATAAAGAGAATCTTCGCTAAAATCATCAAGTTTAAAAATCTCTTTTATTGCTTGTGTTTTAGACCATTCATTAGCCACATAATTGCGAGATTGCTGGCACACAATCCGGTAAATTATTTGAATCAGAGCTAATTTAGCCTGTTTATCTTTGCCTAATGCCTGCAATAGACCAGTCTCTTTAGCCAGGTGTTTAAAGGCGAGCAGGGTGCCGCAGGATTTCCCTTGTATGGGCTCTATATCATTGAGAGTAATGTTCTTATCTTTTAAATTATAAACGAGATTGCAAATTTCATTTTGCAGTTCGGGGGGGAGTTTGGAGATATTGGCAAGATGTCTGCGTTTTACTTTACCATCTTCCCTGTAAGATTCAGCAATGAAGAGACTTGTGTATGTGCCGGACTTCTTTTCGCGTTTGTATTTTTGAATGTACATATCCACGGTATTATAACGAAAAATCTATAAGATGTCAATAAAATATTGCAAATATTCGGAAAAAATCGCTCACACAAATTGGAGGGAATAATTTCAATTAATTCGATTTAATACTTCGTTTTATCTCAGATATCCCCGCGTTTTCTCTCGGAAGTTCCGTTAGAAATTCAAGGTGTACCGAAGTACCGGGCTCTGATGCCGGGGCGCCTCCCCAAATACCTCATCGTTTACATAGGGCGTTTACACTTGCTCATGCTGATTGGCAGCATCACCCAAAAATCACTTCAGAGGATTATGGCAGGCAAAGGTTCTTCCGGGCTCGTGCTCTTTCAGTTCAGGGGCCTCTCTGGTGCAGATGTCGGTTTTGTATTTACAGCGCGGATGAAAGTAGCAGCCACTCGGCGGGTTCACCGGGCTGGGAACATCGCCTTCTGGTGGAAGCATTTCATTTTTCAGTTCGGGATCGGCCACAGGTACCGAATCAAGAAGTGAGCGGGTGTAGGGATGACGGGGCGAAGCATAGAGATCTTCACTGTCGGCCAGCTCCACCATTCTGCCGAGGTACATAACGGCAATGCGGTCGGAAATATACTGAACTACGCTAAGATCATGCGCGATGAAGATATAGGTCAAGCCATACTCTTCCTGAAGTTCAATCAACAGGTTGAGAACCTGGGCTTGGATCGATACATCAAGAGCCGAAACAGGCTCATCGCAGACAATTATCTCGGGGTTTACAGCCAAAACTCTCGCGATGCAGATTCTCTGCCTCTGTCCACCTGAGAACTCGTGGGGATAACGATTGGCCGCAGCGTGGGGCAGCCCAATTTTCTTCAGAAGATCAGCTACCAGCTTGTCGATATCCTCACCTTTCAACAGTCCAAATTCTCTTATCCCTTCGGCTATGAGGTCCTTAACCAGCATCCGGGGATTGAGGGAAGCCCAGGGATCCTGAAACACCATCTGGACTCTCTGACGGCTCTTTTTCAGAGTTTCCTTGTCCATAACAAGGAGGTCTTTAGCTCGCGCCCTCTCGTTGGCCCGGGCTTTGAGTGTTTTGATTTCTTTTTTCAACCCTTTGATTTTGGCTTTATATCCGTTCGACCTAGCAGCCATAAGTGCATCAAGTTCTGTTTCGAGAGTCAGGCGCTTTTTGTCGAGCAGACCGATACCGGCAGTATCCATCTCTTTAGGGTCGAGATATACACGACCGCCATCAGATTCATAGAGTCTGAGAAGGGTTCTACCAACCGTTGTTTTGCCGCATCCCGATTCTCCTACCAGTCCCAAGGTTTCGCCTTTCTCCAATTCAAAGGAAACTCCGTCCACTGCCTTAAGCATAAGTTTTTTATTGGAAAAGGCACTGGCCTTTACAGGAAAAGTTTTGCTGAGGTTTTCTACTCTGAGAATGGTATCACTCATTTATTTCCCCTGCTCTTCTGCCTGGATCTCATCGTCATAAAGGAAACAGCGAACCGAATGCTCCCGGGAAAGCTCGACAAGCGCGGGTTCGTACCGGTGGCATTTTGCCATGGCTTTTTTGCATCGCGGTGCAAAACGGCATCCTTTCGGGTAGTGTCTGTGGTCCGGCAGGCTGCCCTCGATAGTACGGAGGAAACGACGGCTGTTGTCGGCTTTATATTTCCCCTTACCCAAGACCGGCACGGAACTGAGCAGCCCTTGAGTGTAGGGGTGTTTTGTATCTTTGAACAACTCTTTGACGGGAGCCTGCTCAACGCAGACACCCGAATACATGACCATTACCCGCTCAGCAAAGCTGGCGATCACAGCCAGATCGTGGGAGATGAGGATTGTTGCTGTATTCTGGGTTTTCTTCAGATCTTTCATCAGGTGCAGAATCTGTGCCTGAATGGTAACATCGAGAGCGGTGGTCGGCTCGTCGGCTATCAGGATTTCAGGCTGACAGGCAATGGCCATCGCGATCATAACCCTCTGCCGGAGACCACCGGAAAGCTGGAAGGGATACTCGTGAACCCGTTCATGGGGATCGGAGATTCCCACCAGATTGAGAAGCCTTTCACTCTCTTTGAGCGCTTCCACCTGCGTCATGCCCCTGTGCAGCATGAGTACCTCGGATATCTGAAATCCCACAGTGTAGACAGGGTTCAGAGAAGTCATGGGCTCTTGAAAGATCATGGATATTTTGTTACCTCTGATCTGTCTCATTCTCTTATTACTGACTTTAGCCAGATCTTCCCCGTGAAAGAGCATCTCCCCTCCTTCGATTTTCCCGGGAGGGGACTGAATGAGCCCTATTATAGACAGGGAAGTGATGGACTTACCACATCCCGATTCCCCAACGATACCCAGCGTTTCACCGGCCCTGACACGGAAATCAAGGCCGTCGACAGCTCGCACTGTGTGATCGTGAAGATGGAAATGGGTTTTCAATCCCCTTATTTCCATTATTATTTTTTCTTTACTATGTTCCATTTTGTATCATCTTTTGAGTTTTTAGAGGTGCCCTTTAATGTTTGCTTTTTGGGTCAAACGCATCGCGAACTCCGTCACCAAAGAAATTCCAAGCCATAATGGACAGAAAAATAGTGAATCCCGGAACCAATATCCACGGAAAGTCTTGAATAACCCGGTAGTTACGGGCAACCGAAAGCATATTGCCCCAACTGGGCTGAGGTTCGGTGATGCCGAGCCCCAGCAGACTCAATGCCGATTCTCCGAGAATGTATCCCGGAATCGCTAAGGTAAGTTGTACGATTACGAAGGAAACCGTGTTGGGAAGAATGTGCTTGGTGATGATCTTAAGGTCCGAAAGCCCCATGGTCCTAGCACTGAGAACGTAATCTTCGTTTTTAAGAGAAAGTACCATCCCTCTGATGATCCTTGCCAAGCCTGCCCATCCGATGAGGGCCAGAATGATAACGATCAACAGGTAGATCTGAGTTGAAGACAGCCCCGAGGGAAGTGATGCTCTCAATGTGAAGAGCAGATAAATCGAAGGAAAGGAGATGACCACTTCAGTCAGCCGCATGAGACCTGAGTCAATCCGGCCTCCAAAGAATCCAGCTATGCCACCTATCAGCAGCCCGATGAAGAAGGTGATGATCGAGCCGATGATACCCACGGAGAGAGAAATTCTCGAACCGTGAAGGAGTCGGGAGAGCATATCCCTTCCCAAAGCATCGCCGCCCAAAAGAAAAAAACCGCCCGTTGCGGAACCCAAGAAATGAATATCGGTTTTAAAGAGCCCCAGAAATTTATAGGGAACGCCTTTGTTAAAAAAAGAGAGGAAGTTTTTGTTGCCCTTCATAAGGTGAATATCAAGCGAAGTGTTTGCCCCGTTGACCATACGGGCTCCGATATTAAATATTATTTGGGCATCCGGGTCTTTGCTTCTTTCCAGTTCATCAATCGCTTCTCCCAGCCTGCGGGCCACTTCCCCGGTGCCGGAAATATCGTAGTGATTTACTACATCATTAATTATCGTGGCCTTTCTGGTATGGAAATCCTTCTCGTTGGCAATGGATCGGAGTTCGGCCTTGCCGGGGATGGTCTCAATGGAAACGGCCCGAAAAGAATAGGGCGCGATGACTCCGTATTTTTTGAAGGCAATATTCACGATTTTCTGTTCGTAGGCATAGGGCTTGAAGCGAGTCTTTCCGCCGTCGTTATAAAGCCAGTAGACCTTGGAAGGCGGATGATAGGATTTTGTTTTATCAGTCCACCCCATGGTGTAGGGAGAAAAGAAGTCGGCAAAAAGCGCCAGTGTGTAGAAGATAAGCAGAATGATGAAACCAATGTTTCCCAGTTTGTGCTTTTTGAATCGCCTCAGATAGACGGACCAAAGGCTTTCCTCTTTATGGGCAAGACCTTCTTTGCTCTCCAGATTTTCTGTTATCACATCACTCATTATAAAACCCTGCTTATGAAATCCTGACTCTCGGGTCGACAATACCCAAAAGTATATCGGCAATCAGGTTACCGATTACCAGTAAGGCCACGCCATAAACAAGACTTCCCACAACGAGGTAGACATCCTGAGACATGACTCCTTGGAGCATTAATGTCCCGAGGCCGGGCCAAGCCAGAACGGCTTCGATGAGAACGGAGCCTCCGAGAATGGAACTAAACTGGTAACCCAAGATGGTAATCATAGGGTTGATGGCATTTCTGAGCGCATGTTTATAGACAACGATTTTCTCCGCCAGACCTTTGGCGCGCGCTGTGGTGATGTACTGTTGACTCATGATTTCCAGCATATTGGCTCTCACGATCCTGGTGAGGGGCGCCATGCTTTGCGCTACCATTACGAATAAAGGCATGACCATATGTTTGGCCAGATCAAGTGCTTTTTGGAGGAAGTTCATCTGGTTGACATCAACGCTCCACATGCCCCCGATGGGAAGCCAGTTTCCGGTGCTGGATACGAAGAAAATCAGAAGGAAAGCCATAAAGAAACTGGGCAGGGCCAGTCCGATAAAGGCGAGAATCGTGATGATCTGGTCCCCTATTTTGTACTGATGAGTGGCTGAATAAATACCGACAGGGATACTAAGCCCCCAAGCCAAAATAATGGTTGTTACGGACAGTATCAGCGTGTTCCCGGCTCTCTGGCGCACGAGCTCAAATACGGGTGAGCGATAGCTTATGGAAAAACCGAAGTCGAGATGAAGGGCATTCCAAATATATCTGAAAAACTGGATGTACCATTCTTTATCAAGGCCGAAAGCGGCTTTGTAACGGTCGATTGTAGCTGGTCTAAGGTCCGGATTCAGAGCCATCCGGGTGAAGATATCTCCAGGTGCAAGCTGAATCAGGAAGAATCCGATAGCGACTACCGAGAGAATGATCGGAATCATGTGAAGCAGGCGTTTCCCGATAAATAATAATAATACTCTGCTGATCCAGTAGCATCTCACGAGCCACATGATGGTCTCTGCCATGACAATGGAGAGAAACCAGTTTGTGCCGCTCAGAATCAGAACGGCAATCAGTACCAAATCGACAAGGAAGGACAAACGTAGGTATAACTTCTTATTCTTTTTCAGAACTGTACCCTTTTTTTAAAAAAAATTTTATTGCCTATAACCAAGGAAACATAGTATCCCGCTCCGATTATTCCCAGTAGAGATACTGGAGAATGCTGCCCCCCCCCTTTCTCGGCTGAACGTTCCCAAGTCCGGCATCATAGGCTTGCATAAAAGGGACATTGTAAGTGAATACCCAGGGAACTTCATCAGCCCATACTTCCTGGATAGTCTGCCAGCCGCGTTTTCGCTGAGCTTCGTCGGTTGTGTTGTTCGCTACTTTCCATGCCTCGTCAACAACTCTTTCCCACTCTCTTCGGGGTTTTTCCTGGTTGGGTTCGATCAGGTGGAGGCTGCCTCCGGACGGATATATGTTGGCTCCGCTGATGGGGTCTATATCACTGCCCAAGCTGATGAGTATGATTTCCCAGTCGTTACCGGAAAGGAGTTTTCCAACCAATGTATTGAAGTCCTGAGGCTGGAAATTAACTTCAATACCAATTTTCCGGGCGTCCTGAACGAACAGTTCACCAACAGCTTTTCTTTCTCTGTTTCCGGCGTTGGTAGTCATTCTCAGAGAAATTTTTCTGCCCTGGTCGTCTTCTCTGATACCGTCACCGTCCGTGTCGGTCCAGCCGAGCCCGTTGAGCAGTTTCTTCGCCTGTTCGGGATTGTATTTCAAAGCCTTGTTATCCACGTCCTGCCAGTAGTAAGGGCTGGCCCGGGAGACAAAAGAATACTTTGGGTAGCCGAAGCCGTATGCGATGTTGTCAATGATCGTGTGTCGGTCAACAACGTGGGCTATCGCCTGCCTGAACTGTTTGTTGGACGTCCAGTAGAGAACTTCTTCTTTTACGTCAGTTGCATCGGGGTTCTGGTTCATTACGATGATTTCGGCTCCCAATACAGGTCCCAAGTTGTAGATTTCAAAGTTGAGAGACTCTTTTTTGTCGATAAGGACAGCGTAGTCTTCCCCTCTGAGGTTATAGACATCCGTTTCGCCGGACTGGAATTTCGCCAGTATAGTGTCCTGGTCCGTAACGACCAGCATTGCGAGCTCGTCAAGGTAAGGGAGCTGGTTTCCCGCTGTGTCCTTCTCATAGTAATGCGGGTTCTTTTTCAGAACGACTTTCTCAGAGGGAGCATACTCGGCGATTGTGAAAGGTCCGTTGCCAACGATAGTCGTTACGTCTGAGTCGACTCCCCAGAAAGACGAGAGAGCAGCATAATTGATGTGATCCGCTTTTTGCTCCACAACTCCGCCGTCTACGAGCTCATATTCATAGTCGTAGCCGTCCGCCTCGGTCCATCCGATAACGGGCCCCAGAATGTGGCGTGGATAGGGATCGGCGCTACCGATATTCAGTATGCCTGCGTAAGCGGTGTCTGTAGTGATGGAAAGTGTATAGTCATCAATCAGCTCCACCTTAACAGGAAGATCGTTGACAAACATACCGTCTCTTAAGTAGGAACCGACATCTTTTCTCAGTAATACCTGGTTGTAAGTGAAAACGAAGTCTTGAGCGGTCAAAGGGGTCCCGTCAGACCACTTCATCCCTTTGCGGAGCTTGTGGGTGATGGTTTTCTGATCTTCAGAAAAGGACCAGGACTCGGAAGCCATGGGCTGCCACTCCAGATTCTGCGGGGATCTGTCCACAAGACTGGTGTAGAGTTTTTGAGTGATCATGGCTGAAGATGATCCACTGGCTAGAGCGCTGAAGAAAGTTTGGGGGTCGCCGAGGGTGGCCAAAACGAGTCGACCACCTGTTTTTCCAATTTCATAATCGCCGTAGCGGATTTCGGCAACGCCTTCAAACTGCGATGCCTGTGTTGCACCTTCTTCAACAACAAGCTCCTCACTTCCGCCGCCGCAGCTGCCCAAGAACAGGGCCAAGAACAGGCCCAGGAACAGGGTCAAGAACAGCGCTATTGTAAGAGTGGGCGGCACTGCGGCCGGAGTTGCTTTTTGTCGATTCATTTACACTTCCTCAGTCCGATTTCGGCATTCCAAAAACGGCGGAGAGTCATCCAACGTATTCTGAAACAGGGTTATAATACCATCCAGTAAAAGCGGGAGTCCAAGCATAGAGGTGCCCTTGATGATACAGCAAGTATCATTCCACTTCCCTTCCTCCCCGATTATTTCCAGTAGAGATACTGGAGAATGCTGGCCCCGCCAATTCTCGGCTGGATGTTCCCGAGCCCGGCATCATAGGCTCGCATAGAAGTAGCATTGAAAGTATAGATCCAGGGAAGCTCGTCGGTCCATACTTCCTGGATAGTCTGCCAGCCGCGTTTCCTTTGAGCTTCATCGGTTGTGTTGTTCGCTACTTTCCATGCCTCATCAACAACTTTTTCCCACTCCCTTCGGGGTTTTTCCTGGTTGGGTTCGATCAGGTGGAGATTGCCGTTGGACGGATATATATTTGCTCCGCTAATGGGGTCTACAGAACCGGTTAGACCGATGATCCCTGTTTCCCAGTCGTTACCGGAGAGAAATTTACCAACCATTGTATTGAAGTCTTCGGGCTGGAAATTGATTTCGAGACCAATTTCTCTGGCTTCCTGGACGAAGAGCACTCCGATGGATTCTCTTTCTTTGTTCCCGGCGTTGGTCGTCATTTTTAGAGATATCTTCCTGCCTTGGTCGTCTTCTCTGATACCATCACCGTCCGTGTCGGTCCAGCCGAGTTCATCAAGTATTTTTTTGGCCCGCTCGGGATTGTATTTCAAAGCCTTGTTATCCACGTCCTGCCAATAGTAAGGGCTGGCCCTGGGCACGAAAGAATACTGGGGGTAGCCGAATCCGTATGCAATATTGTCAATGATCGCCTGTCGGTCAACAATGTGTGCCATCGCCTGCCTGAACTGTTTGTTGGATGTCCAGTAGAGAACTTCTTCTTTTACGTCAGTTGCATCGGGGTTCTGATTCATTACGATGAAATCTGTTCCCAGTACAGGCCCCAAATTGTAGATTTCGAAGTTGAGAGACTCTTTTTTATCGATAAGGACCGCGTAGTCTTCTCCTCTGAGAGGATAGATATCCGTTTCGCCGGACTGGAATTTCGCCAGCATAGTGCCCTGGTCCGCAACGATCAGCATCACAAGCTCGTCAAGGTAGGGAAGCTGGTTCCCCGCCGCGTCTTTCTCATAGTAATAAGGGTTCTTTTTCAGAACGACTTTCTGTGAGGGGACGTATTCGGCGATTGTGAAAGGCCCGTTGCCAACGATAGTCGTTACGTCTGAGTCCACTCCCCAGAAAGATGTGAGAGCCGCGTAGTCGATGTGATCCGCTTTTTTCTCCACAACTTCACCATCTGCGAGCTCATATTCATAGTCATAGCCGTCGGCTTCAGTCCATCCGATAAGGGGCCCCAGAATGTGGCGTGGATAAGGAGAGACACCACTGATATTCAGTATACCTGCGTAAACCGTGTCTGTGGTAATGGAAAATGTATAGTCATCGATCAGCTCCACTTTAACGGGAAGATCGTTGACAAACATACCGTCTCTTGAGTTGGAGCCGACATCTTCTCGCAATATTACTTGGTTGTAAGTGAAAACGAAGTCTTGAGCGGTCAGAGGGGTCCCGTCAGACCACTTCATCCCTTTGCGGAGCTTGTGGGTGATGGTTTTCTGGTCTTCAGAGAAGGACCAAGATTCAGAAACCATGGGCTGCCATTCCAGATCTTTCGGTGATCTGATTATAAGACTCATGTACAGTCTGTTAATGATCTCTGATGAAGATGTTTCACTGGCCACAGCACCGAAAAACGTTTTGGGATCGCTGAGGGTAGTCAAAACGAGTCGACCACCTGCTTTTCCGATTTCATAATCGCCGTAGCGGACTTCGACAACGCCTTCGAACTGTGATACCTGCGTTGTGCCTTCTTCCACAACAGGTTCCCCACCGCCGCAGCTGCCTAGGAACAAGAATAGGAATAAGAGCAGGGCTACGGTAGGAACGAGCTGTACTGCGGCCGGAATTGCTTTTTGTCGAGTCATTCGGATCTCCTTGAGGGCACCTCTAATTATTTCCAGTAGAGATACTGAATTATGCCAAAAATATCCATGTCGTATATCGGTCTTGGCTGAATGTTTCCGAGTCCGACATCATAGGCGTGCATAGAAGCGACATTGAAAGTGTAGATCCAGGGAACTTCATCGACCCATACTTCCTGAATGGTCTGCCAGCCGCGTTTTCGCTGAGCTTCGTCGGTTGTGTTGTTCGCCACTTTCCATGCCTCATCAACAACTTTTTCCCACTCCCTTCGGGGTTTTTCCTGGTTGGGTTCGATCAGGTGGAGATTACCGCTGGACGGATATACGTTCGATCCGTCAATGGGGTCTACAGAACCGGTCAAACCGAGGAGGATTACGTCCCAGTCATTACCGGAGAGAAGTTTGCCAACCATTGTATTGAAGTCTTCGGGCTGGAACTTGACTTCTACACCAATTTTCCGGGCTTCCTGAGCAAAAAGCGCACCGATAGTTTCTCTTACATTGTTTCCGGCGTTGGTAGTCATCCTCAGGGAAATCTTCCTGCCTTGATCGTCTTCTCTGATGCCGTCACCGTCTGTGTCGGCCCAGCCGAGTTCGTCGAGCATTTTTTTGGCCCGCTCAGGATTATATTTCAAAGCCTTGTTATCCACGTCCTGCCAGTAATAGGGGCTGAATCTGGGTACGAAAGAGTACTGGGGATAGCCGAATCCATATGCGATGTTGGCAATGATCGCCTGTCTGTCAACAACGTGAGCCATAGCCTGTCTGAACTGTTTGTTGGAAGTCCAGTAAAGAACTTCTTCTTTTACGTCGGTCGCAGCGGGGTTCTGGTTCATGACGATGAACTGAGTTGCGGTTGTGGCCCCTATGTTGTAGATCTCGAATCCGAGGGACTCTTTTTTGTCGATAAGCACGGAGTAGTCTTCCCCTCTGAGAGGATAGACATCCGTTTCGCCGGACTGGAATTTCGCCAGCACAGTGTCCCGGTCCGCAACGATCAATATTACGAGCTCGTCAAGGTAGGGAAGCTGGTTCCCCGCCGCGTCTTTCTCATAGTAATAAGGGTTCTTTTTCAGAACGATTTTCTGAGAGGGGACGTATTCGGCGATTGTGAAAGGCCCGTTGCCAACGATAGTCGTTACGTCTGAGTCCACTCCCCAGAAAGAAGTGAGAGCCGCGTAGTCGATGTGATCCACTTTTTTCTCCACAACTTCACCATTTGCGAGCTCATATTCATAGTCGTAGCCGTCAGCCTCGGTCCATCCGATAAGGGGCCCCAGAATGTGGCGGGGAGAAGGATGGACACTACTGATATTCAGCATACCTGCGTAAACGGTGTCTGTGGTAATGGAAAATGTATAGTCATCGATCAGCTTCACTTTAAGGGGAAGATCGTTGACAAACATACCGTCTCTTTCACTGGAGCCGACATCTTCTCTCAGTAATACTTGGTTGTAAGTGAAAACGAAGTCTTGAGCGGTCAAAGGAGTCCCGTCAGACCACTTCATCCCTTTGCGGATCTTGTGGGTGATGGTTTTCTGGTCTTCGGAGAAGGTCCAAGACTCGGAAGCCATGGGCTGCCATTCCAGATTTTTCTGTGCTCTGTTTACAAGAGGTGCGTAAAGTCTGTAAGTGATGTCTGTTGAGGATGTTTCACTGGCTACAGCGTTGAAGAATGTTTTGGGATCGCCGAAGGTAGCCAAAACCAGCCGACCACCGGCTTTTCCGATTTCATAATCGCCGTAGCGGACTTCGACAACGCCTTCGAACTGTGATGCCTGCGTTGCACCTTCTTCAACAGCCAGCTCCTTGCTTCCGCCGCCGCAGCTGCCTAGGAACAGGACTAAGAACAGGGCCAAGAGCAGGGCTGCGGTAAGAGCGAGTTGTACTGCGGCCGGAATTGCTTTTTGTCGATTCATTCAGATATCCTTGTCTTTCCGGATTTTATTTATCAGATGATACTGATAACCAATGATTATACCAATCCGTAAAAGTAGCATTCTGTCCGATTGATCCCCTCATTTCTTGCGAAAGCGGGAGTCTACGCACAGAGCCTTTACTAAGGGCACCGCTAAAAATTCCACCTTGAAGTGTTTGCTGACCACATAAAAGTAGGATTATACAGAATCCATGGCAGCTTGTCCAAATGGCACAAAAAAAGCTGCCCGGCAGTATGGAAGATGCCGGGCAGCTTTTGGAGGTGGCGGGAATCGAACCCGCGTTCCAAAGGGTGACAGGTGAACTTCTACAGGCTTAGTCAGCTGTCAAATCTCATAACTGTAAAGGCAAGCCAACATGCTTTACAGTTACCAGCATTACAAAAAGTCCCACCGCGCCGCAATGCAGACGCAGCAGCAAGCCCCGGAGTCTGACAGGCTATCGGGAACTCGGAACCGCATTCCCAAAGCCCGTGGCCGCTTACGCAGCCAGTGCCAAGTCTTCATACCCGGCACCTTCGGTGTCGAGTACGAACTCTTCTTCTTTTTTGGCAACTAAAAGAGTTTGCAGTTTTAGGAGTTACGCTCCGCCTGCCATTCACCCGCCAGAAACCTCCAGTCGAATCCAGTGCACCCCCGTACAGGGAATGAAGAAGCGCAGGTATTATATACAGCAATATTTTTTCTGCAAGTTTGGTACTCAACACAGGCTGTAACTCTCACACCAAAAGCCGGATTCCAGAGAGCCCTTCAGCGCAGTACAAAAGTATCCCGCAGGCGGATGTCTGCCGAGTTCGGACCGAGCATCAGGTCGAACTCGCCCGGTTCCACGATCCAGCAGAAGTTTCGATCGAGCAGTCGCAGGCTTTCTTCACCCAGTGGCAAAACGAGCGAGCTGCACTCGCCCGGAGCCAGACCAACCCGGCAGAAGCCACAAAGTTCTCGATAAGGCCGTACTACCGAGCTAAATCGGTCGTGCAGATAGAGCTGTACGACCTCTTCGCCATGGCAGTCCCCGGTGTTGCTCAGATTCAGTGTGACAAATATTTTCCCAGCCCGCAGTTCTGCGAGACTGCCCTCAGCCTGCGACAGACGCATGTCCTCATATTCAAAAGAAGTATAACTCAGACCATAACCGAACGGATACAGTGGCTGCCAGTCCATTTCGACATATTTATGTGAACCAAAAGGCCGCCGGTTGTAGTGCACCGGCAACTGACCCACCGAGCGCGGGAACGACAGCGGCAAGCGCCCCGCCGGGTTGACCTCGCCCAGCAAGACCCTGGCCAGAGCCTGCCCGGCCCGTTCACCCGCAAACCAGGCGCTGAGGATCGCATCGAGGTGCTGATCCTCCCACTCCAGGCTCAGCGGACGGCCGTGCTGGAGTACCAGAATCACCGGAATGCCCAGAGCTTTGGCCTCCCGATACATGCGCCGCAGTAAAGTGCCTTGTCTGCCGGGCAGATTCAAGTCGCTGCGGTCGAAATTTTCGCCGCAGCTCTGTTCGTCATCACCCATGGCCAGGATCAGTGCTTCGGCCCCTGGCAGGATTTGCACTGCCTGCTCTTCGAGATCCTCCGACTTGCTGTTGCTGAAACCCAGGCTCACGCGCGGGGCGCGCTCGTCATTGATCAGTTCAATCACCAGTTCATAATTGCCTCCCGCCTCCAGTCGGACTTCCCGGCAGTGGCTCTGCCGGCCATCCCTGCGCTCAAAGATCAGTTGGCTGTCCAGATAAATCGCCGCGCTGTCGCGCCCGGAGAGCCGGAGCGAGGCTTCGAGCCGGCGATCCGGTCGCAGCTGTCCACACCAGCGCACACCAAAGCAGCTGTCGTCAACCCCTTCGCCCACCTTGCTGAAAATCCATTGGAACTGAAGCAGCGTGTCGCGGCGCTCCAACACCGGCTCGACGCTCAAATCATGGCCGTTGACATAGCGGCCCAGCAGGCCGGGCTGGCCCTCGTGCCACAGCCAATTGGCGGGCAAGGGCACAAAATCCTGCTCGAGAATGGAACAGCCCTGGGCATAGCGGACTTCACACTGCGGACCGAGCAATTCCCGCAGCCCGTTCAACAGCGTTCCGGCCTCCGCTTTGCTGCCCTCCGCAGGTGTGGGACTATAGTCGCCCCAGCGCACTGCCGCCGCACTGGGCCCGATCACGGCCAGAGAGCGCAGCGGCCGGGCCAGAGGCAGGGTTGCGTTCCGGTTCCGCAGCAGGCAAATCGCCTTTTCGGCCACTTCCTGGGCCAGTTGGCGGTGCTTTGGGCAGTGTACTACATGTTGGCTCGCATCCTCATCCACAAAAGGCTGTTCAAACAGGCCCGCTAGCATTTTGACCCGCAAGACCCGGCGCACTGCATTATCCAGAGTTTCGGCCGAAATCCCGCCGCTATGCAGCAGTTCCAGCAGGCTCTGCTGATAAAAATCGTGCGGGAAGTCGTAGAGCTGGACATCCACGCCTGCGTTCAACGCCTGGCGTATGGCTTCTTTGCGACTCTCAGCGACAAAGTGGCAGCTGTGCAGCATGGCAATCGCGGTCATGTCGGAGCGGACAAAGCCCTGCATGCCCAGTTGGTCGCGCAGGGTCCCGCTCAGCAGAGAATGATCCGCGGCCACCGGCAGCCCGTCAATTGAGTTGTAGGAGCACATCGCGTTCGGGGCTCCGGCCCGGAAGGCGGCCTCAAACACCGGCAGGCAGTACATGGCGTGTTCGTGGCGGCCCAGCATCGCCGGGGCGCAGTTCAAGCCGCCACAGGGAGCACCATAGCCGCTGAAGTGTTTGACTTCACAGACGACTCCCCCCTGCCCTTCTTGGGCAGCTTGCAGGCCCGAGACCATCTGCCCGGCAAAGCGGGCCGCCAGGAAGCTGTCCTCGCCATAACCTTCTTCGACCCGGCCCCAGCGCGGGTCTCGCGCCAGGTCGAGCACTGGTGCCCATACTTCGTGAATTCCCAAGCTGCGGCACTCCGCACCAATAGCCTTGCCGCTGAGCCGGGCCAGTTCCGGCTCAAAAGTGGCCGCCAGGGCAATCTGCTGAGGGAATACGGTGCAGCCGGGCCATATCAGGCCGTGCAGGGCCTCTTCGCTGAACAGGATTGGGATGGGCAGGCGCGCTTCGCGCAGGTTGATGCGCTGTAGTTCGTTGTTGATGCGGGCCATTCGGCCCGTTTCGCAGGGGCCCGGCGTCGTGTCGCGCAATTGCAGGCATTGCAGGCCACCGGGAGCAGCCTCGCGGCACAGGGCGGCAAAGTCGCTCAGGTCGGGCCTGAATTCCGAGCCGGAGTAGATGTCGAGCTGGCGCACTTTTTCTGCCGGGGTCATGGCCGCCAGCAGTTCTTCGATTTGGGCTTCCTGCTTATCGCTTATTTTGGTCATGGAAACTCTTCTTTCAGAGACAAAGCTCCAAAGGGAACCTCTTAGAGGGCACCTAAAAACTTACTGCATAGCTCGATCATGGAGATGGCAGGCGACCAGATGTCCGGGCCCGATTTCGCGCAGCACGGGCTTCTGATGCTGGCAATGAGCCATGCCCTGCGGGCAGCGGTGGTAAAACGGACAGCCCCGGTCTTCGGTCCGGAATTCGGCTTCGCCGCGCACCGCCGGGTGGCTGATGTTCCGGGATTGGACCGGGTCCGGCACCAGCACGGCCGAGAGCAACATTTGGGTATAGGGATGCAAAGGCCGGGCATTCAAGTCGGCAGAATCGGCCACTTCCATCATCGACCCTAGGTACATCACGCCAATGCGGTCGCAGATGTACTCCACCACCCTCAGATCGTGAGCGATAAACAGGTAAGTCAGCTTCAGCTCGCGTTGCAGGTGGCGCAGCAGGTTGAGTATTTGGGCCTGGACGCTGACATCCAAGGCGCTGATAGGCTCGTCGCAGATTACCAGTTTGGGGTAGCTGGCAATCGCCCGGGCGATGCCGATACGCTGTCGCTGCCCACCGGAAAATTCGTGGGGAAAGCGTTTTTTCATCGATTCGCGCAGCCCGACCTGTCGCAGCAGCAGCGATACTCGTTCATCGATTTCCTCGTTGCTGATTTCGATGACCCGGTTGTTGCGCAAAATCTGTAGTGGCTCGGCGATGATCGACTGCACTGTCATGCGCGCGCTCAACGAGGCATATGGATCCTGAAAGATCATCTGAATATCACGGCGCAAACCCAAAAGCTCTCGCTTACTGGCCTGGGTGATGTCTTGGCCGTCAAACAGTATCCGCCCACAATTCGGCTGAGTTAATCGTACCACCGTACGCGCTGTGGTACTTTTGCCGCAGCCGGATTCTCCGACCAGACCAAAGGTACTGCCCTTGGGCACCACAAAGCTGATGCCGTCCACGGCTTTGATGTATTCTCTGGTGCGGCCCCAGAGCGATGCACGCGATGCAGTGCGCGCCGGGAAATAGACTTTCAAGTCTTTTACATCCAGCAAAATATTTTCATCAGCCATGCTGCAGTTCCGTCCGGCGCTCTCTGTCGCCCTGTAGCAACCAGCAGGCAGCATAATGTTGGCCGGGGCCCTGCCCTGAGTCTTGTCCGGGCTGCTGTTTGGGTTCCGGAACCTCCAAGTCCTGAGTCTGCTCTGCCAAGGCCTGCAATGGTTCTAAGTTCGGTCGCCGGCGGCGGCACAGAGACAGTCTCTGTTTACAGCGAGGGAAGAACAGGCAGGCTTCCGGCATATTGATCAAAATCGGTGGCTGACCTTCAATCACTTCCAAATCGCCCTGCTGCTGCTGATAGAGTTGCACTACGGAATTGAGCAGGCCCTGCGTGTACGGGTGGCCGGTATTGGCAAAGATCTTTGCCACCGGTGCAGTTTCGATGATGCGCCCCGCATACATCACCGCAACGCGGTCGCACATATTGGCTACCACTCCCAGGTCGTGAGTGATGAAGATCAGCGCCGTGCCCGAACGTTTGGCCAGGTCTTTCAGCACATCCAGGATCTGCACCTGGACGCTGACGTCTAAAGCCGTAGTCGGCTCATCGGCAATGATGATATCGGGCTCACAGGCCAAGGCCATGGCGATCATCACCCGTTGGCGCATGCCTCCCGAAAACTCGTGGGGATAATTGTCCATGCGCTGCTGTGCGTTCCGGATGCCCACGGCTTGCAACAGCTCCCGGCAACGCTGCCGGGACTCCCGGCGCTTCATCTTTTGGTGGACTCTCATGGTTTCGCAGATCTGGTCGGAAATGCGCATATAGGGATTGAGCGAGGTCATCGGATCCTGAAAAATCATGGATATTTTGTTGCCGCGCACTTGTTGCAGCTCTTTTTCCCTGAGCTGTAGCAGATCTTGGCCCCGATAAAGGACCCGGCCGCTGCTCCGGGCAGCATTCCGGGGCAAGAGGCGCAGCAGAGACATCACGGCCACGGATTTGCCACAGCCCGATTCTCCCACCAAGCCTAGGACTTCGCCTTGGCGCAGCACAAAACTGACTTCGTTTACGGCTTTGACGATGCCCTCATTGGTGGCAAATTCGGCAGAAAGGTTTTCGACTTCCAGAATCGCACTACTCACCTGCTCTTCCTTGCTCTTTACTCCCCACGGGCTTTGCCTTTGGGGTCAAAGGCATCGCGCAGGCCGTCTCCCAGAAAATTCATGGAAAACAAAAACAGCGTCATCGCAACAGAAGGCACAAACAGCTGCCACGGATAGACTTCCAGCGCACCCACCCCCTCGCCGATCAGGGATCCCCAGGAAGCCAGCGGTGCCGAAATTCCCAGTCCGAGGAAGGAGAGAAAGGCTTCCGCCATGATAAAGGTCGGAATGCGCAACGTGGTAAACACGATAATCACGCCCAGAGTGTTGGGGATCAGGTGCCTGGCGATGATGCGGGCCGTGCCAGCTCCCATGGTACGTGCCGCTTCGACAAACTCGGCATGCTTGAGCGAGAGTATCTGCCCCCGAACCACCCGCGATACCGTCAACCAGCTGATGAGGGCCAGAGCAATATAGAGGTTCAGCATGCCCTTGCCCAGAAACGCCATCAGCACAATGACTAACAGCATATATGGCAATCCGTACATGATGTCCACAAAGCGCATCAGCATATAATCGATGCGCCCGCCATAGAACCCGGCAATAGAGCCGACCACAATGCCGGCCAACACTGCTGTCAAGGCTCCGAGCAGGCCAATGCTGATCGAAATACGCCCCCCGTAGATCGTGCGGCTCAGTATGTCGCGCCCCAGCAAGTCCGTTCCGAGCCAGTAGTGACGCAGGTGAGGGTTAACCAGTTTGCCGTTGATCTTGATCTGGTCGTGTTCGATTTTGTATTGTATTTCTTCGAGTTTGTCTTTCTCGCTCTGATTGAGCGCGCGGTTCTGGCGTTGGGCAAAGCGCTGTGCCAGCTTCAGTTCTCGTTCGTACCAGAGCTTCCCGGCATTTTTGCTCAGAGACGGCGGCAGGTTCTTGTGGTCCAGCACTTGGAACTTGAACGAATAAATCGGCAGCAGGTCGGCACCCAAAGATATTATTATGTAAAAAATGAGTATGACCAGGGCCGTCATCGCCATGGTATTTTTGCGCAGGCGGCGCAGGGCATCACGCGTCAGGCTGACGCCTTGTTCGTCATTCTCCCAGTCGTCTTCAGCATCCAGCATCGTGGTTTCAGTCCGTGCGGGGCTTTGGCGCTTCATGCCAGTCTCAATGTTTTTTGCCGATGCGCGGGTCAAGCCAGGCATAGAGCAGATCAACCACGAAATTTGAAACAATCAGGATGATCGAATAAACCAGTACCAAGGCCATAATCATGGTGTAGTCGCGATTGAACGAAGACTGCACAAAGAATCTACCCATGCCGGGTATACGGAAAATGATTTCCACCACCACCCCGCCGGTGACAATGCCCGCAAAGGCCGGTCCCAGATAACTGATTACCGGGGTCACCGAACCTCGCAAGACGTGGCAGAGCACAATGCGCATGGTGCTCAGTCCCTTGGCGTAGGCCGTGCGAATAAAGTCACTTGCCAGGATTTCCAGCACGCTGGCTCTCATCAACCGGGCCACATTGGCCACAACCGGGAAGCCAAGCGTGATCACCGGCATGACCATGGTCCACAGGCTGCCGTTGCGCCCGTGAATCCAACCGGAAGTCGGAAGCAGTTGCAGCTTCATGGCAAAGATATACATCAGCACCGGGCCCACCACAAACAGCGGTACCGAAATACCCATGGTGGCGCCGGCCATCACCAGATGGTCGAGCCAGGAATTTTGCTTGAGAGCAGCACAAACCCCGGTACTGACGCCCAGAATCACGGAATAGATCAGGGTAACGAAACCCAGCAGCATCGAAACCGGCAGGTTGGACCGGATAAAATATAGCACTTCGCGATCCAGATACTGCATTGAGATACCCAAGTCGCCCCGGAGCATATTGCCGAGGTACTTGAAGTACTGGAACAGCAGCGGCTGATCCAGCCCGTACTGGCGCTCCAAGTTCTGTAAAATTTCTTCGGACAATTTACGCTCGCCCAGAAAAGGCCCGCCCGGCGCTAGGCGGATGAAAAAGAAGCTGATTGTAATGATGGTCAGCAAAGTCAGCAGCATTCCTACAATGCGCCGCAGCAGCAAGAGGCCCATAAGGGGACCTCTAAAAATTCCATTCTGCGCTCTTGCTCGCTCTTTTGAAACGAACAACTTCGTCAATAAAGCCTTACAATACAACAAAGTATTCTTCGGCTTCACTTCCTCGCTGTCGTCCAAAATAGCTTCGCAAGAAGACAAAAGCGAATTTTTAGAGGTCCCCATAAATTATTCCACACCCTTGGCACTAGTTTTTCGAACGCAGTCCTTCGTAGGAATGTACATCCAGAGTGTTCGGATACCAGCCCTGCCATTTTTCTGAATTGAACAGGTTCACTGTGATATAGAAGTAGATGGGAACCAGTGCAAAATCCTGGTTGACCAGCAGGTCTTCGGCTTGGCTCAGACTCTCCATGCGCTCGGCACCTTGCTGGCGCGCAGCTTCGATAATCAGCCGGTCATATTCAGGCCTGCTGTAGTCCGGGTCGTTCAGTCCTGCACCCGTGACAAACATATCCAAAAAAGTGTTCGGATCGAGGTAGTCGCCTACCCAGCCGGCGCGAGCCACATCATACTCTTTGTTGCCTCGGGTACTGAGAAAGGTCTTCCACTCTTGGTTTTCCAGCTCGACCTGGATGCCCAGAACCTCGCCCCAGCGCTGCTGAACAAATTCGGCAACTTTCTTGTGTTCCTCCAGGGTGTTGTAGAGAATGGTCATCGGAGGGAAACCCTTACCGCCGGGGAAGCCGGCTTCGGACAGCAGTTTCTGCGCTTCTGCAATGTTTTCCGAAACTTTTTCGATGCCGGGGTAGCCGGGCATCGGTGGTGCCATGCCATACGCCGGCACCTGCCCCTGCCCTAGGACTTTATAGGCGATGTCTTCGCGGCCAATGCTCAGCGCCAAGGCCTTGCGTACGCGCACATCATCGTAGGGCGCTCTGTTGTTGTTGAAGACGTAGTAGTAGACACCCAGCTGTGGGGCGACATAGAAGTCCTCCCTGCCGCGCAAGTTGTCGTACTGCTCATCGGGAATACTTGTTAACCAGTCGATTTCACCGTTCTGGTACATGTTGAAGGCCGTATTTTGGTCTTCAATCGGCAGGAATTCGATGCGATCAATAAAAATATTGTTTTTATTCCAGAAATTTTCGTTTTTTTCGCCTGCCAGGATTTCCTGTGGACGCCATTCACTCAGCACAAAGGGTCCATTGCCTACAAAATTTTCCGGTTTGGTCCAGTCCGCACCGTATTTTTCGATGGCGTGCAGCGGCACGACACCAAAAGCATAGTGGGCCAGAGCGCCGATCACATAGGGCAATTCGCCGACAGTCTCAAATTGAAAGGTGTAGTCATCCACGACCTGAATTGCAACCGAATCAGGGCCCGATTCTCCACTGTGATACTCGGCCGCTCCTTGGATAAACATGGCAGGGAACCAAGCGTATTCCGATGCCGTCTCCGGGTTCAACCCTCGTAGCCAGGAGTCTCGTACCGTTTGGGCGGTGATGGGGACCCCATCGCTCCAAGTGGCGTTCTGACGCAGCTTCATGGTGTACACCGTACCGTCATTGCTCCACGACTCGGCCAGTCCGGGCACTTCGCGGCCCGTTTCGGGGTCATAGCTCACCAGTCCTTGGAAGAGTGCTTGATAAATACGGTGTTCGGGCACGCCGGTGATTTTGTGCGGATCAATCCCTTGGGGCTCAGTGCTATTATTTATGACAAATACTACCTGATCCTTTGTGGCAGCATCCTTTCGGGTGCCGCCACAGGCAAGGGCCAGCAGAGCACCGCCAAAGGCCCAGGTTATCAGAACAGCACGCAGTAATCGGATTCGCCCAGTAACAGGAATGATATTCATATGACCTCCGTTTATCAGATTCTTCTATGATCATATTTTTAGAGGTCCCCATGAAAGCAAATGCAGGCCGCGCGAGAGACAGCAAGCGCTGGCACTCAGGTAAGACAAGAGCCCGTCTGGAAGGGTTGAACAGTATATTTCAAGCGGTTAGAGCCAGGGCTAGGGGTTACAGGAATACAGAAACATTTTTAATGATGATATACTTGAGTCCGGTAGCTGCGACTCTAAAATCAACTTGATATACCGAGGAGCCATTTGAATGCTTTCCATTCTAATACAGATGTTTCAGAATGACAATGGGTACCTCTAAAAATTCGCTCTTCTTGCGAAGCTATTTGGGAGCGAGGAAGTGGGGCTGAAGAATACTTTGTTGTATTATACAGGCTTCCATGCTGAATCATGAGGGACCTCTAAAAATTCGCTTTCGATGCTGAATCAGCGAGATTTTGTCGATAGCGAGGAAGTGAAGCCGAGGCATACTTTGCTGTATGGTAAGGCTTTGCTGACGAAGCTATTCGGCAACAAGATCGCGATTCAGCGCGAAATTGGAATTTTTAGAGGTCCCCTTGAAAGCAAATGCAGACCGCGCGAGAGACAGCAAGCGCTGGAGAAAGGGGCAGGGCCGTGCACAGCTAGGGCCGACCTTCCGAAAAGGGGCCTGTCGCCTCTTCTGAGGAAGCTGTTCGTTTCAAAAGAGCGAGCAAGAGCAGCAGAATGGAATTTTGGGAGCTTCCCTATAATTGGAATATGTCCAAGTTTCCTGTACTATTGCCAAGGATATTATTTTCAGGAGGTATTTATGAGAAGCAAAATTCTCTTATTGGCCATGTTATTGGCCGCTGCGCCGAGCGCGTTTGCCCAAAGGCTGCCCTTTGACATCAATTTTCAATTGGGCCTGAACACCACACTGTCGAGCATAAAGGACTATGCTGCAAATATGCAAAAACTCTCGGATGGTGCTGCGGCCCTGAACACTGCCTCTAATAGCGGTTCATTCAATACCAATACCGGCGGGGATCTGAATAAGGTGATTCAGGGCTATAACGGAGCAGCTTCGGCCCTGGCCCAAACTCTGGCCAATACTCGTTTTGGCTTAGGCCTTCAACTGGGCCTGAAACCACTCAACACCAAAGTCGCCACAGTGGCAGTGGGTCTGGGTTCCGGTTTTCGGATAGGCTTTCTGGAAAACGTGGCATTTCCCGGGCAAGAGATGATGGTGATGTTTGACATACCGGTGCAGGCTTACGTGGCCTTGGAGCTACTGGATTTCCTACGCTTTGACGGCTTTTTGGGCATGGTCTTTTCCGCCAGTTCCCAGAATCTGGCAGATTTTACCGCCCGTCCCATAGAAGGAGCTCAAAAAGGAATCCAGCTACTTGATGACGCATTCAACGCGCCCAAGTTCGATATGCTGCTGCGCGTTTCGCTAGCGATGTTCTACGCTGAGATCAACGGCTCTATCAACGTGAAGAATCCCAAGGAGCTTTCGTTGTTTCGGGTGGGGCTGGGTATCAATTTGAAACTGGCTTCCATACTGCGGAAATAGCCTCCGCAGCTCGCAGAGATCTGCGCTCTTATTGCGAATAGTTTCGTCCGTACAGGCTCCCATGATGAATTATGAGAGCCTGTACTACATAGCAATGTATAGCTTAGGGGAACCTCTAAAAATTCCAATTTTGCACCAGACTCGGTCTTTTTCACGGAGCAGCTTTGTCACGAAAGCCTTACCATACAGCAAAGTATGGCTCGGCTTCCATTCCTCGCTGCCGCAAAAAATCCCTTCGTCTGGCATCAAAAGCGAATTTTTAGAGGTCCCCTTAGTTTTCCTTTCTCGCTATCGCAAAAATCTGCCCTGCCTAGCTCCGAGAGCTTGCTGGGGAGACTCTAATACCCGTGTTACTTTGTCAGTTTGTAATACATCTCCACCAAGTCACCGTTACTGTTTGCCTTCATGGTCTCAAAAAAACTGGTATCGACCTGAGATAAATAACCCGCCACATCTCCGCGCGTCTTGCTTTTGCGGTTGGAAATCTCTGCTGCCAGAATCATCACATGAGTCTTGAATTCCTCCAAGCGTTTTCGCTCGGTCGGGCTTTGCAGTTGAGCCATCGCCGCATCGTAGTTGTCCAGGAACATGCGAACTTGTTGAAGCTGTTCTTTGCCAAGCTTCTTAAAGTAGCTTGGGACATAGACTGTGGTGCGCAGATAGATCTGTTTAGCCTCCAAGTTTTCGGGGATATTGGGCAGACTGAATTCATAATTGGCCAGCCCCCGGTTGGTATAGTTGATCTTGTCCTGGAGCTTGCTGCTCTTGTCCGCCACGCCCATGCTGATCTCACCGGAGAGCAAAGCCAAGCTCAGGTCATTGCGATTTCGCCGGTAAATGCGGTTGATGATGTCACTGGCTCTCTTGACCAGCTCCAGCGATTTCTTCTCATTATCCTCATCACGCGAGAGCAAAAACAGCGTCACAGCTGCCTTCTGCTGTTCTCCGGCTGAGCTGCTCTCGCCCTTGGCCAGAGCTTCGGCCTCGCTGTCATAACGTTCCCAGAATTCTGGGGGCAGGATGGGTACATTTATATCGATTCCCTGAGCCTGCAAGCCCGAAGCGGGCCAGAAGCTGAGCAGCAGCAGTAGCACAGCTCCTGCCGGGTTCAGCCTTGTTTCTTTCATCGCTTCGGTCGTCTCTCTCATTATCTTCCCGGTGATAACGCGCCCGGCTTGCCAGGTAAATTGCCCAATGTGCATATCGTTTCTCCTTTACCACAGTAGTAGCAAAGGGTCAGGATAGGCTGATGGTTCGAACGAATCTATCAGTTTTTGGTTGGATATTGCCGCGCAGGTCAAATACAGGCCCGGGAACCCTACCGGTCAGAGATTCTGCCCGGGCATAACACTTTCGGTGGATTGTATGAATTGTGTACAACAGCCAGAAATATTACGACAGAGTCATGAAAAAGGTTGTCCGGATGATGCTTTGGGGGTGACGCGCGCCGCGAAAACTACTATCCACAATACATGGCAACTACTCTTCGCATTCTCCCCCCCCAGCGTCTTGCCCCACGCTTCCCCGACTGTTAAAATCCGCCCATGATCAGACCCGCGAACGATTTTTACTTTCGGGTACCTCTAAAAATTCCAGTTGCGCTGAGCGGCGATTTTGTTGCCGAATAAAGGTTCTGCCTTACGGCAGGATTTGTGAGGAATGGCCTGCTTCCTCTCTTTGCTTAAAGGAAAGGTTGGGCCTTGCTGCGCACCTCTTTTAGAGGTGCCCTTTAGAGGTCCCCTGCTGTGATAGCGTTGGCCGCCTGTCCGTACAGAAATCACAATAAATACTGCTAAAAACTGTACAAAATAGCGGCAGATACCCATAATGGACAGCAGGCCTTCTAAACGCTGTTTAACCATTATCGGGGTGGTGAGGGGGCCCAAAGTAGTCTGTTTAGTGACTATCAAAACATCGGATACACCATGATAGCAGTAATCTGCGCGAAATAATAATTATATCAATGGTATCAACCCGACAATCAGGTCAAGGAATACTCTGAAGATTTGCTTTCACATTTGGAAAAACGCCAACCGTGTCAGGTGAAGGCCTGCACCGGCACAGCTCTTTTCTAAAAGATTGCCATTCAGCGCACCACCCACCAACGATTGATGAGTTTTAGAGGTTCCCGGACGATGAGGAGCTTTGCCAGTATGTAATACCCCATATATTTTATTCAGACCCCAGTTATGCTAACTATGTTCCCAATGGTGATAGTGGAAAAATAGTTCAATCAACCTCACCGTTTATAAAGGAGACCCTTATGGGTAAAGGTACAGTCAAATGGTTCAACGCCGACAAAGGTTTTGGATTTATCACGCCCGAGGATGGCAGCAAGGATTTGTTTGTCCACTATTCGGAAATTCAAAACGATGGTGGCTACGCGACCTTAAATGATGGTCAAGCTGTCGAATTTGAAGTAGGTCAAGGCCAGAAAGGGCCCTGCGCCAACAAAGTTCGGGCTATCTGACAAATATGTACCAGCAGCCTGCCTGCGCGGCCGACTGCTGGTACGGATTAATATTAGGGAACCTCTAAAAATTCCCCACCACAGAAGGATGGCGCGCCAGACTCGGTCTTTTTCACGGAGTAAAGGTTCTGCCTTACGGCAGGGTTTGTGGCAAACGGCCTGCTTCGCCCCGCCATTTACCACTGTCACGAAAGAGAGGAAGCAGGCTCTTTGCTGAAGGTCGGGCCTAGCTGTGCACGGCCCTTCCCCATTCTCCAGCGCTGCGCGTCTCGCGCTGGAGCGGCCTGCCAGTTCACCAATGCTGCACAGGCTCGCAGAAAAGGATGGTCGGGCTTGGCTGCGCACGGCCCTCCCCCGGTTCTCCCATGCTGCGCCAGCTCGCATTGGAGCTTTCGTCTGGCATCAAAACGCGGTACAATCGCTGCGGCCAAGACAAAAGCAGAAGCAGAGCGATTGTACAATTCTCGCGAAGCGATACCATTTTTAGAGGTCCCCATTAGAGGTTCCCTTAGGCGATTTGCACTTACAAGCGGCTGAGCAGTTGTTGAGCACAATCTTGGCAGGTCGTTCTGCATTCTGATATTCCGGCAAAATGGAACGCGGCACGAATGGCAGGAGTAGCGATGCCCGATAATGCGCAAGAATTGACGGGCGTACTGGCCATGCAGGGAGCTTACGCCAGGCACCGGGAACTGCTCCAGCGCTGCGGTGCTCCCAGTATCGCGGTGCGGACAGTAGCAGAACTGCGACGTTGCACCCGCCTGATTCTGCCCGGCGGGGAAAGTACTGCCATCTATCGTTTGCTGATCCAAGCCGGGTTGTGGCAGCCTCTTTTAGAATGCAGCCGCAATGATATGCCAATGCTGGGGACCTGTGCCGGAATGATCCTGCTTTCGTCCGGCGTCACGGGCATTGGTCCCCCAAAGAGTCACCCCAAGAGCTGCCACAGGCAAGATCAGTATCAGAACCGCTCTGAGCAATCCTGCTTGCAAAGCTGTCTAGGCGCTATTGATCTCAAAGTCCGGCGGAATGCTTACGGGCCCCAGATCGCCAGTTTCAGCTCCGAACTGGACTTGCCGGCTTTGGCCAAACAGCCTGCCGAGAATCCTGACTTCCAACGCTTTGTGCTGGACATGGGCAATGATGCGGGCAATATCAGCAGTCGTGACAGTAAATTGCCGTTGATCTTTATCCGCGCTCCCCTGGCCGTTTCTTGGGGGCCGAAAGTGCAGGTGCTGCTGCGCTTTCGCAGCGGGGATACTCCGGAAGCTAAAGACCAGGCAATTTGCTTACAGCAGGACCGGGTGCTGGTGTGTAGCTTCCACCCTGAGTTGAGCAAGAGCACACTGCTACACCGCTACTTTCTCAGTCTGTAAAATTCCAGAATCACTAAGAAGCTTCATTATTGTGTTCCAATCTTTTATCAGCTATCTGAATCGTTTCTTGGATTGTGCAGAACCTTGCAGAAACTGTATCGCTTATCCCTGCTGCTGAGCTATAGCAACTTTGCAGCTCTGCTACTGTTCGCAGGACAGACACTAGTCAGCCACAGCACGGGTTCTGTCGGGTTACAGGATGGCGGCTCCCAGGGATCGGATGCTGCAGAAGCCATATCAAAGCAAATCAGCTGGCAAAGCTACCAAACGAGGCTCAATGCCCTGTTGCATTCTGCCGACCGCACCACGGTCACCGGTTCGGAAAGAGCCTGGCAGTGGCTGGCTGCCCACAGTGCCCCCGCAGCTGAGCAGCCGCAACCGGGCTACTCGCAGGTGCTGGGGCGCCCTCTGCGCCAGATTGAAGCGCCGGGTGCATTAATATATGCCTTTCCCGCCCGTTTTGTAGATGCTGAGGACGGCGCTCAGGTGCTATGGCAGCGCGATGCGCGGCAAGCCCGGCCCCCGGCCTCGCTGGCCAAGCTGATGAGCCTGCTGCTAGTTGAAGAATTTCTCAGCGATGGCGCAATCCCGCTGGATGAACTGCGGCGCCTGCCCCCCGGTGGCGCAGCGGCACAGCGACCCTTTGACGCAGCCGTGGCCGGCCTGATTGCAGGGCGCGAATACAGCTGGGCCCAGCTGCTCTCCTACGCCATCATCGCCTCGGCTAACGATGCTATTTATGCTTTGGCCATACTGCTGGAGCAGGTTCAGGCGGAGCAGATTCAAGCGGAGCAGATTCAAGCAGAGCAGATTCAAGCAGAGCAGATTCAAGCAGAGCAGATTCAAGCAGAACAGGCTTCAGCAAATGGATTGAAGCAGGACGGAGTAGGACAAAGGAAAGCGGAGCGGACTAAAATAGGGCAAACGGAACGGCAGTCCCCGCCTCCTTTGCTTGCCTCACCCGACTTTGCCAGCTCGCAATGGCAGCAAGAAGCAATACAACGCTTTGTGGCGCGAATGAACCGCCGGGCTGACGAACTGGGACTACACTCGGCTCATTTTGTCGACCCGGATGGCTGGAGTGAGGAAGACCGGATTTCGCCCATGGATATGGCCCGCTTGGCGGCGTTCTACCGCAGCAGAATCAGGCGTTCGCCCAGATTCGAGGCCTGGCACCGCCAGCCTCAAGTCGAATTGCCCGGCAGGCTCGCAGCACAGCAACAAGGCAGCGGACAATTCAAGCGCAATACCAACTTGTTGCTGCCCTACTACCCTGAAGTGGAGGGTTTGAAAACCGGTTTCACCTACGCGGCCGGGTTCAATTTTACGGCCTTGGCGCGGCGCGGCGACTGGTATTACGTTGCAGTAATAATGGGGCTCCGCTCACCCAGCATCGGTGAGGGGCTGAGGCGGCGTGCCGCCGAGGCCGAAGTTCTGCTTGACTGGGGCCTGCGGAATTTCACTCCTCTGCCCACTTGGCCTGTCTGGCCAGCTTCCTCGCCTTCACAAGAGAGCAGCCCCGAGGGGCGCCTGAACAGTGCTTGGCCCTTCACTCCCGCTAGCTTGGAGCGCATACTGGCAGAGTTGCTCCGACAGTCAAAGCGCCGGGCAGCACTGCTGTGGCAGCCCGACTCCGGGCCGGGCCTGTTTTTGAACCGGCAATATCAGAGCGCCGGGCAAGATCAGCAAAGTGAACCGCAATACCCAGCACAAACTCTGCAACTCTACTGGCAAAAAGATCGGCTGCAGCCCGCCTCCGTTTGGGACAAAGAAAACGGGGACGAAAAACCTGTCACGGGCTACGGAGAGCTCTGGCTCCAGAACCGGGCTGTGGCCCGCTTTGCCCTGTATCAAGAGGATCTGCCGCGCCTGCAAACCCAAGCCCTGCTAGCCTGGCAAGCCTGTAAGCTGCTGCGCACACCCGCATGCCTGCGACACTGGCTCTCATCGCAACTGATCTTGATCGCAAGGTAATGTTAAGGGACCCCTAAAAATTCCAACGCTTCGGCAGGATTTGTGAGCTGTGGCCTGCTTCGCCGCGCCACAAAAAGGTTCTGCCTCTCCCCTCGGAACGCGGTGCTATTGCCCATTGAAAACCCCATTGAAAACCCCATTGAAAACCCCATTGAAAACCCCATTGAAAACAACAAAGCAGAAGCAGGGCAATAGCACAATACTCACAGAAAGCGATACCACTTTTAGAGGCTCCCTATAGACACAGGAGGTATGACAAATCGGGAAAAATTCCAGCTCTTTGGAAACTTGGAGCGCGTTGTTCATCGACTTGCAAAGCCACCATCGCAAAATAAACCCATAGAGCCTGTTAACGGCGCCGGGAGAACAACATTTTTTTGCATTTATTAAACCCGTAGCACAGATCCAGATGAATCATGTACACCGTCGGAATAAAAAACAACGTAATCACAGTAGCGGCCAAGAGGCCGTAACCCAGCACCAGAACCACCGGACGCACGAAACCCGGATCACCACCTAAGCCGTACATAGTGGGAAAGAGCCCCAGTACCGTGGTCAGAGTGGTCAGGAGCACCGCGCGCAAGCGCCGTCCAGCTCCCTTGAGTACCAGCGGCCCTAACAATCGGGAGCGCACATGAGGATAGCGGTGCACGATGTAATTGATAAACTGAACCATCACCACACTGTCATTGACCACTACTCCGATCAGCCCCATAAAACCAATAACAGCCATCAAGCTCACCGGTATATTATGCAATTGCAGTGCCACCAAGCCTCCCACCAGGCCGAAGGGAATCGCTCCTATTACGATCAGTGGCTGAAAAAACGAGTCAAACAACAGAATTAGGATCAGCAGGATTAATAGAACAGCCACTACAGAAGCAGATGCCATATTTTTTATGAACTTTAAAGAGTTTTCTGCTTCCCCGCCTGAAAGATCCAGCGTGACGCTGGGATACTGGTTTTTGATTTCTGTGAAGCGTTCGGTGAACTGCTGGCCAATCAACAGCGATGTAACACCTTCGATGTCCGGGTCAACGTCACCAGTCAGGCGCAGAGAGCGGTGTCCATTGTAGTGTTGGATCGATGGCGAGCTAAATTCGGTAACCAGTTGAGCAAAATGCGAGAGCGGAATGAATTCACCTGTATCCGTCTGCACGGCCAACGATAGAATGGTATCGATGGATTTGCGATAGGGCTCTTGCAGGCGCACGATATATTCGGTGGTTTTGGTGCCTGAGCGGCTTTGGGTTGCGGTAGTACCTTGAAAAGCCGTGCGCAAGGTGTTGTTGATGTCCCAAAGCTGAACACCAAAGCGAGCCATCTTCGGATAGTCAATGGCGACCCGAATTTGCTCCACTTGACTTGCTCCACTATTTTGAATGTTCTGAGTGCCGCGCAAAGATTCCAGCAGGTCTGCCGCCGCCGCACCTGCTGCACTCAGTTCCTTGACATCATCGCTATAGAGCCGGATGCTGATCGCCCGCCCGCCCGGAGGACCGGCACCACCGCCAAGATCTATGCGCACATTGTCAAACAACACGGGCAACTTCGTCAGCTCCTCAGGACTCAATATGTAGGGGTTGTCGACCTTTGCAGGATCTCTGTCCGGGCTACTGAACGAACGATCATCTTTAGCACCAAGCTGGTTCTTCAGTACCATCCGACTGCGCTTCCCATAGGGCAGTAAATTGGCATTCAATAGTTTATTGTAGTCCCCAAAACTGATGACACGGTCTTTTTTGTCCACCAGATAAATAATGATTGCTCCATTTATCTCGCCACGCAGATTTTCCGATACCCGATTGTGTACATATTTGATTTGGTTCTCTTCGGGGGTGACATCCACGATGCGCTGTTCCAGTTGCTTGGCAGCTTCCTGAGCCTGCTCCAGAGTCGTCCCCGCTGCGGGGAGATAGTTGACAACGATGAAAGAGGAATCAGTGTTATGAAACAAATCAAAATTCCTGATGGCCGGCAGGCTAATCCAAATGCCGAGTGCCAGTAACAGCAAAAAAATCACCTGAATCGGCCAGCGAAAAAACAGCACTACACGCAGTGTTGCCTGGTAAACTCGGATCAAGGGAGAAAACCAAGTATCGTGGGGCAGACGTCCGGCGGCAATGTTCCGCAGTGTCCTAGCTTGATCCGCAGAAAAATTTGAGCGGGAGTGCAGCAAGTGGCTGACCAGCAGGAAACAGGCTTCCAGAAAGGAAACCGATAACATCACCGTCACTAAAATGGGAAAAAAGCGGGTGAATTTACCCATCTCCCCCTCAATCATCAGCATTGGCAAGAAGGCCATGATGGTAGTGGAAACGGTGACCACAACCGGCCAGAACACCGACTTCAGGCCCTCAATCGCAGCACGCAGGGGCCGCACGCCCTTGAGCCGACGCGCAAAGATGGCCTCAGAGATCACGATGCCGTGATCAACCAGCATACCAATCATGGTGATCATGGCTGTCAGGGTCAGATAATTAGCCGACAGACCGGTCACACCCATAAAGGCCAAGGTCAGAATCATGGTGATCGGCAGACCACAGGCGGTCCAAAACGCAGTGGTAAAATCGAGGAAGATAAACAGTACCAGTAGAATCAGGAGAAATCCGATAATTCCATTTTTAATCAACACCTTGCTGACTTGGTCCACACCGTGGCCTTCGTCATAGATTTCGACCCATTGTATTCCATCGGGCAACAGAGTATTGCCCTGCTCCCGTAAAAAGCTTTTTACCTCGGCGGCGGCCTTGACGATATCCGCTGAGGAAGTCTTGTAAACCGTCAGCGAAATCGATTCTTTAAGATTGGTACGGATATAAAGATCTTTGCGGGGAAAGACCCGATTGACTTGGGCCACATCGCGCAGCAGCACCCGATTATCATCGAAACGGGAGCGCAGTATGGTGTTGCGCAGTTCTTCCAAGTCTTGGTATTCGTTAATGGAGACGATCATCTTGTAATTCTCAGGATCTTCCAAGGTCCCCGCCGTGGTGCTCACGTTGCGATTCTCGATCGCATTGACCACCGAACTGATATCAAAATACTGAGCGTTCAGCAGTTCGGGATCAACGTTGATTTCCACCTGCTGCTCGCGGTAGCCCTCCAGTTCTACTTTACCTACCCCAGTCAGATTCTCGAGTTGTGAAGCCAGCGAGTCGGCGGCACGATAAAAAGTCAGATCATCCACTTTTTCCTCACTGCTCCGGCTTAGAGATATCATGTATATTGACATTTCCGAAAAAACACGGCGATCGACACTAATGGAGTTGACTTCGGGCCCAAGATCGGGAATGTTGCCCAAATTCATCTTGCGGTAAATTGCATCGCCAATGGCGATCGGGTTGGGAGCATCTTCATCCAAAGCGATTTGAATGCTGCCCGAACCCTGCTGTGAAGTTGATGAATAGCTGGAAATACCGGAAATGGTTTTCAACACATCTTCAACGGGAATGACTGCATCCTGCTCGACTTGTTCCGGAGAAGCACCTGGATAGCTGATCGACACCGTATATTGGCTGGCCTGAACGTTGGGCATGACTTCGCGCCGCACCCGGACAGCAAACAACAGGCCGATCAGCACGACACAGGCCGTCAGAACGCCGCTGAGCATTCTTTTATTGTGAAACAAGGTAATGATATAGCCGATAAGGCCATCTTCAAGACGGAATTTTTCGTGGTGATGAGAACGTGCCATACGTGATATACCTTCGAAATATTTTGGGGTTTCTAACGGGGGAACTGGGACAGTTCGGAAACTACGGGCTCAGCAAGTCGCCATTCCGGCTTTGGTACTGGTAGTCTAAGGACAGTTTGATCAATTGGTTTTCGGTTTCGAGCAAATTCAATTGAGCAGAAAGTCTCTGGATTTCGGCATCCAACAGATCGCGGATGCCGGCGCGGGCCTGGCGGTATTTGATTTGATTCTGCGCGTAGATCGAATTCTGAGCATAGGCGCTTCCTTGTTGAATCTCGTAGTTTTCCAGCAGGAATTCGTGCGCAGAACGCTGTTGGGCAATGTCAATTTCAAATTCCTGACGCTGCTTGTTCAGCGAAGTTTCCAACTGCTGAAGTCTGATGCGAGAAGTCTTAATAGCGTTGTTGGCCCCGCGCATCAGTATCGGCCACGACAAATTGAGACCGATCAGATAGTTGTACCTCAACTTCGAATACTCAGGCTCCTGCGATTTCTCATAAAGGGCTGAAGTTTCCAGCCCGATGCTGGCGCTCAGCGTCAGCGAGGGCAGCCGTTGGAGTTTGCGGAACTTGTATAAGATTCGCAAACGTTTCAGGCTCTGCTCGCTGATGGCCCAAATGGCCGAGTCTTCGAAGTGCAATTCCCCCAGCGGCTCCGAAGCTTTTTGGAGCAGAGTACCCAGTATGTCCAAATCAGGCTGGAAGCGCTGTTCGCTCATATCGCCCAGAAAGCGAGCAAGACGCTGTTCTGTGGCCAGAATCTGTTGTTCATTTTCCAGCAAAGTTCTACGGTAAAACAGTTGGGAATTATAGATCTGCAGGAAGGTTTCGTCGTCGATATAGTTAAGATTAAGCTGCTCGCGCGCATTGTTCAGGCTGGCGTTGCTGTTGCTCAACTGTTTACTCAGCAACACGTTCATGCGCCACAGCAAGATCCAGTCCAGATAAAGCTGGTCATAGCGTTGCTGCAATTGGCGCTCGTTATAGGCCCGCTGCAGCTTAACGATTGCTAGTTCGCGTTCGGCATCGGCAAAATTCAGACGGTCGAGCAGACCAAAAAAATTTTGCATCAAATCCTGAGTAACGGTCAATCTGGGAGCGATCGTGAAAGTATTGAGTGCCCGGCGACATGAATCGCAGTCAATCTGCAGTGTTTTGTCCAAGCCGATTTCAAGCGTGGTACCCGTGTGCAGGAATTTCTTGGAAATACTTGGCCTCATGATCAGAGTCTGGATAAAGGTGCGTTCAGGACTATTTGGGTCAATCGTCAAATTGTAAAAAGCCTCTCCGTTCAGCATGATATCACCACCAATGTACTGAGCCTCGACATTTAATTCGGCCAGTTCCTCGATCAGTTGTTCCTCGGTGTATTGAGGCAGCGCTGCACGTATTTTGTTACGGAATTCCGACCACTTTATGGTTTTGCGTTCACCTTCAAAATTCCGCTTGATACTCAGTGCAACCGTGTCATTTCCGGCAGCACCGCTGCTTGCCCCTCCCGCGGCCTGAGCCGAAAGCAGGGCTAAGTTGCCGTCAACCAAGAGCAAGGGTATTAAGGCCACTAAAAAGGCATCCCGTGCCACACTCAGGCGGTAAACTCCCCATAATTTTTGAACAAATACAACCAAGTTGCACCATAGGTCGGATAAATCTCGCAAATGTGATGAGTACATGAGAACCTCAAACAAGCTTAAATAATAACCCTTCACGGGAAAAATCAGAAAACACAGAAGGGCACCTCTAAAAATGAGTCGCCGCCTTGCTGTCGCGAAAAAGCTCAGCGATCCAGGCGCACAATTTCACGATCTGACTCCAAGTGCAGTTGGTAGCATCTTGGCTCCGTGCAGCTTGAAACCACTACCCACGTTATTGTAGCCAGAGCAGAATGTGAAAATGAAGTGCAAGAGAATATACATATCCCATGAGCAGGTCAATAATAAAAAATTGAGAATGTTCACAAAGCGATAGAAATGAAGTCCCAAGGGGGAGCTCTAAAAAGGGGGAGCTCTAAAAAGGGGGAGCTCTAAATAAGGGGGAGCTCTAAAAAGGGTATCGCTTCGCGAGAATGGTACAATCGCTCTGCTTTGCAGGAGATCGATAAAAATCAGGAAGAAAACACAGGAAGAAAACAAATAAATGGGCACAAAAACCCTGCAGAAAAATAATTTTCTCTGCTATATGGTTTTAATTTTTTTCCCGATGATGAGCGATGAGCGATGAGCGATGAGCGATGAGCGAATTTTACTAAACTTGTGCTTCATTGTGCAATACTCTTGGGTATCATTACGCGAAATAATGCGTAAATATGATATTCTGACAAAAGTCAGAATGGTCCCGATAAAAGAAAAAACAGACCTGTAAAATATAATGAATTTCTTACTACGATAATACCATCTTTTCCGGTGGAAGTCAAAAAAATCTTAAGGGTACCTCTAAAAAAGATTGGGATCATCCAAATAATCAGAGGCAATCTGCTCGCCGGGTTTAGGCTGTGGCTTGTCCAAGGGACACAAACAAAGTACAACACTCTAGCCGCGTGAAAAAAACCGAGTCTGGCGCAGCATCTTTTCAGAGAGCCCAGAGGTAAGGCAATAAGCATCCCAAAATGAAGCAAACAGTAAACCCGGCATCCATCCGTTCTCAAAGTCGCTTCGTCCGGCTGCTGAGCCGACAGTTCCTGCTCTTTGACGGGGCCATTGGGACACAGCTCTACGCCGAAGGCGTATTGCTCAAGTCCAGTTTTGAAGGACAGAACCTCAGCAATCCCGAACTGGTGCGTCGTGTTCACCGCAGCTACATTGAGGCCCGGGCCGATGTACTGACTACCAATACCTTCAGTGCCAACCGCTTCCGCTTGGCTAGTTTTGGCCTAGAAGACCAGGTACTTCGAATCAACCGTCAGGGACTGGCCCTGTTGCACCAAGAGCTGCAACGGGCCTATCCCCAAGAGACTGGACAACAAGAGACGGGGAGCCGGGATTCTGAAACTGCGCAGTGTTCCGAGGCGCAGAGCACTCCCTTGGTGGCGGCCTCCATCGGTCCGTGTCTCACCTCGTGTCAGCTATGGCAAGAAGGGCAAAGAGGGAAAGTTGAGGAAGCCTTTGCCGAGCAGCTGGCAGCCTTGTGCCTGCCGCTCCCTGAAGATGTCCGGAGCAGTTCGCCAGACCCGGCGCCGGACGGCTGGCAGCCGCCGGACCTGCTCTTGGGCGAAACCTTCAGTCACGCCCAAGAACTGGACGCCCTGTATCGGGCTTACTGCCGACTGGCGCAGCAACACAGCACCGAACCGGGAGTCCCTCCCTTTCCGCCCTTGGTCTTGGGTCTGACTGTGGGCGAACAAGGGCTGAGTGCCACCGGCTTTTCTTGGGAAGACTTTGTGCATCGCTACGGTGCTTGCGATGAAGTTGTGGCCCTGATGCTCAACTGCGGCCTGGGGCCGGCCCAGCTGTTCCACTTCGCTCAGCAGCAGATCCGCAGCTGCCCCAAGCCGCTGATTCTGCGGCCCAACGCCGGCTATCCAGAGGAGAGCAATGGCCGCACGGTCTACCTGACTACTCCTGAATATTTTACCCTCTACGGCAAACGCTTTCATCAGATTGGCGCGGCAGCCTACGGCGGCTGCTGTGGTACTCGCCCCGAACACATCGCCGAGTGCGCCCGACTGCTGCGCTCGCTCAACCATCAGCACATCGAAATCCTGCCCAGCCGTAGCCTTCCGGAGCAGGAACTCCTCAAAGTGAGGCCTCTGGCCGAGCGCTCACGCTGGGGCGCGAAGCTGGCCGCAGGCGAGTTGATCAGTTCGGTGGAGCTGCTGCCGCCGCGCACCCCGGTCTACAGCAAATTGCTGCGCAATGCCCGGCAGTGCTGTGAGGCGGGTGTAGACGCCATCAATATTCCGGACGGACCGCGCGCGAGCGCGCGGATTTCGCCGCTGCTCAGCGCCATTGAAATCGAACAGAAAGTCGGCATTGAGACCATCTTGCACTATACCTGCCGCGATCGCAATCTGCTGGGCATCCAAGGTGACCTCTTGGGCGGCTACGCCTCGGGGCTGCGCAATTTGCTGGCGGTGACCGGCGATCCGCCCAAGCTGGGCGACTACCCCAGTAGCAGCGGCGTATTTGATGTGGACGCAATCGGACTGGTCCAGGCCCTGCAAAAACTTAAGCAGGGGCAGGACATCGGATCCAGTTCGCTAAAGAAGTCGATCTCGTACACGGTCGGCGTGGCTCTGAACCCGGTGGCCCTGAACCCAGAGCTGGAGGTGCAGCGCTACGTGGCCAAGGTCGCCGCCGGAGCCGACTTTGCCATTACCCAGCCGGTCTTTGTCCCAGAAACTCTGCTGCATTTTCTGGGACTCTGCGATGCGGCCCTGGCTGCGGCCAAGCTGACTCCCATTCCGGTGGTACTTGGAATCTGGCCCTTGGCCAGCTATAAAAATGCCGAGTTTCTGGCCAATGAAGTGCCGGGAGTCGAAATCCCGGCAGAGGCTCTGGAGCGTATGGCCCAGCATAACGGCAAAGAAGGCGATGTAGAGAGCAAAGAAGCAGGCCTGCAAGAAGGTGTGGCCTTGGCGCGTGAAACCTGGGAGAAGCTGCAAACCCGGTGCTCCCAAAGAAATCCGGAGGAGAGCCCGATTGCAGGCGTACAGGTCAGCGCACCGTTTGGCCGGGTGGATGCGGCTTTGGCAGTGATCGGATGCTGAGAAAAACTATTGCTAAAAGATCGCGATTCCATGCGGAATTGGAATTTTTAGAGGCGCCCTATTGGGGACCCCTTTGGAGGTCCCCTTTACGCTCTTTCGCTTTGGCTTCCTGCCAGAGGGCCTCCATTTGTTCGAGACTGCTGTCCTGAGGCACCAGTTGCCATTCGGCAAGCCGCCGCTCAATGTGCTCAAAGCGTTTGCGGAACTTTTCGCTGCTGCGCCCCAGTGCCAATTCAGGATTGATTTGCTGCACGCGCGCCAGATTAACCACGCTGAACAAAATATCTCCCAGCTCTTCTTCCAGCCTTTTCCTCAGCACTTTAAGGGCAGGCTCGTCTGCCCGGATTTTGGTTGAGAGCAGTTCGTTCCACTCGGCCAGTTCTTCCCGGAGCTTCTTTTCAGTCTCTTCGGCCGCCGTGGCGGCGGGCCAGTCAAAGCCCGCTTTAGCGGCCTTTTTCTGCAACTTCAGGGCATAGAGCAGAGCCGTCTGGTCGGCATGAATACCGGCCAACAGAGATTCCGTTCCCCCCTTTTCCGCCTCTTTGGCTTGCTGCCAGTTGCGCAGGGCCTCCTCCGCATTGGATGCGCCGGAGTCGCCAAACACATGCGGGTGACGGCGCACTAACTTGTTACAAAGATCCTCCAGCACCCCGGCGAGAAAATGTTCACCATTAAAGGGAGCAGGAGACGAAGCCGCTGTTGGGTCTGCTATTTCTCTGTGCGCAATATCGCAGAGCAGCAGGACGTTCAGCAGCAGGTCACCCAGCTCTTCGCGCAATTGAGGGAAATCCCGACGATTGACGGCGTCCACGACTTCCCAGCATTCTTCCAGTAAGCAGGAGCGCATGCTTTCTAGGGTCTGGGCCCGATCCCACGGGCAGCCACCCGGGCTGCGCAGTCGTTCGATAATTGAGAACAGCTGACGAAAACGCGTTTCCGGTTCTGTATCCAACAAAGTTGTGTCCGCTGCGGCACTGTCTGCTTTACCTGCCATCTCTTGAGCAGCTTTCTGGTCACGTTTTTTTTGCATTCATGTCTTCAATATACTATCAAACTGCTTATGGGGTCTAACCTAGGAACTCGACTTCTGCCTCATTGTGCAAGCCGGGTGAGGCAATCTCGGCGGGGGTAAGGTCACCGGGTGGCAGCAGCAGGCTGTTGTCGTGTCCTTCGCCCTGCATCCGGGCACCGGATGAGCGTATCGTTGCTGCCGCGAGAGGGGTACTGCTAACCGATGCTGAGGGTGTGGTTTGAGGAGTGTATGGGGACGCTATCGGAGCTGTGGCAGGAATTATGGCATTGAGGCTTTGTTGAGCCTGTGCATCTGCGGCCACCACTTCTGCGCCGTTCTGTTCGTTGTATAGGGCGATGGCCCGCTTGTACCACTCAATGGCGCAAGGATAGTCGCGCAGTCTGGTTTCGTAGAGCCGGCACAACAAGTTGATGGCATAAAGGCTCTTGTGACTGGCAGCTACCGAGTACCATTCCACAGCTTTGGCATAATCTCTGCCGCTGTTCTCGTAGAGCTGGCCCAAGGAGATCGCGGCCTTCATATCCCCCAGCTGTACTGCTCGCTTATACCATTCTACAGTACTCTCAAAATCGTGTAGCTTGTGCTCGTAGATGCGGCACAGGTGATAGATTCCGCTCAGGCTCTCGAGTTGCGCAGCTTTACGATACCAACTTACGGCTTCATCGTAATCTTCAACGTGCAGTTCCAGCAGGTTGCCGGCCCGGATCATGGAATATGTGTCTCCATAGTGTCCAGCCTCGGCGTACCAGTCGATGGCACTGTCAATGTCTTCCAGACTCTGCTCATAAAGTACGGCGATGCGGCGCATGTAATACAGATCGCCCTGCACCGCAATCCTTTCGTACTGTTTGATGGCCCGGCGGTAATCGCGCTGGTATTCAGCGTAGGCCGCCAGCTCGATGATGGCCCATTTTTGATCCTCGGCAGCAGCTTGCAGTATCTGTTTGTAACTTTTTTCAAAGGTCCGGTCGCGCTTCTGTCGCATCAACCTGCGCTGCCGGCGCTGCCTGTTGTGGCTGGTCTCTAGGATCGGGGTACTGCGCTGGTCGCTTGGATAGCCTTGCTCCGGTAGGGATGTCGGGGCATCTGCTTGGTCTTGATTGGTCTGGCTCGTCTGTCTGGAGCCTCCTCTGTAGGCCTTTCCTGGCTTGGCAGCAGTTTCCGGTTCGCTCTGTTTACCCGGTTGCTTCGGCTGTCCGGACTTCTGCTGTATCGCCATGTTCCCCTCCATTAGTACCATGCTATTTGTGCCGCTTGAGATTGTAGCGGGATGGAACAGCGTGGCAATAAAATCGCCCGCAGTTTTTAAGCGTGGCAAGAAAATCGTGGTGCACTGGCAGATTGGGAACGGGCCATAATTATGGGAGCATCTCTAAAAATTCCCCATCACAGAAAGATGCTGCGCCAGCTTGCATTGGAGCATACAACAAAGTATACTTCGGCCTCACTTTCTCCCGCTCGGCAAAATCTCATCTGCTCAGCATCAAAACGCGGTACAATCGCCAGCAAAGACAGAGCAGAAGCAGACCGATGGTACCATTCCTACAGAAAGCGAATTTTTAGAGGTGCCCATTAGGGAACCTCTAAAAATCGGCATTGCGATGTAAAATCAAAAATCCTTCCTTAATCATAACAAAATAGCACAAAAAATAGTTGGATCCAAATTAATTACGATCAATAAATTCTAATAAAATTAGAATTTACATAAAAAATCATTATTTACAGCATTTTAGATACAATTATCCACTATTATGCTGTAATTGAAACATATTTTAACATATTATACACAGTATTTCGTAACCCCATACGAAACCTTACCCGATCTATCCCTATACATCGCAACTCTAATCCCCTATTCATGCAATTGCGAAACCATGCAAATATATGCTCCACTTTCGCCCGGGTCTTTGACTTGCGGCGGTTACTTTCTAATCGCTTCTCTGTAAGTGAAGTATCTCGATATTTTCGGTGATGAATAAAGTTCCTCACACCTTTCTTCCGTAGTTCATTTGTTATCTTTTCACTTCGGTACGCACTATCCCCATATATCTGCGTGACGCCTTCGGATAAAATAGCTGCAAGCACCTGTGAGTCGTGCACATTAGCTGCACTTACTTCGTAAGCTAAACTGCTCGTTAGTCGCCGTTGCAATATGATTTTTGTATCCGTAGTGGCTTTTGCTATTTTTCTTTGTCCACCTTGCATCCGTATCTTTTTGCCTCATTTTATTCTCGTTTTCCTTGAATGATGGAGGGATTTCATCATTTTTGATCTGCTGGTTTTCTTCTCTGGTATTGCGCTGCACAGGCACTTTGACAAAGCTGGCGTCCACAATATTCCCTTATTATTGTAATTGAATAATTGTGATTTGTCCAGTGCTGGATTTTTAGAGGTGCCCTCCATTTTTTTGTATATAGCAAAATACTAGCTCTTGCGGTTGGGGGCAGAGGGTTGGGCTCATACAGAGGCACGAAGGGCGGAAATGCGAGGCGTAGCGAAGGCCAACTTCAAAGGCCCCGCTCAGAACCCCTTTAGACGGCTGGATCAGATCGCCGCTTCAAGCGCGAAATTGGAATTTTGGAAGGTTCCTGTATACGAAATGAAATTATTTTTCTTGACAAATACATATTCTCCTCCTATACTTAGTCAGTTCAATTTGAAACCAACCCGCATGGCAGGGTAGTGGCTAAACACATGATAAACGCGGCAAAGCGCACAAAAATCATCAACCGGCCTCGTATTATTAGGGAAGTCTGGCGCAGCAAAGAAACCAGCAGGGTCAATATAGCCTCCGCCCTCGGTCTTTTCACGGGGCAGCTTTGTCACGAAAGATAGGAAGCAGGCTCTTTGCTGCGCACGGCCTCCCCCCGTTCTCCTATGCTGCGCTAGCTTGCATTGGAGCATACAACAAAGTATACTTCGGCCTCACTTTCTCCCGCTCGGCAAAATCTCATCTGCTCAGCATCAAAACGCGGTACAACCGCCAGCAAAGACAGAGCAGAAACAGAGCGATGGTGCCATCCCTACAGAAAGCGAATTTTTAGAGGTGCCCGTTAGTACTTTTTCTCATATTTTTGGCAAATCTTCTTGACTTTCAAGAGCCACTGTGTTATTGTACTAACACAGTGGCTCTTGAAAGTTTCGATGATTTTGATTGATGGATGGGCTTTTCCTATCATAGAACCCATCTGTTTGACCCATGAAGCCTTGAACCCATGAACCCATGAAGCCTTGAAATGGGAAAGAGCAGAATCTATGGTTTGCCTGGCTTAAACGGTGCGGGCGAAGATACAGAATGGGGCTCTTAGAGCCTCCTTTAATTCAATTTTGTGATGGATTGATACGGACTGATGTGGCATAAAATCTTTGGAATACCCTCTGCACCCGGCATCTTGAGCTGGAAATCCGGGCTCTTTTTTGTAGCACTCCTGAGCGGTCTCCTGCCCGGGTCGGAACTTCGCGCCCAAAAAATTGGCGTTGAGACTTTGCGCACGCAGCGTATACCGTACCTGTTGCCGCTGCAGGGTCAGCTTCAGCCAGTCCGCAGCATCAAACACTTTCCCGCTGTGGAGGGAGAAATACAGCAGGTCTACGTGAAATCTGGTCAGAAAGTGGCCAAAGGTGCCCGCTTGTTCAGTGTGCTGCCCAGCGCTTTGCAGGGCAAGACCTTCCGCATCAACATCGCCTATGCGCGCATCTCCGGCACCGTCTCCAAACTCCGGGTCCAGCCCCAGCAGAACGTGACTACCGGCGATGAAGCCCTGCGCATTACCGATCAGAGCAGCTTCCTGCTCAATACCTATATCAGTGACATGGACTTTCCCCAAATTACAAACAGGACCCATTTCCACATTCATCTGGATGGCGAACGCAGCAACATGGAGGCCGACAACCTCTCGCGGGGTCGTCTCTGGCAGCTGGACAGCATTCCCAACGAACAGGGGCTATTCCCCCTCAGTATCGTCTTCGCCCCTAATGAGGCCTTGTATGCGGGCAGATTTGTCATTGCCAGTGCCCAAGCAGGCTTTGAAGAAGGGCTCTACGTCCTAATCGAAGCCATCGTGCGCCGTCACGGCAACAACTATATCTGGCTGTTGGACCAGGAGAATCGCATTTCGCTGCAAGCCGTGACACTCGGCCAGCGCCTCAAAGATTCCCAACGGATCACTAAGGGGCTCAGTGATGGCGATCGCTATGTTTCGCAGTTGAATGGAGCCATCCTCGGTGAAGGTCAGCAGCTCAACACCGGGCAGTTCGAAGAACTGTCCGAGTGAACCTCGGAAGCGGTGCGGATGAGATTCCCGGAAGAGGGAACACCCCTGTGCGCGCTACTACAGGCGGGCTCAACGACTACAACGGTATCTTAAAGTGAGCTGAGAGCCCATGAACGACCCACTATCCGGCCCCCGCGCATCCCTCTCTACGCAGACACTCCTGGACGAGGCCTCGGGCAGCTATGTCTACCATATTCTGTCCCGGCGCCGCATCGTCCTGCTGCTGCTGTTGCTCGCTCTGGTCGCGGGCGGCGGCCTCGGCCGTAAACTCAGCATCGGGCTCTTCCCCAAAGTTGCGCGTGCCCAAATCGGCTTCGGCATGCCCAGCGGCGATCTGACTCCGGTTGATTTCTTTAAGAAACACGGCCAGATAATAGAGCAGAGTTTCCAGACCATCGAAGATATCAAAGAAATCCGCGGGAATTACGGCCCGCACTGGATTTCTTACGATCTGGACTTTGACTGGGGCATTGTGGCTGAAGATGCCAAGCGCCAGGTCGAGCAGCGGTTCGGCTCTTTGTCCCTGCCCCAAAAAATCAAAGACAAAGCAACGATTTACGTCCGCGACGCTGCAGACAGTGGTAGCGCCATCTTTGTCGACCTGTCTTCCGGGACCCTGCTTCTGGATTCTGTCTACCAACTGGCAAAGCAGGAACTGCTGCCGCGTTTCAGTGCCATCGACGGAGTGGCCTCCATTCTGCTGGATCCACTCGAAGAACTGGTCGGCAATGTAACCTTGGATCGCCAGAAAATGTGGCAGTACAATATCAGCCCTGCCCAGGTGGCCGACAGCCTCTCCCGCAAGAACGAAAACAGCTCCGTCAGCAGCCTGCGCATCTTTAGCGAATGGGTCAACCTGCGTCTGAGAGAAAGCGAACTATCGCTCTACGGCTTGGACGAGCTGGTCGTTGCCGAGCGCAGTGGCCAGCCGATCTACCTCAAAGACATCGCCGACATCGATATACGCCGCGAACCCCCCTATATAATATCCCGCATTGATGGCCGGGCGTCACTGGTGTTTGTTATTTTGGTAGAAAGCGGCGCAAACATGCCCTTGGTCTCGCGGCAACTCGACAAAGTCGCTAGCGAACTGCAAGCCGAAAACCCGCTGATGAGCCAAGTTGAGTTCACCCGATCACAGGACCCCGCTGACTACATTAATCTGGCCATACGCAATGTGCTTTACGCCGGCCTCAGCGGTGCAGTGCTGGCGATTCTGGTGGTCGTGCTCTTCCTAGGTCAGTTGCGCAACATCGTGATGATCGCCTTCTCAATACCCCTGACTATTACCGTATCGCTGATATTGCTGTACTTCCGGGGCATCAGCATCAACATGATTTCACTCGGCGGCATGACTATCGCCACCGGGATGGTCGTTGATGCGAGTATTGTGGTCACCGAAAATATCCACCGCATCCGCTTGGAGCAGCCCCGCTTGAGGGCCTGGCAGGCCATTGCCTGTGCCACGCGGCAAGTCTGGCTGCCGGTGCTGGCATCGACACTGACCAGCATAGTGGTGTTCTTTCCGCTCTCGTTCACTGCGCCGCTGGCCAGCGCCGTCCTCGGCGACCTGGCCCAGACGATTGTCTTCGCCCTGTTCAGCTCGCTGCTGATCGCCCTGCTGGTGGTGCCGCTGCTGGCCTTTTACATGCTGCGCAGCACGGATAAAAACAAAGGGCCGGCCGGGCAAGGCTCGCGGCACAGGTTTCAAGGCTCTGCCGAGCGCCTGAGCGAGCGCTTCTCCGCCCTGCTGGTCGCATGCTACCGCCGTCTGCTCTCCGGTTTTTTGGGGCGGCGCGCTTTGCAATGGGGCTTTATTGCCCTGAGCATCACCCTGTTTGCCCTCAGCCTGAGTGTCCTCGGGCCGCGCATCCGGCAGAGCATCATCGGCACACCCAGCAGCAATCGTGTAGCCATAGATATCGATGTCGACCCCGGCTACGAAGATGGGGAAGAATTTGTTGCTTTGCTTGACGACCTGAGCGAAGAAGCCCGGCAGATTGGCGGCTCGGAAGTCGAAAGGGTCTATGGTCAGACTATAGGCCCTCGCTGGCTCTCAATCATCCTAGCTCTCAGTTCCAGCAAACATAGTACAAAAGTGCAGAATGCTTTACAGAAGTATTTTGACAAGAGGATGGCCGATTTCAATCGAGGCAAACAGCAGCAAGCAGCAGAGCAACCAGGCTCTTCTGCGGACTGCCGGCCTGGCACAGAGGAAGCGGCGGGCTCTTCTGCGGAGGCAGGCTTCGGCGGAGGCAGGCAGCTGGCGGTGCTGGACCCCGCGCGCAGCTATAACGTTGAGGTCGACTTTTGGGATCCGGGCGGGCTGCCCCTGCCCCAGACCAATGATCTGCGTTTGCAGTTCCGCGGCACCGAAGCGGCAACGGTTCTCGAAAGTCTACAAGGGGTCAGAGATCTGCTCGCGAACGACCAGCGGCAACGCGAACAGGCCGCCGAACAAGCCTTTCAGCAGGCCCGAGGGTCCGCACAGGATGGGCAGACGGCCTTGAACAGCGGGCACAGCGAGCAAGATGCCAATCCGACCGGGGCAGAGAACCCCTGTTCGGGTGCAGAAGAACCTGCGGAGGGAGCTGAGCAGGCGGAATCAGAACAGGGGCTCAGTCCGGATGACTTTTTCCAGGGCTACCGCTACTCGGTGTCCAGCAAACCCTCCTCAACCGAACCCCAGCCGATTCTGAACCTGCTGCCCCGCTCAATTCTGAGCCGAAAATTTGCGGATTTGGATCTCAAGAAAGAGCTGAAATACGCACTGGGGGCCACCGTCAGCGAGCTCAAAGTGGATAAGAAGGGCAGCAGTGAGACGCAGACCATCCGCATCCGCAACCCGCAGGGCAAAGGCCGCGAATACCAGGATATCTACAATCATCCCGTTCCGGTCAGCGTGGACAAAAAGACCCAGTACATTCCGCTGCATCATTTTGTGCGTTTTGAGGAGGACAGGCAGGAATCCTACATTTCCAGCTCCAACGGCAAGCGTCAGTTCTATATCACGATTGATCTGCGCACCGGCGAATCAGAGGCCACTCCGTCTCAGATTGCCGAGGCCCAGGCCGATATCAATGCCCTGCTGGCGGCCAACCCCGATATCATGGCGCCCGGCGTCAGCTACAGCTGGTACAACACGCAAAAAGAGATGCAGGAGTCCATTCGCTCATTGACGCTGGCGCTGGTGATAGGGCTGCTGCTGGTCTTTCTGGTCATCACCGCACAGTTCGGTTCCTACCGGTATCCGCTGATTATCCTGGTCACCGTGCCGCTGGGCATTACCGGGAGCCTGTTTTTCCTGTGGCTGAGCCATTCCACCATCTCGCTCAACTCACTTTTGGGTATGATTTTGCTTGGCGGAGTTGCGGTCAACAATGCCATTATCATGATAGATTTTTTTCTGATTATCCTGAAGGAGCGCACGGGCGAACTGCTTCCCGGCACGGCGGCCGAGAGGCACCGGATCAAGCGGGCCGCCATTGTCGATGCGTGTTCGCTGCGTCTGACACCGATCCTGATCACCATGTTTACCACGCTGCTGGGGATGTTGCCGATAGCTCTGGCTCTGGGAGACGGAATGAACGTTTTGCAGCCGCTGGGGATTGCAGTGGCGGGCGGTCTGGGTGTTTCGACCCTGTTTACTTTGTTTATGATACCCTGCCTGCTCAACATGGTTCCGGGCAAACGTGAGCGGTCTCTGAGCCTGCGGGACCTTGGAAGAGAGGGCATATGAAGCACTTTCAAAAGGGCGGTGCGGTACGTTGCTCTTTATTTTCGCTGTTGCTCATCGTCTCGGCGCTTTCTCTGCTGCGCTGGCCACTGGCTGGGCAGGAAGACTCGCAGCCCGATGAACCGGCCGGTTCGCTGGAAGAACTGATTCAGCAGCTGGAGCAGGAATTTGAGGACGAAATCGGGCGGGGTCTGCTCCGCGAAGAGGGAGAGCTGCGCCTGTCGGTGCAGCAGGCCCTGGAACAGGCCTGGGCCTTTAATCTGAAGCTGCGGGCCCAGCAGCGCAGCACAAAGCAGGCCGAAGCGGCCCGCAAAGCCTTCTACTTGCAATTTGTGCCCAGCCTGAATCTCGGCGCTGCTCTCAAAGCCGAAACGGGCATCACTCCCTATACCCGAGAAGGTGACCAAGTTACCGAATCAGGGACCTGGAATACGGTGCTCCCCTATTTTGTAAATCTGGGTGCCAGTGTTACTCTGTTCGACATGAAACTGCTCACCAGTCTGAGTGAGCTGAGTGCCGCCTACCAGGCCGCGAAAATCAGTGAGGAGACCTTGCGCAAAAGCGTTGCCATCAAGGTGATTCAACAGGTTTACAAGGTGCTGAGAGCCCGCAAGGCGCTGGAGAGCAGCGAACGGAGTCGCGACCTCAAGAGCAAGTACTACGGCTACGCCCGCCGCGACTACGAGCAAGGCCGCATTTCGCGACTGGAGCTACTGAGGGCCCGCCATGAGGCTGAAAGCAGTGGAACCGAGCTTTTGGACAAGCAATTTGTCCGGAGGCAAACCGAGCGCACGTTGAACCTGTTGCTGGGCTATGTGCCGCAGCAGCAGCTCGAAGTGGAGGCCCGCCTGCCGCAGGATGTCGGTACTCTGCTCGATCAGGCCCTGCCTTCTTTTGACCCGCAGATGCCGGAGCTGCGCCAAAAAGAGTTGGAACTACAGAATGCCGAGCGTGGTCTGCGCAAGGCTCATCTGGCTCTGCTGCCGCAGTTTGCGGTCAAGGGCACGCTGTCGTTGAGCCCTATCCGTAGTGAGCTCTACCGTTCGAACGGGCCTATTGTCACAACTGCGGGTGCAACCAGCTTGAGCGGCAGCATTGAGCTGAATTGGGACCTGAGCCAGTTTCTGCCGTTCAGCGGCTCCCGGCGCGCCATTCAGATGAGCCGCGATCAGCTCACCCAAGCCCGGGAAGTCTACCAGGAAGAGGCCCGGCAGAAGCGGCTAGAATATCTCGACGGGCTGCAGAGGCTTTTGCAGAACAAGAGGTTGCTGGAAGCGCAGCAGAGCTCACTGGCCGTGGCCCGCGAGCGCTTGCGCGAGGCAGAGCTCTCCTACGGGCGCGGCATCGTCAGCTATGACGAATTGCTTAAGGCCCAGCAGAGCTTGGAAAATTTTCAGAACGCCGCCGATGAACTGGTCTTTACTATCATGGAAACGCTGCTGCAACTGGGGGGCAGACTCAATCTACAATACTTTTAGAGGTCCCCCTAAAAATCCCAATTTCACGCTTGAAACGGCGATCTTGTTACCGAATCGCTTCGTCAGTAAAGAACGGCTTGCAGGCTTTTTGCTTAAAAGGGAAGGTCGGGCCTAGCTGCGTACGGCACTCCCCCGGTTCTCCCATGCTGCGCCAGACCCGGTCTGTTTTACGGAGCAAAATTCTGGGTGCCTTGCGGCAGGGTTTGCAGGCTGCGGCCTGCTTCGATGTGCCATTTGCCACCGGCAGGAGAAGTATTGGAGCCTTTGGCTGGCATTAAAATGGGGTACAATCGCCAGCGAAGACAAAGCAGACGCAGAGCGATTGTACAATTCTCACAGAAAGCGATACCATTTTTAGAGGTACCCTTATCATTGTCTCATTTATTTAGGATAATAAAGGGAACTTCTAAATAGCTATTTGCTTGGCATTAGATGCAAATTTTTAGAGGTGCCCTTAAATATACCGGATTATAACAGCCATTTTTAGAGGAGAACCCCATGGGCTATTTCGAGAGACCCAAAGTACAGTACGAAGGCCGGGACAGCAAAAACCCCCTGGCCTACCGCTATTACAACCCGGACGAAACAATCTTGGGCAAAAGCATGCGCGAACAACTACGTTATTCCGTATGCTACTGGCACACCCTCTGCAACCAAGGCAACGACCCCTTTGGCGTGGGCACCATGCAACGCCCTTGGGATGAAGGACACACCGCCGATCTCAGCGGCCAAGTAAATAAAGCCAAATCCCGCGTGGGAGCTTTTTTCGAACTACTGGAAAAACTGAACATTGATTACTTCGCCTTCCACGATCGCGACATAGCGCCCGAAGGCGAAACACTAGCTCAAAGCAACCAAATTCTGGACGAAATCGCAGACGAAATAGAAAAACAAATGAAAGCCAGTGGCAAGAAGCTGCTGTGGGGCACGGCCAACCTGTTCAAAAATCCCTGTTTTGTGCACGGGGCGGCCACCAGCTGCAACCCCGAAGTATTTGCCTACGCCGCAGCCCAAGTCAAAAAAGCACTGGAACTTACCCTACGTCTGAACGGCGAAGGCTATGTGTTCTGGGGCGGGCGCGAAGGCTACGAAAACCTGCTCAACACCAACATGAAGCTGGAGCTGGAAAACTTGGCCTACCTGCTGCAAATGGCCGCCGCCTATGCAGACAAAATCGGCTTTCAGGGCGCTCTCTACATTGAACCCAAACCCAAAGAACCGACCAAGCATCAATATGATTTCGATACCGCTACAGTACTTAGTTTCCTGCGGGCGAACGGCTTGGAGCAACGCTTCAAAATGAATCTGGAGACCAACCACGCCACCTTGGCCACCCACAGCATGCAACATGAACTGCGCTACGCAGCCGACAACGGAATTTTTGGCAGCGTTGATGCCAACCAGGGCGACCTGTTGCTGGGCTGGGACACCGATGAGTTTCCCTACAGCGTCTACGAAGCCAGCCTGGTGATGTACGAAATCCTGCGTGCCGGGGGCTTTACCACAGGTGGCTTGAATTTTGATGCCCGTGTGCGCCGAGGCTCATTTGCACCGGACGACCTGCTCTACGGCCACATCTTGGGAATCGACACTTACGCCCAGGGCCTGAGAATTGCCGCCAGACTCTGGGAAGACGGGGTGCTCGAAGCAGTGTTGCAAGAACGCTACAGAGGCTACGAGCAAGGTATTGGAGCCGAAATCCGGGCAAAAAAACTGAGCTTGGAAGACCTTGAGCGACACGCCCTATCGGCTGCACCAATCCAAAACAGCTCAGGCCGCCAAGAGCAGCTACAAAGCCTGCTGAACCGCTATATGGATATGGCCTAATAACGGGGTCTTGGAGACTGGTGCACAGTTCTCGATCAAACCTGAAATACGCAAGACCGCATTCTCGTAAATATCGCAAAAGCTCTCAAAAATTAGAAATTAAGGGTACCTCTAAAAATTCCCAAACCTGCACGTTCCTTTTGGCGAAACTGCTTATTCACGGCAAGGCGAAATTCCGCTTGGGATTGCTAATTCCCGGGAGTCTTCCGGTTTATCGGCAGCCGGAGCCCGGCAGCAATTCCAAATGCAGACCATCCCGGCACAAAATACTGTTGGGAAATAATTCTCTGGCCTCGCGCAGCAAGATTTTGAGGTCCCGATCCAGGTAGCGCGGGCTGAAATGAGTTAGAGCCAGTTGACCCACCCCGGCGTTCCGGGCAGTCCGGGCCGCCTCTGCGCCCGTCATGTGTTTTTTGTCGTGGGCGGTTTCGGCCAGGGCTTCCTCAAACATACCCTCACAAATCAGCAGATCGACACTCTTTACATATTCTGCTGCCTGCTCGTGATACAAAGTGTCCGTCATAAAAGCCAGACGTGCACCGGGGCGCGCCGGGCCCAGCACCTGCTCCGGAAGCACCATTTCGTTGCGTCCGTTCTGCACCGTCTCACCGCGTTGCAGTGCGCCCCACAGCGGGCCCTTGGGCACACTCAGGGCGACGGCTCGCTCGGGAGAAAATACACCAGGGCGCAGCTTTTCTTCAATTAAAAAGCCTACAGTCGGCTGGGTGTGCCGCAATGGGAAGCAGGAAATTTGCAACTCGGCATCTTCGTAGAGCAGCTGGACACAATGCTTAAATTCGATGTGCTGTAGCTCGAATGGATAGTTGATGTAGATATTCAGGCTCTTACATACACCTGAAATAAACTCACAGACCTTTTTGGGAGCAATGATGTGCAGGGGCTCCGTACGATCCACCTGGGAGGAGAGCATCATCAGGCCCGGAATGCCGGTAACATGGTCGGCATGAATGTGCGTGACGAACATGTGCGAGATACTTTTCCAGCGCAGCCCTTGCCGCTTAAGCGAGACCTGAGTGCCTTCGCCGCAGTCAAATAAAAAACACTGACCATTGCGCCGCACCATAATTGATGAGAGGTGCCTGCGCGGCAGGGGTTGGGTCCCGCCACAACCAATCACAAATATTTCCAGCAAAACTCAACTCCCGGAGACCGTTTCATTTGGTCCCCCCCCCACTATATTAAAGGACTTAATTGACGTTCGATGTTTCCAAGTTCTCTCACGAGATCGGGAAAGGGCATCCTTTTTGTCTAAAAGCAAAAGGCCCGGACGAACCGGGCCTTTTGCAAGTGCGGCGAACTGGACTTGAACCAGCACGATATTGCTACCACTAGCCCCTCAAGCTAGCGTGTCTACCAATTCCACCACCGCCGCATAACAACGCGGCGCCATTATAGCTGCTTCACAGTAACTGTCAAGCAATTGTATGGGACTTGCCTGACAAAGCTATTCTTCGCGAATATGATCGCTGCTGAGCACGCCATCAAATGATGGGAAGTTTGTAGAGGGACCCTAATAGTGTATAGCAGCTAAACCTGAAACCTGAGACCGGGGCTGATTGGTCTAGCCCAGCGCACTGAAAGTTTTCCTCAAAAGTGCTTATCATAGATTTGTCTGGCAACTGTGAAATTCTTTATCTCTATAGATACAATATTGGCTAAATTATTATTAAAATGTGATTAGTATTAATACAATATTTTTTTGAAAAATGAGTTGACAGATAGGACAGGCCATGTTACAATACATAATGTAGTCATACTCTGATCAATTTGTCTCTATTTTGTTGTGACGGAATATGATTATAACTTATGTTTGGAGAACAAATTCCATGGAGAAACATAAATGTTGGGAACAGAAGAACCATTCTGGCTTGCTACGCATAGAAGCTTGGAATGAGAACATATTGCGCATACGCTACACGAAGAAAGACAGTTTTCTGCCCTTTGCTTGGGCTTTAGATCAAGTACAGGCTGTTCCCTCTAAAGGGCACCTCGAAGCATTAGTACAAAAAAAGGAACACGTTCAATTTCGTGGTACCGAAGTTAAAGGGAAGTTTGGGTTAGGAGATTTGTGTGTTGACCCAAGCATGAATCGACTTTCTCTAGCTATACTTGTCATTTTATTGGGGTTATTAGGGCCTCTCTTTAGTTGTTCTCGAAGTAAAAGTTTAGAGAAGAACGGAGGGAAAACAGAACTGGAGTTTTGGCATATTCAAACCAATGGGGAGATACCTCAGGTTATTCAAGAAAGTGTGGACCGTTACACGGCAGAACATCCTCAATATCGAGTTAATGTGGTTCCTACAGCGAATGATTCCTATAAGCAGAAACTGACAATCGCCATGGCCTCAGACAAAATTCCTGATATTTTCCCTTCATGGAGCGGTGGGCCAATGATTGAGTATGTCAATTCTGGATTGATTGCTGATCTTACAGACCAGATGAATAAAAAAAATAGTTATAAAAATCGTTTTTTAGATGCAGCAATAGATCAAGCTTCATACCAGGGGAGAATTTATGGGGTTCCCGTAGAAAATGTTGCTGTTTCAGGAGTTTTTTATAATAAAAAACTATTTGATCAGTATAAAATTGTTATTCCACAGACTGTTGAAGAACTAGAGGCAATTGCCGAGAAATTTGTTGCAATAGGAATTTTCCCTTTTGCCTTAGCAAATAAAACACAGTGGCCGGGTTCAATGTACTATATGAATCTGGCCACACGTTATGGAGGATTGGAGCCATTTCGAGAGGCTGTTTCAGGGGAAGGCTCGTTTGAAGCACCTGCCTTTGTCTATGCTGGAGAAAAAATACAAGAATGGGTAGAAAAAGGTTATTTTAATCTTGGCTTTAATGGTCTTGATGAAGATAGTGGGCAAACTCGTCAATTGCTTTACACTGGCCAAGCTGCGATGACCATGATGGGGAGCTGGTATGTTTCAATAATCAAGGATGAGAATCCTGAATTTTTTCAGAATCTCGGTGTTTTTAAGTTTCCCTCTATAAAGGATAGTTCTGCGGACCAAGATATTGTAATTGGCACAGTTGGAGATAATTTTTATCATGTATCAGCATCTTCCCCCGATACAAGTGGAGCCTTTGGAGTCGTTTTTTCACTACTTGATGAACAAGCAGTCAAAAAACGTTTACAGCTGGGAAGAATAGTTCCATTGAAGGGGATTGTTTTGAAAGAGCCGCTACTTCAGCAAATCATGGGCTTTATTAATCAAGCCCCCGGTGTTCAACTTTGGTACGATCAGTATCTGCCTCCTGCATTGGGAGAATTGCATAAGAGTACCTTGCAAGAAGTATTTGGAGGAACTATGAGTCCTGGAGATGCCAACAGGAAAATGCAGGAAGCGATGAAGGCATATAATTCTAAAGGATAAGTCCACTGTGGACTGCCTTGAGAGGGGGATTGTGTGCATTGGCTAGAGACAAGAAAGATTTTCTAAGGGTGTAAAATGAAGGATTGTAGAGTAGGGGATATCTATGAGCTCTTTTAAAAAAAGGTTTTCTATATATAACACGGCAGCCATTTTTCTTTTCCCTGCACTCTTGTTTTTACTCTTTTACATGGGATATCCCATTTTTGACTCTTTTCGTATAAGTACACTGGAGTGGAATGGTGTTAGTCCTGACAAGACCTTTATAGGATTAAAAAATTGGGGTGCCTTATTAAAGGATTATATTTTTTGGACTTCATTTAAAAATAATATTGCTGTAATGTTTTTTTCGTTGTTTTTTCAGATTCCTTTCGCTTTGGCTTTGGCCACGTTTTTAGATGTCAAGGGAAGAGGGTATGATATATTTAAAATAATTTGGTTCTTACCTCTGTTAATGTCTTCAGTGGCCGTTGGCTTTTTATTCAAGTACACACTAGATGCTAATTTTGGCATTATATCCTACTTTTTAAAGTTATGGGGTGGAAGCCCGATCGATCTGCTTGGTAGCCCCAAAAAAGCACTGTATGCTGTGATAGGTGTCATCTGTTGGCAATATATTCCATTTTATATGATCTATTATTTAGCTGGTTACAGTAATCTTTCGCAAGAAATTTATGACGCTGCCACTATTGATGGGGCTAGTTATTCCAAATATTTTTGGCAGGTAGCCCTCCCACAACTGTTTCCCATCATTCGCAGCGGGGCTATTTTGTCTATTGTCGGTTCGTTAAAGTACTTCGATCTGATTTATGTAATGACAGAGGGTGGCCCGGGGAGAGCATCGGAACTAATGGCTACCTATATGTATAAAAATTCATTTAAGACTTTTCAGATGGGCTATGGCTCAACGATTGCCTCGGGAATGTTTATATTGATTACTTTGATAGCCCTCGCAGTAATGAAATTGCTCAGAGAAGAGAATGCTTAAAATGTTGTTAGAAGTTAAACGATACGTAGTTACAGTTGTTATCTTAGGGTTAGCATTAGTCTGGCTGCTGGTATCTGGTGTTCCATTCTTATACATGGTTCTGTCTTCATTCAAGCAACAATTTGAAATGCTGACCAGTGGAATATTTTCTTTTCCAAAATATTTTTATTTTAAAAACTATCAAGATGTACTGGCTGGTAATTTTTTGCAATATTTTATCAATAGTATCTTAGTTGTAGGTATTTCACTAACAATATTATTGTTTATTAGTGCTTGTGCTGCTTATCCCTTAGCTAGATTTAATTTAAAATTGAACAAGCTTATTTTTGCTTTGATTGTGGCAGGAATGTCAATTCCTGTTCATGTTACTTTAATTCCAATCTTCCTGATCACCAATGAAATAGAATTATATGATACTATATGGTCTTTAATAGGACCATATATAGCTTTTAACTTACCAATCTCGATATTTATTTTGACTTCATTTATGGTGGGGATTCCTAAAGAACTTGAAGAAGCTGCTGAAATAGATGGTTATGGTAAGTTCCAAATATTTTTTTTCATAATATTTCCTCTATCTAAATCTGGAATTACTACTCTGGCTATTTATAATGCCGTGATTATGTGGAATGAATTCAGCTTTGCCTTGACCTTGACCCAATCCCCGGGCAAGCGAACTTTACCCTTGGCTGTCTGGGAATACCAAGGACAATACACCAACAATATTCCTATGATAATGACAGTTCTGACCCTGTCCGCACTGCCAATGATTGTCGCTTTTATTATAGGCCAAGATAAATTAATTAAGGGCATGATGTTCGGTGCAATAAAAGGATAAATCTGCTTTTAGATTCCTTGGATACCATTTAAACCGTTTAGAGGTCCCCATAAGAATAACAACAAAATAGAACAACAAAGATTCTCTGGAATCAATCTATTGCTAAAAATAAGAAGAATTAATTCGTATTTTGGCATCCTGATTTATCCAGCCAAGGAGACCTTATGTCTATCCCCAAAAACTATCAAGACCTGGAAAACATCATTGCTCAGATGACCCTGTCTGAAAAAGTGGCCCAGCTTTACGGCCTGTGGATTGCCTTAGAGGAAGACGGTAGCGGCAGCATTTTAGAGCTGGGTGACGACCAAATCCCTCAGACGGTCGATGAGGTCATTGCCAACGGCTTGGGACAGATTACGCGCCCGCTGGGAGCCCGACCCATCGAGCCACTTGCCGGTGTCAAGGCTCTCAACGCCTTTCAGAGCAAAGTTATTTCTGCCAGTCGTTTTGGCATACCAGCCCTTAGTCATGAAGAATGCCTGCCCGGCCTGATGGTCAAAGGCGCAACCCTGTTCCCCTCCGCACTGAACTACGGCTCGTGCTGGGACCCCAAACTGCTGGAGCTCGCAGCCTCAGCTATCGGTGCAGAACTGTTGGCCGTGGGCGCGCGGCAAGGTCTTTCGCCCGTACTTGATGTAACCCGCGATGCCCGCTGGGGCCGGGTCGAAGAGACTTTCAGTGAAGATCCTTACCACGTAGGGATCATGGCCAGTGCCTATGTACGGGGCTTGCAACAGGAACGCACAGGAAAACGACAACTTTTGGCCACCCTGAAACATTTTGCCGGTCATTCGGGCAGTGAAGGTGCACGCAATCACGCACCCGTCAATATTGGTCCGCGCGAGCTGGCCAACACATTTTTGCTGCCCTTTGAAATGGCAATGAAACTGGCCAATCCTGGCTCGGTGATGCCCGCCTACCATGATGTGGACGGCGAACCGTTGTCCAGCTCGCGCCACTACCTGAATGAAGTGTTGCGCCAGCAGTGGGGCTTCGACGGCATTCTGGTTTCCGATTACTTGGCAGTCAAACTACTCTACAGTCAGCACCGTACCGCAAGAAATCGCGCAGAGGCCAGTGCCGCGGCTCTTTTGGCCGGTATGGACGTGGAACTGCCCAACCACACCTGCTATTTCCATGGTGCCAGAGAAGCCTTGGAACAGGGCTTATTGAGCATGAGCGACATTGATGAATGCGTGCGGCGCAACCTGCGCGAGAAGCTGCGCTTGGGTCTGTTCGCCCAGCCTTATGCCGATGAGGGCCGAGTTCTCCAAGTGCTGCGTCGACCAGCACATGTGGAGCTGGCCGAACAACTGGCTGCCGAATCTTTTGTTCTTCTCAAAAATGACGGTGTTCTGCCACTCGACAGCAGCAAAAAACAAAACATTGCTTTGTTGGGACAATGTGCCAGCGATCAGCTTTCGCTGTTTTGCGGCTATTCGTTTCCGGTGCATCTGTTGAACTCTGGTGCAGACCCAAACCAGGAACACTATGCCGATACGCTCCAAGAAGTATTAGGCCAGTACCTGCCCCAGGCTTGGATCAACTACCAGTTAGGCGCATCGATTCTGCGCGATGACATAGGTAACGGTGCAGTATTCCCCAGCGAAGAAATATTGCAAACAGATATCAAATCCGTGTACAGCGATGATGAAAGTCAAATCCCGGCCGCCGTGGCCGTTGCTTCTCAGGCCGATCTGGTTATCCTCAACTTGGGCGACCGTTCGGGGCTGTTCCGTAGAGGTACCGTGGCCGAAGGCTCGGATGCCAGCAGCCTAAAGTTGCCAGGCAAACAAGAAGAATTGCTGCGTCAGGTTCTGGCCATCGGAAATCCTTGTATACTGGTCTTGCAATGTGGCAGGCCCTACTGCATTCCGCCAGAACTACTGGCCCGACTAAAGGCACTCTTGCTGGTCTGGTTGCCGGGTGAGCGGGGTGCTCACGCCATCGCCAAAACACTGGTGGGCCAGTATAACCCAGGGGGCCGGCTGAACGTATCTTTTCCCAAAAACGTGGGAGCAGTACCTTATTTCTACAACCACAAATTCAAATCGGCCGGAATGCCTATTCAGGAGGACTTTGGCGCAGTTTTTCCGTTTGGCTATGGGCTTTCGTACAGCGAGTTTCGTTACAGCGAGTTTGCTGTGGCCCAGACAGAAGTTCAAAGTAGTGGTAGCATCGAAGTCTCATGCTGTGTGGAAAATATCAGCGGCACGGCTGGCTGGGAGGTGGCGCAGCTTTATGCTAGAGACCTGCACGCGAGTGTAGTACGCCCGAAAATTGAGCTGAAAGGCTTTCAGCGCCTGCATCTGAAGGCTGGCGAAAAGAAACGGCTGCGCTTCCAGTTGCCGGTTGATATGCTGAATTTCAGTACCCGGATAGATGGTCGGATTCGAAGGATTGTCGAGGCAGGCAAATTTACCCTGTCCTTGGGTCGTTCGGCAGAGGAACTAGTCTTTCAGCAGGATATTGAGGTAATGGGCCCTGCCCAGCGCATTCTGGCTTGCAATTGGCGCATGGAATGTATGGTGAGTGTTGAATAAAGGGCATCTCTAAAAATTCCAATTCTGCGTGAAATCGCGGTCTTTTCTGCCGGGGCATTCTTCAGGTTCAAGGTGTACCGAAAGGCTCCAATGCGAGCTGGCGCAGCATTGGAGAATGAGGGGAGGGCCGTGCGCAGCCAGACCCGACCTTCCTCTTCCGCGAGCTGGCGCAGCATTGGAGAATGAGGGGAGGGCCGTGCGCAGCCAGACTCGACCTTCCTTGCTCAGGCTTCCTATTCGCCCTCTTTCAGCTCGGTAATTTCGCGGTGGCTCAGACCGGTAAATCTTGCAATCTGCTCAATCGACAGCCCGGATTCTTTCATTTTCCGGGCAGCTTCACGCCGTTCTTCTTCCCGGCCTTTCCGCATGCCCAGTTTTTCACCTTCTTCCCAACCTTTCTGCATGCCCAGTTTTTCGCCTTCTTGTCTTCCTTCTTGTCTTCCTTCTTGTCTTCCTTCTTGTCTTCCTTCAGCTCTTAGATCGTCTGCCAGTGTTGCCAACATCTTCTGTACCTCCTCTGGTGCGGTGATTTGATTGTATTCTGATTCGTTCATGTCCTCGCCAAACAGCAGGGCAATCCAGCGCCTGAAAATGGTGATTTCGAGCCCGGGTTCATCGCGCAGGAATTCTATGATTTGCGGAATCTGGGCTTCCCACTCCCCCGGCCTGCCGTACTTCTCGGCACAAATCACCGCGCTGATGAGGTTGTGCAGCTTGTGGATTTTTTGGTCGGGGATGCGCTTCTCGTCAATGAGAGCATATTGAAAGTGGGGTAGGTATTTTGCGGGTATTTCGTTGCTGCTGATCAGTTCGCTGGTGCTGCGGGGCGCATTCCAAGGGCGGTCTCCGTTGTAGAGCACCAACGGAAATACCGGGGGCAACTTGCCTTTGCTGTTTTTGCCTTCCTTGATGAGGCGTTCGTAAAACAGGGATATATAGCTGAGCAGGCGGATGGCCATATGCTTGGGGGCTGTGGACTGGAATTCGAGCAGGATATACAGATAGGCTGTTTGGTTATCTTGATTGTCTTGGCTGTCCAGGCGCACCTCATAGAGCAGGTCCGATTCGCGCTGCTGGAGCGTGGCAGAGAGGTGGGACGGGTCGAGTTTGCGCAGGCTGTCGGGCTGGATTTTGGCGCTAAAGTCCTCCTCAACGAAGGCGTGGATGAGTTTGCACAGGATTGCCGGGTTCGAGAACAGGTATTTGTACGCGCTGTCGCAACTTGCCATGGCTTCAATATAGCCGTTTTGTCCGTACAGCGCAATTAAAAAATGCGAGCTGGCGCAGCATGGGAGCTCCAAAGCCCCCCTCACTCCTCAATAATCCGAAAACGGAAGTCCCCACCCCCATAGGAGATTTGTGGTGCAAGCCCATTCATGCACTCAAAATAAGGCCGATGATAGTGGCTCCATCCATCCGTGCCGACTTTGGGGAGATAGAGGAAGTCGAATGTTTCGTCCCGCTCCTTGTCTGCTAGGACCTTCGGGAACAGATGCGCAGACTTCTCAAAGGTTACGGCGTTCTCATTTGCTACTATCGGATTCCCTTCGCTAAAAGCGATTACGTCTTGGTATCTCCTATTGACCAAACTATGTCGGAATTGAAATTTCTTGGGATGATAGGTGACACAGATCGTATTTGAGGCAGCGTCCCAGTCATCGGGGCTCCTCGTCCTGAGCGGAATGAAGAAGATCTCGCCTTTCTTCGCCTCGATCTCATCGGCCTCTATAATGGGGACATATTGGCCGTTTGCGCCCTTCCAGCCCTCCATGCCCCAAATAAATTCGGAAAAGCTTACGGCTGCGCCCCCCGGTCTGTCATCGGGGGCAGCGCCCCCTACCTGACGGGCAAAAGTGCTGCTGTCGGTCGGGTAATTTTCCAGCCTCACGGCGTGGGTGGCGACAGAGCGTCCCGAAGCGTAGGCGTGGACATAATAGGTTTCCCCGGGGACCATGATTCCCGGGGCTCGGGCGCGGGTATAAGCGGCTTCGGCCGAGCTTCCCGCCGCCTGGGACAGATCCACATGAATGGCGGTGAAAACCGCGTTGCCATCGCTGTCATAGCGAATGGCGGATGCGCGAAATTTTTCCGTTGCGCTGAAATAGATTCTCCGCTGGTTTTGCTGTTGATTTTGCTGCGGATTTTGCTCGGGGCGGAACGTCCGGGTGATTTTGGCGGGGTGCTGCGCCACTTCGCTCCACGGAGGCGGGGTGCTGCTTTCTCCCACGATAAAGGATATTTCCTTGGGCCGGGACACAGCGGCGGTAATGGTGAGCAGGAATTCCCGCATGCCGATGATGCTCTGGCTTCGGTCGGAATGGTCGGAGAAGGCAAGGCGCACGCTCTCTCCGCCGCCCTCGCTGCCGCCCTCGCTGCCGGAGGAGGGCGGATCGCAGGCGACCCACAAAACTAGGGAGCAGAAAAATAAAAGGATAAATGGGCGTGAAATCCCCGCAGAAAAATAATTTTCCCTACTATATGGTTTTAATTTTTTCGATGAGCGATGAGCGATGAGCGATGAGCGATGAGCGATGAGCGAATTTTACTGAACTTGTGTTCCATAGTGCAATACTCCTTGGTATTATTATGCAAAATAATGCATAAAGATGATGTTCCGACCGAGGTCGGAATGGTTTTAATAAAAGATGAAATAGGGTTATAAAATAGCTTGTTCTTCTCAAAGAATATATGCTTTTTCAACGGAGTGCAAGGGGAATCGTAAGAAAATCTCTGAAAATTTGCTTTTCCTGGGAGGGCCGTGCGCAGCCAAGGCCCGACCTTCCACTTTGCGATCTGGGCGAGCTGGCGCAGCCTGCTTGCCAAAACCAAGGCTCTCGCTACAATAAGACCTCGCCTGCCGCCACATGTTATTCTTCGGAAAAGCCCCGCAAGCCGTCTCTAAGGCTTTGTCAAATGACTGACGGCGTGTTAAGCGACGTCAGTCACCGAATCCTATTAAAATTACTCAGAGAATCACCTCTTAACTAGCCAAGACCCAAACAGATTCTGAGAGTTCGGAGTTGAAGATTCCGGGCAGCCCCGACATGGAGCCGGCGTAGAACTGAAAAGAGGACCCCATAAGTTATGAAAGAAACAACGACTATCTCATATCATCGCTTTTTGTCGATGAACCAACTGCGTGATACCAAGCAACGCCGTCTTATTTTTGAAACATTTATGGAGCAGGACAAACATCTGACCGCTGAAGGTCTCTATCATATTTTGCAAAAGGACCTGCCCCAAATTGGTCAGGCCACTGTCTACCGCACTTTAAAGCTCCTCTGTGAAAATGATCTCGCCAGCGAACTCAGCTTGGGCAGCCCTAGCAGTCAGGGGGCCCACTCCCAGTCCAGCTACTTTGAGCCCATGCGCTCCCACGCTCACCATGACCACCTAGTCTGCACCAGATGCGGCAAGTATTTTGAATTCCACAATGAAGAGCTGGAAGCACTCCAAGTAAAAATTGCGGAAGAAAACGCCTTTAAGTTAATTTCTCACACTCATGTGCTCTACGGCATATGTAAGAAATGTGGCAAAGAACAATCACAACAGCAACTTTAGGGGGCCTCTAAAAATTCCCCGCCATAGAAAAATAGTGTCCCAGACTTGATCTTTTTCACGGAGCAGCTTTGTCACGCAAAAAAAAGGATGGTCGGGCCTGGCTGCGCACGGCCCTCCCCCGGTTCTCCCATGCTGCGCCAGCTCGCATGGGAGCCTGGCTGCGCACGGCCCAAGCCCTTCCCCAAGCCCTCCATTGACAAATGCATCCAACCCTTCAGAGATAAACACGCTCCGAGGCTGACATGTTGCCCGAACGCTCCAAATTCTCTCGCACCAACGCTTGCCCACAGCACCTCACACACCCCGCCTCACCTTCCGATCAATCGCCGAATAGCGAATCGTCTGCTCAGCGCAAAACTGGGATTTTTAGAGGTCCTCTTCAGTTTGGATTTGTTATCACCCATCCTTAGACTGATCCTGAAAAACGGAGAGCTGTATGAAACCAAAGCGCAAGACCACAATTGCTAAGAAATGGTACCAAGGTGGCAAGGCACCGGATTACCGTTTCTCATTGGCCAACGAGCGCACCTTCCTGGCCTGGATTCGCACGGCTTTGGCCCTGCTGGCCGGGGCGTTAGGCATCCATCAGTTTGTTGAAAGCCTCAGCTCGCCGTTCTTCCGCGATATTATTGCCACCTTCCTCAGCGCGGGAGCCGGGGCGATTGCCGTCTATGCCTACTGCCGCTGGGCGGACAATGAAAAGGCCATGCGCCATGGCCGGGAGCTGCGCTATACGCCGTTCCTGAAGCTGATAAGCTTTGTCACTCTTTTGCTGGCCGCCATCCTGGTCTATTTGATTTTGTTTTGATGCCATGATGGGAAAGGAAGGCCCCCCATCAAAAGCGAATTTTTAGAGGCCCCTTGAGTTCCATAAATTTCTTTCAGCAAGAAATTTATGGAACTCAAGAAAAAGCGTTTGCTCGAGGGCACCTCGAAAATTCGCTTTTGGTATCAGGTGAAGGGATTTTTTCGCGGTAGTGAGGAACGAAAGCCATTTTTCAGGAAGTCTCCAAAGTATTGCGGAACTCCGCAATACGGTGACGCAGCAGCTCCGCCCGGGACTGCTCTTTGCCCACCTGCATCAAGCTGCTGCCGATCAACAGACAGTCCGCCCCTCCTTGGCTCCAAACCTGGGCATCGCCGGGCTCAAAAACTCCGCTCTCACCGACAAACAGCGGCAGTTCGGGCAGGCCCATCTGAGCACGAGCGGTACGGGCATAGGGCATCGACAGCTCGCGGCGCAGCAGCGCCAGAGTCTCCGCCCCCTGCTCCAAATCAATCTGCATGTTTTGCAAGTTGCGGCTGTTGACCCCCAGCAGGCAGGGCCTCAGTTGATAGGCATCATAGCGTTCATCGGGGGCATAGATCTCGACCAGAGGCAGTAAACCCTTGTCCCAGGCATGGCTGTACAAGTGCTGCAAGTCGTCCAGCGAACCGCCGGGCCTGTCCTGGCCGAAGCAGCTGACGATCAGCAGAATGGCATCGGCTCCGGCGGCAGCCGCTGCGTCAATTTGCCATTTGTCGATGATAAAATCCTTGCACAGCAGCGGGCAGCTGACTGCGCGCCCGATTTCTTCCAGCAAGTGAAAGCTGCCGGCAAAATGACGCTCGTCGGTCAGCACGCTAATCATGGCAGCATCGGCAGCCTGGTAGTCTAATGCCTGCTGTACGCAATCGACTTCCATATCAATCGCCCCCATTGAGGGCGAAGCTCGCTTGATCTCGGCAATAATGCGCCGCTGCTGTAGCGTTCCGAGCACGGCATCCCGGCCCATCTTGTTGCGTGGCTGGCTTTGCCGCCCGCTGCGCTCCGTCGAATAATCCTGTTGCAACCGCGGCAGGTCCCGGTGCTTATCAAAGACAATCCGGTCGAGGATCGTGCTGCCTGGCTGTGCCTGGGCAGATTCCATTTCGTTTTGTCGTTCCATTGCATGCATCTCATTCATCCAGCTATTGCTCACAGAATGACGCCCTGCCGCAATTCGGCCAACTTGCGCGCCGACATGCCGCTGCGCAAGCACTCATCCGCCCGCGCAAAGCCCTCTGCCAGCGATTCCGCCCTGCCGAACAGATACAGCGCCACCGCCGCATTCAGGGCCACGGTATGGTGCAGGCGCAGGCCCAGTTCGGCATCAATCCCTGCAGCCCGCTGTTCCGCATCCGGATTCCCGGCCTGGCCGCTGAGCATGTAGCGGAATTTACACAGCGAATCGGCCAGGTTCCGCACTTCGGGGATCGGGAACGACTCGAAAAATTGCCGGGGTTCGACTTTCAAGATCCGCTTCCCTTCACAGAAGACGTGGCTGGGAGCGGCAGTAGAAATCTCGTCATAGCCATCTTCCGAGCTGTACAGAAAATAGTTCTTCTTATTCAGCAACCGGGCCGCCTCGGACATAGGGGCCAGACGCTCCATCCGGGCAATCCCGATGGCCGCACCATCGGGATTGCCCGGGTTACACAACGGACCCAACAAGTTAAACAGGGTCGGAAACTTCAAAGCCGCGCGAATGGGCGCGGCAAAACGCATGGAGCTGTGGTAAAGCGGTGCGAACAGAAACAGAAAACCATGCTGCTGAAATTGTTGCCGCAGCTGCTCTTCATCGCCCTCAAAGTTCAGACCGCACTCGCGCAGCAGGTCGGAGGAACCCACTTTCCCGCTGACGGCCCGGTTCCCATGCTTGGCAATCGGCAGGCCCAACGATGCCAGCGCGATGGCAGTGGCAGTAGAAACGTTGACACTGGATTTGCCATCGCCACCGGTGCCTACGATGTCATAGTAGACAGCTTGCTGAGGGTGCAAATCAAACGGTTTCATCGCATCCAGCAGGGCGGCGGCCCCACCGGCAATTTCTTCCGCGCTTTCTCCACGGATCTGCATGGCGCACAGCAGCGCTCCCAGGGGAATGTGGGCGGCGGCCCGGTTTTGATCGGATTCGCCGCTGGTGATGCGGGCAATCAGGGCTCGGCTTTCGGCTTGGCTGAGGGTCTGTTTCTCCAAACCCACTTTGCGCAGCAGTCGTTGCTCCAGGCTGTATTGTTTGGATACTTCGGACATATAATTCCCCTCCAGCCGTATTTCATTCAAGAGGCATGAAGTTACGTACTATACAGCAAAGTACCTTTCGGCGCCACTTTCCCGATCCCGGGAGGATCAAGCCAGCCACGACGCTATGGACGGAAGCACATAATCCATCGGATGGTTGGGCCTGGCTGCGCCAGCTCGCAAAAAGGAAGGTCGGGTCTCGCTGCGCACGGCCCTCCCCATTTCTCCAATGCTGCGCCAGCTCGCAAAAAGGAAGGTCGGGTCTCGCTGCGCACGGCCCTCCCCATTTCTCCAATGCTGCGCCAGCTCGCAAAAAGGAAGGTCGGGTCTCGCTGCGCACGGCCCTCCCCATTTCTCCAATGCTGCGCCAGCTCGCATTGGAGCTTTCGTCTGGCATCAAAAGCAAATTTTTTTAGAGGTCCCCTTATTTGGGTCCCGAATCGTTTTCTAAAAATCGAGGGATACCTTCCTCGCAACTGATTTATAAGAAAGGTTAAACATAATGTTTTAGGCCTGACACTATTCCAAATTCTGTCAGGTTTCACTAAAATCAAGGTTCTAAAAATGATATCGCTTTGTGAGAACGGTTGAATTGCCCTGCTTTTTCCAAGCAGCTGCCCCTTAGGTGGGGCACAACGATTCAACAGATCATTCAGAGGAGAAATCACGGCATGGCGTTCGCTCCAAACATATATTCCTGGGTATACCTCGCGCAATTTCAAGATGACGGCACTTGGCAGGGTGGCTTTCAAAATAAACGACCCTATACTCTGGAAGAATTTGCCAAGCTGAGTGCGGAAGAGCAAAAAGCCGTTTACACCGCGCGCAACCAGTTTCCCGAACTGTGTCTGCTCAGCTACACCTCCCAGTACGCCATGGGCGTATTTGAGGGCTTGAAAGCCTTTCCCCAAGTCGACGGTTCTTGGGCTCTATTTCGGCCCATGAACAATTGCGAACGCATGCAGCGCTCCATGGCCGGGATCTTGCAGCCCACCATGGTACCCGAAGACCTGTTGGAAATACTGCTTGAGCTGCTGCGCCGCACCATTGAGCAGGGTGTGGACATCCAGTACCGGCGAGATTGGGAGTCCGACAACTTCAGTAATGCCGATTCCATTTACATTCGGCCCTTCTCTTACTCTGAGCCGGGTCTTGGCGTAAATCGCAGTGAATACCCTTGGATCGTGGTGGTTTCGACCCCGGTCAGCAGTTATCTGGACTCCGGTAATACTTCGGCTCTGGTCAGCGAGCGTATACGAGCCATGCCCGGAGGCACCGGCTGGATTAAGTGCGCTTCCAACTATGTAACTTCGGTACTGGCTCGCCACGAGGCCCGGCAGCAAGGCTCTGTGGAGGCTTTATTCCTTGATGGTCTTGAGCGGCGCTACCTCGAAGAAGGTTCGGGCTGCAATATCTTTGTCCTGCTCAAGAACGGTGTACTGGTAACTCCCGAACTTAAGGACACCATTCTGCCCGGTATCACCCGCGATTCGGTCATTCAGCTGGCCAAAGCCGAGGGTACTAGAGTCGAGGAGCGCCCACTTCCCATTGACGAACTGCTCAACGATGGTTCCGAGCTGTTCGCCACAGGCACCGCAGCCGGACTGGCTCCGATTCACAGCATTACCTACCAGGGCCGTAGTTACGACCTGCCTTCGTGCAAGTTTCCGGCCTCGTACGGTGAGGCCAGCATTTCCATGCGTCTGCAAAAGCGCCTGAAGGGTATTCAATACGGTCTGCTGCCCGACCCGTACGACTGGATGGTCAAAATTTGAGGCACCGCTTAACTGAATCTGCTGCCGGGGCCTTCGGCTCTGCGCCAGCTCGCGGAAAAGGGAGGTCGGGCCTTGGCTGCGCACAGGCCCTCCCCTTTTCTCCCATGCTGCGCCAGCTCGCGGAAAAGGGAGGTCGGGCCTTGGCTGCGCACGGCCCTCCCCTTTTCTCCCATGCTGCGCCAGCTCGCGGAAAAGGGAGGTCGGGCCTTGGCTGCGCACGGCCCTCCCCTTTTCTCCCATGCTGCGCCAGCTCGCGGAAAAGGGAGGTCGGGCCTTGGCTGCGCACGGCCCTCCCCTTTTCTCCCATGCTGCGCCAGCTCGCGGAAAAGGGAGGTCGGGCCTTGGCTGCGCACGGCCCTCCCCTTTTCTCCCATGCTGCGCCAGCTCGCATGGGAGCATCAAAACGCGGTACAATTTGTACGATTCTCACAGAAAGCGATACTACGATTTTAGAGTTTCCTTTAAGTTGCCATGACAAACCCCAGAGAACCCTCAGAAGCGCAGCAGAATCACGACTACCATGTCTACCCCTGTACCGATGCCGAACAACTGTTCTACAGCGTAGTGAACTCTCAAAGCCAAGGCTCCGGGAATCCGGCCCGAGCCGGCATTTTTACCCAGTCCCTGCAACTTGACCTAGCGGGCAGCCGCTTCTCTGACCAGCCCTGCCTGTTATTCCAGAACAATGCGCTCGGAGAGTGGTTCAAAGTACGTCTGGCACGGCACCAGGGCGTCAGTATCGGGCTGGCGATGCGCCACTCACAGGAAGTGCTGGAACACTACCTGAGCTATTTTTTCCCCTCAGAGAAGCAGACCGCTCTGGCAGAAGGGTCCGAAAACTGGATTCATCCCGACATCATCAGTCTGCTGCTGTTTCGCTTGTTTCAAGGACTGCCGCATTCCACCGAGGCTCAGTCCCGCTATCTTCCCAAGGCCCTGGTCGAAACCTTGCAGCTGCTCGGCAAGCAATTGCCCGATCCGCAAAATGTGCCGGGAGAGTCGAAGCGCGAAGGGCCGCAGGCCCGCGAGGTCCGTCAGCAGCACTTGTGGGGCCTAGCCCGGAATCTGGGCCAGTTGTTCTTTCAGTACGATAATTACCGCGATGAGCTGGGGGAGGCCCTGGAGCTCCGGAAAAATCCTTCGGCAGAGCCGGCAGCAGTAAGTGCCAAGGTACTGGAGCCTTCCGCGGAGAATGAAGCACCGCGCGCCGAGTCATGGCAGCGCAATCTGTGGCACCATATTCAGCAGCAGACTTCCAGAGGCTTCTACTGGCACGGCCGGCTGATCTCCCGGGTGCTGAATGAGTCATTGAGGCCCTGCGATACCGCTGGTCGGGCTCTCCAGCCCGAGCCGTTGTATATCATTGGTTCCGGCTTCCTCAGCGCGCGGCAATTGAGTTTTTACAGTTATTTGGCGCAGTTTACCGCGGTGCACCATTTCTGGCTGACTCCGGCCCGCTTTCCTGCCGACTTGCGGCGAGAGTGCGCTCAAATTCTCCAAGGGGAGGGGAACCGCAGCGACAAGCGGGTGCGCAGCCGCAAGGAATACGAACGGCGCATCCGGCAGCTGAGCGAGCGCGTGGGCGGACTGCCCCAGTTTTTATGGCTGGAGAACAGCTTACACAGTGCGGCTCTGCTAAGTCTGCCCGGAAAATCCTCAGCCAATGTACCTGCGGATGCTCGAGCTGCGGGACGGGACTTAACAGCCCCCGTACAGCGGTGGGCTCAATGGCACCAGGAGGATGAGATGCTCAAAGCAGGCGCGGGGAAAGCGGGCTCCCCGGGACTTCCTGCGCCTTCCCGCAGCAAACCCGGCCTGCTGGCCTTGGTACAGCAGCAGCTGCGCCTTTGCACCGGGCAAAGTGTCCCGCAAAAGCAGCAAGAGCAGCGGAATCGAGGAGGTGCCCAGGCAGCACCAGATGCTGATGAGCTCCCCGGAGCTTCGGTGGCTGACGACAAATTACTGAGGGATGGCAGCATTCAATATTTTGCCTGTAGTGACAAGCGCCGTGAAGTCGAAGTGTTGAAAGACCAGATCCTGGCATCTTTGGATGCTCACCCGGACTGGCAGCTTAGCGATATCGCCGTACTGGCCCCGGATATCAACCAATATCAGTCTTTAATCCAGAGTATTTTCCAGAACAGTGCCCGCGACTATTGCCTGAACTGCAACTTCATCGATCTGCGCAAGAATTTTGGTGCGAGCGGAGTTCCGGGAGGACCGACAGCTTCATCTGCGGGTGCCTTGAGCGAGTATTTTACGGCTTTTGCCACTTTGCTGGGTTTCGCTCAGAACTTTACGGCGGGAGCCCGTGGGCGTTTCCGGCTGGACGACTGCCTGCAATTTCTGGAAAACCCTTGCTCGCGGGCGGCCGATTTGCTGAAAAGCAAGCCCGGCAGCTTCTGGCGCAAGGTCTTCCGGCACTGGCGCCTGAGCTGGGGCATGCACCGACAGCACCGCTTGCAGTCCCAAGTACGGGCCGTTTCCGGCCCGCAGCCCGCTGCGGGTTCGGAGCTGGGAACCTGGCAAGGGGCCTTGGAACTGTTTGTCCGCGACTATTTGAGTGATTACGGGGGCGTAAATGCTTCCGTACAAGGGGTCTTGACCCCGGATGTCCCGAATGTTTCGGACAGTTTTGGCCTAGACGGGCTGCGCCAACAGATGTCGCTGGCGCAAGACGAAGCTCGTTTGCTGGCCGAAGTTCTGCAGGTGGTACTGCGTTTGTACCAGTGCCTGAGTCCGATGGCGGAGCAGCGCGGTACTATTTCCGAATGGGTGGCCCGGCTGGAAGGTCTGCAAGACGAATTTCTGCTGTGCCGCAGCGAGGACCACTACAGCGACCAGAGAGATCGCAGCGCCATTAACACCGCGTTACGCAACTTTTTGGCGATGGAAGAAAGCCTGCTGTGCGGGCTTTCTGGCCCTCCCGGAGCTGATCCACCCAGCAGCGAACCTTTCGCTGCCCATCTTGTCACAGAAGGCAAGATCCCGGACTCCGGCACCGCAACGGGGGGGGGAGCCGCCGACCAGGGAAACCAGGCGGCCAGGCAGCAACTGCGCTTTCCCTTTACCGTGATACAAGACCTCTTGCGGCAGAAGCTGGAGCAGAACTTCGGTTTCAAGGGCCGCTATCTGACCCAAGGCATCACCTGTTCCTCACTGCAGCCCTACCGCAGCGTGCCGTTCCGCATGATCTGCGTGCTGGGCCTGAATGAAAAGGATTTTCCACGGGGCAGTGCTCCGCTGCGCTTTGACCTGCTGGCGCAGTTACCGCAGCACTTGAGCCTACAGACCCAGGAGCAGCATATTTTTGCCGAGCTGCTGATCTCGGCGCGGCAGCGCCTGCTGCTGTTCTACCAGAACCGCGACTTGAGCAAGGGTACAGAGCAGAACCCTTCGGCTTCGCTGCACGAGCTGGCCTATTTCATTGCCAAGCTGCTGCGGCAGGATGAAGAGAGTGTCTGGCGAGCACTGGAGCAGCGACACCCGCTGTTTCCCTTTGACAGTAGCTATTTTGCCGGAGACGGCCCGCTGTTCAGCTACAGCCGCAGCGCTTGGGAGCAATATCAGGCCTGGCAGAGCTCACAGAAGATTCCGGAGCCGTCAGATCCCGTCCCCCTTTCTGCCCCCCATCGTCCGGAGTCGCTGCTGCGGATTCAGTTTTGTGATTTGCTGGAGTTATTTTACGATGCGCCTTCGTATTTCTGGCAGCATTATAGTGGCCTTGATCCACGAACGGCCCCGGAGTCCTGGCAGGGCAGGGAGGAGCTGCCACTGTTCGAGCAATTCGGTCTGGGAAATGACGTGTTCCTGGCCCAAAGCCTGGCTCCGATGAAGGTGGCCAAGTGGCTGTGTCAGCTCTGGGGCGAAATCGAATTGCTGCTGCCCTTGCTTTCCGAGTTTTCTGGAGCAGATCACACTCGGCTGCGTCATTTTCTGGAAGCCGAAGGCCTGCTGGGGGCGGAGTTGTTCCGCGATATGCAGTGGCGCAGTTTTGCCGCCGGTTTGAACGCCATCCGCTTTGAGATGGAAAGTAAACTGCTGCGTGAGGGGCTATGGCCGGGCTGGCAGGACTTTGTACACAGGCGGTGCTACAGTTTGCTGCTGCAAGGCGAGCAAGATGAGCAGATCGGGCAAAGCGAACAAGTGGCACAGGGCAAAATGGAACAGCCGGGGTTGGCAGAGGGTCGCCTGCTGCTGATAGATTCTCAGAATGGGGCCTATGCCCGGGGCGCGTTCTTGCTGCCGGCCCTGCGCCTGCAGCCGGATCCCGACCCGGGAGCCCCCGGCTCAAGGGCCGAACAGTCACCCGGTGCTTTGCTGGAGGCCGATGTGCAGCGTTTGTGGTTTTATCAGGAGCGTTTGCTGTGCTGGAACAAGAGTCCTTTTGGCGTTGCGCCGCAGTTGTACAACCTGCTGCAACAGAAGCTCTTCGTTGCGCTGCGACAGACCTTTCCGCAGCGTTTGGGGAGGCTCACGGAATTGCTGCAAATTGAATGGACTTACCATAACGGCCTACTGGTAAAGCACAGCAAACCGGGTCGTCCGATGGAAGGGGAACAACTCGCAGAGAGCGAGGGTACTCTCGGGCAGTCTCTGGAGGATTATATCTGGCTTTTGTGGCGCGCACGCTGTGAGCCTCTGCCTTTGACGGCAGGTTTTCTTGAATTTTTGGCGGGCAGTGGCGCAAAGCTGCTACGAACAGCCTTGGCCGAATACAGTGATGCGGCCCGGCAGTCTGACCGGAGTTTGGCGGAATTGCAGCAGATGCTGCGGCGGCAGTGGCAGCAGTATATCCAAGGGCTGGAGCAGACGGGGGCTTCGACTCCTTCCGCCGCCCAAGTCGGTGAAGGTCTGTATCATTTACCGATTTGCTTTGATGGTACGACTTTGCAAAATCCTCGTTTCTGGTCGCTCTTGAATGAGGTGCTGGAGGCAGTGGCTGTGCAGTGAGCAGATGCGTCCTTGTAAAGGGGACCTCTAAAAATGGTATCGCTTCGCGAGTATTGTGCTATTGCCCTGCTTCTGCTTTGTTTTCAATGGGGCAATGGCACCGCGTTAGAGGCAGGGTAAAACGCCCACTGCCTGAGCCCACCTCCAGCCAGAAAGACCTGGCTCGTTCTTCTGCCGAAAGTGCGGGCAGAGCTCGGCGCAGGATCTCTATTTCCAGAGTGTAAACCTCTGCATTCTGGTCAAACCAGGCATCGTAATCGATAGCGTGTTCTTGAAACGCAGTCAGGTCTTTCACCGTAGGCTCCTGTGCATTGGGATTTTACAGCACTGCCCCATCAGATTAGGACAAACGACCAAGGGTACCTCTAATATTTTTAGGATTTACCCTTGACTCCGGCCCCCCTCATCATTATACATCTTTTGCTCTCGAAATCTTATGGGGACCTCTAAAAAAAGACCGGCTCTGTCAGAACAGGCTTGAGCCAAACGGTCTCTTCACCGGCAAGGTCGAGGTTGCCTTGCTCCCGAATGAGCATGGCACAGCCGATAGTAGGTAGTGTTTCGCAGGCCGTTGGGCGTGGAATAGATTTTCAGACGGCCGCCTGTTTTCAGGCATTGTCTGAGCGCCTTCCATACGCGTTCGGAAAGCCACGCCCCTTCATCCACCCAGATCCGGCCAACGTGAAGCGAGCGGAAAGCATCGCCATAGGCACTGGCCGGGGCGGAAATAAAGAACCGATCCGTTGGTAAACTCCAAACGGAAATACGGCTTCCGGGTGATTTTCGGCTTGCCGTATTTCGAGAGTGCAATGCTGTTCATCAAGTCTTCATTGTGATCCAGCTGGGACTCGATTTCCTCGATGACTGTGTCGAGATGTCCCTGATGAGGAGCCGCAATCCATCCCTGTCTGCGGATCCTCCCCGTAGGAGTTTTTCATGAAATCATTTTTCAATTTACTGTCTCCAAAGTATTGCCGGTACGCTAGGCTTATATCTAGGAGTGCTCCACTCCTTTTAATCAGCGTCGCACTGTTTTCCTGCGGTCCACTTGACAGCAAAGGAACTGCCCCCCCGCCCGCCCATACTAATACTGTTCCGCCCTCAAACTGTTCCGGCCCTCATAGTGATTCGCTGCCGGGTACTGCCATCAAAACTTGGCAGGAACTACAGAACATGCGTGACAACTTGAAGGGAATTTACTACCTGGCCAACGACATTACCTTGCCAACGCCCGGGAACGACAAATTCCCCCAGGAAGGCTTTGAACCTATCGGCCACGACACGGATCCAAATGATCGTGCTTTTCGGGGAACTCCTTTTACAGGAAGCTTTAACGGGAATGGTTACACCATCCGCAACCTTTCAATTCAACGTCCTGATGAATACTTTGTCGGGCTGTTTGGGCGGGTTAAAGATGGCCGTATCATAAATGTCTGTCTGGAAAATGTGAATATTCTAGGATCGAGATCTGTCGGGGGCATTGTCGGGAGCAACCACGGCGGTACTGTGAGTGGGGCCGTGATCGGCGGGCCTGAAAACAGTGTGGTCAAGAACCTCGGAGAGTATACAGGCGGACTGGCCGGCTGGAGCAGTCACGGGGGAACGGTTACCGGCTTTGTCAACATGAAGGTTGTGGGCAGTGATAATGTCTATCCAGGGCGCAATCAAAATCCCAACAGCAACGATATCGGCAAATCCACCGGCGGTCGTATTGGGGGGCTGGTTGGGGCTCTCGGAGGTGATAAATCAGGAGGGAGTACCGTCAGGGGTTATGCCCTGGGAGAGGTAACTTACACGCATACCGAAGGAGGGCACGCTTATTGGGTCGGGGGACTCGTAGGCATCAACTGGGGAACTGTGATTGGGTACAGTGCCAATACGGTTTCGGGCTCTCGCATGGTTGGCGGGCTTGTAGGAATTATGGGGGAGTTTCGCGGAACCAGTGCGAAGGTTATTGGATATAGCCGTGGTACAGTACGGATCACCGACCCGGATCCGGAACTTCTAAACCTCAAAGTTCCTGTCAGCACTGATGTGGGCGGTCTGCTGGGTACTAACGAGTCAGGACAAGTGCGGGGGTATTCTACTGCCAAGATTGTTGTGGTGGATTCTTTGCAAGATCAAGACGGGAATGAAATCGAAGATTATGTCGGGAACATAATCGGTAAGATTCGTCTGCGCAATATCACTCCTTTGGGTGAGAACAGTATGCAGGGTTATTTCAAAGGTACCATCAATGGGCAGCAATACGACAACACTGTGATAGGGATTATTGAGGGAAGTGAGACAGGTGTAAATTCGGGGGGTATCTTTACGCCCTCGGGCTCAGACGTGCCCCGGATGTTCTACAAGGCCCGTTCCGGCGACACCGGCGAAGGGGCCTTGCAGATAACGGCCAGCACCTCTCAAAACGATTTCCCTGGCTTCGATTTTGGAAGCGATGTAGGTCAATGGACTTTTCATAAGGGCCGGTGGCCCAGCATCAATCTGGGTTCCGCTATGGTCGGATCCAGGGATATATTTGCTGATCTGAGTCAGCCGACGGCTCCGTAGGGAATTCCCGGGGGGCCTTTGAGGATTGCCTTCGATACACCTTGAATTTCTGCCTTTATGAAACGGTTTTCAAAACCTTATAGGTTTGGCAGGATTGCCGGGAATAGCCTTTTCCGGTTGCTGAGTGCCGTAGAATTTCAATCTGAGCGCACAGCGCGAAGATTAGAAATTCAAGGCGTATCGAAGTACCGGGAGATTAGGCCAGGCTTCAGGATGTGGGTCTGTTGTAAGTAACCTCGACCTCCGGGGCATTATTCGCATTGTTGCGGCCCGGAAGATAGGTAACCAGCAACTGCTCCCCGTTGTTTCGAATCCGGATGCTTAGAACATCAGTACTAATATTCCTCACAACCAGTGCCGGATCTGATGCATTCGTATTATCCACTCTCTTACCAGGAAGGTAACCATTACTAGTCAAATCAGGGAAGGCTGTACCCAAAATTATATTCCCCGTCTGCATATTTGGAATCTGATTTGCAGTGCCTGAGCCTTGACCAAACCTAATTTCATTAACAGCCTCGCTGCGGCTAAGCGTAAATGTGAGTGTGCTGCCCACGCCTTCGCCTGTGCTTGCAGTGTAGGTTCCGCCGTCCACAATGCGTGCTGCCTTCACCCAGTCTACTTCATCCACGGCGGGATCCAGATTATTATCCGAATACAGCAGCAGCCCGCTGGCACTTCCCGCCTGAACAAACAGAGCGTTGCGGTCCCCCCTGCGCAATTCCAGTAGAGCGAGCGCATTCTCATCGGCATCCTGCAAATTCAGGCTGTTTCCGTTTACCGTGTAGCGGCTGGCCGTCTTACCCGTACCGAATAGCTCCAAAGAGGTAATATCCCGCAGTGCATTACCTGCAGTCTGGCTGGTACGTGGAATCCCCACAGCAGCATTGACCGAGCCGGCGGCACGGGAAGGAGTCTGCACCCACAACTGAAATTCAATGGTGGGGGAAGTCACTATCTTGATGCTAACAGCATTGCCCATATTGGAACCACCTGTAAAATATTCATTACTCGGGTCAACGTGAATTGCCAGAGCTGCCGCAATCCAAGTCCGCAGCGGAGAGCTGCTATCTGTGAGATCCGCGGCGAGCTGTCCGCTGCTTCCCTGTCCGGGACCGCTGCCGGGATTCTCCCCCGGACCTCCGGGATTTTGGCCGGGACCGCCGGGATTTTGGTTGGGTGTTTCGCTGCTTCCGGGCGGATCGCAGGCGACCAGTAGAATCAGGAAGCAGAAAAATAAAAGGATAAATGAGCGTGAAATCCCCGCAGAGAAATAATTTCCCCTGCTATATAGTTTTAATTTTTTCGATGAGCGATGAGCGATGAGCGATGAGCGATGAGCGATGAGCGAATTTTATCGAACTTGTGTTCCATAGTGCAATACTCCTTGGTATTATTATGCAAAATAATGCATAAAGATGATGTTCCGGCCAAGGTCGGAATGGTTTTAATAAAAGATGAAATAGAGATATGAAATGGATTGTTCTTCTCGGAGAATATACTCTTTTCCGGCAGAGTGCAAGGGAAATCGTAAGAAAACCTCCAAAAATTGGCTTTTCTTGGGAGGGCAGTTGTCAAGGGCAGCCAGGCCCAACCTTCCGCAAAGAGCCTGCTTCCTCTCTTTCGTGACAAAGCTGCTCCGTGAAAAAGACCGAGTCTGGCGCAAAGTTGGAATTTTTAGAGAGCTGCCCCTGTGTTTTACCTAGAATTTTGATGCATTAGCGATCTCTGGCAGGAGGAATCACCAAGCGCTGACCGGGATAAATCAGACTCGGATTGCTGATAATATCGCGGTTGCGCTGATAGATCCGGGTCCACTGGAAGGGGTCGCCATAGATATCTGAATAACCCGCAATGCGCCATAGACAGTCTTCCGGCTTGAGCTTGCGCACGGTGTAGTAGCCCAGAATGGCATACTGCACATTGTACTGGTCGAGCAGGCGCGAGGACTCTTCAAAATAGTGCAAAGCCTTGGGCAACGCACCTTGGTTGCGCGCTTGTACGCCTTTTTCCCAGCTGCTCACAGCCTGTTGGAACAGCAGTTGGGCATCAGAGAGCAACTCATCGCTGCCCGCTTGTGAAGTATTGTCGTCTGCCTGCTGAGTCACCGGATGCAGCTGCCAGGATTCGCTTAGGACCAGCAGGCCAATCTCGGCCGAGCCAAGGCTGATGAGTCCCGAATCAACGACATTGAGTTGCGGCGGCGCCAGCAGAGACAGCGAGTCCGCGCTCTCAGAGTCCGAACGGGGGGCGGGTGTTTGCAAAAAGTCAGCACTGACTTGTGGTTCCTGCAAGCGGGATCTATCCCGGCGCCGCTGCCCGGCGAGCTGGCTCTGCTTATTTAGATCAGCCAAAGGGTTATCCCTCAGGTAAGCATCTCCGCGCCAAGGCGTCACGTTGACTTCCCGGCCGTCCGAGTCTAGTACCTTGCGCCGCGAAGAAAGCTCCAAACGCTGCTGCATCCCGCGCATCATGGCATCGATACGATCCGAACTCAGGGCCCCGGAAAAGCGCAGAGCCTGACTGAAGTAGTAACGGGCATCAAACAAATCCTGCTCCATACTGTGCAAATCGCCGCGTGAACGGTGCCCCAGTGCGCTTTCATAAGCAGCCTTGCCCTGGCTCTCAAAGCGGGTCGCTTCACCTTCTAGGTCCTGGCGACTGGCCTCGCCTTGGAGACCCGTCACCTGCTGGCGCAGCTGGTCGAGCCAGTCAAGGTTAGCCGTCAGAGCTTCCAGTACCGCATCGACGTTGGGGATGGTGGACTGGTACAAAGCCAGCGATTCTTCGTTATCGCCTTCTGCTATCTTGTCGCGCAGCTGCTGTAACGCCTCGCGCGAGCGGACGTTGTATTCGGGCATGAACAGCGCAGCATTCAACTCATCCAGGCTCTCTTCGTACCTGCTGATGACTAGCAGCCAGCGTTCCCTGGCATTTTCAATCGATTCTTCATAGGCCCGGTTGGCCTTGTCGATGGCCGACAGGTATTGTGCACGCTGGGCACCACCATCGGTTTTCGGGTTTTTTTCCTGACCATTGCGCAAGTCCAGATAAGCACCATCAAGCAATCGCGGGCTGGACTCAGCAGCACCGGCAGACTCGGCGCGGGCAATTGCGCCCTTGGCTTTTTCTTCCAAGTCCCTCAAGTTCTGCAGGCCGTCATCTTCCTGGACTATCGGCTCTTCTTCCGGTTTGCTGGCACAAGAGTTCAGCAGGCTGGTCAAGGCAAATAATACCAGCAGAGAATAAAATAGTGGCTTCCGCATGAAGGGGAAGGTATGGCTTCCTTTTTGCAAAGTGTTGTGGGTATACATTCATAATCTCCTTGTCGATCAGATTTTGTCTAAGCAGTTTAAGGGAAGCTCTGAAAAACACAATTCCGCTGCCCGGTCTGGTCTGCGAAGCAGCTGAAAAGAGTCAGCAGGCCCTCGCGTGCCTGAACACCTGTAAACACAGCATAACTTCCCCGTGAAACTCCCGCTCTTGGCATCGGAAGTCGATTCTTAGAGCTTTCTGAATAATAATAGGGACGCTCCCAAAATTCCAACTCTGCACCAAACTTTAGAGGTCCCCTTATGCTGGGCCACCGATGTCGCTGCGGTACTGCATGCCCCGGAAGGGGTGCGCGAGCAGTTTGCGGTATGCTTCCCGGCGGGCCTCCTCCGGCCGGGCTCCCGTGGCATTCCAAGCCAGTACCCGGCCGCCGTCCGTGTAGAACCGGCCGTTCCGGTAGCCTGTTCCGTTCAGATACAGGCCCTGTCTGTCAGTTGCAGCAGCCAGGCCCGGTATGGAGTCGCCCGTGACCGGGCTCTGCGGGTAGTTCTCGGCGGCGGCCACTACCGTGCAGCTGTGGGCAGCCCGCCAGCGGATTTCCTGATCGGCCAGCCTGCCCATCAGACAGGATTCGATGATTTGCAATAACGGAGTTTCCAGGAGCGGCAGCAATGTTTGAGCCTCCGGGTCGCCTAGGCGCATGTTGTATTCCAGCAGGTAGCACAGCGGATCCGCCGCGCTGTGGGGCTCTCGAATCATCAGGCCGAAGAAGATGATGCCGCAGAAGTCCCAGCCGCGCTCCTGAATACCGCGCAGGGTTGGATCGACAATATTCTGCTCAAAATCCTGCCACAGGGCCGTGCCCTGCCGGAACCGGGGATGCGGGGCGATGCAGCCCATGCCACCGGTGTTTGCGCCGCGCTCACCTTCAAGGATTTTTTTGTGGTCCTTGGCGCCCGGCATGGGACGGATACTGCTTCCGTCGCAAAAGGCCAGCACCGAGGCCTCATAACCTTCCAGGTACTGCTCGATCACTACCGTACGGCCCGCATCCTCAAAGATTCTGTCCTGCATCAGGCTGCGGATACCTTGTAGTGCGGCCTTGCGCTGCTCGCAAATCAGCACGCCCTTACCTCCGGCCAAGCCGTCGGCTTTCAGGACGATGGGGAAATCTGTCTCTTGCAGTCCTTTGAGGTAATTCAGGGCCGCTCCGGCTTGGTCAAATACCTGATAGTCCGGGCTGCGCACGCCATATTGACGCATAAAATCCTTGGCAAAGGACTTGCTGCCCTCCAGCCGGGCCACTGCCTGCGGCGGGCCAAAAACACTCAGGCCCGCTTCTTCGAGTTGATTGACCAGCCCCGCCACCAGCGGGGCCTCCGGCCCGACAATCACCAAATCAGGGGCTTCTTGCAGTGCCACTTGCAGCGGTTCTCCCGGCAACAGCCGGGCCTGCGGCAGCAGCTGTGGAATGGCACAGTCCTGGCACAGCAGTATTTCGGCTTGGGGCAGCTCCGTTGCAATACTCAGGGCAATTGCGTGTTCGCGGCCACCGCCGCCGACAAGCAGGATTTTTTTCATGTGAATATCTCATTCAAGCGGGTCAGGGGCTTGACTGTATCACTATCCCTCCGGGATGCACGTGAAACCTCTAAATGGAGCCTGTTCACTCGGCATAAAGTGAGCTCTTAGAAACATAAATTCCCAAGCGACAATCCATTCTCGGCAAAACTCTGCAAATACTCCAACAGCAGTTGCTTCTCGGTTTGCCGTACCCTAGCGGCGATCTGCTCTGCGCTACAGCAGTCGGCAATCGTGACCGAACGCCGGGCCAGGATTGCTCCGCCATCGACCTCGGCACTGACCTGATGCAGGGTGCAGCCCGTAATCTGTTCACCCGCCTCCAGTACGGCCCGGTGCACGTGGATACCGTACATGCCCATGCCGCCGTACTGAGGCAGCAGCGAAGGGTGCATGTTCCAGATGCGCCCCTGCCGGCCTGCCGGGCTTTTTAGCACGCGCGGTCCAAGCACCGAAAGGTAGCCCGCCAGCAGCACTAAATCTGCCCGGGCTTCCGGGCGCCCATTTGACCGGTACTCTGTCAAGGCTCTGGCCAAGGCCTGGTCGAGGCCGTCCTTGCCCAGAGCCTTGCGGCTGAAGACTTGGACGGACAGCCCGGCAATCGCTGCGTGCTCGGCCGCAGGGCAGAGGCGGTCGGCCAGTACGGCGCAGATCCGGGCCGGGAGTTTCCCCGCGTGAATCGCATCCGAGAGGAACTGCAAAGTACTACCGCTGCCCGATACCAACACGGCAATTCGCAAAGGCTCAGACACCTTTTCCGGAGTTTTTTTTGCCGCCGCGCTCATCGCAATAGCACTCTGGATGCTGGGGACTGCGGGAGCATCGGCACTACGTGGCCAATAATGCCGGCCGGGAACAGCCCGCGGCAAAATTCCACCAGGTCAAGTGCCGCCTCTTCGGTGGCGATGATGGCAAAGCCCAAGCCCATATTAAAAGTATGCCACATTTCTTCTTCACTGATGAGATACCCCTCAGCCCCGGAACCGTTCAGGTAGCGTGCCGGGTTCCGGACAAAATCAAAGATTTCCGTTGTCCGGATGCTCGTTCGCTCCACTTCTGCGCAGAGACCTTCGCCCAAGGCGCGGGGCAGGTTTTCATAGATGCCGCCTCCGGTGATATGGGCCATGGAGTGAATCTGATCGCCCCACTGGCGCAGCCGGGGCAGGATCGGAGTGTAGAGAGTAGTCGGCAGCAGCAGCGCTTCGCGCAGGTTGGGCCCTTCAGGGCCCGCGAGGGGGCGTTGGTAGTCGATGGGGCCGCAGTTGCGTTCGCAGCGTTCCAGCACCTTGCGCACCAGTGAGAAACCGTTGGAATGCAAACCGCTGCTGCCCAGCCCAACAATCAGGTCGCCGGGTCGGCTGAGCTGAGGGCCGCGCAGTTCACTGCGCTCAACTGCTCCCAGACAAAAGCCCGCCATGTCGTAGAGCCCGTTGCGGTAGAATCCGGGCATTTCGGCAGTCTCGCCGCCGAGCAGCGGAATGCCGATGCTCTCGCAAGCCCGTGTGATGCTGCCCACCAGAGCAGCAGCAATTTCAACATCGAGCCGCTCACAGGCCAGGTAGTCGAGGAAGAACAGCGGTTCGGCCCCGCTGCACAGGATGTCGTTGACGCACATGGCCACGCAATCCTGGCCCAGTGCATCGTAATGGGCGAGGTCAAAGGCCAGTTTCAGCTTGGTACCCACTCCATCGGTGCCGCTGACCAGCACGGGCTCCCGGTAGCCATTCAGGGCGTAGAGCGAGGCAAAGCCGCCGATCCCACCTAGGACATTGGCTCGGGACCCAAGCTTTGCAGCGTTTTGCAGGCTCTGCTGCCGGATCCGGTGAACCAACTGGTAGCCGCGCTCCTTATCGACCCCGCTCTCTTTATAGTCCATGCCACCCTTCATTGTATCGCCTAAGTCTTCAAGCTTCGTGAGTTTAGAGGTGCCCTTATGATCACCTTACAGCTTTCGTTGCCTAGCCAGCATTGTGGCGATAGCACTGTCGCTCTTCATCGTAGTAGCCCCCCGCATAGCGGCCGGTAAAACAGCCGGTACAGAGCTTCGGGCCGCGCCCGGTAGAGCGGGCCAGATTCTCGAGGCTCAAAAAACCCAGACTCTCTACATTCAGCTCGCGGCGCAGTTCGTCCAAGTGTTTCTCGTGAGCCATCAACTCTTTTCGGGTGGGGAAGTCGATGCCGTAGAAACAGGGGTAGCTCACCATTGGCGAGGCCAGGCGGAAATGCACCTCGCGGGCTCCGGCGTTGCGCAGTTCCTGTACCAGCAACTCCGAAGTGTTGCCTCGCACTAGTGAATCGTCGATGACCAGCACCGACTTGCCCTCTACTAGGTGCTTGACTACATTGAACTTGACCCGGACAACAGCCCGGCGTTCGGCGTTGTCCGGCTGAATGAAGCTGCGCGCCACATAGCGGTTTTTGACGATGCCGGCGCGCAGCGGCAAGCCGCTGGCTTCGGCATAGCCAATGGCAGCTACCAAGCCTGAATCCGGCACGCCGACTACTACTTCGGCGGCAATCTGTTTGTCTTTCTCCTGTTCATGGAGCAGTTCCCCGGCCCGGTAGCGCGCATCGTGGACACTGCATCCTTCTAGGTACGAATCGCTGCGCGCAAAATAGATAAATTCAAAGGCACACATAAAGCCCGACTCCCGGTCGGCGGGAGCATTCTGAGCCGGCTTGGAGCGCAAGCTGCCCAGCTTGCTTGGGCCATCTGAGCCATCTGGGCCATCCGGGCTATCTGAGCCGTCTAGGCTGTGCAGGCCCGCGCTGTCGATAACCAGCCCTTCCCCGGGCAGGACATCGCGCAAGTACGGCACTCCGATTGCGTTCAGTGCACAGGTCTCCGAGGCCAGAACGTGCAGTACACTACCGTCCGGGTTTTCCTTGCGCCCGATGACCAAAGGCCGGATGCCCAGGCAGTCCCGTACCGCCAGCAGCTTATCGGCCAGACCGATCACTATCGAATATGCGCCCTGGCACTGGCCCTGGGTTCTGCGCAGAGCGTATTCGAGTAACGGATGGGGGCTCCGGGCATTGAGTCTGCCCGGCAGTTCTCCGGGGTCGCGGGCGTGGTAGATGAACAGTTTGAGAAAAACTTCCGTGTCGCTGGAGGAGACAAAGCCCAAGCCTTTGCGTTGCAGCAACTGCTGCATTTCGGCTGTGTTGGTCAGGTTGCCGTTGTGGGCCAGAGCCACATTGCCGTGCAGCGAGCGATGTTCGATGGGCTGAATATTCTCCGGACCGGCCTCTCCGGTGGTGGCATAGCGCACATGAGCCACACCGACATCGCCGCACAGACGCAGGAGGTCTTCCTTTTTGAAATTCTCGCTGAGCAGCCCGAGGCTTTTGTGACGAAAACTCTTGCCACTGGCCGTGTCGTAGACGCTGATCCCGGCACTTTCCTGGCCCCGGTGCTGCAACGAAAAGAGGCTGTAGTAGAGCAGAGAAGTTACATCCCGGCCGCCAGTGTGATGAATGCCGACAATGCCGCACTTCTCCCGCAGTTCCGAGCTCGCGGAAGGAGTCCAAGGGGGCCGTTTCGGGGAAGCATCGGGAGCACTCTGAGAGAAGGACTGATGTACAGCATTCTGCATAATATTTCAGTTTTTAGAGATGAGAGAGTTGCTCAGCGGGGGAGATCCCTGAGGCTGCATTATAAAGTGTTCTGCACGCGCTCCAGCACACGCTGATAGGCATCTTCGATGCCTCCCAAGTTACAACGGAAACGGTCCTTATCCATTTTTTCGCCGGTGTTTTTGTCCCACAGGCGGCAGGTGTCCGGGCTGATTTCATCGGCCAGCAGAATCTTGCCTTCCGGATCTTTGCCGAACTCCAGTTTGTAATCGACCAGTACCAAGCCCATATTGTCAAAGATCCGGCTCAGGAGCACGTTGATTCGCCGCGCTGTGCGCTCAATTTCACTCAACTCGTTGTAAGTGCTGATTTTCAGGGCCACGGCGTGGTGCTCATTGATGAGTGGGTCGCCCAGATCATCGTTTTTATAACACAGTTCGTAGATCAGGTTGAGAGGCCGGGTCCCCTCTTCCACGGCGAGACGGCGGGCCATCGAACCGGCGATCAGATTGCGCACAATTACTTCCAATGGAATGATTTCTACCTTGCGGCAGCGTTGTTCGCGCTCGCTTTCTTTGCGGATGAAATGCGTGGCAATACCTGATTGTTCCAAGAATTGGTAGATCAGGGAGCTCACGTTGTTGTTGATTTCGCCTTTGCCTGCAATGCTGGCTTTCTTAGCACCATTGTCGGCGGTGGCATCGTCTTTGTAGTAGATTTGTACCTGACGGGAGTCCTCTGTGCGGTAGATTTTTTTGGCCTTGCCTTCGTAGAGCAGCAGCTGAGTTGTTCCTTCTGCCATGTATGCTATCATCTCCTGTATAATAGATTCTAGGGAAGATTTCAGGATTCCCCGTCATTCCAAGTGCTATAGGGCCCTCTAAAAGGAATCCCTTATCGGGGGACAGTGGTTCACCTGAGATTGCCAACAGACTGCTGAAAATCTGGGAGAAATTGCACATCTCCAAGAGAGTCTGTCGACATCGGGGGAAAAAATGCAGCCTTGGCATACGGCCGGGTACGCCAAGGTTTCGCTTCCATTGTATAGCACAGCTACCAGTCTGCCAAGATGCAGAACCCCACCATGAAATTCAATCCGGGCTTCAAGTTGTCGAGCAGGATTCCCGTTGGCATATAACTGATCACACTCTGATCTTGGGCAAAGGGCAGGAGGCCGAGCAGTGCCACTTCCAGGCCGTAGACTGCGCCATCTTTACGCAGTGACAGGCCGTACCAACGCAGACCGGCCTGTCCGCCCAGGGTAAAGAATTGAAAATTGCTGCGCGTACTCAGCTCACTGATGGAATTGAGCAACTGCATCGTCAGAACCCCTGCCCCCACTCCGGCATAGAATTCGAGGAAGCCCCATTTTTTCAGGTCGAGCGTGGGGCGCAGACCCAGCATTGTCAGCCAAAAGGCTTCGGCTTTGCGGGCCAATGGGTTGCCTTCAAACAGCTGTGGGTCACCGTATAAATCTCGCGTCACCACAATGCTGAAATCACCGGGTATACGGTCTGCCAACTGAAAGAAAAAGGAGAAGCGATCTAAAATCAGGCCGTTGTTAATTCCTAACAACAGGGACTGAGAGTAATCGGGGCGTACAAAACGCCTGGGCTTGTCCAAAGATGCCCAGCTCAATTCCAAGCTTCCAAAGCCAAACGGATAGGCCAGTTGTTCTTTTTGGTTTTGCAGCCCTTGTGCTCTGGTGAGAGAGCCCAGACTCAGATCAACCCGGCGCTGGTACAGACCGCTGCGCGAACTGAACGCCAGCCAAAATGCGGTACTGGTGTCGCTCCAAACACTTTCGATGTTGTTGGCCTTACCAAAACCGTTGTAGTAGCCCAGTTGTTGCAAATAAAAATCCCACTGCAAGTACTGGTTACCGCTGTACAACTTGCTGCGCAGGCCTAGTTGCAACGATTCTCGGTAGCCGATGGCAGTCTGTCCCCGGGCCGAAATACCCAGTTCCAATAGACTCTTTTCCCAGTCTGGCAGCAATTTGCCCATATCAATGGTGTAGGAAAAGTACAATTCAGTACCCAGCGACACGGTGTAGACACTCTCCAGATACCGGGCGTTCACTTGGGGAATATTGCTGAGCCAGTGCAGGACATTCTGAAAGGAGTGGCCCTGAATGTTGCCCGCTTGGAAATAAGCTGCGGAAAAAACTAGGCCCAGATAAAATGCTTCTCCTGCCCGGTAGCCCGCCCCGCTTCTGCGGTTATAGTGGCCGGGAGGCCCCCGCCACAGGCGGGGGCTGAGCAGGTTTCCGAAAGTATAGCGCAGCCCGGTCTCCAGTTCGTCAATACGGGTACGGCTGACGTAGCGGTCGGTCAGAACGCGATACTGTAAGAATAAATCCCAGTTATTCAGGGAAAACAGAGTATTGAGCCCATAGGTGTAGCGGTCATCCATGGAGATGGCCAGGTTGCCGTTCTGAAAGTCGTTGACGTACTGTGCATTGATGTGCCAATAAAACAAATTGTTTTTTGCCGAACGGCCCTGGCGACCCGGCCTGGTGCTCCGGCTTTGGGCTGAGAGGGCGGGCTGGGCTAAGGGCGCAAACACCAGCAGTACAGCGAGTGCGGTCAGGGATTGCCGATATTTGTGCAGTTTCCTGCATCTTGCGGATATTTTGTAGTTTCCCATGCGATAAGGCTGGAGACACGGCTATGAGCTAATCCGTAAACTGCGATGATGAGTCAAGTCAGAATCTCGATGCGATCTTGGTGGACGGCAATGGTGTGTTCAAAGTGAGCCGCGTTTTTGCCGTCCTGTGTCACTACGGTAAAATCGTCGTCCCGGACATCGACTTGGTGAGTACCCAAGCAGAGCATCGGCTCGATCGCCAGCACCATGCCCGGTCTCAGGCGCGGGTTAGGGCCCGGTGAGGGATAGGAATTGAACACCGAAGGCTCTTCGTGTACCTCAAAACCCACACCGTGGCCGCAGAAATTGTCTACGATGCCGTAGCCATGGGGTTCGACAAAACGGGTTACGGCCTTGCCGATGTCCTTGATTCGACCCTTAGCACAGGGAGGCCGCAGTTGTTCGATGGCGTGGAGCAGGCTCTGTTCGGCAACTTCCATCAGTTTGCGATCGGCTTCGCCGACGTTGCCGATGCCGTAGGTCCGAGCCGAGTCGGTAAAGTAGCCGCCCAGCTCGATGCCGATGTCCAGACTGATGATATCGCCGTCTTTGAGCAGTTGTTTTCTGTCGGGGATGCCGTGGATCACCACTTCGTTGACGGAGGTGCAAATGTGGGCGGGGAAGCCCCGGTATTGATAAAAAGAAGGCTGTGCACCTCCCTGCTCCCGGCCTTGTGAGCGGATGAATCCGGCGGCCAAGCGGTCGAGCTCCCCGGTGCTGATGCCTGGCCTCAGCTGCGCTTCCAGATAGCGGAAAGTCGCGGCCAGCACCTCGCCGGACAACCGCAGTTTTTCAATGTCTTCGGGGCTTTTGAGACGGATCATCAGGAATATTCTACTCGGCAAGGCCAAGCACGGATGCTTGGACTACTGTGCATCGACAATACTCAGATTGTAGCGCCCCATGCGGTCCACCTCCAGCAGTTTGACTCGCACTTCCTGCCCTTCCTTGAGGTAGTCCGAAACGGAATTGACCCGCTCTCTGGCAATTTTGGAGATGTGGCACAGGCCCTCTTTGCCGGGCAGGAACTCGATAAAGGCTCCGAAGTCCATGATGCGCCTGACTGTGCCATTGTAACTGTCACCGGCCTCCGGCTCGCTGACCATGCCCTTGATGCGGGCCTCAGCGGCGCTGGCGCCGCTTCGTTGCGAGCAGAAAATGGTCACTGTGCCGTCATTGGCAACATCAATCTTGGCCCCGCTTTCTTCGGCGATGGCCCGGATGAACTTGCCGCCCGGCCCGATGATGGCACCGATCTTATCCACTTCGATCTTAAAGCTGATGAGAGCCGGTGCGGTCTCCGAAGTCTGCTGCCTGGCCTCCCGGATGCTCTGGCCCATGATGCCCAAAATGTGCATGCGGCCCTCTTTGGCCTGGGAGAGGGCCCTGCTCATGATTTCGCGACTGATACCCGCAATCTTAATGTCCATTTGAAAACCGGTGATGCCGTTGGCGCTGCCCGCGACTTTAAAGTCCATGTCGCCCAGGTGGTCTTCTTCACCCAGGATGTCGGAGAGCACGGCGTAGTTGCCCCCTTCGCTAATCAAGCCCATGGCGATGCCCGCCACCGGTGCTTTGATCGGAACTCCGGCTTCCATCAGAGCCATAGAGCCGGAGCAGACGCTGGCCATCGATGAGGAGCCGTTGGACTCTAGAATCTCGGAGACCACGCGCATGGTGTAGGGAAAGGCTTCCTTGGTCGGCAGCACGTTCTCCAGCGAGCGCTGGGCCAGGTGGCCGTGGCCGATTTCGCGCCGTCCGGTTCCCAAGCGGCCAGTCTCGCCCACCGAGTAGGGCGGGAAATTATAGTGCAGCATGAAGCGGGAGCGACGCTCGCCGTCAATATCGTCCATGATTTGCTCATCGGAGACGCTGCCCAGAGTTACAACGCCCAGAGACTGGGTCTCGCCGCGGGTAAACAGCGCAGAGCCGTGGGTGCGCGGCAGGATGCCAACTTCGGTTTGAATGGGGCGGATTTCATCGCACTTGCGCCCGTCGCAGCGCAGGCCCTTATTCAGGATGGCACTGCGCACCACCTCGCTTTCAATGTCGTGCAGCACGCCGCTTACCAGCTCTTCGGCTGCGGGATCGGCTTCCAGTTCGGCGGCCAGGGCTGAGAGCAGCTCGGCTTTGACGCTGCCAATGGCGGTGCTGCGCGCTTCTTTACTGTCCTCAAAGCAGGCCCGCTCCAGCTTGGGGGTGGCCAGCTCGCGGATTTTGGGCGCCAGCGCAAAGTCGTTCTTATCGCCTTCAGGCAGAGGCAGCTTGGCCTTGCCACACTTCTGCTGCAGTTCATTCATAAAATCACAGATGCGCCCGATCTCGTCCTCGGCCTGTTGGATGGCACCCAGCATCACTTCTTCCGAGACCTCCTTAGCACCGCCTTCGACCATGCAGATTCCATTATGGCCTCCGGCCACGATAATCTCCAAATCACCGGCTTTGATTTGGTCGAAGTCGGGGTTGATGATGTACCGGCCCTCCAGACGGATGACCCGCAGTGCCGCTACCGGGCCGTTGAAAGGAATGTCCGAGACAGTGACCGCGGCAAAGGCTGCGTTCATGCCCAGAACGTCAGGCGGGTTGCGCATATCGGTGGAAATGCACATCGGCACTACTTGGATTTCCCGGCCAAAGGACTTGTAGAACAGGGGCCTCATCGGGCGGTCAATCAGGCGCGAGACTAGGATTTCTTTGTCTTTGGGGCGCGCTTCGCGCTTAAGGAAACCACCGGGGATCTTGCCGCCAGCGTAATAGCGTTCGTTGTAATCAACCGATACGGGTACGAAGTCCAAGTTTTCGCGAGCTTCACTGCTGCAGCAGACGGTAGCCAGTACGGTCGAGCCGCCATAACGGGCCAGCACGGAGCCGTTGGCTTGGCGGGCCATTTTGCCCGTTTCGACAATCAGTTCTTCTGCGCCGATGCGCAGACTCAGAGTTTGCATATACTCTCTCCTTAATTTTGCGCATCATTATGTGAACTCGGCACAAAAAAACCAGTTGAGGGGCCCCCCTCAATTACGGTGCCGCAAGAGTAAAAGAAAGAGCGCGCAAGAGCGCAGAATGGAATTTTTAGAGGTTCCCTTTAGAGCCAAGCAGCTGCCGGGCGCATCAATAATAATCCCGGCGGAATCTTGGCGGGCTGACGACTGTCTGGTTGTGGAAAATTGCCTCCTGCTCGCTGCCGCTCAGGATATCCGCGACCTGGTCGACGGGTGTGCCGGGCGGTATGCGGTGGAAAAAGTCCTGCGCCGGGCGCAGATCGGTACGCAGCAAATACGCCTTGCGACTGGGGAACAGCGAGAACGCCACACTGAAAATATTGTCCAGCGAGTCTGGGTAGCTAATCAGCAGCAACTGTTCAATGGATCGTGAGTCGTAATGGCGAAAGGGTTGGCGGCTGCGGAAGCGATACACCAAGGGCCCTTCAAAAACTGCTTCGGGAACAATGATCTGGAGCTTGAGATAACTGCTGCCGGTCCGGGGGCTGTAGCGGGGGCTGGCAGCATCCTGCTCCGGGCTGATTTCCCGGCTGCGAGGGATTTGAATCTGTTCAAAGGGCCGGGGTGTGGTGAATAGTTGAGCAAAAAAATAATTGTCCGGTGAATTGAGTCCGGGATAATCATAACGCAACCGCAGAGTGCCGATCTCACTGTGGTCCACGCCCCGACTGTAGAGCTTGATGTCGTGGGTTTCCGCACTTTGGGGCAGGCTCTGGCAGGAAAGCAGGAGCAATCCGCACCAGCCATGGAACCAGCCATGGAACCAGCCACACTGTGCCCGACTGGATACCCGACACTCAGGCTTCATATCTGCTCTGCCGTAAGTTCCATCAAGTCCCGGCTGTGGTTTTTCTGAGCAGTCCGCGGAGCAGCTTTCGAAAAATCATTCACGGGAACGATGCACTTGGCGGGACATTTCTGCATCACTTCGCGCAAAGCCTTAAAATCAATGGGCTTGTCCTGCTGCGCCAGCAATGGATACTCCACACGGGCCAGATTCTGTTTGACCTTAAACTGCAAGTCCGGATATCTGAACTCGCAAACCCGGCAGCCAATGCAGCCGACCTTGCAGTTGCTGCGCGTAAGTTTACCGTGGTCCAGAGCATTGCAGATCACACCGTATTCGGCCTGCTGCGGAATCATCCGGATTACCTTGGTGGGACAGACTGGCAGGCACTTACCACAGCCAATGCACAAGGCCGGATCCACTACGGCCAGCGAATTAGTATTGATCGAAATGGCATCGACCGGGCACTGCTTGATGCAGGAGCCCAAGCCGAGGCAGCCGTACTGACAGCTCTTGCTGCCCTTGAACAAAAGCGCTGCCGCCTGGCAGTCCTGCAAGCCCTCGTATTCAAAGTCTGACTTAGCGTAGTCCGGACTACCTTGGCACTTGACGAAGGCGACTTCAGCTTCCGCAGCTCCGCCCTCTGCCCAAACTGCCGGGTCTTTTACTTGCAGAATGCGACCCAAAGCCGCGATGGCGGCATTGCCACCCGGCGGGCACAGTGCCATATCCGTTGTCTTGCCGCTGTGCAGGGCCATTGCATACGCATCACAGCCAGGGAAACCACAGGCCCCGCAGTCGAGGCCCGGCAGGGCCTCCGAAAGAGCGACCTGGCGCTCGTGCCGGGGCACATAGAGTTTCTGGGAACTGTAGGCCAGCAGCAGCCCAATGGCAGCAGCCATCCCCAACATCAGCAAGGCTGAACTCAATAACACCATAGAGAAAACTCCATCAGCAAATCAATTTGATTTCCAGTAACACCAATCCGTAAAAGTAGCATTCTTTCCGATTGATCCCCTCGTTCTTGCGAAAGCGGGAGTCCACACGCAGAGCATTTGCCAGACAGACTCCCGCGGGAGTGAGAAAGATTTATCATACTTTACTTCCGCGGATTAGTATAACTTCGGGGCTCTGCACCGTCAGCTTCCCTGTTAGAGGTGCCCTGAAGTCTTCAGCGCAAACCCAGATTGCCCAACAAAACCAGATCGAACGCATAAAAGCCCAGCGCCATCAATCCCGCAGAAATAAAGGCAATTGGGGTACCCTGTAGCAGGCGGGGCACTCGTTCAACCTGCAGACGCACTCGGATGCCGGCCATCAGAATCAGCACCAATGTAAAACCCAAACCTCCGGAAAAGCCTGCAAGAGTGCTCTCCAAAACATTATACCGATCGGTATCAACGTTCCACAGCACCACGCCCAGTACCGCACAATTCGTGGTAATCAACGGCAGGTAAATGCCCAGCATCTGGTATAAATGGGGGCTTAATTTGCGGATCAGCATCTCGACAAACTGTACCAGTGCGGCAATCACAAAGATAAACACCAGTAACTTGAGGAAATCCAGATGCAGCGGCAGCAGCACCAAGTAATAAAGTGCCGAACTGACCAGACTGGCCAGGCTCAACACAAAACATACCGCAGCCCCCATGCCCAGCGCCGAGCTCAAGTCTTTTGACACGCCAAAGAAAGGACAGAGCCCCAGAAAGCGAGTCAAGACCACATTGCTGACAAAAATATAGGCCAGAACTATACCGAGCTCACGCATCCCGGACTCCTTCATAAATTCTGCTGATTCATGGCCTGCGGGTAGAGCTGAGCCTCTCTCCGAAAGCCTGCCATAAATACCCGGAATTCCTACTTGTTTTTGTGCGAGGCCCTGATGCTGAGGACAGCGGCAATTTCCTGCTGTCGCTGTGCCACTTGCGCTGCCTTGATTCTGCGCTGCCGCAACCAGGCAAAGAGCCCGCCCAGATAACCCGTCACAAACAAAGCTCCGGCGGGCAGGGCAAACAGCGACAGGGCTCCGCCGCCCAAATCGGGGCTGAAGGGAGTGAGCATCCGGCCCCGGTAGAGCCGAAAGAAAGGCACGTCGGCGCCTCCTGACCAAGGAGCTGGCCAAGGCATGCGAATGTCAATTGCCTGGGGCCACAGCCTCTGTCCGCCCACAGTAATGCTGCCGCTGCCCAACAGTTCACGACAAACAGCGATCAGCAACAGGGCAAGGCTAAAACCCACGGCGGTACAGAAGGCGTCCCACAAACTGACCAGCGGCGGGTTCCTGGATGAAAAAGTCTCGATCTGCCCCAGAATCAGGCAGTTGACTACAATCAACGAGACAAAGGCCCCCAGGTTTTTGGACAACTCCGACGCATAGGCCTTCAGCAGGACGTCTACCGCGCTGACCAGCCCGGCAATAATGATGATATGGGCCGGGATGCGCACTTCAGGCGGGATCAGACGGCGTACCGAAGCAGTGATCAGCGAGGAAGCCAGCAGCACTGCAGAAGTGCCCAGCGACATGCCCAGAGCGTTGTATACTGTGTTGGTCACCGCCAATGCCGGGCATAGGCCCATAAAATCGACCAGTACCGGGTTCTTTTGCAAGACTTGCTGTTGAAGCTTGGCATTAGGCAAACCAGAGTAACGATTCATGGGGACCTCTAAAAACTCGCTTTTGATGCTGAGCGGATGAGATTTTGCCGAGTGCGAGGAAGTGAATCCGAGGCATACTTTGTTGTATGGTAAGACTTTGCTGACGGTGAAGAATGGCGGGGCGAAGCAGGCCATTCTTCACAAATCCTGCCGTAAGGCAGAACCTTTATTCGGCAACAAGATCGCCGCTCAGCGCAAAATTGGAATTTTTAGAGGTTCCCTCATGATATTTAATCGTGCGGGCGTTGCCAGGAAAGCCAGTCGGCACCGAAACGCAAGGTCGTGGCAATGGCCCGAAAAGAAATCGTGCTGCCGCTTACCGCATCAAGATGGGCTTCTCTGAGCTGCTGCGGGGTCGTGGGGATGGGGCCAAGATTGCCCAAAGAAGCAGGGCTGGCAGAGGAATCAGAGGCTCCGTGGTCCCAAAACATTTCCAGATAGGCCGGGTTTTCGGCCTTCCTGCCAAAACCAGGCGTTTCGGCATTCTCTAGCATAATGGCATGGTACAAGCTGCCGTCTCTGCGATAGGCGGCGAGTAGCTCCAGTGGCCCGCCGAAACCGCGTCCGCTCAGTTGCAGGATATATAGCTCCGGATTATGGAGGATCCGGGGAACGTGATATACGGCCTCCGGCTGAGCATCCTTGGCATCCTTGGCATCTTGGACATGGAGGGAGCCCTTTTCTGAATCCGTTTTCCCCTGCAGGCCCATCGCACTCTGATTGTCAATGGCCTGCAATGCGATTCGGCGCAGCTCTTTTTGTTCTATCGGGCTCAGAGAAGCCGATGCGCCAACGGGCTTACTGCGGCGACTGAGCAGAGTGACAAAAGCCTCGACCCGATCCCGGGCCTTGATTCGGGCGATGCGCTGCGCGCTGATCTGATAAAGCAGGGCCAGACTGCCCCCCGTGAGCAGAGAAATAACGCCCAAGACCAACGGTGCGCGCAGCAAAGACCGTGGAACCGCTTTAGTGCGGACTGAAGTGCCTTCCATAAGAGCTGCCTCAGTAAGTCGGCAGGCGCAGGATCTTGCGCCGCTTGAGTTTGGCGCGCCGCCATTGCCGCCTCCCTGTCCCCAAGATGCGCGGCTGAAACAGAATGTCCAGAGTCGGGGTACAGATGTTCATAAACAAGATGGCCAGCATCACGCCTTCTGGATAGGAACCATAGAAACGGACCAAAAAAGTCAGGCCGCCACAGCCCACTCCAAAGATGATTTTGCTCATCGGCATCTTGGGGCAGCCCGAGTAATCGGTGGCCATAAACCAGGCACCCAGCATCAGACCGCCGCTGAACAAATGGAACAGCACAGCTCCCCGGAACAGCCCCAGATCTTGATACAGTCCGCCAAAGATCCAGGTCAGCAGAGCAAAACTGCCCAGAAGGGCCAGCGGAATATAGCCATTGATGATGCGCAGACCCCACAGTGTCAGGCCACCGAGCAGTAACAACAGGGTTGCCACTTCGCCGATGGAACCACTCTGAAAGCCGAGTAGCAGATCAAGTAGATCAGGCAAGTCCACTTGTGAGATTCCGGGCTCGCCAGCTCCGCCATTCTGTGCGAGCAAGAGTTGCTCTTTGAACCGCCCCAAGGGACTGGCCGAGCTGCCTGCATCAAAACCCTGCCCGGAGAGGACCGTGCCTCTTCCCATTGAGCGGGGAGCGCTCCAGAGTCCCATTTCCCGGACGAAGGAAAGAGAGAGAAAGGCCCGCCCTGCAAGGGCGGGGTTGATCCAGTTGGCACCCAAGCCGCCGAAACTCCACTTGCACACGGCCATAGCGAAGATACCACCCGAGAGCGGCAGGTACCAAGGCGCGAGCGGGGGCAGGTTCATGCCCAGGAGCAGGCCCGATAGCACGGCACTGCCGTCGTCGAGAGTTTGTGTAGCGGCAATTGTCTCCCAGCGGCCGGGCTGAGGCCGATTGTGGTAGAGCTGATTTTTCGCCCCGGCGGCACATGCTTGGTTGCACAAGGCTTCGGTGGCAGCGCAGCTGAAAATCGAGAGCAGCAGTACGCGCAGTGCGGGCCAACCGTAGAGCCAGACGCCCCACAACGCAGCAGGCAGCAGGCAGAGACTGACCAGCCACATGATCCGGGCACTGCTGCGCCGCCGAAACTGGTGGGGCGAGCTAAAGACTGCACGCGGTGCCAGACGGAGCCATTGGCTTTCCGATAGCTCTTCCCCTCTGATCTGTGAGGCACGTTTCATCAGAGCTGCTCCTGTTCAAGGGAGCGCCAATGGAGCTTGCCCATGCGAAAGCCTTGGGTCAGGGCAATTTGCGAGGGGCAGACGCTGGCGCAGGCCCCGCATTCGATACAGCTGAGCAGACCGATCTTCCGCGCCTGCTCCAGTTTCCCCGAAAGAATCTGCTTGTACATGGCTGTTGGCTCCAAGCCCATGGGGCAGACCTCGATGCAGGCGTTGCAATGAATGCAGGGACGTTCTTTTTTGCGGCCCACCTCCCGCGCTGTGAGAAACAGAAAACCGTTGGAACCTTTGGTGATGAACTGGTCAAAGTCGTAAAACGAAGTTCCCATCATCGGTCCGCCGTTCACCATACGAGCCACGGGCTGCCACAGGCCACCGCAGCGGCGCAGCAGTTCCAACAGCGGTGTGCCCAGTGGCGCGTCAAAAACCTTTGGCTGGCGCACTGCACCGCCGCCGATGGTGACCAGATGCCGCGTCAGGGGAAGACCACGTTCCAGTGCATCGTAGGTTGCCTTGCAAGTGGCTACATTGACTACCACACAGCCCACTTCCAGCGGCAGCTTGCCCGGCGGCACCTCCTGCCCGGTAATGGCTTCGACCAGTTGCCGCTCGGCGCCCTGCGGATAGCGAGTTTGCAGCAAGGCGATGCGAATGGGCGGCAGCAGGGCCCGCTCATTTTTCTCTTCCTTTTGAGCCAAGTTGTGGCGGTAGTCGCGGAGGGCCTCCCGGAGCCGGGGCAGCAGCTTGTGGTCTTTCAAACCGATCACGATGGAGCCCGGCTTCAAGGCCTCGGCCAGCACGTCAATGCCGCCGATGACCTCAAAGGCCCGCTCTCTAAGCAGGCTGGCATCGCTGTGCAGATAGGGCTCGCATTCAGCGGCGTTGAGTAGCAAGTAGTCGCAGCGGCGCTTGATCGGCAGCCGCAGTTTGACATCGGTGGGGAAGGTGGCTCCGCCCAAGCCGACAATCCCCGCGCGGGCCATGCGCTCTAGGATTTCCTTGCAGCCTCTCCCGCGCCAGTTTCCCGCAGGCTCGGAAGCTTCCCAAGACAGCTCTTCGTGCTCGACGACAATGCTTTGGGCCTTGAGACCGTTGGCCAGAATGCGATTCTCAATGGCTGTGACCATACCGTTGATCGGCGAATGGATGCGGCTGTACAAAAAACTCTGTCTGTAGTTCTGTGGCTGATCGTCGGGCGGTGTTTCATCCGTCCGGGCGACCAGCTGCCCTGCGCGCACCCGCTCTCCGATGTCGACCAGCGGCCGAGCCACTGGACCGATGTGCTGCAACAGAGGTAGTTCAACTTTGGGCAGTACGCCGACCACTTCGATGGGGGGCAGCTGTCCTTTGTGGGTGCCCAGCGGATCGTCTGCCGCAGAAACATGAGGGTGGAATCCCCCTCGCGAAAAGGCAAATTTCCGGGAAAATAGTCGGGCAGATATCCGGGAGTGGCGCATAATAGGCCTTGTTAGTTTTTTTCTGTTTTTTTCAGGGCCTGCACGAAGGCGGCACGAGCCGCCGCATCGCTCTGGGCATAGAAAGCCGAGCCGGCCACCACAATGTCGACTCCGCTTTTGCGAACTGCGGTAATCGTTTCCAGATTGACTCCGCCGTCAATCGAAATCTGGTAGCTGAAACCTCGCTCCCGGCGCAAGTGGTCGAGCTGAGCGATTTTGCTCAAAGTCTGCGGGATCAGCTTTTGGCCACCGTAGCCGGGGTTGACCGACATCACCAGGATCAGATCCACCTCAGAGAGCAGCTCACTGAGGGCACTGGCGGGAGTCGAGGGCACAATGGAAATACCGGCTTTTTTGCCCAGACTTTTGATGTATTGCAGCAACCGATGAGAGTGAGTGCAGGCCTCCAGATGGAAGGTAATGGCATCGGCTCCGGCCTGGACAAAGCTATCGACTTGAGTTTCGGGGTGCTCAACCATCAAGTGTACATCAAAGAGCAATGAGCTAAAGGGCCGCAGGGAACCCACCATTTGCGCGCCGAAAGTAATGGGCGGCACGAAGCTGCCGTCCATTACATCGATATGAACCCAGTCGGCTCCGGCCTGTTTGATATATTCGGTTCCACAGCCCATCTGAGCAAAGTCTGCCGACAGGATGGAGGGGGCCACAATCAATGACTCAGGCATAAATCCATCTCCCATAAATCTTAAAATCTGCCTATCTCGTGCTGCCGGTTGTCTGCGCAGCCACTTTAGGGATCTCTAAAATTCCCCACCACAGAAAGATGCTGCGCCAGCTCGCAGAAAGGATGGTCGGGCCTGGCTCCGCACGGCCCTCCCCATTTCTCCAATGCTGCGCCAGCTCGCATTGGAGCCATCAAACCGCGATACCATTTTTAGAGGTGCCCTTTATTATTTTTGGGGCTAAAACCCCATCTGTCTCATCAATTGCGCCTGCATGCCCTTGTTTTTGACCATCTTGCGCATCATGTTGCGGTTTTTTTCAAATTCTTTGAGTAGGCGGTTGACCATTGCCACATTGACCCCGGCACCGTTGGCGATACGCCGGCGCCGCGAGGGGCCAATGATCTTGTAATTCTGTTTCTCCTGGCGGGTCATCGACAGAATAATGGCCTCTTTTTGTTTGATATCCCGATCGTTGAGCTGTTCCCGGATGGCATCGGACTTTCCGGCCATGCCCGGCATCATTTCCAGTATCTGGTCAACACTGCCCATTTTTTTCATCTGCTGAATCTGCTCAAGCATATCTTCTAAGTTAAATTCCTTGCTACGCAGCTTCTTTTCCAGACGCCGGGCATCTTCCTCGCTGCTCAGTTCCTGGGCCTTCTCAACCAGCGAAACCACATCGCCCATGCCCAGAATGCGCGATGCAATTCGCTGTGGGTAAAAGACATCAAGGTCTTCGACCTTTTCGCCCACACCGATGTATTTGATCGGTTTCCTGACGATGCTCTGGATCGACAGCGCGGCACCGCCGCGCGTCTCGGAGTCGAATTTAGTCAGAATTACGCCACTGATTTCAACACGTTCGTTGAATTCGCGGGCCACGTCAACTGCGCCCTGCCCCGTCATCGAGTCGGCGACAAAGAGGCTTTCCACCGGCCCTACGGCCTTTTTGACGGCTTCCAGTTCGGCCATCAGAGCATCGTCTAAGTGCAGGCGGCCCGCTGTGTCGAAGAGCACTGTGTTGTAGCTCTCGCGCCTGGCCAGCAGCAAGGCCGCCTTGGCCACGGCCGCCGGGGATTTTTCTTGTTCATCGGCAAAGAAACCCGCGCCAACCTGCCCGGCCAGCACCCGCAGTTGCTCTATGGCCGCCGGACGCTGCAAATCGCAGGCCACCAGCAGCACTTTGCGACCTTCGGCCTGCAACTTGTACGCCAGTTTGGCGGTGGTGGTAGTCTTACCCGCGCCCTGCAAGCCCAGCATCAGGATGCCGGAAATGCCGTCCGGCCCCTTGAGCTTGAGCCCTTCTTCCTCGGAACCCAGCAACCCGACCATGCGGTCGTAGATGATTTTAACAAATTGCTGGCCGGGGTTGATCGAGCGCAGTACGGCTTCCCCCAGGGCTTCCTCACGCGCCTTGTTGATGAAACGGCGCACTACCCGTAGATTGACATCGGCCTCCAGCATGGCAATCTGGATTTCTTCCAGGCTTTCCTGAATATTCTTGCCGCTGATCTTGTGCTTACCCGAGAGCTGCTTGGTAATACCTTCGAAACTTCGGGCGATGGATTCAAGCATAGCCTTTCCTCTGTGGTGTGTCCGTCATAACCCTAGCAGATCACTGCTCAGCAAATTCTGCCGGCTGTGCTGCCCCTGCAGATGGCGCATACAAGCCGCTACTGCGGCTAAAGGCGGCCAAGAAACTGAACAAATACGGCAGGTTGCTTCCCGCATGGTCGCTGCGCTCAAAAGTCTTCAATTCGACCCTGCCTCCTGCCGCCGAAAGCTCTCTTTGGGCGTCCTGGCTATTGCTCAGCGGAATCAGCGGGTCCTCCTGATTGTGATAGAGCTGAATCGGGCCCTTGGGCTGCCAGCCTTCGTGGATATTCAGCAGGTCGGCCAGTACCCAGAAGTCCGAAGCCGGATCGTTGATTTCCCGCAGGAAGTCGTTTTGGAACAGTTCTTCTTTGGGCAGGGGTTTCTGTAACAAAATGGCGAGCAGGTTCGGCACTTTACGTTGCCAGATATCCTCTTTGGTCCAGGACTTGCGACTTTTCGCAATCTGCCGGTACTCCTGTGGCTCAAAGTACCGGGCCAAGTTCTTCAGACGCCGCTCGCCGCTGCGAAGATAGTAATCCCAAGTCGCATAGAGGGCCCAGTTGAACAGCGGCACGATCTTCTCCTCGTCCAAAGCAATTTTCCGGAGCAGTGAGCTGGTGTGATACGGTCCAGCGTAGTAAGCACCTTCGACCTTCAGGTCCACCAGATCAGGTGCCTCTTCAATAAAGCGCTGGCTCCACAGAGCCGCGTAGGCACCCTCCGAAGTCCCCGCAAGGTAGAGTCGGTCATTGAGCCTCAGGCCCTGTTGCCGGGCCCACTGGTAGCTGGCGCGCACTGCGTCCATGCTCTCCTGCCCCAGCTCGGGACCAATCATAAAGGGATGTTCGGCCCCCGCTTGGATGCCGTAGCCCATATAATCCACCAGCACTGTCAGGTAACCACTGCTGGCGGCCGGCAGGCCGTATTTATTCACGGCAAAGAAGTCTTTGGTCTTGCGATACCGGCTGCCAAAAAAACTGGGGGCCTCGTAGGCACCCATCCTGTTGTGGGGGATGGGCAATAGGGCACCATGGTGGTAGGCCAGTACCGAATATTCTTCAATGTCCGTCCCCACAGGCAGCAGCAGCAACGCAGAAAGCGGGCGGAAGTTGCGGCTGCGGTAGGCAATGCGGTAGACCCGCACTGGATAACGGCGCAGCTTTGTATAGTTGCCTTCCGGGTCTAAGGCCTCCATTTGCGGGTGGGAGAGCTCCATCACCAGCTGGCTACTGATCAGGGTGTCCGCAGGATCAAACTGGGTCTGTAGTCTGGATGATTCTGCCCCCGTTTGAGCAGTAGCTTCGCTTGCTGAGCCGCTCTGGCCAAAATCGATCCGGGCCGGATAGTTGAGGCAGCTCGCCAGGCTCAGCAGAATGCCACACAGCACTCGCAGCGCTCCGCAAGAGGTATTGTGATCGGGTTGTTTCACAGTGGCACTCCCTTTAGGAAAACTCCGATTTCTGATCAGAAGCCTGATATAAGCCCGGCTTGACCGGGTAAATGCAGTAAATATGTGCCGCGTAGCTGTTGTGATGGTTCTGTTCCAGACTGCGGATCGGGGTATTGACAGCCATAGCCCGGCGCAAGTTTTGCCGCAGGTCGGAAGGAAGATACACCGGCTCTTCTTCTGTTCGGCAACCTGCGCTGAGCCGGGCCTGTACCTGGGTGAAATACAGCTTGTTCAGCAGGCCCAGGCACCATGCTTCCCCAAGCAATCCGGCCCCTCCGATGAGCAGGCGAGGACGGGATGGAGAGATCATCCCCGTTGCATTGAGCCGGGCATAGTCTTCCCAGCCGCGCAGCAGCAGCCCGGCAGTGTGCGCTCCGAGCAGCAGGCGCAGCCGGGTCTCATCTAGATCAGTACTTTGGCACAGCACCTGATCGCTTAGTCTCAACTCCGGCTGCCAACTGAAGACCAGGCTGATGCGGCCCGGCAGCAGGCAACCGATGCCTTGCAAGGTCTTGCGGCCCATCAGCAACAGGCTCTTTGCCGTAGTACTGCGGAAAAAGGCCATATCGTCCCGCATGTTGGGCCAAGGCAGCCGGTATCCGGCTGCCGCGTTAAAGCCAATCAGGAAGTCCTGGTCAGTGGCAATGATGGCGTCCAGCTCATTTGGATCAACGGGGTTGCCAGCAAGTTCCTCCCGGACTGTTTTCCGGTTGAGCATTCTGCGCATCCTGTGTTTAGGCAGTTTTTAAAAATCTTTGCCCAAAGGGTTCTTCCTTGGAACTCTCCAAGGCGCCAGTCTAGCGGAGTGAAAGAAGGAAGGGAAGCCGGGCCAATGGTAGCTCTTAGAATCTGATCGGTATTCCCACAGCAAGCTGCAATCTTTTCCACAAATAGTGGTTTTAGTCCGTGCGCTCTCTAATCGAGTTTTGGGCACCGCTAAAAATCCCAATTTCGCGCTTGAAGCGGCGATCTTTGTCACAAGGGTAGCTCTAAAAATTCGCTTTTGATGCTGAATCAGCGAGATTTTGCCGATAGCGAGGAAGTGAAGCCGAAGCATACTTTGTTGTATGATAAGGCTTTGCTGATGGTGAAGAATGGCGGGGCGAAGCAGGCCATTCTTCACAAATCCTGCCGTAAGGCAGAACCTTTATTCGGCAACAAGATCGCAATTCAGCCCGGAATTGGAATTTTTAGAGGTGCCCACAAATAGTTCGTCAGTAAAGCTCCATGATACAGCAAAGTATCATTCTGCTTTCCTTCCCCGCTATCGTGCCTTCCCCGCTATCGTGAAAATCCCACTCGCTCAGCATCAAAAGCAAATTTTTAGAGCTACCCTTCTGCTATTCTGCCGCTAAAAAGTTTTTTGCTCCTCTTATTTCTTCAGGGCGCCTCTAAAAATTTGCTCAAAGGAGTATTGATGATTTACAGCTACGCTGCGGCCGGTTTCAGCGGCCAGTTGATTCACGTGGAATGCTCGATCCGGCGTGGCATGCCCAACACCGACATCGTAGGCCTTCCCGACGGCGCGGTCAAAGAAGCCCGCGAGCGGGTGCGGGCCGTGCTGCACCACTGCGATTACCTTTACCCCAGCGACCGAATCCTGATCAATCTGGCACCCGCTGGCCTCAGGAAGAGCGGAGCGGGCTTTGATCTGCCCATCGCCCTGAGCATCCTATTGCAATCCCGGCAGCTCCCGGCTGAGCTGGAGGAGCTGCCTTCACTGCTGGTGCTGGGCGAGCTGGAGCTTTCGGGCCGGGTGCGTTCTATTGATGGTGTGCTGGCGGCCGTGGCCAGTGCTTACGAAATGGGCATCGAGCATTTTCTGGTGCCGGCAGGCAACCTGCAGGAGGCCCTGTCTCTGGGGCTGGGGCAGGTCTTTGCTCTGCGGCACATCACCGGACTGGGCAGGCAGCTCTGCGCGATTACCGGAAAGGCTGAAGCTGAGGAGACGGCAGAGCCACGTATATCCACAGCCCCGATGTCACGAGACGGGACTGCGGACAGCCGGGAAATGGATCCTGATCGCAGCACTGAACCCCATTGTCACGAGGACTTTCTTGACTTTGCCGATATCAAGGGTCAGCCTCTTCTCAAGCGGGCCGTGGAAATCGCTGTGGCGGGGCGGCACAATGTGCTGATCTTCGGGCCGCCGGGCTGCGGCAAGACCATGGTGGTGCGCAGCCTCCCGAGCCTGCTGCCGCCTTTGAGCGGCGACGAAGCGCTCGAAACCACCCGAATCTGGTCGCAGGCAGGTCTTCCGGGCTTGCGGCAGCGGGCACCCCTGCGTATGCCGCACCACAGTGCCACTCTGGAAGGTCTGGTTGGCGGCGGGCCGCAACTGAGTCCCGGTGAGGTATCCCTAGCTCACAACGGTGTGCTGTTTCTGGACGAGGCCCCGGAGTTTAAGGCCAGCCACCTACAGGGCCTGCGCGAACCGCTGGAGAGCCAGCGCATCGTGATTGTGCGAGCCGGGAAATCGTTCTGGTATCCGGCGGATTTTCAGCTGCTGATGGCGATCAATCCCTGCCCCTGTGGCAACTTGGGGCGCGAAGAGAGCATTTGCATCTGCACCCAGACCGCCATTGCCAAGTACTGGAAGCGGGTGGGCGGAGCGCTGCTGGACCGGATCGATATGCGAATTCCGGTGAGCCCAACTCCAGTGGAAACCTTGCTGGAGGGCGAAGAAGAGGGTTCTGAACTGGTTCGCACGCGCATCAAGCGTGCCCGGTTGTGGCAGCAGCAGCGTTTTGGCGCACTGAAAGCGAGCCGACACAAGCCCTATAATTCGCGTATTCCGGCGGGTCAGCTGTCTGCTTTATGCCCCATCAACGGGCCTTCGCGCAAATTGTTTCACCTGGCGGTCGAGAAGCTGGGCCTCTCATCGCGAGCCTGCCACTCGGTGCTGCGCATTGCCCGGAGCATTGCCGATGTCGAACAAAAGGAGCAGATCGACCAGGAATCCTTGCTGGAAGCCATCGAGTATCGACGCTACGGCGACCGCAATATCTTCTGGAGCAGCTTTTAGCCTCAGGTAAACTGATAGCCACAGAGCTCAGTGATGCGGGCAAAAGGGCAGGGCCTGCCGCACTCCAGTGCAGCCACACAGATTCGAGCGCTCAGAATCTGCTGCCCCTGCCCTGCTGAATGCGGCTCCCCACTCAGGTGGATCTGCTGCTCAAAAATCAGGCGGAACTGACCTTGCAAAGCGAATGAAGTCTGTACGGCAAAGCAATCCTGCGGGCGCAGAGGAGACAAATAGCGCAAACGTACTTCGGAGATGACCAGGTCAATTCCCTGCCGGCTCAGCTCGGGCACACTGAAATGCTGCTTGATTGCCTGGTGGCGCGCGTGCTCTAAGTAGTTCAAGTACACAGAATTATTGACTACCCTCTGGTAGTCGCACTCATAGTCGCGCACTTCCAGTTCCAGGATATGCATGCGCCCCCCTTGTTTTGAGCACTGAGCTAAGCAACTCCGGCACAGCCGTTTGTGTATGGGAAGCTACTCTTCTGAAAACTGTGACAGAGCCTTTCCGCCGATCCGAACCCGCTACCCTGCAATAAAATTGACACTCAATCCTCAATCAGAAATTGAGGAATTAGAATTTCCTCCCGTGACACAAGAGACGAAAAAAGGAGAGTTCCCGCTATCCCTCGCGCAGCCAAGAGGGTAGGCCACCCTTGGGCATTGTGTTGGGCCGGTAGAACTGAACCCGCCCTTGGTCCAGCACATTTTCCACCACTTCCCAAGCGGTCACTGCTTCATCAATATGTACAAACAGGGACTTATCGCCACAGAGGACGCTGTAGAACAACTGAGTGTAGGCCTCTACACCGTCGCGGTTCTGGCCCTGACGGTAGCGCAAGTTATAGTTCAGGCTAAAGTCCTGCAAGGGGAAGTGCTGATTCTCAATCAGACCAGGCTTTTTGGCCTTCTGCCAGACTTCGATGCCGGGATTGGGCTGCACCCGGACCATAATCAACTCTCGGTCATTGTGGTACAGAGGATCGCCACTGCGGAGGTGCAAGATTACCTCGACACCGGCGCGGTGTACTTTCTTACCGCCGCGGATATAGACCGGCACACCTTGCCAGCGCTGATTGTCGACTGCCAATTCCAGCTCGGCATAGGTCTCGACCTGCGAGTCCTGGGCCACATTAACCTCCTGGCGGTAGCCCTCGTACTGAAAGCGATGGGCCCGGACACAGCGGGCAGCCTTGAGCAGCTCGTGCTTGGCCGCGCGAATATCGTTGGCTTGCAAGGATTTGGGCCGCTCCATCATCGTCAGGGCCAAGAGCTGGAGCAAGTGGTTCTGCATCACATCGCGAATTGCCCCCATCTTTTCGTAAATGTTCCCCCGCCCGTCGATGCCAATGGTTTCAAAACCATTAACTTCGATGGCATGGATGTGATTGCGACTCCAGATCGGGTTGAACAACTGGTTGGCAAAGCGGATCGCCATAATATTTTGCAGCGTTTCCTTGCCCAGATAGTGATCAATCAAGTAAATCTGGTCGGCGGGGAAGTACTGCAACAGGTCTTTGTTGAGCTGCCGGGCAGTCGCTGAGTTATAGCCAAAGGGCTTTTCGATCACCACCCGGGTCTCCGAAGCGGGAAAGCCATCTTCGAGCAATTGGGAGCAACGTTCCACATAGGCGCTGGCGGGAAGCGAGAAAAAAACAATATGGCTCTCAAAACCACCCCGGACCTGCTTTTCCAGTTCTTTGGCGTAGCTCCACAGCCCGCTGACCCCGCAAAAATAACTGTAAACTCCGGCCTGTTCCGGGTTTTCGCCGCAGCCGCTGCGTCGTTGAAACTCTTCATGACTGATGTCGCTGCGCCCGTTACCAATGACCCGGCAAGTCCGCAAGTCCAGGTAATCCCTTGCAATCAAATGATTCAATGAAGGAAGCAACTTCTTTTTGGCCAGATCACCCGAAGCACCGAGTATAATAATCGCTGTATTGATAATTTTCATGGTCGCGCATTGTAATTGAAAGAGAATGCGTTGACTAGCACAGATGCTCTGTCTTTTTGCTGTGAACTATGATATAGTGGATACTGATAAGGGAACCTCTGAAAATTCCATTCTGCGCTCTTGCTCGCTCTTTGGGAACGAGCAGCTTCCTCAGAAGAGCCTGCTGCCTCTCCTAAGGAAGCTGCTCCGTGAAAAAGATCAAGTCTGGCGCAGCATCTTTTTGTGGTGGGGAATTTTTAGAAGTGGCCCATCGCATTTTCCCAAAGGGGAGATCCAAGAATTCGCTCCTCTTGCAAAGCAAAGAGCCCGAGCTGTTCGCTGGAACGAGCAAGAACGCCCATCAAATGCCGGAAGGTTCCCATATACTTAAGTGATGAGAAACCTGTATGAATACAGACACCGAAAAAAATTCTACTGAATGGATCTCAGGCTCCCGCAGCCCTGCAGATTGGCTGGTGCTCGGCACCGAAGCTCTGATCAACTGGCTCCGTTACCGCACTTATAAACAAAAGCTGCGTCAGCAGCGTATCTCTATTCTGCGCGACTGGCTGGAATTAGGACTCAACGTTTTTCTGGCAGTGCTGCTGATCCACCAGTTTCTGCTACAGCTTTTTGTCATTCCCTCCGGTTCCATGGTGCCAACGTTACTGGTAAAAGATCGGGTGATGGTCAACAAGCTGGCCTTTGGTCTGGAACCCTACCCTTTCGCAGCGAAATTGTTTTCGCAACGCAAAATCAAACGCGGTACCGTAATCCCATTCGTCTCACCCGAATACCGCAGGCCGGGGACGCTGTTTCTGGTCGCCCAACGCATCATCTTCCTCTTGACTGTGAGCAGAGTCGATCTGGACGTTAAGGCCAACGAAAATCAACCCCGCGCGCCTGTGCGCTTGGCTTCCCAGCCAATGCTCTTCGCTCCCGGCACCGTACCCGGCTATCAGTATGCCCTCAATGGCTACCAGCCGCCACTGCTGGTTAAGCGGGTGGTCGCTCTCGGAGGCGACCGGGTACGCTTTCGCGGTGGGAATCCTGAAATCCGTTTAGCAGGAGCAGGGAACTTTATTGCCGAGGAGGATTTGAAAGAGCAGCTGGGCCTGACCTATGAAACACAGCGCGATCTTTCTGCGTTTGACCGGTTTTCTTTTTATGCAATGGACAGCGGTTTTGAACAGCGGGTGCGCAATGCCTATCTGAGCAACCCCCACGATGTGCCCATCCGCAGCCGTTTTATCGGCGAACGCCTGGGCGATGCCATTCCGGCAGGCTACTTGGAACCCTTTGGCGACAATCGCGATCACTCTCATGACGGAAGGTGGTTTGGCATCCTGAACAGAGATGACTTACAAGGGCAAGTCAGTTATATTGTTGCGCCTTTGGGCCGCTTTCGCAACCTTAGCCCACGCTCGTAGAATCAGAGAAGCTCCAGGGACCTCTAAAAATTCCCCACCACAGAAGGATGGAGCGCCAGACTCGGTCTTTTTCACGGAGTAAAGGTTCTGCCTTACGGCAGGGTTTGTGGCAAACGGCCTGCTTCGCCCCGCCATTTACCACTGTCACGAAAGAGAGGAAGCAGGCTCTTTGCTGAAGGTCGGGCCTAGCTGTGCACGGCCCTTCCCCATTCTCCAGCGCTGCGCGTCTCGCGCTGGAGCGGCCTGCCAGTTCACCAATGCTGCGCCAGCTCACATTGGTGCCATACAGCAAAGTATGGCTCGGCTTGCGTTCATGGTCTCACTCTTCCAGACTCTCGTCATCTCGGTTATCTTCGATTCACTCCGAAGCCAGAATTTAAGCACCGCCCATGTACCGATACAAGAACCAAAATTCCAAGAAGAACCGTTTCTTCGGCCATACCCGCAAGGTCCCTGTGCTGATTATTATCGTTAGTATCTACACCCTGCACCTGTTTTTTCATACCATTTTGATCCCGTTGCGGGTCAAAAGCGCTTCGATGGCTCCCAACATCAATCAAAACAGTTATCTGATCTATAGTTCGGTCGGCATGCCCCACAGCATCATTCACTTTAGTCGAAAAATTTCCCGGGGAAGCATTGTGGTACTCGCAGCCCCATATCACAAAACCCTGCCGCTCGGGCTGGACTGGCTCAATACCCTGTATCGCTTCATCACCCTGAATATTGGTGACTTGAACCGTATGAAGCACTTGGGGCAAAATCCCTATATGGTGCGCCGGGTAATCGGCATCCCTGGTGACACTATTTATATGGCCAATAATATCGCCCAAATCCAGCCAGAGAGTTCCGAGAACAAGGAAACCGGATATTTTACTTCAGAATTTGAGCTGATTCAGAAAAATTATGAAATACTTTCCAATGAACAAAAAACCCGTGATTGGCCCCGCAACCTGCCGCTGTTGGGCAATACCAAAACCGTTACCCTACGCAAGGGCGAATACTTCGTGCTCGCTGATAATCGCGACATCGGCAATGATTCTTCATACTGGGGGCCGGTCAACATTGAGCAGATTCGGGGCCGGGTACTGTTCCAATATTTCAAAAAGAAGCCGGTTCCAGTCCGCTGAATCCGGTTCGGCTGTTTGGGCGCCTCTAATGTGCAAACGGAACGGGAAGTTGGACTGGCGGCCCATTGACGAGACTCACAAAAGCGACAGGTAAAACTCAGAGTTTTCCAGCCAGAAAAGCGATTGCAGCATGAGCGCACTATTAAACGGAGCTTCCTGATCCAATGCCAGCTCCTTGAGCTGCCCAATGGCCATCCGGTGCACCTCCAAGGATTCCAGCCCGTCCAGTTGCTGCTCCTGCGGCAAGGCGGTCTCATCCAGCAGCACTCCATAGGTAAAGGTCCGGTTGGACATGATTGCCGGATTGGGGTAGCTGGAACCCAGCTGCTCACAGCGTAACACGCTCTCCGGCCTGTAACCGGTCTCTTCAGCCATCTCGCGCAGAGCACTCTCACGCGGCCCTTCTCCCGAATCGATCACTCCGGCAGGAAACTCCAGAACTACCTGCTCACTGCCGTGGCGGAACTGCTCGACCAGAATCATATCGTATTCCCCGCTCTGCTGGTTGCGTATCAGGGGAATTACCGTGACCCAGTCGTTGGCTGCCAAGTAATAAAAATCCCCGCTCAGCTCTTCTGCACCGCCGCGGCCCGCAAGGCCAGGCTTGCTGCGCACATGGGAACGCCGGGAACGAAACAACTTGAAAATCGGGGCGCAAAACACTTCCTCCCGGCTGAGTATCTGCCACCCCAGCCTGCGATTGCTCTGAAAGGTTGTGAGCGCTTTTGTGTGGGAAGCCAAATCTTTGTCCGCCTTGATGTTGTCGTAAATATTGCCGAAGATACTCTGCAAACCGGATGGCTTAACGAGACTGCTTCCATGGGCCTCTTCGGCAATCGTGAAGGGAAGCTCTAAAGGGTACCTCTAAAAATTCCAATTCCGCACTGAATCGCGATCCTGTTGCCGAGCAGCTTCGTCAGCAAAGCCTTACCATACAGCAAAGTATGCTTCGGCTTCACCTCCTCGCCATCGGCAAAATTTCGCTGATTCAGCATCGAAAGCGAATTTTTTAGAGCTTCCCATCTTAAAGGTTCTCATAAACCATGCCCACCAGCTCCTCATCCACAGACATACCAGAATTCAACCTCGAAGAAGCCCCGTTGCTGAGCAACCTGAGCATTGAAGCCTCCGCCGGCACCGGTAAAACCTATACCTTGGAACAAATTGTCTGCCGCTTGGTGGAGCACTACGGTATCAGTATCCGGCAGATTTTGCTGATCACTTATACCGACAAGGCCGCGAGCGAGCTGCGCGAGCGCATACGGCGCAAGCTCAGCCTGCGCTTGCGGGAACTGGAAAACCTGCCCGAGAAAACTGCACACCGGGCAGAAACACAGCGCGCCCATATTCTGCGCGCACTGAATCAATACAGTGAGGCCGATATTTCAACCATTCACGGTTTCTTCCGCAGCTCCCTGCAACAATTCGCCTTGGAAACCGGACAGAGCCTCTGTGCGGACGCCGAGATTGACCTCAGCAGCAATCCGCTGGGGGAGCTACTGCTAAACGATCTGCAAAACAACGACTTCGGCCCGGAGGCCGAACAAGACCTCAAATGGGCAGGGCCGATGCTCGCAGAGCCCAAGGGGAACAGCCGGTCAGCTCACAGAAAACTCCAGAAATTCCAGATAGATAAATTACTGGAACTTTGCCAGACCAAGGAACTGGAACCTTTTTGGCAAAGACATCCCGGCTTCCGTCTGGTGCCCGGCGCAGCCGAATTGCAGCAACTGGAACAACTTTCCAGACAGTTTGACACAGAACAGGGCCCGGCCTACCAAGCCTTTTGCCAGTTGGCGCAAAGTAAGTGGCCCGATGCCTGCTTTGGCAGGAGGGCCAACGGCAAACCTCCTAAGAATCTGCCCCCCAATTATGATGAGGCAACAGCACAAGACTTTTTTAAGCAACTGCGCAGGCTACACGCAGCGGGGCACTGCCGTTTTGCTGAGCTGCTGCAACTGCTGCTCTGCCAGCCACCTCATCCCAAGTATCCCGAAGATACGGAGAGGCTGTTGGCTCCCTATCTGGAACTCTTGCTTATGTTGCAACCGGACATGGTGCAGCAGAACAACCCTCAATATCCGCAGAAGTATGGCAGCCTGGCAGAAACTTGGCAAGGCTACTCTGCGACTTTGAAAGTGCAGCAGTTTCTCGCAACTCTCACCCCGTGCCTGGGTGACTCACCCCCTCATAAGCCGGAACAATTCTGCCAACATCGAACTCAGGCACTGAGGGCAATGTTCGCCACCCGTTTTCTGCTGCGCCTGCGGGAACGCATTGCACCACAGCTGGAACTAAGCCGCTTGCTGTATGGCACACGCAGCTTTAGTGACATGGTCGAGGGCCTATACCGGGTGCTGGTGCTACGGCACTACGGCGACCGGCAGACTCTGTTGCGGCTGCTTCGCGCTCAGTACCGCTGCGCACTGGTGGATGAATTCCAAGATACCGATCCGGTGCAGTGGCAGATACTCTATCAGATCTTTGGTTCCGGGACTGTGCTGAGTGAAAATCATCCCAGATATATCGCCCAGGGATTGAATCATATACAAAGTATTCAGCGCAATCGGAATTTTATTATTGTCGGAGACCCTAAGCAGAGCATCTACCGATTCCGCGGTGCCAGCACTCAGCTCTACCAGCTCGTGCAGCAGCACTGCGACCACCGCTTTCGCTTGCGCCAAAACTACCGCTCAAATTCTTCCGTTATTGGTGCCTGTAATCGGATTTTCTCCCAGCTGTGGCAGGGTTTCTTTGAGCCGGTGGATGCGGCCCGCAAGGCCGGAGCAGCAGAGCAGAGCATACCTTTCCTCCGCGAATACACGCTCCCCCCGCAGAATACGGGCGATGAGACTCGCACGCGCGGTGCGCTTTGCTTCCTCGACTGCTCCCCCCCCCCGATCGCGCCCTCGCCAGAGCCCCCAGATCAGGACAAAAACCCCAAAAATAAAACCAAAGGCGAGCTTCAGGACGCTACGATCACTGCTATTGTGCAACAAGTGAGCAAGTTGCTGCACTGCGACTACCGTCTCTCCCACTCAGCAGCTCCTGCTCCCGCAACGGATATTCCTCTCACAGAACGCCGGGTGGAGCCCGATGACATCGCCGTACTGATGGACCGCAACCGCGACTGCCGTCTGGTCCAGCAGAAGCTCCAGGCAACCGGTATAGCGGCCCGGTTCAGCCAGGACAACAATGTTTTCTGTGATCCGTTTGCCAAGGCCTTGCACTACTTTCTGCTGGCCATGTGCCAACCGCGTCAACTGGACCACAGCCTGCGGCTGCTACTCTCGCCCCTGTTTGAGCTGGACATCGTTCAGGCCAGGGAGTTGTTGGGCCTCCCGCCCCTTGTTAGATCTGTGCCAGAGCAAACAGAGCAGAGCATGGATGCGCAGTCCAGCGAGTTTGGTCTCAGATGGATTCAGCGGCTGTTCCAATGGCAGGAACAAGTAGACGAAGGCCATCTGCCAAATGTGCTGGAAGAACTGTTCCGCTACGGCACGCTTTTCTATGAGCAATTGTCACAGTCAAGACGGGGGAAGGTTCCCGAAGGCCTGCGGCAAGATGCCTACAGCCGCATTCTAGCCCGGTCGCAATCTTCGCCTGTCCAAGACAATCGCCAGTCCTGCTCCAATTTGCGCCAACTGGCCGGACTGCTCACCGAGGAACAGCTGCAGCGGTCCCTAGACTCCCGGGAGCTTTGTTCTTTCTTGGCCCGGCAGATCCAAAATGCCGGAGAACAGAACCCGGAGCTCCTGCCCGACGAATATCGGGAGCAGGACTGCAACGAAGGCAGGGCCGTGACTGTAATGACGGTTTACAAGGCCAAGGGTCTGGAATTCCCCATTGTGCTGACGGTACTGGGGCTGCACGACAATCGGCCGGGGCGCATAACCCTGCTCGGCCGGATGGAATGGGCCCCACAGACTGAAGATCGTGTCAGCGAGCAGCTGTGCTATCGGCAGACCGCTTTCCTGGTCCCCGATCCGGAAACCAGAAAACAGGAGGAAGAGGAGGAATACGCTGAGTTACAACGCTTGTTTTATGTGGCACTGACCCGCGCCAGCAGTAAGATCTATCTGCCCTTCCATCCCGACTGCGCCAAAGCAAAGCCCTACCGCGCCCTGCTCACCCAAAGTCTGGGTCTGGGCTCCGGCTCAGCAGAGCCGGCAGAACCGGATCGCCTGCGGGAAGCAGTGCAGGCTTTGGCCGCGCAGCTGCCCCAATATTTCAGTGTGGAACGTCTTGCCGGGCAGGGCCACCGTGAATTGAAACTTGCTCTGCGGGCATCCGGTCAACAGAGCTCAGGATCCGAGCTCCCACGCAAAACCCTTTGCACGTTGCCGGATGCTGCGCTGGCATTCCGCTTTCCCGTAGTCAACAGTTTCTCTTCTCTGCAGCAAAACAGAGAGCATAGCGCAGTCCGGATCCCTGCTGCCGGACACTCTGAAATATCCATAGAAGACAGCCTGGGGCAGTATCAGGATAGAGAAAGAGACGAGCTGGCAGCCCTGCCTCCTTCGTTTGTGCCATTTGTGGCTGCTGCGCACAGTACTGCTGTGGCACAAGGTGCGGAACCGCCGGGAACAATGGAGCTGAGGGACTCCGGAGCTCCCAGAGATGCAGGGGACTCAAAAAGCTCAGAGATGGAGGAATTGTACTGGCACGAATTATTGCTGAGTCCCGGAGTGCAGCTGGGTAAACTGCTGCACGACCTGCTGGAGATACTGGACTACCAGCTGCTCTCCCGGAGCACTATCCCCGATTTGCTCCACAGCGAGCAGTTCTACCAGCAGCTCAGCCTGCAAAGCCGACATTATTTCCCGCGCAGCTGGATCCAAAAGGCCTATCCGGCCCTGTGCCGGATACTTTGGCACACGCTGCACAGCGACCTGCACGCCATCCATAATAACAACCCGGCGGGCACTCCACCTTTGCAACTGTGCCGGCTCTCCGATCAGCAGCGCCGGCACGAGCTGGAATTTCTGCTCAGCATTCCACAACACAGCCTGCTCAACGGTGAATTATTCCACCTAGAGGCCGGGGCGAAGATCCAGATATCGCGGGGTTTCCTTAAGGGCTTTATCGATCTGCTGTTCCTGCACAACGGAAAACTCTACCTGCTGGACTGGAAGAGTAACCTCACAGCCGAAAGCGCACAGCAGCTCCAGCAGCTAAACTCTGATGCAGCGCAAAATGAACGGGAACATGCGGAGCAACTGGAATATTTCCAAGCGCAATCCTACCACACCGAAGCCTTAGAGCATTTGATGGTCAGTCACCAGTACCAGATGCAGTACCTGATTTACCTGGCTGTGGTGTATTATTATTTTAAGTTGCAGTATGGCACAGCATTCTGCTATTCCAAACATTTTGGCGGCTGCTATTACTTGTTCCTGCGCGGTATGGGCCCTGCGGGGGGCGGAATCTTCTACCACAAGCCTGAGGAAAGTTTGCTGGTTCGGATTCTGCAGGGTCTGGGCCTCAGCAGAAGCTCTGGAACTTCCACTCCGCACCAAGCAGCATTGCCCTGCGAGCAGTAGCCCGCCTCAGATTGCAGGCAAGGCCCGGCACAGCCTTTCCTGCAATCTGAGAAGTTCCTCTCACTCAGAGTGAATCAGCCTTCTATAGAGTGAATAAGAGTTCCTCATAAGAAGGATAGGGCCAGTTTTGTCGGTCGCACAGATGCTCCAGCCGGTCGATCTGCTCACGCAGTGTATTCATCAGCGGAATCATCTTGTTGTAGACAAAATTAGCCTGTTGTTGTAAATCGCTTTCCATCGCTTCCGACTCTTGACGTACGGCATGTAGCTGGGATGTAAACTCAATGGTCTTCTCCAGCAGGTCATTGATATCCTCTACCCGGCGCTTCTGCTGTTTGGTGTTCAAACCCAGCTTTTCCTGCTGGCGAATGGCCTGAATGCTGTCACACAATTGGGCTTGCCCGGCCGGGATCACGCCGGTATTCGACATTTCTTCCAGAACCAGAGCCTCAATATTCAACAGCTTGTTATAGGTTTCCAAGCGGATTTCATAGCGCGAATACAGCTCATCCTTATTGAGAATCCCGTGCTTGCCAAACAATTCGATTGCCGGATCGCTGATTAGTGTCGGCAGCACGGCCGGGGTGTTCTTTAGGTTGGGCAGGCCTCGTCGGGCAGCTTCTTCCTGCCACTCATCCGCATAACCATTACCGTTAAAAATGATGCGCTTGTGAGCTTCATAGCTCTGCTTAACTAGTTTCTGAACCGTTTTATTGATGTCGGAACTCTGCTCCAGAACATCGGCAAATTCGGCCAGAACATCAGCTACCGCAGCATTCAGTACGATATTGGAGTCGGCAATCGACATCGCCGAACCAACCATACGAAACTCGAATTTGTTGCCGGTAAAGGCAAACGGTGAAGTGCGGTTGCGGTCGGAGTTGTCCTTGGGCAGCTCCGGCACAAACGGTGAGCCCACAGCAATGACGTCTGTACTATCCTGATCGGACCGCGATTTGCCACTGGCAAAACTTGCCAGGGTTTCTTCCATTTTTTTGCCCAAAAACACCGAAATGATGGCCGGGGGTGCTTCATTGGCACCAAGGCGGTGGTCATTACCCGCAGAACTGGCCGTCAGACGCAGCAGCGCAGCATTTTTGTCTACGGCTTTCAGCATTGCCGCCACCATCAGCAGGAAGCGCTGATTGTCCGCAGCCGTCTTGCCCGGACCAAATAAATTGACTCCGGTATCCGTACTCAGCGACCAGTTGTTGTGCTTCCCCGAACCGTTGACTCCGGCATAGGGTTTTTCGTGCAGCAGACAGACTAGGCCATTGCGCTGGGCAACCCGCTTCAGGGTTTCCATCACAATCTGATTCTGGTCGGTGGCCTGGTTTGAAGAACTATAAATCGGGGCCAACTCAAACTGGTTGGGAGCCACTTCATTGTGCTGCGTGCGCATCGCGACCCCGAGATCCCAAAGCTCTTCATTCAGTTGGGCCATGAACGATGAAACTCTTTCGGGAATGCTGCCAAAATAATGGTCATCCAATTCCTGACCCTTGGCAGGCATCGACCCAATCATGGTTCGGCCCGTCAGGCGCAGGTCGGGACGCTTGTCGAACAGTTCCCGGCTGACCAGAAAATATTCCTGCTCCGGGCCGACATTGCTGTCCACATGCGACACATTTTTCTGCCCCAGCGCGTGCAGCATCCGCACCGCATGCTTGGAAACCGCCGCCATTGAGCGCAGCAGCGGAGCCTTTTTGTCCAGGGCCTCTCCGGTGTACGAAACAAACACCGTTGGAACACAGAGCACCAATGAACTGGCACTATTTTTCTTCAGGAACGCTGGAGAAGAGGTATCCCAAGCTGTGTAGCCGCGCGCTTCAAATGTGGCGCGCAGACCGCCGCTGGGAAAAGAAGAGGCATCCGGCTCTCCCATGATCAGTTCTTTACCCGAAAATTCGGACATCACCGAACCATCTTTTTGTGGTACGATAAAGGCTTCGTGCTTCTCCGCCGTGGAGCCCGTGAGCGGGTGGAACCAATGACTGAAATGAGTAGCCCCGTGTTCCAGTGCCCAGTCCTTCATCGCCGTGGCAATCACATCGGCGGTCTGCAAGTCGAGTGCTTTTTCCCCTCGACGCACTGCCTGCAAGGATTTGTAACACGATTTAGGCAAGCGGTTCTGCAATTCGCACTCGGTAAAGCAGCGATTGCCAAATGCTTCCTCTAAGTTGTAATGCTGTGATTTTTCTCTCAACATATTATCCTCCCTTTAGGGAACCTCTAACACTTTGCTGTATTGAAATGAGTTGCCAACGGCAGGCAGTGCGTGCGGCGCAGCAGGCCACAACCTACAAATTCTGCCGCAAGGCAGAACCTTTTTCTCGCGGAAAAGATCGCGATTCCACGCGTAACTGGAATTTTTAGAGGTCCCCTTATCATTCCCCAAAGCAAACATCGGGCCAAATATTCCCGCGCATGGAAAAGAAAAAACCAACCGCTAAAAGAATGACAGCTGGCTTGCAGTCTCCCCTGACTAGGCCATAGAACAAAAGATAATCTTCGACTTCCCTTCCCCGCTGTCGTGAAATATGGCTGGAAAGCTTATTGCCGCAGTCTGCTGCTATATCCTAGGCTCAAACACGCGCATTCCGACATTTACGTCTGTTTTAGGATTGCATAGAAAAACACTCCAAGCCAAAACTTGGAGTGTTTCAGAAGTGAACACCAGATGAGTTTCACACAATCAAATCACCAATTGTCAGAAGGATCATCCGGATCTTTGGCATCAATACCAAAGAGGTCAGTGGTAGCACGCAGATCATCGAAATACACATATAATGTTCCGTAGGAATCCTTCAAGCTGGTTTCGATCTTGAATGACTCAATCAACAGACCCGTACCTATATTGCCGTAATGGAAGTCGCGCTGTTTGAGATAGGGCGGTATAGCTGCCGTCATTTTTTTCCAGCCCAAAAAGTCCAGTTTTCCCATGTAGAGCTCAGCACGATTGCCAAAGCGGTCACGGACCACCAGCTTCAGGACATGCGTAGAATTGCGACCCGCAACCCAAACCGAAACCGTTTTGACCGTACCTTCAATCGGCACCGGACGTAACGGCAACACAAAGGCTTCACCGACAGCACGGCGCCGGAAGTCGATCCGCACGCCCAAGATATTACTGTCGTTGTTTGCGGTGTTGTCCGAGCCTTCACCCTCGACAGTCGGCAACGGAGGCTTGGCCTGAGGACCGGCCGAGATCCGGGTGCGAGTCTGAATCAGACCGTTGTCACGCGAAAAATAACCACTCCAGAAACCCTCGTCTTCGAAACTGCGGATCGGGAATTCTTTGATGTTCTGCTGCGCCTGCGTCTGATCCAGATAAGTGGGATCGGCATCAATGTCGCCAGCATCTTGAGCAAACAGAACAGAACCCACCAGACCAAGCAACATCAGGCTCAGAATGCTGAGCAAAGTCATACGATATTTCTTCATACCTCTTCAATTCTCCTTTTCCTGAGTTTACTGGCCGTCTTCAATGCTGGCATTGTCCCCACCAGTAGCATCTGAGCCCCAGATGTCTCTGATGCGTTCCGGCTGAGCGAGGTCCTTACCATCATAGAAGTTGGAATACGTATCAATGGTAACCTGCATCTGGTCAAAATAAATGTAGAAATCATCTACCCGTTCATAGGGGTCAGTGCGCACGACAAACTTGATAAATTTCAGACGGTAATCCTGCAAACTGTAACTACTGTCCTGTCGCACATTGTTCGGCACATTCGCTGCCATTTTGCGCCAACCGACAAACTGGAGACTCCCGGAGCGATAACGCTGATAATTTATGCCCGAGACTACGTGCATCGGAAATACGTGAGTCACACCCTGATAATCACGCACATGCATTTCAATAGTGTAGTTGTAATTGGCACCCCAGACCCAAACATTGATATTTTTAATCCGACCCGGCAGGTCATCGGGGGAAAGAGGCAGGGCCTGTGCAGACCATTCGCCATCAATTTCTGTACCGGTATAAACGCCAAAGTAATTGTATCCTTGACGATCAAATTTGACCCGGATACCAAAGGTCTGCAAAGTTTCTGAATCTTGGGGATTCACTCCAAACAGGTCAATCGGCCAGCTATTCGTGTACTTCGAAACCGGAAAATCTTCCGTGGCATAGCGGCTGGCCAACGAGTTATCGACATACCAGACCACATCTTGGCCGGAAATATCGACAATCTCCGTACTGCCATCCTCTTGCAGAATCCGCGCTGTTGCTCCATTGTGGAATTTGCTCGCACCTGGTCCGTCAAAGGTCTCAACTGTAACCGTTTCGTACAAAGGGTCTTCGGCCCAGAGCGAAACCCCGCCAAACAGAAAAAATGCAGTCGCAAACAGAATCAATACGGCTTGCTTCATATAAACTCCTTCTCAATTTTTGTCAAATGCTTTCGGGATCTCCTGCAAATTGCCCCGGCAAACTGTCGGAGATGAGTAACTTCCGCCAGATTTACGATCGTATTCGCGAATAGCAGCTTTGGCGAGAATCGCCGCAAAGCTCTTGCTGCGCACGGCCACCTGCTGCCAAGAAATCCTTGCTATACAACAAAGTACAGCCCGGCACTCCTTATCTCGCTATCGTGAAAATCTCGAAAGTCCAGCCTGCCTGTCTCCGAGAACCTGCCAGATCTGTCCGGAACCCTCATCCCAAGCCGAACTTACGATCTTTTTAGAGGTGCCCTTTAGCCAGTAGCTTTAACGCTAAGGCCACCATACAGCTGAAGATATGTTCCGGCTCCTCGCTGGAAATTTTGCACAACGAAGACAAGATTCCAGACAGTTTCTCACACTGCCAAGCAAAGCAAGCTTTCACAACAGCAAAACAGGAGACATATCGCCGAAAATGATCCGGCACAAAACCGGGGATCACAATATCTACTGATATGCTATCAATAAAAGAGTTGCCGCTCAACGCCGGACAGTAGTTTCCGAAGCTCCCCCTCTGACAAAAAAGTGTCATTGGCATAGATATCGTATCAAATGGCCGAAAACTTTACGAAGTATTATCAAGTACAGAATATTTTCACGGTTCTGCCTACTGGCCCGGCAGCTCGATTACCGGCAGCAAATCCTGCAGGGCGAGGGTCTGGATCTGGTTCTCACCGTACCAGCTGATGGCCCCGACTAGGGCTTGGGCACCGTTGAGTGTAGTGGTGTAGGGAATGTCATGGGCCACCGCAATCTGGCGGATTCTGCGGTGCTCGCTGCTGTGTGCCTCATCCCGCGCCGTCTGATTCAGGATCAGGGCCACTTCATCGTCGATAATCATATCCAGTACGTTAGGGCGCTGTGCCCCCACAGAAGGGACATTCTGAAAGGGTATCCCCTCAGCCTGGAAGCACTCTTCAACTTCCGGGGAAGCGAGCAGGCCGATGGCAAACTCCAGATCGCACAGAGAGCGGGCCAGTTTCTGCCACAACTGCAAATGTCCGGCATCTTGGAGCACAAACAGAATCAGGCCGCAGTTGCTCTTCGGGCCGCTGCGGTGCTGTTTGTTTCTGTTGCAGGGCAGGTGCTGGTCTCCGGCCAGGTACGCCTTGCTGAAGGCCTGAGCAAAGTCCTGACTCAGTCCCATCACCTCGCCGGTGGACTTCATCTCCGGCCCCAACAGAGTCGTGGACTCCGGGAAACGCCGGAAGGGTAGTACCACTTCTTTGATGGCATAGTGGGGCACATCAAGCTGCGCCAGCACCTCTTCGGGCAACAGTTCGTCCAACTTCTTACCCGCCATGATCTGGGCTCCGACCTGAGCCACGGGCAAGCCCGTGGCCTTGGCCACGAACGGAGTGGTGCGGCTGGCCCGCGGATTGACTTCCAATAAATAGATTTCACGGTCGCTACTGCCATGGCCGCCACACAAAGCAAACTGCATATTAATCAGACCCTCGATTTTCAATTCCAGAGCCAGCTTTACCACAATGGCGCGCACGCGCTCCAAGTAATGCTCTTCAATCGAGAACGGAGGCAGCGAACAGGCCGAATCGCCCGAATGAATTCCCGCTTCTTCGATATGCTCCATGATGCCGGCAATGTGGACTCTTTGGCCGTCACAGATGGCATCAATGTCCAGCTCGGTGGCCATTTCCAAGTAGGAATCGATCAACAGGGGCCCGACGCTGTAGTCAATCCGGGCCGTACTCAGATAGTCCAACAGTTCATGCTCTGCGTGCAGAATGCGCATTTTGGTGCCACCCAGCACAAAGCTGGGCCGCACCAGCACCGGATAGCCGAGCCCGCGCGCGACCTCGCAGGCTTCTTCGGTGTTCTGTGCCGTACCGTGCGGTGCCTGGACGATGCCCAGCCGGGAGAGCAATTTGCTGAACTCCTGGCGATCTTCGGTCAGATCAATGATCCGGGGAGAAGGACCCAGCAATGGTACCCCGGCGGCCTCCAAGCCCTTGGCCAGCTTCAACGGGGTCTGGCCGCCGTATTGCACGATCACCCCCTTGAGTTGGCCCCGGCTCTGCTCCACCGCCACAATGTCGAGCACATACTCCAGTTCGACCGGTTCAAAGTACAAGCGGTCAGCGACATCATAGTCGGTGGAGACGGTTTCCGGGTTGCAGTTGACAATAATTACTTCGTAGCCCAGACGCTGCAAACCAAAGATGCCCTGTACGCAGACGTAGTCAAATTCGATGCCCTGGCCAATGCGGTTGGGCCCGCTGCCCAGAATGATGATCTTTTGCCGCTCGCTGGGCCGGGCCTCGCAGTAGGACAGAGCCGCAGTTCCATTCTGTGAGTCCGCTGCGCGAAACTCCCGTTCCCAGCTGCTGTAGAAATAGGGAGTACTGCTTTCAAATTCGGCGGCACAAGTGTCGATGCATTTATATACCCGCTTCAAGCCGCTGACACGGTACTGTCGGCGCAGCTCAATCAGGCTCTGCCCGGTCAGCTGCGCGATGCGTTTCTGGCTGAAACCGTGCTGAGCTGTGCGCAGCAGCAGCTCAGCATCCGGAGCCTCAGCTGCCTTCAATTCGTTCTCCAGAGCCACAAAGCGGGCAAACTGCTGCAAGTACCAAGGGTCAAAGCAGGTTACCCGATGGATCTGCTCCAGACTGAGACCCTGGCGAATTGCCTGAACTATGTTCAGCAGCCGTTCCGGCAGCGGTTTGGAGAGCAATTTCAGGATTTCGGCCTCGGACCTGTCTTCCAGCTCGTGCTGCTCGCTCAGAGTGCAATGGTTTTCTTCCAGCGACTGATAGGCCTTTTGCAGGCTCTCGAGAAAGTTCCGACCGATGGCCATTACCTCGCCCACAGCCTTCATCGAGGAGCCGAGTAGACGCGGACTTTCGGGGAATTTCTCAAAATTGAAGCGTGGAATCTTCGTAACTACATAGTCCAGAGTCGGCTCAAACGAAATCGGTGTGACCCCGCCGGTACAGGAGTTGGGGATTTGTTCCAGAGTATAGCCCACGGCCAAAAGGGCTGCGACCTTGGCAATCGGGAAACCGGTGGCCTTACTGGCCAGGGCCGAAGAGCGTGAGACGCGGGGGTTCATTTCGATGACCAGCAGCTCACCGTTTACCGGATTCAGGGTGAACTGCACATTTGAGCCTCCCGTTTCCACACCGACCGCGCGCAAAATGGCAAAGGCCGCATCGCGCATCTGTTGGTACTCTTTATCCGTTAGGGTCAGGGCAGGGGCCACGGTAATGCTGTCGCCCGTGTGCACGCCCATCGGATCGATGTTTTCAATCGAACAGATGATGATGCAGTTGTCATTTTTGTCGCGGACCACCTCCAGTTCATATTCTTTCCAGCCCAACAGCGACTCATCGATCTGCACCTGACGGGCCGGTGAGGTGGCCAGGCCACCGCGTACAATCTGTTCAAACTCCTCGTGGTTGTAGGCCACTCCGCCGCCGCTGCCCCCCAGAGTAAAAGAAGGGCGGATGATGGCGGGCAGCCCCACTAGCTCCAGAGCCCGGTAGGCCTCATCCATGCTGCTGACCACGCTATTGCGTGGTGTACGCAAACCAATTTGGCGGATCAGCTGGTCGAAGAGCCTGCGGTCTTCCGCCTTGCGAATGGCCTCGATGGTGATGCCGATCATCTTGCAGTTGTGACGCTGCAAAATTCCCAAGCGGTCCAGTTCTATGGCGCAGTTTAGGGCTGTCTGGCCTCCCAAAGTGGGCAGCAATGCCTCAATCTTCTCATTGACGATAATTTGCTCGACCACTTCGGGCCGGATGGGCTCAATATAGGTGCGGTGCGCCAGATCCGGGTCGGTCATGATGGTGGCCGGATTGGAGTTGAGCAACACTACATGGAAGCCGACTTCCTTGAGCGCGCGGCAGGCCTGAGTTCCCGAATAATCGAACTCGCAGGCCTGACCGATCACAATCGGCCCGGCTCCGATTACCAGAATTTTGCGAAAATTAACGGAAGGGTCCGGCAAACCAGCCAAAGAAGACAAAGAGCTCTCCGCTCCCTCGTGCGCGAACGATGACTCAAAAGACATTCGGGTGTTTTTCCATCAAGCTGGTAAAATCGCAAAACAGATACTGGCTCTCGTGCGGCCCCGGCGATGACTCGGGGTGATACTGCACCGAGAACGCCGGGATTTCTCGGCTGCGAATCCCTTCAATACTGCTGTCAAACAGCGAACGGTGGGTAACCTCCAAGCTCTCAGACAGTCCTTCTTCGGCGACACAAAAACCGTGATTCTGCGAAGTGATCTCTAGAGCATTGCGCTGCATGTTCCAGACCGGATGATTGATACCCCGGTGCCCGTGGTGCATGTGCAGGGTCTTAGCCCCCAAGCTCAAGGCCAGAATCTGATGCCCCAAGCAGATGCCAAAGACCGGCAGCTTTACGGAAAAGGCCTCTTGCAGTACTCCGTCCACCTGTTCGAAGACCGGCTGCGGGTCGCCGGGGCCGTTGGACAAAAACAGGCCGTCCGGGCGCAGACAAACGATGTCCTGCCACATCTCTTTTGTCACAGAGTCAGCGGGTGCAGCAGGGAGCGGCAGCACACTGACTTTGGTGGCAAAGCGGCACAGGGACTGCAAGATATTTGCTTTAATGCCAAAGTCCAGCACCACAACGTGTAGTTCCCGCCGGACAGCCGAATTCCCCGGCCCATCGCGCCCGACATAATGCGCGGTTTGCAACGGCAGCCATTGCTCCAATACCGGCTTATCGTAGTTTCCGCTCTGCGCTCCATTCACCTCAGGGCTCAGATTCCGACCGGTCATTTCGGGGCTGCGCCGCAGCTGCGCCAACAACAGCTGCAGCACCTCCGCTCTGATGTTTCCAGTGTCCCCCCTCTGCAGGAAATCTTCCGGCGCAAAAGTACCCAGCAAAGCCCGCAGCGAGCCGCGCTCGCGCAGATGGTGCACCAAGGCTCTGGTATCCATACCACAAATGCCGCTGATACGGTGCTGTTTCAACCACGAAATCAGGCCTAGCTCGCTGCGCCAGTTAGAAGGCTCGGTCGGATACTCGCGGCAGATCAGCCCCAGCGCGTGCGGCCTGGGACACTCATAGTCTTGGGCGTTGGCTCCGACATTGCCGATGTGCGGAAAACTGAAACAAATCATCTGCCCCGCGTAGGAAGGATCGCTCAGAACTTCCTGATAGCCGCTCATACCTGTGTTAAAGCACAGTTCCCCGCAGAGCCGGTCCGGCTCAAGTGCCGTAACAACTCTTTCTTTCAGAGTAATACGATTGGTAAATCCAAATCCAGTTCCAACAAAATAATTTCCATCTTCAAGTAATAATAAAGCTCTCTGCTCTGATATATTATCTCGCATTATAAACACTGCCCCCCATTTGTGCCCCATAACAGGGAAGCTCTAAAAATTCCGGTCCCGCGCGAAACTAGGACTTTTAGAGCTACAAGCGGATATTATATAACAACCAATAGATCAGACCCAGACAAATCAAAGCGGCACCTGAGAGAAAAATAAAGGACAGATTCAGAAACGTGTGCTGAATCCACCCCCAGAACGTTCGGTCCCGCTGCCGGATTCGCTTAGCTTTGGGCATCTAAACCTCCTGTACTTCCGCTGCAAAACGTGCGCAGCAGTCAGCGAATCCGTACAGTGTACTCATTGACCGTATGTCTGCTGTCCACATATTCTTCACTGACACTGATTCGGGTGGAGCTGTTTATTTTATCTAGGTTAATGGTTCCCAGAAAGAACTTTCCTTCCTGTTCATCGGGGAGGTAAATATCCTGCAAATCGCGATCGTTGATGATCAACCTAGAATTGATGCCGTATACTTTGTCAAAGATCTCGCTATACAGCTTTTTGTCATCAATCGTCACATTCAGACTCAACGGCGGGCCCTGATTCTGCGGAAAGCGAAAACTCAAATTGTAAATACCGCGCGGTAGCTGGTCTGCGCGCTTGAGCACCCGGTTCACCGGAGCGGCTGCTTCGGCATTCTCAACAGCAGAATCGCTGAATGCCACCGATTCCACGTAGGGACGGCTGCCCTTTCTGCCATAATCACTGCGGGGCAAAATCAACCTGGGATTGATCACCGTCTGAAATTCGGTATCAAAAACTTCCATGTACAAACGCGAGGAGCTTTCGGCAGTCCCCGATGCAGAAGCGGTGAACAGCCGGCCTTGGCTGCGCACCTGATAAGAGCTCTGCAGGCCCACATCCAAATTGTCGCCGGAATAGCGAAGCAACAGCTTGCCGTGCTGAATCATGAGCGTCTGGTCGATATTGCGAGGGATTGCCCCCAAGGCAGCCGGATCGGAACTGGTCTCAAAGTAAATGATTTCGCCCTCGTAAAAGGGCTCTACCACAGCACCCCGGCCAGCTTCTGCATGCCGTCCCTGCGCCTCTTGGGCAGCGTTCAGCTCAAACCACAGACCCAGACTCGGCAGGGGGGCATGGATTAGGGAGTCGCGCGGCGACCTGCCGGCCAGAAACCCCTGCCTCACCTGTTCGGCAGGCAGGGGCCACTGGTAGGCCGACAATTCCTCCCCAAAGAAATACGGGAGACCAGGCAGGTTCACAGATAATAACAGCAAAACGAGCCGCCCCGACCGCCTGAGAGACTGCGTCACAGATACTCCGTGCGGTACGAAGCAATCAGATTGTCCTGCCCAAAGTACATGGTCCTGCCCTGTACCTGTAATGAGTAATTACTGCCGCGCAATTGCAGGCGCAGCAATTCGCCCCTGGTACCGTGGATCGCAATCAAGCGTCCGCCATCTTCCGAATGAAAGACGAAAAACTGCAAATCCGAATCTCGCTGCTCGGCAAATTGGTTCAGACTCCCGTTCACCCGGTAGAGCCGATTTTCCTCATAGCGGAAGTTGTAGACCGAAACCCCCTCGGAACTGCTGTAGAACACATATGGATCATGACGGGAAAAGCGCAGCCACTGCGAACTGCGCAACTGGTTCGGCAGCTCTTTGGCATACTGGAACAGATAGGTCCCCTGCTGCTTTTTTAAAAACACAAAGCGCTGCTGGTCCAAGCCGGCGATCAGGGCAATGCTCTCAGAATCCGGAGCCAAGGCCGCGCCGTAGACGCTGTTGACCCGACTGCCCGAACTGATGTACTCGTTTTCCTGCTTGCCTTGCCGGTTGAGCAAAATCACCCGCCCATTGACGTAGGAGAGCAGCGTATCACCCCGCAAATTGCTGTCCAAACTGCTGATATAGGGCAGCAGATCGCTGCGCCATTCCAGCTTTCCTTGGCGGCTGTAGCGGTAGAGGCTGTGCCCCTCATTACTGAACTGGTAGATGCTGTTTCTGAGGATGAACGCATGCTCCGAACCGGGAAAGCGGCCTGTTTCCGTGCGGGCATAGTCGCGAATGATGATTTGACCGGGCTGACTATTGAAGTCCAGATAGAAATCACTGCCCAGGATCTGATGGCCCAGAGGCAGCGCACGGGGCAGTACATCATAGCTGAGCAGGTTCAAATCCCTGTCGTGAAAGCCATAGTATGGCCCCAGGCGAAAGGGCACGATCAGGCTCTCGACATCTTCTGAATCGTCTTGGGAACCTTCAATACTACTGTGCGCGTTCAGTCTGCCAATGGCGGCGGGATAGCCGGAGCCGACCTGATACTTGGAGAGGAGCAAAAGCTTCTGCGCCCGGAAGCTGATTTCTAAGTCACCCCGGCGGGGCAGGAAGAGCTCCAGCAACAACACAAAGAACAGCAGAGAGATGAACAGCACTTGGTTCATAAGCAACGCTACCCTAGCGATTTTCAGCGGGGAAGTCCATGCAAAAATGGTAGATACAGTCTTTAGGGCACCTCTAAAAATCCCCTGTCATTGTGATGGTGTATTGAACAGCCATCTTTCCGGAAACCCCTAAAAGGGCAACTCTGAAAATTCGCTTTCTGTGAGTATTGTGCTATTGCCCTGCTTCTACTTTGTCTTCACTGGCAATAGCACCGCGTTTCGATGTAGATCGCTGAGATTTTTCGCGACAGCAAGGCGGCAACTCGTTTTAATACTTTGTTGTATTGAAATGAGTTACCAACAAAACTACCTGCGGAAAAAATCGCAAGTCCACGCGAAATTGGAATTTTTAGAGATTCTCCTAAGAAAAGATATCACAGTAGATCTGATAATTTTCTTCGTCAAAGCAGACTAGGTAAATCTCTTCCAGTACCTCTTTCACCTGTGAATTATCCTGACAAAAGCGTTTAATGGCTGTCAGGACAATGCGGGCCGCAATCAGCTTGGGGAAATGGTAGACTCCGGTACTGATGCAGGGAAAGGCAATACCGTTGCAGCCGTTCTCATAGGCCAGTTTTAAGCTGTTCTGGTAGGCCAGATATAGTTTCTCTTTCAATTGCTCTGCGGTTTCGCTCTCGTCCTCCGGCCCAAGCTCGCGCGGCCAGATCGGGCCGACCGCGTGAATCACGTAGCGGGCTTTCAGCAAGTAGCCCGGAGTGAGCACAGCGTTGCCGGGCAGGCATTCGCCCCGTTCCCGATAAATGTCTTGGCAGGCCCGGAGCAGCTCCGGGCCTGCTGCCTTGTGGACAGCTCCATCGACCCCGCCGCCTCCGGCCAAGCGCGAGTTGGCGGCAGTGACTACCGCATCGACTTTCTGCTGAGTAATATCACCGTGGATGAGTTTGATTAGAGGTGGCATAGACAGATCCCGATGGCTCTGAGGAATACAAGCCGAGTTGATTATAACAAAGCCTGTTTGGAATTTACAGCACCAGTACCAAGGGGAAAGCTCTAAAGGGGACCTCTAAAAAATCCCTGATCCGGAAAGAAGCCCTGCCTTCTCCTCTCAACACCTTCGCAATATTCTGGTTTTGCTCTATAATTCCCTGAATTCAGTTTCTTATTCATCGGATAGATATGTTTGAACATTATTTTGCGGCAGATTCTATTCCTCAGCTCCCCGCCACCGATCCTCAGGCTGAGCAGCTGAACCAAAGACTGCTGGCTGAGGCGCCTGCCATTTATGAGCTGCTCTCGCCGTGTGGCAAGAGCCTCTACTACCCGAAACAGGGTCTGCTACTACAGGCCGAAGAGGCTGATAAGAGCCGCTACAACGGCAGTGTGGGCATTGCTTTGGATGATGCGGGCAAACCCATGCATTACAGCAGCATCGCCCGGATGCTCAATTTGGAAACTTCGCGCTGTGTGCCCTATGCCTCCAGCTATGGACTGCTGCCTCTGCGACAGTTGTGGGGCGAACAGCTGCTGCTGAAAAACCCGGCCTTGCAAGAAAGGCTGAAAGACAAACAACAGCCTGACCAGTACCTGTCTTTGCCCGTGGTGACCAGTGGCATCACCCACGGCTTGTGGATCGCTTTCCAAATGCTGCTGGGCCGGGGCGATGAATTGCTGCTGCCCCATCTGCACTGGCCCAACTATCGCCTGATTGCCCGGACCAGCTGCGGTGCCCGGATCAAAACATACAATACCTTTGCCGCCAAAAGTTTAGGCGATTCAGGCATTCCGGGCCTTGACATGGAGGCAATCCGCAGCGCACTGTTCAGCCCCGGACACAAAAAGGTACTGCTGTTCAATTTTCCGCACAATCCCACGGGCTATAGCCCGCAAAAATCGGAAATCAAAGTATTGCAGAAGATTTTCCTTGAGGCCGCGGATGCCGGTAAGCACATTGCCATCATCTGTGACGATGCCTACTGGGGCCTGTGCTACGAAGCTGAAACCGAGCAGCAGTCTCTGTTTGCCTTTGTGGCCGGACTGCACCCGCACATTCTGGCGCTTAAGATCGACGGTGCCACCAAAGAAGACTTTGTCTGGGGCCTGCGTATCGGTTTCATCACCTTTGGTCTTCCGGTCCCGCAGTCAGAGGCCGCGGACGCTGCTCCGCTCAGTGCTGTTCTGGAAAACAAGGCCGGTGCCTGCGTCCGGCTCAGCACTTCTAATTGCAGCCGCCTGAGCCAGGAAATTTTGCTGGCAACTTACCGCGATGAAGAAACCCGAGCGGAACGCAGACAACTACAAGAGGTGCTTTCTGCTCGCTACCGCTGTCTGCGTCGGTGTCTGTCCGCGTCCCGGACGGATCAAGAGCCAGACCGGTCATCAAGTCCGCTGCAATGCGGCGAATACCTCCGGCCCCTACCCTTTAACTCTGGCTACTTTATGACATTTGAGATACTGCGCGAGGACTTGCCTGCTGATGGGCTGCGCAAATACCTGCTGGCCCAATATGACATTGGTCTAATCTCGTTGCAGGACAGATATCTGCGCTTTGCCTTCTCCGCAGTGGCCGAGTCGGATATTCCCCATGTGCTGGAGACCCTGCACCGGGCCTGCGGGGAATTTGTGCAGCTGCGGCTGGAGAATCGCTAAAGGGGACCTCTTAAAGGGGACCTCTTAAAGGGGACCTCTAAAAATGAGCTGGCAAAGGAGTGGATTGTGAGTTGGTTTAACCGGATTTTGGGAGGAGGTATCGGGCTTCTGTTTGGCGGGCCAATCGGCTCGATAGTCGGCCTTGCCATTGGTCACATGCTGGACAAGGCGAACGAGACTGATGGCCCCGGACAGAGCGGGGCCCGTATATTTTCACGTCAGTTCAGTTCCGGTGTGGCCGAATCGGTGCAGATCGCTTTTTTTACGGCGATTTTTTCTCTGCTGGCCAAAGTTGCTAAGGCCGATGGCCGAATCAGCGAGCAGGAGGGCCGGCACTTTCTGCACATTCTCAACGAAATGCAGCTGCAAGGAGAGCTGCGTCAGTTTGCCATTTCCACTTTTAATGAGGCTAAGAACAGCTCATACACACACACCGAATTCGCCGTTCAGCTTAAACAGATTGCGGCCAAAATCCCGGTAGGCTATGCTCAGAGCACATCGGCGTTGTTACAGCAGTTTTTCTATAGCCTGGTCAGTATGGCCATGGTGGACGGGCATATCAGCCGCGCCGAGGACTTGGTGCTGCGTGAGATTGCCGCTGCCTTTGGCTTTGGTGAGGCGATGATTCGCCAAGCTTACAGTCAGCTGCAAGGCCAGACGGTCACGATGGATACGGCCTACGATGTACTGGGTGTTTCACCAAAGGTCGGCGATGAGGAGTTGCGCAGTGCCTACCGCAGGCTGGCCAAGGAGACTCATCCCGATACGCTGCTGCAGCAGGGTCTGCCGCCGGAAATGAAGGCCAGTGCGGAAAAACGCTTCCACGAAATCCAAAGTGCCTGGGAGCAGGTGCGCAAACAGCGCGGAATCAGCTGAGAATTCGCGGGATGGGTCGTTGTTGTGAGGGATGGGAATTCTTAGATCGTCCTCAATCAGAATCCCGAAGTACCATCAAGTTGAGGGCATATGTGCCGCATATTCGCGCAGGGCTTGGCGGGTCTTACGACCATGCTTTTTCCCCAGCCGCAGACACAGTTCGATAAACTGACGCAGAGCGGCTTGTTCGTCACCGTCCTGCTGACTCAGAAATTGCTGGTAGATATTTTCCAGAAAGTCATCCGGGTCCTCATAAAGTGAGAACAATGCCAAATAGGCATTGTTAATCGGAAATTTGGCGATATGCCGATAGCCCTCAGTCTGGAACTGCTGCTCGTATTCAGATGCCTGGAACTGCTGCTGCCACTCTTCAATGCTCTGCTTTTTGGCATCCAGCTTCTGCTCGCGACCAAGTGCCAAGTCATTGTAGATCGCGCCCAAATTCTGCTTCAGCTGCAGCACCAGTTCGCGGAACTTCCGGCGGTCTTGCTTGATCCCGTCCTGTTCTTTCTCGCGCAAGCGCTCGGCCTCAGCACCATATTGGGCGCGCATATAGAGCCGGGATCCGTACTTTCCGATCAGGTTGGCCAGCGACTCGTTAAAGGCAATGTCGCCGGGCACAAACAAGGTCGTGTGAAAGGATTCGTGGATGATCAGGTTGGCCAGTCGGTCTTCGCGGTACTTTGCCATGTAGGAAAACAGCGGGTCACGCACATAGCCCAGAGTAGAAAAGGCATCGACCGGCCGCACAAAGACGTCATAGCCCAGGCTCTTGAGCCGCAGGGCTTCCCGCTTTGCCTTGGACGGCTCGAAATAGCCCCGGTAGGGCAGCTTGCCGACAAAGGGGTAGCTCCACTGATAATCATCAAAACCCAGCTCGGGCGCGGCCGAAACCACAGCGCTCAGGTAGTCGCGATCTGCAGCCAGACGCACATAGCGACTGTAGTTGAGGGAGGGACGTAGACCCAGCTGATTCTCAGCAAAAGTTTTGATGCGCAGCACGCGCTCGAAGAGCTGCTGTTCCTGCTGGCTGGGTTCCTCGACCCGGTTGAAAGGCTTACCCTTACTTACCAGACAGAGATACTGGCCAGCCACCGAAACCGAATAACAAGAACTGAACAGCAGAGGCGTCAGGAGAGACCAATACTTGCGCCTTGCAAAAGAGCCACTTTTCATGGACGCACCCCAACGGCTGTCTGCAAGTGCCGATAAGTCCGGGCCGGGTTGCTCAGTACAATCAGACGGTAATCCTGCTGAGGGTGGCGCGGTCTCACAATGCGGCCGGAGGCCGCGGCCTCGGCTGTGACCAGCCTCCCGCGCTCGGCGCGCCAATAGGCTTTGAGATTCTGAATATCATCCGTGGAGAGATGGTGCAGGACGATGGTCCAAATCTGGGGCGGAGCCATCACGCGCAGTTGAAGGTGCGAAGCACCCAGTCCGTTGCTGACAAAAACTGGGAATTCCGGCCCCTGAAAGGGCTGGCGCAGATATTTGCTGCGGGCGGGAACACTGAGGGCCAAGCCGAAGAGAGTGATCTGGCCTCCGTGCAGATGGCCGCCCAGGCCCATGTCTATCAGCTCGGGGTGCTGCAGTAAGTCAAAACTATCGGGGTTGTGGGTCAGGGCCAGCACAAAGTCATCGGGATGCAGACCATGCAGCAATTTACTCTGCTGTTCGCGAATGCCGAACATGTAGTCGTCGATACCCAGAATGTGTAAGCGTTCCGTACCGAAATTACTGCGGGCTGGAATAATAATCTGTTGGTTGACCAGAATCCGGACTTCGCCATCTGGGGCGTCAAGGCTCTGCAGGGCTTGAATAGTCAGATTACGCTGACTGCGCGGCAGCAGAAAGTGGTCGTGGTTGCCCAGTACCGCCACAATGCCGTCCCGGGGCCGCAAATGCTCTCGCAGCGGACGAAAGTAGGGCGCAAGGGAAAAGTCCGAGCGCACCAAGCCGCGATAGCTAACATAGTCGCCGGCCAGCAGCAGCAAATGGCTGCGCTGAGAGCGCAGCAAACAGCTGATCTCCTGCAAGCGCTGGTAGTCAAAGCGGGCCTGCCGGGCACGGGCATTCTCACTCTTTAGAAAGCGCGGGTCCCAGACATGGATGTCGCTGATCAAACTGATGCGATACTGGTCAAAAGCCTCGGGCACATCCGGGCTGTAGTAGTGGTACTGCTGCAACTGATAGCGGCGCAGACTCGAGGCACAGGAGAACAGCTCTGGAATGAGGAGAAACAGGACCCCCATGAGAGCGATAGTACTGCTGGAAACTCTTCTTCTAAACGCAGTTTTGCGGAAGTTCATACAGTTCAGTATTATCGGCTTCCGTCTGCCACACAAGAGTCTATTTAGGGCTGCCCTTAAAACAATAAGGCCTGCTATTCTCAAGAGGTCCCTAAAAACTATTCTTCAGGATAAAGCGATGAGAATCATAACAAATCTACCGAGAGTGGTGTGCAGGCTTGGTGTTTTATTGCCGCTTTTACCGTTCTCACTGCTGTTGGCAAGCTGCATCCAGACGGGGCGGCTGCACGTTGAACAACTGGCCCCGCAGCTCATGCCTTCGGCGGCCGGGAGAGATATCCAGCTGGTGCGCCACCAGAACTACCTGCTGGGCTACGATGAAAGGGCAGAGCAGGCAGCCTGGGTACTCTACGAACTGTTGGCTTCTGAACTGGAAGGCCCGCGCCAGGAGCGCAGCAACAATTTTCGCGAAGACCCGCAGGTTGCCACGGGCTCTGCGAGCCTGAAGGACTATCGCAAGAGCGGCTACGACCGGGGCCACTTGGCACCGGCGGCAGACATGGCGTTCAGCCCGGAAGCCATGAGCGAATCGTTCTACCTGTCCAACATGAGCCCACAAGAGCCCGGTTTCAACCGGGGCATCTGGGGCAAACTGGAGAGCCTGATCCGGATCTGGGCCCTGCGTTACCAGCGCATTGTGGTCGTCACGGCCGGCATTGTACTGGGCGAGCAGGCCCGGCAACTGACCGCGATCGGAGAGAATCAGGTATGGGTTCCGCGTTACTACTATAAAATTGTGTACAATCCGCAGCGACGTCAGATGCTGGCCTTTGTCCTGCCCAACCGGGCCTATACATTCAAAGAACATGAAGATTTCTCGGTCTTTGCGGTGAGCGTGGACCGGGCCGAAGAACTGAGTCGGCTGGATTTTTTCCCGCAGCTGCCCGATGGTGCAGAAGAAAGTATGGAGTCTGAGTCCGATTTCAGCAGCTGGGATTTCGCGGCGCAGTATTGAAGTAGGCCAGCCCGCCCCAAGCCGTTCTAGGTAGACCATCTGAGATAAGCTGCCGGGATTCGCCCGACAGCAGAAATCAATGAAGGGGACCTCTAAAAATGGTATCGCTTTCTGCGAGAATTGTACAATCGCTCTGCTTTGCCGCAGCGATTGTACACGCGTTTCGATGTTGAATCAGCGAGATTTTGTCGATAGCGAGGAAGCCATTCGGTAACAAAATCGCCGTTTCAAACGCAAAACTGAATTTCTAGAGGACCTCTAAAAATTCGCTTTTGATGCCAGACGAAGGGATTTTTTGCGGCAGCGAGGAACGGAAGCCGAGGCATACTTTGTTGTATGGTAAGGCTTTGCTGACGAAGCTATTCGGCAACAAGATCGCGATTCAGCGCGGAATTGGAATTTTTAGAGGTGCCCTTTAGAGGTTCCCTGAAGCTTCCCTTATTAGAGAGCTTTGCTGATATGCAAACGAGTAACAAATTTCCCTCCCTCGCCTTTCTTTCTTTGCTCCTTTTTTTCTTTGGACTATTGGGCCAGCCCGGTCTGTCCCAGCGCGAATGCGCTGAGGATCGGATATTCGGACCGATGCTGCCCGGGCTTTCGGCGCAAGACAGGCCCAATGCTTCCTCTTCTCTCCGCTCTTCCGCGCAAAATGAAGATACGAGAGCTGCGCAGTTGAACGACTATTTAGAGCGCATCGAAACGGCGCAGCAGCTGCGCAATTACAACTTGGCCATCAAGTTGCTGATGGAGGCCCGGCAAAAATTCCCGGCCGAGGCCCGGCTCTGGCTACTCAGTGGCGAACTTTACGCGCAGCAGAACCTGCTGCGCCTCAGCCTCGAGTCCTATCAACAAGCCCTCGCGCTGGAGCCCCGGAATACCCGCTTCATTTACCGCGTGGCCAATCTGCAAGATCGCTTGGGCAGGTACAATGAGGCCGTGAGCAGCTATCGGATGCTGGCGCAGCATGGCAATTCCATTGAACGCAATCAGGCCCGATTTAAAAGTGCCTGGCTACTCTACAAGCTGCACCGCTATCCGGAAGCCGAAGCCAATATTTTGGCGATTCCTCCCGAAGAACGTAGCAGTTCCGACATGATGACGCTGGCAATTATTTATTCTGCAGCATACAACTACGATGAATCGCTCAAAGCCTACGAACAGAGCCTGGCTCTGACCTACCCGGATGCTAGCTCACCAGAAGCAGTGGCCCAGCTGCGCAGTCTGGAAAACAGCATCAAACAGCGCGCCTTGATTTACTACAATTATGCTCTTCTGGAAAACGACTTCCGCCACTTTGACCGGGCCATGGATCTCAATAACAAGAGCATTGAAATTCTGCCATTCGCCTCCAACGAATTGCTGCGCGGCGAGTTGTATTTGAAGCGGCGCCAGTTCCGGCGCGCCCGGGAAGCTTTTCTCAGGTCGCAGCGACTTGAGGAATTGAACAGCATTCCCAGTCCCTTGGCCTTGCTGGACTTGGTACAGTTCTCGATCGATCAGGGCACGCCACGGGAAGGCATGGTGTTTTTCCGCGAGCTGAACACCCGTTTCCGCAAGCAGACTGAGTGGATGACTTCCTACGGCATTGACCCGGTCAACTTTGAGCTGGAGCTGATGAAGCTGCGCAGCGCCCTGTACAAGGGCCTGCGCCAGGAACAGCGCTGGTTGCTGCCGCTGAATCTGGCTGAGCATCTGAGCCGTTACTGGAACCTCCTTAGATACCAGTGGTTGTATTGGTATTCTTCGATCCAAGAGAAGCTACTGTCCTACCAAGTGGGCAGAGAACACTACCAGCAGGGCAACAAGCTGGACTCCAGCCAGAAGCTTTTCAATGCCAGCGATCCCGGCTCGCGCCTGCGGCGGCGCTTTTTCCACCGGCTCAAGGCCGAACACTTGGATTTGATCCCCGAATCGAAGGGCGTGCTGCTGCTCGAAGAGGCAATGGAACAGCAGGATCTGCTAGGGCTGGAACAGAGTCTGAAACTGCTCAGCCCCAAGTGGGACGCCGAGGAACGGGAGCGGGCTTATATTGAGTTGAGTAAACTGCGCCGCACGCCGCAGCTGAGCTATGCTGACTTGCTGCAAGCCTACGAGTCAAACCCGGCTTCCCTCAAGAATAACGGCATCGCCTTGCCCTTGCAGCTGCAAATCAGCGGCAGTGCCGCTTACCGTCCCGAACAGCAAGGCATAGAGCGCCAGCTGCGCGGCTACCTGGGCCGCAGTGGGGCCCGGGTAGCCACCGAAGCAGCTCTGCCGCTACTGCAATTGCAAATTCAGTGGAGCGATACACAGATTAAGGCCTATTTGCTTTCGCCCAAGGGTACTGTGCTGCGCAGCGTTGAGAGCAGCAAACTCGAAGAAATAAGGGAAGCCCGCAGCAGCGGCAGTCTTTCGGCCCGACAGCAACGCCTCTTGCTCAAGCAGTTCAGTCAGGACTTTATGCAGCAGGCCTTCTTTCCGTTGCGTTGATTGGGAGAACTATTAGAATCGGTTCCGTGTCTTGACTAGGTTATTTAGGGAACTCCCTGAGGGGAGTTCCCTAAAAGAAACAGCCTGTTCTCGGGAAGTCACAGCCTTCCCGAGAACAGGCATCTCTCAAAGGTAATCATATGAAACTCCCCTCCCTTTTGTCCATTCGCTCACTGTTCATCCGAAAATCTCGCGCCACCGATACACCGACAGAATCCTCAGCAATGCGGCGCAGGCCCCTTCTTAATAAGGAAGAGGATAAGGAATCCGCCGCGCTGCGCTTACAACAGCAACAATGGTTGCAAACCCAGGAAGGGCAATCGCAGTTGCAACGTCAGTTGAGCATCAACAATTCCTTGCTGGCCTGCATCGTCATCGTCATTGGACTGGGCATACTGCGGCTGACCGCCAGCTTCAGCATCCCCATTGTGCTGGGCCTTTTGCTGTTTATGATGCTGTTCCCGCAGGCAGAGCGCCTGCACAAACACAGCCGCATACCCTACGCCCTGTGCTGCATTGTGGTGTTGCTGCTGTTTTATCTGCTGGCCGGGCTGCTGCTGATGATGATTTCGACCGCCAGCTTTGGCTCCCTGCTGCAATCCCTGCCCGCCTACCAGAACAAATTACAGTCTCTGGTCGATATGCTGCTCCGGCAACTTGACCAGTACGGTATCGACTTGTCCCGGTTCGTAGACTGGAGCCTGATCAGCAAGGGTCTCAGTTCGGCAGGCAGCCTGTTGGGGGCGGTCTCCGCCAGCATTTCCGGCCTGCTCTCCTCTTCGCTGGCGATCTTTTTAATACTGCTGTTCCTGATGCTCGAAGGCCCGTCATTTTTCCACACCATCACGCGCTGCTTTCCCGAAAAACGCCAGTCCATCCTGGCTGTGTACCAGAGCTGCGTAGAGCAGATTGGCTCATATCTGCTGCTCAAAAGCGTGATCAGTCTTTTAACCGGTGGGTTGATCGGCAGCGGACTGTGGCTGCTGGGCGTAGATTTCCCACTGGTCTGGGCTGTGCTGGCCTTCGTCCTGAATTTTATTCCCAGCATTGGCTCCATCATTCACACCTTGCTGGTCAGTCTGTTTGCCCTGCTGCAATTCAGCCACAACCTATATTTCGCCTTAGTGGTACCAGTCTTCCTGCTGTCAGTCCAGTCTGTCATCGGCAATTTCCTGGAGCCCAGAATCCAGGGAGGGCGCTTGCGCCTGAGCCCGGTATTCATCCTGCTGTTCCTATATGTCTGGGCCTACATCTGGGGTATCATTGGTATGCTGCTATCGGTGCCGATTTTATCTGTCATTAAAATCATCTGCCAGAATGTGCCGCAGCTTCACGTTTTAGCCCGGTTTCTGGAAAACGCCAGGCCCGGTTCCAAATACGGAGCGCAGACAGAGCTCTCAGACGGGACTCAGAGAGAAGAGCACTCAGAAACTCACACGAGGGAGGAATGGAGATGAGGGTATGCCAAACCTTTCCACCCGGTTTTTTGCCGGGGGTTCTGTCTCTGGCAGTAATGGCCGCTTGCAGCAGTTCTAGGGACCTGCCCGCTGTTTTGCTGCAAGTCGGCGATCAGACCATCGAAACCGAACTGGCTTTGAGCCCGGAACAACAAGCCAGGGGCCTGATGTACCGCAAGTCGATGCCGGAGATGCACGGTATGTTGTTCAGCTTTCCGCGTGACCGGGTACTGCATTTTTACATGAAAAACACCCTGATTCCGTTGAGCATCGCTTATCTGGACAAAGCCGGAGTGATTCGCGAAATCTACGATATGCAAGCGCTGGATGAGAGCATCGTGCCTTCCCGCTGGCCGATGCGCTTTGCTCTGGAAATGAACCAAGGCTGGTTTGGACGCCACAAAGTCGGCGTGGGGCAGCGTGTTGTCCTCACAGATGGCAGTCCGTTGCAGCACAGCAGCCTAGAGCAGCTGGCAGGCTCGCGCTAAAAAAAGCCCCATCAACGGCTCGCCGGAGCAGGCTGCTCATTCACCGGTGTCCCATTTTTCCCACTCGGGAATATTCAACTCAATACCTTGCTTCTGATGCCATTCCAAAAGGTATTGATGAGCTTCATTGTAATCTTTCATCGAAATATACCGATGTGCCAACTCTTCACAGTCTTGAATATCGTAGTGGTGAATAGCGTGGGCCACTTCCGGCAGGCTGTAGGAATTCATGCTGAAGTGACGCAGTCCCAAACCCAGGAGCATCGCCGTGGCACACAGCTCACTGGCTATCTCGCCACACATCGATACCGGGATCCCCTCGCGCCTGGCGTTGATAATCGTTATTTGAATTAATTTCAGCACGCCAAGCTGTAACGGATCATAGAGATGAGACACCTTTTCGTTGACCCGGTCAATCCCCAAGGTGTACTGTACTAAGTCATTGGTACCGATCGAGAAAAAATCGACATCCCTGGCGATGATATCCGAACACAGTGCCGCCGAGGGCAGTTCAATCATGGCACCAATAGCCACCTCGGGGACTTCCAGCCCCTCATTTTCGAGGCCCTGCGTCGTCTCAAGAATAAATTTTTTGGCCTTCAGTAACTCCATGTGGCTGGAGATCATCGGCAACATGATGCGCAACTTGCCCAATCCGTGCTGCGCACCGTGCGCTGCGGCCCGGTAAATCGCCCGAATCTGGGGCCGGAACAATTCCTCCGGGTAGGCCATTGCCAGACGGATCGCCCGGCAGCCCAACAACGGATTGCTCTCGGTCAGGAGACCTGTCATGGGGCCCTTGTCGCCACCGAAATCGATGGTGCGGATCGTGACCTGCTGGCCGGGGTCCAAGGATTCTAGGATTTTGACATAGACTTGGTACTGCTCTTCCTCCTCGGGAATTTTTTCCAGAAACAGAAACTCACTGCGAAACAACCCGATGCCCGAAGAAGAGGGGAGATAGGGGTTGTTCAGTTCTCCCAGCGCGCCCATATTGGCGTATAGGTAGACGTCCTGATGGTCTTTGCTGCTGACTTTCGGGCTGAGTGCGGACAGGTGTTCGGAGAACCGGGCACTGCGTTGCTGTTGTAGCCGGCGGTACTCGGCCAGGGTCTCTTCCTCCGGATTGAGGAAGACCGTGCCGGTATTTCCATCGACAATCACTTGGCAGGGCTGCTCGGTAAAATTTTCCTGGTGAAAATCACGCAGCAGGCTCTCAATGCCCAACACTGCCGGAATACCAAAGGCGCGTGCCATGATCGCAGTGTGCGAAGTAACTCCACCGGCCGCCGTAACGATGCCTTTGACGTAGTGCGGGTTGAGCGAGACAGTGTCCGAAGGATATAGATCGTAGGCCACAATCACGCAATCTTTCTGTATTTTGCTCAAAGAGTCATCGCGCTTGTGTCCCAGCAGGGCATCGATGATGCGGTGGGCCACATCCTGCATATCGCTGCTGCGCTCGGCAAATATGGGGTTTCCCATTTCACGGAAACTTTGCTGAATGCCGGTGGCGAAGCGGAACAACAGGGATTCAATATTGTTCAGCTCTTCGTGCAGCCAGTTTTCAATGGTGTCATGCAGGATCGGATCCTGCAGGATCATCCGGTGAGCTGCAATAAAGCCGGCCTTTTCGGACTCGGATTCATTCAGGCTTTCGTGCAGCAGGCGTAGTTCCTCGTCCACTAGGTCAAGAGCTTGGCAAAAGCGTTTCAGCTCGCTCGCAATGTCATTCTTGTGAATGCCATACTCGGGAATCAAGCGTTTCTGATAGGGAACAAAAAAAAGTTTTCCGATACCAATCCCTTGAGCTGCCGATAAACCATGTAATTCAACCATATATTTTATCCACTACATATTGTGGGGATCTTTAGGGCACCTCTAAAAATTCCCCACCACAGAAAAATGCTGCGCCAGACCCGGCCTTTTTCACAGAGCAGCTTCGTCAGGAGAGGCCGCAGGCTCTTGCTTAAAGAGAAGGTCGGGCCTAGCTGTGCACGGCCCTGCCCCGTTCTCCAGCGCTTGCCGCCTCTCGCGCTGGAGCGCCTTGCATTTTCTCCCATCAAAACGCGGTAGAATTGGTATTACTTGGCCAAGGCCTTGCGAAGGAACATTTCGTGTTCCTGCAACCACAGCAGTAGCTTGCTGCGGTTGTGCAGGTCCAACTGATCATAGGCTTGGGACATGTAATTGCGAACCGTCTTCTCTCTGAGCCCCATGATCCTGGCCAGCTCCTGGTTGTGGGGCCCCCGCTCCTCAAAAAAAATCAGGAGCATCTCGATGACGCGGGGATGCAGATAAGAGATTTGCTCTTCGATTTCTCGCTGTTCCGTCAAATCCGTCCGGGCCTGATCGAAGTAGCTTCCTCCGTTTAAGACCCGGCGGATTCCAATCACCAGAGTACTGACCGGCATATCCTTGAGCAGGTAACCGTGAGCCCCGAGCAACCGGGCCTGCCGGATAAAATAACTTTCGTTGCAGGCGCTGAGTATCAGGATTTTATATTCCGGATATTGCTTGCGGACGAAAGAGCAGAGCTGTAAGCCGGCACTGTGATGCTCTCTGGTGGTTCCGCCCAGTCGAATATCCAGCAATACCAAGTTGTATATGTTTAAATTCAGCTTATGGCGGGCTGTAGCGCCATCGTGAGCCAAGTCGATCCTGCAAATCTGCGGCAGGCGTTTGAAGATCATGGTGCGCAGACTTTCGCTGAACATGCTGTGGTCATCAATCAGCAGGATAGAATGCTGTGCGCTCTGTGGATTGGACATGGTTCTTCTTCCTGCTGCACTAATCTGCATTATCCCGTATTATTCTGCTTCTTATTCTACTTCTTATTCTGCTTCTTATTCTACTTCTTATTCTGCTTCGGGCAAAGATTCTGTGAAGAAGTCACCGGGAAGATACGGAATTTCTATGCCCAAGTCAAAACCTTTGTTCGGTTCAGTCTGCCAGGCCAGCCTCCCGTTGACCAGTTGCAGGCGTTCCATCATACCGTGCAGCCCATTGCCCATCTGAAGCGATTGGCAGTTCCCCCGGCCGTTGTCTGAAATGCGCAGCAGGATGCAGTTGTTTCCCCGCAGCATAGATACATCGACCATCGTTGCCTGGCCGTGACGCAAAGCATTGGTCAGGCTCTCCTGAATGATGCGGTAAATCAGTTTGCCGATGGCCGGGTTTTTTAAGTGATTCAGGCTGGCGGGTATGCTGCGTCTGACCGCGATTCGCGTGGTTTCGCCAAAAATGCTCAGCAAAAGTTCCCAGTCGCGAGCAAATCTCGCGCGGCCACGGCGCAGCCGGGAGGCAGCCATCCTCACCTGCTGAATGGCCTCGCGCATACGCTCTTGTTGTTCATTGAATTGCTTGCTCAGTTTTTCCTGCACAGCAGGATGGATCTGTGGTTCATTCAGCAGTTCTTCGAGCAGGACCTCGTTGCCGATCAGCCCGGCGCTCAGGGTAAAACCCAGTACATCGTGGATTTCCTGGGCCACTTCGAGCCTTTCTGCCTGGCGGATTTCGACCGAATGCAACAAGGCTCTTTCCAAGACGTGGACGTTGCTGTGGGTCAGCTTGTCGACATTGGTCCTCAATACCTGGTTCTGCTGGCGCTCATCAAGCAGCTGCTTCAGCAAATAGAGATGCCTCAGACACAGCAGCCAGTTGAGCATGCTGACAAATGGCAGCGATAATATCACCGGGGCTACCTGTGTCGTGCTGCGCGCGCCAGCCTCAACAATTGGGGATAATTGCTCTCGATAGGCCCGGCCTGCCGGACTCAGGCTCAACAGCACAGCAATGCCGCTGGAAACAACCGGATAAATACCGGCAAAAAAAACATGGCGCAGGCTCCCGCAGCTATTCCATGCGTTCCATAATACCCAGAACAAAACATACTGGTAGAACAGTAAAAAGATGATCGGTCGCCAGTTCGAGTTGCTCCAGAGCAGGCAGCCTGGTGGGCCTGCCGGCAATGTGCCTGATGGGAACAGCAACTGTGGAACTAATATCAGACTCAGCAGCAGACCACTGCCGAGGCCCTTCAACCAACACGTAGCAGGCGGACTCCCTCTCAGGAGCCCGCCTGTATTCTTATCGTCCAACTGTTCGAAAACCAAGGCTAGGCCGGTAACCATAGCGACCACGAAGGTCAGCTCCTTGCCCCATAAGGGTTGTAGGCCTCCCAGCTGCATGGTGGCAAGCAGACCCAGGCTGGACAATGCAGTCCGGACAAAACGCAAGGCTCGTTGTTTTTTTCTCATGTGTGGTTTTACAGACATCTTATCCCACAAACTATTTTGCTCAATAAGGGACATCCTGGATGCCCGGATGGGGACACTGCCATTGACTTTGTAATCCGCACAGGCGCTGTGCCCCCGGTTGCGCTCAACCAAGAAATATTGAAGATAATTGCAGGCAAGCTGGGGCTGAGCCCCGCACGATCCGCAGCACCGAAATGAAGGCCTGAACAAATTGCGTGAACACCGCGAAGAACTGGCACCCTTGCCCGACGAACTGCAAGAAATGTATGATGATGTTTACAATTTAATCCATAAGGGCACTTGAGGAAAGCTCCGGGCGTCCCCTCTTCTGCAATCTTGCCGCTTCAAGCGCGAAATTGGGATTTTTGGAGCTCCCCTAAAGTTTATGGAACGCTGCTCACGACTCCAGAGCGGTACAAGATTGTAAAGTTGACTTCCGTATTTTAACCAATAAAATCTTCTCTAAGTTAAAAAATTCCGACATTCCTTCTGCTAGCGGATAAAGACCAATCGGCAATCTGTCGGGAATTCCGACAGCTTCGTACCGAAAAATAAACAAGGATCCCAAACCCCAATGGCCAAAAAAGAAATACAACAATATGCACACAGCAAAGACCAACGACCCACCATCCCGCACGTAGGGCTGGTGAACTCGCAAAGCGATCCCGACACCGGCGAAAAAAAGACTTGGCAATACGACCCCCACCTCGATCCCCAACTGCAATGGGCGGGCAAAACCGAACACAGCAGTTTTGAAGTCCCCACCGTGAGCCTGCACGTCCACGAACGCATCGACCCGAAAACCATTATAGAAAGCGTCAAAAAAGAGGAAGACCGACAACCGAGTCTGTTTGAAGAATACAACCAAAAACCGCTGCGCGAAGCCATAGATTTTTACAAACACAAAGAAGGCTGGAGCAACCGACTGATTGCCGGGGACAGCCTGCTGGTGATGAACTCGCTGCTGGAAAAAGAATCCATGGCCGGCAAAGTACAGATGATCTATTTTGACCCGCCCTATGGCATTAAATACGGCAGCAATTTCCAACCATTTGTCAACAAAAGAGATGTCAAGGACGGCAAAGACGAAGATCTGAGTGCCGAACCCGAAATGATCAAGGCCTTTCGCGACACATGGGAGCTGGGCATCCACTCGTATTTGACGTACTTGCGCGATAGATTGCTTCTGGCCCGGGAATTATTGAGCGATAGCGGCAGTGTCTTTGTGCAGATTTCAGATGAGAATGTGCACAGGGTAAGAACTGTGTTAGATGAAATCTTTGGTACAGATAATTATATTTCCCAGATATCATTTAAAACAAAGAAAATGTCTTTAGGCCGATCATATTTAGGCTCTGTTAATGACTACATTATTTTTTATGCAAAAAACAAGTCAAGCCTTAATTATAATCAATTATTCCTCAAAAAAGAAATTACATCTGATTCTCCGTATAATTTGATTGAATTAGAAGATGGGAAGAGAAGACGACTTACAAGGGCTGAAAAAGAAAACAGAAAACTGATACCATCAAAATCAAAGATCTTTAGAACATTAGATTTACATTCATCCGGGAGAACAGAGTCTTGTGTTTTTGATTTTGAATTTGATGGACAAATATGTAGTCCCATGCGAGGTAGAAGCTGGAAAACAAATAAAAATGGAATTGAAACACTTATCAGAAATAATCGATTAATTAAATTGGGTAGTAGCCCTGAGTATATTCTCTACTTAGATGATTTTCCAATTACACAATTAATGAACGTCTGGGAAGATACTCAGGGCGAATCCGATAAGGACTATGTCGTCCAAACAAATGAAAAAGTAATACAAAGATGTTTGTTGATGGCAACCATGCCTGGAGATTTAGTATTGGACCTTACTTGCGGATCTGGAACTACCGCTAATGTTGCAGAGCAATGGGGAAGAAGATGGATAACCTGTGATACCTCACGTGTGGCTACGGCACTCTCCAAGCAACGTTTAATGACAGCTTCTTTTGATTATTATCAGTTAGCACATCCACCTGAAGGGATTAGTAGTGGGTTAAAATATAAAGAGGCTCCGCATATAACACTAGGTTCAATTGCGAACAATTGTGCTGCATCTTCAGAAACCCTCTATGACCAGCCATTTGTAGACAAAACAAAAGCCAGAGTCTCGGGCCCATTTACCGTTGAAGCAGTCCCTGCGCCCTATGCCAGAAGCCTAGACGAATTCGAGCGGGAAGATGCCGCTTCTGATACATCTGTTGCCCGCAGCGGCGAAACCAGCCGCCAGGCAGAATGGCGCGATGAACTGCTGCGCACCGGAGTCCGCGCCAAAGCGGGCCATACCATCAAGTTCAGCCGAGTCGAGCCACTGGGCGGTACCAGATACATCCAGGCAGAAGCCGAAACCAAAGAAGCGGACCCCCAAAAAGTGCTGGTGGTGTTCGGCCCCGAGCACGCGCCGCTGGAACAACGTACCGTGGAAAAGGCCTGGCAGGAAGCCCGGACCCTACACGCGGAGCTGCTGCTGTTCTGCGCCTTCCAGTTCGACGAAGAAGCGGCCAAAGACATCGACGAACTGACCCCTGAAAAAGCGAGTATGCAGCTGCTCAAAATCCAGATGAACGCCGATATGCTCACCGACGACCTGCGCAAAAAACGCAGCAGCAACGAAGGCTTCTGGCTGATCGGGCAACCCGATGTGCGCATTCACAAAATCAAACAAGGAACGATTCAAGTTGAAGTGAATGGCTTTGACTACTACAACCCCAAAACGGGCGGAGTCGAAAGCGGCGGTAAGCGGAACATTGCCATGTGGCTGCTCGACACAGACTACGACAATCGCTCGCTCTTCCCCACACAAGTCTTCTTCCCCATGGCTGGCGCGAAAGACGGCTGGGCAAAGCTGGCCAAAAATCTGAAAGCCGAGATAGACGAAGAAAAGATAGAAAAATTCCGGGGCACGATCTCACTGCCATTTGAAGTGAAACCAGACACGCATATCGCAGTCAAAATCATCGACGACAGAGGCATTGAAAGCCTGCGGGTATTGGCGGTATAAGCATGGCAGCAAGTATTGACAAACTCATTATCAACAGCCCCTACAAAGAGCCCCGGGAACACTGGTCTTACGACAGAGAAAGCCGGGGATTCGAGAGAAAAACCGGCAGACGGCCTGCCGGCTACATCAAAGCGACATCGAACTTCAAAGGATTTGATGATCCCGGAGAGTTTGTCAGAATAGAACTTGTCAATCAGATCCGGGAAAGAGTAAAAGCCTGGCGGGAAGCCGACTATCCCGGCGTAACCGGCATCACCAAACGGCTATTGGCCCACTGGCAGGATCCCGAAGAACGCTGGTCGCACCGGTCGCACCGGGAACGCCGATTTTTCTTTTGCCAGCTGGAAGCCATTGAAACCCTGATCTGGCTTACCGAGGCCCCCGCCGCCGCTAAAGTCGGGATAAACATAGAAGGGGACGGCGGGGCCTTTAAACGCTGGTGCAGCAAAATGGCAACCGGTTCGGGCAAAACCATCATCATGGCCATGATCCTCGCCTGGAACTTTCTGAACAAAGCCAGCAGCCCGACCGATGCGAGATACAGCAAACACGCCTTATGTGTTGCCCCCGGCCTCACCGTAAAAAGCCGTTTACAAGTGCTGCACCCGGCTCACGAACAAAATTATTACGAAGAATTTAATCTCGTGCCGCCGGGCCTAATGGACAAACTCCGTCAGGGAAAAGTCATCATACGTAACTGGCACGCACTGGCATGGGATTCGCAGGAAAAAATTGACGCCAAAATACAGAAAGGGCAACTTCGCTGTGTGGACAAACGCCAGCGCATGCCCATAAGCGGAGAAGCCTACGTCCGCCAGGTGCTGGGGGAGATGAGCCAAGCCCGCAATATTATCGTATTGAATGATGAGGCCCACCACGCCTGGAGAACCAATCCCAAAGCCACCGGCAAATACCAGCGCATGGCCTCGGATAAAGACAGCGCCGAAGAAGCTACCATCTGGGTAGGCGGCTTGGATAAAATCCACCAACAAAGAGGGATACTGCGCTGCTTTGATCTGTCCGCCACACCCTGTACCCCCTCGGGCAAGAACTCAGAAGAATCCTCACTGTTCCGCTGGATCGTGTCCGATTTCGGCCTCAATGATGCGATTGAATCCGGCCTAGTAAAAACGCCGAGAGTCGTAGTACGCGATGACAGCAAACAAGCTGAAGAACTGAAATCGAGACTGTACCACATCTACGCAGATCCTGAAGTTAAAAACGATCTGAACCGGGCCGCAGAAAAAACGGAACCATTGCCCGACCTTGTAAACAACGCCTATTATCTTCTGGGGCAGGACTGGCTGGAAACCCGAAAAAGCTGGGAACAGGCGAATCACAAAGTCCCCCCGGTGCTGATAACCGTTGCCAACAGAACAGAAACATCTGCCCGCATTCAATACGCCTTTGAACACGAGCACATTCACATCCCTGAATTGTGCGTAGCAGAAAAAACCTTGCAAATCGACAGCCAAGTACTCGAAAAGGCCGAAGCGGAAACAAAAGCCGTGACGCTGAATATGGAACCAGCTGAAACGGCTGCTGAGACAGCAAGCCTGACCAAAGCGCAGCAGGCGGAACTACTGCGCCAAAAAGTGGATACGGTCGGCAGGGAAGGGGCTCCCGGAGAACAGATACAAAATGTGATCTCAGTAAGCATGCTTTCTGAAGGCTGGGACGCCAGAACCGTCACGCACATTATGGGACTGAGGGCATTTTCAAGCCAACTGCTGTGCGAGCAGGTTGTCGGCAGAGGGCTTCGGAGAGTGAGCTATGACACGGGCGAAGATGGGCTGTTTGAAGCCGAATATGTAAACATCTTTGGCGTTCCCTTTACTTTCCTGCCGCACGAAGGCGGAGGAGAGCCACCGCCACCACCTCCTCCCAAAACCAGAATTGAACCCAGACGAGAGAAAGCACAGCACGAAATTATCTTTCCAAACATCATACGGCTCGACCATGCCCACCGCTCTCGACTGGCAATCGACTGGGAAGAACTGGCAATGCTGGAAATTGACCCATACGAGTCGATTACGGAAGCTGAAATGGCTGCCATCATTGAAGGGAAAGCAAATCCCAAGGTAGAATCTGCAATTGGATTACAGAAAATCGCAAAAGACACAAGGATGCAAACGATTGTGTTCCAGGTGGCTTCACGGATTTACAATTCAGAACAACTGCCCGGATGGAAAGGGAGCAAAGAAATGTTCCTAGTGCAGGTGGTCCGCATAGTGGAACAGTTTATCGAATCAGATATACTACGCATCAAAAATACAGCAGCTCAAGAAAACGATTTGAAACGGAAAATTTTTATTATGCTGAACATGAACAAAATTGTGCAGCACGTCTGGTCTGCGATTCGCACTGAAAATACAGAAAAACTCACCCCGGTATTTGACAGGGAAAAACCGATCCGCTCAACACAGGATGTCCGACCCTGGTATACCAGCAAGCCCTGTGAGTGGACCAGAAAATCACACATCAGCCACTGCGTATACGAGAGCAGCTGGGAAGCCAGCGAAGCCTATTTCCTGGACCGCTCGGATCTGGTCCAGTCATTTGTTAAAAACGATCATTTGGGCTTCGCAATCCTCTACAACTACAAGGGGGTTATCAGAAAATACTATCCGGACTTTATGATCCGTTTAACCAATGGCTCCCACATAGTCCTGGAAGTAAAAGGTCAGGACGACCAACAAAATAAAACGAAGCGAAAATATCTCAAAGAATGGATTGAAGCAGTAAACAATCACGGTGGGTTTGGCGAATGGCATTCGGATATTTCAACGGAACCGGGTGACATTGAAGATTTGATAAAGAAATACGCCAATGAGAGTGAAGAAGCATTGTCGTAATCCTCCACGGGGATTGAATCGTACGCCCCTAGGGGGGGACTGAGGCCGAAAATACTTCCTTGTCCCCCAACAGCTTCGCAAGAAGAGCGAGTTTTCCGAGCTTCGCTCTTGATTGAAGGGGACCTCTAAAAACTCGCTTTTGATGCTGAGCGGATGAGATTTTGCCGAGTGCGAGGAAGTGAAGCCGAGGTATAAATTGTTGTATGGAAATGATTTGCTGACGGTGAAGAATGGCGGGGCGAAGCAGGCCATTCTTCACAAATCCTGCCGTAAGGCAGAACCTTTATTCGGCAACAAGATCGCCGCTCAGCGCAAAATTGGAATTTTTAGAGGTTCCCTGAAACCCGTTTGAAAATTGTGAATCCGCATTCATCCAACATTCGTGGTGGGGAACCAGTGCTTTCCGCACAAGGGATCTGACGTGAAAATCTGCCGTGAAATCCAGCCCTACCAGCAACTGCGCTTTTCCATTCAGGAAGTAGTCGAAAGACTCTACAGCAACCGTTTGAACTACGGTACCGAAACGGCATTTGACCGGCTCTGCGACCAGTTTCAGGACTTCGGGCTGCAGAGCTGTCCGGTACTGCGCCAGGCTCTGAGACAGCAGATTCGCGACTTGGATCAGTTGGCCCTGAGCGATGTTGAGGCAGCCTTTGCCCACGACCCGGCGGCTCAATCCCGCGAAGAGATCGAACTGGGCTATCCGGGCTTCTGGGCCTTGCAGATCCACCGGGTGGCCCACGTTATCTGGCAGGCGGGAGACCGGCTCTGCGCGCGCTTGCTCAACGAATATGCCCACAGCAAAACGGCTATCGATATCCATCCGGGAGCGAGCATCGGCGAGAGTTTCTTCATCGACCACGGCTCCGGTGTGGTGATCGGCGAGACCACCAAGATTGCCGGTAACGTCACACTCTACCAGGGGGTTACACTGGGGGCCCTGCTGGTCGAACGCTCCCTAGCTTCGCAGAAGCGCCACCCCAGCATTGAATCGAATGTGGTGGTCTACTCCAACGCTTCCATCTTGGGCGGCCAGACCATGGTCGGACACGACAGCATTGTGGGTGGCAACGTATTTTTAACCCACTCCGTGGCACCATATTCCAAAATCCTGGCCAAGTCCGAGGTGGTGCTGCGCCAGAAAAGAGAGGGGAATAACTGTTTCCCCGAATTTTCGATTTAAGGGCACCTCTAATATAATCAAACTATCGGGGACCTCTAAAAGTCAAGAGGAGCTCAGCGGCTAAAACTGTTCCCCTTCATGTACAGCCGGGTCTCCGAGCCCTTCTCGGCAACCTTCTCGGCAATGAGCCGGGCTACCCGCCGGTCCAGTTCCTCCTGGTTCCGGGGAAAATAGCTGTCCGCTGTCAGAGGAAGGCCATAGCGCTCAAAGAAGTCCGGGCCGACCATCCAGAAAATCAGGCCCCCTTCATATGGCTCCCGCCCCTCACTTTCGGGGCTGCGGTTTGCATCCTTTGCATCCAAAAAGTCATCCATCTGCCGCCTCAGGACGATGTACATATCGCGGGGCTGGCCGAGCAGGTCGAGGAACTCCCGCTCCTGCCGGATCTTGCTGCGATACAACAGCTTCAAGGGCGGGAGCTCGTTGGCGGTAGTCTCCGCCGAGCCGTGAAAGCCCAGCAGCGCTCCGGGACGCAGATGAATCTGGCGGGCCGCAGGCACCAAATAATTGAAGCAGGATGACATGCAGTAGCCTTCCACCTCCAAGCGCAGCCCCAGGCGGTATATTTCGCTGGCGATCCGAATAAAGATGCCCGTCTCGCCTCCCCCGTTCTCCCGTATCAGCAGGGTGCCCGCCCCTGGCTGAAAATTTTCAGCCGTTGTTTCCAGCGTTTGCAGTGCTGCCAACAGCTTCTGCCCGTTGTACGGGTTGATTTCACCGCTGACGCTCAGCAGCGGAGCACCTGAATCGTCTGTTTCTTCAACGATGTTCAGCTCGGCCGACAGGCTCTCTTTGCGGACATAGCCGCGCCAGATACCCAAGGCCACAAGCAGCACCAAAAGCACCAGCAGAAAGCACTTGAGCCTTTGCCGGAAACTGCGCCGCGCGCGCGTCTTTTTGCGCTCCCGTTTCCCGGCCTTCCGATCGGCAGCAGCTCTGCGGCCATCGCAGCGTCTCATTCTCAGGTTCATGTCGGAGAAGGTAATACAGATAGTCCCAAAAAGCAAATTGCCGGCAATCTTTCTGCCGGAAGCTACAACCATCGTATTACTCTGGCCCGATCAGCTCCTGCTGCGCCAGCCAACGCAGCACCAGATAGGGATCCCACATCGCGGCAGTGGCACTCATTACCAGATCGGCCCCATCTTCCAAGCGTTGTTCCAAATCTTCGGCAGTCATCATACCCCCGATCCCAACGATGGCAAAATCATCCTTACGCTGGCAGCGCAAATCGGCCAAATCCCGCACAAACTGCCGCGCCACTGTACGGATTACCGCTCCGCACACACCGCTCTGCAAGCGCCCTGCCCCCCGCAGGGCGGGACGACCATCAGAGCGGCGCACATTGCCGGACACCGTGTTGATGCCCGCATAGCCATCCACGTAAGGCCGGGTCGCGGCCACCACTTCGGCCAGGGTCTCCTTTGCCATAAAGCCAAGTTTCAGCAGCAGCAGGGTGCTCTTGCCGATGGATCGGCGGATTTCCCGGGCAATGCGGGCGGCACCATCGGCGTGGGCGTAGAGCATGCCGATGGAACTGCCCCCCAGATTCGGACAGGAAAAATTGGCTTCCAGTACTTTGGCACCGGCCTCGCGGGCCATGGCAGCTGTGTAGGCAAAGTCTTGCAGCAGGTTTCGTCCCTCAGCCCCCTCGGTGCCCAGCACCGAGACAATCAACAGCTGCCCTGATTTTCCTGTAGCTGCCGGCTGGCAATACGAAGCAGCCAATGCCACATCCGGCATCCAGACTGCGGGGGACATGCTTGGCACACCAAAGGAATTGGTAATGCTGAGCTGGCCCGGTACCGGAGCAGCCTCACAACTTTGCAACTCGGGTACCGAAGCCCGGCTCAGCAGCCGGACCGGGTCGAGCTCAGGCACCGGACCATTTGCGGTGGTTTGCATATTTTGTTCGGAGAGGCGTACATGAATACAGTTGGGAGGCGGATGACAGGCCCGGAACACGCTGCGCACCGTTTTGTAAACCGGAACCGCAAAACCAAAATCCAAGTAGAAACGTACCCATTGGGCGTTTAGCAGCGGTCCGGCAGCAACCCCAAGCGGGTTGTCCAGTGCAAAGCCCAGAAATTGCGCTTTATTTTTGAGTGAATAGTCAGGTATATTTAATACTGCTGAGGAGGGCCTGCGAGGGCCCTGTTCATAATTTTCTTCGTAGCTTTGGTCGCACGCATAAATTTCTACATTATGTTGCGAGTGGCTCGAAGAGAATTCTGATAAAAAGTCCGAAAAATTTGTCATATCCAAATACTATGCTTTGCTTGATTTTTTGCAAGGAAGTGCTAAGATTCTGCCTGAATCTGCTTTATGTTGAAGGGAATCTCTACAGACCCGTTGTTTTAGGGGCATGACGAGTGCAAATGCATCAGGAAGTTCCCTTTAGGAAGGAGTTTTTATGAAAAAATCAGCAGGCATAAGTATGGGACTTTTGGCTGTTACTTTGGTAGCGGCATCCTGTACTACCCTCAATCAAAATGTTCGCCCCAATTACAAAATTATCGATCACAAAGGTGTCCTAGCGGGTGCCAGAGTTCCGGGCATTATCAAAGATGCGATGACTCAGCCCGCCGAGGACCTCTCACGCAAATACTTTCGCGACAGCTATGTGTTTGTGGCCAACCAGAAAGGCCGCGAACTCGACGGGCTGGTGATGTGGTCGAAGAATTTTGAAGTCCAGGCCGAAGTGGCCAAGCGCATCCAGTCCAGTATTGATTTCTCTGCCAAAAATTCAGTCAGCGGTAACAAGGATTTGGTCGAGAGCACCATGGAAGTGGTTACGGAAATAGTTGCTCAACAGCAGGTCTCGGGCCTGCAGATGCAGCAGGACTGGTGGATCAAGCTGCAGTACGAAGATGATCAGGAAGAGTATCAGTATGTAGCGGTCTACGCCATCAAGAAGACTTTGCTCGACAACTTTATGAATGAAGCAATTGAGCGAGCCTCAGCTCAGCGGGACTTGGATGATGAGAGTGCTGCCACCATCGCCAAGCTAAAGGAAGAACTGAGTGCCAGTGGCTACGGTATGGAAGAGAGCGAGGGTGAGTTGTCCAAATTCGCTTTTGGCCCCGACATCGCAGATGCGGAGTAGCCGAGATGCCGGGGCGCTTCCCCGACTCGTAAATCCCTGCTGAGACCGAAAGCCAAAGCCTTCTAATGGGCACCTCTAAAAATTCCAATTCCGCGCTGAATCGCGATCTTGTTGCCGAATAAAGGTTCTGCCTTACGGCAGGATTTGTGAAGAATGGCCTGCTTCGCCCCGCCATTCTTCACCGTCAGCAAAGCCTTACCATACAAAAAAGTATGCTTCGGCTTCACTTCCTCGCTATCGGCAAAATCTCGCTGATTCAGCATCAAAAGCGAATTTTTAGAGGTACCCTAATGATATACGAAATGAGAAATACCGGATATTTTTTTGCTGGGAAGCTCATTCCGTCGATCTTGGCGGTGAGTACTCTGCTGAGCTGTGTTTCAAGCGAGAGCAACGCGGGTCACAATGCGGGGCACGGAGGCGGTGCTCCAGCATGGTATACCGAGATCCATAAAGTCTACCCCAACGAAAAATATCTGGCCATGCGGGGTATGGGCAGCAACGAGCGCGAAGCCCGGCGCAATGCGGCGGGTGAGCTGGCCACTCTGTTTCGCACAAAGATTGATTTCGATTCGCTGACCACGTTCCGCTACGCCGAGTCCGAAAGCAGCAGCAGTACTGCACGTGGTGTGGATCAGAGCGTTCGGCTCAGCAGCAATCAGGAAATTTCCGGCCTTGAATACTCGGAGCCGTTTCGCGGTGCAGGGGATGTCCATGTGGTAGCCTATCTGGACCGGGACAAGGTGGGCAAATTATATGCCGAACGCATTGCCGATCACCGCGACAAGATTTCCGAACTGCGTCGTCGCGGTGCCAAACTCAGTCCGACCAATGAGGGCACCGAAGAACTGCTGGCCGGATTCATCCTGTATGACTACAGCGTGGATCTGGCGCTGCGCAATCAGATGCTGCTGGAACAGTTGCAAATCATCAACAAAACTGCGCACGATAAGGTGGCGCGTACGATTGACTACAATTCGGTGAAACTGGCCGGGCAGCGAGGCACATTTGCCAGCCGCCTGTCCTTTGCGCTCAACTACAGCGGCGATGAGAAAACAATCTTTCTGGGCGAAAACATTGCCGATGAGATGACCAGACTGGGTTTTGTGCGCCGCTCTGATAATAATGCAAAAAATGGCAGTGCTCTGGTGCTGGACGTGAGGCTGGAGTTGAATGATGTTATAACTGATAATCGCTACGCCAACTTGGCTTGGGACTTGCAGGTGAGCTTTATCCGCAAGCAAAACGCCGATGGCAGTGGCCAGCAGGATGTTTTGCTGGAATTCAGTCAGAGCGGCCGCGAATCGGGGGTCTCACGTTCGCGTGCCCTCACCACGCTCAAACGACTGTTGAATGAACGTATTGAGAACGAATTCTTCTCCAAAGTCTTTGCTTATTTTGCCCGATTTGCCGGTATTTAACAGGCTGGTATATTTTCTCGACCGGGTTGCTGTGCTACGAATAAACTCCTCCGGCAGGCAAGCCCTTATACGTTCTCCATAGTTATCAATAGCTTGCCCGGTAGCGATCTGACTTCAGGGGACCTCTAAAAATCTTAATAACGCCGGATTTTTCCCCGGAGGAAGTCCCTTCGGGGTAGTTCGCACTATAAACAAAGAGGAATTATGCCGATTTCAGCTATTGTCGGAGCTAACTGGGGCGATGAGGGTAAAGGCAAGTTCACCGACTTTCTGGCCCGGAGTGCCGACTTTGTGGTACGCTTTCAAGGCGGCAGCAATGCTGGGCACACCATCATCAATGACTACGGCAAGTTCGCCCTGCACCTGCTGCCTTCCGGGGTCTTTCACAGCAATACCTGTAATGTGCTGGGACCTTGTGTCGCAGTGGATACGGCGGCTCTGCGCCAAGAACTGGGCGAGCTGAGTCGCCGCGCTGTGCCGCAGCCGAAGCTCGTCATTTCCGATCGGGCGCAGTTGCTGTTTTCCTACCACAAACTGTTTGACACCCTCGAAGAGGAGCGCCGGGCTGCGGCCAATTTCGGCTCGACACGATCGGGTATCGCTCCGTTTTATAGCGACATGCACGCCAAAATCGGCGTGCAACTCCACGAGTTGTTCGATGAAAAGGTGCTGCAGAAGCATTTTGAGCTGATCCTGCCCCAGAAAAACACTTTGCTGCGCGAGCTCTACAAGCAGCCGGAGTTGCAGTTGGAAGCGATGCTCGCCGAAGCGCACGCAGCGCGCGACTTCCTGGAGCCGTTCCTCTGCGACACCACCTCCCTGCTCAGAGAAGCCCTGCGCCAAAACAGGAATATCTTGGTCGAAGGCCAGCTGGGCACTTTGCGCGACATTTATCACGGCATCTACCCCTATTCGACTTCTTCTTCGCCACTGGCCACCTTTGCACCGGCCGGCCTGGGTCTGCCGGCCCGCGAGCTGCAAACGGTCCTGGCCGTCACCAAGGCCTATTCTTCCTGTGTCGGGCAGGGCCCGTTTGTGGCCGAGCTGCACGGCCGGGAGGCCGATGAACTGCGTCGACGTGGCGGTGACGGCGGCGAGTACGGTGCGACCACCGGACGGCCGCGCCGGATCGGCTGGTTTGACGCAGTGGCCACTCGCTATGGGGTGGAGGTGCAGGGCGCAAGCGAAGTGGCACTGACTAATATTGATGTGTTGAGTTATCTGGAGAACATACCGGTCTGTGTCGCTTACTGCGAGGTGGCGCAGCACACATGCCACCCCCGGGAGCTCCGTGAGTTCCCCAGCCAGACCCGCCAGTCGCAGATGCGGCCTGAGCTGGTGCAACTGCCGGGCTGGCGGCAGGACATCAGCGAGCTGCGCGAATTCTCACAACTGCCCGCCGAGGCCCGGAATTATGTATTGTTCCTAGAAGAACAACTGGGCCTGCCGATCCGCTGGATCTCCAATGGCCCGAAACGCGAACAGGTGATTCGCCGCGACTAAAGGAGACCTCTAAAAAACGAAGAGGCGTTCCGGTGCCACCGCATCTGCGATCAAGTCCATTTCCACCATCTTCTTGAGCAGAAACTGATATTCTTTAGCAGTCGCCGTCCCCAGCATATCGAAGTTCATGGGGCCCAGCAGGTAGTCGCTGAGCAGGGCCAGTTCCTTTTGTAGAATGGCGATCTGATTTACGCTGAATTCTCGCTGATAAGGCAGCACCACATCCCAGGCCGAGCGATCGGGGTTGCGCACCAAGACCCTCATCCCCTCCAAGGTGGCGCGGGCAAAGCGGTGCAGTAAGGCCCGGTTTTGGTCGCTGAGGTAGCTGCGTAACGCTACAAAAGCATCGCCAGTCACCGGTTGGTCACCCTTGCGATTCACTTGCCAGACGAAGTAGGGAAAGTCCTGGCCGTCGAGCAGGCCGGGAGTTTGGATGCGGTTGCTGACTGCCGCGTCCACATTGAAGTTCAGCAAGCTGTTGATCGGATCAGTCGGGGTCTGGACTAGCTCCATCCGGCCTGCCAACTGGTAGCGCTTCAAGAACAGCATTAAGGCCAGACGGGCATCGTAGTTGGCCACTTCAAAGCCGATACGCTTGCCCTCCAGCTGGTTCGGATCGGTCAGATTGGGGATTGAGGCCGCCACCACGGCGTACGGCGACTGGTGCATATACTGCATAAAGATGCCCAGCTGGCGATCCTGATAGATGGCCCGCACGATGCTGGTGGCCGACAACAGAGCAGCGTGTACGCGCCCTTGTTCGAGCAGGCGCAGCACTTCGCCAGTCGAAGCGGCGTAGTAGATGGTCAACCGTATGCCCTGCAGCGTGTAGAGCCCGTTAACTTGGGCATAGTACAACGGCGAGAGCTGGAAGTTGGCCTGGTCATGGTAGACCGCAATACCGACATCTTCCAGCTGTACACCGCGGCTGCCCCCCGCGTACAGAGAGGGAAAGGGCCGAATCAGCAGCAGCAAGAGTAGCCACCCAAAGAGACCCCGACAGTAATTTCGACAGCTCAACTCCCCCTCCTGTAAACAAGAAACCGGCTCGAACACGAGATTTACAGATTCACAGCAGTCTATCGTAAAGCCACAACAAAGCAAGCAGCAGCAAGACGAAAAATGCTGCCGCCAAGGTAAGTAACAGTGGTTCCCACTGCGATCTGGACTGGTCAGAGAGACCTTGCTGCTTGCTGCGGAGGCTTGATTTCCGGCATAAGCCGGTTCGGCGGCGATGCTGCTTTTGAGCACCACTTATGCTCAGGTAACCACAGCGCGGACAGCCATTGCTGAATTGCCCTTCTTCGGCCTCATGATGACACTGTGAGCAGTGCACCAAATGACTGAACTCCACCCCGCAGTGGGGGCAGCTCCCGGTACCGGGCGGTGCCGGACAACCACAGCAGTTACACAAAAATATAGGTGTCCGGAATGCCGGGGCCTTCATATCAGCTCTGCCAGTCTACTCATCCCAGAAATAATGGTGGCATTTTTAGAGGTTCCCTCTGTACATTTTTCATCATACATCTTTCATCATTCCGCTTTGCAACTCCGAGATATCTGCCTGTTCGTAAGATGAGGCTCCCCAGGCTTTATCTGTAGAGGAGGTGTTTCGTTGCAAATATTCCCATTGTCAAACGGCTACGTACCAAAACCCGTAACTGCCTGCACCTTCTCCTTTTCCGCATTATGGAAATGTAAATCCATCTGTGGAAATGGAATAGTGATATCCACATCCTTAAATTCGCGCCAGACTTCCATGTAAAACCAGTGTTTTGCGGGGCGGAATACGTCAATATCTTTGATCATTATGCGCGCTTCAAAATCAATAGAAGAACTGCCAAAGCCCTTGAGCCAAATTCCGTTGCTTCCGTTCGCCAATGTACCACTTGTTGGGCCGTTGCGGTGAAACCGGGCGGCCTGCGAGTGCACTTGCTGACCCGGTTTCTGAGTTTTTTGCTCTACTGCGGGCTCGGAAGTTGACGACTCGGCCACTGCCCCCCCCCATTTGCGGACCACCTTCTGGGTGGTGGATCGGGGCGAAACAACGGAAGAGTCTGAGTGATTCGCACAACCCGCCCCCCCATTAACAGGCGCCCCCCCATCAACAGGCGATGAATCATGCGAAGACAACGATTCAGCAGCGCTCTGTTCGGGCTGCCGGGATTGCTGCGACTGGGCCCGATAGGGATTGCGCGCCACAATCCGGTGCAGTATCTCCACCACCTGGTCCAAATCGCTCTCGTAAGATACCCCCACGTGCAATTGCAATTGTACCATTCGATTGTTGTTGTACGAAGCGTTTTCGATAATTTCATTGAGCAGATACTGGTTCGGAATAATCAGGTTTTCATGCTCGGTAGTCAGCACGATGGTGCTGATGAGGCCGATCTGTTCCACTGTGCCAAAAGCCTTCTGAGTGCGCACAAAGTCACCGTGCTGGATATGGCCACTAAGCAGCAGGGTAACGCCGGAGACAAAGTTGGCGGCCATATTTTGCAAGCCAAAACCAATCCCCAAGCCCAAGGCCCCGAAAACAACCCCTAGCGATGTGAGATTGATGCCCAACAGATTGATGCCGAACAAACAGAAAATCACGATCAGCACATAGCGCGACAAAGTTAACAGGGGCTGGATATTGCCCTTGTACAAGCGGCGCCCCGGATTGTGTCTGCCCCCCAGGTAAAGATCCAGCAAATTGGCGCAGGTCCTGGCTAGGCGACTGGCGAGAAAGAAGATGGGCAGCAGCAAGAGCAGAGCCAGCAGGCTGGGGCTGCTCTCCTTACCAAACAGCGGGCTGGTAAAAATCTTGCTGAAGTTGCTCAGGCCTTGGCTGAACTGAGGCAGTATCTGGGCCACGGGCTGGTACAGCGCCGCCAAGTAAAAAAACCAGCTCAGATGGCGCCAAGTCGAAACCCAGTATTCACGAATTTTGCCCTTATGATATAAGCGCCGCAGCAGTGAAGCTGCCACGTGATAGAAAACGACCAGAAAGACCAGGGGCAGGGCCCCGGCCATGATAAACTGAAGCGTCTGTATCTGATTGAGCAAATTTTGAAAACTCATACGTTTAGCGAATATCCCTGCTGTTTTACCCGAAGCAATCAACCATCAGCCTGAGCTCCTGCTTTGACGGCAGTAGCTTTCTTGGCAACAGACTTTTTCGCAGCGGCTTTCTTTGGCACAGCTTTTTTTGCTGCGGTCTTTTTAGTCGCAGTTTTTTGGGTCGCAGCCTTCTTGGTTGCGGCCTTTTTGGTCACAGCCTTTTTGGCAGTTGTTTTCTTAGAGGCACTAGTTTTGCCGGGGGCCGAGCCTTCTCCCGGAAGGGGCTTGGCGTTACGGCACTTGGGATAGCCAGTACAGGCCAAGAACGGGCCGCGGCGCCCCATCTTCACCTTCATATCCTTGCCGCACTTCTCGCAGACTTCACCCTCAATCTTGGGCAGGAACACGATATTGCCTTCGGCATCAAGGGGGTGGGTGTTCTTGCAGTCCGGGTAGGCCGAACAGGCCAGAAATTTTTTGCCGAAGCGCGAAATCTTTACCACCATTGGCTTACCGCACTCCTCGCAGTCGTGGTCAATTTCGGGCAGGTCCTCTTCTCCACCGTTCTGAGCCAATGACTGGGTAGTTTTGCACTCCGGATATCCGGTGCAGGCCAGGAACTTCTGGCCGAAGCGGGAAGTCTTGACGATCATCAGGCGACCGCAGTTCGGGCAGTCGACCGGTTCCTGCTCATCGCTGCTCTGGCCTTCTCCGGGCATCGGGCGCAGGCCCTTGCAGTCCGGATAGCGGCTGCAACTCAGAAAGGCTCCGGTACGCGAATAGCGAATCACCATATGGCTCTGGCACAACGGGCAAGTCTCCGGGCCATCGTAAGGCCGGCCCTTCAGGGCCTCGGCGTGCTCTAGGGCATAGACCACCTGCTCGTGGAACTTGCCGTAGAAGCCCTCCATCATATTGACCCAGTTGATCTGGCCCTGTTCGATTTTGTCCAGGTCCTGCTCCATACCCGCAGTAAAACGCAGGTCCATCACTTCGGGAAAGTTCTTTTCCAGCACCTCGGTTACGGCAATACCCAGCTCGGTAGCCTGGAAAGAGCGCTGTTCCAGAGCAACATAGCCGCGCTCACGAATGGTCTTGATAATCGGGGCATAAGTCGAAGGACGGCCAATGCCTTCCTTCTCCAGAGCCTTGACCAGGCCGGCTTCGGTGTAGCGGTTGGGTGGCTTGGTAAAGTGTTGCGAAGCTTGGAGTTCCTTCTTGTCCAGCAGGCTGCCCTGCTCGATGTCGGGCAGCAATTGTTGTTCTGCGGCTTTTTCGGTGGCTTGAGGCACCTTGTTCCCATCGCTTTCGGAAGCCTCTGCTGTCTTCGCGCTCGCCTTGCCAATGTGAGCACCGCTGCTGTTTTCGTTCCACAGACGGGTAAAGCCGTCAAAGATCATGATGCGGCCCCGACTCTCGAAAATTCCCTCCGCCACGCCGGAGCCTGCTCCGCAGGCACTGATGCGGAAGGTTGTCAAGGCATAACGAGCATCCGACATCTGTGAGGCCACAAAGCGATTCCAGATCATGGTGTAAAGGCGGTGGCTGTCGCGCTCCAAGTAGGGGCGGGCCAGCTCCGGCGTCAGGGCCACGGAAGTGGGCCGGATGGCCTCATGGGCGTCTTGGGCATTGGCCTGCGAACCGAACACGCGGGCCTTGGGCTCCAGATAGTGCTTGGGGTAATGAGTTTCGATATAGCCGCGCAGCTCGGCGATGGCCTCCGGATCGATGCGGGTTGAGTCGGTTCTCATATAAGTAATCAGGCCTACCGGGCCATCGGCCCCGATTTCCACACCTTCGTAGAGTTTCTGGGCCAACCCCATAGTGCGTGAGGGCCCGAAGCTGAACAGGTTGCTGGCACTCTGCTGCAAGGTCGAAGTGATAAACGGAGCAGGGGGCTTGCGCCGGGTTTCCTTTTTCTGCACTTCTTCCAACGTGTAGCGAGCACTTTCCAGCACAGCCAGCACTTTCTGGACTTCTTCCTCGCAGGAGGCCGTCTTGCGGCCCAAAGCAAAGCGTTCGCCCTGCCATTGCATCAGCTCGGCACTAAAACTCGCAGCCTTGCCCGTCGTATCCTGGCCTTCCAGCACAGCCAGCAATTTCCAATACTCTTCCGGCACGAAGGCCCGGATTTGCTTCTCGCGTTCGACTACCAAGCGCACTGCCACAGACTGTACGCGCCCGGCGGACAACCGCATCGCCACTTTCTTCCACAGAAACGGCGAGAGTTCAAAACCCACCAAGCGGTCAAGTACCCGGCGGCCCTGCTGGGCGTTGACCAAATCCATATTGATACTGCGCGGTCGGGCCAGGGCCTCCAGCACAGCCTTTTTGGTAATAGCTCCGTAGGTAACGCGGTGCACCGGTTTCTCTTTGGCTTCGAGCAGCTCGGCCAGGTGCCAGGCAATCGATTCGCCTTCGCGGTCAGGGTCGGGGGCTAGGAATATCTCGGAGGCTTTGGCAGCATAAGCCTTGAGCTCCTGCACGGTCTTTTCCTTGCCGGGAATGATCTGATAATCGGGCCGGAAGCCATGTTCGATATCGATGCCCAGTCCCTTGCGCGAATTACCTTTCTGCGGCAGGTCGCGCACATGTCCCACCGAGGCTTTAATCTGGAAATCGGGGCCGATGAATTTGCCCAGTGTCCGGGCCTTGGCCGGACTTTCCACGATCAGCAGTTTTTTGCCTGCCGGAATACGGGCACTCAAACGAGAAGTGCTACTTTTTCCTGCTGTTTTTTGGGCGGTGGCTTTTTTCGCAACTGTTTTGCTGGCGGTTTTGGAAGCTGCTTTCTTTACTACTTTTGCCCCCACTTTCTTGGCCACTTTCTTGGCCGCTTTCTTGGCCGTCTTCTTGGCCGCTTTCCTGGCCGTCTTCTTGGTGGCAGGGGACTTTTTCGCCACTTGTTTTATTGTGGTGGGCTTCTGACTGTCTGCTGTTCCTTCGGCCGCCATACGTGTCCTTTTCCCGGGTTTCTTTAGAGGTACCCTTTAAGGGTACCCTTGGGGAGGGGATTTTTTTTACGAGGGAGGAAGCTGGCTCAGCACAGGAACAAGCACATACTTGGCAAGAGCCCTCGCAATATGGAAAGCGCAAGTTTCCTTGGAATTCCCACAATGGGGAAGGGCTCCTAATCTAGTCCGGAAAACCAGGCTTTGACAAGGGGCTTCTTAAAATTTTTAGGTCTTGACTAGTTAAAAGGTGATTCTCGTAAGGGCGTCTGTTTATTTTTGACCCCTCTCGTCAGATGAAACCGGGCCTTTGAAGATGGCCTTCGCCACACCTTGCATTTCCGCCCTTCGTGCCTCTTATTATGGAGAAATTCCGCGGCACTCAGGCAATGTAGTTGAGGGGCTCGGCCTGTCCCCGGTTGCTGAGAGCCGTGGAATTTCAATCTGAGCGCGAAGCGCGAAGATTGGAAATTCAAGATGTGCCGAAGTACCTAGGCGCAGTTGTCAAAGGCAGCTTCGTCGTGTAAAGGAAATGACTGAATCCACAAATTGCCTGACTCCACAGAAATTTCCCGAAGATTTTAAAGATTTTTTTTGTCTCTCCGAAGAAGAACATATGGCATTCCCAATTCAAATACTTATTTCATCTTTTAGCAAGACCCATTCCGAACTTGGCCGGAACATCATCTTTATGCATTATTTTGCATAATAATACCAAGGAGTATTGCACAATGGAACACAAGTTCAGTAAAATTCGCTCATCGCTCATCGCTCATCGCTCATCGCTCATCGCTGCCAATGAATCAAGGCCATGCCGCAGGGAAATATATTTCCCCGCGGCCTTTTTGCGCCCGTTTCTCCTCCTGCTCTTTCCGGCCCTCCTGCTCGGCTGCGACCCGCCCAGCGGATCCGGCGGAGGCTCCGCCCCCCCTGCCCCGCCGAAAAACTTGCAGAGCATCCTGCAAAGCGGAACCCTGCCGCGCAAATTGGAGCTGGCGGCTTACGACAAAGTTACCGCAGGTATTCTGGAAAATCTGGCCGGCGATACAGCCAAAGAACTGGGGATCATATATGTTACGCCAGATGGTGGCAGCACAACGAAAGACGGCAGCAGCTGGGAAAAGGCCCATGCCGCAGCAGGTCTCAAAACCGCCATTGACAACGCGGGAACAGCGAGCAGTAAGCAGAAACCCTACCTGGTAATGGTCGCAGAGGGCAGCTACGCCATCAGCGAAACCCTGAGCATGAAAAACCATGTGGCCATCATAGGCGGCTTTAGCGGCAATGGCTGGGAGGGTACGACCACCCTGGATGGCGGGGGCAGTGCGGGTACCACAAATGGTACCCGGGTCTTTTCCAATACCGAGCTGGACAACACGGCTGTGCTCTCCGGAGTGACCATATCCAAGGGTTTTACAAATCTTAATGGCGGCGGCATGCTCAATACCAACTCCTCGCCCACGCTCAGCCATGTTACCTTCTCCGAAAATATAGCAGATCAATTTGGAGGCGGGATGCATAATGATGCGTCTTCCCCCACGCTCAGCCATGTTACTTTCTCCAAGAATACGGCTCCGACCAGCGGTGGCGGGGGGATGGCTAATACCAAAGCCTCTTCCCCCACCCTCACCAATGTTACCTTCTCCGGGAATAGGACTTATAATGAAGGCGGCGGGATGTTTAATAGCGGTAACTCTTCCCCTGCGCTCACCAATGCCGAATTTTCTGAGAACAAAGCTGATTACGCCGGCGGCGGCATGTCCAATAGCAACTCTTCGCCCACGCTCACCAATGTTACGTTCTCCGGAAATACTGCTGTTGCTGATGGTGGCGGAATGAGAAATACCTACAACTCTTCCTCCACGCTCACCAATGTTACGTTCTCCAAGAATACGGCTGAAGATGGCGGGGGGATGGCTAATAACAAATCTTCCCCTGCGCTCATCAATGTTACCTTCTCCGAAAATACTGCTCCTAATGGTTCGGGCGGCGGGATGCATAACAAGCTGGATCCTAATTCCCAGTCCAGGCCCTTTGTCGTCAACAGCATCTTCTGGGGCAATACAGATAGCCAGGGGAATACAGGTGAGAGTCAGATTACTGGTATGAACCTTCTGGAGATTTCCGACTCTATTGTGCAGAGGCATGCAGATCCTGATCTGGGTTTGTCAGATGGAGACCCCCAATTGAAGGCCCTGCAGGACAACGGTGGCTTTGTGCAGACGCGGGCCTTGCCAAGTGGCAGCCCGGCCATCAACAAAGGATCATTCATACGGAAACACGGCGTGCGCATCTATCGCAAAGATGGAACCAGCACCCAATGGAGATCTTTTGATACCAGTAATGGTAGTCGGAGTAATGAGGAGCCGCCTTCGGAGGCCATTGACCTGACGGCCACAGATGCGCGCGGCTATGCCAGAACGGGGCGCCCGGACCTGGGGGCCTTCGAGTTTGGCGGCACAGCGCCGTAGAGTCGCCAAGCGTAGCAAAGAGTAGCTTCGCCAAACAAAAGAGGCCCCGCCAAGCGGGGCCTCTTTTGTTATCTGCTTGTCAGTGAAAAGGCAGCAGAATCATTGGTCCGTCCGACTCCACAGAAATTTTCGGAGCTTAATGCTTTGGCCACAATGCGGGCACCAGCACCTTCTCCTCCAGGCAACAGGTGCTGGCCTTTAGACCTTCAAATCGCTCTGCCCACTGCGCTTTCCGGTGTTCCGGCCACAAGGCCAGCCGTTTTATGCTGTGATGCAACTTTAACAGCTCTGTCGAGTTGGAAATCCCGACAACCAAGTGCAGGGTGTCCGGCGCGAAACTGTCAATCTGCCGCAAGGCGAAATATAACAGTAAATCCTGGCGCAGCAGATTCGGTTCTTGCAGCCCGAACTCATCCAGCTCTTCTATCAAGGGGCACAGCGTATGCAGGAAGGCAAAGTTCTGCTGTTGCAGAATGGCAGTACTTTGCAACAACACGCCCTGCATGTATAGGCTGCGCAGTTGCAAAGTCAGTCCCAGCCCGGCCAATTGCGCAAAATACGGCTCAAAACGACGGTCGGCCAGATTGTAGGGAAGTTGCAAGACATCAATCGGCGGGCAGGCGCCGCGCAGTAACAAATCCAACAGATTTTCCAACTCGCTCGGATAGTACAACGACAGACCAATCTTTTCAGGCCTTTGCCTGTTCCGGCACAGTTGTGCCAGGACTTGCAGTTGCCGGGCCAGAACTCCGGGCCTGTGAGCATGCAGCAACACATAGTCCAAGCCGTAGCCCATTGCAGCCGGCTGCATACCGGCCAGCCGGACGCGGCTGAGGCGCAGATTTTGCCGGGTTCTGTCCGGTTCTTCCATCAAGGAGATTTTGCTGCCCAGGCTCGGCTTACGACTCTGCCAACTGTGGCGAGAGCGGAGCCACAGCCCCATTCGGGCCTCGGCACAGCCATAGGACTGCGCCAGATCCCAACGGTGAAAACCCAAGTACCAAGCCTTGTCCAGAAGCTCGTAGAGCTGCGCCTGTGAGAGAAACTGACCGTTGGTAATCCCGTAGCGCCGGCCCAGCTGAGCCCCTCCCAGAATAATTGCACGATGATAGCTGGCCAACAAAATTCTCTCCTATACGCCTATAGGGCACCTCTAAAATACCAGAGTCGGCTTCTCAGTGCTGAATTTGCAGCCCGAGTTCCAAACTGCCCAGATACGGTACGGAACCAAAGGCTCCTGTAAACCAGTAGTCAGGAGCACTGAAGCCGGGCAGGAACCAGCGGTTCTCCAGATACAGTTCCAGGCTGCGGTCCCACAGGTAGAGGCTGGCCTTTAGTTGGAAGGTACTCGAAGTGTCAGGCAAGGAGAGAAAGTAGGCGGCTTGAATATCCAAGTGGTCGGCAATATTGCGCCAGATCATTGACAGAAGCACAACGTGCTGCGTCAGGGCGAAGGGCCGGGCGAAGGGCCGGCGCTGCATCATACCTTGCCAGAACAGATTCTGACGCGGATCCTGAGCGGTAAAGTCGTTGTAATCACGCAGGGCCAGCAAAAAACGCCGCAGCTGTTCCGGCCCCAGGGCACTCCCGTCGTAACGGTACTCGGCGCGTAGATCAAGATTGGCCAATGGGCTCCACTGCAGACCGATCAGGCCCCGGAACCGGAGTTTATCCAGCTCCGCATCTTCCCACAGATAGCGAGGCGGTCGGTTCGGACCGCTAGGGATGGGAGTCAGGCCGCTTTCTCGCAGCGCGCCCAGCTTGTCTAGGCCATTGCCCAGTAAAGCTTCACCGTAGAACTGAAAGTGCTGCTTGCCGATGCGAAAGGGCAGTAGACCGCCGGCTCCCAACGCCAAGTAAAAACCATCTCTCCAGTTGTATCGATTCTGTTCCATCATGTAGCCAAATAACTGCCAGTTGCTCTGTCCCAGAAACAGGCTGGCTTCCAGCGAAAGCAATTGCCGTCGGTTGCGACTCTTTAGAAAGGAAAAGGCATATTCCCAAGAATCAGAAGCGATGGAAGCTTCGGAATTTTCCGCATCGGCATCCAGAATATTGGCCTGCACATCGGCATCGCCGCGAAAACGCAGCACCGGCATATAGCGCAGGCGAAGGGCCACATCGGGCCAGGAGAGTCCCAGCAGAAGCTGCCAGTTGGTCTTGTTTTCAAAAAAAGAACCGCTGTCATCTAGGTAGTTGAGCGGGTTGAAATAGATCGACACGCCTTGGGCGTAGGGCTGCCTGCCCACACTTAGCTCCAGTTCTGAGCCCTCTTGGGAAGACTGTCCCAAGGTGGCGTAGAAAGTAGCATAGAGCTGGCGAAAGCCAAAGGAAAAGGCAGCCAGTTCGGGAGGCAGCATCGGACTCGGAGGGTTGTTCGCCACCTGATTGTCGGCCCGGACAAAGAATTCCGCCACCAGACTCAGGCGCTTGCGCCCCGCCCCGAACGGTGTGGCATCGCGCAGCAGATCCAGACGGGTTCCCAGCTCAAAGTCGAAGAGCAGGCCCAAAGGACGCAGGTTCAGGCGATTATCCCGGTTGCTCTGGGCCGCATTGGCCGCTTCGCGGAACCATTTGCCGGTGGTCGAAATCCTGCTGTTGGCCTTGGCTTCGGCGCGCCACAACGAATTGCCGGAGGAGCTGTCCGGTAAAGAATCAGTTTCCAGACTGGTGGCCTCTGTTCCTTCTGTTTCATCAAAATGGGCAAAGTCCAAGTCGGGGATATCGGCAAACGGATCATCTTGAGGATTTCCCTGCTGCACTTGTCCAGTATCCTCTTGCCCCGGGCCCTGAGCGGGCAGGCCTGCTGCACTGATCAGGCACAGCGCGAGAATTAAGGTTGGAAGCAGAGCCGACAGGGCTCTATTCTGCTTGTAGGGATTCATGGCTGCCAGCTCCCGGGAACTTCACGATCAAGGTATCTGCTGCAAATTGTTCGGATTGAACCAGCTGCGGGGTATGCTGATATCCTCGGGTTCGCTGAAGGCGATTACCGAATAGGCGCCTTTCTGCAACTCGTTTAGAATCTTGACCTGGGTATAGAAATGGATGCTGCCCTGCTTGACGGGCAGCAGGTATCGGGCCCGCTTCATCAGTATCTTGCCCTTCTGCCCTCCATAGAACTCGGCACTTTTCAGGATTTCACCCTCGTAGTACTGCAGTACGCGAGTGTAGGGTGCGGTTTTGGCGATTTTGGTGAGTTCCAGTTTGACCTTCTGCTCATCGCTTTCGAGCACTTTGGCACTGTAGATGTGCAGGGACGGCGGGGCCAGAATGTCGCCAATGCTCACATCGCCCGCAAGGGTCGAGAGCGGTGAGAGCGCGAGTGAACGTTGCAGTTTGGGGTAGTAAACCCAGTAGGAAGCGGCATTATTGAGGAAGATGTCGCCCTTGTTGCGCTCCGGTGCCAGCACTTTGGCCAGGCTCCTTTGCTCGCCGGTCTCGCGCGTAACATAGATCAGCAGCTGGGTGTTAACGTCCTCTGCACCGGGCTTGCGTGAGAGCAATTTGGCCTGTACCCGAAATTGCCGCTGGTCCTCAGAAGCCTCCTGCAAAGCTGCGAGTATTCGCCGGGCCAAGGCAGATTGGCCTTCCTGGGCAGAGAGGGGTCTGAGGGCAAGCCATGGCAAAGCAAACAGCAGCAGGATCGCCCGGACTGCCGAAGCCATGTTGGGGGCGGTTCCGCTTTTAGGCTGCTTGTACTGTTTCTCGGATTTTGAATATGGGGAATATCTTGGGTCTTGGGAAAGCATATGGTTCTCCGCTGTGTAAAGTCTTGCGATAATTGTAGGCAAAGCTGTGGCTCAGTGACTATCCGATAAAAGGTTGAAAGCACCAGTTGAGCACCAAACAACCGAATTGCCGCCTAAATTCAGCGTTCGGTTTTACTGCCATTGAGCAGAGTCAAGCTGCAATCAGACCGAAACCCTGAATCAACTGTTAAGCTAATGGAAGATTCAACTGGAAGTCGGATTTGATGAGTTTTATACCATTTTTAGAGGTCCCCCTTTTTAGAAGTCTCCTTTTTTAGGGGACCTCTAAAAATGGTATCGCTTCGCGAGAATTGTACAATCACTCTGCTTTGCCGCAGCGATTGTACCGCGTTTTGATGCCAGACGAAGGCTCCCATGCGAGCTGGTGCAGTATGGGCGAATAAGGGAAGGGCCGTGCGCAGCAAGGCCCGACCTTCCTTTTTTGCGGCAGCAAGGAACGGAAGCCGAGCCATACTTTGCTGTTGGGGAATTTTTAGAGGTTCCCTTTAGATCTTTTGAAAAATTTGCCCGAAAAGTACTGGAACTTTAGAGGCAAAACTTTCATCATAGCAACAGTTGCCGAAAAGTGCCCAGAATTTACATATCCACTCAGTTGCGGGAGTCAGCAATCTAATGAAGATGATCCAGTTATCCAGTTATCCACCTGCCAAGGCCCTGGCCGCCAGCTTGGCTCTTAGTCTGTTGCTGAGCCTTGGCGGCATCTTGTTCGCCCAAGAGAGGCTAGTCTACACTATTTCACTCTACTCGGAAGACAGCCGAGGCTCTAATCTGGTTCTTGATGCTGGCAATAGCTGGTTGCCTGTGGCTACAATCACCGGGGAACTGTTTAACCGGGTGCCCAAGCCGTCCTCGGACGTGTTGCGCAAATGGCGCATCCGAGCCGACTACTCACAGTTTGACACAGAGAAGAAGGCGGCCTTGGAAGTGCTCTTTGAACCGAAAGCCGGCAAACCCTTGGTTTTTGTATTGCCTTGGAAAGAGCGCAGTTTTGTCTCGCAGCAAACCGATCGCAGCAACTGGTTCATCCCCTACGAAGAAGGCTCTTTGCTGGACAATGAAGCCCGGGTTTCGTTCCGCGTGGTGACCGAAGTGGGCAATGAGGCCCGACTGGATATTTCCGAAGTGGTCTTGGAAGCTTGGGATGTAAAAGTCACCGAGACCCGGATAGCTTCCGGCCCCAGCCTGCCCAGTATCGGAGCGACTTCGGACGACTATCTGGTGGAACTGTACCGTCAGGATGCCTTGCAGTTTTCGCTGGATTTTGTGAAATACGGTCTGAATGGCGAGTTGCCCAAGTACTATTACTCACAGTCCCCCACGGTCTATGGTCTAGAAGACGGCAAGGCTTATTCGGTATACCGATGGCCACCACCTCAAAAGGATTACGGTGATATTTACATCAATCTCTTTGTCAAAAATTATCGCTACAAAATCTATGACTACAATGAAATGAAAGAAATTTACCCCGAGTGGTTTTCAGGGCGTCGCCAGTGGGTGCCAAGCAAGACCAGTTACCTCTTTATCGGTGACCAAGTGCGCGTAGGCGGGGTGGACTTTGTCAGCGACAATATTTTGAAGTTTGTGGTCGAATACAACAAAGGCCGCTGGCAGGTCGTGGCCCGACCCTTGGATACAGAGAATACAAGTAATTAGAGGGCTCTGGCGAAAAGCTCTAAAACTCCCCCTCATTTTGACGGCGTGCTCAACCTTATTACTGAATAACGGTTGTACCTCCGGTGAGATTGGTAATAGAGGCATTCTGCTCCGCCATCGTCTTGCCTCCAACTCTCGCAGAGCGATGCAGTTTTAAAGCTCCCCTGAGGTTCAAAGAATTGATTTATCTGAGAAGAAGATCCGAGCACTAAAAAGAGCTTAGGCAAAGGCCTAAGCTCTTTTTAGTGCTCTCACAAGTCAAGCGCGCAGCAGATGGCCAGAATACGAAAAACAGGGCAGGACCAGCAAGCAGCACAGCTGCAAGTGCAGAAATCAAGGCTGAGTTCGGCATCTGAGAAAATGAATTGGGAAATCGCGGGAGCGGCACGGCAAAACGACTCGCAGCCCGGCACTTCCGGTGCCAGAGACCCAAGTGCTTTCGCGGGCTCTGCCAATCATGCCCGGCATAAAGCTGTTCCATCTTCGGCAGGTTCACCAAGTCCACCGAATGCTCAGCAGGCAAAGCGCAAGGGGAGCGCCCCCGACCAACCCTTGAATTTTTACAGCACTGACCCGTTAGAAGAAGGACGTCTGCGCCACTTTCTGCGGCAGCTGGCCCGGCTGTGCCAGCTGCGCGGGGACATGATTCCCAAGGCACAGGAAGCCTTGCTGGGCAAGTTCTTTCTGCACCGTAGGGACCGGCACCATCTGCAGCAAATGAGCAATGCGCACGCTTTGCGCTCTGAAGAGGCCTTTAACAACGGAAACGCCCGACTGGCCTTACTCGAACGGCTGGAAGCTTGGCGCAAGATGCCTAAAGATGTATCACTGCTGCTCGATCTCGCCGAAGCCTGCCTTGAGCCGGGAAACCTGAACGAAGAGCGCGCGCAGCGCAAAGCAAAAGGCAGTCCTCTGAGAGTAAAGAACCCGGATATCCCGGAAGCTGCAGGGGTACGACCCGGTCAAACAGACAAGCACCCAGAGCAAGCCCGGAGTCAAAGTGCGGACAGACAAACTGTAAAGAAACGGCGCAAAGCACAGCAAGCCCTGCGCAGGCGAGAGCAAAAAGCAGCCCGTCAGTTATTCCAGCTGAACGCCTGGCAGCACCGCCGCCAAGTAATCAACTATCTGAAAAAAGCCGTAGAACTAAGCATCGGGCTGGAACGGGAGGCACAGAGCCGCGAAGGTGCCAGAAGCCGCAAAGTACTGCGCGAAGAAGCGAGCCGCCTGCGCCAGTTGCAACAGAATTATCCCGGAATCAATTGGGAACGCTACGCCCAACGCATCCGTTCCTTGAATGGCAGGCCGCGCAAGCGCTGGCCCTGGGTGCTGCTACTGGCCGCCGTCTTGGCTGCGGTGGCCCTTTACCTACCTCAGAGCAGTTGGCTGCCCTGGCGCGGAAGTCGGATAGAGAAAGAAACCTTCGTCCAAGAAGCCCAGTTCAGTGAGCAAAGCCTGCTCGACAATCCCGTTCCGGTAGACTGGAGCGTGCCGCCCGACCAGGACCCGAATTTTGACAAAATGATCCAAAAATCTCAGCACCTGAAACTTGGCGAGTACTACGCCTATGAAGTGCAGGGCCATATCCGGGTCAAGCCGGGCAGAGTACCTGATAGCAGCGCAAATATTGCCACCGGCCCGGAACGCTGGCAACACCTGCAGCCCGCCCCACCCTTTGGCCTGTTCCTCACGTATGAGCATCAGGGCCGGAAAGAAGAAAAGCGCATTTCCTTTTCCTACGGCCTAGCAGACGATCCGGCGACCCGGGCCCCGGTAATGGAGGGCGATACGGTGCTGTTCCGCGAAGTTTTCCGCCTGCCGGAAGATCTGGATTTTTCCAGTGACGACCGCCTGTCGGCCAAAATTGTCACAACGGGCCAGGCGCCCCGGCTCCACTTTGTAGACCTGAGCGAAGGAGGCTTTGCCCAGACGCTCAGTAGCATCAATACTGAGGGGAACAGCGTCCCGACCGTGGCCATGGCCTTCCGAAACAAAGTAATGATCAGTGACGGTGAGCAAGTACGACTGCTAGGCTACGATATTGAATTGCAAAATAAGGCCCGGCGCCCTTTGGACCAGCTGGATCTGCGCCTGAGCTGGCGTGAGGAAGATGGTATGCGCAGCAAGTCCCGCTCGCCGATCCTCTTGCAGCGCGACTACAGCGTTGTTTCGGCCAGTGGCAGCAATCTTCCGGGGCTGGCCAGAATGACCCGGCGCCTTTGGGTTGAAGTTCCCGCCGATTTGGGTTATCCGGTGGAAGAATTAACGCCCCAGGTGCGCATTGCCGGGAATATCCTGGAAGAACCGCAGGAATAAACAATTCTACAACGACTCTGTCGGCGCAGCCGAGTATGTGCCCGGGATTCTGTGTATCTTGATCCAAAATAACGACTTAGGGGAACCTCCCAAAAGGCTTGCCGCCTCGCTATCTCGAAAAATCTCTGCGATCCGCATCGGAACGCGGTGCTATTGCCAGCGAAGACAACGCAGAAGCAGGGCAATAGCCAAATACCCACAGAAAGCGATACCATTTTCAGAGGTCTCCTCAATTCCCCTGCTGTGCCAAAAAAGTCAAGTCTAAACCTCTCAAAAAAAAATTTCTGCCATAATAATCTTTACAAGACTGTTGCAATCATTTACATTGCTTTGCAATGAATCGGGCAACGATACGGACTATCTGCTTGTTGCTTTGCCTTGCTTCGAAATTGTTCGGGATACGCGCCGATTTTTATTTCAGCCCTTGCCTTACATTTTCCGGAGACGCTTAGCAGGCTGGGCTGATGGCCAGTTGCCCAAAACTCGATAAGGCTCATGTGTGGGGGATGAGCTTTTGATTCTATCGCTTGGCCTTGCTGCGTGTACGATAACAGTGGGACAAACGGTAAAGAGTAATCTGGAGGAATGATGCAGTTAGAGCTAGTAAACCGGGAATCCGGTTCCCCCCCCACAGTAATTCAAGTAATTGGCGTTGGCGGCGGTGGCAGCAACGCCGTGCAGCGCATGATTGACAACGAGTTGGAAGGCGTCCAGTTTGTCATGGCCAACACCGACTTGCAGGCGCTAGAGCGCTTCCAGTCTCCTAGCATCCGCATGCTGCCCTTGGGCGAGAAGATTACCGGCGGCTTGGGTGCGGGGGGCAACCCCGAAGTCGGGCGTGAAGCTGCCGAAGAAGACCTCGAACGAATCCGCGAATTACTGAACGATGCCCACATGGTTTTTGTCACCGCCGGTATGGGCGGCGGTACCGGAACTGGCGCGGCACCGGTAATTGCAAGGGCCGCTAGGGATCTGGGGAAACTGTGTGTCGCAGTGGTAACTATGCCCTTTCATTTCGAAGGTCAGCGCAAGTATCAGCTGGCCTTGGAAGGGGTAGAGGCCCTGCGCAAGGACGTGGATACCCTGATAGTAATCCCCAACCAGTTACTGCTGAACATTCTGGAGCCCGGCACTTCGGTTCGTGAAGCCTTCCTGAACGCTGACGAAGTGCTGCGCATGGGAGTGAAGGGCATCGCCGACTTAATTACGCAGCCGGGCGAAATCAATGTAGACTTCAATGATGTCTGCACCGTGATGCGGGATGGCGGAGAAGCTCTGATGGGCATTGGCATCGCCAATGGAGCGGAACGGGCCGATCAGGCGGCTCATCAGGCTTTGGAAAATCCACTGCTTAGCGGTGCGCACATGAAAGGTGCAACCGGTTTGCTGGTGCAAATCACCGCCGATGAGTCGTTCAGCTTAGAAGAATACAGCTGCATTATGGAGCAAATCAATGACTATGTGGATACCGATAATGCCACTGTGATTTCGGGCATTGCCATTGATAATCAGAAAAAAGATGAAATCAAGGTCACTGTAATTGCCACGGGCTTCCCCCAGACCGATCAGATGGAGCAGTTCAGGCAGGGCGGTCAAGAGGACGGGCGGGCAGTACAAGTAGCCACAGCTCATGCAGTGCAGCTGCGTGGTGGCAGAACGGGAGTACAGCGCTCCGGTCCAAATCCGCTCCGGGGCCAAGGCGCTTCGGACGGAATGCAGAATCCTCTGCAAACGCCATTATCTACTCCCCTGTCGGCAAGAAGTGCGGCCAGAGCGCCGTACTCCCACGAGGCCGGACAGGCCGCACAGATGCGACAGGCCCTGCGCCCGCAAGCTCAGCAAAATGGCGTACAGGGGGGAGGGGCCACTTCGCAGTCGGCAGGCACTCAGTCAACAGGGGCGCTGCTGGAGACCGAAGCACCCGACCGGGTCTACCGTTTGAACGAAGAGGGCAGCCGCTTGGCGGTGGAACAGTTGGAGCAGGTCAGTAATACTGAGCTGGAGCTGCTGTTTTCAGCAGGCCCTCAACAGCATCAGAAAGCTCACGGCCCATATGCGGAGCCGGTTCCCGTTCCTGCGACCGGACTGGCGGATCAAGTCAGCAAGGCCAACCAAGTTTTGGGCCAGAAACGGGCCGAGCCGCAGTTGCCGCAAGGCCAGAACGAAAACCTCTATATCCCCACGCTGCTGCGTCGCAAGCATCGCAAGCGTTGAGCTCCCGGAGTTCTGCAAGGCTTTGACTCCCTTGGCTTATTGCGGTCACCCCGAAGCAAATAAAAAAGAGTGGATGCTTGGCATCCACTCTTTTTTATTTGCTTCGGGAAGATTCGGGGGGAAAACTGATTGAAGAAACTTGACAGCGGGAGGGGCAGTAATGGAAGAGGCAATGCATGGCAAAACGGGATCCCAAACGGAAGCCCGAGAGTCAGAGGACGCGCGCAAAAGGGGGAAAATTTCGGACAAAAACGCGCATGTGCTTTCTCTCTATCACAATCACCTGGCCTTGGAACAGGGACTGAGCCGGGCCAGCATTGAAGTCTACCTCTTTGAAGCCGAACAGCTTTGCGTGTTTCTGCACAGCCTCTCCCTCCCTGATGCGGGGAACCGGCAAGGCGATTTGTGCCTCCTTGATTACCGTAATCTGGAGCAGTATTTGTTGCAGCGCTCAGAGCAGCTTGTGCCGCGCAGTCTGCTTAAAGTCCACAGCAGCCTGAGCTCACTGTTTCGCTATTTGCAGTTTGCCGGGCTGCGCGAAGACCAGCCGCTGGAACTGTTGGAGCGGCCCCGCAGTCAGCATCGCCTCCCTGAGGTACTTTCGATTGAAGAGGTCGAACAACTCCTTGAGCTGGTGCTCAACCATACGGGATCCGGCTCTGCTTGGAAGGGCAGCCGACGTGCACAGCTGCAACAGGCGGCCAGTCTGCGCGACCGCGCGATACTGGAGCTGATTTACAGCTGTGGTTTGCGGGTCTCCGAAGTGGTGTCCCTGGAGTCTCAAAACCTGTATTTTGCCGAAGACCTGCTGCGCGTCACTGGCAAACGCAGTAAGGAGCGCTTGGTACCAATGGGCGAAGAGGCTGTTCACTGGCTGAAACACTATCTAGGCGAAGCCCGCCCGCTGCTCATCCGTTCGGCAACTGATAACCACTTGTTTGTCAACCAGAAAGGCCAGCCTCTAAGTCGCAAGGGCCTGTGGAAACGCTTTAAAGAATACGCGAAACTGCTGGGCTTGGATTGCAAGCTGCACACCCTGCGCCATTCCTTTGCCACCCATCTGCTCCAAGGCGGTGCCGACCTGCGCGCGGTGCAGGAAATGCTGGGCCACAGCAATCTGGCAACCACGCAAATTTACACGCACCTGCAAACCGATGATCTTGCGCGCGAGCATCAGAAGCTGGGACGCTGAAGTGCCGAGACCGCCCGAACAGGAGTACCAATGATACAGAAGGGAATCAAAAAATCGTTTTCAATGCCAACGATACTAAGCGCAGAGCCTTTTTACGACAGCGCGAAAAGGAAGTCAAGCGATGCTTATAGCTCCCTGACGTCAGTAAGGCCCTTACGGAGCAGAGGGCTCACTAGAATTCTTGCCGTAGGTGATGCTATTATCCACAGAAAAGACCGAATCTGGGGCAGAATGGGAATTTTTAGGGGTTCGCTGAGAGCTTTCCCCAATGCAGTTGTGAGAAAAGCAATCGTTCCGACTGCTTATCTTTATCGTTTTTATCGCTGGCCAATCCTGTTCATTCTGCAGGCAGTCTTGCTTGCCTGTTCGCAGAGGTCACTCCATGATCCGGTGCAGCTGGAAGAACAACTGCTGAGCATCGAGGAGCAGAATCCGGTTGAGATGCTGCGCAAACGGGGCCTAAACAAGTCTCAAGAAGAGCGCCTGAAAGAGCTGCACAAGGAGCTGAAGGCCTTGAGCAAGCAGATTCAGAAGCCGCTGCTACAGCGTTCTCGCTATGCCAACCGCAGCCAGGCCATCGCCCTGATTTTTATCAAACACGGCATGTATGCGGAGGCCCGACGCTACCTTGATGTGGCCATTGAATTTGAGGGCAACAACAGTGCCCTGTTCTACTACCGCGCCCTGTGTTCGGCCTGGTTGATGAAGAACAACATTGAAATGGAGCAGCGCAGCGGATATTTAGCGCAGGCCCAATGGGACTATGAGCGCTCGCTGGAGCTCAAAGCCGACTACACGGATTCGCTCTACGGCCTGGCGGTACTGAAGTTGTTCGAACTGGAAGATTTTGCCGAGGCGGCGCGGCTGCTCGACCGCTATATCGCCAAGCGCGAGATTCGCAAGCAAGAGGCTCAGAGCCAAGGCAAGGCCCGCAACTTGCGCGAGGCACAGCGCAGGGCCAAAGAACTGGGGCGGCGCGCCAGCAACAAAGATATCAATGCCTTGTTTATGAGAGCACGGGCGGCCTATAGCCTGGGACGCTTGAACGAGGCAGCTAGTTTCTACGATTGGGCGGCCAGCACCGCTATTTTGGAAGAAGTGCGCAGCCGTGCCGAACAACTGAAGAATCAGGTGCTGCAACAGAACGAGTACCGTACCGATGCGCCCTGATCCAATATCTGTTGGGAATTTATAAGCGGGCTTTCATGGCTTCCAGCTTTTCGGCAACCGAACTGGAAAGTTCCTGCTTTTCTAGGCTGGCAAATTCTTTTTCCAGTGAATCACCGCTATGTTCCACATTCAGCTCTCCGGCCGCATCGGCTTCGTAGGAGCTTTGTTGGGCCTTGGCCCGCATGCGTTCGATCAGGTCGTTGGTGTTGGAGCGACCAATTTTGGCCTTGGCCTGGTAGATATCCTTTTTGACATCGGCGGCTTTGCTCTGGGCCACAATCAGGTTGCGTTCACGCTTGAGCGATGCAAAGTCATTTTCCATTTCCTGCAGAGCTTGTTTCAGCTTGGCACTTTCGGCGTGCTGTAACTGCCATTGCTGCTGGTAGCTGCCGCTCTCGCGCTCGTATTCTTCGGCGCGTTGCAGTGCCTGGGCGGCCAATTCTTCTTTGCCGGCCCGCAGGGCCGTTTCGGCCTTGCGGGTCCACTCGTCCTTGCTGCTCAGGGCCCGGTCCAGTTCGGCCTTGGTCTGTTTTTCGGTGGCAATCACTTTAACAATGGCTTCGCGAGCCCCGGCAATCTGCTTCTCGCGGTCGCGAATCGCCTGGTCGATCATTTTCCCAGGCTTTTCCATTTTGTCGATCAATTGGTTGGCTTCAGCCTGGCCAACCTTAAACATGCGCGATAGTATTCCCATTTTGCTTCCCTTTATTTCCAATCTTTGTGATGATCAGCTTTGGTGTTTTTCAGTCCAGTAATTGCTGCACGCGCAGGCAGGCCAGCCCCATGCCTTCAAGTACGGCAAGTACTTCGTTGCTGTCCAGGTTTCGACTCTCCAGCCGTTCGACCAGACACAGCTCGGGCTCCGGGCCTTCGCTGTTGAGTGCTACGCTGACTGGGGCAATTTCGCTGTTCAGGTCGAGCAGCTTGTAAAGAACGGCAGCGTGCTGGCGCAGGGCCCCCAGTTTGCCCAGACTCAGTTCGAAGTACAGGGTGCCAGCAGCTTCACAGGCAATATAGATACTGGGGCCACCGATTGTTTTGACGGCCAGAATCTGAGCTGAGGGCTGCTCCACCAGATAGTCGTGGTCTTCGAGGAACTGAGCCAGCTCCTGTTGCACGGTGCTGCGCACGGTAATATTCATCGCTACCTCCTGATCCCCCACAGAATATACGCAGTCTCAGGAGCATGGGCAAGCAAATACATAAAGTACTCCAGAATTTCCGGCTCTTTCTGCTTTATGAGCTGCCGTTCTTTCACAGTCAGCACATAAAAGTTGGCAATGAGGCGGCAGGATATTGCTGCACATTACTTCTATCAGTAAAACCTCTCCATATAACATGGAAGCAGATGGCTTTCGCTTTGAGAGCCTGGTGGCAGAAGACTCATTGCCAAGGTGAGCCAATCCTGGCGCAATTGGTGAAATAAAAATGCAAATTACAGAGGTTATTTATGGAATATGATTACATCTGCATCGGCGGCGGTAGCGGCGGCATTGCCTCGGCCAACCGTGCGGCCATGTACGGGGCTAAGGTAGCCTTGATTGAGGCTAGATATCTGGGCGGTACCTGCGTCAATGTCGGTTGTGTACCCAAAAAAGTGATGTGGTACGCCGCACAAGTCGCAGAAGCCCTGCGCTACGCTAAGGACTACGGCTTTGCGCTCAATGCGGCGCAAGCCGGAGAAGCCCTGGCCGGCCTCGACTGGGGCCAGTTGGTGGCCAGGCGCTCTGCCTATATCAAACGCATCCACCAGTCCTACGAGAAGACTCTGGCGGGCAATAAGGTTGAAATCATCCGCGGCTGGGCCCGTTTTACCGGGCCGAAAGAGCTGGCAGTTGAAACTGATGGAGGAATCAGGCAGTTAAAAGCTGGAAATATTTTGATCGCCACCGGCGGCAAACCCTTGATACCGAAACTGCCGGGAGCCGGGCATGGCATCGATTCGGACGGTTTCTTTGAGCTGCACGAGCGGCCCCGCAGCGTCACTGTAGTCGGCGCGGGCTACATTGCCGTGGAGCTGGCCGGAGTGCTGCATTCGCTGGGAGTGCAAACGGATCTGTTCGTGCGTAAAGAGTCCCCGCTGCGCAGCTTTGATCAGATGCTGCGCGAGACCTTGTGCGAACAGCTTGAGGCAGCAGGCATCAACTTACACCGCCACTCAGTGCCGAAAGAAGTGGTAAAAGAGGCCGACGGCAGCCTCACGCTGCACTTGGAAAACGGCCGGAATCACAACGCCCGAGAGCTGATCTGGGCCATTGGCCGCGAACCCAACACTGGCAACCTAGACCTGGAGCGCGCAGGAGTCACCTGCGACCAGAGAGGCTTTATTCCGGTGGACGACTACCAGAACAGCAATGTCAGTGGTATCTATGCCCTAGGTGATGTAATGCGGGGTGGCATCGAACTGACTCCGGTGGCGATCAAATGCGGTCGCTTGCTCTCCGAGCGGCTCTTCCACAGCGAGGCGTACAGTGAGCCGCCCAAGATGGACTACAACGCAGTGCCGACCGTAGTGTTCAGCCACCCGCCCATCGGTAGCATGGGCCTGACCGAGGAACAGGCCCGCGCCCGGTACGGCAATGATTTGAAGGTTTATACCAGCAGTTTTACAGCGATGTATACAGCGATTACCGAGCATAGCCAGCCCTGCCGTATGAAACTGATCTGTGCCGGTCCGGAGCAGAGAGTGGTGGGGCTGCACGGTATCGGCCACGGCGTTGACGAGATGCTTCAGGGTTTTGGAGTCGCCATCAAGATGGGTGCCACCAAGGCCGACTTCGACCGGGTGGTGGCGATCCATCCCACCGGCGCAGAAGAATTTGTTACCATGCGTTGAACACAAAAAAAAGACAGCCCGGCTGTCTTTGATAAAGCTAAGATTCAATTCTGTACTGTGCTCCTCGCACTGTACAGAACTGCCAAGCTGCTAGAGAACTTTCTCCACCAAGCCTGCTTTCAGGCAGCGGGTGCAAATCTTCATGCGCCGGACTTTACCTTTATATATGCCCTTGATCTGTAGTAAATTGGGCTTAAAATTGCGCGGCACGCGCTTGACCACATGCTGGCCAGTACCACCTTCCTTTTTTGGCAAGCCCTTCCGGGGAACGGAATTGCCAAAAGTAGTGCCCTTGTCACAAATGTCGCAGACTCTTGCCATCATCGTTCTCCCGAATAACGAAGCTTACTCCCGTTGCTCCCGATAGCGGTACAGGGGCCGGTTTTGGGAACCTCTAAACAGTCCGGCCAAGATACTGCTATCGGAGTTCTTGTCAATAGCTTAGTCCTGTCCTCCCTAACTTCAAAGTACAATGCCGGCCTTTATCCCAGATGGCAGCGAGGCTCCATCCTTGCTGCCATGGCTTGTCATATCGCAAAGCATGCCCAAACATCCTCCCTATCCGCCCGGCTGGCAGTCTGCTCTCCCCCTCACTACAATCGCGGGAAGGCGGGAGGAAATGCCGCGTGGGGATGGAATCATGGCAGAAAGCCAACTGAGAGCAGAACCCGTGCGTGGTGAGCGCGCAGACGGGAAGCCATTGTCCTTGTGTTCACACTATGCGGGCCTGAAGCTGCGCAACCCCCTGATTTCAGCAGCGGGGCCGCTCACCGGCAGCGTGTCCCGGATTGTGCAGCTGGCACAGGCCGGAATCGGAGGCATCGTGCTGCATCCCCTCGCTGAAGAAGGAGCCAGTCAAGTCGCGGAGTATCTGCTGCACGATCAGAGCGTGGGCAAACATAGTGAAGCTTGGGATTACATTCGCGAAATGGGCAAGATGATCCAGCCCGATGAGTATATGGACCTGCTGGCAGAGGCGCGCCGTCAGCCCGAGCTGCGCGAGGTTCCGCTCATCGTCAGCCTCAGCGATCCGGTCCGGTGGCGGGACTACGTCTTTGGCCTAGAACGTGCTGGAGCCTCGGCGATTGAACTGAGTCCGAGCCTGCTGCAATCCGCCCCCTGCCGGAGCCGCCGCGATGAGCAGAGGGCGGAGAAGCGGTTGCTCAGGGCCCTGGGCACCTGTTCGGCCGAGCTGAGTATTCCACTAACACTGAAGGTGCCGCCGCACATGAGCAATGATCTGCTGCGGCGCATGGCCGCTGCCGGAGTGCGGGGCATGGTCTCCCATCTGTCCGATATTGATCTGGAGCACATGGAGCTTAGGCCGGGGCCACGTATTCCCCAGCCCGCAGCATCTCATCTGCCGCTGCTCGGCCCAGCTCTGCGCGGCTTGACGTTGCACACTGCTCCATTGCGCAGCGGGAAGGGGCCGTTCCATCCGTCTGCGCAGCACAGAAATGCTCAGTATGCCCGAGGCTGCGACTTGGCCTTGTCGGTTGGAGTGCACAGCGCCGGGCAGCTGATTAAAGCTCTGCTGGTCGGCGCTTCGGCGGTACAGCTTTGCAGCGTGCTGTTGCAACAGGGCACTGCCCACATTGCTGTGCTGCTGGATGAACTGGCCCAATGGATGCGCGGGGAAAATATTCTTTCCCTGGAGAGGCTGCGTGCTCGGTATCGTTTGCCACAAAACCCACGGTCCCTAGGCCCCTAGGTACCCGGGTAGGTGTCAGCACCCACATTACGCCAAAGCCCTGAGATAGGACATGCTGCAAGATTCCACTCTGCTGCGCTGCGATTTGCACAGCCATTCCCTGTATTCGGACGGAGTGCTATCTCCCTGCGCTCTGGCTGCGGCCATGCAGGCGAGCGGTGTCGCAGTCTTTGCCCTGACCGACCACGATACGGTTGGCGGTGTGCGCGAGGCGCAGCAGAGCGCGCAACAGTATGGTATTCGCTGCCTAGGAGGCATTGAACTGACCATTCGGTGGGGCAATGGCACCTTCCATCTGCTGGGTTTGGGGCTGAGAGACTTGGACTCTCTGGAGAAACGGCTCACAGGCCTGCAGCAGCGGCGGGGTGAGCGCAATCAGGAAATTTTTGCCAAGCTCCGAAAGCTGGGTGTGGATATCGACAGTGCGAGGGTACTGCAACATTGCGGCAAGCTGCCAGAGGGGAAACAAGGTCCGCAAAAATCGGGAGGATCAGAAATCCTTAACCGCAGTCACATCGCCAGATACCTTGCAGATAAAGGTTATTGCTCTTCGTACAACGAGTCATTCTCGCGCTACCTGGCAGACGGCGCTGCGGCTTGTGTGGCCATCAAGGGGCCCCTGCCGGAAGAGGGCATTGCCTGGATCCACGAAGCGGGCGGTTATGCTTTTATTGCCCATCCGCATTCGCTGCAGCTCAACTGGCGGCAATTTGGCGAACACCTGAGGCTGTGGCATGATGCAGGGCTGGACGGTCTTGAACTGAGCCACCCGCGCACCAGCCTCGCGGACAGCAGACGCATGGCCCTCATGCTGGAACAGCATGGTATGCAATACTGTGGCGGCTCGGACTACCACCGCGGCGAAACGGCAAATATTCTGGGCACAGGCACTGAAGGCCGACCCATCGAACTGCCCGCCGAAGCGGCGTTTTTGCAAAGGGAATATCGACTCTAAACGCCTTGAATACCATGCCTTCTGAGTTTTTCCTTTAAGGACACCTCTAAAAATTCAGGTGATATTTGACAAGTTGCCGAAATCAATGTATACTATCTCTATGTTAACCGAAACACTAAATCATAACAGTGTCTCTAGTTTTAAATTCCCGGCCCGGCAACTGGCGGCTCTGCTGCAAAAATCTGAGCAGGAAGTGCTGGATTACTACCAGCAATGGAAGAGCAACAAGAAGTCGGCCAACCCCGGCTTCGATCAGGCCTTTATCGCCGGGCTGGTCGGCCAGTCGAAGACCACGGTTTCCAACTTTATCAATCAGCGCTTTCAGAATATCTCTGCCGCCAGGCAGGAGACTCTGCGCCAGGTGATTGCCGCTCTGGGCTACAAACCTTCACAGAGTGCCCAGCTGGTTCGGGCGAAGGAAAAAAAAGTGATTGCCGTATTGGCCAATATTACCCGCACTCCGTCCAAGGACTACAGCAGCGCAATTCTGGAGGGCATTAAGTCCCAGGCCAACGAATATCACTACGGCCTGCTGATCTATGATGTGACGCAGGAGGAGCAGCACGGCTTTATTCAGCGCATGCCGTTTCTGGGTCTGGTGGACGGCCTGATTATCATCGGCTCCATGCTGGGCGAGACCGAATACTTGGAACTGGCGCGCCGCGAGATACCGGTTACTTTGATCAATCCGTGGAGCAAGGTGCCTCGCAGCGCACGAGAGAATACGGTTGTCGCCAGTATTAAGGCCGATTTGATTGGCCTGAGCACGCTATTGCGCCACTATCAGGACCGGGTGCAGAATCCGTTGCTCCTGACCATCGCCGTGGATAAATTCCAACAGCGCCAGAAAAAAATTGCCCTGTACCAGAAATATTTTGGCAAAGAGGCTCAAGTCCTGTATCTGGATAATTACTCGGTGGCTTCGATCGAAAAGCTGCGTCCCGCACTGGAGTTGCCCCGGCACGACGCGTTTTTCTGCCTGGCTGACATCGTGGCGATCTGCATCAAGCGGTACTTGCAGCAGGAAGGTCTGGAGGCCCTGGTCACCGGCTATGACAACACGGATATGGCCCGGGTTTTCGGCATTCCCACGGTCAACCACAATATTTCCAAACAGGGGGTAGAAGCCTTTACCCGCCTGTTCCTGGCCCTGTCGTACAAGAAGGTGAACGGCAGGCTGCCCGAATGTGAGTTTGCCAAGTTAAAGAGTAAGTTTGTCGGAGAGTGATAGATTGATATATGAAAAATAAACACTGTGGATAATTGATATAAAATCTTCTATTGAAGGATAAATTCAAACTGTAAACACGGGGGCTCCATGAGAACTTTATTTTTACTGCTGATCGCAATCAACGTACTCGCAAGCTGCGCCAGGAAGGCAGGGCAAACTGCGGATGAGGCTGGCCTGATCGGGGCCGCCGAAAAGGATATCTTTCAAGCAACGGGATATCCCATTGTCAGTGAGCCAATTACCTTGAAGACAATTGTCAACAAGCGCCCGATAAATGGCCCTTTTGAGGAAATGCCTACAATCACGAGGTGGGAGAAAAAGGCCGGTATTAATCTGGAAATTCAGGAAATACCCCAATCGAGCTATAAGGATAAAGTCAAGCTGCTGTTTGCCAGCGATGATTTACCGGACATCATTATGGGAGAGGCATCTGTCGACTTGACGGACTATGCCGATGCCAGCGCGCGGCGCTTGGACGAGTATATCAATACATATATGCCAAACTTGAAGGGAATACTCGATCAGAGGCCCCAGTACCGGAAGGTAATGCAGGAAGCGAATGGGCATATTTACAGCCTGATATCGATTGAAGAGTTTGTGGAGCGTAAAATCCCATCAAACGCATTCATCAACAAAACATGGCTCGATCGCCTCGGCTTGGAAGTACCTCAAACTACCGAAGAATTCTATCAGGTGCTCAAACTGTTCAAAGAAGGGGATCCAAATCAGAACGGCATCAACGATGAAATTCCCTTATCTTATGATGGAGGATGGCGTACGGGGGGAGATTTTTTCAATCTTCTCAGCGGTTCCTTTGTCGATGTACTCCTGGGCAGTCCGCCCCTGTTCGTTGAAAACGGCAAAATCGTATGTACTCCGCTGGCTGAGCCCGAAGGCTTTAAAGAATTGGTTTTGTATATACAGCGCCTGTACCAGGAAGGGCTCATTGACGTGGAAGCCTATACCCAGGATAGATCTCAGTACTTTGCCAAAGGTGCCCACGACCCTGAAATCCTTGGGACCTTCTCTGAATGGCATCCCGGCTATGTGGTTGGTGCCGATCGGGTCGATGATTACACCGCGCTGCCGCCACTGGCCGGACCCTCCGGCAGGAAGGAATGGCCCTCGAACCAGAAAGCCTATTACCGCAGGGGGATTTTTGTCCTGCCCACGTCCAATCCCTATCCTGCGTCCACCATGCGCTTTATCGACATGGCCTACGATCCCGAATACGCCTGGCAGATTATGTACGGTCCTTGGGACATCCTCCTCAATCGAGATACGGACGGGCAGATTACCACGAATCCTCCCCCCGAAGGCCAGAGTCCCGATGAATTCCGCTACCAGTATACCCCGGCGACGCGCTTCCCCTATGGCCTGCTAATAGATGCTTACGACAAATTCACGCCTTCCATTGCCCAGCAGCAGAAGATTGAGCGGGCGAAAGATGTCTACCTGCCCTACGCTGATGAGTCAAAATACGTTCCCGACATGAGTTTTACCAAAGATGAAAAGGAAGAATGGGGCGTTCTCAGATCTGATTTGCGCTCTGTGTATGCGAGCTATTTGACCAAATGGGTGCTCGAAGGAGAAGACCCTGTGGCCGACTGGGACGACTTTGCCGAACAGATGAAAAAGGCTGGTATCGAACGCTATATCGAAATATACCAGACGGTATACGAACGATACCAGAATCCATAGTTCGTTGAGCGAAGCGGATAGAAATGAAAAAGCAAAGCCTTAAAAGGCAGACGGGCAGCTGGAAACACGAAGTGGAAATTTATTGCTACTTTCTGTTTCCAGCGCTGATCTTGCTTTTGATATTCGATTATCTGCCCATGTACGGTCTGCAGATCGCGTTCAAGGATTTTGTGCCAGCCAGAGGTTTATGGGGCAGCCAATGGTTGGGACTGAAGCATTTCAGCCGTTTTGTAAATTCGTATCAGTTTCTCACTATTGTGAGGAATACCCTTTTAATTAGCTTGTATCAACTGGTTTTCGCCTTCCCTTTTCCGATTATTTTAGCCTTGCTACTCAATCAGCTGCGCAGCCAGAAGAGCAAGCGTTTTATACAGACGATAACCTATGCCCCGAATTTTATTTCGATTGTGGTGCTGATCGGCCTGCTGAACCTCTTCCTCTCACCGCGTATTGGCTTGATCAATATTTTAATCAAAAGACTGGGAGGCGATCCCATTTTATTTCTGGGAATGCCGGATCTGTTCCGGGCCTTGTATGTCGGTTCGGGAATCTGGCAGACCGCCGGTTGGAATGCCATTATTTATATTGCCACACTCTCAACCATATCAACCGAACTCTATGAAGCTGCCAGAATCGATGGGGCCAATCGGCTCAAACGGATTTGGTATATCGACCTGCCGTCCATCGCTCCCACTGTAATTATTCTATTGATTTTAAACATGGGCAAGATGATGAGTGTGGGCTTCGAAAAAGCGTTTCTGATGCAGAATGAGATGAATATGGGGGCTGCTGAGGTGATTTCCACCTACACCTACAAAATTGGTATCGCAGATGGGCAATACAGCTTTGGTGCTGCCGTTGGCTTGTTCAATGCCGTAATTAACCTGGTTTTTCTGCTGACCGTCAACCGTATCGCCAAGAAAGTCAGCTCTGTGGGGTTATTCTGATGAAAAAGGTTCATGAATCCTGGGATGATCGCCTGTTTATGATCGGGGTACGGTTCTTTTTATTTCTGGCCGTGGCGATAACCCTGTACCCTTTATATTACGTGCTTATAGCCTCTTTCAGCGACCCTAAAATGGTCTATGGCGGGCAAGTGATACTTTGGCCCAGAGGCCTTACTTTTAAAGCCTATACGACCTTGGCAAAGAATGACACTTTGATGACCGGCTACGCGAATTCCCTGCTTTATACGGTAGTAGGGACTTCTATCAGCGTATATTTTACTATGATCGCCGGTTTTGGTCTGGCGCAGAAATTTCGCGGGCGGGGGGGCGTTTTAACGCTTTTTACGATCACCATGTTTTTCAGTGGGGGCTTGATTCCCAGCTATCTCCTGATTAAGTCCCTCGGCCTGATGAATACCATGTGGGCCTTAATTTTTTCAGGCGGGGCGGTAAGCATCTGGAACCTGCTCATTGTGCGCAATTTTTACCTGCGCTCCATACCGCGGGAATTACAGGAGGCGGCCATCGTCGATGGGGCCAGTCTGGCCACCTATTACTATCAAATTGCCTTGCCGCTTTCGCGCGCCATTTTGTCGGTGATGGTTTTGTACTACGCCCTGGGCTACTGGAACATGTACTTCAAGGCCTTGATTTATCTCTCAGATGAGCACAAATTCCCGTTGCAGCTTATTTTGCGCAGCATACTGCTGGAAAACCAGCTGCCGGAAGAAGGCGATATGGATGTGGGCTCCGTGGTTGCGGCCAAGCAACAATTAGCGGACCTGCTCAAGTTCTCCTCGGTGGTCGCCGGCTCACTGCCGCTGCTGATTGCCTATCCTTTCCTGCAAAAATACTTTGAAAAGGGAATTATGATCGGCTCTATAAAGGGCTGAAAACTGTTAAAAGTCTTCCGTTGATGAATATCCATCAGAAAATTCTCTGTTTTACCATTTTATCATCACTTACTGCTTCTTGTGCGAATCTTGGAGCATTTCAGCTGGAGATCTTATGGGAATTTCCCTTGCCTGGCGTACTGGAGAGCGCCTCCCCCGCTGTAGCTGACGATGGCAGTGTCTATATTGCCTCCAGTGCAAACGGCGGAGTGGATAATATATTTGCAATTCGTTCGGATGGGAAAAAGAAGTGGAGCCATGCTACCGGCGATGCCAACAAGAGCAGCGCAGCTATCGATGCTTCAGGCAATGTATACATTGGTTCGTACGACGACAAACTCTATAAATTTACTGCTGGTGGCGAGCAAGTATGGACCTTCGATACGGGGGGAAACCCCCGGTACAACGGAGCTACATTCGCTGATGATGGAACAGTTTATATCGGATCTCAATCGGATAAACTCTTTGCGATTAACCCTGATGATGGGAGCAAAAAGTGGGAATTCTCTGCCCTAGGTGATTTCAACGCCACCCCTGCAGTTGCTGAAGATGGCACGATTTATATCGGCAATACGGACGACTTCTTCTATGCGATCAATCCCGATGGTACAGAAAAGTGGGTTTCGGGTTATGGGAGCTGGACGGCTGCGGCAACGGCAATGGGGGAAGATGGAACTATTTACTTTTCGGGGGAGCGAAAGAGCAGTCTCAAAGGCGTATTGATCGCTTACAACAGCGATGGATCCGAAAAATGGCGCGCCGAGAGGAATGATAAGACGGCAAGGGGCGGCCCGGTTATCGCAGCGGACGGTACGATATATCTGGCTGGGGAAGATTCTCAACTAATTGCTTACAACCCTGACGGATCCGAAAAATGGAGCTACGACTTGGGGGCAAAATCCAAGGCAACAGCAGCCATAGACAATAATGGCGATATTTACATTGGCGATGATGCTGGTTTTTTGCACGTCATTGATGCTCGAGGCACAGCGAAAAGGGAAAAGGTAGCCTTGGGAGCCGGCATTTGGAGTTCTGTGGCCATCAGCAATGATGGTATCATCTATGTAGGGGCCCACCAAGCTGATGATTCATCTATCCTCTATGCCCTCAGAACCAATGCCAGCGGGCCCTCAAGCGAGGGCTGGCCCATGCGCTCCAGGAATGCAAAGCGCAGTGGCCGCACCGAGCGGTCGGCACCCGTACAACTGGCCTTTTCCGTAGATGAGACCCCATTGGTCAATACGCAGGTGAGCTTTACCAATGAATCTACGGGAGCCGATAACTCTGCCTCCTTTCAGTGGGATTTCGGCGATGGCAGCACCCCTGTAACAGCAAGGGATGCGACGCATACTTACAGCGATCTCGGTTCTTACACCCTCACGCTCCGCTTGACGGTTTCGACCGCGGCGAGGTTTTCCAGAGAAATACTGGTATCACAGTCGAATGTGATAGAGAACAGAAATACCCTAGCTCAAGCTTTAGATGCTGCACGAACGGATGGGGAAGTCATTTTTTGTGCCCACAGAGGCTACAAAAATACGGCCCCCGAAAATTCCCTACAGTCAATTACGGCAGCCATAAATGCAGGCATTGGCATGGTGGAGTTGGATGTGCGCAGTACCAAGGAAGGGATTCTGGTACTGATGCACGATGGCACTGTTGACAGAACGACAAATGGCTCGGGATATGTGCGGGATTTTACGCTGGCGGCTCTGAAAGCATTTCGTCTGCTCAACGCCGATGGTTCTGTGAGCAATCAGCAGGTACCTACCTTGGCCGAGGCTTTGGAGCGGGCCCGTGGAAAAATCTATATTGATTTGGATATCGATAAAAAATCCTCGTTCAGCAAAGTGTTTGCAGTGGTAAAACAATATGGCATGTCGAATCAGGTAATGTTTTATTCATCTCAAATGAGTGTCATTAGGGGAATGTTTGCCCAATTGCAAGCATTTACTGACGAAGCGGAGCAATTTCTCCCCCTGCCTATCATAAGAGCTAAGAATAATGATTTGGACCAGTATGCCTCATTTTCATCATTGAAGATTGTTCAATTCAATGAACATGACGAAGTGCTTCGTCAAAGAATCATTAATCGCGGCTGGCATATCTTCAGGAATGCCTATGTCAATTCAGACATAAGTCCAACTGGAGACAGCTATGCCCAACTGGATGCAGCCGAGGCACTGGGGGCCAGCGTAGTGCAAACGGACCATGCCGTAACGCTGAAAAATCGACCATAGAGCAGGTCTTAAAACTTTACTCAAATAAAACTCAGGAGGTTTTAGCATGAAAAAAATAACTTGGGAGGTTTGTTTAACATGGCAAGAAAGATTTTGATGGTTATGGGGGCTTTTCTGCTTCTTATGCCGTATTTGTCTGCAAGAGGCTCCTCTGGAGAGCGCTACGAGGGCGCCAGCCTGGAGGAATTGAAATCAATGTCTTGGGATGCTGTGGTCGAGCAAGCAAAGAAGGAAGGCTCTGTACTGTGGTATGTCTGGTACAACCAGCCCAAATTCCGCGAGCAAGTGGCCAAATTCACCCGGGAATACGGCATTCAAGTACTGATCCCCGAAGGAACCAATAGTGGTAATGAAAACAAGGCTCTGGCTGAAGCCGAAAAAGAGTTTGGCAGCATTGATGTCCTGGCCTATGGCAGCGACAGTTTCCCTCTACTGCGCAAGCTGTTCTTTGGCCCGCTGGATTTTCTGCCAGGTTTTTCGGAGCGTTCCAGTGAGATCGGTGCGATGCAGACGAACGATTATGGCCTGGCCTACTGGGGCAATCAGACCGGTTTTGCCTATGACCCCAATCGCATATCTGAGAGTGAACTGCCCCAAAGCCTCGCGGATCTGGAAGCCTGGATGCGGAAGAATCCGAAATTATTTGGCTTGGCGGACCCCAATGGAGGCGGTTCAGGACAGGCTTTTATCCAAAGCGTGATTCGCAACCTCACACCGGATCGCAAGTATACGAAGGATTTTTCTCAGGCCAATGCGGATTGGACTCAGGTCTGGGATTGGTTTCATCGCTACACGGATGACTACTCTATTACCGCTTCAAACGCAGACAGTTTGACGCGGCTCAATGATGGGGAGTTCGTTATTGTCCCGGCCTGGGAAGACCACATGCTCAGCCTGCAGAACCAGGGGGCCATCGATCGGCGTTTCAAAATATATATCCCCGAAATGGGCATGAGCGGCGGTGGGAATTTCTCTTCGGTAATGAAGAATTCGCCCCATCCAGCCGCATCGCTGGTATTTCTGGTCTGGCTGACCTCAGCAGAAACGCAGACGGCTTTCAACAGAGAGTTTGGAGCTGCGCCATTCAACCGCAAGGCCGACGACAGCCTCTCTGCGATTCCCAATGAAATGCGGCAGAGGAGTACGGAGTTTTTCCCTTCTGAATATGCGCTGGAAGCAAAAAAAGCATTTGCAACCAATGTGTTGACGAAGTGAGAGGCGGCCTTTGATGGCATACTTGGAAGCAAAAAATCTGGTCAAACGCTTTGGCAGCTTTACCGTCGTCAACGAAGTATCGTTTGCGGCGGCGACCGGAGAATTTGTCACGCTGCTGGGGCCTTCGGGCTGCGGCAAGACCACGCTGCTAAAAATCATCGGCGGCTTTTATCGGCCGGACTGCGGGGAGCTGTCTATTGCCGGAAAACCCATGAAGAATATCCCACCGGAACAGCGGGATACGGCCATGTGCTTTCAGTCGTATGCCTTGTTTCCACACTTGAGCGTCTTCCGGAATGTCGCCTTTGGTCTGGAACAGCATAAGGTCAGCAAAGAGCAGACTGCAGCGCGCGTCAAAGTGGCTTTGCAGCAGGTGGATATGCTGGGGCAGGCGAGCAAGCTGCCCAGTCAGCTCTCCGGCGGTCAGCAACAGCGCGTTGCGCTGGCGCGGGCCATGGCCCTGCGCCCCGGCATTATCCTCTTTGACGAACCCCTTTCCAATCTCGATGCCAAGCTCCGCGAGTCCGTGCGCTTTGAAATCCGCAAATTGCAGGAAGAAATGCAGTTTACTGCGGTCTATGTCACACACGACCAGAGCGAAGCGCTGGCTCTGTCCGATAAAATTCTGGTGATGAACCGGGGCAAAGTCGAACAGGAAGGCACTCCCTATCAAATTTACAACCATCCGCGCAACCGCTTGGTCGCCGGCTTTATCGGCAAGGCCAATATCATGCGAGGCCGCATCAGCTCCCAGGATGGGTGGAACTACCAGGTGGTCACCGAAATGGGAAGCCTGAAAGTCGTTTCTGAGCGCGCTCCGGTAGCAGAACACGTCTATTTGGGCTGGCGGCCGGAAAATATCCATGCCACCGCCGGCTCCGAGAGCCTAGACAACCAGACGGTGGTGGTGGTGGAGCAGACCGCCTTTCTGGGCAACTGCATCTACGTTCAGGCACGCAGCAAGCGACAACGACCCATTTATCTGGAAACCCCGCAGCACCTCCAGCTGAAGAAGCAGGACCGCTTCCGCTTTTCCATTCAACCGGAACGGATTTTCTTCCTCGAAGAATGCGAGGCCGTCAACGAAAAGGGCGAGCCGCTATGAGCAAAGTGTCCGACAGGCAGCTTCCCGCTTGGAAACTTTTGCTGTTATTGGTGCCAACAGCCGGCTTTATACTGTTTTTTATTGGAGTTGTCGGCTATATGGTAGTCGTCCAGAGTTTGGGGCTGTACAACCCCATCGGTTCCAGCCGCTTCTCTCTGGAGCACTGGGAGGCCGCCTTGCGGAGCCCACAGACATGGGACTACTTCTTCTACTCCCTGCGCCAGGGGCTGCTTTCTGCTCTGGGAGCCGTATTCTGCGCCTACCCATTTGCACTGTGGCTGCGCAGGCCATTTCGGGGCTCTGTGGCCATTACCGGAATTCTGCGTATTCCGATGCTGATTCCCGGCTTGGTAGCCGCGTTTTTATTCATCAACGTGATTGCTTACCACGGCTTTTTTAACGAAATCATGGTGCTGCTGGGGCTCTTTTCCGAGCCAAGGCGCATGCAGAACGATGCCTGGGGGCTGGGTGTACTGGTGCTCCAAGTGTGGAAGAATATGCCTTTTGCCCTGCTCTTGTTAACCGGTGCGGGGCGGGGCATCTCCGATGAGGTCTTGGATGCGGCCCGCGATCTGGGGGCCAAGCGCTATGTACTGTTCTGGCGCATTATCTTTCCCCTGACCTTGAACACCATGCGCGCGGCGCTGCTCATCATTTTTATCGGGGCTTTGGGCGATTTTTCCTTCAATGTGGTCGCCGGGCCGCGAGCCTTGCAGTCGATGTCGCAGTATATGGTTGTTCTGGCGAATCAGTTTTTTGAAGTAGGGCAGGCTGCGGTAGTCACCATCCTGATGATTATCGCCTCTCTGATCGGCACCGGCATCCTTATTTTCTTCACTAGGATCTTCGCGCCTCAAGCCAGAAGAGTCGAGGGCGGTGCCGCATGAAGCAGACCTTTGCCCTGATTGAAAAAATCATGATCTGGCTGGCCCTATTCATCGCCATCGTCAGCGTTATCGTACCGTTTTTAATGGCCGTACTCTGGTCTCTGGTTTCCATGGAAACTCCCTGGAGCTGGCCCGACCTCTTTCCCCGGAGGCTGGCGTTGGACCGCTGGAGCGAGGTCTGGCAGTTTACCGCGATTAAAGACGCGCTGCGCAACAGTTACGCCCTGGCACCCGTTGTAGGCCTGAGCTGCGTCTTACTCTCCATGCCCACCGCCTATGCCTTGGGGCGTTTTCAGTTCAGGGGCAAGGCGACCGTGGAAATACTTTGCCTCCTGCCGCTGATGATCCCCGGCGTGATTGTGGCCCTGTTCCTGACGCAGGCATTTTTCCGCCTGGGTATTGAGAATAAGTTCCTCGGCATTGCGCTGGGGCATACGATGGTCAACCTGCCGTATAGTATTCGGATTTTAAGTGCGGCCTTTCACAAAGTTCCCCAAGAGCAGATTGATGCAGCCAGGGATCTGGGAGCCAGCCCTTTCAGGGTTCTGCTCACGGCATATATTCCTGTGGTGCGTCCTGCGGTCTTTGCCACCTTCATTTATATTTTCCTGCGCAGCATTGAAGAGTTTAATATTTCCTATATTCTCGGTTCGCCGAATTTTGTCACGGTTCCCACCATATTATTCAGTTTTTTGGGCTATAATTTTGTGCGCCCCAATGCTGCTGTGGTGTCGTTGATCCTGGTCATACCCAATATTTTTTTGATGCTCGCGATGGAAAAATTCTTCAGCGCCGATCGCGCTCTGGGCAGTGGGATCAAGGGCTGAACTTTCGTCAGGCATTGCGGATAAGTTTTTCTGTCAAACATATTTTATGAAAGGATATACTATGAAATATACCGCTTCTGTCGGTTACAAATTTAACGAGGACGGCAGCGCCATGCCTTTTCCCGGAGCAACCATTATCAGTTTTTTGCCCCAAACTCATCCGGTCTTCGGCGAAATGCTGCGTATCGCTCAACAGGCCCGGCAGGCGGCCTATTCCCACAAATTCACCTTCCTGCCGCCCGCATCGTACCACATGACCAACAAGGTGCTGTACAACGACCACCCGAGCGACCGCGAGGGGCCGGGCTGGAGTGAAAAATATCCCCGAGATCTGAGCTGCGCCGAACTGGATGCGTCCCTGGCCAGAGACTTGCTGCGTATTGTCCAGCGCGGGGACTGGCCGCAAAGTTTTCGTATGCGGCTGTGGTATGTCGACAACAATTCGCTGAAGCTGCAGCCCGCTACGACCCGCTGCGCCGATGAGCTGCGCCATTTCCGCGACGCCGTGGCCCAGGAGACGGGAATCCGCTGGCCCGACCACGAAAAATATGTCTACCACATGACCTACGCCTACCGACTGCAAGAGCTGAGCGAGGGCGAGGCCGAGGAATTCCGGCAACTGACCCTGCAACAGGCCGCACTGTTCCGCCGGCAGTTTCCCGAGTTTGACCTGCCCGCCGGAGTATTCTGTACGTTCTGCGACATGACTCACTTTGAGCCGTATCCGCTGGATAAGTATGATGAAGAGCCGAGCAATGGGTAATTACAATAGGGGATTCGGTCAGGGCTTTTCCGGCTGCTGGGACCCGCGGGATAAAGGGAACCTCTAAATAACTATCGGTTGGCATTAATAATTTTCCACGAGACCCCGTCGTACAGTATTCCCGATGAAGCGGGCAGACATACGCCTTGATAAAGGTTCCATTTTACATATTCCCTGTCACTGTCTTCAGGAAAATATTCTGACCCACGGAGAAACACAGACCCATCCCAACGGGAAATGTTTGAGCCGGGATGGTTCAATACTTGAAAATGAATATCCGAATTGGCTGTTACTATGCCTACAGACTCAGGAGCGACTTGAGTTTCTTTACTCCCTTGGGAGGGAATCTCCAGAGAAAAATTGACCACTCCCCCAATAGCACCACACGCGCTGTTAGAAGCGAGACCACTCCCACGGGCAAGGAGTATGAAGCGAATCGGCAACAGAAAAATTTCCTCTCCGATTTCTATATCTCGAAATTCACGGTCCGAACCGGGTTTGAGCCACTCAGCCATACGATAGGAATAATTGGCTAGGGAATTGTTGGCAAAGGGGCTGCTGTTGTCAAAGGAGCGTGGAGGGGTACTGGTGCTGTCTATCTGCTTGGGCAAATCTCCATCGGAGGGTTGGGAAAGAAGGGTTACGGCGGTAGAGCTGCCAACCGTTGCGCCGCCCAAATAGGCGTGAACGTAATAGCTTTCTCCGGGAATCATCACACCGGGGGCCTGGGTTCTGGTCTCTTCGGCTTCCCCGGCAGATCCGGGCTGAGATAAGTCAATCGTAGCCTGATTTGACCGATCCCAAGTGCCATCATAGGCATTGGTCAGGCTGAAATAGATTTTACGGGAGCTGCCGGAGAATGTGCGCGTAATTTTAGCGGCGTTGTTTTCCACAGTGCCCCAGACTGGGGCACTGGCCGAATCGCTGGCGACGAAGGTAATAGTGCCGCTGCCATTTGGTGAGACCGTGAGGAGAAACTCCCTCATGCCGATGACGGTCTGAGTAAAATTGACTGAATTGACTGGTCCGCCGCCTTCGCTGCCGGAGGGCGGATCGCAGGCGACCCATAAAAATAGGGAGCAGAAAAATAAAAGGATAAATGGGCGTAAAATCCCTGCAAAAAAATAATTTATCCTGCTATATAAGTTTAATTTTTTCGATGAGCGATGAGCGATGAGCGATGAGCGATGAGCGATGAGCGAATTTTACTGAACTTGTGTTCCATATTGCAATACTCCTTGGTATTATTATGCAAAATAATGCATAAAGATGCTATCCCGACCAAGGTCGGAATAGTTTTGATAAAAGATGAAATAGAGTTATAAAATAGCTTGTTCTTCTTGAAGAATATACGATTTCCCCGCGGAGTGCAAGAAGATTGCAGGAAAATCTCCAGAAATTGGCTTTTCTTGCGAAGCTGTCCTTGACAACTGCGCTGCCTGAGTGGCCGTAGGATTTCTCCATATAATAAGAGGAACGAAGGGCAGAAATTCGGGTGTGGCGAAGGCCCTCACTGGAGCTTTTCCAAAACCCCCATTCAAGATACTATTTGAATTCAGTTTAAGGAGGCATACCCATGTATGACACCAAACAAAACCCAATATTTCCGACCACCAAGTCCCGGGGGGGGGGCATTTTAGATCTTCTATTTCGGGATCTATTTCAAAAATATTTTTACTTCGTCTTTGCGGGCCTCGGCCTGTTATTTCTTGTCGCCTGCAATCCACCTGAGAGCAGTAAGACGCCCAACCAAAATCCCGGCGGTCCGGGGAAGAATCCCGACATTCTGAGTTTCTCCAGCCCCACGGACACCGATAAAAGTGTCGTTGGAATGCGTGAGTTCCTGCTGACGGCGCGTGTAGCTGCCAGTGCCCTCTCAGAAAAGAAAGAAATCGCCTTTATTGTCGGAGAGAGTGCTGAAGCCCCAGCTTGGAACACTGTTGAGAATAATCCGGCCATATTGAGACGGGCTTTTACGGCGGACGAAAACGAACGTCAGATTTATTTCAGTGCGACAGAGCGTTTGCCGGAAAATACTATTACTCAAGCAACTGATGGGAATCCTATTATTAGGGGGGCGGAAGTCGACCTCTCTCTGGCTAACGGTAAAGCGAACGAGCTTCGTTATACCAGGGAACATGCACCGGGAATTATGGTTCCCGGACAAACGTATTATGTCCACGCCTACAGCGAAGGGAAACTTCTGAAAACTCAGGCAGTTGCGACGAAAGACTATCCTGCGGGTTCTACAGGTTTGGAGGATCAACTGGGTGGCTCCGGCACACGAACCAGTGGAGCAAACGTATACGAATTTTTATGGGGAATGGATGACTGGAAAACAGGCAGCGGCCACAACTTCAGCAAGTTGAATGTCGAGGGCCGGAAGGGGGAGATTTATTTTTTACCCGTCCGCTACCACAGTGCTATTGATTGGGATTTGTCTGGTACTACGAATACTTATTGCACAGCGCAGGTCGGGAGGAATTTTCAATTCAATGGAAAGGCTCTAAGTCGTTCCGATTTCGGCATTCAAAAACTAAATTTTCTTAGTACGAAGGGTACCCCAGATACAGTAAGTCTTACTACACGGGACTTTGTCGCAGACACAGATTATCCTGAGATTACCGATGTTTTTACTTTTTACAAATCAGCTTATTTGTTCCCCACAGTGTTTGACAATAGCGAATACGATGAGGTTTTTGATTTTGTTGTTCTGATGCGAGTAGGGAGTTACACGTATAAAATAGATCAGCAGGGTTGTCTTAAAGCTCCGCCCCTTCAACCGGCTTTAAGTAATTCTGGAGTAGCTTTTCAACTTACTCCCATTACTGAGTAGGAGGCTTCCTCCGCTAAACCTGATAACATTCCAGCCCGGCCCGTTGCAATTGCGCGATGAAGGCCGGGTCTGCATGAGTATCGGAAACGAAAATGTGGATATCTGCGATGTCGGCAAATCGGGAAACGGAAGTCTGATTAATTTTGGAACTGTCGGCCAGCAATATTCGCAACTTCGCCCGCTGGATCATAGCGGTTTTCACCTCACCCTCCAGCTTATTGATGTCGGTGAACCCGTGCTGCAAATGGCAACCGGTGGTGCTCAGGTAAGACAAGCGCCCGTCTGGAAGGGTTGAACAGTATATTTCAAGCGGTTAGAGCCAGGGCTAGGGGTTACAGGAATACAGAAACATTTTTAATGATGATATACTTGAGTCCGGTAGCTGCGACTCTAAAATCAACTTGATATACCGAGGAGCCAAAAATTTCAGTTTTGCGCTTGAAGCGGCTATCTTGTTACCGAATCGCTTCCTCAGAGAAGAAAAGCTTGCAGGCTCTTCGCTGGAACAGGACGGAAGGCCTGGGCTGCGCACGGGCCTTCCCATTTCTCCAATGCGAGCTGGCGCAGCATTGTAGCATACAGCAAAGTATGCGCTCTGGCTTCACTTCCTCGCGCCCGGCAAAATCTTATCCCTCAGAATCAAAATGCGGGACAATCGCCAGCGAAGACAATGCAGAAGCAGGGCAATAGCACAATACTCGCGAAGCGATACGATTTTTAGGGGTTCCCTAAAACCTGTTCAAAGTCACTATAACGAGGAAAAGTTGGCAAGAGGAGGGATCGTGTTGCGTCCGTTTGCCACGATTCTTGGGGCAGGTAGAGCAGGTAGAGCGGCAGGGAAGCCCGGCCCAGCGCGTTGATTTCGGCCTCCAGCAGTGAGTTGCTGCGCGTCAGGTCGGCCTTCAGATAAAAGATGCGATGTTGCCGCAGCAAGCGGTGAAAGCGTTTGCTGTGCAGCAGGCGGCTTTGATTGAACTTGCAAGTCACGCACCAAGCCGCCGTGTACTCGACAAAAGCGCCGTAGCCCTGTTCCAGCAGTCCGTCCAGTGCAACGCGCTCGGCCACACTGCCGCTGTACGAGAAAAATTCCGGGTCATTCGCATCGGGAATGGCCGGGCCCTCTGTTTTCGCGCTCAAATCGGTCAGGCGGGCATAGTTTGAGAATGACGTAGAGTTTCCGGCTGCCCCGGGAGCAGAAGGCAGCAGTGAGAGTGCCAGACTCCCACCCAGCCACAGCAAAGCGCCCATGCTCAAGGCCCAGACCACCACTGCCGGCTTGTGTCGTTGCCAGCTGAACCGTTGTATTCTGCCGCCCAGCCAGGCCGTCCAGCTCAGCAGCAGCAGCACGGCCAGGACTCGTAAGGCCAAGGTAGAAGTAGTCAATTTTTGCAGCACCGAATAGAAAAACAGGGCAGTTGCCAACAGCACAAAGCCCAGCAGCTCCTCGACCAGCAGCATATGCCGTTGAAGCGCCCCGATGCTGCGGCGCAGCCCCGTGCCGCCTGCGCTCAGTAGCACAGCATACGGCAGCCACAGCCCCAGCCCGATGAACAGCAGCCCGCTGAAACTCAGCCCCGGCGAACCCTGCAATAGAAATAAAGCCAGCAGCGGCCCCAGCAGGGGCGCCGAACACGGCGTGCCCAGCACTACGATCAAAGCACCGTGGCCAACATCTGCGGCGAACTGCGTCCGGCCCTTCGCACGCGCAGTTCCAAGCAGAAATCCCGGGATGTGAGGTGCGCACAGCCGGAAGACTCTCAGCAGGCTCAGGCCCATGGTGAAAAACAGCAGCAATACAGCGTAGATGACAATTGCCTGCTGCAACTGAAAACCCCACAGAGCAATGTGCCCTGGCAGCAGCAAGAGCCCCAGCAGGGCAAAGCTCAACTCAATCCCCAAAAGGCTGCCGAACAGGCTGCGGCAAACTCCCGAGTTGCGCATACTCCGACCTTTGTTGTGCGCGGCTGCGGCTAATCGCAGCAAGTTCTGTAATTTTAGCGAGAAGATGGGAAAGATGCAGGGCATCAGGTTCAGCAACACACCCGCCAGCAGGCTGAGCAGCAGCACACCGAGCCAGTATCCCAAACCGTGGCGGCGTTCCAGCCGGGCACCTTCATTGCGGACGCCCGGCACGCTGACACGGTAGTTCAAGGAAGACGGGAGAAAGCAGTTGCCCTGTTCATCACAGAGCTGGTAGTCCAGCCGCAGTTCCAACGCCTCTTCCCGCTCTTTTTCAGCCGAACTATCGGGTTGCTCCAAGGCACTGCGCCACAATAGCTGAGGCAGAGTCAAGCTGCCGGTATAGTAGCGAATTCTCTGTGCTTCGCCAGAGATCGCCGGGAATTCAGCACCCTGAGAGCCCAGAGGGGCCAGTTCCCAGCCAGAGCGCGCAAACCCTTGCCCGAGCCGGATCCTCAGCAACTCGCGGTTCAAGTGATAGCCCTCAGGAATCTCCACTTCAGTAGTCAGCGAGTACCCCGGAGCATGATAGGCTGATTGGCGATTCTCTGGGTGCCGGAAGAAAGAAGAGTGCCTGCGGGCTCGCAGCCGGGCCGAGACTTTCGGCTGCGGCAGGCTTTGGGTGGCTGTGAGCAGCACAGAGAACAGATTCTCGTCTGCGGACTGCTCACCGGCAATTGAGGCGGGCAGCAATGCGGACAAAGCGCCCGCGAGCAGCAAACTGTAGCTGAAGTGATTCCCGGGCACACCGCTGCCCCGCAAGCGGCGTCGCAGGCCCCCGAGCATACGGCCCATGTCAGCGGTAGACGATGCTGTAGTGTTTTTCCTGCTTCAGTAGGGCAAAATCCAAGAGGTTCAGGCGAAACTCCACAGCATTCTTACCCTTCACAGTTCCGCCCGTCTGGGAGAGCAGCACACCGGGCAGCTGCACCAGAATTACGGCTTCGGCTCCCGGCAGATCGCTGCGGGCCTGCGGACCAAAGCTGTATTCGACCATGTCCAGATAGTCAGTGCGGCTCATGCCCTCGGTGGAAGCCGGGCCGTAGAACTGCAGCAACGTGTTGTCCCTCAGGGCCGGAAAGCGGCGCTCCAGCTCGCGGTAACTCTTGCGGTTAACGGTGATGGAAAGCTTTGTGCTGCCGTTCGGGCCTTCCTCCCAGCTCAGGAATTCCTGAACTGGAGTACTGGACGCTGTGCTGCTGGGTTTCTCAAAGTTCCGGAAGCGAAAGCGAATATGGTAGGCACCTTTCTGAGCGGACTCGACCTGTACATCGAAGATATTCTTAGTGCGTTGCAGTTCAGCGGCAATATTTTCGGCTTTGAGCAGCTCATCGCCGCCGGGGATGCTGGCGGCGATGATGTCCATGCTATCCAGCATATAGGAGGGCAGCTCCATGCTCAGCTCCATGCTGCCCTGACCTGTACCTTCGAGCACAATTTTGTTCTGTAACTTGCAGGAAAAGAAAGCCAGAAACAGTGCGGGCAGGCAGGCAGCCGGCAGGAGGAAAATTCTCCGGATGTATCGTTGTCGTGTCACAGCAAACTCCTTGCCATTGTTCCGGGATCTTTTTCTCAGTCTCTTATTTCTGGAAACGGCCATTAATGGGGACCCCTAATGTCTTTGAGCTCAATTTGTGCTTGTTATAAAAGAGCCTACGGAACTTCGCTCTTTTTGCCAAGCCGCCAAGCCGCCAAGCCGCCAAGCCTATGGGCAGCGGGGAAGTGGAGCATACTTTGCTGTATTGTACGGCCTCCCAGGCATGGGGCGAAACACATGCACAGCAAAAGCCTGCTGAGCCGTGGGAACAAAACCGTGGCAGAGTCGCAAGCTGAAACCATTACTCACGGTAAAGCTCGCCGCACCATGTGGGGGAATCGCGGAGAATAGTCAGAGTGCCGTTTTTTGCACGGCAACGGCCTCTCAATGTATCTATTTGGGGCCTTCCCCCAACCTCCAGGGTACCTTTTATTTTTAGACTAAAGGGGACCTCTAAAAATCGGCATTGCGATGTAAAATCAAAAATCCTTCCTTAATCATAACAAAATAGCACAAAAAATAGTTGGATCTGAATTAATTACGATCAATAAATTCTAACGAAATTAGAATTTACATAAAAAATCATTATTTACAGCATTTTAGATACAATTATCCACTATTATGCTGTAATTGAAACATATTTTAACATATTATGGGTACCTCTAAAAATTCGCTTTTGATGCTGAATCAGCGAGATTTTGCCGATAGCGAGGAAGTGAAGCCGAAGCATACTTTGTTGTATGGTAAGGCTTTGCTGACGAAGCTATTCGGCAACAAGATCGCGATTCAGCGCGGAATTGGAATTTTTAGAGGTGCCCTTATACACAGTATTTCGTAACCCCATACGAAACCTTACCCGATCTATCCCTATACATTGCAACTCTAATCCCCTATTCATGCAATTGTGAAACCATGCAAATATATGCTCCACTTTCGCCCGGGTCTTTGACTTGCGGCGGTTACTTTCTAATTGCTTCTCTGTAAGTGAAGTATCTCGATATTTTCGGTGATGAATAAAGTTCCTCCGTAGTTCATTTGTTATCTTTTCACTTCGATACGCACTATCCCCATATATCTGCGTGACGCCTCAAAATAGCTGCAAGCACCTGTGAGTCGTGCACATTAGCTGCACTTACTTCGTAAGCTAAATTGCTCGTTAGTCGCCGTTGCAATGTGATTTTTGTATCCATAGTGGCTTTTGCCATTTTTCTTTGTCCACCTTGCATCCGTATCTTTTTGCCTCATTTTATTCTCGTTTTTCTTGAATGATGGAGGGATTTCATCATTTTTGATCTGCTGGTTTTCTGCTCTGGTATTGCGCTGCACAGGCACTTTGACAAAGCTGGCGTCCACAATATTCCCTTATTATTGTATTGTAATTGAATAATTGTGATTTGCCCAGTGCTGGATTTTTAGAGGTGCCCTTAAGCACGTTCATATTGGCTTCTGTTCTCGGAAGCTCGGTTATAAGTATCCGGGAAAGCTCTAAGGGCACCGATAAGGACACCGATATGGCAGAATCAAGATCCATTGGCAAAGTAGCCTTCCTGGGGTTGGGAGTGATGGGCTATCCGATGGCCGGACACCTGGCCCGTTACCTGGCCCGGAATGGGCACAGCAATGAGCACAGTAACGGGCAAAACATGGCAGTGGCTGTTTACAACCGCAGCCCGGCCAGGGCCGCGAAATTCACAGAACAATACCGCCGGTACGGCGTCCGGGCCTGTGCACAGATTGCCGAGGCCGTAGATCAGGCCGATGTGGTACTCTGCTGCGTTGGCAACGACAACGACGTGCGCCAGGTACTCAAACAGCCGGACGGCGCTTTGCCGCACATGAAGCCCACTGCTATCTTGGTCGATCACACCACCACTTCGGCCCAATTGGCCTTGGAAATGGACGAAACCGCCGGGCAACAAGGCGTGCACTTTGTGGACGCACCGATCAGCGGGGGCCAATCGGGTGCCGAGAACGGCTGCTTGACCGTAATGTGCGGTGGCAAGGCCGAAGTTTTTGAGCAGCTGCAAAGCCGGATATTCCCCGCTTATGCCAAATCAGCAACCCTCATGGGCGGTTGCGGTCAGGGACAACGCGCCAAAATGATCAAACCAGATCTGCATCAGCGGCGTGCTGAGAGGGTTGGGAGAGGGGCTGCTGCTGGCACAAAAATCCGGCCTGGACGTAGCGACCTTGGTCTCCTGTCTCAAAAACGGGGCGGCCGGGTCCTGGCAGATGGAGAACCGGGCCGAGACCATGGCCGAAGGCCGCTATGACTTTGGCTTTGCCATCGAATGGATGGCCAAAGACTTGGGCTACGCCCTAGAGGAAGCCCAACGACACGGCCTGGCCCTGCCCCAGGCCGGGCAAACCCTGAGTGACTATCGCGAGCTGATGGCCCGGGGCCATCAGCGGGAAGACAGCTCGGCACTGTATCGCACCATCGCTGCACGGGCGCAAAAGCCATCCGTTGCCGAATGATTGCGGACTCCGGTCTGGAAGCCGGCCATCTCTCTTCTATGGAACCTGTGCGGGTGCGGCAACTTTTGACTATACTCTGCTCATGCAAAGCTACCTGAAACTGCTGCAAGATGTACTGGATAACGGCGTACAGCGCCCTGATCGGACCGGCGTGGGCACGCGCAGTGTATTTGGCCGCCAACTGCGCTGTGACCTGGAACAGGGCTTCCCCCTCTTGACTACTAAAAAAGTTTACCTCAAGGGCATCATCCACGAGCTGCTGTGGTTTCTGCGCGGCTCGTCCAACGTCAAAGAATTGCAGGTCGCAGGAGTGCACATCTGGGACGAATGGGCTGATGAAAACGGTGAGCTGGGTCCGATCTACGGTGTGCAGTGGCGCAGCTGGCCGGACTACCGCACAGGTGGGCATTTTGACCAGATATCCCGGCTGGTTGCGGACTTACAGCAGAATCCCTACTCGCGCAGGCACCTCATCAGCGCTTGGAATGTCGCAGAAATTGACCAGATGGCGCTGCCGCCCTGTCACATCCTGATGCAGTTTTATGTGGCCGAAGGCAAACTGTCCTGTCAACTGTATCAGCGCAGCGGAGATATTTTTCTGGGCGTTCCGTTCAATATTGCCTCCTATGCCCTGCTGACGCTGATGCTGGCCCAGGTCAGCGATTTGCGCCCGGGCGAGCTGGTTCATACCTTCGGGGACCTGCACCTGTACAACAACCACATCGAACAGGCACAGCTACAACTCAGCAGAGAGCCACGGTCGCTGCCGCGCATGCGGCTCAACCCGCGGGTGCGCGAGATCCTTGCCTTCTGCTGTGAAGATTTCGAACTACGAGACTACCAACCGCATCCGGCTATCAAGGCACCAATCGCCGTGTGAGAAACCAAAGGGGGCCTCCAAACAGGATTAGAGCAGCCCCATTTTTTGTGCATAGCTTTGCAGCATATCCTGCTCAAAATCTTGATTGCTATGGTAATCCGAGCCAAAAATTTCCGGCCATAGTGCCGGATCCTCCATGCACAAATAAAAAAACACTGCACCGTGCCACGGCCCTAAGGCCTGATAGACATGGCGGAACATTTCGCGTTTGACTTTGTACGGATAGGAAAACTTTCCGGCAATCTCCTCCATCGGGAAGCGTAAAATCTGGGTCTGCAGGGCCTTGTGCCGAATCGTCTTCAGCGCCGCTTTGCTAAAGGTCAGGGTGCCCAGCGACACCGTGACTACTTCCGACGGGTGGAAAAGTCCCGCCAGTCGCTCCGCCAACTGGCGGTATTCCGTCTTCCAGCCCTGGTAGCGCACAATCGGGTGAAAGTGGAAACCGACCTTGGCCCCGCGGTCGGCCAATACGCGTGCTGCGCGCAGGCGTGCGTCCAGCGGGGCCGTCAACAACTCCTCGTGCTCGATAAAGCTGTCCGGGTTCAGGGACCAGGTAAACAAGATATTCGGGGGCAAATCCTGCTGCAGCAGACCCTGGACATTGGCTGATTTGCTCTTCAGCTCCAGAATCACGCGCGGATAGCGCCGGGCAAAATGCAGCAGTGGCTCCAGCACATCCAAATCTTCGGCCCAGAGCAACGAATCGGAAGCCTGCCCCGTACCAATGTGATACCATTGCTCGGGGTCGAGCTCCAGTTTCTCAAGTTTCCGGGCGAAATTGTCGTGCACCTGAATGGCCTTTTCATCATAGAAGTGCTGAATGGCGCAATAGCTACAGCCAAAGCCGCACTGCCGGATGGCGTCCAACGTCAGCAGATTGCAGCAGCGAGTCTTCTGCGATGCCACCGGGCATAAACCTAGTACCCTCGGGCTGCGTAGCTCACGTGGCTCAGTCCCTGAGCCTCCCGAACAGGGGCCTGCCCCGCTTTCTGAGGCAGGATCTGTGAGGACTTCAAAGCGATACTGCGGTACCTTGGGCCGAGGCGCACTGCGCTGGAAATTGGGAAGCACCTGCTTGCGAGACTGATAGAAGGATTCCAGCTCGGCAAAGGCCTGCTTGCGCTGCTGTGGTCTCAGGCCGCCCCCGGCAGCCACTGCTCGTTCCCGGTTTTCCAATTGAGCGCGCAGGAAGTTTTTCAAGTGCTTTACTTCGCGCCAGTCGGACAGGTCCTTGGCCATTTTGCACAGCTGTTCGATTTGGCTCCGGCTCAGACGAAAGTGCCGGGCGAAGTGGCGCAGCAGTGCTAGGAAACTGGCATCGCCCGCGCCGGGAGCTTCCGGCCGCAGACTAAAGTGCCAGACAAACCAAGGGGGCAGTACCGCTTGCTCTGCTTCACTCTGTTGGCGGGGCTGTTCCATTGCGTAACTCAAGCCAGGCGCACGATGGCCTGACGCAGGCGTTCGCCTTCGGGCGGCAGACCATCGGCTGCTTCTGCGGTTTCGGAACTTCGTGCCTGCTGCCATTGGGCAAATAGCTCATCCAATACTTCGCGGCTGCGCCGCTCTTCGTAGCCCATGGCTACCAGAGCGTCCAGCAAGTCTCCATATTCTTGGGATACCAAGCACTGTGCCTTGGCTGTGCCACTCGTACTAGGTGCGGCACCGACAGACAAGGTGGCTCCGGCCAGCAACAAATGCTTTTCCAGTTTGTCGCCCAGTTGCAGGATCAGTTTCTGGGCAGTTTTGCTGCCCAGTCCTGGCAGTTGGGCCAGGCGCTTGGCATCGCCTTGAATAATGCAGGCTGCCAGTTCTGCGGCAGCGGCCTTGGACAGCATACCGAGGGCCACCTTGGGCCCGATGCCCGGAACTGAAATCAGGGCTTCGAACAGGCTACGTTCATCCCTGAGAGCAAAGCCATACAGGGCTATGTTGTTCTCGCTGACTTTCAGTTGGGTATAGATTTGCACTTCCGCACCGATGGCGGGCAGCCGGGCTAAACTCTGCTCACTCATGGCCACTTGCCATTCTACGCCGCCGACCAGGCAGCAGGCATAATCTATCTGCTTTTCGGTCAGAATCCCTTGGATGCTGTTGAGTATCATGGCGGCCTTTCTTGTGTGAACTTCGTGCTTGCAGCTGGTCAATATCCATGATTTACTGATGTTTTACAAGTTAAACGGACTGTTTCCCAGGAACGGCCTCTTTAGAGGTTCTCTTTAGGAATTGTTCCGCATTTCCCATTCTGGTGAGCCGCAGTTTTTCTGTGAGCAGGAGTTCATATTTGCAGCAAGGTTCTCTCACGGATTCATCCTGACTTCAAGCGAGAAGTTTTGTAATACGTAACGTATTCTAAACCTGCTGCGGAGCACTGATTTGACAAGTTGGGGTATGATTAATATGTATAATTGACAAACTACATTTTACAGTGTTTAATGCGGGAATATTTTATAGAAAAAAAGGAGAATTTATATGTTAGCAAAACTACAGACTATGGGAAAATCTCTGATGCTCCCGATCGCGGTGCTCCCGATCGCCGGTATCCTGCTGCGCTTGGGTCAGGACGACCTGCTGGGAGGCAGCTCCATTGTCATTATTGCCAAATTAGGGCAGATCATGGCCCAGGGCGGCGGTGCGATCTTTGCCCAGCTTCCGCTGCTCTTTGCCTTGGGAGTGGGCATTGGTTTCTCCAAAGACAATGCGGGTGCGGCGGCACTGGCAAGTGCCGTGGGCTATTTTGTCATGACCAAAGCCATGAAGTCCATTGATGCGGGAATCGACATGGGGGTGCTGGGAGGCATCATCGTAGGTTTCATCGCCAGTTCCAGCTACAACAAATGGCATCAAATCCGTCTGCCCGACTGGTTGGCCTTTTTCAGTGGCAAACGTTTTGTGCCGATCATCACGGGTTTCTTCTGTCTGATTGCCGCCATCATCCTCGGCTTTATCTGGCCCCCGATTCAGGGCGTAATGAAGAGTGCCGGCGACGGCTTGATTCAGATGGGCGCTCTGGGTACGGGAATCTATGGTTTTCTCAATCGTCTGCTGCTGCCCTTTGGTTTGCATAGCATTCTCAATACCCTGGTCTGGTTTGAATTCGGTGATTTCACAGATGCCGCCGGTACAGTTATTAACGGAGACCTGAACCGGTTTTTTGCCAGAGATCCCAATGCGGGCATTTTTATGGCAGGCTTCTTCCCGATTATGATGTTTGGCCTGCCCGCCGCGGCCCTGGCCATGTACACTACGGCCCACAAAGAGCAGCGCAGAGCCGTTTCCGGGCTATTGTTTTCGGTGGCGTTTACCGCTTTCCTTACAGGTATTACCGAGCCGGTCGAGTATGCATTCATGTTCCTGGCTCCGCTGCTGTATCTGTTCCACGCTATTATTGCCGGCGTCAACCTGGCGGTGGCCTATCTGGTCGCTTATCGCGCAGGCTTTACCTTTTCGGCGGGAGCCATTGATGCCGTGCTGTCTTGGGGCATCTCTTCCAAGCCTTGGTTTTTGGTAATTCAGGGCTCGATTACGGGGATCCTGTACTACGTAGTGTTTGTATTCGCGATCAAGAAGTTCAATATCCAGACTCCGGGTCGCACGGAATTGAGTCCGGAGCAGGGGCTGGTCGGCCCGGTCCAAAAGGGATTGGATGCTTACCGATCTTTGGCCATAGAGTATTATAAGGCCTTGGGGGGGCGTGCCAATATCAGGAGCCTGGACAACTGTATCACGCGTCTGCGCCTAGAGCTGATGGATCCATCTGTCGTCCGGGAAGATCGACTTAAGCAACTGGGAGCCAAGGGTGTGGTCAAAGTGGGGCGGCGCAATATGCAAATAGTTGTCGGCTCGCAAGTGGAATCCCTGGCCAACGCCATGAAAGCTCTGAGCGACAGCGAGGCCAATCAAGCTGCGGGCAGCTCTCCTGTTGATACCACTTTGAGTCGCAAAAGCATCGGCGCGGGCAGATTGGACATTGCCGCACCGATTGCAGGCAAAGTACTGGACTTAAGCGAGGTACCGGACGAAGCGTTTTCCCGGAAAATGATTGGTGATGGTCTGGCCATTATGCCCGCGGCGGGGCAGACCGAAGTCTGTGCCCCACTAGCCGGTGTGATCGGCTCCATCCTTGAGGCCCATCACGCTTTCTTTATAGAAAGCAGTGCAGGCTGGGAAATCCTCGTACATATTGGCGTTGATACGGTCAATCTCAACGGAGAGGGCTTTACTGCTCTGGTAAGCGAAGGCACTGAGGTCGAAGTAGGGCAACCCGTGATCCGCATCGACCAAGAGCAGATTCAGGCCAAGGCTCCTTCGCTGGTCACTCCGGTGCTGTGTTCCAGCATGGAAGATGTCCGTGAATTGAACATCGTTAAGGCTCCCGGCAGCGAGGTACAGGTCGGCACTATTATTTACGAGCTGAAATCATAGAACCCGGCAACTGTTCGGAATCTTGTTTTGGGGAGGGCCCCTCAAGATTCTGAGCAGTTGCTACTTGTAATCCTCGCGGAAACGTTGTTCCAGTGATGCCCGGCGAATCTGAATATCATCGATCAAATGGAAGAGACGCTGCTCTTCGATGATGTGGCTCAATTGGGGATCGCTGGTCTGAAAGCGCAGTTCCGGGGCTGCCAGCTCCAGCTCTTGGATGTCATGGTGAGTGTCGCGGCGCTGAGTAAAAAAGTTTTCCAAACGGGTAAATTTGTCCCGGTCGTCACAGCGAATCAAATAATGGATAGCCCCGCTGATGCTTTGCTGTTCGGTCTTGGTGATCTGACCTTGTTTGATAAATGTGGTGCTGTGACACAGCTCTTCGACCTCGGAGAGCACGTGCGAAGAAAAGAAGATACTGCACTGTTTCTCGCGATTCAGCTCTCTGAGCAAGTCAAAGCTGCGAGACTTCATCAGCGGGTCCAGTCCCGCGGCGATTTCATCGAGAATCAGCATCCGAGGCTCGCCCAAGACGGCTCCGATCATCGAGACTTTGCGTTTATTACCTTTGGACAGCTTGCGCAGTTTCTTATTCAGATCCAGTTCCAGCATCTCGGCGTAGCGGGAAATCTTTTCTTTGGCAGCCCGTACCCCTTTGAGACTGGCAATGTACTGTAAATTCTTCCAGGCATTGTCCTGCTGGTACAAAAAATCCTCGCTGCCCATAAAGCCCAGCTCTTTCTTGATGATGTGTGACTCACGGGTTACGGACTTGCCAAAAATACTGGCTTCGCCGGAGCTCGGCTGTATAAAGTTCATCAAGAGATTCATAGTCGTGGTTTTACCCGCGCCGTTAGGGCCAATAAAACCCATGATTTCTCCCTCGTTCAGCGACAGGCTGATGCCCTTCAGCGCAGCTTTGCTGCCGTAAGTTTTGCTTAGTTCTTTGATTTCCAAGATTTTGCTCATGTTGTTCTCCGGGGGAGGAGGGATTCTATAGGCCACTTTTCAAAGGGGGCCTTGAGTGACCATCTTCCCAAGTTGCATTCAAATGAATAATAGCTTTGCATACGGTGAGAGGATATCTTGCCCATCCGGCATCAAAGCGAGTCGAAAGCACTTGCCGGGACAATGATGCCACTTTCCGGGTGGCCTCTCCCATGCTCTCACTCCGGGTGAAAATCGCGCCGGACGAACAAGAACCCGCTTACGGCAAACACCACAACACTGCCCAAAAGGAAGAGGCTGGCCCTCAGCGTGGGCGCGTCAGCCAGGAAAATCAGGTGCTGGTAAAATATCACGTCCAATATCCCAAAGAGCAAGCTGCGATACCACTGTAGCTGACCGGTGCTCAGCATGCGGATTCCCTCATCGTGTGTCGCCAGATAGATTAAAGCAACGATCGAGTAGATGACCACCAGCGCAATCATCCATCGATTGAGGGCCGGACGCATCCACTGCCCGATCAGCAGACAGAAAGAGCCAAACAGCAGCACGTTGGTCAGAGACTGGTAGAACAAACCGGGCAGGATCTCCGGCAGGATGCTGTGCCAAAAGAGCTCACTGCCGAAGTTTTTGTAGCTGACAACCAGAAGTTGCAACGCTAACAGCGCTATCAGGTTGAGAAGGGCTGCGAGAACATTGCCCAGATAAATAGTCATGCGGCGGCACGGAGAGGCAAGGAGCAGGAAGATACTGCCCTGCTGAATCTCGCTGAAAATCAAGTTGAGGAACAGTATGCCGGAATAAATCATTGACCAGATAATTGTTTGGTGAATGATGAAGTCTCGTGTTTCATAGAGCTGGCTGGAGCTCGCCAGCACCGCGGCCACCATAAGGGTGACAAAAAAAACAAATCCGACTTTGTTATTGCGCAGCCAGTGACAGATAATGGTCAGCATGTTAGCTCCCTGTTTGCAGAATTTTGAAGTGTGCATCAATTCTCAAATAAAAAGTAGTCAACTTCCCTTATCCCAAAGGAAGCCCCAAAAGGGGACCTCTTTTAGAGGTGCCCAAAAGAATATTTCTGATCTCCACTGACTGAGCGACCGGTTACCAGAATCGCACCGCAACCGCAAGAGTCTGGATCTTTGATATTTACAGAACCACTCCTCGCCCCGGTATCAAATCTCAGATCTTCTTTCTTGTTAAGAAACCTCAACCTGATGTCGCTTGAGTGACTCCTGAATTGCGAGTCAGCAGTCAGCGTAACTTCGTCGCCGTAAATACCGCCGCTCCATGTCGACAAATCCAGCTCACCGGTTATGCCCTTGATTTTAATCCTGCCTGAAGTGCTTGCCGCCTCAATAGTCCCTTCAAAATTCTCCAGAGTAATGTCTCCACTCTTGGAGACAAGGTTCTTTTTTCCCGCAGAGCCGGAAATATTAATCTCCCCCGAAATTGCGGCAACTTCCATTGGACCCATGGAATTGTTTACGTATACATCACCGCTTGTCGTACGGATGTCAAGCGAGGCAAATTTAATATTTCCCGCTTCTACATCTCCTGAACTCGAACGGATCTCAATATTTTTCCCGTCATTTATAAAAACCTTGACAAATTCTTTCTTTTTAATGAAAAAAATGAAATTGTGGGGCCATCCAATTTCAGAAATTTCAATAGTCAGAAAACCAGATTTCTCTTTAACAGTAAACTCCCTTCTGTTATCTATGGACCCCTCAAGACGGGATTCCTGCTGGGTCCTAATAAATTCGATGTTTACTCCAGAGCCTAGAATTCTAATATTCTCAGCGGTTCCCAGGTTCCTTTGCACAGACTCTATTTCTCCTACTCCTCTCATCCCAAACGCTGCATTTACGGTAACTGCCAGAAACAGAGCGCACACCGTCATAAAGGCAATGGAACTTTTCCGCATCCTTTTTCTCATGGTTTCTCTCCTCCTGTGAAGCCTTTGTATTCAGCGACTACGTGCTCAATACTCATGCCGAGCCTGTTGATCGTAGCAAAAACTTTCGGCAAGTCGTGCTGGATAAATTCAGTCTTCATCTCTTGAACAATTTTTTCTTTTGCCCCTCTGCGGACAAAATAGCCCACCCCGCGCCGATTCTCGATCAACGCGGCATCGAGCAGTAGTTGATAACTCCGGCCCACGGTATTGGGGTTGACCCCCAGGGAGGCGGCCATATCGCGAACAGAGGGGATTCGTTCGCCTTCATCCCATTGCCCTCCCGCAATTCCCCCGCGCAGCTGCTCAGAAATCTGCTGGTAAATACCTTGAGCTCGGCTAAATTCCATCGCTAACCTGCACCTCTTTGAGCCTCAGCCAGGCGAGGAACCAGCACAGCGGAGCGGCAATGAACCGCATGCTTTTGGCTATCAGCCGCCAGTATTGGCCTCCAGGCTGGGAATCGAAGGTATCCAAGTCTATGGAAATACCACGAAAGCCAGAAAAGTACGAGGTGAAAATCACGCGGAGGGCAAGTGTTGTGACAAAGCCGAAAATAATGCCGAGGGCGGCCAGTGATAGCAGGGTTTTGAGCATATGGGTCTTCTTGAACCAGACCGCGCCCAAGAAGAATGGAGATTGCAGCAGCACCGTGGAACTGAGAACCCGGAAAACCACAGGCCAATTCCCCCTAGAAAATGGCCAAAAAGGCCGAAATGGCTCATGGGAAAAATACATCGTAAGCCCTTCTGCCAGAAGGGAAGCGATAGTGTACACAAAAAGCGTCAGCAAGGGCATAAACAAGGAGGCCTTGAGCAGGCGAAGCAGGTACTTTTCCCAGAGGGAAGCCGGCAAAAGCAAGAACCCCTCGTTTCTGGACTTGTCGCCCAGCTCTGTAAAGGAAAGGCTGGCGACAAAAATGCCGCCTGCATACATGAGAATATGGAACCACATGCGGTAGTCGAGCCCTTGCCCCACAGTCAGTATTCCCAATATAGAAAAGAGTAATAAATACCCCGCTATCGCGCTGGCGGCAATCGCTGCCACTCGCCAGTTCTGCAGGGCCTCTACGCGCAGCAAAAAGCCGAAGCGCCTGATGTCAAAGACTTGTTTCATGAGGTTGCTCCTCCTGTCTTTGCGCCTGGAGAAAATATTTCTTTGTACATTTCCGGCTTGGATATCACGCTGTTAAACAGAATTTCCAGGTCAAAGGGGCCGCTGTCTTCTCCGGCCTGTTCCCTCCTCCAGACAGACCAATAGCCGCCCAGGCCCAATTCACTGTAGAGCAAGCCGGCTGCATCGGGATCTGGCGCTCTGTCGCTGCGCTTCATTTCAATGCGCCGGGAAATCTCTGCCATACTTTCTACGAACAGCGTCTGGCCTTGGTGCAGAACGACAACTGAGTCGAGCAGGGAATCGATGTCGCGCACCTGGTGGGTCGAAATAATAAAGGTTTGCTCCTTGCTGAGAGTCTCGGCGAGGAGGCGGCGGAACAGCCCCTTGGAGGGGATGTCCATACCGTTGCTCGGCTCGTCTAGGATGAATAACTTTGAACAGCAGGCCAGGCCAAAAGACAAGAGAAACTTTTTCTTCTGTCCATAGGAGAGCTTGCTCAATTTCTGGGCGGCGATCTTCTTCCGCTTCGCGCTGTCCACAATGCTCTGTGGTAACTCAAATTCCTCGATATAGCGCACAAAGGCCGCATGGTCGAAGTCGGGGTAGAAGGCTGCGCGGGCAAGGAGGTATTCCCCTGCGGAAATGCTGGGCATATTGAGTTCTTCGGGCAGCACAAAGATTTGGGAGAGCAGTTCCGGGCTGCGCTGCCGAGGGTCTTTGCCCAGGACCTGAATCTTTCCTCTCTCGGCAAAGAGCAGGCCGCAAATCAGCTTCAGCAGCGAGGTCTTGCCCGCGCCGTTTAAGCCCAGCAAACCATAGATTTTGCCTTTCCCCATTTCAAGGCTTAATTGGTCAAATAGATGGGTTTTATGATAGGAGAAATCCATACCATCAATCGAAATCATCGAAACCTCCAGGAAACACTGTGTTAGTACAATAATACAGTGTTGCCTGGAGGTCAAGAGGTTTTGCCAAAAATATGCGAAAAAGTATTAGAGGTCCCCTAAAGGTCCCCCTAGGAGGCGGAAAGCAGTCCAGCGGATGTCGGTGCCAGCTCTAGATTTTTTAGCAATCTTTCCATTTGTCGTGAAATTCTGGGAACAGCCTCGAATAAGTTCTGCTTGCATATCTGGATTTATGTGTTACAGTCCTCCCTATGAAACACAATGCAACACACCAGCAAATTGTCTCTGCCCTTTTGAGCGATGAGGCTCCGTTCCAAGTGGAGCAACTGGCTCAAAACTGCTGTTGTAGCGTCAAAACCGCACGCAGGCACTTGAAGGAGCTCTCTGGTGGCTATCTATCCCACTTTGATGTCGTCCTGGCCGGGGACAATACCAGCGGCTACCTGCTCGAAGGCAAGGGCTTGGCCGGACTCAAAGAAGAAGTGGGGCAGAGGCAGGGCAGCGTGTCGTGGAGAAATCGGCGGGAACGGCAATTGCTGATCTTGCTGGAGCTGGCCACTAGCCCGAACTATTTTGCCAAGCTCTATACGCTCGGCTCTTGCGTCCAGGTCGCCGAGAGTACGGTATTAAAAGATATTCGCTCTTTAAACCAAGCCCACCCGAACTTGCAGATCCAAAGCTCCCCCGGCATCGGTACGCAAATTTGCTGCTCGAAGGAGACCTTATTGAACGGGCTGCTCAAGCTGTGTTATGGGCTCTTTGATCCGGGGAATTTTCTGCGCCTGGCCCAATTGGGGAGCAGCATGCCTTTGTTCAAAATGGCTTGTACCAGCAATTGTTTCTTTCAGTTCATAGAAAAACAGGGCTTTCCACTCAAAAAAATTTCGACTCGCGTCTCCAGAGTGGAGGAGGCCAACACTTTGGCTCTCAGCGATTTATCCTATGTCAATTTGTATCTGTTTCTTGCGCTCAGAGGCATGATCTGGCCCACCTCTAAAACTGCGGCTGCGGGCGCTGGCCCGGCTTTGGCAGAGTCTGCGGCGGATGTACAAGACTTTATCATTGGCTTGGAAGCGGCCACTTTAGAAAAGCTGTGCCCACAGTTTTTAGCTGCAGAACGATGGTCAGGCTTGGAGGATTCGCTTCGCCGCATTCTATCAACCCAGCTCCCGGTGACCTGGTCTGCTTTCTGGGCCGATATCCAGCCCCAGCTGGCTCTGCTCGAGTACCGTAGGCATCGAGGACATCGGGGCGATCGGGGGGCTATTTTCTACCCTTATTGGGATTCTTTTCTCGGCAGGTGCTTGAGGCGCAGCTACCCCCCTGAGCTTGTCAGCGGGCTCGAGGCCCTGCGCACACAAGGAGAGAACGCCGATTGGCTGGAACTGGAGAGCCTGCTGGAAATGCTGCAGCCATACTTGCAGGAAAGCGATAGCCGAATTGGGGTCGTCTTGGTCTGCGTCACTGGCACGGGTACAACGCTGATCTTGCAGAAGATGCTAGAGCGTTTCTGCCCTGACATCAGAATTGATCACACATACTCGCTGCGGGAATATTTGGATTTGGGACATCACAATCAGATTATTATATCTACGGTCAAAAGCCACTCTTTTCCAGAGGAGACGATTTATATTGAGCCCTTTTTTGAACGAAATGACTGGGCGGAGATCCAAGAACAGGTTATGGAGAGGGGTTGAAAAAGAGGGATCTCTATGCGTATGAAATATGAACGCGAGCAAATTGTTCATTACAGCAGGGAGTTGACCCGCCGAGGCTTAACGACTGGCACAGGTGGGAATATCAGTATCTTTGACCCAGATCAGGCTGTTTTTGCGCTCAGTCCCAGTGGCATGGATTACTCCCGAATGGAAGATACAGACATTGTGATATTGGATTTAGAAGGCAAGCTTGTAGATGGGGAGAGGAAGCCCTCCACGGAACTGGACCTGCACAGGGTCTTCTACCTGAACCGAAACGATATCCTGGCCGTAGTTCATACCCACGCGATTTTTGGAGCCACCTTGGCAGTTATGAATAAAGGCATCCCTCCTTGCCATTATTTGATCGGTTTTTGCGGCAGAGATGTCCGCTGCACGGAATATAAGGACTTTGGCACTTTGGACTTTGCCCATGCTGCCCTGGAAGGAATGCAGGATCGCTACGGGGTATTACTTGGCAATCACGGCTCTCTGACAGCCGGCGCAGATATTGAATACGCTTTTAATGCAGCAGAGGAATTAGAATTTGTCGCTCAAATTTACTACCGTTGCCTCTGTATTGGGGAACCCAAATTACTTTCTGATCGGGATATGGACGTGGCTCTGGAAAAATTTAGAACTTATGGACAACGGCAAAAATAACATGAGTTCAGGAGCACGGCAATGAAAACGAAAGCCTTCCGTTTCTACAAACCTGAAACAATTCAACTTGAGGAGATAGACATTCCTGAACCGCAGGAGGGAGAGCTTATCGTCAAGAATAAAGTCGCTCTGACTTGCGGTACGGATGTAAAAATGTATCTGCGCGGCTATCCCTTATTTACCCCACCATTCCTCTTCGGCCATGAAGCTGCCGGTTTTGTGGCTAAAATTGGCAAGGGGGTTGAGAATTTCAAAGAGGGAGACCCGATTTGCTTTCACAATACAGCTCCCTGCCATCGGTGTTATTTCTGTAAGAAAGGGCAGCACTCCATGTGCGACAGCTTGGAACTAAACCAAGGGGCATTCGCGGAATATATGCGCTTGCCAGCGGGCATTGTAGCAGAGAATGCCTTCCCTGTTCCAACTGAGCTAGATTTTGAAAGCGCTGCTCTGATGGAACCATTTTCCACTGCGGTATATGGTTCCAGTCAAATTGGTATCCAGCTCGGCGATACGGTTGCCATTATCGGGGCTGGACCACTTGGTCTGATGCACAATGTCCTGGCCAAAGCCAGAGGCGCCAGAGTCATTATCTGCGACATGTCTGCTTTTCGACTCAATGTCGCGGTAAAACTTGGAGCCGATGTGACCGTGCAGGTCTCAGAGGATACCGATCTCTATCAGGCCGTTATAGAGCACACAGAAGAAGAGCGTGGCGCCGATGTCGTCATAGAGGCCGTTGGGCAACCAACTCTATGGGAAAAGGCAGTTTCCCTCGCCAGAAAGGGCGGGCGAGTACTCTGGTTTGGGGGTACAAAGGGAGGCTCTACCGTCACTCTGGATACCAAAACGATCCATTATTCTCAGCTGACCCTCAAGGGAATCTTCCACACGACACCAGAACATGTAAAGATTGCTTATGACCTGATTAAAATGGGTCTGATCAACAGTAAGAATTTTGTATACAACCAATATTCATTGGAAAGGCTTGAGTCAGCTATCCTGGAACACAAAAGCGGGAAAGTGATCAAGAATGCCATTTACTTTGACTGAAAGTCAGGCAAAGGGAAGTCCTGTGAATTTGCTTCAGAAGATCCTGGAAACGGATACGGCTCTATTGAACACAGACGCAAAGAACTGGGAAGACGCTGTGCATCGAGGTTGTGAGGTCCTGCGGGAGAAGGGATTTGTCACAGCAGATTACTATGAGGGGATACTGAATTCTACTATGGAGTATGGCCCATACTATGTGTTTCTACCACATTTTGCCATGCCGCATGCGCGCCCTGAAGATGGTGTTTTGCGAACTGGTTTCTGCCTGCTGACCTTAAAAGAAGGTGTTCCGTTTGGAGTTCCAGAAAATGATCCTGTTGATATTTTGGTCATATTAGCTGCGAAAAGTAAAAAAGAGATGAATGAACAGGCTATTGTACAGGTTATGGAATTTTTAGAGAACCATGATCTTATCGAGAAAATACGAGGTGCACAGACAATATTTTCTTTAAAACAATTATCAGGGGACCTCTAAAAATTCCAATTTCACATCGAAAGAGAATTTTTAGAGGTTCCCTTAATTCTATGGAGGATTACATGGAAATTGTAAAAGAGGTCGTCGATTATATTCTAGGCTTGGGCGCCACGGTAATGTTACCTATTATCATTTGTATCTTTGGCCTGATCATGGGACAGGGATTTACAAAATCGTTTCGTGCTGGACTTGTCATCGGTATTGGCTTCGTAGGTATTGGCCTAGTAATCAGCCTTTTATTTGACTCGCTGGGCCCGGCCACGAAGGAATTTGTCTCCAGAACTGGGGTCAAGCTGGATATCCTGGATGTCGGTTGGCCAATAGGAGCAGCCATCTCTTTTGGCACACCGGTTGCAGCAATTTTAATCCCTGTCATACTCTTGGTAAACATCATCATGTTATTCCTGAATCAGACAGAAACGATGGATATAGACCTGTGGAATTACTGGCATTTTATTTTTGCGGGTTCAGTGGCCTACTATACATATAACAGTATGTGGCTGGGAATACTGGTTGGCGTTATTACTGCGATTATTACATTCAAACTCGCAGACTGGACAGCACCAACAGTATACTATCACTTTGGCCTCAAAGGGGTTTCGCTGCCACATGCTGAAACCGTGAATTGGGCTCCCATCACTTATTTACTAAACAAAATAGAAGATAAAATCCCAGTGATCAACAAGATTTCATTTGATGAAGCTTCACTGAAGAAGAGGTTTGGTATCTTTGGAGAGCCGATATTCACAGGCCTTTTATTTGGTATCATCATGGGAATACTCGCAGGATATGATGTCAAGAAGGTCCTTACACTAGGAATTCAGATGGCTAGTATATTATTTATACTTCCCAAAATGGTTGCCATATTAATGGAAGGACTCATCCCTCTCTCTGAAGGAATTCGGGAGTTTATCTATGCAAGATTCCCCAATAAAAAGGTACATATCGGGTTAGATGCCGCTGTCGTGATTGGCCAGCCTACAAACATGTCCGTAGCCTTATTCATGGTTCCAGTCACAATCTTGCTGGCGCTTGTTCTCCCGTATAACAGAATGTTGCCTTTTGCAGATCTGGCTGTATTGCCATTTACTGTAATATGGGCCGTCGCGGCTTCTCGTGGCAATATATTTCGAGGAATTCTAAATTCGATTATCGTTATCGCTATCGTTCTTTTTATTGCGACAAATCTTGCAGAAGCAGCAACAACAATAGGTAAATCTGTTGATTTCGATTTTCCTGAAGACACAAACCTGATTTCCGGGATTGACCTGGGTTCTCACCTTGTTCCTTGGATCCTGATTAAAATATTAGATATAAAAAATATATCTAATGTTATTATTGGATGTATATTCTTGGTAGTATACTTTTTAATATGGCGCTGGGTGCGAGATGACATCAGAAAGCAATATCAGAAAGAAATTGCAGAAGATCAGTAAATATATCCATTCCACTTGAAATTCCCCGAAAAAAAACACTATTATGTTTTACTATCAATAGTTTGGGAAGGGGTTTCAGGTACAATTGGTATATATCTGTAAAATAATTTACTTTTTATACGGGTAAATAATGGTTGCATAAGATTATGAATATTATTTTAGCTTCAAGTACTTCTGAAAATAAAAAACGTTATGCAGAAGAAAAAATACGAAATTTCCTCATTGAAAATGGAGTAGATCATAATAATATAAATTTATCTACAGATAATATTTATACAGTGAAAAAAGAGATACTAGAAACAGCAGATCTGGTTGTAGCAATCGGTTCAGTTCCAGAGGGGATTTCTACTAAGGTAATCGATGGAAAAGCTTTTATTGCAAGAATACCAAGCATGGAAAATTCTGTATGTCGGGAGATATTATCATATGTTAATGGTTTCCTTGATTAATTCCAATGGGCACCTCTAAAAATTCCAATTCAGCATCAAAAGCGAATTTTTAGAGGTACCCCAATGTATTTTTGATAATTCGTATTTGTAAAATATTATGGGAGATTAGTAATGAAAAATATTATTGTTTCTTGTGGTACAGGGGTGGCTACATCTACAATTGTGGTCAAGAAATTGGAAGAGAAGCTGTCAGAAAATGGAATTAAGCACAAGCTAATCCAGTGCAAAGCTGCTGAAGTCTACCAATATGCTAAAACTGCCGACTTAATTGTCACAACAACACCAGTAGATTCTGTAGGTAATGTTCCTGTTATCCGAGCCATGTCTTTTTTGACAGGAATTGGAATGGATGCGGATGTTGAAAAAATCCTGCACGCCTTAAAAACTTAAATTCCAATCGATCCGCACAGATTTATTGTACGAACAGTAAAATTTATGAGATAACTATATGCTGGACATTTTGGCTCCAATATTACGAGGGATATTATCTCGGATTTATCCTGATAATAAGTTCTCTGTCACTGTTTGTCCCGTACTGGGGAAAGAAGAGCAGTGTTTGCATATCAGCCTCCCTGATATAGACGTTGCAGATGAATCAGAGATCGGGGAATTATGCTCCATTCTGAAATGCTACCTTGAGGACTATAAAGAAAAAATGAATAACTTTCCTCCTCAAATCAATATTGTCAATAAATCAAGTGCGATTTCGTTTCACATCGACAAAACACCTTGTGCTGTCAGTGCGAAATTTTCTGAGATACAGGGCAAAGTAGTATTTATCACTGGCGCTTCGAAGGGTATTGGAGCCTCGATTGTCAAAGACCTGATTGAGCGGGGAGCCTTTGTTTATATCGGTTATAACAGCAACCGAGCAGTAGCTAAAAACCTAGTTGAAACACTCCATCAAAAATTTGGCCTGCGCTGTTCGGAGGAAATTAAGATCGACGTTACTTCCGAAGAGTCTGTTTCTGCTGCGGCTCGCGATATCTTAAAAAAATCTGGCGGCCTTGATGTCTTGATCAGCAATGCAGGTATTATCAAACCTGGCACAGTAAAATCTCTAATGTTAAAAGATTTTTTGAATGTTATGAATGTAAATTATGTTGGGTACTTTCTTCTGGTAAAGCATTTTAGCCCGATATTCCAGTTGCAAAACGCTGCGCACGGAAACTATTTTACAGATATTATTCAGATTAATTCCCGTGCAGGCATTGATTGTTCACCGAGAAACAGCGCTTATGGAGGCAGTAAGTTTGGTGGTATTGGGCTGACGAGAAGTTTTGCCTGTGAGCTGATTCAGGACAATATCAAGGTCAATGCGATATGCCCTGGCAATTACTACGATGGGGAATTATGGGGGAACCCGGAAACAGGGCTTCTGGTAAAATTTTTACAAGTGGGAAAAGTTCCTGGGGCCCGGACACCAGAAGATGTTCGGCGTTACTATGAAGAAAAAACGCCTATCAAGAGAGGCGTCTTACCTGGGGACATCAGCAAGGCAATTATTTATGCCATAGAACAGAATTATGAGACGGGTCAAGCCATCCCTGTGACCGGGGGGCAAATTATGCTGCGCTAACTCAAGCAGCACAACCAAAAAATCCTCAATCACTACTGCGATCAAATCCACTATATCTGATAGACAAAGTCCCGATTTCAGGCGCCGACATGACTCAGAAAACCATCCAAATCACTAATCCCACCGGCCTGCACACCCGGCCGGGAACCCAGTTTGTCCAACTGGCTAAGCGGTTTGAAGCGGAAATTACGGTGAGCAAGGGAGAGAAAAGTTTCAGCGCCAAAAGCCTGCTGAAACTGATGAAAATCGGCATCTCACAGGGGGACGAAATTGAGCTCTGCTGTGAAGGCACAGACGAGGAGCAGGCCATGGCGCAGCTGGAACATTTTGTCGCTGGACTCAAAGAATGAGCAGCCCTGCCCCCCCCAGCAAAAGTACTTCGACATCAAAGCATCCAGCACCATCGACAAGGCCCTATGGGAGTCGCGCCGGACGAACAAGAACCCGCCTGCGGCAAACACCACCACGCTGCCAAGCAGGAACAGACTGGGCCTCAGCGTGGGCGCGTCAGCTTGGAAAATCATTGGAAAATCATTGGAAAATCAGGTGCCGGTAGAATATCACGTCCAAGATCTTCTTAAGGGCACCTCTAAAAATTTCAATGCTGCGCCAGCTCGCAGAAAGGAAGGTTTCTGTTCCATTTTATATGCAATTTTTCTCATTCTGGGTGCGCGGGGCCCCTACAGCCAACGCTCACAAAGCAACAGCAGCAGTTCGGCGGCAAAATCGCGCTTGTCTTGCAGAGCTAGGAGGCGGCCCCGTTCTGATGAGTCGGCCGAATCGGCAAAAAAGAGCTCGGCCTCGGCGCAGTTGTTATCCAAGTTGCCGGGGCGATTCAGCACAATTGCATCGGCGTTTTTATTGTGCAATTTCTTGAGGGCGCAATCCCTTTCCCGGCGGGCAGCTGTCTCAGAATCCCGGTCACCTGCACTCTCTAGGGCAAAACCCAGTATTTTTTGCTGCTTCTTATGCTGACCCCACCAGGCTAGGATGTCAGGGTTGAGTGTTAGTTCCAGATGAAAATTCTGCCGCCCCGCTTCTTTTTTGATTTTCTCGTTCCTACCCTGAGCTGCGTGTGCTGAACGGAAGTCGCAGACTGCGGCCACGGCCAGGGCCCAGTCGCAGTTGTTAAAATGGTCGGCGGCATGGCGGGCCATTTCGGCGGCGCTGTTGCAGTTGAGTACGTGGATGCCAAACAACTGCTGCATCAACAGCTGTGAGCTGTCCAGTTGCGCAAGGGCTGCCGAAGTGTCGGCTCTTGCGGCAATGGCAGTCGCTTCGATGCCGGAAATCAGAGTTACTTCTGCGCCCAAGTCGCGCGCAGCGCAGGCCAAGGCGATGCCACTGCGCCCGCTGCTGCGGTTGCTCAAGTAGCGCACCGGATCCAAAGGCTCGCGTGTAGGTCCGGCCGTCAGCAGGATGCGCTTGCCACGCAGCGGCAGCGCGGACTCCATATGCTGTGCCCTACTCACAAAGCGCAGTCGGGATTCTAGGCGGAAGTACAGCTCTTCGGCCTCGGCCATGCGGCCTTGGCCTTTGGCCCGGCAGGCCAGAAAACCGCTGCCCGGCTCGATCAGCTGGCAGCCCCAAGCCTGCAAACGCTCGATATTTTGCTGTAGGGCCTCTTTGAGCCACATTTCCGGGTTCATCGCCGGGGCGAACAACAGAGCTTTATGCTGTCGCTCACTGGGCTGAGCACTTGATTCTGAAGGGGCCGCGGACGCAGCAGATGAGGTGGAAGGTAACGGCCAGGCGGCAAATAGCGTGCTGAGCAAGTCATCGGCAAGGCCGCTGGCGGCCTTGCCGATCCAGTCATAAGTGGCCGGAGCGACCAGAAAAATATCGGCCTCATCGACCAAGGCGATATGCAGCACCGGACTCTCCTGCCCTGAGTTGGGTCGGGGAGGTTCCTGCCACAGGCTACTGTAGACCTTCTGGCCGCTTAGGGCTTCCAGAGTCTCGCGGTTGACGAAGCGGGCCCCGGCCTCGCTGAGCACTACCCGCACGCGATAGCCTTGCTGACTGAGCAAAGATACCAAGCCCGGAATCTTGTAAGCGGCAATGCCCCCGTTGATGCCCAGTAGAATATGGCCCTTGCAGCCCGAATCCCGTTCTCCCACAGTGCCCACTGCACTCATTAAGTTTACTGCTGGGTCCTGCTGTTTGGGTGCTTGCAACGTTTTCCTCCCGTGTCAGCAGTTTTGCGGCAGCCGAAAAATCCAATCTGCTGAGAATTTCACAACAGTTTCTTGGAGGTCCCCTTAGAGGTTCCTCACAGATATTCTGTGCCTGTTGCTCAGCAGGTATGCCGCAAAGTAACCCAGAATGCCAATCAACAGAGAGTAAGGCAATAGGGCCACTCCGCCAAAATTGGGGAAGATATGGTTCAGCAGGAAATACGAGGCCAGCCCCGCCAAACTGGAACACCAAGCCGAGCGCAGGTCCGGGCGGCAGCTGAACATGCCCAGCAGTACCGGCCAGAGCAAGGCCACCTGAGTAGTGCCCAGAGCATACAAATTGAGCGTAACCAGCAGGTCGGGCGGGTTCAGGGCCAGCAGAGCCATCAGCAAAATTGCCACACCGGAGAGCAGGCGACTGAGCTGAAAGTGCCGCTTTTCATATTTGCCTTGTTTATTTTGCTCCTGACGGCTGTGCAGCATCCTGTCAGAAATCCTGCCGAGAGCGCCGCTGAGGCGGCGCGGCAGCAGATGGCGGTAAATCGTCAGCCCCAAAGTGTTGAGGATGGAATCTGCGGTGGACATCACTGCGGCCAGCAACGCGCTGACCAGCATGCCACTGAAAATACCACCCCAGATACCCTCCGATACGTCCTGTTCCCGGAACAACCAGCTCAGGCGGCCCATCAGCTGGTCAGACTGCTCCAGCTCAGGCACTACGATGCGTCCCAGAAAACCGATAAAGTGCGGCAGAAAAGTCAGCAACCCGAGTACCGGCAGCGAGATCAGTATGCTGCTGCGCAGGCTTTTGTTGTGGTCAAAGGCCAGCAACCGCGAGAAGCTGATTGGCTGCACTACCATGCCCAAGCCGACCAGAATGGTGAAATTAACGGTATAGCTGAGCGGCTGCGCACCACCGCTGTCGGCTTGGAACAGGGTAGAGTGCTCTGCGGCAAAACGGCTCAGGCCTTCGACCCCTCCGGCCCGCTGCCACAGAAAAAACAACAAAACAAAGCTGGCCAGCAGCATCCAAGTTCCTTGCAGCACATCGGTCCAGACCACGGCGCGGAAGCCCCCCAGCATCGTATAAATAGACAGAGCCGCAGTAAAGATCAGTAGAGCTTGGCGGTAGCGCAGAGAGCTAATGGCCCCTTGCAGCAGGCGGCTGCCGCCCATCAGCGCGACCATAAGGCCCAGCAGCAGTACTACGCCGATCAGCGCAGCACAGAACATGCTGTAGTGACGTGAGCGGTAGCGTAGCTGGATATAGTCGGGCAGGTCGTAAAGCTGCTGCTGCTCTCCCAGCTGTTGAAGTTGCCTGCCCAGCATGCCCATCATCAAGAGGCTGACGGGGTACTGCACGGCCGCCAAAAAGACCCAGGAAAGGCCCCGGCTATAGGCCACTCCCGGCCCGCCAATAAACGAAGAGGCACTGATATAAGTGGCTGCCGTGGTCATGGCCAACGGAAACACTCCCAGCTTTCGGCTACCCAAAAAGTAGTCCAGGGCCTTGTCGTGGGCCAATCTGCTGCGGCGCTGGCTGTACCAAGCAATAGCGACCAGCAGGGCAAAGTAGAAAAAGATACTGGCGATCATCAGCGGCCTTCCTCAGGACTGTGCTCGGCAGTCTGCCGGCTATCTGCGGGCAGCAGAAAAAAACTGGCGGCAAGCAGCAGGACAAAGCTGGCAATAGAGCTGAGCCAAAACCACAGTGGCAAACCCTGCCACAGCTGGTTCAGCCTGGCCGCCAAAGGCTGCCACAATGCTGTCTGCCTCACGCTGAGCAGCGGCCAAACAAACCACCAAGCAAAAAATGCCAAGCTCAAAAACAGACTGGCGAGCGCGAAGCGCAGCGAATGCCGCTGAGCGCAGCGTGGATCAAGTGCAGCGGGAACTACTGCCGGATTGATTGCCAATGGGGAATCGGGACGGCTTTTGAGGGATTCCCGGTCTTTCGGGTCTTTTGCACCCAGCTTGGGCCGGGTGGCGGGGCTGGGCGCAGTTTTCGGCTTCGGTGAGCGGAACATTTGGGATGACTTGGTCTCCATAGCAACTCCTAGTAGCGTCACCCTGCTTTGGCACAGGTGTACACTCTTGAGTGGGATAGGGAGCGGACGAGAAGGACGCTCTCAGAGGCTGTTTGCAGTCTAGCTTGGTCAGCAAAGGGATTCCGGCAGGCTTTTGAAGTTTCGGGTACTCGGCAAATGCTCAAGTCCCGACAGAAGTCATTGCGGAAGACAGGCTCTGATACGAGTCCGGGTCTCGGCGATCCCGGCTCAATGGGGGCCATGTTAGCTGTTTGTGACAAAAAAAGTCAAGGGGACCTCTAAAAATTCGCTTTTGATGCCAGACGAAGGGATTTTTTGCGGCAGCGAGGAACGGAAGCCGAGCCATACTTTGCTGTATGGTAAGGCTTTCGTGACAAAGCTGCTCCGTGAAAAAGACCGAGTCTGGTGCGAAATTGGAATTTTTAGAGGTTCCCTCAAGGGGAGACAGAGAGTCAGGCTTCTTTTCTTTTTTTACCGTTGAATAGATTGGGATACCCCCCACTTTCCATTACCCTCTACAAAAATCTCCATCATTTTTAGAGGTGTCCTAGAGGTGACCAATGAAACGGCACTACCGGAAAGACGCAGACCGAAAGCACCCCGCGCTGCGGCATTTGATTGCGGAGCTGCTGGCGGGCGAAGGACGCCAGTACGCTGCCTTCCTGCTGCTGTGGCAGGCGCTGAAGGGCCTGCAAGCTGTTTTGCGCATCCTGAGCCTGACGCTGTTGGCGTTACTGGCCGACGTTCAGGAACTGGCCGTGGCAAACTTCCAACTGGTTTTGGCACTGGGCTTTCGGGTCATGCTCGGCTATGCGCTGCTGTCCCTGCTGCTCTTTGTGGTGGCCCCCGGCAGCATGGTTATGCAGAGTTTTCAACAGTACTGGGCCCGGCGCAGTTACCTCATGCGCCAAAAGACCGCAGCCCGTGAAGCCTGCCCATTCGGCAACCCCTCGCAAGAAGCTGCCGCAGAAAAACGAAGCAAAGTAGCACTCTTTGTACGATTGCATCGGAACATGGAACAACTGCTCCAGGAAGGAGACCGGGATGCCCGCCGTTACTGGCAGCGGAAGTACCGCGGGAATACCGCGAAATTGCGGTATCGACTATGGCTGCGCATGCCCCTGCGCACTATCCTATATCTGCCGGAAATATTCCTGTCTTTGGCCGGAGCGGCTGTTTTCTATGCTCTGATGAGCATCCAAGGCTTCAGCGTACTATCATAGGCGGAACTTAAGGGTACCTCTAAAACCGTTCAGGATTTTTTGCTGCCCACCAGCTCACGCACACGGGCCGACTTGCCGGAACGCTGACGCAAATAGTAGAGTTTGGCGCGGCGCACGCGGCCCCGGCGCACCACTTCGATCCGTTCAATTCGCGGTGAATGCAACGGGAACACACGTTCCACTCCAACGCCAAAAGAAATCTTACGTACCGTAAAAGTCTCGCGAATGCCCCCGTGACGAAAACCAATATTGATCCCCTCGTAGACCTGAATACGCTCCGTTTTCCCTTCTACGATTCGGTAATGTACCTTGACCGTGTCGCCCACACGGAATTTTTTACGGTCGGGGACCATTTGCTCTGCTTCGAGAGCAGAAATCATAGTGTTCATATGTTCTCCTTCTGAGTCATGCGGGGACTTTGCAGTGAATAAGGCGGTCAAATTGCAGCACAAAATTATAGAAAAAAGCAAAGCAATTCAAGCACTCTGGCGAAGCAATACGATTTTCAGAGTTTTCCTTCGTATTTGCTGAGCCAAACAGCCCAATAAACAGGATTCCGAGGCAATAAGGTCAAAGCTATTCGACAGCAGAATTTTCCGAACTCCGCACGTCCAGACGCCGGGAAGCCGCTTCAAGCTCGGCCGACAAAGAACCATCCCGGCGCGCCTGCTCCAAAAGTTCGGGCCGCCGAGCCAAGGTGCGCTGCAGGCTCTGCTCCAAACGCCAGTGCCGAATCTTTTCGTGGTGACCAGAAAGCAGGATGTCCGGCACCCTGCGCCCCAGAAATTTCTCCGGGCGGGTGTACTGCGGATACTCCAGCAAAGGCTGGGAAAAACTTTCCGACTCCAGCGATTCTTTCCTGATTACCCCATCACAGAGTCGGTAGATCGTGTCGGTCAGGCATAGGCTGCCCAGTTCACCAGAAGAGAGCACATAATCACCAAGTGACAGTTCCAAGTCAACATACTGGTCAATAATTCTCTGGTCAATTCCCTCGTATCTGCCACATATAAAGATGATTTCCGGCTCAATACCAGTTTCCGGACCGGAAGCTGCCGAAAGTTTGGGGCAGTGAAAATCTCGCAATATTTCTGCGGAATTTCTCAACTGCTCCACGAATACCTGATTACTTACCTGCCCCAATGTGCTAAGAGCCTGCGCAATTTTTTGCCGTAACGGGTAACCACTGGGGCTGGGGTAGACACAAAATTTCCGGCTGGCAGCCATACTGTCCAGAGCCTTGGCCAGCGGCTCGCCTTTGAGCAGCATTCCCGGACCTCCCCCGTATGGCGCATCGTCACAGGCGTGATACGGGCTATTTGTGGCAAAATTGCGCAGCTGCACGACAGAGTACTCGACCAGACCCTTCTCGACCGCATGCTTCATGATCGAGTTCTGGAAAAATACTTCGATAATTTCGGGAAATAAGGTCAGGTAGGTGAATTTCATCTGCACATTCACACTCGGGAAGTTTTCAGCAACGCCTCGAAATATTCGATGTCCAGCACTTCCATGCTCAATGGAGGGCCATTGGAATCGTCATTGCGCTGTATCCGACCGATCACGCAGTGGTGGAAAGGCAGATAAAAAGGCTTGTGACCTTCCTGTGCGGGATAGCGCTGTGGGTCCGGCTCTATTTCCAACAAGAGCTGAGCAGCACCTTCGCGGAGCCGACTGACCCGGCCCAGTACCCGATATTCTGCACATTCAATTTGGGAGTCTCCCCTTTCTGTTGCATCCCAGCCGGTGGCACTGCCTTGCCGGGCATAGACTTTGGCACCCACCAGCTCACAGTATAAAAACTCACCTTCGGCACAGAGGCTGGCGTATTCACGTTCGACCCAAAGTTCCCAGCCGTGAAAGGGTTTGATCTGCTCCGGGCTCTGCCAGTTGCTGCAAGTCAGCAGCAACTGCGAACTTTCACCACCAAGGCCCTGAATCAGCTTCATGCTTTCCAGCCGCAGGGGAGGATGGGTCTGTTTCTGGTGTTTGCCGGAGCACGGCTGGCGGATTTCTATTTGCCGAAGGCCGCTGAGGCGGTGCTTGCCCTTGGAGTCAGGCTGCAAGGGACTGAAGAGCCGACACAGGAATTCACCGGAAACCCTGTGCGACTTGACGATGCTACCAATGCAAATGAGAGGTCGGGAAGCGCGGTCATTACCAAGAGCAGCTGATGAGGCCATAACGAAGCAAAAAATCGCTCATGACACTATCATAAGCGTTCACGATCAGTAGCAGTAAGTTTTGTCTCCGGTCAGAAACCCGGAAACATCTTCAGTCCAGTATTTCCAAAGCGTAGCGCTTGTCTTGGCAGGCGGTGGCGGCTTGCAGCAGTGTGCGCAGCGCACGGGCAATGCGCCCTTGGCGACCGATCACTTTACCGATGTCTTCCTGCGAGACCCGCACTTCGAGAATTACCGAGCGCTCGCCTTCAATAACTTCAACCGCAACTACTTCGGGATGCTGTACTAGAGATTTGGTGATGAATGCGACAAATTCCGCATATTCTTGAGGACTCATAGATTTACCTGATTCGATAAACGTTATTGAAGAGAAATACTGCTTTGGTTGAGCAGGCGCTTGACGGTAGCACTGGGGCGGGCGCCCTGCCCAATCCAATGTTCCGCACGCTCTTTGGAGAGCTTGAGCTGATTTTCTTTTTCAACGGGGTGATAATAGCCGATTTCTTCGATGGCACGGCCATTGCGGGCCTTGCGCGAATCAATGACCACGATTCGGTAGTAGGGACGGTGAATGGCACCGAGCCTCTTCAAGCGGATTTTAACCACAATTATACTCCCTGTATGAATATAAAAATCACCATGACGGCAAAACCCCACAGCCGCGCCAAGTGAGGTCGGGAGCATAGAAGGATTCCCCAGCCGTGTCAAGCTGGAAAGATTGCTATTCAACGCGCCATCAAAATGATGAGGGATTTTTAGGGCATCCCGCGGGGGGCTCCTCACTGTTGATCTGATTGGAGAAGGTGAGGCTCTCTGCGCCGGAGCGATGGTGACGAATGTACCGGTAACTGCATCTTGCTTTCAATTCTGGCAGGCTTGCGCTAGAATCTCCGCCAATTTTCAGCTATACATCAAAACACATTAGAGGCCCCTGATGGGCCACGAAGGAGCTTTCATGCTACTCTCAGCCGTGTTCGATCCCGCTCAGTACCAGTTTTTGTTTGCCTATTTGGAATATCCTGGTTGGTTGCACCCTGAAGTCATTCCCGGACTGAAAATTCCGCGCTGGTATAGTTTGATGTACGTGCTAGCCTTTGTCATCACCTACCTGTTGATGCGCCACCAGTATCGCAGTCAGAAGAATCTGGACATCGCAGACGAGCAGAAATTGCTGCCCTATCCGGAAGAATACATTCAAAGCTACTTCCTATGGTGTATTCTGGCGATGCTGTTTTTCATTCGCTTTACTTATGTAATCTTTTACGAAGTCGATCGCGCCTATTATCTGAGCCGCCCCTGGCTGATCTGGTGGCCCTTTCGTAACGGTGAATTTGTCGGTTTGCAGGGCCTCAGCTACCATGGTGGTGTGATCGGTATTCTGGTCGGCATGTGGCTGTTCTCTTGGCGTTACAGAATGCCCTTTCTGGTCTGGGCTGATGCCCTGACGGTAAGTCTGCCGCTAGGATATACCTTGGGCCGTCTGGGCAATTTTTTCAACGGCGAACTATATGGCCGTGTGACCACTGTGCCTTGGGGCATGGTTTTCCCACAGGCCGAACATCTGGGTGACAGCATGCCCGTCCGGCTGAACTGGGTGCAGGACATGGCGGCCAAGGTCGGTATGGCAAGCGAGGGTGCTATGATCAATTTGCCGCGCCATCCTTCTCAGTTCTACGAGGCCTTTGGCGAAGGGATTTTGCTGTGGTTGATTTTGTGGTTTATCGTGCGACCGCGCCGGCCCTATCCCGGCTTTAGCTCGGCTTGTTATCTGATTGGCTACGGGGCAATCCGCTTCCTGCTGGAATACCTGCGTCAGCCGGACAGTTATCCCGGCTATGTGATTCAGTTGGGGGGCAGCTCAGATGTGCGTTACTTTAGTTCCTTTGGCAATATTTCGATGGGCCAGATTTTGTCGTTCAGCATGATTGTCGGCGGCATACTGGGTATGCTCTTGGTGCGCTATTTGCACCATTACCGCCAGCAGAGAACCCTAGATCAAGCGTAGGAGTTCCATTGCAAGGATTCCTGCTCGTCTTAAGGGAGATTCCCTTTAGGGCTCAAAGGGCTTCCCTCAAGGCAAATGCCACAGTCTCCAAGAGAACCCGGACTTGGCCAATCCGGCCCGGTGCAAACTTTCGTCGAAACTCTGCCAGCGACCGGCAGATTCAGAACCCAGCGCAAAAAATGCCAGCTTCACTTCCTGAGCGGACTCCCCGGTGTTCAGACTGCCCCAATAGCTCGGTATGGAGTTGCTGTTGAAAGCACCAGGATCAAGCTGATAGGCCCGCATTTCGGCCAACAAATCAGCTTGGAACCAGCCAAAGTCCGGCAGATAGATTTCTAGCCAATAATAGGGCTGCAACGGCACTTCCCGAGCTGTATCGTCTGTGGTATCACTGCCAATGGGAAGCCGGGAAAGCGAGCCGGCGATAATGCGGGCTGGGATCCCCAGTTCGGTCATGGCCCGCAACAGCAAGAGCAGCGGCTGTTCGGCGGCCAAGGTCACAGTTTCTTCGATTTGAGCGGTAGTGTCTTTGCGGAACTGCCGGGGCCATAAGCTGAGCCCGGCCTCTGCTGTCGGACTCGCTGCGTTGATGCGCAGTTTGCGAACCGCTTCCTTATACAATTCCATCGCCTTCCAATATGGGCTGAGCTGCCTGTATCGCAGACTGTCGCCGAAGTCCCAGCGCGGCACTGCGTAGCGCAGGAACAAGGCTCGATTGCCTTCAAAGACATATTGGAACCGGATTAGCTCCTGCTCATTGTAATCCTGGCCCCGGCTAACCGGTGGCGGAGCCTGCATCCAGTTAGCATGCAAAAAGTCCAGATATAAGACGCGCTGAACTATATCTTGTCCCAGATTTTGCAGCAACCAGCCAGCCGCTTGCACAGAATCCTGCCCGTTTGCCGAAGCTGCCGAAGTTTTGGGAAGCAATTGTTTCAGCTCTGGACGAGCAGCCTCGCCCAGTTTGGCAATGACATCCTCAATGGAGTTCTGCAACTCTTTCTTGTCCAGCGGCTCCAGAACAAGGGTCCGGGCCGGGAGCCCTATTGAGAAACTGTCGTCGATCTGATCCGAACTCGGGGTCAGGGCATTTTGCCAGGCTTGGCCCCGCTCATTGCGAGGCCAAGCCAGTTGCAGCATCCGTGACTCCGGTCGGGCTTCGGGATTGCTGCTTTTCCTTGATCGACTCAGATTGCGGGCCAGGCTCTGTACCAGCGACCGGTAAACTTGCGCCTCGCGCGCGCGGCCGGACTTTGGGCGTGTGGAGAGGTCGGCAAAAACATGGGCAGGATAGTGGAGCACAAGGCGCAGTCGCAGCGCAGCAGAGGCCGGATTCCCGGCCCAGGTATTTTGCAGTTTGCGGTTGCGCGCTGCGGGCAGGTAGAGGCTATTGCTGACTTGTAGTCCCTCACGCCCCGCCTCTTCCACTTTTGCGGCGCTGAAACGTAGTAGAAAGGCCGGGCCTTCCACCGCTTCTTGGGGTAGCAGCACCCGGACAAGCTGCTTGCTCCAGAACAGCAGCTCCGAAGGCTGGATGCTGCGGTAGCGTTCCAGTACTTTGGGTTGGAAGTAAATATCACCGTGCATGCTGCTGTCACGGCTCAAGAGCAGCAATTGGCCCTGTTGGCAGAAACCAAAATTCTGGCCCCTCAGTTCCAGCACCGGAGGACGCATGGATATCAGCCTGTAGTCCTCTAGTACCGGAATACTTTGTACCTGCTGATTGTACTGCACTTGGGGCAGGAAACCTTCGTCCCAGATCGGAATATAGCGGCTGCTGTTCTGCTCACTCTTTAATTGCAGGGTCATGATGCGGAAAGGTCTGCGGATGAGAACTTGGATTTCGCTGTCGCTCCAGTGCAGCAGCCTGCCACGATCAATCTCCCCTTCGTTCAAATAGAGCTGGGTTTCTCCCAGTCGGCCAAAGTTTTTACCATTGAGATAGACCACCACTTGATCTGCGTGCTCTTCCTCACGATAGCTTTCGATTTTCAAAGCCTGACGACTGGTCCGGCACTGGAAGTATAGCAGCAGTAATGCCAGGCTCGACAGCAGACTCAGGGCCAGACCCACACGCCGCCGCGGCAGTTTAGCCTTCGGCAATACTGGGGGCAGCTTCGGCCAGTCGGCCCGATAGAGGGAAAGTCGGGGGATGCGCATTCTCAGAAGCGGTCGCGGGATATCAGGAATGTGGTTTCTGCAGCACCGAGCCGTTTGCCGTGTCGACAATCTGGTAGCCGGCTGCGTTTAGTTCCGTTCGTAGTTGGTCGGCACGTGCGTAATCTTTATTTTTGCGGGCCTCATCTCGCCGGGCCAGCAATTTGACAAATTGCGGAGGAACTTCCTGGCTTTCGGCGGCATCGACCTGCGGTTCATCAAACAGGCCAATTTGCAAAAATGTTTCACCCAATTCCAAGACCTCAAACTTTTGCTGTGGACTCAAGCTGCTGTCTTTGACGCTGTTCCACAATACGGCTAGGGCTTGGGCGGTGTTCAGATCCTGTAGCAGTGCAGCCCAAAACTCGCATAGGTGGGAATTTTCTGCCTTGTGCTCCGGGCCATTGTTCCGAACGTTGCCGAGTCGGTGCAGCTTCTCGGCAACGTGCCGTGTTTGCAGTACCGGTTCGCAGTTTTTCAGCTTGGCCCGGAGTTCCGCCGCCTTTTGTTGTAGGCGAAGACGACTGTTCCGGGCCCCGGTCATGGCTTGAAAGTGGAATTGTATTTGGCTGCGGTAGTGGCTGCCGAGCAGGAAATAGCGGTAGTCCAGCGGGTCAAAACCCTGTTGTTTGAGATTTTGAAGCGTGAGCGCAGCACCACTGCTCTTGGAAATCTTTCCGCCTTCTACCCCTGTTTCTGATGTTTCTTCCATTTGGTTGTCCACATCTTTCATCACCACAAATTCATTGTGCAGCCAGAAATGCACCCAGGGCTTCTGCTCCGCAGTCAAGATGCTCTCCGACTGGGCAATCTCGTTGGAATGGTGCACCGTTTTGTGGTCGACCCCACCGCAGTGGATGTCGATTTGCTCGCCCAGGAAATGGCGGGCCATGGCACTGCACTCAATATGCCAGCCCGGATAGCCCCGGCCCCATGGAGAATCCCACTGCATGGCTTGGTCGGCGAACTTGCCGTTGGAAAACCACAGCACAAAGTCGCGCTGGTTCTTTTTGGCGTTGTCGGCTCCGGTGCGCGACTGGGCTTCCTGTTCGGCGATTCGTTCCAGTCCGGCCAGGCGGCCATAATCTCCCAATTTGCCGGTGTCAAAGTACAGGTTGCCACTGTTGTAGTAGGTATAACCAGCCGCTTCGATTTGGCGGATCAGCTCTTGCATCTCGGCAATGTGCTCGGTGGCCCGGCAGATGGTTTCGGGCCGCTCAATGCGCAGTGCGGCGCAGTCGCGAAAAAAGGCCCGGGTGTAGTAGTCGGCGATATCCTGTACGCTTTTGCCTGTGCTTCGAGCACTTAAAAGCATTTTGTCTTCACCGTCATCCGCATCATCGGTCAGGTGCCCTACGTCGGTGATATTCATTACGTGTTCCAACTGGTAACCCAAGCCGAGCAGGCAGCGCCGCAGCGTGTCCTGCACAGTATAGGCGCGCAGGTTGCCAATGTGGGCGTAGTTGTAAACGGTGGGGCCGCAGCAGTACATGCGCACCTTGCCCGGTCGGCGCGGCTTAAATATTTCCAGTCTTTGACCGTCGCTGTTGTAAAGCCGTAAATGGGTTGAATCCATTGTTACAGTTCCATTCTCAAGAATGCTTCCCGCTATTTGTTCCCCAACACCGTATGCCTGGCCTTACAAATACCGGGGAAACCTTAGGGCACCTCTAAAAATCCCAATTTCGCGCTGAACGGTGATCTTTGCCACAAGTAGCTTCGTCAGTAAAGCTCCCTCCAAGCAAAATCACTATTGCAATAAGGTCATAATTTTGACGGGTATCGCTAGGAGTTTTGCAGGAATTTTAAAATCTTTCCGGTATTTTTCCGGAAATTCCGGAACTGTGGGTCTTGCTCGCCTTGTAGAAACACCAAGTGGTTAAGTTGTTCCAAGTGTACGGGGTCGGCCGAGGGGCTGCGCAGCAGTTCGTATTTTTTAAAGACTATCAGCTGTTCGATATTATATTTCAGTTCATTGATCATGAGTTGAATATCTTGGATTTCTTTCTGACACCAAGGGTTCCAGTAGATTTCGCTGAGCAGGATGTGGTCGTACATTTTGTCCCACTCGCTGCTGAACTGCTGCCAGCGCTTCAGGAATACGTGGCGATAGATCTGGGCTTCATCTTGCGCTTGCAGGCTGGCCGGGTTTCTATTCTGGAACTTAGGGGGATATTCGGAGGTCTGAATCAGCGGGCTGCGCAGGGCACGATAGCGGTCGCGTAGTCGCACGATATTTTGCATCAATTGGAAGATCAGGTCCTGCTGCTGGTCGTCTTTTTCCTGGCGTTTGAGGAAGCGAAGGCCTTGAATGACTAAGGTAAACATGGCAAGGGTGCTCAGCAGGATCAGGATGTTGGGCAGACCGCTTTGATCAAGGAAGTTGCTGAATGTGTAAAGGCCATACTGGAGCTTCTCAAAAAAAGAGCTGTCGGAACTTGCGTCAGGGTTCATCGCTGTGAGAATATAGCCAGAGCCCGTTTGTTAGACAAGACTGTGCATTAGCCTGTCAAACCCAATTAGAAATGTCCCCTTTCTCAGCCAAGTAGAAATGTCCCCTTTAGGGACAAAACTAAGCATAGCACAAGTGAGACTCCTTTCTCCTCCCAAATGATAGCTCTGTGAAATTCAATGCACAGCTCTTGTGATATAGCCCTGTAGAACCGTCCAAGCGGACCCTGATTAATACCTTTGTCCCTGGCCCTGGTAAATGGCTATTACTATTTTTTACCTGAAATAGACGATTCTTAAGGGCACCTCTAAAAATTCCAATTCCGCGCTGATTCAGCATCAAAAGCAAATTTTTAGAGGTCCCCTAGTAGGTTAAGGTCAATGGACAAAGGTTTATTTAAATATCGAGATTCATTTACACAAAAGAGATTGGGAATTAATAAAATTTTGAAATTAGAAGGGCTTGTTCGATGTTGTGTTCTGGACCCTAATTCAGAATTTGGATTTGTAACATGCTATGTAGAAAAGAAAAAAGAGTATATTTTATATAAAATTAACAGAATTTCAAAATCTGTAGTTTGGCAGTCTGCAACAGTAAATGGTGGTTATGGGACACTTGCTTTTAATAGAAAAGTAATTATCATGCTTCAGAATTTCTCAGGTATTGTTGCTTTTGATGTCAAAGAGGGGAAAAGGGTTTGGGAGTATGAATTCGGGGCACGTTGTAGATCTTCAGTTACATATTTTGGGAAATGTTTTTTTGTCAGTGCTGGTGATTCAATTTATTCTTTTGACGAGACAGGGGAACTGATTAATAGTGTTTCTATTTTAGGGGCATGTCTTTTTGGTCAACTTTATGTTGATGAGTCTAAAGTGATAACATATCTTACGCGTCCATCTCAAGATGGTGAATCTTCTGTGTTTATTGGGGCTGTAAGTACGTCAACTTGGGAGTTGACAACGGAGATTCCTCTTGGTCTTGGTTCTGTTATTAGTACGGATACATCTGGTCTTGATTATGATCAAGATAGTATTTATTGTTGTGGTGAAAATGTCATATTGAGCCTTGATCGGGAGACTCTTGATGTTAACTGGAAGAAAGTAATATTAAACACTTATTTGAATCGACACAAACCTACAGAAGACAACGCTGATATATTTATCACATGTATAAAAACTGGGATTTTTTGTTTGTCTAAAGTAGACGGTCAAATTAAATGGAAGACTGCAACAAATGAAATGGTAGTGACACCAGTCTCAATATTAGGAAGTGACTTAATTTGTTTTAGTGCAGATGGAGTTATATATACGATATTGCGTGAAACTGGATTATTCTTTGAATCTATTCCGATTGGTCATTCGCCTTATAGTGCGCTTACTTTTATGGGAGAGAATGCATTTATTGGTGGAGGTGATCCCCCATATCATGGTCGTCTATACGTGTTTGACGTTCTTAGTCGGACGGAAGTTCTATCATATATAACTAAATTGGAGACTTCTCAACAAGAAAAACTAGGTTCTATTTCCCTTATGGGACAATTAGAAATATCTAATGCTAATGATGAAATTATTGAAATTAGATTGAATACAATGAATGTTACAGAGAATGAAATGGAGATCGTTGCAGATTCCCCTAGTTATAATCATTTTGTATTTGAGATCCCCTTAAGGCCTTCAATAGTTAAAGGGTTATATGTAGTAGACATTTTGATTAGAACTAAATCAAGCGGAATAGTGTATCGATCTGAGATCCTCCATGTCGAGAGGATCACTGAACTCCCCAATAAAAAAATATTAGATATCAAAAATATAGTCCAAGAAACAGCTCTAGACAGTGGTTCAGCTGTAGTTCAGATGATTCGATCCTACTATGAAGAGCCTGTCCCAGAGCAGAGAGAGCTTAGAAAAATAGTGGATTATGTAAAGGAAAAATCTGGGTATTTATCATTTGATATATGGAGAATCATACTGAGAAGAGCTCTAACTGGGAGGCATCGATCGCTTAAAGAGTTGGTCGATAGTGATGAGAAATCTCAAAAATAACCAAAATCTTTCTCTTTCCATTTTTTTGAAAAAAATCTGGGTAGGAAAACTAAAACTTTATTTTTCCTTTGTTGTAATATTCAGTTTTTTATATTTGTCCGCTCAGATCATGCAACCTTTTTTCATTTCTAGGCTTATTGCGAAAGAGGATAGCAGGTATTTTATACAAATATTTTGGGCCATTGGTTTCACCATTGTAGCCAAGTTTGTTTTAAATATATGTGAGAATTTCCTGCTGCAGGAAGTCAGAAAAAACTCTAAAAGAATATTGCAAAAATCTATATTGCAAAAGGATATACCTACATTAAAAAAAATGGATGTCGCATGGACTGAAAACCATATCAATTTGGTAACGCATAGTACTCGGACTCTGATTTCTCATTGTACAGTGCAGTTTGTTCAGGTTATAATTTTTTTAATTCTTATAGTTATAATAGTATCTAGTTTACATGGAATACTAGCTTTAATGTTTTTATTTTTTTTGTTACCACCTTTATTACTAGTTTCCTTTTTTTTAAAAAAAGTTTCCGCTAAGATAATAGATTGTGTAAAATGTAGTGCATACATATCTTCCCAGTTTAGTGACTTGTTTTCAAATATTGTGCCAGCACGATTTTCTAATCTGCTGGCTAAAGAGCTTGCAAGGATCCATAGGTTCTTAGATCAGGAGCGTTTGCTTTTCTTAAAGGCACAAGCATCTATTGATGTAGCAAATTTTTTGCAATCTATTGTAGTAACCTTTCCTTTCATTTTTTTAATCTATTATGTTGTCTCATATGAACAAAGTGGAGATCGTTTGTCTCAAATAGTTTATATATATATGCTTGGATTGATTGCATACAAGCAATTGAGCAATTTTGCCAATAACTTAAGTTTTGCATTGGAAACGATTCATAAGGGCACCTCTAAAAATCCAGCACTGGACAAATTACAATTATTCAATTACAATACAATAATATTGGAGGATCATTATGATTGAAATGACAAGTGAAATAATATATCAGGATGTAGAACGTACAAATCCTTTTATATTCGAACTTAAAAAATCTATCGATTGGGATAGAATCTCAGAGACTATTTCTCAAAATATCCCTAAAAAGAAAAATAATTCTGGAAGGCCAAGATTCCCTGTCTCCCAAATGTTGCGCATTCTCATCCTTCAGGAAACCTACAACCTCTCTGATGATGCCATGGAGGTCCAAATCAATGGTAGCATCTATTTCAAATTCTTTCTTGATATGAGCCTGCTTGATAAATCTCCCGATTCCAAAACCATTTGGTCCTTCAAGGAAACGCTGCGCAAACTCAATCTCGAGCAAACGCTTTTTCTTGAGTTCCATAAATTTCTTGCTGAGAGAAAGATAAAACTGCACAAAGGGAATATTGTGGACGCCAGCTTTGTCAAAGTGCCTGTGCAGCGCAATACCAGAGCAGAAAACCAGCAGATCAAAAATGATGAAATCCCTCCATCATTCAAGGAAAACGAGAATAAAATGAGGCAAAAAGATACGGATGCAAGGTGGACAAAGAAAAATGGCAAAAGCCACTACGGATACAAAAATCACATTGCAACGGCGACCAACGAGCAGTTTATTACCGCTTACGAAATAAGTGCAGCTAATGTGCACGACTCACAGGTGCTTGCAGCTATTTTATCCGAAGGTGTCACGCAGATATATGGGGATAGTGCGTATCGAAGTGAAAAGATAACAAATGAACTACGGAAGAAAGGTGTGAGGAACTTTATTCATCACCGAAAATATCGAGATACTTCACTTACAGAGAAGCAATTAGAAAGTAACCGCCGCAAGTCAAAGACCCGGGCGAAAGTGGAGCATATATTTGCATGGTTTCGCAATTGCATGAATAGGGGATTAGAGTTGCGATGTATAGGGATAGATCGGGTAAGGTTCCGTATGGGGTTACGAAATACTGTGTATAATATGTTAAAATATGTTTCAATTACAGCATAATAGTGGATAATTGTATCTAAAATGCTGTAAATAATGATTTTTTTATGTAAATTCTAATTTTAGTAGGAATTATTGATCGTAATTAATCTGGATCCAACTATTTTTTGTGCTATTTTGTTATGATTAAGGAAGGATTTTTGATTTTACATCGCAATGCCGATTTTTAGAGGTCCCCATAAGATTAAAGCTAGTCTTAAGGAGTTGGACCTTCCTTTGCTTAACTCAAGTAATATAATAAAGGGGAACAGTCGAACAAATTCTAAGGGATGTGATATTGTGTTACATTTTCAAGATGTTGCAATAAGGTCAGAAAATGGAGAGAGTATTGTAGAAAATATTTCATTCGAACTGCACAAGGGGGAAGCCCTCTATCTGGCAGGTCCATCAGGGATAGGAAAGTCCACGATTATCCGTTCTGCGCTGGGCTTAGAAAAACATGTATATGGCTCTATTATGATGCTAGGACAAGACCCTAAGCAATTTACAGATGTCGATCTAAGTATAAATTATAGTTTTATTGAACAAAGTGCCAAAATTTGGAATAGAACGATTCGAGAAAATGTTTTGTTTGGTTCCCCTATAAGTTCTGACGAATTGATTTTGCAAATATTTGAAAAATTGAATTTTAGTCAGTTTCGAACTGTAAACCACCAGCTTTTAGATGTGGTAGTTGGAAAAGATGGATCTTTTTTGAGTGGTGGGGAGAAGCAAAGAATCCAAATTGCGAGGGTTATTCTACAAAAGCGACCTGTTTTAGTTATGGATGAATCGATGTCAGAGTTAGATGATCAGACCTGCCAAGCGGCATGGCAGCTAATTAATGAAATGCTTCCAGACAGTAGTATCTTGTTCAGTTCCCATCATTCATCCCCTCTGTCCTATTTAAATCGCAAGATTAATGTTTATAATGTAAAGACCAGAGAACAGACAATTTAGGCTCTTCGGTACGTCTTGTGGATTTTAGGTAAAGATGATACAATGGGGAAATGAACAATAAGCAACTTTTAATTCTGGGACTGAGCGAACCATGGCAGATTATCAGTCAGGAACTCAGAGAAGCAGCCACATGAATTACACATCGCAATTAAAGCTGAGCGTGGCTCCAAGTATCCGTGAGTGTAAGAAAATGTGCCTGCTCACGACTTTAAAGAACTTGAATGGCGGCATTGAAACTTCTTCCAACACCATTGCTACATCCGCGCAAAAGTACCCCGAACAAAATGTTTAGAACATGGTATCAGGCGTATTCTGGTCCCATGGGCAAGAAAAGGAAGCTCTTTTACCTTACTCTTTGAGCAGGCTGTTCTCTCTTCTAGTGTTCTGCTATATACAAAAAAATGGATAATGGTATAATAGAAGTATGTCTGCTCCAATCAAAGTCAATGTGAATCCTCCCGAGATCAAAGTACTGGAAGAAGCACTTAAAATGCCTTCCTTCGAGCATCTTTTGCCACCAGAATTAAAGTTATACTGGCAAGAATCAATAATATATTGTGTAAAGATATTGCTACTGTTGAAAGAATTCATCTGAATACTGTGACTAAGTATGCGCACCAATACAACAAAGGTGGGATAGAGGCATTATTACAGAACAAAACCAAGCCTCCTGGCAAAAATCCTGTATCCTTGGAAGTTAAACAGGCTATTATCAAGTGCGTATGTACCACTGAACCTGAAAATGCTACTCATTGGAGTAATAGAGCTTTAGCTAAAAAGTTTAGGGCACCTCTAAAAATCCAGCACTGGACAAATCACAATTATTCAATTACAATACAATAATATTGGAGGATCATTATGATTGAAATGACAAGTGAAATAATATATCAGGATGTAGAACGTACAAATCCTTTTATATTCGAACTTAAAAAATCTATCGATTGGGATAGAATCTCAGAGACTATTTCTCAAAATATCCCTAAAAAGAAAAATAATTCTGGAAGGCCAAGATTCCCTGTCTCCCAAATGTTGCGCATTCTCATCCTTCAGGAAACCTACAACCTCTCTGATGATGCCATGGAGGTCCAAATCAAGAAAATATTGTAGACGCCAGCTTTGTCAAAGTGCCTGTGCAGCGCAATACCAGAGAAGAAAACCAGCAGATCAAAAATGATGAAATCCCTCCATCATTCAAGGAAAACGAGAATAAAATGAGGCAAAAAGATACGGATGCAAGGTGGACAAAGAAAAATAGCAAAAGCCACTATGGATACAAAAATCACATTGCAACGGCGACTAACGAGCAGTTTATTACCGCTTACGAAGTAAGTGCAGCTAATGTGCACGACTCACAGGTGCTTGCAGCTATTTTATCCGAAGGCGTCACGCAGATATATGGGGATAGTGCGTACCGAAGTGAAAAGATAACAAATGAACTACGGAAGAAAGGTGTGAGGAACTTTATTCATCACCGAAAATATCGAGATACTTCACTTACAGAGAAGCAATTAGAAAGTAACCGCCGCAAGTCAAAGACCCGGGCGAAAGTGGAGCATATATTTGCATGGTTTCGCAATTGCATGAATAGGGGATTAGAGTTGCGATGTATAGGGATAGATCGGGTAAGGTTTCGTATGGGGTTACGAAATACTGTGTATAATATGTTAAAATATGTTTCAATTACAGCATAATAGTGGATAATTGTATCTAAAATGCTGTAAATAATGATTTTTTATGTAAATTCTAATTTTATTAGAATTTATTGATCGTAATTAATCTGGATCCAACTATTTTTTGTGCTATTTTGTTATGATTAAGGAAGGATTTTTGATTTTACATCGCAATGCCGATTTTTAGAGGTCCCCTTTAGCTTACGAAGTAAGTGCAGCTAATGTGCACGACTCACAGGTGCTTGCAGCTATTTTATCCGAAGGCGTCACGCAGATATATGGGGATAGTGCGTATCGAAGTGAAAAGATAACAAATGAACTACGGAGGAACTTTATTCATCACCGAAAATATCGAGATACTTCACTTACAGAGAAGCAATTAGAAAGTAACCGCCGCAAGTCAAAGACCCGGGCGAAAGTGGAACATATATTTGCATGGTTTCGCAATTGCATGAATAGGGGATTAGAGTTGCGATGTATAGGGATAGATCGGGTAAGGTTTCGTATGGGGTTACGAAATACTGTGTATAATATGTTAAAATATGTTTCAATTACAGCATAATAGTGGATAATTGTATCTAAAATGCTGTAAATAATGATTTTTTTATGTAAATTCTAATTTTATTAGAATTTATTGATCGTAATTAATCTGGATCCAACTATTTTTTGTGCTATTTTGTTATGATTAAGGAAGGATTTTTGATTTTACATCGCAATGCCGATTTTTAGAGGTCCCCATTAGAAGTGGGGAGACTTGAGAGAAAACTTTTTGAGAGTGCAGAACGCTTAGAGAAAGAATGTCCAAAGGAGAAGGGTATGAGTAAGCAAGAGCAGGGTGCTTAGGCTAGATTTTAGTTATGAGACAAGCACTTGTTTTCGAGTAGGTTTTGTATTGACGCAACGGGGTGTCGGGTGCTTCAAAGATCGGCTATTCACTCACAGCCGTGAAAGGCCAGTTGGCTGCGCTTTTATCTGCGGCATTGTTTACGATCTGTTGCGTAGAGGGATCGACCTGTGGCGCACAGTCTGTCGTAAAGCGAACTTCGTAACTGCCTGGCGTATCTACACCGTTAAACCCTCCGGCTAATGCAGACAGATCATAATAGTTCCCGCTGATACGCGATGAGCCCTGAACTACAGATGTGCCCAGAAAGCGTCCCTCTGTTTCCACTACCGGATAGTTCCCAATATAAATGTCATAGCTTTTGCCCGTAACGGGGTGGACACTCATAGTAATGGTGGAGACTGCTGCACAGGGATTGCCTGGACCCGCAGCATCAAACAGCGGTATAAAACGATAGGGCAAATGGACCAGCTCTCCAGTTCGGAATTCCAGCGGGATCAACGCTCCGTTGCTGTCCTGCCACATACTCATATTCCAGAATGCGGGCTCGATGCTCGCTCTCGGATCAATTGGATTCGTTGGTACTGTGGTCGGATAATCGATTGTGGTAATCTTTGCCGAGCTTGCCAGATAGCGGCCCCCTTCCGTATAGGCGTGTACATAGTAGTCAGTATCCGGTGCCATCAGGCCGCTTTGCCGCTGATCGAGCAATTCGCGCTCGCTCTGGCCGGGAGCAAGATCGCTGCTCAGGGAGACATTCGTACCCCCGCTCTTCCCAGTCGTCGGAGAGATTAAGCTCCTCCCGGGCGGAGAGACGCTGAAATAGATTCTTCTGCTGTTTCCCGGCGTGCCGGTCGCACTGAAGGCCCGGAGCCTCCTGGCGTTGTGGTTTTCCACCTCGTCCCACGGAGTCGGGCTTGCCGTATAGCCGGGGATAAAGACGAGTTCGGTGTTCTCGCTGAGGTTTGACACATCGACGGTCAGCAGAAATTCCCGCATGCCGATAATGGTTCTGCCCGTGGTATCCGCAGGATCGGAAAAGCTGATTGTAAAACTTTCTATCCATTTGGCATATAGTGTAATGTCTGCGGTAATAGGCGTGTCAAAATTAAATGCATCAGTGGTAGCTTCGTCGCTGTACCAGCCTTCAAAAATGTATCCGTCTCTACTGGAATCAGGCTCTGTGGCTTTGCCATTTTCGGCAACGGTCTGACTGGCTATTTCGCTCCCGCCGTTGGTCTCAAAGGTAACGGTAAATGTTTTGACGGTGGGTGTGTCGTCGCTCTCGGGCGGATCGCAGGCGACCCATAAAATCAGGGAGCAGACAAATAAAAGGATAAATGGGCGTAAAATACCGGCAGAGAAATAATTTCCCCTGCTATATGAGTTTAATTTTTTCGATGAGCGATGAGCGATGAGCGATGAGCGATGAGCGGATTTTACTGAACTTGTGTTCCATAGTGCAATACTCCTTGGTATTATTATGCAAAATAATGCATAAAGATGATGTTCCGGCCAAGGTCGGAATGGTTTTAATAAAAGATGAAATGGGTTTATGAAATGGCTTGTTCTCCTTGGAGAATATATGCTTTTCCAACGGAGTGCAAGAAAAATCGCGAGAAAATCTACAAAAATTGGCTTTTCAGGGAAGCTGTCTTTGACAATTGCGCCCAGCCCGGCATCAGAGCCCGGTAATTTCGCGGTGGCTCAGGCCGGTAAACCTTGAAATCTGCTCAATCGACAGCCCGGATTCTTTCATTTTTCGGGCAGCTTCACGCCGGCCTTCTTCCCGGCCTTTCCGCATGCCCAGTTTTTCACCTTCTTGTCTGCCTTCTTCCCTACCTTCTTCCCGACCTTCTTCCCGGCCTTCTTCCCGGCCTTCTTCCCGGCCTTCTTCCCGGCCTTCTTCCCGGCCTTCTTCCCGGCCTTCTTCCCGGCCTTCTTCCCGGCCTTCTTCCCGGCCTTCAGCTCTTAGATCGTCTGCCAGTGTTGCCAACATCTTCTGTACCTCCTCTGGTGCGGTGATTTGATTGTATTCTGATTCGTTCATGCCCTCGCCAAACAGCAAGGCGATCCAGCGCCTGAAAATGGTGATTTCGGGCCCGGGTTCATCGCGCAGGAATTCTATGATTTGCGGAATCTGAGCTTCCCACTCCCCCGGTCTGCCGTATTTCTCGGCACAAATTACCGCGCTGATGAGGTTGTGCAATTTGTGGATTTTTGGGTCGGGGATGCGCTTCTCGTCAATGAGAGCATATTGAAAGTGGGGTAGGTATTTTGCGGGTATTTCGTTGCTGCTGATCAGTTCGTTGGTGCTGCGGGGCGCATTCCAGGGGCGGTCTCCGTTGTAGAGCACCAACGGAAATACCGGGGGCAACTTGCCTTTGCTGTTTTTGCCTTCCTTGATGAGGCGTTCATAAAACAGGGATATATAGCTGAGCAGGCGGATGGCCATATGCCTGGGGGCTGTGGACTGGAATTCCAGCAGGATATACAGATAGGCTGTTTGGTTATCTTGATTGTCTTGGCTGTCTTGGCTGTCCAGGCGCACCTCGTAAAGCAGGTCCGATTCGCGCTGCTGGAGCGTGGCAGAGAGGTGGGACGGGTCGAGTTTGCGCAGGCTGTCGGGCTGGATTTTGGCGCTAAAGTCCTCCTCAACGAAGGCGTGGATGAGTTTGCACAGGATTGCCGGGTTCGAGAACAGGTATTTGTACGCGCTGTCGCAACTTGCCATGGCTTCAATATAGCTGTTTTGTCCGTATGGCGCAATAAAAAGAGGGATGGGAGCGGCCCTCCCCTCAACTACGGTGCCTCAAGAAGAAAGGTGGGGAGAAGTATACGATAATCCAAGGAGGACCCACAGTTACTTATGATCCGGGCCCTGTTGTAGTTCTGGGTGGTATCAATTTGCCCCATCATATCGTAGTAGGCCCGCCGAGCTCCCTGAAAAGGGGCTCCTCGGTATATCAAGTTGATTTTAGAGTCGCAGCTACCGGACTGGCGAGCAAGTATATCATCATTAAAAATGTTTCTGTATTCCTGTAACCCCTAGCCCTGGCTCTAACCGCTTGAAATATACTGTTCAACCCTTCCAGACGGGCGCTTGTCTTACCTGAGCGCCAGCGCTCCACCACCTTATCCCCATGTTTCTCCAAGCTATCCAATGCTTTAGCCATCGGCTCTAATAAATCCTGATCTTTTATCAGTTCTCTCGAATAATTGATAAATCTTCGAATCCTCCACTTGGCTCCCTGTAAAGTTTTCGCGCCTCTTATCCAAGATAATTTCTCTTTTATCTGATACCCCGTCATCGTCTGAAAACCTCCCGCTTCAAGCTCCAGTAAAGCTTCCAACTGTGACTTTGTCAGGGCATTGTTCGCCGGGTTCTTTACTACTGCCCATCGTGCATGCTTAGGGAAATTCTTATGTTTACTCTCAGATTTCCTCACTGTATTTAATGCTTCTACAAACTTCTTACAAATATGAAACCAATCAGCTGTTACCGAAGATTCAGGAAAATTCTCTCTGATTCCTTTCAAAAAAGGCTTTGACATATCACAAACTACTTCTTCAACATTTTCTTTTTCCCCATTATGTTCTTCTATAAAGTCTTTGCACTCCTTAACAACACTGGAATCCCTTCCTTCTGTCGCAAAAATTACAGATTCCTTTTTCTTATCCATATCGACAAATACAGTCACATAGTTATGTCCTCGCTTGCTTGATGTCTCATCAAGTCCAATAGATTTTAAATTAGATAAATCTATTTGTTTTTTGCCTTCTTCAACGTAATGTTTGATAATTCTGGCAACTCTTTTATCTTCGATTCCAGTTTGTCTGGCTACTGAAAGCATAGGCATTTCACGCATGAGAACAGCCTGCTCAAAGAGTAAGGTAAAAGAGCTTCCATTTCTTGCCCATGGGACCAGAATACGCCTGATACCATGCTCTAAACATTTTGTTCGGGGTACTTTTGCGCGGATGTAGCAATGGTGTTGAAAGAAGTTTAAATGCCGCCATTCAAGTTCCTTAAAGTCGTGAGCAGGGCACATTTTCTTACACTCGGGACACGGATACTTGGAGCCACGCTCAGCTTTAATTGCGATGTGTAATTCATGTGGCTTCTTGTCTTCTCTGAGTTCCTGACTGATAATCTGCCATGGTTCGCTCAGTCCCAGGCCCAAAATTAAAAGTTGCTTATCGTTCATTTCCCCATTGTATCATCTTTACCTAAAATCCACAAGACGTACCGAAGAGCCTGAAAAGGACGCCCGTGGAACAACACCGAGCCGCCCTCAGGATTATCAGGATGATAGGAATTTCCCGCCACCGGGGGGTAAACCAAGAGCACTACATTATTATCTCCTCCCGTATCTGACGCCCTTAAGGCTAAATTACTCGGAGGGCCAAGACAAGTACTCGTATTATCCGGGAAGGACTGGATGCTGCGTATGGGCAGGTAGAGGAGTTCTCCGCTTTTCACCTCAATGCGATGCAGTGCCACATTACCGTTATGATTGTCCACAGCATCGATTATCGCAGCATCGTCAATATTCTTTGTCCACATATCCATGCCCCACAGGGCCCGGAGCGGCGAATCCGATATGGAGGCTCCCGGTGTGCCCGGTGTATCCGGTGTAGTATGCAGACCTCTTTCTGATTCAGTCGCGATGGGATCGGGCAGGTCTCCAGGGTAAGCTTCGGTGGTGATCGCCTCAGAGCTCTTGAGGTGGGTGGCGTTTTGATAGGCGTGGACGTAGTAATTCTGCCCCGGACTCATAAAGCCCGGATACTTGCTTTCAGGCTCGGTACCCAGATCGACCACCGCGTTGTGGGGCGGGGGCTCATAATCTTTGGTGACGCTGAAGTAGATTTCCCGCTGGTAGTTTTTATCGGCGGAGAAGCTGCGCTTTATCAGGGCGGGGTGGTCTTTGATGCTGGTCCAGTCGGGGGCGGCTGAGGAGTCGCTAAGGATAAATTCGTATGTCCCGGCCGGGTTTGCGGTAACGGTGAGCAGGAACTCGCGCAGGCCGATGATCGTTTTCTCAAAGCCGACCGTGCGGGGCGCCCCGTCATTGCCCCCATTATCGGCCCCATCATTGCCCCCATCATCGGGCGGATCGCAGGCGACCCACAAAATCAGGGAGCAGACAAATAAAAGGATAAATGGGCGTAAAATACCGGCAGAGAAATAATTTCCTCTGCTATATGGGTTTAATTTTTTCGATGAGCGATGAGCGATGAGCGATGAGCGATGAGCGATGAGCGAATTTTACTGAACTTGTGTTCCATAATGCAATACTCCTTGGTATTATTATGCAAAATAATACATAAAGATGATGTTCCGGCCAAGGTCGGAATGGTTTTAATAAAAGATAAAATGGGGTTATGAAATGGCTTGTTCTTCTTTAAGAATATACGATTTCCCCGCGGAGGGCAAGAAGATCGCAGGAAAATCCCTAAAAATTGGCTTTTTTGGGGAGGCTCCCATGCGAGCTGGCGCAGCATGGGAGAAACGGGGGAGGGCCGTGCGCAGCCAAGGCCCGACCTTCCTCTTTTGCGAGCTGGCGCAGCATGGGAGAACGGGGGAGGGCCGTGCGGAGCTAGGCCCGACCTTCCTCTTTTGCGAGCTGGCGAAGGCCAACTCCAGAAGCCCCTTTCAGGCTTCCTATTCGCCCTCTTTCAGCCCAGTAATTTCGCGGTGGCTCAGGCCGGTAAACCTTGAAATCTGTTCAATCGACAGCCCGGATTCTTTCATTTTTCGGGCAGCTTCACGCCGTTCTTCTTCCCGGCCTTCTTCCCGGCCTTTCCGCATGCCCAGTTTTTCACCTTCTTCCCAACCTTTCTGCATGCCCAGTTTTTCACCTTCTTGTCTTCCTTCTTGTCTTCCTTCAGCTCTTAGATCGTCTGCCAGTGTCGCCAACATACTTTGTACCTCCTCTGGTGCGGTGATTTGATTGTATTCTGATTCGTTCATGCCCTCGCCAAACAGCAAGGCAATCCAGCGCCTGAAAATGGTGATTTCGGGCCCGGGTTCATCGCGCAGGAATTCTATGATTTGCGGGATTTGGGCTTCCCACTCCCCCGGTCTGCCGTACTTCTCGGCACAAATCACCGCGCTGATGAGGTTGTGCAGCTTGTGGATTTTCTCGTCGGGGATGCGCTTCTCGTCAATGAGAGCATATTGGGCACCTCTAAAAATTCCAATTCCGCGTGGAATCGCGATCTTTTCCGCGAGCAGCTTCGTTGTCAACTCATTTCAATACAACAAAGTATTAAAACGAGTTGCCGCCTTGCTGTCGCGAAAAATCTCAGCGATCCACATCGAAAGCGAATTTTTAGAGGTGCCCTATTGAAAGTGGGGTAGGTATTTTGCGGGTATTTCGTTGCTGCTGATCAGTTCGCTGGTGCTGCGGGGCGCATTCCAGGGGCGGTCTCCGTTGTAGAGCACCAATGGAAATACCGGGGGCAACTTGCCTTTGCTGTTTTTGCCTTCCTTGATGAGGCGTTCGTAAAACAGGGATATATAGCTGAGCAGGCGGATGGCCATATGCTTGGGGGCTGTGGACTGGAATTCGAGCAGGATATACAGATAGGCTGTTTGATTGTCCAGGCGGACCTCGTAAAGCAGGTCCGCTTCGCGCTGCTGGAGCGTGGAGAGAGGTGGGACGGGTCGAGTTTGCGCAGGCTGTCGGGCTGGATTTTGGCGCTAAAGGGGACCTCTAAAAATTCGCTTTTGATGCCAGACGAAGGGATTTTTTGCGGCAGCGAGGAACGGAAGCCGAGCCATACTTTGCTGTATGGTAAGGCTTTCGTGACAAAGCTGCTCCGTGAAAAAGACCGAGTCTGGTGCGAAATTGGAATTTTTAGAGGTCCCCTAAAATCCTCCTCAACGAAGGCGTGGATGAGTTTGCACAGGATTGCCGGGTTCGAGAACAGGTATTTGTACGCGCTGTCGCAACTTGCCATGGCTTCAATATAGCTGTTTTGTCCATATGGCGCAATTAAAAAATGGCGGGCTGGCGCAGCATGGGAGAACGGGGGAGGCTCCCATGCGAGCTGGCGCAGCATGGGAGAAAGAGGGCCGTGCGCAGCTAGGCCCGACCTTCCTTTTTTGCGAGCTGGCACAGCATCTTTCTGTGGTAAGGAATTTTTAGAGGTACCCCTATCCATTTCAGGCTGAAATCGGGAACGGTGCGTCAGCCTCAAATCTGGCAGAAATTACCCATCTCCAACAAGCAGCAAAGCAGCTTGGACACAGCTTGGACAGAACTGCGTATAAATGATACCATGACCTGCTTTTTGCAAGTGACAATTCAGCAGCTATGGAGGGCCAGCCCCCATGTCAGAACTACTGCAAATTACCGAGCGCCCACAGCTGGAATACAGCGAAGAACTGGCCACAGAGTTAGAGCCTCTATACCAGAGAGTCAAAGACGTGATTCCACCCATGGAGTGGGCCTTTCACGCGCCATATATCAAAGCCATCAACGAATTGAAACAACATCGCAACGCTGTGATTCTGGCACACAACTACATGAGTCCGGAAATCTTCCACTGTGTGGGCGACGTTCGGGGTGACAGCCTGCAACTGGCCATTGAGGCCAGCCTCATCGATGCCGACATCATTGTACAGGCTGGCGTACATTTCATGGCCGAGACTTCCAAGCTAATGAACCCTGACAAACTGGTGTTGATGCCCGACATGGAAGCCGGCTGCTCTCTGGCCGAATCCATTACAGCCGAAGATGTGCGACAACTGCGCCAACAGTATCCCCAACTGCCCATTGTTACCTATATCAACACCAGCGCGGCGGTCAAAGCCGAGTGCGACATAACTTGCACCTCAGCCAACGCCGCCCATATTGTGCGCAGCATTGCCCGAGAGTTTGACACCCGCCAAGTGCTGATGCTACCCGATGAATATCTGGGGCAGAATATCGCCGCCGAAGTTCAGTCCGAAGGCCTTGAGTTGATACTCTGGCAGGGCCACTGCGAAGTCCACGAGCGCTTTCGGCCCCAAGATTTGCGCACCATGCGCTCCGACAATCCGGGTCTACAAATCGTGGCCCATCCCGAATGCCCGCCCAGTGTAATAGCTGAAGCGGACTTTGCGGGCTCTACGGCGGCTATGATTCGTTGGATCGACCAGAAGCAGCCGAAAAAAGTCATGCTGGTTACCGAATGCTCGATGAGTGCCAATATCGCGGCCACTGCGCCGAACGTGCGTTTCATTCGCCCCTGCAACCTCTGTCCGCACATGAAGCGTATCACTTTGCCCAACATTATGGACAGCCTGCTCTACCTGCAAAATGCCATAGAAATTGACGAAGGCTTGGCCCTACGTGCCCGCAGCGCAGTAGAACGGATGCTCGAACTTTCCTGACAGACCGGTATTCCCGTTTGGGATCCGCTTCTTGCGATTGTAGTTCATGACCCCATTCCATCCCTTCTCACAGCTCTACCCGATTGAGCCAGCCCCGGCCTCCCACAAAGCAGATGACCAACGCATCGTGATTGTCGGAGCTGGACTGGCCGGACTCTTCGCCGCCCTTAAAATAGGCGAGACCAGCTCTTGGCCGGTCGTGCTGCTCTCACCCGGCAAGCTGGGAATCAGCAGTGCCAGTTCCTGGGCCCAAGGCGGCATCGCTGCTGCAGTGGGACCGGATGACTCCGTCCGACAGCACGCTGGTGACACTCTGGCCGCAGGCGCGGGGCTGGGCGACCCCATTGTGGCAGAGGTCATCTGCGCCGCTGCGCCGCTGTATGTCCGCGAGCTAGCCGGTTACGGCGTGCCCTTCGACCGCCAGCCGGAAATGGGCGGGAATCCTACCGGGCAAGCGCCCTATGCGCTCTCGCGCGAGGCAGCACACAGTGCTAAGCGCGTATTGCACTGCACCGGCGACAGCTCGGGTCGCTTAATCATGGAAAGCTTGATTGCCGCAGTGCGGCACCAATCCCGGCTTACGGTATGGGAAGGTGTCAGCGCCCAGCGCCTGATGTGCGATTCCAGAGGCCAGGTCTGCGGAGTCACTTTTCGTTCCCGGAGCCCAGATAACTGCGCAAGTAAAGTGCTGGGAGCGCGGGCCGTAGTGCTGGCCTGTGGGGGCATGGGTGCGCTCTATGAAGCGACCACCAATCCTCGCGGTGCCCTCGGCCAAGGCCTCGGCATGGCCGCTTTGGCCGGAGCGGTGCTGGCCGACAGTGAGTTTGTCCAGTTCCACCCCACAGCGCTGGACGTTCCCGAAAATCCCCAGCCCTTGGCCAGCGAAGCCTTGCGCGGTGAAGGGGCTACCCTGCTCAATGCGGCGGGCCAGCGTTTTATGCGGCAAGGACCGGAAGCACAGGAGGCCGCCGAACTGGCTCCTCGCGATATCGTGGCCCGCGCGTTGTTTCGGGCCCGGTGCAAAGACGGTGTTGCCTATCTGGACTGCCGCCAGCTGTGCCACAGCAGTGCCGAATTTGAACAGCGTTTTCCGACCCTGTGGCAGAGTGCCCGGCGCCATGGCCTCAACCCACAGCGCGATCTACTGCCGGTACTGCCTGCGGCCCATTACCATATGGGTGGCGTGGCCACCGACCTGCGGGCCCGCAGCTCGGTTCCCGGCCTCTGGGCCATCGGCGAAGTAGCTTGCACCGGGCTGCACGGTGCCAACCGCCTGGCCTCCAATTCCCTGCTCGAAGCCGTGGTAATGGCGGGCAACGCCGCCACAGATATTTTTTCCTGTCTTGGTGCCGCCCCCGCGAGAAGTGCCTTGATTAAAAATATGGGAAAAGCCCCGCAAATCGCATACGAAGATTCGGTACAGTCTCGGAAGCTGATGTCGCAAGTGTCGCCGCTGATGTCGCAATGGGTCGGCGTGGAGCGCAGCAGGACGGGCCTGCTTGCGGCCCTGCGCAATCTGCGCTCGCATTGCCCCCCTGAGTTGCTGAGAACAGCAGCGGAGGAAGCTGGGCGGTCCGGAGGACCGCAAACTGACGGACACAACGCCTTAGTGGCAGCCCTAGCTATCGGCTGCGCGGCTCTGCTGCGCAGCGAATCGCGCGGTAGCCATTACTACCTGCCGGAACAGAATCCTGCAGAGCTTCCCAAAGAACTGCAGAGCCTGCTGCAGCGGCATTGCAGCAACGGGCAGCGCAGCTTCATCGACTGGGAATTGATCTGCGAGATTTTGCAGACGATGGGGGAGCCCTGACATGAGCTCTCTGTGTCGCTTGGTAATACCAATCCGCAGAAGTAGAGTGTGATAAATATTTGTCACTCCCGCGGGAGTCCATTTAGGGGACCCCCTTTATAACATCATCTGCCAAGGCCGCGACGTCCCGGTCGTTCCACTGATTATTACCGGAGTTGAACCCTGAATATGGATCTAAATCAGCATAGCGGGCAAGCCTTCGATGCCCTGCCCGACTATCTTATGCAAGAGGCCCTCGGCATAGCATTTGCCGAAGACTGGGGCCTGAGCGGAGACCTGAGCAGCCGGTCCTGTATTAACCCGGAAGTGCAGGTGCAGGCACAGCTGCGGCTGCGCGGCATCCCGGATGGGCCTCAGGCCGACTGCGTCCTTGCCGGGCTGGAACTGACGCGTGCAGCGTTTCTCCATGCCAATTCGGGTCTGAGCTTAAGGCTGCGGCAGCGCGATGGCGACATAGTGGCTCCCGGCACGATACTGGCCGAGATTTCCGGCAGCGCAGCCGAATTGCTCAGCCGCGAACGCGTGGCCCTGAACTACCTCGGTCATCTGAGCGGCATCGCCAGCCTGACACGCCAATACGTTCGGGCCGTGGCCCACACAGCGGCGCGGATTGTCGATACCCGTAAAACCCTGCCGGGCCTGCGAGCCTTGCAAAAATTTGCGGTGCGCTGTGGCGGCGGCCACAATCACCGTTTTGGCCTCTTCGATGCCATCATGATTAAAGATAATCACATCGCTGCCGCCGGCGGTATCGAGCCCGCTCTGCGGGCCGCGCGGCGGCGCGGCGGGCATATGGTCAGCATCGAACTGGAAGTCGATACGCTGGAACAACTCTACCGGGTCGATTTTGATAAACGGTCACTGCGCCCCGACTGCGTATTGCTCGACAACATGGACCTAGCAGATTTACAGACTGCGGTGGCCCATGTCGCCGGACGGGCACTGTGCGAAGCATCCGGCAACGTAACGCTGGAGCGTGTGGCCCAAATTGCCCATACCGGAGTGGATTTGATTTCGGTCGGAGCCTTGACTCATTCGGCCCGGAACATTGATATTGGTTTGGATTTTCTGTGATACAGAAACCAGGATAATTATGGCACAGCATGCAAAGCAGATTTTTGGCAGTATCGAAACCGGAGGCACCAAGACCAAATGTGCCATTGCGCTCTACGATGTCCGAAAAAAAGACCGTCCCAAACTGCTGGACCAAGTTCAGTTTCCCACTTCCACCCCGGACCAGACCATGGACCGGATCCTCGGATACTTCAACAAAAAACAAATCGCGCTGGAAAGCAGCCCCACGGCTCGTCACTATGGGGTATCTGAAATTTCGGCCCTGGGAGTGGCCTGCTTCGGGCCCATTGACCCCGACCCCAAGTCACAAAGCTTTGGCTACATCAGCAACACTCCCAAGGCCCATTGGGCCAATTACGATTTTGTCGGAACCCTCAAAAAAGAGTTTTCCATTCCCATCGGATGGGACACCGATGTCAATGCCCCGGCACTGGCCGAATATCTATGGGGCTGTGCCCAAGGCTGCGATCCGGTGCTCTACATTACAGTGGGTACCGGTCTCGGTGGTGGTACAGTGGTCAACGGCCGGCTGGTACACGGCCTGATGCATCCGGAGATGGGTCATGTGCTGGTGCGCAGCCACGAATACGACGGCGTTAAAGGCTGCTGCCCTTACCACGATTACTGCCTCGAAGGAATGGCTTCGGGTACCAGTATGGAGCAGCGCTGGCAGCGTAAGGCCCAAGAGCTGGATTCCTGCCATATCGCTTGGGAAATTGAGGCATATTATCTGGCCCAAGGGCTGCAAAGCTTCATCCTAACCCTGTCGCCGAAGAAAATTATTATGGGTGGCGGGGTGATGCAGCAGGAACACTTGCTCCCCCTGGTACGGAAGCAGCTTAAGGAACTGCTGAACGGCTACCTCCGGATCACCGAGTTCCAGGTAGCCGGAGGTCTGGAAGAATATATCTGCCCCCCCTCCATGGGTAACGATGTGGGCTTGTACGGCGGTCTGGCATTGGCTGCCGATGCCTGCGGATTTCGTGGTTAAAAGGGCTAGAACCACGAAACACACGAAAGATAACACTGTAATACCAATCCGTAGAAGTAGAGTATGACAAATGTTTGTCACTCCCGGGAGTCTATTTAGGGCATCTCTAAAAATTCCAATTCCGCGCTGAATCGCGATCTTGTTGCCGAATAGCTTCGTCAGCAAAGCCTTTTCGACTTCACTTCCTCGCTATCGGCAAAATCTCGTTGATTCAGCATCAAAAGTGAATTTTTAGAGGTACCCTTTAGCAAATGCTCTGCGCATAGACTCCAGCTTTCGCAAGAATGAGAGGATCAGTTGGAAAGAATGCTACTTTTACGGATTGGGATAAAATCACAAATCTGGCAGGAATTGCCCATCCCCGACAATCCTGTCGATCTCTTTTCGTTTCCCGCAGAAAAGACCACGCTATCTCTGCTGGATTTTTTCGAGTGCTTTTGCTATGCTGCGCCCTTTTCCCATACAGCCCCAAAGCAACCATATAATTAGGAAAACATTGTGATTACAGTTAGTGACATGCGCTTATCCTTTGGTCAGCGTGTCTTGTTTGACCAAGTCAACCTCAAATTCTCGCCGGGCGACTGCTACGGCATAATCGGGGCCAACGGTGCAGGCAAATCAACCTTTCTGAACATCCTCGCCGGCAAGCAGGAAGCCGACCATGGCAGCATCGCCATGCCGGGGCAGGAACGCTTGGCCACACTGGAGCAAAATCACTTTGCCTACGATGACTACAGCGTGATGGAAACCATCATCATGGGCCACAAACGGCTCTACGAAGTGGGCAAACTGCGCGAAGAACTCTACTCCAAACCCGACTTCAACGAAGAAGACGGGATGAAAGTCGCCGACTTGGAAGTCGAGTTCGCCGACTTGGGCGGCTACGAGTCCGAGAACCAAGCCGCCATCCTGCTCAACGGTCTGGGCATCGCCGGCGAGCTGCACAGCAAACAGATGCGCGACTTGGACGACAACGTCAAAGTGCGAGTCCTGCTGGCCCAAGCCCTCTTCGACAACCCCGAGAACCTGCTGCTCGATGAGCCCACCAACCACCTGGACCTGGAGTCCATTACCTGGCTCGAAAACTTCCTCTACAACTTTGAAAACACGGTTATCGTGGTCTCACACGACCGGCACTTCCTCAACCAGGTTTGCACCCACATGGTTGATATCGACTACGGCAAAATGACCATGTTCGTAGGCAACTACGATTTCTGGCAGCAAACCTCGCAGATCATCACCTCCCAGCACCGCGACCAGCGCAAGAAAAACGAAGAGCGGGCCGCCGAACTCAAGGAGTTTATCCAGCGCTTCTCAGCCAATGCGGCCAAATCCAAACAGGCAACCTCGCGCCGTAAAGAATTGGAGAAGCTGGACCTCAGCAGCTTGCCCGCCTCAACGCGCCGCTTCCCCTACGTGGCCTTCAAGCCCGCTCGCGAGGCCGGGCGCAATGTGGCAGAGCTGAAAGCAGTCAGCTACACCACGGCGGACAGCGGGAAGCTCTTCGATCGGCTGGACTTCCGCATCGAGAACGGCGACAAAATCGGCTTTGTCGGGTCGGACAACCAGCGCAAGACCGCCTTGATGCAACTGATCGCCGGAGAAATTCGGCCCGAGAGTGGTGAAATCCAGATCGGTCAGACCATTTCAGTCGGCTACCTGCCGCGAAACAACAGCGAGTACTTTGCCCATAATATCAGTATGAACGACTGGCTGCGCCAGTATTCAGACAACCAGGACGAGAGCTACATCCGAGGCTTTCTGGGCCGCATGCTGTTCAGCGGTGACGAATCACTCAAACCGGTCAACGTGCTCTCCGGTGGTGAGAAAATGCGCTGCATGCTCTCTAAGCTGATGCTGGCCGAGACCAATATGCTGGTGCTTGACGACCCCACAGCCCATTTGGACTTAGAGTCGATTACTTCCTTGAACAACGGCCTAGTCGAATTTAAAGGTGTGCTGCTGTTCAGCTCCCACGACCATCAGTTCATCCAGACCATCGCCAACCGCATTGTCGAATTCACCCCCGGCGGAATCATTGACCGGCGTATGCAGTTTGACGATTATATCGGGGATCCTAAGATCACCGAGCTGCGCGACCGGATGTTTGGCGGTACGCACGATCGCATTGTAATTTAGGGAAGCTCTAAAAATGGTATCGCTTTCTGTGAGAATTGTACCGCGTTTCGATGGGAGGGGGATTTTTAGAGGTCCCCTAATAATAATTCTGCGAGATTTTATCGTGCAAGAAGTATGAGTATCTCATGATGTCAGAAGCAGCATTAGAGGGACAGACAGCTCCTTCCGCAGTGGCGGGGAACCTTGATTACGAGAGCTTTGAAGAAGGCTTTTACCGGGTCTACGACAAAGAATTCGCCTTGCTGCTGCGCCCTGAAGTCAGCGACCTGTGTGGCATGTGCAATCAATTGACCAGCTTGTACCAAGACAGGCCCGAAGAAATTTCGCTGAACAGCGGTGGCGTTTATCGCTTTATTATGGAGTGCACCCGCTGCGAAGACCTGCTCGACCAAGTCCACGCTGAGCAGCAGCCCGATTGGGTCTACATCCGCAAGCTGGTGGCCATCACCAAGCACAGCTGTTCGATTAGCGCAACGCTACAGTACCTCACAGTGATTTCAGAAAGACTGGCCAATTCAGTGGAGGGCAATTTTGCCATGGCCACGCAGTTCGTGCTGCGCCATTTCTATCACATCCTGCTCGAGAGCGCCCGGAACCTTCTGCGGGAAACCCTGCGGCTGGGTGTGATCGAGCAAAAAGAATCACTGCCGCTCAACTACCAAAAATACTTTGTCAACGACATCAAGTCCCTGCTGCGCTTGAGGACCAGCGGTAGTTTCCGCTCGGGGCAAAAGGATGCCGGCAGTCCCGGAGTAAAGGACAGCAGCAATTCCAGCGCAGCCCGGACCCAGGAAACCATTCTCTACCTGGTCAGTACCCTGCTGCACCATTGCAACGTCATCGAATATCTGGGCCAGCTGCAAAGCGTCAGCACCAGCAAGCGCAAAGAAACCATCTCCGGCGAGCTGCACGAAGAATCCCTAGCCGCCCAGCGCGAATTGTTCCACAGCATCATCACGCTATTCGACACCCAGTGTTCCCAGAAACAACTGGTAGCCGATTCGGAACTACAGGATTTGATCGACCACGTCAAGGTGGTCTATCAGCTGCTCAACGGTTTCAGTTCTCTGATGCGCATTGAAGAGCGTCACTATCAGTTTTTCCTAGATCGCCACATCCAATTTGTTCTCAACGAGGATCAAATACAAGGCATTATCTTTGACTTTTTCGTAACTTACATTGACCGCTTTCGCCTGCAAGTCGAAAAGATTGCCAAGTGCCTGATTCAAAAGTACTCGGTGCAGAAGAAAATCAACCTGCCGATCCCTTGTTACCGAGGTTTCCATGTACGGCCTTCGACTCTGGTGGCGCGCATCGTCATGCACTACGGCAGCAAGGTCAACATGCTGTTGCGGGGCAGTGTCTACAATGCCGCCGTGCCTTTGGATCTGTTCCGCGCCAATGAAGTAATCAACGCTGAAAAGCGTCGGGAAATCGGCGGCATCGTTGGCGAGAGCAAAAAATGCCAGGAATACTCCCGTCAGCTGCGTAAGAGTCCGGAGCAGGATCAAATCCTGATGCAAAAATACTTTCTGGAGTTGTTTCACAGTTTGCAGAAGGAAGAAAAGATTGTAGTTTATGAAGTCCTGTCAATGAACTCGCTGGAGCGGCCTTCTCGCGGGGAAGCGTTTCTCGAATACATCAAACGGCAAGTTGCTTACCTGATGGCGACCGGAAAAATCGACATCTCCTCTGATTTGATGGTATCTTTCGAAGGAGATTCGCGGGTTCTGGCCGACATTGCCATTCTGGCCGAACATGGCTACGGCGAAGATAAATTAGGTAATAATATTGCCCTCCCCAAAGAATTATCCTACCTCAGGAGGTAGTATGTACACCTCTCGTTCCATCGTGCTGCTGAACCTGACCCTGTCTTTGGCATTTGGGATTGCTGTCGGGATTATTTTTCCGTTTTACGTACAGCTCTTCGGGATCCGCTATGCCAACAGTTTCCAATTTTTCATCTTTTTCTTTAGTTGTATCCTAGCAGGTGCGGTGGTTGGTCTGCTGTCTTTCCTGATTAATAAAATCACGATTGTGCGCATCGTCAAGCTGATTGCCCAGGAATTAAAGGTTATGGCCGAAGGCCAAGGCGACTTGACCCGTACTTTGGAGATCCACTCAAACGATGAACTGGGGCAGCTGGCACTGTGGTTCAACGCTTTTGTACGGCGCTTGGATACCATGGTCGGCAGCACCAAGAGACTGGCGCGGACCATGCGCGACAACGGCGTAGAGTTCAATATTAATTTGCGGCACGCCGGAGAAATTTTGCAGACTGTTTCCGGCAATCTGGGCGTCATCTACAAGCTCAGCGACAGTCAGATCAAAATAATGCGCAATGCCGAACAGCAACTACAGCAGTTTACCCAACAGATTTCTCAAGTTGCAGAAGATTCCGGGTCCTTGGTTGATAGTTTTAAGGATTTCACTCATTACGTTCAAAAGCAGGCCGGGCAGAGCCAGGATTTCTTCAACAGATTGGACGGCCTGAAATATTCGCTGGGTGACCAGAACAGCGGTAAGACTAGCAGTGCAGGCCCTGTGAAACAGGGGGAGAGCAACAGCGACTTGCTGGGCGTAACCACTCAGTTTGCCAAAGAGTCCACCCGTTCACTGGATGAGCAGGTCCAACGCTTTACCCGCATCGAAAAATTGCTCGAAGAAATCGAAGACATTGCCGAGAGTACCCACTTGCTCTCGATCAACGCTTCTATCGAGGCGGCGCGGGCCGGGGAGTCGGGCCGGGGCTTTACCATTGTGGCCTTGCAGATCCGCAATCTGGCAACCAATTCCGGTACCCTCACTTCAGAGATACGCGAGCAGATGGAAGCCATCATGAACATGGCCAAGAATTCCGGTACCCAGTTGACCGATCTGCGCACGGTGCTGAACAACCACATGGAAAACGTGATTACTGATGTTCAGCAATTAACCAGTTCTGCCCGGGACATCAGCAAGACCGTTGAAATCATCAGTACGATGCAACTCAAGCTGAAGGAGCGCATTGCAGACATCGACAATGGCTTCACTGAGGTCAAAATGCGGCGCGAGGGCCTCTTGAATCCGATCACAGAGCTGGGGACCTGCACAGAGAAGTTGCGCGAAAGTGTGCAGCGCATCAGTACAGGTTCCAGTGATGTTGAGAAGGTCACCGAGAAATTCTTATTCTTGGGTGCCGAGACGGAGAAGCAGGCCCAGGATTTGGTCAGGAGCACGCAGGATTACCAGACCAGCCAGGACAAGGCGCGTAATGATACGCGTTCTTTTCCTGCCGGGCCGACGGCGCCCGCAACTGATGTGATGGTTGCGGAGAGCGATCTGGGTGGTGTCAGCGGTGGCGAGACCTTTGCCTGATGTTTGAGCGTTCATCCGCTGTAAAGCTACAGGGAGAACTGAGCATTCCAGGCTCCAAATCCCATACCATTCGCGCCTTGCTGATCGCAGCCCTGGCGGGCGAGGAAGGCGAGAGCCTGCTGCTCTCACCCTTGGTCTCCCAGGATACCCTGTCTGCCCGGGCCATGATTGAGCAGTTTGGTGCCACAGTCAGGGAAGATGGCGGAGCTTGGCGGGTGCGTGGCATTCCGTCCCGGATGCTGGCTGGGCAATCGAGTGAGCCCATTGAGGTCAATGTCGGTAATTCCGGTACGGCCTTGTTTCTGGGCAGTGCCGTGGCAGCGCTGTTCCGGTGCCCGGTACGCTTTGACGGAGATGCTTCGATTCGCACGCGCTCGGCAGAGAATTTGCTGCGCTCCCTGCAAGACTTGGGTGCAGAAGTGCGCTGCGAAAGCGATTATTTCTGCTGCCCTTATACGGTCTGTGGCCCGCTCCGAGGCGGCTCTACGCATTTGTTTGCGCCCACCAGTCAGTACCTGAGCGCCCTGTTGTTGGCCCTGCCCCTCAGCCCGGCAGGCTCTGTGAGCGAAATCGTGCTGGACCTGCTCAACGAGCATCCTTATGTCGATATGACGTTGGAATGGCTCGACTCGCAGCAGATTGAGCGGCAGAGCGAGGGCTATGAACGCTACCGTATCAAAGGTGGTCAGAGCTATCGGCCCTTCCAGCGCAGAATCCCGGCAGACTTTTCTTCGGCCACGTTTTTTCTTTGTGCCGCAGCACTTAGCGGCAGCAGTATTCGTCTGCTGTGTTTGGACCCGAACGATAGCCAAGGTGACAAGCAGGTGCCGGACTTTCTGCGATGCATGGGCTGCGATTACAACTGGCTTCCGGCTGCCAAGCCCTTGAGCGGGGCACAGGAAGCCGGAGGCCCGGTACTGGAATTTCACGGTCCTCAGCAGCTGCGAGCTGCGGAACTGGACTTGTCGCAGACTCCGGATGCCCTGCCAGCTTTGGCCGTAGTCTGCGCCTGTGTGGAAAATGGCCGCAGCCGCATCTTCAACGTAGCCCACGCCCGCCACAAGGAAACCGATCGTATTGCCTGTATGGCAACAGAGTTGCAGGAACTGGGCTTTGCCGTAACGGAAAATCCGGACGGCCTGAGCTTCGAGGGCGGCTCTGAACGTTTTCTCTGTTCCCCACGTACACGGCAGGCCCGCGGCTACCACGACCACCGAATTGTGATGGCTTTGTCCCTGCTGAATTTGCTCGGCCCGGCAGAACCGTTGGTGCTGGACGACAGCAGCTCTGCCTCAGTGACCTTCCCCGGTTTTTTTGACGATTTGCAAGCGCTACAGGGATAGGATTTGCCGAGAAATCTAAGCTTCCCGATATCGGCGCAGATCCCGCCCGACTTCGTGCTCTTTGCATCTTTGAGGCATCGGATGACAACCCCATGAGTAAGTCCATTTGTAGCCTGCTGGAAGGCACGGTCACAGAGCCGGGCAGTGATGAGCGGGAGCTACTACAGCCTGCTTCGCTGTGCGAAATGGGCTGGCTGCTGCGGCAGCATGGCTTGCTCCACCGCGACAGTATTGAGATTCTGCAGGCCCCAAAGGCCAACGAAGCCCAACCCCGGAAGCTGGGCCTCTGTTATGACTCTCGTTTGCTGCGGCCCCATCATATATTCGTGGCTCTACAGGGCCAGACGTCGGACGGACATCGTTTTATCGGGCCACTTTTGCGCGAGCACAGCGAGCTCCCGGCGGTTATTTACCAGAACCGGCTGGACCCGGAAACGGCGGAAGCTGTGCGCCAGGAGCAGGAACGGAGGTCTCTGGTAGCCCTGCGGGTCAGCGACAGTCGCAGGGCCCTCTCTCTGCTCAGTGCCCACTGCTTTGGTTATCCGTCCCGGCACCTGGAAGTGCTGGGTATTACCGGAACTGATGGCAAAACTTCGATTGCCTATCTCTGCTATCAGATTTTGCGCCGCTGTCACCAGCAGCACGGCAGCGGCGCGGTGGGTTTGCTCAGCACCTTTGGTGTGGATCTGGGCCCGGGCTTTAAGTGGGGCGGGCTTTGGCCTAACCCCGTGCATCAGACCACGCCGGAATCCCTGATTGTGCAGCGCTCTCTGGCCCGGATGCGGGCCAATGGCTGTCGCTTTGCCGTTTTGGAATGTTCTTCCCACGGGCTTTCACCCCGGACGGCCCGCCTGATGCACGTTGAATTTGCTGCCGCTCTGTTCAGCAACCTGAGCCCGGAGCATTTGGAATTCCACGGCAGCATGGAGTGCTATGCGCACGATAAGGCCCGCTTGTTCGCCGGTCTCCGGCCCGGTGGCATTGCGGTCTGGAATGCCGCCGACCCGGCTTCGGCACGGCTCTATGCCGCCAGCGGCGCGCGCCGGGATCTGCTGCACATCGCTTATCGCTGTGATGCTGATCCTGGGGAAACTACAGCAGCAAAAAGTGCCGCGCAGCTGCGGGTACCTGAATGGGAAGGCCGGGAGCTTCCGTTTGTCCGGCTTTTCCGCGCTCAAAATCTGGTTCTGGGTCTGGAGGCCTCGTGTTTCGATATTGTCAGCAGTCTGCCCGACATGCCTGCAGGGCCGGAACAGAGTGGAAGCCGAAGCTATGCGTGCAGCATCGGAATTCCGGCTTCGATGTATGTGGCCAATGTAACCGGGGCTCTGGGCCTCTGTCATGGGCTCCTGACTAATCGGAGACCGGTTTCGGAGAGCGTATCACCATATGTGTCATGGGAATCATGGGACCTGACACCGCTGCTGCAAATTCTTTCGGGTGGAGAGGGGACTTCGGGGCATTATCATTTGCCGCTGAGGGCCCCCAAAGGCCGTATGGAAACCGTGCAGTCTCCCCATGCGGACCGGGTGCCTTTTGCGATATTGATCGACTATGCCCACAGTCCCGGTTCCTTTGCCCTGTTGCTGCCGGAGTTGAGGGCCTTGCTCGACCGAACGGGCACTTCTGGAACCCGGGGTCGTCTGCTGGTCTTGTTCGGGTCCGGTGGCCAACGCGACCGGGGGAAGCGGGCTTTGCAGGGAGCTCTGGCCGCTCGTTACGTCGATGTGATAGTACTGTGCAACGAGGATCCGCGCGATGAGGATGAAATGGCCATTCTTCGGGATATCCGGGCCGGTATTCCAGAAGCTGCCGGAGATAATGCTTTTGTCGTGGGCCGGAATTTGTTTTTGATCCCTGAGCGCAAGCAGGCTATGGCCCAGATTTTTGCGCTGGCGGCGGCCGGTGATTTGGTGTTGCTGCTGGGTAAGGGGCACGAGTCTTCGATCATTTTGTCCCAAGGGCGCGAGATCCCTTGGGATGAGCGGGAGGTGGCACTGGATTTGCTGAGGGAATGTGCCGAGCGTATTGGTCACAACAAGTGATTCGGGTGGTTTTTCGTTGGGAAATGTGCTTGTTCGCGGTTTATACTAACCCCAAAACCCCGATTTCGCGCTCAGCAGAGATCTTATTGCCGAGCAGCTCCATCAGTAAAGAATTGCCATACAGCAAAGTATGCCTCGGCCTCACTTCCTCGCCATCGGCAAAATCTCGCTTGCTGAACATCGAAAGCAAATTTCTGAAGGTTCCATCAGTAATAGGCTGCAAACACTACCCATTAGAGGGAAGTCCTGAAATGAAATTTTGAAAGCTCCCGTTTTTTCCCCGAAAATCTTTTTCTGAGAATCTTTTGTTGTGGTTTCAGGTGAAATTCCTAGAATGAGACTGACCTTTGTTTTGTGTCATTTGGGAGGGGAGCCAAAATGCCAAATTACTATAATAAAAACAGAAATAAGAACAGACTCATGTACGCTGGGCACTCTGTTGGCATAAAGCCCTGTGTCAGAGCTTTTGCAGCCCTCTCCCGGCAGACCAAAGCGGTTCGTTGCCACACCGCGGCCCTCGGCATCCTGCTGCTCAGCATTTTTCTGAGTGGCTGCGCTTCCATAAACTACCTTTCCGGCCTCTATGAGCAAAATCCTGATCAGCAAGCCGATGTCGTGGTCCGAGTCAAAGACCACAAGGGCCTTGCTCTGACCGATCTGGCTCTGAATGACTTCTACGTCAAGCACAACGGCAAGCCCTTAGAGCGTAAAAACGAGTTACGCCTCAACGAGACGCTGTCCGCCGTTAAGCTATACATGGTGGTGTTGATCGATCAGCGTCAAAACCCAGAGCTGAAGAACAGTTTTGAGCGGATGCGCGAAGCTCTAAAGGCTTATCTGACCCTGCAACCGCAGAATATGTACATCAAACTGATCAGCTATGACAGCCAAGCTCGTGCGCTGAATGACGAGTTCAGCAATGACAAAGCGGAGTTGCAGGAACTACTGCAAGACCTGCAAGAAGTACAGGAAAAGGAATCCGCTCTGGAACAGGCCCTGGGCCTCGCCCAAGACAGTATTGAGGCCCTGCCCCACGGGGCTTATGCCTTGGAGCCTGAGCTGTTCCCTGCCACACAGATGCGTGCGGTCGCTGAATCTCCGCTCTACGATTCGGCAATCCTGATGATGAACCACAATTCTCTGGACCTAGCTTCGCTAAATCCCTATGCCGACAAGTATAATTTTGTGGTGCTGGACGCCACTCGGGAGCTCCCACCCCTACGGTCGGCTCAGGAAGACAGCTATGACCAGAATGGCTTCAGCACTATTTTCGATGTCTATGAACTGCCTCCCGGCTACCTCAACAAGGATGTCGACCAGACTCGTGCAGTCAGGCTGATCAACCAGGCTTGGGACAGGCTGAATGATATTGTCAACGGTTACTACTGGCTCAGCTACCGGAAATACACAGACTTGGGCCGCCAAGAGCCCAACTTGGTGACAGTTTCGCTGACACAGTACGGTCGCGCCAAGGATTTTGGCAGCTTGGTTGCTTACACCGATCGCACCGAAGGCCTCACTCCCAAAGTCTCAGGTGATGGAGTCTTGACTGATATGCCGGAATTGGCAGATATCGATGAGGATGACGAGCTGCAGCCTCCCGGTATCAGTGCGCCTGTTAGCATTTCCTACCCTGATTTGATGGGACTGGCACCGGGCCAGCATCCCGATACCTTACCCACAGCTTCACTGACCGATACTGCCCTTACAACCAAACCCGGTTATCCGGTCGGTCCACAGGTCGTAACCGAGGAGCTGCCCGCAGCCCCGGCAATCGATGACTTCGAGATATTGGGCAATTTGAATAAACCGAAAGCAGGCAACTACTTGGTCAGAAACGAAGAAGCGAAGGTGCCTCAGTTCACAGCCAAGCCAATCCCCCTAGTCAGTACCCAACCGAGCTATGAACTGCTGAGCGAACCCGGAGCGACCTCCCAATCGGTACCGAAGCTTCTTCCGACTGATCCGGAAGAGCTGAATAAGGAGCTGACCAACGGGCGCTATATACAAGTGGGTGCCTTCGTAGAGCTGGATAATCTCTACGATGTAATGGAACGCCTGAGCAGCGACTACAACGTGCGGGCCGTGACCAGTATTGTCAATGGCAAGGAGTATAATCGTTGTATTATCGGTCCGTTCGACAGTGTAGCCGAAACACAGGATGCGCTGCAGCACCTGCGCAGTTTGAGCGGTTTGCGTGATGCTTTTATTATCAAGGGCACCATTGCTGAGTGGATCGGCGATTGATTAGGAATCACACTTTTATTGTAAAGGGCACCTCCTTGTTATTTCGAAAAATCTCTGCGATTCACATCGGAACGCGGTGCTATTACCCAGGCGAAGCGGGGGAATAGCACAATACTCGCGAAGTGATACCGTTTTTAGAGCTGCCCTTTACTTTACAGAGCCTCCCCAAAACGGATAAAAACAATGTCAATGTTTTGCTGCCTAACGCCGATAATGCCGTGAGGGGATGTCCAATCATCGCTTAGGGAGTGAGTTATGTTATCTTCCAATATAAGCTTGCAGAATGTTATCAGTCTCTATCAATTTTCCCGAACCGGTCAGGTGCGCGTTCCTGTAGCCTCCGATGTTGCCTTATTCAGCAATTTTCTCCACATTACAGGCGTTTCCGTCAGCGGTGGCAGTGTCGGTGATGATGTACCATCTCTAACCACAGTAGAGGATGCGGGTGCTTCCATTTCACAGTTGCATATTATCAATCAGATGATTCAACGCCTGTATAATTCTCAGGAACAGAAAAGCGAGGCGACCGCGGCCCTGAAAAGCAAGTTGCAGGAAGTCGAGGTAACCGGTAATAATATTCAGGAACTGCGGCAAAAGCTCCGGGCTTTGAGCAATGAACTGCTGCGCAACCAGCAGATTCAGCGCGTGGATCCGACCCAGTTGCGCGCCCAATCGGCAGAAAGGCTCACAAACACTAGGCTGGATCATCACAGTTCAATCGGCGAGCAGCATGAGATCGTCCACGATGAGGGCAGTATCCTTGATATTACCGCATAGAGCAGAACGAGAATAGTAAAGGGCACCGCTAAAAATTCCAATTCCGGACTAAGTCAGCTCGCTGAGCGTTTGGCACTACTGAACCAACACAGTCGGGCGCCCCAGCGGGGCGACCTTATATTTATATGAAGCTCTGATTCGGCTCAGGTGCACATAATTACCTTCATAGCGCGCCTCAATGTAGCCGTCACTTCGTTCTGCACCTGTATCCATAACTATCAGCTGAAAACTACCATCTCCTTGGAAGTACGGGAAAAACACGACTTCGTGGTAGTACTGATGTAATTCAGGATCGCCAAACGTACCGTTGATGGCCCCCAAGTAGAAGGAGCCGGGGTCCTGCACGGCCAGCAGATACATCATGGCATGGATATCGGTCACCGGATAGCCTACATTGTCAAAGTATTTGAAGAATGGAATCTTTTGCACATCAGTGGCACGCGGGTCGGTAGTGTGTTGGACTTCCAGCTCTAGTAATTCCCTAGCGATGGCTCGCGCCCAGTCCAGACCAAAATACGGATCGCGACTGGTTTCTGCCGCATTGTTCCAAGGGTTGGCGGCACCGCGGAGCTCGACTTGGCGCTTTTTCAATTTGTCAATATCCAAATAAAGCTGCTCTTCGCTCCAGTTCTTGTGGCTGCGATAGATTCCATCGGCGACCCACTTGATAAAGCCGGAACAATTCATGCCAGGTTTTGCCAGCGGCTCCCCGGTTTCAATACGCACAAACAGGCCTCTGGCATCCATTGCACCGTCGTACACTTCGGGTATCTGATAGAGATAGGGCCGCAGTTGGTCGGGAACATTCTGGACCAACTGCCATTCAGTTAGTGTGGGGTCACTGAGCAAATTGTCCCACTGAATGGCCTGAGCGCTTACTTTGAGAAACTGCCACAGGGGCATCGTCAGAATATCATGGAATGGCACCGAAACCGGGACACCGGAATATACAGTGCGGCCAAAAAGCACCACTTCGATAACCCCGCCCGGAGACACGCTTTTCTCTTGCGCTATGCCGGGAGAGCTATTGGCGGAAGTATTGCTCTGCTGTGTTGCCGGTTTTTGCGGTGAAATGCGGATAAAGCTCTGCTTACCGCCAAGACTTTGGGCCAAGAAGATTTTAATTTGGTCGATACGATCCTGCTTCAAGTCGCGACGGATGAGGTAGCTGCCCCGACTACTGACCGGATAGATGATCGAAGCACCTTCATCGTAGGAACGGTTGACAAAAGCGTAGTAGAGCTTGTCCGGCTGGGAATTATTCAAGCGCACCTGAAACATTACCGGCAGATTGCCGTCTCGCTGGCTGTAAATGGTCTGCGGTGCCGTCAAAACCTGGTCTACCGGAGCACTGAATAGCCGCTGCAAACGGATGCGCACTTCTGTGTTTTCTTTGAGGCCGTAGTTCGTCTTGCGCGTGTTGTGGAAACCCTGCGGCGTGTAGGCACTGGTGGAACGATAGTTGCTCGCACCTGGTCTACTGCTGGCGTAGTCGTTGGCATGCAGCGCAGACCCCACAAACAAAGAGGCTCCAAAGGCCCAAAGGCCCGGAACCAACGGGGCAAAGCCACGGCAAAATCTGTGAATCGAGAATGTAAGAATACGGAATACCTGAGTCATAAGGGCAGCGGCCTTTTCAAAGAAGCTCTAGGGGACCTCTAAAAATTCGCTTTTAGGACACCTCGAAAAATGGTATCGGCTTCGCGAGAATTGTACAATCGCTCTGCTTCTGTTTTGTCTTCGCCACAGCGATTGTATCGCGTTTTGATACTCCAATGCGAGCTGGCGCAGCATTGGAGAAACAGGGAAGGGCCGTGCGCAGCCAGGCCCGACCTTCCTTTCCTGCGAGCTGGCGCAGCATTGGAGAAACAGGGAAGGGCCGTGCGCAGCCAGGCCCGACCTTCCTTTCCTGCGAGCTGGCGCAGCATTGGAGAAACAGGGAAGGGCCGTGCGCAGCCAGGCCCAACCATTCTCAAAGACCCCCCTCATAACAACGGCGCAAACAGACGTGCAATTTGTACCAGTAGGCGGAATAAAAAATTTTTCTGCCACTTACTTAGGCGTTCCGGGCACATCAGGTAGCTGTGCTCCAAGTCTTTGAGGAAGACTTGGGACATATGCTGCTGCAACCGGGCATCAATACTCATGGCCGTAATCTCAAAATTCAAGTGGAACGAACGGTTATCCAGATTAGCCGTCCCCACAGAACTGATTTGATCGTCCAGAATCATAATTTTCTGGTGCAGGCTTAATGGCTGCCAGCCGATCCGCTTGTTTCCTCGTGCCGTAAAAACAGGGGTCGACCAGGGGGGCTCGTAGAATGTATAGAGGGGACCTCTAAAAATTCCAATTCCGCGCTGAATCGCGATCTTATTACCGAGGCGAAGCAGGTCAATAGTACAATGTTCACAGAAAGCGATACCATTTTTAGAGGTCCCCTTTAGTCCGATAATGAATGTAGTGAAACCGCAGAATACTTCGATGTATTGCAAATCTTTACAAATGCCGGCACGGCTGTGGTGCCGCGGAGACTTGCCCACAAGAGCCTACTCCGGCAGGTAAAGCCACCATTTGCAAACAAGGCTACCATTTTGAGAAAAATTACGAAATCCCGGCCACCGCATGGGGCTCTCTGCGCCCCGTGTGCTTGGTTGATGATATGGGGGCTCTTGTTTCCGGCCTGCTTCGATAATGTTCCCAGCAGCTATGAGATACGCAATACTGTCTGGCTCGCAGAAGACCCGGTCTCTGCGGATCTGATTCGCCTGCGATTTTCCGTTGACAGCCTGGACATCAGCTACGGCGATGAGTCCTATCCCCAGATCACCACTTATTCCTATAACGCCCGCGAGTTCCAAGGCAGTATCCACATCGACCCATTTATCTATCAGGACGGAACGGTGGAGCTGGCGGTCTGGCTATTTACCGTGTCCCGCAGTACCGAGACCCTTCGCGTCAAACTATTCAGCAATGAAGAGAAAGAAAGCTACAATGTAACATTTACCCGGGAATCGTGACCTGGGTATCGGATTTTTCCTGTGTGCGGCAAGACTGAGGCTTGCCGCACACAGTGCTTTCACTCTTCTAACGCCTATAGGGTCCTGCAGATATTGAATGATTCGAACCTTTTCGCTATACCCATGCAGCAGATTTTAGTGCCGTATTTGCCTCAGCTGGCATTATAAAGGGACCTCATGATGGAGCAAGAACTTTCCCTGGCACTGGTCACCTGCCCCGGTGGGGCTGCGTTTGCCAAAAGAATTGACCAGTATTTGTACTCGCGTTATACCAATGCCAAGTTGACGGGTACAGTCCACTCACAAAGCTTCCTGATTCCCTGCGAGCACACGGTGTTTGCCAATGGCGAGATGAAAGCCTCCGTAGGCTCATCCATCCGCGGCAAAAACGTCTTTGTCATCCAAGATGTCACCAACAGCGAGCCCATTGAGCTCAATGGCAAAAAACACCGATTTTCCATCAACGACAATCTGCTTTCTCTATTTGTCACTTTGGATGCCGTGCGCAGTAGCGGCGCGGAACAGGTATCGTTAATCCTGCCCTACTTCCCCTACAGTCGTCAACACCAACGTAAGGCCCGCGAGGGACTGGCCGCAGCCGGAGTCTCGCGCCAACTGGAAAATCTGGGCGCCGACCGCATCATCACCTTGGATATTCACTGCAAAGAAATTGAAAATGCTTTCCAGAAAACCATCCTGGAAGATCTTCACGCATCGTACCAGATTATGCGCGAGCTGCTTTACAAAGTGAAACGCAAGGATCTGATGATTGTCTCACCCGATGTGGGAGGGCTGGGCCGAAACCGTTTTTTTGCCAACGCTCTGGGATGCCGTCTTGGTGCAATTTATAAAGAGCGTGATTATGGGCGTACTTCGGATAATGCCGAAGATAACAATATTATTAATATGCGTCTTCTTGGCAATGTGCAAGGACATACGGTATTTATTGCCGATGATATTTTGGGAACCGGTGGCACCATGATAAAGGCTATGCGCACCCTAAAAGAGCAAGGTGCCAAGGATATTCTGCTGGGGATCTCCCTGCCATTGTTCAACGGAAATGCGATTGAGCACCTTGAAAAGGCCTATCAGAAAGGATTATTTTCCTATTTAATCGGAACCAACGGTGTTCGTCTGCCCCCTGAGGTGTTGACCAAACCTTGGTTTATCGAGGCCGATGTCTCTAAGTTTTTTGGTCAAGTCATCGACCGGATCTACCACAACCATTCCGTAGCCCACTTGCTGGATAATCGGGAAATGATTGCCCGTCTGTTCGCACGCCACCCCAATCTGGCCCAAGAAGATTGAATATTTAGGGCCTTGTTAGTAGAGATCCGTTTTGATCCTAGCTTGCGACATCGGCAGTACTCACACCAAAATTGCCCTGCTGCGGAACCCGCAAGAGCTACGGGAAGCGCGTGTACAATCTGCCCGGAACGGTGCAGAGAACAGCATCATCTACGCCAGTTACCGCAAGCACCTGCCCCTTGAGCGGCAAGACGGCCAGAGCTTCCGGGCACTACTGCCGGAAATCGCAGATACAGTCCATCGCATGCTGGGCCTGTCGTCCGGGAGCCTGTCGTCTGACTTGAGGCCTCAGTTCAAGATAGAAGCCCTGAGTTTTTCCGGCCACGGCCCCAGCCTGATTGCGATCAACCGGGATGGCCTGCCAGTTGCCGGCAGCTTCAATCCGGTTCACCGCACTGCACCTCAAATCGCCTCGTTCCGCCGGGGGCCTTCATTCTATCTCCCGCTGGCGCGGGTACTGATGAGCGGGTTCAACCAGCAACAATACAAGCAGCTTGCCTGCATACTTCCCCCGATCAATTACATATGCTTTCTGCTTACCGGAGAGTGTAATGTGCCGATTCCCGAACACTACACGCATTTTTACTGGCCCCAGGCTGCCTCAAAGCAATCTTCCGGAAGCCGGGGCTCTGAAGACCAGAGAGACTATGCGCACGAGTCGGACTCGCAATTTTTGCGGCTGCTGGCTCCGTTGCGCTTGCAGGATTTTAGCGCCGCTGTTGGCCGGGTTCAGAGTTCCGCGATACAGCTTTTTGGCTTGCCTGCTGAATGGCTGGACCTTCCGGTTTTCTGCCCTGGTGTCGATTTTTTTGCCGGAGAAGCGGGCCTCAGTCATTGCTCTGCTACTATGCTGCGCAATCGTACGGGCACTTCGGAAGGCTTTAACCTGCTGCTGCCCGAAAATCGATCTCGCGCCCCCCTGCCTCCCGGTTATTTTCTGAACCATCACGTCATTAGCCAGGAAGCTCAGCTCTCTTATGTGCAGGAAGGTGGCGGTAATTTGTTTGACCAGTTGTTTCGGCAATGGCAAAGCCCGAGGCAGGCAGCCCTCAACACCGGGCCCTATGCCATGCATTGTGCGGCGCAGGAACGCATCCAGAAAAGCACTATGCTGCAGGAATTGCTGGAAACAGCTCCGAGCGCAGAGCAACAGGCGGCCCGGCACTTTGCCCGGCGTTTCGTTGCCAGCAGCAGGCCCTGCACCGAGTTTTTCTCAGCACTCAAGCCGCCCGCAATACAGGAGCCCCTCCCCGAGTTGCCTCGGCTGGGGCTCTATACTTTGTATCTCCTACTGGAGTATTTTACGGTGCATTGCCATAGAATCTTTACTTTGTATCGCGAATTGACGGGTTCGTCCATCTGTTCCCGAGAAGTGTTGCTGACCGGAACCCAAGCCTATTACCCGTACTGGTTGCGCTGGAAGGCTCAACACAGCGGCATCAGCATTCATGTGCCCAGCATCTGCGATGCCGAATTTGTTGGCGCGGCCGCGCTCTGCTATTACCAGCTGGGCTACTTTCCAACGGTTGAGAGCGCCAGTAGTCAGCTGCTGGAAATCTCACGGGTGTATGAGTAATACTCATGGGCATCTCTAAAAATTCCAGTTCCGCGTGAAATCGCGGCCTTGTTCTGCCGAGGCATTCTTCAGGTTCAAGGTGTACCGAAGGCAACCCTCAAAGGCCGACCCCGCTCCACGACTAAGGATTGGTGAGGACAATGTTCACAGGAATAGAGTGCACAGTCTTATTCTGAATAATATCACCTGCCAGCCGAATAGAACCCAAACTTGGGGTAGCATCCAGTCGCAGATTCTCGGAACCTGTAAATATCATAGCCGCAGAAGAGATGTAGTCGGCTTTTGTGGTATAAGTGGAGCCAGAGGCAGTATCAACCAATACATTCATGGAACCGATACTTCCGTCATTCCCAACAGTTCCAGGATTATCGGGGCCGGTTGTCAACACTGTTGAATAGGCCACCCTCCCTTGTACTACTGCAGCGTTATTCACTTTAGCCACATGATAGATATCCATTTGACCGTTATCTAAAATGCGGAGTTCCAAAATATCTTCACCTGCGATTACCGTTCTCTGAGTTACGTTACTATTGTACATCCCCAAAGCCCCCCCTCTGACGACTCTAACCCGATAAATTTTCCCGGCATAAGGGTGTGTGCTCGGGTTCTGACCTCCGGGGTTCTGACCCGGATTCTGCGGGTTTATCTGACCTCCGGGGTTCTGACCCGGATTCTGAGAGGTTCCGCCCTCGTTCGCATGGGCTGGCGGGTCGCAGGCGACCAACAAAATCAGGGAGCAGAAAAATAAAAGGATAAGTGGGCACAAAAACCCTGCAAAGAAATAATTTTTCCTGCTATATGGTTTTAATTTTTTCGATGAGCGATGAGCGATGAGCGATGAGCGATGAGCGATGAGCGAATTTTACTGAACTTGTGTTCCATATTGCAATACTCCTTGGTATTATTATGCAAAATAATGCATAAAGATGATGTTCCGGCCAAAGTCGGAATGGTTTTAATAAAAGATAAAATGGGATTATGAAATGGCTTGTTCTTCTTAAAGAATATACGATTTCCCCGCGGAGGGCAAGAAGATCGCAGGAAAATCTCCAAAAATTTGCTTTTCTTGGGAGGCTCCCATGCGAGCTGGCGCAGCATGGGAGAAATGGGGAGGGCCGTGCGCAGCCAGGCCCGACCTTCCTCTTTTGCGAGCTGGCGCAGCATGGGAGAAATGGGGAGGGCCGTGCGCAGCCAAGGCCCGACCTTCCTTTTTTGCGAGCTGGCGCAGCATGGGAGAAATGGGGAGGGCCGTGCGCAGCCAAGGCCCGACCTTCCTCTTTTGCGAGCTGGCGCAGCATGGGAGAAACGGGGGAGGGCCGTGCGCAGCAAGACCCGACCTTCCTCTTCCGCGAGCTGGCGCAGCATGGGAGAAACGGGGGAGGGCCGTGCGCAGCAAGACCCGACCTTCCTCTTCCGCGAGCTGGCGCAGCATGGGAGAAACGGGGGAGGGCCGTGCGCAGCAAGACCCGACCTTCCTCTTTTGCGAGCTGGCGCAGCATGGGAGAAATGGGGAGGGCCGTGCGCAGCCAGGCCCGACCTTCCTCTTTTGCGAGCTGGCGCAGCATGGGAGAAATGGGGAGGGCCGTGCGCAGCTAGGCCCGACCTTCCTCTTTGCGAGCTGGCGCAGCATGGGAGAAATGGGGAGGGCCGTGCGCAGCCAAGGCCCGACCTTCCGCCTTGACAACTGCTCCCAGCCCGGTACTTCGGTACACAGGCAGCGGCCCCGCTGTGCGGGACCGCTTTTTTGAAACGCCTGCTCTAAGGAAGCCGGGTAAGGCACGGGTATTCAGCAAATTGAGAAATTCTGTATAATGGGCACCTCTAAAAATTTCAATCCTGCGTGAAATCGCGATCTTTTTCGAGAAAAAAGGTTCTGCCTTGCGGCAGGATTTATAGGTTGTGGCCTGCTTCGCCGCGCCACTGCCTGCCACTGGCAAATCCTTTCAATACAACAAAGTATTAAAATGAGTTATCGCCTTGCTCTCGCGAAAAATCTTAGCGATCCACATCGAAACGCTTGCTATTGCCGTGGCGGAGCAGGGCAATAGCACAATTTTTAGAGGTCCCCTTATTTAATTTTATTGCCAGTTCAATTCTTGGCAGGTAACCGAGGCTCAACCATGACCCCCTCCTCCCACATTTCCAAAACCGAAAAAAAACAGCTTGTCAGCGACTTTGAGAAAGAAAAGGAGAAAATTGTTGCGGACAAAGTACAGAATCTGCAAAACCGAGAAATCCAGCAGCAGAAGCAGGGGATTGCCCGCGCTATCGAACAGGAAGAAGAAAATCGCAAATTGCAATTACAAAAGTCCTATAAAAATCAACCAAGCTTGATACGCTTTATCTATGGCTTACGCTCTCTGCTGACCAAGGTCCCGGCTACTGAGCTATATCACGAATCTCTGCTTGCAGATCTGCGCACTCAAATCAACAAGAACGGTCGCGGCAGCATACTGGCCTCGAACAATATGATTTCGGGCAAGTTCATCGCCAAACTCTACAGTGCCTATGCTCAGGCCAACGAACTGGGTGATATCCTGAAGACCATGTTCAAACAGCAAAAATCGATTGAGCTCTACACCCGCTATGCCTTCAAGCGTCTGTACAAAGAAATCGAAATGAAGCGCAGTCTGTCCGAATTTGTAGACTTGATGACCATGCGTGAAAAAATCAGGGAAGGTGGAGAAGCCCTGGGTGAATACATGGCAGAACAACGGACCATTATCCGGCGTGCCGCCAAAAACCTTAATCCAGCATTCTTCAACACTTTGCTCGGAGGGTTGAATGACCTGTACCATTTATTTCTATTTATTTCTTTTGATTACAAAAAATTCTTCATTTCCATGGGTGGTAAAGTCAACTCGTTGAAAAGCGGAAAATTCGACGACTGGCCCATTAAGCTTAGCATGAAATTTCAATTGGAGAATTTCTACCAGTACGTCCCGATGCTGGCCGGACTGGGCAGTATCGAAGCCAACCGCGAAGCGGCCCGTTATATTTTTGCCTGTGCTGAATTGGTGCGCCGTCAGGACGAAGATCAGTCCCTGGAAAATATCACCAAGACTGCCCAAAAAGACGTACAGAACTATATGAAAAGTTTTGCGGAGTTCTGCCGGACATGGAATACCACAATTTGTAATTATCCGTTTCAGGACTTGATCCGGTTGAGCAGTTTGAACAGTTTTTATGAAGTAAAGCCATCCGAATCTTCTTCTTTACAGATTAAAGAACGAGTTAAAAAATTTATTGAACAGCAGTTACTGTTCGAACTGGAGTTGTATACCGAGCAAGTGCGCGAAGAATTAAACGCCGCAGCTAAAGAGAAACTGTTGATAGATTACGAGTCATCAATATTGGGATATTACTCTGCCGGCAGCACTGTAAATACCGGGCGTTTTTACGGAATACCGGGCTTTGGACACGTCAATGAAATCAATATCATTTACAATTTCCTGACGAAATATTACAGCCGGAATATCAAGAAAATCTTCGTTTATCTGATTCGCACCGTACTGTCGAAAAGCACGACACTGCGCACCAATCTGATGAACCAGAGCATGGGCTTTGACAACCTAGAAGAGCGCATTCGCAATTTCAACAGCGACCTGAACCCGGACAGGGCTTGGGGCAGAAGCCTGATGAACATCATCTATCGCTTGGAAAAAAATGATACCGGCAACTTGGTCAAACAAACCCGGGAGCTGATTAAAGAAGTTGATTCGGAAGCCGAACACTTGATTGCGCAAGCTCATAAAACCTTTGAGGCGGCGGTCAAGTATTTTCAAATACTGATCCGCAGCGAAAATGCCAAACTGCGCCAAGCACTGAAGGCAACCATACCTGACTCTCAGTTTACCCTGTTGGATGGCCTTGAAGATTCCGTTCACGCTCTCGTCAGCATTCAATCTTTAGTACGCTCGTATTGCAACTGAGAAAAAAAGAGAAGCTCTAGGGGACCTCTAAAAATTCCATCGCTCTGCAAGATTTGTCTACTGTCCGGCTCCATTCCTGCGATAGCAAAGCGTTTCGATGTTTAGTAGGCAAAATTTTTCGGGCAGAAGCATGCATCGGATTCAGTTCTTCACTGTCGGGAAAAAGCTCTTGGTCTGCCATCAAAAGTAAATTCTCCAATACTTTCCCACAAAATATGGAATTATTTTGCGATTTAGCGCATAATGCCCGAAATTTTTAGAGGTCCCCTTATGGGTATAAGAAAGGGATATTGTGAAAAGCACTCCCCCTAAAGATGCGAATTCAAAAGCGCTTCAGCTTCAGCGGGAAAAACACCGCAGTCATCAAAAAAAGTTTGAACGGCGAATGAGTTACGGTGCTTTGGTGGTATTGGTAATCGTAGTGGCGGCCTTTGTCGCTTGGCCGGTTTTGAGCAATGGAGCCGGCAGTAATGATGGACTGAGTCTGGGCAGCTACCGGGGCAAACCGATTCAATATTCGGCCCGGTACGGTTTGTTCAACAATAATTTGAACCGTCTGCTCGACCAATTTGGTATGGATAACAGCAGTGCGCAGCTCCGCAATATTTTTGAACGCGCCTTTTTCAGCACTGTGTCCCAGTACGGGCGCTACTTTTTCCTGCGCGACCGCGGCAACGAAGTAAGCAGTCGAGAAGCCAACGGCCTGATTTACCAACAGCTCACTCAGGACGGCAAGCTCAATCGTTCGGCTTGGAATGACTTGCAAAATGATCCCAATCGCTTGAAGGACACCCAGGATCTGATGATCTATGCCGCCGCACAAGACATCTGGAACGATGTTTACAACAGCACCGACTTGGTCCGGGGTAAAGAACTGGAGCTGCTGGTGCCGACCCTGGGAGATCTGCGCAGGGTCTCCTACCTGTATTATACGGTGGCTGACTTTCCCGAAAGCGAAGTGGAGACATTCTACGACAAGAACAACCGGTTATTTGAGAAGGCCTTTTTGCGACGCATCGTGGTGGATTCTGCCAACCGTAAGAAGGTGGAGAGCGAACTGGCTGACAGCGGCAATTTTGGCGAGCTGGCTCAGCTCTATTCTCAGGATGTCTACAGCCAGAGCAAGGGCGAATATGGCTATCAATTTTCTTATGAGCTGAACCGGTTTTTCGCTGATTTCGAGGACATTACCGAAGAACAAGCCAAAGAATGGACGGATAAGGTTTTCAGCCTGAAACAGGGCGAGTATGCCGGGCCCTATGAATTGAATAAGCAATGGTATTTCTTTCAGATTAAGACCGAAGCCGAAATTGAGGCCGAGAAGGAAGCCGAAAAGGTCGCCGCCGATGAAGATGCAGCGGGCAATGAGCAGGCGATTACTGAGGAGCCCGCCGGGGAATTGAGCGGTTTTGCCTCTGTGGCACCCATCGTACGCAGTTATATTGAGCGCAATGAGTTGTCGTTGATTACCGATTATTTTCGCAAGGAACTGGAAACCCTGAGAGTCAGGGCCAAGTCGGCAGACAGTCTACTGGGACTCGAACAGGATGATCGCGCAGTCCGGGCCGACTACGGCAGCAGCTCCGAGTATTTTGGCTTTGCTTATGCTGGAGAGAATGCCGGTGCTATTTATGACTTGTTGTCTGATGCTTTTGATGAAAAGGATCTGGCCGCCCTCCTGCAAGGGTCGAAGCAGTTTTTTGAGGATATTTTTGCCCTGAAGCCGGGCGAATTGAGCGATGTGATGTTGTTCGGTACCGAGGCTGCGGGCAGCGACACAGAGCAGCAGTACATTGTTTTGTTTCGTCTGGAGGAATTCCGCCAGTCTAATGTCAATGATTTTGTGCGCAGCCCCGGCGATGATCTGACAAGCAGGAAGTCTTTGTTTAATTATTATCTAAGTAGTATTTTGAGTTCCGGAATGGAGCTGGGCTTTCTGCAGAGCCGTAATTTGAAACAGCATTTTGACAGCGCGTATAATTCCTGGAGTTCCCGACAAGTCCGCAATTAGCAGGCTGGTGGGCAGCTCCCGCATAACGGGGCTTGAATTCGGTAATGAAGCAGTGCCTTGCCCAGTTTTTTTCAGACTTTGGTTGCGGGAGCAGGGGCGGTTTTTATTTTTGCCGGGCCTGCGCAGGCCCGGCGAGCCCGCCATATGAATCATAGTAAACAGGATGAGTACGCCGGGAGTGTGCACTTTGCGGCTCAGGAGGGCCAGCTTTACTGGTGCGGTAAGGCTCTCTATATGAATTCGGCTTCTCTGGTTGCCGGCGGGGCCTTGCGCAGACTCCCGGAAATCTGGGAAGAGGCCTGCCTCTACCTGGTGCCCAGCCCGGGGCTGGGCTACGGAATCCCGGAGGCATGTCAGCGTCTGCCCCCGACCTCGCGCCTGCTGCTGGTAGAATGGGATGTGGAACTGGCCCGGTTCTCCGCTCGCTTCCTGGCTGACAGCGGCCTGCTTGCTCACAGCAATATTCATTTCCTGCCATTGCTGAATTCTGAACTGGCGGCAGCCCAGCTTCCCCTCGGCTCAGAACCGGCCCTCGAAGGGGCCATTGCCCGGCTGCATCACTTTTTGGAGGAAAATCAGCAGGAGGCTTGGCGTGGCTGGTGCTTTCGCCGGGTACGGCTGCTGGTGTTGAACCGGGGCTTTGCGATGCAGAGAGCGGCCTTCCAGCCGATCTTTGACTGGTTGGAGTATTATGCCCGCAACTTCTGGCAGAATCGGCTGACTTTGGATCGCTTGGGGCCGCTGTGGTTGCGTAATCTGTTCCGCAATTTGACGCAGCTGCCTCGTAGTCAAGAGCCCGCACAGTACAGGCAGCTGCTGCTGCGCTCCGGTCACATCGTGCTGGCCGCCGCCGGTCCTTCGCTGGAGTGGCATATTCCTTGGCTGCGCCGGGAGCGTTGCTATTACACTCTGATTTGTGTAGACACTGCTCTGCTGCCCCTGCTCGAAATGGGATTGCTGCCGGATGCGGTGGTGAACTTGGACGCTCAGGTTCTCAATTTACAGGATTTCTATGGTGTCTCAGGGCTGCTGAGGGAGCAGACATCAAAGAGTACTGAGCAGACTCGACAGCTTTGGCAGATCGCCGATCTAAGCTGCGATCCGCGCAGCTTTGCTGCGTTGCCTGTTCCTTTTGTGTTGACTGCCACGCAGTTTGCGCCAATGCAGTTGTGGCAGCGTCTGCGCTCCCTATGCGAGCGGTTGGGTCAACTGCGCAGGCAGGCAGAACAAAGTGGCGCCGGAGATGACCGGGCTCGGCAGAGCCAGGTTCAGCAGACTCAGCTGTTCTTGGAACTGGAGCCCTTGGGCTCGGTTGGAATCAGTTCGCTCGCCGTGGTCCTGCATGGTCTCTGTGGAGTGTCAGAGCTGCCCGGCAATATACTGCTGGTCGGCTATGATTTTGCCTACCCGAAGGATTTGCGGCACCTTCGTGGCACTTCAATACATCGCAAATTGTTGGAGTGGAGTCGGCGTTTGAATCCGCTCAATTGTTTTGCCGCTTCGTTGGGTCGGGCTTCCCCGGATATGGACAAGGAGCAGTTGGCTCCGGGCTTCGTCAGCGACCGGGTTCTCTATGCTTACGCCCGGCAACTGCAAAGTTATGTGCAGCGCCGTGGCAGAGGCTGTCGAATCGCACGTTTGCCAGGTCTTCTGGAACTGCCAAGCATCGCTGCGCTGAACTACCGGCAGGCCAGCGCAGTACTGCGAAGCGCCGCGCCCGACCCGACACCCGGCGGCGTTTCGGGCGGTGCTTCTGTCGACCCGAGCAGCTTGGTCAGCTTGGACTCTCTGGAGGCACAGCACCGGCTGCTGCGCAATTTTTGGCGGGACGAGTGGCAGATCCTGCAAGGTCTGGAGCGGAGTATCCTTAATGGTTGTGCTCTGTCGGATGCTCCGGGCTGGTGGCAGGAGCAGGATTTTGCTGCTGATTATTTGCTGCGCCTGTGTCTGCCCAAGGCGGGCTATCAGGAGGCGGAACACTGTAACTGGCCGAAACTGCTGCAGCTAAGCCGCAATTTTTCTGCGCTGCTGGAGGCTCTGCTCGCCACCTCCTTTGAGCATTAATTTCGCAGCCTCTTGAGGCGCAAAGCCATCGACCAACACAGCCAATCGTTTGGGGACTCTGAAATGGCATTGCTTCGCGAATATTGTGCTATTTGCCCTGCTTCATCTCGGCAACAGCACCGCGTTTCGATGCTGAATCAACGAGATTTAGCCGATAGTGTCACGGGGCACGGAAAATGAAAAAGTGGAAAATCTTTAAAGAAACTTGCAAGAAGCCCAATTTAAAGGGTAATCCTAGCACCTCTCCTCTGAAGATCCGGTATAACAAGGGTCTGCCGATGCCGGGAGTCCGGCAATCTCCGATAAAGGCGAGAAGCTTTGCTGCTGAGAGCGGAAACAGGTTCCCGAGCGTTCCCTTTAAAAGGGCACCTCTAAAAATCCCAATTTCGCGCTGAGCGGTGATCTTTGTCACGAGTAGCTTCGTCAGTAAAGCTCCATGATACAACAAAGTATCATTCTGCTTTCCTTCCTCGCTATCGTGAAAATCTCACTCGCTCAGCATCAAAAGCGAATTTTTAGAGGTGCTCAAAAGTCTTTCAGCATGCTTTTTAGAACGGTTTCGGCCGCCAATTCCCGAATCACGGTCTGTCCCCGACCGCGCTGCAGCACAAGGCGCAGCTGCCCGTCCGACTGCCGGCGCTTTTTATCTTGCCCCATAGCCGCCAGCAGTTCCCCGGCCAGCGAGTCGGGTCCGTTCTGAAGGATATAGGCGCGGTACCAGTCGAGTTCCTTCAGAGCAAAGCCAAGTCGGCTCAGCAGTTCCTGCACTTGGGCAGTGTAATCATGGCTGCAATAACCCAGTTCGGCGCTCAGCTGCAGGGCCTGCCTCAGTCCCCAGGCCACGGCTTCGCCGTGACTACAGGCAAAGGAAGAGACCTTTTCGAGGGCGTGAGCATAGGTGTGACCCAGATTCAGAAAGGCCCGCTCACCACGTTCATATAAGTCGCGCGCCACAATCCGGCCCTTGACCCGCACCCCTTCGATCAGCAGTTCGCGCAGACCGGCCGCGGCGGCTTGCGCTGCAAGCCGGTCTCCCGCACTTGACGGAGCCTTCAGCTCCCCTTTGCGCACTTGCAGTTGCCGCCACAGGCTCTCGTTCTCGCTCAGCAAGGCGTGCTTGCAAAGTTCGGCCAGCCCGCTTAGAAACTCGCGAGGCGGCAGAGTCGCCAGCACTTCCGGGACAATGTGCACCTCGCCCGCCGGGTAGAAGCTGCCAATCATATTCTTGTAGTTTTGGAAGTTACATCCGGTCTTGCCACCCAGTCCCGCATCGACCATCGAGAGCAGGGTGGTGGGCACTAAGATCAGGGCACAGCCACGCATATAAGTAGCGGCGGCAAAGCCGGTCAAGTCGCAGAGCAGACCGCCGCCAAAGGCCAGTACCCGGCTGCTGCGCACCAAGCGGCGCTCGGCGAAGGCCCCGAGCAGACGCTCAAGCTGGGCCAGAGTCTTGTTTTGCTCTCCGGGCTCCAGCAAAAAGTCGGGGCGCGAGGGCAACAGCCCGGCCGTGCGGGGATCGGCAACTACAAAATCACTCTCCCGCAGCAATTGCCCAAGCTGGGAAAGTGGCGAGAGCAGCAGCTTGCTGCAAAAGTCGCCAAACCGATAACTCTCAATAAGTTCACTCATGCGCAGGCAAAGTCCCTAATGCCTTACAGGAAGCTCTGCAGGAAAAGAGTTGTGAATACCTAATTTTCGTCAGGGTTTTCATCGGGGTCTTCGTCAGGACTTTCGGGCTCAAACGGCGAAAAGCGCTCAAACACCAGCGCCTGGCAGCTCTGCTCCAAAGCCTTGCTCCGCTCTTGCAAGTCCTTCACACTCCATTGCTCGGGCCCGGAAGTGGCCCGGAAAACAGCCTCAGCCACCAATTCTTTGCTCAGACGTGAGGTCAAGGCACGTTCGGCAAAATGCTCTCTGACCTGCGGCCACTGCTCCGAATACTGCTCCTTAAGCTGTTCCGCAGTCTGGCCCTGGTGGCGCGCCATATGCTCCAGCTCCTCTTCAACCTCCGCATCACCGGCTTCCCAGCCCTTGCTTTCGAGCAGTTTCTTGCGCAGCAGCTCGACAAACAGTTCCAGCAGGGATTCGCGCTTGAGAGCTCGCAGGCCCTTTTGGGGGCTGCCGTATTGCAGGGCCAGATAATACATCAGGGCCTTGTCCTCCCCGCCTATGGATTGCTTGATTTTTTCCATCACCCCTTGAACCTGATAGCTCGCCATCGATGCGGGGATGGCGAACTCCAGTTCAGCGGCCCAGTAATGGTAGATCTGCAACAGAGAGTATTTCTCCCGGAGCTGCTGCGCATTGTGCTCTAGCTTCTCGCGGGTGCTTTTTTTCAGTTCGTCCAGCGTTTCGTAATCTTCGCTGATATCCTGGGCAAAGTCATCATCCAGCTCAGGCAGTTCGCGCGTATGGATGCTGTTGACTTTAAGCCAAACATCATGGACTTTGTTCCGCATCTCCTCTCCCAGATTCTCATCATCGGGGAAGTTGTGGGCCACAAGAACTATGCTCTCACCACTTTTTAAGTTTCTGACCTTGGGCTCAAAGCCGTGGCGATCTTTTTCTCCCAAGTACACTTTCGCAAGCTCGCTCTCCTGGTCCTCGGCCGGCTGCTCTTGGCCTGCCTCCCGTATGACGAACTCCAGCGACAGAGTGTCTCCGTCCTGACCCGGTTTATCTTTTCGCTCGACCATCAGGCTGTTCTGCTCGCGCAACTCCTCCAGTTCGCGCGAGAGATCTTCTTCCCCAACAAGCACTTCCACCGGACTGAACTGCAAGCCTTCCAGTGTCGCCAGAGGCACTTCCGGCACGGTCTCATAAGCCACTGAGAACTGCAAGTCCCGGCCCGGTTGGAAGGATTCGATGAGCTGGCCCGCGGCTTCCTGCGTCAGTGCCCTGCCCGCCTCATCGCAGAGCCGGGTATCACCAACGCCCAGCGCCTTAGGTTCCACACCGGGCAGGGCTTCCCTAGTCGAGCCCTCGACAATCTGCTGGAAGGCCTCGGCCCGCAGTTCTTTGCCAAACTTGCGCTCCAGCAGTTCCCGCGGCACTTTACCCTTGCGGAATCCTTTGATTTCAATATTTTTGCCGTAGTTCTGCAGCATCTTCCGGTACTCTCCGGCAGTTGTCTCTCCGGCAATTTGGAATGTGATGCGGGCCCTAGCCCCAGGCAGGCTTTCCACCGTATGTCGTTCTGCCACGGAACATACCATCCTTCTGTTGCAAATTGTTGTCAAGGACACCTCTAAAAATGGTATCGCTTCGCGAGAATTGTACAATCGCTCTGCTTCGCCGCAGCGATTGTCCCGCGTTTTGATGCCGGACAAAGGGATTTTTTGCGGCAGCTAGGAACGGGAGCCGAGGCATACTTTGTTGTATGGTAAGGCTTTCGTGACAAAGCTGCTCCGTGAAAAAGACCGAGTCCGGCGCGCCATCCTTCTGTGGTGGGGAATTTTTAGAGGTCCCCTTAATAGCCAGAACTTCTGAACATCGCTTCAACTGGCAGCAAGAGCAACTTTTTAAAGGTGCTCTTGCTCCGATAAAAACCCACAGGACCCCGCCGGTTCTACTGAACAGCTCGACAAACTGCGAGAGAAGGGACTCGAACCCTTACACCAAAGGCACCAGATCCTAAATCTGGCGTGTCTACCAATTCCACCACTCTCGCGCAAACCGGGATTCTCGTGGGGAAATTCTAATGATTCCACAAGATAGCCGAAGCGGCTGAATCGTATCGGGATGAAATCTCCCGGTCAATCCGGGATTCCCATATTGCGGGCTGCCGGAGCCTTGAGAGCCTTTGAGGGAGGCGCCTGGCATTGGGAAGTAAGGGGCCTGCCTTATACCATTCGGTAAAAGTGGCATTCTTTCCGATTGATCCCCTCATTCCCCGTGAAAGCGGAAGTTTCGGCATAGAGCATTTGCCAGATAGGCTCCCGTTTTCACGGGAGTGACAAACATTCATCATATACTCTACTTCTACTCTACTTCTACGGATTGGTATTAGGGCACCTCTAAAAATTCGCTTTCGATGCTGAATCAGCGAGATTTTGTCGATAGCGAGGAAGTGAAGCCGAGGCATACTTTGCTGTATGGGAAGGCTTTGCTGACGGTGAAGAATGGCGGGGCGAAGCAGGCCATTCTTCACAAATCCTGCCGTAAGGCAGAACCTTTATTCGGCAACAAGATCGCGATTCAGCGCAGAATTGGAATTTTTAGAGGTGCCCATTAGAATCTGTTTACGGGAAGCTCGAAAATAGCTTCGTAATAAGAGCGAATTTTTAGAGGTGTCCTAAAGATAAAAGCAGAGCTTGCAAGGGTCTCACTGCCTTATTGAACGCTTTTTGACCGGGAACGGCCTCCAGTGAATTCCTTAATATATATTCTTTTGCAACAGGTTTATTAATATTTATAAACAACTGTTTTATTATTTTTACCTATTATTTTTACCCATTGAACAACCGAATTACAATCAATATAATTTTTGTTTTTAAGGAAGAGAGTTAATTCCAAAGGGGACCCTAAAAATTCGCTTCCGATGTGAATTGCAGAGATTTTTCGGGATAGTGAGACGGTAAATTTTTAGAGGTCCTCATAATACTTGATTTATGACTAAAAATGCCATTGAAATAGAAAATCTTTCTTTTCAGTACCCTGGCTGTCAGCGGGTTATATTTTCCGCTTTCGATTGGCAGGTCAGATGTGGTGACTTCTGGGTCATTATCGGGGCCAACGGCAGCGGCAAGACCACCCTGATCCGCTTGTTACTCGGGCTTGAGACGATTCAGCGAGGTTCAATCCAGATTCTGGGAAAGCAGCTCGGAAAACCAAGCGGAATTTCCCGGACTTCGCAAAGCGGTGCGGAGCAAGCGGCCCGCTCGTATATCGGCCACGTTCCCCAGCACTTGCAGTTTGATGTTCGCCTGCCAATACGGGTGCTGGACGTGGTCGAGGGGGGAGCCCTCAGCTATTCATTCTGGCGCACGTTATGCTCTCACTGCAGCAGACAGCGTACCAAACTGTGCCTGAAAGCACTCTCCCAGGTGGGAATGGAAGCGTATGCCAAAGAGCGTTTTTCGATGCTCTCCGGCGGACAGAAGCAGCGCGTCCTGATCGCGCGGGCCTTGGCTACACAGTCTCCGATCCTGATCCTCGATGAACCGACTGCCTCGGTGGACCCGAATGCCGCACGCGAAATTGTACAGATCTGCCACCGACTCAAGAAAAAACACACGATTCTATTTATTTCACACGACATCAGTATGATACCCCATATTTGTGAGCATATACTCTGCTTGGTACCGCCCGACCCGGCAGAGAGCCCGCAGTCTCCCGATGCTCTGCCGCAGCGCGGCACCAGTGCGCACTGCCACGATGTGCGGGGCCTCTTGAGCGAGGATATTCTATTGCTATTGTACCGTCACTGGGGCCTGTCCGGACAAAGCGAGCTTGTGTGAGCAATATCTGGCAGTACCTATTCCTTCCGGAGGGGCGCCCCCTGCTCTACGCCTTTCTATTCCTGTTATTGGCGGCTCCCAGCTTTGGCACCATCGGCGTCTACGTCAGTCTGAAGAACTACAACGCCAGTATCGGCACCATTGCACATGCCTCCCTGCTGGGTCTGGGAATGGCTAAGTATGCGACCTACCATTGGGGCTGGGAGGCCTTCACGCCATCTTTGGGCATGTTGTTGGTCTCGCTGGCTGCTGCTGTTATTTTGTTTCTGGCCGAGTCGCAGCCGAGTGTCCGTATCGACACCCTGCTCAATGTCATCTGGAGTACCGGTATGGCAGTTGGCATTTTGTTGTTGCAGACGGTCCCGGGAGGTGTCAGTTTGCACAGCTATCTGTGGGGCAACATCCTGATCGTGCAGGATTCAGAACTCTGGGAGCTGGGTATTCTCAACATTGTGGTATTTTTGGTATTGATATTGCCTTGGCGTTACCACCAGCTGTTTATCTTCGACAAGGAATTTGCCAAGAGTCGGGGCATGGCTGTTCAGCTCTACTCTTTTATCTTCTATTTGCTGATTTCGTATTCGATTATCGCAGTGATTTCCGCAGTGGGGATTTTGCTGACCCTGGGTCTGTTCAGCATCCCCGGTGCCATCGCCAACCTGTTTGCCAAGAGTTTTTGGCAAATGATGGTATATTCTTGTGCTGTTTTGCTGTTCAGTTCGTGGCTGGGCCTCTTGATCAGCATCGAAATCAATATGACTCCCAGTAGCTTCATTATTGTCGTTCTGGCTGCGATTTATCTGGTTCTGGGTAGTGGGAAGTATCTGTTTTGTTCCCGCAGCGCGGCAACAAAACAGATACCCGAAAGCGCCAGGCACAGAACAGAAAGAAATCGCAGGAAACCTCTGGCAGAGCATTTCTAAGGGAAAATTTGCCACCACAGAAAGATGCTGCGCCAGCTCGCAAAAGGACGGTCGACCCTGGCGGCATTTTACGGGAAATGACAAAGTTCCGGCGAAAGTGGGGCAAATATCTGGTCGAAGAGTGCTGTGACACTTAAAATCTTAAGGGCACCTCTAAAAACTCGCTTTTGATGTTCAGTAAGCGAGATTTTGCCGATAACGAAGAAGTTTGGTACTTCTCCGCAAAATTTCTGAGACGGCTGCGCAGACTAGAACCAAAGATAAGGAAGAGAATACATGCAGCGACAAACGCTACGGAGCACCAGAGACTGGAACCTTTACAATATTTTGCTGTTGAGTGCGTCCCTGTTGTTGGCAACCAGCCTTTTCAGCCCCGCGCTGCGCGCCCAAAGTGCCGCAGATCATTCAGTCGAGATCAATGGCAACGAAGTGGCTGCGACAGACGAAGCACCAGAACAGAGCCATCCTCCTTCCTCAGATTTAATTTTGTACACCGGATTTGGCCAAGCTGCCCCGTTGCCTGAGTTCCCGGAAACTGTTTCCGAAGACTGTGAGTGTCAGAGCAGTGCCGCTGCGACCTACGCCTTGCGCTACCGGGAATATCCAATCCTGGTAGCTGCCTTCCTCTACTTCGCCCGGCAGGAACAGGAGCTGTATCAGCAAGTGCAATATCGTTCGCAGAACCAGGGAGTCTATGGCCATGCCTTCATCAGTCTGCCCGACTCCAGTGGCATCTACAGCCTGCCCGACATGCGTTCTCTTGCTCATCCGCAAGGAGGGCTGGCGTTCTGGCGCAGCGGTAGCATACTGCGAGGCGATATCTTGGTGCTGACCCATACCGACAAAGACCGAGAAACAGGTGCGCGCGACCAGAACAACCTGGTATTTTTTGCCGATCAGCTTGAAGGGCAAAGCCAGCCAACCGTCCAGATCCCGGCTCGGCAGGGTTTCAGGCTGCTGGGTTTGGAAGCCAAGAGCGATGCCGCCCAGAACTTCCTGGCGAGCTTAGCCCAGAACAGAGAAGCATACCGGGAGAACCTAGAACGGCGCTGGGAAGACTATACCCGATCCACCTGGCCGCAGGTGGACGCTCTGCTCAAACAGCATGAGGATTGGCAGCGCGATGAGTTTGGATACTACTATCGCATGGTAGAGGAGGGGCAGGGAGACCTGCCACAGCCCGGAGAAGACTTGAATATCACGTTGGAACGCAAAGCATTTGACGGGCAAAGTGCTCTGAGCCTGCCGATCATCGTCGGCATAGGCAGGGATACCCTGCCTATGCCGTTTGATTATTACGTGGGCAAAACTCCCAAAGGGTCTCGTATGGAAATCATCAGTCCGCCATCATCGGCGCGCAGCAATCTGAGTCGCCTGACTACCAAATATGGCAGCTCGCGCTACCAGCCCCTGCTCGATTCTTATGCCGGAGGGAGCTGGGTCCATCTGGGCTTCGAACTCGGCGCAGAGTAGCGCGTCCCGAATCGGGTGCCTTCCAGGGTTTCCTTGGAGCTCCCGCTAGGAGAGCAGATCGATCAGCAGGCCCTTGATTTCTTCAATGCGTTGCAGAATGCCCAGGTTGGCATCCTGTTCACGCAGTACCACTTTCACCAGTTCTTCCAATTTCTGATCGATTACCCGGATCAGCGAGTATTTCTTGCGCTGGCCGGTACTAAAGTTCAGACGTCCCAAATCTTCATCAATCTGGTAGAGCTCACGGGTACTCTGCTCGAGAAAGCCCTGAATCAAACGGCGGTATTCTTTCAACACACTGGGAGTAGGGGCTTTTTGCAGTCTCTCTCCCGTCTCAGAGATCCGCTCCAAGTAGTCTCGCAGGATTTCCTGGGGGTTGCAGTTCCGGACTGTCGCCGTTGTCTGCTCCTTTTTGAGCAGGTGCGAGAAACGGGAACCGTCTGGTCTTTCGGCTTTGTTTTTTTTGTGCTGTTTGCCGGCTTGCAGCAGACCCGCACTGGAAATATTAGAGTCGAGGTTCTGTAACTTTGCGGCCATTGGCTTACCGGCGTTCCTCACGCGGTGCTATTGCCGAGGCGAAGCAGGGCAATAGCACAATACTCGCGAAGCGATACCATTTTAGAGGTTCCCTTAGACCACGCCTCAATTCCAGACCGAGTACTTACTCTTGCGTGGGGTTTCCTGCTCCGCTTCGGTAGCCCCGGTTTTTGCGGATTTGTCGGATTCAGGCGATTCTGCTGCCGCGTTGTTATTACTGTGCGGGGTTTTCTGGTTTTGTGTCGCAGGCTGTTTGTCGCTCTTCTGACTGCTCTTGAGAGCAGAGCCTATTGCCGGACTCGACTCCCCGGTTTTGTTCTTGCGGTAAGCCGACAGAGCAGGCTTGGTAATTTTGCGCTGTTTTTCCGAATCCAGAACTTCCAGTTTGCCATGTAAGATAGAGCCCTCTTCGACAACCAGAGAGGATGCCCGAATATCGCCAACTACAATGGCCGAAGATTTGATGCCGACCCGTCCTTGGGCAAACAAATCACCACAGACCAAGCCGCTGATGACCGCATTGTTGACGCGGATTACCGAACGAACCCGGCCCGTGAGCCCCACGCCCAGGTCGCCATTGCCTTGAATCTTGCCGTAGAAATCGCCGTTGATGTGCAATACACCTTCAAATTCCACATCGCCCCGATAAACCGCATCTTCGCTGATGATCGAAAAGCTGGAAGAATTATAGCGTCCCCGCTGCTGATTTTCGATGTCTGACATCAGTCCCTACCACCTCTGTAGCTGACCCTGTGATTGCGATCAAAGAATGTATCAATTTCCTTGCGATTGACATCTGCCATGCGCAGATAGACAATGGGATCGACAATCTGTGAGCCAATGCGGATTTCGAAGTGGACGTGAGGCCCGGTTACCCGGCCTGTGGCCCCCATCAAGCCAATGTTGTCACCTTGGGAAACGATGTCTCCCACGCGCACGAAAACTCTTTGCTGGTGGGCATAAAGAGTATAAATTCCGTACTTATGCTTAATGATGACATAGTTGCCGTAACCTGACGGGCTGTAGTCAACTTCGACCACCTTGCCCCCCGCAGCAGCGACCAGCGGAGTACCGGGAGACCCGGCAATATCCAAGCCCCGGTGTAAGTACCAGCGTCTGCGATTGATTGGGTCCAGATTGGGACCGAACAGAAAAGAAATGCGCGCCTGGTTGTGGTTTTTGACCGGCCAGCGGGTGGGCAATTCGCGCAGCAGGCGTTGCTGATTGGCCAGCAGGCTCAGCGACTCTTTGAGGGGAGACATTGAACTTTCCAATGAGGAATTAAGCAATTTCAGACGCTCAATGTCGCTCATGTTGCTAGAGCCCATCATACCCACAGCAGAAGTAATGTCGATGAAATCCTGAGCACTGTGGTCGGTGCCCAGACCGGGGTCCTGGGATTTGGAGTCAAATAGAGAGATGGTGCTTTGGAATTGATCCATCAGGGCCACCATATTTTCCACTTGTGAGTGTACATCATCAAGGGCCTGACGACTGTTTTCAAGCTCTCCGGCCAAGGAGGCCTTGGCCAAGCGTGCGGTAGTGCTATTAGAAAGCACTACCGCACTAGTGACCCCGACTCCGGTCAGCGCGATGAGTATTAGAACGGACCAAAGCGGGCGAAATTTGACGGTGATGGAATGGCTGTGGGTACTGGGAACAAGAATAATCGTCACCGTTTGATTCAGCCAAGCTAGGCCGGCGCGCAGCTTGCTCTGAATCAACTGATGGAACAGTCGTCTGATCTTGCTGTCTGTCATATGAGTCAGCTCCCCGCCCAACTTCTCATGCCCCAAAGGTTGTGGAAGATTGTACTGGGAAGCGGCAATTGAACAAGGGAAGCTCTAAAAAGCGAACGGCACATCAAAGGAGGCCATTCGCTACAAATCCTGCCGCAAGGCAGAACCCTTTATGCGGCAACAAGATCGCCGCTTCAATCGCAAAATTGGAATTTTTGGAGGTTCCCTTTAGGGGACCTCTAAAAATGGTATCGCTTCGCGAGAATTGTACAATCGCTCTGCTTTCCCGCAGCGATTGTACCGCGTTTTGATGCTGAATCAGCGAGATTTTGTCGATAGCGAGGAAGTGAAGTCGAGGCATATTTTGCTGTATGGTAAGGCTTTGCTGACGAAGCTATTCGTTTCAAAAGAGCGAGCAAGAGCGTAGAATGGAATTTTTAGAGGTTCCCTTTAGGGTATTTAAAAACTTGGATAGCCCATGTATGGATATTCGGAATAATTTGGGTGGATGCCATTTGTATAACCTCTCAATCGTTGCTATTCCCTTCCCATTCCACATAAAAATGATATTATTATATATGTTCAATGGAAATATCGATTATTTAGGATTTTTGTACTTGTGTAGAAAAGACAGCCCTTTAGGGGCTTGCTGGTTTGGCCTCCGCTACACCTTTCATCTCCGCCCTTCGTTCCTCTTATTATGGAGAAATTCCGCGGCACTCAGGCAGCGCAGTTGTGAAGGGCCGCCTTCCCAGAAAAAGCAAATTTTTAGGGATTTTCCTGCAATTTCTCTTGCCCTCCGCGGGGAAATCGTATATTCTTAAGAAGAACAAGCCATTTCATAACCCCATTTTATCTTTTATTAAAACCATTCCGACCTTGGCCGGAACATCATCTTTATGCATTATTTTGCATAATAATACCAAGGAGTATTGCACTATGGAACACAAGTTCAGTAAAATTCGCTCATCGCTCATCGCTCATCGCTCATCGCTCATCGCTCATCGAAAAAATTAAACCCATATAGCAGAGGAAATTATTTCTCTGCCGGTATTTTACGCCCATTTATCCTTTTATTTGTCTGCTCCCTGATTTTATGGGTCGCCTGCGACCCGCCCGAATCTTCTTCCGATTCTCCTCCCATAGCCGAAGCTCCTCCCAGAAGTGGTGTTCTCATACGCACATGGCAGGGGCTGCAGAAAATGCGGGAAAACCTCGCCGGAGACTACTACCTGGTCAGCGACATCACGTTCCCCGCGCCCGGAACAGAGGGGTTTCCGGCAGAAGGCTTTGAACCCGTCGGCTGCGATACAAACAAAACGCAGAGCGATTTCCAAGGAACCCCCTTTACAGGGAAATTTGACGGCAACGGACACACGATTCGCAATCTTTTCATTCAACGCCCCGATGAAAGCTATGTTGGCCTGTTTGGGCGGAGCGAAGATGCCACAATCTCAAATGTCCGCCTGAACAATGTCAATATTCAGGGAGCTGAGTATGTGGGCGCCATTGTGGGCAGCAGCCGCAACGGCAGTGTCAGTGGGGCCGTGCTTGGCAACTCTCCAAACAATGTCGTAAAAAGTACAGGGGAAAGTACCGGCGGACTGGTCGGCTGGAGTTCCGGAGCCGTAACAGGATATGCCAAGGATCTCGAAGTATCCGTTGGTAAAGATTTTGTCGGCGGTCTGGTCGGTTCGAGCTTCGGGAATGTAACGGGATATACTCAAAACCTGATCGTATCCGGCAAGAATTTTGTCGGCGGACTGGTCGGTTGGACAGACGGAAAGATCGTAGGGTATAGTACTGATTTACGGGCTTCCGGAGAGGTTCGTATCGGGGGCCTGCTCGGCGGCACAGCAGTCTTTTTTCCGGGATTTCCGGAGACGGGGAACACCGTAGGCAAGGAAGCTCCGGAGATCTTCGGATATGCTACGGGTGAACTTACTGCCACGTTAAACCGTGCCGGCGGCCTGGTGGGCCAGCTGGGAGATGAGGGCAAAGTTGTCGGTTTCTACAGGGGTACGATTACCGGAAACGGAAATGTCGGTGGTTTAACGGGCTTAAACCATACCAATACTGCATTTACTAGGGGCTATATGCGCGGTACCTTAAAGAAGAACGGTTTTAGCGATAAAACATATGGCTTTCTTGTGGCGGGAAGCACTTGTTCGAATTTCACTGCAAATATTCTGAAACGATTCCCGTCTGTGTGCACTAAGACGCTCAGAGGGGATATTGCCGGTTACAGCTCCGGAAAGCCCGGAGAACGCGAATTGGTCGGCATCTCGGGGAGCACAAGCGGAAATGACGGAACGGAGATCACGATCGGTCCCGGCACCACGCAAGCGGATTTTTCGGACCTTGATTTTGGCTCGGAGCCGGGTCAGTGGGCGTTTCACGCGGGCAAGTGGCCCAGTATCAACTTGGGCCCTGATCCCCTCTTTGCCAATACCCGGCAGCCGATAGAGCCTTAGAGGTCCCCATTAAGAGCACCTCTAAAAAAGAGCACCTCTAAAAACCAGCACTGAGATTGCCCGCAGGAGGGCTTCCGGATATATTGTGCCTTTCGCAGCGCAGTCCCATAATTCTAAGGCAAAGCCGACCAGATGAACCCAGCTTCCGACCAGAACCAGCAATTACAGACTCAGCCCCTCAGCGATCATTGGGCTGACATCTGCGCCAGCAGGATTGTGCGCGAGCGCTCATTGGGCAAGCAGCCCGGGCAGCCCTTTGTCTGTGCTTCGGGAATTACACCTTCGGGCACGGTGCATATCGGTAATTTCCGCGAGATTATTTCGGTTGAACTGGTAGTGCGCGCCCTGCGCGACCTAGGCGCTCCGGTGCGCTTTATCTATTCTTGGGACGACTACGATGTGTTTCGCAAGGTTCCGGCCGATATGCCGCAGCAGGAAATGCTCCAGCAGTTCCTGCGCCAGTCCATCACCCGCGTTCCCGATGTGTCGGGCGGTGAAGAATCCTATGCCCGGGCCAACGAAAAGAAGCTGGAAACGGTACTGCCCAGGGTTGGCATCGAACCGGAATATATTTACCAAGCTAAAAAATATCAGGCCTCGGACTACGCCGAAGGCATACGCAAGGCTTTGGAACACCGCGATCTGATCCGCCGGCAGCTGGATGTCCACCGCAGTCGACCCCTGCCGCCTGACTGGTGGCCGGTCAGCTTCTTTTGCGGCAACTGCCATCGCGACCAGACCGTCTGCAGCGGCTGGGACGGTGAGTGGCAACTGAGCTACCGCTGTGAACACTGCGGGCACAGCGAGCAGCTCGACCTGCGCCAAAGCGGTCTGGCCAAGCTGCCGTGGCGCATTGACTGGCCAATGCGCTGGGCCTATGAGAGTGTGGATTTTGAACCGGCGGGCAAAGACCACCATTCTGAGGGCGGCAGCTTCAGCACGGCCCGCGAAACCTGCAAGGCCATTTATGGCCGGGATGCGCCCGTGACCTTTCAGTACGATTTTGTGCGCATCAAGGGTCTGGGTGGCAAAATTTCTTCCTCGTCAGGTGAGGTGCTGAGTTTGGAGGACGTGCTGGAGATTTACCCGCCTGAAATCGTGCGCTTTCTGTTTGCCGGCACCCGGCCCAACTCAGAATTTGCCATTTCGTTTGACTTGGACGTACTAAAGATCTACGATGATTTTGCTCGTTGTGAACAAGCCTATTATGAACCACCCAAAGAGGGTAAGCAGGCAAAAAAACAAGCCAAGCTCAAGCGCATCTATGAGCTTTCCGTCGTCTCCCGGCCCGCCGCCGAGCAGCCGTTTGTCATGCCGCTGCGCCATCTGTGCAATTTGCTGCAAATCCACAACGGCGCACACGAGACGGGCCTAGCTGCAGTACAGAATTTTCTGAAGCAGGAGGGCACCCCGGTGCCTGAGCATAGTACCGAGCGCTTTCGCAACTGGGCGCGTTGCGCTTGGCACTGGGTGAGGAACTACGCACCCGAAGAGTTCCGTTTCCGGCTGCGCCGGCCGGGCCAGGCCCTGGGTGCGGGCTTTCAGCCCGGTACCGCGCTGCGGGACTTTCTGCCCTCATTGCGCACTCATTTGCAGCAGCAGTTCAGCGTCCCGGTCTTCGACCGGAAGCAACTGAACAACGGTTTCTATGACTTAATGCAACAGGCAGAACTGGAGAGCGCTCAGGTCTTCCCGGAAATCTACCAATTGCTGATTGGTCGCAGTAGTGGGCCCCGCCTGCTGAGCTTTCTGGAAGCTATCCACGCTGCCATCGGGCTGGAAGCACTGTTAGAACTGCTCCGTTGTGACTGAAGCGTAGCGGACTCCTGTATCGCTGATATTGCTGTACTTCCGGGGCATCAGCATCAACATGATTTCACTCGGCGGCATGACTATCGCCACCGGGATGGTCGTTGATGCGAGTATTGTGGTCACCGAAAATATCCACCGCATCCGCTTGGAGCAGCCCCGCTTGAGGGCCTGGCAGGCCATTGCCTGTGCCACGCGGCAAGTCTGGCTGCCGGTGCTGGCATCGACACTGACCAGCATAGTGGTGTTCTTTCCGCTCTCGTTCACTGCGCCGCTGGCCAGCGCCGTCCTCGGCGACCTGGCCCAGACGATTGTCTTCGCCCTGTTCAGCTCGCTGCTGATCGCCCTGCTGGTGGTGCCGCTGCTGGCCTTTTACATGCTGCGCAGCACGGATAAAAACAAAGGGCCGGCCGGGCAAGGCTCGCGGCACAGGTTTCAAGGCTCTGCCGAGCGCCTGAGCGAGCGCTTCTCCGCCCTGCTGGTCGCATGCTACCGCCGTCTGCTCTCCGGTTTTTTGGGGCGGCGCGCTTTGCAATGGGGCTTTATTGCCCTGAGCATCACCCTGTTTGCCCTCAGCCTGAGTGTCCTCGGGCCGCGCATCCGGCAGAGCATCATCGGCACACCCAGCAGTAATCGCGTAGTCTTGTGGTTCAATATCGACCCCGGCTACGAAGATCGGGAGGAATTTGTTGCTCTGCTCGACGACCTGAGCGAAGAAGCCCGGTTGATTGGCGGCTCGGAAATTGAAAGCATCTTTGGCCAGACTGAGGGCTACCGCTACTCGGTGTCCAGCAAACCCTCCTCAACCGAACCCCAGCCGATTCTGAACCTGCTGCCCCGTGCAATTCTGAGCCGAAAATTTGCGGATTTGGATCTCAAGAAAGAGCTGAAATACGCACTGGGGGCCACCGTCAGCGAGCTCAAAGTGGATAAGAAGGGCAGCAGTGAGACGCAGACCATCCGCATCCGCAACCCGCAGGGCAAAGGCCGCGAATACCAGGATATCTACAATCATCCCGTTCCGGTCAGCGTGGACAAAAAGACCCAGTACATTCCGCTGCACCATTTTGTGCGTTTTGAGGAGGACAGGCAGGAATCCTACATTTCCAGCTCCAACGGCAAGCGTCAGTTCTATATCACGATTGATCTGCGCACCGGCGAATCAGAGGCCACTCCGTCTCAGATTGCCGAGGCCCAGGCCGATATCAATGCCCTGCTGGCGGCCAACCCCGATATCATGGCGCCCGGCGTCAGCTACAGCTGGTACAACACGCAAAAAGAGATGCAGGAGTCCATTCGCTCATTGACGCTGGCGCTGGTGATAGGGCTGCTGCTGGTCTTTCTGGTCATCACCGCGCAGTTCGGCTCCTACCGATATCCGCTGATTATCCTGGTCACCGTGCCGCTGGGCATTACCGGGAGCCTGTTTTTCCTGTGGCTGAGCCATTCCACTATCTCGCTCAACTCACTTTTGGGTATGATTTTGCTTGGCGGAGTTGCGGTCAACAATGCCATTATCATGATAGATTTTTTTCTGATTATCCTGAAGGAGCGCACGGGCGAACTGCTTCCCGGCACGGCGGCCGAGAGGCACCGGATCAAGCGGGCCGCCATTGTCGATGCGTGTTCGCTGCGTCTGACACCGATCCTGATCACCATGTTTACCACGCTGCTGGGGATGTTGCCGATAGCTCTGGCTCTGGGAGACGGAATGAACGTTTTGCAGCCGCTGGGGATTGCAGTGGCGGGCGGTCTGGGTGTTTCGACCCTGTTTACTTTGTTTATGATACCCTGCCTGCTCAACATGGTTCCGGGCAAACGTGAGCGGTCTCTGAGCCTGCGGGACCTTGGAAGAGAGGGCATATGAAGCACTTTCAAAAGGGCGGTGCGGTAAGCGGGGGGCAGACTCAATCTACCATACTTTTAGAGCCCGTAAGAATTGCCATCGGCAGAGCGGGCCTGTATGATGGATCCTGGCAAGAAGACGGGAGGGAGCCATGACTTCTGTTGCAGCGACAAGCGGTACGAAAAGCGGGACAAAGGGCAAGTTGCACTCAGCTCGCAAAACACGACTCAAGGAGTCGATCCGGCAAGCCTTGGCACAGGGGCTGATTACCGATGAAACCTTGGCCTACATCCGCGCACTGAGCTACGCCCGGCACCAGGACCCTGCAAACAAGCAAGTTCAGGAAGCCCTCTGCGAAACCCTGCTGGCTGTACAGCTTATTTACGAAGAAGATGCTCCGGCAGCTCCTCTCCGGGAATTGGATTCGGCCGGGCAGCTGGCTCGTGAAAAGCTGGGTGAGGGCCTCTCCGCCCATTTCGATACCCGGCATGAGACCTCGGCAGTCAGCATGCCCTCGCCTGTGCTCAGCTATTTGGAAGAGCAGCGCATCCTGATGCTGCCGCTGGAGCAGCGTAGCAGCAGGATTGTCGATGCCGGCAGAGAGTGTGATTTCGGCTACTGCCTGAGCAAGAACGAAAATCCGCACCGAATGTTCACCCTGCAAGACCACTGGATTGGTCTGTATTTCTGCGTGGACCCAAGGCTGGCGTTCAAAGATTCCCAGACCGGGGCCTGCCGGTCTGCCCATCCCGCCGAAAAGCCCTTCGAAAAGCGAGCCCGGCCCGAAGAACTGCCTGGGCTGTCGGACCCCGCCCTTCCGGTGACGGTTGACAACACAACCCTTACTTTTGTCGATGCCAACTTGTGCGGCGCCAATATCGATCTGTTCTATCCCGGACTGAGGTCGCAGTTGGGTCTTGAACGGAGCGAGGGCCATGCCCGGATCCTGCACCTGAGCTTGGTGTTCAAAAGTTGCCGGGTCAAGGGCATGAACTTACAGTTCTGGCGCTATATTTCCAATTTCCCGGGCTCTGTCACGATCTCTTTCAAAGAATGTGATGATTTTGACGAAGAGCATTTTCCCTACCTCTTTAAGGAGCGGGACGGCAAGCGCTACTATTTGAATCTGGAACGGCTCTCGGACGTGGTTGGCAGTGGGGCTGACGACAAGTTCCTGCAGTACCTCGACCACCTGCAGCACCTTTCTGAGGACTATCAGCATGAGCATCTGCGTTAGAGCCCGGCGGTGAGTAAACTGCGTCCGGCCCTGAATGACATTGAGGCATTGCTGAGCCACAGCGTGCGCGAACAGATGCTCGAAGATATCGCTGCCAACGATGGTGGCGAAGTGCTGTGGTGGGGCAAGCTGGCCGCCTTGGACTCTAAACATGGAGCAGCCAGCCGGGAACCGGGCGAAGTCCAGACCGATCAGGTCGGTTTTGTTGAGGCGGCGGCCTGCGGCAACGAAGAGAGCGTGCTGGCCCACTTCCCCTATATGGAACGCGGTGATGTGGTGTTGCACAACCATCCTTCGGGCGGGGTGCAGCCCAGTACTGCCGACATGGCAGTGTCCGGTGAGCTGGCGATGCAGGGCATCGGCTTTTATATCGTTGATAATCGGCTCTCGCGCATCTGCGTGGTGGCGCGTCCCGTGCAGGAAGCCCGGGAGCAGCCTCTCGATCCGGACCAGCTCAGCGCACTGCTCGGCCCCGAAGGGCCTTTTGCCCGCAGTACCGCCCGCGCCACTGAAGCTGGCCATGGAGAAGGCAGGACTGAAGGAGGAGGGCTTGAATACGAGCTTCGTCCGGCGCAGCAGGCCCTGCTGCGCCAGGTGGCCAGCGCTCTGAACGAGGGCAAAATCGCAGTCGCCGAAGGTGGCACGGGTATTGGCAAGTCGTTTGCTTACTTGCTGCCCGCGGCTTTCTGGGCCCTGCGCAACAAGCAGCGGGTGCTCATTTCAACAGCCACCATCAACTTGCAGCAACAGCTGATCGAAAAGGACATCCCTCAAATTTGCCGAATCGAGGGCTTACAGGAGCTGCGAGCCGAGCTGGTCAAAGGCCGCGGCAACTATCTGTGTCTGTGGCGCTTAAAACAGACCCGGGAAGAAGAGGCGGGCAAGCTGGGCCTGAGCAGTGCCGAAGCGCAGGAAGACGGGCAGGTTCGAAGCGGAGAAGACCGGGCAGAACTGTTTGCCGCCGAACTGGCCAGTATTGAGCAGTGGGCAACTCTCAGCAGAGACGGCTCGCTCAGCGACCTGGGCTTCCGTCCGCGCAGCGCGGTCTGGCATCAAGTCTGTGGCGAGAGCGACAATTGCCTAGGGCTGCGTTGTGCGTTTCACGAAAAGTGCTTTATCATCCAGGCGCGGCGGCGCGCTGCTGCTGCCCACATTCTGGTGGTCAATCATCACCTCTTATTCGCCGACTTGGAACTGCGCGCGGGCGGCAATTTCGGCTACGAGAAGGCCGCTGTACTGCCGCCCTATCGCCATGTGGTGCTGGATGAGGCTCACAATATCGAACGCAGTGCCCAGTCGTTTTTTTCGGCTGTGCTGAGCCGCTACAGCGCCCAGCGCAGCCTGCGCCGTCTGTACTCCAAGCAGCGCGGTCGCGAGCGCGGCCTCTGGGTCCGGCTGCGGCGTTATGCCGAGCTGGAATCTGAGGAGCTTCCCGACATCACTACGCTCAGCGAGGCGCTGCAGCAGTCTCTGGAAGGATTGGATGCCACTGCCCGGCAGGTTTGGGAAGCCGGGCCCGGCGGCGCGGACTCTGCTGCGAGCCTGCGCATTCCGCCACAGTGCCAAGATCTGAGTGCGGAGCTGCAAAGTGCTTTGCGCGAGCAGTTGGAACCACAGCTGAGAGGGATACACATTGCCTTTCAGGCCCTGCTGCGCGCCCAACGCCAAATCTACGAACTGCTCGATGATGTGTTGGAAGGCGATGAACAACAGCTGCTGCTGGAGTGGCGCCAGCTCTCGCGCCGACTGGACGTTCTGAGCGATGGGGTGCGGCACTGGCTCGACTACTTGGGAGTAGAGAGCGCGGGGGAGGCAGTCCCCGGCCCGGAGCGGGTGTTCTGGCTGGAAAGGCGTCGGCGCGGCGGTGCGGAGTCTCAAGATTATACGAGGTTGGTCTGTACCCAGATCAATATCGGCGAGCTGATGCAGCGGGTGCTCTACCAGCCGATGCGCAGCAGCATCCTGCTCTCGGCCACCCTGACCGTGCGCGGCCGCTTTGACTACTGGTTCTCGCGCGTGGGCCTGAGCGAGCTGGCAGCAGAGGAGCAGGATGCCTGTCCCCCGGACTCTGGAGATCTGGAGCCATTGGCCGCGGATGTCGAAATGGAGAGAGGGGCTCTGAGTGCCGCAGTCTATACTTCGCCGTTTGATTACCGGGCGCGGGTGCACCTGCTCTTGGCAACCGATGCTCCGAGCCCCTCCGCAGCCAGCGACTTTGACAGCTATGTGGCGCACTTCAGTCAGCAGGCTCTGGAGGCCATGGGCGGGCGCAGCCTGCTGCTCTTTACTTCATACGCGGCCCTGAACCACTGCCACCGCTTCCTCGAACAGCAGGGCGGCAGCCTCGGTCTGCTGCGCCAGGGCGAGGACGACAGTGCCCGGCTGCTGCAACGCTTTAAGGAAGAAGTGCAGCTGAGCCTGCTGGCCACCGACTCTTTCTGGGAGGGTGTGGATGCGCCCGGGGCCACTCTGGCACAGGTGCTACTGTGTCGTCTGCCCTTCCGCTCGCCTCGCGACCCGATTGTGGCGGCCCACACCGAATGTTTGGAGCGCCGGGGTGAAAATGCGTTTTTCCGGTACAGCCTGCCGGAAGCCATCCTGCGCTTCCGGCAGGGTTTTGGCCGCCTGATGCGGCGCGGGAGCGATCGCGGCATCGTTGTGGTGTTGGATCCGCGCATCAACAGCAAGCGCTACGGTCGGGACTTCTTGGAATCTTTGCCTCCGGTGCGGATCGTGCGCGGCGACTTTGCCAGTTTGCAACGCTATATCAGTGACTATGCCGAAGAGCAGAGTTTTTAGCATTATCCTGTTGTACGTCTGTTCGGGAACAGAGGGCACACTTCGTGGGCCATTTTCCTCAGTTTGAGAACAAACGCTGGTGGAATTCTTTGGCGAAAATGTGCTCGCCGATCAAGGCTGCCGCGCCCAGTGAGCCGCCCCAGCTGAAATCTTGGGTCATCTGAATGTTGAGTTTGGTGGTGGCCAGGTGCGGAGAGCGATATAAGATGCGCTGGCGGATCGCGTGCAGCAGGTAGGGCCCTCCCACTTGGCAGATGCCGCCGCCCAACAGAATCGAGTCCGGATTGAAGGCATTGACCAGGGAGCTCAGCACGGAGCCAATGATTTCACCTTTTTCCTGAAACAAGCGAATGCTAAACGGGTCACCTATCTGAATGGCACTGCCCAGGTCGCGCAGACGCAGTTCGCCACGCTCTTGTAAAAGGCTCCGCAGCAGCGGACTTTGCCCTTGCTCTGCTGCTTCCCGTGCCGCATTGAGGAAGATTTTGCGCCCGGCTACGGCTTCCAGACAGCCCAGATGACCGCAGTGGCAGGGCGTGTGGTGATTGGGTACGGGGATGTGCCCAATATCCCCGGCGGCACCTTGGGCACCGCGATAGATGCTGTGGTGCAGTACGATGCCGCAGCCGATGCCCGTGCCCACTTTGACGAACAGGGTATTGTCCAGTTGTGGCTGCCGCACGACTTCGGCCCAGGCCATTACGTTGACATCGTTATCGATCAGCACCGGCAGCCCCAGTTCTTCGCCGTAGTAACGAGCCAGGGGAAAGTCGTGCCACAGGGGGATGTAGGGCGGCGAATCGGGTTTGCCGGAGGAAAAGTCAACGGGAAAGGGGAAGCCCAGACCTAGGCCTAGGAGTCTGCCGTGGACCTTAGAGTTCTCTTCGATTAGATTGCGCAGAAAACTTCGCAGTTGGGTGTTGCAACTTTGTGGTTCATGAATTTCTGTGGGCTCAATTTCTTTTTGGGCAACGACCTGATAGTTTAAGTTGACAATTTGGACACTAAAGCGTCGGGTGCCCAGCAATCCGCCGATAAAATAACCTCGTTTGGGATTGATGGAGAGCTTGAGTTTGCGCTGTGCTGGGAGTTTCTCTTCCTCGGTGAGCAGCCCTCTTGCCAGCAGCTCGGCGACTTGCAGGGATACAGTCGACCGCGCCAAACCGCAAAAGTCGGCAATTTCGCTGCGGCTCATGGCTCCGGCACAGCGCACGGCATTGTAGATTGATTGGCTGGCTTTTTCGTTGTAGGTCATGGGCCCTGAGTATGGCAACTTGCCGGGCTCATGACAATCTTATACCATTCAGTAAAATTAGAGTTGGATAGATGCCCACCTACATCTGGTCAATGATTTCAGGGCAGCGTAAAACCCTCTTCCGGTTTTATTGCGCTGTACGGACAAAACAGCTATATTGAAGCCATGGCAAGTTGCGACAGCGCTTACAAATATCTGTTCTCGAACCCGGCAATCCTGTGCAAACTCATCCACGCCTTCGTTGAGGAGGACTTTAGGGAACCTCTAAAAATTCCAATTTCGCACCAGACTCGGTCTTTTTCACGGAGCAGCTTTGTCACGAAAGCCTTACCATACAGCAAAGTATGGCTCGGCTTCCGTTCCTCGCTGCCGCAAAAAATCCCTTCGTCTGGCATCAAAAGCGAATTTTTAGAGGTCCCCTTTATTAGTTTCTATTGTAATTTCATCATAGTTGTGATTTGATTTTTTTCCCGATTGCTTTATAATCACTAAAACCAAAACCTGGACCGCCCCACGGTTGTGATTTGATTTTTTTCCCGATTGCTTTATAATTAGACGTTCTGCTTTTAATTTAAGCTACGAGTTGTGATTTGATTTTTTTCCCGATTGCTTTATAATAATGAATGCCAGATTAAGCACCCTGTTCTAGTTGTGATTTGATTTTTTTCCCGATTGCTTTATAATCGTTATTGGGGTGTCACTTGGCATTCAAGGTTGTGATTTGATTTTTTTCCCGATTGCTTTATAATTGGGCTCTGTGGTATAACTGGTTTTAAACAGTTGTGATTTGATTTTTTTCCCGATTGCTTTATAATCGCCACTATCCGCACCAGCTGGGGGAGAACGTTGTGATTTGATTTTTTTCCCGATTGCTTTATAATAAAGTGGATATGCATAATCAACATCAGATAGTTGTGATTTGATTTTTTTCCCGATTGCTTTATAATCAGAAATAGCACCACCAATCGCGCCTATCGGTTGTGATTTGATTTTTTTCCCGATTGCTTTATAATAACCGAAACCGAAACCGAAACCATTTCCGCCCCATGGTTGTGATTTGATTTTTTTCCCGATTGCTTTATAATATGCTCAGGGTCAACGTTGCCCTCCAACGTGTTGTGATTTGATTTTTTTCCCGATTGCTTTATAATTCGGTCGGGGCCTAGGTCAGGGGAGTTTAGGCGTTGTGATTTGATTTTTTTCCCGATTGCTTTATAATCTAGTATTGCGAACACTGCGGCTTCTATTGTTGTGATTTGATTTTTTTCCCGATTGCTTTATAATCATCTACAATAACGCCCGTGTGCTGGTGCGGTTGTGATTTGATTTTTTTCCCGATTGCTTTATAATACTCCATCTCGGTGTCAATGGGCATTCAAGGTTGTGATTTGATTTTTTTCCCGATTGCTTTATAATAAACCGTAACCATCATCACCGGCCCTTGCGTTGTGATTTGATTTTTTTCCCGATTGCTTTATAATATATGGGGAAAAAAGAAGATAAATCACTGGGTTGTGATTTGATTTTTTTCCCGATTGCTTTATAATTAAGCGAACTGATGCCGCATTTCTCCGACGTTGTGATTTGATTTTTTTCCCGATTGCTTTATAATGCCTGAATATGGCAAACACCTATCATTATAGTTGTGATTTGATTTTTTTCCCGATTGCTTTATAATGCAACGACGGAGAGCACGTTAAGTGAAGAGTTGTGATTTGATTTTTTTCCCGATTGCTTTATAATCGTTGCCAATACAGTCCTTTCGGCCGAACAGTTGTGATTTGATTTTTTTCCCGATTGCTTTATAATGCTCGAGTCAAATACGTGAGCCATCCAATTGTTGTGATTTGATTTTTTTCCCGATTGCTTTATAATGTCGGCATCGTAACGAACTTTATCAATTGGTTGTGATTTGATTTTTTTCCCGATTGCTTTATAATTCCTTTTCGCTGGTATCAACGACCTCCAGCGTTGTGATTTGATTTTTTTCCCGATTGCTTTATAATCCGCTTCATCGTATCTTTCCTTCAAATCCTGTTGTGATTTGATTTTTTTCCCGATTGCTTTATAATCTGCGTCCGCGCGGCTTCTTTCAGTATCAGGTTGTGATTTGATTTTTTTCCCGATTGCTTTATAATTTAACGAGCCCTGAAACAACTGCTCCGACAGGTTGTGATTTGATTTTTTTCCCGATTGCTTTATAATTTTATCTGCTTTGATTAATCTGCCCGTCTTGTTGTGATTTGATTTTTTTCCCGATTGCTTTATAATTCCTGAGAAGTTTCTACCTTGAGCCCGTTGGTTGTGATTTGATTTTTTTCCCGATTGCTTTATAATTTTTTGCTGAAAAAGCCTTTTTTTCCAAAAGTTGTGATTTGATTTTTTTCCCGATTGCTTTATAATCTTGTTTAGGGACACTCGGATCTGGGTCATGTTGTGATTTGATTTTTTTCCCGATTGCTTTATAATAGCTCCTCAGCTATCGCTTGAGCATCTGTAGTTGTGATTTGATTTTTTTCCCGATTGCTTTATAATTTTATGCCTATATTGGCATTTGCTTGAGTGGTTGTGATTTGATTTTTTTCCCGATTGCTTTATAATACCATCCCTACGCGACGCATCTCCATTTTGGTTGTGATTTGATTTTTTTCCCGATTGCTTTATAATTCTCTTTTCGCGCACTTCCGAGCTCGATTGTTGTGATTTGATTTTTTTCCCGATTGCTTTATAATTGATGCCGCTTTCGCCGCAGATTTACAGCAGTTGTGATTTGATTTTTTTCCCGATTGCTTTATAATTACACACAATGTACACTAGAAGTGCGAATGTTGTGATTTGATTTTTTTCCCGATTGCTTTATAATTATAATAAACGAGATAACCGTGCCTCCGGGGTTGTGATTTGATTTTTTTCCCGATTGCTTTATAATTTTTTGCTGAAAAAGCCTTTTTTCCCAAAAGTTGTGATTTGATTTTTTTCCCGATTGCTTTATAATGCTAAAATTGGAGATAGACCTGAACGCTTTGTTGTGATTTGATTTTTTTCCCGATTGCTTTATAATTTTGCTTCAGCCTCCGCTGTGGATACCGTAGTTGTGATTTGATTTTTTTCCCGATTGCTTTATAATTAAGGGGATCAACAAAAACATCTCCTACAGTTGTGATTTGATTTTTTTCCCGATTGCTTTATAATGGATCCACCCGCCGTATTCCATACCGTTTTGTTGTGATTTGATTTTTTTCCCGATTGCTTTATAATCAGCGCGCAGCAAGAGCGCATCGGCAGATGGTTGTGATTTGATTTTTTTCCCGATTGCTTTATAATGGCGAAAGATTTGAATTTGTGGGAGCTACAGTTGTGATTTGATTTTTTTCCCGATTGCTTTATAATTGATAGGCCTGACGAAAATCATGAAGCGTGGTTGTGATTTGATTTTTTTCCCGATTGCTTTATAATTTAGGATAGCGCTTGATAGCGCTAGCAAGAGTTGTGATTTGATTTTTTTCCCGATTGCTTTATAATTAGCTTCCCCCCATCGTAGTCCCGAAGGAGTTGTGATTTGATTTTTTTCCCGATTGCTTTATAATTTTTGATCTCTATAATATTCCGCATATATAGTTGTGATTTGATTTTTTTCCCGATTGCTTTATAATGGCCTGGGCGCCACCCTGGAAAGCGGCCAGTTGTGATTTGATTTTTTTCCCGATTGCTTTATAATTCTCAGGCGGCCTACGGGCCGTTCCAGGAAGTTGTGATTTGATTTTTTTCCCGATTGCTTTATAATTAGCGCCTGATAGCGCAATTAAGAGCATCGGTTGTGATTTGATTTTTTTCCCGATTGCTTTATAATTGCAATGAAAATCCGTAGCCGCCGCCCGACGTTGTGATTTGATTTTTTTCCCGATTGCTTTATAATGCACAAAGTTGTGTAGTGCGTGCCAAAAAAGTTGTGATTTGATTTTTTTCCCGATTGCTTTATAATCAACTTGCGTAGAGAGCGTGAAGTGATCACGTTGTGATTTGATTTTTTTCCCGATTGCTTTATAATAATTCTTCACGACTGTTCCGTCCGCGGCTCGTTGTGATTTGATTTTTTTCCCGATTGCTTTATAATTCCTCCAGTTGCCCAGAAATGGCCTCACGGGTTGTGATTTGATTTTTTTCCCGATTGCTTTATAATTAATTGGCGCCACTAATTGAAAAGCCATGGTTGTGATTTGATTTTTTTCCCGATTGCTTTATAATAGCTGTTCCGCAACTGCTTGCGCGTCTGTTGTTGTGATTTGATTTTTTTCCCGATTGCTTTATAATCAATCGCGAAAATAACCTTAGCAGGATCTAGTTGTGATTTGATTTTTTTCCCGATTGCTTTATAATATTTGCGGCGCGCCATCCTGCACCGCTAAGGTTGTGATTTGATTTTTTTCCCGATTGCTTTATAATCTCTCGAGGGTCTGGACCTCCCTACAGTTGTTGTGATTTGATTTTTTTCCCGATTGCTTTATAATTTACACGCTGCGATGTGCTCAACTCACGAGTTGTGATTTGATTTTTTTCCCGATTGCTTTATAATAGAGCAGCGTCTACGACGCGACACTTGTCAGTTGTGATTTGATTTTTTTCCCGATTGCTTTATAATCTTGCGCCTGTATATAATCAGCCTCAGCCCGTTGTGATTTGATTTTTTTCCCGATTGCTTTATAATTGCCCTTTTGAGCGATGAGGCTCCGTTCCAGTTGTGATTTGATTTTTTTCCCGATTGCTTTATAATATATCTGCGATGCTCCGGTGCTGTCAGCCAGTTGTGATTTGATTTTTTTCCCGATTGCTTTATAATAAAGAAGCGTCAACAACGCGACACTTGTCAGTTGTGATTTGATTTTTTTCCCGATTGCTTTATAATCAAAAACGGGGTTGTATCGCGAGCAGCTAGTTGTGATTTGATTTTTTTCCCGATTGCTTTATAATCTTCTGGGTCGAAGGCTATCGCTCGCCGGGGTTGTGATTTGATTTTTTTCCCGATTGCTTTATAATCAGCTGCAATGTAGCTCCACAGCGGGTTTGTTGTGATTTGATTTTTTTCCCGATTGCTTTATAATATTTGCGACTGAACCTGCTGATATGGTCCGTTGTGATTTGATTTTTTTCCCGATTGCTTTATAATAGTACCCTGACAATAGTGGCCATCTTGCTTGTTGTGATTTGATTTTTTTCCCGATTGCTTTATAATTTGGCGATACCTGTCGCTGCGCCAACGCCAGTTGTGATTTGATTTTTTTCCCGATTGCTTTATAATTCATAACTGAGATTAAAAGCCGAACGCCTAGGTTGTGATTTGATTTTTTTCCCGATTGCTTTATAATAGAGCAGCGTCTACGACGCGACACTTTTCGGTTGTGATTTGATTTTTTTCCCGATTGCTTTATAATCTCAGATAAATTGTGGAACGTGGGGAAAGGAGTTGTGATTTGATTTTTTTCCCGATTGCTTTATAATCGATTGTTGAGCTGGTTTTGGTGAATCGAAGTTGTGATTTGATTTTTTTCCCGATTGCTTTATAATAACCGCCACATCCGCCACACTACACGCGCAGTTGTGATTTGATTTTTTTCCCGATTGCTTTATAATGCGCTGCGGGGGGATCTTCTGATAATCTAGTTGTGATTTGATTTTTTTCCCGATTGCTTTATAATATCACCCCTACGCGGCGCATCTCCATTTCGGTTGTGATTTGATTTTTTTCCCGATTGCTTTATAATTTTCGCCGGTATCTCTCGTTATCCATTGCGGTTGTGATTTGATTTTTTTCCCGATTGCTTTATAATTATGGAAAATCCGAGGCATACCGCGCTAGTGTTGTGATTTGATTTTTTTCCCGATTGCTTTATAATAGCTCTAGTGATGATACTACTCCCCAGGGGTTGTGATTTGATTTTTTTCCCGATTGCTTTATAATTGAGTTTTCGGGCGGGCGTGTACTCAGCAGTTGTGATTTGATTTTTTTCCCGATTGCTTTATAATTTTTGCTGAAAAAGCCGTTTTTACGAAAAGTTGTGATTTGATTTTTTTCCCGATTGCTTTATAATCGCATGGTATACCTGCTCGAACCACGTCGGTTGTGATTTGATTTTTTTCCCGATTGCTTTATAATTTCGTAGAAAATTATGCGCAGGGCGTTTAGTTGTGATTTGATTTTTTTCCCGATTGCTTTATAATAATTGCGGGCCTGGGACTCATCCCAATTGAGTTGTGATTTGATTTTTTTCCCGATTGCTTTATAATAGCCGGTCTGTTACTAGCGTAGAGGGAATGAGATAGCTGGGTTGGAGAGGCTTGAAAAGTACTCTGCTTTGAGCCTCTCCAACAGCTTGTCCGCGTTTTTTCCCGTCCTGCGTCATGTCAGAATAGCTCCAGTTGCCTAGGGGCCTCTTTCAATTTCTTGGCCTTTCGTCCCCAGATATTGACGATCTCTCCATATTGCAGATCCGTAACCCGCAAGATAGACACATGCCCTTCAGGCGGAGTGGCCGTGCGGATGCGCCGGATATGCTGCTGTGCCACCGCCTTGCTGGAGCAATGGCGAATATACACCGAATACTGGTGCATCACAAAGCCATCTTCTAGCAAAGTTTTGCGGAAACCGCTGGCAGCCCTTCGCTCTTCAGCACTGAGTGTCGGCAGGTCAAAACAGACAAACAGCCACATGATTTGATAACTGTTTAATTTGAGATATTGCAGCATTACCCATTCCTTTTTTAAACATTGGGCCGCGCACGGTCATCCCTTTTTTTTGCAGTTGTTCCGCCACTCTTCATAGAAGGATATTCGATCTGCCGAGCTTCCCCGCTGTAGCAGCGTTGCAAGGAAGCGGAAGTAATGCTCAGGGCGTTGAGCAAAGGCCGTTTGACCCGGCTGATGGGGACATCACAGGCCAGCAAAGACAGCAGACTCTGCTTGGCCTGTTTTCCCGCTTCCGGCCCAACGCAATCCAGCACCTTGTGCAGCTCCAGTACCGCACTGTCCACATAGGGGCGGTATGGCTCCATAATATCATCGGCCAAGGTATAGGGATTATACTGGTTGTGATGCTGAATCCCGCAGCCCAGCAGCAGGCCGCTGCCAGTTAAAGCCCGGGCCACGGCAGCCCGCAGCACCGAATACCCGTAGTTCAGCAGTAAATTGACATCCAGCCACTGCGCATCTGAAGCCTCTCGCGGCATATCTTTATGTGTCTTGCGCACAAAGCCTTTGCCCCACAGACAGGGCCAGTAATACTGGGAGGCCGCCGCCTCGCGGTTGCCGCTGTCCCCGCTCTTGACATTCGCCGCATAACGGCTCAGAGGCCCGCTGTTTCGGCCACTCTGCTCCAGCAAGGCCTGCTGGTTGGAAATCTTTGCCCGGACTGTCTGCTGCCACAGACGCTTTTTGAGCGGCAGACTGGCCGCCATCTGCTCCGCCTGATATTTCTGCTGCAGGCTGTGCCCCCGCATACTGAAGACCTGAGCTGCGGGCAAATGGCTCCCATCACACAACACCACCGCTACATTGTTTTCGGCCAGCTCCAGCATCAACGGCATCGTCAGGCTTAACTGCGGGTGGTCCAGCACCAGCACCCCCAGATCTTCTACCGGACAACTGTCGTCCAGCGAACCGTCTTTGGCGCAGAACAACAGCTGCCGACGGCGCAGAGAGAGATGGAAAGGATTGCCAAAGTACAGAGTGCGTTTCAGCGTCATCGTATTTCTACCGGAAACAAGAGCCCGCTGGGGCCAATCCGCACCTCGCACAGATTAAGTTTCTGCACATTAGGAAGGCTCGATAGTCTCATGCCGTCCGGACCGGAAAATTTCTTGCCGTTTTTGTCGAGACCTTGAAATTTTGACCGAACCTGCTCTTTAGGAATTCTATCGAAGGTGCTGGCGATATTGTGACGGATAAAAGCGTAATCTCCAGCACTTAATTTAGCTACACGGTACAAATGAGGCCACAACCCCAGTGCCTGCCTGCGGGCATCCCACTGCTCCCAGCCCGGCTGCAGCTCTTCCAGCCCCGCCAGATAGAGCTTCCCGATCTGCATGCAGACCACCCGCTTCCAGCCTTCCGGAACCTGCTTGTATAGAGGTTCCTTGCGCTTGCTCCGCTTAGTCAGTTCCCAGAAACTGCAAATATCCTCCTCCAGTTTCCCATCCGGGCGGAGGAAGATCTGCACGTGATGATTGTTCCTCAAATCCGCATAAATATGCTGCTTGTAGGGGTGCTTCTGGTATTTCGAGCTGTCCCCGATCGGGGTATGTTCCTGGATCGGCTGGTAGTTGCCCGCCTCCCGCATGCGCAGCCGCCAGACCTTCTGCCCTTTCCAATCAAAATAACCCTGCTGGCAGCACAAATCGAATTCCTGCTCATCTTCCAGTATCTCCTGGACTCTCTGACGCAGCATCGGATCGATAATATTATTCAAGTCCTTACTGTCCCCCTTGCCCTTAAACTTATTCAGCACGTCTGCGACATCGCTGCGTTTGACAAAGATTTCTTCGAACTCCACGTGCCCTTCCGAATCCCGGCAAACCTGCTGTTTTTCATCGTATCTGGGGCGTTTAATCGCACCATAATACGTGTCCTTGTGCAGTTGACTGCGGGCTGAATGCTTCTTCAAGCCCCGCAACTCCGAATTCACCCGGTTCTCGTGACTCACCAGAAATGATTTACGCCGCTGCTGTACGAACTGCTCCAGGGGCAAATCTTCGTTCCAACCCAGCAATTTGCGGCGATGAGTCGGGAGCTTCTCATCTATCCGCTGCCGCTCCCGGTCATCACAATGCTCCCTTCGCCATAAGAGCCGATAAAAATCCTTCAACTCCATATCCCTTCCTTGCTTCTGCAGCAAAAAGGGAAGCAGAAAACACATAGACAAAGCGTCAACCATATGATGGCTGTGCTCATCACGATCTTTTGGCGCGACATCTTTCCCCTCCTGCAAGGCCTCGTCGCGCCGCGGAGCCAAGTTCAGCAGCTTCTTGCGAAACTCAGATACCTGAGCCCCCCGAGCCGTATAGACGTGCTTGAAATAACTCTTCAGGTACTCCTTGGCATACTTGTTGATAACTCGGGCATCCACCAGATTGCGTTGCGTAAAGCCAGTGGGGATTTCACTGAAAAAAGCCTTGTATTTGCGCTTCCAATACTCCAACTCCATCCTCAGACAATGCCTGTGGACAATTGCAAAATCCTTTTTCTCCCTGGATTCCGCTGCTTTGCTGGCTTTTTTGGCACTCTCAATCTTCTTCTCCAGGCTGTCCATCTTCTCCTTCCAGCCCTTCAGACGCCGTTCCATCTCCTCCTCTTGAAGTATTCCTTTCTCATACAGCTCTTTGGGGCAGAATTCAGCTTTCTTGTTGCGGTTAAAATCAGCAAAACACAGCGTCTTGTTCTCCCGGGCATCGTTACCCACGCGCGAAAGCGGATAGGTGTGCTCAATATCCGTAAGCCCTCCGTTCAACATCTGAGCTGCGCTGATCTGCTTGCCGGTATACAGACAAATCCGGTCCTGCTCCTTCCACAAAATATAGCGCAGAATCTCATCCTCTCTCGGCGGGTGGGAATTGTTTAACAGACCGCTGAGCTCCTTCACTGCCTCATCCCGCTGGTCTTTACGCTGCTTCTGGAACCTTTCGATCCCCTTGCGGGTATTGTTGTCATTCACCTCATTGGACATTTCGACAAGAATCTGGGTCTCGCTGTCAATCTTCCCCTCGGCCAGCAGGCAGTTGACCAGGCGGCGCAGCTCATGCAGGGCCCGCAGCACCAGAGGATTGCGGATAGCGTCATTTCTGGGACTGCCCAGACGATTCTCACTGGCCTTCACCGCAGGGAACATCTCGATCGCCGAATGGTGGTACAGCTGCTCGCAACAGTCTTCCGGCAGCTGGTATTTCCCGTTCAGGAACTCGCCGATCCTCGCTGTGATGCTGGGCATTTCCTCAAATTTCTGGAGCGCATACACACCACTGTCTTTTGCCGACTTATCAAAATACTGTTCCTCGCGCTTCTTTTGGATCTCCTGATTGCGGGCATAAATTCCAGCTCGTTCCGCCTTAATTTGCTCCAGTGCCTGTAGAAAATCCTCTACAATCTCAGCTTGCTGCTCCGTCCACAAGGTTTCCTTTCCCGCTTTGAGAAACACGGAGTCCAGATTGGCCACCTGCACCGCCTCGTGGTAGCGAAGCCCGCGTTTCAGATAAGGGACAATTTTCTGCAAAGCATAGCGGCTCAACTTGCTGTAGCCCTCCTTGAGATTCGCTGAGGCAAACTTATCCAGCAGTTCTCCCTCAAAGCCCAGTCTCTGGCGGCCCCATTCCCGCAATTTTTCCGAATCATCAAAGTGGAACAGCACGTGCCAGACATCCTGAATGGCCTGTTCGCAGGTTTTCGGCTTCCCGCTGTTTTGCTCATAGGCCCGGCGCAGCTCTTCCCGCCACTTAGTGCCCCAGATACCGGCAAACAAAGACATCGTGGGATAAGTCGTCAAACTCTGATCTAGTCGATAATTGATACGCAGCTCCTTATCCTTGAGCTGTTTTTTCAGGAATTTCTGGATATCACCGGCCGGAAAAGTGCGTTTCTGGCGTAGAAATAAAGGAATTACCAGCTGTTTTTCTTCCTCGCTGAGCAATCTGGCATCCTGTTTCCCCTGCGGAAAAACCTTGATATTGTTCAATATCTGATAAAGCCCGAATTCTTCGCACTCGACTGCGGAAATCGGACTGCGGGGACGTTCCGGTTCTAAGACGCATTTCCCCACCAGATGCTTCTGGGATTTCAGGGGCCGCTGAAAAAACAATGCCTGACGCAACTGTCTTCGCAGCTCCCCGTCCACGCCCTGAGTATCCGCAATAATTTCAAATTCCTGCTCATAAGTCAGGCGCGAAGACTTAACGAAACTCTCCTCTTCTCCCGAATGCCGGAACCGCAGCAAGCCTCTGTGCTGTTTCTTCAAGTAGAGCAACTCCCCCAAAGTGCGAACTCCCCGCTCTTCCAGTTCCAGCTTCTGCTGCTGGTTTAACTCCACATCTTTGCCCTGCTTGTCGGAGCTATCCTTGCGGTTACTTTTGAATCCCCGTCTCTGCGCGATATGGTACAGAGCCCGACCCAATTCCGGCGCACTGACCTTCTGTTTCGCGGCACGGGAGCGCAGCTCGTAAGGACAAAGGCGCAGCCACTGGATAAACTCTCCCGCATCGGGAAACGGAGCCTGCTGGCCCCTCGCCTTGGCTTGCCACGCTTTCAGCTGCTCTGCTGGAAGGGGACACATCCCGTGCTGGACGAGAATGTGCAGCAAAGCTAATTTTCGCCGCAGGCGCCGGTCATATAAGCGCCGGGCCGCGCGCTTGGTTCTGCGCAACGCGGTGCGTGATTCGTAACCACTTTTGCCTTTCTCCATTCCGGGGTGGAATATTCGGACCCCACAGTGATGAAGATCGCTCTCACATTTCAAAGGGTCGGCACTGATGGCCCAACCTACAGATGCAATTCCCAAGTCCAAAGCCAGGATTTTTTTAGACATAATATTTCCTTTATATTAAGTGTTTAAAGGTTTTGTGCGTCAGCCTCTGTAATTGTTTAAAAACAGCAGCCATACTGCAAGCCTCTTGACATCTATGTATTGCATTACTATAATTGGCTCATCAAATCACAACAAGGCTTTGGGCTTTGCCCGTAGGCCGAAGGTGATATGCCTCCCTCCCGCTTCGGTGGGAGGATTTTTTGTTTTGAGGCAACAGAGGAGGCAACAAATCAACGCACCTGTGATCTCCACCAAAAGACATTTTGTGTTCCTGATGATTTTAGTCTTGATATCTTTATTTTCCCTTTTACTAAATCCCTTCTCTTTTCTATCGTTACCTGTACTCATCAATAATTGGGAGATTAATAAATCTTTCAATAGTATAAGGAAAGCTGTAAGTAATCATAAAGGGACCTCGAAAGACTATAACTTGCTCTCCATAGAGAAACGCATAGGAAATTTAGGTGGGTCTAGTAATCATTTAGACGTAGAAATTCTGGTGCTGATTGCTTCCAACTTAACACCATCTAAATTTTATGAAACCATGAGAGAGAAGACTATAATTCTGCCATTTTCAGGGCAAAATAATTTGGCTGTTTCCTACAATACTTTTCTTTTAAGTAAGGATTCCATTTACCATATTACCGATAAAAGAAAAGTCAAACTATCAATAAACCCCAGTTTAACAACCCATTTTGATGCTGCCTGGGTAAATGATCGCGATATTAGTTTGGATCGGGATACATTAAATATGTTTCAAAGATTTATGGAACAATATGCAAGTGCTGCTACTAAAAGTAAGAATCTCTATATAATAATTGTCTATGATCAAATATCTCCATCGACTTCGCTTTTTTTATGCTGGGACCCACGTTGCCATTAAAGGACAGCCTCGAAGAGAGGCCGCTTTGCGGCCCAACCGTGCTCCAATCTCCAAGCTGTTGCCCAGCAGAAAGCGGTTGCGCGTGAATACTGCTCCACCCGTAGTCACTTGCAAAAACTGAAGCTGCAACTGGCTGTGCACGGGCCTCCCCTTTATTGGGAACCTCTAAAAATTCCAATTTTGCGCTGAGCGGCGATCTTGTTGCCGAATCGCTTCGTCACGAAAGCCTTACCATACAACAAAGTATGCCTCGGCTTCACGTCCTCGCACTCGGCAAAATCTCATCCGCTCAGCATCAAAAGCGAGTTTTTAGAGGTGCCCTATTGAAAGTGGGAAAAGTTTCTAGGCATGCCGGATTCTTGACCCGGGCCTTTAACTCAAATACATTGTGCCCTACTGCAACAGCAGGGAGAGGTGGCCGAGTGGTTGAAGGCTCTGGTCTTGAAAACCAGCGTGGGGGTAACCTACCGTGGGTTCGAATCCCACCCTCTCCGTTATACTCTGTCTGCTAATTTATATTGCTGCAACAATATAAAAACAAGCAACAGCGCCGATGGTTGATTTTTGGTTGACCTTTGCCCTAAATGATTTTCTGCCAAGGATCCGCGGGGTTGGCACTTTTAGCGGCGGTAGATGGTGGCTTCTCATTGCGGTTGACTATAGGGCACCTCTAAAAATCCAGCACTGGACAAATCACAATTGTTCAATTACAATACAATAATATTGGAGGATCATTATGATTGAAATGACAAGTGAAATAATATATCAGGATATAGAACGTACAAATCCTTTTATATTCGAACTTAAAAAATCTATCGATTGGGATAGAATCCCAGAGACTATTTCTCAACATATCCCTAAAAAGAAGAATAATTCTGGAAGGCCAAGATTCCCTGTCTCCCAAATGTTGCGCATTCTCATCCTTCAGGAAACCTACAACCTCTCTGATGATGCCATGGAGGTCCAAATCAAGAGAATATTGTAGACGCCAGCTTTGTCAAAGTGCCTGTGCAGCGCAATACCAGAGCAGAAAACCAGCAGATCAAAAATGATGAAATCCCTCCATCATTCAAGAAAAACGAGAATAAAATGAGGCAAAAAGATACGGATGCAAGGTGGACAAAGAAAAATGGCAAAAGGGGTCCCCTAAGGGCACCTCTAAAATCAACTTGATATACCGAGGTGCTCCAAAAGAATAGATGTCAATCCCTCCCAGGAAGGTCAAGGGGCGGGGAAAAGGTGCTTCTTCCAGCCCCGTGAAGGTTAGCGCAGCATCTCAACTTCAAAGAGGAATTTATCGCCTCTTCCATAACTTTCAGTTAGTTCCACGATTTGCCCGGAATTACTGCGCGTGATACGTACAAAAAAAATACAAGGACAATTTTTTTTGATTCCAAGCTGTGCTGCAGCCACTTGATTTACGTTTACAGCCTGAAAACTTTCTTTCGCAGATTTAAGACGGATTTTGAATTTTCCTTCCATGAGCTCGTAAAGATCATGGTTTTCGAATTGTTCAACGCAAAAACCCGGCATAATGTCGGCAGGGATGTAGGTGGTTTCATAGAGGTGCGGCTCATCGTTAGCCAGGCGCAGGCGCACAATCCGATAAACATGGCTGTCTTTTACACATTCGAGCTGCTGACGAATCTGGACAGAGGCAGGCATACGTTGGAAAGACAGGATCCGATTTCCCGGAGTGAGTCCCCTGCGGCGCATTTCGTCAGAAAAACTGTAGAACCGCTGAAGAGATTGCTGTAGAGGTGCCTGCTCGACAAAGATCCCCGCACCCTGCCGGGAGCTGATCACGCCTTCTTTTTCGAGCTCGACAAAAGCCCTGCGCACTGTTGAGCGCGATATTTTGTATATTTCGCACAGCTCTCGCTCTGTGGGCAGCTTGTCGCCGACTTTATAAAGTTGCTCTGAAATCCACATGCGAATATCATCACAAAGTTGGGCGTACAAGGGACTGCTTTTTGTCATTGGTGTTTTTTGTGCATGTCAAATCATTTTTTCGCAGTTTTTGCCACGCTAATTCAGGAATTTTCAAATTCCAACGCTTCCAGTCAAGTTTCCCATAAATTCTCCGGAAGATAATTGGAGAAAATCATTGCCGGCAAGCCGGATGGCCGCGTATAGACAAGCTCCCTGGGCGGGGTCCAAAAGAGGTGCGCTCAAACGATACTTTTGAGAGATGCAGGCACTCAATGCCGAGCGAACGGCATTCAGAAGCAAGCCCCCGGCGGCAAAACTGCCTCCCGCATAGGAAAGTTTCAGTTCCCGGGCAGGGGCGAAGTCCGGATGCATAGTAATAGCCGATACCAGTGATGCCAATTCCACTCCGGCTCCGGTAAATATTTTCGCCGCTTCTTGATCACCATCTTCGGCTGCGCGGTGCAAAAGGCTGGCCATTACAGCAATTTCCTTCCGGGGATTTTTCATTTGCCGTGAGACAATGTCAATGAGCTCAAAATCGTCGGAAAACTGAAACTCACTGCGAATCATTTCGTAGAGTGGGCCCTTAGCTTTGCGTCCGTCAGACATTTTGCTAAAGAGTCTGCAAGATTCCAAGCCCAGCCAGTAGGCCGACCCCTCATCCCCAAACCCATGGCCCCAGCCGCCACTACGCCAGTCTCGATGGTTTTGGTCAACTCCATAGGCCATGGAACCGGTCCCCGAAAGGATGACAATTCCCGGCTCGCAGGCGAAGGCACCGGCCCAGGCTAGTTTGACATCGTTTACTGTACTGTACGAACAAGATAGTTTGATATCGGCAAGCAACGCATCAATCCGCTGCTTGTCCTTGGCAATTTCTCCGTATGCAGGTACACCCAGCACAGCATATTGCAGGGTTTCGGATTTGATGCCTGCCTCTCTGCAGCTTGCGGCAATTCCGGCCTCAATTCTTTGTTTTAAGCCGACAAAGCCAACTTGCAGATAGTTGCAGGCCTCTCTCTGAAGGTCGGCGAGAACCGTTCCCTGCATATCGCAGAGTAAGAAGCGGGTTTTGCTCCCCCCACCGTCCATCCCCAAAATCATGAGAGGCTCTGCTCCCCTTGGGTCATCAATTGGGTCATCAATTGGGTCATCAATTGGTACGGATAAATATTTACTCCTTGCACCACACGGTTGACACTGCCGCAGGGCGAAGGGTTATCCGGTTCAACACCTAAATTCAGGGAATTTTGCAAAGCATATATTTGCGCCGATACAATATGAGCCAAAGCCGTGAGAATTCGCCCCTCTGTCCTTGCACCCAAAGGGTTTTCCGGATGGACCAGTTGCGAATGGTTTTCTTCCAGCCTCTGAGGAGTAACGGCTACAACGTAATGTTTGCCATCTGTGCGCATTAATTCTCGCAGCATATCCAGCTCATAGCGCAATGTGTATGTATTGCTGTTGCAAAAAAAGAAAACCAAGCTTTCATCGTTGAGCATAGATTTAGGCCCGTGCCGGAAACCCAAGGGGCTGTCATAATAAGCTACATTGTGGGAGGCAGAAAGTTCCAGAATCTTCAAGTGAGCTTCCTGGGCAATACCTTTATTTTCAGCAGAACCTAGGCAGATAAGACGCTTTTTCTGTAGATTGGCCAGTTCCATTATTGCAGAACTTATATCTTCCATGTATTTTTGCAGGCTTTGGCCCCAAGCCTGTATCTGGCTTAGAAACTTTGCAAGGAATTCTTCATTTTTCAGCTGGAAAATCAGTGCTCCCAATAGGGTCATACAGGTAAAGCTTCCTGTCATGGCAAAACCTTGATCGTTGGCTCCTTCGATGTGAAAGATATATGCGTCGCGTCTGTTTCGGTAGGTTTTTGCGAGGTCTCCTTCTAAATCACAGGTCAAAATGAGATGCTGACAACTTTCTGCAACATTCTCTACAAGTCGGGCCGCCCCGACACTTTCGGGGCTTTTACCTGACCGGGCGCAGGAAATCAATAAAATTTTATCTTCTTTATCAATATGGGCTTCCGGCATTAAAACTATATCGGTTGAGGCGATGGATTCAATGTTTCGAAACCGGAGACTGCTGATATTGAGCAAGCGCAAGTAGGGTACAAGCGTATTCCCGACAAATTCAGATGTTCCGGCCCCGGTAAAAATGATTCTGGTTTCCGCGCATAGGGCTCTGTTCAAAAAATCCAAAATTTCTGACTGTTCTTTTCTGAGCTTTCCTAAGAGTTGTATCCAAAGTTCCGGTTGTTGAATGATTTCCGTTGCTGTATGTCGGGCACCGAGGTTTTGGTAGTCGTAAAGTGATTTTCCGAGCAGCACAATAGACTCCTATTAATTTGTCATTATTTGTTTGGTCAGAATATCGTGGAAGACTCCATAGAGTCAAGGCTGGTTTTAGGGCTGGTTTTATTGTGTCTATGAGCCAGACCATTTGCCGGAACTCCGGGGGGGAGCCAATCCCCCCGCATCAATCCTTTGTCCCTGTGAGTTTTTTAGGGGTGCCCTTATAGAAAAGACCATCTCTGTATTGTTTCATGAGCAGGCTCAACAAAAAAAAGATTTTACTTGACATGATCAATTTTTATGATAGTATAAAAGGAAAAGGTCGCCTTGCTGTGCACGGCCCTTCCCATTCCTCCAATGCTGCTCCGTGAAAAGACCGGGTCTGGCGCAGTATCTTTCTGTGATGGGAAATTTTTAGTGGTACCCTTTATGAAAAATCTGTTCAAAATAATGAGTCTTTCCGGAATTCTCTTCGCTTGTTCCGGCCAGAGAAATGACCACAACGAGAAAGAGCTACTGGTCTATTGGTCGTTATGGAACAAACCGGAACCACAGGCACAAGCTCTAGAGCAAATCAGTGATGAATTTGCAACACTCAACAATGGCGCAACTGTCAAAATCGTTTTTAACGGGAGGCAAGCGCTTGTCCAGCTGCGAAGTTACCTTGCCGCCCAAAAGGAACTTGACTTGTTTGATGGAGACGGGGATCAGTTTTTGGGACTCGTAACAAAGGAGGATTTGACTGTTGATTTGAGCGATATCACAGCGGGAAATATTTATGGTGGCACAACTCCTTTCCACAAAGCAATGTTGCCCCAGGTTATAGATTCCATGCAAGTTGAAAATGTTCAGTATGGAATACCATATATCCTCAACGTGATTGCATTCTTTTACTCCAAACAGTCTTTTGAACAAGCAGATATTAACGATGTTCCTGCTACGTTTGAGAATCTGCTGCAAATTTCGCAACAGTTGCTTGATGCCGGCATTGATCCGATCGCCTTGGAAGGCAATGTCTCATTTTACCATACTTGGTATTTAACCAGTATCATGCAGAAAGTTGCAGGAGAACGGTATCTTTTCGATGTTGTCATGGACCAATCAGGTCGAAGCTGGGAAAGTTCCGAAGTAAAAATTGCACTTGAAATCGAGAAAAAACTTATTGATAGTGGTGCTATACCAAATGAAAGTTCTGGTTATCAATATCCTGCGGCTCAAAACAATATTGCAATCGGCAAGACAGCAATGGAGTTAGTCGGCTCCTGGCTGCCTGCGGAATTGAGCAATGCCGTGAGTCCGGATTTTCGCTGGGGAGTTTTCCCGTTTCCATCGGTTGCGGGGGGAATCAATGAAAATAAAATTTCTATTGCTCCCATGACTGTTGGCATCTACAATAGATCCAATAATATAGCGAAAAGTAAGGATTTTATCCGTTTCCTACTAAGGGAAGACAGTCAAAAGAAGCTGGCAGATCTTGGAGCTGTAGGAGTTCCCAATAAATCTGTTGACTGGCCTGGAGCACTGATTGATGTGAAAACTATGTTTTTAAACTCAGATGGAAGCTATCTTTCTGACGGATATCTTTCAGCATTTCTGCCTGACTTTGCCACAAACATACTAGGTCCAACACATACAAAATTTATTCTTGGGGATATCTCTGTTGAGAAATTTATCTCAGAAATGAAGGATAAAACACAAAAATACTGGAGAAATAATTAATGGAATCTCTAAAAATTCCCTGCCACAGAAAGATGCTGCGCTAGGATCAGTTTTTTAAGGAATAAAAGATTCAGCATCGAAAGCAAGTTTTTATAGGTTCCCTGAACAGATAATTTTGAAACTGGATATATTTTGTGAAGACAATCAGATTTAGCAAGTTATTTTTTCTTGCCATGATAACTCCTGCTCTGCTAATTTATACTATTTTCTTTATTATTCCGTCTTTTCTCACACTGATACTAAGTTTTGTCAGATGGTCTGGCTTTAACTCCAATTGGTTTTATGTCGGATTTGAAAATTATAAACAATCTTTTTCAGACCCTGTATTTTTATTGAGTTTAAGAAACACTCTGTATATTATTTTTATAGGGGGGATATCTATATTCATCATCTCTCTATTTTTCTCATTGATATTGTCAGAAACAAAAAAATCCCATTTTAAAGAATTATCTAAGGCAATTATTTTCATGCCATTTGTCATAAGTATATTTGCAACAATAAGTATGTGGCAAAATATTTATAATCCTACAACAGGAATTATTTCCATATTGGAAAAAATTTTTGACATACAAACAAACTTTATGTTCACAGAACCAGAAAATATTCTCAACTCTATGATAATTGCTATTATATGGCAAAGTACGGGATTCTATCTGATTATTCTCCTTTCAGGAATTGATAAAATACCTAAGGAAATGTTTGAATCAGCAGAGATTGATGGAGCATCTATATGGAGAAAGTTTTTTAATATAACATTGCCTCTTATTTGGGATGTTGTAATCATTTGTTTCACTCTATGGATTATTTTAGCTATTAAGAATTTTGAATTTCCTTATGCATTTGGTGCGCAAAATATTCCCCAGAATTTATATAATACAAGTGTATATATGTATATTAAGGGATTCGGTCAACGTGAAGCCATTTTCCAAATGGGTTATGCTTCAGCTATTGGCATTCAGTCTATTGCAATAGCCGGAGTACTAGTTTATCTTACCAGGAAATTATTTAAAAAAGACATCTCTGAATTGTAATAGGTAGAAAAAAAGTAATGATAAGAATAATAGGAAAATGTGTTCTCTTTATTTGGTGTGTTTTTACATTGATAGGTTTATTGTTTATTTTTTTAGGTTCCGGTAAGACCCGTAGAGAACTAATAATGAATGCATGGGGACTTCCGGATAATTTTCAATTTGAAAATTATTATCGCGTTTGGGAATTCAGTAATTTTAGCCAGTATTTTATTAATAGTTTTATTGTAGTAATAACATCAGTTATCTTAACAATTATAATCTCTATACCTTGTTCATATGTACTTGTAAAATCAAATTACAAGATCAAAAATGTTATTTTAAACTACTTTGTTATTGGGATGGCTATTCCAATTCCCTTACTTTATATTCCTCTATATGTTATGATGGCAGCACTAAGATTGAGTGATTCCTTATTAGGACTTTGTATTGTTTATGTTGCGGCTTCTCTTCCTGTAACAATATATCTGATGACAGGATATTTTTCTACGCTTCCGCACGCTATATATGAAGCAGCAATCTTAGATGGTAGTAGTGCATGGAATACTTTTATTAATATAGTTACACCAATTGTTAAACCGGGAATATTGACATGTTCCCTGTTAAATTTTATTTGGCTTTGGAATGAATATCAACTTTCTTTAGTATTGCTTACCTCAAATGAGAAATTTCCAGTGCAGTTGGGTTTGTACGCATTACAAAATGCAATGCAATACTCTGGCGATTGGCCCGGATTATTTGCCGGGGTAACGATTGTAATGTTGCCAACAGCCATACTTTTTTTCTTTTTATCAAAGTTTATTATCTCGGGCATGACCGCAGGGGCTGTAAAATAGGGGTTTTCGCAGATTAGTGTAAAATGGGAGGTTTCATATTAAGGGTACCTCTAAAAATTCGCTTTTGATGTGGATCGCTGAGATTTTTCGCGACAGCAAGGCGGCAACTCGTTTTAATACTTTGTTGTATTGAAATGAGTTGCCAACAAAGCTGCTCGCGGAAAAGATCGCGATTTCACGCGGAATTGGAATTTTTAGAGGTGCCCTTAAGGGCACCTCTAAAAATTCGCTCTTCTTGCGAAGCTATTTTGGAGCAGGGAAGTGGGACCGAAGAGTACTTTGTTGTATTGTACAGGCTTGCTTCAGCATGGAAGAAAATGCAGGCCGCTCCAATGCGAGCTGGCGCAGCATTGGAGGACGGGGGAGGCCCGTGCGCAGCCAGGCCCGACCTTCCTTTTCAAGCAAAGAGCCTGCCGCCGAGGCAGCCATTCGTTTCAAAAGAGCGAGCAAGAGCGCAAAATTGAGATTTTTAGAGGTGCCCTAGAACTGCCCACAAGTTTTTTACCTACGGCGAGTTTTGTAGTGGGCTCCTTGCTGTGCACGCCTTTACCATCGTCAGCAAAGCAAGTATCCTTACGGGAGAGCTTTGAATTATTGTCAATAGTTGTGTTCTCTGCTATAATCAGGGACAACCTTGACGCCGCCGCGGTTTGCTCTTGGTAGCTCCAAGAGAAGATGAGATGCGCTATTGCTTGCCACGACAGAATAGAGTAAACAACACAATTTCGTATAGGTGAGTCTATTATCCCCCAAATTTCCAAAAATCTTTTGGGAGTATGTTTTATGAAAAAATTCTTAATGGGGGTAGCCGTTTTTGCCTTGTTTGTGATCTCTTGTGATAGCTCGGCGGGCAAGGCAGGCTGCGAGTGGTCCGGGTTTCCGGACAAGAAGCTTTACGATATACCAACTTCGGGCACAGCAGATCATGATGAAAAGTTCGAATTTTTTGTATATAATCGGTCTGACCGTGGTTATACAAAGAGTTATATTTGTAATGATGGTTCTTGGGAGCGTATTTACTCCACAGAAGAGACTCCCCAAGATTAGCAGTTTCGAATGGGATTGCGGTTTTATTGGCAGGTAGTGGTTTATCCCGCAGCCCTCACTCCCCCGATAGAGGATCCCTTCACCTGACATGGAATTTTTAGAGTTTCCCTATCGTTTTGAAACTGCCCTGTTCTTCTAAAGGGAAACTCATCCTTTGTGAACCCCGCAGGGAATAACAAATGCCCGCTTGCCAGCCTGGGTCTCTTTGCCTTTAATGGGGCGCATGGCAGCAGACCATTCGGGCAACCCTCAAAACACAGTGCGCTCTTCTGATACCCCCGGCCCCGCGGGATATGGCAGAGCGGTCATCGAGCAGCTGCTCGACCGGGTAGACATGGTCGAGTTGACTCGCAGCTACGTAGAGGGTCTGGAAAACCGCAGCGGGCGCTGGTGGGCTCGCTGTCCTTTTCACAGTGAAAAGACGGCTTCGTTTACCATCAATCCCGAGCGCAAGAGCTACTACTGCTTCGGCTGCCAAGAAAAGGGTGATGCCATTTCCTTGGTGATGAGCCAGGAACACCTCAAGTTTGGCGAGGCTTTGCACAAGCTGGCCGAGCGCATTGGCTTTGAGCTGCCTGAAAGAGAACTCGGGCCACAGGCCGCTGCCCGCAATGCGGTTCAACAAGCCCAGCGCAAAAAGCGCGTGGCCCTGCATAATCTCTATGCACAAGTCCATAAAAGCTTCCGCCAGCACCTGCGCAGCCCGCGCGGCCAAATCGCGCGCGACTACATGCAGCAGCGCGGCATCACCGAAGAGACCGCCGAACAGTTTGAACTGGGCTACGCCCCCGAAGACGGCAAAGCCCTCTATAAGTGGTTGCGACGCCAGAACTACAGCACTGAGATCCTGGCCGAAAGCGGGCTGTTTTCACAGCGCTATCCCGAGGCATCCTTGTTCTGGCAACGCCTCGTCTTCCCGGTTTTTGATGCAGAAGGCCGGGTAATCGCCTTCAGCGGCAGGCAGCTGGATCAGAACGCCCCATCATCATCTCCCAAATACATCAACTCACGCGAGTCGCCGGCCTACCGCAAGGGCAGCACTCTTTTTGGCCTGTATCAGTCGCTCAAAAGCCTGCGCCGTGAGCGCAGCCTGATCCTGTGCGAAGGCAACCTGGATGTGCTGGCCTGGCATCAGGCGGGTATCGCCAACGCCGCCGCGCCCTTGGGCACAGCCTTCACCCCCGAGCAGGCCCGGATGCTCAAGCGCTACTGCGACAAAGTAATTTTGGCCTTTGACGGCGACGAAGCCGGTCAGAAGGCCATTTACAAAGCGGCCTTTCTGTTGGAACAAGAACAACTCGGCAGCCAGATCATTCCGCTGGCTGCCGGTCGCGACCCTGCCGATATTTTGCAGAAAGAAGGGGCGGATGACCTTCGGAGTCTGGCGCACTCATCCTTGGATTTCTTCAACTTTCTAGCGCGTGACCTAGAACAACGTTTCGCCCTAGAAGAGCTGACCGGAATCAGCGATGCCCTGCGCTTCCTCTCACCGTTCATGACGCAGATTAAGCCGGGTCTGCGCCGCGAGCTCTACATCGCCCAGTTCGCCAGGCTCTTTGGCCTTAAGCAGGAAGTGATGGCCGCTGAGCCGAGCTGGCACTACTCACCCCCCCAGCAAGTTGCCGCGAGGCCGGGCTCAGGAGAGCGGAGAGTGCTCGCCGGATCCCCCCCGCACTATAATGGAGCAGGCTCCGCTGTTCAGGGTTCCCAGCTGGCCCCACCAGCCCTTCGCCCACCCGATATCGGGCATCCCGCCCGCCGGGCGAAGGGCCCGTCTCAGTCCGAGAGCGACCTGCGCGTTGAGCTGACAGAGCGAGAATTCTGGGCCAGCATGCTCTTGCAGGCTGACCTCTACCCTGAATGGCGAGAACGCTTGGCAAACTGTCATTGGCAGAGCGAAGATGCATTGCTGCTCAAGGGCCTGCTCGACCGGGCCAGTACCGAGCAGAATCTCAATTTTGAAACCCTCTGTGACCGGGTCAGTCGCCACGCCCCGGAGCTGGGGCAGTGGCTGCTACACAAAAAGCTGGAGCCCTTGCAGTCCGGCAGCGTACAGGACTCCGAAGGTTATGAGATGGCCTCCTATCGACAGACAATCTTACAACAGAAATACTACGGCTTACAAGAATGCTGGCTGCACCAGCGCCGCAACAAAGTATTGCAGCAAATCCACCGGCTGGAGCAGCAGGATGCCCAACCCGAACTGTCGCTGGAACTGCTGCGCGAAATCCAGAACCTAGACGGCAAACTGCTGCAGCTGAGAGCAAGCTTCCGGCAGCTACAACAAAAGATTCGGCAATCCGGCAAAGCAAAGCAGATTTTGAGCCCCCCGACTCCTTCAGACCTACCAGAGTTCGGCAAAGGGAAGATCTAGTGTTCTGATATATTCATTTGGGTCTTGACTAGTCAAGAGGTGATTCTCTAAGTAACTTCAACAGGATTTGGCATAGATTTTCTGATAAACCATTAAGGGCACCTCTAAAAATCAACATTGCGATGTAAAATCAAAACACCCCCCCGCGGGGCCGGAGGTCTCAGACCTATACGATTCCCAATCCCTGTGAGGAGATTACACAAATCGAAGCTCCCAGGCCACAGAGCCGCTCGCCTCAGGTGTATAAGTGACTTTGAGCAGCTCTCCCTCACAGCTGACTCTTGCGGGCGTATCATTAATTACCGCCGAATCGAATCGGTAGCCCTGGGGCACATAGACGGAAATGGTATATTCATCGTCCACGACAAGCCTGCTGCGCCCGAGCAGTTTGTTCTCCTCCCAGACCATCCGCTCTATTTCTGCCGCGCCCTGCGACAAATGGCGGGTGGTGGAGAGCAGTTGAGGGCGCTCCAGCTTCTCCCGGATTGCCAAAGATTGAACCCCTCTGGATGCCAATTCCCCCAATTCCAGCTTTTCTTTTTTCAAACCAATAAATTGATTACTCCAGAATTCGTAAACCAGATATTCTTTATCGCCAGCTAAACCCAAATCCGCAAAGTGAACCGCAACGGCCTCGGCAATCTCGCCTTTTGAATGCCCGCCTGCCTGTTCCATCTCCCAGTTAATCCGATGCAATACATGCCAATGCTCATAAGGTTTGCTGTACTCATTTAACCAGAAAGGACAAACATTTCCGAACTGCTCTGCGTCTATGGCTCCCGGAAGCGCTCCGCTGGTGACCGAATTTCTATCCAGCGTTTTCAGATTATCCGTTTTTTCAGGATTGAAGTCGTATAACTGCCCCGGCACAGAAAATAAAACAGGCGATGACTTGCGGGCCCCTATCAGGTTCACATCATCGCGATAGACCTCCGGCCGATCGCTGAGCATTAACAAACAACCAGCGATTGAAGCCAGAGCCGGGCGGATAATGACATCCGAAGCGGCGGCCTGAATCTCCGTCTGTTCCCTCACATTCCCCGACCCCTTAGCTGCCTTGCGAGGCGACACGTCGCAGTGGTCCGGGTCATTGCGCCAGACGATGCCATTCCAGCTGTTGTACTGCTGCATGGTAAGCGGCCCGTAGCCATCGCCCCCGAGGCGGCAGGCATCCGTCAGACCCACTGCTTCGGGCAGAACCCCCCAGCAGGGAAGGATAAAGCATTCCGTTCCCAGCTCCTCGCGGGCAATCCTCAAATACGCGCGAATGATGTCGTCCGGACTTTTGCCGATAGACCGCAGATAGCTCAGATTGTGGTTCAGATTGTCGTACAGCATGTGACGCAACTGATCGATCTTCACGTACTTGAACCCGGCATTTTTTAATCCACGGAAGCTTGGACGAATCAGGTTTTCAGCCACCTCAGGATTGCTGGCATCCAGCACGTACCCCACCCACTTGCCGACATAAGGCTGCCCATCCGCCCCCCGGATGAACCACTCCGGGTGTTTCTGGGCAATCTTGTAATCCGTGAAGAAACAGCCCATCCATACAGCTGGCTCGAAGCCTGCTTTTATAACGGCCTTTACATAGCCATCCATACCAGCAGCGGAAAAATCTTCTTTCCACTCCAGCCAGGTATCCGGCCGCCCGCCAATATAACTATGCGGCTCATAACCGGGAGGGATCTGGCGCAGACTATCCTTGCCTCCCTGATAAACATCGTCCAGTTGGATGTAGCGGAAGCCATAGTCGGCCAGATTTTTTTCATTCCATGCCTCCATCAGAGCTTCGATATCTTCCTGCGTACATTCGCGGAAATACGCCCACCAGGAAGCCCAGCCCGTGATGGAACTCTGGTTGATCCGGTAGGTCCACGGCTGGAAGTAACGGATATTCTTATGCTTCTGATAATAACGCGGACGGAAAACCAACGTTATTTCCTCCGCCTCCATAGCCAGAACAAACTTTGTGCTGCCGTCGGCATTGCGCTGCGCCCGGATAACAACACCCTCAGGGGCTTCCAGCATCCAGTCCAGCCTGCGATCGTAAATGGCGTTGTTGCGCAAATTCTGGCTCAAACCATGCGAAGTTCTGAGTATCGGCAATCTACTTTGAGCCAAAGTTCTGGTTTCAGCAGCCAAAGCTTCCTCACTGGCGACAACGGTCGCCTGAAACCTGGTTTTTGTCTTAAAAAGCAACCTGATATACTGTTCTATCGCCTCATCGCCACGCACTTCCGCTGTCACCGACACGTCCGGAGAGTTGGAGGACAGCAGAATCGAACGATTGTATTCCAGCCGGAATGGCGCTGGATTCTGGACAATCCTTGCCGGCGCGTTTTCCGGCCCGCCGGGGGTTCCGCCGCAGCCCCCCCCCGCAGGCGCTTCAGGGCAATGGGAATCCCTCATCGTCCGCCCCCCGGCACCAGAGAGCCGCTGAGTTTTTCACCAGCCTTCAATTTGAAAATAAGATTATCCCCAAGTGTTTCAAACTCCCGGCTCCATTCTGCCGCAGCAGTAAAGGGTTGCTCCAAGGTCAGAACCCCATCTTTTGTCGCAATGATTTCCACCTCGCTGGTCTTTCCGGCAACTCGCCTGGCCGTCACCTTAAAACCGCCGGAAGCCCGCAAATTCTGATACGAAGCATTTTTCCACTTATCGGGCACCGCCGGAAAAATCCGAACTTTGTCCTCCCAAGATTGCAGATACATCTCATGGATGGCATCCATAAAGATAAAATTCCCTTCCAAAGTAAATGGCCGGTACTGAAACCCGGAAAAGCCGGTTTTTGCCTCAGCTTCATTTACATGAAAGCCGTTGCGATTGGTGTATGCTTTCTCAAAATCCCTTAACAACTCCAAGCATTTTTCCGGCATCCTGGCTCTTGCCGCCAGTGCCGCAGCCCAGGGAAACGAATAGCCCACCCAGGCCTCAGAACCGTTCTCCAGTAATTGCTTTACCGTAGCTTTGACCTTTTTTCCAGCTTCTTCAATATGAAAAGTATCCAATGCCAATGCTAATGGATAAATCGCCAGAGCGTGCGAAAAGTGCCGGTGGGAATGCTCGAATGGAATCCCCTCCGCCACCAGCAGAGCCGAAGTGTCCGGATCCACTTGCAAGGGTTCCAGCTTTGCCCGGAGCTTCTGCCATTTTTCTGCGGCTTCGGCCTCATTCAAGTAAGCGGCCATTTCGACCAGACTATCGGCGGCCCACAATAACAGAGCCTGATCGTAGTTCGACTGGGGCGTCAAATAGGCACTCCACTCGTTACTGTTCCATTCCGGGCTGGAGCTGTACGGCAACTTGAGGCAGCCATCTTCCTCTTTGGCTAGGGAAAAAACCGTTGCGGCAATCTCGGACAAGAACGGATACGCCTTCGTTTTCAGGAAAGTATCATCGCCGGAGATTTTCCAATATTGATAGAATGTATGCGCATTCCACAGCCCATTCGTCAAAGAAAAAGCATATGGGGGCCAACCGCCCATCGCCTGACCTTTTAAAGTCATCGTACCGGGGATCATAACGCCATCAATTCCGTAGAATCTTTTGGTAAAGCTTCGGAACTGCGGCAATGAATCCCAGAAGTAGTTGATATACGAAAATCCCGAGTCCGTTAATCCAGCTGCCTGCCATGCGACATAAGTCATCTGCGTGTTCAGGTCATTGTGGTAATCGCCCTTCCAGGGAGGCAATTCCCCATCATCGGCTGTCCAGACTCCCTGCAGGGGCATGGGAGGCGCATCGGAGCGGGAAGCGGCCCCGTAATAGTATTTGACCAGGTTGTAATGGCTTTGCAGGCGGCTATTCGGAATACTCACGCTGGAGGCCGAGTGAAAATCCTGCCACCACTTCTTGTTTTCTTGAAACAGCCTGTTCCAACCCTGCCGCAACCCGGTGCCTGCGGCCCTGCGGGCCTGTTCCAACGCCGCCTCCGGGCTGTCTTTGTTGATTCCAGTAGCGATTACCGCCAGAGTGTAATGGCGGAGTTCCTTCCACCGAACGACAAAGCTGTACGATATTTTGTCTGCTGTTTTTTGGGAAAAACTGACTTCGTGCCTGTCATGAAAAAAAACGGGCTCTTCATAAGCGAGTTTGCGGACGGACTCGGGCTGAATCAAATGAAAACGTGAATCTTTGGGAACTTGCAACACCGCACTCTTCGCAGCGGAGAAAAAAACCTTCAGTTTCGCTCCCCCGGTACCGTTCACCGTCCCCAGACCCTTGCTGAAATTCAAATTAAAATCAGTTATTGCGATGGATTCTGGCAAGGTCAGGACCAGCCGGGCCCCGGGAATTTTCGTCCAGAAACTATCCAGATATGTCCTATCAAAGTACTTACTCCAGGTTTTCCTGTCTCGATTTTGGATCGACTGGAGCAGGGTCTGGAAATTGCGTTTCTCATCGTAAACATCTGGATTGCCGCGTTCATCCCACAAGTCGCCGCGGTCCAGAGAAAGCAAAACTTGATTGCCCTGGCCCCACAGCAGACCGCCGGTAAGTCCATTTCCCAGCGGAACAGCATTATCCCACGTCTCAATTGGAGCCTTTAGGGTCAAGTAATTGGCTTTGACAATATCATTCGTCATTTTCAAGCCCAGGCGGGAAGCTGGTAGAGTGCGTGCTGCTTCTTGTGCTCGGTGAGCAGCTCTGCCGTCATGGCATGGATCTCATCCAGAGACAGCTCGGCTGCTGTGTGGGGATCCAGCATCGCCGCGTGGTAGAGCCACTGGGGATCCTCCTGCACAAAGGCCTCGACAAACAGACTCTGCACGTTGACGTTGGTGCCGATCAGCGCCGCCAAGTGCGGCGGCAGTTTGCCTACCTGAACGGGATGGATTCCCTGGCTGTCCAGCAGGCAGGGAACTTCAACTGCGGCTCCGTCTGCAACGTTGTCGATCAGGCCATGGTTGGCCACGTTGCCGTTGATCACCTCCGGGCACCCCGTCCACAGGGCCCGGACGATTTTAGACGCATATTCGTTGCTGGGGAGGATGTCCTTGTCGATACCTTTTTGGATTTCGGCCAGCTCCTTTTCCCAGCCGGTGATCTGCTCCCGGCAGCGCCGGGGATATTCGTCAAGCGGAATTCCAAAGCGCCGGATCAATTCCGGCTTGGCGTTCTTGATGAAATACGGCGTGTATTCGGCAAAGTGCTCAGAGCTTTCGGTGACAAAGTAACCCAGGTACTTAAGCATTTCATAGCGCACCAGATTGGGACAGCGGGGATTCCATTCGCTCTCTTTGGGCACGCGTCCCGTCTGATAGGCTTCGCGCAGCTGAGGGTACAGATCCTCGTGGGACCCGTCCGCCTGGACTTGCTCCAATTTCAGATAAAAGGCCATGTGGTTGATCCCGGCTGCAAAATAGGAGAGGCTGTCTTCCGGGATGTCTAGGTCGCGGGCCAGCTCGTGCGCCGTCCCCTGGACCGAGTGACACAGGCCAACGTACTGGATCTGGGGCCTCAGAGTGGTCACCGCCCAGCTGATCATGGCCATGGGGTTGACGTAGTTGAGCAGCCAGGCCCTAGGGCAGATTTGCAGCATATCGTCGCAGAGTTCTAGGAATATCGGCACCGAGCGGAGGGCGCGCATAATCCCGGCGGCGCCCAGGGTGTCGGCGATGGTGTGGCGGATGCCGTGCTTTTGGGAGATTTCGAAGTCAATCAGCGTGGCGGGATCGTAGCCTCCGATCTGAAACATGCTGATGACGAAGTGGCTGTTTTCCAAGGCTTTCCGGCGCTGCGCTTTCTGATGCTGACCGTGGCCACAGTAAATGTGAAAGCTCGCCCTGGCACCGAGTTTTTCGTTGATTTTCTCGCAGACCAGCAGCGACTCTTTCAGTCGCTTTTCGTTGATGTCATACAGAGCGAACTCCGTATTCCGGAACTCGGGCACGAAGAGGATATCGCCAATAATGTTTCTGACAAATACCGTACTTCCGGCACCTATGATGGTGATTTTAGGCATAAGTTACTCCTTGTTCAGCCCTCGTAACGACCGATGTTTTGATACCATTCCTCTTGGCTGCCGTATTTTTCTCGGCAAAGCTGTGGCAGCCGCCGCAGGCGGGGCAACAGCCTCTCTTTTACGGGCAGCTGCTCCGAGACGAAGCGGGAGAATTTTTTGAGGTTGTAGCAGGGGATCGCCGCAAACATATGGTGCTCGATGTGAAACTCCATATGCCAGTACAGAAAGGAGCTGAAGGAATCAAGAATCACATCGCCGCAGCTTTTGCGGAAATCGGGTTCATTGGCGTTGCAGCCGGTATGTTGGTGGATCCCGCAGAGAAAGCCGTGGAAGCCGGGTCCGTAGAAGGGGGCCAGCGTCCAGAGCAGCGGCAGGAACCACAGTCCGGACCAGCCGCAGAGCAGCAGGAAAATCAGCTGCACCAGCAGTTGCCAGATGCCAAAACGCCGTATCCGCTTTCTTTCTTCGGGCTTCGCCCGGTTCAGGATAAACTGTTCCCAGGCATCCAGTTCAAAGCCCCGACCTCTCCAGCCTTTGCTGGTCGGGCGGAGCGTCAGCAGGCGCCCGAGGTTTTGCAGCAGGCTGCGCCATTGCAGGGTCGGCAAGAACATTTTGACGACGGTCCAAGGCGTGTAGGGGGCTTGGTAACCGGGAACATCTTCGCCGTCACTGCCTTGATGCAATGTGTAGCGGTGGTGGTACTGGTTGTGGCTCAGAGAATAAAAATACGGGTTCCAGGTCCACGCAATCAGGCCGTAGATGCGGATAAACAGTTTGCTGAGCCAGCGCGAGGCAAAGACGGTGTTGTGCCCCAATTCGTGCAGGGCATCGCCGATATGTCCGAATATAATGCTGTGCAGGTAAAGTGCGAGAAATAGTTGAATCCAGTGCCCGGGCGCAAGAGATCCGTAGGCCCAGGTTCCCGACAAGAGCAACAGTATCAGAAAGCCCGTGGCGTGAAGCAGCCCTTTCCAGTTACTGCGCCGGGTAAAGTGCCGCAGTTCTTCCGGGCTGATTTGAACTCGTATCCAAGAGATTTTCTGGTCTCGCCAGGCTTCCCCAGGGTTGAGGGGATTGAGGGGGTTCCATGGTTTTGTGTCGGGCATTATTTAAAGGTCCTTCTGAAATACGGAATTGGGCGCAGCCGTTTTTTAGTCTAGTGTGGGTAGAATCGAGCAACAATAGAAAAAAACACCAAATGATAGGATAAAATTATGATTTTGTTTTTCAGAGACACGGATTGCGAGTAAGGATACTTTTACGGAGTTGAGGGGGCTTCGCTCAATACGACATCGGACGAATGACAGACTTTGATCTGCTGCTCCGTGCCCCGGATCCTGTTGCCACGCAGCAGCACAGCCTCGGCGTTACTGATCCGGATGCCGATTAAATCCCCTTCCACTTCGATGTCATTGTTTTCGATCACAATCCGCTTGTGCAAGCCAACGGTGCTCTTGTCTTCTGCCTCAACCGTAACGGCAATTGCCGAAGCTCCATCGATCTGGCCGTCTCCGAGTCCGCAGCCGCGAATGCGGTTGTTTCGGATTGTCAGGTCCGTACAGCAGACCCCTTCGTACCAGAAATACTCCGCCCCGACATGAATCGCTGTGCCCGTGCTGCCGACAATCTCGCAGCCTTCAATCAGAACATCCCGGCTCTTGATCAGCGCACCGCGTGCCCGATGATGACAAATGCGGCTGTGGACAAACTCCACCCGGGGCAATCGACTCACGTTGGCCAGCAGCAGCTCTTCCAGTGCCCCGTCCGGCAGTTTTTCGTCAAATTCAATCTGCACCTTCCATGCTTCGGGAAAGCATTTAACCGCTTTCACCTGCAGCTCTTGCAGCTCCTTCAAGCTGCTGCGCTCCACCAGGGCGAGCCGGTCGCCCGGGTCGGGATAGTCGAGTACCTGAGCGTGGGTGGAGCGCAGGAGGGTGATTTCGTAGCAACACGCTGAAATTTTTTTCTTAATCTGATAGTAGTAGTTATGGATATTGGTCGCGTCGTCTCCCTGGCCTTCAAAGTGGCAGTGGGCAAAGCGCAGCAGGCCGCTGCAGGAAGTAAAGTGGGTGGCATCGGTATTGGTCGACAGATGCAGTCCAAGAGACGGTTCAATGCGCATGCCTTCCATCACCACATTGTGGGCTCGATGCCCGACTATGCCCATTCCCGGCTGGCTGTGGATGCTGACATTCTCCAGCCGGATATCCTGCGCCAAGTGCAGGAGAATTGCCGGACGGAAATGCATGCTGTGGGGAAGCATGACCTGCAAATTTTCCGGCGGGGGCAGTTCTGGAAAGTTTCCATACAAGCGCAGGCATTGTTCACAGAGCAACTGGTTTTCCCGAATGTCAACGGAGTGGGGGTACATTCTCTGCGCCTTTTTGTCCCAGAATTCGGCCCTGGGCGTGGCAACGTTTTCCACAATGGGAAATTCCGAATCGACTCGTACATCGACATATTCAGCCGTCGCGTCCAACACCTGCCCCGCAGAAAACGGCTTGCGCTTATAGTCCAGACTCAGGCCCCGAATGCTGATATTGCGGCAATTTTCAAGGCTAAGAATTTCCATCCAGCCGTAGCAGAGAAACAGGACTCCTTCGGCTTCAATACTCAGGCCTTCAATGCCGGAAAAATCCAGTCCCCTGACGTAGGGGGCATACGGGTAGTACATTTTTTCTTGCGGGTTTATGCCGTATTCGCCGCGCAGCACCTTTTCTTGTAGTTTTACGGCTTCTTCGTTGCGCAGCAGGTAGCGGCCCGGCGCTATCTGCAATCTACTTGCCCGCAGTGAGCGAAAGCGTTCAATGGCCTCCCGGAATTGTTCCAGGCTGTTGTGTTGCCCCGTGGGGTCCACCCCGAAGTCCGTTGCGTTGACGGTGTTTGTTTTATCCATAGGTTCTATCCCTTGTTTTCTTTTTCATAACATCAATCACCTCTATGATGCTTTGGGAGAATTCGGGGACCTATTATAAAAGTTTAAACCAGCCCTGCCCCTCTATCCGCATCAAGCGGAAATAAAAGCTTAGAGGAATAGAACTGGTTGGTCAGAAAATCCCCAACGCAGTGTACTTACTGTTTTTGCTTCCACTCCATATAAGCTTTATTAATGGTATCGACAACATCGTACCAACCTGCATTTCTAAGTTTTTGGCGCCATTCTGCAAAGCTACTGTCTATCGGTATCACGCCAAACCTCAGACTGTCTATGTAAGGTTTTGAAATTGCTTGTGCAGTGGCAAGATCCTGCTGAATCGAGACTGGATCAAAAGAGAATCCCAGAGCGGGTGAACGTTCTGATGCCTCGTAAGCTGCTTTCTGCTGTTTTTTTAAATCCAGAGGCATACCTTTGAGAACGTAGAGGAGATCTCCTCCCCCCATGGCATAGTTGGGCGGATTGTAATCTGTTTTGCCCCGCTTGGTTTGTTCGATCACCGGATTCCCTTCTGCGTCCACGCCTACCTTGTTGTAATGTATGCCTTCAATTCCCCTGCCAATCAAATTGCGTATATACACATCCGTATTCAGTCGATTGATAAAACTCAAAGCCTGCTCTTTGTGTGTCGAAGAGCTGGGAATAGAGAGCATTGCGGCTTTGGGCATATTGCTGGTCTCCTGCCCTGTTCCAATGATTGGTTGAATGGTGATATCATCGCCCCAGACGGTTCTTAAGTAAACATCAACACCAGGCCCGCCCGCAGTAGCGCGCACGAACCAGTTGGTAAAACTCTTCGGGCGGTACGGACTTTCTTTAGCTGCAACTACAGCATCTTCAGCAATATAGCCCTTTTCATACCAATCTCTCTTCAACTTGGATAGATCTTGATATGCCTTTATATCAGGTAAAACTTGAAACCCTTTTTCTGGCTCGGCAAAAGAAAGAGCAATTGGAAACCCTTCACCAAAGGGATAGTCCGCCCGTATACGATGCGCCGATGTATCAAAAAGTATCATAGTGGGATATACTTTATGCACCGCTTCAAATATAGGGGCAAGATCTGCCCATGTTTTCACATTACTCGTGTCCAGCCCCAAATCATTGATAGTCGTACCTTTAAAGCCTATAATATACTGTAAAGCTCCGGGAGCATATGGTATTGAATAGATCTTACCATTGATCCGAACAGAATCCCAATATGACTTAGGAAACTTGGCCTTCAATGCTGGAAACTTATCGAGCATTCCGTCCAATTCAGTCAGGTACCCATTGGCAGCATTACTAAAAAAATTGCCTGCATCAGATGCTTGAAAAATGATATCAGCAGGTTCTCCTGACTTAATCACGAGGTTCATTTTCTGATTTAATTCACCTCCATAACCGAAGCCATCATAATCGATGGTATAATCCTCACCCTGCTGCGCCAGATACTTGTTCACTTCCCCTAAAACCAGATCTGCGTCTGCTGGCCTGGCACCGACAGTGTACCATTGCAACTTTACGCTCTTACCGGCAGAGCCAGAATTTTTCCCCATGCTCATTAAGGTAAAAAATATCGCTGCTGAAAGCAATATATATAAAGTTTTCCTTATTTTTTTATTGTTCATAATATCAATTCTCCTTTCTGATATTAGAATTTATTTTGTGGTCATACTGTTTTGTATTCTCATCCCTTGACAGCACCTATCGTCAATCCGGAAATAAAAAAACGCTGAAAGAATGGGTAGGTAAGCATAATTGGCAACGTAGTCAAAATCACAATTGCCATCCGTACAGTTTCGGTAGGCAATTCTCCCAGTGATGCAACGACTCCCGCATTAACGTTGAATGCAGAAGTCAGGAATTCTAAACTCCGTTGAATCTGTTGCAGTAAGGCCTGCACTGGAAGCAGGGCATCACTACGGATATACAGCATTGCCTGGAACCAATCGTTCCAATAAGCGACCGCAAGAAAGAGAGAAATCGTGGCAATTCCGGGAACAGACATCGGCAGGATCATGCGCAGATAAATCGTCCACTCTCCAGCTCCGTCAATACGTCCCGAATCAATAATAGAAGTAGGAATACCCTGAAAAAATGTCCTCAGAACGATTACATAGAAGGGATTAAATGCAAGGGGGATAATTAAAGCCCCCAGCGTATTATGCAGGTTTAAAATTTTGGTCATAACTAAATAAGACGGCACCAAACCTCCGCTGAACAGCATGGTAAAGAAGATGTAGAAAGTGAAAAAATTTCGGAAGGCAAAATCGCTACGTGATAGCGGGTAGGCGTACATCGACATCAAAAAAATACCCAGTAGAGTACCTATGGCGGTGACAGAAATAGTAACAGCTAAGGCACGCAGCATTAAAAGGGAGTTTATAAACAAGTAGCGATAACCGGTGAAGCTCAGCTCACGTGGGAAAAAAGTGTATCCAAACTTTCCAATGGCTGATTCTGAACTCAAAGATATGGAGAGAACCAGAATTAAGGGCATTATGCTGGTAAAAGCTATCACGCCCAATACTACGGTCAGGGACAATTGTTTCGGATTGCGAAGCAGGCTTTTATTCATCAAAATAACCCACTATCTTCATCAAAGTACTTTACTAAATAATTAACAATTAATATTAAAACAAAACCGACGAGAGACTGGAAGAGCCCCACTGCCGTACCTATTGGAATGTCGCCAAGAGCGATTAATGCGCGAAAGACGTAAGTATCAATGACATCAGTCGCCGGATAGAGGACACCAACATCACGTGGAATTTGGAAAAACAGGCCGAAGTCTGCTCGGAAAATCCCCCCCAGTCCCAGCAAGAACAAAATTATAATCATTCGTTTTAACGATGGGAGCGTTATATGTCGGATTTCCTGCCATACATTAGAACCGTCAATTCTGGCCGCCTCATATAAGTTGGGATCTATATTTAATATAGATGCCAAATAGAGTGCAGCACCAAATCCAATCCCTTTCCATATATTGGTAATAAAAAGAATAAATGGCCAAGGAGGAAGGACGTTATACCAGCTGACGGGAGCTATTCCCACAGCTTCAAGCAAAGAATTGAGCAGTCCATTGGTCGGATGGAGAAAGGCACCAGTAAAATAACTAACCACAACCCAAGAAACAAAATGAGGAAACAGAACCATGGTCTGATATGTGCTTCGGGTCCCTATACTGCGAAGGCGACTCAGGGCAATCGCCAGACCGATGGCAAAAACAGGACCAGCTATAAGGAAGCTGATGTTATATGCCAGAGTGTTTCGAACAATCACCCAAGCATCGTCAGAGGCAAAAAGGAAACGAAAATTATCCAAGCCAACCCATTCACTTGAAAAAACGGAGCGAACAAAGCCACCGTAGAAGCGAAGGCGTTTAAATGCGAGAATAATTCCTCCCATGGGTAGATAATTCAATATAAGAACCCATATAATGCCCGGGAAAAGCATTACTAAAAATGGTAAAGATTTTTTAAATGTTTTTAATCTAATATGCATCTTGTTCCTGTGCTTTCTTGATCCTTAACTGTAATCCTTCAGTTATTCTGGATTGTTGTTTAGCTTACTTATTGCCAGTAATCTGAATACCTGAGTGGAAATGTTGTTGAAAAATAAAATAGAAGACAATCAGAGGAATCACAGTCAGAGCGGAGCCAGCCATCAAAATTCCATTATGAACTATGGTTGACTGACTCCCCTGCAAAAACACAAGCCCTGCCGAAATGGGCATTTTTCTTTGATCGTCGTTGACAATCAATGGCCACAACAAATCTTTCCAGGTACCAAGCATGGTGAATATGCTCAAGGTAATGAGAGGCGCTTTTGCCAGAGGGAAATAGATATGGGCAAAGACTTGCCATCGCTTGCAGCCATCCATTACGGAAGCCTCTTCAAGACTTGCTGGAAGAACCAAGTAGCCTTGGCGCATTAAAAATATGCCAAAGACATTGATCAGTCCCGGAAATATCAAGGCGAACATAGTGTTTAACATACCCATAGAGAGCAGCATGCGATATTGAGGGAGGGTAAATACCGACCCCGGTATCATGAACTGCAAAATCACCAGAGCAAATAGAAATTTGCTGCCGGGAAAGGGGATTCGGGCAAAGGCATAGCCCGCCATTGAACTGAAACCCAAGGCACAAACAATGCGAAAGAAAACGAGAACGATCGTATTGAAATAGAAATGGGCAAATGGTACCAGAGTGAATAATCTGAAATAATTTTCCCATTTCCAACCATTTCGGGGCAGCCAGCGGAGGGGGATGGCGACAGAGTCATCAAAATTCTTTAATGAAGTTAAGAGCATCCATAGGAATGGGAATACGAATATAATTCCAACTATGGTCAAGATCACATAGACTAAAGTTGTTCTTGCTGTTATTGATTTTTCCATCAGGATAAACCTTATTGGTGGTCGTAGTGAACCCATTTGCGTTGCAAGCGGAACTGAAGTACTGTAATCAGCAGAATAATAACCAACAAGATTAGGATCACTACAGAGCCAATGCCAGATTTTCCTGCATTGAATGTGTAGCGATAATAAAATTCCAACACTGGGCGCGTATAGGCGTAGGCAGGATTGCCGATACCAACCATAAGCAGCGGCAAACCAAAAACCTGTAATCCGCCAATGATCGCAAGTATCACAACCAGGAAAATTGTAGGTGAGAGTAATGGCAACGTGATACTGAAAAATTGGCGCACCGGAGAGGCCCCATCTATTCGGGATGCTTCATAGTAGATCTTTGAAATACCCTGCAGTCCCCCTAAAAAAAGGATAATGTGGGAGCCTATAGAGGACCAGATTCCTACCATGGCAACTGCAGGCAATGCGTAATAACGATTGGTCGTGAAAGGAATGTTGGTTCCCAGAAGCTGATTGATCAGGCCATAATTGCTTTGCAACATATACAGCCAAATCATGGCCAGAGCAACCCCGGGAACCACTACCGGGGAAAAGTAAATCGTGCGAAACAGACCTCTCCCCTTGATATTGGTATTGAGCAAGCTGGCAAGTATCAGTGAGAAGAAAATGGATAGCGGCACTGTGACTACAGTATAGGTCAAAGTGTTCTTCAGCGACTGCCAGAAGGTCGGATCCCCCAGCAGAAACCGGTAATTATCCCAGCCAACAAAAGTCAAAATATCACGGCGAAGGCCCTTTGTCTTGAAGAAACTGAGATACATAGTCCCCAATGCGGGGTAGAGGTTGAGAATGAATATCCCGATCATAGCAGGAGCGACAAGCAAATAGCCCCAGAACAAATCCCCTTTTAAACGCAACATTGTTCAGCCTCTTTAAGTGTGCCTAGCTGTTTTCATCAATAATTCGATTCATTTTTTCCGCTAGTTTCTTTAGTCCATCTTCTACGGGAACCACCCCACCAAGAATCTTCCCCATAGTTTCTTGCATCAGAGGAAACCACTCAGCCTGCCCAGGGGCTGTTACAAAACCAACTTCGTAAGGGAGTTGCTCCAGATAAACTTCTAAGTGCGAGCTGAAATCAGCGTCGAATGAATCTGCCCATGGTTGGTAAGTTCCTTCTTTATAAGCTGGTATCACAGAGCCATACGCAGCTTGCATCTGCTGTGTTTCTCCCTCCCCCATAATCTTTACAAAAGCCCAGGCAGTTTCTGGATTTTTGGTATTCTCTGCGATCGAGTAGCCCAGACCATTGGAGATCGTAGCGCGTTTTTTACCTCTGGGGAGTATGGTTAAGTCCATATTATTTCTGGCATAGTCGCTATTATATACAAACTGAACCGAAGGTGATCCCATCTGGGCCATGGCTAACTTACCAGACAAGAGCAAATCATAACCTCCTTCACCAGGAGCAGGCGCTGATCCATTCTTCACAAAATTGGCATAAAACTTCACTGCCTCTATTGTTTCTGGCATATCAAAGCCACTCCTACCGTTAGGACGTATGACATAACCTCCATTTTGATAAATAAAGTTCCAATAACCCTGTTGAGCCCCTCCATCAACAAAACCATAGATACCTTCTTCCTTATTAGTCAATTTTTCAGCAGCGGCAGCCATGTCATCCCAAGTCCACTGATCGTTCGGGTAAGGTATTCCCGCTTGGTCAAAAAGAGTTTTGTTATACCACAGGGCAATGGTGTCAAAATCTTTAGGAATAGCATATTGAACACCTTCATACTGATACAACTTGACTATACTTTCTTGATAATTATCCATAGAAATTTCCGGATCAGTAGCTATACGATCAGTCAAGTCCATCAGAGCCCCGCTGGAGGCGAACAAATTAAACTGCATAACATGTGCCCAAGATATGTCAGGCATGTTGCCGGCGCTGACACTCGTGCGCAGCTTCTGCCAGTAATCCCCCCAAGGAAGATTCTGTAGTGATACTGAAGCATTGGGATACTCCTTGGTAAACAGATCGATACCAGCATCCATAGATGGTTTCTGACTGGGATCCCAGATGATAAAAGTTAAATCCCCACCAATCTCGTCATCCCCTGCCGCGCTCTTTGCTGCATTCGTCTTTTTAGCACAGCTCATGATTAGCACAAAAACAAAAATTGCGGTAAAAACAAGTCTATATCGTTTGAGTTGTCGTTTTTCCATTAGTCATTCTCCCGATTAAAATAATACCACTCAGTAAAAGTGTGGTATGACAATGCTCCACTAAGTAAGATCCGGGGCCGTGTTTTTTTGTGTACTTTCGTGGTTAAAACTGGGGGTAAGGCGACGAGTAGTGCCAGAGAAAAGAGGACAAACGGGCGCAAAAAAACCGCAGAAAAAGAAAATTTCCTGCGGTATAGATTTATCTCTGGGGATTTCTGCTGACTCAGATGCGGTTCATGTGCGATGTGCGATGTGCGATGTGCGATGTGCGATGTGCGAATTCTACTAAATTCTTGTTCATTGGTGCAATACTCGTATGCAAAAACTATGAAAAATATGATATTCCGGCGCAGACCGGAATTGTTTCGATGAACTAAGGGATACCTCTAAAACCCAAAACCAGCTTTGTATCTTTTCGGTAAGAAAACAAAAAACTAAAGGGCACCTCTAAAAATGGTATCGCTTCGCGAGAATTGTACAATCGCTCCGCTTCGCCGTAGCAATTGTACCGCCTTTTGATGCTGAGCGGCGTCTTATTGCCGAATCGCTTCGTCAGTTAAAGAGAGATGCCCTCAGATCATGTTTAGGGGACCTCTTTAGTTGTTTGTTGAGTCTAACACAGAAAAAACCTCCTGACAATAGCATAAAAACATCAAATGATAGGAAAATATCACTATTTCCACACGTCCCACGCAGAGCCGAATCCTTATGCGGACCCTGGAATCGTACAGGGCCTTCCCGAATCAATGCGCACAACCCCTGCCGCAAGGCAGAACCTTTGCCCTGTGAAAAGACCGGGTCTGGCGTAGCATCTTTCTGTGGTAAAATATTTTGTAACCCTTCACAACCTAAACGCAAATCCCCGTGCCTGAGCATTCTCCGCCCCCAGCGCCTTGCTCCACAGTTCCCCGGCAGTTAAAATCAGGGCCTAACGAGACTGCTGGAAAATGATGAAATGATCCGGGAGGCACACCGCGCGTATGAGGACTTCGCCCGGGATACGAGCGTAGCGCAATATGAGCAGAAAAAGATCACGATTTTACGCAAAATTGAAATTTTTGAGAGGTGCCCAATAGGAGACTGACTGTGAACCGGGAACTTTTTGATAGCTGGTTGCCCAAGATTGAAACAGTATACAATGAGCTGCAGGAATTGATTCTGACTAACCTGGTAATGATCAACGAACAGCCCGCGCCAACTTTTGAGGAAGCCCGGCGCAGCAAAATTTTCTGCGAGCGCCTGAGTACGGCCAGCAACCTGATGCAGTGCGGCATGGACGAACAAGATAACGCAGTAGGCATTCTGCCCGGCAAAGCAGACCAAGGCTCCAGCCTTTCACTCGTCAATGCAGCCATACATTCCCAAGTGAGACTACGAGTGAAAGAAAGCGGACGATAACGAGCAAAGAGCTGGGCTCAAACGCAAACTGATTCTTGCCACTTTAACCTGCAAGTTTTTGGAGGGGACCTCTAAAGGGCACCTCTAAAAATTCCAATTCCGCGCTGAATCGCAATCTTGTTGCCGAATAGCTTCGTCAGCAAAGCCTTACCATACAACAAAGTATGCTTCAGCTTCACTTCCTCGCTATCGGCAAAATCTCGCTGATTCAGCATCGAAAGCGGGTTTCTAGAGGTACCCCCGTACATCAGAACACTCTAGTTGGGAAAATCGATAAATGATTTATTAAACCACCCTATTATTGTGGTTATGATGAGTATAAAGAAGGCAAGGATAGATATATAATAAACACCCAAATCAAGTTGCAACAGATAGCCGGTCAATATAGAAGCCACAGGAACCGGGAGAAATACAAAGGGCCTGGATATTGTGATTACTCTGGAAAGCGTATCTTTTTCTATTTTTCGTTGTCTGATTGTAAAAGTCAAAATGACCATCATAGAAGAAAAGAAATTTAACATAAATTTGAATATTATTGCGGAGTAAATAGAATCAGCCAATATTAGAGATATACAAGCGAACGCAATGCCTGTGCCAGACCATTGAAATAAATATGTATGCTTAAATTTCGTCATTAATTTGGGGCTGATACCAGCCCCAAATATAGCCCCTATGGCTGCAACGCCGAAAGTATAGCCAACTTGGGCATCGTTTAAATTTAGGTTTGATTTTAAATAATAAATGAATCCACCATTTACTAAAGAAATAGATATATTTGCAAAGAATTGGTACAACGTTAAGTATTTCGTCAATGTGTGGGAGAAGGTGATTCTGGTATTTTTTATAAGTTCTCCCAGAGGTTTTTTTATTTTCATATCTTTGTCGCTCTCATCCCTGCTTAATGTGGATATAATTGAAAAACTGATCAAAAAAGATAAGGCATTTAATAGAAATATTGATGTAAAACCAATTACTGCAACTAATATTCCTCCCAGTATCATGCCGAATATGGAAAGACAGCTATTCATTATATTCATTGTTGAATTTACTTTGGCCAACTCATTTTTGCCTACAATCTTCGGGACTAAGACTTGGAAAGCGGGATGATTGATCGAATCCAGTGATACCAGAAAGAAAACGGGTATGAATATAAATTCTACGCTGAGACTACCATTTAAGGTAAGATAGGATGAGACAGATATTAAAGTCATAATAATAAAGGAAGCCATATCCGTTATTAGCAATAGTTTCCTTTTAGAAAATTTAGCTATGATTCCTCCCATAAAAGGCATAACCAGCACATAGGGAACTTTTTCTATAGCATAAACTAAAGATGTATAAATGGCATTTTGGGTCGTTGAATAAATGAGCAGTGGCAAGGCTATTAGGAATAAATTATCGCCTAGTAAGGAAAAAAAGTAGGCAATATATATCTTTTTTATCATAATTTATAACAACGTCAGATTTATTTATTGGCACATACAGGGCAATTCTTATCTAAATGCCACTCTTCTTTTTTAAAAGGAATCATTGTTTCAAATGGTATATGAATCAAATTATTTAATCCGATAAGATCTCCTTTATGAATGATCAATTTAATTAGTTCGTTAATTAGTAGCCCGGCACTGGTTGCAACCAAATTGACAGGGGCCGAAAGCCTGTGTCGATCTAGAAAGTTATTTTCTTCTAATTCAATTAATTTTTTATCAGTATGCACATTAGAAGTATTTCGCCAACATTCTAGGCATCCTGACTTACTTGGTATTACAGTAAACATCTGGCTTGAATTAACTGATATCAGATTAGAGATATAGGGAATTGAAAGATCAACGCAGGCTTTATTAATATTTTTATATATATCATTAGGTCTATCTAATGCACCTATAACTATATCATTATCAATAATTAACTCTTTGATGTCATGCTCAGTTTCAATATATTTTTCTACAAATTTAACTTTATTATTTTTGTAATAAGAATCTGTTCTTTTTTTTGCAGATACAGTTTTTAACTCTCCTATGTCATCTTCACTATATAGTATTTGTCTATTAAAATTGCTTAACTCAACTCTATCAAAATCTACCGCAGTTATATTATTTATTCCCAATGCAAGCATATCTGTTAATATATGAGAACCAATACCACCTATCCCTAACAATATAATTTTGGCATTTTTGATTTTATTTTGCAATTCATATGGATTTTCTTCTATATTACAGAGGTAGTCTAAGAAACCAATATTCCTTGTAAATCTATCTAAATAGATTTTATCAAAGTATTTTAAATAATTAACCTTTTTACTGATAAAGTTATTCCCAATCATTGAATTTAAAAGACTCTCCAAATCTTTTTTTGTATATTGACTATATTTCTCGTTCAATATCTCCAACATTTTGGAAAGCGGAATATCCATTTTTAGTAACTGAACTACCGTGTAAATATAATCATCTGTATCATCTATTCGAAAGGATTTCCCTGAATATGTTAAAACTAACTCTTCATTAATCTTATAATCTCTAATATGATGCTTTAAATAAAAATATCGTCCATATTAGATTCTATCCTGCAATAGCAAAGCTGGGAACCACTCTTGGAGAGATTATCAATGAATCCTGTTCCAATCTGGGTCACCTATTATATGCAAATCAATGATAGATTATCTGTAAATTAATACTCACTGTAGGACACCTCTAAAAATGGTATCGCTTTCTGCGGGAATTATACAAACTGTAACGCTGTACCGCGTTTTGATGGGAGACGAAGGCTCCAATGCGAGCTGGCGCAGCATTGGAGAACGGCAAGGCCCGTGCACGGCCGACCTTCCTTTTTTTGCGAGCTGGCGCAGTATCTTATCTGTGGTGGGAAATTTTTAGAGGGACCCTGTATTTACTCTTATCTTCACTACAACTATTTACAGCAAAGATGGGGATATACAAGCAATATAAACTGTATAGTCGCCAGTAGCAAACTTCGGGCGACTATACAGACATAACGTTGTAGCTCATCCTACCTCATTAGCTAATGAAACCGAGACTTGCTCAACATTGAATTGAAAGTTCCTCATATTGATTTCTCCCGCCTTTCACAATTTGCAATTGATAAAGAGACAATCTCTGGAGTCGCATTATAGCATGAGCATTTGGCCTTTGTCAATAAAAACTTATGGATACCTCTAAAAATTCTCTCTTCTTGCGAAGCTATTTTGGAGCGATGAAGTGAATCCGAAGAATAATTTGTTGTATTGTATAGGCTTCCATGCCTCAGCATGGAAGAAAATGCAGGCTGCTCCAGCGCGAGACGCGCAGCGCTGGAGAACGGGGAAGGGCCGTGCACAGCCAGGCCCGGCCTTCCTCACAACCCCTGCCGCAAGGCAGAACCTTTGCCCTGTGAAAAGACCGGGTCTGGCGTAGCATCTTTCTGTGGTAAAATATTTTGTAACCCTTCACAACCTAAACGCAAATCCCCGTGCCTGAGCATTCTCCGCCCCCAGCGCCTTGCTCCACAGTTCCCCGGCAGTTAAAATCAGGGCCTAACGAGACTGCTGGAAAATGATGAAATGATCCGGGAGGCACACCGCGCGTATGAGGACTTCGCCCGGGATACGAGCGTAGCGCAATATGAGCAGAAAAAGATCACGATTTTACGCAAAATTGAAATTTTTGAGAGGTGCCCAATAGGAGACTGACTGTGAACCGGGAACTTTTTGATAGCTGGTTGCCCAAGATTGAAGCAGTATACAATGAGCTGCAGGAATTGATTCTGACTAACCTGGTAATGATCAACGAACAGCCCGCGCCAACTTTTGAGGAAGCCCGGCGCAGCAAAATTTTCTGCGAGCGCCTGAGTACGGCTAGCAACCTGATGCAGTGCGGCATGGACGAACAAGATAACGCAGTAGGCATTCTGCCCGGCAAAGACCCGGACCGGAATATCATGGTGATCTCTCACTTGGACACCCATTTTGCCGAAACCTACGATCACCGGGTCAGCATCCAGCCACAGTCGATCAGCGGTATCGGGGTGGCTGACAATGGACTGGGCTGCGCAGTCAACGCCGCTCTGCCAATGTTTTTTGAGAAGCTGGACTACGAGCCCAACGCCAACCTGATTTTTATGGGCTCGACCCGTAGTTTAGGCTCGGGCGACCTAGCTGGGTTGCAGTTCTTCCTCGACCAGGGCAGGCGCAAAATCGATTATGGTATCTGCCTCGAAGCACTGGAGCTGGGCCGCATGAGCTATACCAGCCACGGGGTACTAAGGGGCCGTATCACCTATAAGGGCCGCTCCGACCGGCACAGCCATGAAGAGACAGGGGCTCTGTACTATCTGACCGAGATCATCAACGCTCTGCTCGCCTATCCTCTGCCCTCCCGACCTAAAACCGTAATTTCGCTGACTTCCATCCGCGCCGGACATGCCTTTAATCGTATGGCGACCGAAGGGAATCTCAATCTGGAGATTCGTGGCGAAGATAGTCAGATTATTCAGGATTTATCAGATTTTATCAGCGATTTGTCTGATGAATACAGCTCTAAAATCGAGGCCGAAGTGACCTTTCAGCGCTTGTCCATTCGTATGCCGGGCGGCATTCCATACCGCTCGAACTTGGTTCGCAGTACCCGCTTGATCCTGGAATGGCTGGGGATCCAGCCTCAGGTCTATCCCAGCCGCTCCGAGCTGGCAGCGCTGATTGCCCGGGATATTCCGGCCGTGACCATAGGTCTGACTAACGGCGACAATACTGGCAGCAAGGATGAATCGGCACATTTAGAACCTTTGGGCAAGGGTATCTGCCAATTATTATCGCTGTTGTTGGAGGCCGATCATCTGACCATTTAATGGGGCCTCTAAAACTCCTTATCATTTTGTTGGTGCAGCGGCAGTAAGTTTTTCCCCGGAGTAAATGGATCTGTATGGTGGATTTTTTAGTTCTGATTGATGGAGTAGGGCATGGGTGATGAATTTATAGTAAATAATACGGACAAAAGTGAGCAATGGCTCGAAGATAATACCTACCATCACTCTGCGTTTTCTGACATTGACAGGCTGGTACAGATAAAAAAACAGAAGGGTCTCAAAATATCTCTGTGTATACCGACTCTGAACGAAGAGAAAACCATTGGCAAGGAAGTGGTAATTTTTGTTTCGGAGTTGATGAAGCGGTACCCTTTGATTGATGAGCTTGCCGTGATTGATTCGGGCTCTGAAGATCGCACGTTGGAGGTGGCCCGGTCATTTGGCTCGGACACCTATCTGGCCAGCGATATTCTGCCGGATATGGAACCCAAGAAAGGTAAGGGTGAAAATCTTTGGAAGGCTATATACCAACTAAAAGGGGACATTATCATCTATGTGGATGCCGATATTGAAAATATTCACCCACGCTTTGTCTACGGCCTCTTAGGCCCGTTGATCGAGCGGGATGAGGTGAAATATGTCAAGGCTTTTTACGACCGGCCCATTACCTATTCCGGCGGTATTCGATCTTCCGGCGGGGGGCGTGTTACGGAGATTCTGATCCGCCCGTTGTTTTCTCTGTTTTTTCCGGAACTGAGCGCCATGATCCAGCCGCTCTCGGGCGAATACGCAGTGCGGCGCGAGGTTCTCGAAAACATTTCGTTCCCGATTGGTTACGGGGTCGAAACTTCGCATTTACTCGACGTACTACATATATATGGCATTGATGCCTTCGCCCAGACCGACTTGGATCAGCGGGTGCACCGTAATCAGCCGATTACAGCTCTAAGTCGAATGTCTTTTGGTATTTTACAGACTTTTTTTTCGCGCTTGAAGCACTTTGGTATGCTGGAAACCAGGGAGGAACTGCTGACGGTGTTCCGTCGAGTCCAGGTCAGCGAACAGCAGTTCCAAATGCTGGCCCGCAACATGCTGGAAGATGAGCGCCCGCCGATGATCAAAATTCCGGAATATGTGGCAAAGTTCTCGCGTTAGAATTTTGTGCTTTTTCGTAACCTATCCAAGGGACCCCTAAAAAATTCGCTCTTCTTGCGAAACGGTTTGTTTTAAAAGAGCGAACAAGGGCGCAGAATGGATTTTGTAAAGGTCACCTTAGAGGAGTCCGCTACGCTTCAGTCACAACGGAGCAGTTCTAACAGTGCTTCCAGCCCGATGGCAGCGTGGATAGCTTCCAGAAAGCTCAGCAGGCGGGGCCCACTACTGCGACCAATCAGCAATTGGTAGATTTCCGGGAAGACCTGAGCGCTCTCCAGTTCTGCCTGTTGCATTAAGTCATAGAAACCGTTGTTCAGTTGCTTCCGGTCGAAGACCGGGACGCTGAACTGCTGCTGCAAATGAGTGCGCAATGAGGGCAGAAAGTCCCGCAGCGCGGTACCGGGCTGAAAGCCCGCACCCAGGGCCTGGCCCGGCCGGCGCAGCCGGAAACGGAACTCTTCGGGTGCGTAGTTCCTCACCCAGTGCCAAGCGCAACGCGCCCAGTTGCGAAAGCGCTCGGTACTATGCTCAGGCACCGGGGTGCCCTCCTGCTTCAGAAAATTCTGTACTGCAGCTAGGCCCGTCTCGTGTGCGCCGTTGTGGATTTGCAGCAAATTGCACAGATGGCGCAGCGGCATGACAAACGGCTGCTCGGCGGCGGGCCGGGAGACGACGGAAAGCTCATAGATGCGCTTGAGCTTGGCTTGTTTTTTTGCCTGCTTACCCTCTTTGGGTGGTTCATAATAGGCTTGTTCACAACGAGCAAAATCATCGTAGATCTTTAGTACGTCCAAGTCAAACGAAATGGCAAATTCTGAGTTGGGCCGGGTGCCGGCAAACAGAAAGCGCACGATTTCAGGCGGGTAAATCTCCAGCACGTCCTCCAAACTCAGCACCTCACCTGACGAGGAAGAAATTTTGCCACCCAGACCCTTGATGCGCACAAAATCGTACTGAAAGGTCACGGGCGCATCCCGGCCATAAATGGCCTTGCAGGTTTCACGGGCCGTGCTGAAGCTGCCTCCCTCAGAATGGTGGTCTTTGCCCGCCGGTTCAAAATCCACACTCTCATAGGCCCAGCGCATTGGCCAGTCAATGCGCCACGGCAGCTTGGCCAGACCGCTTTGGCGCAGGTCGAGCTGCTCGCTGTGCCCGCAGTGTTCACAGCGGTAGCTCAGTTGCCACTCACCGTCCCAGCCGCTGCAGACGGTCTGGTCGCGATGGCAGTTGCCGCAAAAGAAGCTGACCGGCCACCAGTCAGGAGGCAGGGGTCGACTGCGGTGGACATCCAGCTGCCGGCGGATCAGATCGCGGTGTTCCAAAGCCTTGCGTATGCCTTCAGCGTAGTCCGAGGCCTGATATTTTTTAGCTTGGTAAATATATTCCGGTTCGATGCCAACCCTGGGCAGTACCGTTTCCAGCTTCTTTTCGTTGGCCCGGGCATAGGATTCTTCACCGCCCGACACATCGGGAACGCGGGTGATGGACTGGCGCAGGAACTGCTGGAGCATTTCCTGCTGCGGCATATCGGCCGGAACCTTGCGAAACACATCGTAGTCGTCCCAAGAATAGATAAAGCGCACCGGAGCGCCTAGGTCGCGCAGGGCGCGCACTACCAGTTCAACCGAAATAATCTCGCGGAAATTACCGATGTGCACCGTGCCCGAAGGTGTAATTCCCGAAGCACAGACAAAGGGCTGCCCGGGCTGCTTGCCCAATGAGCGCTCGCGCACAATCCTGCTGGCGCAGATGTCAGCCCAATGATCGCTGAGGGGCTGAGTCTGTAATTGCTGGTTCTGGTCGGAAGCTGGGTTCATCTGGTCGGCTTTGCCTTAGAATTATGGGACTGCGCTGCGAAAGGCACAATATATCCGGAAGCCCTCCTGCGGGCAATCTCAGTGCTGGTTTTTAGAGGTGCTCTACAGAATGAATATTTTTACCAATGTTTTCAGCAAATCTAGCGACTATTGTAATTAGCCTCCGTGTAAGTCTTTTGTCATATAATTTAGGGTACCTCTAAAAATTCGCTTTCGATGCTGAGTGAGCGAGATTTTGCCGAGCGCGAGAAATGGAAGCCGAGGCATACTTTGTTGTATGGTAAGGCTTTCGTGACGAAACGATTCGGCAATAAGATCGCCGCTCAGCGCGAAATTGGAATTTTTAGAGGTACCCAAAAATCACATTGCAACGGCGACTAACGAGCAGTTTAGCTTACGAAGTAAGTGCAGCTAATGTGCACGACTCACAGGTGCTTGCAGCTATTTTGAGGCGTCACGTAGATATATGGGGATAGTGCGTATCGAAGTGAAAAGATAACAAATGAACTACGGAGGAACTTTATTCATCACCGAAAATATCGAGATACTTCACTTACAGAGAAGCAATTAGAAAGTAACCGCCGCAAGTCAAAGACCCGGGCGAAAGTGGAGCATATATTTGCATGGTTTCGCAATTGCATGAATAGGGGATTAGAGTTGCGATGTATAGGGATAGATCGGGTAAGGTTTTGTATGGGGTTACGAAATACTGTGTATAATATGTTAAAATATGTTTCAATTACAGCATAATAGTAGATAATTGTATCTAAAATGCTGTAAATAATGATTTTTTTATTTAAATTCTAATTTTATTAGAATTTATTGATCGTAATTAATCTGGATCCAACTATTTTTTGTGCTATTTTGTTATGATTAAGGAAGGATTTTTTGATTTTACATCGCAATGCCGATTTTTAGAGGTCCCCTAATGGTTATGCCAAGACTAATGCCCCACATCTTGTCTTGGACTCTGAGAGGGAGCAAGAGACAGCAACACTTCAAAATCATCTTCTGCATCCTGAGTCGTCATCGTAAGCTCCTCTTCAAACTCTTCCATATTATTCACCACCTTTCTTAGATTTTGATTGACAACCGCGAAAATTGGTGTTACCATAAATATCTGTAGATTATTGAAATATAAATAAGGGGACTTCGTTATGAAGAACACCATAATTGGAAGATGCCCTGTTCATTTTATTTTCTGTGTTGCTTTCGTGTCTATCCTGCTGAGCCTGACGGACATCCTGCAGGCCCAACGGGGCTTTCCCGTGACCCTGCAGAACTGTGGTGCGAATGTAACACTCAAAGGCCCGGCCCGGCGCATTTTTATCATCGGTAACCACAGCATTCCGCTTCTGAGCAGCCTGGGGGCACTGAATCGCGTGGTGGCACGAACAGCTCAGCCTCTACCCGGCATCTACAGCAAAAAAGACTACCAACAATTGGAACAGATACCTCAGGTCTTCTCAGAAATGGACGACCAGGACCACACGATCATTTCGCTGGAAGCCATCATCAACGCCTGGCCCGACTTGGTGCTGACTCCCGAATATGCGGCGGATCGCAGTCTGCTGGGCGACGCCGGAATCGCGCTCTACTCGCCGCCGACCTTTTGCAAACACAAAGGGTCTTCTGATAGCGAAGTGGCCAGTTTTGAGTACGTCTATGAACAATTGGAAGTTTATGGCACGATGCTCGGCTTGTCGCAGCAGGCGGCAAGCCAGATCCGCCGGCTCAAGTCCACAGTGCGGCAGCTCTCGCAAGACAGTTCGCTGAAATCGGGGACGCCGGATCAAAGCCGCGCGATGGCTCTATATGTTTCGGGTAGCAACGTCCTGTGGGCCTATGGCGCATTTTCGATGATTACTCCGATCTTTCAGACGATTGGCCTTTCCAACGTCTATGCAGAAAAACGAGAGCGCGTTTTCAGCATCAGCCATGAAGCACTGCTTGGCGAGGACCCGGAGGTCATTGTTCTCCTCTATTTGCATGGCAGACCCCAAGACTTGATAGCAAGATTTTCTGCTATACCGTCCATGAGTGCTCTGAATGCAGCACAAAAAGGGAAAATTGTTGCTCTGCCATTCCCTTACAGTGATCCTCCCACGCCATTGTCGATTGAGGGCGCGAGGGTTCTGGCCTCAAAACTCCGCCAGTAGCCTTGAAAGGAGTATGGAACTCCCGCATCTAACATGAGTCTTTGAACTTCGGTAGAAAGTCACGCAGGTACAAGATGAACGAGTACCAGGAAGCCAGCACCGAAATCAGGAAACTCAAGGGCAGGAGCCAGGCGCGGACAATGGTGTACAGTGCCAGCGGCAGACTCTGGTAGTACCGACTCTGCAAACTGAACGCACAGAGCAAGTCCATATCCTGCGAACGGATGCCGGCCCGCTCCAACATCCGCAGATAGCCGGTGCCCGGCCAGTTCAGATACAGAAAGACTATTAAGCCCAAGATGATTGCAACAGAATAAATTACGGCCTTGACTTTGCCCGCCCAGCGCGCAGGCAACGGGCCCTGACCCGACAGCTGGACCAACTGCCGCACGAACAGCATGCTAACCTCACGCCATAGTATCAGGATAAAGGCATAGCTCGGCATGATGCCGACCTGATAGAAGCAGAAAAAATACGTCACCCGACTCAGCACATCGCTGAATGGATCCATCAGTTTTCCAAGCCCGGAAACTTCGCCCCGTCCGCGCGCTGCTATACCGTCCAGCAAGTCGCTGAGCTCGGATGCAATAAACAGCAACAGCAGCAGCAGCAGAATACTGATGCGCAGTACAACGGGCAGGTTCAGCATTTGCTGCGAGGCTACTTGGAACAACACAAAAAACAGCGGCGTAATAATAATCCGCGAAATGGTGATTTTATTGGCCAACGTCATGCAGGATCTCCTTTAGAAACTGCCCGGTATATGAAGCCGCCACCCGTGCGACCTGTTCGGGTGTGCCTTGGCTCACGATAGAGCCGCCGGCCTCACCGCCCTCCGGGCCCATATCGATAATGTAATCGGCCTGCTTAATCACATCCAGATTGTGCTCAATCATGCAGATGGTGGCACACCTGTCCACCAAGCTCTGCAAGACTTCCAACAGTTGTTTGACATCGGCAAAGTGCAGCCCGGTAGTCGGCTCATCGATAATGTAGAGGGTGCCACTGCCGCCGCGCTTGCCCAGCTCGTTGGCCAGTTTGACGCGCTGGGCCTCGCCGCCCGAAAGGGTGAGGGCCGACTGCCCCAGCGTCATATAGGCCAGCCCGACCTGGGCCAGGGTTTCAAGCTTGCCCCGAACCTGAGGAATGGCCTGAAAAAAACCGGCCCCCTCTTCAATCGTCATTTCCAGCACATCGTGGATGTTCCTACCCCGATAGCGCACTTCCAGAGTCTCCTGATTGAAACGCTTGCCACCGCAAACATCGCAGCGCACAAAGACATCCGGCAAAAAATGCATTTCAATGCGGCGGCTGCCGCCGCCTTCACAGGCTTCACAGCGCCCGCCCTTGACGTTGAAGGAAAAACGACCGGCGCTGTAGCCGCGCGCGCGCGCTTCGGGCAGGGTGGCGAACAGCTCCCGGATAGGTGTCCAGGCTCCTACGTAGGTGGCCGGATTGCTGCGCGAATTGCGGCCGATCGGACTCTGGTCGATACGAATGACCCTCTTGAGCCCTCCGACCCCGCTAAGCGAATCAAATTTGCCCACCGGCTGCTTCTTGCCCTGCTTCAACGCATTGAACACCGCCGGATAGAGCACATCCTCCAGCAGGGTCGATTTGCCGGAGCCCGAAACTCCGGTGATCAGGGTCATCGTGCCCAGAGGGATCGATATATCAACATTTTTCAAGTTGTGCTCGCGTACGCCCCGCAATGTCAAAAAGTCGCCACTGCCGGTGCGGCGCTCTCCCGGCCGGGGCAGCGGAATTCTCAGGGAACCGGCCAGAAACTGGCCCGTCAGACTTTCCTTCGTCTTCATTACGGTTTCGGGCTGCCCCTGGGCCACCACAAAGCCACCGTGTACCCCAGCACCCGGGCCCATGTCCACGATGTAGTCGGCCACCCGCAGGGTCTGTTCATCATGCTCCACCACAATTACGGTGTTGTCGAGACTCTTGAGGTGCAGCAGGGTGTCAATCAGCTTCTGATTATCGCGCTGATGCAGGCCGATCGATGGCTCGTCCAGAATGTATAGCACCCCGGTAAGCTGCGAGCCAATCTGAGTGGCCAGCCGGATGCGCTGCGCCTCACCACCCGAGAGGGTGGCTGCGCTGCGCTCCAGACTCAGGTAGTTGAGCCCGACGCTCTCCAAAAAGCCGAGGCGGGCCCGGACTTCCTTTAATATCTGAGCGGCAATCTGCTGCCGGGCTGTACTCAGCTCCAGCTCGGCAACGAAGGCCCGCGCCTCGCTGATTGAAGCCGCACACAGCTCGGCGATGCTCTTGCGCAGAGGCGTTGCTGTTTTTGCCTCGGTTTGGTTTTTGTTCGCTTTCGTTGCCTTGACCTCTCGGCCACTCTGCCTAGGAGTCTTGCCGTGCAGGTACACGGACAGGGCCCCCGGTTTCAGGCGACGGCCCTGACAGCTGGGGCAGTCGGTCTGACGCATGTACTCTTCAAACCAAGCCCGCATTCGATCGGATTCGGCATCCTTATAGCGCTGCTGCAAATCGGCAAAGACGCCTGCAAACTGTATTTTCTGCGTCGAAGTACCGCCGCGCATACGGCGGTAGCGGAAGCTGATTTGTTCGTCCGAGCCATAGAGCAGTTTTTCCTGTACTTTTTTAGCGAGGCTGTTCCAGCTGTCACTGAGCGAGAAACCCCAGGCTTTGGCCAGGGCATTGAACAGACTGCGGTACCAGCGGCTGCTGTCGATGCGGTGCAGTTGCAGCAGCCCTTCTTTGAGGCTCGTCCCGGCGGGGTCGGGGCAGAGCAGGTCAAAATCAAACTCGAACAGCCGCCCCAGACCGCCACAGTATTCACAGGCTCCGATCGGGCTGTTAAACGAAAACAGACGCGGTTCCAGCTCCGGCAGACTGTAGCCGCATTCACTGCACGAATTATGTTCTGAAAAAAACAATTCCCGTGCGGTTTCTGGTGTTTCCCCGGCCTGACGACCCTGTTTATCTGATTCGCTTTGCCGGGACAGTATCTGCAACTGCACTTTGCCGCCGCTCAGTTCCAGTGCGGTTTCCACTGCGTCCGCGAGGCGGCGCCGGCTTTCCGCTGTCAGTTTGATGCGGTCGACCACAATTTCGATATTGTATTTGTAGCGTTTGTCCAGTTTGATCGGCTTTTCAAGCAGGTGTTCTTCACCGTTGATGCGCACCCGGGCAAAGCCGCTGGCGCGCGCATCTTCAAACAGTTTCTGACCCTCGGTCTTGCGGTTTTTCAGCATCGGGGCCAGCACCAACAGCCGGGAGTTTTCGGGCAAGTGCAGCACGGTCTCAAGAATTTGATCGACCGACTGCTCTTCAACGGGAATGTTGCAGACCGGACAGTAGGCTTGCCCCACCCGGGCATAGAGCAGGCGCAGATAGTCGTAGATCTCGGTCACGGTGCCGACTGTGGAGCGCGGATTGCGCTGGGTCGTCTTTTGCTCAATGGCAATGGCCGGAGACAGTCCTTCGATGTAGTCCACATCGGGCTTCTCCATCAGGCCCAGAAACTGGCGCGCATAGGCCGACAGCGATTCGACATAGCGTCGCTGGCCCTCGGCGTAGATGGTGTCAAAGGCCAGTGATGACTTGCCACTGCCCGACAGACCCGAAATCACCACCAGGCCGCCGCGGGGGAACTCAACGCTGATATTCTTGAGGTTGTGCTCGCGGGCACCTTGGACTTTCAGAGTTTTCATGGTTTGGGAGGGCTCAGGGTTCGTCGGCGGAGCATCCGCCGGTATAGAAACGGAAGAAGCGTTTTTTGCCGGCCTTGAGCAATAGCTGCCCGCCTTGCAAGTCGGTCGCGCCCAGGCGCCGGGTGCCCTCACGGAGCTTCTGCCCGTTGACGCTGGCACCGCCGCCCTGGATCAGGCGGCGAGCCTCATTGCGCGAAGCGCAGAGCCCGGCCTCCACGTATAAGTCCACTGCTTCAATGCCAGTTTCCAACCGGGTCATATCGATCCTTGAGCCGGGCATATCGGCACTGCTGACTTTGCCGCCGACAGCAAACCCCGCCTTGGCGGCGGCGAGGGCCCTGTCCGCTTCTTTTGCTCCGTGGATGGTCTTGCACATTTCATGGGCCAGCAGTTCTTTGGCGCGGTTCAGGGCAGCGCCTTTTTCCCGGCACAGCTTGCGAATCTCAGCGAGCGGCAGGAAGCTGAACAGCAGCAGGAATCTTTCCACATCATCATCGCTGCAGTTACGCCAGTACTGGAAAAAATCGAACACTGAGGTCAGTCCCGGATCGATGAAAATGGCTCCTTGCTCGGTCTTGCCCATCTTCTTGCCCTCGGAGCTCAGCACCAGCGGCACGGTCAGCACCTGTGGCAAATGGTGCTCCTGGCCCGCAGGGCCTCCTTCCCGTCCATCCTGCAGAAAGCTGTGGCGCCGGATCAGATCGATGCCGGAGACCATGTTGCCCCACTGGTCATCACCGCCAATTTGCAGCAGGCAGCCATGCTGCTGAAACAATTTGAGGTAGTCGTAGGATTGCAGCAGCTGGTAGTTAAACTCGATAAATGAGAGGCCGCGTTCTAGGCGCTGCTTGTAGCTTTCAAAGCTCAGCATGCGGTTGACGGAGAAGTGGCGGCCGATGTCGCGCAGGAATTTGATGTAATTCAGATCATCGAGCCAGTCGGCGTTGTTGAGCCAGATGGGCGACACCGGAGAGTCGGCGAACACGGCCTCCAGCTGCCGCTGAATGGCCCGGGCATTGGTGTCGATGTCGGTCTTGCTGAGCATCTGGCGCATTTCACTCTTGCCTGAAGGGTCTCCGATTTTGGCAGTGCCCGAACCGAGCAGGAGCAGGGGCTGGTGCCCGGCCAAGGCCAAGCGCTTGGCCAGCAGCACGGGCAGCAGGTGGCCGCAGTGCAGTGACGGGGCGGTAGGGTCGATACCCAGATAAAAAGGAAGGGGGCCGTACGCCACGCGCCGCAATCGTTCTTGCAACGCGGCCAGATTGCTGCACTGCTGCACCAGGCCGCGCTGCCGCAGTTCGTTCAATAGTTCCGAATCGATAATTTCCGTCAAATCTCCCACCTCTGCTCGCCACTTCCAAACGTGCGCTTCAACAGGCCCGATAATACTGAGCCGGGCCCGAATTGAACAGAACGGGACCCGGATTTAGAGCTGCCCTTTATGGTTTGGACTCTCCAGTCAGGGCCATTCCCGCAACTGTCGCTGCGCGGTTTCGAGCCAGTAGATGTGGAATTTGCTCGAAAGGTAGAAGTGCTGGTAAATTAACAGATGCTCGCGCTTCTGTTGCCCTTCCTGTTGTTGCTCGGGGCTGCGACCGACCATCTGCGAGAGCGTGTCGGTGAAAAAGAAACTGACAATATTGCGGCCAGGCGACTGCGAAATCTGGACCTGCAGTTGTTGCAAACGTTTTTCCTGCTTATCGTTGCGCCTATTGTAGCAGAGCAATGCCAGAAGTTCGGCACTCCAGCGATAGATGTCGCGCAGCTCGCCTAGCAGCTGCTCCAAGGCCTTGAGCAGAGCACCGCGGTAGTGTGGTGCCTCCCGCCTGCCCGCCTGTATCTTCTCTTCACTTTGCCCTTGGCTTTGTTTTCGGAGTTTTCCGCCCCCGTCAGTAGTTGCGGCCGCTTGCAGTATTGAGTTCAAACGCTCTTGGATATGGGCTCGGCACTTGGGCTCTCGCAGGGCATCTTTCAGTTCAATGCGCTGCATGCCCTCGATTTTGGCCGATCTGCCGCCACAGGCATCGATGACAAAGTTGGGCCAGCGGACTGCCGGGCCTCCGGACTGAGCTGCGGGATTCTGAGGCTGCGTATTCGGGGGCCGCGAACTGCGGGACAGATTTTTCAGGCTCTCTTCGAGCCAGTTACGGTAAACGTTCATACGCTTATCACTGAGCACCTTGTGCTCAGTGTTCTGCCAACTATCTACTTGCCGGGCACCCGCTGAAACAGTAACTCGCCAGTTGATCTGCTCAACCGGCTTCAGGCGGCTGCTGTGCCGCAGGCTCTGGCGTTCGGCCAAGGTCCCCGGAGCGTGAGAGTTCAGGGTCGGATAAGAGAGATCCAGCCCCACAGCATACAGGGCCGAGGCCCTGCAGTTGCGCGCAAAATCCCAGGCAGCGGTGGCCACAGAGCCACCGCTGCGCACCCGACCAAAGCTGCCGCGTTCTGCCCCCTCTGTCCCAACCAACTGCTGTTCGATCCGTTCCATCAACGGGAAATGCGAGTGGAACAGGGCGCGGAAGCGCCATTTTCGCTGGAAAATGGCGGGATAAATGCAGGATTCGGAGACCAGAATTGAAGAGGGCGACTCACAAAAATCGTAGTGACGGGCATTTAACAACTGGGGATCTACGCTGACCACGAAATCCGGACGAATGCCCTGGCGCAACAGCGGCCCGAGGGCGGTATCAACTGCCAGCAGTACGAAACGCTCGCGCAATTGTGGCAGGGCGGGCAAAAGATTATGCAGCGAAGGACCCGCGGCAATCAACAAAAAGGGCAGGCCTTGGAATCGCCGATAAAAAATCGCCGCATCATTGGCACGGGCTACGTAGCGCAAATTCATGCAAATGTTTTTGACCCACAGCTGACCGAAGCGATTCAGGGTGTTGGTATTGATACGGAAACGGCTGAGCAGGCTCAGAATACGGCGTTGCAGCGGCTGATAGAAACTGTGCTGAGAGTTATAGAGTGCCTGCAGCTGGTAGAACTGAAAGCTGCGCTCGGAAAAGTGATGCAGATACCGTTCAAGGTTGGCCGCCGGCCCGACCGAGCAGAAAAACTGCGGATTACTCAACAGAGTGCTGAGCTCACGCAGACACAAGGCCGCTTTGAACAGTGCGTAGCTGGGCTCCACCAGCAAAATCAGGGCCTTGGAGCGATGACTCAGCAGTTCTTCGAGCTGATAGCCCAGACCAAAGCCGGCAAAAATGGCGGCATTGGTCTCTTTGCGCAGGTCTTTCTCAATCCACTTGCGGCATTCTTCCAAAGGCCGGTAGCGCGAATACAGGGGCTTACCCTGAAAGTACAGCACCCAGTTGCCATCACGGCTTTGTGCTGCGCTGATATGGGCGGCTTGCTCCGCCATATGGCTGCTGAGGGCATCGGCAGAAGGCGAGCCTGGAAACGGACAGTCTTCAAGCCGCTGCACCAGCTCTGCGGCCCGGGGCCGCAGAGCCTCACAGTTACGGCGGAACTGATGCAGGCTGAGGGGGCCCTGCCAGTCCCAGGATGGACTTTCGGCAGCCGGTTGGGAAACTCTCGTCATTACGTTTACTTGGCCACTTATTTTGGGCAGCAGGCATCCGATTAGAGTCAGGAGACTGTTATTGGTTCATAATAAAGAGAACCTCTAAAGGGACCTCTGAAAATTCAAAAGGGAGCTTGCGGCAGTTTACTGTAACCAGATTTTCAGTGGCAAGGGCTGCACAGCAGGCACTTGATCGGATGGCACCGAATCAGCAGTTTCCGGAATGGGGAGTGAGTCAGGGTTTTCTGCTTGTCCGGCCCGCTGAGGCTGATCGGGAAGCTGTGGAATCTCAGTCCCGGGCGCTAGGCTCTGGTGCCGGACGTGGCCCTCTCCGATCAGTTCAACCAGTAGGCCCGGCACATGCAGCAGCGGCAGCAGTTTGCGTTTGGGCAGACCGCTCAGGTCGGGCAGCTTCTCCAAGTCGCGAAGCGGTTCCCTACCTCGGCCTTTTTGCAATTGCTGCTGAATCAGGGAATGAATATCTTCATTGAAATAGGCAATGCGATTGCCCTTGAGCGGCAGATTGTAGTGGGTAGTCAACTCGCTGATGGCCTCGGTGACCATTGGTGAAACCAGCCGCCCGCCGTAGCGCACTTGGCTCTTAGGGTTGAAAATATTGACGTAGAGGATGAAGCGCGGGTCATCGGTGGGAAAGATGGCGATAGCCGAACTGTTGACCCGCTCTGGGTAGTACCTGCGGGTGTAGGGGTTGATGACCTGGCCGGTACCCGACTTTCCCGAAATCCGCAGTCCGTCCACCCGGGAACCGCGCATGGTGCCCAAATCGGAAGCGACCACCTGCTCCATCATCAATAACATGTTTTTGGCGGTGATCGGAGAGATGGCTTCATGTTCGGGCTGGCGGCTGTTCTGCAAGCGGATATTGCCGTTGGGCTCTTCGATCCGGTCGATGATAATGGGCTTGAGCAACATGCCGCTGTTGGTAAACACTGTGGCGGCCCGCACCATCTGGATGGCGGAAACTCCTATTTCCTGGCCAAAAGAAATAGTCGGTTTCGAGCGTAGCGACCACTGCGAAGGGTTTCTGAAAATACCATTGGATTCGCCGGGCAACTGTATGCCGGTAACTTTGCCAAAGCCAAAGAGCCGGAGCTTGTTGTAGAGTGCCTGCCCGCTAATGTTTTCCGCCGCCGTGGCCATGCCGACATTGCTGGAATAAATCAGCACCTCGGTAGCTGAGAGGGCACCATGTGGAGTGACATCACGGATCGGCACAATATTATTGCGTTGGAAGACCGGCGGATCGTATACTGTGTCGATATCAAAAATCTGATTGACATCGATAACTTTATCATCAAGCATCGCTGCCATAGTATAGATCTTAAATACTGATCCTGGCTCATAGGCCGTACTGATCGCACGGTTGCGCAGCACTTCATTGGAATAGCGGTTGAACAGGTTCAGGTCGTATTCGGGCAGGCTGACAAAGGCCACCAGAGCCCCGCTGCGCGCATCCATTAGTATTGTTACTACATTGTCAGCCTGGGCCGAGATCATGGTCTTGCGTGCGATTTTGTCGATAATGTACTGGGTGTCGATATCGATCGACAGGTAGACCTTGTTGCCGTAAATGATATTATTCCGCGAGCTGCCAGCTCCGGCCCGGCTGCCTCTGTTGCCCGAACTGAAGGTAACTTCATCATCTTCCTTGGGATTGAGCCAGCTTTCCAGGCTGAGCTCCACCCCGTCCAGTCCTATGCCGTCTATATTGGTAAAACCGATCAGGTGCGAGGCCAGTTCACCCAGCGGGTAGTAGCGTTTGTATTCTTCGCGCAGCTTAAAGCCCGGTAGTTCACCGCGCGCAATGTGCTTACTCAGTTCTTCGGCTTCACTTTCACTCAGAAAGCGCTTGATCCACATATAGTTGCGCGGTGATCCCGCCAGTTGCTGGTATAATTTCTCGCTCTCGCGCTTCAGAATCGGGGCGATGATTGTAGCACTGAGCTTCATGTCTCGTACGCTGGGCAACCAGACATCCAGTGAGTGGCGTTTGATCTGGTTGGCGAGCAGCCTGCCGTTTCGGTCGAAAATAGAGCCGCGAACCACTTGGCGCTTAAGCCGAACGGCCTTGTACTCGGTGTTTTCACTGCTGAGCATCAAGTGGCTGAACTTGCCCAGCACCATGGTGGTCAGCAGTACAGCAGCAATTGTATAGAATATCAGGATTCGGTTGGAATGGCTCATGGTTTTCTTAAATGGTCTGAGCCAAGTATTATCACCGGGCGGGCACTGCAAGAGAAGCCGGTTGGCACGGCTTTTCTCCGTTTCAGGGAGATTTTTGAAGAATTCCTGTCAAACCAAAGCAGAAATTCCCTTCTGCTGAAAAATCAGAGGTCCCCAGTAGTTTCTCCTCGTTTTGCATTTTGGACAGTACCTGATAAAATGGACCGCCTATCCACACACTCCGCAACTAAAAGCGCCACGAGAACCGCCCAAGAACCTGACTATGCTGAGAACCCTCGACAACACCTTTTGGATTGAAAACTACGGCTGCCAGATGAATCTGGCCGAGGCCAATGCCTTGGAAAACGACTTGGCAAACATGGGCTGGCAGCAAGCTCCCGGCGAAGACGCGGCCCAGGCCGTAATCCTCAACAGCTGCTCGGTGCGCATCAGTGCCGAGAACCGGCTCTGGAGCCGTCTGGTTCATTTTTCGACCATGAAGCAGCGTCGCGACTTTTGTCTGATTGTGATGGGCTGTATGGCTGAGCGCTTGGAAGAAGAAATCCCGCGCCGCTGTCCGGCGGTCGACCACGTGATCGGTTCCATGGCCAAAGACCAGATCCCTTCCCTGCTCGCGGGGCAGTTCGGCTTGAGCGAGGGCGCAGTCGAAGGTCCCGGCATCCCCGCGCCCGGTATTCTGCTGGAGCGGGGTGCACAAGGCTCCCCAAAAGTACTCAAAAAAGAAGACTATATTTTTTTCAAAGATCACAGTAGTTATAATTCCATACAGGGTATGATTCCGATCATGCACGGCTGCGATAATTTCTGCAGCTACTGCATCATTCCCTTCGTGCGCGGCAAGGAAGTTTCACGCCCGGTGGCTGAGATTGTGGCCGAAGCCCAGAATCAGCAGCAGAAAGGCTACCAAGACATCACCCTGATCGGCCAGAATGTCAATTCCTACCAGTATCAGGACGTGGACTTTAACGAACTGCTGCGCATCGTACTACGCGAAACCGACATTCCGCGCATCCGCTTTATCACGCCCCATCCCACCGACTTTGGCAACGAGTTTATCGAGTTGATTGCGGCCAATCCGCGCATTTGCAAGCATGTCCACCTGCCACTCCAGCACGCTTCGGACCGCGTGCTGGAGCAGATGAACCGGGGCTATACCCTGCAATGGTACCGCAGCCTAGTACTGCGTCTGCGCCGCGCTGTGCCCGATGTGAGCCTTACTGCCGACCTGATGGTCGGCTTTGCCAGTGAGACCGAAGAAGACTTGCAGATGCTGCTCGACTACGTTGAAGAGGTACGCTATGACTCGGCCTTTACCTACTACTACAATCCGATCCCGGGAACCCCGGCCTTTGAGCGCAATGACCTGATTCCTGAAGCTGTCCAGAAAGAAAGACTCTACCGCTTACAGCGGATACAAGACCGCATTACCTTGGAAAACCTGCAGCAGCGCGTGGGCGGAATTGAAGAGGTCCTGGTCGAAGGGCCTTCCAAGCAGAGTCCGGATGAGCTGTTGTGCCGCAACGAGTACAACCAGATGGTGATTTTCCCCGCACCGAGTAAGCCTGCCCGACTGATCAATACTTTTGTCCGGGTGCGCACGAGAGAACTGCGCGGCCGCACCCTGTGGGGCGAGCTATGGGAAGGGCCCGGTGTAGAGCACCGCTACGTTTAGCACCGGAATGAGCATGGCTTCAAATATACCTCCGAAGTCAGCGGTGCCTCCCGCCAGCTGCGCTGTATTGAAGTTTGGCGGCACTTCGATGGGCAGTTTTGAGGCAATGCAGCGTTGCGCTGACATCGTACTGGGCTACTCCGCTTTGCCCCAGCATCCCCGCTTGTCGCCCCAGCTAGCGGAGAAGGAACCCCTCCGCCTGGCTGTTGTGGTCTCGGCAGTGGCCGGGGTCACCGACCGGCTCCGGCAACTCTTTGAGCGGGCCGGGGCCCCCGGCAGTTCCCGCACGGGCAGAGCAGCCTGCTGTAATATTGCAGAAGAATTGCAGGCGCTGCGCCGCAGGCACCGGGAGATCGTGGGCGAATGTGTGCGGCACTTCGGCCGGAATGAGGATGAGGCAGAGCTATTCTGTCGCAGCGAACTGGAGGAGCTATTTGCCGGCTTGGAAGTTTTGTGCCAACAGGCCGAATCCGGCAAGTTCGGGAATTTTGGGGAACCGGAGCTGGCGCACGCGTATCTGCAGGCCGCATTTTTGTCTGTGGGTGAAAAGCTCTCCAGCCGTATCTTTGCTTGGCTGCTGCGCCAGAATATCGCACAACATCAGCCCGCGAGAACCGTGACGGCCCGGGCCGTCACGGTTCTCGCGGGAGAGGCATTGATCCGGAGCGGGGGCGGGGTACTAGAGGCCCGGCCCGATTTTACCCATAGCAAAGCGCAGATCCACAATCGATTGGAAGAGCTGTGGCAGCGGGGCCATCTGCCTGTTATCACCGGCTTTACTGCTGCGGACAAGGCCGGACGCACTACCCTGCTGGGGCGCGGCGGCAGCGATTTTAGCGCGGCACTGATCGCGGCCGCTCTGGAACTGCCCGTCCTCGATATCTGGACCGATGTGGCCGGGATCTATTCCTGCGATCCACGCATTGTGCCCCAGTCCCGCTTATGGTCGTGCCTGGGTTTCGATCTGGTTTCGGAAATGGCTTACAGCGGGGCCAAGGTAGTCCATCCCAAGAGCATCAGCATCGCCTTGCAGAACCGGGTGGCCGTGATCGTCCGCTCTGTCTTTAAGCCCCGGCACACAGGAACTCTGATCCTGCCTCCGGAGCAGTTCCCGGATTCGGCACATATCCGCCCCGCCAACTGTGGCCCCGATTGCAAAACAGGGCGGGCCGCAGCTACCTGGCTGGCCGGACTGGTTCTGAGCCACGATAGCCTGCTGCTGCACATGGACAACCCCAATATGCTCGAAGGAGAGGGCTATATCTCCCAAATCGCCGGAGTGGCACATCGTCATGGCATTTCCATCGATGTTTGCGCCACTTCCGAGACTTCCTTCAGTTTTTCGATCCATCACGCCGACTGTAATGCCCGGCTGCTGCGTGAGCTGGGCCAGATTGGCAAGATTCGGGTGCTGCGTCAACTGCACAAACTATGCTGTGTCGGCCACAATATCGGGTGTGATGCCGGATTTATGGCCCGGTTGCTCCAACGCTGCCAGCAGCACAAGATTCTGATTCAAACCATCAGTGTCGGGGCCGGCCACAACAATGTTACCATCTTGTTCAGTTTGCCCGGAGGCCAACAGGAAGGGCTCTCAAGCTACCTAATCTCGGCCCGGAGCGATGCTGCATTCGCGCAGGACCTGAATCCAAAGCAGATCAACGCAACAGATCGGGATGCCGCCAACAAATTGCTGCTGGATCTGCATCGCCACTTTCTGGAGTGAGGGAACTGCTTGGTTCTTCGCGCTTGTCTGCAAGTCTGCGGCCCCGGAGTTTCGGATTTTCTGCAAAATCGCAAGGGAATCTCCAAAGAGCACCTCTAAAAAGACTCACCGTCTCGCTGAAAAATCTCTGCGATTCAGCGCAGAATTGGAATTTTTAGAGGTCCCCGTAAGTTTTTCCTCTTCTATTGAGGATGCGGAAAGCAGCCAGAGCGTTTCTTTGCTTTTTCCCTCTCTTATTTCGGACAACTGCATCATGTCCATCGTATGTACAAAATTTTTTACCGGCATTCCTATTTGTAAACGCAGATAATTCAACATTATATCGGAACTTCCGGAAAAAAATGCAGGAATATCTGAGATAAAATGATGAATTAAGGGCAACTCTAAAAATTCCAATTTCGCTGGATTTGCGATCTTTTATACCGTTTTCACTCTTTTGTTCGAAGAACCAGATTTTTAGAGCCTCCCTGCAGACAAAAAAACCTTGGCCCCAGGAGGCCAAGGTTAAGATTTGAATCATTTGGGAGGGGAACAATGAGTTTCAAATCTCCTACCCATTATCGTCCCTTCATTCAGAAAGTTAAACTTTTTCTAACAAAAACTGAAAAAGAGCATTTTTCTTCTTGTAGTTGAGCACCAAGTACTGTAACAAAGTAATCTAAATAATAATCGAGTCCTTGCATTGGCCGCATTACAATATATCTATCAGAGCCATGCGGTCTGAAATACTCTTGCCATAGTAAGACTGCAAAACCTTGCCCTTTTCATTAACTAAAAACTGAGCTGGCATACGGTTTTTCTTGCCACTGGCATCACTGTTGTGACGACTGCCGACCCCTTCCAGCATCACTCCTTTGCCGCTGCGCATCGTTTCGCGATATTGCTTGTCCAGCACAGCCATATTTAGTTTAAGGGTAGAGCGCTCTATACCGCACTTCTTGTAGCATTCACCCTTTGGGTCAGCCAGAAAAACGCCCCAGTATTCTGTACTTTTACGGGGAAAGACATCTTGTAACACATCCGGCTCTATTTCATACAGACCGACCAGTATAATATTATTAGTCTCAAAGTCCCTCTTCTTGGCCTGAATCTGGTTAAAGTACAAATTACAAGCGGGACAACCAGTAAAGCGAAAAAAACTATAAAATATTTTCTTCCCAAAGTATAAACTGGGATTAAACACCGTTTCTTCAGTAGAACGAAGCTGGATGGTCGGAAAGCGATCTCCCGGAACTAATTTTTCACTCATATTGATATCAACTCCTTGCAATAATCAAACTTGATCAGAAGATTTCCGGGAGCAACTTCTCAAGAGCACCTCCTTAAAAATCGTTCGTGGGTCTGATCATGCTTGGATTGTAACTGCCGGAGAAGCGTGGGGCAAGGCGCTGGATAGCTGAACTTGGGCAGAGCCCCAATGATGAAACCTGCATTTCTTCGGGCAAATGAGTGAACAGGCCAAACATCTTATGGGGCCTCTAAAAATTCCCCACCACAGAAAGATGCTGCGCCAGCTCGCAAAAGGAAGGTCGGGCGCCCGGCTGCAAAGTTCATCCGATACTTCGGTACACTTTGAATTTCCAATCTTCGTGCGCTGCGCTCAGATTGAAATTCTACGGCACTCAGCAACCGGGAAAAGGTTGCGAGCCCCCCTCAGCCCCCCTTCAGGGGATTGAGGGGGCTCGGTTTGTTATTGAGTGACAACCCGGACAACTCCGAGAACCTCATCCTTGAATCCATATCCATAACTTGAATTGAAACAGGTAGAGGTTTTAGATAGAATAAGCACCAGACCATCCCGAGCAAAGTTTTGTGTCACAGCAGGCTTGGAGAGCAACTGGTCTATCAGAGATTTAGATGAAATCATCAGGTCATCGACTTCATCCCGCTTATTGGCTGTTATCTCAGATGTATTTTGAAAAAGTACCGCAGGTACCCAACTGGAGCCAAAAATTCTCGTTGTTGTGTTCCTGTCCGTAACCACCAGTCGAAGTCTGGACAGATCGGCAGTGCCGCCGGTAAATGCACCGGTATGTTCATATATGGACAGGAGCGCATAAGATATTCTCATTATTGGCTTAGCACTATTGGGGCATACAGACCATGATGATGCGGAATCCTCAGCATCAACAGGCAACATAAAGCGTTCGGCGAGCAGTGCAAACTCACCTTTCCTGACTTCAATAGTGTGGCGTTGTCGCTTATCGGGGAAACCGGCGTATGTTGCGGGTGTCCGATCTCCCCGATCCCACATCTGCATACCCCAGCTGAATTGAGCGATAGAGTGTTGTTGGTCAGATGCTACGCCTTGAGTGCTGCTGTCGTATTGCGCAGGCAGTGCTTGCGGATAGTTGGCAGTGATAATCGGCTCACTTGAGGCTATGTGCCTTGCCTCCGCATAGGCGTGGACATAGTATTGACTGCGAGGATTCATTACCCCTGCGACCCCTCCGTCTGCGACCCCTCCGTCTGCGACCCCTCCGTCTGCGACCCCTCCGTCCGGGTCCGCCGACAGATCGACGCTGATGGTATTGCTTCCACTTGCCAGTAGTGGGGAGTCGAGCGGAAGCTGATCGGTCGCGCTGAAATAGACTTCCCTCTGGGGCTGGGTATTGCTGAAAGTACGGACCAGTTTCGCCGGATTTTCCTCCACACTGTTCCAGCTTGGAACACTCGCACTTTCGCTGACGATAAAGGTGATTTCAGCGTCCTGGGTCAGTCCCCTAGCCGTAACCATCAGCAGAAATTCCCGCAGGCCGATGATCGTTTTCTCAAAGCGGACCGTGTGGGGCGCCCCATCATTGCCTTTGGGCGGATCGCAGGCGATCAATAAAATCAGGGAGCAGACAAATAAAAGGATAAATGGGCACGAAACCCCTTCAGAAAAATAATTTTTTCTGCTATATAGTTTTAATTTTTTCGATGAGCGATGAGCGATGAGCGATGAGCGATGAGCGATGAGCGAATTTTACTGAACTTGTGTTCCATATTGCAATACTCCTTGGTATTATTATGCAAAATAATGCATAAAGATGATGTTCCGGCCAAAGTCGGAATGGTTTTAATAAAAGATGAAATAGGGTTATAAAATAGCTTGTTCTTCTCAAAGAATATATGCTTTTCCAACGGAGTGCAAGGCGAATCGTAAGAAAATCTCTGAAAATTGGCTTTTCTTGCGAGGCTCCCATGCGAGCTGGCGCAGCATGGGAGAAATGGGGAGGGCCGTGCGCAGCCAGGGCCCTCCCATCCTCTTTGCGCGAGCTGGCGCGGTATCGTTCTGTGGTGGGGAATTTTTAGAGGTTCCCTACAGATTGGTATAACCAACCGCGCGCTCAATTTATATAAATCGAGCGCGCGATAAAAGAGCAGAAAATTTCGGCTACTACCCTTTCCCGGTCCCTTGCAGCTTGTCGGCGAACTCGGCCAGGTTGGCAAAAACGTTTGGTTTCACGGGATCAAATTCCAGCAGCCCCAGTTCCAGTTGCCGGGCCAGTGCTCTGGCTTTCTCCGCCTGAAACTGAGGCTCATAGATCAGCACCGGGTAAGTCAGCTCCTGAATTTCCTCAAAGAGATGCAGGATTTCGTCCGAACCCAGTTCAATGCCTTGGGCCTCAATGTACATTTCTTCTGCGTCAAAAAAGCCCGCGAAGTAGCCCAGTGCCGAATGAAAGCTGAAAATCTTGCCGTTTTTCAGCTCTGGGAGAGTGCTGCGCAGCTTCTCGGCCAGCTCATCGGAGCGCTGTAGCAGGGTCTGCTTCCCGGTTTCGATCTGCTTCCGGGATGCGGGCAACAAGGCTTTTAACTCGCGAGCCATAGTCTCTATCTGGATTTTGAGGTCTGCCGGACTGAGCCAGAAATGCTCATCCCAAGTTTCCTCATCATGATCATCGTCCTCATCATGATCATCATCATCATGATCATCGTCCTCATCATGATCATCGTCATCATCATGATCATCATCTCGGTGTCCGCGCGAAGCGAGCAGAGGGAAACCCTGCCACATTTCCACGATCTTGGCTCCCTTACCCAAACTCTTGCGCAGTTTCGATTCTTCCAGCGGGTTCAGACTCAGGAACAGCGCAGCACTCTTCAGCTTCAGAGCCTGCTGTGGCGTCAGGTCGACAATGTGCGGATCACCCGAAGCCTCACTGGTATTGATGATCTCAATCGAATCCCCGGCCAGTTCCTGCAGCAGGTACTTATAGGGACCAATCGTAGTGACTACCACGGGTGCAGCTTTCCCTTTTTTTGATGATGCTCCCATGGCAGCCAGGGAGGGAACAAACGCAGTGACCCCCAAGGATACAGCCGTATCAGTCTGTCTGGTTTCCGCAACGGATTTTTTTTGACAGGCAGACAGCACGACAGATGCTATTAGAAATATATAAATTAACTTAGCCCTATTCATATCTATAGAACCTCCGTAAAAACTTGATGCAATGATTTGCAGCTGACCACAATGTATAGAAATAATACTAAAAAATGTCAAGAGCATTATAACCATAAATAACAGCTATTTTATTAAATATATATTCAGTGTATTTCAAAGCCGGGGATCGCTTTTGAATAACGAATATACTCTTATTTACAAGGAGGTCACAGGCTGCTCAATATTTGTTTAGAGAAATATATATAATGATGCGCTGTGGATAATGTATTGGTCTCATCTTTGATGTAATTGACTTTACTGCACTCCCCCCGGTAGTCTGAGAGGCTCTTTAGATCTCCCTTGAGGGACATCTAAAAATTCCCAATCACAGAAAGGGATCGGCGCTCAGCGCGGAATTGAGAGAGCATCCCTTAGGGAACCCCGGAATTGTGGAGAGCGGATGAATCATTCGACCGGCATACGGCGCAGCACCATCCAGGCTTTTGCCTACCATGTGCCCGAGCGCGTGGTGAGCAACGATGAACTGGCAGATCGCATCGATACTTCGGATGAATGGATCGTTTCTCACACCGGAATACGGCAGCGCCATATCGCCGCAGATGATTTGGCTTCCTCGGACCTGGCCCTGTGTGCTTCACAGAAAGTGCTGGAGCGCAGCGCGTGCAGCCCCGGAGAAATTGATCTGATCGTACTGGCCACCGGGACACCCGACTACAACGGCTTTCCGGCCACAGCCTGCGTCCTGCAAGAACGGCTCGGCTGCCGCAATGCGGCAGCCTTTGATATTACGGCGGCCTGCTCCGGTTTTATCTACAGTTTAGAAATCGCGCGCTCAATGATAACCGGCAGCTCTAATTACCAGAAAGCCCTAGTCGTCGGTGCTGAAGTCTTCTCCAAAATTGTCAACTGGGAAGATCGCTCGACCTGCATACTGTTCGGTGATGGGGCCGGGGCCGCTCTGCTGAGCGCCGAGGATTCCTCTGAATCGTCGGCGCTCAGCAATACCGGTATTAATATTCTGGACATCCTGCTCAGAGCTGATGGCAGCGGCGCCGAAAAACTCTGGGTGCCCGAGGGGGGCAGCCGGATGCCGTATGGCTCTGCCCTGAACCAAGCTACAGGCAGCCGTCGATACATCGAAATGGATGGCCGGGGGGTCTACAATTTTGCCGTGGCCGCCAACCAGGAAATCCTGCATGAAATGCTGCAGCGCAATCAGCTGCGTTTGAGCGACCTGCGCTGCATCGTGCCGCACCAGGCCAACCTACGCATTATTCAGGCCGTGGCCAAACGCGAAGAGATCCCGTTGGAGTTGTTTTACACTAATATCGAACGCTACGCCAACACCTCCGCAGCGTCCATTCCCATCGCCCTGAGCGAATTGGCAGCAAGTGGAAGCTTGCAGTCCGGCGATCTGCTGCTTTGCATCGGCTTCGGTGCGGGTCTGACCTACGCCGGGGCCCTGTTCCAGTGGGGTCAGGTCAAACATTAGGAAACTATAGGGGGCCTCTAAACAGTTCGGATGCTTTTTATTTGACAAAATCAAACAAAGCGTCATATTGACTATTGCTAAGAGAAACCGTTAGTATTGGATGGCTTCGGCAGATCCGTTGCTTGCTCTGTAATTTTTAGAGCTTTCCTTTAGAGAGAAGCACAAGCACCCTAAGTACAAGAGTGGGCCCGAGTGAAACAGACGAGCCAAGCAAGAACGAGGAACTGCCTGGTATGTCACTGCTGAACGAAACCGTGGGCATCAAGGCCTTGGACTGTTATGTTCCTGAGCGCACTGTCGATAACCGGGAGCTGAGCCAGTGGGTTGACACCTCAGATGAATGGATTGCGTCGCACACAGGCATTCGCCAGCGTCATCTGGCCGGCGCCGGGCAGGCTTCTTCCGACTTGGGGCTCCGGGCCGCCGAAAAAGCACTCAGCTCTGCGGGTTTGTCGGCCTCGGATATCGACCTGATCATCGTGTCCAGCTCGGCACCGGACTACTACGGCTTCCCTTCTACTGCCTGCGTAATCCAAGAGCAACTGGGCTGTGCCACGGGCACTGCCTTCGATATCACAGCAGCGTGTTCGGGCTTTGTGTACGGGCTGCAAATCGGCAAGAGCATGCTGCTCACAGAGCCCTATTACCGCAACGCCTTAGTCATAGCTGCCGAAAAGCTCTCTGCCGTGACGAATTGGGACGACCGTTCCACTGCGGTATTGCTGGGCGACGGTGCCGGTGCCGTTGTGCTGGTTCGGAATGCTGAAAAGGGCCGAATACTGGACTCAGTACTGCGCGCTGACGGCAAGGGAGCCCAAGCTCTGTTGGTACCCGACGGCGGCAGCCGCAGCCCGATCAACACAGACCGGGAAAATGCCGGGGCTCCCATCCGCAACAAACTGGAAATGAATGGCCGGGCGGTGTACAATTTTGCCGTAGCCGCCAATCAGGAAGTGATTCAGCTGCTGCTGGAGCGCAACGGGCTAAAGATCCAGGACATTGCCCATATTGTGCCGCATCAGGCCAACGAGCGCATCATTCAGGCAGTTGCCAAGCGCGAAAATATTCCAGTGGAGCGTTTCTATTTAAACATTGCCAACTACGCCAACACATCTTCGGCCTCCATTCCGATCGCGCTGGCGGAAATGCAACAAAAGAACCTGCTCCGGCGGGGCGATTTGATATTGACCGTGGGCTTTGGCTCCGGCCTGACTTATGGCGGCAATTTGCTGCGCTGGTGAGCGGGTTGCCAGAACGAAATTCCAGGCAACTCGCAAACCAAACGACGCTAATGGAATAAAGAGGTACTATGTCCGATCAAACAGAAACTTCGACAGATTCCCTGACTCCCCTGATTTCCCTGAGCGGCAAAAAAGCGCTGGTCACGGGCGGAGGACGGGGCATCGGCAAGGATATTGTCACGACCCTGCTGCGCGCCGGGGCCGATGTGGCCTATATCAGCAACTCTCTCTCGCCCAGTCACAGCGAAATGGAGCAGCTGGCTGCCCGACAAGATCTAAACGTACAGGGCTATTCCGCCAACGTCGCCAACCGGGAAAAGATGGAAGAAGTCCTGAAGCAGATTGCCGGACAGTTCGGTCATATAGATATACTGGTCAACAATGCCGGCATTACGCGCGACCGCCTGCTATTCAGCATGAACAGCGAACATTGGCAGGAAGTAATCGATGTCAACCTGAGCAGTGCCTTCTACTTGATAAAAGCCCTCTCACGCCCGATGGCGCTCAAGAAGAGCGGCTGTATCATCAACATGAGCTCTATCGTAGGCCTGATCGGCAACGCCGGACAGGCCAACTATGCCGCATCCAAGGCAGGGCTGATCGGCCTGACCAAGAGCGTGGCCCGAGAACTGGCCAGTCGGAGCATACGGGTCAACGCCATCGCTCCCGGTTTCATCATGACGCCGATGACCGAAAAACTCAGCGAAAAGCAGCGCGAAGGCGTATTGGCGCAAATTCCGCTTGGTCGCCTGGGGAGCCCGGCAGAAGTGAGCCGCATTGTATTATTCTTAGCCAGCGATCTGGCAAGTTACGTGACCGGCCAGGTAATTACGGTCGATGGAGGCATGGCAATCTGATGGAAAGCCCTAAAAACTCCTCGTTATTCAATGGCGCACTCAACAGCGAGCCTATTGCCGAGTAGTGGCTTCCCAGCCCGAAGCAGCTTTTCGAGAAAACCGGGGAAGCGAATTTTTAGAGCTTCCCCAATGGCTATTTAAAGAAGAGTTTTACGGAGGTTTTATGAGCTCACGTATAGTCGTGACAGGAATGGGAGCTGTCAGTCCGCTGGGTTACACCTGGGAAGACAGCTGGCAGAGCATGAAAAAGGGAGTCAGCGGTATTGGGCGCCTGACACGCTGTAATGCAGAATTATTCCCTGCGAAGGTCGCCGCAGAAATTAATGGACTCGACAGTAGTAAGTACTTTGACAAAAAGGCCATTCGTAAGATGGCCCGCTTTACCGAATTTTTCTGCAATGCCGGGGCCCAGGCCATACAGGCTGCGGGTTTGCAGGAACAGAATTTTTATCCGGACGATGAGGTTGCCGTGATTATCGGCAACGGCATCGGCGGTTTTGAAATTATGGAAGAGTCCGCCCGCATGCTCGAACGCAAAGGGCCGGCCGGCATTCCTCCGCTGGCAATTCCCAAACTGATTATCAACGAAGGCTCCAGCACACTGGCCACCATGTACGGCTTTCACGGCCCCAGCTACGGCGTGGTCACGGCCTGTGCCTCCGGCACGGATGCGATTGGCCAAGGACTGTACGCCATCAAATCCGGCCAGATCCAGGCGGCGTTAGTCGGCGGGGCTGAGTCGGCCCTGACGGAGCTGGGTATCGGCTCCTTTGTCAAATTGCAGACCTTGAGCACCCACTTTAACGATACGCCACAGCGTGCCAGTCGGCCCTTCGATCGCGACCGCGACGGCTTTGTGATGGGAGAGGGCGCGGCGGTGCTGGTACTGGAAACTCTGGAAAACGCCCAGCAGCGCGGTGCGACTATTTATGCGGAGCTATTGGGCTATGGAATCACCTGTGATGCCTACCATCTGACTTCACCACGCGAAGATGGCCTCTATACCGCCAAGGCGATTCACAAGGCCCTGAAAATGGGTGGTGTGCAGCCCGAAGAAGTGGACTATGTCAACGCCCACGGCACTTCCACCCCTATCAATGATCCCACCGAGACCCGTGCCATTCGCCTGGCTTTCGGGGGCCATGCCGATAAGCTGAAGGTTTCCTCCACCAAGTCGATGACCGGTCATATGATCGGAGCAGCGGGGGCCATCGAGCTGATGGCCTGCATCAGCGCCATTCGCGACCAGTTTGTGCCCCCGACCATCAATCTCGAAAATCCCGACCCGGAATGCGATCTAGATTTTGTGCCCCACCAAGGGCAGGAACACAAGGTCGAGGTCGCGATTTCGACTTCGCTGGGCTTTGGTGGCCATAACAGCTGTCTGGTGGTCAAGCGTTTCACCCCTTAAAGGGAACTCTCAACAGGAAAGAACCATGTCTGAAGTAGAAAACCTCATTCCCCATCGCCCGCCGTTTTTATTTGTCGATGAAATTTTAGAAGCCGGACAAGATAAAATCGTTGGCACGCGCAGCTATGGCGAGGACCGTGACCCATTCTTTGCCGGACACTTTCCCACTCACCCTGTGGTCCCGGGAGTGCTGTTGGTAGAGGCCATGGCACAGTGCGGCGGTGCCGGCCTGCGCAAGGCCGGCCTGCTGGACGATAAAAGCCTGTTTTTTCTGGCGACCATCGATAAGGCGAAATTCCGCAAACAGGTTTCGCCCGGCGACACAGTGCGCTTTGAAATCAGCAATGAGCGAGTGGGTGGCAAGATGTTGGTTCAGTCCGGCAAGGTGATGCTGGGAGATGAGGTGGCCGCCGAGGCTTCCTGGAAGTGCATTGTCGGCTAGTAAGCCAAGATTTGCGCTCAGCCCCTAAAACAAAGAGTGAGCTGACGGAACGAGGGAAGCGGGAGGCTCAGGCTTTTCGAGCGAAATTGCGAATCCCGACAGCCTGCTGCGAACAACCCGATCAACGGAGAGAAAAGATCATGAAAATTGAACCCAAAATTTTGAACAATGTCTGCATCAGCACACACCCGCAAGGAGTGGTGGCTGATGTGCGGCGCCAGATCGACTATGTGCGGGCCCAAAAACCGATTGCCTGCGGGCCCAAAAATGTCCTGGTAATCGGCAGCTCTGCCGGATTTGGCCTGGCTTCGCGCATCGCGCTGGCTTTTGGCGCGGGTGCGAAGAGCATCGGAGTGGCTTTTGAAAAAGCGGGTTCGGCCAAGCGCCCTGGAACGCCGGGTTACTACTGTACCGCAGCCTTTGACGCGGCGGCGCAGAAATCCGGCCTGAGGTGCGAGAGCATCAACGGCGATGCCTTTTCTCCCGAGCTGAAGCAAGAGCTTATTGCTGCCGCCAAAAAACTGTGCCCTGAGGGTTTTGACATGGTGGTTTACAGCCTGGCCTCTCCGGTTCGCAGTGACCCGGGCGATGGGCGTACCTATCGTTCGGTACTAAAGCCGATCGGAGAGTCATTTGAAAACCAGACGGTGGACTTTATGAACGATAAGGTCAGCACCATCAAGGTGGAGGCTGCCACGGAAGAAGAGAAACTGGGCACCATCAAGGTAATGGGTGGCGAAGACTGGGCCCTTTGGCTGGAAGCTCTGCTCGGAGCGGATTTACTGGCCCAAGGAGCCCAGACTGTGGCCTATTCCTACATCGGACCGGAACTGACCTATCCAATCTATTGGCACGGGACCATCGGCAAAGCCAAAGAGCACTTGGAACAGACCGCGGTCCAGCTTAACGACAAGCTGGCCCCGATTCAGGGCCGGGCCTTTATTTCGGTCAACAAGGCACTGGTCACCCGGGCTTCGTCGGTAATACCGGTGGTGCCGCTGTATGTGGCCCTGCTCTACAAAGTGATGAAGTCCAAAGGTCTCCACGAGGAATGTATTGAACAGATGTACCGCCTGTTTGGCACCCATTTTTATGGCGGTGGTCGGGGAGGTCCGATATTTGATGAGAAGGGGCGCATCCGCATGGACGACCGGGAGATGCGCGATGATGTTCAGGCTGAAGTGGCGGAGTTGTGGGGCAAGGTCAACAGTGAAAACCTGGCCGGAATTTCTGATATTGCCGGTTTCCGCGAGAGCTATTTGCGTATTCATGGTTTTGGCATCCCCGGTATCGACTATGATGCTGATGTCGACCCGGCAATCATGCCGCAGCTCTAGGCCGCTCTGCGACTATCACAGGGCCCAATATCATGCCCAGGAAGATTGACCACGAACAGCGCAGGCAGGATATCCTGCGCGAAGCACTGGAGCTGTTTTCTTCACAGGGCTATGAGGCCACGACCTTGGCCGATATCGCCAAGGCTGCAGGCATTGCGCGCCCTACGCTGTACCAATATTTCCGCAACAAGCATCAGTTGCTGTTCTTTGCTTCCAAGCAGTTTACCGATGAATTTCTGGTCTATTACCACAAAATTGTCGAGCTGAAGGAGCTGGCAGCGCTGCACCGGCTGCGCTTTATCCTTAGCCATATCGTGCTGTCCTGTCGTGAGAAGCGCCGCGAACTGGTGAGCCAGAGTTCGTTTATTCTGAAGCTGGAGCAGGAAGGTCGCTCGATTGGCGAGTTGGTGCATAAGCGTACCCGACCTCTGAAAAACTTGCTGAGTCAGCTGCTCAAAGAAGCCGAGCTGGGAAAGCAACTGTGCTCCAGCGATCTTTTAAACGCGGTCGATTTGCTCTTGACGCTGGTTACCAGCGGCATCGTCCACGTTCTGCTGTTTCCCGCTGAAGATTGCGACCCAACTTTGCAACATATCGCCACCGTGCTCTCTCTACTGGCAGAACGCGCCGGAGAGCAGGAGTCGCAGAGCACAGAGTCTGACTACAACCAGGTGCATCGTTATTTGCTTGCGCAGGTACAGCAGATGCGTGAGCAAAATGCCCTCGAAAAGGCCAGAACCCAGTCTCAGCACAAAGATCAGCACGACCACTCCGCGCTCTCACCCATGGATGACTACGAAGATGAAAACGATGATGAATGGCTGGCTTTTCTCGACCCGTTTCGCAACTTATAAAATAGCTTGGAATAACCGAGTCTCCGAAACAGTGAACCATAAGGTCGTGCGACATGCCAAAGCAAAGGTCTCCTCTGCGCAAAAAACAGCGCAGCTCCCGCCCACAGAATCGCGAATACGTACACGATCACTATACACAGCAGGCCTTTCAGAAAGGCTATCAGGCCCGTTCGGTATGTAAGCTGAGCGAGATCGATCGGCAGTACAAGTTGCTGCGACCGGGAATGCGAGTACTTGATCTGGGGGCGGCACCGGGCAGTTGGAGCCGCTATGTGCTGCAACGCATTCGGGCTCCGAAAGTGCCTAGGCATTCGGAAAATACAGAAGAAATAAGAGACGGGGCCTGGCTCTGTGCGGTCGATTTGCATGAATTGCAAGGTTTTGACAAAGAATTGCGCGAGCCCTCTGCACTGAGCTTTTTTCAGGCGGACTTTCGCAGCACGGAGCTGCAACGGCAGATTCTGATCTGCCTGGAGCGCGACGGCCTCTTCAATTTGCTGCTGAGTGATATGGCACCACATACCACGGGCAACCGCACGGTGGACACGGGCCGCTCCGAAACCCTCGCAGAAGAGATTCTGGCAGTCTTGCCGCGATTCTTACAGCCCGGCGGTTCACTGCTGTTCAAGTTGTTCCTAGGCGGCGGTGAACAGCAGATAGAGAGAAAGCTGCGCGGCCTCTTTGCCACTTGCCGGCGACTGAAGCCGGTGGCGGTGCGCCACCAATCGTGTGAACTTTATTTTCTGTGCCGGGGCTATCAGTCTTGAGAATCTGCTTTAGGGCACCTCTAAAAGAGAAAGACCTGTTTGATGAGCAAAATGTATGGGAAGCAGTTATTGGCAATATGTCGGGAATGCGTAGCCCGGCTGCGCTATTTTGAATACTGGCCGACCCGACTTTTCTATCTGCCCATCTATGCCAAGATAATCCACTGGGCCCTGCGCTTGCGCAGTCTAGCGTTTATGACCACCGTCAATCCCGGCATTGAGTTTGGCGGCCTGCTCAACTATTCCAAATCCCGGATACTGGCCGCGCTGCCTGAAGATAAGATACTGCGCAGCTTCCTGATCTTTAGCACCGTCAGCTCAGAAAGTGCCGTTGCTTTGATGGCAGAACATGGCTTGCAGTACCCTGTTATCGCCAAGCCGGACTTGGGTGAACGAGGCTTTGCCGTGCGAGTCGTGCGCAGCTCCGATGAATTGGATGACTACCTGCAGAACTTTTCTGCCCGATCCAGTGCTGGGGACGGTCAGGCAGAGCGAGACCCGGATCAGCGTATCATCCTACAAGAATATTTCCACCCCGCCCAAGAATTCGCCGTACTGTACAGCATTGCACCCGGCGAAGCTGCGCGCGGCGAGCCGGGTCAGATTCGCTCGATCTGCGCCAAGCAGCCTCTGCTGGTCGAGGGAGATGGTCGAAGCTGTCTGTGGCAGCTGATCGCCCGCCACGAGCGGGCAGCCAAACGCTTTCGTCTGCTGCGCCACAAATGGCGGCAATGCTGGTACGATATCCTGCCCGCCGGAGAACGCTTGCAGCTGACTCATATCGGAGCCCATAGCCTGGGTACGGACTGCATCAGTGCTCAGGAGCGCAGCTGCCCGGAGTTGCTGCAAATCTTTGCCCGGCTCAGCCAGAGCCTGAACCCCGAATGGCAGCAGGGAAAGTGGAACTTTACCTTTGGGCGCTTTGACATCCTGGCCAAGGACTGGCAGGCCGTTCTGAATGGAGAGTTCAAGGTGATTGAGCTCAACGGGGTCAATGCCGAACCCCTTCATATTTACCACCCCAAGCTGCCGCTGCGCCGTGGCTGGCACGAGTTGTGGCGACATTGGCAGCGCATTGGGCACTTGGCCGAAGAACTGTACCATCTTGGCTACCGACCCGATAAAACATTTCAGCTTGTTGCGGCGATCCGAGAGCACGACCGGAAGATACAGAGCCATCAAAAGCGCAGACGCCACTAAAGAGAAGCTCTAAAGGGGACCTCTAAAAATTGGCTTTTCTTGGGAGGCTGCCCCTGACAACCAAGCCCAGCCCGGCTGCAAAATTCATCCGGTACTTCGGTACACCTTGAATTTCTAATCTTCGCGCTCCGCGCTCCGATTGAAATTCTACGGCACTCAGCAACCGGAAACAGGCCGAGCCCCCTCAAATTACGGTGCCGCAAGAGTAAAAGAAGGTCCCAATATAAAATAATCCATGTGGGGCGCACAGTTACTTATGATCTGGGCCCAGCTGTAGTTCTGGGTGGTATCGATTTGACCCATCATATCGTAGTAGGCCTGCCGAGCTCCCTGAAAAGGATGCCCGTGGAACAACACCGAGACGCCCTCAGGATTATCAGGATGATAGGAATTTCCCGCCACTGGAGGGTAAACCAGATGCACTACATCATTATCATCTATTTTCGTATTGAACCCGGTTCTTAAGGCTAATTTACTCGCAGGGGCAACACAAGCACTCGTATTATCCGGGAGGGGCTGGATGCTGCGTACCGGCAGGTAGAGAATTTCTCCGCGTCTCACCTCAATGCGATGCAGTGTTACACGTCTTTTATGATTGTCCGCAGCATCGATTATCGCGGCATCGTTAATATTTTGGGTCCACATATCCATGCCCCACAGGGCCCGGAGCGGGGAATCCGATATGGGGATTCCTGAACTACTTTGCAGACCTTTTTCTGATTCAGTCGTGATAGCAGCGGGCAGAGCATCGGGGTAGTCCGCGGTGGTGATCGCCTCAGAGCTCTTGAGGTGGGTCCCGTTCTGATAGGCGTGGACGTAGTACTGCTGCCCCGGGCTCATAAAGCCCGGATACTTATGTTCAGGCTCGGTGCGCAGATCCACCGCCGCATTATGGGGCGGGGCTACATAATCTTTGGTGACGCTGAAGTAGATCTCCCGCTGATGGTTTTTCTCGGCGGAGAAGCCGCGCTTTATCAAGGCGGGATGGTCTTTGATGCTGGTCCAGTCGGGGGAGGCTGAGGAGTCGCTAAGGATAAATTCGTATGTCCCGGCAGGTTCTGCGGTAACGGTGAGCAGAAACTCCCGCAGGCCGATGATCGTTTTCTCAAAGCGGACCGTGCGGGGCGCCCCGTCATTGCCCCCATTATCGACCCCATCATTGCCCCCATCATCGGGCGGATCGCAGGCGACCCATAAAATCAGGGAGCAGAAAAATAAAAGGATAAATGGGCATGAAATCCCAGCAGAAAAATAATTTCCCCTGCTATATAGTTTTAATTTTTTCGATGAGCGATGAGCGATGAGCGATGAGCGATGAGCGATGAGCGAATTTTACTGAACTTGTGTTCCATAGTGCAATACTCCTTGGTATTATTATGCAAAATAATGCATAAAGATGATGTTCCGACCAAGGTCGGAATGGTTTTAATAAAAGATGAAATGGGTTTATGAAATGGCTTGTTCTTCTTAAAGAATATACGATTTCCCCGCGGAGGGCAAGAAGATCGCAGGAAAATCTCCAAAAATTTGCTTTTCTTGGGAGGCTCCCATGCGAGCTGGCGCAGCATGGGAGAATGAGGGGAGGGCCGTGCGGAGCCAAGGCCCAACCTTCCTCCTTGACAACTGGGCGAGCTGGCGCAGCATGGGAGAAATGGGGAGGGCCGTGCGGAGCTAGGCCCGACCTTCCTCTTTTGCGAGCTGGCGCAGCATGGGAGAAACAGGGGAGGGCCGTGCGCAGCCAAGGCCCGGCCTTCCTCCTTGACAACTGGGCGAGCTGGCGCAGCATGGGAGAATGAGGGGAGGGCCGTGCGCAGCTAGGCCCGATCTTCCCTTTCTGCGAGCTGGCGAAGGCCAACTCCAGAGGCAACATCTTTCTGTGGTGGTGAATTTTCAGAGCTGCCCATTTAAGCGAACACTCTCATTTGTAAGAACACAGATGGAGACCCCCACAGTCGCAGAGGTAGAAACAAGGTGTTTTTATCGTGTTTCTGATTTCTCGATTTTATTTGGCACAATACCGAATTTATATTATATTATTTTAAATAAACAAGATAGAAGCCACTAAATTTTTCAAAATTTTTGTTGACAGCCTCATAGATCTGTGATATATTTCTTTTATTGACACATATAAAAAATATATTTTCTATAGTGTGCATTTTTAGAAACCTAATATGCCAATATAGGGGATTTGAATGAAAATCTCGATTGGCTGTGATGAAGTCGGCTTTGCCATGAAACAGCAAATACTGTCGTATCTGGCAGAGCGAGCTGATATCGCAGTGGAGGATGTTGGATGCTACGACACAGACCCCGTGTTGTACCCCGATATTGCCTTGGTGGCGGCCACGCGTGTACAGCAGGGCCAAGCCGACCGAGCCATTCTTATCTGTGGGACGGGAATCGGTGTGGCCATTGCCTCAAACAAGCTGAAGGGCATTCGGGCAGCGGTCTGCCATGATATTTTCTCCACCGAACGCTCTGTAATGAGCAACAATGCCCAGGTGATGTGTCTGGGCTCAAGGGTAATTGCTCCCCACTTAGCTTTAATGCTGGTCAAACGTTGGCTGGAGCTGGAGTTCGAGAGAGGGCCGTCGAGCATCAAAGTAAGACGGATTACCGAGATTGAGAGTGGGTAGGAATTTTCTGTGAAACAACTGCGAAAAGGGCGCCTCATTGCTGTGACTGCGCTGGCGATTCTGCTTGTTGCCATGGCCTTGGATACGGCTGTTGTGAGAATTGGTTCTGCTGAAGACACTCGTGGGGGGGGATTCTCACCTGATTCTTATGGAAAGCGGGTTTTCCCCGAAGTCCAAGCCGCAGTGAAAGAGCGGGCGGTCGAAGCTACGGTGCTGGCGGCGGCCCTGCAAAAGGACCAAGCAGCAGCGTTGGCGCAATATGGTGTCCAAGCCACAATAGGCAGCGTAGTCTCCGTCAGGTTTTCCGGCGTTGCCGAAGCAGGAGAGGCCGGAGTTTACCATGTTGCAGTACCGGGCCTGCCGGATGATATCAGGATTCAAATACAGACAGGGCCGGCTATCAATGGTACGGTGCTGCGCGATGCGACCGGAACGATCAGTTTCGGACAATTCCGCAATCAAATTGAGTACCAAGACGCCGGTTCGGCTTTAAACAACGAAATGAAAAAAAATGTGCTTGCGAAAATTGACACTTCCAGGCTGACCGGCAAGAGCATTTCAGTGGTTGGCGCATTTTTGTCCATTCATCCTAAAAACTGGCTGGTGACACCAGTTGAGCTGAGCGTTGAATCATGAACACAGAACATCGGTGCGGGATCGTACTCACAGCTCATAATATAGTAAAGACTTATGGCGGAACGAATGCACTTAAGAGCGTCAACTTTGATATTCATCGCGGTAAGGTTACCACTTTATTTGGTGAAAATGGTGCTGGCAAATCAACGTTGATGAAAATCCTGTCCGGGGTGGAGCAGCCCACTTCGGGCAATATCGAACTCGATGGCAAACCTGTCACTTTTGCAAACCCTGCCGAGGCCACTGTAAACGGGATTTCGATTATTCATCAGGAACTGAGTTTGGCTCCCAACCTGAGTGTGCGCGATAATATTTTCATGGGCAGGGAACTGCACTCAGGACTCAATGTAGATTTTGCAGAAGAGGCACGGCAGGTCCAACAACTAATGGACAGGCTGGAAGAGTCTGTAGACCCGCTCAGTCTGGTACAAGATCTGCGATTGGGGCAACAGCAAATTGTGGAAATTGCACGAGCGCTTTCTGTTGATTCACGCATTCTGATAATGGATGAGCCCACCTCGGCACTCAGTGCAAACGAGGTAAAAATTCTCTTTCGCGTGATCCATGATTTGACCAGTCGCGGTGTGTCGATTGTTTATATCTCACACCATCTTGAAGAGGCATTGCAGATTACAGATTACGCTGTCGTATTGCGCGATGGCATTATTACGGCTGCTGCATCCGCGAAGGACATCGATCTTCGGTGGATTGTGCGCAATATGGTCGGTGACCACTATGATCTGGGCGTTCCACCGTCTGGCCATGAATTGGGAAATGTCGTACTCGCAATCGATGAAGTTTGTGTTGCCGATAGCTCATCGCCCGACCGATTGATTGTCAGTCATGTGAGCTTCAATATCCATGCCGGTGAAATTGTTTGTATTTACGGATTGATGGGTGCCGGCCGGACCGAAATGTTTGAAACCCTAGCCGGGCGGATTCCCCTCATCAGCGGGCGGATATTGCTTGAAGGGAAAGATATCTCCCATTTAACCATTGCTGAACGGATTTCCGCCGGTCTGGCTTTGGTCCCCGAAGACCGACAACTTGACGGTCTCATTCAGAGCATGACAGTCGGTAAAAACTTATCACTGCCCGGTATTCAATCATTTGCACGTGGAATAATTCTGTCGAGGCCGGATGAGACGGCTTTAATTGAAGACTCGATTCGCAAGGTACACGTTAAAACTACTGGCGGCAGCGCTCCCATTGGCTCACTATCAGGGGGCAACCAGCAAAAAGTTGTGATTGGCAAAATGCTGGCAACACAGCCAAAAATCCTATTGCTTGACGAACCAAGTCGCGGGATTGATATCGGTGCCAAGGCAGAGGTTTTTGCACTGCTGAGTGAACGTGCGAAACAGGGGCTCGCTGTCTTATTTTCGACATCGGAAGTCAGCGAATGTCTGAGTATTGCCCACCGCATAATCGTAATGCATCGCGGCCAGATATCGGCTGAGTTTACACCGGGCGCATCCAAAGAACAAATCATGGCTGCTTCAGGAGAGGCTGTTACGATCGAGGCGATGTAAGAAATGGAGTTATGAGAATGGGAACTGCAATGTCCAAAGCAGCCGGACAAGGTTGCTTAAGCAGGCAAAACCTGACCAGTACTTTGCTGGAAGGGCGTGCATTCTTTGCATTGATTGCCATTGTAATTGTTTTTTCAATCCTCTCACCCAACTATTTCTCGCTTGAAAACTTTTTGACAATGTCATCGCATGTAGCGATTTTTGGCATCCTCGGCATAGGTATGCTGCTCGTTGTTCTCAATGGAGGCATTGATCTTTCGGTCGGCTCGACGCTGGGTCTTGCGGGAGTTATCGCCGGATATTTAATGCACGGTATCCAGCTGAATGTTTTTGGTGTAATCCTCTATCCACCTGTATGGGCAGTGGTGGTTTTGATTATGTTACTGGGAGCCTTTGTCGGTTTTATAAACGGTATCTTAATCGCTCGTTTCAAAGTCCCGCCTTTTGTCGCAACGCTGGGCATGCTCTATGCGGTACGCGGTGTCGCATTGTTGATAACGGGAGGACTCACTTATAACAATCTTGGCGGGAAGCCGGAATTAGGCAATACAGGGTTTGACTGGCTTGGTTTCAACCGCATCTTCAAGATTCCAATCGGCATCCTTGTGATGATTGGGATCGGAATTTTTGCCAGTTTCCTGCTCTCTCGTACCGTATTCGGTCGCTGGCTTTATGCCTCAGGCGGCAACGCGCGCGCGGCTGATCTTTCTGGTGTGCCAGTCAACCGGGTGAATCTCACCATCTACGTTTTTTCGGGGATCTGCGCAGCAATTGCCGGACTCATTCTAGCTTCTGAGCTGACATCGGCCGGGCCTACGGCCGGAACCACGTATGAACTGACAGCAATTGCTACCGTGGTCATTGGCGGGGCGGCACTCACTGGTGGACGCGGCAATGTCCGCGGCACTCTGCTGGGAGCCTTCGTGATTGGTTTCCTCTCCGATGGCTTGGTAATCATTGGGGTTTCAGCTTACTGGCAGATGGTTTTTACAGGTGCCGTCATTGTTTTTGCAGTGCTGCTAAACTCTCTCCAATACGGCCATAGGGGCAAGCGTGGTAGAGCTGCTAAAGCGAATAGTGCCCCGTCATTGTCAACCAGTACAGGAGCAACCAATATTCACAGTAACATACCAAATGAATAACCAGAATATCAGTTATAAAAGGTTTGAAAGTATGTTTTGGTCATTGGGGTTACAGATGAGAAAATTTCAATTACAGGTCAGGCCTCCCTAGTTTTACGAAGTTTTATTTTACCAGACTCGACAAAAATTTAATATCGAGTATCTGACCTAATAATTTCTGGTTTCAAGGAGATCATGATGAGGAAAAAAAATCGTGCAAAAGCACAGAATGGAGTTTTTATAGGTTTCCTATTGTTTTTATTCCTAACAGGATACTTGTTTTATCACCAATCTAAAAAAGAAGTTTTCGCAAAGGGGACTTCAAGTGCAGATGCAAGAGGAGGATTAATTACGATTATCGTCAACGACCCGGCCAATCCGTACTGGAAGACAGAAGGTGATGTTGCTTCAGCTGAGGCCCGAAAACTGGGTTATACAGCCAATGTTGGTGCACATAAAGGAGATACCAACATAGAACGCAATCTCATTGATACCGCGATCACCAACAAATCCAAGGCAATAATTCTGGATCCGGCTAATGCTGATGGTTCGATTGGTTCGGTAAAAAAGTCAATAGCGGCGAAAATTCCGGTTATCCTGGTAAATGCTGAAATCAACGAAGAAGGCTTGGCAAAAGCCCAACTTGTCTCCAATAATGCACAAGGAGCCGCTATAGGAGCGCAAGAATGGGTTAGAACAGTTGGCCAGGAAGGCAATTATGTGGAACTTTTTGGAATGCCTTCGGACAACAATGCCGCAACCCGGTCAAATGGTTATGAGACTGTGCTGAATCAATATCCAGGCCTGAAAAAAGTGGCCTCGCAAGTGGCGAACTGGAATCGCGCTCAGGGGCGTGACAAGATGCAGGGTATGATGCAGGCAAGCCCGAATATTATCGGGGTGATTAGCGGGAACGATGAAATGGCTTTAGGTGCCATTGCCGCTCTTAAGGAGGCTGGCAAGCTGGATGCCGTCAAAGTCGGAGGTTTTGATGGTTCACCAGCAGCCATTGAAGCAATCAAAGCAGGAGAGCTGGAGTATACGGTATTGCAGCCGGTAGCCATCTTTTCCAAGGAGGCAGTGAGACAGGCTGATTCATATATTCGTACCGGTAAAACGGGTGCCGCCACAGAAAAACAACTTTTTAACTGTATTTTAATTACCAAAAATAATATTGGTGATTATATCGGTCCATTTTTAATGAAAGGACAATAGCACAAGCTTATAAGGGCAGGATTATTGCGTAAATTCTGCTCTTGTTTGTAGTGATATCTGTAAGAAATCTCATTTTTCTCAGAAGTTCTTTGCAAAAAATGATTTTAAAGGAGTTGATATGAGCAATTTACCAGAAAAGATGAAGGCAATTGTTGCATATACACCCGATGATTATCGCTTGGAGGTAGTAGATGTCCCGCGCGCTGATGTGGGGGAAATTATTGTCAAAGTAGAGGCTTGCGGGATATGTGCCAGTGATGTCAAAGGAAAACATGGTGCTGTGCGTTTTTGGGGAGACAAGGATCATCCTTCATATTGTGAGCCCCCTTTTACTCCCGGTCATGAATTCTTGGGCCATGTTGCTGAAATGGGTGAGGGAGTCAAAGATTTTAAGATTGGCGATCGTGTTATATCGGAACAGATTGTCCCGTGCTGGGAGTGTCGTTTTTGTAAGCGTGGTCAACACTGGATGTGTGAAGTCCATGATGTTTATGGCTTTAAAAAGCATGTAAATGGCGGGATGGCCGAATATACACGTTTTCCCAAAGGAGCCCTGGTTTATAAAGTCCCCGATGAGCTGCCCACAAAGAGTGCTGTGCTGATTGAGCCGTTCTCCTGTTCCAAGCACGCTGTAGACCGAGCGAATATCAAAAATGAAGATTTTGTTGTACTCTCGGGAGCAGGGACTCTGGGACTGGGTATGGTTACCTATTTGCGCATGAAAAATCCCCAAACAATTATTGTTCTGGATATGCAGGATGATCGTTTGGCCCTGGCCAAGGAATATGGTGCTGATATTGTAATGAATCCCGGCAAGGAAGATGTGGTCAAGCGCATCAAAGAAATGACGGAAGGTTACGGCTGCGACGTCTACATCGAAGCGACCGGTCACATTTCCAGTGTCCAGCAGGGGCTTGATGCCATCCGCAGGCTGGGGACCTTTGTCGAATTCAGTGTCTTTGGCGGCCCGTGTTCGGTGGATTGGAGCATCATCAGCGATGAAAAAGAACTGGATCTGCTGGGTGCGCATCTGAGCCCACACTGCTATGAACCGGTAATCCGCTGGATGAACGAAGATAAAATTATGACAGACAAAATAGTCACCCATGAGTTCCCCCTGGCATCATGGAAAGAAGCCTTTTCAATTGCCGAGCAGGGTGGCAGCTGCGGCTCTTCTTTAAAGGTTGTATTACGTCCGTAGCAATTTCGGGGAAGCTCTCAAAATTGTATCGCTTTCTGTGAGAATGGTACATTTGCTCTGCTTGGTCTTCGCCGCAGCAGGGCAATAGCACAATACTTGCGAGCGATACCATTTTTAGCGGCCCCCTTTAGAGATCGCTCAAAAGAATTTTGGCAATTGAGCATTGAGCAGCCTCTTATGTTGGGGCAACGGTAAGGCAAATGAATACGGATTCACTGTTGGAAATAAACCACATAACAAAATCCTTTTATGATAATGTTGTTTTGAAGGATCTTAATTTCTCAATCCGGAAAGGCCATGTCACTGCTCTCTGCGGAGAAAACGGTGCGGGAAAATCCACCTTGATGAATATCATTAATGGTGGTTTAAAGCCTGATCAAGGGAAAATATTTTTAAAAAATACGCCTGTATCCTTCCACAAGCCGGCGGACGCCATTGAAGCCGGGGTTTCTTTCATACCCCAAGAAATTTTATTCGTACCTGAATTGACTGTCGCAGAATCAATTTTTTTAGGGAAAGAACATAAGAAAAGAGGTATGTTAGACTATGAATCTATGAATAATGAATCTTTATACTACTTGAAAATTCTTGATATAAATAATCTTTATCCACAAAAAAAGATGAGTGAATTGAGAATAGGGGAAATACAGCTTATTGAGATAGCTAAAGCAATATCCCATAATGCAGATTTATTAATCATGGATGAGCCCACTACAGCTCTGACCCAGATGGAAGTCAATAAACTCTTTAACATAATTAGCATGATCAAAGAAAAGGGCAAGTCAATAATTTTTATTTCCCACAGAATGAATGAAATATTCCAGATATCAGATCACATCTTGGTATTAAGAGATGGAAGACTGGTATTAGATGGATTTATTAATGAAGTTGATGAGAAAGATATAACCAATGCAATGCTGGGAAAGGAACTTTCCATAAAATTTTATAGTAAAACATACAATAAATCTTCAGATATCCAAAAAGGAAATTCATTATTAAAATTAGAAAAATTGAATAATAAAAAATTAAACAATATAAGTTTTGATTTAAAAAAAGGGGAAATATTGGGGATATTTGGACTTATGGGATCTGGAAGAACCACATTACTGGAAACAATTTTTGGTGCAAGAAAAATTTATTCTGGTAAAATATCTCTAAAAAATCATATAATTAAGCATATTACTCCTAAATTTATGATTAACAATGGGGTTGGATATATTACTGAAGATCGCAAGGAAAGTGGATTAATACTTCCACAAACAGTATTATATAATACTATTATAATCTCATTAAACATGAGTAAAAAAATATATATAAATTATGGTTTTTGGGATTCCAAATCAATTATTAGTAAAAGCAAACGTATTCTGGAAAAATTTCGACTCCATCCAATGGATTTAGAAAAAAAAGTACTTGAATTTTCAGGAGGGAACCAACAGAAAATCATTTTAGGGAAGTGGATGCTTGATAAACCGGAATTGTTGTTATTAGATGAACCTACTAAAGGAATTGATATTGGAGCAAAAGAACAAATATATAGTTTCATTCATGAATATGTCTGTAAAGGTAATTCTGTAATTCTTATATCATCGGAATTACCTGAATTGATGTTGCTATCAGATAGAATATCTGTGATAAATCAAGGAAAATTTGTGCATCAGCAATACAAAGATCATTTTGACCCCACAAAACTTATGATTGCTGCGTCTTAAATGAAAGATAAAATTATGGATTTTAATATTTTTATTCGTCGAAGACTAACTGAAATAATACTTATCTCATTTTTAACAATATTTGTATTAATAATGATAATACTTTCACCATATTTTCTGACAGATCATAATTTGATAAATATAATGCGACAGATATCTATAAATGGACTTATATCCATAGGAATGACATTGGTTATACTGACAGGAGGAATAGATCTTTCAGTTGGTTCAATCCTGGCCATCTCGGGAATGATAATGGCCAGTATGTCCCAAGTCACTATTAACCTGGGAATACTTAGTATCATATTAGGTATCATACTAAGCATTCTGGTGGGAATGCTGTTGGGAGGTTTAAATGGTTTTCTGGTTGGCTATCTGAAAGTTCCCCCATTTGTTACTACGCTGGGTATGATGAGTATTGCGCGTGGTGTGACTTTTATTTATTCAGATGGTCAGCCCATTCCCAATCTATCACCTGATTTTCTGATTTTAGGAACAGGATTCTTTTTGGGAATACCTATTCCATTTTATATTTTTATATTTTTATTAATATTATTTTCTTTATTTCTGGCCAAAATACCATTCGGACGGAATCTATATGCTGTTGGTGGTAGCCCTAAATGTGCTTATTTATCAGGTATTAATGTTAAATTTTCAACGGCTTTTGTTTATTTGATGAGTGGTATGATGTCGGCAATTGCAGGTATTATACTTACAGCCAGAACAACTTCCGGACTGCCACAGGCAGGTATTGCCTATGAACTGGATGCAATTGCAGCTGTTGTTATTGGTGGTGCGAGCTTGAACGGAGGGAAGGGTGCACTCTTGGGGACATTCTTGGGTATTTTATTGATTGGTATCTTGAGTAACAGCTTAAATCTTCTTGGTGTATCATCTTATTATCAGCAAGTTACAAAGGGGGTGATAATTATTCTTGCTGTATTGGTTAATTCAATCCGGGGCAGAGAAAAAGATTAGAGGTCCCCTTTTAGATGTGCACTTGTTATATCCCCATAAAAAGTGAGGTTTTTATGAAAAAAAATTCTTTTTTGATTCTTGCGATATTATTATCGTTGTTTGCCGGCTGTAATAGGTCTTCGTCGGATAAAAAGATCAAGGTTGGGGCTGCGGTATACGGTCTCAAAGGCGAATATGTGCAAAACTGGGTCAAGGGCCTGAAGGAACACCCCTACATAAAAGACGGCAGAGTCGACTTGGTGGTGTTTGACGGGAATTATGACGCAAACACGCAACAGTCACAGTTTGAAACTATGGCAGCACAAAAGTTTGACGGCATTCTTTTTATCCCAATCGATGTCAATGCCGGGGTGCAGTCGGTTAACACCGCCACAGAGGCCGGAATTCCGGTGGTTGGTTCTAACACCCGGGTCAAATCGAATGATTTGCTTTCATTTATTGGCTCTGATGATGTTAAGGCCGGCTACGATGAAGCCAGATATGCCTTCGATTTGGTTGGCGGTGAGGGCAACGCCGTCATCATTGAAGGACCCATCGGCCAATCTGCGCAAATTGATCGCTTGGAAGGCAATCAAAAAGCATTGGCTGAATATCCCGGTATTAATGTACTGGCTCAGCGTACGGCCAATTGGTCGCGAGCCGAAGCTCTGAATTTAATGGAAGACTGGTTGGTGGCCTATCCTGGCAAAATTAATGTGGTGATTGGTCAGAATGACGAGATGGCCTTGGGTGCCATTCAGGCCATCAAACAGGCCGGGCTCAGTACCAATGATTTTGTGGTGGTCGGGATTGACGGAGTACAGGATTCGGTTACGGCAGTGGCCAATGGCGAACAAGCTCTATCAATTTTACAAGATGCAGTCGGCCAAAGCCAGGGAGCCTTGGATATTTTACTGCGCCAAATTATTGGCTCTGATTACCTGCCTCAGGCCGATTTCTGGAATTCCGTGGAATGGGCTGAGGGGAGTATCAAAGATTACAGCGTGCCGTGGGTTTCCATTACCTCGGAAAATGTCACGCAATTTCAGTAGTCAAAAGAAACCAAGGAAAAGTCGGTATGAGCGGGAAATTTCACAAGCGTGTCGCCTTGGTATCAGGCGGTGCGACCGGAATAGGACACGCGATTTCAAAGGCTCTGGCCGGGGAGGACGTGCGTGTCTACGTTCTGGATATTCACCCCGAAACTAAACAGCTTTGTTCGAAAATAAACTGCACCGGCATAGTTTGTAACATTTTGGAACCGTTGGACGTACAAAATGCGGTGCAAATGATCCTGTTGCAGAGCAAGAAAATCGACATTTTGGTCAATAATGCCGGAATTGTCCGACTGGGCCCGGCCGAAGAACTGAGCGATACCGACTGGGATGCAACAATGAACATGAATTTGAAAGTCCATTTTCAAATTTGCAAGATGCTGATTCCCCAAATGAAACAGCAGAAATATGGTCGCATCATCAGTATTTCGTCGCAAGCCTCAGTAGTTGGTTTGGAAGGGCATATCGCTTACTGTGCGAGCAAAGCCGCCATTGATGGCATGACGCGAGTTCTGGCCCTGGAATTGGGGCCTCATCAGATTACCGCCAATACCATTGCGCCAACAGTGATTATGACCGAACTGGGCAAACAAGCCTGGGCCGGGGAACAAGGGGAAGCCATGAAGCAGAAAATCCCCGTACGCCACTTCGGTGAGCCTGAAGACGTGGCATACGCGGCACTGTTTCTGGCCAGCGATGATGCCGGGCTAATCAACGGCCATAGCCTGGTTTTGGACGGTGGTTACAGCATCCAATAAGCAGTCAGCCGGCAGACCTCAGAGACAGGCTTTTAGCGCTTCCCGGTGTCCTGTTCCCGGGCGGGCCTGCCAGGTTATTTAGAGGAGAACACACCATGCAACGAATCATCAACAACCCGGAGCTCGTGGTTGAAGACATGCTGCAAGGCTTTGCCAAAGTCCATGCGGACTACCTGGTCGCGACCGGGAATCCCCGAGTATTGAGAGTCAGAGAAAAACAGGAGAAGGTTGGCATCGTCACCGGTGGCGGCTCCGGGCACAAACCGGCCTTTATCGGCTATATCGGGAAAAACCTGATCGACGCCGTGGCCGTGGGGGAAATCTTTTCCTCACCGACCGCAGCCGCCTTTTTAGACGCTTTCCGGGTTGCAAACAGCGGTAAAGGCGTGGCCTGCCTCTATGGCAACTACGCCGGAGACAACATGAACGTCAAGATGGCCGTGAAAATGGCGGCCAAAGAAGGCATCGAAGTCAAAACCGTGGTTGCCAACGACGATGTAGCCTCCGCCTCCTGGGGAGAGGAAGCCAAACGCCGCGGCGTGGCCGGCGAAATCCTGATGTGGAAGGTCGGCGGAGCCCTTGCCAGTCAGGGCGCAAGTCTGGATCAGGTAATCGCAGGTGCCCAGAAAGCCATCGACAACACACGCAGCATCGGCATCGGTTTATCACCCTGCACCATTCCGGCAGTGGGACGTCCCAATTTTGAAATCAAAGCCGGCACTATGGAAGTGGGCATCGGACACCACGGCGAACCCGGCATCCGGGTCGAAGAACTGACAAATGCCAAAGAAATGGCGCGTCAATGCTTCGACATCATACACCAAGACACACCATTTAGCCAGAACCAAGAGAAAAATGAAGAGGTTGTTGTCCTGGTTTCCGGCCTCGGGGCCACACCGCTGATGGAACTGTACATCTACTACGATGCCCTAGCCAAGTTGCTGGAACAACACAGCGTAAAAATTCACCGCCAATATGTGGGCAATTACTTTACATCACTGGAAATGCAGGGCGTAACACTGAGCATAATGCGACTGGACGCAGAACTGAAACAATGCATTGACATGGAATGCCAATCGATGGGCCTGACACAGTTCGCCCGGTAATCCGGTGGAAATCAGAACGGAGAAAGCCAGCAAGGGGGGGGCATGAGCAGTTTTGCATCGAATCAAGGGTTGGTGCTGGTCAGGGAAATGATCCGGACCATCCGGAAAAACAAACAATACCTCAGCGATATTGACGGAGAAATTGGCGATGGCGACCACGGCATTAACATGAATAAAGGCTTCAGTCTTTGCAAACAGCGCATGCGGGGAACGGAAAACCTGAGCGGAGGCCTGGAACTGCTCGGCCATATTTTATTTGCCGAAATTGGCGGCTCAACGGGCCCGCTCTACGGTAACTTTTTTCTGGAAATGGCCAAAGCCTGCGCGAGCAAGGAACAGGTTGACGCTGCGTTGTTCTCAGCCATGCTGCGCGCAGGGCAAAGAGCCATTGAAGAATTGGGCGAAGCTAAAATCGGCGACAAAACCCTGATGGACACTCTGATTCCCGCAATTGAGGCCTTTGACACGGCCATGGCAGCGGGCGGGGATCTGAGCGACTGCCTGGAGGCCATGACCCGGGCGGCCGAAAAGGGCAAGGACTCGACCAAAGACCTAGTGGCTAAAATCGGTCGGGCCAGTCGCCTCGGGGAGCGCTCACGCGGAGTACCGGATGCCGGTGCCAGCTCCTGTTACCTGTTATTACAGGCTATGGCTAAGGGAGCAGACAGCCTGTTGTAAAATTCCGGGGGAGCCCTGCCGCATCATTGGAACAGCGTATCCGGCTGGGCCTTTAGGCGGCACTTGCTAAGAGAGGCGCTAGACTCGCTGCGCACAACGCATTCTCTCCTATGCCTTGTATCCACTCCATACAAGACAGATTGCTCAGCTTCCTCGCACGGCCCACCGATAAAATCGCTGCTGAGCATGAGATCAAGGGTTCGGATCCTCTCTTGAGAACCAATCCGGCACACTCAAATTGCCGTATCGGTTTCCGCGAAAATTAAATGTACAATTCCCGAAGCCCGGTTGATCCGGGTCGCGGAAACCTGGTAGACCGGCTCTAGGATGGCACCGTTCAAGACCGCCGCAGGCGCTCCGCAAGCCACCAGTCTGCCCTGATGCAGCAAGGCGATCTGATCGCAGTAGCGAGCTGCGAGGTTCAGGTCGTGGAGCACTATCACTACAGTAAGCTCCAAATCGCGCACTAGGGACAGTATCTCGTGCTGGTAACTCAGGTCCAGATGATTGGTTGGCTCGTCGAGCAGCAAATGGTCGGCTTCCTGAGACAGCGCGCGGGCTATCAGACCTCGCTGCGCTTCTCCGCCCGAAAGAGATGCGAAGGATTGCACGCTCCGCTCCGTCAGACCTACCCGAGCGATGGCAGCGCGGGCGCTCTCCGAGTCCGCTTTACGGGCACCGGAGAGGAAAGCTCCCAAGCCGATGCGGTGCGGCATACGGCCCAGCAGTACCATGTCCATCAGGCTCAGGCCGCTGACTGCGGGCTGTTCCTGCGGCACCACCCCGATGCGCCGCGCAATCTGGCGACGAGGCAACCTGGCTATATTTTCCCCGTCCAGCCAGACCGTGCCGGAAGCCGGCACAAGCGCCCCATAAAGAGAGCGCAGCAGCGTGGTCTTCCCGCTGCCATTCGGCCCAACCAGGCCCAGTATCTGGCCTTTCGGCACCTGCAAGCTGACCCGATCAACGATCCGTCTGCCCCCGAAAGCCAGACTCACCCCGCGCGCTTCAATCACGGCAGTTGCTTGAGTTTCTCAGTGAGAAGGAGGGCCCCCCGAATCGACATCGGCGTGGGCGGGTCAGTGTAGGCAAACGGCAAGGCGATGAGCCACTTGTTGCGCACCGCATCCAGAGCGCTGGTACTCGGTATGGAGAAGCAGGGCGATAGCACAATACTCGCGAAGCGATACCATTTTTAGAGGTACCCTTTACTCGTACCTTGCGAATACAACAGCACAATAATCTTGGGACCCTTGCCGAACAACTCTTCATTACTGATGCTAAACACCCGTTTTTACGTGCCTTCATAAACGTTATTGAGCCCCGCAGTCTGGGAAATTGGTACTATCATCGAAAAGTCACCTTAGGCCCACAGCTGCTTGCTGCGTGCGACATAGAGCGCCACCGCACTGCCCACTTGCGGCGAACGAGGCAGTTTGGGCACCGTTGCTTTTAGCTTGCGAATTTCACGTGCGGCCTTCCGGGGTAGCCCCAGCATCCGGCCATAGATCTCCAGCTGCTGGTAGACACTCTCAAAACTTCCCATTTCTTTGCCAGAGGGTGAGTCCCCCCTCTCGAAGTGTATGCTGTTGCAGAGGGCTGGCTGCGAATAGACCGCAATTCCAGCACTGGCCAGCAGCTTGCGGTCGACCTCGGATGCTAGAACCAAGTCGGGTCGGGAATTGACAATTACTTCCGTCGGAATATCCGAGTGACCTGTGCTGCTATCCGTTGGAGATATTAGGAGAATCTGCTCAAACTGCTGATATTCTGCTTCGCTGTAAATGTCGGCCATCGGTTTGGGCGTGAGTGCTACCACACAATCCAGTGCGTCCAGACTGCTCAAGAGCGAGATAGTCTCATGGCTGTTGACTACGAAGATTCTTTGAGCCGGGGCTTGGAGCGTCACGTCCATGCCGCAGCTCTGCACGGTTACAGGAAAGTTCCGCTGTGCTTGCAGCGGCTTCAACAAGCCCGGCAAAGCGGGCAGGCACAGCAAGAATGCGACACCCCAAATATGTCGGGCCCGGAGAGCATCGGGGAATAAGTTATTCATGATTAACTCCTTTGATCGACAAATTTCAGAAAGCCTCAGTGGATTTGTGCAGTCGGTTTTTGGTCAGACCTTGGGCTTTTGCAGCGAGCTGCCGTAGATCAGCCACAGCAGTAACGGGCCGCCTACCACTCCGGTGACCACACCAATTGCCATTTCCTGAGGGGCAAACAGCATCCGCGCGGCAATATCGGCCACCAACAGGAAGGCTGCCCCTAAGGCTGCGCTGGCGGGCAAGAGCACGCTGTGGCGCGAGCCGACCAGGGCCCTGCCCATGTGAGGGATAATCAGTCCCACAAAGCCGATGCTGCCCGCTCCCGCCACCATGACGCTGACCGCCAGAGACACGATAATCATTAGTACCAGCCGGGTCGCGGCGGGGCGAATGCCGAGTGCCAATGCAGTTTCATCGCCTACCGCCAAAGCATCGAGGTGCCCGGCAAAGGCCAGCAAAAACAGCAGGGCCAAGGCCGCCACGATCAGCGCAAGCTGGGCAATGGGCCAGTGGATTGCCGCCAGAGAGCCCATCAGCCAAAACATTACCGAGCGGCTCGCCTCCGGCGAGTCCGAGGCCAGAATCAAAAAGCTGGTCACCGAATAGAAGGCGTAGCCCACGGCCATTCCGGCCATTATCAAACGGAAGGGAGTACTATTGGCTGCACTACCACCTAAAATACTGCCAATTAGCAGCACCAATACCATGGCCAGTACCGCTCCGAGAAAGGAAAAGCCCGAGAGCACGAACAGCCCGCCACTCGAACCGCCAAATACCAGGATGGCGAAGGCCGCACCCGATGAGGCACCGGAATTGACGCCCAGAATGTGCGGATCCGCCAAAACGTTGCGCATTATGGCCTGTAATGCTGCGCCCGCGATGGCCAGGGTGGCCCCCGCGGCAATGGCCATCAGAATCCGCGGCATGCGAGTCAGCCAGACTATGGTATCTTCTGCCAAAGTCCAGGACAGCGCGCCCGATGCTGCTTCCCGATAGCGAAACAAGTGCTGAATCACGATACCTAAGACTTTGCCGGGATGAATGACCACGGGCCCGATGCCGGCCGACAAGATACCAATGACGAGCGTCAGACCGTACAGCAGCGTCAAGGTCAGGACTATGCGGCAGCTGCCAGGACCAGTTTTTGCTGGCTTATTGGGCATGGCTCTGAGCTCACTTCGTTAGCTCAGAGCCGAGGCCACCCACATGGTGCCCCCGACTGCGGGGATAGTAGAGCATCTGCTGTGTGCATAGCGCACTCCTGAAATTTGAGGGCACCTCTAAAAATTCCAATTCCGCGCTGAATCGCGATCTTGTTGCCGAGTAGCTTTGTCAGAAAAGCCTTACCATACAGCAAAGTATACCTCGGCGTCACTCCCTCGCTATCGACAAAATCTCGCTGATTCAGCATCGAAAGAGAATTTTTAGAGGTGTCCTTGATTCAAATTGTCTCACTAATTTGGTGTTACGATTATAATATTAGTAATACCCGAAGTCCAGTAGAATTTTGAAAATTTCACCGGCTTTTTCAGCTGAGGTTCTGTCCTGTAGAGCTCATGTTTAGGGAGCTGGGTTTGATGCCTTTGATGGCTTTGAGTTTTCGGTAGAGTGTTTGTACTTGGCCGGATTCTCCGCGCAGTGCCAAGATTTCCAGGCAGTTGTCGTGGTCCAGATGGATGTGTTGGCTGGAGAGGATCAGCTGGTAGAAATCGTCTTGTATGACGGGCAGTGGAGATAACTTTATCGGCCATATCGGCGCCGGCCAAGTTCAGGACGAATTATCCGGTCTCCCGAATCTTTTGAAGCGTGTCTCGCTTTTTAGCCGACGCGCGGCCAACACAAGATCCAGCGGCCGTAAAACGGGCATGATGCAGGACCAAGGGGCGATATTTCGTACGCCGTTGCGGCTGATTGTCGATATAAAAGTCACCGGCAGCGGCATGAAGCCTTCACGCATAAATGGTTTAAAAATCAAAGTGCTCTCCTATCTGGGGTTATCAATATAGATCTTCAGTTGATCAACGCACGCTTTTCTCATCTGTAAAATAATTGAAAATACGCTGACATATCCGGTCAAGCAGGGCATTATCGTGGCTGATGACAAGCAAGCCGATATTCCTGGCTTCAGCTATGTCCAACACGGCCTTCCAAATGGATGCCTGGGTCAGGGCATCTAGCATGGAGGTCATTTCATCGCAAAGAAGATATCTGGTACGCGGATCAAGAGCACGTGCAAGACATACCCGCTGCAATTCTCCGCCCGACAACTCATGAGGAAAGCGGGACAACCACATATCGTCGATTTCAAGTTGTTGCATCAGTTCATTTGGTGGCTTTCCAGCTTCACTCAAAATATCTTGTATTTTCCACCGCGGATTTACCGCCAGTTCCGGGTGTTGAAAAAGAAGTTGGACAGGATTAAAAGTACCCTTTTCCTGCGATTTACCATCAACGTTAACATCTCCATTATGTACAGGAAAATAACCAGCAAGGACTTTTGCCAGCGTTGACTTGCCCCGACCGCTGGGGCCGGGCAGACCGACCCTCTCCCCAGAAGTGACACTGATGTTCAGATCCCGGAAAAGCCAGGCCTGTTTCCGCCCGTATCGAAATGCTAAATCCTTAGCTACAAGCATGCCGGCACCTTACTTTCCCTTCTCGCAGCGGTATGAGCTCCGGCATTCGTCGACTGCAATCCTCGTCCCCTTGGTCGCATCGAATACTGAAAGGGCAGCCGCCGTTCAGCGAATGTAAACTCTTCGAGCTTACCGCTTCAGTGAACCGGTTGCCCGGCAATGAGGCCCATAGGGCCTTGGAGTATGGATGGCGTAAACGACCCGAGCCGTTAAAATCCGACGCACTTGCTTCCTCTACGGTCACACCTCCGCAAAAGACTGAAACCTTGTCGGCCACTTGCAAAGCCGCTTGAATATCATGGGTGATTAGCACCACGGCTTTGCCTGTATCCGCCAAGTCACGGAGGTGTTGCAAGGTTTCTTGAGCGGTCCCGACATCCAGTCCATTGGTCGGCTCGTCGGCCAGTAGCAAGCTCGCTGAGCCTATGGTTGCTGTTGCCGTAAGCACCCTTCTGGACATGCCCCCGGAGAGTTGAAACGGAAACCATCGATAGATATGGGGAGCCAATCCATAGCGACTCAACGCCCGGTGGGTAACCTTTCTGACGTCCCGAGGGGTAATACCGCTCAACACCCCAGCTCTGGTGATTTGAGCGCCGACGTGCAGCAGTGGGTTCAAAAAAGCGACTGATTGCGGAATCAGCGCGATTTCACGCCCTCTAAGCTGTTTGGCGCACGCAGGCGACAGCCGGTTGTTTTTGAAAAAAATATCCCCTGAAACAGAGGCGTTGCTAGGCAGTATTCCCAATACAGCATGCGCCAGCAAACTTTTCCCCGTTCCGGATTGCCCCACAACTGCGACCACCTGGCCGGCATTCACAGTCAGATCAAGGCTGCGTATGGCGCAAATGCTTTTGCGCTTCAGTCCTTTTGAATAACTGCTGAAGTGTACTGATAAGCTTTGTATCTCTAACATGATATCATCCACATTATTCCCGACAGGTACGGGGATCTAACAGTACCCGAACATTCGAGCCCAAAACGTCAAAAGCCTTTACCGTCAAGACCAAAGCAATTCCCGGCGCCACCGCCAGCCACCATAGCCCCATGGAAAGGTATCGCATGGATTCGGCCAGCAGGACCCCCACCGCAGGCGTATGCGGAGACATGCCGAATCCAAGAAACGTTAGCGCGGCAGCGTGCAAAATAGCGTGCGGGAACAAAAGCAATAGACCGATTAAAAATTGCGGAACAACATGCGGCAGCATGTGTCTATGAGCGATAAAAAATCGGCTTTTCCCCATTTGACGCGAGAGCTTAACGTATTCTGCGGATTGCAATTGCATCACCTCCGCCCTGATCACCCGCGTCAAGGATGGCCAGTGCGAGGCGGCAACGGCGATGATGACACCCTTGGTGCCCCCGCCAAAGGCGAATGCAATCAGGATCAGCAGTACCAGATGAGGCGTTGCCATGGCCATATCAACCAGCCACGTCACGATGCCGTCTACTGTTTTCCCCATGGTGGCTGCCGCCAATCCCAACAAAAGGGCGATAAGCGCAGAACAAGAGGCTGCAGAAAGCCCAACAAACAAACTGATTCGCAGACCCTTCAGCGTTCTGGCAAGCATGTCCCGCCCCAGCCAGTCTGTGCCGAAAGGGTGAGTCAGGCTGGGCGCAAGTTTACGAGAGGTCAGATGCGTCACTTCTCCTTGGTTGCCGTACAACCAGGCGCCGGCGAACACGATGCCAAACAAAAAAAGACATCCGGCAATGGTGAAAATGGTCTTCGACCTTCTGTCAAATCTGTCACGCATCATATCACCGGCTGTCCCTGTTAGCTTTTTGCCTCATTCGCGGGTCGACCAGCATGTAAAGGAGGTCGGCCGTTGTATTCCCCATAAAAACGAAAACAGTACTGAACAGAACAATACCCAGCAGCAGAGGAATATCGCCCCGATATCCCGCTTCCACCGTAGCTTTGCCCAGGCCGGGATAGGCGAACACCTGTTCGGCCAACACCGCGCCACCAAACAGCTCACCCAGCGATGCGAACTGCAAGGTTATCGCAGGAAGGGCCACATTGCGAAGCGCCCTATGAAACGCGATGCCGAGACGCGATTCTCCCTGAGCCTTGGCGAATAGGGCATACTCGCTTTGCATAGCGTCTACGGTTTTCTCGCGCGTGTGGAGCGCGATCTGAGCCACGCCGATAAGCGACAATGTCACTGCCGGAAGCATGAGGTGGTGTATTCGCTGTAACACGCCTACCTGGTCGGGGTTCACGCCTATGGGCCACGCACAGCAGACCGGGGTCCATCCCAATTGTACGGAGAAAACAGTCAACAGGACCATGCCCACCCAAAATGTGGGCGTTGATGTCATGGTATAAGCATAGACGCTGATACATTTGTCCAAAGCGCTGGACTCGTAAGTCCCGGCAAAGACGCCTAGCAGAAAACCCAAGATACCCGATAGGAACCAAGCGGACAGCATAAGCCAAAATGAAGTCGAAAATCGTTTTCCGATGACCGCAAGTACGGGTTCGTTGAAAATCGTCGAAACACCGAAATCCCCTTTCATTAGGTTCAGCGCCCATTTGCCAAAGCGTTCGATCGGGGGCCTGTCCAGCCCCCAACGCTGGGAGATGATTTCACGTTGTTCGGACGACACCTTGAGAACTGACGTACCAAGGTAAGCGTCAATGGGGTCCACCGGCGAAAAGCTAACAAGTACAAAAGACAGCGTTGCAACAGACGCAATCAGTAAAACCAGCCTCGCGCCCTTTTTTCCAAGGAAGCCCAATACTGACACGAACGCGGAATATGAGAAGGGCGACCGAAGGCGTCCCGGGCCTTCGGTCGCCCTCTTAAAGGCGGCTAATCGCAAGTCCAGGCCCATTCATTGATGTTGGCGGTGATCGGCCACCCGTGGCCGTGGGGCTCTATTTGCGATTGACCCACATCCAGGCACTTGTTCAAAAAATAGGTATGGTCGAGGTTGACCAGCCATGCCCAGGCCGCGTCGCCGGGAACAGTGAAGCCTGTCTGTCCATCCCATTGCGCTTGTCGCCAATGCGGAATGGAGGCTTCAAAAGATGCGGCGGAGCGGGCGTTTTGCAGGTGCTTGTCCACCACTAGATTCGAATAGAACCCGGCGTTCCGATACATCGGCTCCGGCCCGGGAGTGTGATAGAGCTTGTACATTTCCAGCGGACTGTGATCACCGAACCCATAAACCACGACATGCGTATGGGTGAGCTGCGTTTTGATCCGGTCCCAATTTTCGCCCTTGGGTATGGCGTTTATACCCACCGGCTTGAGCATGTCCGACACTGCTAGGGCCAGCCCCTGGCGCAGAGAGTCTTTGGCGTTGTACACAATCCTGAACTCGGCTCGCATGTCGTCTTTTTCCCGAATGCCACCCCCATCTTTGTCCACCCAACCGGCCTTCTCCAAGATGTTCTTGGCCCTTTCGGCGTCATTGTCCTGGAATCGAATGTTGCGATTATCCCACGGTAAATCATCGACCACACCGAAAGCGGGGCGCCCGTAACCATCTAGCACACCGTCTACGAGGGCCTGCCGGTCGATGGCGTAGTTGACCGCTTTGCGAATTGCGGCATCGGCTGTGACATTATTGCCCACGGGAACGCCCTTTGGCGTTTTCTTTCCTTCGTTTGGGACCGTTGGGAACATCAGTCCGCGATTGTCCACACTCTTTACAACATGCAGCTTCATGCCGGGTATATTCTGGCGTGCAAGGCTTGAGGGAACACCCAGCACATCGACCTTTCCGGCCCGTGCAGCGGCCAAAGCGGCATCCTCCTCCGAAAATAAAAACACAAGCCTCTTGATCTCAGGCTGTTTGCCATAATACAGATCATTGGCCTCCACGATCATTTGTTGCCCTTCATCCCAGCGCACGAGCTTGTATGGTCCAGAACCGACAGGATTTCTCCCGTACTCGGGACCGTACAGCTTTTCGGGCACGATCCCCAAGGTGATCAGGTGTTGGATAAACGTGATGTCGGGCTGCTTCAGGTGCAGCGTCACGGTTGTACGGTTTGCGGCCGTAGCTCTCTCAAGGGGTGAGAGATCTATCTTGCCGCCTGCTTCAAGCCCTTTGTTGAAAGTAAACGCAACATCTTTGGCGGCCAAAGTAGAACCATCAGAGAATTTTGCATCATCTCGAATTGAAACCGTCCAAGTCTTGCGGTCTTCCGAAAGTTCCCAAGCGGTGGCCAAATCAGAAACAATGTTCAAATCTGAATCTCTTTTCAAAAGCGTGCTGTGAAAAAGTGGATTGCCATAACTTCCCCATCCCAGAAGAGGGTCATATCCTTCCGAGTTTTCACCCCCTACGGCAAGGACGAGTGTGTCCTTGGATGAGGTGCCTTTAGCAAAGGCCGGGTAAATTCCAAATGTCATCACCAGAATGAGGATGCCCACTGAAACAAGTCCACGAGTCAACAGTTTAGTAGAATTCATGGTACCTCCGTATTTGTTTTTCGAGCAAGGTCGCCCGAGTTGATGCAATTTCGTAGTCTTTCATGCAATGAACATTATCTTTTTTGTAACCCTTCACGGATAAGGGCTAGCTGTACACCAGCAAACGCGGCCCGGGGACTCCCTTGCCCCACGCTTTGTGAGCAGCGAGCAGAAACTCAAATGTCTTACTGATTTGGTGTCACGATTATAACATAAGTAGCACTAGGGGTCAAGTGGAATTTTTAGAGTTGCCCAAAAATTTCCGAGCCTTTTCAGCTAAGGTTCTGTCCGGTGGAGCTCATGTTCAGGGAGCTGTGTTTGATGGCTTTGATGGCTTTGATGGCTTTGATGGCTTTGAGTTTTCGGTAGAGTGTTTGTACTTGGCCGGATTCTCCACGCAGTGCCAAGATTTCCAGGCAGTTGTCGTGGTCCAGATGGATGTGTTGGCTGGAGAGGATCAGCTGGTAGAAATCGTGTTGTATGGCGATGATTTTGTCCACGAGGTTGCGCACGTGGTGGTCGTAGATGAAGATTATGGCTCCGGCAACCTGGGTCCTGGGGGGGAGCTTGCCCTTTGTCTTGCATCGTTCCTTGCAGGACAAAGGGCAGTTCCAAAGCGCAGGATTCCAGCAGTTCCGCTTGCGTCAGCAGGACACTGCCTTTGTCATCAGCGATCAGTTGGCCGTCTTTGACAATAATAATCCGTTCGCACAGTTCATAGGCCATGTCTAGGTCATGCGTGGTGATGATTTTCGTGTGCCGAAAGCCTTGCAGCTGTTTCATAAAACGGCGGCGCGATTTGGGGTCGAGGAAGGATGTCGGTTCGTCGAGGATCAGGATGTCCGGTTCCATCGCCAGTACTGCGGCCAACACGACGGCGCGTTTTTCGCCTCCTGAGAGTTGCTGCGGGGAGCGTTGGGCCAGGTGCGCGGTTCCGGTCTTTTCCAGGGCGGTGGCCACGCGTTCCTGTACCGAGCTTTCGTCCAGCCTCAGGTTGCGTGGGCCAAATGCCACATCCTGGTATACGGTGGGCATGAACAGCTGGTCATCGGGGTCCTGCATCATCATACCCATACGCTGGCGTACAAAGTCGACGTTTTTTCGGGTCATCGTCAGTTCCCCAATGGCTATTGAGCCTCTGTCGGGGAACAGTACGCCCATCAGCAGCAGTAGCAGGGTCGACTTTCCGGCTCCGTTGGCTCCGATAATGCCTACGGATTCCCCGTGCAGTATGCGGAAAGAGATGCCGTCAATGGCTTTTTGTTTGTTTGGGTATCGAAAGTAGATGTCTTTGGCTTCGACGATGTGGTGGCTCAATGTATCCCTCCCAGCAGGGTGTTGCCCAGCCACACGGAGAGGTTTACATATCGGGCTGCGATAAATATTGCGCTGCAGCCGAGACAGAACAGCAGGTCCCGCAGCCGGAATCGTTGGGGCGGGCCGCTGTAGTATTCTCCGTGGAAGTGGCGCAGGCGCATGGAGATGTAGATTCTTTCGGCCCGGTCGAAGGTGCGCAGGATCATTTGGCCCAGCAGGGAGCCCCAGGCGCTTCTGTCAATTCCTTTGCGGCGCTTTGGCCAATACTTTTTTCCGGGGCCGGGGGCGCGCAGGTGGTAGGCCCGCACCGTGCGTCCCAGTTGGCGGAGCAGTACGCTGATGTAGCGGTAGGTCAGCACCAGTTGTAGCACGAATATTCTGGGTACCCGTAGCAGGCGCAGGGTCTGGGCGATGCGTTCCATGCCGGTGGTGACTAGGTAGCACAGGCCAGCACTTACCGTCAGGGTGCATTTGATTACGATGGAGACGAAAATTATCCAGCCGCTGGGAATTTCCCAGTTATAGAGCCCGATCTCGATGGAAACGCTGCCCTGGGAGAATATCGGGTTCAGAATACCGATGCCTATAATCAATGGTTCTACCAGCAGGACTCGTTTGAATATCAGGCCCAGGGGAATGTCCGCGAGCCAGAGGAGCAGCAGCGGGTACAGGAGGTAGGGAATCAGGGCACTGATCTGGTAGCTGTCGAAGGATATGACCGTAAACAGGTACACGGCAGTAACCAGCAGCTTGGCTAGGGGGTGGAGCCGGTGGATCGGGGAGTCCTTGCGCGAGAGTTGGTCCAGATGTCCAAGCTTGGAGACCGTTTCAAAAAATGATGACACGGGGTGTTCCGGCACTTTTGGGAATCATGGGTCCTGCTCTGCTCCGCTTGCGCTCTGATTTGGCTTCCGGTGTCGTTTGAACAGGTAAAGCAGTGCCCCGGTCAGTGATGCCAGAATCAGAGTCAGCAGGCCGCCGAAGATGCCGGATAACGATGTCCCGGCGGCCGCGTTCACAGCTGTGGGAGCTTGGACATCTTGGTTGCTCCCGGGGGCAAAGCCGTAGCCGGGCAGGAAGGAAAGTTTTTGCTGTATCGCAGAGAGGCCTCTGTAGATGGCGTTGCCGCTCCCCGTCTGGAGTTCCGGGCTGCTGGCAGCTCCTTTGTACAGCGACCATTCGAGGCCGTCGGGGTTGGACGAGGCGAACCAGGCGAGAATGCCCCCGGTTAGGGCACTCAGCAGCAGGAGTTTCAGCAGGACTTTTTTGATTGGCAGGGCTCCGAGAGCTTGCCGGTTCTGTGCGGCGTGGAGGATTTCCGGGCGTTCTTTTTGCAGGAACAGCAGTACGGCCGTGGTGATCAGGCCTTCGATGATGCCTATGGCCAAGTGTATGGGTTGCATCAGCAGGACAAAGGTGCCGAAGGGCAGTTCGGTTTTGCCCGAGATTTGCGTTTCCAGCACAACGAAAAAGGCTCCCAGCTGCAGCCCCACCACGGTGGCAATGAGCGCACCCGACAGTATTCGTTTTCGGGTGTGCTGGTCCCTTACAATTTTCTGGTAGATTAGCGGGTAGACCACAAATGCGGTGAAAAAGCCCAGGTTGAAGATATTGGCTCCCAGGGCCAGCAGGCCGCCGTCCGCGAAGAACAGGGCCTGGATGGTGAGTACCGAGGCCATGGTGAGGAAGCCGGCGTAGGGTCCCAGTATGGCCGAGAGCAGCAGCCCACCCCCGATGTGTCCGCTGGAGCCGGTTCCGGGTATGGAGAAGTTGATCATTTGGGCGGCAAAGACCAGTGCGCCCATCACGCCCATCAGGGGAATTTTTTTCTGGTCCAGTGTGCCGGTGAGTTTTTTGGTGGAATATCCGGCCAGGGCTGCCGAGGCCACCCACATGGTGCCTCCGACTGCGGGGGATAGTAGAGCGTCTGCCATGTGCATAGCGCACCTCCGGAGTTTTGATTCAATTCTTTGCTGAACTAATGTTACGATTGTAACATAGGTAACACTGAAAGTCCAGCAAAATTTTGAGAAATTTCGCCAGACTGGCTCAGCTGAGGTTCTGTCCGGTGGAGCTCATGTTCAGGGAGCTGTGTTTGATGCCTTTGATGGCTTTGAGTTTTCGGTAGAGTGTTTGTACTTGGCCGGATTCTCCACGCAGTGCCAAGATTTCCAGGCAGTTGTCGTGGTCCAGATGGATGTGTTGGCTGGAGAGGATCAGCTGGTAGAAATCGTGTTGTATGGCGATGATTTTGTCCACGAGGTTGCGCACGTGGTGGTCGTAGATGAAGATTATGGCTCCGGCAACCTGGGTTCTGGGGGGTTGCCATTCTTGTTGGACCAGTTCGTTGCGGATCAGATCGCGGATGGCTTCAGAGCGGTTGGTGTAGTGGGCGTTTCGGATGTATTGGTCGAAGTCGTCAGAAAGTTTTTGAGGCAGTGAGATGCCGAAGCGGATTATGTCAGACATGGTGGTTCCTCCAAACAAATGCTTAGTCTTTCAGGTTTTCTATGATGAATTTTCTGCGTTGGGGCTGTTTTCCACCATATATAAGGATAGTACATAATATAAGGATAGTACATAGAGGGGACCTCTAAAAATTCCAATTTCGCGCTGAATCGCGATCTTGTTGCCGAATAGCTTCGTCAGCAAAGCCTTACCATACAGCAAAGTATGCCTCGGCTTCACTTCCTCGCTATCGACAAAATCTCGCTGATTCAACATCGAAAGCGAATTTTTAGAGGTCCCCTTGAGTATACTGTGTACTTGGCTTGTTTTTTGTTCCGTCAAGGCGGGCAGCCCGGAGCCCGATGATTTTCCGTTGTTTATTGCTAGAATGATTCCCTATTGACAACGTGGATTCCAGCATAAAAAAAACAAAGTCGATGGGAATATTTGATCCGAGACAATTCTTGAAGGCACCTCAAAGAAGAGCCCCTTTCGTACGAAAGGGGCTCTTCTTTATTCCGAAACAAACGGTTTGCAATGTTTCTATTATCCTATTGCTTGCGCATTAATGTGATACTGAAACTCTCCGGATACGATGTAAGGCCTAAGGCACTGGTAGTTCCTGATATCCATGGATCTGTGGCAGAAGCCCCGGCAGGAATATTTATTTCGATCACCGCTCCCCCCGTTGGATTGACAAACTGGAGGGATACAGCATGCTGATCGCGTTCATACGATACGGGTATGATATTCGTTTCTAGAGTACGGTCGGAGTCCAAACGAAAAGATTCCATGTTGTAAGAAGTTTCGGCAATGCTTGGCGGAGACTTGTTCGGATCCTGCTCTGCTGTCTCAAAATCAATGCGGTGCAATGCGCCTGAAGTTTGAAAATCTGCCTCAATGCTGGCAATGCTGAGGCTGGCATCAGAGCCCACATGCAGGGTCCCCAAATATACAGAGCCTGGGGCATAAGTGCCTGCTTGAAAAAATTGTGGATATTGGACTTCCGCTTGGGTGCTGTTAGTGATGATATAGTCCCCCGCAAAAGCAAAGTCTCTGGGAGTATCAACACTGTCTTTGGGCGTGTCTTTGGGGGGCGTGTCTTTGGGGGGCGTGTCTTCGGGCGGATCGCAGGCGACCCATAAAATCAGGGAGCAGACAAATAAAAGGATAAATGGGCGTAAAATACCGGCAGAGAAATAATTTCCTCTGCTATATGAGTTTAATTTTTTCGATGAGCGATGAGCGATGAGCGATGAGCGATGAGCGATGAGCGAATTTTACTGAACTTGTGTTCCATAGTGCAATACTCCTTGGTATTATTATGCAAAATAATGCATAAAAATGATGTTCCGGCCAAGGTCGGAATGGTTTTAATAAAAGATAAAATGACATTATAAAATACCTTGTTCTTCTTAAAGAATATACGATTTCCCCGCGGAGGGCAAGAGAAATTGCAGGAAAATCCCTAAAAATTGGCTTTTTTTGCGAGGCTCCCATGCGAGCTGGCGCAGCATGGGAGAAACAGGGGAGGGCCGTGCGCAGCTAGGCCCGACCTTCATTTCTGCGAGCTGGCGCAGCATGGGAGAAATGGGGAGGGCCGTGCGCAGCCAGAGGCCCGACCTTCCTTTTTTGCGAGCTGGCGCAGCATGGGAGAAACAGGGGAGGGCCGTGCGCAGCCAGAGGCCCGACCTTCTTTTCTGCGAGCTGGCGCAGCATGGGAGAACCAGGGGAGGGCCGTGCGCAGCCAGAGGCCCGACCTTCCTTTCTGCGAGCTGGCGCAGCATGGGAGAACCGGGGAGGGCCGTGCGCAGCAAGGCCCGACCTTCATTTCTGCGAGCTGGCGCAGCATGGGAGAAATGGGGAGGGCCGTGCGCAGCCAGGCCCGACCTTCCTTTTTTGCGAGCTGGCGCAGCATGGGAGAACCAGGGGAGGGCCGTGCGCAGCCAGAGGCCCGACCTTCCTTTTTTGCGAGCTGGCGCAGCATGGGAGAACCAGGGGAGGGCCGTGCGCAGCCAGAGGCCCGACCTTCCTTTCTGCGAGCTGGCGAAGGCCAACTTCAGAGGCAGCATCTTTCTGTGGTGGGGATTTTTGGGAGCTGTCCTTCAGAGTATCTATACCTGTGTGTGGACCTGAATTACAGCTTTGATGCGGTAGCAGCACATTGGCGGAAAGTTCCTGCCTTTTTGACTTACAGGGGATTTTTTTCATCCTACCCTTTCACCGCTCCATCCATCACCCCTTTGATAAAATAATTTTGCAGGCTAACAAAAATCAACAGCACCGGAACCACCGCCAGTACGTTGCCCGCAAGAATCAACGACCATTCGACAACATCAGTAGCGGTAATCAAGGCAGAAATCTTGAGCGGTATAGTCTGGAGTGCGGGTGTTTTGATCAGCACCAAGGGCATAGTGAATGAATTCCAGTTGTTGACCAGCTCGATTGTCGCCAGCGTTGCCAACCCCGGCTTAATCAGCGGCAATACTATGACAAAGAACACCGAATACTCGCCACAGCTGTCCATCCGGGCCGCTTCCAATAATTCGTTGGGCAGGTCTCTCATATATTGCTTCATAAAAAACAAACCGAAAGATGTCACGGAAAATGGCAGAATCAGTCCCCACAGGCTGTCGTAAAGCCCCGCTGCACTGATAACGTAAAACAATGGTACCAGCAAAACTGTGGGAGGCACCACCATGGTAGCGATAATGACCAGCATAATGGCCTTTTTACCCGGCAAGTGCTTTTTGGCCAAGACGTAACCCCCCATACCGCAAAACAACAGGATCAACCCGGTAGTCAACGCCGTGACATAGATCGAATTGCGAAAGGCTCCGCCAAAGTCCAGACGTCGCCATACCACCGGATAATGGGAAAAATCAAAGTTTTGCGGAAAGAAGCCGGGCGGTATGCGGGAGAATTCCAGCGCAGTTTTGACGCTGGAAATCAGCAGCCAGTAAACAGGGAAAATAAACAGAGCCGCAAAAATAAATAACAGTAGATAACAAGTAATGTTGGATATATTGAAATTTTTGAGAGAAGCCATGTGATTTAGCCCTAGAACACCTTTAGGGAACCTCTAAAAATTCCCCACCACAGAAATATGCTGCACCAGCTCGCAAAATCTCATCCGCTCAGCATCAAAATGCGGTACAATCGCCAGCGAAGACAAAGCAGAGCGATTGTACCATTCTCACAGAAAGCGACACCATTTTTAGAGGTTCCCCCCTAATCTTTATCACGAATAACCAGCCGTTGTAAAACTAAAAAGAATAAAATACCGATCAGTAATATGTAGCTCATCGCGGTTGCCGAACCGACCCGGAAGTAACGAAATGCCTCGTTATAAATGAGAAAAGGCACTGTAGTCGTGGAATTGTTCGGGCCGCCGCCGGTAACTACATAAATTTCCTGAAAAACTTTTAGAATATCCACCATCAACAGCACAGAAGCAACTACCAAGATTTTACTCAACAACGGCAGGGTGATGCGCCAGAACTGCTGTGTGGGCCGGGCTCCGTCAATGTTGGCCGCTTCGTACAGTGAGCCGGGAATGCTTTGCAGGCCCGCTAGGAAAATCAGCATAAAGTAACCGATCTTGCGCCAGCTGCTCATCAGGGAAATGACGGGCATGGCCCAGGTTTCCGAAGAAAGCCAGGGAATCGGGTCCGCCACACCCAGACCGCGCAACAGGTTATTAATCATTCCCGTATCACTGCGAAACAGCGAGAGAAAAATCACCCCGGTGCTGACAATCGAAACCACATAGGGCATAAAAAACGTAACGTAGAAAAAACCCTTCCTGCCTGCCCGACCGTTGAGTAGTACCGCCAGAAATAGAGAAATCGCCAGAGTCAGGGGATAGTAAACCAACCCAAAATATAAGGTGTTTAACAGCGACTTGATAAACAGGGGCGAATCAAACGCAGCACCGTAATTGGCCAGCCCGACAAATTTGCCGGGGAAGTCCAGCAGCCCAATCTGCCGCAGTTCGCGGATGCGAGGGGCCTTAAAGCTCAAAATCAAGGACCAGATAATCGGGTAAACCATAAACAGCAGCAGCACGATGAAGGCTGGTGCAAAAAGGACATACGCAGAAATATCTCGTTGTCGAGCCTTGTAGATCGTCATAGCCTCACTTCCTCGCTCCCAAATAGCTTCGCAAGAAGAGTGAATTTTTAGAGCTGCCCTTATATATTAACGCTGGAGAATTGGGTCACCGTATTTTTTCAGTTCTGCAGTCAGTTCGGCGGCAGTCTTCTGCCTAGTGGCAAGAGCGTTCAGTCCGGCCAGGTAGTATTTTTCCTTGACTTCCTGCCAAGCCGCTACCGGCATCTCGATGCTGGGACGCTTGAAACCTTCGATGAAAGCCGAAAATTCCGGATGTTCTGCAAAGTATCCGGTATCAACCATGTCGCTGCGAATTGGCACGCGGAACGGGTAGTAGGCATCCGTAGCCTCATGGTATTCGCCCTTCATAATCATATTCAGGCTGTCGGTCGTAATCAAGTAACGGATGAATTCTTCTGCTGCGGTCTGATTCTCAGCCGGCAAGTCGGTGGGGATCGTCAGCATATAGGGCCCCACTTCGGAATAGCCGTTTTCGATCTGGGTGGGCGAAAATGCCGCAACATTGAAGGGACGGCCATTTTTCCAGATGTCGGTAACACCCCAAGGACCCTGAATTTCAAAGGCCACTCGTTGGTCGCGGAAGGCTTCCATCACATCACCGCCGTTGTTTTCCTGCCAACCTTCCTGGGCGTGGCCGCCGAGCACTTGGAAATAGTATTCCAGACCGGCCTGGGCTTCCGGGCTGTCAATGGCCACAGTCTGGCCGTCGTTGCTGACTAGTTGGCCACCGAAGGCGTAGATGAACATGGTAGCCATCCAGTTGGTATCGTGGTTCTGTGCTCCGGCAATGCCGATGCCTTTCACACCCGGATTAGCGGCTTCCACGGCTTTGAGCGCTCCTGTGAAATCTTCCCAGGTCTTGATTTGAGCAATGTCAATTCCAGCGGCATCGGTCATGTCCTTGTTGTAGACAAAAGCCATGGAATGGCCAATCCACGGGATTCCGTACTGTAAACCATTTTCCCGACCCAGTTCCACCACCAGCGGGTAGAAATTGTTCAGTTCTGTGCTGAAGCTGTTGCCCAAGTCTTCCCAGTAACCTTCGTTGCCAAGTGAGCGCACCAGTCGGTAGGGCATTTGGAAGATTTCCGGCGTGGTCTGGCCGTTGAGGGTCGTGATGATTTCTTCCGATTTCTCGTTGCCGCCAATCATGGTGACCTGGATGTCTTCGTGTTCCTGGTTGAACTTTTCGACCACTTCATTGATGGTGCGGCCCCGGCCTCCGTCTTCGGGCCAAGTGATGCGGAAGGTCAGTTCAAGTGGTCCTTGGTCTTCTTCCCGCCTGGCTTTGTTGCAGGCCAGCAGGCTCTGCAGCAGTAAGCAGACCACCAGCAGGCCGCTACATTTTTTGATTGTCTTCATCATATTCCTCCTCACTTAAAATACTCGGCAGAGATAGACCTTCCACAGCTTGCAGTATCTCATAACTCAATTGACTTCACAAGTGGTAATATCATTCGACCGGAGATGCCAGCGGCAGGCAGTGGCCAAGCAAGCCATAAGCTGCAAATCCTGCCGTAAGGCAGAACCTTTTTTTCGCGGGAAAGATCGCAAGTCCACGCGAAATTGGAATTTTCAGAGCTGCCCATTAGAGGCGTCCGAAAATCTCCCGGTCTCATAGTTTGCTGAAACCTATGCAGAAGTGGACGCAGCCGCACGATTGCTGTAATATCCCGCCATGCTGATGTTTCCCACACGAGCTGCCCGCGCGCAGCAGCCCCGAAAAAATCGCGGCCCGGTCCCAAGTGTCCAAGCCCGGCAGCCCAAGCGCTTTCACATCACTTTGCAAGTTGCCGACCTAGCCGGCAGCGTTCAAGACTATTGCGAAATTCTGGGTCAGCAGCCCTGTTGCGTCATAGCAGATCGCCTGGCTCTCTGGCGTCTCAACGAACTAAACTTTCTGCTGCGGGCCCGGGACAGGCAACGCACCGCAGTTTTACAGCTTGGCTGGGAATTTGACTACTTGGACGAGGCCCAACGCTTCAAAGATTGCAACCAGCTATCTTGGCTGTTTTTTGCCACGAACATGCAAGATGATGCAATCAGCCGGCTCAACACCAATCTGGAATACAACGAAGAAAACGACTCCCTGCTGGAGCTGCGCAACCCCGGTGCCCGCTGGAATATTTGGGCCACAGCGCTGCTGCTGGGCGGAATGTTGGTATTTACTGTTGTGAACAAGGGCTGGCTCGCCGCATTTTTTCGTCCGCCGCAAGTCCTCTCTCGGCAAAGCAGCCCTCTCAGCGAGCAACTGCAAGAACTCTACAGCCCCGCCGGGCGACTGAGGGCCGCCGGACGGCTGCTGGAGCAGGCGGGCTACAAAGTCAGCTACCTGAAAAACCATGGCGTGGCCCAGCACCCGCGCGAGGCCAGTATCACCTTTCAGATTATCAATCAGCAGGTTCTGTTCAGCACCTACTGGTCCTTGACCCGGGAGCCAAGCGGCGCCCGGGGCATTCTGCTCAGCGAGAGGGAAGTGCAGAACAGCATCAATAAAATCAACCGCGAAGCCGTTTTTTGCCGTTACTACCAAGACGAAGACGGCGATCTGGCAGTAGAAGCCTGGTTTCCCCTGCCGATGCCATTGCTGCTGCCGAGAGCACTTTTCAGTACTGCTGCGGCCCTGCCCTCCGAGGGGAGTCCCAGGCAGTCAAATGAGCCGGGCCATTCGGGCAGCTCCGGGCAGGCACTTCCCCAAGAACAAGCCCAAGTGCGGCAACAAGCAAGCATACAGTGGCAGAAAACCTTGGAACTCTGGCAGCAGGAGAGTCTGTCTTGGATTCAGACCAGTCCGCTCTTTGGCGGCGAACTGGACCCGCGCCAGAGTTTCAGTAAAAAATAGTGCCAATGGATCAGCATCTAAAAAGAAGATCGAAAAACAATCTCAGCAATCATTGCCGTTTCGCATTGCCCGCACGGTCTTTCCGGGAACCTTGCCATACGCTCTCAGCAATCCTCTCCCGGCTGCCTTATTGGGCCCTGCTGCTCTTGTTCAGTTCCTGCAGCACTACCCGGCAACTCTTGGATGCCGATGGTGTGCGCCAGTCGGTGTATCGCCGGAAGACCGACCTGCTGCTCACCGAGCTGCATTATCCACTGACCAACAACAGCAAGCTGGACAGCCTGCTGCGCGAAAAAATCCTGAAAAAATACCGGGTCTTCCGCGAACGGCTCAACAAAGAGAGTATCGAACTACTCAATCGGGATGCTGCCTTTACCTACCGCGCCACCTTTGATGCCCTGCGCTCAGCTGACTTGCGCATCATCTCCTTTGTGCTCTACGAAACTTGGGGAGTCCGGGGCGAAGATATGACCCTCCCATCCGCAGATCAAGATTTGCAGGGCACAGCGGGCACACGCGAGAGTCAGAACATCAGGATAGGCGCGGAGCGGCCTCAAAAATCCCCGAACTATCGGGATCAGGTCAGCACCACCAATGTCGAGGTTCTTCTGTACTCGCTGCGCTCAGATAGTGTGGTGGATTTTTTTGATGTGGTCGAAGAGCCCCTGCTGGTATTTGAGGGCCTGGCCCGTTCTTGTTTGCGCCAGCTCAACGAATTTATCGGGCCGGGCAATTATTATTCACAGGGTGTTGCGCCCGATCGCATGCATTTGAGCCTGCTCAGCATTGGCAATTCGGGCATACAAGTCTCGTTTCCGCCGGGGCAGGTGATGGCTCCGGAACAGGGCGTGGTCAATATTCTGGTGCCTTGGGCCGAGGCCATTCCTGATGATCCATGGCAGTTTGGCATCATCCGCAGTTTTCGACCGCTGAGCTATCGCAGCAAAGACGCCCGGGCCGGGAAATCGGCAGCATACACACAGGGGAGTTAGGATATGCTCGGGATGCCGGATCAGCAGAGCATGCCCCGGACACCGGAACAAGCGCGGCCATCTCCGGCTCAAATAAGCCTCCGGGGCCGGTCACAGCCGATCTGGATTAACTATCAAGTGCCGCTGCATCAATATCTATCTGCCTATATTCTGCACAGTGAAACTTGGAAGGACCTGCATCGCCATGTAATTTTTTTGAGCCCTGACTATGGTCTGCTTTCTGCATTTCTCTACGGCGCGGTCAGCAAGCGTAACCCGCTGCGCGCCACGGTCCAGGCCTTTTCCTTTGGTCAGCTGAACCTGAAGCGGGGCAAGCGCGGCAGGCAGGCTCTGCAAATTGCCGACTGGCAGCTGGAAGCCCCCGGCATCCTGCTCAGCAACTCCCATTCGGGGCATTGCGATGCGCTCTACCGACATGTGGCTCTGTGGTCGGAGCTGCTGCTCTATTCACACGGTCTGGACCACCACCGGGCGGGTCGGAGAGGCCGGGAGAAGCGGGACATCCGAGGTGACCAGTGCCGCAAGAGAGCAGAACAAGAGCCGTCCCTGTTGTTTGCCGAGCTGCGCAGCCTGCTCAGTAGCGTACTGCACTTTGACAGTGAGGCACATTGCCAGCTGGCGACCCTGCGTTTTTTCTGGCAGTTCCTGCTGCTTGAAGGCTTCCAGCCCGGACTGAAGTGCTGCCACAACTGTGCTCAGGCCTTTGACCTGTTCGGGGCCGCAGTGTTTTTCAGCGAGCGCAGCGAGCTGCTCTGCGCTCGCTGCGCTCACCGCAGGAACGGCCAGTTTCTCAGTGCGAACGAATTGAATCTGCTGTGCTGGGCCGAACAGGACCTGTCTTCGTTCGTGCGTCAGGACGAATTTTTCTTCGGCAGTCAGGCCGGTCTCTATTGCCAGGTCGGGACCCGGATGCTGCTCTGCCTGCGGCAGAGCTTGGAACACTTGCTGGGCCGCCGCCTGCAGGCGGCAACGGTTCTTGCAGGTTAGTCGCAAGCCTCCAGAGCTGCACAAGCCGGGGCTCTCGGAAGTTCCGTTTTAGAGGTGTCCTGAAAGGCTTTTTTTGTTTTTTGATTTTCCCCGTGAAGGGTTACCAAGTCTATTTATTACCAGTGATTTGAATGCCCGAGTGGAAATGTCGTTGAAAAAGAAAATAAAAGAGGAGCAGGGGAACTACGGCAACAGATGCGCCGGCCATCATAATTCCATAATGTTGAATGTGTACATCTGACTGCAAGAACATAATTCCTGCCGTGATTGTCATTTTCTTGACATCATCGTTGACAACCAGGGGCCACATCAGGTCTTTCCAGGCACCAATCATGGTGAATATACTCAAGGCAAGCATAGAAGCTTTTAGCAGGGGAAGGTAGACAAAAACATACACTTGCCATCTATTACAACCGTCCATTACAGAAGCATCTTCAAGACTCGCGGGAAGAACTAAAGAACCTTGGCGCATTAAGAATGTCCCAAAGGCACTGACCAATCCCGGAAATACCAAGGCAAACATAGTGTTAAGCATTCCCATAGAGAGCAGCATCTTATACTGAGGATAAACGAATATCACTCCAGGTATCATGAACTGTATAACCACCAGCGCAAACATAAATTTTCTACCGGGAAAGGGAATTCTGGCAAAGGCATAGCCCGCCATCGTACTGAAAATCAGGGCACAAACAATTCGGAAAAGAACAAGAAGGATTGTATTGGCGTAAAAATATCCGAAGGGCTGTTTTGCAAACAACTTGAGATAATTTCCCCATTGCCAATGTTCAGGAAACCAGCGAGGAGGGATAAAAATAGCCCCATCAGCACTCTTTAATGAGGTCAATAACATCCAAATAAATGGGAACGCAAAGATGGCCCCTACTACAATAAGAATTATATAAACTAAGATATTCTTTGTTGATATAAGCTTCATCAGTATAGCCTTTCCGGGAGTTCTTACAGGTTATATAGGGCCCTCTAAAAATGGCATCACTTTCTCTGAGTATGGTGCCATTGCCCTGCTTCGCCTCGGCAATAGCACCGCGTTTTGATGCTGAACGGATGGGATTTTGCCGAGTGCGGGGAAGCAAGGATGAAAATATTTTTTGTATTGTAAGGATTTACTTACGGAGCTGTTCGTTTTAAAAGAGCGGGCAAGAGCGCAGAATGGAGTTTTAGAGGCCCCCTTATGGTGAATCTTGTCCCTTATTGGTCATACTGAACGTACCTGCGCTGCAGTTTAAATTGCAATGCTGTAACTAACATAATGAGAAGTAACAGGATAATAATGACCACAGAGCCAATACCGGGTTTTCCTATCGTGAATGCATACCGAAAATAAAATTCCAACATTGGACGTACATTAGTATATGCAGGAGTTCCTGGGGGGACCATGACAAATGGTATATCAAAAATCTGGAGTCCACCAATGAAAGAAAGTACCATAACCAAAAATATTGAAGGGGATAATAATGGTAATGTAATAGAAAAAAACTGACGAACTGAAGAGGCTCCATCTATCCGAGCCGCCTCATAATAAGTAGTTGAGATCCCTTGTAATCCAGCGATGAAGAGTATTATGTTATAGCCTACAGAGCCCCATACTCCGATCACGGAAATTGTGGGTAATGCGTAAAGAGGACTACCTGTAAAAGCAATATTGGTGCCCAAAAGCTGATTAATTATGCCAAACCTGGCTTGAAGCAAAAACAGCCAGACCATGCCCAGAACAACACCGGGAACCACCACTGGAGAGAAAAACACAGTGCGAAAAAAGCCCCTTCCCCTAATATCAGTATTCAGAAGATTGGCGAGTAGCAATGCAATGCAGATGGATAGCGGTACTGTAATTGCTGTGTAAACCAAGGTATTTCCTACCGCATGCCAAAAGGTTGAATCTTGCAACAGACGTTGGTAGTTGCTCCACCCGACAAATTGCATCACATCACGGCGAAGTCCCTTTACTTTGAAAAAACTGAGATATATAGTGCTCAATGCGGGGTAGAGATTCAGTACAAAAATGCCAAGTGTTGTAGGAAAGATGAATAGATAACCCCAGAACCAATCTCTTTTTAAGTGCAACATAAAATTAAACTCTTTACAACACTACCTGTTTTCATCAATAATTTGGTTTATTTGCTTTGCCAGTTTTTTTAGTCCTTCTTCTACAGGAACTGTACCACCAAAGATCTTGCCCATCGTTACAGAAGTTGGTTCCCCCGCTTCCTGTTGACCTGGAAATCGTTTAAAAGAGAATGCATAGGGGAGCTGGGATTCATAAGCCTTCAAATTGTAATCGCTTTGAAATGAATTTGCCCACGAATCAAAAGTACCGTTAAAAGCTGGTATCGCGGCACTATTTTCACCTTGTAAACGCTGCCCTTCCTCGCTGGCCAAAACCTTTGTAAAAGCCCAGGCGGTTTCCAGATTTTTAGTGTTTGCACCGATTACATACCCCAGACCATTGTAACTTACAGCGCGTTTTTTCCCTTTGGGCAATACAGTCATATTCATATTTGCTTTAGCGTAATCGCTGCCAATCATGGTGCTGACCATCCAAGACCCCATTTGACGCATAGCCACTTTGCCAGAGAGAAATAATTGATTGTCTGCTTCAACAATAGGAGGGGATGATCCATCTTTCAGACTGAAATCGATCCACCTTTGCATTGCTCCTATCGTTTCTGGCATATCCCAGCCACTTTTGCCATTCGGACGAACCAAGGCGCCTCCATTCTGGTAAACAAAGTTTCCCCAACCCTCTTCAATGTTATTGTCAGCCAAAAAGCCGTAAATTCCCTTTTCCGTATCTGTCAGTTTTTTAGCCGCATCAACCAAGTCATTCCAAGTCCATTGATCATCGGGATAAGGCAATCCCCCCTGGTCAAAAAGGGCCTTATTATACCAGAGGCCAACAATGCCGTAGTCCTTGGGGATAGCATATTGGCGACCTTTATGCTGAAAAACATCAACCAGATCTTTGGGATAATTATTCATGGAGACTGCCGAATCGGCGGCAATGCGATCCGTAAGGTCCACCAAGGCATCACTGGAGGCAAACAAATCAAACTCGACAAAATGCATCCAGAACAAATCCGGCAAATTGTTGGCACTGGCAGCAGTACGCAATTTTAACCAATATTCCCCCCAAGGAGTAACTTGCAGATCAACAGAAGCATTGGGATGCATTTTGGTGAACAGATCAATATTGGCCTGCATACCCGGTGTCTGATTTGAGTCCCAAGTTGTAAATACCAGATTGCCTCCAATCTCGCCATCCCCTGACGCACTTTTTGATTTATCTGTCTTCTTTACACAGCTCATGATTAGCACAAAAACAAAAATTGCGGTAAAGATCTCTCTACATCGTTTGTGTTGTCGTTGCTCCATTAGTCCTTCTCCCGATTAAAATAATACCACTCAGTAAAAGTGTGGTATGACAATGCTCCACTAAGTAAGATCCGGGGCCGTGTTTTTTTGTGTACTTTCGTGGTTAAAACTGGGGGTAAGGCGACGAGTAGTGCCAGAAAAAAGAGGGCAAACGGGCGCAAAAAAACCGCAGAAAAAGAAAATTTCCTGCGGTATAGATTTATTTCTGGGGATTTCTGCTGGCTCAGATGCGGTTCATGTGCGATGTGCGATGTGCGATGTGCGATGTGCGATGTGCGAATTTTACTAAATTCTTGTTCATTGGTGCAATACTCGTATGCAAAAACTATGAAAAATATGATATTCCGGCACAGACCGGAATTGTTTCGATGAACTAAGGGATACCCCTAAAACCCAAAATCAGCTTTGTATCTTTTCGGTAAGAAAACAAAAAACTAAAGAAAAACTTCCGCCTTTTTGTTTGGAGCATCTCTAAAAACTCGCTTTTGATGCCAAACGTAGACTCTCCGATGCGAGTTGGCACAGCATTGGAGAAACGGGTCGGCCCGTGCACAGCCAAGGCCGACCTTCCGCAAGAGCCTGCTGCCTCTCCTGACAAAGCTGCTCCGTGAAAAAGACCGAGTCTGGCATCAAAAGCGAATTTTTAGAGGTCCCCTAAGGCTCTATCGGCTGCCGGGTATTGGCAAAGAGGGGATCAGGGCCCAGGTTGATACTGGGCCACTTGCCAGCGTGAAACGTCCACTGACCCGGCTCAGAGCCAAAATCCAGGTGCGAAAAATCCGCCTGAGTGGTGCTGGCACTGACTGTGATTTCGGTTCCCTGATTGCCTTCTATCTTTCCCCTAGGGATCCCGGACACCTCACTTTCCCCGGTTTTCCCGGAGCGGTACCCGGCAATATCTCCTTTGACATTATCGCTGCTACATAAGTACGGAGCTTTGCTCAGAACCCTTTTAGAGAAACGGCAAGCTCTTCCGCCCACAAGAAAAGCATATACATAATCATCAGGAGATCCATTGTTCACCAGGCGTCCGCGCATATAGCCCCGGGTGACTGCATGATCACTATGGTTTTGGCTCACCAGGCCACCGATCCACCCGCGGCCGGTAATCGAGCCCTTATAATATCCGACAACTCTGCCATTGGCACCCATCGATCCCACCAGTCCGCCAGCAGAGAGATTGCCGGTAATACTTCCCGTAGCATATCCAACAACAATTGGAAACGGAGCCTCCGTTCGATATGATCGGCTGGTGCCTCCCAGCAGGCCGCCAACTATGGCGTATCCGGAAATATTCAAGTTGAGACTGTACCCGGTAATTTTTCCGGCTGCCATGGCGACTCCAACTAAGCCGCCGACATAAGTGTGATCACTCTCCACGCTAAGATCCTTGACATATCCCGTTACCGTTCCAGAACTCAGACCGACCAGTCCGCCGGTATACCTGCCGACCTCGGTACCGGGGTCAAGCTGCCCTGTATTGCGTACAATGTGGTTTTGAGTGGTGCCAATGACGGCCCCGGTAAGCGTACCGCCGATGCTTTCCCCCGCAATGCCCCCCACGGATTGGTTTCCGTGAATATCAATCCCTTCCAGACGGACATTCAATACGCTGGCATTTTTGATTTGCCCGAAGAGGCCGACGTACATCTCATCGGGGCGTTGAATGAAAAGATTGTGTATTGTATGGCCGTTGCCGTCGAAACGGCCCGTAAACGGGGTTCCCTGAAAGCCGTTTTGGGTCTTGTCGATATCGTAGCCGACAGGTTCAAAGCCTTCCGCCGGAAAGCCGTCCTCTCCGGGCGCGGGGAACGTGATGTCGCTGACCAGGTAGTAGTCGCCGGCGAGGTTTTCCCGCATTTTCTGCAGCCCCTGCCATGTGCGTATGGGAACACCACTTCTGCGGGGCGCCCCATTATTGGCCCCATTATTGCCTACGGGCGGGTCATTGCCTTCGGGCGGGTCGCAGGCGACCCACAAAACTAGGGAGCAGACAAATAAAAGGATAAATGGGCGTAAAATACCGGCAGAGAAATAATTTCCTCTGCTATATGGGTTTAATTTTTTCGATGAGCGATGAGCGATGAGCGATGAGCGATGAGCGATGAGCGAATTTTACTGAACTTGTGTTCCATAGTGCAATACTCCTTGGTATTATTATGCAAAATAATGCATAAAGATGATGTTCCGGCCAAGGTCGGAATGGTTTTAATAAAAGATAAAATGACATTATAAAATACCTTGTTCTTCTTAAAGAATATACGATTTCCCCGCGGAGGGCAAGAGAAATTGCAGGAAAATCTCTGGAAATTGGCTTTTTGGGGAGGCTCCCATGCGAGCTGGCGCAGCATGGGAGAAACGGGGGAGGGCCGTGCGCAGCCAAGGCCCGACCTTCCTCTTTTGCGAGCTGGCGCAGCATGGGAGGAATGGGGAGGCTCCCATGCGAGCTGGCGCAGCATGGGAGAAACGGGGGAGGCTCCCATGCGAGCTGGCGCAGCATGGGAGAAATGGGGAGGCCGTGCGCAGCCAAGGCCCGACCTTCCTCTTTGCGAGCTGGCGCAGCATGGGAGAACCAGGGGAGGGCCGTGCGGAGCTAGGCCCGACCTTCCTCTTTGCGAGCTGGCGAAGGCCAACTCCAGAAGCCCCTTTCAGGCTTCCTATTCACCCTCTTTCAGCCCGGTAATTTCGCGGTGGCTCAGACCGGTAAACCTTGCAATCTGCTCAATCGACAGCCCGGATTCTTTCATTTTTCGGGCAGCTTCACGCCGTCCTTCTTCCCGACCTTCTTTCCGGCCTTTCCGCATGCCCAGTTTTTCACCTTCTTCCCGGCCTTCTTTCCGGCCTTTCCGCATGCCTAGTTTTTCACCTTCTTCCCGACCTTCTTCCCGACCTTCTTCCCAACCTTTCTGCATGCCCAGTTTTTCGCCTTCTTGTCTTCCTTCTTGTCTTCCTTCAGCTCTTAGATCGTCTGCCAGTGTCGCCAACATCTTCTGTACCTCCTCTGGTGCGGTGATTTGATTGTATTCTGATTCGTTCATGCCTTCGCCAAACAGCAAGGCAATCCAGCGCCTGAAAATGGTGATTTCGGGCCCGGGTTCATCGCGCAGGAATTCTATGATTTGCGGGATTCGCGCTTCCCACTCCCCTGGTCTGCCGTACTTCTCGGCACAAATCACCGCGCTGATGAGGTTGTGCAGCTTGTGGATTTTTGGGTCGGGGATGCGCTTCTCGTCAATGAGAGCATATTGAAAGTGGGGTAGGTATTTTGCGGGTATTTCGTTGCTGCTGATCAGTTCGCTGGTGCTGCGGGGCGCATTCCAAGGGCGGTCTCCGTTGTAGAGCACCAGCGGAAATACCGGGGGCAACTTGCCTTTGCTGTTTTTGCCTTCCTTGATGAGGCGTTCGTAAAACAGGGATATATAGCTGAGCAGGCGGATGGCCATATGCTTGGGGGCTGTGGACTGGAATTCGAGCAGGATATACAGATAGGCTGTTTGGTTATCTTGATTGTTTTGGTTATCCAGGCGCACCTCGTAAAGCAGGTCCGATTCGCGCTGTTGGAGCGTGGCAGAGAGGTGGGACGGGTCGAGTTTGCGCAGGCTGTCGGGCTGGATTTTGGCGCTAAAGTCCTCCTCAACGAAGGCGTGGATGAGTTTGCACAGGATTGCCGGGTTCGAGAACAGGTATTTGTACGCGCTGTCGCAACTTGCCATGGCTTCAATATAGCTGTTTTGTCCATATGGCGCAATTAAAAAATGGCGAGCTGGCGCAGCATGGGAGAAATGGGGAGGGCCGTGCGCAGCCAAGGCCCGACCTTCCTTTCTGCGAGCTGACGCCCCTCAACTACGGTGCTGCAAGAGTAAAAGAAGGTTTCAATATACGATTCGCGGTGGGCGCACAGTTACTTGTGATCCAAGCCTCACTGTACTTGGTGGTATCGATTTGGCCCATCATATCGTAGTAGGGCCGCCGAGCTCCCTGAAAAGGATGCCCGTGGAACAACACCGAGCCGCCCTCAGGATTATCAGCATGATAGGAATTTCCCGCCTTTGGAGGGTAAGCCAAATGCACTGCATTATTAACTGCTCCCGTATTGAACCCGGTTCTTAAAAATAATTTACTCACAGCACCCGAAAAACAAGTATTCTGATCCGGAAAGGTCTGAATGCTGCGTATGGGCAGGTAGAGGATTTCTCCGCTTCCCACCTCGATGCGACGCAGTGCTATTTTATCGCTATGATTGTCCGCAGCATCGATTATCGCAGCATCGTCAATATTCTTTGTCCACATATCCATGCCCCACAGGGCCCGGAGCGGGGAATCCGATATGGGGGCTCCCGGTGTGCCCGGTGTATCCGGTGTAGCGCGCAGATCTCTTTCTGATTCAGTCGTGATGGCAGCGGGCAGAGCATCGGGGTAGTTCTCGGTGCTGATCGCCTCAGAGCTCTTGAGGTGGGCCCCGTCCTGATAGGCGTGGACGTAGTACTGCTGCCCCGGGCTCATAAAGCCCGGATACTTATGTTCAGGCTCGGTGCGCAGATCGACCGCCGCGTTGTGCGGCGGGGTCACATAATCTTTGGTGACGCTGAAGTAGATTCCCCGCTGGTAGTTTTTCTCGGCGGAAAAGCTGCGCGTTATCAGGGCGGGATTGTCTTTGACGCTGCTCCAGGCGGGGGCGGCGGCGGAGTCGCTGAGGATGAATTCGTATGTCCCGGCAGAGTTTGCGGTAACGGTGAGCAGGAACTCGCGCAGGCCGATGATCGTTTTTTCAAAACGGACCGTGCGGGGCGCCCCGTCATTGCCCCCATTATCGGCCCCATCATCGGGCGGATCGCAGGCGACCCATAAAACCAGGGAGCAGAAAAATAAAAGGATAAATGGGCATGAAATCCCCGCAGAGAAATAATTTCCCCTGCTATATGGTTTTAATTTTTTCGATGAGCGATGAGCGATGAGCGATGAGCGATGAGCGATGAGCGAATTTTACTGAACTTGTGTTCCATAGTGCAATACTCCTTGGTATTATTATGCAAAATAATGCATAATAATGATGTTCCGACCAAGGTCGGAATGGTTTTGATAAAAGATGAAATGGGTTTATGAAATGGATTTTCAATTCTAATAATATATTCTTTATCTGTCAAAAGCAAAAAAATCTTAAGGGGACCACTAAAAATTCGCTTTTGATGCCAGACGAAGGGATTTTTTTGCGGCAGCGAGGAACGAAAGCCGAGCCATACTTTGCTGTATGGCACCAATGTGAGCTGGCGCAGCATGGGAGAACGGGGGAGGGCCGTGCGTAGCCAAGGCCCGACCTTCCTTTTCTGCGAGCTGGCGCCGCATTGGTGAACTGGCAGGCCGTGCGCAGCAAAGAGCCTGCTTCCTCTCTTTGCTGACGGTGAGGAATGGCACATCGAAGCAGGCCATTCCTCACAAATCCTGCCGTAAGGCAGAACTTTTATTCGGCAACAAGATTGCGATTCAGCGCGGAATTGGAATTTTTAGAGGTCCCCTATAGGGAACCTCTAACGACTCTCGCAGCTGGGCATGTGCCCGGGGTCCTGTGTATCTTGACCAAAAATAACGACTTAGTTATATTCCGGCCCCACTTGCCCCTTCAGCGGCCGGGAATGCATGTGACTGCATCCATCTGCCGTTGGTCATGGAAATGCCTGAACAGTGTGAATGTGCTGCCGACCTTCTCGGCAGCGGGAGTTTAGAAGGGGTCGGGAATTATTTTCGGGAGCATCACTCTGATATGGCACGAAATACTAAAGCTCGTGGCAAAATTGTGCGCCGACTGGGCACGAATGTCTATGGTCATCGCAAGTATGACCGTCTCTTGCGTAAAAAACCCCAAGGGCCCGGCCTGGGTCGGGGCGAACGCTCGCGTAAAAAAGTCTCAGAATATGGGCGCCAGTTGGTCGAAAAACAGAAGCTGCGCTATGGCTATGGCCTGAGCGAAAAGCAGTTCTACAACACCTTCCAGCGCGCCAAGAAACGCAAAGAAGGTTTGACCGGCGACAACTTTCTGATTTTGCTGGAAAGCCGCTTGGACAGCGTCATTTATCGTCTCGGCTGGGGCAGTTCACGCTCCCATGCCCGTCAGATCGTGAGCCACGGCCACATCTGCATCAATGGCCGCCGCGTCAATATCCCTTCGGTGACCTTGCGCTCCGGCGACAAGATCAGCGCCAAGGACAGTGATGTTTCGCGCAAGCTGCTGCGCGAAACAATGGCACACAACAGTGCCACGGTTCCGGCCTGGCTGGAACTGAAGGCGGACGACCTGCTGTGCGAAATCAAACGCGAACCCACTCGCAACGAAATTCCCGGTATCGCCAACGAGCAAATGATTGTGGAATACTATTCCCGTTAAGGGAACCTCTAAAGATTCCGTTCTGCGCTCTTGCTCGCTCTTTTGAAACAAATGATTACGGCAGCGCTGCTGTTTAAATCCAAGAGGGCCGCTGCCCGCATGAGTGAGGGACGCAGCACATCGTGTACTTCGGCCTGCGACTTGCTGGATCCGTCCTCGCTGGACATGGTCTGGCGCCGCACCAGCTTGGAGATTCCCCTGTTGATGCGGCCAGCGATTTTGTCGTAGCTGTCGCTGTTTTTGCTCTCCTCAAAGCCGATTTCCATTCCGATGGGAATCACGGCCCGGGGAGCCCACGGCGGCCGTTGCCCCAAGCGATAGCAAAGGCAAAGAAATCGTCAACCCCGGCCTCAACCTGATGCTCCTCGGCATAGGCTCATACCGAGTCTTTTCCTCGGAAGAGCAGTTCTACCTTCTCTGCTATTAAGCTAATCATATCGATCAAACAATTTAGAGCGATTGTGACATCATCTGTTCGAATCTGTTCCCCAGGGTTGTGGCTAATACCTTTCCTGCAACGGACGAAGAGCATTCCCATATCGGCAATCCCGGCCATAACCATCGCATCGTGTCCAGCATTGCTGGGTAACTGATAGGCATCTTGTTCAGTATGCTTTTCGACTACTTTACGCCATCCTAGCTTCAGATTCTCGCTGCACAAAACAGCCTGTACTTGATAGATTCTACTACTATTCAATTGTAACTGACGGCGATTTGCAATTTCAAATAATTCTGAGAGGAGACTCTCACTGCATGTTTCCAACGTTTTTTGGCACTGGCTGCGTATATCCAAGGTAAAATGGACATCGCTAGGGATCACGTTGATGGAGCCGGGAATTACGTCGCATCTCCCTATGGTTGCTACAATATGGTTTTCCTTGGCGCAGCGTTCCACAGCGCCAATCATCTCCGCAGCACCGCACAGAGCATCTTTGCGCATTGTCAACGGCACAGTTCCGGCGTGGCCAGCCTCGCCACGGAGCTCTAACTGATATCGTTGCGCGCCCGCAATCCCACTTACGACCCCAACTGGCAGATCATATCTTTCTAGCACTGGCCCTTGCTCAATATGCACTTCCAAGTAGGCCATGGTATCTTTGGGACTGCGGCTATCCTTGCCTATATCAGCGGGATGAAGGCCAAAGTCTTCCATCGCTTCTCGCATCGATATGCCATGTCCGTCGCGGATCTCAAGCCAGCTCGGCTGAAAACAACCAGCTACTGCGCTTGAGCCAATGAGGCCTGTACCAAAGCGGAGCCCCTCTTCGTCAGCAAAGGCTACGACATCGATATGGAAGGGTAATTCTGTTTCAGAGAGAAAAGAAAGAGCTTCAATTCCCATAATAATTCCCAGGATGCCGTCATATTTACCCGCATCGGCCACAGTATCACTGTGGGAACCAATAATCAGGGCTGGGCGAACGGGGTTTGCCGACTCCTTACGGCCCCATTGGTTGCCAGCGCTGTCTTGCCAAGTCTTCAGTCCCGCCTCTCGCATCCATTTTGCCAGTCGGCTGTGCGCCCTCTTGTGCTCTGGTGTTAAATATGAACGCGACAAGCCATCCTTCATGGCGCTATATACAGCGAGTTGGTCGACTCTCTGCATGATTCTTGTAGAACCTTTTGTCATTTCCATAAAAATGGGCCTCAGCTAGATTCATAATGCGCCATCGCGCTGAGAACAGCCTGAGAGGGCTGGATCTTGGCGCGGCATCGCAGCAAAACTGCTTCGAGTGCTGCCAAAGTCGATAGAACAGCTTCTTGGCGGGCGTTGCAACCCATCGTTCCAATGCGCCAGATCTTGCCGCGGAGCGCTCCAAACGATGTGCCAATTTCGATGCCAAAACACTCTAAGAGCCCCTTTCGAACTACTTCGCCATCAGTGCCTTCAGGGATGTAAACCCCTACAACATTGTTCATTCTGTGTTCCTGGCGACCAAAGAGTTGTAGGCCCATTGCTTGAAGGCCGGAGGCCATTGCGGCTCCAGCGAGCTTGTGGCGCGCGACAGCCTTTTCCAGCCCCTCTTCGAGAAGGATGCGCGCGCACTCTCTGGCAGCATACAACATACTGGTGGCTTCGGTATGGTGATTCAAGCGTTCTGAACCCCAATAATCCATGATCATTGCCAGGTCAAAATAATTTGAAGTTATGACTTCCTGGTCTCCCGTCCGGTGATGGGAGTCTCGAATTCCTGCCTCTATATGCTTGCGGCGGTTGATTTGTTCTGCACAGCGATCATTCAAGGTGACAGGGGCGCTTCCCGAGGGGCCCCCGAGGCATTTTTGCAAGCCTGCAGAAACAGCATCGAGGTGCCATTGATCTACTTCCAACTCATTTCCGCCAATGGATGCGGTAGCGTCACAGTAATATAAGACCTCGTGCTGGCGGCAAATTTCTCCCAGTTCAGCAAGTGGTTGATTCATAGTGGTAGAGGTATCCCCTTGCACAGTCGCCAGCAGTTTGGGCCGAAACTCTTTGATCACTTTTTCCACCAGATCTGGAGGACATATTTCTCCCCATTCTATCTCAAGTGCCCGTACTTCTGCCCCAATGCGCCGGGCAATCTCGCAAAGCAAGTGACCAAAACGGCCAATAACCGGTATCAAGACCTTCTCACCAGGTTTGAGCAGCGAGACGAGCACAGCTTCTATCCCTGCCCTGGCTGTGCCATCAACTAAGAGGGTTTGTTGGTTGCCGGTGCGGAATACTTGCCGGTACAACGCTTGTACCTGGTTCATATAGCCGTTCATCACCGGGTCAAACTGCCCAATCAAGGCAGAAGAAAGGGCTTGATAAACCCGGGGGTAGGCGTTGATTGGCCCAGGGCCCATCAATAAACGCTGCGGTGGGTTCAGGTTTTCAAACAGTTGCAGTGGAACGTTCATCAAAGCCCTCCTGCTCGACTATAGCGCAGCCGTCGCTGCGGGGATCACTGGCAGCGATGGCTTTCCCCAATATATTACTCACAATAGCCCCAGCGTGGCCCATCAATTCATTTCGATCTGCAACGGGATAGAGATCGTGGCCGAGTCGGCTGAGCTTTGAGGCGCATTGCTGGTATAACTCTTCCTCCAGACGCAAACTGCTCCCAGGCTCCCCCCAGGTGCGACCAAGTAACCAACGGGCTCTGGCGACAGCTTCTGGCAGACTGGCTCCTTGGTATACGTAACGGCTGAATATACAGGCCTGAGTCTGAGGTTGCCCATCTCCGCCCATGCTGCCATAGACTATGCGTCTCCCATCATTGAGCTGGGCATAGGCGGGATTGAGGGTGTGAAACGGTTTTTTCCCGGGAGCCAGGGCATTGTGATGAGCCTTGTCCAAGGAGAATCCCAAGCTGCGAATGTTCCACAAAATCCCGCTGCCGGGCAAGACGAGGCCAGAGCCGAACTCCCAGTAAATGCTTTGAATAAAACTGACCATAGTGCCATATCGGTCGATGGCGCCCATCCAGACCGTATCGCCAGGTCGCTCCAACGCTTGCCAGTTTTTCGCCCGCTCCATCGAAATCGCAGAGGCGAGTTTTGTGATACATTTGGAATCCAAGTAAGCTTGCAATGGTTTTTGCAGTTTGCTCTCATCACAAATCACTTGCTCGCGAACGATAAAAGATTGCTTTGTCGCCTCGACTAAAAGGTGAATATGCTCAGATTCAGAGGAGGCCCGCTCTGAAAGCTGATCGTATATCCCCAATATCAGCAAAGAGGCAAGCCCCTGCGTCGGGGCTGCAAGGTTATATAAATGCCCTCTTGATATGGTAAGATGAAGTGGCCGCGATAATTTTGCCCGATGGGCGTGAAAGTCTTCCAAGCGCAGAGGGCTGCCCGCCCAGGCCAGCTCCTTTGCCGCCTGGGCGGCAATCTCCCCTGTGTAAAAATCTTTTAGACCGCGATCAGCCAATTGCCGTAGCGTTCTTGCCAACGGGGCATTCGAGACGATGTCACCAGCCTGCAAGGCGCATCCTTGCTTGAGAAACGTGTTTGCAAACGGCTGTAGCGAACCCAGACGAGTAAAGGTCTTGCGACTGGCCTGTGCCAAACTATGCGTTGCTTCCACCCCTTGCTCCACTGCAGATATGGCGGGGGCGAGCAGGTCTTGCAGACCCAGGCCCCCCCCATCAATTTCCAAGGCCTTCTGCCAGCCAGAGACCGTCCCGGCCATTGTCAATGAGGCCTCTCCCCCGCTTTCAGCAAGTTGGGCGCCAGGATGGCAATAGGCCTCTGCATCAATTTGCAGAGCAGCGGCCCCGCAAGCATCAATCCCAATCGGTGCTTCCTCTGCCTTGGAGATGAGCCAAAAGCCATCCCCGCCAATGCTGTTCATATGGGGATAGAGCGCACAGCTCATCGCAGCCGCCGCGACCATTGCCTCAGAGGCCGTTCCTCCCGCTTCGAGTATCGCCTGCCCTGTTTCAGCAGCCCGGTAATGTGGTGCTGTAAATGCGCTCTGGAACCTCACCTATCAAAGCCCTCATATCCCATGGCGCAGAGAGGCAGCGGTGGCAAGGAGCTTTCTTTCACTATCTGGCGGCCCCAACAAGGAAATACCGCACGGACCACCCTCGGGGAGCCCCCCAACAGGTAGATGGAGTTGAGGGCAACCGCTAAGACTGGCCAGGCTTGTCAGTTCCATCAGCTCAGAGCGGTACCGGGCCAAGGTGGCAGCATGAGTATTCCGCTTGGGAGGACCGCCTGGGGTCGTCGGCAATACCCATAGTCCTTTTTTTTCTCTAAGTTGGCAAAGGAACTCCTGACGAAAATCTTCTTGAGCATTCTTAGCTTGCCTGTATTTCCCCTCGGTGATGGTTCTCGCCCATTCGATGCGCTGGGCAATGGCAGGATCAAGGCTCTCCCCGTAATGACTGAGCCATTCCCCGTGCTTTTGGATAATCTCAAAGCCTTGGATTGTTTGAAACAGCAGGCCCAAGTTTGCCGCCCCACACCCAGCCTCAAGTAATCTTGCGCTTGAATCGATATAGAGCAGTTCGATATCAGAGCGTAAACACCACTTTTGCAGCTCAGTCGACCGTTCTTTGCCCAGCTGAGTTGCAAAGGTATTCTCGATTATCAAGCGCTGCGCAGGCTCATCGACCGATCGGGCCTCCTGCCCACATAACACATGGAATACCGCAGAAAGGAGGGCCCGGCTTGAGCTCATTATTCCAACAGTGTCGAAGCTCTCCGCTAACGCAAAGCAATGCTTTAGACTGAGTTTCCCCAGTGTCGGCCTGAGACCATAAAGGCCACAATAACTGGCTGGAACGCGGATTGCCCCCCCCGTATCCGTTCCCAGAGAAAAGTCGGCCTCCTTTCTGGCTACAGCTACAGCGCTCCCACTGGAAGAACCTCCAGGAAGAGAGTCGGGGGAGAGCGGATTTTCTGGCGTTCCATAGTGGACGTTTTGACCGTTGAGGCTATATGCAAGCTCATCTGTCTGCACCCGACCAACACAATCTGCCCCTTCAGAGAGCAGGCGCAAGATCAAAAAAGATGTTTCTGTGGCGGGAGAGTGGCTTTCAAGCCACTTGGGATTGCCTGCGCCTGTAATATAGCCGGCAAAGTCAAAAAGATCTTTAAAGACAAAGCGAAACCCCGAAAGAGAGCCAGTCGATGTCGCGGGCAGGAATTCGGGGCCCTGCTGGCAATATATGCTCGTATCTCTATGTTTTGTCGCAGTCATCAATTCAAAGCGTATCGCGCGGGGCATAGGCCGCCGATGTTTACTACTCTTCTTTGGTCTTCTCCCTGATGCGGTTGGCCAGGACTGCGCAGTAAATTATCTGTATGGGATGGTATAACATAATTGGCAGCAGAATCATGCCCAAAACAGGGCTGCTGCCAAAAATAGCCTTGGCCATAGGGACTCCTGAAGCAAGGCTCTTTTGGGCACCACAGAATATAGCTGTGGCTTTATCTGGAAGCGAAAAACGGCAGCGGAGAGCTCCCCACTGTACGAAACAAGCCATGGCAAACAGGACCACAGTACAAATGGCAATGGAAGTCAGCAGCAAAACCAGGGAAAACTCTTGCCATACCCCTCTGGCCACAGAGTCGGAAAACACATTGTATACAACCAATAATATAACAACCCGGTCGACCTTGCTCAACAACGCTTTGTGTCGCGTCGCTCTTTCTGCGAGCAGAGGTCTGGCCAGCTGACCCGCAATCATTGGGATCAGAAGCAGTTTGACAATGGGAATCACAGATGCCGTCATATCGAGCGCTATGCCCCCGGTATTCTGATTGATAAAGAGTCGGAGGAGCAGCGGTGTTGCCAGTACGCCGAGAATATTAGAGAGCGAAGCGTTCAAAATCGCAGCAGAAACGTTGCCTTTGGCAACTCCAGTCAGGGCGACAGAAGAAGACATTGTGCTTGGCAAAACAAAGAGGTAGCAAAAGCCGAATGCCAATGCTGAAGGCAACCAGGCCAGTAAGGCCCTGCCAAAGAGAACCCAGAGTAGGGGATACAAAAAAAAAGTCGTCAATTGAATATAACAATGCAGGCGCCAATTCCCCAGCCCTGAGCGGATGGCTTTGGGCGCAAGCTGCAGGCCGTGCAAAAAGAAAATCATGGCAATACCAATCTTTACTGACTGGCCCAGGCCGATGATTCCTCCAGAGCGTCCCAAGTCTGGCAGAGTCATAGCCAAGGCAATGGCCAGCAGCATTCCGACCAGGAACCACTCCTTTTTTAGTTTGGCCACTGTGCTCTCTGCGATACTCATACAACCTATTTTCTCTTCCGGGCTTTTACAAGAATATAGTATACCAATGCTGAAGGAAGCAAGCTGATATACCAAGATATCTGCACGAATAACAAAGAAGTGGCAGACCCGAGGATGATCGCAATAATCCCTGACCAGTTGTAACCCCGAAACCGTCCACCCCAGTCGTAATGTTCTTCCAAGTTTATTTCTTTTTTGGCTAGGATAAAATAGTCGGTGATGAGCACGGCAAAGACAGGGCCGAGAAAGGCCGAGTAGATCTTAATAAAAAGCGAGAGGCCTGCTGCTGATTCGGGACGCACCAGCAGCCACGGGAATGAGAGCAGCGATAGGATGCCGACAGCGATCACGGACTTTTTATATGTGGTTTTGAAACTATCCATGATGACATAGACAGGCGGCAGAATGTTGTTGAGCACGTTCGTGGAGACCTGGGCAAAGGCGACAAATAACAAGGTGACAACGCTCAAAAATGGATTGTCGAGCGTAGTCGAAAATACAGTCACAGGATCCGAATTCCCAGTGGCGCCGCTGACCATCAAGCCAATCAAGCCCATAAATAAGGTGATGGGCATAATCGAGATCGTGTAGATGGACGTAGTCGCAAATAGAGGAGCATCTTGCTTGTATTCTCTAGAATAATCAGACGCATTGAGAATCATAGTTGTATAAATGCCCAGAAACGCTGTGGTGCCAGACCAAAAGGGCAGACCCCAGGACCCTTTTATATCGATAATATTTGCCATGACTTCTGAGTTGTACTTGCTCAGAACAACATAAAACATATAGCCTAACGTGAGCAAGATAAAAATACTACTGATATTCTCAAGCCATTTAATCCCTTTAAATCCTTTGATCGCTAGTATCACTTGCAATATTGTGAACAGAACAAAGACTACAGGGAGCTTGCCAATACCGAATATGGTTTCAATCGACAGGTTCAGAGCCCCGGCCCCGACCCAGCTCTGGAAGCCAAACCAGACAATTGCCGGTATCCCCCGCAAAATCCCCGGAATCTTTGCTCCGCTGATACCAAAAGCTCGCCTAGCCTGTATGGTAAATGGAATGCCGTAGCGGCTCCCGGGTTTTCCGCAAAGGGAAAGGGCGATGGCGATAACCAGACAGCCGACCAACATAGCCAATGCAGCTTGAATCAGATTCAATGAACCCAAGAGACTTGCCCCCATGGCAAAAGTCCCGATGGAAACACAGCCACCGAAAAATGCTGCTGTGTAGGAAAGGCTGCCCATGATTCGCTCTTTTCTCGGAAGTAATTCCATGTGGGTCGTGCCTTGGATCTGGACATCCAGGCCCCCTGGTTCTTGTGTATTCATATAAGAACTCCTTTCTCTTTGCCTCGGGAATTTTTAGAGGTTCCCTTGAGAAAGAAATATGTGGCTCCTCCGAGCAGAGCTCCGATCAACCAAGCGTAGCCAGAAAGAAAACCTAGACTCTTCAGCCACACCGAAGCGATGGAGAAAATGGCACCTGTTCCAAAGGCAAACAGCGCAGTGCAATTCCATCCTTTTTGATAATAGTAACTTCCTGAAGGGTCTGTGCTGTATAAATCGGCAATATGCAGTTTTTCTTGCCGATGGAAGTAGTAATCGACAATCATAATCCCATATAAGGGGGCCAGAGCCGCGCCCATCGTGTTGACAAAAACGCTAATGCCAATCTGGCTGATTGCACTGCTCCATAGCCCTCCGATCAAGAGCGCAAAGATTGAGATAAGAAAGCCCGATTTTTGGAAGGAAAGCTCTCTGGGAGCAAGATTGGCGATGCCGTTCACTGCCGGGATAAAATTGGCGACTAGGTTGATTCCAACAGTGGCCGCAAAAAATGTGATCGCGGCAATCACGCTCAGTACAGTATTGTCTGCGCGTTCGACAATCTCTGATGGATTGGTGAGCTGATCGCCAAACACCACATGGGATCCTGCTGTGATCAGCAAAGTCAGGGCAGAAAACAGAAGCATATTGATGGGCAGACCAATGAAATTGCCCCATTGCATTTCTCTCTTGCTCTTTGCATAGCGTGAAAAATCACTGAAATTGATCATAACAGCGGCAAAGTAAGCCACCATGGTGCCGACAATGGCAATGAACCCTCGGAATTCATTCCCAAATGAGAACTCCGCTACAGAAAACCCTTCTGTAACTGAGGAGAGGACCTGTCCTCCAGACTGATACCACAGAACAGCCAGCAGACCCAGCATGACAATATAAACAAAAGGCCCGGCAAAATTTAAAAACCGGCTCACCCATTTCATACCGTATGAAAATATAGCCATCTGTGCGCCCCAGACGAAGAAAAAAGACAGCCAACCCAGGCCTGTCAGCCCCCAAAAGACCTTGCCCCGACTCATCCCGGTTACAGCAGAGAGGAATAGGTGCAAAGCTGTAGATGCAAAGTACGTCTGCGCTCCGTACCAGAACACGGCAACTACAGTGCGCAACACAGATGGCAACTTGGCGCCTCCGATACCCATGCTCGCTCGCGATAGTACAGGGTAAGGAATACCGTACTTAACTCCCGGCCTGCCGGCTATATTGAGTAGAAACATTACAATCAGGCCGGCTGCGATCAGAGCTAAAAAAGCGGTGGTAATGCTCACACCGTATGCGATAAAAAGGGAGGCCGCCAGCGTATAACCAAATAGACTCTGGATATCGTTGGCCCAGATGTTAAAAATATGATACCATTTCCAGGTTCTCTGGTGCTCCCCTGTCGGAGCCAGAGAATCATTGCTCAAGGAAGAATCAAGGTCTGTGTCTTTATGCTGTGGTTCTTGCATCTATTTCTTCTCCATTTCGCTACCCTCTCGTCAATTCCTCCTGGCAGGAGGCCCCTTTAGGGCTATGGTTTTTGAGGGCTATGGTTTTTGAGGGCTATGGGTTTTGAGGGCTATGGTTTTTGATCCAGTGCCTGGCGATCTCTTCTCTCTTGGCAATCCAGACCCCATCGCGCGATTGCGCGTAGTCGAGAAAACGCTTTAATGCCATAAATCGCCCCGGCCTGCCGATGATCCGGCAGTGCATGCCAATTGACATCATTTTAGGCTTTGTTTCTCCCTCTTCATACAAGCAGTCAAAACTGTCCTTGAGGTAGCGAAAAAACTCCTCGCCGCAGCTGAAACCATAAGGCGAAGCAAAACGCATGTCATTGGTATCCAGGGTGTAGGGAATAACTAGGTGTGCCCGAGTCTGTGATCCTGGGCCACCGCCTGTCATTTCCGGGACTTGTGTCCAGAATGGCAGATCATCACCGTAGTAGTCGGAATCGTAAATCAAGTCTCTTTGCTCGGCCACGAGCAGTCTCGTATTTGGAGAATCTCTTCCTGTATACCAGCCCAGAGCCTTCTTTCCTGTCAGTTCCTCGACTGTGGCCAGGGCTTGTTTCATATGCCTTCGTTCTTCTTCGATTGGCATATGCTGGTAGTGTATCCATTTGAGACCGTGGCAGGCAATTTCGTGCCCGTCTTCGACAATGGCTCTGGCGACTTCGCGGTTGCGTTCTAAAGCTGTGGCCACGGCAAAGATTGTCAATGGCAGCGATCGGGAGCGAAACTCATTTAATACGCGCCAGATTCCGACGCGAGAGCCATATTCATACAGGGACTCCATGCTCATATGGCGCTCTGGATATGGTTCTGCTCCGGCAATCTCTGAGAGAAAGGTCTCTGCGTGTGGATCGCCATGAAGGACGCAGTTCTCTCCGCCTTCTTCATAATTCAAAACAAATTGTAAGGCGATTCTAGCTCCACCAGGCCAGTTGGCATCGGGAAGTCGATTGCGACCGTAACCGTTGTAGTCGCGACGATTGTGTTCCGCCATATTGGGAGCCTCCTTTAGCTGTAGCTGCATCTTTCTATTATTGGCTCCAATGCTGATAGCGGCCTAGGAAGTCTTTCTTCAGTGGCGGGGCATACATGCCAGTTTTCGATGTCGTCAAGCCGAGTTGATATAGAGATTCCGCTAACTTGACAGCGGCGGCTACACCGTCGATGACTGGTATTTCAAATTCTCTCATCAGTCGTTCGCCCAGATCAGACATGCCAGCGCAGCCGAGCACGATCGCTTCCGCCCCATCCTGCCGAATGGCCAACTCGCATTCGCTTCTCAATTGCCGGTAGACGTGCTCCCCTGTTTCTTCGAGTTCCAATACGGGAATATCGGTTGCCCGCAGCCCGCTGCACAAATGGCGACAACCATAACGATCCAGTAAGTGTTCGCTTGCAGGCAGGGTACGACTCATCGTGGTAACGATGCCAAAGCGATACGAAACGAGACTGGCAAGTTGGAATGCGGCCCCAGCGATACCGATTACCGGGACAGAAGCCAGTTCCCTTGCGGCATCGATGCCCGGATCACCAAAGCAAGCGATAATATGGGCATCTGCGCCTTCCCGTTCTTTTTGAGCAACGATGTCCAGCAGAGCCGCGCTGGCGATAGTTTCATCTAAGGCGCACTCGATACTCAAAGGACCATGCAGGGGCGAAACTCCTGTTACCTGGGTCTCGTTCAGTGCGATAGACCGGGCCATAGCGACGATTTTATCCGTCATCCCCTGACAAGTATTCGGGTTGATGAGGTTGATGCGCATATTTGATTCCTCCAGTCGAGCAGGGGAAGCAAGATATGTGCCAATTATAACCTGGCCATTCTGCGCATTACATACATCAGGGGGCTCTAAAAATGGGATCGCTTTCTGCGGGAATTGTGCAATCACTCTGCTTTATCTTTGCTCGGTCTTTGCTCGCAATTGTACCGCATGGAGGGCGCGTTTGCTTTACAAGTTCTGCCTTAGTTTGTTATAGTTGTGAGTTGATCCGAAGGTCTTTTGGTTGATTGGTTTAGAGGTGCCCCAAAGGAAAGCCCTAAGCGGTTTTTAGAGCTTCCCTTAGTGCTCCATAATAAATAGCTATTGTTATTTTCCATATACCGAATTTGAGGAAAGCATTCATTATGGCCAGTAATTTCTTAAAAGTTGATAAAATCCTCGATCATATTCGCATTACCTATGACAGTATACTTGATCATCTACCCACAGCAGCCTACTTGAAAAGGGCCTTTGAAGACCGCTACTTGGATGCTCTTAAAGGAAAGACGGACTTGGAGTTCTTTCTCAAAGGTGAACAGAGTTTTGTCGAAGGTTTCTTAGAAGAAGCTGCGCAAGAGCGGAAACGGAAAGAGGCTTACAAAGATCGCAATAAAGACGGCTTTGCTGAAAATATATTGGAAGAACTTCGGGCGGGCATCACCAGCTACCCTGCACTGGCCAGTCTCGATGAGAAATGTATCAGAGAAGTTTCTCTTTTGTATGGGGCGATACAGCAGTTTATCCGTGAATACTGGGATGGCATAGCTTATTACGCAAGGGGCGTGGGTGCAGCAACGGGGGTCGAAATTGATCGCATGGAACGCTCCCTCCCGGATGTCTACAGCGCGACTGAAAATCATCCACCCAAGGCGGTTGAGTTATACAATGAAATGGTATGCAACCAAGCTGGCACCAGTGCCGAACGCGTCCGCACTGCCCAGGATGCCATTCAGTTTGCCGGCATTTGGCTCAACAACGTCCGTCAAATGCTGGAGCAGAGCAACCATAGCTCCGGCGAGTCCTATCCCCCCAATATCAGCGCGGCCTTGGACAAGCTTGGCAGGTTGATTGAAGACTTCCGGCTTCAAGCCTTTCGTAAGCGCAAAAATTGAAGAACGCACTGGCAAACTTTTGGAAATGAACAAATCAAGGGGACCTCTAATATTTTTTGGGATTTACCCTTGACTCCGGCCCCCCAAATCATTATACATTGGCTTGCTCTCGAAATCTTATTATTGTATCGGGACCATTCTGACCTTGGTCGGAACATCATAATTTATGGGGACCTCTAAAAATTAACTTTTGTCTTCTTGCGAAGCTATTTTGGTGCGAGGAAGTGAAGCCGAAGAATACTTTGTTGTATTGTATAGGCTTCCATGCTTCAGTATGGAAGAAAATACAGGCCGTGCGCAGCAAGAGCCTGCCGCCTCTTCTGACGAAGCTGTTCGTTTCAAAATAGCGAGCAAGAGCGCAGAATGGAATTTTTAGAGGGCCCCTTATGCATTATCTCGCGTAATAATGCCTAGGAGTATTGTCATGAAACAAAGATTGAGTAAAATTCGCTCATCGCTCATCGCTCATCGCTCATCGCTCATCGCTGCGCCCCTCCCCTACCCCGCCGGAAAACCCCAAAATTAACGCTATACCGCAGGAAATTTTCTTTTCCCGCGGTTTTTTTGCGCCCATTCGCCCTCCTTTCGCTCCTTTCCCTGACACTCGCCTGTGGCCCCCCCGAAGATATTGGACTCGGCCCTGATCTGCCGAAGGAGGTATTTTCACTGAACACCGCAGAGCGGACAAAACTGGCGGAACTTCTGCAGGCAGGAGGCCTGCACGAAACGGAACGGAACCGGTATGTGAAGCTCGCGGTCAAACCTGAATGGAGCTCCGCGGAACAGAAAGAACTGAACGAGTTTGACAAGAAGATAGACCGTGTCCTGCTCGTCGTTGAGGAAAAGGAGTCGCTGAAAAAACTCAGGATTCTGGTGAAACTTGCGGGTGTACTGGAAAAAGCGGAACTAAGGAGACTTGCGGAGATACAGAACAAGTCTGAGCGGACCGATGAAGAAAAGAGTTTTGTGGCGGACTGCGAGAAATTTGTGAAGCTAAAGAACAAGTCTGAGCGGGCCCCGAAAGAAGAGACGGAGCTGGTGAAACTCAGGGATTCCCTGTCTGGCAGGTAGCGGCCTCAGCGGCCCCGCCCAAAGCGGGGCCGCTGTTCTTTGTCTGTTCTTTGTCTGTTCTTTGTCTGTTCTTTGTCTGTTCTTTGTCTGTTCTCTGGCGTCTGTTCTCTGGCGTCTGTTCTCTGGCCTGCGGGTAAGGAACCACAGATCCGCAGAGTATGATACATGTTTGTCTCCCCGTGAAAGCGGGAGTCTATTCAGGGGACCTCTCTCTCTAAAAATTCCAATTTTGCGCTGAATCGCGAGCTGGCGCAGCATCTTTCTGTGGCGAGGAATTTTTAGAGGTACCCTTACGGTTGAGACGAAGAATATTGGCTGCGCAGCGCCCAGTCCAACTCAAAATATTGCTCCATGCCCTCTTCAATATAAATTTCTCGCTGCCAAGTGTTGCCTTCGTATTGAATCAGCACATGGTGCCTGCCGGTCGGCACCGTCAAGCGATATTGCAAACGAGGCTGCTGATAGTGGTAGTTGTCCGGCTCCCGGATTTCAACATCCTGCCAGACAGGTGTGAGATGCTGCTGGTCCTGTAATGGAATGCCGTCCAGCAAGAGCATCGCATCTTTGGGCAAAGTCAGTTGCAGCCGGCCCAGCCGCTCCTTCAGGCGCAGTTCCACCAGTTGTTGGGCCCCCGCTTCCGTTTGGAACCGGGCACGAGCATAATAACGCGGGCTACTGATTTGCACCTTATGCGGCCCCAGACCCAAGCGATAATTTTTGCTATAACGCCCCCGCTCCGCCGGATCACCGTTCTGGCCCGACGGAAAATCGGGATCAAAAATCCATTCATGGTCATTCTCATCAATCTGAATGCTCAAAAAAAGATTGGGATCATCCAAATAATGAGAGGCACTCTGCCCGCCGGGTTGACGTGTGGACAACTGCAAGTGGAAACGCACAAAACCATAATCTTTTCTGATAAAACGCAATTGGTAGTGGTAGCCCGCCCCCGAATTCGCAACCGGATCTCGCTTGGAATCAACATTCGGCCGGGAATCCAAAGTGAGGGCCGCAGTGCTGCGCTGAAATGGATACAGCACAATGTAAATAGGGAAATCGCTCACGGCGACCGGAATATTCAGTACCTTTCCATTCAGGCTGTAGTGGCTCTCAGGCTGCGGGCCCGCTGATGAGATAGATGAGTCGGCAGCCGGGTTCTGCCCGACTTCGGTCAGGATGAAATGAATCTTCGATTTCCCGGATAAGCCGCGGGTCCACAGTCGCTTCCCCTGATAAAGTATGTTGGCGTTGTCCTCTCGGGCGATACTGCCCCCCGCATAACGAATATTGCGCACGCTGTGATAGACCAGCAGGCTGACCGGCTGCGAGATTCCCTCAGAAGCTTCCGAATTGTTTGGGTTCTGAAATGCCACAACCGCGGGCTCAAGCTGTAATTCTACAGCCTGATACGGTTGGGCACTACCAAGCTGTACCTGCAAAATCTGATACACTTGCAGTTGACCGTCTGCCGCCGCGCTGTTGGAAGCAACAGGTGCAATGGGAGGGAGCATATCACCCAGAATAGGTTCTCCCGGCGCGAGCTCTTGTGAGCCCAAGTTTCTTTCTGCATATAGGAAAACCAGCAGACAGTAACAGGCGACAAAAATGCTCAGCCAGATGTGCCGTAAGGGGTGAGAAGAGATATTCATATCAGTGGTTTGGCCATTGGAGTGAATTTGGGGCACCTCCAAAAATTCCAATTCGCGCTCGAAGCGACGATCTTGTTGCCGAATCGATTTACTGGTAAATCCTTACTGTACAAAAAAGTATGCGCTCTGGCTCCACTTCCTGATGCTCGGCGAAATCTCATCCGCTCAGCATCAAAACGCGGGATACGATCGCGAGCGAAGACCGCGAGCGAAGACCGCGAAGACCACGAGCGAAGACAAAGCAGAGCGATTGTACCATTCTCACAGAAAGCGATACCATTTTGGGAGATCCTCCCACCGTCCAGCATGGTAAAAACTAGGCTCAAAAACTGCGCCAAAAGAGCGGCATGAACAAAACCAGTACTGTATAAATTTCCAGGCGGCCAATCACCATAATCACCGACAGAAACACTTTGACAAATGGATGCAGATTCCCATAGTTCATTGTCGGCCCCAGGTCTGCGAAAGCGGGGCCAATATTGCCCAAAGTAGCCAAGGCACCGGAAAATGCACTCAGTAAATCACTGCCGAACCACGCAAGTACAAGCGTTGTGAGCAACAGCAACAGGGCGTATAAAATCAGGAACCCAATGATGGCAGCAATTACCAGGCTGTTCATTGATTGACCGTTGACCACTATACGGAAAAAACCGCGTGGCTTGAGCATATAACGCAGCTCCAGCAAACCCTTTTTGATCAAGCAGAGCACTCGCACCACCTTGATGCCCCCGGCTGTCGAGCCCGCCGAGCCGCCGACAAACATCAGCAGAAACAGCAGCACTTTAGCACTTTCGGGCCAAATATCGTAGTCCACCGAGGTAAAACCGGTAGTGCTCAGGATACTGGCTACCTGAAAGGCTGCATCCAGCAAACTGGCAGCGAAAGTCTGTCCCGGCTGATATTGCAACTTCAAAATCAGGGCGATCGCCAAGCTGACCATCACAATCAACGAAAGATACGCTTTTAATTCGGTATTGCGGGCAATTTTGCTCCACTTACCGTAGAACGAATGATAGAACATCATGAAATTACAGCCGGCCAGAATCATAAAAATTGTCAGAACCCACTGCAGGTAGCTTGAGGGGAAGGCTCCAATACTGGCATTGTGGCTTGAGTAGCCACCGGTGGCCATGGTAGCAAAACTGTGCGTTATCGCATCGAAGGGGCTCATGCCCCCCAGCCACAGCAGCAAGGCCTCAACCAGGGTGAAGATTGTATAGATACCCCACAAAATCTTGGCTGTGTCGTTGATCCGATAAGTTACCTTATCCAAGTCCGGCCCGGGAGCTTCCGCGCGCATCAACTGCGCTCCGCTAATCCCTAGCAGCGGGAACAGGGCGATTGTCAGCACGATAAAGCCCATACCTCCCAGCCAGTGGGTCATGGCCCGCCAAAACAGCAGCCCTTTCGAGAGCGTTTCAATGTCGTTGAGAATGGTGGCTCCGGTCGTGGTGTAACCGGAAATTGTTTCAAAAAAAGCATCGATAAAACCGGGGACTTCGCCGGAGATCACAAACGGCACTGCAGAAAGTGCCGCCACAAAGAACCAGGAAAAAGTCACCAGCAGCAAGGCGTCACGCGGCACCAAGCTGCGGTTGAATTTCCGTCTGCGCATTAAAAGGCCCAACAACGGGCCAAAGACCAGCAATCCAACCAGTATCGGCAGCAAGAAGGGCCGCAGCAGATGCTGCTCGCCGTAGAGTAAAGCCACTCCCAACGGCACCAGCATCAGCAGTGCGATCATCAGCATCAGGGCCGAAAGGCCCAAGAACAAGGTACGAAAATTCATCCGGTGCCCGCTTCTCCGGCGTTATGTTTCTTTGGCAGGATTCTGGCCCGCAGACCTTTCGTTGCTGCTCTGGCTCTCGTTGCCGTTGAACAATTTTACCAGGCGCTCGCGGGAGTCCTTCCCGGTAACAATGATGACCCGATCGCCTTCCTGTAGCACCGTTGAACCGGTGGGCAAAATGGTCCCCTCATTGCGGTAAATATAAGTGATCAGAGTGTTGATGTCTGGTAAGCGAATCTCGTTGAGGGATTGACCGATCACTTTGGAATGGGGGCCGACTTGTAGCTCCAGGATTTCCATGTCACCATCGACCAGACTTTGGATGTTGTGGACGTTCTGGCCGTGGATGTGGCGCATGATCGAATTGACCATGGTGTTGCCGGTGCTCACAATCACATCCAAGCCCAGACTGGCGGCCACATTGTGCATCTGCTTAGAGCGCACCAGCACAATCGCTCGCCGGATACCGGTATTCTTGGCGTAGAGTGCCGCCACAATATTGAGTTCCTGGTTGTCTGTGGCGGCAATGAAAATATGCGCGCTGCTCAGATTCTCTTCCTCGAACAGATTTTCTTCAGTGACATCTGCATTCAAGACTTCAACGTCCTGTAAGCGGCATTTTATTATTTTACAACGAGCGTAATCGCGTTCGATATACTTGATTTTATATCGTTGTAACGCAATGGTACGCCGAAGCCACTTGGCCAGGGTGCGCAGAATCCCACCATCCTTACCCTTTTGGGCCGCTTGTTCCTTCTGACTAGAGAGCAGGCGACCCACCGTGATCGCAATCTCGCCTCCGCCCAGGATTACCACACGCTTGCTGCTATCATCAACACCCAAGCCGAACTGGTCGATGATCTGACCGATATGGCTCTGCTCGGCAGCGATGTAAATGGTATCTTTGGGCTGAAGCACGGTCTGGGCCGTGGGTACTTGCAGCACACCTTTGCGGCGCAGCAAGGCAATCAAAAAGGATACTTCTGAGTCGCGGCGCAGCTGCTCCACCTCCCGGTTAATAATCTTGTGCTGCTTGGGCAGCAGCACAAAACTGCGCAGCTGAATCTCGCCGTCGGCAAATTCATAAATATCGCCGACCGCGCCGTGCTCAATGGTTTTGATAATCGCTTCGGCAGTCTCCCGCGGTGGATGCACCACCACACAAGGCCCCTTTACCGAGTCGGCAATCACATGAATCGATTTATATTCAAGGTTGCGGATGCGAATGACTTTCATCAGATGGGGGAACTGGGCCCCTACAATGTACGAAGATGCCAGGTTGACCTCATCCGAATCGGTCAGAGCCACAAAAAAATCGGCTTCATTGAGCTTGAGAGTCCGTAAGATATCTATATCTGTGCCGCTGGCATTTTCGACCTTGCAGTCCAGTCGTTCGTTGGCATAGCGAGCCACCGCCGGATTTTTTTCCAAGATGATGACATCTTTGCCTTCATCAATCAGCTGTTTGGCCAGCTGGAAGCCAATAAATCCCGCACCAACAATCACAGTTTTCATTTCGGAGCGATACTAGCAAAAAGCCGTGTTTTGCGCTATATATCGGCTATGAGCCCATCGGACACCGCCCCAACTCTGAATATCGCTATTATTCTGGCGGGCGGCAACGGTCACCGGGCAGCTCAACATGCCGCCCTCGACACTGTCTGCGGAGTGTCCCGGAGATATGAAGCAGCCGAAGTCACTCAGATTTCCCAAATAGCGGAACAATTCCAGGAACCCAAGCAGTTTTGGAAACTGGGTGGCCAGGCCCTGTGGCGGCATAGCTGGCTGCGCTATGCGTGCCATCCGCGCATCGATATGGTCTGTTTGGTCTGCCCGGAGGCCTATGTCGTTCAGATCCGGGAGGAGCTTGCCAGCTGGCAAGCTCCTCCCGGACCAAGCCGCCCTGCTCCCTGTTTTGTGATTGCCGGGGGCGCAGAGCGCCATGAATCGAGCAGCAGGGCCTTGGAATTCTCTCAGCAATGGCAGTTCCAAAGAGCGTCTCAGGCAGCAGCACCGGTCCGTAGAGTTCAGGTGCTGATCCACGATGCTGCCCGACCCCTAGTCAGCGAACGTATCATTGATGAAAGCTTGCGGCAGCTCCGGCACAGCGATGCGGTGGTCTGCGCCGTTCCAGCCCAGGATAGCTTATTTGTGGCAGATGCGGGACACAGCCATGTCTCCCGACTGCTAGACCGCGCCAGCGTCATGCTGAGCCAGACTCCGCAGAGTTTTGAGTTGCAAACCTTGCGCCGTGCCTTCACCCGGCATCAGTTACGCAATGAAATTGCCATAACCGATGATATTTCTTTGGTTAAACACTATTTGCCGGAAACCGGGATCCGTATCGTGCCGGGCGAGAGTGCCAATATGAAACTGACTCGGGCTTCTGATTTGCAACTCCTGGAGTACTTACTGGGAACCCGGGCTCAAGAGAAAGTCCTAAAGGGGACCCCCTAAAAAAGCGGCAGAGCTGCTTTTGGCAGCTCTGCCGCTTCATAGCCTGTCGGAGCAGACAGGATCAAATTCAAAGCGAATTCAAACAGATTACAAAACTTGCGCCTAGCAGCGCAAAGCTGGAATTTTCAGGAAGATTCCCTTAACCGGTTTTTGCGCTTTTCAGGTACTTGAGCATCGTATTGACATCGGAGATTTCAAACGGATCGCTCTCGCAATTGTCACCGTGGCCCGGCTCGACAAAAAAAGTTTTTTCAATCAGGCAGTCATCGACCACGATGGAGTAACGCCAGGAGCGCATACCAAAACCGAGATTGCTTTTATCGACCAGCATTCCCATCTTGCGGGTGAACTCACCGTTGCCGTCAGGCAACAGGAAGACTTTTTTGATATTCAGGCTCTGGCCCCAGTGGAACATCACAAACGCATCGTTTACCGAGACACAGATGACTTCGTCTACACCCAGAGCCTTGATTTCATCATAGTGGTTTTCGTAACCAGGCAGGTGAGTGGTGGAACAGGTTGGCGTAAAGGCGCCAGGTAGCGAAAACAATACAACACGCTTGCCAGCAAAAATTTGCTTCGTAGTCAGATCCTGCCAGCGAAACGGATTGTCGCCACTTATGGATTCATCGCGCACCCGGGTCTTGAATACAGCATCGGGGACTTTGGTAACCACAACTAATACCTCTCTTTCTATTATTGAGACCTTTGGAATTTTAACCCTGCACCGAACACGTATTTTTACAATAGCTCTGTGAGTAAAACTCTTTGACGAGATGAAATATTCCTTAGATTCACCCCCACGCCATCGCAAAATCCGGTTCATTCGGCATCAAACTTTGGGAGGTCCCTATCTGCGTCCCATTATCAATAACAACGCGGGCTCTGTCAAGCTGATAATTCTGTGCCCGAACCAAACGAAATCCCTTCTGCTAAGAAATTGCCTAGAATTTCGCGCTTCAATTCCAAGAATCCCTGAAAGCCAATTTGTAGAGCTTCCCTTTCTCAGCCATCGCCGCCAATAAAGTCCCGACAGTGCCCGGTCTCTGCGTCCAACCTGTCCAGCAGGCCCAGCAACTCCGCGGGGCAGGGACTGCCCTCAAAAGGGGCGTAGAGCCGTTCGGCCAGCTCGCGGCAGGTGAGCAGTTCCCGCTCCAGCCACGCTGCGCTTTGCAGCAGGGCCGCCCGGCCCACGGCCAGAAACTCGTCTAGTAATTGCTCCAGAGTCGCAGCCAGAAGTCCGCCAGACTCGCTGCACCCGGAAGTCGTGGAAGCAGCCCGCCGGGCTCGCTGCATCCAGGAAGCAATCTGCTGCCGCCTTGACTCATCTTTGGGGGAGTGGGAGACCTGGAGCCCGCCTTGGGCAAACAAGCACAGCGGCAGGCTCTTCTTGCCTTCCAGCCAGTCATCACCCCGCAGTTTCCCGGGATTGCCGACAGTGATATTGAGCAGGTCATCCAGCACTTGAAAGGCTCGGCCAATGCGCTGCCACAGCCTTCGGCACTCCGAAGCCAGTTTGCTGTTCGCCAGTGTCTGGGGCTGCTCATTCGCCGAGCTGGGAGTCCTGTCCGGCAACTGTTCGGGCCAAAGCAGCTGCCCGGCCAGCACGCCCAGCTCGGCGGCAAAGCCCGCCAAGGCTCCGGTCTTCAGGCTGGCCATGCAAAAATACTCGTGTGCGGTGGGCAGATAGTCGTGCTGTCGATGCCAGCGAATGTCCAAGGCCTGCCCCAAGTGAATCTGGTCCAGACATTCCTGGCTGAGCTGTTGTAAGTGCAAAAGCTGCCGCGTCTTTCCGATAAGTTCCCGCTGCAAGGGACGCAGCAGGATAGAAGCGGCAAAGTAGGACCAGTTGCAGGCGTTCAGGGCCCGGTCGAGGCCATGGCTCAGGTGCAGGGCCGGAATGCCGCGGCGCAGTTCGCCCCCGTCTTCGATATCGTCGGCCACCAGAGTGGCATTGTGCAGCAGCTCAACCAAGGCCACCAAAGGGCCAAGCAGCCTTCGGCAACGCGGGCTTTGCAGCCGGGAGGCGGCTTTGCCTTCCGGAGCATCAGAGCCGAGCAGACTGTGCAACAAACACAAGGTGGGCCGCCAGCGTTTGCCAGGCCGAAAGACTAGTTGCCGCATGGGCTCCAGTACTTCTGCCAACGCCGTGCGCAGTGGACTCTCTATTTCGGTGTCCGCATCCAGCTCGCCATCCCGCAGGGTGTGGTTGTGCCACAGGAAGTCGGGTTCCAGGCAATTGCGCAGGTACTGCTCAAGCTCTTTTTGGACCATTTGTGAAAAGGGTTCTGCTTTGGCCATTTCAGACATGGGTGTGCTCCTGCAACGCCTTTAGGCTGTCCAGCAACAGAAAGGCCGAGTCGGTACGGCGGGAGAATTCGACCACAAATAGAACAGGTCGGCCTTCGTCATTGCAGGCGTGGAACTCCCAGATGTTGAATTTGAAGACATGGCTGGCAAAAAGTCGTTCCAAAGGCAGCTGTAGGGCAAGGGAGCCATCATTCCGATACAGCTTCAGCCCCTCCTCATTCAGTTCCAAGATGTTTCCCGCGCCACTTTCGCGGATGCTGCCCCCTTTGCGCAGGTGCCGGGCCTCAGCACTGTAGCCGCGCAGTAGAGCAAAGGGTCGGCACACCCGTAAACGACCTTGACGGGCCAGGTGTGAGAGCAATTCCAGTTGCAGTTGATAGTACTGATGCAGGCTGTAGCGCAGCTCCGCCAGCTTGCCGGAGCTTTCCAGATGCAAGAAATATGAATCATCTGAAATGCGCCAGCGAGCGCCGCAGGCAGCGCAATACAGCTCCATTTTTTCAGAGCGCATGTTCCCCAAGCTTTCCGGGCTACGGCAGGACAGGCAGCTATAGAACAACAGCTCCATGCTTTCGGCTAGGTTCTGTTCGCGCAGGCCCCGGTCCAGCAGCGGGGCCGCACAGGGGCGCTGAGCCGGGCACCGGGTCTGCGTTTCGTAGGGATTATAATGCAGAGCCTGCTGTATGCTGCGATTGATCTCGCCAAGTTCAGCGCTCTGAATCTGCTTCGCGTCAAAGAGCAACTGGTAATGCAGCGTAATGCCGGACTCCCGCGGATTGCCAGGGCTCCATTGATTAGACTCAATTCCGCCCCGCCGTGAAATACGGCGCCGGTAGGCCCAACGGGGCCGGGCAAAATAGCCGCCTTCGTTGCGCAGTGCCACCACCGGAACCTTTAAGAAGCGCAGCAGCTTGGCCGTTGCCTCGGGGATCGGGTGGCTGACCCCGCTGAGACTGGTCTGTCCTTCGGGGAAGATGCCCAAGACCTCGCCCTCGTCAATCCACTGCCGGATTTTTTGGATGGTGTCTAGGTCTCCCATTTCTTTGCTGCGGCTGATACAGCGCAGGATGCGCAGCAAACAGGGAAACTTGCTCTCGCGTTCAATGGACTTGCCAATAATCCAGGCAATCGGGTAGGGGCAGAGGATGTTGTAAATAAACGGGTCTTCGTTGGTAACATGGTTAGCCAGCAGCACATAGGGAGCTTTCAACTCGCGCAGAAAATCGGCATTTACATGGCGGATGCGGTAGTTTTTCTGCAGGAAGACTCCGTAGCTGCGCCGGGCAAGGAAGTACAGCAGCCTGCGCAGCAGGCTGGCCTGCGGCGGGGCAAAGCATTGCTTCAGCGGACGAAAAGGATCGCTCTCTGCGAGCTGCTGCGCCGTTTGGTTTGTCGCAATAGAGCCGGACATGAGGCCTCCTTGGTTTGGGTACCCGTAAGTCAAGGGAGCTTGCGCATCACAGCGGCAGCCACAGACTCCAGTCCAACGCTTGCGAAGGCATCCCGGTGCCACCCATACCTTTTTGATCTTCAGCCAGAAACAGATACGGCAGCAGGAAGGAATGAATGATGCTCTTAGCCGACTGCCTGCGCAGCAGCAGCTCCTGAGCCAGACTCAGACCTTGGAACAGTTCCGGCTGCCATTGCACCAGTTGATGAGGCAGCTGCCAGTGAATTGCAAAGCGCGCAGGCCAGTCAAGTTGCAAATCGCGCCAGAACGCTACATTGACTTCCGGATAAATGCTCAGACCCCGATAAATGCCGAGACTGTGTTCCTTGTCCAGCCGGGGCAGTTTTTGTTGCAGGGCCAGTTGGCCCTCGCGACTTTGCAGCCAGCGCAGGAGTTTCAAGGCCTGTTGTTCCCGGACTTCTCCCAGATCCTTGCTCAGGCCGGCCCACAGCACTTTTTCCAGCTGCAATTGGAGTACGGCTTTTGAGCCAGTGCTGCCGATGCCCGGCTCGCCATTGGAGCGAAGGGAGGGAGTCAAGAAATACAAATAGGGATAGGAATGCGGCTCTATCAGGGTATCGCGATATCCCAATGAAGCGCCCGACAAATATCCGGGCAGAATGCTGCCATAGAGTCCTTGTTGCTGCCGGGCAAACTCGTCCCCGAGCTGGCGCAAAGTCCGCTGTGATGACAAGTCCGGATTGCCGGAATTATTGGTCGGGTAGCTTTGGGCATCTGTAGCGGCCTGGGGTGGAGCAGCCTGCACGGTCTGCTGTTGACGCAGTAGCTCTCGGTAGCTGCGGATGAACAGTCGCAGTTCCAATAGCCCGGGCGATGAAGCATCCGCTGCCTTGCTGCCATCTTCAATCGCAGCGGGTCGGAAATTCAGCCGCAGAGGTAAGGTCTTCAGGTACTCTAACAGAATCCTCCGAGCAGCTTGGAGCCGGATGTAAGAACTACCGCCTTGTTCTTGGACTTCCTGCCGATAGTTGCTCCGGGGAGCTTCTAGCAGCTGCTCCGCAAGCCATGTGGAGCTCAGTAAGCGAGGTAATTGCGACTGTTCCAGATTGCGCAGCAGCGGGTCTGAGAATACATCCAGTTCTGCTGGCAGCTCGCCAGGGACAAATTCAAACAGTGCCGGATATAGCAGCACCGGTGTCAGGTAAGGCCCCACAGGGTCCGACTCGGGGAAGTTCAGTTCATAGGTCTGAGCCTGGGCTCGGGACTGCCGGCGCAGCTTCTCGTAATGCAGTTCTTCGGGCAGCTCTTCTAGGTAAAGCTCCGGCTGCGACATTTGTTGTAAGCCGCTGCTGAGAAAGAGCCCCCCCCCCAGTTCTAGACGCGCCACGCTGTTATCCAGCCCCTTCCCTTTGTTCTGCAATGTCGCTTGGGCCCTCTGACCCTGTTGTGCGGCTAGGAGGCTTTCTGTCGTTTTGATGGGCCGTTCGCCGCCACTGAGCTGGAAAAACATTTCCAGGCCCGGCTGCAGGTGGATGCTGATGGGTGCGCTGTCCTGTTCCCGCTGATAGATTGCCAGGGCGTAGAACAGTTTGGGGTCTTCAATATAAACAGGCAGAGATGTACTGGTCGTTGCGGGTTTCTGGCAGCTGCCCAGCAATCCGGTGAGCGCAAGAGACACCAGATAAAACATTGCAGCATAATAAGGTTTGGATTTGAAAAGCATTTCATTGTCCACTGTATAAATATCACTTTTGGGAACCCAGAGGCACCAGAACCTAGGAGGATTTTTATAAACTTGCGGGATATTATAGATCATATGGATACGAAGATCACTGCTCCGCGCGGAGGCGGGATTTTTAGCGGTTCTCCGAAGATTCCCTAAGATTCTGGTGGAAAGTTCCGAGAATTACCCAAAAATGTATTGTGGTTTGTGGCTCGGCGCATTCGGTACACGGCTCTGCCGGATTGGTACGAAGGTCTCTGAACTATAAACCTTGGGGAAACTTTAAAAATCCTCATCATTTTGATGGGTGCTCTTGCCCGCTTTAACGAGCAGCTTGGTCAGTAAGGCCTTACAGTACCGCAAAGTATTCTTCGGCTCCACTTCCTCGCTCAAAATAACTGGCAAGAAGAGCAAATTTTTACAGGGTACCTCTAAAAATTCGCTTTTGATGTGGATCGCTGAGATTTTTCGCGACAGCAAGGCGGCAACTCGTTTTAATACTTTGTTGTATTGAAATGAGTTGCCAACAAAGCTGCTCGCGGAAAAGATCGCGATTTCACGCGGAATTGGAATTTTTAGAGGTGCCCTACAGACTCCCTAATAAAGGGGACCCCTAAAATTGAATGGAGCCGGGTTGTTCCATATTGAAGGCGAATGGTCGATATGGGATGGATGTCCTATCTCTGTACGGGAGCTTGTTTTGAAATCGGTGTACCAGTCGCGCCTGCCGCGCGTTTTAGGGCTGTTTTTATTCCTCAGTCTTTGTGCTAGTAAATTATTTGCAGTTCAGTTTACCTTAGCTTACTTCGATAAGTCGGTATATTACACAGATTCGGAAATTCGCATTAAAGCCATTCTATACAATGATAGCAACGAGGCGTTTTTCTTTCGAACCGCCGACAATCGAGTCTTTAATCTGAGAGTTGATGTGCGCACTCTGGACAATAAAATCCTTCAGGAATCGGCAGACTATGCCATGTTGCAAAACAGTAGTCGGCCCTATTTTTACCGTGATATTTCTCTGGAGCCGGGCGAAGAATATGCTTTTGTATTCACGCTCAACCGTTTTGTCGAAATCCAAGATCCAGGGGTTTTCATACTGAAAGCAAGCTATTCAACCGACCTGACCGAACAGAATATCATCCATTCTAACAAACTATACCTGAATGTGCGGCCCCGGGTGAGCACCCGGACCGAATACCAGGAACGCATCGACAGTCAGACCCGGGAACTGCTCACTCGTCAGGAGCTGAGACCGGATGAGGTAGTCTCTTACATGCTAAGAGCCTTGGTTCAGCAGTACTGGAACCGTTATTTCCTGTATCTGGATCTGGAATACCTGATCCGCCAGAGCAGCTATTACTACCGCCGTTTTGTTGCTTCGAATGAACAAGAGCAGCGCAAGCTGCTCGATGGCTTCCGCGAGTCGATCATCGAAGGCGCAATTCCGGAGGTGGCGGTGATGACCGATGCGCCATTGAATTTTGAGATTATCCGCACCACTTATACAGATAAAGAGGCCGAAGTCATCGTCTCTGAGGTCTTTCAGCGCGAAGGTTATCAGGAGCTGGTTCGTTATACCTACTATCTGCATAAGAAAGATTCAATCTGGTACATCTACCGTATTGCCACTCAGCTGGTGCGCAACGCTTTCCAAGACTCCAAATCAAGGGCACCTCTCTAAAAATTCCAATTCCGCGCTGAATCGTGATCTTGTTGCCGAATAGCTTTGCAAGAAGAGCGAATTTTTAGAGGTTCCCTTTAAATCTAGTATGCGTAGCAACTGTTTTCTGTGGAGGCCCAGGGGCGCCGGAACAGTCGGAAAAGCACAATGGGCCCGCCGTAGCAACATGGCGATTCTGTTGCCCTGCCTGCTGTTGTTGAGCAGTACCGGACGCGTGGAATTACTGCCGCAAGGGCAGCGACCGATTCCCGCCAGACTGGCAGCAAGTACTGCGGTGCCGCAATCCGACCTCAGCTACAGTCTTTCAGATATCAATGCGGGGCATATTATCAGCAGTGCCTTGTCCGAAAGCTATCCCGATGTGATCGAAGGCCCGTTCTGGCAGGACGATGACTGGGTCTTGCTGGTACGCGGCAAGAAATTCTATTGGGCTGCCGGACGCTTGCTTGATGCCAAAGCCAAGGCTGAATCGGACTATCTGAAGCGTTATAGCGCCTATCGTTTCTACGACTACCCAGAAGAGCTGCCCACAGAGCCGGGGGGCGGGCCTCGCAGCAATCGCTACTTCCTGAACGAGCCATTGTGGCAAGGTCTGCGTCCGCTGGGACGCAGGGGCTTGCGCAGTCGCAATCCGGAATTTTTCCACAGTCTGCTCGATGTGTGGCAGCGTTCGGATATGATCGACAAGTATCTGATTGAACTGCGCTTTCTGGGCTACGTGGTCAAGGTGCACAAAATGTTGGTTCCCACCCTGCGGCGCGTGGAAGCTGTATTGCAACAGGAACGCCAAAACGACCTGGAATTGGATCGCTTTCTGAAAAACCTGCGCAGCACCAGCGGCTTTGTCTGGCGCAATATTGCTGGCACCAGCACCTTGAGCATGCACAGCTATGGCATCGCAGTGGATCTGATCCCCCGGCGCTGGGACGGCGACCCATACTGGCTGTGGGTGCAGCGCAAGGGTTTGGAATGGCAGAATTATCCCTATGAAAAGCGCTGGCAGTTACCCGAAATCGTGATCAAAACCTTTGAGGAAGAGGGCTTTATCTGGGGTGGGAAATGGAGACGCTTCGATACCATGCACTTTGAATACCACCCCGAAATTCGCAGGCTCAAGCCGTATTTCCGCAGCTTGTTCGGCAGTGCCAACTAGATGGAGAGCCTGAGCGAACTGCCGGAAGCCTACCAGCTGCGACAACAGCGCATTATCACCGATCCCGGTGAGCTGCCCTGGCCCTTACTTCCTTCGGAGCAGGCCTACTTCAATGCGGGGGAAGAGGGGCTGCGCGGTCGTCTGCCCTTTGCCGTCAGTACCCACTATCTATCGCTGGTACAGGGCTCCGAACCGGATGACCCGGTGCGCCGCCAGATCGTGCCGCGTGCTGCCGAGCTGCTGCGCGCCGACTATGAGCTGCAAGACCCATTGGGAGAAGATCATTATTCGCACAACGATTGGCAGGGACAACAGAGCGGGCCGGATTCATCCAAACAGGAAAAGCTGAGCGCGCCCCGGTCGCGCATGGTGCATTGCTACGCCTCGCGCCTGTTAATCCTGCTGGGCGATAGCTGTGCAACCTACTGTCGCCACTGCTTCCGACGCCGTTTCAGCGGTCAGAACTTCGGGACCTTGCAATACGGGCAGCTGCGCAGCATCAGCAGCTACCTAGAACGACATCCCGAAATCCGCGAAATCCTGCTGACCGGAGGCGATGCTCTGATGATGAGCACCAGGCACTTGGACGGCATCCTGCGTGAACTGCGGGGACTGCGGCACGATGTGGTATTCCGCATCGCCAGCCGCTTGCCCGTGGTCATGCCACAGCGCTTTGAACCAGAGCTTCTGGCCATGCTGCGCTCCTACCAGCCCTTGTGGTTGCTCACTCAGTTCAATCATCGCCAGGAGATCAACGAAGTCACCCGCTACTTCCTAGGCCGGATCGTGGACAGCGGTATTCCCATCCTCAATCAGGCAGTGCTGCTGCGCGGGATCAACGACTGTGCCGATACTCTCTGTGAGCTGTTCGAGGAGCTGGTGCGCCTGCGGATCAAACCGTATTATCTGTTTCAGGGGGACTTGGCCGAAGGCACGGCGCATTTTCGCATCCCACTCTCGCGCTCCTATCAGATCGTCAAAGAGCTGCGGCGCAGGCTTTCGGGCATAGCCATGCCGCAGTTTGCCGTAGATCTGCCCGGTGGCGGCGGCAAGGTGCCACTGACCGAGAGTTATCTGGTTGGCGAGGAGCAGGATGTCTGGTTGTTCCAGTCTTTAGAGGGCGAGCTGTACCGCTACCCAAAAGAAGAGCATTAGGGCAGGGGCTTGCCATTACATCGGTGGTGGGCCCTCGGAAGTTCTGTTCCTGAGGTCCCCTAATAGGGGACCTCTAAAAATTCCAATTTCGCGTGAAATCGCGATCTTTTCCGCGAGCAGCTTTGTTGTCAACTCATTTCAATACAGCAAAGTATTAAAACGAGTTGCCGCCTTGCTGTCGCGAAAAATCTCAGCGATCCACATCGAAAGCGAATTTTTAGAGGTCCCCCTATAGAATATAGCGTGAGAGATCCTGGTCGGTGGCAATATTTTGGAGTTTATCCTCCACAAAGGCTTCGTCAATTCTAACCGTCTGGCCGGCGTAGTCGCTGGCAAAGAAAGAGACCGTTTCGAGCAAGGTCTCCAGTACGGTATGCAAGCGCCGCGCCCCGATATCTTCGGTGTTGGCGTTGACATCGGCGGCAATCCGGGCCAGTCGCTTCAGGGCCTCCGGTCGAAAATCCAGAGTAATGCCTTCGGTTTCGAGTAGTTTCGTGTATTGGAAAATCAACGAGTTCTCCGGTGTACTCAAAATTGCCTCTAAGGACTCTGCCGTCAGCGATTCCAGCTCTACGCGCAGCGGGAAACGGCCTTGCAGCTCTGGAATTAAATCGGATGGTTTGCTTAGATTGAAGGCTCCTGCCGCGATAAACAAAATATGGGTGGTGTCGATCATGCCGTAGCGGGTGCGCACTTGCGAGCCTTCGACGATGGGCAGGATGTCGCGCTGTACTCCCTCACGCGAAACCTCACCGCTGCCGCCCCGGCTGCGTCCTTCGCGCACCGCGATCTTATCGATCTCATCAATAAAGATAATGCCCTGGTTCTGCACCCGGTCGCGCGCCAATTCCAGAGCGGCATCCTCATCTACCAGCTTTTCTCGCTGTTCCTGTAGCAGGATTTCGCAAGCCTTCTTAACATTGACTTTGCGCGGCTTATTGCGGTGGTTGTTGCCTCCGGCTAGGCCACTGACGGTTTCCTGCAAATACTCTCCCAAGTTGCCCAATTCTTCGGGAATATTAGTAAAAATTTCAACGTTGGCAGTGTTGCCTGAGGATAAACCAGAACCAAAGGCACCGCCGAATGGGCCCATACCGCGTTCAGCGGGCAGCTCTACCATGCGCTCGTCCAGTTCTCCGGCGCGCAACATGCGGCGGAACTTTTCCCGCACCTTCTGCTCCGGGCTCTCTTCAGCACTGCCAGGTGAGGACAGCTCAGTGGGATTCTGCCGCTCCGGATCGGCAGAAGGATCAAAGCCCGCCGCCCGACTGACGGCATCGTTACTGCGTTGCTGGTTACCGGGCAGCAGAAGGTCCAGCAACTGCTCCTCTGCGTAGTGCCGGGCCGCTTCTTCGACTTCTTCCTGCAACTCTTTGCGCACATTACCGACCGCGGAGGCCATCAAGTCACGTACCATCGACTCGACATCTCGTCCGACGTAGCCCACTTCAGTGTACTTGGTTGCTTCGACTTTGATAAACGGTGCCCCGGAGAGCTGTGACAAGCGCCGCGCAATCTCGGTTTTGCCAACGCCGGTCGAACCGATCATAATGATGTTTTTCGGCGTGATTTCGCGCTGCAGATCTTCGTCAAGCAGGCTGCGTCGCACCCGGTTGCGCAGAGCGATCGCCACCGTCTTTTTCGCCGCCTCCTGGCCCACGATATAGCGGTCCAGTTCCTGGACCAATTCCTGGGGTGTCAGTTCATCAATTTTCAATGCCTTTTTTACTTTGGATACTTTTCCCATGATTTTCCTGTTTATTTCCTTAATGGGGAACCTTTAAAAGTTTGCTAGATGGTTTCCACCATGATCTGCCGGTTGGTGAACACACAAATGTCAGCCGCGATTTCCAGGGACCTGCGCGCTATTTCGGCGGCATCGTTTTTGCCTTTCTTGTTTCCCTGCCCATCCCCTATCGCAGCAAGGATGCCGCGAGCTGCCGCAAAGGCGTAGGCCCCTCCCGAGCCGATAGCAATTACATCGTGTTCGGGTTCAATCACATCGCCGCGCCCGGAAATCAGTAGAATGCGCTGTGCATCGGCACAGAGCAGCATTGCATCCAAGTTGCGCAGGGCCTTGTCCATGCGCCACTCGCGCGCCAGTTCGACAGCAGAGCGAGTCAAATCATTAAATTCTTTGAGTTTAGCTTCAAAGCGCTCTTCCAGTGTAAAGGCGTCAGCGGTGGAACCGGCAAAGCCACACAGGGCCTTGCCCCCCGCAATGCGCCGAATCTTACGAGCATTGCCTTTGAACATTACCGATTCGCCAAAGGTAACCTGGCCGTCCCCGGCCAGAGCCACCTGCCCTTGATACTTTACGCCAACGATCGTAGTGCCGCGCAGTTCCACCATAGATTTCACACTCCTTGGGAGGGGAGTTCCCTACCATACGGAAAGCAGGGCGATCATACAAGTAAGACTTATGACAGAGGCCCTACTTTCCCATACACATAGCAGCTTCGCACCTGTCTTTTTACAGAGGATCCCACTAAGATGATCATTATCATTCTGAATCGAGGATCAGTCATGCTTACCAGTAAGATTTCCCCGCTGTTGGTTCTGCGCAACGACAGAAGAAATCAGGCCCAACAAGCTCAATTTGAACAAGCCTGTGAGCAGCTGCGCCACCAAGGCGATGAGAGGACGGTAAGGTACTGGGAGACCCTGCTCTGGTATGCCCGGTCGCGCCAGTATTCCGGGGTGGTGGGTCTGCGCGACGGCGCAGCCGGCCCGGATGCTTCTCTTGCTGCGTTGGCCGCCCTGCTACCTTGTGATATGGTCAGCCAGTGGGCTTCGCGACACAGCCTGCTGCTGCTGTTGCCCATTTATGCCCGGAGCCCTGATGAGCAACGGGCTCTGTTCAGTCAAGCCTGCAAATATGTACGCGCACAGCAGCCTAGGCAGTACCTGGGACTGTTGACCTTCAGCTTCCATAGTTCCCAAGCGGAGCAATGTGCACAGCAGGGCTTTGTCGAAGCTTGGAACTACGTGATTACCGTTTCGCTTCCGCTCGCCGAAGAGGAGCAGTGGCTGCTGCCTCTGCAGGAACAAGAACTGCACCGCTATGGCGGCGAGGTCGACCTGCCTCGGGAATTAGCCGGGTTTCTGAAACAAGGGAACCTCTAAGAATTCCAATTTTGCGCTTGAAGCGGCGATCTTGTTGCCGAATCGCTTCCTCAGCAAAGAAAAACTTACGGGGACCTCCGAAGTATCAGCTGCGCGGTGCGTTCTGAGTCGGAATAAACTCACCGTTGCGGAACACTGAGAAGTAGACTTGGCTGGGATGGCGTTGAGCGGTGGCCAACTGTTCGTTATAGCCCTGATAAATCCGGGACTGCCCGGCCAGCTGGTTCTCCACGGCTGAATCAACCTTGCCCAATGGCTCGCCTTTTTGTACATCCTGACCAATGTTAATCAGAAAGTGGACATTGCCGCCATACAAATAGATATGACCGTCATCACTGGCGACCAGAGCTACTGCGCCATAGCTGCGGTACGGCCCCAGCCATACGACTCTACCATCGCGCACAGCGTAAACCAGGCTCTGGTCGAGGGCCAGAATCCGCACCCCCCGCATTTTGTCGCTCAGTATTTCGCGCCGTCCGGCTACGGGCCAAAAATAATCATCCAGTGCTACATCGTTGAAGTCTATGCTGTTGAAGCTAGCGCTCGTGCGCCCCGGCGATGGATTGTTTCCCGGTACTTTGACCACCAGTTTCTGCCCTGGCCTCAGCACGGCGTTGGCATCCAGTCCGTTGAGTTCAAGCAGTTCATCGAGCTTCATCCCATATTTGCGGGCAATGGAGTAAAAGGTCTCGCCTTTAGCGGCATTATGTGTGCTGTAATCACTTTGCGTGCTGGCTGCCGAACGCTTGCCCCGGCCGGGAAAACTTCGTGCCGGAATTTTGAGCAGCATGCCCGGCTTCAGCTCACTACTGTTGTCCAGCTCGTTGATCCGCATGATTTCGTTGACGGAAACGCCGTAACGACGTGCCAGAGAATAGAGTGTGTCGCCGCGACTCACGCTGTAGTCCTGAGTCGCGGCATCGTAGGCACGCAAACTGACACTTGACAACAGTGTTGTCAGTGCCCACACTGCCATGACTTGAGCCCTGCTGTGTGGCTTGCGGGAAGCTCCAGAGAGCCCAATCCCGCACGGAATGGCAATCTTTTCAGTGAATAAAGGTTTTGCTTCTGAGGAGATTTGTAGCGGGGCTTTACTTTTCCCTCGCTTTGCTCCCGTCAGTGAAATACTTTTATGCAGTAGATTATGCTTCGATCCCGCTTTCTCGCTATCGTAAATATCTTGCTCATCCGGCATCGAAAATTTTCTGGATTGCAGGCGCGGGCAATCCAACAACACTCGCGAAGCAATACAACTTTTAGAGATTCCCTTGTGTGTCCAAGCATCTAAAAAAAACATTTGTCTCTCATCCGGTGTTTCCCATGAATGTCTGTTGCCCGTATCCCCATAAAGGGGGCCTGAAGTCGACAAGGCAAATAAAACAGGGCTCCAGCTTAGTTAAAAATAGTGGAGGGACAAGTTATTTTGTGCTCTTTTCACGTGCCGGAGAAAAAACGTTTTAGCAGGAACTCAAGGGTACCTCTAAGAATGGTATCGCTTTCTGTGAGTATTGTGCTATTGCCCTGCTTTGCCTCGGCATTCGCTACAAATCCTGCCGTAAGGCAGAACTTTTATTCGGCAACAAGATCGCGATTCAGCGCGAAATTGGAATTTTTAGCCTATAGACATGGGAAGACCGCATACCCTTCAGATTCACATGATTGGGGACGAAGATGTTTTAGAGGTGCCCATATCCCTTGAGAAATCGGGAATCCAGAACTCCGGATTTGTTTATAATGCAAAATTGTCTCATTTACAAAGCCCGCAACACCCGTGAACGAAACAGTCAAACAAGTGGCACACAGGATGCGCCGTAACATCTTCTCCCGCATCCTGTTACTGATGGCAGGCATCCTGATGCTGGGGCTGGGCGTACTGGGAGTGCTGTTGCCCCTGCTCCCGGGAACCCCCTTTCTGCTGCTGGCTGGGGCCTGCCTGCTGCGCAGCTCGCCCCGGCTGCACCATTGGCTCTGGTACAATCGCTGTTTCGGCGGCTATTTGCGCCGCCTGAGCGGTGTTCGTGCTGCCGGGCTCAAGTGTAAGCTGGTGCTGCTTTTGCTGTTTTGGGCGATGCTGGCAATCTCGGCCTTCGTGGTGCTGCCCCGTACCGCAGCGGGGGCATTGTGGACCCGCTGGCTGCTGCCGGGGCTCGGCATAGCGGGCAGCCTGGTCATTTTGCTGCCCAAGAACACGCGCGCAATGCGCAGCAGTGGAAATATCAGGACCCCTGCCTTCCCGGATCCTGACTTGGGCACTGACCCGGATAAAGGCCCGGAGATTTGACCGCGCAAAGTCCCGCCGCATTTTTCGCCTCGTTGATCCTCTACGAAGACCGACACTTGCTGCTGGTATATAAACCGCACGGCCTGCTGGTGCAAGGAGATCAGAGCGGAGATGCCTCGCTACTCGACTACGGCAAAGCCTACCTGAGGGAACGCTACCACAAACCGGGCAACGCCTACTTGAGCCTGCCCCATCGCCTCGATCGGCCCGTGGCCGGCCTCTGTGTGCTGGCCAAGACCAGCAAGGCTATGCGGCGACTTTCTACGGCCTTTCAGCAGCAACAGATTCGCAAGTTTTACCTGGCGGTAGTGGAAGGCAGGCCAGGGGGCAAAGCGGCTGCCGAAGCCACAAGCGGAGGCTGGCGCAGACTGAGCCACTATCTACGCAAAGAGGCCGCCAGCAACAAATCATACATTTGGCAAGGCCGCCGCGTTCCTGATTCCAAACAGTACAAGATTGCCGAACTGCGCTATCGCTGCTTGGTAGAGGATCAGCACTGCAGCGTTCTCGCAGTGCAACCGGAAACCGGTCGCCACCATCAGATCCGCTGCCAACTGGCAGCGCTGGGGGCACCCATCCGAGGTGATTTGAAGTACGGGGCCGGACGCAGCAACAACGGCGGGAACATCAGTCTCTACGCCTTTGCCTTGGAGCTGCCAATGCCGGTTCAGCCGCGGGCTGCCGGCCCGCAAACGCCAAGCCACCAGCAGGTTCAGCAGCGGAAGCGCCGTACCGCCTCCCCGCAGTTCCCGAACACCTATGCATGGGAAACTTCGGAAACTTCGGAATTTACAGAAAACGATGGGGAAGCCACCGCAGAACAGCGGCGCATTTTGCGGGCCATTTGCCTGCCTTGGGAATGGCAGCGGGAAAACTCAGGGGGCGGTCAGGCCGCGGATTCCATCTGGCGGCTCTGCACCGGGCACTCGGAACTGCTGAGAGAACTGGCAGAGCTTCTGTAAGCGCCTTTAGGGGACCCATGAAGCGCCGCTCGCGCCTGCGACTTGCTTCCTGAATGTTTTCCTTTTTGGGGAGCCTCTGGCCGAACGGATTACGGCGAAGGCGTATAGTCGCTCTCGACCAACGTATAGTCGGCTTTGCTAGGACCGGTTCCGCTGTAAGTCTTGATTGTCAGACTACTGCCGCAGTTATCCTTGGCCTCTTTGATTTCTGCGTTATCTTTGATGTTCTCGTGCACCAGCAACTCGGTCAGCGGATTTGCACCGTCGGTACAGGCATCGATCTCCAACACGGTTACCTGCCGCATACCCCGTATATCAACCTTTGTGAGCTGATTACCATTCAAACGCAGGTCTTCCATGGCGGTATTTGCCGACAAGTCAATCTCGGTGAGCTGATTATTGCGGACATCCAAAACGAACAAAGCAGAGTTTCCCGACAAATCAATTTCGCTCAGCGGATTATCGGCTGCGAATAGAGCTTCCAGATTGGTTAGGAACTGAACGCCATATACAGACGGAATATTCAAGCCCTCAATACTCATAAACGGCATCAGAGTGAGCGAGGTGTGGTCTGTCCTCAGCCAGCCTCGGTCTATGGCATCGGGGGCATCCTGTGCCAATATATCGCGGAATCGGGACGGGTGAATATAATGGATAGGACCACTCCTTAGCACGACATCGTAGTCTTTCTGCTCGTCTGGGGTACTGACGGTATAGACCACCGGGTTAAAAAAGTCATTTTTTGAAACATCGGTAGTCTGATCGGTGCTTCCGATTTTCACACTGACTCTGGGGTCGTTGGTATCAAAAGTGGTAATCAGATTAGCCTGTGAATTCTTAAAATCTTCGAGCTCATTGGGGGAAACTTCTACCATGATTTGATTTGCGGCGTTATCAATGGTGCTAGGGATATCCACCCCCCCGGTAATTGAGTTCAGGCTGCTCTGAAACCGGAAGCTTTGAATTTCCGGCGGCGGTGTTGCTGTAGCTGGTATTGCTGTAGCTGGTATTGCTGTAGCTGGTATTGCTGTAGCCGGTGTTGCTGTAGCTGGTGGGGTTGGAGCAACGGGCGGCGTTGTAGCTGGCGTTGAAGCTGGTGCGGTTGTAGCTGGCGTTGTACCTGTTGGGGGTTCAGCAACGAAGGAGGGGATCTCAGCATCATCAATGCAATCTGGCAGATCGCAGGAAGACAATAAAAAAGGGATGAGAGTCAGGAAGAAAATAAATCTGGAATTTACGGATGGAAATATCCGCTTGGAGAACACTGCCCCCACAGGCGAGTGCCAAAGGAAAGATGGAAAAGATAAAAAAGAAGGCAAATGGGCGCAAAAAACCCGCGGAAAAGCAAATTTCCCTCGGCATGGCGTTAATGTTTGGGGCTTTCTGGGAGAGGATGGAAGTGTCGCGATGAGCGAATTCTACTGAACTTGTGCTTCATTGTGCAATATTCCTGCGTATTATTTTGTTCGAAGAACCTGAGGCCTTAGTGCGATTGGTATGGAAACCTTTAAACCAGAATCTCACACCCAAATCAATGGGTCCCTCGAAGTGAATCCAAAAGCGCGGCGGATTACCAAAACCAATTCCCAAACCGGCAATCGGCGTAATATTAAAATAAATCTGAAACCAGCGCCACAGCCAGAAACTCATGCCCAGCGGCAAACGTGCGCCCACCGAGAGTCCGATTCCATTGCTATAGCTGTAAATAGAAGCGCCTGCCCCCAGAAACAGATGCAGTTCGAACCAATTGGTGATCGAAAGACCACCCAGGAAAAAGTCCGCATTGACATTGAGACCGTAACCGCCAAAACCCAAACCGGCTACACCGGCACTAAATATTACCGGAACTTTGGGAATATGCAGTGTCAGAGCCAGCCAAGAGTCGGGGAAACTGGCAAACGGAATTCCCGCGGGAACAAAGGCCCCTAAGACCAAGCCGCCTTCGACACCGAGCCCCCACTTCCCCGATTGTTTCTGGAAACTGAGCGATTCTTTCCCGATTCCTGCAGCATGAAGGCTCGAGACCGAGCCTGCAACAACGAACAGAAGCGATAAACACAGATATTTTTGTTTAGTAGGCATCAAATACCTCCAAAGTGCTAAAGAGCGCCACTAACCATTCCAATTTTGCGCTTGAGTGTCAAGATTGTCTTCGGTACACCTTGAATTTCAGACTGAGCGCAGAGCGATTGTACCATTCTCACAGAAGCGATACCATTCTTAGAGGTGCCCATAAGGAATCCGGGAGGAGTACTTGGAGATGAACCGACTACATATCAGCATCGTTGCACTTTTGCTGTACAGCACCCTGCTGTTGTCCTGCCAGAGCTCTCCCAGGAAGGAGAAGATGCCCGACCACCAAGATTTTCTCGACAAATATTCCCTGCTTAAGGACAGCGACCACGTCTTTGTCAGCAAGACCGCACAGCAGGTTCTGGAAGCGGCCCAAAACGAGGAAAGTTTTGTGCTGCTGCTTGGTTTTGACTCTTGCCCCTGGTGTCAGACGCTGCTTCCTGTTCTGAACGCTCAGGCTAAAGCACAGCACATTCCGGAAGTCTGGTACTGGGACCCGAGGCCCTTTCGCGGCGATGGTAAAGAGATAAAACACGCTGAAGAATATTTGCAGATACTGGAACTGGTCGGCCTAGAACAACCCGAATCGGCAAGCAAAAGAGGCATCACGGGAGTGTCCCGCATTTCGGTGCCATTTTTGGCTGTGATCAACTACGGCAGCATAGATACGTTTGAAGAAGCACCGATTGCAATCGGTGCGGGCACTCTGATGCGGGATGCGCAGGGGCAGCGTTTGAATACCCCCACTGATTCTGCTGCGCTGCGCTACCAGGACGGTTTCATGCTCAACCGTGAGGGCCAGGTGCTCGGTGCATATATGTGGGACGACCTGATCACCGGTTACCAGGTCCCGGCCGAATTTTCAGACCACATCGAATGGCTTAACCGCACAGAATTTACCGAAGCGCTGCGCGAGCAACTACGCATTCTTCTGAATATTTCGGTCTGTGGGCTCTGTTCGGGGTGAGCCGTTTCGCACCCGAGATCGCAAGTCCACGCGAAATTGGAATTTTGGGAGGTGCCCACAATTCGGATACCGGTGTTTACCATTTATCCATTCTCCGACATTATCTAAGAGGAGAGCCTATTACGAGAATGATGACCAACACGACTTTGGGCCACCATGTACTGGTGGAAATGTACCGTTGCGATCGGGAGGCACTCAACAATCCAGCCTATCTGGAAGAAGTTCTCTGTGAAGCAGCCCGAATCGCCGGGGCCACGATTATTACTCAAACATTCCATCACTTTAATCCGCACGGTGTCTCCGGCGTCGTGGTCATTTCCGAGTCTCATCTGACGGTGCACACTTGGCCTGAGTACGCTTATGCCTCGCTGGATCTATACACCTGCGGCGAGAGCACCAATGCACAAAAAGCCTTCCACCATATCCGCACTAGGCTGGGGGCCGAACACACTTCCACCGTGGAACTGCGCCGGGGTGACCTAGAGGAAATTGAAAACTGGCAGAAAAATACCGCCAATCAGCAGACCATAACTTGATGAGCCAAAGGATCGTCAGCATACGCGAAAAGACCCCGCACAACTTGGTGCTGGAATACCCGGAACTGGAGTTGATCGAAGAAACCCGCAGTCCGTTTCAGCAGATTGGCGTATACCGCCACGACCAATTGGGTAAAATACTGGTACACGATGATGTGGTAATGCTGGTTGAAGCTTACGAAGCAGCCTACCACGAAATGATCGCCCATGTACCGCTGCTGCACCACCCCGAGCCCCGGCGCGTACTGGTAATTGGCGGTGGAGACGGAGGCACCAGCCGGGAAGCTTTACGCCACCCGGAAGTCCGAGAGCTGGTGCAGGTGGAAATTGATTGCGAAGTGGTGCGGCTCTCGCAAAAGCACTTTCCCGAACTGGCTTGCAGTTATGAGGATCCTCGCATGGAGCTTCGCATTGGCAATGGCATTCGGTACATGGGCGACTGTGCAGCGGGTCACCACCCGCCCTTTGATATTATTCTGGTTGATTCTACCGATCCCCACCCCGGCGGACCCGCTGAGGGTCTGTTTACCGAAGCCTTTTATCGGGACTGTCGCCGAGCCCTTAAAGAAAGAGGCATCTTGGTGGTGCAGGGAGAAACCTTCTATGGCATGGCTCACATCCAGCAGCAGATTCTGGGCGTTCTGAAGCAGCAGTTCAGGCACTGCGGTATCTATACCAGTGCCATACCATTCTATCCTCTGGGGACTTGGAGCTTAATTTACGCTGCGGAACTATTGCGTTCAGAATGGCGATTGCGCGAAAATGCGCTGCAGAACCTAGCCCGGTCCGGGCGCGGTCTGCATTATTTGAACCGTGATATCATTTCGGCCTGCTTTGCCCTCCCCAATTACGCGCTGCGCTCTACGGGTCTGGGGCTTCCCTGAGTGATTCCGGCGATCATGTCTGCTGCGATTGACATTGACAAAAAGGAGTTCTGAATGGATTTTGAGCAAAATAGTGACGGAAATCATGGCAGATTTCCGAAACAGCGACCGGTCCTCTGGTATCTGGTCGCTGTGCTCTGGACTCTCGGGATTCTCGCAGGCATAAACTCCCTGGCCACTCAGCAGCACGAGATTCCTGGCGCAGAAAGTTTTACTGAAGATTTTCAGCGAGTGCAGGGTGTATTGCGCGCCGTTCCCAGGAATATTTTGCCCTCAGTTGTACAGCTGAACATTTCTGCTTTACGAGACAGTCCGGCCAGCTCCAACTTTCTATTCGATTTTTTCAACGACAAAAACAAGCAAAAGTCGCCGGACAAAAACCCTTCACCTCGTAAGTTCCGCTCTGCGGTAATGGGTTCGGGCGTGATTTTTCGTCAGGAAGGTGACACGTACTTTTTGATTACCAACAATCACGTCATCGAAGATGCCAATGAAATAGAAGTCATCAGCTACAACGAGCGCAAATTCCCGGGCAAAGTGGTGGGTCGCGATGCGCGAGTGGACCTGGCAGTGCTCAGTTTTGAAGCCTACGGCGCAGAGGGTCTGAAAGTCGCCACACTGGGCGAATCTTCCAGCCTTGAGGTGGGCGATTGGGTGATGGCAGTGGGCAGTCCCAATGGCTTTCGCTCTTCAGTAACCATGGGAATTGTCAGTTATATCGGGCGGCACGGGGGGCCCGGCCAGAATATCAACGACTTCATCCAGACCGATGCGGCCATCAATCGTGGCAATTCTGGCGGGCCGCTGGTCAATATGTACGGCCAAGTGGTCGGCATCAATACTTGGATTGCCTCAGAGAGTGGCACCAGCGCCGGCCTAGGCTTTGCCATACCCATTGACAACACCAAATACATTGTCGAAGCCTTCCTCAAAGAGGGCAGGATGCGCTATGGCTGGCTGGGAATTGTAATGCAGGAATACGCTGTCATCCTGAACCGCATCAGCCCGAATATCGAGCGCGTTGTACTGAGTGACTACGGCGTCTATGGCAAAAAGGGGGTCTTTATCACCAGTGTCTATAAAGCTTCGCCAGCCGATCAGGCGGGTTTGCGCCCCGGCGATTTTATAACCGAAGTGGATGGCAAGAAAATCAGCAGCACCGATGAACTGGCCTTTTCAATCGGCATCATTCCCCCCGATCAGAAGGCCCGCCTAAAGCTGCTACGGGCCGGTAAAGTCCGCGAAGTCGATGTAAAACTGGGGGAGCGCAAAGAGGGAGAGCTGCGGGATGCCAAGTCCCATCGCGCCTGGCCCGGCCTCGATGTGATTCCCCTGGACCAGGAGGTGACCAGATCCTTAGAAGAATTGAACGTGAACTTCAAAGCGATCGGTAGCGGCCTAGATACCGAAGGTCTCTGGATCTTGCGGGTCATTCCCCAGTCCACCGGAGATCTGATTGGTTTGCAGCAAAATGATGTGATTACCGAATTGAACGGCCAAAAAGTGCGCAGCTTCCAAGACTTCTATCACATTCTCAACCAAGTGGGGCCGGACGGCGGACTGGTCTATACCTATCAGCGACAGGGCAAGGAACACCGGACTCCTAAAACCAAAGCCGCAGTCAAAACTACCCAGGACACGACTGAGGATTAGCAGGCTGCCGGGGACAGATATCCAGGATGTTCGATATTTTCTGGGTATTAAAATCCATATTTTACAGATAAATATGATGAATAAAGGGAAAAATTTATAAATATGGTAAACAAAAAAATATTTATTGACCCAATTACCGTACGCAACAATGGTATCCGTATGGCTTACCAAATGTGGAAGGATGGTTTTATCCCCAGCATGATTTACGTCCCGCTGCGTGGCGGGGCCAGTTTGGGAAACATTATCAGTGAAGTGTTCAAGCTGCTGATGCCGGAGGCTCCGACCCTTTACTGTGCAGTCATCGCCCACAACTACCAAGGCTTTGATACCCAAGAGCAGATCAATATTGACGGCTGGACTACAGCCCCCGAAAATATTCGTCCGGTAGATCGTGTGTTGTTGGTAGATGACATTTATGATTCGGGAAAAAGTGCTAATTATCTATGGAATCTGATTCTGAACTATAGCAAGCACCCGGAAAATTTCCGTTTGGCAGTGCATGATTATAAGGAGTTTACCTACCGTGAACCCCTGCCTAAAATCCCTGACTACTGGGCGGTGCACCACAGAATTGAGAGGGAAGCGGATAATTTCTGGATTCATTACAGTTCGCACGAGCTTTATGGGCTGACTGCTGCAGAGCGCGAACAGCATTATTACGAGCAGGATCCGGATCTGCGTGAGGTTATGGAAGCGGTATTCTGCCATAACTGAAAAACTGCCCGTCTCCGGAAGTCTGTCGGAGCCACGCAAAAGTCTGAGCGTGAATTCCCGAGGGTTTTTCAGTAAAAGAACTGTGAAAATTTGCCTCCGGCAGCTCTAAAAATTCCCCACCAAGATGCTGCGCCAACTCGCAAAAGGAAGGTCGGCCCTAGCTGCGCACGGGCTGCATTTTCTCCCATGCCAAAGCATGGACGCCTGTACCATAGAACCGCGAAGCGATATATTCTTCGAGGTGCCCCCAAACAGCCCTACCGGAAGTCTCCGAAAAAAACTTGCCGCCACCCGCAGGATCGCTTATTTTCAAGGCGTGTTTATCCTCAAAGATCCTCTGACCCCTGGCAGATTAAAGGGCAGCTCCCAAGATTCCCCACCAAGATGCTGCGCCAGACTCGGTTTTTTTTCACAGAGCGAAGGTTCTGCCTTGCGGCAGGGTTTGTGGCAAACGGACCACTTCGATGTGCCATTTACCACTGTCACGAAAGGCAGCAGGCTCTTGCTGCGCACGGCCTGTATTTTCTCCCATGCAGAAGCATGGGAGAAAATACCATACAGCAAAATATGCTAAGGCTTTCGTTCCTCGCTATCGCTCAAAATCTCTTCGCCTGGCATCGAAAGCAAATTTTCAGAGGTGCCCTTTAGGGAAAAATCAAATAGGGAAAAATCAAATATCGGGAGGTTCCGAAAAAATGAAATACCAAAGGCAGTTTGCGTTATTTCTTTTAATATTTTTAAGTGTTCTTGGTGGCTATTTACTCAGCTATGCGAACTTTTCGCAAAAGCTTCCCGGGAATCTAGTCGGCAAGAACAAAGTTTACGCTAAGGAAAGCAACAGTGGTTTGGTCTCTGATAACCCCAACTTTGCCCAACTGCAGAAAGTTTTCCGGGCAGTTCCCTCGAAAGTGCTGCCCAGTGTGGTGCAGATCAATGTTTCCACAATAGAAGAGCTCCCGGCCTTTCCTGAGAATCTATTGTTCCGCTTTTTTGGCCAGCCCCAAAGACAGGGCGATAATGAGCCCCCTAGGGAATATCGGCGACAGAATTTGGGCTCCGGGACCATCATTCATCAAGAGGGGAACACATATTATGTCCTGACCAATAATCACGTAATACAAAGTGCGGAAGACATTAGTGTGATGACCTACGATGAGCAGAAGTTCCCCGCAGAAGTCGTGGGTAATGACAGCCGGGTAGATTTGGCGATCGTCAGATTTGAGGCCGATGAAAAGCTGGACTATGTGGCTGTGGCCGAATTAGGTGAATCTTCCAACTTGGAAATCGGCGATATAGTAATGGCTATTGGCAGCCCTGACGGTTTGCAGTCCACGGTGACCCAGGGAATTGTCAGTTATCTCGGGCGCCGGGGCGGACCCGACAACAATATCAGCGATTTCGTTCAGACGGATGCTTCCATCAACAAAGGAAACTCCGGTGGCCCGCTGGTGGACATGGACGGCAAGGTTATCGGCGTTAATACTTGGATCGCTTCGGAGAGCGGAGCCAGTGCCGGGCTGGGTTTTGCGATTCCCATCGACAACGCCAAGTTTGTCATCAACTCTTTCTTAGAGAAAGGCGAATTGAGCTATGGCTGGCTGGGTGTCTCGATCCCCCGGTACCGACAACTTGTCGAACAGCTGGGCAGCGAAGTCTTTAAAGACATCTTTAATCCGATGGGTATCGCAGACAAAAAAGGTTCGTTTATCACTGATGTATACAATGATTCTCCGGCAGCAAAAGCAGGTATTCTGCCGGGAGACTTTGTAATTGAGTTGAACGGGAAGCCGGTTGCTTCTTCGGATGAGCTGACTTTTATGGTAGGTATGCTGCCCCCTAAAGAAAAAGCTAGGCTGTTGCTGATCCGCAATGGTGCGCAGCATTCGGCCACTGTGACTCTGGGCAAACGTGCAGCAAACGATCAGCTTGTCGAGAACCAGAGCCAGAACTGGCCGGGTCTCAGAGTATTACCGCTGAGCAAGAAGATCAATGAAGCGCTGGATAAGCTGACGAATGGTCGCCTCAACAGTAAAGAAAATGAGGGGTTGTTGGTAATCGGCGTTCAAGCCGAATCCGCCACCGATGTGGTCGGCATTCAGAGAGGTGATGTGATTACCGAAATCAATGGTCGCAGAGTCAGGGACCTGGCCGAATTTTACCGCGAACTGAATAAGAGTGATGCTCGCAATACCATTTTTACCTACAAGCGCAAGGGCTATAAGCTGGAAACCCCCAAAATCAAACTGAACTAGCAGCAGGGCACCTCTTAAAAAGCTCCGAGCGTTTTCCAGCAAGGCCTTTTATTGAAAGTTTGTGCGCCACTCCAAGCCAACCATCAGAGCGAACTGGTGCTGAAAAAAGAATACTTGCTCATTTTTGTAGTGTTCGCTGATACTGCCCCGGTAAGAAAGGCCCAGACGCAGCATTCCAAAACTCTGCCACAGTATTGCCTGCCAGTTGCCGGTTCGTACCACGCCGGGGGCATTGGCCTGTACATTGAGGTATACTGAAAAACTGAGGTCAATTTGCAGTCCGGCCAGTGCTTCGATGCCCCAGAAGTGGTAAAAGGGTCGGTCACTGAACGCAAAACCCAACAACAGAAATAATTGAGGATTATAATTACTAAGTACCGGGAACATATCGTAGAGTCCCATACCGACATCAAGAGTAAAGCTCAGGGTACTGCGGTTGAAAAAATCGTTGAACTTGTTGCGAAAGCGTAGGCTCCCGCCAAAAGCCAGACTGTAGAGGGTTCCCGAAATGCTGCTGCCTGGAGTGTGTTCCAGTACTAGGTTCCAGTGTGAATCGTAGTAAAACAGATTGATTCCCAGATTTGGACTGAAATACAAATCGATCGATGCCCGGCTGAACGGATTGAGTACGCTCATCTTATCGGCGGTTGAGGCGCGGTGCAGGCCCACGCCTCCTTGTAGTGCTAGCAGGGGATCCTGTTCGGCCTGCAAGACCAGGCGCTCGCGCAGCGAGATTCGGGAACTATCCTCTTCGTAGATTCCCTCTAACTGTTCGTCTTCCCGCTCGCCGGCTTCACTGCTGCTGCGCATTGAGGCCTGTAAATACTCGCGAATACTGGCCTCATAATCGCGGAACAACTGCTGATCAGGATATCGTCTCTGGGCCTCCAGACACAGCGCCAGTGCTCCGCGAAAGTCCTGGTAGAGCATGCGGTTCTGGATTTCCTGACTCCACTCCACTTTGCTGTGGTAGTCTTCCGGGTCAAAAGTGCTGGCTGGCACAGAACGCGGGGCCTCAGCGCTCTGTGCTTGGGTTGCCGAAGGCGTGAGCAGCAGCTTGACCAGCAATGCTGCGGCAGCTAGTGCCAATAGCAATCGGACAGTTCGGGAAGAGTCTTTTGTCGCATTCATCTGTTCAGTCTGCTGCGGTTTGAAGCGGGCAGCAGCAGTTTGGCCAAGGAAGAGCTGTTGGGGAATTCACTGCGGCACATCTCCCAGAATTTTTGGCGGATTTGGTGCTCCTGTAGTTCGGCAGCAGGTTGGCAGTTGGCGAGCAGCCTGATAAATTCGGAGCGCGGCAGAAGCCGGGCTCCAAAGCGGCGCATATGTTCGCTCTCCTGCTGGCAGTCAATCAGTTCAAAACCCTGCTCAGCTAAAAATAAGGCCCAGGCGGCGAAGGCCATTTTAGAGGCATCCGATACCAGACTGAACATAGATTCGCCAAAAAAACAGCGCCCCAGGCTGATTCCATAGAGTCCTCCGACCAATTGCTCGCCCCCGTCCATCTGCTGCTGCCAGCATTCCACCGAATGGGCGTAGCCGCGCATGTGCAATTGAATGTAGGCATATTGCATTTCCGGGCTGATCCAAGTGGCAGCACTGCCATCTGCTTGGAGCTGCCCGGGCCGCGGTGTCTGAGCACAGGCGTCAATCACGTTGGCAAAGGCCTGGTCCAAGGTGAGGCGCATATCGCAGCACTCGTTGAGGGGATGCTTGAAGAGATGGCGGCGCAGGCTTCTTCTGAGAGATTTTGCCAAGTGCAATTCTTTCGGCAGCAGCACAAAGCGCTGCTGCGGCGACCACCAGCAGATTTCCTCACCTTCGTTGTACCAGGGGAACAGACCCTGCTTGTAGGCTGAGAGCAGCAGGCCCGGTGAGAGGTTGCCCCCCACAGCGACTACATCGCCGGCAGTATGCTCAGAATCTGCATCCAGCTGAAAGTCTAGGTGCTGCTGCTCATTGAGATAGGGCAGCTTATTTAAGTCCCAGATGCGGGGCATATCGAATTACTGCTCAGCCTCAGAAGTTGTGGGAGGAGCATCTGTAAGTTCGGGGCAGGATGCCTGCGGCATCGCCAATCACCAAAGGTCTCAGGCAGCCCGTCACGGCAACTCCATCTTGCTTCAAGCTGCTGTGTCGGCCTTTGGGAATTATACCATTCAGTAAAAGTAGCATTCTTTCCGATTGATCTCCCCTCATTCTTGTGGGAACGGGAATCTAGAGCATTTGCCAAATAGACTCCCGTTTTCACGGGAGTGACCAACACTTATCATACTCTACTTTTGCGGATTGGTATTAGTGGAAGGGTACGGACCGTTTCCGGACTGTTTTTCATTGTGAGGGCCTTTCCCCTGAGAGAATTGATTGCAAGCCGCGCCAGAGCCGGGCCTGGCCTTCATACTGCAAAGCGTAATTGGCACTCATCAGGCTCCCGTTGCGAGAAAACTGCCGCAAGCTGCGGCGCAAACGCAGCTTCCCTACCGATATCTCTGGATTTTTTGAGTGCTCCTCATCCTCTGCATTCCCGGGGCTGATTTCCCAGCAGGGTTCCCGGCCATCGAGCACATACACCGCCCTACCCAGTTCCAGGGCAGATTGAACTGTGTGCATGCTACCACCATTCAAGCTGCTTTGCACCAGCAAGATACGCTGTACAAGGGCGGCCTGAAGGCGATCGCGCCGGATAAAGCGCCATTTTAATGGCGCAGCCTGAGGAGCATATTCGGAAACCAGAGCCCCGCCCTGATCGACAATGCGCCGGGCCAGCCCTTCGTGGCACTTGGGGTAGATATGGTCAAAGCCTCCAGGCAGCACTGCCAGCGTTTTGCCCTTGCCTCCGGCATTCTGTGCATCCAGTGCACCATTGTGGGCGGCGTAGTCGCAGCCCTTCGCCAGACCACTGACCATCCAATGGCTCCCTTCCCGGCACAGCAGTAAGGCCTCCTGCCAAGCTTGCTGAAGCCCCCAGCCATCGGCACAACGCGTGCCGATGATGGCGGTAGCCGCGTAATTGGGAGCTGCTTCCTCGTCTGTGCCAAGCGACTGGCCGCGCCAGAATAGCATGCGCGGCGCCGCCTGGCGCAGGTCTAAAAGGCCCTGCGGATAGTCTTCCTGTCCGCGCAGGATAATACGCAACTCGCCGCGCTGTTCGCGCTCCAAGCAGTCCATGCTCGCGCGATAGCAACTGGCAAAATAGCGCTGTGAAACATAGCTGCTCAGGCCAAAGTCGGCAAACATCCGCCAGCAGGAATCCAGCCCGCTCTGCGCTTGTGCGGCGCAGTCTTGCAGCCACTGCCAGCGCCACTCTTCCCGGTGCCAGCCTTGACTTTCCCGGCTGCTTGATTCCAGCGGAGCGAGCAGGGAGGCCGCTTCAGGCTTGCTCTGATTGATTTGATTTATATGAGATCGAAACTCCTGTGGCAGCAGAAACTCTGCCAGACCTTGCTGCAATTTATACGGCATTTGATGCAGCAGGACTTCCAGAAAAAGGTTCTCATCAAGTTGCAGAGCGTTCTCCGGTTCGGACTCTGGCTTGGTTCCAGATTCTGCTGTGCCCGACCGGATGGGGGCATTTTCGGAAAATGGCTCTGGTTCAAAGTCAAAACCGGATTCGGGCTCAAACAATTTACCGGACATTGTATTGCTCAAAAATTTATAAACTGGTGTATGGACACCATCATCGAAAATAGTGGAAGCTGAAAAAAGATAACAGCAACAGATATATTGCGAAAATATAAAAATTCCCTCGGCGCAACAGGATCAGCAACATATGCAAGGCAATAAAACCGCTCAGGCAGGCCGCCAGAAACGCCAGTACCAGGCTCAGAATACCACTATTTTGGGCTTGCCGGGCAACTGTCAGTAATTCTCTCCCGTCAAGCAGCAAGGCCCCGATGATCAATGGAATTGAAATGATAAACGAAAGTTCTCCGGCTTCTTTGCGCCTCATACCCAGAATCAGAGCTACGCTGATGGTCATCCCCGAACGCGAGATACCGGGGAGGGCCGCAATGCCCTGAGCCAGACCAAGGCAGACCGCCAGCAGAAATACCTTGCCCCGGCCCGCTTTCGGGAGTAGTTGACTCAGCTGCTCCGAACCGGGCCCGCTTTGTGGTGCCGAGACTTGGAGGTTCTGCCCTCCGGCCCGATTTTGGGCAGCTCGCTTATTACGTCTGACTAGGAAGTGCTGGAGCAACAGCAGCAATGCGGTGAACAGAAAGGATCCGGCGATCAGCCGAGGCTGGAATTTGAGGCCCAAGTCTTTCTGGGGATAAGCCACCAGAAAGGTAAAAATGCTGATAGTCAGTACCGTTGCGATGTAGCGACCGTCAGCAAGCACGTAAGGGCCCAGGGCCACCAGCCGCTGGCGCTTTTCGGCGGGATCGGGAACCGCCTTGAAGAACCAGGCAGTCAGCATCCCAAAGCTGCGCAGCAGCGAGCCAATCTTTTTTCGGAAGATCCAGATGGTTGGAATCAGTGTTGCCAGATGCAGCAGCACATCGACGCTGATGGGCATGCGCAAGCCAAAAAATTGTTCCGTCAGGGCCAGATGACCCGAGCTGGAAACGGGCAGGTATTCGGTCAGCCCTTGGATAATTCCCAAAATCAAGCCTTGCCACCAGTTCATGAAATGGCCCCATTCATCGGGGCTTTGAAATTGTCCCATGACGACCAGCTTACCGGCAAGTTTTGGTTGTGTCCAAAATTGGAATTTTTAGAGCTTCCCTTGATGGTGTTGCTTGCTGAAAGGATTTTTTCTGCGTTTTTTGATTTTCCCGTGAAGGGTTACCTTTTGAAAGGTACTGTTGTAAAAGCAGTTTGGGCCTGACAAGATTTGAACTTGTGACCTCACGGTTATCAGCCGTGCGCTCTGACCAACTGAGCTACAGGCCCTCCGCAGATTGCCGCGCCAGCATAAAGAGATTTTGCCGTACTTGTCAAGGAGGTGAACGGGTTCAGTAGATTTGAGGCAAATGGGGTTCGGCTTCTTGAGGGTGCGCATGAGATAATCAAGGGGGACTTCTCAAAATTCCAATTTTGTGCTTGAAGTGGCGATTTTGTTGCCGGATCGCTTCTCAGCAAAGCAATTGTACCATTCTCACAGAAAGCGATACGATTTTTAGAGGTCCCCATTAATCACACTTTAATCACACTTTAATCACACTTTAATCACACTTTAATCACACTTTAATCACACTTTAATCACACTTTTGGGAACCTCTAAAAATCCCATTCTGCGCTCTTGCTCGCTCTTTTGAAACGAACAGCTTCGTCAGAAGAGGCGGCAGGCTCTTGCTGCGCACGGCCTGCATTTTCTTCCATACTGAAGCATGGAAGCCTATACAATACAACAAAGTATGCTTCGGCTTCACTTCCTCGCTCCAAAATAGCTTCGCAAGAAGACAAAAGCGAATTTTTAGAGGTCCCCTTTTGGCTCTATCGGTTGCCGGGTATCGGCAAAGATGGGATCAGGGCCCAGATTGATACTGGGCCACTTGCCCGCGTGAAAGGTCCACTGGCCGGTCTCTTCTCCGAACTCGAATCCGGCAGCACTGAAGTCCGGGATGCCGCTGCCCTCTTGCAATACGCGGAGCCCTGAGCCGGTGTTGGAGTTCGCCACCGGGGAGCCGGGTGTCGTTGTAAGCGCATTCGTAATGTCCGTATTCCCCAAGGTGACCGAAGCTCTGGAGTAGCCTGTGACTCTGGCGTTGCTGCCGTAGGACTTTCCGACCAGAGAGCCTACGCGAAAACCGCTTTGCGTATACGGATCCACTGTGGAACGGACCGTTCCCGTAAAGTAACCATAAAGTACGGCTTGGCGGTTGAATCCGACCAGCCCTCCCGCGTCTGTGTTATATACATCTTGGGGGACTTCGGCACTCACGCTGCCTGTGGCATACCCAATGACCCGTGCTTTTTTACCGGGATCCAGGCCGCTGGTGGCGTATTCCGCCTGGTCATTCCGCCCGACCAGCCCACCGACCAGAATGGTTCCTGTGACAGAACCGGAGCTATGGCCAATCACCGTTCCCCTGTAGTTTGCACCGACCAGCCCCCCAGTGTGCTCCTTACTGCCCACAACGCGACCGCCGGAGACAACGCCACTGACATAGCCCCCATAATTGAGACCCACAATAGCTCCCACAGACTTTCTGCCGCTAATATCGGCCTCTTCCAGGCGCACATTGGCCACTTTCCCGGCGATTTTGCCGAACAGGCCGATATAGTCCGAGTCGGGACGTTTTATGTGGAGCTTTCGGATGGTGTGGCCGTTGCCGTCAAATTTCCCTGTAAAGGGGGGCCCCTGAAAGCCTTCCTGTGTTTTGTCCGTATCGCGGCCGACCGGCTCAAAGCCTTCCCCCGGAAGCCCCTCTGTTCCGGGCGCGGGGAACGTGATGTCGCTGACCAGGTAGTAGTCTCCGGCGAGGTTTTCCCGCATTTTCTGCAGCTCCTGCCATGTGCGTATCGCGACACCACTTCTGGGAGGAGCTTCGGCTATGGGGGGAGAATCGGCTATGGGGGGAGAATCGGAAGAAGAGCTGGGCGGATCGCAGGCGACCCATAAAATCAGGGAGCAGACAAATAAAAGAATAAATGGGCGTGAAATCCCCGCAGAGAAATAACTATCCCTGCCATATGGTTTTAATTTTTTCGATGAGCGATGAGCGATGAGCGATGAGCGATGAGCGATGAGCGAATTTTACTGAACTTGTGTTCCATAGTGCAACAATCCTTAGTATTATTATGCAAAATAATGCATAAAGATGATTTTCCGGCCAAGGTCGGAATGGTTTTAACAAAGATGAAATAGGAATATGAAATAGCTTGTTCGTTTTGGAGAATATACTCTTTTCTGGCGGAGTGCAAGGTAAATCACAGGAAAATCCCCAAAAATTCGCTTTTCTTGGGAGGCTGTCCTTGCCAACTGGGCCACCTGAGTGCCATGGAATTTTTCCCATGCTGCGCCAGCTCGCATGGGAGAATACAACAAAGTATGCTTCGGCATCACTTCCTGGCGCAAAACCTCATCCGCTCAGCATCAAAACGCGGACAATCGCCAGCAAAGACCAAGCAAAGCGATTGTACCATTCTCACAGAAAGCGATACGATTTTTAGAGGTCCCCAAACAGAATGAGCCCGTTTTTTCCCCAAACCAAGACCATGAAACAACGATCTCCAAGGAAACCTGTCCTCTCATCCAGATGGTCCCGGATATTCATTCTCAGCGCGGGCAGCTTTGTGTTGGCAGCACTCTTTCTGCTCCATTTCTTTCCTTTCGTGCAAATCCGCGAAAGCTCCATGAGCCCCACCTTGCGACCAGGGAAGCTGGTGCTGCTCAATCGTCTGGCGTATCGCTTTCAAACTGTCCAAGTGGGAGATATATTGGTCTTTGGTCACCCGGCCACCAGACAGAGTCTTCCTGCCGGGCCAGATTTGTCAGGTTTGGCAGCAACCTCGCAGCTGCTCATGATCAAGCGTTGCGTTCTGGTGGCCGGGATGCCCTTGCGCTGGCGGGGCGAGTCCCTGTTCATCCCCTCTCTCAAGCGTTATGTCAAAGTCCGGAGAGCCGTGCGCCGCAGCCTGCAAAATTGGAGGCGGGTACCTGAGGGTTTCATCTTTGTGCTGGGCGATAATGCCGGAAATTCGATTGATTCGCGCAGTTACGGCCTTATCCCCCTATCTCAAGTATGGGGCGAGGCACTCTGGTTTTGGTAGTCAGCGCAATCAGGGGCCTAGGGGTTCCCTAGAGAATTCTGCTACTGGTCAGGAGTTTCCCAGCCGTTTTCTCAGGCGCTGGATTATCGTCTCGGTAATATCGATTGAAGTATCTAGCCAGACGATGCTCTGGCTGTTCTTGTCAAGAATCAGCGAGTAACCTTGTTCGCGCGCCACCTGATTGATAATGTCGGGCAGGTAACGCTGTAAGTCTTCATTGCGCACCGACTGCGAGGCTCTCTTTTGCAAAAACGTGATTTCCTTGTTTTTGCTCTCTAGGTATTTTCGCCCGTAGTCGCGTTGCTTGTTGATCTCGTTCTGGATGCGGCGCCGCCGCGAATTGTCACCCTGAGCCGTATTGTAATCCTGTTGTAACTGCTGCAAATATTCTTTGAGGCGTTCCATCTCCTGGCCAACCTCAGCCTTCAGATCCTTGATGCGTTGCATTTCCTGGCTCTGCTGCACTGAAGTTTTCATCACTGCACTATAGTCCAGCACCGCAACCCGGGTAATTTCCTGGGCCCTCAGATTTGTAGTGAATCCCAGCCATCCGCTGCTGAGCACAAGCAGCAGAGCGACCGGGAATCCCTTTACGACACTTCTAAAAATGGTATCGCTTCGCCTGGGCAATGGCACCGCATTTCGATGTGGATCGCTGAAATTTTTCGTGAGAACAAGGCGACAAATCGTTTGAATACTTTGTTGTATTGAAATGAGTTGCCAACAAAGCTGCTCGTAGAAAAGATCGCGATTCCACACGAAATTGGAATTTTTAGAGCTGCCCTTTAGATCTCTATAGGTCTGAGTTTTTGCGAACATAAAAATACTCCTTAGAAAATTCTTCCCTCAGAATGCTAAAGGGCACCTCTAAAATATGGTATCGCTTCACCAGTATTGTACAATCGCCTGCTTCTGCTTTATTTTGTCTTCGCTGGCGATTGTATCGCGTTTTGATGCCAGACGAAGGCTCCGATGCGAGCCTGTGCAGCATTGGAGAAATGGGAAGGCCCGTGCACAGCCAGGGCCGACCTTCCTTTTTCGCGGCAGCGAGGAACGGGAGCCGAGACATACTTTGCTGTATGGTATATGCTCCCATGCTTCTGCGTGGGAGAAAATGCAGGCCGTGCGCAGCAAGAGCCTGCTGCCTTTCGTGACAGTGGGAAATGGCACATCGAAGCGGGCCGTTTGCCACAAACCCTGCCGCAAGGCAGAACCTTTACTCCGTGAAAAGACCGGGTCTGGCGCGGAATCTTTCTGTGGTAGGGAATTTTGGAAGCTGCCCTTAAAATTGAATGCTCAGCACAAAGCTAAAGGCCCAGCCCTCAGTCATAGTAAAGTTCTCCGGCTCCGGATTACCGTTTAATATACCATTCTCAAAGCGGAAGTTCTTAGTGATGTAGATGGCCAGCGGCAACTGAGGAATGGTCAGACGCGGGCCAAAACCAACAGTGAAGCGGAAATCATCGATGCTGCTGCTGCCGATCCGGCTCAGTTCGCGCCACAGCAGCAATGCATCAATGAACAAATCGAGGCTTAAAATACGTGGTATGATGGGGTAGCGCAGCTCTGCCGTGGTGGTCCATAGGGCCCGACCATAGTCGTAGGCCCAGCTGCCGCGATTGAGCATGGTGTAACGCAGCAGGCGGCTGCCATAGAACTGAGCATCCGGCTCCTGATTCTGCCACGGGTGTCGCAAAAGGATGCTGAACGAAGTCCCGAAATGGAAAATCAGGCGGAACACATAGTCGCTGCGGCTGGCTGTGGCTTCGACAATCGGAATATAGAAGTCCAGCGCACTGCGGCTCTGCAAGTAGTAGATGTTTTCATTGGTAGGAGCCAGCCCCCCCAAGGTAAAGCGTTGTGACAACAATACACCGCGGCTGGGCTCAACGGGCACGTCCGTGGTGCTCCACGACATGCCGAAATTCAGGGTATCGCTGAACAGCCAAGTCTGAAAGTTCTTGCGGGTGCGCTCGTTCAGGGGCCGGAAAATGTTGTTGTCATAGTCGGCGTAACTCACGGAAGTACGATAGCCGCTGCTGAGGGACAATCGGCTATACTGATTGAAGATCGGGATACGCCAGTTCAGACTGGCGTTGAGTCCCAAGTTGAAGCTGCTGTTCTCGTTGCGCATGCCGTAGCTGCGCAGGTATTGGGAAATCTGAGTAGCCGAAGCCTCCTCAAATTCTTTCCTGGTCCGGAAGGGGTCGAGTATGCCGTTGCCATCCATGTCCTGGGGAATACCGGCTCCCAGACTGTGATTGAAACCCAAAGAAATGCCAACTCCCACAATGGAGCCAAAGACGCGGGGGTTGCCAAATTGGACCTGGATGTTCTGGTTGCTCACGCCCAGTTCCAGACTGGTGCCCAGCGAATAACCACGTCCCAGAAAATTGCTGTCAGAGAGTTGAAAGGTCCCGCTGATCGGAAAGCTGCCTTCTACGGCCGAAGGACTGATACGCAGCCCGGCCGAAACATTGAGGGTCTGGCCCTCTGCGACGTGCAAGATGATGCGAATCAGGTTGGGAGCTGAACCCTGAATGATTTCAGGGTCCACCGACTCAAAATAGCGAGTGTAGATCAGGTTTTCGATGCTCCGGCGCAGCTCGGCACCGTTGAAGATGTCACCGGGTTTGAGCGGGATTTCGCGCAGTACCACATAGTCTTTGGTCAGAGTATTGCCTTCGATCTCGATTGATTCAATGCGATTGCGCACCTTGCTCTCAAGTATCTTGATCGCATACGAAACAGTCAGTTTGCTGCCATCCTTCTGCTCGACTGGTACCACCTGAGTCTGAGCGTAGCCCAGCGAGATGTAGCGCTGCTGTATTGCTGCAACGCTGGCATTAAAATCCGTCAGATTAAAAGGCTCACCCTTTTTCATCGAAAAGAGGGTGAGCAGTTCCCCGGTGCTGAACAGTTCATTGCCCTCAAAGGTGAGGCTGTCATAACTGTAGCGGGGCCCTTCCTCAATGTGATAGATCAATTTCAGGTATTTGGTCCGGGCCACTCTGGTTTTGGAAACTTCGAGTTTGGTGCGACTGACCCGGGAGAGGACTTCCTCAACCCGGCTGACGCGCATGTCCAGATAACCTTCTGAGTGATAGAACGACTCATAGATCTGGCGATCATCTTCAATATTGCGCGCCACATAGTTTTTGGGAAAGAAGAAAATATCGGCTTTGTAGTTGAGCGGGTTTCCCCCCGGGCCACGGGAGCCGAACAACTTGCTCTTGGTGTAGCTGCTGCCTATAAAGTCCACTCCGATGATGCGCAGGCGCCCCCCCTCATTGATGTGAAAATAAACGACCACGGAATTGGGCTTGCGGGGATTCTCTTCAATGCTGCTGCGCACCGTGGTATTGAGGGCACCTTTTTCAAAGTAAGCTGACTCAATGCGGCGTTCATCGGCGCGGACGGCAGACTCTTCGTAGAAACTTTCCCGCTCCTGCAACTGAATGGCTTCTCTGAGCTTGCCCTGGCTCAATAACGTACTGCGCCCCGGAAACAAAATCTTGGAAACCAGCTTTTTCTCCTCAAACTTGATATACAATCGTACAGTATTGGGCGAAGTCTGTTCATAGGCCAATTCTACGTTGGAGAAGGATTCAAAGTTGAAGGCATCGACAATGATATTGCGGATGATTTCATCACTCAGCTCCTGGCCGACATTGTTGTCGCGCAGGGCCCGGATGTCGCGTTCGCGCACGTTGATCAGACCCTGAAAGATGATTTCGCGGATGCGCAGGCCGATCAAGCCGGAGGGGTCGCTACTCGGTTGCGTTGTGCCATCTCCGGGCTCTTGGCCGATTCCGCCGTTGTTCTGCTGCGCAAAGAGCTGCCCGACAGGAAGAGTGACGAGGGTAAAAATCGTGAACAGAAAAACTGCGCCCGGTGCCAATGCCCGGCCCGGAATTTGCCTGCGCCCTGTGCCTTTTATGCGATAGACTACTTTGGTCAATTGGTTCACCTCGCTGGCAGATTTGTCGGAGATTCGCGATTTCTCTCCCGATCGCGATCAATATTTTCAAAGAAGTCCCTGAAAATTTCCATTCTGTGCGTTGAATGATAATCCTTCTCCATGCAACAAGTATGCCTGCCCCGTGCTGCTCGTGAAAATTCTGCTCATTCAGCATCAAAAAGTGGTATTATTGCCTGAAGCAGGGCCACAATACCCATCTCGCGGAGTGATACGATTTTCAGGATACCTCTAAAAATCCCCATTTTTACAGCGGTCTCTGTTCCGAAGCGGAGCTCCCTGCCTCAATATTCTGAACAGTTGTCCCAATACTGTTTCAGAGCGAAGCGGCCCGGCGATCATTTCTCAGAATAGGGGATCAGCTCTTCGCCCTCATCCTCTCTGTCTTGCCGATACTCCAAGGCAGCAAGACGTCTGCGACTGAGGAAATCGCTTAGCGACCATTCGAGCAGCAGACTGCTGTCGGTAATCAGAAAATCGTTGTAGTGTGCCACACCGATGTCCCATGTAATATCGATCAGCGGTGTGTTAAACTTCAGGCCAATTCCCGGAACGATTTGCAAACCATTGTGAGCGAAGAAAACCGGACTAGTGTCCTGAGGCTTATACAGAAGGTCAATGTTAAACGAGAGCAAAATGCTATTATCGCGGTCGATGTAGCTACCGAAGGATATATGTGTCTTATCCAAGTACTTAAGCCAGTTTCCCGAATCCGAATCAACCGCATTATTGAGCCGGGAGCCCCCGTCAAGCCCTGAGCCATTTATCGGCCCGGAAAGACGATAGTTGATATTCCAATAATCGTTCAACAAATTGCCGAGCAAATCGGTTTTCAGGCTCACTTCATCAAATTTGAATGCTTTGCGAACAATTTCTTCGACCGGTTTGAGTACCACGCTGCTACCCAGCCGGGAGAGCACGTTCGAAAAAAGCTGGTTCTGGCGCAAGGAGGGGTCATTGATCAAAACACTGCCCCCGGAGCCGAACTGGGCGGCGATCAGCTGGCGCAACTCGGGCTCGGCGAGTGGTGGGCGGGAATAGAGTGCCGGTTTCCAATCCTGTGCGGCGAGTCGGGTCAGGTCACCCTGGTAATCCATGTTGATCCGAATGTTTTGGCCCTGTTGGTCATAGGTGTGGAGGCTGAAGAGCAGATTGATGTCGGGCGAGAAGTCGTTGAAGCTTTCGTCAAAGATCAGCTCGCCTTTGTCCAGACTCATCTGGTTGCCCAGCAGGTAGAGCTGGCCGTCATAGAGAGTGATGCGTCCTTCGAGACTTCCCTGCCGTTTCCTCCCGTCATAGGAAACCAGCAGTTCATCGCGCGGGTTGAGGCGGGTGTCGAAAATTGGACTGGCTTCTTGGGGGTAGACCAAGCTGGCGGAACTGCCGATTTTGGCGCGGATATCCAGCGAAAAGGGATGGCGCGTGTGCCCGGGATCCGAGGAAGCTAGAGTGTTGTGATGAGGACTGCCCTGCATTAGCAAGCGATTGAATTCCAAGTCGGCGTTGAGGTAAGTGCTCTGTTCATCGCCTTCGAGGGTGGCAGAGCCGCGGGCACTGGCCGCGTACTGAATGCCGTAAGCATCGTAGAAAATGGGAATGCCTTCTTTGCCCTTGGCGCTGAAACCCAGATAGTAGCGGCTGATTTGCAGGGCCCGGTGCCGTAGGTAGGCTGATTCATAGCCAGAGCTGTAGAGCTCTCCATTCTGGAACCGGATGCGAAATGGCTGGGCCATAATGATATGGCCCTTGGAAACCAGCTGGATGTTGAGGATAGGAGCTTCACCGGGAAAATAGGGAGACTGCAAGCGGATATTTTCCAGCCGCAATGAGCCATCGGCCAAAGGGTCCAGCAACTTGCCATGAAGCCGCAAGCGGCCCGAGATTTGGCCCTCTTCAAGACGCAGCACGGGCTGCTTCATGATCGCATCCTCGGGCATCAGGATGTTGAGTAGTTGAGGTTTGATCAACAGCTCTTCAACTTGGGCATCGATGTCCTGCCCGTTGCTATGGCCACTGGCCCGGAACGAAAGGGGATAGCTTTTACCGATATTGAGCCAGAAGCCGCGGACCCGGATGCCCATTTCAAAGTCTTCGGGTCTGTGCCGAAACAGGCGCAGTTCGCCTGTGAGCTGTTGCTCAGTTGCGGTGCCGGCTTCTGGCTGTTTCACCGTGGTATTTTCTGGGGCCTGCACCGGAACCAGGCGTGACTCCAGAAAGAGATCGAAGCCGGGGTAGATTTGGCGTATTTCCTGCCGGCCTATGGTGCTCGTATCGGCAAAGACATTGTTGCGTAGGTTGCTCGCGATAGCGCGGATGGAGCCGCTGCCCGATGACTGTTCACCGCTGCTGAGGGAATAGGAGCGCAGCGGATAGCTGTAGAGCCTGCCGCGCCAGCGCAGCAGTTCTTGTTCCAAGGAGTTGATCGGGCTGCTGTGGGGAACACTGAGTGGACTCAGACTCGCTACGGGCAGGGCAGCCGATACGGGTATCTGGGTGGTACGCAACCCGGCCCTGGTGCCGAGACTGCGCTGTAAGTCGAACGACAAAGAACTGCGGTAGGAATGATCTGCACCCATTCGGACGATGTAATTTAAGAGCCCGGACAGTCGTTGCTCTGTTGAATTGGGCAAAGCGGCAGCAGGATGATAAAAGCTCAAGAAGCTGCGTTCGAAAAACAATTTGCCAAAATTGCCTTTGATGTCGGAAAACAGCCAGGCATCGGAAGTACCGTTTTGCGAGCCTCTGCCCCGGTGCCACAGAATTTGTGAACCGATGTCCAGTTCGCGATTGGCGTAACTGGCCTGGGACAGTTGCCAGTTGCCGCGCAGTTCCTCAAAGTCCAGATCCGAGAGGGCCCGCAGTTGGTCTTGCAAGCGTCCTCGCAATTGGCCTTGGGATTCCAGAACGAAGTGGATCGCGCCCCTATCCAACTCAATGTGCGCCTTGTTTCGCAGCAAACTGAACAAGCGGGTAAAGCGCGTGGCATCGAGCCAGCCCTCGCCTTTGATGTTGAACCGGTTCTCTTCGGTGCTGAATTCGAGCCTGAGATTCTCAGCACCTTCGATCTGCCCGGCCCCTTGGCGGATACCCAGCTCAGTCAGGAAGCCTTGCAGCTGAAAATTGCCCAGCCAGTAACTGTCCGGGCCTTGCGCTTCAACTTCTTGAGAGGCCAGGTCTTCCCGTTGTAGTTCCCGGGGCAGGGGCAGAGCCGGAGCCCGGGCCTGCTGAGTCGTCAGATGGGGGACGGATACCACAGCATTGTCACCGGGATCAGACTTTATGATTGGGCTGGCCCGCCCCTCTTTTGGAACCTCTCCGGGCCACTCCGCTTGGTCGTGAGTCGGCCGCTCAGCGTGGTCGGGCAAGGAAGATACTCCGCCTGGAGCCGGTTGTGCCGGCCGGGCTGCTGGTGAGACCGGCTCAGCCGGTCTGAGCAGGCGCAGGCTGCCCTGGCCCTGTAAGCGGCGCCGGGGCTCCAGCAGAACAAGTTGCTGGAGTTTGAGCTGCTCAGGATGCCAAAAGCCAGCCAGAGACAGCTCCGCGCCCTCCTTGAAATAGGCAGTCCCTTCGGGAATCTGCAGACGCAGCCGCGAGATATTGAGGTGCCAGTTCCTCAGATCCCATTGCCGGCTTCCAGTGCGGTAGTCAGCCAGGGGGTAGTTGCCCGATACGTTCAGGCTGAGCCGACTGCCGAGCTCAATGCTGTGTTCGGCAGCCGACGCATTCAGAATCTGGCCGGGCCGGGCGGAGAGGAACTGTTCGAGACCGGGCAACGAGGGCAGGGGCAGCTGTTGAAAGGTGGCTTGGTAGCGTTGTGAGTTAAAGTAGGCGTAAAGCTGGTAGTCCCCTTGCAACAGCCACACCTGCTTGTTCCGGCCAGCCTCCGGGCCGGTGCTCTGTTCTTCTGCCGCGAGACTGGCATCCCCCGATGCTCGGGTGCTGGGCAGTTGCAAGTGCTTGAGACTATAGTTGAGGTCCCGATTTTGCAGCCTCAGCAGGCCCTGCCCGCTCCGCTCCTCGATATTCCACAGAAAGCGATTGTCCATGCGGAAGCGATCCCAGCGCAGCTGTAGCTGCTCGAGGTCAATCTGCCGAGGGTTGGCCGTGCCACGCAGCAGAAAGAACTGCTGCCCTTCTGCTGCTTGAGCATTTTGACCATTCTGAGAATGGGGGGGGCCTTGGGTATCGGGGTCATTGATCGGGACTTCAGCGCGGACAGACGGGTTGGCAGCCGGCCTCCATTCCCGGTTTGGTTCTTGGGCCGACTCTCTACCCTGGATGCGAAATTCGTCAAGCCAAAATTGAAAGCTTTGAAAATCACTGATCAGGCTGCCGTTGATCCTCAGCGCGGCATCACTCAGCCCGGGGAATAAAAATTCGAGTCCCGGCGAGAGTTCCCTGCCCAGCAGCTTGTACAAAGCTACCTGGCCATTGCCAAAATGCTTTTGTGCTGCGTCCCACTCCAGCGTGTGGGCTTCCAGTTCGGCTCGGGTCCCAAGGATTTGGGTTCGGTCCGGCCCGACCGGATCTGCGGGCCGGTCAAATCGGCTTCCAAGAACATCCGCACTCGGAGGACTGCCGGCTAAACTTACCGCATTTGTGCTATTCCGATGCAGCGAGCCGGAGAGACTCAGTACCGGCAGCAGATAGAAGGCGGGGTCGGCCAGCTCAGCTTCCTGGCGGAACGACCCCGCTGCTATGGGAACTGAGTCCTTGTAAGGAACCGGTGGGGAGGCCCTGCCCTCCCCACCGGCGGGGCGGGAATACTCCCGTACGGCTCCACCCGGATAGAGGGGGCTGCCCCGGTACAGAGTGGGGCCCACACGCTGCTCGGCAGCGCGCATCTGTTCCCGACTCAACGGCAGACGCAGCTGAGTGTTGATGGTGTAGTTGTGCTGCCCGGGCTTTTGCTGACGGTAGACTACTGCCATGCGCAGCTGGGGCTGGGCCCAGGGAGGCGGACCGTTCAATAGCTCTACGCTCACCGGAGCTTGTGCAGAGTCGTATGCACTGCTGCCGAGCGCAGGGTTTGTCGACCCCGATGATGCGGGTGATGAAGCAATAGATAAGGAGGAGAGCAGTTGCATCGCCGAAGGCGGAGAGAGCTCTTCGGGCAGTCCCGGGCCGGAGAACCGGCTGCGCAAGGTGTCGATTAGGAGCAGGGCGGCATTCTGCTGTTCGGCACTGCTGCGGCGCAGCAGGAATTCTCCCCGATACGAGAATGGAGAAGAGGGTGTAGCAGCAGCAGGGGGGCGGCGGCCCTGCCACTGCACTTGCAGCTTGCCGCTCGGCAGGAGGCTGTGGTAAGGCAAATCGCCGCGGAAATCCACGCGCCAGTTCTGCGAGCCGTTCTGTCGGCTGGCTTCCATCTTATGGGCCCGCAGGCTCTGCAAGTCTCCTTCACCAGCAAAAGCCAATCTCAAGCCCGAGAGGTAGGCCTTGAGATCGGCCCGATAGAGCAATTGCAAGTTTTTGCGAGACACAGCCGGTACCAGATCTGATGACTGCTGCGGAAGTGCCGCTCTCCGGGGCAGCAACACTTGTACACTGCTTTCGCCGTTCAGCCGGGTGCCGAGGAAGGGCTCCACAGCCCGGACAAAGGCCCGGTTTTCGGAGTTCTGCGGCGGGAGCTCAAAGTAGTTGCCCAGCCGGAAATCATTGGCCTGTAAGTCCAGCTGAACAGACTGCTCCGCAAAGCGGTAATGGAGCTGCCAGTCCAGCTGTCGGATGCCTGAGAGGACCTGTAATCTTACGGCATCGGGCCGGTATTCGACCTTGAATTGAATGGGGCGCAGGCTGGCGTAGTTGCTGTGAAATTCTTGCAGCTCCATGATCAGGTAGGCTTGGCTGAAGTCTCCGCTCAGGCCTCCACTGGCATGCAATTGGCCCCAGAAGCTCAATGGTGCCTTCGCTGCTGCTTCTGTGCGGACGCCCGCAGCGGCCTCGCTGAGCCTGCTGCGGAAACTTCCCCGCAGGTCAAACAGATAGCTGCTTTCTTGCGTCGGCTCACGGGGAAGTTGGGCAGAGGCAACTTGGACAGCGGGAATCCGGGACCGCAGGCGTTGCCATAGTCGTGCTCCTCCAGAGGGCCGTGCCCTCCCGGACGGCCGCGGAGAACGGGAAGCGGCATTTGCGGGGCCCAAAACGTGAGGTAGGCTGTTCTGCCCGCCGGCAGTTTCCTGGCGCTGCAACAGGAAGCGGATGCCTTGGCCTTCAAATATTTGTTGGTAGAAATTGAAATCCAGCTGCAGGGAACGGACTTCGATGGGAAAGCCGCGCATGTTTTGCAATAGCTCCTGCCAAATCAGGGGCTCTGAGGCCGTCCGAGGCCCGCTAAGCTTTGCGGTGGGGTCCCCGGTTTCCGGCATAACCTGTACCGGCCCATTCAGCGGCGAAGTATAGATTTGCAGCTGGACCGCACCCAGGCGCAACTTGCGCACATTCTGCAGTAGTTCGAACAGGCGCCAGATATCTTTGTCCGTTCCCCTCCGTCCGCCGCTCAGGCCATTGCGCCGCAGTTCGGCCAGTTCTTGCAGCAGTCCCGGCTCCGCCACAGAATCCAGCGGGTCATGGTCCAACTGGGATCGGAGCATCTGACGCAGCAACTGCCAGCTCTGGCTCAGCAGAGCAGGCAGGCTGAAGCGAATATGAAGCCGATCGACACTGAGGTAAAGCTGAACGTGCTGGGCCTGAACGTCCTGAGCCTGAGCGTGCTGAACATTGGAGCGGTCGGTCACCGTACCCGGTGCTTGGGTTGCCCGGACTAGCATTGCCGCGCGAGTTCCTGCGCCTTGCCTGTCTCCGGACCGGTCCGGGGCTAGTGCTTGGATCATTGCCTGATGCTGGTCGGGCGGCAGCTCCCGCAGCCACTGCCTCAGCAGCCGGGAAAAGGCTGCGGGCTCTTTGAACAAAGGGATACCTGCTCCCGTTGTTGCAGGCCAGGAGATGCTCCGGGTCGTTTGTTCTGCTCTGTGCTTTTTATCGGGGCTCTCGGCTGAGATACTGCCGGGCAGCAGAGGAATGCTGCGCACCTGCGCGGGAACTGCAGGTTCCGCGCCAAAGGAAGCGGAGGAACCCGGTCTCGGAATGGGAACTTCGAGGCGCAGCTGAATATCGCTGAGCCGGATGCGGTGCAGCAGATGGAGAGTCTGCAAGCGGAAACGTAGCTGAATGCCATACTGCTGCTCCAAGCTGGCGAAAAGACCTTGGAGCCGGCCTTGCAACTGATGCTGCCACTGCCGGGCAGATATCAGCAACCAGGCACTCAAGAGCAGCCCGGCAAAGCAGCTAAGCGAAAAGCCAAAGTAAAAACACTGACGCCACAGCAGCCGGCGCCGCCAGTGCTGCTGTGAGTGGTGGTAGCTCCGGCGGTAGTGCCCGAACAAGCGCGAGGGATAGAGCAGGCTGTGAAAACCGCGGAACAGACTTGGCCCCCAAGCCATGATCCCATTCAAGATTTGGCTCAGTGTTTGCTTGAGCCCTGCGCGCAAGCTGCGAAGCAGTAAAGCTGTCATTGTTCTTAGCAGCTGTTTGGGCAGCCGTTTTGGGGACAGCCGTTTGGGCGAGCGCAGCCACAGTGTCCTGCGGCGCAGCACCCAAAATGGCGCCCTGCATTTGAGTGAAGGTCGGGGCGCTGTCTTTAAGGCCTTTCGAGTCTTTGGGGCCTTTGGGGCTTGGGGCTGCCCGATGCACGGGTGCGGGTCGGCAGTGTATTGGTCCACAGCTTTGGCGGGTCGCTTTGATTTGGATTGCGATGGAGACGGTGCAGCGGAGAGCCGGCTGCTCTGTTCGGGTTTCCGGTATTCCTGCTCTGCTTGGCTGCGGGCTTGCTCCACAGCCACCCTGAGTTCCTGCCAACTGTCAGAGCCCTTGGACCTGTGTTTGGTTTTTTTTCGCTTCCCGGGTGAAAAGAGGCGTTGAAAGAGAGACTGAGGCTTCACTATTGCGCACCCCTTCCGCTGCCATGTTCATCGCCCGTGTCGGTAGTTGCGGGGGGGCTGTTTTGCTCGTTGCTCTGCCCAGCCGCCCCCCTCTGTTCTCCAGCCTGACTCATCTTGGTCTCCTCCTGCGCCGAAGGATTGCTGCCCGGGAGAGCAGCGGGAGGAACGGAATCGCTGCGGGGCAGTTGTTCCGTGGTCCCTCCGGCGATTTCACCGGGAGGCTTTGCCGGGCGGCTGGCAGACGAGCCGGAGAGGGGAGGCAGTGCCTGAGCTGAGACCGAACCGGCAGAGGGATGGGAGGCGGCACCGGGCAAAGGAATGCTGCGGGCCCGGCTGAAGCGAAAGTGCATTTTGCCCTTGTGCAGCCAGGAAGACGCAGCAGAGTGGGCAGAGGGTTCAAACAAAAACCGACCGACTTTTTCGAGCAGCAGTGAGTTGATCTGCCAGTTGTAGGCCTTGAGCTGGGGCCCGGCAAAACTGGCACTGACCACGTTGCCCTCAGCATCGATCTGGAAGATGATTTCGATGCTTTGTTCTTCCAGACCTTTGAGCATCCGGGCCGGGAACTGCAGGCTGGGCAGCCAGCGCAAGCGGCGTTGACTTCGGCCTTGCCAGTCGAAGCTCCAGTTCAGCTCACGACCATTTTGCAAAGGCACTGAAGGGGACTGGACTCCGGGTGGCAGGAGGACGCTCACAGCATCTGCCATCTCCTGAGTGCCGGAGCTGCCCGCAGCAACGGCATTGAGAATGCTGCTGCCCGTAGCCCTGTCCGCAAGTTTGGGCGCACTGCGGGGGAGTTGTGCCTGCTGCTGTGTTTGCTCTGGTGCATCGGGTGCTGCTGCTTCAGATCCTGTTTCGGATGCGGCAGCTTGCTCTGGTGCTTGCTGCGGCAGTACCGGAGGCGTTGTCGCGGGGAGTACTGCGGGGGGAAGTGCCGGGGAAGCGAGCGGGGAAGCAAGCAGCAGGGGTTCGGACTCATTGCCGGCCGCCTCGCGATGGGGGAGCGCAAACTCTGGCGTGCTGGTCGTTGTGGCAGTGGGCAGAACCTGATCGTCCTGTTCCCCGGTGAGGAGAGGTTGTGGAAAGGAGTCGGGCGGCAGGGTACCCGTTGTGATCTGGTCATCTTGGGCCTTCTCTGCGGCACTTTCTGCAGTCCGCTTAGCACGCTTAGCAGGTGTGGGACTTGTTTCGGCGGGCCTGGGAGCATCCACAACAGGCTCGGCTGAGGTCACGGGCAAAGTGGCGTTTTGCTCCTGGCTGCGCCGAAGGGAGTGGGTATTGCCGACTGCCAGCTGTTCCATGGAAGCTGGCGGTGCTGGCTGGACAAATGTGGCCTCGCCGCCTGTTCGGGTGTTTTGCGCTGTCGTTTGCGCCGCGCGGCGCCAGAAGCGAACTTCGATACTGCGGGGGCTATTTGCTCTTCGGGCTTCCTCTGCTTGGGCCGTTGTTTGGGCTGTCACCTGAGTCGATGGAGCTGGGGGACTGGCCGCTCTGAGCGGCTGTGTCCCGGCCGAAGGCTCACTGTGTTCCGCCCGGCTGTCGGAGATTCTGGCCTCGGTACGCAGCTGTTCGAGCAATTGCTGCAAAGGCGAAGCGCTCGGGAGGGACTGCGTCTCCAGTTGCAGGGCGAGCAGCAGGGCGATGAGCCCCAAGTGGGCCAAGCTGACGGCGGTGAAGATTTGGGGATGCAAATGAAGACTCCTTGGAGCAGAATGTACTTGGAGCAGAATGTATTCGTTTCCCGGTTTTCTGTGAAGGAAGATCTCTCAGTTCGCAGTAGAACCATTCGGATCGGTTTCGCTGACATCGAGGTCCAGCGGCAGCTGCCAGCGATAAAGCAGGTCCGAAATGGCGATGACGCTGCCATAGTCCAGGCTGCGATCAGCACGCAGCCTGATGCGGCGCGGCGGACTGCTTTTGCTCAGTTCGCTGCGCAGCTGGTCCAGCAGCTGTTCCAGTTGTCGCAGTCGGCTCTGCGGGGAGTCTGGTTCTCCCTGATCGGGGCGGGCACTGTGCCATTCGCCTAGGACGCGCATTGCCCCGCCGGACTCCGAGCCGCTCTCGGCACTTCTCAGTTGGATGCTATAGCTGAAGTCGGGACGGACGGCCAGCAGCAGGATGGTCCCCGGGCGTTCAGTTGCGGGCTCTTGCAGAGGCGCGCTGGGCATATGGGGAGGCTGGACACCCAGACTGCGTTGGGCCGGGCTGTTGTTGACCATAAAGAAGATCAGCACCAGAAACATAATGTCGATCAGCGGGGTCAGCATCGGTCCGCGATCGAGCAAGCTGCCCAGCAGGCTTCGCCGAGCTGAAAGTCTAATCCGGCGCACGGTCTTTCTCCGCTGGAACTGCCGAAGCAGCGGCCTGCGCCGAAGTGGTACTGCCGTAAAGCCGGGAGCGGCGCTCTCGCAGTTCGGCCAGCCGCCTGGTGAAGTCTTGCTGATCACCGGCACTCAAACCGGCGGTTTGCCGGGGGGGAGGCCCCGAAGCCGGAGGAGCTCCGCTGCTCTGCCGATGCAGGGCGGTTTGCTGCGGGGTGGCGCGCAGTTTGGCCAGGTCGCGGGCATTGCCGGGCAGGCTCTGATCTTTCGCCTCCTCAGCCGGCAGGGGACGGGAGACATACGGTACGTTCCCCAGACGCCGGTGCTGGAAAGAGAGAATCTCGTGCCCCAGTTGCTCCAAAGCAGAGACGCGCAGGGCCGCAGTGTTGAGGAACAGTTGCTGGCTGACGATGGCCGGAATCGCCACGATCAGGCCGCCGGCCGTGGTCACCAGGGCTTGGGAAATGCCCTGAGCCAGCTGGCTGCTTTGCCCCAAGGCACCGTTTCCGAAGGCGTAGATCATACCGGTCACGGTGCCCAGCAGGCCCAGCAGGGTGGCCACATTGGCAATCAGGTGGAACAGATTGCAGTGCTTTTCCAAGCGCAAGCCGAGCTCTGCGATGCAGGACTCAATCCAGTGTTCCAGGCGGCCGATCTGGTTCTGCTGTCTGCTTTGACTGCCTGTTGTGAGCGATCCCGACCCGTCCAGCCGGGCCAGGGGACTGTTTTCAATATCCAAGGCGGCCGGGGCGTTGTGACGAGTAGAACTGTCCCCTACCCTGCGAGCCTCGAGTTCGTGCCGGATAAAGTGGAAACTCTGGCGCAGCAAGGTCGCCTCAGGGCCGCGCTCGAGATGGAGCAGCTGTGCCAGCTGCTCCATGTTGGCCTCTTTGAGCAAGCAACGGATCCTCTTTGGCAGCTGTCTGTTGTGGCAGCGCCAGCGGCGCAGCAACAACAGTTTTTCGACTATCAGGCTGACGGAACAGATGGAGAGCAGCAGCAGCAAAATGAAAAAGGGCGCGTTGAGCAACCAGAATTGCAGATTGTCAAGGTTACTGCCGGGAAAGGCTTGAGGGCTCATAAGCGGTCGGGTAAAAGTCCTGTGTCTAAAATCAGACGACTGAGAAATGAAGGGTCAATCAAAACCGCTGAAAAATCATCGGGGGCAGAAGAGGCGGCACCGACTCGCATACTTCAAACCATGCCGCTTCTCAAGTCCTTTATGGGAGGGGCGGGATCGGTGCCAAGGATTCATCGAGCAACACGTCTTCGGGCCGGAGCTCGGGCTGAATGCGCTTGTCGGCGTCCAACAACAGGGATGACTCGCGTTCAAGTCGGATATTGCTGGAGGGGCTCAGCGTGGGGTCTTCCTGCAGATTGCCTGGGGCACCACCGGCAGGAACTTGCGGCGACTGACCCAAATGGCTGAAGGTCAGGTTGCTGCTGCTCCGATTTTGCTGTTCCTCGTTGAGGATATTGGCATCGTACCAGTCGCGGGAGCTGTCGCGCAGCTCCAAATAGCGATTGTCGCGGTCGTAAATCGGCAGTTCGGGCAGGCTCAGGCCGTTGTTCTGGTCCGCGAGGGGCGGCAGGGCGATACGGAAGCTGTAATCGGTATTCTCAGTGCTCTGAGCCTCACTGCGTTGCAACAGCAGGGCACTGCTGAGCAGCAGCAGCAGGCCACGGACTTGCCTCCGATGCGGGCATTTTGCGGACTCGGGACTTTGGGCAGACATAGTCAGCATTGTAGCCGGATCCCCGGTTGTCGGCAATTCAAAGGAGGGAGGGAAAAGGTGTCGCAGCCTTCTCTCTGTTTTTTTGATGGTGAGGGCGTTCACATTCTGTTTGCGATCTGGCGGGTTCTCCATTTTTTTGCTGTGCCGATACTGCCCTTTTGGCAGCATATTGCTATGATGCTGGCCCTTGCTCCCTGTGATGTGACTCTGAACGCTGGACTTTCTTATGGGCACCTCTATAAAGGGAACGTTGATGAATATGAATGCTGCTGATGTAAATTTTTTCCGGCCGTCAGGGTGCCGGGCTTCTGTTTTGCTTTTGCGGGTGCTGCTGCTGGTCTGCGCCGCGCTTTCGGGCATCTGGCGGAGCCTGAGTGCCGAAGGGCCGCAGATGCTGAGTGAGCAGCCTTTTGAGCTCCGGATTGAACCTCTGGTGCAAGGCAAAGAAGGGCGCAGGTACCGGTACAAAAACCTGTTCCGCCGGGGCCATGACTATTACGAAACTTTCCGCATCGAAGGTGAAGAGGTGCGCATCGAAAAACGGCGGGTCGCTGAGCAGATGCTGCCGCAGTTGATGCCGGAGTTCAGTCACAAGCAGGAGCTGATGGAAGATTTCAGAAGCTATGCGGCCAATGATTTTGTTGAGCTGTTCTTCGAAATGGAAGATTTCCCGGCCCAAGCGGATACACTGTACATCCTCAATCGTCTGCTGCAGATGGAGAGTATGACCGGCATAGAGTACTTTTCCACGCGGGAGCAGAAAATGACGACCTATATCACTTCGTGCTCCATTGTCGAAAAAGCCAGGAGGCGCAAGAAGCTGGCTCCGCCACAGTTTGAAAGCTTGCCCGAAGAGCCGGTACGCCTGATTATCCGTCAGGACGACAATCGCTTTGCGCCCGCCTGGTACGATGTGACGATCCGCCTGGGAGCAGATGATTCGCTGCGCATGACCATGCAAAATATTACGCCGGTTTATGTGCAGTTTATCTTTCTCTTTAAGGCCCTTGAAGCGCACAAGCTGCGCCACGAGATTGTCATCCTGCCCCAAGGTGTTCCCAGAGTCAAAGCAGAGGACCGGAAGCCGGTGATCTATGCCCTGAGTCAGGTTCATAATGACCGCACTCAGGTGCTCGGCATTCCGCTGGATCTGGGCAATTCGTTCAACCGCCGGATGAGTTCGGTGCAAGGCTGGATCAGCCAGCGCATCTACGATTTTTAGAGGTGCCCTTCTGCTTGTTGGAATCAACTTGCCAGCATTCCGAAAAATAGCTATCTTCTGTATCCGCCATTCTGTAAGAGCCTCAGGCTCTGAATAGTCTCCCGTCAAGCGAGCCCTGCTACGAACGGAGTTTTGCGTTCCCTTGAGGAGTTTGTATGCCCTGGATTAATGAGAAAAGCAAAGAAAAAAGCGAAAAAAAAGCGGAGGAAGATGGGCTGAAATCCGTACTGCTCAAGACCCGCAGCATCTTGTTGACCGGGGAAGTCAACAAGGAAATGACCGAGCGGGTTGCCAAGCAGTTGCTTTACTTGAACCATGAATCAGGCACGAAGCCGATTCTGGTCTACATCGATTCCCCCGGCGGGGATGCCGATGCCGGTTATGCCATTTTTGACATGATCCGCTTTGTCGATGCTCCGGTCTATGCCATTGGTCTGGGTCTGGTGGCCAGTGCCGGGGCCTTGATTTTGATTGCGCCACCCAAAGAGCGGCGGCTGGCCATGCCCAATTCGCACTATATGATCCACCAGCCGCTCAGCGGTATCCGCGGCGTGGCTTCGACCATCGAAATCCATGCCCGGGAAGTCGAGAAACTGCGCGATCGCATCAATAACCACATTGCCGAGGCCACCGGTAAGAAATTGGAAGAGGTGGCCCGGGATACCGATCGGGACTACTGGCTGAGCGCGGAAGAGGCGTTGCAGTACGGAAGGCACGGCTTGGTCTCTCGAATTCTCAGTGGCATGGACGAGCTTCCTCAGTTGCCAGGCGGGCGGGAATGAAACTGCGGGCACATGAATACTGCGCCTGCATCGGTTTTTCCGATAACAAGGCCGTGGTGAACAAGCGGGCAGCGCGGCAGTACAAAAGCTACGATGTGACGCGTTTCCTCTCGGAGGGGCTCTACAAACAGGCTTTCAGTCTGGCGTACTACCGCAAGGACCAAGAGCAGATGGAACAGGTGCTCGCGGCTCTGCGGCAGCAACTCGGTCAGGGGGCCGCAGAACAGGCGCCGCAGTTTGAGCCGCAGTCGGTGGCAGACTTGGTGCGTCTGTTTGGCAATATCCCCGCTCCCACCCATTTGAGTGGCGTCCTCTACGTTTGATACTCGTTTCTCTTTTAATTTGAGATACCGCCGAGTCGTCTGAGGCCTGTGATGATGATTCCCGTGAGTCCGGAACAGCCTGTCCCTGTAATCATCTACCGCGTTACACCGGAAGAGGCTTTCCGGCTGGGGATACTGGCCCGGACGGTCGAAGTGATCAGTCAGCTGGCGCCGTACCACAGTTTCGCACAGCGCCGGGAGTCTCCGCAGGAGTTGTGCACAGGAGATTTGCCTTCGCTCCGCTACAAGCCGATTGCCGCGCTGAGCAACGGCGAGGGCCTAGAGCGCAGCCGCCGCGAGCGCAAATTGTGGCTGCTTCAGCCCCAGTTGCTGGAATTGCAGCCCTACCGGGGCGGCCCGCCCCTTTTGGCCTTGGAACAGGGCCATGGTTTTTACGAGGCCTACTTGCCCTCCGAGAGCTCGGCTCTGTGCTGTGAGTGGTATGGCGAAGAGCAGTTGCAGGATGTTCAGCAGCAGCTTGAGGCGCTGCCGGAGTCAAGATTCTGGTCAGGCAAGAGCGCGGCTCTGCCGGGGCTGCTGCTGCGCTATTTTTTCCGTTGGCAGGAACAGGGCCACAGTTTGCTCAGTGGCAAGACGCACGCCCGCTTACCGCAGAAGCGCCCGGAACTTGAGCGCTATCTGGAGCAAAACCCTCCCCCCATTCCTGACGCATCCGAAATTCCGCTGCAGCCCCGCTTCCCGAAAACTGCGGGAGGCGGGGGCAAAGGGATCCGGAGAGTCCGGGGAAACCAAAGGGACCCGGAGAGTCTCCAGGGGGACCGGGGGGACCGGGGCAACAAGGAAGAGCAGTTCCCTCCGCAGCTCTGGCTCGATGATGCGGCTCGGGCAATTGGGCACTTGCGCAGACCCAGGCTCAGTAGCAAAGAGCAGCAGCAGTCTCTGGCCCGCGGTCTGTGGGCCCTGCTGGCCTTCTGGGCCAGTGCCCGCCTGCGCCCCGAGAGCGTGCTGGGCAAACTGGCATTCTGGCTGCGCAGCGAGCAGCAGCGCCAGGGTTTGCGCGGGCACCCCCCTTGTCAAAAACAAGCCCCCTGTTCCGCACAGTCAGAGGCCACCAGCCTTAAGCTGGATGCCTGGCGCGCGCAGGTGCAGGACCGCTAATATCATCCCGTAAAAGTGGCATGCTTTCCTTCGTTATAGACTCCCGGGAGTGACAAATGTTTTGGAAGTGGGGCCTTTGGAGTAGGCCTTCGGTGCACCTGTTTCCCCAATGCTGCGCCAGCTCGCCCAGTTCGCAAAAAGGATGGTCGGGCCTGGCTGCGCACGGCCCTCCCCCCGTTCTCCCATGCTGCGCAGCTCGCATTGGAGCCTTTCGTGCCTCTTATTATGGAGAAATTTCGCGGCACTCAGGCAGCCCAGTTGTCAAGAACAGCCTCCCAAGAAAAGCCAATTTTTGGGGATTTTCCTGCGATTTCCCTTGCCTTCCGCCAGAAAAGTGTATATTCTCCAAGGAGAACAAGGTATTTTATAATGCCATTTCATCTTTCATCAAAACCATTCCGACCTTGGCCGGAACCTCACCCCTATGCATTATTTTGCATAATAATACCAAAGGAGTATTGCACCATGGAACACAAGTTCAGTAAAATTCACTCATCACTCATCACTCATCACTCATCACTCATCGAAAAAATTAAAACTATATAGCAGGGAAAATTATTTTTCTGCCGGGGTTTTACGCCCATTTATCCTTTTATTTTTCTGCTTCCTGATTTTGTTGGTCGCCTGCGATCCGCCCAAGGCTAATAATGGGGGCGATAATGGGGGCAATGACGGGGCGCCCCGTACGGTCCGCTTTGAAAAAACGATCATCGGCCTGCGGGAATTCCTGCTCACCGTTACCGCAAAACCTGCCGGGACATACGAATTCATCCTCAGCAACTCCGCCGCCGTCCCTGACTGGACCAGCGTCAAAGACAAGCCCGCCCTGATAAAGCGCAGCTTCTCCGCCGATAAAAACCATCAGCGGGAAATCTACTTCAGCCTGACGGATGCCTTCACGGGCCCCGCCGGGCATCTTATCAACGCTGACAGCAACGAAGCGGAGCAGTTGAAGCGCATCGGCTTTATGGGCCCCGCAACACAGTATTACGTCCACGCCTACAGAGACGGGGTACACGTAGCCAGCTCCGAAGCCATTACCACAGTGGGCTATCCCACCAGCTTCCCGCAGACCAGTACCTCTGCACAATGGACCAGCAAGAGCTTCCCTGCAAATCCCTACCGCAGCGATGGGGCTGCTGGTTTTGTCGGCTCCTACACTTGGGCGATGGGAATGTGGCTGTCCACCGATGAATCCGCGCGCCGTACCATAGAGGTCCGAAGGGGCGAAAATTACTATCTGCCGCTGCGCATGGTTGCCCCCTCCACCAGAACCGGGGCGGTAGGCTGTATATCCAGTCAAATAGACACTTTGTCACTGAATGATGTCCGTCTCAATACCAGTGAGACTTTAGCCTCTGCCAGTTTCGCATACCCTCAAGTATCACAAGCGGGCAAGGCCCTGGTGCTCAAGGGTAAGAATGGGATTCAGAGTGATTATTATGATTTGATGGCACCAGTTATATTACCCAATTCCGGCCTTTTATCTAGCACAGGCCCTGCGGACAGAACTACTGCCGACAGAATTGTCCGCAATAGTTGTGCTCCACCGGATCCACGTAATCCGCAGAATCTTCCAATGCATATGAGCAGACGAGTAATAAGCTACCGCATCGTACCTGAGTAACAAGGTGTATCGAAGTACCGGATTTTAGTCAGGGGATGGACTGCAGCGGCCTACTCAGCCGGGACATCTGGAGCAAAAATGTGAAGATCCTCCGGATTGAGCGCTCCGACAGTAGCACTTGGCTCTTCGTTGACATCACTCTCCGTATCTATTGTGGAGGCCTTAATATGAAACCTGTAATCTCACACTAAGCTGCGAAGAACCGAATTTTTAGAGGTGTCCTTTCGTACATCTCTCATCCCGTATTTAATCCCACTGCAGGGCTCCGCCCACCTGATATTCGGTGACACGGGTTTCGAAAAAATTCTTTTCCTTATTCAGGTCCATGATCTCCGACATCCAGGGGAAGGGATTCTGCACTCTGCTGAACTCTTCTCTCAGGCCAATCTGTTGCAAGCGCCGGTTGGCAATGAACTTCAGGTATTCTTCCATCACTTCGGCATTCATGCCCAGTACTCCGCGTGGCATGGTATCGCGCGCGTACTGAACCTCCAGGCTCATGCCCTGCAGAATCAGGCTGGCCGCTTCCTCCCTCATGCTCTCATCCCACAGCTCCGGATTCTCGTGCTTGATCTGATTGATCATGTCGATGCCAAAGTTCAGATGCATCGACTCATCACGCAGAATGTACTGGAACTGCTCGGCGGTGCCGGTCATGCGGTTGCGTCTGCCCATCGACAGTATCTGGGCAAAACCACAGTAGAAAAAGATACCTTCCAGCACACAGTAATAGGCGATCAGGTTCGATAGCAGCTTGCGGTCATTTTCACTCGTGCCGGTGATAAAGGCCGAATCGGAAAGGCTGGAAGTATAGTGTAGGCCCCATGCGGCTTTGCGCGCCACTGAAGGTACTTCGTGATACATGTTAAACACTTCACCTTCGTCAATGCCCAGCGATTCGATGATGTACTGGTACGCATGGGTGTGGATGGCCTCTTCAAAGCTCTGGCGCAGCAGATACTGGCGGCATTCAGGATTGGTAATCTGACGGTAGATGGCCAGTACCAGATTGTTGGCCACCAGCGAATCCGCAGTCGAAAAGAAACCCAGGCTGCGCTTGACGATGCGCTCCTCGTCCTCACTCAGCTCGCCACTCTTCCATAAGGCAATGTCACTGGTCATGTTGATTTCCTGCGGCATCCAGTGGTTGGCACAGGCGTCCAAGTATTTCTGCCAGGCCCAGTCGTACTTGAAGGGCACCAGCTGGTTGAGGTCGGCACGACAATTGATCATAGCCTTGTCATCGACTCGCACTCGCTCAAAGCCGCTGGATTCAGCCAGGTCAGCACAGACATCCAAAGTGGCCAAGGTGGCCTCAGCCTCGGCCATGCGGCTGGTACCTCCGACAATGCCCCCCAGCTCGGCAATCTTGGCAAGGTCTTCGGCCAGTTGCTCACTTGCTTGTCCCGTCACTAGGGGCGCAGAACCTTTCGTGTTCAGTAGTATTTCGTAGTTCTGCCCGTTCGGAGCACTTGGTGAAGTAGTATCCGGTTCTAACATTTCTTCCTCCCTTTCGATAGTTGAATACGGGAACCTCTAACAACCCGCTCTTCTTGCGAAGCTGTTCGTTTCAAAAGAGCGAGCGAGAATGCCCCCTGAGGTCTGGGCCCTCTACTGGCAGGCCTCACAGTCGGGGTCGTTCAGCATGCAGTATTTCACTTCCCACTCGTGGTTTCTCATATGGTCTTCAGTAACATTGACAAAGTCATTCCCCTGCTCCATGTCGATCAAATTATTGTCCCAATCCAGCATGTTTCCTTCTCCTTTTTGTGCTTTTCCCTTTTGTGCTTTCCCCTTTTGTGCTTTCCTAAGGGTACCTGTGTATTTTACTTGTTGTCCTATCCATGAGTTCCCCAAGCTCAGGCCTTCGCATCGGGGCCATCCCTCAATCGGGATCAAAGACCTGTACTGCATTTAATTCCCGGCTGCTCACGGTGGACTTTTCGGTCGCCGTGGCGGCCAAGGCACGCAAATAATATGTAGTCTTCAAACCGCGCAGCCAAGCCATGCGATAGGTCAAGTCGATCTTCCTGCCGCTGGCAGCACCCATATAAATATTGAGCGACTGGGCCTGGTCAATCCACTTCTGGCGCCGGGCCGCCGCTTCGATTACCCAACGTGGCTCCATTTCAAATGCAGTCTGATAGCGCTGCTTCAGTTCGGCGGGGATGCGCGCGATGCTCTGCACGCTCCCGTCATCGCGCTTGAGCTCTTCGATCATGACTTGGTCCCACAGTCCCAGAGTCTTTAGTTCATCAACCAAGTAGCGATTGACCACAGTAAATTCACCCGAGAGATTCGACTTGACATAGACATTCTGGAAAGTCGGCTCAATGGACTGGCTGACCCCAACAATATTGGAAATCGTGGCCGTGGGCGCAATCGCCATCACATTTGAATTCCGCATGCCACTGCGCACTTTTCTCCGGAGGGAATCCCAATCCAAATCCAGTTCCCGGTCTGCGCTGCGATCCAGCTCCAGATAAGCTTCGCCGCGGCTCCGGGCCAGCAGCTCGATACTGTCGATCGGCAATATGCCTCGGCTCCACAGTGAGCCCTCAAAGCTCTCATAGGCTCCACGCTGCCTGGCCAGCTGCCAGGAAGCTTCAATCGCATAGTAAGAGAGCAGCTCAGCCGAGGTGTCGGCAAACTGTACGGCCTGCTCGGAACTGAACGCAATACCCATTTGGTAGAGGGCATCCTGAAAGCCCATCATCCCCAAACCGACCGGGCGGTGGCGCAGATTGCTGTGCCGCGCCTTGTCCACTGCGTAGTAGTTGATGTCAATCACGTTATCGAGCATGCGCAGCGCCGTGTGCACTGTGCGGCGCAGCTTCTCGCGCTGCAATTGGCCATCTGCTACGTGTGCCGCCAGATTGACCGAGCCTAGGTTACACACGGCGATTTCTTCGGCACTGGTATTCAAAGTGATTTCCGTGCAGAGGTTGGACGAGTGGACCCGGCCCACATGCTGCTGCGGCGAACGCAGGTTGCAGGCATCCTTGAAGGTCATCCAAGGGTGTCCGGTCTCAAATAGCATTGAGAGGATCTTGCGCCACAGGGTGACGGCTTCCAGCCTTTTGTGGCGCAGTTCGCCCGCGGCGGCCTGCTGCTCGTATCGGGCATAACGCGCTTCGAAGTCACGACCACAAAGATCGTGCAAATCGCCCACATCCGAGGGCGAGAACAGCAGCCAAGGGCCGTTTTCCTGTACGCGTTTGACCAGCAGGTCCGGCACCCAGATTGCGGTGTTCATATCGTGGGTGCGGCGCCGGTCATCGCCCGTGTTCTTGCGCAGCTCAACGAATTCTTCAATGTCCAAGTGCCAGGCCTCCAGATAGGCACAGACCGCGCCTTTGCGCTTGCCTCCCTGGTTGACCGCCACAGCAGTATCGTTGACTACCTTCAAAAAGGGCACCACGCCTTGGCTGCGACCATTGGTTCCCTTGATGTGCGAGCCCATGGCCCGCACTGGAGTCCAGTCGTTGCCCAAGCCTCCGGCCCACTTGGACAGCATGGCATTGTCGTGAATCGCGCCGAAGATGCCGTCCAGATCGTCCGGCACCGTGGTCAGGTAGCAGGAAGAGAGCTGGGAACGAAGAGTGCCCGCATTGAACAGGGTCGGGGTCGAAGTCATGTAGTCAAAGCTGGAAATCAGGCGGTAGAATTCGATGGCTCTGGCAGTCGGCTCAGCCTCGTTCAGTGCCAGACCCATCGCTATCCGCATGAAAAAGATCTGAGGCAGCTCCAGACGCATTCCGTCCTGGTGCAGAAAGTAACGGTCATAGAGGGTCTGCAGGCCGAGGTACTGGAACTGCAAATCGCGCCCCGGATCCAGCGTCCAGGCCAGTTCGTCCAGCTCGAAACGTTCCAAGAGTGCCGGATCCAGCAGCTCGGCCTCAATGCCCTTGGGAATATAAGCCAAAAACACCTGGCGGTAGATCTGCGCCAGCACAGCATCCTCGGAGAGGTCAATGGGCTCTAGGTCATAGGCTTGGGAAATGTCCTCGGCGAAGAGCTTATGCAGCAAGAGGCGTGCCGTGACATAACTGTAGTCCGGCTCCTGTTCCACCAGTGTGCGGCTGCTGATCAGCAATGCAGTGTGCAGTTCGGAAGCGGGAATGCCCTGATACAGGCTGCGCAGGGTTTCGCGCAGCACCTGTTGTCCGCTGACATGGGGCAGACCCTGCACAGCATAATCAACGATGCGCTGCAGGAACTCAATATCGAGGGGATACTCGCACGAGTCACTGTCTTTAATCAGAATCCTGCTTGCGTCCTGCCGTAGCTCATCAAGCTCGCTTAGCTTTTCAACCAGCATAAGCTCCCCAAAAAAATATGCGCAAGTAATGTACAAATAGCAAATTATTGCGAGAATAATACGGATCTTTTCGCACCGCAGCCAAGCCCCTCGAATGAGGAGGCAAATTGGAGGGCTTCGACCCATCTGATCATTCTAGGAAAAGCCGGAATAAATCAGACAATAGATACCACAGCATATTGTGGTATTTTAGTGGTTCTACGCACAAAACATACAATATGTTGATGGCCATGATAAGAGCAGGGAACAAACTGTCAAGCGAAGTTTCGCCAAAAAACCACAGAAAAATTCATGCCAGACAGTAAAAAAAGCAGGGCAAGTGAATTAGGATTATAATAAAAAATAATACCTTATAAATATTTATATAAAACAATCTATATATTATTACTATGATAATTTATACGAAAAAAAGCAACAAATTGGGCGGCTAACTGTCCGAAAGCCGAAACTTTGACCGCCTCGGCTTTCGGACGTGAAGTTTTGAAAATGGTATCGCTTCGTGAGAGCTGCTAAAGGGAACTTCTAAAAAGATCGCCGCTCAGCGCGAAACTGGAATTTTTGGAGCGGCCCTTCATGCCAATATTTTATTCTCCGCAAAAAAGTTGTGGCACGACAGAGCTTTCGCGCAAATCGCGCCACAGGCAAAACTCTGCAAGAAGCTCGCTCCTGCGCAGTCGTTGAAAACAGTTGCCGCAAGCTCGCAAAGATGTGTATTTTCCAAATATGGACATGGAACAGTACACCCGAAACTGCCGCGATACCCTGCAGAATGCCGCGAATCTGGCCGTTGAAGAACAGCACACCCAAGTCGGGGGCCTGCATCTGCTCATCAGCCTGCTCAGTGGCGAGAGTCTGGCCCGGAACTGGCTCGACTCCTGCGGCTATGCCCCGGAAATTCTGCTGACACAGGCCCGCGAACAAATGGCCCGGCTGACGCGCGGCAGCGCGCCTGCAAACAACGAAATCCAGGCGGACTTCGAGTTGGGCTCAATCTTGCAAAACGCCGAGCAGCAGTCCCGCCAACTGGGCGATCACTTTGTTGGCAACGAACACATCGTGCTCTCCCTGGCCCACCTGGCCCACTTGCCCCACCCGGCTCACCCGGCCGAGCCCAGGCACGGGGAGGACTCGGGAGCCCTGGGCCTGGTCGCCCTGGCAGGATGGGATTACCGACTACTCAAAAACAGACTGGCAGAAATCCGGGAAGGCCGCAACAGCGGTGCGGGGAGAGAAGGTGGTGGCACAAAAGAAGATTCCCCGAATGAGGCAAAAGAAGGCCTTGGAGCCCATATTCTGCAACGCTTCTGCCAGGATCTCAGTGCTCTGGCTGCCGGACACAAGCTCGATCCGGTGATCGGGCGGGGCGCTGAGATCCGGCGCTGCATACAGGTGTTGCTGCGCCGCACCAAGAACAACCCGGTATTGATCGGCGAGCCGGGGGTGGGCAAGACAGCCATCGTTGAAGGCCTGGCCCAACGCATTCTTGACGGCGATGTGCCCGACTCCCTGCAAGGCAAACGAGTGCTGGCCCTGGACATGGGTGCGCTGGTGGCCGGTGCCAAGTACCGCGGCGAATTCGAAGAGCGTCTCAAGGGCCTCATCAGCGAATTGAAGAACCATGCGGGGCAAATCATCCTGTTCATTGATGAGCTGCACACCATTATGGGAGCCGGCGCGGCTGAGGGCAGCACCGATGCTTCCAATCTGCTCAAACCAGCCTTGGCGCGCGGTGAGTTGCACTGCATCGGTGCCACCACCCTCAACGAGTACCGTCAGCACATCGAAAAGGACAGTGCCTTGGAGCGCCGCTTCCAGCCGGTGCTGGTGCACGAACCGGACGAGGGCGCGACCTTGGCCATCCTGCGCGGCCTGAAGGAACGCTACGAGCTGCATCACGGTGTGCGCATCCGCGACGATGCTCTGGTTGCTGCGCTGCACCTCTCTTCGCGCTATATCCCACACCGCTTTCTCCCGGACAAGGCCATTGACCTGATTGACGAGGCTGCCAGCCGGGTCAAGAGCGAGCTGGAGAGCCAGCCTCTGGTGCTGGACCAGCTGGACCGCAGCATTGCGCAGAAGGAAATGGAAATCTGTTCGATCAAGAGCCAAGGCAGCCGCAGTAAGCAGTTGAGTTCCGACGAGCAGACCCAGCTCAGTGCGCTGGAGCGCGAACTGCAAAGCCTGCGCGAGCAGCGCGATGGCATCTATGCTCGCTGGCAGAAAGAACGGGGCCACATGGAGGAGCTGCGCAGTGCCAAGGAACGCATCGAAATCCTCCGCCAGCAGCTCGAAGAACAGCAACGCTCCGGACACTACGAACAAGCCTCACGCATCAAATACAAAGAGCTCCCCGAGGCCCGACAGCACTTGGAGCAGCTCGAAGAACACCAGCAGCCCACCCACCCGGTCGGAGAGGCCGAGAGGGTGGATCCGGCACAGAGGGAAGAGCCGCGGGAACCCCGGTCAAAAGACTCTCCGCCCCCAAACTTACTCTCTGAAGTTTCACTGCTGTGCGAAGAGGTCGGCGAAGCCGAAGTGGCCGCCGTGCTCTCCAGTTGGGTCGGCATCCCGGTCGAGCGCATGCTGGAGTCCGAGCGCCAGCGTTTTCTGCAATTGGACCGGTACCTAGAGCAACGAGTCAAGGGCCAGCGTCCGGCAATAGAAGCCGTGAGCCAGGCAATTCAGCGCAGCAAGAGCGGCTTGTCCGACCCGTCCCGGCCACTGGGCTGTTTCCTCTTCCTCGGCCCCACCGGAGTTGGCAAAACCGAGCTGGCCAAGGCCCTGGCCGAACAACTCTTTGCCGCCCCCTCTGCGAGCGGGACAAATCAGGGCGCAGGCCCTGATCCCGCAGCCGGTTCTATTCTGAGCGGCGCGGTGAGCGGTAATTTAATTCGCCTCGACATGAGTGAGTACGGCGAGCGACACAGCACGGCCCGTCTGATCGGCGCACCTCCGGGCTACATCGGCTATGAACAAGGTGGCCAGCTCACCGAACGTGTGCGCCGCCAGCCTTACAGCCTGCTGCTACTCGATGAGATGGAAAAAGCCCATCCCGAAGTTCTGAACACCTTCTTGCAAGTGCTGGATGAGGGCCGCCTCACTGATGGTCAGGGGCGCACGGTAGACTTTCGCAACTGTGTTATTATCTTTACCTCCAATCTGGGCAATGAGTACCTGCGGGCACAGAATGGCCGACAGGAGGCTCTGGCCAAAGCACAGGCTCTGTTGCAGCGCAGCCTGAAACCGGAATTTCTCAACCGCCTTGATGAGATCATCTACTTTAATCTGTTGGGACCGCAGGAAATTCGTCAGATCGTGCGTCTGCAACTGGCTCAGGTGTACCAGTTGCTCTCACAACAGCACCTGCAAATTGAAATTGGCACCCGGCTGGAAAGCCTGCTGGTTGAAGAGGGCTATTCACCGGACTTTGGTGCCCGCCCGCTAAAGCGTTTGATCCAACGTTTTATCTACAACCCGCTGGCCCGGCACCTGCTAACCGAAAAGATCCCGAAAGGCAGCCTGCTGCGTCTAGAGCTGGGAGGGGATGCCACGGTTTACATTCAGTGCAGTCAGTTGAGTAAAATGGGCAAAGCAAACGAACCGCTGGAACTTCCACTGCCCGGAAACAGGAGAGAAGCACCCCCAGGCAGCTGATCGCACTGCGCCTCCGCCGGGACTTGTGCAGAGACCGCCCCACGAAGTGCTGAGCTGAGTGCCGCATTTCGTCGGCAGTGGAATCGACATTCGAAAGCATTGCGAACATTAGGGAACCTCTAAAAAGTGGTGCATCTCTCGCCTGAACTTAGGCATCGCGTGGCCAAGGCCTACAATTTCTGAATTTCTTCTTCAGAAAGACCTGTAAACTTTGCAATAGATTGAATAGGCAGGCCTTCGGCAAGCATAGTCCTAGCTGCCTCTAAACGCCCCCTCTGCAAACCTTCTTCCCGACCTTTCTCCCGGCCTTCTTCGTAGCTGTCTTCTTTGAGACTGGCTATGTCGTGTAGAAATTTTTGCCGGGCTTCGTAGCGCTGGCGCATTTCATCGTTGGCTGTGAAGCTTTGGTAGAGGTGGTGGGCCTCGGCGATGTGTTGGTCCTGCTCCAGGATTGTTTGCAGTCCTTTCATGTCGGTACCTTCCTTGTTGAAGTATTCGAGCCAGTTGCGCAGCTCCTGGGCCACGGCTGTGCTTTGATTCCCTTGCTTAAGTGCCCCCAGGTTGAGAAAGTGCAGCATCAGGTGTTCGCTGAGGATGCGGTGTGGCGGGGCCTGATCCTGGATGAGAAACAGGCTGTGGACTTTCTCCAGCCTTGGGAGCTCAAAGTCCAGTATGTTAATGCAAATGACTGGGTAGAGCTTGCTGTACTTACTGCCCTCAGAAAGCTGGCCGGCGTAGGCTTTGGCCCAGTAGTACAAGCTGCGATTCTCAAGGGGACCTCTAAAAATCGGCATTGCGATGTAAAATCAAAAATCCTTCCTTAATCATAACAAAATAGCACAAAAAATAGTTGGATCCAGATTAATTACGATCAATAAATTCTAATAAAATTAGAATTTACATAAAAAAATCATTATTTACAGCATTTTAGATACAATTATCCACTATTATGCTGTAATTGAAATATATTTTAACATATTATACACAGTATTTCGTAACCCCATACGAAACCTTACCCGATCTATCCCTATACATCGCAACTCTAATCCCCTATTCATGCAATTGCGAAACCATGCAAATATATGCTCCACTTTCGCCCGGGTCTTTGACTTGCGGCGGTTACTTTCTAATTGCTTCTCTGTAAGTGAAGTATCTCGATATTTTCGGTGATGAATAAAGTTCCTCACACCTTTCTTCCGTAGTGCATTTGTTATCTTTTCACTTCGATACGCACTATCCCCATATATCTGCGTGACGCCTCAAAATAGCTGCAAGCACCTGTGAGTCGTGCACATTAGCTGCACTTACTTCGTAAGCTAAACTGCTCGTTAGTCGCCGTTGCAATATGATTTTTGTATCCGTAGTGGCTTTTGCTATTTTTCTTTGTCCACCTTGCATCCGTATCTTTTTGCCTCATTTTATTCTCGTTTTCCTTGAATGATGGAGGGATTTCATCATTTTTGATCTGCTGGTTTTCTGCTCTGGTATTGCGCTGCACAGGCACTTTGACAAAGCTGGCGTCTACAATATTTTCTTGATTTGGACCTCCATGGCATCATCAGAGAGGTTGTAGGTTTCCTGAAGGATGAGAATGCGCAACATTTGGGAGACAGGGAATCTTGGCCTTCCAGAATTATTTTTCTTTTTAGGGATATGTTGAGAAATAGTTTCTGAGATTCTATCCAATCGATAGATTTTTAAAGTTCGAATATAAAAGGATTTGTACGTTCTACATCCTGATATATTATTTCACTTGTCATTTCAATCATAATGATCCTCCAATATTATTGTATTGTAATTGAATAATTGTGATTTGCCCAGTGCTGGATTTTTAGAGGTGCCCTTAATATGCTTTAATCCATTGAAACGCGACGACCACGACGACCAAGTTGCAGTTGCGCACTTTTCTTTAATATGCTTTAATTTCTTGTTAAACAAAAATAGTCTCCATCTGTTGCAGTTGCAGTTGCGCACTTTTCTTTAATATGCTTTAATGCCCATGCCCGTCGTTTAATTCAGACTGCTGTTGCAGTTGCGCACTTTTCTTTAATATGCTTTAATGAGGTACCCAGCTACGTAACGAGCTGAACCGTTGCAGTTGCGCACTTTTCTTTAATATGCTTTAATTTCCCCATCGAAGAGCAGCGTATAGGCCTTGTTGCAGTTGCGCACTTTTCTTTAATATGCTTTAATCTCGCGCCTGTAATTTTCGTTATCCAGAGCGTTGCAGTTGCGCACTTTTCTTTAATATGCTTTAATTTGGGGACAAACCTGCCGCACGAAGATCGCGTTGCAGTTGCGCACTTTTCTTTAATATGCTTTAATCAGGTTTGCAGCGTCAACTTCGTGCCAATAGTTGCAGTTGCGCACTTTTCTTTAATATGCTTTAATACCCTTACTTACGATAATGACCACTTACCGTTGCAGTTGCGCACTTTTCTTTAATATGCTTTAATTTGATAGTTGCCATCCCGGCCGCCGGAAATGTTGCAGTTGCGCACTTTTCTTTAATATGCTTTAATCTTATAATTGCCGTCACGACCACCTGAAATGTTGCAGTTGCGCACTTTTCTTTAATATGCTTTAATAATTGTTTTGGGCGCCCGGATTGCTGATATGTTGCAGTTGCGCACTTTTCTTTAATATGCTTTAATTTTGAAAGGAGGTATAATATGAGAGGTCGTGTTGCAGTTGCGCACTTTTCTTTAATATGCTTTAATTCTTCTCAATATTCGCATCCATCTGCATGGTTGCAGTTGCGCACTTTTCTTTAATATGCTTTAATAAAAACAATGGGAGCTTGCATTCCTCCGACGTTGCAGTTGCGCACTTTTCTTTAATATGCTTTAATTTCACCGACTACTAGGTTGCGGCGATATCGGTTGCAGTTGCGCACTTTTCTTTAATATGCTTTAATAAACACAATAGGAACCTGGACGCCGCCTATGTTGCAGTTGCGCACTTTTCTTTAATATGCTTTAATAATTTCCTCGGCAGTCATGTAGGAGATTTTGTTGCAGTTGCGCACTTTTCTTTAATATGCTTTAATTCTCCGACAACAATATTACGACGATATCTGTTGCAGTTGCGCACTTTTCTTTAATATGCTTTAATAACTGCCTCGTATTCCCCATGCCGCAGGCTAGTTGCAGTTGCGCACTTTTCTTTAATATGCTTTAATATCAAGAAAGTCGTCCCATTTGCTCATCATGTTGCAGTTGCGCACTTTTCTTTAATATGCTTTAATTGGTTTTATCCCAATTAGCAGACGAGAGCTGTTGCAGTTGCGCACTTTTCTTTAATATGCTTTAATAGGGTCTGAAAGCTCGCTATACATGAGCATGTTGCAGTTGCGCACTTTTCTTTAATATGCTTTAATTCTCCGACAACAATATTACGACGATATCTGTTGCAGTTGCGCACTTTTCTTTAATATGCTTTAATAACAAGGGGGATTAAGTTTTGGTCGCGATAGTTGCAGTTGCGCACTTTTCTTTAATATGCTTTAATTCTCCGACAACAATATTACGACGATATCTGTTGCAGTTGCGCACTTTTCTTTAATATGCTTTAATTGGTTTTATCCCAATTAGCAGACGAGAGCTGTTGCAGTTGCGCACTTTTCTTTAATATGCTTTAATAGGGTCTGAAAGCTCGCTATACATGAGCATGTTGCAGTTGCGCACTTTTCTTTAATATGCTTTAATTCTCCGACAACAATATTACGACGATATCTGTTGCAGTTGCGCACTTTTCTTTAATATGCTTTAATTGGTTTTATCCCAATTAGCAGACGAGAGCTGTTGCAGTTGCGCACTTTTCTTTAATATGCTTTAATAGGGTCTGAAAGCTCGCTATACATGAGCATGTTGCAGTTGCGCACTTTTCTTTAATATGCTTTAATTCTCCGACAACAATATTACGACGATATCTGTTGCAGTTGCGCACTTTTCTTTAATATGCTTTAATAACAAGGGGGATTAAGTTTTGGTCGCGATAGTTGCAGTTGCGCACTTTTCTTTAATATGCTTTAATTCTCCGACAACAATATTACGACGATATCTGTTGCAGTTGCGCACTTTTCTTTAATATGCTTTAATTTTATGCCTATATTAGCATTTGCTTGAGTGTTGCAGTTGCGCACTTTTCTTTAATATGCTTTAATGGTGGTATCCGTTTTTAGTATACAACCTACGTTGCAGTTGCGCACTTTTCTTTAATATGCTTTAATTCTTTTGCCAGCATTATTGACAATCTTGAGGTTGCAGTTGCGCACTTTTCTTTAATATGCTTTAATTTTATGCGGAGTATTACCGTGACCAAAATTGTTGCAGTTGCGCACTTTTCTTTAATATGCTTTAATGCCGATAGACAGCTGGTCGCCAGGAATTACGTTGCAGTTGCGCACTTTTCTTTAATATGCTTTAATCTTCGCGCAAATAGGACGCGTTTCGATTTCGTTGCAGTTGCGCACTTTTCTTTAATATGCTTTAATTTTTGGGGATTTTCCTGCGATTCTTCTTGCGTTGCAGTTGCGCACTTTTCTTTAATATGCTTTAATCCTCGATGCTCTTGCTAGCGCTGTCCGGCGGTTGCAGTTGCGCACTTTTCTTTAATATGCTTTAATTTATAACGATAAATGGAATTTTGTCGTGGAGTTGCAGTTGCGCACTTTTCTTTAATATGCTTTAATGCAATCTTGTTGTGCACTTGAGGCACAAGAGTTGCAGTTGCGCACTTTTCTTTAATATGCTTTAATCGAACGCCTAAAACCATCCGTGGAGCCTAAGTTGCAGTTGCGCACTTTTCTTTAATATGCTTTAATGAGCGCCATCTTAATGTTATGAATGAGTCTGTTGCAGTTGCGCACTTTTCTTTAATATGCTTTAATAAATACAATGGGAACTTGCGAACCACCGATGTTGCAGTTGCGCACTTTTCTTTAATATGCTTTAATCACGATGCCTACCGCCAGTTTAGCCCCGAAGTTGCAGTTGCGCACTTTTCTTTAATATGCTTTAATTCGTACTGAGGTATTGCCTCAACAACGTCCGTTGCAGTTGCGCACTTTTCTTTAATATGCTTTAATGCCTCTCTTTAAAACGTCTGTCGAACTCAAGTTGCAGTTGCGCACTTTTCTTTAATATGCTTTAATGCGGGCGCTCTATACCGTTATGAGCTACCGGTTGCAGTTGCGCACTTTTCTTTAATATGCTTTAATAAGCGCACTCCCCTGGAGGCAGCGTGGCGAGTTGCAGTTGCGCACTTTTCTTTAATATGCTTTAATTATGTGGGAGCGTTTGATGTCTCGATGTTAGTTGCAGTTGCGCACTTTTCTTTAATATGCTTTAATTAGTATCATAGCGCGATATACCGCCGATTGTTGCAGTTGCGCACTTTTCTTTAATATGCTTTAATTTTATGCGGAGTATTACCGTGACCAAAATTGTTGCAGTTGCGCACTTTTCTTTAATATGCTTTAATGCCGATAGACAGCTGGTCGCCAGGAATTACGTTGCAGTTGCGCACTTTTCTTTAATATGCTTTAATCTTCGCGCAAATAGGACGCGTTTCGATTTCGTTGCAGTTGCGCACTTTTCTTTAATATGCTTTAATAAGGAACGACGTAGAGCTTCCTTGTGGTACGTTGCAGTTGCGCACTTTTCTTTAATATGCTTTAATAGACTAAGGCTTGGGAACGCGAGGACAATTGTTGCAGTTGCGCACTTTTCTTTAATATGCTTTAATTCGACAGGCCTGAGTATATTGGTGGAAGTCGTTGCAGTTGCGCACTTTTCTTTAATATGCTTTAATTTTTTCGGCCTGGGCTCCTTCTCCTGGTTGGTTGCAGTTGCGCACTTTTCTTTAATATGCTTTAATAATTGGATACAGCTTACCCATATCTGCCGTGTTGCAGTTGCGCACTTTTCTTTAATATGCTTTAATTTTGCGCCCTGGATCATCCGACGTGCATGAGTTGCAGTTGCGCACTTTTCTTTAATATGCTTTAATCCCACAAGGCTCTCCGTTTCCCGGCCCGCACGTTGCAGTTGCGCACTTTTCTTTAATATGCTTTAATAGACAAAGAAAAATAATCACCGGGCACAACGTTGCAGTTGCGCACTTTTCTTTAATATGCTTTAATAATTGGCGACCGTAAATTAAAGCCTCAATCGTTGCAGTTGCGCACTTTTCTTTAATATGCTTTAATTTTCTTACCGGATTTAACAATTATCCTCAAGTTGCAGTTGCGCACTTTTCTTTAATATGCTTTAATTTGTCTTCCTCCAAAATTGAGTGTCATGTGGTTGCAGTTGCGCACTTTTCTTTAATATGCTTTAATTTTGCGCCGTCAGAAATTACAGCGACGATTGTTGCAGTTGCGCACTTTTCTTTAATATGCTTTAATAAATACAATAGGAACCTGCATTCCGCCAATGTTGCAGTTGCGCACTTTTCTTTAATATGCTTTAATCACAGGTGTGCAATCCGGTTATGATGATTAGTTGCAGTTGCGCACTTTTCTTTAATATGCTTTAATGCAAACGACCGGGCGGGAGATACGGGCGAGGTTGCAGTTGCGCACTTTTCTTTAATATGCTTTAATTCGGCCTCCGACCTTAGCTTATCCGCACCGGTTGCAGTTGCGCACTTTTCTTTAATATGCTTTAATATCTGGGATCTAAGTATTTCAAATGGTTATACTTAGATCCCAGACATGAGGCAAAAAATGTCGCCAGAAGGTCAAAAAAGCAGGTAAGGATCCTCTTTTTTTGTCCTGTGCCGGGCCCTGCGCTGCTGCCCGCGAAAAGAAATGATTCCGCCATATTGCTTATCCGTAATGCTTAGTATATCGACCTTTCCGCCTCGGGGCAGATGCCCCTCCACCAACCGCACCAAGCGATCCCGCTCCTGCGTACTCCCTGCAAATTTATAGTATACCGAAAATTGACCCATGGTAAAACCTTGGTCCAGCAGAAAATTGCGGAACTGCGTCGCCTCGCGTCGTTCTTCGGACTCGACCACCGGCAGATCGAAAAACAAGTACAGCCACATTATTTTGTAAGGATTAAGCCGCATAACTCGTCCACACTTTCCAAGATCTCGGCTCCCAGCAGCGGCGGTGCCGGCAGCTCACTGGTACTGGGGCTTTTGTCCTGCTCCACACAGCGGGCAAATTGCCAGACATAGCGTTGCACGTTCCGGCTCAGACTGCTCTGCTCGCCCGCATAGCCCCATTCCAGACGCAGCAATTGAGACAGTGTCCGCTTCACGGCGGGGTTCAGATCTTCGATCTCCCACTGGTAGTACATGTGAGCGACCAGCAAATCGACAAAGGGGCGAAAGGCTTCCATCAAGTCACTGGCCAAACAATACGGATTCTGACTGTTGCGATGCTGGATGCCGAGGGCTGGATGCAGGCCGCTGCCCACCAGGGCCCGCATCACGCAGCTCAACAGCACCGTGTAACCATAATTGAGGAGACTGTTGGGAGCCTGCGGACCGTGGCGGCGGAATTCCGGACCGAACAAGCTGTGCCAGTAAAGCTTGGCCGCCTGCGCCTCGCACGCACCCCGGTCCCCCGACTGCACCTTTTCGGCTAGGGCGTATAAATCATTGATGACCACATTCCGATTCTCCTCCCCCGAGAGGTCATCGACCAATTCCAGCACGCAGGCCTGATTGCGGATCTTGGCCTGCACCACGCTCTGCCACAGGCGCTTGCGCCGGGGCTGCGACATTTCCACCTGTGCCCGGACGCGCTGCTGCCCCTGCACGTGGAATCCCAGCGGTCCCAGCGGCTGCACCACGGCACTCGGCAGGTAGTCCGATCCCACCACGATCACCGGAATCTGGCGGCGGGTCAGCTCGCAGAGCAACGCCGTGCTCAAAGTGGCTCGCGGGCTGGAGAGCAGCAGCACGGCGATCCCGTCCATATCCACCTGCCGACGGCTGCCGTCCGGGGCCTTCAGCTCCATGTGGCCGCGATTCTGGTGCAGATACAGCCCACTGCTCTGCACCTCGACTACCTGCTCCAGCATCGGAGCCTCCCCAAGGCATCAAGCCGTGTCGGACGACATTGCCGCTCTCCAAAAATCTTACTGATCACAACATACTGCTGCCCCTTGCCTGCAAAGGAGAGCCGAGCAATATCGAGCCTATTGTCCGTGGCCGAGAAGCCCCGGACCAGATAATAGCAGTCCTCAGCTTGACTGTAGAGCAGATCTTTTTTGTGGAGCCGGGCCACGCGCCGAGCCGCCGGGTGGGGTCGTGAGCCTCCCAAGCCGTTCTCCGCTTGGTAGTAACTGATAAACTCCCCCTGAAACGTCTCCTTGCCGCCCTTTTTCTGGGGCGGAATGGCCCAGACATCGCAGTAGATAAAACCATCGTTGGCGTAGTAAATATGCGGCTGACTGGGCAGGGGCACGATGCCCTGTTGATTTTTTGGTATATAGCGCACCGCACGGATATTGTGCGAGCGCCCATACTCTGCCAGAAAATTCTCCCACTTGGGCTCCGGCATCGTTCCTTTGTACTCCGCCCAGGACTCGCGCAGCTTTTCGCGCAGAGCCTCGTTGGCCGGGCCGTGGCTGTGCTCTTCGATGGGCTTGCAATCGTCTTCCTTTACGCCGGTCAGGGGCCTGGTCGTGACGAAAAACTCCTTCCAGCAGCGCAGCCGAGCGGCCGGGCTACCTTCCGCCTTGTGTTCCAAAGCATAGGCGGCATAGGCCTCAGCTGCTTCGCCCAGAATTTTTGCCTTGTAGAATTTACCTGCCTTCTGGCGCAGCTCCGGCCACTCGTGACCGAGGCTCTCCACATGGCGGGTACTGGCGGCACAGTCTTGCAGTCGCTGCCAGACCTTGTCCCGCTCGGCCGCTTCCTTTTTCTCCGGCGCAGCGTGCTCCCGGAGGTAGTCCAGCAGAAAGTCGGCCTGCTTGCGGCTGGCCAGAATCGGCAGGCTGTCCAGCCAATGCTTTTCATTTTGCAGGGGCAATACCTTCCAGATTCTGCCGTAGGCCATTTCTTCAAAAAAACGCTGATTACTGTTGTGGTCCGGCTTATGAGATACACAGATTTTATTCAGTATTCCCTCGATCTCAGAACGCAGGCCCGGCCGTTCACCGGCGATGGCCTTTTTCGCCTTGCGCTGCTGTTCGTAGTACAAGTCTTGTGTGCGCATATGGGCCTTAGTGATTTTCAGCAGCATACCGCGATCCACCATGCCGATCACAATCGCGTCCAGTGCATGGTGGCGATGGTCTTCGCGATTTTTGCCCTTACGCTTGCCCTCTTCGCGCTCCTCTTTGGAGTAGAGTAGCGAGTCTAGTCCCCAGCTGTCGCGCAGCAGTTCCGTCACCGAGCCGTTGTTGGCCCAGACCTGCGGACAGAGCAGCTTGAGGTAGTGCATTGACTTGCGGGCGATGTAGGCGTTGTCGGTCAACTGCCGGCTCAGGAACTGCTCATCTTCTTCGCGCAGCCTCATGGCATTCTCAGTAAAGCGCCTGCGTTTGGACTCCCGCAAATTTGCAATGGCCCCCTGAATCTTCTGCCAGCGCAGCGTATCACCGGCAAAGGCCTCGTAGGGGCTGCGATTGCCCTTTTCCCGATTGCAGGCCGTGTGGGCTACCGTCAGGTTGGCCGTAGTACTATCCAAGGTGCGCGAATACGGCAGGATGTGCTCCAGTTCCACCTCGTTGTTGCTGGAAAACAGCTGGCTCATACTCATCGAACCGCCGCAATAAGGACAGAGGGTATTGTGATTGCCCTTGCTCAACTCGTAAAACAGAGCCAGCTTGCGCCGCCTCTCCCGGCTGGGACGTTGGCCCAGAGACTCTATGGTCTTGTTGTAGTTCTTGTTTGTCTTCTCGTTTTCCTGAATGGCACTGCCAATCTGCTTGCGCATTTTTTTGCTGTTTTTCAAGTCGCGTCCCAGCTCGATGACCACTTCCGCAGGCTTGCCGTAGCGATCCACCAGGGCGTTGACCACCTTGCGCAGCTGGTTCAGGGCCACGTGCACGGTAGGATTGCCGATGCGCCCGTACTTCAATTCTTCCGGGTGCACGTTCTGACTGGGTTTCCGCAGCACCGGATAGCAGGATTCCGGCAGGGCCTCCCCGTAATAGGGAAGCCGCTCCAAGCTGCCGGACGAAATTTTTTGCTGTTCCTGGTGGAGATTCTGCTGTATTACAGCCCCGCCGTCATGGGGACGCTCTTTCAGCAAGCGTTGCAACAACTCCCGTTGCAATTGCGCGCTGGCACTCTGAGTACCCTTCATCCCGCTGGGCAGCGCGTAGGCAAAAATGTTCTGCCTCTGGTCTTCCGACAAGCCCAGCCCCGCAAGATACTGGTCTTCCCGTTCCAGCCCCTGCTCGTCCAGGAAGACGAACTGCACCATGCGCTCCACGATCTCATCCTGCTGCTCCAGGTTCCAGCGTCCCCAGAGAGCCCCAAAGTACTCTGCTCCGGACAGTTCGGCCTCTACCGGGTTGCCCTTCAGCTCCTTGCGGTTCTTTTCCAGGTTAAAACTGCGCTCATCGCTCCAGCCCAGCAATTTTCGCATCTGCTTGAAACTCATGGTTTTGGCCTTGCAGATCTCTTGGTACAGCCGATCCAATTCACTGTGGTTCAAGCTAATTCCGGTGCCGTTTTCATCTACTGTGCGCAAGTTGAGTAAATCCTGCACAATTCGCAGTCGGGCACTGGAAATCTGTGCGGTGTAGGCGCGGGGCAGGTCTTCGTAATACCAGCATTTGCCGCGTTCTGGCTGGCGCAGCGGCCGCTGGTAGAATACCGTTTCCCGGATGCTCTGCCAGTCCAGCGGATGCCATTGACCTTGCTTCGCCTCAATCGCGGCAAATTCTTTCTGGTACATTTCGCGAGTCGGATAGAATGCACTGATGTCCTGCTGGTAAATGCTTCGGGGCCTTTTGCCGTGTTTTTTGTGCTCCTTCTCCCGCTCTTTGTCGGGGGAACGAAAGCGTACGGTCAGTTCTCTGGCGTGGCGCAGGTACAGAAAACTGCCCAGCGTCGGCAGAGACTGTCCACTCTGATCTTGCTGCTGATATTGTTCAAACAGCCGTTCCAGTTCGCTGATGCGGGCCCGGTTTTTCGTCTCTTCCGCCGCCTTGGCTCCTTTTTCTCCCCTGGAGTCCGTAGAGTCCGTGGACTCCGAGCCATCCTCATCCAGCAGACGGGCGTTGCTCCTGTAGCCCCGTCTCTGTCCCAGATGGAACAAAGCCCGGCCCAGCTCGAAAGGTTCCAGCCGTTCACGGACGGCCCGATAACGCAATTTGTAGGGATCCTGCCGGGAAAACTCCCGTTGAGCCGCCTGGTCGGTATGGGGAGGCAGGAGTCCCTGCCGGCAAAGTTCGCGTGCCAGGTTGATTTTGCGGCGTTTCAGCCTGCGCCTTCTGCGCCGCATACCCCGAGCTACGCGGCGTCCCTCGGCCAGAGAATTTTCTTTTTCGTCCCGGCCATCGGAAAAAATGCGCACCCCGGCATCCTGAAGTTCTTTCAATTCACATGTCTGCAGGTTCGGCAGGCGTTCTCCCAGTTCCCAGACGGCCCAACCCAGTGAGTTGGTGCCCATATCTAAAGCTAAGCGGTAATTCATAAATATCTCCACCTCGAAAGATAAAAATTCTGAAATCGATCAGAATTTATTATGGGGACCTCTAAAAATTCGCTTTCGATGCTGAGTGAGCGAGATTTTGCCGAGCGCGAGAAATGGAAGCCGAGGCATACTTTGTTGTATGGTAAGGCTTTCGTGACGAAACGATTCGGCAATAAGATCGCCGCTCAGCGCGAAATTGGAATTTTTAGAGGTGCCCTTATATATTACTTGACCAATATCAGATATTTGTTTATGATGTGCAATGCCTTTAAGGTATATTAAAGAAAAGTGCGCATGCTATATGCAAAGCTGCAAACAAGCCGTTTATCGGCGCAAGATTAAAACACTCTCTACGGAGGGTGTTTTTTTATCTAGCCCATTTTCATTGCCCATTTAATAGTAGATCCCAAACACGGGAACTTGACCAAACGATTGGGCAAACCCGATCAATAGAGGATTTTTTATTGATCTGTCAACATATGCTTTTGGGTGGGGAGTTCGAAAAGGGTCTAGTGAGGGGCCTTCGATACACCTTGAATTTCTGCCTTTCGTACCTCAAGGGTCATCATGGAGGAATTCTACGGCACTCAGGCAGCGTAAGTAAATGAATTTCCGGGAGGCCTGTTTTCGGTTGCTGAGCACCGTAGTCTGGAAATTTAAAGTGTACCGAAGTACCGAGATGAGGGTTTGTTAGCCTGCTCAGAGCTTTATTTTCTGGCTTTGCTCTGATCGGCCCCGACAGCAATAAGCAAAATACTCCCACGCACCAAGTATTGATAAAAAGAGTCGATGTTAAGGAGATTCATAGCGTTCTCTATGGTTCCCATGATCAAGACACCGATGACGACACCGGATATAGTTGCCTTTCCCCCATTCAGGGAAACACCACCCAGAACACAAGCCGAAATGACATTGAGTTCAAATTGTATCGCCGAATTCGGTTGACCACTTGTAAGCTGTGTTGCAAGGACGATCCCCGCATAAGCAGCGATAAGGCCCTGAAGTGTAAAATTGATAATTCTCACCTTGTCAACACTAATACCCGAAAGCTTTACTGCATGGATATTGCCCCCTGTCGCCAGAGCATTCTTCCCGTGTGGCATCTCGTTCAAAAGGGGACCTCTAAAAATTCGCTTTTGTTTTCTTGCGAAGCTATTTGGGAGCGAGGAAGTGAGCCGAAGAATACTTTGTTGTATTGTATAGGCTTCCATGATAAAGCATGGAAGAAAATGCAGGCCGTGCGCAGCAAGAGCCTGCCGCCTCTTCTGACAAAGCTGTTCGTTTCAAAAGAGCGAGCAAGAGCGCAGAATGGAGTTTTTAGAGGTCCCCTTAACTTTTATCACACCAAAAGCACCGGCAAAAAATCCAACAACAAATTCCCTTTCAGATGATTGGGATTCTCCCGCAGCAATTCCCGACCAAAGCCCTCTGCCCGCGACCGATCCCCCAATCCGATAGAACCGAGCAATAAAGCGAAGAGGCACTGCTCGCGAAACTCCTGCTGCCGATCCAATTCGTAGACCGTAAAATCCGGCATGGAAACCGCAAAAAAATCGGCCTCCGGCGCACGATTCAGATTGCGCTCGCCAAAGTCCAGCAGCCGATAGGACAAACGATTGGCCTCCCGCTCATGGCCCAGGCTGCGATGAGCCAGCGCACGGTATAAAATATAATCCAGCGGAGCATCGTTATAATAACTCGTCAGACTGGGATCCGAACGGCCGAGACAGGCCTTCTCCCAAGAAAGCACTGCGGAATCCTTCTCTTGATTCAAGTATTGAAAGCATCCTAGGAGATAATAAATATTGTTGTCCGTTGTGGTCGGCAATTTTCCCTCATTGATATTTTCCGGGTAGACTAAAGCGCAGCGAAGTTCTTCCACCGCTGCATCTAAATGTCCCTGCCGGAAACGGCCAATTGCCTGACCCATGGCAGCGTGCACGTAGCAATTGGCCACCTTGCCTTCCCCACCTTCCCAGGGATGGAAAACATGGACTTTGATTTGCGATAAAGCTTGCCCATATTCACCTTGAATAAGCAGGCACTCAAGATATTCCAGCAGTAAATCATCTCTCTGAGAAACGAGCCTAGAAACATCGGGATCCTGAGAGGCCAGAAAATCCAGGCGTTGGGCGGCCGTTTGTCTGGAACACTTCAACAAATAATTGTATTCGAAGAGCATTCGGGGATTCGTCTGTTGCAGACTGTTTTCTATGCGCAAGGCCTCTTCCAGCTCCTTGAGGGCCGCAGCCGTGTCGCGCCGCTTGTTATACAGATAGATGCTGCTGTTGCGCCTTGAGGGAGCGTGCTGCGGCAGGGCCTGCCAAGAGGCAAAGGCCTCATCATAACGCTTCCTGTCGTACAGCAGATTCCCCAGGTGGTACTGCGCCAGGCTCTGAGGGTTCTGCGAGACCGCAAATTGCAGGGCGGCGTAATCGCCTTCTTTATTGGGGAAGTGACGAAAATTCCGACACTGTTCCGCCCGCGCCAGATACTCCCTGAACGGCTGGTCCCGAGAAGCGGCAACGTAAGCCTGGGCATAATATTGCAGCGGATCGCTGTCTGCGGGAATGCGGGCCAGAACATCAGCTGCCGTACGGGAAGCTCCCCACGACTGATACAAATACGCCACAGAAAGCAAATTATGGCTCTCATGTCGCAGCTGCTTCAGCCAAGAGTCCGGTATATCCAGCGCAGCGGAACGGCTGAAATAGAGTTCCAGCAGGGCGATCATGTGCAGGGGCTGCCGGGACAAAATGAATTCGGCTTCCCGAATGGCGGCCGCATTGTCGTTCCCGTTTCTCAGGATATACGCCTTCAGGCTGCGGGCCTGCCAGTGGCAGCCCTGCTCGTGGACCGACTGGTTCACCGCTTGCAGCGCGTCCGACCACTGCTGCCTGCGGCAATGAATAACGGCAACGTAATACAGAGCACTCGCTTTGTAGTTGAACGACCAAGCCGCTTTGTAGAAACAGCTCAAAGCCGCTTCCTCCCGCTTTAATTGCAGCAGCGCCAGCCCCTTCAGGTAGGAGGCCTCCCCGTCAATCGGATTGGTGTTTCGCTTCGTCTGCCGACGCAAGGCCGCCTCCAGAGAATCCAGGGCTGCCTGATAGCGAAAAGCACGCAGCTGTAAGCGACCCATAGCCAGATTCGCGCGGTAGTCCTTGGGGTCGCGCCGGAGGATTTCGGCGTAGTAGGATTCGGCTTCAAGGGAGGGGTTGCGGTACTGTTCTATGTGCTGCCCGACAAAAAAAAGTTCGTCGCTGTGCTGGATTTGTTCCGGGGGCAGCGGACGGCTCGCCGCTTCCGGGATTTCTTCTATCTCTTCAAGGCCGCTCTTTTTTGTCAGGCGATAGTCCAGTAGCACGGTGCGCTCGGAGTCCAGAACCGCACAGTAAAGCACCTCGTATTCTTCCGGCAGAGGAAGCTCTTTCGTCCAGCAGTCTTCGGGATCCAGGTGGAGGCTTTCCCTGTGTAAGAGGGTGGAATCGGCGTGTAATTCCAGCTGCAAGTCCGCTTCCGGGCCAAAGGCCAGCAGTCCAAGCTGTAAGATTCCGTCCGGATGCTTTGCATCTTTTTTCAGCTCGCACTTTAACGCCACACGCTCACTGGCATTCTGTATCTGGCCCAGCTCCCGGTAGGGCATGAAGTACTGGGTAAACTGCTTTTCTTCGTACGGGCTCAGCCAGGTAAAATCCGGCTGATTGTCCGTGTAGACACCGGTCATCAATTCGATATACGGGCCGTCGCCATCGGTGAGATTGCGGTCCCAGACCTGGCCGAAATCGCCATTGCCCCATGTCCACTGTTTTTTCCCGGGCGCGATGTGATGGTTGGCAACGTGGAGCAGGCCGCCGCCTTCGTTGTGGCTATAGGCGCCGACAAAATTGTAGTCCGAACGCCAGGCCATATAGGATGTGGGCACGGCGATATTGTCATAGCGCGAAATATCAACTCCGGCACTGTAATCGGCTTTGTAATATTCTCCGATGGCAATCGGGAAGCGGCTTACGTCCCGTTTCCCGTGATCGTACACGGCATTGACGTCGGGGGGAAAAATCGACTGATGGCCGCCTTCCGCCTTCACAGCGGGATTGGCCCACCACAAAAAGGTCTGCGGCAGGGCAGAAGTATTGAAAATCCGGCCTTTCAGCTCCAGATAGTTGTGCTCGGGGCGGAGCCGGATGGCGAGGCATTGCTGCAAGCCGTTCATGCGCTCCAGTTCGCCCAGGTAGACTGCCACGCTGCCATCTTCGCTTTCCCCGCTCTCTTCCAGGCGGTATTCCACGGCTTCAAAGGTCGAGGGGCGGTGGTGCTGGGGCCAGTTAAACTCGATGCCCCCGGAGATCCATGGACCCGTCAGTCCCACTAAAGCGGGTTTAATGACTTGATTATGATAGACAAAGTGGCGGCCCTTGATTTTGTCGTATGCCGCCTGGATCCGGCCTCCCAATTCCGGCAGTATCGTGATTTTAAGGTAGCGGTTCTCCAGAACAACTGCCTGGTATACCTGTTCTACTTTCTGCTCCGAGAGCTGGTCGGCAACCCGATAGGGGTAGACTTTCCCCGAGGAGCCCTGGTAGGCCCGTTTTTCCAGAAACAGCGGGAGCGACTCACTATCCTTTAGTAAATAAGTAGGGATAGTGAGTTTCTGCTCTGTGATGGATGCCGTCATTGGATTTGTACGCTCCATTTCATTTTTCAGCAAATCTTAATTGGGATCATACTAGTATAATTTTCTAATCAATGTCAAGGAGATTTGCATCTTTTCAGTAAATATGATTTAATAAGATTATGGCTAAGTTCAGTACCCATATCTTCAGATCCCTGCTTCGGGAAGGTCCGCAAAGCAAGTCGGAGATGGCCCAGGCTTGCGGGACCAGCATTCCAACGGTCACAAAGATCATCAATACCTGGTGCGACAAGAGCCTTATACGGCACTCAGGCAGCACAGGTAAATGATTTAGCGGAGGCCTTAATAATGGGCATGTTTCCGTTCTGTTGAAGACAGTTCCGTTTAATCAAGGCGATTTCGTGTCCTTCAATCTATCGGTCCGAGATATGAGCCAGATTACGGTAGCTAACGATTAAACTCAGCGACTGCCTTTAGGGGACCTCTAAAAATTCGCTTTCGATGCTGAATCAGCGAGATTTTGTCGATAACGAGGAAGTGAAGCCGAGGCATACTTTGCTGTATGGTAAGGCTTTGCTGACGGTGAGGAATGGCGGGGCGAAGCAGGCCATTCCTCACAAATCCTGCCGTAAGGCAGAACTTTTATTCGGCAACAAGATCGCGATCCAGCGCAAAATTGGAATTTTTAGAGGTCCCCTTTAGGAGGAAGTAAGCCCATGAACATACCAAACAACATAAGTAGCATAGATAAAAATGTTATTATTGAAATAGTTTCGCCCAAAAGTATTATAGAAAATAACACGCCGCTTACAGGCATTAAAATTGAAAATAATGCAGCACGAGAACTACCTATTATTGATGCAGAATAACTAAACAATAACAGAGCAATAAAAGATACAATGACCCCTTGATAGATAATTTGAAAAAAAATCTCTCCTTTGTCGGCGTTAAAAATCGTTTTATCAGGAAAAAAAATATATATTGGGAAATATATCAAAAAAGAATAGAATGAAACAATTGCAACTGCGTGAAAAGGAAAGATATTCCATTTTTTTGCAAAGATGTTGTATAGTGCGAAAATAAAACCTGCGAATATAAATAGCAATATTCCATATCTTGAATTACTATCAATATTAAAATCAAATTCTCTGACTAAAAATACGACTCCTAATAAAATGCTAGTGATGCATATTATTTTATTTATCTTTAAAAAACCGCTTTTATAGATGAACGTTCCTATAGTTATACTAAAAAAAGTCATACTAACAGGAATAATACTTCCGTAAGATGCTGGCAAAAACTCAAAACCAAAGGAAGCCACAGAGACATATCCGATACCAGAACCAATTGTTAGGATGAGTGTTTTTTTACTACTACTTGTTTGATTAATTGTAAAGCCCAACTTAAACAAAAAAGGTATAGCTATTATGAAAGCAGTTAAGAAACGCAGAAATATTATATCAATTACCCCTAAAGTATTCAAAATAGAATATTTAGTTATTGGCATCCACCCTCCCCATATACATGCTGCTAATACGCCTGAAATAGAGGGTAACAATATTTTTGAAGGGTTTTTCACCATTTTTCTCCTTTCAAGTTTTCTTGGATACTGTGCATTATCTCCTTTGCTCTGACAGGCATCAACGAAACAAGTATTTCCGAAAATCCATGTGATTGTTCAGCGTACCCTTGTATATAAATATTTGGTGAAATATTCTTTGTTGTTTTTACGGAATAATCTCTGTTAAATAAATATCCATATTCATTCAAATCTAAATAATCATTTAACCCAGAAAGGCAATTAATGGGCATAGGTCTTTTGTAACCAGTAGCTAATATTAAGGCACATCCTTCTATACTTACCGTTCCTTTTCCTTTGTATCTATCGAGAAAAATGGCTTTTACTGTGCCATTTTTTTCAGTGGCACTTATAAGCTCATGAAATCTCTTTAGGGAACCTCTAAAAATTCCAATTTCGCACCAGACTCGGTCTTTTTCACGGAGCAGCTTTGTCACGAAAGCCTTACCATACAGCAAAGTATGGCTCGGCTTCCGTTCCTCGCTGCCGCAAAAAATCCCTTCGTCTGGCATCAAAAGCGAATTTTTAGAGGTCCCCTTTATATGAAATTTATTTTTCTTAGTTGCTTTGTCCATGTAATACGAATTGTACAAGGGCGGTAGCATGTCTATGTCTGCTGCAGAATGCGTTACATCAGCGTGATAAGATAACATTTTGTTTTTCAGTTCTTTAGGCATCGAATACCACATATCCACAGCCTTCGGGAAGAAAAGTTCATTAACAAAATGACTGTCGTCTTGAGGTTTGTAGGAATATCCCCTAACGCAAGCCATTATAGTTGCATTCGGATATCTTGTTCTCAGATAAGTTAATATATCAATAGCCGTTTGCCCAGAACCAACAACGATAAACGTTGACTCTGTCCGATAATCATCAAAAGATTTTTCTAACCTATGTAAGCAATCGTTTGAATGAAAAATTTTATCTGATAGTTTTATTCCTTGAGGGATAGATGGAACTAGACCATCGGCTACAATTATATTTTTTGTGTAGTAAGATGTGTTTTCGATCTTTTTCGCGTCCTCAGTCACTACCTCCAAAACATTATTTTTATACCTAACTTCTTTTACCTCGTTTGAATAAATAACATTGCTAAATTGTTCAGCAACCCATTTGTAATAATCTGCAAATTCAATTCTATCTGGAAAAAATTTTCTCAGGTTGATAAACTCATTGAGCCTATCTTAACTGAAAAGATAATTCAAAAAAGTATATTTGCTTTTTGGATCAATCAGCGTTATTAAATCTTTTAAAAAAACCACTTGAAGCCGTGAAGTGTCAAGCAACATACCTGGATACCACGCAAACTCGCTCTTTTTCTCAACAAACAAACAGTTATTAATTTCAAGTTTTTCTGCGGCAATTGCGACAGAAACATTTGATGGACCGAATCCAATCCCTATAAAGTCATAAATTTTCATATTGCACTCCTTTAGTAAATAAGTAGGGATAGTGAGTTTCTGCTCTGTGATGGATGCCGTCATTGGATTTGTACGCTCCATTTCATTTTTCAGCAAATCTTAATTGGATCATACTAGTATAATTTCCTAATCAATGTCAAGGAGATTTGTATCTTTTCAGTAAATATGATTTAATAAGATTATGGCTAAGTTCAGTACCCATATCTTCAGATCCCTGCTTCGGGAAGGTCCTCAAAGCAAGTCGGAGATGGCCCAGGCTTGCGGGACCAGCATTCCAACGGTCACAAAGATCATCAATACCTGGTGCGACAAGAGCCTTATACGGCATCAGTCCCATGAGGGCGGGCATTGGGGTAAGTATGCGGGAAAATATTTTATCAACCCGGATTATTGTTATTACATGAGTCTCAATATTCGTCCGGATTTTATAGAAGGGGCAGTCTGCAACACTATTGGAGAAGTTCAAAGAGGAACATATCAATGTTATCATTACGATACGGGTATCGATAATGTGAATCGATTCCACGTAGTTACAGGGGTAAAGTCTCTGATATATAAGATATCTAAAAGTTGGCAAAACTGTTTCGACAAGATTCTAATTGCCTGCCATGGCACAGTCAGGTCTCAGAATCGCGGGGCGAAATCTTCAGTGCGGATGGCTCAATTGCACTGGAATGAGGAACTGGACTTGGTTCCCATCTTGGAAAAAGAGTTTCAGGTTCCTATTTTGCTGGAGAGTGATTGTATTACTTTAGCTCATAGTATGATCCACCAGGATCCTCAGGGTGATTTTATTTTTGTTCACCTAGATTATGGGATTGCGGCCAGTCTCGTTCTGGATTATCGGGTCTGGGGTAGCGATAATGGCTATTTGACCCCCGGCCAGATCGGCCACACGCCGATAACGGATGATGGTATTTTATGTAAGTGCGGTAATTATGGTTGTCTGGAGACAATTGCCAACTCTTCGGCTATCGTTCGTTCGTTGTCTCAGGAATTGAAGCGGAATAATTCCAGTTCGTTAATGGCGGTATACCGGGAGAATGGTAAGTTGCAATTTTCTGATGTGGTCCGGGCGGTTCTGGACAGGGATCCGTTGGCGTTGCGGGTTTGCAGTAATGCTATTCATTACATTGCTTTGGTTCTGGTGGGTCTGATTCATTTCGTCAATGTTCCCAGGGTTTATTTGTATGGCGCGTTGACTATGTTCGATGATTTTTTGTTGGAGCAGTTGTACGCTACTGTTGGCAATTGCAGTATTTATCAAGAATTGGAGGATACTCAATTAGAGCTCGTAGCTATGGATAAGTATTCGATGTTCCGGGGGTTGGCTTGTCGGGAGCTTTATCGGTTGGTTCGGTAGGACGGAGGCTTACATAAGGGGACCTCTTAAATGAATCGTCACATGAATGTAGGTACTTCTGTCTGCCGGTTGTCGCAAGGAACCTCCTCCGTCAACCAGTAACATATAAATCATTTTATCATAATGCTTTATATTTTTATTCCAAACCAAGTAATACATAGTAAAGTAATCTAATTAATACAAGGTTTGACAAATTAGAACCAGCTCATTACGATGACAGTATGAAATTCTCCACATCTGTCGACATGGCTTTGCGACTTTTAGTGTATTTGGCTGAACGGGAAGATTCCGGCCTGGCATCGGCGCCGGAGGTCAGTCAGGCCCTGCAAGTATCATACAACAATGTTGTGCGCATCATTAACCGCCTGCAGAACGCCGGTCTGGTGGTAACTCATGCGGGCCGCTATGGAGGCATGGAGCTGGCCCTGCCAACCGAAAAAATTACGATGCGGGCCGTGGTCACTGCAATTGACGGGCCGACCAAGCTGCTGCCGTGCAGTCATCGTTCGACAAATGACTCAATGGTCGCCAGTTTCTACGGACGGAACCACAACTGTGAAATCAGCAATTGTGGTATTCGCGAAGAATTGCTGCAGCTCAGCAAGCAGATTGAGGCACTGCTCGAAGCCTCTACGCTCACCTCAATTGTCGCTCGCCATTTGGCGCGGCGGGAAGAGATGTTTGCGGTGCAAAATGAGCCGGGCAAAAAGAGCAACGGGGCTTCCGGCAAGGTGCCGAAACCTGCTTTGAGTGGCATGGCCGGAGGCATGCAAATAGAGCCTCCGAAAACCATGCGGCGCAAACGGGCCTCGGATTGAGCGCAGTATCTTATTTTTCCTTTGTTTGTGAGGCCCCCGGTTTTTCGAGGTTCCTATAAAGTATGTCGGGACCGTCCGTATCAAGTTCTGCGAGGAGTCGATTTTGGATCAGATGGAATACGACCAGAAGCTCAGCGACAGCTCCGTTGCTGAGGTCTACAACCCTCTGGAGGACTTGACCGGGGGCGAGTATAAATACGGTTTCAAGACCGAAATTGAGAGTGAAATTGCGCCCAAAGGGCTGAATGAAGACATCGTGCGCCTGATTTCCGCCAAAAAGAACGAGCCGGACTTCGTTCTGGAATTTCGTCTCAAAGCCTTTCGCCACTGGGAAACCATGAAAGAGCCGCGCTGGGCCCACTTGGATTTCGAGGAAATCCACTACCAGAACTACCACTACTACTCGGCTCCGAAAAAAAATAAGAAGACTCATCAGTCTCTCGATGAGATTGACCCGGAATTAAAACGCACTTTCGATAAGCTGGGCGTGCCGATTCTCGAACAAAAAAAGATGGCCAACGTGGCCATTGACGCGATTTTCGACAGCGTTTCGGTGGCCACCACTTTCCGTGAAAAACTCAAGGAAGCCGGGGTGATTTTCTGCTCGATTACTGAGGCCATGCACGAGCACCCGGAACTGGTCCGGAAATACTTGGGCTCCGTGGTTCCTTATACCGACAATTTCTTTGCTGCGCTCAATTCGGCGGTGTTCACCGATGGCTCATTCTGCTACGTGCCCAAGGACACCGTGTGCCCGATGGAACTCTCCTCGTATTTTCGCATCAATACCCAAGATACCGGTCAGTTTGAACGCACGTTGCTCATCTGCGAAGACAACAGCTATGTCAGCTACCTAGAAGGCTGCACTGCGCCGATGTTTGATACTCGCCAACTGCACGCTGCCATCGTTGAGCTGGTGGCGCTGGACAGTGCTACCATCAGGTACTCCACGGTGCAGAACTGGTATCCGGGCGACAAAGAGACCGGCGCCGGCGGCATCTACAACTTTGTAATCAAGCGTGGCAAGTGCCTGGGCAATAATTCGCGCATCACCTGGACCCAGATCGAGACCGGTTCGGCGATCACTTGGAAGTATCCCAGCTGTATTTTGCTGGGTGACAATTCGGTGGGCGAATTCTATTCGGTGGCCGTGACCAACGGGCGCCAGCAGGCCGACACCGGCACGAAGATGGTGCATGTCGGCAAGAACACCAAAAGCACCATTCTCTCGCGCGGCATCTCGGCGGGCAGGTCGGTAAATACATATCGCGGTCTGGTACAGATCAACAAGGGAGCTACCGGTTCTCAGAATTTCACACAGTGCGATTCGCTGCTGATCGGCAACAAGTCGGAAGCCTGCACCTTTCCGTATATCGATGTGCGCAACAACAGTTCGGAAGTGGGCCATGAGGCTACTACGGTACGCATCAGCGAAGAGCAGCTGTTTTATCTGCAACAGCGCGGGATTGAGCCGGATGATGCCTTGGCCACCATCGTCAACGGATTTTGTGCCGATGTGTTCCGCACTCTTCCCACCGAATTTGCAGTGGAGTCCAATCGCCTGATGGAGCTCAAGTTGGAAAATACGGTTGGGTAGCTTGCTTCGGTGTTTAAGATGACTGTTGTTAAGGAAGATAAACTGACATTATGATTGAAATACAGGATATGGCTGTGTCGATTAACGACAAGATCATCCTCAACGGCTTCAACTTATCGGTCGGGTCGGGAGAGATACACGCCATTATGGGGCCCAACGGTTCGGGCAAGTCCACCTTGTCCAAGGTGCTCGCCGGGCATCCCGCTTACAAAGTCGAGAGTGGCCGGCTGCTGCTGGAGGGCGAGGATCTCACGCGGCTTGAGCCCGAGCAGCGTTCCCACGCCGGAATTTTTCTGGCCTTGCAGTATCCGATTGAGATACCGGGAGTCAACAACAGCGATTTTTTGCGCATGATTTACAATGCCAGGCGCAAGCAGCTGGGCCAGGAGGAAATCGACCCCATTGACTTCGCCGGGCTGGTGGAAGAGAAGCTGTCGGCGGTCGGCCTGCTCCCGTCATTTCTGGAGCGTTCGGTCAATCACGGCTTTTCGGGGGGAGAGAAAAAGCGCAACGAGATACTGCAGATGCTGTTGCTCGACCCCAAACTTGCCATTCTGGACGAAATTGACTCCGGTTTGGACATCGATGCTTTGCGCACCTTGGGTTCGGCGGTGCTGGACTTCCAGCGGCAAAGTCAGAAAAGTTTGCTGCTAATTACGCATTACCAGCGCCTGTTGGATTTTATCCGGCCCACCCACGTTCACATCATGATCCAGGGCAGGATTGTGCAGTCGGGCGGCTTTCAACTGGCGCAGGATTTGGAAAGGACCGGTTACGATCCGTATTTGTCCTGAATATCCGCCTCAAGGGATGCTCTGGGAAAACAAGTTTGCGCTGATCCCGGCTTTTATCAGCGAGCAGCTTTGTCGGTGGAGGCAGCAGAATCTCGCTGCGTACGTGTTTTCTTCCGTGATTTGGGCTGAGAGGCACTGCGGCAAGTGATGGAGACCTCTAAAAATGGCATCGCTTCGCGAGAATCTTGCAATTGCCCTGCTTCGCCTCGGCAATTGCACCGCGTTTTGATGCTGAGCGAGTGAGATTTTGTCGATGGCGAAAAGGCGGTTTTTCACCTGTTTACCGCCGAGAATTTCTCTGAGAGAGCAACTTGTGAGTCAATATTTCAGCGAACAACTACAATCCTTGCAGGAAAAGGCTCAGGCCAGCGGGCTGGCCTTCCGTCGTGCTGCTGTAGATATTTTTCAGACCTATGGCATGCCACGCCGCAAGCAGGATCCGTGGAAGTATGTGGACAATTCCGCTCTGCTGGATCTGGAATGCGGCATGCCGCAGGAGAGGGCAGAGCGCCTTAAGAGAATCCGGCCCTTGGCCGGTGAGGGGGGGCAGCACTGGCACTTTGTCGCTGAGCGGCTCGAAGCAGCACCCGCTGGGAGCAAGCTGCTTGGCCTGCTCCCAGAAGACCTGGGCCGAAGCGGGGACTGGCAACTGGACCGGGAGAGCCTGCAAAAAGAAGAAAACAGCTACAGTCTGATCAACGCCTTCAGTTTTCCACAGGCCTACCAGTTGGAGGTGCGGGGCCGCGTGCAGTTGAATTTTTGTGGCCTGCAAAGTTACCAGGCCCCGCGCCTGTATGTACAGATACCTGCCGGGACTGAGGCAGAGGTGCTGCTAGATACTCGCGGTCTTGGCCCGACAGTGTATTGGAACCCATATTTCTTTTTTGAAGTCGGGTCGAGTGCGCGTTTGACGCTGCTGGAGCGCGGCCCGAGACTCAGTCTGAGCGAGCCTGCGGACAACGCGGCAGCCGGGCCCGCAGGCAGTCATGTCCGCAGCGTGACGCTGCGGGGCAGCCTGGGCGAGGGTGCCCTCCTCAACGGTGCGTTGTTCTATTGGGGCAGCCGGCTGGCGATTCACGACTCCCGCTTTGCGATTACCGGGCCTGATGCCGAGTTGCGGATGCGCGGCCTGTGCTTTGGCGAGGGTCGTTCGGCCTACCACCTGCGCTGTGAACACCAGCATCTGGCTCCGGACTCTCAATCTCTGTGCCTGTACAAAAATGTGTTGTTCGACAAGTCTACCAGTGAGTTCTACGGTATTATCCACGCCGATAACAACGGTGCAGGCACGCAGGCCGAGCAGAGGAACCAGAACCTGCTGCTTTCCGATGAAGCCCGGGCCATCGCCCGGCCCCAGCTTGAAATTTTGATTGATGACTTGAAGTGCAGCCACGCTTCTTCGACTGGTAGCATTGATGCGGAAGAACTGTTTTACATGTGCTCGCGCGGCCTGAGTCAGAATGAGGCTCTGCGCTTGGCGGTGGTGGGCTTTGTCGAAGAGATCAGCACTTACTTTGAGAGGGAACTGATCGAGAGCCTGGGGATTGAAGACTGCTTACAGGCCCTCCTGGCCCAAAGGGCAGGGGGCATCGGCTAAGGGTACCTCCAAACGGTTTATCGGGAAATAAAGACATGGCTCAAAAAGCAGAAGAATACCAGGCTTCGGGCTACGTGAAGTCGTGGCGCGCCGAGTTCCCGATTTTTGAGCACTATCCGGACTGGACCTATCTGGACAGCGCTGCCACGTCGCAGAAGCCGCGTCAGTTGATTGACTTTCTGAGTCACTTCTGGGCCGAGCAGAACGCGCCGCTGCACCGGGGTGTGTACCGGCTCAGTGCCGAAGTAACGCGGGCCTACGAGCAGGTGCGGGGCAAGGTGGCAGGCCTGCTCGGCGCTGCCCGCGAGAGCGAAATTGTCTTTACGCGCGGCACCACTGAGGCGATCAATCTGGTGGCGCACAGCTTTGTGGCTCCCCGCCTGCGGCCCGGCGACAATATCCTCATCAGTGCGATGGAACACCACGCCAATTTTTTGCCGTGGCAGCAATTATGCCGGTGTTCGGGAGCCGAACTGCGCATCATTCCGCTGAAACTGGGTGCGGTGGCAGGGGTCTTCCGTGAGCACTTACAGTGTCGTCTGGACTGGGAGGCCGCAGAGGCTCTGCTTGATTCACGCACCCGCTTTGTGGCCCTGAATCAGGTTTCCAATGTGTTGGGCGCAATCAATCCGGTCGCAGACTTTTGTTGGCTCGCACAGACCCGGAAGATTCCCATCCTGCTGGACGGGGCCCAGGCAGTGGTACACGAGAGTGTGGATGTGCAGGCTCTGGGCTGTGATTTCTATGCCTTTTCGGGCCACAAACTCTACGGCCCGGACGGAGTAGGGGTGCTCTACGGCAGGGAAGAGCTGCTGGACCGGATGCCGCCCTGCCAGACGGGTGGCGATATGATTGAATTTGTCTCGGTTCAGGAGAGCAGTTTCGCAGCGCCGCCGCAGCGTTTCGAGGCCGGAACCATGCCGGTTTCGGCGGTGATCGGGCTGGGCATGGCCATCGACTACTTCCAGAGTCTGGAGAGGGAACAGCGCCAGAGTCATGAGTGCGGACTGCTGCGCCAGCTCAGCGAGGCGCTGCGCAGCAGCCCCACGCTGCAGAAGCTGCGTATTATCGGAGATGAAGAAGACCTGAGCCGGAAAGTAGGTGTGCTCTCATTTACTATTGACGGAGTACACCCGCACGATATTGGCACTATACTCGACAGTGCCAATGTGGCGGTGCGGGCTGGGCACCACTGTGCCCAGCCCTTGATGGCAGAGCTGGGGCTGGTGGCTACCGCTCGCGCTTCCCTGGCCATTTACAACGATGAAACGGATGTGCAGCGGCTCTGCGCCGGGCTGGAAAAAGTCCTGCACCTGATGGGATAGTGAGGGATAGATGCCCCGTATCGAACAACTCTACCAGGACACCATTTTGTCGCACAATCGCAGTCCGCGCAACTTCTGTAAGCTGGGACGCTTCAACCACACTACCGTTGGCCGCAATCCGCTTTGTGGCGACAGCTATCAGTTGTTCGCGCAGATTGAGGATGGGCGCATTGAGGACATCGGATTTTGGGGAGAGGGCTGTGCGGTGTCCAAGGCCAGTTCTTCAATTATGGGCGAATTGGTCAAGGGCAAAAGCCTAGATGAGGCCCGGACGCTCAAAGATGATTTTCTGCAACTGCTGCTGGGCAGAACTCCGGAACAGCAGGAAGCGGCGTTGAAGCAACTGCCGCGCAAATTACAGGTCTTCCAAGGTATTAGTGAATATCCGATGCGGGTCAAGTGTGCGACCTTAATTTGGCGGGCACTGGAGGCGGTGCTGCAAGGACAGGGGAAAATAGGCAGAGCGGCTGCTGGGGAAGTCAGCACGGAGTAGTTGTGGTGGTATTCTTTTAGCGGAGCAACACGCAAGGGAACCTCTAAAAATTCTCTGCCACAGAAAGATGCTGCGCCTGACTCGGTCTTTTTCACGGAGCAGCTTTGTCGGAAAAGGTGGCAGGTTCTTGCCAAAAAGGGGAGGTCGGGCCCTTCCCTGTTCTCCAGTGCGAAATTGGAATTTTTAGAGGTACCCATAAGCATTTGTTTCAGGCTTGTGCCTGTGTCGTATAACGATTGTTGTTTTCCGGCGGGGCTACTATAATGGATTTCAATGGCCCAACATATTCTGCGGGAAGCTGTCCAAAACAAGGTGCAGGCACAGGGACTGCGCCATTTACAACAACAGGTGGCGCGGCTGGAGGACTTGCTGGACTACCTCGCGGGCCGCTTGAGCCCTCAAGCAGTAGAACCCGGTACCGTTGAGCTGGCACATTACAGCCGACTGTTACAGGAGCGAGTGGAAGCCGTGTTGCTCTATCAAAAAGTGGCGCAGCACTGGTCAGATTCTGGCAAACGGCAGGCCGGCAAGCTGCTCGACCAGGTAATCTTGGCACACCGGGATTTGAGCAGAATGCTCCGGGAGCGGAGCGCAAAGCTGGCTCGGGAAATCGAATGCATCGATCAGACTACCCGCCACCGCTTAGCTCCCATACCCCGCAGTTACCGCAATGCCGAGAGAACGGCCCGCATGTTTGACCTGCGGGGCTAAAGGGGACCTCCAAGGCTTCCTTTAGGGCATTTTTATTGGCGCGCGCTGAGCTGATTGCCCTCACAACTCACATTGCCGGTAAGCGGGTTCATTCAGGCCGTTTTAGAGCCACCCTTAATCTCTCCCCCGCAATCCGAGGAAATCATGACCGCCGATCCGCAAGCTCCCATCTACTTGGTTGATGGCTTTGCCATCATCTTCAAGAACTACTATGCCATGATACGCAGCCCGCTGGTCAATTTGCGCGGTGAGAACGTTTCGGCATTGCTGGGCTTCGTCAAACAGATCCAGCAGATATTGCGGCATGCCCGGGAGCAAGGCAGCCGTCATATGGCCGTACTGCTCGATAGCGGGTGCGCGACTTTCCGCCACGAAATCTATCCCGAATACAAGGCCAATCGCGATGAAGCTCCCGAAGATTTGTCGCTGCAAATTGGCTATCTGGCAAAGTTGCTGGAACTGTGGGGCATTCCGGCCTACAAGAGCCCTGGCTACGAGGCAGACGATCTGATTGCGACCTTGGCCCGCCGTGCCAGTGCAGCGGACCACGACTGCTTTATCGTCAGTGGAGACAAAGATTTATATCAGTTGATTGACCAGCGCGTGCAGATTCTTAAGCCGGACAAGGGCCGCATTGAACAACACGGCAGCGACTATGCCCGCAAGAAATGGGGCGTCAGCCCCGAACAGATGCGCGACTACCTGGCTCTGGTCGGTGACAGTGCCGACAACATTCCTGGAGTCAGAGGCATCGGGCCCAAAGGAGCTGCCAAACTGCTTGCCGACTACCAAAATCTGGACAATATCTACGCCCACCTGGCTGAAATCAAACCCGATAGCACACGCAGAAAACTGGGAGAATCCAAAGAAAACGCCTTCCTCAGCTACCAGCTGGTCGGCCTGGCCGACCAGCTGGAGGCCCGCGTCCTGCAGCAGCCGAGCTGGGAAGCCCTGTGGCAGGCGTTGGAACTGCCCGATAAGGTCTATGGTGGCCAATTTGCCGAGGGTGCTGATAGAGGGGAGGGCAATCCGGAGTTCGCCCGCTTCTTGGCCGAGCTGGGTCTGAACCAACTGGCCCGGGATTTTGGTCTGGAAGATACCGCGGAGCTCGGTGGCAATAATACAACAACAGAAGCCCCGTCCCCGCTGAAGAGCGGCAATGCGGGTCTATCACAGCAGCGGGCCCTGACTCCTCCGGCATTGCGCAGCAGCCGGACAAAAGCACCGGGAAACGGACCCCAGATGACCAGTACAGAAGTGCTGCAAGGTTATGAGTGCGTGACTACCGGGGCCCGGCTGCAAGAATGGTGCCAGCGCATCACCCGGGGGAAAATTGTGGCCATTGACACCGAAACCACCGGCTTGAATGAGCTTGCCGATGAATTGGTGGGCATTTCGCTGGCCACCGACCGGCACCGGGCCTGCTACATTCCGCTGCGAATCGACACTCGGTGCAGAGAAGTGGCGGGGCAGACAGACGTAAACCCGGTCCCGCGGTTGCTCAGTGCCACCCAGGTACGCGAAGCTCTGGCCGCCTGCTTGGACCCCGAGGTCAAAGTCATCGGCCAGAATTTTAAATTTGACTACAAGGTGCTGGCCAGCTGGGGGCTGAAGGTGCCCAATGTGTATTTTGACACCATGATAGCCGCCTGGCTGTTGGACAGCCTGCACCCGGTGGGCATGGATGCCCTGGCTGCGCGCTACCTGAATCTGGAGCCGATTCACTTCAAAGATCTGCTGGCTCAAGCAACGCGAGCAGCCAAAGATGAATTGACCGGGCCGTATGCCGCGAAGGCGAAAATCAAGTCCTCCCAAATGAAAGCCACCTTTGCCGAAGTACCGCTGGAGCAGGCTACGCGCTACGCGGCCGAAGATGCCGACATCACCTGGCAGCTCTACCAATGCTTGGAGCCACTGCTGCGCGAGCGGGGTCTGGAGCAATTGTTCTTTGAACTGGAAATGCCGCTGGTGCGCATCTTGGGTGAAATGGAACTGTGGGGCATCGGATGCAACCGCACCGAACTGCAAAAGTACGCCACCGAGCTAGAAGGTGAAATTTCCCGCCTAGAGACTAAGGTCAGGGCCCTGACGGGAGCAGACTTCAACCTGAATTCACCCCGGCAATTGGCAGAAGTGCTGTTTGAAAAACTGGGCCTGCCTTCGGACAAAAGAAACAAGACGGGCTACTCTACTGACAACAGCATTCTGGAAAACCTGCGGGACCAGCATCCGGCCATTGCCCCGCTGCTGGAATACCGGAGTCTGAGCAAGTTGCATTCGACCTACGTCAAAGCTCTGCCGGAAATGGTTCTAGCGCGCACCCGGCGCATCCACACCCACTTTTCTGTCATTGGCGCAGAGACGGGCAGACTCTCGTGCAAGGATCCGAATTTGCAAAATATTCCGGTCAAGGATTCAGCGGGCCGGCGCATTCGCAATGCCTTTCAGCCCGAAGCGGGCTGGGGCTTCCTTTCAGCAGACTACTCGCAAATTGAGCTGGTAGTGTTGGCCCACCTGTCGGGGGATCCGGGGCTGTGCCGGGCCTTTCAGGCCGGGCGTGACATCCATCAGCAAACAGCCAGTCAGCTGTTCCATCTACCGCCGGACCAAGTCAGTGCGGAACAGCGTCGCATTGCCAAGAGCATCAATTTTGGCGTAATCTACGGCATGTCGGCCTTCCGCCTGGCGCGGGACCTAGGCCTGAGACGCAAGGATGCCCAGAGTTTTATCGAGGCATATTTCCACGAATTTTCGGGAGTCAAAAGTTTTATATCCCACACTGTGGCACAGGCAGCTGAACAAGGCTACGTAGAGACGCTGCTGGGCCGGCATCGAGAAATCCGCCAGCTGCGCAGCAACAACCACAACGAGCGCAGTCACGGCGAACGCATGGCCGTCAACACCGTGGTACAAGGCAGTGCCGCCGACATTGTCAAGCGGGCGATGATACTGCTGGATGCCGAACTGGCGCGCAAACACAGCGAGGCGGACTGGAAATCCCGGATGCTGCTCCAAGTCCACGATGAACTGATCTTCGAGGCCCCCCTAGCCGAACGGGAGGCACTTGAATCGTTGGTGCTGGATGTGATGGAAAATGCCGAGGAACTGGACGTACCTTTGAAGGTCAATGGGGAGTGGAGTGAGCGCTCCTGGGGGGAGCTACACTAGAGCTTTCCATTACCCCAAAGCGCGGAGCGGAACTATAAAGGGCAGCTCTGAAAATCCCAATTTCGCGCTTGGAGCGGCGATCTTGCTGCCGAATAAAGGTTCTGCCTTACGGGAACCTCTAAAAATTCCATTCTGCGCTCTTGCTCGCTCTTTCGAAACGAACAGCTTTACCAGTAAACCCTTACAATACAACAAAATATTCTTCAGCTTCAGTTCCTCGCTGGCGTCCCAAATAGCTTCGCAAGAAGAGCGGATTCATAGAGGTCCCCTGAAGAGCCTTGTTCCTCGGTGAAAATTGCGGTTTACAGGAATCTCATACCGCTTTTGAGAGTAGTTTATCGATAATCTGGTCCTTGGGGGCAAAACCCATGTGCCGGGTTACCTCTTGGCCCGAACGGAATAGAACCAGTGTCGGCAGAGCCATGATGTCGAGATCGCGGGCGACCTGGTTGGTTTCACTGATTTTGGCTTTGACCACCTTTATTTTGCCCTGATATTCTTCACTGAGCTCTTCAATGATTGGTGCGATCATCACGCATGGAGGGCAGCCATGGTCCCAGAAATCCACCAGAACCGGAATGTCTGATTGTTGTACTTCTGTGTCAAAATTACTATCGCTTATCGCTAATGCCATAATGGAAATCTCCTTGTAAATAATGAGGCAGGATGAAGTTCCGGATAAGAACAAGCTGTGAAACGCACAGCAAAATTCCGCAAGCAGAAAATTCCTGAAGCAATCAAATCCCGGGGTGATTTTGTATAAACAATGCGGTCAAGTGGCATCACTGGCGAAGCTGCCCGATTCCACCCGAGTCTCGAGAAAGCGCGCCAACTGGTGGAAGTCGGAACCGGTCTCAATGAAACGCACATCGGCGCGCAGATTTTCGCCTGTAATGATTTTGTGGAAGGGCACAAAAGTGATGTCAAACTGGCCGTTGGTACTGACCATGTGGGCATCGCGACCTTCAACCACAGCGCGGAAACCACCCACGCCCAACTGACTGCCAAGCATCACGTCAAAAGCGTGCGGTGCGCCGCAGCGCGACTCGTAGCCCAGCTGCACCGCTGTCACCTTTTTGTTATGGCCACAAAGCTGTTTATAACGTTCAGTGATGCGGGCAGCCAACATCTTCCCCAAGTTTACATTGCCCAGCGAAATATGGCCGTGATCATCCCGCCCCAGTTCCGGCAGTTTTTCGGGCGGCAGTTTTTCGGCCAGCCCTTCGGCCAGCACCACCGTTCCGTAATCTTTGTTGTAGTATTTTTCGCGGGTAACCATCAGGTTCAATATTCGGTCCACCAGCTTGTCAATGTCGAGACAGCCATCCTTATCCTTCATATTCTCGCTGCCGACATCTTCTACTCCGACCACCATATTGGCTTCTCCGGCGATTGCCGTGCCGTAGGCCAGCCAGCCGGCCTTGCGGCCCATAGTTTCGATGATGTAGTAAGCCGCAGTGGCTTGAGCATCGGCGCGCAGGTTCAGGGCCTCTTTGGCCATGATGTCCACTGCAGTGAAGAAACCAAAGGTAAAGTCGATGCCCGGATAATCGTTGTCGATGGTCTTGGGCAGGTGAATCACATTGACATGCTGATGATCAATACCTAGGCTGCGCTGGTATTCGACAATCAGGTTGGCCGTGCGCAGAGTATCATCGCCTCCAATGGAAATCAAGGCATCGATTTTGAGGTCTACCAGCGCGGAATAAACGTTGCGCAGTTTTTCTGTCTTTTGAGCATCCTTCAGGTCTTCGAGGCAGGTGATCTCCTTGCCGGGATTGGAGCGTGCGGTGCCAATGATAATCCCTTGTCGGTTGCGGTATCCTTCCAAATCTTTCTCTGTGAAGATACGGTAGTGCTCTCCGGGCAACAGACGCTTATCGACCGGGTGGTAGTCCTGTAAGCAGGAGTAGCCGCGATAAAAGCCCAGACACTCGTGTCCGTGCCCCAGCAGAGCGGCAACGCAGGCTCCAATTACGCTGTTGGCAGCCGGTGCCGGGCCGCCGCTGAAGATCATGCCGACCCGGTATTTTTTGTCGGATGATACTGATGGAACGGCCAAGGAGGAGATTGGTTTTGCAGTCGCGTTTGATTTTTGTTTCGTTTGCCCGGTCATGATTCGTTCCTTATTGATTGGAATGGGGAAGCGATTGCTGATTCCGCAAATTGCCTTCGCGCTGACTGCTCAGGCTGGGAAAAACAGCATCCGTTTTTTTTTAATGGTTGTCAACAATGTGAGGAGGTTTCCCAATGGAAGGCTCCGTGAAGGGTTCTATGATATGCAAATAAAGGGCGCCTCTAAAAATACTTTGCTGTGTTGTACAGGATCGCTTCAGCATGAGAGACAAGAGCCTGCCGCCTCTCCTAGCAGCATCATCCGATCACCGCGGGAAGAGAGAGCCGGAGTGCTGGCACAGATGCCTAAGATCATCCCGGGTGTGCTTCTGATCCTCTCACTTTTTCGTACTGAGGCAAAAACACAAAAACAGCTGTCCAGTAAGTTGAGCAAAAGCAGTACCTCGCTTAGACTCAGATCACGTGGGCTGTGGGCCAGGTAAGAACACAAACGGGAAAACCTGAAATTTTTTTTTATCAATGGTGTGCGGAACGACCCTCTTTTTAGCGAAACTCTTTCGGGAGCAACAACGATTCTGCTGCGCAGTCGGGATTTTCAGAACTTCCCCGGAATTGGGAGCTTGAGGTTCCGAAATTCAGGAGAACACTTATGAACGCAAGCGCCTCAGCAGCCGGTTCGGCCTGCAGCCGCGATGAATCAGATACTCAGCGGCACCCGGCGGCACAGAACAGTTATCCGTATCTGGAAGAGGTGGCCCGGCACTTGGATGAGCAGTTGCAGTGCCGTGAATTTCAGGATCTGGATGCCTCGGTCAATGGCTTGCAAGTTGGCAAGTCTAGGCGCCGGGTGCGCAAAGTAGTGGCAGCAGTCGATGCTTCGCTGGAAAGTTTTGAGCGTGCCGCCGACTTGGCTGCCGACTTGCTGATAGTCCATCACGGCATTTTTTGGGGGCAGTGCAGTCCGGTTGTCGGGCCCTCCTATGAGCGCCTTGCCTCGCTGGTCGAAAAGCAGCTGGCCCTATACGCCGCCCACCTGCCTCTCGACGCCCACCTGCGATATGGAAACAACATCCACCTGGCCGAGCGTCTGGGCTTGCAGAATGTCTGCGTTTTTGCCCGGTACAAGGGCAGCCACATCGGCTGTGCCGGAGATTTTGCCCGGCCGCATAGCATGGCTGATATCTGTCAGCTGCTCAACGTGCCGGACACTGCGCTGCGCCTGGAATTCTCGCGCAAAGCCAAGGCCTCCGGGGTCCGGTCTGTGGCCATTGTTTCGGGTGCCGGAGCCTTGGCCATCGAAGAGGCAGCTGCCAAGGGCTATGAGCTGTTGCTGACCGGAGAAATTGCCCATCAGCACTACCATGCAGCCAGGGAGCTGGGGCTGAGCGTTCTGGCAATGGGTCACTATCGCAGTGAAACGGGCGGTGTCATGCGTCTGCTGGCCATGCTGGGCGAGCAATGGCCCTGCCTCAGTACCGACTTCATCGACCTGCCCACTGGTCTATAAAGGCAGAAGACAGTCATAACAAGGAAATCCAGTGAGCAAAAAAGCCAAACAGCACCCTCGCCCCACAGTAGAAGCATCCATGTCCATACGACATTGGCCGGTCTTCTGGTGGACTTTGGCAATCATTGTCCTGGACCAGGCCAGCAAGTTGTATATCGTGGCCAAGGTGCCCCTCAACGACTTTCATGATCCGTATTTCAGCATCTGGGGCGGCTACTTGAATATCATCCACGTGCGCAACCAAGCGATTGCCTTCAGTATTGGCAGCAACCTATCCGGCGTACTGAAAATGCTGCTGTTTAAGGTTCTCCCACTGCTGGTTTTGTTCTACATCAGCTATTTGATCTGGACCGATCGCTACCTGCACAAGGTGCAGCGCGCGGCCTTGGCAGTGATTGTCGGTGGGGGCATGGGCAATATGATCGACCGGATTTTTCGTCCCCTGGGCGTGGTGGACTTTGTCGATACCGATTTCTGGGATATCGAGATCGACTGGGGCTTCTTTCAGTATAACATGTACCGCTGGCCCACTTACAACGTTGCCGATGCTTCGGTCCTGATTGGTATGAGCATCTTGATAATCTATACCGTGTTTTTCATCTCCAAAGAAGAGCGTAATTTTCTGCTGAACCACATTGGCAGCAAGGACACTCAAGGGATCTCTAAAGGGCACCTCTAAAAATTCCCCACCACAGAAAGATGCTGCGCCAGCTCGCATGGGAGAACCGGGGAGGGTTACGATAATCCTTCAAATTTCGACCACCCTTTTTTGCTCGCAAACAGCTTTGCAAAGAGCAAAAGCGAATTTTTAGAGATTCCCTGTACAATTTTCATGGAACAGAATCAATTGATCGAAACTCCCCTTGGCTTGCTGCGTCAGCAGTATCTGGGGCGTTTGCCCTCAGTGCAGCAATTGCATAACTGGCACGAGTTCTGGCTGCTCCGTTGCCTGGAGCTGGCACTGGGCGGCCTGGGGCGGGTTGCTCCGAACCCCTTAGTGGGGGCCGTGCTGGTACGTCCCAAAAGGCGGTTGCCAGTGCAGACAGGGCAAACCCAGTCAAGACAAGCCATGGAAAAACTGCTGCGAAGCGATTCTTTTCTCCTGATACCACCAACAAACAGGACAAATTGGCAGCTCGATTGGCCTGCTCACTTTGAATTGCTGGGCGAGGGCTATCATGCGGCTTGGGGCCAGCTCCACGCTGAGGCCGCAGCCTTCGCCGATGCGGCGCAACGCGGCTACGGGCCCACAGATTTCCGCCAGGCGATTTTGTACTGTAACCTTGAGCCTTGCGGCTTCCGGTCGGCAGACAAAAGGCAGCCGCCCTGCTGCGAACAGATTATCCGGCAACAAGTGGGGGCCGTGGTCTTTGCCAATTCAGATCCAAACCCGGCTGTGGCCGGACGGGGCGCTGTGGCCTTGCGCAAGGCAGGGCTGCTTGTACGCAGCGGCGATCTGGCCTTGCCCTGTGCCCTGTTCAATCAGATATTTTTCCACTCTGTACGGCATTGCCAGGAAAACTGCACTCCAGAAGATCGACCTGCTTCGCGGCCCTGGATCAGCCTCAAACTGGCCCAGTCCCTGGACGGTTGTATTGCTACCAAGAGCGGCCATTCGCAGTGGATCAGCGGCCCTGTGGCCCGCTCAATGGTACAGGCGCTGCGCGCTGCCCACGGTGCGCAGCACAGTGCCGTTGCCGTGGGCAGGGGCACCCTGGAGGCAGATGACCCCAGCCTGCTGCTGCGTCCGGAAACGCTGGCACAGCTGGCCCGCCCCGATATAAGCGGAGCGATTCCCTTCAGAGCGGACATCGAGCAACAGTTGGCCAGCCGGCAGCCTTGGCGCGTGGTCTGGGACAGCGAGCTGCGCAGCAGTCACCTGCCCCTGCAATTTTATAATGGGCCCCAGCAGCAGCACAGTATTGCCATTTGCCAGCAGGATACGGTGCTCGCAGCACAGTCAGACATTGCTACCATTGCCATTAGCAAGCCACTACGCAGCCCCGAGGGCCTAGCCGAAGCTTTGGCCCGGCTCAGCCAGCCCCCGTACTGGGCCCAGCACCTGCTGCTCGAAGGGGGTGCCCGGCTGACCAGCTCCTTTTTGGCAGCGGGTCTGGTGGATGAGGTTTATTGTTTTATTTCGCAGCGTTTTATCGGCGGTGGGCTGCCCGGCCTGCAAGATCTGTATCCCGACCGGCAGCAAATGCTCCCGGGTGCCGGCCTTGCCCTGAGGCACAGCAGCTATATGCCAATCACCGAAAGAGGGCGGTCAGACTGGAATGGCCCGGAAGAGCTCCTGTGCCACGGTTATCTACGAGAAATTTTCGTGCCGTAAGAGAATCCCTGAAAATTCCAGACAGTTTTTAGGGGTTCCCGAGAGAGAGTCCTGCTATGTTTACTGGTATTGTCGAAGAACTGGGACGACTACAAAGCATACAACACAGCGATAATAAAGCCCGCCTGCGCATTCAGGCGCAGAAAGTGCTCAGCGACATCCGGCTTGGAGACTCTATTGCCATTAATGGCGTGTGTCAGACGGTTGAGCAATTTGACCAGAGCAGTTTTACGGTGGCGGCCTTTGCTGAAACCTTGCGCAAAAGCAACCTGGGTCAAATGCGCTCCGGCTGCGACTTGCACTTGGAACGGGCCGTCACTCCGAATACTCGTCTGGGAGGGCACATCGTGCAAGGGCACGTCGACGGTTTGGGAATTTTGCGGGAACTGCGCCAAAGCGCGAACAATTATTATATGCGCGTGGAACTGCCTCAGGTGCTGCTTGATCTCTGCGTGATCCACGGTTCAATCTGCCTTGACGGAGTCAGCCTGACCATTGCCCAAATGCACAGCAATGGTTTTGAGGTCAACATCATTGAGCATACTTGGCAACATACCATGTTCCGGCAACGTCAGATCGGGTCTTCGCTCAACATCGAATGCGACATTTTGGGCAAGTACATCCTGCGCTTTGCGCAACGGGGCCTGCTCGGCGGACTGCCAAATGACTTGCCGAAAGCCTCAGAGTTCAAAGGCCCAAGTTTGAAAGACATGCTGGAAAACTGGTAACAATCCCTGCTACCTGATCCATGCCTCCTGCTCTGCTGCTGAGTCAGAATGGACGACTCCTTTTCTCTTTCACCCGCTCTTCCCTTTTACTGAGTCAAAAGAACCCGAAAATCTCCTCAGTATTCCAATACTGATCATTTTGACTCATAATCAAAATGAAAATTATTCCGTATATGATGATATATATTTATAAAATAGATTTTTCCATAGGGATTCCAAGGGACTTATTAAAACAAGGCACAGATCAACTCCCTTTATATTATCAGGCATGATAATTGCTTTTAATACCGGTACGCAATTACAGAAACGTCTGAAAATTTCTGCCTACTGAAATGGCGGGGAATTTCAGTGTTTCGGGATCTGCCTGCTTGGCGAGGCAGAAAACAATGGTGGAGCATGGTCATGAACGAAAAAGATGCGCTGGGAATTTATTTGAAAAGGATTAAAAAGATCCCGTTGATTTCGCGCGAAGAGGAAAACCGGCTGGCCGTTGCAGCGCAGCAGGGTGATGTCGCGGCGCGCAACAAGCTGGTACAATCTCACTTGCGTTTTGTCATCAGTGTGGCCAAGAAGTACCAGAACAATGGCATGGCACTAGAAGATATTATCAGCGAAGGCAATATCGGACTGATTCACGCTATCGGATACTACGATGTGAGTCGCGGCCTGCACTTTATTTCATATGCGGTCTGGTGGATTCGTCAGAGCATTATGAAGGCCCTGAACGAACAAGCTCGCAGTATCCGAATACCAACCAACCGCAGCAATCAGTTGCGTCAGATTGAAAAACGCAGCAAAGAATTACAGGACGAATCGGGCAATGCGCCGGAATTTGACGAAGTGGTCAAATTGTTGGAGTACTCGCTCACCGATATGCGCGAGATTCGCAATATTGCACTCGAGACAATTTCGTTAAATCAAAAGCAGTCGGATGACCGCTCTCCGAGCTTAGAGGATCAGGTTGTGACCAATGCCTATTCGCCCGAGGAGCAAGCGATTCTGAGCTGTATGAACGAAGATATTTCCAGTGCCCTCGAAACTCTGCGCGAAAAAGAAGCCGATATCCTGATGCGACGCTTTGGGTTGGATGGACGTGAACTCATGTCGCTACGCCAAGTCGCCCAAGTCTATAAACTGACTAAAGAGCGAGTGCGCCAGATCGAGAAACAGGCCCTGCAAACCCTGCAAAATTCTCCCAAGACCCGCCACTTGGGAGAATACTGCGCCTCGTAAGTCCCGACATGGAGCCGGGATGAATTCTCCGGAAATGTGCTGCTCAAGGAAACCTAGAAAAATTCGCTCTTCTTGCGAAGCGATACCATTTTTAGAGAGGTACCCTTTAGAGGTTCCCTAGAATAAGTTTAAAATAAAAGAATAGGCCAGCTCCCTGTCATTAAGCTGGTACTTTGGATGTAATTCAGGACCACAGCTGCCAGAGCCAACACCGCTTACCTTGTAGTCGAGTCTTAAAAACGTGTTCTTGCCGGGAGGGTTCAATTCAATTTCGTGGCGCGCGGCAGCGAAGTCGCGGGTACTATAGTGCAGAGCTTGAAACTCAAAACCCGAACCTTCGCCTAAGGCCTCAACTTCCAAGCCGTGTGAGTGAAGATTGCTGAGCCGCAGATACTGAGTTTCAATATGATTGGCTTGCTCCTGTGGCTTGGGATAGGGGCTGTACTGTCGGCTGACGCTGGAATGGAATAAACCCTTGCGGGCGTGATGCTTCATATCCTGATAGCATTCCAGTGGTCCCATGCCATAGTAACATAATTCTTCCATATCCTGTTGCAGTATAAACTCGTAGCCCAAACGGGGCAGCCACATGGAATCAGCTTCACGTTTCCCTTGAAACTCCATACGAATCTGTCCGCCGGTGTGGATCGTACAAATCTGTTTATAGTGTAGAAAGGCCCGGCGCGAAGTTGCGGCCAGAGCACCTTCTGACTCTATGATAACGACCCCCTTCCCTTCCCGAAGCTGACAAGAGTAAGATTTGTGTTCCACTCTGTCCAAGTGCCAGCGCTCATACCATTGCTTGCGCACATGGCGGTCATTATCTGTTGCGGCGCGGAAAACCCCTAACTGCACCGGATCTGCTAGGAATTCCATGCCCGCAAACTCTAGGCTGACAAACTGACCCCGGTATTTATGGAAGCCATAACAAAAATCTTCACCCGAAATATGAATCATTTGTTTGTTTTCGCTGACTCTTAAAGGAAAATCTCGTTGTTTTATTATCGCGTTTGAACCCGATGGTTCAACCGGCAAAACAAACTGCAAATGAGCCAGTTCATGGTTAAGCGGAAGCCCCAGGCGCTTCTGGTTTTGTAGCAGGCAAATGTTCAGCCGGGCGCCCCAACGTGCTTTAATACCCGTTGAGGAGGATATCGCATAAATACTGGCCATGGTCTCTGGCGGCAACCGGCAGGCCCGTTGCTTTCCAGCCTTGATATTCACAGGCAGAGCCCCGTGCACTAGCGTTTCTCCATCCACTTCCACGTGATATTCCAGGCGATATTCAGAATGATATCTTTCGGCATCTATTTCTTTAAAGTGGAAAAGATTTTTCAGAGTGAACTTCCCCTGCTTGAGTTGCTCTTCGTCGGCATGTCCTGAGAGGTTTTGATAAACTGCTTTGGCCTCAAAGTATCCGGAACTCGGTCTGCGGTCGGGGAACACCAAGCCATCCATGCAGAAATTGCCCTCGTGTACGGTTTCGCCGGCATCGCCGCCGTAGGCGTAGTATTCGCTGCCTTCACTGTTTTTCAGCACTTGGCTGTGGTCAGCCCATTCCCAGATACAACCGCCAATCAGTTGCGGGTGTTGATAAATAATCTCCCAATAGTCGGCTATGTCTCCCGGGCCGGTACCCATTGCATGGCTGTACTCACACAGGAAAAACGGCCGCAGATCCCGCTGCTCCTCTGGCAGAGCAGATTCTTTGGCGAAGTCTTCACGGAATCGCTCCAAGTCCGGATACATCACACTGCGCACGTCCACTGCATCGGCGTGTGCACCCGGCTTATTCTCTCCCCATGCTGCCTGATTCGCGCGCTCGTAGTGAATCAAACGGCTGCTGCCCAAGGATTCAGAATCATGCTGTTCTTGCTCTTTCAGCCAGGCAGCCATACTGTCAAAATGGGCTCCATAGGAGGCTTCATTGCCCAATGACCAGAAAATGATCGAGGCATGATTTTTATCGCGTTCATACATGCGCCCGGCTCTTTCGAGAAATGCATCCCGCCATTCAATGTTCTCACAGATAGAGCCTGGTTCACGATAGGTGTAGGCCCAGTCCTTGTGCGCTGAGACAAAGCCGTGGCTTTCCAGATCGCATTCGTTCATCACATAAAAACCGTATTCATCGCAGAGGGCATAAAACTCCGGGGCGTTGGGGTAATGTGAGCAGCGGATACAGTTGATATTGGCTTGTTTCATCAGCTCCAAATCACAACGCATGTCCGCAAGGCTGCAAACATAGCCCAACCTTGGATGAGTGTCGTGGCGGTTGACTCCCTTGAGCTTGACGGCTCGTCCGTTGATTTGAAGCGAGGCATCTGCACCCACTTCAATGCTGCGAAAGCCCAGCTGTTGACTGATAAATTCGCCTTGAAAGGCAAGCAGAAGGGTGTAAAGCCTTGGTTCCTCAGCATTCCACAACTGTACCTGGGGCAGCTCCACGCAGGCGCCGCCGTTTTCGACCATGCCTTCGGCAATCGGTTTGGCAAGTTGTTCTGGAGCATAGAGTGCATAGTGACACTCGTTGGCTCTAGGCTGCAAATCGGGCGCCAAATCTAGGTGAATATGCAGTTTTGCCTGTGGTTCTGCGCAGTCGGGATTGCTTTGCAAACGGTTCAGCAGTGGTTGCAGCTTAATATCTCTGATGTGGCCGGGGTTGCGGGCCAGCAAGTAGACATCGCGGAAAATACCACTGAAACGAAAGAAGTCTTGGTCTTCTAAATACGAGCCGTCACACCATTTTAGCACCTGCACGCAAAGGCGATTGTTTCCGCTGTGCAAATAAGGGCTGATCAGGAACTCTCCGGGCATATGGCTACCTTGGCTATAACCTATCTGTTGGCCGTTGATGTACAGGTAGAAGGCCGAGGAAACGCCTTCGAAATTTAGGTAGATCTCCCGGTCCCTCCATGGGGGGCTTAACGTGAGGTCGCGGGCATAGATGCCGCAGGGGTTGGTATCGGGTACGAAGGGCGGGTTTACCGGAAAGGGGTAGTCGAGATTGCTGTACTGTACCTGGCCGTGGCCGTGTGCCTGCCAGCAAGACGGCACGATCAGGATGTCCCAGCTCTCCAGTTTGGCCTCTGGCAGCAGATCGGCTTCGTCTACTTCATATACAGCATTGTAGTGGCGAAAGGCCCACTGGCCGTTCAGATTGCGGTAGTAGGGCGAATCTTGCTTGCGCTCTTGCAGCACTGAGCTGTTCGCCAGTGCCGTTTCACTGCTGGCATAGGGTATGTAGTGGGCGCGCGCCGGCTCTCGCCGGCGCTGGAGTATTTGGGGGTTTTCAAAGTCATTCATATGGGAAATATCCTCTGGGGTACAGATTCTGGCGCACAGTGTACCTATTGCACCTGAGCCTCCCTATCATTGACAGCAAAAAACAGTGCTTGGGTTTTTCGAGGAATCTCAAGTGACATGGGTATAGTATCGGGAGCGAATTTTGCGCCAGACTTGAGGGGACCTCTAAAAATTCGCTTTTGTCTTCTTGCGAAGCTATTTTGGACGACAGCGAGGAAGTGAAGCCGAAGAATACTTTGTTGTATTGTAAGGCTTTGACGAAGCTGTTCGTTTCAAAAGAGCGAGCAAGAGCGCAGAATGGAATTTTTAGAGGTCCCCTTAATACTTTGTTGTATTGAAATGAGTTGCCAACAAAGCTGCTCGCAAAAGGAAGGTCGGGCCTGGCTGCGCACGGCCCTCCCCCGTTCTCCAATGCTGCGCCAGCTCGCATTGGAGCATACAACAAAGTATGCCTCGGTTTCGCTTCCCAGCGCTTTGGCGAAATCTCATCCGCTCAGCAGTAAAACGCAGTACAATTCTCGCGAAGCAATACCATTTTGGGAAGGTTTCCTTTAGAGCTTCCCTCCCCTGCATTATCAAACTGTTTTGAGTTGTGCAGCCCTTCGCCTCCGGCTACAATAAGCCCATGTTTTTACAGGACATCCGGGAACTACAGGAGCAGGGCCGCCAAATTCGTATCGGACTGGTTGGTGCTGGGCAGATGGGAGAGGGCCTGATCTGCCAGTGCCAGCGCATGGGAGATCAGCGCGGTGGCCTTGAGGTTTCCGCTGTATACTCGCGCCGCAGCAGTTCCGCAGAGGCGGCCTGTGAGTCTGCCGGTATTGGTGCTGGGCAGAGGACGTTTTGCCACAGTGCACGGCAGGCAAACAAGGCAATCCACTCCGGCAAACATGCAATTGTGGAGAGCTTGGAAGTCCTTTGTGCTATCGAAGCACTTGACGTGATTGTTGAAGCCACCGGTATCCCGGAAGTCGGGGCCCGGACGGCACTGCTGGCCATTCAAAACGGCAAGCACATCGTGCAGATGAACGTCGAAGCCGATGCCACCGTGGGCTACATCTTGGGACAAAAGGCCCGCCGGGCCGGAGTGGTTTACACACTCTCCAGTGGTGATGAGCCCGGCTCCATTATGGAACTCTATGACTTTGCCCGCACTCTGGGCTTTGAAGTGGTTTGCGCCGGTAAGGGAAAGAACAACAGAGTGTTTCGTCACGCCACGGCCAAGGATCCGGTCGTGCAGGCCAAGGCCAAACGCTTCCGCATGAACCCGGTGATGCTCGCTTCCTTTGTCGATGGCTCGAAGACCATGGTTGAAATGTGCAGTCTCGGCAACGCCATCGGTTTCACCCCGAATCGGCGCGGCATGGAAGGCCATGAGGTCAGCCCTTCGACCATCGCCCAAGTTTACTGTCCCAAGGAGTACGGTGGCATCCTGACGCGTGGCAAGGTGCTGGACTACGCCTATGGCATTGCCCCTGGCATCTTCATTGTGATCAAGGTAGAGCACCCCAAGCTGCTGCTGGACTTCCAGTATTTGGCTCTGGGTGATGGGCCGTACTACGCGCTGTACCGGCCCTACCATTTGGTCAGCTTGGAGACGCCCATCAGTATTCTGCGCTGCGTCCTGCGCGGCCGGGCCAGCTTGGTCACCGAAGATCCCCCCGTGAACGAAGCCCTGGCCGTTGCCAAACAAAACCTCAAAGCGGGCCGGGGGCTTGGAAAGGTAGGTGGAGAGAATTATTATGGTTCCATTGATCTTTGCCGGAATGCGGGCGGTTTGCTGCCTTTGGGGCTGGCAGGAGTTGCGCGTCTGAAGCGTGATGTGCCAGTCGACCATATACTTAGCTATGACGATGTAGACTTGGACCCGGAGTCCTGTATTGTCCGATTGCGAGCCGAACAGGATGCGCTGCTCGCTCTCATCACGGGTACGAGCAGGTTGCAAAACGAAACAAACGACAAAAGAACAAACAATGGCGTACTGGATCCTGTCGAAGCCCAGGCTGCTTTTTGATTGCAGCTTGAACATGGGCCGGCATTTTATGATACCATTTGTCACGTTTGATCCGGTGTTTCCGAAATGACAAACATGATCAATAAACAGAGGGACTTAGTGTTTTGCAGAGCTTTTGCCGAATTCCGGGAAATGCAATATACAAGGCCACAGTTTAGCCTGATGATTGCGATCTTTCTCAGCTTGTTGGTCCTCACGCTCTGGGGTCCGCTGAGCACTCTTTCGGCCCAGACTGATTACCGTAGCTCCCTCTCCGGAGCCCCAGCACCCAAGCCCCCCCCGCTACCCAGTCGCTCGATCAATCGGGCCGAACAGACTCCGCAGCCCGCCGAAACCGATCCCAGTTTTCCACAGCTGGAGCTGGAAGAAGCACCGCTCCAGGTTCCCGGCACGGTGCGCGGAGGCGGCTTTGTGCGCACGGAGTTGCTGTACCGCAAGTTGATTTTTGAAGCGTTTTTCGGTTACTACGGCGCGGTACTCAATCTGTACAGTATGGATGACTCCAACGGCAACTCCAACGGCAACACCCGTGAATCCGACTGGAACAACTTGTATAACATCATGGTGGGCGGACAGTTCTCCGGTAATGTGCGCAGATTCCACTACAGTGCTTGGTTTTCCGTGCCCTTCAATCTGGGTGCTGATTACACTCAGTTGCGTAACTATGAATTTGCGGAATTCCCACAATTTGAGCCTAAGTTCGACTACCTCAAAGATGAGCTCAGCTATCGGAGTACTTTGAAGAGCAAGGTTTCTTACTTTTTTACGGGTGGCTTGCAGCTGGGTGCCAGCATTGTAGATCGCAAGTCGGCGAAGCTGATTATTGGTGGTGGGATGGAGGGTATGCTGGGGCAGTGGGAGACTGAGGGTGGCCAAGGCCGGATTTATGGTCTGCGACTCGGCGTGGTGGAATTGAATGTTAATGGCAGTAAGGCTAATGACAACAGTAAAATGTTCAGCGGTCACCTGCTGCCGTTTTTCTATGTGCAGGCAGGAGCCTTTCTTTCCCCCTTCGTGGAAGTGCTGGCCGGTGTGGGCTACAGCCCGCTCACACTGTGGTTCTCAGAAGAAAACCGTACTACGGGAGAAGACAATCCAAACAAACAGCCCCGACAGTACCGGCGCTACGGATATTTTGGCCAGACGATTCTGGGCGAGGTACAGGTTCGTATGTGGTTGAACCGCCGCTTTACCTTGAAATTGGGAGTTAAAGGACGCTATACCTTCAAGACAGCAGGAAATCTGCGTGTATATGATAATATTGGTGATGATGGAAAGGTTGCAGATGAGGAAACATTTCTTCTACAGGTTGGTAACGCCGCGTTGCAATACTTTCAGATTTCGGCCTTTCTTGGCATTGGCCTGGCCTTCGATGGCAAATTACCTCCAGGCCGCAAGTACGCGATGCCTTTCTAAAGGGCAGCTCTAAAAATTCCCCACCACAGAAAGATGCTGCGCCAGCTCGCCCAGTTCGCAAAAAGGAAGGTCGGGCCTGGCTGCGCACGGCCCTCTTTCTCCCATGCTGCGCCAGCTCGCATGGGAGCCTCCCCCGTTCTCCCATGCTGCGCCAGCTCGCCATTTTTTAATTGCGCCATATGGACAAAACAGCTATATTGAAGCCATGGCAAGTTGCGACAGCGCGTACAAATACCTGTTCTCGAACCCGGCAATCCTGTGCAAACTCATCCACGCCTTCGTTGAGGAGGACTTTAGCGCCAAAATCCAGCCCGACAGCCTGCGCAAACTCGACCCGTCCCACCTCTCTGCCACGCTCCAGCAGCGCGAATCGGACCTGCTCTATGAGGTGCGCCTGGACAGCCAAGACAACCAAGACAACCAAGACAACCAAACAGCCTATCTGTATATCTTGCTGGAATTCCAGTCCACAGCCCCCAAGCATATAGCCATCCGCCTGCTCAGCTATATATCCCTGTGTTACGAACGCCTCATCAAGGAAGGCAAAAACAGCAAAGGCAAGTTGCCCCCGGTATTTCCGCTGGTGCTCTACAACGGAGACCGCCCTTGGAATGCGCCCCGCAGCACCAGCGAACTGATCAGCAGCAACGAAATACCCGCAAAATACCTACCCCACTTTCAATATGCTCTCATTGACGAGAAGCGCATCCCCGACGAGAAAATCCACAAGCTGCACAACCTCATCAGCGCGGTAATTTGTGCCGAGAAATACGGCAGACCAGGGGAATGGGAAGCCCAGATTCCGCAAATCATAGAATTCCTGCGCGATGAACCCGGGCCCGAAATCACCATTTTCAGGCGCTGGATCGCCTTGCTGTTTGGCGAAGGCATGAACGAATCAGAATACAATCAAATCACCGCACCAGAGGAGGTACAGAAGATGTTGGCAACACTGGCAGAAGATCTAAAAGCTGAGGGCAGACAAGAAGGCGAAAAACTGGGCATGCAGAAAGGTTGGGAAGAAGGTGAAAAACTGGGCATGCGGAAAGGTCGGGAAGAAGGTGAGAAACTAGGCATGCGGAAAGGCCGGGAAGAAGGTCGGGGAGAAGGACGGCGTGAAGCTGCCCGGAAAATGAAAGAATCCGGGCTGTCGATTGAGCAGATTGCAAGGTTTACCGGCCTGAGCCACCGCGAAATTACCGGGCTCTGATACCGGGCTGGGCCCAGTTGTCAAAGACAGCTTCCCAGAAAAAGCCAATTTTTGTAGATTTTCTCGCAATTCTTCTTGCACTCCGCCGGAAAAGAGTATATTCTCCAAAGAGAACAAGCCATTTCATAATCCCATTTCATCTTTTATTAAAACCATTCCGACCTCGGTCGGAACATCATCTTTATGCATTATTTTGCATAATAATACCAAGGAGTATTGCAATATGGAACACAAGTTCAGTAAAATTCGCTCATCGCTCATCGCTCATCGCTCATCGCTCATCGCTCATCGAAAAAATTAAACCTATATAGCAGGGGAAATTATTTCTCTGCGGGGATTTCACGCCCATTTATCCTTTTATTTGTCTGCTCCCTAGTTTTGTTGGTCGCCTGCGATCCTCCCTCCTCCGGCAGCGAGGGCAGCAGCGAGGGCGGCGGAGAGAGCGTGCGCCTTGCCTTCGCCGACCATTCCGACCGAAGCCGGAGCATCATCGGCATGCGGGAATTCCTGCTCACCATCACCGCCGCTGTGTCCCGGCCCACAGAAATCACCTTTATTGTCAGCGAGAGTAAAAGTGCGCCGGGCTGGAACCGCGTGAAGGATAATCCGACGAAACTGGTCCGTACTTTCAGCAATAAGCAGCCAAGGGAAGTCTATTTCAGTGCGACCGATCAGCTTCCAACGGATTCGCCACTACTGAATGAAAATGGCAGCAATCTCATGACCGTCGATCTATCCTCAGAATTGGACGGGGTCGCAGGGGTAATGAATCCTGACAGTCAATACTATGTCCATGCCTACGCGGACGCAAAGCACATAGCCTCCAGTGAACAGATCACCACTGCCGACTATCCATCATCATTGCCTGAGCAATACGACGGCAACACTACCGAGAGCGCAACCGATACACTCTCCATATCCAATTTTAACTGGGGTACTCAGATGTGGAATCGTGGGGAGCGGATACCAGCAACATACAACGCTTCCGCCGGCGAGCTACAACGCCACACTGTTGAAGTAAGACAAGGCGAATTTGCACTGTTTGCCGAGCGGTTTATGTTGCCTGCTGATGCAGATGATACCTATTCAAGCAACACATCAATATGCTCCGGTAATACTCCCCAAAATAGGCCACCAACGAAAATTTCTTATTCTGCCGACATCCACACCGGCAACGATGTCAATATAAGAGTTGACCTGGTAGATACGAACACGGATACGAACAAAACACTGAGACAATTGACTCCCCCAAATCCTCCCAATGTTCCTGCGGTATTGTTTCGGAATGCATCTCAGATATCCTCCGATAAGCAGGAGGAAGTCGATGATCTTATGATTTCACCCAAATTTGTGATTGACAATGAGCTTACCAAACCTGGTGTGGCACAAAGAGTTGCTCAAGAGGGTCTGGTGCTTACCATATATCCATTGCTCACCTGCGCCAAGCCACCGATTTATGCCAATGACTTCACCGATCCCATTTACGGAGTTGTCCGGGTTATCACTCAATAGCAAATGAGGATTGAGCAAATGAGGATTTCCTTCGATACACCTTGAGGGAACCGCTAAAAATTCCAATTCCGCGCTGAATCGCGATCTTGTCGCCGAATAAAGGTTCTGCCTTGCGGCAGGATTTGTAGCGAATGGCCCGCTTCGCCCCGCCGTTCACTACCGTCAGCAAAGCCTTACCATACAACAAATTATGCTTCGGATTCACTTCCTCGCTATCGGCAAAATCTCGCTGATTCAGCATCAAAAGCGAATTTTTAGAGGTCCCCTCGAATTTCTGCCTTTATGAAACCTATAAGGTTTTGAAAACCTTATAGGTTTGGCAGGATTGCCGGGAATAGCCTTTTCCGGTTGCTGAGTGCCGTAGAATTTCAAGCTGAGCGCAAAGCGCGAAGATTAGAAATTCAAGGTGTACCGAAGTACCGGGCTGATGGGCCTTCGCTGCTGCCTTTTTCTCCAGCCTCCGTGGCGGGCTCGGTAAATGAAAGGAAACCCGTCATTCGATGGAGATACACTCCTGTGGGCAGACGCTGACGCAGGCACCGCAGTCAATGCAGGCATTACTGGCAATATTATGAGCATCCGAGTCTTCAGAAATCGCATCGGTGGGGCACTCAGGCAAACACAGACCACAGTTGATACAGGAATCCGCATCAATTTTAAAAGCCATAATGGGAACCTCTAAGCAGGCCTTATTGTTTTAAGCTTACTATCTAATATACAAGCTTTTCTTGGATCATTCAATAGATCTTTAATATATTTCTACATATATGTTTATCATTAAAATCCGATCTGTTATATTGTTTGTTATAAATAGTATAATATGGAAATAATTAACAAAGACAACCAAGTAGTCTATTGATGAGTCTCCACTGAAAAGTCAATTTCGCGTCAGGCTTGGCCTCTTCCCCGCCTGCTTCGTTGCCGAAACTACACTATACAGCCAAGTATAGTGTAGGGCCTCTCTAAAAATGGCATCGCTTCGCGAGAATTGTATAATTGCTCTGCTTCGCCGCAACGATTATACCGCATCTTGATGCCAGACAAAGGCTCCAATGCGAGCTGGCGCAGCATGGGAGAAATGGGGAGGGCCGTGCGCAGCAAAGAGCCTGCTTCCTCTCTTTCGTGACAGTGGTAAATGGCACATCGAAGCAGGCCGTTTGCCACAAACCCTGCCGTAAGGCAGAACTTTTACTCCGTGAAAAAGACCGAGTTTGGCGCGAAATTGGGATTTTTAGAGGTCCCCTCAATAGCGGAACAGCTGCCCGGCAAAGTACAGGGCTGCGATAGCACCATAGAGCACCACGATTCCGGTGAGGAAACGCTTGAACCAGACTCCGAGAGCACCGGGCAGGTTGTGGGTCGTTTGGATCCGGTGGACGCAGGCATACAGGTACATAGCCGCTGTGAGCAGCAGCAGCAAAAGACTCAGAGCGCCGAAGCAAAGACTTTCCAGCCGAAGGGCATAGCGCAGTAGCAGCAGGCCGTTGATCAGGCAGACAAAGGCTGTACGATACCAGGCCAAGACCGTTCGTTCCGGTTGCAAACCCGGATCAGAATCCCGGCGCCCGGTTGTTTCTGGATTGGACAGATTGTGTTTCACTACAGGGAATGCCCTTTAATATTCGGGAGCGATCACAAAAAACATGCCGGGTTGATTCGGGGAGACCGGTTCCGGCAGGCAGCTAAGGCAGCTGATGATCCTCGGTCCAGTCCAGACTCTCAAACCAGTAGCGACTCTTCTCAGCTAAAAAACCGTTGTCCCAGTTTTGCTGAATCCATTGGTTGATATAGTCCAGCCAGGCTGCCTCTACGTTCTTGGGCAGGGCAAAGGCCACATCTTCTTTCTTCAGTTCCCAGCCCCATTCAGGCACGTAGAGAATTTTCGGGTAGTCTGCAACGGCCCAGGCAGCTTCAATCGCAGTGCTCACGAAAGCATCGGCCTGGCCGTTGATCAGATCCTGCATCGCGAGGCCGTCATCCTTGAAGGACTTCGCCTGCGCCTCAGGAAACAGCTGCTGTGCCAAGGCAAACGGCGTGGAGCCCGCGCGCCCCACAAAGCGGTATTGCTTATGGTTCAATTCTTCGATGGAGCTGACCGAGACCTTTTGGTTCAGCAGCAGCACTGTTTTACTATATTCATACGGAGCTGAAAAAGTCACCTGTTCAGCGCGTTCGGGCGTCACGGACATACCACCGATGATGATGTCGAACTTGTCCACCAGCAAGGCCGGGATAATGCCTTCCCAAGCGGTGGGTACTAATTCCAGTACCAGGCCGGAGTCGTCAGCCAGTTTTTGGGCCACGTCAATCTCAAAGCCAATCCATTCGCCGTTGATATCCTGCATGGCCCAAGGATTAAAAAGCGACATGCCGACCTTAATGGCTCCGCGCTCGCGCAGAACAGCCAGAGTCCGGCCACCTTCCCGGCTGGCCTCGGCCGCCGATACTTCTTCAGAACTTATATCGGCCTTTTTTCGGGCAGTACAAGAGAACAGCAGCCCCACGAGTAGAATACTCACAAAAATCAGTGGGTTCTTCTGGTATAATTTCGACATAGTTTGCTCCTTTATCGTGGAAATCCTAGGGATACCACAAAGATTTACGTTCCTTCTCACAAAGCCATTCGAGCTGGCAAGAGCGTTAGATGTGGATTCTTCAGTGCAAGCGGACTCGCTGCTGCAGGCTGCCGGAGAGCAGCGAGCAGAATCCGGTCAGCAGCAAATAGAGCAGCAGCATGACCAGCGAGCTTTCGACAAAGGCTCGCGTTGTAGTAATCACCTGCTGGCTGCGGAAGGCCAGTTCCTGTATCGAAATCAGCGATACAATCGAAGAATCCTTAATGGCTGAGGCAAACTGGTTGGTCAGGGCCGGGAGTTGGGTCCGGAAGGTCTGGGGCAGGATCACCAGTTGATAGTTTTGCCGGGGCGACATACCCAGGGCAAAAGAGGCCCGGTGCTGGCCCTCCGGAATGGCTTGGATGCCGGCACGCACAATTTCGGCGATGTAAGAACCCTCATAAATCCCCAGAATCAGAACTGCGGCGAAGAAGTTGCCCAGCACCAGGTTGTTCTGTTTGCTCCCCAAGTCGAAGAAGAAACCCAAGACGGCCCGCAGGCCCACAGACGCCTTGCGGCTCAAAGTCTCGATCCCCAGCCAATCGACCAGCGGTGAAGCGAAGAAAAAGTAAAACACCATCACGACCACCAGCGGTGGAATGTTGCGGATGAATTCGACGTAGAACTGCCCCGGGAGGCGCAGTAGGCGAAGTTTCTGCGTCTGCAGTATCCCGGCGGGCACACCGAGCAGTACGCCGACCAAAATGCTGTAGATCGCCAGCTTTATGGTACTGACCAGGCCCGATAGCAGCGGGCCGGGACGCCAGACACCGGAGGGCTTGCGCGTTGCAAAGAACTGCATCACGTGCTGCCAGTCCCAGCGGTAGAGCAAGCCCAACCCTTCATTGGCCTCCAGAATCCGGCGGGAATGGCCCCACAGCCCCAAGATGGCCAACAGCAGCAGCAGCCAGACCAACAGATCGCGCCAACTCAGGCCCCCCCCGGCTCGCCGAGAGGAACGGGAAGACCGGGAGGCTCTTGGTGACTTCACGGCCGTGGCTCTGCCATTATATCGCTCCCTCAGGCCCGTTCTTTCCAGCTTGAGAGAAACTCCCGCGCACGCGTGGTGCGCGGACTCTGAAAGAACTCGCGCGAAGGGCTGTCTTCGACAATGCGGCTCTGGTCCATAAACAGCACCCGGCTGGCCGCTTCGCGCGCAAAGTTCATCTCGTGAGTGACCACCAGCATGGTGGTTCGATTCTGCGCCAAACGGCGCATCACCTGCAGGACTTCGAACACCCGCTCTGGATCCAACGATGAGGTGGGCTCATCGAAGAGCAGCAATTTCGGCTCCATTGCCAGCGCGCGGGCAATGGCCACACGTTGCTGCTGGCCTCCCGACAGCTCGCCGGGAAAGGAATCGATTTTATCGTAGATCTCCACTTCTTTAAGCAGTTGTTCGGTCAGGGCGTTGGCTTGCTTGCCGGGCTTTTTGCGCACGTGGCGCTGCGCCAGATTCAGATTGCCGCGCACCGTCAGGTGCGGAAACAGATTGAACTGTTGAAACACCATGCCAATATCTCGGCGGATCCGGCGCCGGGTGCGTTGGCTGCTGCCCACAATTTCCTGCCCGTCAATCAAAATACTGCCGGAACTGCAATCTTCTAAAGCATTTAAGCAATACAGCAGGGTACTTTTACCGGATCCGGAGGAACCGATGATCGCCACCGCTTCCTCCTCGCACACGATAAAACTGATGTCTTCCAACGCCGTAACCGGTGAGTGGCGGCGCGAATAGAAGGTCTTACTCAGACCTTGCACTTTCAGTATTAAATTTTGCTGTGTCACCGGAGCTTCTCTCTAAGCAGTTTTCAGCGCAGGCGGCTGCGTTTTTCCAACAGCTTAATCAGCATCGACAAGCTGAAGGTCAGCAGAAAATATACAATGCAAACCCCCAGCCAGGGCTCGAACGGCAAAAAGGTCTGTTCTTGTATGCTCTGGGCGCTGCGTGATAATTCAAAGACCCCAATCGCAGAGGCCAGAGCTGAGTCCTTGATCAGATTGACGCCTTGATTGGCCAGCACCGGCAGAGCATTGCGCAAGGCTTGGGGATGGATCACCAGAAGCTGTACCTGAACGGGACGCAGAGCCAAGGCCTGGGCGGCCAACTGCTGGCCGGGCGCAATATTCTCAATCGCGCTGCGAATGATTTCGGCAGTGTAGGCCCCCTCAAACAGAGTCAAAACCAGCAGGGCAACCTGAAAGGAATTGAGGCCGAACAGCGGCGAGAACAGAAAATAGGCTATGTACAACTGCACCAGCAAGGGCGTATTGCGCAGCAACTGGATATAGGCCAAGGCCAGCAGCCGGGCACTCGGAATTTTCGAGAGCCGCAGCACGGCGGTACAGTAGCCCAGCAACAGGGTCAGCAGCAGCGCCCAAGCCGAGAGCCGGAGGGTCTGCGACAGACCTTTTAAGAACGGACCGGTCACCCAGTCGCCGGACTCTGACCAAGTGCCAAAATAGGTGGGGATCAAGTGCCAGTGCAGGCTCAGTGGCAACTGCTTAATGGCAAAGGTGCTGACGTACAGGAATATCGCGAAAACCACAACCAGTTCCAGCGCAAAGCTGAGGGTCGCTTGAGATCTTTCCCATTGGAGCAGCCGACGGTAGAAAGAACAGCGGATGGCATCCGTCTTTGCTGCGTTGCCACCTGCCATTAGCCGCTCCCCGGAGCTTGTGTTTCGCACTGAGCAAATCTTTCAATCTCACTCTGCAAGGGCAGAAGGGCCTAAACAGCAGGGAGCTAAGCGTCATCAGTACCGGGCAGATGGTATCAAAATGATACCATCCAATCAAGTGGGGTCATTTTGATCTATCATCGCAATCAAAACAGCAGAGCCTCAAATTCTTTCCATCGGCAATCCATTCCTCGCGATACTTGGCAATTCGGGCTCCCGGAGCCGGGCTGAATCTCAATTTGAGGGGACCTCTAAAAATTCCAATTTCGCGCTGAATCGCGATCTTGTTGCCGAATAGCTTCGTCAGCAAAGCCTTACCATACAGCAAAGTATGCCTCGGCTTCACTTCCTCGCTATCGACAAAATCTCGCTGATTCAGCATCGAAAGCGAATTTTTAGAGGTCCCCTTGAGCTTCTTTGGCACACCGGAAAATGAGCTAATGGGAGGCCTTAAAAAACATCTTGCTTTGGGGCTGGATGCGCCACATGCGGCCACTGCTGGCCTGGGTACTGTTGGCCAGCAGGTATAGAGCACCATCCGGACCCAACCGGACCCAACGCAGCGGACCCAGAGAACCGTCTGCGAACAACTGTTCCAGCAGTTCGGGTCGCGGGCTGTTCCCCTGAGTCGGGTCGATTCTCAGGCGATAGAGACGACGGCTCTGCAGAGAGGCAATGAGCAGGTTGCCGGCCCAAGCGCGGAACTGGTTGCGGACCCCGGAGGTGCGCCCCGGGAGCACTAGGGCCGAACTCCAGCCGTAGGAACGCTCCCAGCGCAGCACCGGGCCTTGCTCCCGGCGCTGCGCTGGGAGCTCCGTTGTTTTGAGACCCCAGCCGTAATTCCGCCCTTCGCCCAGAAGATTGATCTTATCGGCGACTATTCGCCCGCTGCGCTCGCGCAGTTGTTCGACCAACCACATTCTTTGTTGATAGGGGTCCCAAAACAGGTCCTGAACATTGCCGTGTCCGATACTGAGCATTTGGCTGCGGGCACTGTTTGGTCCCGAACGGATCGAACCGGGAAAGATTTCGCGCTCGCGGCGGTCGGGAAGGGGCCTGTGTAGCGAGATTTTGTTGGTGCTGCCCCAGTGACTCCGGATGCTCTGGGCTTGCTCTGGGTGTCCGGCACTGCCCAGAGCGATGTATAGAAATTCCCGGGTGCTGCTGAGGTGCCCGCCGTAGCCGCGGGGTGCGTTGAGTGGTGGTTGGGCTTGGAAGATTTCCCGTATGTCGGTGACAAAGAACTGTTGTTCGGAGTAGTGCAGGCGCGCGGAGAGCACGGACAGGGTGCTGAGGGTGGCACTCAGGCTGCGGGCATAGCTGATGAACAGGTGCCCCGACCAAGAGTTGTAGTGCAGATCCAGGTAGCCGCCTTCGCCCCTTTGCTCTACGTCATTGGGCAGGCCTTGCAGCGGGTAGAGCGTTTGCTGGAACAGGACCCAGATGCCTCCCTTGAGCTCGCTGACCAGCAGGGCCTGGCCATCGTTGCCGGAAAACTGGTTGTAGCGATCGACAAAGTCTTTGTTAATGGAGCGCAGTGGGACCCAGATGGCACTCTGAGGCTGGTTCAAGCCGCGCAGTAACAGTTCTACTTCCAGCACGCCTTCTTTACTGCGCAGTTCGCTGATTTTGCGCGGCCTGCCGCGCTCATCGAGCACCGGCTGGGGAATGCTTTGAGCCAAGAGGGGCTTCTCGCTCGATACAGCGAACTGCAGGAAGAGAAGCAGCAGGCTTTGCAGCCTTCCCAACACCAAGTATCCCGGAGTTTTGTAGAAGGCAGGCACAAGGAGTTTGGCAGAGCAGAACATATGCATCGAATCATAGTAGACAAGGGATACATGTTCCGCAAGGGACTTCAGGAAGCGATACCATTTTTAGAGGTTCCCTTTAGTGGTGCCCAAAACACCGAAGCGTTTCTCAGAGACAAATTGCCGAGACTAGATGACATGGCAAAGACAAAAAAAGTATTTATCTGCTCGATCTGCGGGCAGCAAGAAGCCCAATGGCAGGGACGCTGCCGCAATTGCGGCAGTTGGAACAGCTTTGTTGAACAACAAAGCCCCGGAGCCCCACCAGAAGAAGGCCGGGCCGGAACCCGGATCCGGGGCCGGGAGAAAGGGCACAGCAAAGCCGTAGCCCTGGCTGAAATTCCCATACCCCGACTACAGCGCCTGAGCAGCGGTTTTGCCGAACTGGACCGGGTATTGGGCGGCGGCCTGGTCCCCGGTTCGGTCGTGCTGCTGGGTGGAGAGCCAGGCATCGGCAAGTCGACCCTGCTCCTGCAACTGGCTGCGCGCTTACAGCAGCGGGGAGAGGAAGTGCTCTACGTCTCGGCAGAAGAATCGGCCCTGCAGCTCAAAATCCGGGCCCGGCGCCTGGGCTGTGCCGAGAGCGAACTTCCGCTGCTGTGCAACAATCATCTGGGCAATATTATGGCCGATCTCCACCGCCGGATTGAAGCAGACAACGGCCTGCAACTACTGATCGCGGACTCGCTGCAGACCATCCTGGAGCCCGGCCTGGGCACAGTTCCCGGCACCCCGTCTCAGCTGCGCCATATTACTCAGGTGCTGCTGGATTGCTGCCGGGAGCACAAACTGACGATCTTGCTGGTGGCCCACCTGACCAAAGACGGTGTGATCGCCGGGCCACGTACTGTGGAGCACATGGTGGACTGCGTGATCTATTTTGAACACGGCGAGCACGATCTGCGCCTGCTGCAAGCCCACAAAAATCGCTTTGGCCCGACTTCGGAAATGGGCATTCTGCAAATGGCGGAGACCGGGCTTAAAGAGCTGCAAAGCCCGCAGGAATATTTCCTGTCCCGGCGGGAGAGTGATATGCCCTCCGGCATTGCCATCGCGCCGGTGCACGAGGGCTCGCGCAGCCTGTTGGTGGAAGTCCAGGCCCTGACCGTTCCGGCCAAAGGCTCGGTCTCGCGCATCTTCGCCGACCGCCTAGACAACGCCCGGGTCTCGCGCATCGCCGCCGTGCTGGAACGGCATACCGGCGTAGTGTTCTCGGACCAAGACATCTACATCAATGTGGCGGGGGGCCTGCGCTTGCAGGACATCGCCCTCGACCTGCCGCTGGCCCTGGCCCTGCTCAGTGCCCGGCTGGGCCGGGCACTGCCTCCTGGGTTGACTTCGGCAGCAGAGCTGTCGCTCGCCGGCGAGCTGCGGCCCGTTAAATACGAAGAACCGCGCCTGCGCAGCGCTGCTGAATTTGGCATGCGACAATTGCTCCTACCGCTCCGGCGACCGGCCCGCCAGGCAGCGGGAGCTTCTGCTGAGCCGGAAGTCTGCCGCCGAGGCCAGATTGAAGAAGTACTGCACCTAGTGTTTCCGCAAGCCTTCCATATAAATAAAGAGAACCTCTAAACATCCGCAAAGAATTTCCGATACGCCTCCACCGCGCCCAGTACAGCAGTGGTTTGAGCCTGTTGCAGTAGCTGAAATTCCCTGCCATGCAAGGTCTCATCCGGAGCCTCCGTAATCAGGGTAAGGGGGAAAAGCCCGTCCGGATATTCTCGGGGGAGAACCGGAATATGGTCCCGCACCTCAAACGGCAAGTTGCCCACATAGCACCCGTAAGTTTCCAGCTGCTTTTGGTTAAGTGCAAGCAAGTCCGGCAAACCCTGTAAAGCCTGAATCGCGCCCTGCAACACGGCCTCGGCAGGCTGCTGCTGCGCGCTGACATAGTGCATTATCAAGAAAAATCCCTTGGGGATAGTCCACATATCAAAGTATTTTGGGATATAACCGGTGAAAGGGCGCGTCCACTCGTGAGCCGGATAGCCGTGCATATTGATGTGCAACCCGGCATTTACCAGATCACGGGCCTTGTAGCGAATGCTCTGCTCGTGGTTCTCCTCAAGTTCTAGGTCACATCCATGAGCCGTATACCGAGCAGCATGGTGCATATGAAAGGGATATACAGTGCAAAATTCCCGGTACAAAGCATAGCCATCGGGATTTTCCAGCGGACTGACAAAGAAATGGAAGTCCCCCTGTTGTTGCAACGTCTGCGCAACCCGCAATGCTCCCACCATCGCGCTGGTTTCATTGGCGTGCTGCCCCGCTGATATCAGCACAGAACTTGCCGAATGCCGCTGCGAGTCCGCAGGGACCAATACACCCGCAACGCTGCGTCCTTGACGGGAATGGACTGTGTGGCGTTGTCCTCCCCTCGCTTCTATGGCTGCGAGAACGGCTTCAATTTGCTGGGGGTGGAGCCATTTGTCGGCAGACTCCAAGGAACAGGACATCGGAGGGGTGGACAGCTCCCGGGCCTCGATTCCGTGCACAGCAACGCGGTAGCTGTCGCGCGGGAGCAGATCGACAAGCAGCCGGGTGGTATCACGGGAGACCACTCGCGGCACAATTTGGCCGGGTTTCAGGCTTCGCGAGCCCGACGAAGTGGCGCGTTTTTGCTGAAAATATTCCAACAGCGAGAAATAAATATCTTCATGCAGTGCCTCCGCAGTGCTGATGACCTCGTTGTCCACCGCAAGCGGCTGGTCATAGAACGGAGCCTCCAGAACCAGAATCAGCTGGTCAAAATACGGCTCTTCGTCGGGCAGGGGAATGTCCGTAACAGCTCGCAGCGCGGTTTCAAACAAAGCTTCTTGTTCGGTTTGCAATGGCTGGTTCAACAGCAGTTCTGCTGCTTTGTGCGCGCGAACGTAGCCCGCATTTGCCAGCACCTGTTCGCCGCAGTGATCCGTTTTCAATGCATGCGGAATGAAGCAGCTTTCGAGCCGTAGCCCACCTGCGATGTCGGTGTATTCAATCTGATAATAGAGCTGCTCAAGGCTTTCGACCGCCCGAGGTGCAAACTGCACTTCAGCATAGCGGAGCAGACGGTGCAGCGGATAGCATTCCAGCAAAAAGCGCCGGGGATTGGGCACCAGAGCGGCGGGCACAACTGGATAGTAGATTGTGATAGCGCAGCTGCGGTCGATTTGACTAGTGGCAATGCGTTCTAAAAAGAAAAATACCAGGGATTTGTAGGCGGAATGCACCTGTACTTTGCTCCGAGAAAGACCAAGCATCGCAGAGAGTTTGTGCTGCAGTGATTGGCGCCGGGCGCAGCTGTCAAAGGTCCACAGCTCAATACTGTCGCATCCGGGCAGCGGAGCCAGGATTCGCAGGACGCTGTCGAAGGTACTCGGCAGTGTTTTTTCGAAGTAGCGTTTCATAGGGTCTCATCCTTCTGACAATGATTATGGAAAAGCTCTGCATTTTTAAAGGTTCCCTGAAGAAAAGGCACCGGTTTTGCATTGAGTTCCAAGTGGCGACCTGCTAAGTTTGCAGCTGTCACTTTAAAACCCGATGGCAAATAATTGCAAGCGGAGCAAGAGAGCCTTGAGAGCGAAGCTGAAGAAGCGAAAAGAAGCGGCTGCGAGAATATTGCGCCGTTTTCAGCGCTCCCCGTTCCATCTGCCCCTGCTGATCTTTATACCCGGCTATAGCTTGCTGGCCATCGGTGCGTATTTGCTGGAGCGTCATGCTGAAGGCAGCCGCTTCCAAACCCTGCTGGACAGCTTCTGGTGGGCCATCGTCACAGCCTCGACGCTGGGCTACGGAGACATCGTGCCGCACACCGCCGCAGGCCGGGTACTGGGAGTCAGCATTACCTTGCTGGGCATAGCGGTCACCTCGCTGTTTTCGGCGTCCCTGGCATCGTTGTATGTCCAGCGCAACTCGCGCCGGAGAAGGGGTTTAATGAATTTTCCCAAATTGAAAAATCACTTGGTCATTTGCGGATGGAAGCCCCAGATCAATACGCTGCTGCAAGACATGCTGGAAAATAATCCCGAACTGCTGGACGAAGATATTGTGTTGATTTCCAATATTGAGAGCCATACCTTTGAAACGATTATCGAAGAAGAACAGCTCAGGGGTCTCAGGTTTATCCGGGGCGACTATTTCTCCGAAGTTTGTCTGGCTCGGGCCCACGTGCAGCGCTCCCGCAAAGTTATCGTGTTGGCCGACAGCCATGAGAGCAAAACACCCGCCGAAGCCGATGCCAAAACCGTGCTGGCGGTGCTGAAAATCAAAGGCATTTCCCGCGATATTTATACCTGTGCCGAGCTGCTTGACCCGAAATATGAAGATTATCTGCGCCGCTCTTTCTGCAACGAAATCATTCTGGTGCGCGATGCGAGCCGCCAATTGCTGGTGGCCTCGACCAGAAACGAAGGCATGTCGCACGTGATTCAGGAGCTGCTGTGCCTCCACGAAGAAGCTGAGAAGCAGGGCAAGGTGCGCATCAACGCCCGCCCGGTACCGGAACGATTGATCGGCAGGGAATACCGCGAGCTCTGTGCCGACTTCCAAAGCAGTAAAATCGTGCTGCTGGGCCTGATCGAGAACAGCGGCACGCCCGGGAAGATCCAGAGCGCATTGATCTGCAAAGCACAGAAGGAACATAATGTTCGCAATGTCATTGATTACATGCGCGATGCAAGAAATATCGAATTGAATAAACCCTGTCTGATGCCCGATGCAGATTATATCATCAAACCGTTCAGTAAACTGATTGTGTTGGAAAAACTTGTCTGACGTTGTATAATTATGGATAAACATACAGACTCCCGGCATCGGGAACGGCAGGGACAGTGGCAACATAAGCGGTTTGCCTTTTCCCTTTGGCGGCCCTGCTGCAGCAAAAGATACCGGAAATCCCATGAGCGCATTTCGATCGACGACCTCAAAAAAGTGTTCATCCTCAAAGAACTGCGGGGCAATGATAGTTTTCTGCATACCCTGTTGGGCTACTGCCGCTTCTTGAACGTGCCCCAGGGAACCACTATCTATCACGAGGGAGACCACAGCGATGAGCTCTATATAATCCTTGCAGGCTCGGTTCGCATCTACAAGAAAACCAGTTCGGGAGAACCGTTTTTGTTGGCGGAACTGCATGGCAAGAGCGGTAGTTTTTTTGGCGAGATGGGGCTGATCCACTCCCAAGAGCGCTCGGCAACAGTGGAAACCCGGAGCAAGGTGCGCTTGCTGGTGCTCTCGCGCAGAAATTTTATTCGCATGGCCCGGAAGCAACCGGCCATTGCCATGGGGCTGACTTTTGCGATCTGTCGGGTGCTCTCCGAGAGGCTGAGGCGCTCCAGCGCCGATCTGGCCTACCTTTACGATGCCTTGGTGTATGAAGCCTCGGAACTTTGACATATGGGCAGCTCTAAAAACTCTATTTCTGCGCTCTTGCTGCGCACGGCCTTCATTTTCTTCCATGCTGAAGCAAGCCTCTACCATAGAACAAAGTATTCTTCGGCCTCAGTTCCCCGCTCCAAAACAGCTCCGCAAGAAGGGCAAATTTTTAGAGGTGCCCTGCACAGTTTCTGATGACAGGTAAGGCTATGGCTCCACAGAAGCAAATCCCTCCCGAAAAGGCTCCCGGTTCTCACTGCAAGGAAGCCGATTTGCGCCCGGTTTCCCAAAGCGCGTCCGGGCCCGATCAACAGCGCAGCAACGGGCTGATCGGGCGGCGTCAGGACCCCAGAGCAAAGCAGGCGCGCGTAGGACAGGGGCAATTGGAACAACCCCAGGACGGACAGATCCAAAAGCGACCGAAAGCGCACAGCTGCGACCCGGCCTGGGGCTATGAAACTGCCGGTCAGAGGGCCGGATTCCCGGCTCCCGGAGACACGAAAGCCCCCAGAGATGCGAAGGGTTTGTATGCCCGGCCCGGCAGCGAGAAGAAACTCTGGCTCTGTAGCTTGCTGTTATTGATTCTGATCGTTATTTTCTCGCAGCGCAGCTGGCTCAGCTGGCTGTTGCCGTTTAAGAGCATCCAGCCGCCGCAGGTGAGCATCACAATCGTGCGCAAGCAAATCCAGACCGGAAACAAGACTCCCCCAGAGCTCTTGTCTGGCCCGTCTCAAACACAAAATGCAGGACAGTCTGTGGCCACAGCGAGCGCGCGGCTCGGTGTGCCGCAGCAGGCAGATTCAGCTGCCGAGGGCCTCGCTGTAGAGTCTACGGAGCAGGGCGAGAACCTGTTGCAGCGTGTGGACCGCTTGCTGCGCCTCAATAATAGAGCTGCAACCGGTGTTGCAGCGGCTGCTCTGCCGATGCGTGATGTGCGATTGTTTTTTATCCGGGTGGCAGAAGAGAGCCGATTGCAGCTGAAAAGTGTGCTGCACAAGGTAGTCTACGATCAGGCTCCGTTGAGCCGCACCTTGGATCAGTTGCTCAAGGGCCCCAGTCCCCAAGAAATCAACACCGGTCTGCACTCAATGCTGCCTCCGGAAATGCAAATACTGAGTGTTCGCATCGTTGGGGAGAGTGCCTTCCTCGACCTGAGTGAGGACTTTTATCAAGTAGCCCATTTGCCTGCGGTGTTGCTGGCGGCGGTCAAGCAGCTGGTTTTCACTGCCACCGAGTATCCCAACGTCAAAGCACTGCGCATTCTGGTGGAAGGCCAGCCAATTTTCACCGAAAGCCTGCCCGAAATCAGCGCAAAAGAACTGGCTAAACGCGGTCTGGAACTAAATGCAGAACTCAGTCGCGAAGATCTGTGGCAGCTTCAGGCGGGTAGCTTTGAGTTTTGAGCTTCCCAGCAGGCCCTCGGGAATGCGCAAGTTTTTAGAGGTGCCCTTCAGGGGACCTCTAAAAATTCCATTCTGCGCTCTTGCTCGCTCTTTTGAAACGAACAGCTTCGTCAGTAAAGCCTTACAATACAACAAAGTATTCTTCGGCTTCACTTCCTCGCTGTCGTCCAAAATAGCTTCGCAAGAAGACAAAAGCAAATTTTTAGAGGTCCCCTTCAGTTGTTTCGAGCTGCCTTACCTCTACGCTATTTCTCCAGCAATCCAGTCCTCTTGGCTTTTTTTTAGGGTTTGTGCACCAGCCTCATTAGTATTATTATTTACGAACAGCATCCCTTGTTCGCGTCTCAAAAATACGGCTGGGCGGTTTTTGCCTTGCCCTCTTGTACGTGTTCTGAGATAATGGGGGGAGGGTCTTGCAATTGACTTTTGGCCCAGAGTCCTTTGTAATATCGTAGCAATCAATTTCAAAATTATCAGCAGCAAGAAAATAGAATATAGAGAACTACCAATGGTTCTCGTTATTTTCAGGAAACCTTTCCGATCCCGCAATCTTCCCCGCCTGCCGCAGTGCGAGCCAAGCATACTCTGTGATGCAATAACTGCGGGGCAGCAGGGTTATGGGTATTAAAATGAAAAAATGCTTGTATATTATGGGACTCCTGACTCTCATATCACTCATCTTCAGCAGTAATGCCCTGCCCTATGGGGTCAAAGAACTGAAGACCAAACATGCGCTCAGCGAGCCTGGCAAGATAGAGGTTCTGGAATTCATGTGGCTGGGTTGCCCCCACTGCCGCGACTTTCATCCGAGCTGGGTCTCCCTGAAGAAGCAGTTTGGCGATCGGGCCCATTTCCGCTCGGTGCCTGCGTCGTTTGACAGCTGGCTCTTTGATGCTAAGATCTATCTGACACTGGAGCAGCTTGACCTGCTGGACGACGGCCTGCTGGCCAACTACTACAAAGCGCGTCAGGGTGCTCAGGCGCGGAGTTTTGCCAGCGATGAGAACGCGGTGGCCCGGTGGCTGCAGCAGCGCTATGGCAAGCCCGTTCAGAGTTTTCTGAGCATGTTCCGCTCTTCCTTGGTTCAGTACCGCTTAAGAGAAATTCAGGAGCTGATGAAGAAGTATCCGGTGAGAGGAGTTCCCGCCATACTGATCAGCCTGCCGGATAGCCACAAAACTTATCTGGTGCCGTTCAGCCAGAGCGCACGAGTGGGAAAAAACATTCGCGATATACTGAATAAGGCCCTCCCATGAATAAAACGAGTCAGGAACTTGGTGGGGAGCGTCAGAACCTCGCAGAAGCGCAATCTTTCGGGGACGCAGCAAAAAAAGTAATGTGCTGTGAGGGCACTCAATTGCAACGAAGGGAGCCGTAACGATGCAAAAGAAGCTGGAACAATTTATTAGCCAGGTTGAAAAAACCGAATTGCATTTGCACTTGGAAGGTTGTATCCAGCTGGAAACGCTGTGGGAACTCTACCAGAAAAACAAGGTGCAGATTGCCGGTGTCAACAGCAAGCAAGACTTGGCCCAATTATACCAGACCGAGAGTCTGGAGCAATTTGTCCATTTCTTTATCAATGTTTTGCAGCAATGTGTTCGCGGCCCGGACGACATCCGGTATTACTTCATAGATGCTAAAGACTACATGCAGCGCAACAACATTCGCTATGCCGAGCTGTTTTTCTCACCGAGCAAGTTGATTCAGCAGGGCGCATCCTATGCCGAGCTGGCCGGGGCACTGCAACAGGGTGCCGATGAGCTGGCCCGGGAAGGCTATGGCTGCCAGTTTCTGATCGATGTTTCGCGCAGTTTTGGCCCGGAAAATGCCATGGCAAATCTCAATTACATTCTGGCCCATCCGCAGAAGTCGATTATTGGCATCGGCTTGGGGGGCGCGGAGCAGAATGGGCCGGCCAAAGATTATCAGGAAGTTTTCGCCCGGGCGCGGAGGCATAAATTGCGCTGTGTGGCTCACGCTGGAGAAGACGTGGGCCCCGAGTCAATCTGGGACAGCGTGAGGTTGCTGGAGGCTGAGCGCATTGGCCACGGCATCAGTGCCATGGAAGATGCACAACTGCGCGCGGAACTCAAAGAGCGCAATATCCCGCTGGAGATCTGCATCACCAGCAATACTTTTACCCGGCGCTTTGTCTCAAAAGCATCCGAGCATCCGGTGCGTCTATTCTACGATGAGGGCCTGCCCCTGACTCTGAATTCCGATGACCCGACTTTATTTCATTCGGAACTAAATGATGAGTATCGCATCCTGGTTCAGCACTGTGGCTTTACTGCCGCAGATATCGTACAAATTATGGAAAACAACGTGCGAATGAGTTTTATGCCCGAAGAGCATAAGCAGCCGTTCATCGACCAGATTCAGGCAGTCGCGCGTAAATGTAAGGTAGTGTAGAGAAAACTACACTCATGGATGCCAACGAAATTGACAAACTGCTGCGCAAATGGCGCAGGAAACCGCTGTGGTCTTTGCTGCAACCCGGTGCGGCCCAGCAGCAGGTGCTGCTGGGCCGCACCGGGTTGCAGAAGCTTCTGCCGCAGGGCCCGCCATTTCTGCTATGCCAAGAGCTGCGTTGCTTTGCTGACGCAGCTCTGGAGAGCAGTCCTTCCGGCCTGCTATTGGGTTCAAGCTTCCTCGACCCTGCTGATCCTTTATTTCAAAAGGTTTTCCAAGGGCATTTCCCGGGTCAGCCGGTATTCCCGGGTGTTTTGCAGCTGGAAATGGTAGGGCAACTGGCTCTGTGTCTGGGCTATTTCCAAGAACAGATCGGGATGCTGCGAGAGGGCCGGACTATCGCTGCGCCGCAGCGGAAACGAGTCTTGAATCTCCGTGCCAGCAAGGTGCTGGGAGCCTGCTATCTGGCTCCGGTGCTGCCGGGGCAGAATGTGGAATTACAGGCCTGTCAGCTGGGCCCGAGCGATGGGCTGTTTGCCCGGATGCTGGGCCAGTTGCTGGTGGACGGACAGGTCGCCATGGTCTGCGCTCAGGAAGTCTGCTTTGTCGATGGGGAACGTCTCTAAAAGGCGTTGTCGCCAGTACTGTGCGCTGCTACTACTGTTTTGGTGGCAGCCTGCTGTGCTGGAAGCCCAGTACCCCGGCGCTTCGTATCGCACGGCGGAGACCCCGTTGCTGAGTCAGCACGACCAGAAAGAGCCGCCCCGCTACAATCCCGCCTTTCTGGGTCTGGGCCATGATCCTCTGCGCAATGACCTCTTCCGAAATTTTCATTTGCGTGTGCTCGATATCATGATCTCCAGTAAATATTTGAGTGACATTTCCCTCTCCCCTCTGCCCAAACTTCAAAATGCTTTGCTTAGCAGGGTAGACGAACTGGTCAAGGGACTGAGTGTGCCCTTCAGCGACCTGTCTTCGCGCGAGCAAATCTACATCGATGCTTTGGATTCCTATCAAAACGACATACAAAACGATCTGGTACCACCTTTGGCAGCAGGGGCCAATATTGGTCTGAGTCAGGATGAGATCGAACAAGAGCCCGAATACCGGCGTTACCGCAATCGTTTGGAAGGTGATGCAAGCACTCTGCTCAACAACACAGGTAGAGTTTTGGGCCAGACTGTCGGCCACTATTTGAATGAACAGTCTGCTCTCCACGGTGAGGGCCACGCAAGTATCTTAGACTTGGAGTTCCTGCTCGCCGATCAGTTGTCTTTGGGCTTCGGAGTCAATATTCGCAGTCATATTGACATCGCAGATGACCTCTCAGGTTTTACGGTGGATGTGCAGCGCCTGGACTTGCCGAATATGAGCCTGGACGGCATCGCTTTGCCCCCGGATGGTCTGTGGCAAAACGAGCCGAATGTGGCTGCTGGAAATCTTGAAGCGGCCCTGTATCTGGCTTCTGTGAATTATCTGGCCCGCCTGAGCAGCTCACTGAGTATCGATGAGCTGACCTCTCTGGTCCTGGGCTCGCTGTTTGAACAGTCGTTTATAGATTTATTCCATGTCATTGAGCCGAACCTGCGCTTTTCATTTGGCATTCCACTGAGCAAGTGGCTGTATCTGGGCAGTCGCTTACAGACCCAGCTGCTCTGGGGTGTGGACAACCTAATGGTCGGGCGCGCGGTGCTGGACAAGATCGGATACACCCGGCTCTTCGAATACATATATAATCCAGCCAATTACCGACTTAGCTTTCATACGGGCTGGGATCTGAGCCTGTTAATCCAGCTGGCAGACTGGTTCAATTTCAGCCTGATGGTCACTGATGTACTGGGGATCGCCCCCGGCAGGGCCAATGCGACACCCAATTACTGGGGTGACTTTTACTACCCGATTGACGTTCATTTGGGTGTGTACTTTGAATTTCCGCTGAGTCCCGACCTTCGGTTGGGACTGGGTGCCGATGTTTATGAACTGGTGAGCCTGATCGCGCAAAGGAGACAGCGTTTTAGCATCGTTGAGGGCTTTGAGTTTGTTGACTACTTCCGGGCAAAGCTCTATTTTGAGTATGAAAATCAGTTTAGCGTAGCATTACACTACTGGAACCAAGCCATTGGTTTGTCGTTTCAGCTGGATTTCTTGGCCATTCATCCCAGTGTCGGCGTGGAACTGGATTTCGATCTGAATGATGTTCGCATTCGTCTGAATATACTGCACTTTACCAATCGATAGTTTGGCCTGCTGCGAGAGTTATAGCGTTCCTTGGTCTTGCCCGGTCTTGCTTGTGGAGCCAAGACTTTACCGTGGAACCGTTTATCGATTCCTTGATAGCGAGTTGCTTGCCGCAGCGCGAAAAGAGGATGGATTATGAGCAATGATCACAGCGAGTCGGGTACCCCGACCGGAAAGCGGGATGCGGGGCAGCAGAAAACTGCGGAGCAATTGCTGCAGGAAGAAATACAGTTTTATCAGCAGCAGCAGGGCCAGGTGGAGAATATGCTCGGCAGGCTGGGCGGGGTGCAGAGCCGCAAAAAAGAACGGGTGATCAATATGATTATTTTGTTTGTCGCTCTGGGCGTATTTGTGGTTGATATGCTCTTTGAGTTGTTCAACCCGATTTATGCGGTGGAATTTGGCATCCTCTTGGTCAGTATCAAGATCATTATGCTGATCAACAGCCTGAGTAAGATGAGCCATTTCAACTTCTGGATACTGCATTCGATTGATATGCGCATCAACGATATATCGCGCAAGCTGGAACTGCTGGAACAGCGACTGACTTTACAGCAGCAACGCAGAACTGAGGCCGGAGCAGCACAGGATCCGGTAGTTTAAAGCAACCCTTGCGCGGGGTTCTCCCTCTAGGGCGCTTCTGAGAGATTCTGAGCAATTGTGAACATGAGAACTCAACGGCGCAGTCCCAGTTTCTGAATCAACGCGCGGTAGCTTTCCAAGTTGCTGCGCTCCAGATAACGCAGCAGACGGCGGCGATCGCCAACTATTTTCAATAGCCCCCGGCGAGATGCGTGATCTTTCTTGTGTTTGGCGAAATGGTCTTGCAGTTCATTGATCCGGTGCGTCAACAAAGCGATCTGTACCTCAGTTGAACCTGTATCCTCGGTGTTCTTTCCATATTCGGCGACAATTCTTGCTTTTACTTCCTTGCCCATTGCGAACCTCCCCAAACCATCCCGGCAGGTCGCTCTTTCAGCAACAATCCGCACCAGAACATCGTATACTCAGCCAAGATCATAGCGGAATAGCCATAACATACAAGAGGCCCCCTTTAGAGGTACCCTTGCTCTCTGATTATGACTCCAGCTGCCATAGCGCAAAAACTCACAGCTCAAGTGCGCCATCTATTCCCGATAGGCTTGCCAAGCCTGCTCTTCCGATGGTAAAGTTGGTACAAACGAAGATAAGGCCCTCAAGAGCCCGGCCCCTGGAGAAACTCATCGTAGGAATAAACGGCTATGCCCCATTCTGCCGCCTTTCTGAGTTTGCTGCTGTTGGCGTTCGGGTTGGCACAGAGCAGGATGTCGGTAGTCCGGCTCAGTGAGAAGCTTACCTTGTAGCCCTTGGACTCCAGTTGCTCTTGCAGTTGTTTGCGCGGCAACGGTCCGCTGCCTGTCATGCAGATCGTCTGCCCGGGAGCAAATTTTGCTGTGACAGGCCGCACTTTCAGCACCGGGAGCAGCTCTTTCAGTAAGAGCTGATTTTCCTCCTGAGCCAGCCACTCGCTCAGCTTGTCGATTACGCTGTAGCGGCTCTCCGGCTCGATAAAGTGGCAAAAGTCCTCCGGGCGCAGCAGTTCCAGATAGCCCGGATGCCGGGCCAGCAGCAAGTTCTGCCAAGCCTCAGCACCGGTTTTCCACAGCTCGCTGCGCCCGGTTTTGGTGCCCCAGAGCCGGGGCAGCTTCACAGCAGTAATAGCTTCGCTTTGGCACAAGGCCTCCAACAACTGGCGGGCGTAGTCTCCGGCCAGCTGCCCCTGTGGCACAGCAGCATGTGGCTCTTGGCCCGACAGCCAGCCCGACCAGTCGGGCAGGATGCCGGGCAGGGCCTCTGCGAGGGCTGTTTCCAGAGTGGCAAGCGGCTGCTCAGGGCTCTGTTCCTCCTCGACTGAGGTTTGGTGCCACAGCTCAAACGTCGTCTCCAAGCAGCGATCCCAACGCGATTTGCGGCGCAGCTCGCCCAGTTTTTGCACGCTCTTCTGTTGCAATAACGGAATCCCCAGACGCTCGACCAGCTCTTGAATGTTCAATTTTCGCGAGGCTTCCAGTTCACTGAGGAACTTGGCGATTTTTTTCTCGGCGTAGCCGGGCATCTGGCGCAGATCTTGTTCGGTAAGGTTGTATAAATCCTGCAATCTGCGCAGTTTCCCTTCCCGGTAGAGCTGACGGATGCTCTGCTCGGCGACCTGCTCCATTCCGGCCTGCCGCACCCAGAACAGGATGCGCTGCACCACTTGTTCAGGGCAGTCCCGGTTCGGGCAGTATAAATCTACGCCCTGTTCTTCGATGGGGCCGCCGCAGGACGGACAGCACCCGGGCACGATCGAGCGCCCCTCCTGCTCCAGCCAGCGGGTAACCAGTTCCAAAGCTGCTTTGATCGGGACCGTGGACTCTGTGGGCAGTGGTTCCGCTTCCCACCGTTCTCCGGCCTCCGGGTCTGTTTTCTTCCCTGAGGGTGCTTCGGCCGGTTCGGGGAGTCCGGTCGGTTCTGAGGGTCCAGCCGGATAGCGACAGTCCAGCCCGGCGTTCCAGTTCGCTTGAAAAAGCTGATCCAGACGGCCCAGATTTTGCCGCACATAGGGAATCACATCGCCGACTCGCTCTATTTTTAGTACATCGCCACGCTGAATATCCTGGCGCAGAATGTTTGCGTAGTTGTGCAGGTTGGCCCGTTCAATCACCGCAGAGGCCAGTCGTAGGGGCAGAAACTCCGCCACCGGACTCAGACGGCCCAGCCGGCCCAGCTGCCAGTGCACCTGCCGCAAGATGCTGGTGCCGCTTTCCGCAGGTGGTTTGAGGGCAATCGCATAGTGGTGGTGGTGGCTGACCACCCACAATGCATCGACCGGTTCAAACAAAGCACTATCGTCTAAGCAGATGATCAGACCGTCGGTTTCATAGAGCCACTGCCGACGCAGCTGCTCCAGATAGTGCCGGACGTAGTCGGAGAGCTCGTTCAGTTGGCACAACTTCGCCGCCACGCTGTGGAAGCCCAGCCCGGTTAACTGAGTAAGTTGCCGGTATTCGCTGGGGTGCAAGCGCTGCTGCGGACACTGATAAGCAATAAAACGCAGCTGTCTCAGCTCCGGCTGTGATGCTTCGATACTTTCTGCTCCGCTCAGGATCTGCTCTTTGCGGTTGATCAGCCCGGCACAGATATTGCGCAGCGGTCTGCCCTCGGCTTTCCGCGCCAGGTCCGTATCGCGGGGCAGGTACAGTTCCCCGCGCACTTCCAACTGCGCCGGAACCGCCGACTTTGTTTCTGATGAGATGCCCAGCAGTTCGGGAATGTCGGCAACAATGGGCGCAATGTGGCTAATATTCTGGCCCTGGCGACCATCGCCGCGCGTGGCGACATACTGCAATCTGCCGTTCCGGTAGTAACAGGAGGCCGAAATACCATCAATTTTGGGCTGGACGCAGAGGGCCGTATCACGGCTGAGCAGGGGGCAGTTGTCCAGCAGGCGCAGGAACCAGGCCTCAACTCCAGCCAGCTGTTTGGCTTTGTCCATCGACAACATCGGTACCTGGTGCCGTACTTTCTCGGTTGCCGTCCGGGTATCGTGCCCAACCAGTGCAAAGTAGGGAGCTTCGGGGGCCCGGCGGCGCAACTCATCTTCTAGCCGGTCAAACTCTTCATCGCTCAGCAGCGGCTCGCTGCCGTTGTAATACGCTTCTTTGGCTCGAAGCAGCAATTGCACGTACTGCTCAAGTTCTTGCCCATTCTGCTTTTCGGACCGACGCTTTGCCGCGGTCTTTGCCGCGGAATTTTTTGTGGTCTTTGCTCTGAGTGCTGAGGGCATTGCGGGCGGCTCAAGCTTCCCCAGGCCGGGTAGCTGTGTCGCACTGGGTTTAGCTGAATTGGGCATGCAATTCCCTTTTCTCAAAACTCTTACCGCAGACAAAGCCACAATGTAGAGCAGCTTCGTCACTCATAACGCCGACAAGGGGCGGTAATAATATTGTTGTTGAGCATGGGATTGAAGTTTGGAGAGGTTCCCCACAACAAAGTCTTCAAAAATTATTGACAAACTTCTTGGCATATTATAAGTTGAAACGTGAACTTTTGGCAAGATTATAGGATTCTTTAACTTCTTAGAAACTGGATTTTAGTGCACAGTAGCCTCTAGGGGACCTCTAAAAATTCCCCACCACAAAAGGATGGCGCACCAGACTCGGTCTTTTTCACAGAGCAGCTTTGTCACGAAAGAGAGGAAGCAGGCTCTTTGCTGCGCACGGCCTGCCAGTTCACCAATGCTGCGCCAGCTCACATTGGTGCCATACAGCAAAGTATGGCTCGGCTTCCGTTCCTCGCTGCCGCAAAAAATCCCTTCGTCTGGCATCAAAAGCGAATTTTTAGAGGTCCCCTCTATTTAAAACTTTTTAGAGGTGCCCTTAAGGATCAGTCATTTATGAGCGAGCATGTATTGACACGGTTGGGCCACATCACCCAGATCATGTGGCAGAAGGGCTGGAACGAATACAACGGTGGCAACATCAGCGTGCGCATGAGCGCCGAAGAAGTATCCGCCTTTGGTTCTGCATTGCAAGCGGGAACCGAAGTCCCTCTGGACTTTGATGCGGGCAGCCTGGCGGGAGAGTATTTTTTGTGTACCGGCACCGGCAAGTTCTTTCTGCACATTCAGGAAGCTCCTGAAGAGAACCTGGCCATGATCCGCATCACCGATGACGGTCACAGCTATACCCGGTACTGGGGCCGGGCCCAACCGACCAGCGAGATATCCACGCACTTGCTCGGCCACAAAGTTCGCAAAGCCCTGAGCGGCGGCAAAGAGCGGGTTATTATGCACTGCCATCAGCCGAACATGATCGCACTTTCATTTAAGCTGCCGCCCACCGACAGGGCATTCTCCAATCACCTGTGGATGCCGATGCCCGAATGCGCCCTGCTGTTTCCCGAAGGAGTGGGAGTCGTACCCTACTTTACCCCCGGGACGGTGGAAATCGGGAAGAGCACTGCCCAAAAAATGCAGGATTTTCGCGTGATTATGTGGTATCGCCACGGTACTTTTGTCAGTCACAGCGACTTGGATAGCGGTTTTGGTCTGCTTGAAGCCGTCGAAAAGTCCGCTCAGATCGTATTGAAAATTATGGCTGTGGGGGGCGAGCTCGCCCCGGTGTCGGCTTTTGAGATGAAAAAGCTGGGTGACCGCTACGGGTTCGTATTCAACACTGTATTGCTGGAACAATAACAAGGATCTCACATGCGCGAAACCGTTCTGTGCTTTGACTTTGGGGCCGGCAGCGGTCGTTTGATGGCAGTCACTCTTGAGCGGGGACAGTCTCTCCCGGGGCAGCAGAAGTACATCACCTGTGAAGAAGTGCACCGCTTTCCCAATGAAGCGGTGCATGATACTGAGCTGTGCTGGCAGCCGCAGCTCTGGCTCAAGGAGATGGCAACGGGCCTGAAGCGGGCCTTTGTCCGGGCCAAAGAGCAGCACTGGCAGGTACTGAGCATCGGTGTCGACACCTGGGGTGCCGATATGGCCTACTTCGGGGCGGATGGCCAACTGCTGCGCGCTCCATATTGCTACCGCAGCGAGCGCAGCACCTCTTCTATTGAAGCGCTGCACGCCAAAGTGTCGCTCGCCGAGCTTTACGCTGCGGGAGGCAACGCATACTTCCCGTTCAACAGCATCTACCAGCTCTACCACGATATCCCCCTGAATCCGCAGATTCATTCTTTCCTCTTCACCCCGGACTTTCTGCTCTACCTTCTTGGGGGCGAACAGGCCCGGCGGACTGCGGAATACTGCATTGCCTCCACTTCAGGGCTCTGCGATGCGCAGCGGCGGAACTGGGACTGGGATCTGATCGATAAAGTCGGCCTGCCCCGGCAGATTTTTCCCGCAATTGTCGAAGCCCCCTGCCTTGCGGGAACGCTTGCAGAATCTTTTGGCCCACCCGTTCCCCTGCTGAAGGTGGCTTCTCACGATACGGCCGCTGCGGCGGCCAGCATTGAGTTGGGAGCGGATTCCTGTTTTCTGATCTGCGGAACTTGGTTTATCATGGGCCTCGTAGAGCCACAGCCCCGGCTTGGTTCCACGGCCCGGGAACAGGGCATTGGCAATGAGGGCGCGGCCCTTGGCGGACACCGGGTGCAGAAAACCTTCTGCGGCTTCTGGCTGCTCCAGCGGCTTTGTAAGGAATGGAGTCTTGACTACCCTGAGCTGGCCGAGCTCACCATGCAGAGCACGCTACAGAAGCCAGCCGAATTTGATGTTGAGAACGAGAGCCTGCTGCTGCCTGCATCAATGGAGGCTGCTCTGAGGCAGCTATTGGGCAAAAGCTGTTCGCGCGGCGAGTTACTGCGCATTGTCTACCGCAGTATGGCCTTGGCCTGTGCCCGGCACCTGAGTAGTCTGGAGCAGCTCAGCGGCAAACGGCTCACAACGATTCACGCGGTCGGCGGCGGGTGCTGTGATGGGCATTTTATGCGGGAGTTGCAGCAAGTCTGCGCCCGCCGAATCGAACTGGGGGCGGTCGAGGCTTCGGTACTGGGCAATGCGGCCTTGCAGTTCCTCCATCACCAAAAGGTCGCCGACCTCAGTGAATACCGCAGTATATTGAGACAGTCAGAAACAGTTAGAGGTTCCCACAGTTTCTTATGAGAGAGAACGGAGTAGAACCATGCTAAAAGGAATACCATCCATTTTACCGCCGGACTTGCTTAAAGTATTGATGGAAATGGGTCACGGTGATGAGCTGGTGATCGGCGACGGCAACTTTCCCGCGGCCCGCATCGCCAAAGTGGCCCAAGCCCCGCTGCTCCGCTGTGACGGCCACAGCGTGCCGGCAGTGCTGGAAGCCCTCATGCAACTGTTTCCCTTGGATCAGTATGTGCCGCAGCCCGTCTTCCTGATGGAGCTCACCCCGCAGGATCGCGACAGGCTGCCCAGCCCCAAACGCTGGGAGGAATATGAGGGAATCATCCGGTGCTGTGAACCCGGGTTTGGTGGCTTTGCCATGTTGGAACGCTTTGTCTTCTATGAGCGCGCCGAGCGCGCCTGCGCCGTTATCTCTACGGGAGACGGCGAGATTTACGCAAATATCATCTTGAAGAAGGGTGTTCTTTAGGGTACCTCTAAAACAGAACCTTCCTGCAAATCTTGCAAAACCCCTGCTCGCAGAGAAGAACCGCCGCCCGGCGCGGAATTGGAATTTTTGGGACAGTCCCCCTACACACAAGGTAAAGAGACGGAGAGCAAGGTGGCAGAACCCTCAGTACGAGCCTCTGTACAGCAAGGGCCGGCAGGCAGACAGACAGCAAAGGAAACTTCCCGGGAGCTTCGCGGCACGGCACAGCACTTTGAGGAGTGCGGTTTGTACCGTCGCAGCTACGAGCACGATGCCTGCGGGGTCGGCCTGGTCGCCCAAATTGACGGCCGGGCCCGACACGAAATCGTGCAGCAGGGCCTAGAAATCCTGCGCCGTCTCGAACACCGCGGAGCCATCGGCGGAGACAGCAGCACCGGGGACGGGGCGGGTATCTCACTGCAGCTCAGGCACGAATTTGCCGCCGAGATCTTTCCCCGGCTGGCAGCCTGCTCTGCGGACAAGTATGCCATTGCCATGCTGTTTCTGGCTCCCGGGCGCGTGCGGGAGCTGCAGGAGCTGATCGAAACCTGTATTTTGGGCACTGATGGCCTCCTGCTCAAAGATTTGCAACCAATGGGCTGGCGTGAAGTGCCGGTTGAGGCCGGAATACTGGGAAAACTGGCGCGCGGGGCCATGCCTGCCATCTATCAGCTGGCCGTGCGCTTTAATCCGGCCGAGATCGACTGGCGTGAACGCGATGCCGCCATCTATTTTCTGCGCCGCCGCATCGAAATAGCGACTCGGCGTTGCGGTCTGGGCCCGGATGAACTGTATTTTTGCAGCTTTTCCTCCAGCCTGCTGGTCTACAAGGGCATGTTCACCGCACCGCAGCTGGAAGAATTCTACCCGGACTTGCGAAACCCGGTACTGCGTTCGGCCTACGCGCTGGTGCACCAGCGCTACAGCACCAATACCCTGCCCCAGTGGTATTTGGCCCACCCCTTCCGGCACCTGGCCCACAACGGCGAGATCAACACCATTCAGCACAACCTGCATTCTTTTGGCATCCGCGAAGCCAGTTTTGACAGCCCGCGCCTGGGCCCGCTTGCGCGTGAGCTGGCACCGACTTTGAGTGAAGGCTGTTCGGATTCGGCGCTTCTGGACGAAGCGGTTGAAGCTTTGGTGCATCACGGGCGCAGCCTGCCCCATGTACTCAGCATGTTGGTACCCGAACCCTTTGGCCAGGGCACCGACCTGCCCCCGGAAGTCAGGGACTACTACCACTATCACTCTATGCTCATGGAGCCATGGGACGGCCCGGCGGCCATCGTGGGCACTACCGGACGTGAAGTCACCGCCATTCTGGACCGCAACGGCCTGCGCCCCGCGCGCTTTACCATCACGAAGGACGGGCGCCTGATCCTGGCTTCCGAAGCGGGTGTGCTGCAACTGGCACCGGAAAACATTGCCCGGCAGGGCAAGCTCTCGCCCGGCAAACTGCTCTCACTCGATCTGGAGCGCGGCGAACTGCGCTTTGACCGCCAGCTCAAGAGCGAATTGGCGGCGGCCCAACCCTATGGCCGTTGGGCCAAGTCTCACGCCGAGAACTTTGCCCTGAGCTGTGAGCTGCCGTCTGCTTCCGTGCTGTTTGGGCCGAGTGGCACAGAATCTGAGGCCAGGCTCCGCCTGGCCGGACAACTGCACAATTTCTACTACAGCTACGAGGACCTGCGCGACATCCTGGCCCCGATGGCCGAAACTGCCGCCGAGCCCATCGGCTCGATGGCCAGCCCGCTGGCCATGAGCGGGCTGCTGCGCAGTACTGCCGAGCAGATCGCCCAGCCCCTGAGCGGCTATTTCCGTCAGACCTTCGCCCAGGTCACGAACCCCCCGATCGACCCCTACCGCGAGACAGCGGTAATGTCGCTCTCCGGTTTTCTGGGAGTGCAGGGCAATCTGCTGCGCGAAGGGCCCCGGCATTCTCATGTACTGAAACTGGAGCACCCGATCTTCGGCCCGGCGGATCTGGAGCGACTGAAAGAACGGCTCTTGCATAAAAGCGGCTTTGCGCTGTGCCGCATCCCGCTGCTCTTTGAAGCTCCGGCGGCAGAGCAGAGAGAAAAGCAGGCAGCGGGCCGGGTGCTGCGGGAACAGTTGCAGCGCGTCTGCGGCGAGGCCGAAACTGCCGCCCGCAGAGCACAGGAGAGTCAGCAATGTGCAGTTCTGCTGCTCAGCGACCGCGAAGTCAGTGCACAGCACACGGCCCTGCCTGTATTACTGGCCCTCGGCGCGGTTCAGCAGCACTTGGTGCGGCAACGGCTGCGCCATCAGGTCGCCATCGGCCTAGAAGGCGGCGAGTTGTTCAGCGTTCATCACTTTGCCACGGCACTGGCCTATGGAGCCAATTTCATTGCGCCCTATATGGCCTACCGGGGCTTGGTCGGGCTGTGTCAGCGCAATTTGCTGGAACGGAATGACTTGCAGCAGGCCTGTGCCAATTACATCGCCGCCGCAAAAAAAGGGCTGCTCAAGGTCATGTCCAAAATGGGTGTTTCGACCATGCAGAGCTACCAGAACAGCCAGCTCTACGAAATCCTGGGTCTGGGCTCTGAAGTGGTTGAATTGTGCTTTCCCGGCACGCCCCACCCAATCCGGGGCAAGGGCTTTGCCGAGCTGGAGTGCGAGCTGATTTTGCAGCACTCTATGGCCTGGCAGCCCCAAAAGCGGGCTCTGAGCAAGGACAACCTGGGCTTCAGCGGCAGTCAGCGACTGCGCCGCAGTCTGAGGCTGTATCCGCAGCTACAGTCTGAGAAGAGTCCGGGACGCATCAAACGGAACCCGAAGCCCGGGCAGAGTCTCAACGAAAATATCAATGGGGAACCCGGAGGGGAAGAAATTGCTGAAGATGAGGGCAACCAACTGCTGAGCCCGATGTCGATTGTCTACTTGCAGCGCGCTGTGCGGGAAAATGATTACCAGATATTCCAAAAGTACAGCACCGAAACCAATCGGGCGGGCAAGTACAATACCCTGCGCGGTCTGCTGCGCCTCCAGAGCGACCGGGAGCCGATCGCGCTCGCTGATGTGGAAGGTGAAGAACAGATCCTGCGGCGTTTCGTCTCCGGAGCCATGTCTTACGGTTCGTTGAGCAAAGAAGCCCATGAGGCCATCGCCATTGCCATGAACCGCATCGGAGCGCGCAGTAATTCGGGCGAGGGCGGCGAGGATCCGGTGCGCTATGAGCTACTGCCCAATGGCGATGACCGGCGCAGTCGCATCAAGCAGATCGCATCGGGACGCTTTGGTGTGAGCAGCTACTACTTGGCCAACGCCGATGAACTGCAAATCAAAATGGCCCAAGGAGCCAAGCCGGGTGAGGGCGGCCAGTTGCCCGGACAGAAAGTCGATGAAGAGATTGCCCGGGTGCGCCATTCGACCCCCGGCGTGACTTTGATTTCGCCGCCGCCGCACCACGATATTTATTCGATTGAAGACTTGGCTCAGTTGATCTACGACTTGCGCTGTGCCAACCCGGTGGCCGATATTTCGGTCAAGCTGGTGGCCAAAAGTGGTGTGGGCACGGTGGCCGCCGGAGTAGCCAAAGGTAAGGCCAACAACATTTTGATTTCAGGGCATGAAGGCGGTACCGGGGCTTCGCCGCTCTCATCGCTGATGCATGCTGGCAGCTATTGGGAGTTGGGCTTGGCCGAGACACAGCAAAGTCTTCGGCGCAACCATTTACGCGACCGGGTGCGCATCCAGTGCGACGGCCAACTCAGGACCGGGCGCGATGTGCTGATCGCCGGACTGCTGGGCGCCGAAGAATTTGGTTTTGGCACTTCGTGTCTGGTGGCTCTGGGTTGCATCATGATGCGTAAGTGTCACACCAATAGTTGTCCGGTGGGCATCACTACCCAGGATAAGCGTTGTCGTGAGCGTTTTACCGGGCTGCCTGATCACGTTGAGAACATGATGCGTTTTATCGCCCGCGAACTGCGCGAGCTGATGGCCCGGCTGGGCTACCGCAGCTTTGATGAGCTGGTAGGACGTGCTGACTTACTAGAGCCCGACCCGCAGAACTCGGTACTGCGCAATAAGCATATCGACTTGGCTCCGCTGCTGGAGAGCGTGGCCAATGCGGCAGACCGCGAGCTGCCTCGTCACTTTGAGCGCGGTCCCGACCTCTCTGACTCCTACACTATGGAACCCGAACTGCTGCGCCTCTGTCAGGAAGCCTTGGGGCCGGGCTTTGCCCGGTTGCGCGAGCCAAACGGACGGCCTTTTTATCACGAGCGGAGCATCGGAAACTCGCACCGTACGGTGGGCACCAATATCAGCTATCACATCAGCAAGCACTGGGGCAGCGCCGGGCTGCCGGACAAAAGCATTCACTTGAAGTTTACCGGCACGGCTGGGCAGTCATTCGGGGCCTTTGCCGCCCACGGTTTGCAACTGGAACTTGAGGGCGAGAGCAATGATTACTTTGGCAAGGGTCTCTCGGGGGCCCGGCTGATCCTCTATCCATTTCGGAATCAAAGCCGAGATCAAGATGGGGGGCAGTGCAGTCCCGAGACTCAGGAGCGGGGCTTGATCGCCGGCAATGTCTGCCTGTTTGGCGCGACTGCGGGCACGGCCTATATCGCCGGACAAGCAGGAGAGCGTTTTGCGGTGCGCAACAGCGGCGCGACTGCTGTGGTCGAAGGACTGGGGGCCCACGGCTGCGAATACATGACCGGAGGCCGGGTGGTGGTTCTGGGCCCGACCGGGCTCAATTTCGGTGCCGGTATGAGCGGCGGTATCGCCTATGTCTGGGACCGGGAGGGCTGTTTTGAGAGCCGCTGCAACTTACAACAGATCGAATTGGCGGCTCTGACGGACTTTCCTTGTGAGCTCAACTGGCTGCGAGGACAGCTGGAACTGCATTGGCGCTACACCAACAGCAGCGCGGCCCGGCAGCTGCTCGATACTTGGCAGCAGAGCCAACAGCAGTTTGTGCGCGCGATTGCCACTGAGTATAAGCGAGTACTGGAGCAATTGGCAGCGGAACAGCGACTGCCGGAGCCCGGCAAAGCATCGGAGCATGTGGAGGAAAGCTCTAAAGGGGACCTCTAAAAATTCCAATTTTGCTTGAAACGGCGATCTGGTTGCCGTAAGGCAGAGCCTGTATTCGGCAACCAGATCGCCTCTCAGTGAGGAATTGGAATTTTTAGCGCTTACCGGTAGACTGCCCGGCCTTACCGGATGGAATCGGTTGCTAAAGCCGGGCAGAGTAAACGCTCACGGGATCTTCAAGTTTCCCGGCCCATTTTCCCGAATTTCTTTAGGGCACCTCTAAAAATTCGCTTTTGATGACGGGCCAGGTTCAGTTTTGAAGCAGCTCTGCCAAGGGAAAGGCGGAGGAAAGGCGGCAGGTCCTTTTCGGCACACATTTTTTCTCCTATGCCCAGGATCCTTTACAATTCGGTAAATATAGCCTGCTTCCCTTTCCCGACTGTCGCAGGAAATTTTTTGCTCCGCAGGGGGGCAGGGGGAGTGGATTTTCAGAGTTTTTTTTAACAACGAGGTGAACCTTGAATCAGGTGAGCACGACATCCCCAGATATTTTCGATAAATGCTACGGTGACGGGGGCTATTTTGGTGAATTTCGCAAGAACGACCCAATGGGAGTGGCCCGTCCGGTACTCAACGACATCCCCGCGCCCCAAATGAACTACCAAGGGCGCAGCTACATTATGTGGTCGGTCAACAACTACCTAGGCTTGGCCGGGGAGCCCGGCATTCAACAAGTCGCGCGCCAGGCGCTGGAAATCTACAGCGTCAGCAGCCCTATGGGCTCACGCATGATGAGCGGCAACACCTCCGAGCACATTGCACTGGAACGTTCCTTTGCCCGATGGCAGGATAAAGAGGCCGCCATTCTGTTTAACTTTGGCTACATGGGTGTAATGGGCACTATTTCGGCCCTGGCCGGGCCGGGCGATGTTATTATTGTCGACAAACTGGCCCACGCCTGCATTCTGGACGCAGCCTTCCTCTCGCGGGCCCAGCTGCGCTTCTTCCGCCACAATGACCCCGACGACCTAGAAAATGTGCTCAGGAGCGTGCGCAAGAAACACTCGGGGGGCGTGCTGATCGCCATTGAGGGTGTCTACGGCATGACGGGCGACATCGCCCGACTCAGGGAAATCTGCGTCCTGAAAGAACAATACCGGGCCCGTCTGTTTGTTGACGATGCCCACGGCGTGGGAGTGGTGGGCGGGCACGGTCGAGGTGCTGCGGATCACTGCGGTGTACAGGACCAAGTAGACATTGTGCTGGGCACCTTTGCCAAAGCCTTTGCCTCGATTGGCGGCTTTGCGGTGAGCAGCAAAGCCGTCTGCGACTGGATTGCCTTTAACGCCCGCACCCAAGTCTTTGCCAAATCCCTGCCGATGCTCTATGTCAAATCGCTGCAACACACTCTGGAATTGCTGCGCCGGGAAGACTGGCGCCGCGAGCTGATGTGGCAGCGCTCACGCGCTTTGCGCGAGGGCCTGCGCGAGTTGGGCTACACTGTGGGCTTTGGCGAATCTCCGCTCTGTGCGGTCTACGCTTCTACGGCCAGAGGAAACGAGATCGGGGCCCAAATGTTTGCCTATCTGCGCGGGAAGGGTATCTTCGTCACCGGTGTGGTCTATCCGGTCATCCCGCCAGGATTGGTGATGTTTCGAATGATTCCGACCGCAGCCCATACAGAAGAGCATGTAGCACGCACATTAGAAGTCTTTGCCGACATGAAGCGCGAATTGTCGATCGGAGCAGTAGAAGCCGGAGAGCTGGAGAAAATCAAGAAGCTCTACCGCATCGATTGAAGCGGGCGGAAAGCATGCAGTGAGTTTTCTCTGCCAAGGGACAAGATGGGTATAGACTGACGAGATGGCAAAAATCAACTGGTTCCCCGGCCACATGAACAAGGGGCTGCGCCTGATTCAGTCTGCCCTGCAAGAGGCCGACTTCGTAGTGGAGCTGCGCGATGCCCGTGCTCCAAGGGCCTCGGCCAACCCCCTGCTCGACCAGTTGATCGGCTCAAAACCGCGTCTGATCGTGCTGAACAAGGCCGACCTAGCGGATCCGCAGCAAAACAGCATCTGGCAGAATCAAGGAAAGGCTAAGAATGCCAGGAGCTCGCAGCAGACTATCTGCTTGTCTTTTGCCCGGAAGCGAGAGCAGAACCGATTGAAGCTGTTGAAGGCCTTGCAACAGAATTTTGGCGGCCCCAAAATCAAGGGAACAGGGACTACGGAAGGGCAGGACCCGGCGGGCAAAAGCCGCGCCGGGCAGTGGCGGCGGGCCTCCCGCGGCTTGATTGTCGGTATTCCCAACGTGGGGAAATCGACCTTGATTAATTCACTGCTGGGCAAACAGCAGCTCAGAAGTGAAGACCGGGCCGGAGTGACGCGCCAGGTGAGCCTGATCCGGCTGAATGACGATTACAGCCTCTTCGACAGCCCCGGTATGCTGTGGCCCAATCTGGAAGACCAGCGGATCGCCGCCCGGCTGACTCTGTTGGGCTCGCTTAAGGACCAGGTGGTCGAAGAGCAGGAACTGCTCTGCTACCTGGTACAGGAGCTGGAGCTGCTGTATCCGGGGCTGCTGGAGCGCCACTATCGCATCGCTGAACCCGGTTTCGCCGCACTGCGCGAGCACTTGGCGATTCTGGCCCACGCCCCGGAGCTGCCCTCATCGGAGGAGCTGCCAGACGAGCCCGAAGAAACACAGAACGAACTACTGCTCCATTGCCCGGAGATGCTCTACACGGCCTTGGACAGTTTGGGTCAACGTCTGCAATGCTTGGCCGGGGGGGGGCGGATCGATTACCGGCGCCTGCTCAGCAGACTGCTGCGCGACTTGCAACAGGGGCGGCTGGGGCGCCTGAGTCTGGAGTTTCCCGACTGATTGTCCGAACAGAGAACCAGTCGTTCGAAATGGGAATTTTTAGAGGTACCCTTAAGAGCCTGCGGCGCCCTCCGGTTATTCCACAGTCACCGATTTGGCCAAGTTGCGCGGCCGGTCCGGGTCAATGCCCCTAGCCAGCGCAATATGATAGGCAAGTAATTGCAGAGCGATGGCGTAGAGCGGCACGTCCAGTTCTTCGCTCAGGCGGGGCAGGGCAAATACATCATTATAATCGGCGCAGTCCGCAGGGGCCGGATGCTCAGGAAGCTGCCCCGCATCGCCCTCATCATTTCGCCCGACAAAGGCCAGGATGCGTGCGCCGCGCGTGCGCACCTCGGCGATATTGCTCTGCATCTTTTCGTAAAGTGTGCCATAGTCCGGCAGCAGCACCACCACCGGCATGCGGCTATCGATCAGGGCGATGGGGCCGTGCTTCATTTCCGCTGCGGCATAGCCTTCGGCGTGGATGTAGCTCAGTTCCTTCAGCTTGAGAGCACCCTCCAGCGCCAGCGGATAGTAGAGGCCTCGCCCTAGGCAGAGTATGTGCCGGTAACCGGCATAGGCCCGCCCCAGCTCCTGCAAACGGGCCGACCGGCTCAGGATGCGTTCGGCAAAGACCGCCAGTTGCTGACTCTGCTGCATTTTCTCAGAAATCAGGGCCGGAGTCAGTCCCGGCGCTTGGCGCAGCTTTGCAAGATAAAAGCTGAAGTAATACAGGATCAGCAGCTGAGCCGTATAAACCTTGGTCGAAGCCACACCGATTTCCGGGCCGCAGTGACTGCACAGCAGGATATCTGCCAGCCGGGCGATGCTGCTGCCGGGCACGTTGACCAGAGCCAGAGTAGTGGCTCCTTGCGTGCGGGCCAAGCGCAGGGCGGCCAGGGTATCGGCCGTCTCGCCGCTCTGGGACAGAGCCGCTACCAGTACTTCCGGGCCCAGCACTGGTTCGCGGTAGCGAAACTCGGAGGCATACTCAACCTGGACCGGCAGCCGGGCATACTTTTCCAAGAGATACCGGGCGTAGAGCGAAGCGTGGTAGCTGGTGCCGCAACTGACAAAGATCAACTGACGGCAGCTGCGCAGCTGCTGCTGCTCCTTGGTGCTCAAGTCAAAATGAGGCAGCCATTCACCGCCGCGACTCTCCGCAGCTTTCGTATGGAGTCGAAATAAATGACGGAAGATCCGCGGTTGCTCGTGAATTTCTTTGATCATGAAATGTGGCTGGCCCTGTTTGTCGGCGGCTTCAGCGTTGAGCTCCAAATGCTGTACCTCGGCACGCAGGGGCCGGGCTGCGGCGTCATATAAGTCCATTTCTGCTGTGTTGTTTGCGCCGATCCGGAGGCGGGCGATCTGGTGATTGGACAAATAAACTACAGCTTGCGTATGTTCCAGAATGGGCAGGATGTCCGAGGCAAAGTAGTTGCCTTCCGGCCCCAACCCCGCTACCAAAGGGCTTTCACAGCGAATAGCGTAGATTTCGTCAGGGCGCACCGCAAACATGATGGCCAGCGCATAGGCTCCTTTGAGCCAGTGCCGCAGACACCGGATGGCGCGCAGAATCGGATCCTGAGGCTCCGATTCTGCAAGGAGTGCGTGCTCCGCAGCGGTGCTCGCAGGTTCGCAGTTCTGGCAGTCCGCTTGCAGCAGGTAGGCCAGCAGGTTGGCAGCCGTTTCGGTATCACTCTCAGAGCAGAACGAAAAGCCTTGTTGTTCCAGGAAGGCGTGCAGTTCCCGATGGTTTTCGATGATGCCGTTGTGCGCCAGCAGCACCTGGCCATCGGAGCTGTAGTGAGGGTGGGCGTTGGCCCGGGTCACGGCCCCGTGGGTGGCCCAGCGGCAGTGTCCAATGCCGCTCTGTCCTCTCAGGGGCTTATCCCGGCACAGGCGCTGCAAGTCTTCCACCCTGCCGACCTCTTTGTGCACAGCGGCAAAGGCCATGGCAGCAGACGACTGCCTCCTGCCCGGACAGCAGGCGATGCCCGCCGAGTCATAGCCCCGGTATTCAAGCTTGTGCAGGCCCTGCAGCAGAATGTCCTGTGCTTGTTCCTGCCCGCAGTAGGCGATGATTCCACACATATGCGCTACGAGTAGCGGGCCATCTGGATGTTGCTGTACTCCAGACCGCACTTCTGGTAGAAGACTTCCAGTCTCGGGTCGCAGTCGAGGATCACTTTGTAGCAGTCCATGACCAGGGCTTTTGCAAGGGCGAAGTGAACCAGGGCTTTACCCAGCTGGTGTTGTTGGTACTCGGGCAGTACGATCAGATCCTCAATGTGCCCGACGTAGCGGCCATCGCGGTAGAATTTGCGCTCCAGGTGCAGACTCACTGTTGCGATCAGCTGCCCTGAGTCCGGTGCTTCGAGTACCCAGCTGTGCCAGCGGCTGGCCTCCCGCTCTGCCAGTATTTGGTGAAACTGAGCTTCGGAAATTTCCGGAGCGCAGGTCAGAATGGCACACAAATCTATATAGCCCTTGCGATAGTCGCCCGGTTCCAGTTCGCGGATACCGTTCAGAAGCTCACTTTGCTTCTCCGCCACTGTTGTTGTTTCATTGGTCATTCCCGCGATAAGCACAGGCCCTCCCCCGCGCGCAGCGGCCTTGCCGCAGCACGATTTATGCTGGGGAAGCTCTGCAAGTCATTTTCGATGCTGAGCAAACTTGTAGAAGCTTCCCCAGCATACTATCGCTTCTCTGTAATTATGTATATATTTTTATCATAATATTTTTAAAAACATTGGCGGATACAGAACTGACTGTTGCGGAGGGCTAGGCTGCCAGATGACTTGCTAAAGGGGACCTCCCAAACTCGCTTCTGAGCGGATGAGAACTTGCCGAGCCTCAGGAAGTGAAGCAGACCGCATAACTTTGCTGTATGGCACCAATGTGAGCTGGCGCAGCATTGGTGAACTGGCAGGCCGTGCGCAGCAAAGAGCCTGCTTCCTCTCTTTAGTGACAAAGCTACTCTGTGAAAAAGACCGAGTCTGGCGCGGCATCTTTTTGTGGCGGGAAATTTTTAGAGGTCCCCTTGATACGTTCTATATCAACGTTCCATATCAGTTTCTTTTCTCAGAAGTCTGGTGAAAAATTATCGCTAAGGTAGACACGAAAAAAGCAAACAGGATAATAGCTGCCATTCTGTAACTTGTTTTCCGAATATAGAGGGTCCGCGGTCTTTTGCGGGGCTGGAAGCAGAAGATGCTTTGACCACTCTTTTCTCAGATGGCAAGAGGGCGGAAGTGGTCCTTCGGGCTCCTAGCACTCATATGAACACTCTCAAATTTCCCTGTGTGATAAGGAGGAACTGCTTGATGGTATGTTCTGATAATTTAGCAAAGGAAGGCTGTGGGGGGGCCTTTGCACTGCAGCCGATTCTGAGAACCTCTCAAAAGAAATCGTTGCGAACCGTACAGGTATTGGGGCTGCTGTGCTTGCTCTCACTGCTGCTGCAGCCGGGTCTGTGGGCCCAGTCTATGGGAGGCGGGCTGATGTATAGCAGTTATCTGCCTTTTACCAGCCTGTACAACGATTTTAAGACGAAAAACAAGACCACCGACACAAAAACGGAACACAGCAGCTTTCAATTTCCTAAAGATGCGGTGCTGCACTATGCGCCCGGAGGGGCTCTGACCAGCGTTTTTGCTGTTAAGGGCTGGCTGTATTCGTTTGATCTTGGCCTGATGCTGGGCCCCGGCCCGGACAACATCATTCCCAATTTCCCGGTGCGTCCTTTTATCGGGGCCAATGTCGCCGTAAAATTTGTCAAAACACCGGTGATCGGTGTATACGGCATTTTTGGGCTTTACTTTGACTTTGCTCTGGGCAAGGGCAAGAGTTCTTATGACTTTTTTCACATGCTGCTCTACCTGCGTGGCGGAACGGGTTTCTCGTTCAAGTTTGGGCCGAAAGTGGAGCTGTTTGCCCAGGTGCAGTTTGGAATCGGTCTCCAAGTAGAAGCGATTACTCTGGAAAGTAAGGCCGGCAACAATATATACGATGGTACCTTTATAATGGTGCCGATTGCCCTGTTCCCGGAACTGGGCGTGAGATTCTGGTTTTAAGGAGGCTAGAGATGACGAAATGGACGGTATTTTGCGGTGTGCTGCTCAGCAGTCTGCTTTTACTCTCTTGTGAAATTGACGAAGAAAAGAATCTTCTGTTCAACCTGAAGGATAATCTGAAGGCCTCCGGGACTTGGCAGGCTGGAGGTAGTCTGAACAAATTTGAGTTCAGCTCGGATGGAACTTTTACAGCCAAAATTGGTGAGAGGGGCTCGGGAGGCAGCTATCGCTATCGCGAAGAGACCAATGAGTCCATTTTCTCTCAGAATTTGTACGTAGGTACGTTTTTTCTGACATGGGAGCAGGGGTCTGGGGGCTCCGAGCCCAAAGAGTTGAAAATCAAAAGAAGCTCAAAAAAGGACTTATATTTTAACTACAAGGGTCTTAGGTACACGCAAACCCAATAAGATTGCATAGGTACCGTAGCGGTATCTGCGAAAAGGAGAAGGGCACCCGCCCCGCGGGTGCCCTTCTCCTTTTCGCATTCGCAATGCCGAGCAGAGGCAGTATTTTATGATCGGGCGGCCCGGCTTACGCGGTGTTGAATTTTTATTCAGGGGAGGCTTTGCAACAAGAAGTTCGCTCTCCGGAAAATTTTTCCCAGATTTTGAGGTGGATGATGGTCATAGTCCCGGAAACAAACAGGGTTGCAGAAGGGTGCGCAGATACAGTCGGAGGCAAAACAAAGCAAAGCCACTGCCTGAGGCGTTCTTTGCCACTCCTAGTTCTGCTGCCCGCCCTCTTGAGCCCGGCTCTTACGGCGCAGAATAAGGCGCAGCGCTACCAGAACACCGTTTACCTGCCATATTATCGTCTTCCCAGAGGCTCCCGGACGGGGCAAGCCCTTGAGCTCAGCAGCCATGACCCCGAAACTTTCCTGAATTCCGGCGGTCTGTACTCCGGGGAGGTTGTATCATCATTTCAAGAATACTTGCTGGCAGCATTGGCCAGCGGTCGGGTGACCCAGATCAATTATTTTCGCCTGCGGCCCGGCGAAGCGGGTGATGGTAGCATTGATTTCTCCGGTTTCTACCCCGAGCACATGGAATACCTGCACAAGCTGCGTCGGGCCTACGGCTTCCGGCTGGTGATCTGCTTGGCCGGAGGCTCTTCGCGCTATCTGCCGGTGATGGAAACTGCCGGGGCGCGGCAGAAACTGGCACAGAACATCGTAGACTTTGTCGGGAAATGGCAGCTTGACGGAGTAGATTTCGACTGGGAATACCCGCGCAACAAACAAGACATGGCAGCCTACGTGGCTCTGATTCGAGAAGTGCGGCAGGGTATCAAAAAAAACGCAGAGGAACGGGACCTGCGGGTCAGCGTGGCGGTTTCGCGCTCACAGGTGGCCTTGACCGGTGAGCTGTTTGAGAATGTTGATGAGGTCAACTTTATGGCCTATGACTTTGCCCCACGCCATTCGACCATGGAGGACGCCGCAGAAATGGTCGAATATCTGAGAGCCCGCTTCAATATACCCAGCCGTAAGATCTTTCTGGGCCTGCCGTTCTACGGCAGAGAAATCAAGGCAGATGGCCGCCGTACTGCCCGCGCCTATGGCCTCCTGAGTCAGGACTTTGACCTAGCTTCGCAGGACAACGAAGTGGGGAACTACTATTTCAACGGCCAGGACATGGTCAAAGAAAAGTTTGATTTCGTTCAGAATGAAAATCTGGGCGGTCTGATGATCTGGGAAATTGGTCAAGACAGTAAAGACCACCGCTCTCTGCTCCGGATCCTGCCCCGACAGAAATAGGGATACTGTTGCTCAGCGCAGTTGAGTACCTGCGGAAAAAGGTTGCTGCCCCGCCGCGCGCGAAATTGGGATTTTTAGAGGTGCCCTAAAGCATCTAAAGACAATACCCGAAACTGGTTTATGAGTTTTGTGCTGTCTGCAATGCTCCCGTACAATACTGTACAAGCGGGGGAGCTGCTGTTCTTTCTGCTTCTCACACGACTGAGTCTTGATTTTTGTATTCTGAGGGCCTCCCGGTTGTTGCCGGATGGGCCTTGACAGGGGGATGCACTGATGCTACGCAGTTTTTATACCAGTACCAGCGGTCTGAAGGCCCAGGAACAGCGCATGAACAACGTGGCCAACAACTTGGCCAATGTCAATCGCACCGGCTTCAAACGCGATATCACGGTTATGAAGGCCTTCCCCGAAATGTTGATCAGCCGTCTGAACGACCAGGTGCAACGTCTGCCGATTGGCAGCGTGGACAACCACCCCGTTGTTGGCATGCTGGGCACGGGAGTCGAATCCAATCAGACCTTTACCGATTTCTCACAGGGTAGCCTGGTGGAAACTGAACATCCCTATGACATGGGTCTCGAAGGTGCCGGTTTTTTTGTGGTCGAAACTCCCCAGGGCGAACGCTATACGCGCAATGGCGAATTCACGCTGGGGAAGGAAGGCTTCCTGGAGACCAAAGAAGGTCTGCGGGTACTGGGCGAGCGAGGGCCGATTCAGCTGAAGCTGAACAACTTCCGTATCGACCGCAACGGCAATATTTTCTACAACCCGTCCTTGCAGGATGATCCACAGCGTCTGGTCACCGAACGCGAGAACGACTGGAGGCAGGAAGAACTACTCGATACCATCAAGTTGGTTGGTTTTGATCGGGTCCAGCACCTTGAAAAAATGGGCTCTTCATTGTTTAAGCCGGCAAGTGAAAGCAATCTGGGCATCCCCCTCAGCGGTGTGCCGCATTTGCTCTCAGCTCAGCAGCGCCCGGTGCTTCGCTGGAAGATGCTGGAGAAATCCAACATCAACGCAGTCTCGGAAATGGTCAATATGATAGAGGTGCAGCGAGCCTACGAAGCCAACCAGAAGGTAATTCAAACCGATGATCAGCTGCTGGGTCGTTTGATCAACGGAGTAGGGAATTACGCTTAAGGGGGCCTCTAAAAATTCCCCACCACAGAAGGATGGCGCGCCAGACTCGGTCTTTTTCACGGAGCAGCTTTGTCACGAAAGAGAGGAAGTAGGCTCTTTGCTGCGCACGGCCTGCCAGTTCACCAATGCTGCGCCAGCTCACATTGGTGCCATACGGCAAAGCATGGCTCGGCTTCCGTTACTCGCTGCCGCAAAAAAGGAAGGTCGGCCCTGGCTGTGCACGGGCCTTCCCATTTCTCCAATGCTGCACAGGCTCGCATCGGAGCCTTCGTCTCGCATCAAAACGCGGGACAATCGCTGCTGCAAAGCAGAGCGATTGTACAATTCTCGCGAAGCGATACCATTTTTAGAGGTCCCCTTAAAACGTTTTCGAGCCAAAATGTATGGCTTGGCGCCCAAGTCCCTCGCTTCAAAAGCGGCAGCAAATTTTAGAACTTCCCGGGAGATTTATTATGATACGCTCACTTTGGACAGCTGCTTCGGGCATGAACAGCACACAGCAATATTTTGACACGATTGCCAACAATCTGGCCAACGTCAATACCGTGGGCTACCGCCGAGTGCGGGCCGAGTTTGAAGACCTGCTCTATTCCCATCAGAAACTGGCCGGAACTCCGGCCACTGATGAAACGCTGCGTCCGCTGGATGTTTCGATTGGCCACGGCAGCCGGGTTTCAGCGACGCAGCGGATGTTTCATCAGGGTATCATCAAAGCCAGCGAAAACCCTGTAGACATGGCGATTCAGGGCGAAGGCTTCTTCCGGGTGGAGCTGTCCAACGGCGAATACGCTTATACTCGCAACGGTGCTTTTAAAGTGGATGCCAACAAGCAGCTGGTCACAGCCCAGGGTTTCCGCCTGTCGCCGGAAATCATCCTGCCGGGAAACATTAATTTGGAAACAGATTTGACCATTACCCGGGATGGCAAGGTCAATGTTCGCATAGACAATGATGTGACCGAAGTGGGTCAGATTGAGCTGTTTCGCTTCGTCAATCCGGCGGGCTTGGAGGCCATGGGAGAGAATGTTTTCCAAGAGACCGCAGCATCGGGTGAGGCGATTCAGGGCAGCCCGGAAGAGGGCATGGGGTCTTTGCACCAACGCTTCTTGGAGTACTCGAACGTCAATATGGCTAGGGAAATGGTCAATATGATTGTGGCTAACCGGGCCTATGAATTTAATTCCCGTGCCATACAGACCAGCGACAGCATGTTGAACACTGCCATCAACATCAAGCGCTAAGCAGCCCGCCATATCCTGTACCTGCATTAGCACCGTTATCGTGCCGTTGAGCCAGAGCTTCAGAATAAGATGCCTTCTATTCAAGACCTTAACGCTTTTAAAAATGCGATAAACCAGCTTGGCAATGAGCCCGCAGTAGCGGAATCCCGCGCTGAGATGTTGGAAGATGTTCAACCGGGGGAAGAAGCTTTACCTTTGATGCCCGAGTTGCTTGCTGCGCCCGGGCCACACGAAGGGGCGAAAGAGTTCTCCGGTGGACAAGAAGCGCGGGAAGGGCGGGCAGAAGCACAATCCGGATCAACTCCTGCTCCGATGCGTGATGAAGGACTTGCAGCAGACAATTTCGGCAGGGATTGGGATTTCTTTGACAATGAAGAAAATCCCGAGTCTCCTGCTACTGCATCACATGCACTACCATCAGAATTTGATGAACTACTCTACAATTCTACCGGGGGCGATACCGAAAAAATTCTAGCCCCTCCGGCAGCATCTGATATTGCTGCTGCGCAAGAGCCGGAGAGCATAGCGGAGACAAGCGTCATACCTCAGGCGGTGTATCAGATGTTGGATGTGGGCTTTGGCGAGCTCGACAGTGAGCGTCTGAGCGCAGAGATCCTCGAAGATGACGAAGAAGAGGATACTTCCGCAATTATAGAGTTTCCCGAACCTCCCGCGAAATCGAAAGAAGAGCCGGCAAGTTCCGCTTTGGAAGCAGAAAATAGCGAAGAGCCCCGCCCATCCGGAGGAGCAGAAGAAGTAATTTCGCCCGTTCCGGAGGACCAAGAATTTTGGGCAGCCGAAGAGTCCGCTGCTGATTCTTTTATTGCGCCCGGCGAGTCTGACTTCTCGATCATTGCCGATTCTGAAGCTGCTGCAATCGAAGATGAGCAGCCTCTGGAAGAGACAGCTGAGGGACTTGATTTTGAAGCTCCGGTCGAGCTGCCAGGGGGACAGGAGACGGGAGCTTCTGGGGATTTTGACGATGAGAACTCCACAGACCCTGCCTCTCGGGAAGATGAGCTGCCCGGGCCTCCCGAGCAGAATGTTTCTGCGCTGGAAGACGTTGCCCAGCTGGAGCAGGCACTGCAGCAGCATCGCAGCAGCATTGATCTGCTGAATATCAGTGAAGAAGACATTGAAGAAGACGAACACAAATACGAAGAATTAGAGTTTTATATTCCCCACGAAGGTGCACGTGATTTTCTGCTGCAGCTGAGCTTGTATCCGATTGCTTTAAAGCTGGCGATTGAAGAAGAAATTGGTGAAAATGAGCTAAACGAAGCAGCCGTAGAAACCTTGGTGGAAATGGTCAGCTCCGGGGCCAATCCCCGCAAAGTGGCCAACTACTTTTTTTCACAGACCGGAAAGCGTATCATCCTGCCCAAGAGCCATCGCTATCATGGGCTGGACCACACTAAGCCGGATACCAGGTTTCATCGTCAGTTCGCACAAATTGGCTGGCCCCTGTTGCGGTATGCCTTCCATGCCCTTGTGCTGATAGCTCTGCTGTTATGGCTGCCCTTTTATTATGTTTATCGGCCCATACAATCGCATTTGTATTACCGGAAAGGTTATTCTCAAATCCAACGCGATCATTTTAGCGATGCCGAATATTATTTCACCCTAGCTTCTGATGGCTGGCCACTGTTCAATGATACTGTATTTGTCAAAGGCTGGCCTTACCGGTCTTGGTATTTGAAATACGCACAAGCCTATGCCGGCCGCAAGGATTTTGCCGAATCAACTTTCAAGCTGCGCGAAACCCTTCGGCTATACCCGGACTATAGAGCGGCTTGGTTTCAGTACATACTCCTTTTGAGTCGGGAAATGGGTGAATACGCCAAGGCAGAAGAGCTTATACAGCGGTATTACGACCGTTTTGGGCGTGACTATGACTCCCTGATAGTACGCGGACAAAATTATCTCCATTGGGGAGAAGTAGATCCGGCTCGCTATGAAGATGCCCGGAAGGTCTTTGCCACCACCTACAGTCTGGAGAGCCGGGATGATTTGCCCCTGCTCTATCTGTTGGATTCCTATATTCGCACCACTCCCTACAGCAATAACGAAGCCCAGTTGCAAAAACTGACTTCTTTCTTCTTGGAGGCCGACCCCTTGAAGCTGCAAGTTCCTCCGGATTTGTTTGCCCGGGTGATGAGCAAGACAGCTGATTACTATTTGGAAGAGGGCAATGTAGCGGTCGCCAAAAAACTGTTACTCAACGCCAAACGGGCCAACAGCAACAGCATGGAAGTTTATCGTTCCTTGGCCCGTTATTATGAGCTCATTGGCGATCGCGCCAATGAGCTCGAAGCTTTGGATATGTCAGAATTTTTTCTGAGATATCGCGATGAACGCGATGATGAATCGGTCTTGCTGGAGAAACTGGCCCTGAGCAGGCAGCGCGCCCATTTCGCAGCGAGAAGCAATGAGACGCCTCTTGCTGCCAGCATGGTGCTGAACCACCTGATGGCGCAGTTAAAAGAAGCAGAGCGCCGCCACCTGCTGTTCGATCAGTCGCAGAACGCCGATGTTTATGCGATGTTTGGCGATTTTTACTACCAGAATATGCCTAGTTCGCTGAGTGCCGTACCTTATTATCAGAAAGCCATTGCCTTAGGAACGGAAGACCCGTATCTCCGTTATCGCTTTGGTTATCAGCTCTACCAGAAGGGTGATTTTGAGCGCGCGGTGCCCCAGTTTTTGGAGAGTCAGCTGGCATTGAAGGGGAATAACAAAGTCAAATATGCGCTGGGCAACAGCTTGCTGCAAGCCGGTAGTTTCAACAGTGCGCAGGGTGCGCTGGAAGATGCCTATTCCTCACTGCAAGAAGAGTTGCGTAGCAGCTTCCTGATTGACCCCCAGTACTCTCAGGAAGCCCGTGACCGCCTGTTTATGCTGGTGCGCTTGGCCAATGATTTGGGGGTTTCCTACTACCGGGAAGCACTTCAAAGTCCCAATATCCGCAACGAAGAAATGGCGATGACTTACTTGATTCAGGGCTTGGGCTACCTAGATGTCCTGAGTCGTGAAAGTACCGTTTCATTGAAGCTGCCAGCTGAATTGCTGTTCCGTCCGCGCTTGCTGACCAAGAAGACTATTGACCTCTTAGAAGCTGCGGTCCCGGCCCAGGGCTTGGTACCGGGGAGCTTGCCGGATCGCAATCTCAAGGAGATTTTGGGAAGCCGGATCAGCTTGCCCTTGGCCAATCCGGATATTCAGCCATATTGGCTGGATATAAATGATCCGATCCATTTGCAGCAGACCATGGATTACTAGCAGACGGCTCAGCTGGAGTCAGCCGATATGTTCCTTAAGGGCAGCTCTAAAATGGAATTTTTAGAGCTGCCCATGAATGATTTCCGAGGTTTCCCTATGCTTGTTGTTGCGTTTGCCAATATTTCCGCTGCTATGCTTGGTATTCTGGGCTCTGTTCGGCCTATTGCCTTTCTCTGTTCAGTCTTGTTGTTTAGCGCCGGTTTGAACGCCCAAAATTTGCAAGACGATCGTGGAGTCGAAGCTCAGAACGGAGCAGAAACTGGGATTGAGGTGCAGCAGCAGCTCTCTCCGGTCGTGGCCGAGCAGCGTGCCCCTGGCTGGCTGATCCTTAAACAGGGGGAACTGCTTTATCGGCAGGGTGATTACGGCGAAGCCCTGCGCAAGTTTCTGCTGGTACGCAACAGTAGCAGCTATGCTCCCGAAGCAAATTACTGGATCGGACGGATTTTTGACGCGGATAATAATTTGAATCTGGCAATTGCCCAAATGAAAACCAGTCTGGATCAGAAAGAATTTTTCTATGATACGAAGGATATTTACAAAGTATATATGATGCTGGCCAACTTGTATTACCGCCAGCAGGATTATTATCAGTATGAAGCAACGATGCTGAAAGCAGTAACAATGGAGCTGCCGAGCACAGCGGAGAGCCTGCGCAAGGGCCGTCAGATACGCTCAATGCTGCAAGGACAGGGAATGGATAAGGTCTTATACTACTATGATGACTCGTACTTTTACATCATTCCGGCACTGAACGAGCTTTCTTTATTTTATTACAAACAAACATATTACAATGACACCCTGCGCTTGGGCCTGTATTCGGTAATTTCGACCCTGTCGCAAGGGGTCAGCTACCTGAAGCAGGAGCAGTATATCACCCGCATACCCCAGACAATTGAGGAGCTATACGACATCAACCCGGAGTACATCATCGACAAATTGAGCAGCGACTTGGAAAGTGTGGGTATTGATTACCCGTTTGAGTGGCAGCTCAACGACCTCTCACTCAAGGAACCGGAGCTCCAGCTGCCCCGGATTATTGCCAAGATACAGGAAGTCGACCCCCTATATCACTTTAGTCTCTTGGGATATTATCTGAATACGCTGGAGCAGCACCCGGTGACGAGCGAGCTCTTGTACAAAAACCAGCTGTACCAAGAACTGTACTTTATCAGCTCGGCTCTGTCTATTCAGGGTTATATGGACAGTGCCAACAATATTTTTAACGTGTTGAGCTACCTGCCGCAGGCTGGGGAGTGGAATTCGCGAGCGAAATCTCAGCTGCGCCAGTCTTTTATCGACAAACAAATTCCTTTGGGTGCCTATCTGCCAGACTGAGAGACTACTCGGAAGCTTCACCAACCGGGTTGTTTATATGAACAATGCTGAATATTTGTTCTTGCTGCTTCGCAGCAAGTCTCGTAAAGTGGCTCACTACCTGCTGAATAGTCCCCTGTTCTTATTACTGCTCTCCGCCCTGCTGTTTGCGCTCAGTTTTCCCAGCAGCATGCTGGAAGGCCTCCCGCTACTGTCGTCTGGCTTGGATCGAGTACTTCAACGCGGCCTGCCGAGCCTGATTTTTTTGTTTGCGCTGCCCTTAATAGAGGCTCTGCGCCGCTTGCGCAGCCTGTCCCAAGCGTTCTTCTGCGGAGCCTGCTACGGTTTTGGTAGTTATCTGTTGCTGAGTCTGTGGCTGAAGGACTACGACTGGATCGCGTTCACGTTGATTCCAGGCATATACTTGTATTATTTCAGTTTGTTTTTTGCCGCTTACTACCTGCTGCGTAAGTGGATTGTGGGCAAACATCTGCCCGAAAGCCTGCACTACCTGGCCTTTATGCTGCTGTGGCTATTGCTTGAATACGCCAAATCTACGGGCTGGGTGGCTTATACTTATGGCAGTTTGCTCTACAGCCACTATCTCTTTCCGGCGGTAATGCGTTTCAGCAGTAATTTCTGGTTGCAAAACCTCTCCTACCTGCTGATTCTGCTGCCCGCGCTTTGTGCTCACACCGTACTGCTTCAATTTGTACCATTCCCTCAACTGGGCACACAAAAACCTTCAGCAAGGACAAAGTACCTGTTGCCCGGTCTGCTGATCACGGGATCCGCGTTTGCTGTGCTTTTGCTCCACTTCAGTTTTGCCAACAGTTCTCCTTCCACCCTGTCTGCCGCAGCTGATGCGGCTGAGCCTCCGGGCCAAGATATCCGTTTGGAGCTGTCGGGGGACGAGCCTGGTCAAGAATTGCCGCGCAGCCCCGACCGATTGAACGTGGCATTGCTGCAACACAATATCAATTCGTGGCAGACTGAACAGGATACCAGCTATCAGGCACTGCGGCGTTTGCTGGAGCTCAGCCGCCGGGCCGAGCAGCGCAATGCCGAGTTGATTATCTGGTCGGAGACGGCTTTTATACCGGTGTTTCGCTATTACAGTCAAAGCGATGTGACTGCGGTGCTGGAGCATCTCCGCGATCTGGAGTTGCAACTGGAGGCCGCAGTCAATGAGAGTGAGGAACAACGCAAGCAACTCGCAGCGGATCTGGCGCATTTCCGCAGAGCCAATCGGGATTTGCTGCAAGCCAAGGAATTGCAGGGCTATCTGGAACAGGCGCAGGCGCTGTATCTGATTGGTACAAACGACTACGGACAGCCCGAAGAATTCCCCGGGGAGAAGCGCTGGGGGCTCTACAACAGCCTGTTATTGGTTCAGCGGGGCGAAATTCTGGCAACTTATCACAAACAGCGTCTGGTGCCGTTTACCGAAGAAGCCCGCTGGGAAAAGCAGCTGCCGCGTCTCAATGCCTTGCTGCGGCGCAAAGGCTTTGCTAAATACAGTCCCGGTACGGGCAGCCCGGTGCTGGAGCTGCCCTTGAGGGGGAAAATACTCCCGGTGCTGAGAATCTATTCCATGATCTGCTATGAGGATTCGCTGCCCTTGTACTGGCCTCATCGTCTGCTGGCTCCCGAGTCTTTGAGGCGGGCTCTTGAGGGAGATCCGGCTCGGGACTTTGATATTCTGCTCTCGGTTTCCAACGATTCTTGGAGTCCTTCGCCGATTGGTGGACTCCAGCACCTCAGTAGTTCTGTGAGCCGTGCGCTGGAAACCCGACGCTATTTCCTGCGTGGGAGCACTTCGGGTCAGACCGCGACCATTGATCCACAGGGTCGCCTGCTGGCCCGCCTGCCGCCCAATGTGCCGGGCATTCTATACTTCCGCCTGCCGCTGGACGGACTTGAGAGCAGTTAGACCGGTACCAAGCTGCCCCGATCCTCCCCCCCCCGACTTGCAGCGGGAGCAAGATTCTGGACCGTTTTCACAGGACAAAAATATCTACAGAAGGTCGCAGCTTAGCGCAGGTTTCCATAGCCTTGTGGACCCGGTGCTCGCGAAAGGCCTGGAGCTCCCCACTGTCCTTGACTGAATGCGTATCAATGGCCGGGAAGGCCACCTGAGAGAGCAGATAGTCAAAGCGGGGCGCCCATTTGCGGGCGCCTAGGCGAGCTGTCACCGAGCAGTTGTCCACCATGTATGCCACACCCCGGCTGTGCATGTAAGGTGTCAGTGAATCGACCGCTTCGATGATGGATTCATTGACCACTTCGGACATCACGTGATTCTTCTCCAGCAGCAGATCGACCTGGGCCATCATGCAAGCAACATAGCAGCCGGCCGTAAACGGGTCAATTTCCTGGTACTCGTACAGGCTGCCGCGCGCCGCGCGCACCTTCTCGCCGACCTGCCACATGGTAGTGGTATCAATTTTGCCCATCGGATAACGATCGTGGCGCAGGCCGGCCATAGCCACCCCGCGCAGCTCGTTGAGGCTGGCCACCTCGTCATAGATTTCCCACAGGATCTCATACATCGGATGATAGGCCGCAAGGTAGGCTTCCTCAAAAATCCTGCGACCCGCACCCTCTAGCTTATTGTAGAGGCCCAGCATGCCTTCGTGGGAGATGCTGCTATTAATCGGACCAGTCAGGGATTCCGTGCTGCGCCTGAAGGCCGATTCGGGCGACATGCCCTGCAGGGTATAGCGCTCGTAGAGGGCCTCGACAATGCCGTGGATGGCGCCCAGCAGTACGCCTCGCTCGCCAAAAATATCAGAGCGGTATTCGGCCTCCAAAGTGGTCTTGAAGGTAAAAGGGGCTCCGAGGGCTACCGCCCAGCCGAGGGCGATGTCGGTGGCGCGGCCATCGATGTCCTGTTCTACGGCAAAACTGCAATTGATGCCCGCACCGTTGATTTCTCTGCCCTGCTCGTAGAGGCGGCGCACCGAAGGGCCCATACCTTTGGGACAAACAGCCACTACATTGATGTTTTTGGGCCAGCTGTCGCCCTTTGATTCCATATAGCCCTTGAGGAAGCCATGGGACAGACCCAGGGTCGCACCCGACTTGATTTTGGGTAGCATCTGCGGATAGAGTTGGGCCTGAGCCGCATCGGAAATCAGCAGCAGCACTAAATCGGCCTCGGCAATCAGTTCGTACATTTCGGACAAAGTACCATTGGCCTCGGTAAAACCGACCTGTTCTGCGGCCTGCCAGGACGAAGACTGTTTGCGCAGTCCGACCTTAACTTGAATGCCTGTGCCTTCAAGCGAGTCGCGCAGGTTCCGGGCCTGGGCCGGGCCCTGCGAGCCCCAGCCGATCACGCCAATCACTTTAATCCCGACAAAGGCCTTGTGCAGCAACGGGAACAAGTCGCGCCCGCCGCGAATGATTTGTTCTTTGGTCCCCCCAAAATCATATGGTTCTTTTTTAAAGACTTTGGTCTCAAAATCGTGGATCATCCAGTTCCTCCGTAAGGGCACCTCTAAAAATTCCAATTCCGCGCAGAATCGCAAAGATTTTCCGCGAGAAAAAGGTTTTGCCTTGCGGCAGGATTTGTGAGGAATGGCCTGCTTCGCTGCGCCACTGCATGCCGTTGGCAACTTATTTTAATACAAAAAAGCATTAAGGGAAGCTCTAAAAATTTCAATTTTGCGCCAGACCTGATCTTTTTCACGGAACAGCTTTGTCAGGAGAGGCAGCAGGCTCTTGCTAAAAGGAGATTAGCTAAAGGGGACCTCTTAACTAGTCAAGACCCTTAACTGTTTACTGAATTAAAATGTCAAAGTCAAGAAACAAAGTTTCCAATGTTGAACCCAAATGGGGACCTCTAAAATTCGCTCTTCTTGCGAAGCTATTTTGGAGCGAGGAAGCGAAGCCGAAGAATACTTTGTTGTATTGTAAGGCTTTACTGACGAAGCTGTTCGTTTCAAAAGAGCGAGCAAGAGCGCAGAATGGAATTTTTAGAGTTCCCCTTAAGGGAACCTCTAAAAATTCGCTTTCGATGCTGAATCAGCGAGATTTTGCCGATAGCGAGGAAGCGAAGCCGAAGCATACTTTGCTGTATGGTAAGGCTTTGCTCACGAAGCTACTCGGCAACAAGATCGCGATTCAGCGCGGAATTGGAATTTTTAGAGGTTCCCTTAAGCAATCAATGCTCCAACGGGCATATAGATCGACCACCCGGTTGCCCCCGACACCCCGATTGATACATTTCCATTGCTTTTCAGGAAATTTTGCCAGCAGCCGGGCACTGGCCAGCAAGGCGTAACCGCCGCCCAGACTGCCTTGGGCCAAGTCTTGGAATGACTCCTCCGAATAGGGCTGGCGGTGGCAATCTGTGATGGAATCACCTTGGAACAGGATCTTCATATGAGTTCTCCCCCTGACGACTTTGCGTTCAGAGCTGTCCTGCATGATATTTTCCATTATCGGTCGCAAAGTCAGCTATGGATAAATCGGTCATAAGCGGCCTGGTAAATCTCGATATATTTCTCTAATCCAATATTTTCGAGGCGCCGGACAAAGCCGGGCCAAGCTGCCCGGATATCTGTTCCCCGGGTGATCCATTTGACATAACTTTGTTTGAAAAAATCGAATATATCGGTTCGCAAAATTGCCAGTTCAGCTTCTTCATCATTTGTAAAATTTATTGCAGGTACGTAATTATCTGTCTCCGGGAAAAACGGCAACAGTTGCTTGTGGTGGACCCTTTTCCTTTGGATGGATCGGGAGCCGAGCCACCTCTCATATTGATCTGAGAGCAGACCCAGAGGAAAGTTTGTGTTCGGAGTGTTCTGCCAGATCCATTCAACTTCTGTCAGGCCTTCAGGGGGGGGCAGAGTTCCAATCTTGCCATCGGGCAGTTCTTCGATAACGATATCCCATGGGCCGTGGCCAAGCTGCCAAGCGTATTCAGGGTCGTAAACCAAGTCCATAAAACGCATGGTGCTGGCTGGATAGGGGTTCTGAGCGCTTAACAAAAATACATCGCTTCCGCCAGCGCTGTTAACATTCCGCATCCATTGCTGCCTCCCCTTGGGTCCCTTTAGCGGAGGCAGCATAATATAGTCATCGCTCAACTCAGGGCCAACAACGGGTCTGGCAAACCAAGAAACAAAAACCCCATACGCACCCGTTTTGCCTTTAGCAAAAAACATAGCCAGATCCTGTGAATAGGTTTCTATATCCACCAGTCCTTCTTGATATAAAATCTGCCACCATATTACAAATTTCTGGAAGTCTTCAGATTCAGCTATAGGAACGAATTCCAATCTTTGCCCTGCGCCCACTTTCAAATATGTGCCGTCAAAGGGAAAGACAAATGCCCCTGCAAAACTGTGCAAGGGTGCATAAGCCCACCAAACATTTGCCATAAAAGAGGCTGGTAATTCATCGGCAACTCCATTGCCATTGGGGTCTTTTTCTTTAAAGGCTTTGAGAACTTGATAAAATTCTTCTGTTGTCCGGGGAACAGTAAGACCCAGTGCATCAAGCCATTTTTTATTGATAAATGCTTGATTCGGAGCCTCATTCTGGGTTTGTTCGCTTATCCGGGGGAGCTGATAAATATGGCCATCAGAGCGCACCGACATCTTTCTGTACTTGGGGCGTTTTTGGAAGAGTTCCCGCAAATTGGGCATATAGTTTTCGATATACCCCTCCAGAGGGCGAATCAGCTCGCCGGCGTACTGCATAAAGTTTGCGGGAGGCCCTGAGAATATAATGTCCGGCAGATCGCCACCGGCAAACCGCAGGTTGATTGCCTGGCTGTAGCCGGCATCTGGGATAGCTTCAATATCCAGCTGTATACCGGCATGGTCTTCCATTCTTCGCAAAGAGAGCATCTGGTTGAAGTCACCATGGATTGAAGTCCTCCATGCAATCGCAGACAGAGTGATCTGTTCTGAAACAATTGGGAAACCTGTCTCATTAAAGATGCCTCTTTCAGCTTCTCCCATTTCTCCCGGCAGAGAGTCCGAAACCGCAGCTTTTGATTTCCCGGCATTACAAGAATATAGTACTATTGCGCAACTAAAAAATATCGCTGTCCAATATTTGTAATTCATTTTATTTTCCCTTATAAAAATTATGAGATCCTGTAATATATTCATTACAATAGAGGAAAATTTCCTTTTTGCGAGCTGGCGCAGCATGGGAGAATAAGGGGAGGGCCGTGCGCAACCAAGGCCCAAGCTTCCTCTCTGCAAACTGGGCGAGCTGGCGCAGCAAGGGCCGACCATCCTTTTTTTGCGGCAGTGAGGAACGGAAATCGAAGCATGCTTTGCTGTATAACAAGGCTTTCGTGACAAAGCTGCTTTGTGAAAAAGATCAAGTCTAGCGCAGCATCTTTCTGTGGCAGGGAATTTTTAGAGGTGCGCTTGAGTAGTGCAGCATTCTTTGCTCACACGCACTGTTCCTCACCCCTTCACTGATCCGATGAGCACACCTTTTTCAAAATACTTTTGCAAAAATGGATAGGTGATTAGCAGCGGCAGTGAACCGGCCACTACCGAAGAATATTTCAGCAGGTCGGCCAAGCGCTGTTTGGCTGCTGCCGAAGCTGCATCGCCGCCTTCCATCCCGGAACCCAGCTGATTCTCCAAGAGAATGTTGCGCAAAATCATTTGCAGGGGATATTTTTTCTCTTCGTTCAGATAGATCAAGGCTTGGAAATACATGTTCCAGTACCCTAAAGCGTAGTACAGCACCATCACCGAAAGTATGGCCCGCGACAGTGGCAGAGCGATGCGATAGAAATAGGCCACAAAGCTGGCACCGTCAACGATAGCGGCCTCTTGCAACTCCTGTGGCAGAGAATGCAGATAAAAATTCCGCACCAAGAACAGGTTCCAGATCCATACCGCGTTAGGCAGAATTAAAGCCCACATGGTGTTCAGCATGCCCAGCTTTTTGATGACCAGATAGGTCGGCACCAGACCACCATTGAAGAACATGGTAACCGTAATTAATATCAGTACCAGGTTGCGGCCCCAGAGCTTGGGCTGGGACAGGGCAAAACCGGCAATCATGGTCAGGAACACACTGACAGTAGTTCCCAGCAGGGTATACACTACCGAATTTAGATAGCCGCGCATCAGACTATCATCATTCCAAAGGGCCTGGTAGGCTTCCAATGTGAATTCTTTGGGCCAGAGCAGCACCCTGCCCGAATACACCAGATCCGGGTTGCTGATGGAAGCGATCAGTACATACCACAAAGGATAAATGGTGAGAGTCACTGCTGCCAACAGGATCAAAAATATGAACGAAAGGAATATTTTATCATCGAGTGACTCATTTTTCATAATAGTTGCCATCATTTTAATCATCAGAATAACCCCACCGAACTGACTTTTTTGGCGATGCGATTGACAATTAATAATAAAATTAAATTAATCGCCGCATTAAATAAGCCCACCGCAGCACCAAAGCTGAACTGACCTCCCAGCAGGCCTACTTTATAGACATAGGTAGAGATGACTTCTGAAGTCTCGAGGTTGGTGGGGTTCTGCATCAGGAAAACTTTCTCAAAACCGACACTCATCACCCTGCCGGTATTTAAAATCAGCAAAATAATTATAGTGGGAGCTATTGATGGCAGATCAATATGCCAGATGCGCTTAAGCCGGTTCGCTCCGTCGATCTTGGCCGCCTCGTACAAGTTTGGTGAAACACCGGACAATGCTGCAATGTAAATAATAGCTCCCCAACCAGTACCCTGCCAGATGCCTGAAGATACATATAAGGTTTTAAATAATTCGGGTTTACCCAAGAAGAAAATCGGGTCACCACCCAGCTCTTTGATCACATTGTTAACCAGACCGATGCGCGGCGAAAGGAATAGATTCAGAAGGCCTATCAGCACCACTACTGAAATAAAATTGGGTGCATACGTAATGGTTTGCACAAAACGTTTGTAGCTATAGCTTCTGACCTGATTCAACATGATTGCCAGGATGATGGGGAATGGGAAGGCAAATACGAGCTGGTAAAGACTGATCAACAGGGTATTTTTCAGGGTGATATAAAATTTATAGGAGCGGAAAAATCTCATAAAATGGTCAAATCCAACCCATGAGCTGCCCCAGAAGCCTTTGGTAGGAATATAGTTCTTGAAGGCAATCTGCACCCCATACATGGGCCAGTAGCGGAACAGCAGAACAATCAGGAGAGTCGGCAGCAGGAAAAACAGGTATAACTCAAGGTTTGCATAAAAACCAAGCCCTCTGATACGTCCTTTTTTCTTGTTGATAAGGGGAGGCAATTTCTCCAAGGCGGAAGACATCACTGCGTCCTTTCGGATGGAGAAAAATAGGGATATTAGAGACAGCATTGTGTTTTCTCGCTTATCCATTCCCCATACTTATAGCTGATTATAAAGCACTTTGGGACTTTAACTAGGGACAAATGTCCCATCATAAAAATGTTTTTTAAATTTCGAAAAATATGTGGAATCATATAGAGGAAATCTCTAAAAATGGTATCGCTTCGCGGTATTGTGCCATTGCGCTGCTTCGCCTCGGCAATGGCACCGCGTTCTGATGTGAATCAGTGGGATTTTGCGCGAGGAAGTGAAGCCGAAGCATACTTTGGGGCACCTCTAAAAATTCCAATTTCGCGCTGAGCGGCGATCTTATTGCCGAATCGTTTCGTCACAAAAGCCTTACTATACAACAAAGTATGCCTCGGCTTCCATTTCTCGCGCAAAATCTCGCTCACTCAGCATCGAAAGCGAATTTTTAGAGGTCCCCTAGATAATTATATTCCCCATAAATCGAAGGAAACACTTGTTCGCGAGCAGCTTCGTCAGTAAGGCCTTACTATACAGCAAAGTATAGTAAGGCCTTCCTTCCTGGCTATCGCGAAAATCTCGCAAATTTTGCCTTAGAAAGTCTAACTCCGACAGGCTGCTAGCAGGTTGCCGGAAATAAGCAACTTCTGCCAGATTTGCAATTTTATTGACGAATAGATTTCTCAGGGAACCGCTAAAAATGGTATCGCTTTCTGTGAGATTTTGTCGATAACGAAGAAGTCTGGGAGTTTGTTGGGCCCTGTGGCAACCGGCACTTCCCCTCATGCTTGGAAACTCTTATCCTCTCTTTTGCCCTTAAAGGATGAAAAGTCGGCAGTCTGCTAGGCTGTAACAACATTTATGAAAATCAATCGGACCGCAAGTAGAACCATTCAGATACTTGACTATATTTCCCTGCAAAACCGGGGTGCCACAGTCGCGGAATTGTCCGCTCACTTTGAGATTCCCAAGACCAGCATCTACGATATCGTGATGGCTCTGGTGCAGGAAAAGATGCTGCAAGTGACTTGGCACGAGAGCAAGTGCTATCAGTTGGGTATCCGAGCCTTTGAGATCGGCAATCGCTTGCAGACCGATTTTAGTGCCATCGCTCAGGATGCCCTGCGGCAGCTTAACCACCAGCTGGATGCAACCACTTTCCTCGCCGCCGAAGACCAGGGCAGTATCGTCTATTTGGGCAAGTATGAGCCCGCAGAGCCCGTAGTTACCACTGCGGCCCTGGGTGCCCGCAGGCCGATGTACTGCACGGCGCTGGGCAAAGCCATCTTGGCCGCATATCCCGATGCCGAGGTTGCCGAGCGCATTGCCGCTAATCCGATCGCCCCCAAGACGGAGTACACCGTGAAAAATCTTGACGAACTGCTGGCGGACCTGCGTGAGATCCGGCAGCTGGGCTATGCTGTGGACAACCGTGAACAAGAGATTTTTTTGCAGTGCGTAGCCGCTCCGCTGTTTGATCACAGCGCCCGGGTGCTGGCTGCTATCAGTATTTCTCTTATTTACAAGAGCGATGAAGATCTTCCGGCATTGGGCAGGGCTGTCCGCGAAACAGCACTGCAGATTTCGCGGCAACTGGGTTATGGCAAGAACAAGCTCTACTCCCTGAGCTCTGCCTGAGGGATGCTCCGGTTTTCCCCAGCCAATAGTCAATAATTCAAGGGGACTCCTGAAAATTCCAAGACGCTTTGAAGGGGATTCCAATTTGAAAAATTTGCAGGGGACCTCTAAAAATTCCAATTCCGCGCTGAATCGCGATCTTGTTGCCGAGTAGCTTTGTCAGCAAAGCCTTACCATACAGCAAAGTATGCTTCGGCTTCACTTCCTCGCCATCGGCAAAATCCCGCTGATTCAGCATCAAAAGCGAATTTTTAGAGGTCCCCTATACTGGCATTTATAGCGGTAAGGATCTTAACATTGAGGCATCTGGGAGAAAGTGATGCAGTAGAGAGGAAATGCACAGAGGTATTGAGCCCAGTAATGTGGAAGATGTTGTGGTTAAAAACAGAATCAGATGAGCTTCCCAAAGGCTATATACCTCCGTTATTTTGGGCATATATAGCCTTAGGAAAGCTTGGTGGGAGTAAGAAAACAAGTTATAATACGCGAATTGGCTGGCAGATATTATGGAAGGGTTGGGAAAAACTAGAATCTCTGGTAGAAGGTTGGGAACTACTCAATAGCAATAGAAGTAGTCGGCAAATCTTATAGTTGTTAGTTTTTTGGTGTGTTTAGCTTGGTATATAAGGTTTTAAGACTTGTGTAGAAAAGACAGCCTATAAAGGGGGTGGGGGCTGCTAATGCGGGGCTGGGCGCATTTGTCAAGGACAGCCTCCCAGGAAAAGCGAATTTTTGGAGATTTTCCTGCGATTCCCTTCCCCGTTCTCCAGCGCTACGTGTCTCGCGCTGGAGCGGCCTGCATTTTCTTCCATGCGAAAGCATGGGAGCCTGTACCATACAACAAAGTATGCCTCGGCTCCCGTTCCCAGCTGCCGCAAAAAAGGAAGGTCGGCCCTGGCTGCGCACGGCCCTCCCCTCATTCTCCCATGCTGCGCCAGCTCGCATTGGAGAATCAAAACGCGGTACAATCACTAGGGAAAACGAAGCAGAGCGAGATTGTACAATTTTTAGAGGTCCTCATAAGAGATTGGAGGCTATATGTTGGCTGTGGAACGGCGTCAAGGAATTATAGAAAAACTGCAAGAAACAGGGAGTGTAGTTGTTAGTGAACTTTCTCAAATGTTTCTGGTGAGTGAAGAAACTATTCGAAGAGATTTGACAAAAATGGAACAGGAAGGGATTCTTAAAAAAACGTATGGAGGTGCTTTCATCAATCGAGGAATGCATCTGACCGTACCTGTAAATTTACGTGAACATACCTACATTAAAGGAAAGGATGTAATTGGTGCATTAGCCGCAGAAATGGTCCAGACAGGGGATACGATTTTCCTTGATGCCAGTACTACGGCTATTCATATTGCAGATAGAATTCTCGATAAAAAAAATCTTATTGTAATTACCAACAATCTTCGAGTCGCGGAAACATTGGCCGCCAGTACCGCAATTAAAACAATTTGTACTGGTGGAACGCTGCGTCAGGCAGGACTTTCCATGGTGGGGAAAGCTTCCGAGAGCGCTATAGCGAGTTTTTTCGCCGATAAAGCTTTTCTCTCCTGTGCTGGGTTAGATCTTACCCGCGGGATTACTGATGCTAACGAAAAAGAAGCGGAAATCCGCAAAATAATGATGCGCCAAGCAAATGTGTCTGTTCTTGTGGCTGATGCCACAAAATTCGGCAAAACATCATTCGTCCGTATGGCAGAGTTTAAAGATTTTCAATATTTAATTACTGACAAGGAGCTTGATCTTGAATGGGAGGCGGGATTAGCAAAATACAACATACAATTTCAATGTGGCTCAAATATCGAATCAACATAGGGACCTCTAAAAATCCGCTTTTCTTACAAACCTATTTTGGGAGCGTGGAAGCGAGACCGAAAAATACTTTGGGAACCTCTAAAAACTCGCTTTTGATGCTGAGCGGATGAGATTTTGCCGAGCGAGAGAAAGTGAATCCGAAACATACTTTGTTGTATAGAAAGGCTTTGCTGACGAAGCGATTCGGGAACAAGATCGCCGCTCAGCGCGAAACTGGAATTTTTAGAGGTTCCCTTTTTTAGAGGTTCCCTTTATAAACAAAACAACCATAATATTGATCTATATTTATATAATAAAAAGATTTAAATATATTTAAAATATTTGTTGACAATCCACAATCTATGTGATAAAGTAGTCATAAACAGTCAGCAATGAAGGAGAGACTTATTATGAGAAATGTGCTGAAGATGCTTATAGGTGTTGTATTTCTTTTTGTTGTCATAAATAATATTCTTGTGGCGCGAGGGCAGGCCCATAATCAACCTGTTGTTGGAATTTCTGCTATTGGGGTAGAGCACAATTGGGATATCAACGCTTATAATGGAACTATTGATAAAGTAAAAGAGATGGGGGGGAGGGTACTGTCCTTTGATGGTGAACGCAGGGTTGAGAAGCAATTAAGCGACGTGAAAACATTAATTTCAAACAAAGTAGATGCACTGATTGTTATTCTCGGTGACGCCCCCAGTCTCACTCCGGCCCTAAAAGAGGCGAGAGATGCTGGAATCCCTGTTGTCACGGCTGATTTCGATAACCCCTACACACTCAGTAATGTTTCCACAAACAATGAAGTTGCCATGGCTGAACTAGTTGAATACATGGTTGAAGATATGGGGAAACGTGGGGAGGTTGGGGTTTTCTTTACTCCAGGCATTCCTGTAGCGGATCTCCGCAAGAAAGTCTTTGATTCGGTATTGGCGAAATATTCCGATGTTCATGTTGTCGCTGAACAACCTTGGAAAATTCCGGGGACAGTTCCTGATGCATATGAGAAGACACAAGATATGCTGCGGGCAAACCCGGAAATTGACGCGTTTTGGACAGTTTTTGATATGCCCATGATCGGTGCTGCACAAGCTATTGCGGACATGAATGATCCCGGCATTCAGGCAAAATGTTATGGTTTTGACGGAGACCCCACAGCAATGAAGATGCTTCAAGATCCCAATTCAGCTTATGGAGCAACCGTTGCTCAACAGCCTTATTTGATAGGCCAGAGAGCAGCAGAAGTAGCCTTTAAAATCTTGAACGGAGAGACAGTTCCACGGAATGTTTATGTGGATCATGTCTTAGTTACTCGTGATAATGTACAAAAGGTATTGGAAACCCTTCATCAGTACAAAAAATAACAGCTTGTAAGGATTATAAATGCTTGTAGGTTTATATAGGGCACCTCTAAAAATTCCAATTCCGCGCTGAATCGCAATCTTGTTGCCGAATAGCTTCGTCAGCAAAGCCTTACCATACAACAAAGTATGCTTCAGCTTCACTTCCTCGCTATCGGCAAAATCTCGCTGATTCAGCATCAAAAGCGAATTTTTAGAGGTCCTCTATAGAAATTTACAAGCATTTAGGGGTTTTTTATGGAAGAAAATATATTAACAATCAATAATATATCCAAAGTTTTTCCAGGAGTCCAAGCCTTAGATAATATTGATTTTACGCTTAAGAAAGGAGAAATCCGTGCGTTAGTTGGAAAAAATGGGGCAGGAAAGTCAACATTTATTAAAATTATTACTGGAATTTATAATCATGATGAAGGAAATCTTATTTTAAATGGACGAGAAATTACCCAGATTAACCCTCAGAAAATGTATGATCACGGAATAAGGGCTATTTATCAAACAAATGACATGGTTCCTTACTTCACTGTCAGCGAATCTATTATGTTAAATAATGAATGTAAGAAGTGGGGAGGATTGATTATCGACAAAAGAAAATCTGAACAAATGGCTCGCGATATTCTTGAGAATCAATTATGTGTTCAGATTGATCTCCATGCATTCATTCGAGACCTTGATGTATCGCAACAACAGTTGGTCCAGATAGCCAAAAAACTTATTGGAACACCTAGAATTATGATATTTGATGAACCAACAGCAGCACTTTCTGCTAGGGAAATTAAAGGGCTTTTCGAAACCATCAGAGTCTTAAAGGCACAAGGGGTTTCCATCATCTATGTCAGCCATCGCTTTGAAGAAATATTCGATATTGCAGACTCTATTACAATATTCCGAGATGGTACTAAGGTGGGAGATTTTGACATCAAGGAGACTGATGAACGTACCGTAATCCAGTTGATGGTCGGTGAAGTTTCCAGGGAAGCGCCATCGAAGCGCGATTATTTTGTTGCACAAAATATAAATCCTGTGTTGAAAGTCCATAAATTAGGAAGTCCCTTTTTCAAAGATCTGTCTTTCGAACTGAGACCTGGCGAAATTCTCGGAATATATGGTGGTGAAAATTCAGGGAAAGAGAAGATTGCACAAGTTTTATTTGGTCAAGAGAAATATAAGGATGGTTGGATCGAATTAGAAGGGCAAAAAAAACGGATAAAAAACACAAGGGATGCTATTCGTTATAGATTAGGCTATGTCCCCAGGGATAGAAAAGGCGAGGGATTGATTATTGATTTTAATGTCAGGGAAAATATCTCGATGCCTTCCCTGCCTAGATTTTCATCGCTGGGCCTGATAAACAAACGGAGTGAAAATGAGGTTGCCGTAAAGCTAATCGCAGATTTATCCATTAAGACTCCTCACACGCAAACACCGAGTTCTTCATTGAGCGGAGGAAATCAGCAGAAAGTAGTCTTGGGGCGTTGGATCGTTTCTGAGCCCCGAATTTTACTACTCGATTATCCAAGCAGTGGAATAGATGTAAAGGCCAAAGGTGAAGTGTATTCGATATTGATGCGACTTACAGAAAGCGGGATGGCAATTATACTAGTTTCTCCTGAATATGAAGAGATTGCGACCTTATGCAATAGAGTTTTAGTCATGAGAGATGGTTGTGTTGTCAAAGAATTTGGGTCTCATGAGTTTAGTGAACATAATATGCTTCAATATGCTATTAGTTATTCAGAGTGAGGTAATTATGATTAATAATGGCAAACTTCTGTTAATTCGATATATTCCTATCGCTATTTTAGCAATCCTTTTCTTTTTATTTAGTATTAGATCGTATAATTTTTTGTCTTTAAGTAATATGATTAATATACTTGAAGTAGTAACATTTATAGCTGTCCCAGGATTTGGTCTTACTGTAATTATGTTAGCTGGGGGATTTGATCTCTCATTTGTCGGGGTGATTGGAATAGCAGCTGTAAGCGGAATTTCTTTAATTAATCAGGGATATCCTTTGTTATTAGTATTAGTCTGCACATTATTGCTTTCTATAGTTTTAGAATTAATCAATTCTGTATTGATAGTAAAGTTTAAAATTCATCCATGGTTAACAACTATTGCTACAATGCTGGTTTATTTAGGAATAGAAAGAGCTATAAGTAAAGGTAATTATTACTCTACTGAATCTTTTTTTTTCTCAATGATCCGTTTCTCTAAACTTGTTGGTATCCCTGTAAGCATCTGGATTATGCTTATATCTTGGGGAGGTATGGTTTTTTTAACAAAAAATACTACTATAGGAAAATATTTTTATGCGGTTGGGGGAAATGAAAATGCTTGTCGGAAATCTGGTATTAACGTAGAAATATATAAGATTATTTCGTTTGGTATGATGGGGATTTTTTCTTGGATTAGTGCAATATTATACACTTCCCAATTGTCTGGATACCCGCCACAATCAGCTTATATCAACCAAATTGAGATAATTCTAGCTGTATTTATTGGCATGTCTTTATCAAAAAAGAGCGTTATTAATATAAGTGGTACACTGGCAGGTGCTATTCTTGTCGCATTCTTAGCTAATGGAATGGGACTTATGGGCATTTCTTCATATTGGATCAAGTTTATAGAGGGGCTCTTTGTGATTATTGTTATAATGGGTAATTCTATAAATCACGGTAAGCTTATTCGATTAGAGTAGGCTGTTATATACATAATAAAAACATACGTATACATCTTTGTCTTAAGCGAGCTATTATGTTGAATAAAATCCATATGAATATATTTATTATTTTATTTTTTGTATTGGTATTTTTGTTATTTGGGATATTGGGGAGTGGTTTTTTTACTTGGAATAATTTAATTACTATTATGATGAGGGCAACAATCCTTGCTCCCATTGCGTTTGGTGTGATGTTATCGCTCATTGTTAAAGGTATTGATTTAAGCTCGGGGTCAGTTATTGGTCTATTAGGGATTATTTTATCGATGATGATCAGTCGAGGGTTCTCTTTATGGATAGGTGTTATCGTCCTTCTAGCCGGTGGTGCGATAATTGGTTTCATCAATGGAATACTTATTGGCAAATTTAATATTAATCCTTTTATTGCAACACTTTCTATTATGTTTATTGGAAATAGTATTGAGCGAATATTAACCCAAGGAGGACTCCCTATTTATCTGTATGGAGATTCCAGCGGCCTTTCCCATATTTTTCGAGGAGCATGGGTGGGGGTTCCGATTCCAGTCATACTACTCTCTGTTTTGGCTGTATTGTTATTTATTGTGCTAAATTTGTCTATTTTTGGCAGGCGTTTATATGCGGTCGGCTCTAGCATTGAAGGTGCGATTAATGCAGGCGTTCCTGTCCGTTTATTTTATACAGCTGTTTATACAATCTCGGGAGTATTGATGTCTTTTTCCGCCTTGCTGGTTGCGTCACAAGTTCAATCTGGACAACCGTTGGTTGGTCAATCGTTTCTCTGGGATTCCATTGGTGCAGCATTTTTGGGAACAATATTTACTAGAAACCCACGCCCCAATATATTGGGAACATTATTAGGAGTATTATTCCTTGCAATGATTACAAATGGATTAACAATACTTGGATTGGAGTTCTATTGGTTAGATTTTTTCAGGGGATTAATCATTTTATTTATACTTTTAGTCTCTGCAGTAAATATCCGTTTTCGGCGTTGGAGTTCGTTATAGAATGAATGATTTCTATTTTTTAGGTGTCGATATCGGTACTTCTGTCATAAAAGCTGCTCTTTATAATCAATATGGGAATGAATATTCCCTAACTCGACAAAAAGTGCCAGTGAAACATCCTAAGCCACTGTATGCTGAACAGGATATGAACGAGGTGTGGGATGTAACAACAAAAACAATTCGGCAGTGCTTGGACAGCTCTAAAATAGTACCGTCTCACATTGCCGCAATAGCTTGTACTGGTCAAGGTGATGGATTATGGACAGTGGACAAACAGGGGCACAGCAACATACCGGCAATCTTGTGGAATGATAATCGAGCATCTGAAATCATTCATGCTTGGTTGACTGATGGTACACTTAAGCAATATTTTAAAAAGAGCGGTACAGTGCTTTGGCCGGGCTCTACTGCAGCAATTTTGAAGTGGCTCAAAGAAAATTGCTGCTTTGAGAAATATAATATTGAGAGTTTTTTTAATGCCAAGGATTGGATTAATTATAAATTAACAGATGTTATTGCCACGGATGAAACAGATGCGTCAATCCCTTTTATGGATCTAAAAACGCGAACGATTGATCCTGAGCAAGCAGCAATGCTTGGGTTAAGAGATGTCGTTAAGTATTTACCACACCTAATTGGTCATGCTACTGACCAATTAGGTGTGGTTACCACCGCGGCAGCCCAGCAGACCGGACTACGCGAAGGAACTCCTGTAATGTATGGATTGCTGGATGTTGTCTCTAATGCTGTAGGTGCCGGGGTAGTTCATGCGGGTCAATCTCTAATCATCTTGGGGACAACTTTGCTTTATACTGTTGTCATGGATGAAGCGAACTTTGATCCATTTGACGTAGGAGCAACAATTTGTGGAGCCAAGACCAACCAATGGATGAGAGTATTTGGTTCAGAAACCGGAACCCCTAATTTTGACTGGCTGCTTAGGGAGTTTGCAGGACTATTCGAGACAGAAGGAAACGCCGACTTATTCAAGAATATGGAAAACTTGATTCACTCGTCTTCAATAGGTGCTAATGGAATCATCTATCATCCGTTTATTAATGGCGAGAGAGCCCCCTTTGTGAATCCAAGTGCAACATCCAGCTTTTTGGGGATCCGGGGAAATAATACAATTTCGGATCTTGTTCGATCTGTTTTTGAAGGTACTGCAATGTCAGTAAAACATAGTATTGATTTGCTTGCAGTCGAGATTGAGCAGATAAATATTGTAGGTGGCGGAGCAAAAAATCTTTCTTGGGGCCAAATTCTTGCTGATGTAACAGGGAGCAAAATTGTTGCCCCAAAGGGCGCAGAATTTGGGACTAAAGGAGCTGCCATAATTGCAGGGCATGGTTCTGGGATTTTAGATGAAATGGCTTGGATAAGAGGTGAGAGTACTGTTGAAGATCATGATGAATATATTCCGGACAAAAACAGATCTAAAAAATATGATCAGATTTTTGATCTTTATATCGATTTAACCCGGACTCTCGCTCCTTTTTGGAAAAAGAGGGCCGAACTGTTATCAGAATGGTCATAGGTCCGAATAAATTAAGGAGGCAATATGCTTCTACGAGAAGAACGCGAGAAAATTGTAGAATATGGCAAGAAAATGTATCACGACAGATTAGTGAGAGGAACAGGCGGCAATATTAGTATCAAAAATACGGAAAAAAATTTAGTTGCAATATCACCAAGTGGTAAGGATTATCAATCAATCAAAGTTGATGATATCTCTGTCGTAGATGTTAATGGGGAAAAAATTGAAGGGAATTATAACCCTTCCAGTGAAATATCAATGCATTTGATATTACTAAATAAAAGGGAGGATATAAATTCTGTTGTCCATACTCATTCAACTTTTGCATCAGCTTTTTCTTGCCTTAGGAAAGAGTTGCCTCCAATTTATTATCTTATGATGGTTACTGGTGGGTCTGTTGCGTGCGCGGATTATGCATTAAGTGGTTCTACTCAACTTGCTCAGAATGTCCTTTCTGCGATATCTGACCGGAACGCTGCCCTATTGGCAAATCATGGGGTTGTGACAGGGGCCCAAAATCTGGAAATTGCTTATTATATTGCAGAGCAGGTCGAGTTCGCGGCAGAGTTATATTTAAAAGCATATTCGACAAATACGCCACCGGTACCTTTAGATGCACAGGAACAATCAGAAATGGTTTCTCTGTTCCAAGATTTAGGTTATGGCATTGGGAGTGCACAATGAAAATTATTGTCGGAGTAGGAATTGTCCCGGAAATTTTGGAACAATTTAGAAATTTTTGTCAGGTTATACAAATTGAACCATTGAAAAATAGTATTTTATCACCGGCTCTTTTAGAGGAAAGTATTGCAAGACATAATCCTGAAGTCATAATCATTGAAGCTACGCCTATAGACAAAAGAATCCTTCAAAAAGCCCTTAAACTAAAAATGGTTATTTGTGTCCGGCATAATCCAGCCAATATTGATTTGGAAGCTTGCCGAAAGAGAGGGATAATTGTCACCAATACACCGCATCGCAATGCAAATGCTGTTTCAGAATTTACAGTAGCTCTGATGTTATCTTTACTGCGGAAGGTTCCTGAAGCATACATGCGACTCAAGCAAGGAGAATTTTTATCTTCAGAGCCATATGCAATCAAAAGAGATGCCGATTTACAAAGGGAAGATGTTATTTGGAGTGAGCCATCCATGACTTCATTGCCCTATTTTGAATTTCAAGGGACAGAATTATCAGGAAAAGTAGTTGGGCTGATTGGTTGTGGAGGCGTTGGCAAAATTCTTATACAACACCTCAGCTCTTTTAAAGTAAAGATCAATGTCTATGACCCTTATATTCTTGATAATAGTCTTCCGGGTTCCGTTTCGGTTGTCTCTTGTGAAGAGTTGGCTGCAACATCAGATATTATAACCCTTCATTGTAAAGAAACTCCTGAAAATATTGGCATGATTAATAATTTGTTCTTTGAAACAATAAAACCCGGCTCATATCTTATTAACACAAGTCGAGGGAAATTGATAAATCGGACTGCACTTATCCACGCTCTGGATTCTGGTATCCTCGCAGGTGCCGCCTTGGATGTTTTTGATTATGAACCTTTAAGTTGTGATGATCCTTTGTTATCAATGAAAAATGTGATATGCACTCCTCATATTGGAGGAGCCAGTATGGATGTTGCCCTGCATTATTCAACGAAAAGTTTGGAATGCCTGTTGGCATATAACTCAAGTCAAAATATACCTTACAGAATTATTTAGGGCACCTCTAAAATATGGGGAGAGGCGGATTCGAACCGCCGAAGCTCGCGCAGCAGATTTACAGTCTGCCCCCTTTGACCGCTCGGGAATCTCCCCCTGAGAATGATTTTCGGGAATGGTTTGCAGGCAAAGCCGTCTGTCAGATTCGAACTGACGACCCCGAGATTACAAGTCACGTGCTCTGGCCAACTGAGCTAAGACGGCACACCCCTAAAAACCAATCAGGTGAGCGGCATTCTAATCGATCAAAAGATGCTGTCAAGGTATGGTGCTGTGCTGGAAGCTTTTAAAGCGGGCCTTCTGTGTCTGGCAAAGGTTTGTTTGCGATGGTGGAGAATGGGATTTCGCAGCTGCTCGGTTTCCGAACGTGTATAAGGGGCTTCTAAAAAGACTTGGCTTGTCCAGAGCTTCATGAAATGCTGAGAACCTGTAACCCTTCATGGGAAAAATCAAAAGGGGGCGCCTCTATGGCAACGAGTCTCCGCGTTTGAGCGGCGCATCCTGGAACTCGAAGCGATCATTGCAAAGCTCTCCCCAAACTCCTCCAACTCCTCAAAACCACCCTCCAGCGACATCGTTAAAAGACTCCAAAGATCCCCTCATCCATGAGCAAATAGGGGGCAAACAGGGCAAAAAACGCGAAATCGGGGCGCAGAAAGGACACAAAGCCCACTTCCGCACATTCTCGGAACAAGATGCATTCCCATCAGAACTCCACGTCTGTTCCAAATGCTCGGGCTCCCGAGAACGACCCGATAGCACATCAAAAATCCCGCTGCGCAGTTTCTGGATGATTTTTGCCCGTTCGATGGCGCCCAGCTCGGATTCTAAACACTGGCACTCCAAGCCCATGTTATTCAGGTAGTCGGAGAGGTGTCCGGCCATTTTTCTGGTCAGGGTAGTCACCAAAGTGTGCTCTTTGCTCTACGCGCTGCCGGATTTCACCGTAGAGACCTTCGATTTGGCCCTCGCTGGGCCGAACACTGATTTCCGGGTCCTTTCGGCTTTTCCCCATTTCATTTTCGATCCTGTTACCTTGCATGCAAGGTTTCGGGCTTTCGGCAGGCGAACGTTTCAAGCTACTGCTAGCAGTGGCCGGCCTGCTCTGCACCAGTTACGACAGCAGCGTAACGACCAGTCCCCAGGATATCTCCCCGGTCAGCCCGGTCGAGCTCAGCGGCGATGTGAGCCGCGAGCGCATGGAACAACCCATCCGCCCATCCGCAAAACGCAGGCTCCGGTCTGAGCCCCAAATTCTCGCGCCCCTTCCAACAGACCAAAGTATCGCGCTTCCCCGGATTTCCCAACCCACAACTCCCGCTATTGACAGAGCCTGGTACAGTACTTGGCAATTACGCGTGCAGAAAGTGCTGCCCATTCTCCGAGGCGACCGGTACTACAGTGTGCAGGACTACCTGCAGGACTTTGATCGGGTGCTTCTGTATTGGGAACTGGAAAGTCCCCGTCCCGAAGGACAAGGCTATCTCGCGCAGCCCTTGGGCTACCTCAAAATCCGTGGACACATACCCCTGCAGTTGTTGTGGCAGCCTCCGGACTCCGGCAATAATCCAGGCTATCCGGGAGAATGTGCGAGGGAGTTTATGCGGCTGTCGCAAGAGGGAGCCTTCTGCGCCCAAGCCCTGAATACGGCCTATCACAGTGGCTTGTATCTGCGCTGGGCCGGACCGCAGGCAGTTCCCAACGTGGGGAGCAAAACAGGTGAAGCGGGCAAACCACAGCGTGGCTCCTACCTGCAAGTGGGCAGCATCCGGGTACGGGACGAGAGCCCGTGGCAGACTCTCTCAGCTTCGGCTCCGTTTGCCACCGGGAAAGCCGCTCCGGCAGCCCTGCCTCGGTCCGGCCGTCCTGCCTTGCCCGGCCAGAATTTTGCCACAACGAAGTACCGGCCGGAAGTAGGGCTGGGCCGGAACTGGGGGCTGAGCTGGGACGGACCACACTTGCAAGTACTGCTGTTACATCAGCGCGATGGTACTGCTGAGCAGCTCAGTAGCGGGCTGGCTCTGCGCTTCGATCACATTGCGGCTGTCCCAAATATCAGGCCCCGGACAAAGGCCTGCGGGGAATGCATAACTGTGCCGGACCGGGGAATTCATTCGGGTAAGAACATCTACCGCCTGCGCGCGGCCACTTTGTGGAGCCAGAACTTGAGCGCCGACAGTCACCGGCAAAACGGCGATTGGTACTTCAGCCACAGCCCTCAGGTCGGGAGCACAACACTATACGATGCGGGAACCGCAGAACGCTGGGCCGAACTGCTGCGATACGACCGCGCGGTCAAGCAAATTTATCTGCAAGCCGGTTGGAAACGACTGTTCCCTAAGCAAGCCGGCCCGGATCTCAAGCCCAGACTGCCTGCTCGCACTGCCTTTCTGCACCTGGGCAGCGAACTGGCTTTCAGCGTCAGCCCTTTGGATTACTGGGGCGGCCTTCAGAAATTCTACACTCGATTTTATCTGCCGTTCCAAGCGCGGCAGGTACTGTTGCAAGACCTGCCAACAAAGCAGTTTGCCCTGCGAACAAAGCGCTTTGCCATAGGAAATGAATTTTTGCTCAGCGCTGCTGATGCGCACTGGGTTGATGCCGGGCGCAAACTGGCAAGATCGGCCCTCAGCCGACGCTTCGGCAAGCGTCTGTACGCGCAGAATCAGCTCAGTCTGCACTGGCGCAATAAGACCAACGTTCCCAGTCCCCACCTCGATGCTCCTGCCCATTCTATTAATTACAACACAAGCGGCGGCTTGCGTTCACAGGAACAAGTACTGCGTTTTCGCAGCGGGCTGCACAGCATTCGTTTGTTTCAACCGACACAGGGCAACTACTGGAATCTGGGCATCCGGTACTACCGGCTGTGGTCGCGCCACCGGAGCCCAAGTGCCACTGCACCGGACACGACATGGTATTTCATACTGGATGCTGAACTACAGCAAATGGTTCCGCGCAGTGCCGACATTCAAGTGAAGCAGAGCAGCTTCCCCGCACCACTATGGCGGCGCGAACTGGAATGGCGACTCGGCTGGCAGCAGCGGCCCCCCACCAGAAAACCGGACCAGCCTGAGTCCGTGCCAGAACAAAAATCGGGAGGCACGGGCCGCGGGGGAACCCGCTTTCGCTGGGGCTGGCAAAGCAGTCTCGGCTTAGAAGAAGCGCATCTGCCAGCCGGAGCAGCCGGACCGCTGGGCGAACTCTGGTTCTCGGGGCACTGGGACAATTGGGAAAACCTGCGGGGCAACTGGAGGCTGGGTTTCTTTGTACAAGTCTGGCAGTACAGCAAGTTCCGGCACGGCAACACTGCGGAGCGGATGGGTTGGTGGAAGGTATTTCAACTGCAACTGGACTTGGGCATCCGACTGAATTTCGAGCAGTCCGGCAGATTTGGCCGACTCTCCCGGCTTAGTTTCCGGGCGAAGTTGCAGGGCCGCCTGCGCCTGAGCCGCAACTGGCAGTTTGTTTTGGCTCTGAGGCTGGATGAGTGGTCGCTGCGATATGGCTGGGACAGCAGTGCGGTTCTCCATCTCCAGCAGGCCATCGGGCAGTTGGCAAATAAGTTGAGCTTGGAGCTGAGTCTGCGTTATGAGCTCCGCAGTCGCAGCGTGGCAAAAAACACTGACCCAGCGGACAGTGCGGTGCCCAATTACGCCAATGCAGCTGCTGCGGAAGACGATGTTGACTCATCGGATTCACTGCGAGAGCTCAAAGAACTCGAAGAAGCCTTCGGACCAAGCCCGGAAGACTGAGCAACTAGTGTGATGCTATATACAAAAAAATGGATAATGGTATAATAGAAGTATGTCTGCTCCAATCAAAGTCAATGTGAATCCTGCCGAGATCAAAGTACTGGAAGAGCAAAAAATCATTAGAACAAGCGATAATGGCGTACATAAAAAACTGGTGTAAGAGTAAAAGGAAGTTTGTATGGACAGCAGAAGTAGAAACGATACAGTCTAAAATAGACTGGCTGAAAGAGCAGTACACAAAAATGAATTTAGCAGAACACTAGGAGCCATTGCAGGGCTGCGATACAGTAGCTCTTAAACAGCGCAGGCGTGCGGGAATCCACCTTCTTAATGCGGTAGATCTGCGAACCGAAGGCGGGGGGCAGCACAACTTTGGCGCAGCACCAGCTCCGGCTGCAATTTCAAACGATAGCTGCGCGCCCCGTTTTGTATTTGGTACAGCAATTCGGTGGCGGCCAGTTCGCCCATAAAGCGCTTTGCTTGGCTCACTGTGCTGATAGGTACCCGATAGTATTGGGCCAGTGATACATCGTCATAGCCGAACACGGTAATATCCTGGGGCACCTTCCAGCTCCTCTGCGTTAAGGACTGCTTTCCTGTCGGCTCGGCGTCCCGATTGCTGAGCGCTTCGATCAGATATACCCCAATGATATCATTAGTACAGAACACGGCGGTGTATTGGCGCAACTCAATTTTTTCTAGCATTTTATCTACAGTTTTTTTACTCTCGATGCCGTGCTCAATATCGATGTGGACGTGCTTGGCAATCAGTTCATTTCTAGTATAGGCGATAAAGCCTTCAATCCGGTCGTAACAGGTCTGATGCCGATGGGGGTTCAAAATCAGGATTCTCCGGTGTCCCTGACCGATCAGGTATTCTGCCGCTAGGGCCCCCCCCTGTACGTGATTGGTACAAATATAATTCCAGGAATCTTCCCTGGCTGTGTAATCGAGCAGAATCAGAGGCCCCTTCTGGCGTAAAGGGGCAAAGTCAGCCAAGGAATCATTCATGGGGACTGCCAGAACTCCAGCTAAGTGCTGCTTCATGAAATTATTGATGGCGCACTTCTGAGTCTCGTAGTCCCAGTCCGAACAGCACAGCTGGATGCTGTAGTCGCTGCCGCGCAGCACAGATTCAATTCCGGCGAGGATTTCCGCATAGAACGGATTCTCCAAAGTGCTCAGGAGCACTCCGATCACCCAGCTCTTACGGCTCGACAGCGCCCGACCTGCGGGGTCGGGCGCATAACCGTTCGCTTTGATCAGGGCTTCAATTTTGTGGCGTTTGGCTTCCGATACTCCCGGACGCTTGTTCAGTACGCGAGAGACCGTAGCAACCGATACTCCACAAAGTTGAGCGATTTCTTTGATGTTCATTATATGTGTAACCGATTACCTGAATTATGCTAGTATATTACAGATACTAAAGCTTTGCAACGTGTTTAGAAAAGTCAGCCTCTTTAGAGGACCTCTAAAAATTCCATTCTGCGCTCTTGCTCGCTCTTTTGAAACGAACAGCTTCGTCAGTAAATCCTTACAATACAACAAAGTATTCTTCGGCTTCACTTCCTCGCTCCAAAATAGCTTCGCAAGAAGACAAAAGCGAATTTTTAGGGGGTTCCCTAAAGGTCTCCCCAAGATCCCGCCTGTATCAGGATTGGCAGATCATTTTTCCGAAATCTGAAGAAAATGTTTGACAGCTTAACAGAGTCGTGTTAAGCTAATGAAAATTATGTAATCGTTTTCTGTTTCAATCGTGATGGTTCTCGATCGCCCCTTTTACCGTGAGGAGATTTCTCCCAAAAATATCACGGTAACTACGGACGATACTGCCGAAAGCACCCTGGCTGCGCAGAAAATTCAGGCGACCATTCGAGATGACAGGAAGGTTCTGGGATTGAAGGATATCCGCAAAATCTCCAACTCGGAAGCCCGTTATTTGGTTTTTCGCTCTTGTTTTGCAGATGATCAGGTGCTGGTATTGGATATTGTTTTTGATATGCAGGACAGGACTTGGAGGATGGGGCAGCTCCCCACCGTGTGCTGAAAAAATAGTGTCGGGGCCATTTTCTGTACTTCGGAGCCGCTGGCATACGAGGCCATATTCACGCTCAAGCAATCTGGATTCAGCATTCCCGATGAGGTTCAGATTCTCGGCTTTGATGGTTTTGATTGGGCGGATGAAACGGATCCGAGATTGGCTACAGTGGCTCAGGATACTCGGAAACTTGGAAATATTGCAGTTGAGCAGCTTGCCCTCTTGACGAACGGAGCTGATGGCGGACAACGGAAAAGATAAAGCCTTATTACATTCAAGGAAGTAGTTTGATATGAAGTGAAAGTAGATATATTTTTTGTATTGAGTAGTGTAAAGAAACACTAATTTTGTTTTGATTGGTAATGGAGGAATATTGACCATGAAAAAGATGCTTATTGCTTTTGTATTTGTAAGCTTGTATTCCATTGGAAATCTGGCGGCACGTGGTTCCAGTAGCTCTGATTCCAAGGACTTCAAGGTTGCCGTAACCGTTGGAGATTTGGCAAACCCATTTTTTTATACGATGGGAAAAGGAGCCGAAGCAAAAATCGCAGAACTTACAGGAGGAAATTCTTCGATAACAGTCCTATCCAGTAGCTATGATTTGAGTAAACAGGTTACACAGATCGATAATTTTATTGCAAATAACACACAGCTGATAATTCTGAATGCGGCGGGTACGGCTGGAATTGCGCCTGCGGTGCGGAAAGCGAAACAGGCGGGAATAGCCGTGATCGCGGTAGATGTGGGGGCTGACGGTGGAGTAGATGCAACCGTGACTTCAGATAATTATCAGGCAGGCATGATCCCGGCACAATTCCTTGTTGACAGACTTAATGGTAAGGGGAATGTAGTCATTATTAATGGACCGCCGGTGACCGCAGTCATTGACCGGGTTAAAGGTGCTCAGGATGTTTTTGCTAAATACCCTGGTATCAATGTTCTTTCCGATAATCAAAATGCTGGGGGAAGCAGAGATGGCGGCTTAAAAGTGATGACCAATCTGTTGACATCGTTCCAGGAAATTGATGCGGTATTTGCGATAAATGATCCCACAGGTATTGGTGCGGAACTGGCCATCAAGCAGGCTGGTAGAGAAAAAGAAATGTTCGTGGTCGGAGTAGACGGCTCTCCGGATGCCGTTGTCGCTCTGAAAGATCCGGACTCGATTTTTCTTGCGAGTGCAGCGCAGGATCCCAATTTTATGACAGAGAAGGCTGTCGAGATTGGCTATAATCTTGTCGTAAACAAGCAAAACCCGGGATCTGACGTCATCAAGATTCCGGTTACCCTAGTAACGAAGGATAACGTGAATTCTTATAAAGGTTGGGCTGTGCCACAATAAATCTGTATAGCGAAGGTGGCGATGTCGCTGCCTTTGCCAGCAGGTACAGAGGCCTGTTGCGTATGGAAAAACTGTTAAGTATTCGAAACATATCCAAAACATTTGGCAGGATAAAAGTTTTGAATGAGGTTTCCTTGGATATCTGCAAGGGGGAAATTCTGGCCCTTTCCGGTGAAAACGGAGCGGGAAAGAGTACTTTAATGAAAATTGTTGCCGGTCTGTATCCCCCTGATTCGGGCCAGGTGTTTCTGGATGGCATAGAATATGAAATGTTCAATCTGTCTTATACCAGAAACATGGGAGTTTCGCTTATTTATCAAGAACTCAGCATTGCTCCTAACATCAGTGTAATGGAAAACATCTTTATGGGCAGCGAGCAAAGCCGTTTTGGAATGCTGCACAAAGGACAGATGTACGATAGAGCTGAAGACCTGTTGGAAGTTTTAAATGTGAACTTTTCTTCCCGTGATCTGGCCGGGAATTTAAGTGTCGCACAGCAGCAATTAGTAGAGATTGCCCGGACAATTTCTCACAATAGCCGCCTGATTATTATGGATGAACCGACGGCATCTCTAAGTAACAGAGAGGTGAAGAATCTATTTGAACTTATCCGAAAACTAAAAAAACAAGGAATAACCATTATATACATCAGCCATAAAATGGATGAGATACAGCAAATTGCCAGTCGTGTCGCCGTCTTGCGGGACGGTCAGTACATAGGAGAATCTACAGCGGACGATTCTGATAATATTATATACATGATGGTTGGCAGAAGTTTGTCATCATACTATGAAGAAAATATATTGGACTGTCCCGATGAGACAAACTCCAAACGAACATTAGAACTGAAGGGTTTGTCTGATACTAAAGGATTTATTCAGAATATCAACTGCCAATTATCATCTGGAATGATTATTGGTTTATTTGGTCTGGTTGGTGCCGGTAGAAGCGAATTAGCCAGATTGATTTTTGGCGCGGACAGGAAACTGGAAGGGGAAATCTATTTGAATGGGAAATTATTGCATATCCAATCTCCCATTGATGCAATAAAACATAAGATAGGGATGGTCCCGGAAGACAGAAAACTACAGGGGCTGTTCCTGGACATGACCTCGTTGGAAAATCTGGTAGAAAATAATCAGACGGGCAATTCGCATTTTAAGATATTTATTAATAATAAAAAGAATACTTTGATGGCTGGAAAATCGATAAAAAATCTTAATATTAAGACAGATTTGAATAAGAAGCCCAGAGCACTCTCGGGTGGAAACCAGCAGAAAATATTACTTTCCAGATGGCTGAATATTTCACCGGATGTCTTAATACTGGATGAACCTACCCGAGGGATAGATGTTGGAGCAAAACAGGAAATTTATAAGATGGTCCGGGAACTTGCGCAAAGCAACACACTTGTCGTATTTATTTCCAGCGAACTCCCTGAAATATTACATCTGTCCGATAGGATACTGGTTATGAGAGATGGTAGCATCGTCGATGACATCACCGATAAAGAAAATTTTACACAGGAATATATAATGCATCTGTGTACTCAGGGGTAAGGATAGCAAATGAATTTCGATCACTCTATGAGAATAATAAAAAAGATGGGAATGTTTCCCGTACTATTGTTGATAGCGTTATTATTCAGCATTATGAATGAAAACTTCTTGCTGATAAATAATATAGAGAATGTATTCATTCAAACGGCTATCAATATTGTTCTGGCCAGTGGAATGACTATTGTCATCCTCACTGGGGGGATAGATTTGTCCGTCGGTGCGCTGATGGCCATGACTGCTGTTTCAGCAATGTTGTTTTCCTCAATGACCCCGTTGGCACCATTGGTTGCAATAGGCCTAGGAGGGGTGATTGGAGCGATTGTAGGAATATTGATAGCATATGTGAAACTGCCCCCTTTCATCGTTACTTTAGGGGGGCTGACTTCATATAGAGGTGCTGCATTTCTATTGGCTAAAGGAACTACGATTATTAATAATGACTTAAATTTTTCTTGGGTCGCGAATTCCAAGATATTTGGGATTTCCTATCTGATTATTATTTCGTTGTTGTTAGCAGTTGTCCTGTGGGTTGTCTTGCGGAAAACCGTTTTTGGCGTATGGGTGTATTCCATTGGGGGAAATGAAGAAGCAGCCCGTTTGACAGGTATTCCGGTACAGTGGGTGCTGGTTATCGTCTATATGATCAGTGGGCTTTGTGCTGGGCTTGCAGGTGTTATGATTTCCAGTCGTTTATACAGTGCCAACGGATTTTTGGGTAATGGAGCAGAGCTGGATGCCATAGCAGCGGTAATTCTGGGCGGCACCAGTTTTGTCGGTGGAATTGGAGGGATCGGGGGCACACTGATAGGCGCTTTGATCATTGGTGTTCTGGACAATGGCCTGACGTTGATGCAGGTGTCGGATTTCTGGCAGTCTGTTATCAAAGGGTTAGTCATTGTTATTGCGGTAATTATAGATAAAATAAGAAACAGAAAAATTTCATAATTGTCATCGGACAGTTATTTACAGGTCGTAGCCATGCCTTTAGTAAACCTGAAAACAGTTTTAGAACATGCAGCAGCACATAACTACGGAGTAGGTGCGTATAATATCAACAGTATCAGTATGCTGAAAGGCATTATCAGAGCGGCAGAGGAACAAAAATCGCCTGTGATTCTGGCTTTTGCAGAAGCTCATTTTCCCTTTATGGACTTTGAGTTAATGGTAGTTGCGGCCAGATGCGCAGCTTCTCGGACAAATGTCCCCGTGGTCTTACATTTGGATCACGGCCAATCCATAGCTGCGATTATGCAGGCTGTCCGTTACGGTGTCAGTTCGGTAATGATAGATGCATCGGCACAGATCTTTTCAGAAAACATAAGGGCAGTAAAGGATATTGTAAGGATATGTAAGCCTTTAGATATTTCTGTCGAGGCGGAACTGGGCTGTGTCGGTGGGGGCGAAGGCGATGGCTCCGAAAATACCGTAGATGTCAGCAAATTTACCGACCCGGTGCAGGCGACGGAATTTGTTCAGCAGACCGGTATAGATGCTCTTGCGATTGCCTTTGGCAATGTACATGGCAAGTATAAAGATGAACCCGACTTAAATTTTGATCTGCTGTCCCGCATTAGCTCTGATACCGGGATACCACTGGTTTTACACGGGGGATCTGGTATCAGTGATGCTGACTTTCAAAGGGCGATATCATTGGGGATACGCAAGATTAACTTTTATACGAAAAATTCTTTAGATGCCCAGGAATCTTTGCAGCGTTATATCCATACAAATCCGTTCCAGAGAGGGGAAGATATTGCCAGAGTCTGGAATATTATTGAAGAAGCTTATTATAAGAATGCCACACACAACATGCAGATGTGGGGTAGTGCGGGTAATGCCTAGACCGGAATCCCGGGATATGGCTAAGAGGTCCCTGGATATGTTTTCAGGCGATAGAAGCAGGCAAATTTCTATGTGTAATAATGGGATTCTCGTTGTGGGAAACGCTATTGTTGATCTGATTAAGGAAGTGGATACTTTCCCCGAGCAGGGAAATCTGGCAACAATTCTGTCAGTGAAGAAAGATGTCGGCGGGAATGCTTGTAATGTCCCGATCAATCTGGCGATCATAGATCCTGATATTCCTTTGAGCAGTGCGGGCTTTATTGGCGATGACAGCAATGGGGAGCTTATCTTATCGAAACTGAAAGAGCATCACATTAACGTTGAATCCATACATAAAATTAGTTCAGGACATACTTCCTTTACAGATGTTGTTGTATCTTCAAAGGAAGGACAGAGGACTTTCTTTTTCCACTCCGGTCATGGCGGAGAATTGTCATTAGAATTCATAAGAAAAATACATACGTCCCGGAAAATTGTTCAAATAGGCTATCTGGGAGCCCTTCCAAAATTGGAAGTTATGAGAAATGAGGCCCGGAGTTTTTTTTCAGATGCTTTGGAGCACTTTCAGTCTCAGGGGTGCATAACGGCAATGGACATGGTATCCTCCCCAGTCAATGAGAATTTGCGCAAAATATTCTTTTCCTGCCTGCCATTCCTGAATTTTTTGATTATTAATGAAATTGAAGCGGGAAAGATTCTGGAAGAAGCTGTTCGAGATGCGGATGGGGCGATCATTCAAAAAGTCTTAGAAAATGCTGCGAGCGTATTTCTGAATGCAGGAGTTTCTGAAGCTGTGGTCATTCACTGCCCGGAACAAGCATTTTATCTGAATAAACATAAGGAATCATTCAGCGCCCCTTCATTTCACTTGGATAAAGCACATATACAAAGCGGTCTGGGTGCTGGAGATGCTTTTGCTGCGGCTTTTTTGTATGGGATTCACCAAGAATACGAGCCGCTGCTCGCCATCCAATTGGCTCATGCCGCAGCCAGATTTAATCTGAGCGCAGTCTCCAGTACCGCAGGAGCCAAATCGTTGAAAGAATTACAAGATTTTATAACAATCCAAGGAGGGCTGTAGATATGAAACGCAGCAGGATTAATCAAATCATCACGGAAACGATTCAATTTTTGGATGACTCTCAATTCTATCTTCCCGAATGGGCCACGTGGTCCATCGACGACTGGCATAGCCACAAGGGGCAGTGTCAGGAAATCTTTGTGCGGGCTCTGGGATGGGATGTTACGGACAATGGGGGAGATTTTGACTCGGACGGCCTAGTGCTCTTTACGATAAGGAATGGAGTACAGAACACGTCCCGATCCTATTGTGAAAAGCTCATTGTGATGAAGCCGGGACAAGTTTGCCCATATCATCACCACATATACAAAACCGAAGATATTATTAACCGTTCCAAAGGGGGCCTCACGTTTCGAGTCTATCACGACAAAAATCCTGAAAGCCCGGTAAGCCTGTCTATTGATGGGATGGAGCACGAGGTCAAAAGCAACGAAGAAATTATTCTGCATAGCGGGCAGAGCCTGACGCTGCTCCCGTTTTATACGCATAGTTTCTGGCCACGGGAGCATACTGTGTTAATAGGCGAAGTCAGTACTGTAAATGATGATACTACAGACAACGTATTTCGCAATAACAAGGTCAGTCGTTTCCCCGTAGTCGAAGAAGATGAGGATATTTTATATCCTATCGTGTCTGATTATCAGAAGCTGGGTCTCCTTATGGAGACAAGAAATGGGCAGGGGACTGCGTAAGGGCACCACCAAAGAAAGGGGAATGTTATGAAAAATTCCGTATTGATTACAATAGTATTATCTGTCACATTATTTTCTGAAGCTAGTTGTCGTGGGGGGGAGAATACATTATCCCCCGACGGAAAAATGGTGTTAACCATGTATAATTATCGTAATAAAACAGCTGCTAATTCTGTTGAATTTGATATTATACTGGATAAATTTTATGAAAGGCATCCAGATGTAAAATTTGAGATAGAAGAACTTTTCAATGAGCCATGGCACCAGAAGTTACAAGCCATGGCAGCTGGTGGACAGTTGCCAGATATCATTCGTCTTTATCCTGGGGAACGCACCGGTTATGTTACTAAGCATGGTTTAGTAAAAGACCTGCGTCCGTATTTGGGTGATGAGAAGGACAATTTTGCCCCTACAGCCATGTCGCCGCAAGGACCTAATGGAGAAATATACGAATTGCCGTCTAAAGTAGGGGCGACGCATGTTGTTTATACCAACGAAAAATTGCTGCAAAGGCTTAGTCTGAGTTATCCCGGAACAATAGAAGAAATGTATGACCAGGCTGAAATCATCAAATCAGCTGGATATATTCCAATTGCTATGTCAAACAAAGACGGCTGGCAGATGCAATCTACATTATTGAGTGTTTTGGTAGAAAGAACGGGGGGGATGAAATGGCTTGACGGAGCCATTACGGGACAGAATTCTTTCGATGACCCAGAATTTATCAATGCTCTGGATGTCATTCACGAGTTTTCTGTAAGAGGATTATTTCCTGCGGGTGTTAATCAAATGGACTATCCCCAAGGAACAGAATTATTTGTGCAAGAAAAAGCTGTGTACTATATTGACGGGGATTGGAAAATAGAAGAACTTGCAAAAACCCTATCTGAAGAGCAAAAAGGTTATGTCAACTTGAACGTAATTCCTAAGCTTCCCAATGAACAGGGTGCTCCCGGTTCCTCTTCAGGAGTCGCTGGGACAGGATTTGCAATGAATACCAAGTTAGAAGGTGCTGAAGCGGGCATAGCTTGGGACTGGATATGGCTATATTCTGGTCCTGTTGGTTCACGGATACATATGGGCCAAGGAATTATTCCCGCCTATAGAATCGATCCTTCAGGTTTGGCTGTGGATAAAATGACGCAGAAACTAATTGATTTTCAAGCAAATACCCCCATGGGATACGTCTTGGATGATGCAATGGATGCTGAGGGGATGGGCCTACTCCAGCCTCTTATACAAGAAATGATGTTTGGTTCTAAGACGGTGGAACAGGTGGCTTCTTCGTATGAAGCATGGGTGGCAGAGAATGATTCCCGGCGCAAGTAAATCGTGGCATTTTTGGCTATAATCAGAAGCTTGGGCATCTTAAATGAGACGGGGTTCTGATAAAAATGAACAATCAAATTACTCCAGGATCCAGACGGGAAATTTATGGGGAAATTAGTTTTTCACAAGATTATTAGTTATAGCATTCTGGTATTCCCTGCTATTTTTATATATACAGCTGTAATTCTATTGCCTGTATTGTTTAGTTTGTCCATCAGCTTTACCCAGTGGTCTGGTTTTGGACTGCCAACATTTAGCGGTTTGACCAATTATGTTAAGATCCTTAGCGATTCGATCTTCCTGCATGGATTGAGAAACAATGTTCTAACCGTTTTGGTTTCCGTCTTTGGCCAGATCCCCCTAGGCTTTATATTAGCTTATATTCTATTTCGAAAATTAGTCAGGGCATCTGATTTTTTCAAATCGATGATATTCTTACCTAATATGATATCTACAGTTGTTGTCGCAATACTCTGGAATCAGATATTCTCACCAACAGGTTTTTATACTGCAATTATGAGATCGGCTTTAAACGATCCCCAATATGTTCTTTCTGTATTCGAAAGCAAAAATTGGGCTATAGTCCCTATCTTATTTGTTATTTTATGGATGTACACTGGTCTATACATGGTTATATTCTTGGCAAATATGCAAAGGATTAATGTATCAACTCTTGAGGCTGCCGTAATTGATGGTGCTACCGAATGGCAAATACTTTATACTGTTATTATCCCTTCAATGATAGGAGTGCTATTTGTTTGTACTGTATTTGCAATCTCTGGAAGTTTTAAGAGTTTTGGCTTAATTTTTGCCATGACGGGCGGTGGGCCTGCCCATTTTACTGAAGTTGTCTCAATATACATGTATAATAATACTTTTAGTTATTATAAATACGGTTTTGGAAGTGCCGTATCAGTATTAATTGTCACAATAAGTATTATTTTAATCTTATTAAGTAATATGATAAAGAGATATTTTGGCAGAAGGTTTAACTGAAAATCGTTGAAATAGAAACATATGAAAACAAATAATCTTCTATATATTTTAAAAATACTGTCTTATATTGTTATGATTGGTTTTACTATAATGACAATCATTCCATTAATTTGGCTGTTTTATTCTTCATTTAAATCCCATTCCGAAATTGTCAGAAATGCTCTGTCCTTTCCATATAATCCGACCATAAGAAATTATATCATATCTTGGACAAGGGGCAATTTAGGGTTGTATATGGGTAATAGTATCATATATACTTTTTTTGCTACCTATGGTACAGTTATTTTTGCACTGGCATCCGGCTTTGGCTTTGCAAAATTCCCATATAAAAAAATGTCCTCCTTTCTTCTTGGTTATTTAGCCATAGGGCTTTTAATAACTGTGCACGCTGTTTTGGTTCCTTTGTTTATCATAGAATCGAAAATCGGCCTTGGAAATACCAGAATAGGCCTGATTATTCCCTATATTGCCTTTGGTCTACCTATGGCTGTATATCTGGCTCATAGTTACATTGTCGGTATTCCAGATTCTTTGGTAGAATCTGCACTGATTGATGGTGCCAATTACCTCAAGATTTTTATCAGTATAATTGTTCCTATCGCGACTCCTGTGACAGCTATAATAATGATACTTACTTTTCTGGCGAACTGGAATGAGTTTGTATTGGCGTTTATTCTGATCAGCAGTAATAAAATTCGAAGTTTAACCGTAGGCATCAATGCTTTTGCCGGTTCACTTGTGGCAGATTTTGGGTTGCAATTTGCTTCATTAGTCATAGGAACCATACCTATGTTAATTTTTTATATAGCTTTTCACGAAAAAATCGTAAGAGGATTCGCTCAGGGAGCATTGAAAGAATAACTGATAAATTCTGATTAAATGGAGACCTCTAAAAATTCGCTCTTCCTGCGAAGCTATTTAGAGGTCCCCCCTCAACAGCAAAGTTACTCACGGAGAGCTCGTTGCCCAGCACTGGGTCGGGCTTCCGGGAACTTCCAAAGGAGCAAGTTTCATGACGAGTGAAACAGACAGTATTATTTCTCTTGCGGGGAACTGGAGGCTGCGCACGCGCAGTGGCAAAATTGAGGAGTTTTGTGCAGAGCTCCCTAGAGATAACCTGAGCTGTCTATACCGGGCGGGACTGGTCCCTGATCCCTATTACGGCAGAAACGAACTAGAATTGCAATGGTTGCAGGAAGAAGACTGGATTTTCGAGAGGGAAATCCACTTGGAAAGGCAGCCCGAATCTGCCTTTTTGTATTTTGAAGTTTTAGACACCGTCAGCGCGATCTATGTGAACGATCAACTCCTTGGCCAGAGTCAAAACATGTACCTTCCCTACTGTTGTAATGTTGCTCCCTGTCTGCAAAAGGGTTCCAACAAGATTCGGCTGGAATTTTCCAGTCATAGCCGGCAGGCAAAGCAGCGCAGCATGGAACTTCCCTATCCGGTTCCCCACAACCATAGCGCCGTCCAGTTTGACCACATCAACCTGCTGCGCAAAGCCCCTTGCCACGGCGGCTGGGACTGGGGCCCCTGTCTGATGGTGAGTGGCAGTTATGGCAAAATGGAACTGCAGTGCAGCTCCTTTGGCATCATAAGCCAGAGTGTTCAAGTCCTGGAAGCTGGTGCCAACTGGGAACTTGTAGTACAGCTTGAACTGCAATGCCAGAGGAACTGTGAAGCTGAGTTACTGCTCCGCTTCCAAGAGCGTGACTACAACTCGAAGATCTCGATAGTCGAAGGCAGCTCGCGCATTCAACAGAGCATTCAAGTCTCCAAGCAGGATGTGCAGCGATGGTGGCCTAATGGCATGGGAGCGCAGCCCCTTTACCCTTTGGAAATTGTTTTGGGGGTCTTTCGCAGCATCAAGAAGCTGGGCTTTCGTACAATTGCACTCAAGACTCTGGAGGATACTCATGGCAAAGGCATAAATTTTGTGGTGAATGGCAGAGAATTTTTTGCCAAGGGTTCCAACTGGATTCCCAGTGATGCGATGCCGGGCCTGCAAAACAGAGAGAAAAATGAGCACTTGCTTCGCGCCGCTGCTCAGATGCATATGAATATGATCCGTGTCTGGGGAGGAGGACAGTATGAATCACAACAGTTTTACGAGCTTTGCGATGAGTACGGTTTGCTGGTGTGGCAGGACTTTATGTTCTCTTGTGCACTCTATCCGGGCAGCAAAGAATTCTTAGAAAACGTCGGCAGAGAGGTACGCTACCAGATTCGCCGTCTACAGGGCCATCCTTGCATCGCCATTTGGTGCGGTAACAACGAAACGCTGGGTGCTCTCAACTGGTATCCCGTTTCGCGCGAGAACCGCGACCGCTATCTGGTAGATTACGACCGCCTTTACGAAGGTGTGATCGGGCGTATCGTAGCAGAAGAAGACCCCGAATCCCTATCGGGAAGAGCCTGGTGGCCTTCTTCTCCCTCTGCCGGCTCCCATGACTATTCGGATGGCTGGCATGACGATAGCAAAGGTGACATGCACTATTGGAGCGTCTGGCACGAAGGGAAGCCCTTGGAAGCCTACTACGATGTAGTGCCGCGTTTTTGCTCTGAGTTCGGTTTTCAATCCTTCCCTTCGGTGGAAACCATTGCCAGTTTTGCCGGTACCGGGGGAGAACGAAATCTGACTTCCCCTGTAATGGGGCACCACCAAAAAAGCCCCAAGGGCAATACCATTATTCTTGAAACGCTCACCCGTTACTTCCGCTTTCCCAGCAGGATGGAAGACTTTGTCTATTTGTCGCAGGTGCAGCAGGCTCTGGCCATTAAGATGGCTGTGGAATACTGGCGGGCCCAGATGCCTTTGAGCATGGGGGCGCTCTACTGGCAACTCAACGACAATTGGCCGGTGGCTTCCTGGAGCAGCATTGAGTACACAGGCAAATTTAAGTTATTACACTACGAGGCAGGTCGGTTCTTTAACCCCCTTCATATTTGTATTTATTCAGATAAGGAGCCGGTCTACGAAAGCTCAGCAGAACCTTTTGTGCAGGATGTGGGGCGCTTTTGTACTGTTCGGATTGTAAATGATGGCGATGAGCTGCACGGTAAGGCTCTGGTGCGGCTCTATGATTTTGATGGCAACCTCATGGAGACTATCCTGGATCAGAATATCCGACTGCGGGGCAATGCCGTTGGTGAAGTCCTGCGCTTTGCTGTACCCGATAACAAGGAAGCATGCTTTTGCGATGTGGAATTTCTCTGCCCCGGTCAGAGCAAGAAACAATGCCGGGCCCAACACTTTTTCACGTTCCCTAGGAACTGTGAATTACAGCAGGCCGAAATACAGGCAGATATCAGCTACCGGGACGAAGTTAATTATGTTGAGCTCCAGAGTGATAAACCTGCGTTTTATTTTTATTGCAGTTTAAAAGAGGGGAATTTCTGTAACTTCAGTGACAATGGTTTTCATCTGTTGCCCGGAGAAAAACGTGTGATCAGTCTGCCTTATCCCCGGCAGCTCGAAGTTGCAGAACTACATTTTCAGCATTTGCGCACTACATATTAGGACAGCTCTAAAAATTCGGCTCTTCGGTACGTTTTGTGGATTTTAGGTAAAGATGATACTAGGTAAAGATGATACAATGGGGAAATGAACGATAAGCAACTTTTAATTCTGGGCCTGAGCCAACCATGGCAGATTATCAGTCAGGAACTCAGAGAAGCAGCCTCACGAATTACACATCGCAATTAAAGCTGAGCGTGGCTCCAAGTATCCGTGAGTGTAAGAAAATGTGCCCTGCTCACGACTTTAAAGAACTTGAATGGCGGCATTGACACTTCTTTCAGCATCATTGCTACATCCGCGCAAAAGTACCCCGAACAAAATGTTTAGACCATGGTATCAGGCGTATTCTGGTCCCATGGGCAAGAAAAGGAAGCTCTTTTACCTTACTCTTTGAGCAGGCTGTTCTCATGCGTGAAATGCCTATGCTCTCAGTAGCCAGACAAACTGGAATCGAAGATAAAAGAGTTGCCAGAATTATCAAACATTACGTTGAAGAAGGTAAAAAACAAATAGATTTATCTAATTTAAAATCTATTGGACTTGATGGGACATCAAGCAAGCGAGGGCATAACTATGTGACTGTATTTGTCGATATGGATAAGAAAAAAGAATCTGTAATTTTTGCGAAAGAAGGAAGGGATTCCAGTGTTGTTGAGGAGTGCAAAGACTTTATAGAAGAACATAATGGGGAAAAAGAAAATGTTGAAGAAGTAGTTTGTGATATGTCAAAGCCTTTTTTGAGAGGTTTTCAGACGATGACGGGGTATCAGATAAAAGAGAAATTATCTTGGATAAGAGGAGCGAAAACTTTACAGAAAGCCAAGTGGAGGATTCGAAGATTTATCAATTATTCGAGAGAACTGATAAAAGATCAGGATTTATTAGAGCCGATGGCTAAAGCATTGGATAGCTTGGAGAAACATGGGGATAAGATGGTGGAGCGCTGGCACTCAGGTAAGACAAGCGCCCGTCTGGAAGGGTTGAACAGTATATTTCAAGCGGTTCGGGCTAGGGGTTACAGGAATACAGAAACATTTTTAATGATGATATACTTGAGTCCGGTAGCTGCGACTCTAAAATCAACTTGATATACCGAGGAGCCAGAATTTGAAATAGATGCTACCATTGATTTGGACCTCCATGGCATCATCAGAGAGGTTGTAGGTTTCCTGAAGGATGAGAATGCGCAACATTTGGGAGACAGGGAATCTTGGCTTTCCAGAATTATTTTTCTTTTTAGGGATATGTTGAGAAATAGTCTCTGAGATTCTATCCCAATCAATAGATTTTTAAAGTTCGAATATAAAAGGATTTGTACGTTCTATATCCTGATATATTATTTCACTTGTCATTTCAATCATAATGATCCTCCAATATTATTGTATTGTAATTGAATAATTGTGATTTGTCCAGTGCTGGATTTTTAGAGGTGCCCTAAACTTTGCTGATTCAGTATAAACTGATTTCGTTGTAGGCCACTGAGAATTTCAACAATCAATGGGACACCCCCACTTTTGTCCACATATTGCGGATTTATGGAAGAAATGCCTTGACAAGTTTCTCTTCGCATACTAGGGTACTCAAACATGAAATATGAGAAATTTAAACAAAGATCTTCGATTTATACAGCCTGCGACCTTGTAGTAGAACTCTGTTCAAGCCCCCCCCTCAAGGAAGAGGGGGGATCTTCCCAACAGCTCTTTTGCCTGTATCACAAGAAATGTTTCAATCTTTGTCAGGCAAACAACAGCGTTCTTTAGAAATAGCGGGTTGGATTCTCTATAACCTCAAGACGATTCTAATAGAAGAACATATTATAATACCAGCTATTAGGTATCTTATAGCTGGTAGAAAACTGTTAGACCTTAGTACTGCTCAAGTCTTAGCTTTAAGTCAACTACAGATGGAAGAAGTCTTTCATACAATGTTATCTCATTTGGCAATATCTCAATATGATGATTTTAAAACCTACTTGAGAGAATTCAGTGATAAAGATATCGATATTTGTAATCTGTACGCTAAACTGCTGGATTTGTATCCTGATCACGAGGAAGACTGCTTAATCATATTGTCAATAGTGGCTGAAAGTGCTTTAAGTAAATATTTAAGTACTATACCTGATAATGAGAACATATTGATGCTCCATAGAAAAATAATCCAGATACATAGAGAAGATGAAGCCTGGCATAGCAATCCATTACAAGATACCTTCTTCCAAGATTACTTTATGTTAATGAATAATAATGCTAGAAAGGAAGTGTTAAAGATATTTGACAGTGCTATATCCTTATTTTCCAAGATGAATGATAATCATTACTGGGAGCTTATCTGTAAGCAGGTTGGTATTGAAAGAGTTGCCTTATCTTATGTCTTGAGCGAAGAGATGTATTGTTATTCCTCTGTTCTACGGTATAAAGACTCTTTGTTGGGAAGTTTGAAGTGAGACAACCCAGCTCTGGAATCAGCAGGGACAGTTTTACGGCTCTCTGCCTTCTGCCTCTCTTCTTAATCCCCACCTTTCTAATCCTTCCTTTCCTCGTAGTGGAGAGTGCCGATGTATTGAGCCTTTCCCCTGGAAGTTTGAGTTTACTATTTGCCACTTCTTATTTAATTGGAGCCTTAAGTCTTTACGTCAGACACGAACTATCCGCTCGTTATTTTCTCATCGTGATAGTTCATATTAATGTCTTAGGGTATCTGCTCCTTTTTATCTCTATGAAGATCGTAAGCGCAATTCTGTTTGTGATCGCATTAGTTATTCTTCGATGCGTAATGATCAATCTGTCCTATTTTAATAGAACTATTAATATTGCTACTAATAAAGAGCAGGAAGTTCTGAGAACAGGCTCAAGAGCCAATATTATTAGCAATATTATCTCCGCAATTATACCGTCTGCGGGAGCTTGGGCCTTGAGTTACTATCCGTTTCCTATATTGGTGCTTATTGCGCTGACCTGTGTTAGCACTGCCGCGTTTTCTGTGGATATGCTGTTATTAAGGGATTCTGGCTATTTTCAGACCATTCTGCCACAGCCTGATAGGCTGAGTTTACCAAATCTATCAAGGAATACTTCTATCTATGTGTTAACCTTACTAACAGGATCGGTGTTTGTTCTTATGTATTCTTATATTCCGTTGTTAATAAAGCAAACTTACGCGGATTATACTTTCTGGATCTCCATCTATTTTAGCATACAATCGGGAATCGTAATAACTTCTTCCAGCTTCCTGACAGGCAAACTGAGCCGCTTAAAGATGCCTCCTTTTTTTGTTGTTAGGCTTGCGTCATTACTGGCTCTTCTATCTATCGCATTGTTAGTCATTTATCCTACCAGATTTCTGATAGTACTTTCTGCACTGTTATTAGGTTTATCTGAAATCATGTTTTTGCCGTTTCTGTTCGCCGCTATTAAGGCACTGCGCCAAGACAGCTTTCTTATGAAGAATATTGTCTTCTTGAATCTGGGGGTTTGTGGATTCTTGGGAATATACTTGGGGGCTTTATTTATTGACATGACCCTTTTATGGCAAATAGGATTGATTATCTTTTGGGGATTTATTGTTTTTATATTGAGGGCTAAATGAAAGAAAAGGTGATAATCATAGGGGCAGTCAGTCATTATGTGCTTACAGAATTTGACTGGCAAGTTCAGAAACTAGGACTAGAGGCTTGTTATATTTTTGCAGAGGGGAATATCCCGGAGGCTTGGCAAGGGTACAGTTTTTGTATCGAAGATCTTGAAGTCTGGAGGGCTGAGCAGGCCTATCAATTATTATGTGATGAAGATATTGAGCCGGTCTCCATAGTTCCGGCAGGGGAATTGGCGGTTCCTCTCGTTAATGCCTTAGCTTCTCGATATGGCTTGCCCTATGATAAGGGGGATATCAACCGCTTCAGGAATAAAGTTTTAATGAGAAAAACCTTGGATGAAGGGCTGGTCTCGCAGCCAGAGGTGTATGATGTCTTGCATTTGCAAATGAGCGAATTAGAGATTGATAAGGCACTAGAGCACTTGAATTTTCCCCTTATCATGAAACCCGCCGATGGAGCCGCAAGCTTTTTCGTTAAGAAATGTTTTTCCTGTGATGAAATTAAGGAGAATCTGGCAAGAATACGGGAACACAGAAGATCTGGAGTAACAGGGGTTTCTTTCTCACGTGCCGCAATCCTTGAACAGTATATTCCGGGAGATGAATACAGTGCGGAAATACTTGTATTGGGAGGACAAATTCTGAATTTCTTCCTACATAAAAAGATTCTCTCCGCAGAGCCTTATTTCGATGAAATAGGTCACGTTACAGTCCCAGAAGAGAAGATGCAAGAGATTCCAAGTTTAGCGGATTTTCTGAATAATGCAGTTTTAACCCTCAGACCTTTAGATGGTGTTTTGCACTTAGAATTTAGGGGACCTCTAAAAATCGGCATTGCGATGTAAAATCAAAAATCCTTCCTTAATCATAACAAAATAGCACAAAAAATAGTTGGATCCAGATTAATTACGATCAATAATTCCTACTAAAATTAGAATTTACATAAAAAAATCATTATTTACAGCATTTTAGATACAATTATCCACTATTATGCTGTAATTGAAACATATTTTAACATATTATACACAGTATTTCGTAACCCCATACGGAACCTTACCCGATCTATCCCTATACATCGCAACTCTAATCCCCTATTCATGCAATTGCGAAACCATGCAAATATATGCTCCACTTTCGCCCGGGTCTTTGACTTGCGGCGGTTACTTTCTAATTGCTTCTCTGTAAGTGAAGTATCTCGATATTTTCGGTGATGAATAAAGTTCCTCACACCTTTCTTCCGTAGTTCATTTGTTATCTTTTCACTTCGATACGCACTATCCCCATATATCTGCGTGACACCTTCGGATAAAATAGCTGCAAGCACCTGTGAGTCGTGCACATTAGCTGCACTTATTTCGTAAGCGGTAATAAACTGCTCGTTGGTCGCCGTTGCAATGTGATTTTTGTATCCGTAGTGGCTTTTGCCATTTTTCTTTGTCCACCTTGCATCCGTATCTTTTTGCCTCATTTTATTCTCGTTTTCCTTGAATGATGGAGGGATTTCATCATTTTTGATCTGCTGGTTTTCTGCTCTGGTATTGCGCTGCACAGGCACTTTGACAAAGCTGGCGTCCACAATATTCCCTTTGTGCAGTTTTATCTTTCTCTCAGCAAGAAATTTATGGAACTCAAGAAAAAGCGTTTGCTCGAGATTGAGTTTGCGCAGCGTTTCCTTGAAGGACCAAATGGTTTTGGAATCGGGAGATTTATCAAGCAGGCTCATATCAAGAAAGAATTTGAAATAGATGCTACCATTGATTTGGACCTCCATGGCATCATCAGAGAGGTTGTAGGTTTCCTGAAGGATGAGAATGCGCAACATTTGGGAGACAGGGAATCTTGGCCTTCCAGAATTATTTTTCTTTTTAGGGATATTTTGAGAAATAGTCTCTGAGATTCTATCCCAATCGATAGATTTTTTAAGTTCGAATATAAAAGGATTTGTACGTTCTACATCCTGATATATTATTTCACTTGTCATTTCAATCATAATGATCCTCCAATATTATTGTATTGTAATTGAATAATTGTAATTTGTCCAGTGCTGGATTTTTAGAGGTGCCCTTTAGAGTTTCAGAGGAGGGCAAAATCTTTTTAATAGAATTCGCTTCTCGTATTGCCGGAGATCTAATCTCTTATCTTGTTCGCTATGCTCACGGTCTGTCTCTTGAAAAATATCTCATAATGGTCAGGGGGAATGAGCTAATCAGAATAAGGCGAACAGTAGAGAAATTCCAATGTTCCAGAGACTCCGCTGGAGTTTATGGCGTGAAGTTTATTTTTTCTGATCAGGAGGATGCCGTTCCAGATGGGGTTGAAATTTTGCAACAGGATCTGGCGGCCTCGTATCAGAAGAATCCTTCGCTTAGTCGTTCTAACGTTGTCAATCGAAAGGGATATAAAATCTTTAGAACTGATAGTTTTGTGACTTCCTTATTATATATAACAAATAGTCCTTGGCATATTCAGTCATTCGGAGGAGAGCATATCGAGAGTGTGAGAAGAATATATAATGACAATATTCGCAACACTCCCTATTCTTTAGAAACAATCGAACAAGATGAGTCGTACTTTTTTCCATACCTTCCGGGTAATGGTAGTAAGTATCACGACTTGTTTGTCGTGTGTGAGAATGGGCGCGTATTGGGTTATGGGGGGCTATATCCATTTTCTAAGCTTGGAGGGTATCAGTATACAAGGGAAATATTCTGTTATATTGATAAGGATTATCAGAGAAAAGGGATTGGGAGGTTCTTTTTCCTGTATTTAGAAGAAGTTGCGATAAAGCGGAGCCTCAGCGTGATTATTGGTTTGATTGAATCTAGAAATATTGCATCTAAGTCTTTGGTGGAGAAGTTAGGGTATCAACTACAAGGACAACTTCCCAGAATAGGATATAAGTTTAACAGGTTTTTGACCTTCGATTTATATCAAAAGTTTCTTCGAGGAAGAGCTTCTTTGTCTGGGACAGCATATGATGTAATTGATAAGAGCCTATCGCATTTTTCTTTTTATCAGGATTTTAGAACGGGGATAATCGATAATAAAGAATATCAGCTCATTCTAGAGAAGAATATGGAAGCTCTGTTGTTAACAGAGTTAAATATAGATTTGATTTATCTATCGGCCAGAACCCCATACAGTGTTGCTAAAAGCGTTGACGATACTCTTAATGCTTTATGGCAAGAGGGTATTATTTCGGAAGTAGATTACAATAAGAGAGAGTTCGTGGAATTTTCAGATCTTGTTGTAAGAGAATTTTATCACGGGCATTATCTTACGTATATCTTCCCCGAAGAAGCACAGCTTTTATACGCTCTAGTAGACTTGGCCAAACCCAAGAGAATTGCTGTAATAGGAAGTTTCTACGGTTTCTGGGCATCCTGGGCTGCTGCTGCGCTATCAACCTCTGATCTTATATATCTTGTTGACCCAAATCATGAGGTTTTGGAACTTGCTAAGGACAATATGGAGAGACTGAAGATTAAAGCTACGATAGAGTACGTAGCTGCCGATGCTCTTAAAGATGAGGTGCAGTTTCAAGAGCTGGACATGATTATATTAGACGCAGAAGGTCCTGAATCACACCCTGAGAATAGTGATATTGCTGGTAAGGCCATCTATTTTCCCTTGATACAGAAGTTCTTCTATCATATGAGCCCAGGGGGATTATTAGTAACTCACAATATGCTACTTAATAATATTACACTAGGAAAATATTTTGAAGAAAAAATAGCAAATAATAAATATGAATTAAGGAAGTTTATTGATTTCCTTAATTCATATTTTTCTAAAACCTACATATATGACAGTACAGAAGGTATGAGTATTTCTCTAAAGGGATAAGATGGCTTGACCGCGAGACAGACATGTTGAGCAGGTACGAAAGTAGATCTTAATGATCTGGCGGTAGCGAGTGGAAGCACCGTCACTTAACGGATAAAAGGTACTCTGGGGATAACAGGCTGAGCCTGCCCAATTCTCCGGGGGTGTCCCAAATATTGTTAAAATTCTCAGTGGCCTGCCGGTGATCTTGGTGTATTTTCACTTCCTCGGCGGCAGCTACCACCATATACTCTTGTCCCCGCCAATATCCATGGTGCGTATGATTACCGGACGCGCTGCGGTGAAACTTTCCGCCACTGTCTTGTACGCGGCGAACTGCACTTCCTCCGGCGGCATGGAACTGCGGTCTATGTATAAAAACTCCGTGCGGAACAGACCCACACCCTCGGCACCATTACGCAGAGCGGCTTCGATATCGCGCTCGGAACCGATGTTGGCACACAGCTCCACTCGGTGCCCATCTGTGGTTTCGGCTTGGAGCCACCGGAGTTTGGCAGCTCCTCCCGCTCCTGCTGGAACTCCTCCTGATATTTGCGGTAATAATCCAGACTCTTCTGCTCTGGCTGAACAATCAGCAGCCCCCCCGCAGAATCCAGGATCAGAGAATCCCCCGTCTGAACCCGGCTGCTGACCTCGTCTCTAAGCTTTAGGATCATTCCGTAATGACTGTATAATACGTCCAGGCACTAGATGAGAGAAGAGGGAGTCCGCTCTTATTACAGTCGAGTATCATGTTATAGCTAGAATTATTTCCCTTGCTGAATAGCATTGCGTCAAAGGAATTGTCGCGTTTATTTGAAGGGGTTATTGCTATATTTTCTGAATCGCGAAACCATATCAGGCTGCGTTCTCCACTAATTCCTCCCAGGCTCGTTCCATTAATAGTCATTACATATTCTGAGCCCGATATAAAAAACATAATGTTTGTTGGCTTTGTGCATCTTCCATGGTTTGCGCTGGCAATAGTCTGGTCAAGCGGCTGCATGAAGCGAAGAGGCATTAAGTTAATCTCATCTGTTCGTACTTCAACACCGCGGTAATTACCACTGGTGTCATACCACATTTGCTGCCCCCATAAATAGTGTTCATTATAATTTACAGGGCCTCCCGCAGAAGGGGCTGGCGGATCATTTGTGTTACTGTCGTCGAACAATTTTCCAAAAACAGAGGAGCCCGGATAAGCAGCGGTAGTAACGGCCTGTTTCCCAATATAATCACCATCGCTGTATACATGGACATAGTAGGTTTGGCCGGGAACCATAATTCCCGGAGCCTGGTTTTTCGTATAGGTTGCCTCTGCTGTTGCTCCTCCGGCCTGGGAGAGGTCGATTTCAATGACTTTTCCTGATGGTCTTTCGGTGCTATTTAGTAATTCTGAGTTTGCCGAAAATGCTGAGGTAGCACTGAAATAGATCTCACGGCTGTTATTCGCAACGGTAAATTTTCTAGTCAATTTGGCAGGATGTTCTTCGGCCTCTGAGGAACAGAGAGCTGTGGATGATTCGCCAACGAGAAAATCGATATTTTGTTCAGTAGTAAGATTATTGACAGTCACTGTCAGCAGAAATTCGCGCATACCAATCACGCTTTGGGCTGTATCGCTAGGGTCTGAAAAGGTAACGCTCAATGAAGAGTCGCCGATTTCCGGAGGGCTGTCACAGACATTTAGGCTGTTATTTTCGCTGGCGGAATCGTCTAGGCTGTTATTTTCGCTGGCGGAATCGTCACAGGCACTTAAAAATAAGCTTAGAAGTAAAAATGTAGATGTGAGAAAAAAGGAAAAGAAGGATGGTAAAGATTTGAGGGAAAAAGAAGAAAGAAAAGATTTTCTGTAAGTTCTTGGTGAATTGGCTAGATTTTTGAAGTTCTTGGGGCTTTTGAGGTTTAGAGGGCTTCTGGAGCTTTTTGTTACATTGGGGTAGGCTAATTCCCCCCCCCTAAAGACTTACGTAATTTAGGTGAGTTAGGCGATTTTTCTGGATAAGACATAATGAGCTCCTTGTTGATAATTTAGGGTCATTATATACAAACCGCTAAGGTTTGGGCTAGAGGCAGGGCAAGCCCTGCCTCTATCTAACTGTCCCTGAGCCTGTCCCTGAGCCTGTCGAAGGGTAGCAGTTTCAGGTTGGATTCAAAGCCCCTCTATTTCCCCCTTGGAGAAGCCGGTAAAGCAAACCAATAGTAGAGCTTGTCTTTTTAGGGGACCTCTAAAAATTCGCTTTTGATGCTGAATCAGCGAGATTTTGCCGATAGCGAGGAAGTGAAGCCGAAGCATACTTTGTTGTATGGTAAGGCTTTGCTGACGGTGAAGAATGGCCTGCTTCGCCCCGCCATTCCTAAAAGGTTCTGCCTGCGGCAGGATTTGTGAAGAATGGCCTGCTTCGCCCCGCCATTCCTAAAAGGTTCTGCCTGCGGCAGGATTTGTGAAGAATGGCCTGCTTCGCCCCGCCATTCCTAAAAGGTTCTGCCTGCGGCAGGATTTGTGAAGAATGGCCTGCTTCGCCCCGCCATTCTTCACCGTCAGCAAAGAGTGGAAGCAGGCTCTTGGCTATTTCCCCATGCTGCGCCAGCTCGCCATTTTTTTTATTGCGCTGTACGGACAAAACAGCTATATTGAAGCCATGGCAAGTTGCGACAGCGCGTACAAATACCTGTTTTCGAACCCGGCAATCCTGTGCAAACTCATCCACACCTTCGTTGAGGAGGACTTTAGGGAACCTCTAAAAATTCCAATTTCGCACCAGACTCGGTCTTTTTCACGGAGCAGCTTTGTCACGAAAGAGAGGAAGCAGGCTCTTTGCTGCGCACGGCCTGCCAGTTCACCAATGCTGCGCCAGCTCACATTGGTGCCATACAGCAAAGTATGGCTCGGCTTCCGTTCCTCGCTGCCGCAAAAAATCCCTTCGTCTGGCATCAAAAGCGAATTTTTAGAGGTCCCCTTTAGCGCCAAAATCCAGCCCGACAGCCTGCGCAAACTCGACCCGTCCCACCTCTCTCCACGCTCCAGCAGCGCGAAGCGGACCTGCTTTACGAGGTGCGCCTGGACAATCAAACAGCCTATCTGTATATCCTGCTCGAATTCCAGTCCACAGCCCCCAAGCATATGGCCATCCGCCTGCTCAGCTATATATCCCTGTTTTACGAACGCCTCATCAAGGAAGGCAAAAACAGCAAAGGCAAGTTGCCCCCGGTATTTCCATTGGTGCTCTACAACGGAGACCGCCCCTGGAATGCGCCCCGCAGCACCAGCGAACTGATCAGCAGCAACGAAATACCCGCAAAATACCTACCCCACTTTCAATAGGGCACCTCTAAAAATTCGCTTTCGATGTGGATCGCTGAGATTTTTCGCGACAGCAAGGCGGCAACTCGTTTTAATACTTTGTTGTATTGAAATGAGTTGACAACGAAGCTGCTCGCGGAAAAGATCGCGATTCCACGCGGAATTGGAATTTTTAGAGGTGCCCAATATGCTCTCATTGACGAGAAGCGCATCCCCGACGAGAAAATCCACAAGCTGCACAACCTCATCAGCGCGGTGATTTGTGCCGAGAAAATACGGCAGACCGGGGGAGTGGGAAGCCCAGATTCCGCAAATCATAGAATTCCTGCGCGATGAACCCGGGCCCGAAATCACCATTTTCAGGCGCTGGATTGCCTTGCTGTTTGGCGAGGACATGAACGAATCAGAATACAATCAAATCACCGCACCAGAGGAGGTACAGAAGATGTTGGCAACACTGGCAGACGATCTAAGAGCTGAAGGAAGACAAGAAGGCGAAAAACTGGGCATGCAGAAAGGTTGGGAAGAAGGTCGGGAAGAAGGTCGGGAAGAAGGTCGGGAAGAAGAACGGCGTGAAGCTGCCCGAAAAATGAAAGAATCCGGGCTGTCGATTGAGCAGATTGCAAGGTTTACCGGCCTGAGCCATCGCGAAATTACCGGGCTGAAAGAGGGCGAATAGAAAGTCTGAGCAAGGAGTCTGGCATGAAAGAAACTATTTCTTGGCAGGAATTTTCCAAGCAGCCCGGCTGGCCCGAATGTCGGGAGTTCCTAGAAAGACAGCAGAGCTGGACCACAGGCTTCCTACTGCTGGCCGAAGGACTCTATGTGTTGCAGCAAGGGAAGCAAGGAGGCTGGGACCGGGCCCACAGCCTAGCGCAGCAACTGGGAAACATCCCGCAGGCACCTGAATCCTTGGGCTGCTGGCTACACGCCCACTTGCACAAAATCGAAGGTGATACCGGAAATTCGCGCTACTGGTATGGTCGCAGCGGCCTGCACTGCTATGAGGATTTCCCGCCCCAGGCTGCGCAGCAAGAGCGGCGGGCACTCTGGGAAGCCTGCTGCGCCTCATGTTCGGACGCTGCCTCGCTTCGCATCTGAGCTTGCCAAGGCGTGGCAACGATCGCTTCCGTATATAGTAATGTGGAAAGTGGGCAAATGGTTTTCAAGTCCGAGAGCCTGCCAGCGGAGCGCAGCGCCAGCGCAGCCATTGCTCTTCCCGCGACTCCAGCTTGCCGCTGGCCAGGATGTGCTCCAGAGAATAAGCGTGATACTGGTCGATCCAGAGAATTTCGCGCGCACTGAGCTGCTCCAGACAGATCAACTCCCGCTCGTAGGGGAAAGTCGTGACCGGTTCAAAGTAAAGCCAGTCGGGATCTTGTGGATCCTCCTGCACCAGCAGCAAATTTTCGATGCGTATGCCAAAAGCCCCCTCGCGGTAGTAACCCGGTTCGTTCGAGAGCAGCATGCCGGCCTTAAGCGGCTCGTTTAGGGGCGACGGGCTGAGCGATGCCGGGCCCTCGTGGACGTTGAGGAAGCTGCCCACACCGTGCCCGGTGCCGTGCTGGAAATCGAGCCCCGCCGACCACAACGGAGCGCGCGCAAGCGCATCGAGCTGGATGCCCAGAGTCCCTCTCGCGCCTCCCGCAGAATTGGGGAAGCGGGCGTTTTGCAACTGCAAGTGGCCGCGCAGCACTAGGGTGTAGATCCGGCGCAGCTCCTCTGAGGGCTCCGGGTCAGCTTCCGCACACTCAGCAGAGCTGAAGCGCGGGGCGGCAAAGTCCCGCTCCAAAGAGAAGCAGCGGGTCATATCGGTGGTGCCGCCCAGATACTGGCCGCCGCTGTCGATCAGCATCCAGCCGCCGCTGCATCGGATGGGGGAGCTGCCCCCAAAGCGGCCCGGAGGGGCCGCGCTGTAGTGGGGCAGGGCACTGTTCGGGCCAAAGCCGACAATCGGGGCAAAGCTCTCGCCCTTGCCGCGCACACCGGCACTCCGGCGGCGCTGCTCGATCAGTCTCAGTCCGAGTTGGTATTCATCGAGTTGCTCTGCATCCTGTTTGGCTTGTTCAAGTTCCTGGGCCCCTCCGGGCTGGGGACGCAACCGGCAGTGAAAGGCGGTGAGGGCCGCGCCGTCAATGGCCATCACTTCGCGCAGCTGTTGCTGCTCTGTGGGGTTCTTGATGGCCTTCAGGTCGGTGATGATATCGCGCCCGCTCGCTGCCCGCGGTGTGACCGGGCCGAGCACGCTGCTGAACAACAGCATATTGCAGCGCTCACTCAGCAGAAAGCGGGACGGGGTCTGCCGGGCCAACCGGCGGCAGTCCTCGTAGAACTGTTCGTAGGGCCGGATTTCCAGTTCGGGCAGATCGCGGCGCAGTTCGCCTCGCAGCTCTGCTGCGAGGCGCTGCTCATTGATGTACCAGTACAGACTCTCAGCTCCCAGCAGCAGATAGCTGATGGCCACCGGATTGTAGGCGATATCACTGGCGCGCACATTCAACAGCCAAGCGATGTTGTCCAAGAGCGGAACGGGATAGTAGTCATAGGCCTGTTCGGCCATTAAGCGGCGCAGCAGCAGCACTTTTTCTTTCCGGCTCTGACCGCAGTATTCGAGCGGATAGTCGATAACCGGACTCTCGGGGCGGGCCGGTCGCGCCCCTCTTGGTGTTTTCTGCCGGGTTGCTGCTGCATCGGGCCGGGGGGGGGCCAACGGCCACAATTCATCCGTGAGCAGGCTCTCGCCGTCCACCGCGCTGCTGGAGTCGGCAGAGGCTGTGAGCAACTTGCCTAGGCTGCCGCGCGAAAAACAGCTGCCGTCAAAGCCCAGGCGGGGGCCCTCACCGCCGAGACACTGCTGCCAGTACTCATGCAGCGCAGGCACGCCGGGTTTGCCGATGCGAAACACCTGAATTTGCTGCGAACATTCGCGTTCGGCCTGGATGTGGTAGCGCGAATCGACCCACAGCCCGGCAAAGCCCTGACTGACCAACAAGTAGCCCAGACTGCCTGTAAAGCCCGAAACATGGGCCAGGTAGCGCCAGTGTTCGGGCGGAGATTCATTGTTGTGAGGATCCGAGCTGCCGACCAAGTAATAATCCAGTTGCTTCTCGCGCAGTTTCCGGCGCAGCAGGACCAAAGGACTGATATTCGGTTCTGTCATTGCAGTGTATGCTCCTCGGTCCGGCGGATTCCGCCCAAAGACAGAATCCGTTTCTGTATCGGCTTTCGGGCTTTTCCCCAAGGAGGCGTTGCCTCTTGCCCCGTACTCTGCTTTACCTGCCCCGCTTGTCCCGGCTGCCGTGCCTGGAGTGGAAGATACTGATGAAAGAGCACTTTGCGCATCGCCAGAGCCGGTACCATTACCGACAAAGATTTTCGGCGCGCTTCGATCAGCATTTCTTTGGTATGGTGATCTGGCCGTTCTCCGTCCCTTCCATTTGCTGCTGGCGCTTCATCGGCAAACAGACTCTTGATCACGCCCTTGCCTCCCAGTTCACCATCAATGTTCCAGTCCAGTTCCTTCTCAGAGCAGATGGTGATTCTGCGGCCCTGCAAGTGCAGAATGCCCGCATCGAGAATGCTCTCATCCACGCCCAGGGCCATGCTGCGAATTGCCGACCAGAACACTTTTGGGCTGCTCTTGGGCAGCAATAAAATATCGAAAACGCCGTCGTCCATGCAGGCTTTGGGAATGACTTTGCGCATTCCGGCGAAGTTGGGTGAATTGATGATCAGGGCAATCACGTATTTCCCGGAAACTTCCTGGCCGTCCACACTGAGCCGCAATCGGAAGGGTTTGGTAATCAGCGGGAATTCCCGCAGGATGTCCTTGAGGTAGGCCCAGACTCCGAGGATGCGTTTGAGGCGGTGGGGCGTGGTGTAGGTCAGGCGGGTGAAGGCACCGGCTGCCACGATGTAGTTAAAACTGCGCCGGGCGTTGATGCAGCCGATGTCCACTTGGGCGCAGTGGCCTTTGGTGATGATCTGAAGGGCCTTGCGCACATCGCCGGGAATGCGCAACGCCGAGGCAAAGTCGTTGGAAGTTCCGGAGGGGATGAAACCCAATATGGGTTGCTTGGGAGAGGGCTGTTCTGCTCTCACGTTGAATTCCGTAAGACCGTTGACCACTTCGCTGGCAGTACCATCCCCGCCCACGGCGAGTACCAGATCGCAACCATCCGCGCGCGCTGCGCGCGCGGTGCGGGCCGCATCCCCGGTACTCCGGGTCGGATGGACTTCGATGTTGTGGTAGCCCGCTTCACAGAGCCGTTCTACGACATAGCTCATCAGGGGTTGCAGCTTGCGCTTGCCGCTCTTTGGGTTGTAAATGATTATGGCTTTCACAGTTGCCCAGCAATTGAGGCTCAGGAATTTTTGGAGCTGCCCTGAATATGATAACCCATTTTAGTGATTTTGCCGGATTATGTGTATGAAGAGCCTGTTGTTCAGCGAAGGCTTAACGGCTTTTGCAGGCCTTCAATGCGGATGATGTAGAGGAAATCCCGCTCCGGCTCCAGCGTTATATAGCGCGAATCCTTGCGGTAATGGAGCCTCAGTTCGCTTAGCAGGGGCAGCAGTTCTCTGGCCAAAACTTCCTGGCGCAAAGCATCCTGCCCGGCCCAGTCGGGAACCGAAAACTCCAGGTTGTAGTGCAGCTGAAGCTGCTGCGGCTCACGGCCCAGTAAAAATTCTATTGCCAGGTTCTGTGGCGGATAAAAACCCATGAGCAGGTTGCTCTCTGATGAGAGTCCAGCACTCAGGTTCACCGGAGACGCGGGCACGGGGCGGGCCGGCGAAAAGGGCTGGCTGGCAAACAGCAGGTCCAAGTTGCGGGCCCGCAACCGGGCATCCAGGCGGCTCAATGTCAAGGGGCTTTGCAAGCGCAGCCGCACAGAATAGTTTTGCCGGATCTTGCTGCTGCTGCTGCTGAACCACTGCCTGCCCAGCTGGCGCAACATATCCCTTTCGGAGGGCAGCAAGGCGCGTTGCAGCACCAGCCGGGCTCCATTTGCCCGGTGGGGCGGCAGGCCGGGGGAGAGCAGCAGCAGCTGACCTTGGGGGAACTGCGAGCTCAGGTCGAAGAGATTCCAGTCCGAAAAGCGGAAGCTGTCTGAGAGAAACAAACGCAGAATCTTGCGTCCCGCAGCAATTTCGTGCCCATAGCTTCCTTGTTTGTTCGCGGGCTCTGCATCGGATGCGGGATTTGGGGGCAGGATGTAGAATTCTTCCAGACGCAGAGACGGATTTGAAGAACGGTTTGCTGTGTTGGGCTCCGTATGAATCCGGTTGTTTGCGGCACTTTCAATGCTGATGGACGGTTTTGTGCCGACGCGGCCCACCCAGAGAATCACTGCCAGCCCCAGCAGGATATTGCCGCCATGGAAGAGGATGCGACGCAGCAAATAGCTGCGGCAGCGCCGGGAATGGCGGAGGTGCTGGATCTGGGAGAAGTGTAGCAACAATGCCGGGAGCAAGAGCAGCAGGGTCAGCAGGAAGGCTGTAATGTTGCGGCTGAGCGTCAGACTCAACAAGTGGGAAGGAGGTGCTGGGCCGCGAAACAGCAACCATATGTAGGGCAAGAGCATCAACAACCGGATAAACTGTTTCAGATGATTTTGTACAAATTGCAGCGGGGAATTCTTACCAAGAGACTGTGGCGATAGTGCATACAGGATGCTGAGGGAAAACAGATACAAGCCCACCAGTGCCAGGCTGAAATCCAGCCACAGCAGCCAGAGCATTATGGCAAAGCTCAGGCACTGGCTGGTGTAGGGCAGCAGTCGCGCTGCCAGTTGCCACACCTGGTGCCGCCCCGGCCGGGAACCCAGGACATGGCAGTGGAAGAACAGCAGGATTAAATTGATCTTTAGCAGAATGGCGGCCCCCAGATAAATGGTTTGCAGCGAGCTCTGCGTCTGGACGGGACTTGTGGCCTGTTCTGCAATGTGCCCGGCAATCCGGGCGGAACCAAGGATGCCGTTCGATCCTCGCGGCGATGCCGAAGGCAGCAGTTGCAGCAGGAATAGCAGGGTCTCGTTGGCGAGCAGGATATAAATTCCGACTAGGGTAAATAAAAACAATATGCGCAGCAGCAGTGAACCGCTGCGCACCTGATACAGGGCGCGCAGCTGGCGCAGCTGCCGATACGAGTGCAGGCTGGAGAGGGAGAACAGCAGTAGGGCGAACAGCAGAAGAAGTAGCAGACGGTGTTCAGACAGGTAGAAATCCCGTTTGCCCGAAGCGGGGCCGGGAAAGCTCCAGAGCCAGTAGTGCCGGCCGTTTTCAGCTGCTCCGGCGGGGAGGCTTTGGCCCCGACGGACTGGGTCGGCGCTATTTTGCGGTTGTACCGTGGCCTCGTTAAGGGCTTGTTTGAGCTTGAGGTATGGCAGACGCTGCAGAGCGAGTGCCAGCTGACTGGCCTGCTGTGTCCGTTGAGGGGCGGAGCGGTGCGGTGCCTGATAGAGTACCGAGAGGGCCCATTGCTCTTCGAGGTAGGGCTGGAACAAACCCGGATTGGCATGCAGCGGGTTGAAAAAACGGAACCCATTGTTGAAAGAGTATTGCAGACCGGACTGACCCAGGGCCCGGCCCAATTGGCGGGCTTCCGAAGCCGGAGTCTGGGCAACCGTGTACATGATTTGGCAGGGAATTCCTTCCCGATAAGAAGGTTCTGTGCCCGGGTCATTCCCGGGTGCAGATATTTGAGATGGCAGCAGCCCCGCTAGAAACCGATAGCCGCTACGCCGCAGCTGCGCAGCTGTCTGCCCGAGGAAGGAAGAAAGGATATGGCTTAGCGGTTCGCTGAGGGGCAGTTCCTGTTGTTGGTGGTACAGATAGACTGCGCCATAGGGCCGGGGCAGCTGGTAATGATAGAGAAAGCTGCGCGAACCCTTAGGGTAATCGGGATCATTCAGATCGTCCGAATTGCTGCGAGCAGCGACAAGAGGCCTACTCAGATCTGGGGGAGACAGCTCTGAGCCCAGAAAGACCAGGCGCAGCGGCAGAGGCGGAGCCTCGTGCGCGCTGAGGGCCATTAGCAGCAGCAAGCTGACAATGTCCAGCTCGGCCCGGCCGGAAATGGGAGTGAAGAAAACTACTTCGCGTTTGTTGCGATAGATTTGTTGCCACAGCTCATCGGGCAGTTGCTGTTCTCCAAGCCGACCCCCACCAAGTCGGGCGGGCAGTCGGACTTCCAGGTTGCTGGAAAAAGAGTGCATCGTCTTAATCTGGTTGAGCGGCCTGCGCCGGGCCACGAAGCCATAGTAGGCAGCCAGTTGCTCAATGGCACGCAGCAGCTCCGCTTCTTCATCGGAAGCTTCGCGCAGATTCAGGCCCAAAGACGGCCTGCCCGGAGCAAGTGAAGTCTCAGGAGCCGGAGGAGACAAGGCTGTCAGACTTTGCAGCCATTGGCCAGCCAGTTGGCGCAGCTCGGAGTTTGAGAGGGGGGCGGCAAAATCTTCTGTCGGATTGGTCTGTTCAGACTGAGGAAAGCGAGAAGTTTGGGGCCGCAGGTCCAGATTTTGCTGTGCGGACAAGACCCAAGGCTGCGGGCCGGCGAGAAACAGGCCGAAAAACAAAAGGCAACCTCTAAAAATTCCATTCTGCGCTCTTGCTCGCACTTTTGAAACGAGCAGTGGTTTTGCCTCCGGTGAGATTTGCAGTAAGGCTCTGCGCCTCCATAGCCTTACTACCACTAGGAGATGCAGCAGACAATTGCCAAGCACGGTCTGTGTTTTCGCCTCCGTCATGGGAGTCTCTACAATACGGCAAAGCATGCTTCACTTCCCTGCTATCGTCCCAATTATAGTTAAGGGCAAAAGCAGATTTTTAGGGCTTCCCCAGAGTATCTTGCGGAGTATCTTGCGGAGCCTCATCATCATGGTTGCCATGTGGTTTGCTATTATCGGGATCGTTGGGGACTTTATTGTAGCGCAGGGTTTGAAACATGCGCAGCAGACGTTGGCTCTCGCGCCGGGAGAGCCTGGCCCGGCTCAAGATGTCGCGCAGGAAGGTTTCGGTGAGTTGGTTGCCCAGGCGATCTACCAGGCCCATGGCTCGCATGTGCTGCGTCAGCTGGACACTGAGCCCGGTGACTTCGCGCTGAGACAGGGGACTCAGGCCACTATTGTGGTTTTGCAGCTTGGACAACTCATAGAGAATGATCTGTACGGAATGAGAAAGGTTCAATGATGGTTGTTGCGGGTGGGTGGGAATGTGGCAGGCTAGGTTGCAGTAGCCCAGTTCCTCGTTGTTGAGGCCCACCCGTTCGTTGCCAAAAAGCAGGGCCACCGGGCCGGGAGTATGGGCAATACGCCGGGACAGCTGGTCCGGGGTCAGCGAAAAGTATTTGCGTCGCGAACCGCGGCGCCGGGTGAGTCCAACCACCAGACTACAATCGGCAGTAATACTATCGAGCGTGGGCAGGAACTGAGCCTCGTCAAACAGGTAGGCCGAAGTGACGCCCATGGCCGCCACTTGGCTGCGTTGAAAGGATTCTTTTGCGCGGCCCACAATCGAGAGTGTAGAATAGCCCATACTACCCATGGCCCGGCACACCGAACCGACATTGCGACTACCACAGGGCCGGCACAGTACCACGCGGATGCGCCGGGCATCTTCAGGTGTGCGCAGGGGCTTCAGGTCTTTGGAGCTGCGTGCGAGGCACACGGGATCAGTGATTTCGGGCGATTCTGGCTTAAGCATCATGTTTTTCGTGCAAGCTTTCTTTGTGCATCCGGGAAGTTCTAAAAATCCCTCAGAGATCTTGTATTATGCCGTTTTATCATATAGGGTGGCAAAGAAGTATTGTAGCTGACAACTGGATATCTGTTTGTAATGTGCAAAATAAGTGCTTTCGGGGAAGCTCCAAAATTCCAATTCCGTGTGAAAGCGCGATCATTTTCGAGAAAGGTTCTGCCTTTTGTGGCACAGGGCGAAATTCTACGGCACTTTGGCAGCGTAGTCGTTAAGGTCAGATTCGCAAGAAAAGCAAATTTTTAGAGATTTTCTTGCCCCCCGTTGGGAAAGCACATATACTCCAAGGAGAACAAGCCATTTCATAATTCCATTTCATCTTTTATCAAAACCATTCCGACCTTGGCCGGAACATCATCTTTATGCATTGTTTTGCATAATAATACCCGGGAGTATTGCACAATGGAGCACAAGTACAGTAAAATTCGCTCTTCGCTCTTCGCTCTTCGCTCTTCGCGACTAATGAATCAAGACCATGCCGCAGGAAGCTATATTTTTCTGCGGCCTTTTTGCGCCCGTTTCTCCTCCTCCTCTTTCCGGCCCTCCTGCTGAGCTGCGACCCTTTGGGTGAATCAGGGTATTCCCCCAATCGGGTACTCAGCCCCTTTATTTCCCCTGTTTCTGTTGTAGTGCCATTATCATATCTGTATAAACCACTAAGCAACGCTTCTTTCGAAATAGACAAGCGCCCGGGGACATATGCAAAAACGGTCAAAGCTAGCTATTCGGCAACCCACCCGAAATTGAGATATGACGGGTATACATTAGAAATGCCTGTGTTTGGCCTGTATGACAACTATCTGAACAAGATTAAAATAACTATGAATTTTGCTGATGGCGGCTCGTATGTAAAATATCTTACGATCCAGACACCTGCATACACTCCGGATAACAGTAAAAGAGACCCTTTAAAAATTGTAAAACCAGCAACTCAAGAACTGGATTACAGTTTTATGATGTTGGAAAATAATCGTTCCAGAGATGGCAAGTGGGCTGACAGGGGCCCGGAAATCTATGATATTGACGGGTATGTCCGCTGGGCCCGGCCAGATATTCAGGGCAAATCTCATGGTCTGATGCATTCTTTATACCAGGATGGGAAAATCTTGGTATATATGTTTAACCCCGGAAACGAAATTGCTGTGCTGCCGTTATTTGAAGATAAACAGCTGGATACTTTTCCCCTGATTCTTCCCCCGGATTTGACAAATGTCAAGCCTCATCATGAAGTAGCTGTTGGAAAGGAGAGTGGTCAATATTTGCTAAATATTGACGCGCATAAGAATGGTATCAAGATTTTGGAATCTATTCTTTTGGAAGTGGATGAACAGGGAAATGTTTTAAAACGTTGGGATTTTGGCGAAATATTGGGTAATTATATCAAAAATAATGGCAGTAATACAGAAAAGGCTAATATGAATACCGATTTTATCCGAGACGGAGTTGATTGGTTTCACATGAATTCAGCAATTTATTCCCCCAAGGATAATAGCATAATAGTATCTTCTCGCGAATTATTTATCATTAAAATTGATTATGATACTAAAGAGATCAAGTGGCTGTTCGGTGATAAGGACAAACACTGGTACAAAAATTATCCGTCCTTGCATGATCTGGTAATTGAGGTAGAAGGGGCCGGAGAGGTTCCCATTGGACAGCATGCTTTGTCCCTGCCTACTATTGATGATTATGAGGCACTATCGTTTTTTAATAATGGTGCAAAGAGTGTATATCATCATTCCGGGACTGCGCCCGGACGCGATCTATCGAAGAGCCTTGCCCAGACTTATCGCATTGACGATATAACGCGTAAAGCAAAGTTACTCTGGGAATATGATGCAGGCTTATACAGTCGATATTGCTCCAGTGTATATAAGCAAGAACGGGATCGTTTAATTACATATAGTTCTGTGGATCAAAATGGGAAGAAAGTAGTGGTCAAAGGAGTGCGGGATCAGACCGAATTATTTTCTTTTGAGCTCCCCAAAGGACAGTGTAATCCATGGAATATCGAAATCGCCCGCTTACACGATCTGCGATTTTAGAGTGCCTCTATTAGAGTGCCTCTAAAAGGGGGCCTCTAAAAATTCCCTGAAAAATCATCATTCACCCGAGAAATTGATATACATGGTTTTCTTGTGTAAATAGTGTTCCAACCCGTATTTCCCGTCCTCTCCGTTGATCCCGCTCTTCTTGAACCCAGTGTGATACCCGTGGTATATCCCCCGAATACCGCAGTTCACGAATATCCCTCCGCATTCCAGCTCTCCGATGGTTTGCATAATCCTCTTGTAATCCTGTGTCCAGACATAGGCCGCAAGTCCATATTCCGAGTTATTGGACAAGCGGAGGGCTTCATGAAAACTTTTTATTTTGACGATGGGAACGACCGGACCGAAAATTTCCTCCTGGATAAGCCGTTCCGAATTGCCCACTTCCGTGATAACAGTGGGAGAACACCAGAACCCTTTTGCAAACTCACCGCCTTCGGGACGCTGTCCTCCCCAGTGGATATTGGCCCCGTTTGCGACAGCCTCAGATATCATGGCGTAGATCCTCTCTACATCACTCTTGAGAACTTTGGGCCCAATGTCCGCGCCGGAAAATTGATTGCCAATTTTAATCTTTTTGATTTTCTCCACAAACTTTGAGAGAAATTCATCATACACACTCTCATGCAGATAAAATCGGTCGCCACAGATACAGACCTGTCCTCCGTTGTAAAAGCGGGTCGCCACCGCGGCATCCACGGCGGCATCCACATTCGCATCCTCCATCACGATGTACGGCGCGTTACCGCCTAGTTCCAGGATGACTTCCGCAAGATTCTCAGCCGAGCTCATCATAATTTTCTGTCCCGCAGCTGTGCTTCCCGTATGACTCACCAGGCGGGTTAACGGATGTTGGATAAGCGCTGTACAAAGCTCTTCCGGCTCGCCGGTAACCACATTGAATACACCCTCGGGAATTCCCGCCTCAAGTGCCAGCTTGGCAAATTCAATGACCGTCAGAGGTGCTGCGGACGGCGCGTGAACCGTCATCGTGTTCCCGGCTACAAGCGCGGGCGCTACCTTGCGGGCAGCCAGAGCGAGCGGAAAATTCCAGGCCAATAACCCGACCGTCACGCCAAAAGGAACTTTCTGTATCCAGACCTGTTCTTTCGGATTGGTCGAGGCCAGAATATCTCCCTCTATACCCGCAATTCCGCGGGCGGACTGTAAAAGATAACCAGCCGAATCTTCAACCTCATTCAGAGCTTCGGGGTAAATTTTTCCATGTTCCGTGCTCAGAAGTTTCGCTAACCGTTTTTTGTTTTCCCGAAGTTTGTCGACAAGCGCGAGAAGAAGACTGGCCCTTTCCGAAATTGTTTTATGCCTCCAGACCCTGTTAAAAGCTTCATGAGCTGTTTCAATCGCTTTCACAGCATCAATCTCTGCGCCCAACGGTACAGATCCGATAACTTCCTCGTTCGCCGGATTGATTACATTCAAACGCTGCCCTGACGCGGCATCACAGCCCTTCCCGTTTATAAACATTTTCTCTTCGTTCATAGAAACATTCCTCCGCAATAATCACCTGATCAGCTGGGCCAATTCCCGCCGTCCACGTTGTAGCACTGCTGAGTGATGTAGTCTGAATCGCTAGATGCCAAAAAAACGGCCATACCCGTGATATCTTCCGGTTGTTCCATGCGCCCCATTGGAATGGCTTCAGAAAACTTTTTCTTTGGCTCACCTTCCTTCCAGCCGTAGATCTTGGCAAACTGCCGATCTACTTCATCCCAGAATGGAGTGTCGACCATCCCCGGAGCAATGGCATTAACGTTAATCTTATGTTCTGCCAAGGCTAATGCCATAGATTGATTCATGCTGATTACGGTGGCTTTACTGGCACAATACGCCAGCACCAAGGCTTCTCCCCTTCGTCCCGCCTGTGAGGCAAGGTTGACGATTTTACCACCATTGCCTTTCGTATCTTTGCCTTGTGTTATCATTTGTCTGGCAACGGCCTGGCTGCACCATAGCAGTCCCTTACAATTGACATTAAACATCATGTCCCAGTCTTTTTCCGCAGTTTCAAAAAACGGGATAATTTTGCCCATACCGGCATTATTGACCAGAATGTCCACTCTGCCAAATTGTTTGACCGTGCTCTGGACCATGGCTTGAACATTGACCTGCTCACATACATTTACACCGATGGCCAACGCGTTGGCCCCGGAATTAATAATTTCTTTGGCCACTTTGTCCGCATTCTCTTTACTTAGATCGGCCACTACCACATTGGCCCCTTCTGCTGCATACCGCAATGAGATAGCACGTCCTATACCCGAGCCCCCACCGGTAACAATAGCAGTCTTTCGCTCTAACTTTCCCATACTATATCTTTCCTCATTTTCTCCGTATTTTGAATTCAAATGACTGCACTTCAAGAATTACGGAACTTCACCTTCCTCTGCTTCCACTCCCGGTAATCTTTGCCCTCAGCACCAGGGAAAAAACTGCCAAAAATCTTATCCCATGGCGCGGTTGGTGTGCCGTAATTGCAGGCCACAAAACGGTGATGTAAATAATGGAAATAATCTCCACCCGGAAGAGTGCCCCGAAACAATGGTGTGTCAAAGCCAATGTGACCAATAGCTGGAGCCAAGGCGTTGGCCAGAAGAATGAAAAAGAAATGTACGGGATGAGAAGGCACAACCAGAAAAATCAGCACGCCACTAAAATAGAGCAGGTGCTCTATCGGATGCATGCTCAGCCCGGACCAGGGTCCCGGATTGGGGTTGTGATGGTGGATCTGATGGACATGCCGCAATAGAGGCCTCCAGTGCAGCAGACGGTGTATTAAATAAAAATGTGTATCGCGATAAAATGGCAGGACAAAGAATAGCAATACAAACCAGACTGAATTCTCAGAAAATGACGAAACAGGTAATAACTCTTGTTGGTACAGCCACAAATAGCCGGCTTCATATGCCGTCCAAATAAGCCCCCCGGAAATACACGCCCAGAAAACATTGTCCTTTGTTTGGTCCCGAAAGAGAAATTTCCCCTTGCCCGTCTCCGGCCAGGCGATATTAAATTTGCGATCCGAACCATTCGCTTTCTTTCTATACAACAGCTGGTGCAAAGAACCATAAACGAACCAAATAAATATCAAATTTTTTCCGTATAAATAAAGCAAGGACAGAGGACTAAAAGTATTACGTATTATCTGCACGAGCAGCAAATAATACCAGCTTACAAAGGCCAGGATCGCATAGAAAGTATGCCAAGGCCAAAGGTAGCCACCCCAGCCAAAAATATATGTTAAGATGTCTTTTATCTTACTACTTTGGTAGAAAAAGGGAGAAATGCTCGCACCTCCGGGAGGGGTCCAGTAACCTTTTTCGTCTCGTTTCCCATAGCCTTCTGATTCCAGCCTGCGTTCCATGGTAAGAACCTCCTTATTACAAAATTGTTATTGATAAACAATAAATTTAGGGGACCTCAATGTCCTTAGATACAGATATATCTTTGATAATCTGTAATCTATCAAAGTTCGGATACTGATATTCATTGATGATTTCTCCTTTATACATGGTCAAGATGCAGTCAGCCAACATTAATACCTCATCAATTTCGTAAGATAACACCAAGACTGCCACACCACGTTCAGCCAACTGCTCAATGATTCGGTAAATATCTGCTTTAGTATGTACATCAATACCGCGAGTAGGCTCCAGTAAAATGAGCAGACGCAAATCTTCATCCAACCAACGCGAAAAGCAGACTTTTTGCTTGTTACCCCCTGAAAGAAAACGTATTTCCTGCTTAGGGCTGTTGGCCCTGATAGAAGTACCACTGATAGCTCTGTCAACAAGTGCATCAACCCTGCTTTGAGCAATACAACCTGCTTTTGCATTTTTTTCAAGGAAAGGTGCTGCAATATTGTCATATACAGAAAGATCGGCAAATATACCATTTTTATCGCGATTCTCTGTAACAAATCCCATACCTGATTTAACCGCAATAAAGGGGTTATAGCCTGTTGGCAAAGGTTTCCCTGAATAATAAATCGTTCCCAAATATTCAGAATCAAGACCAAAAATGGCTTTGGTCAGCTCTGCTGCTCCGCAGCCACGTAAACCTGTCAGGATGCGTACTTCCCCGCTGTTCAGGGTAAACGAAATGTCTCGATAGGTATTAACCTTGTTCAATTTCTCCACAGATAACAAAGTTTCGGTAAAAATTTTCTTATGTGGTTTGATAAAGTCTTCTAACTCTTTGCCCGTCATAGCATGGACCACTGTATCTTCTGATATATCCTTTGTCGGTTCGCAAAGTATGACCTCGCCATCGCGCATTACAGTTACACGTTGTGCAATACCAAAGATTTCAGGCATATGGTGGGAGATATAAATGATCGAAATCCCTTTCGCCTTCATGCGCTCAATAAAGACAAACAGCTGTTGCTTATCTTTCTCTGAAAGAGCAGATGTTGGTTCATCCATAACAATCAACCAACTATTGAACATGATCGCTCGAATAATCTCAATGATTTGCTTCTCGCCAGAGTTGAGTAAACGTAACGGTTTGCGAACGTCAATCTTTAGGCCAAAGGTTTCCAATTCTTTTTCTACTTGACGAAACATTTCCCGTTTATTTAGAAAAATGGATTTCTTATATTTTAATTCCTTGCCAAAATAAATGTTACCTGCAACACTTAATTCGTTAATCAGGGAATACTCCTGATGGATCATGCTGATCCCCAACACACTGGCTTCAGAGGGGGAATGTATCGATATTCTCTCACCATTGAGAAAGATTACGCCCTCGTCGGCAGTCTGAACTCCTCCCAATATTTTGATTAATGTTGATTTTCCTGCGCCATTGAGACCTACCAAAGCATGTACTTCGCCAGATACACAGGAGAAATTGACATTGTTGAGAACGCGTGTGCCAGAGAAACTTTTGCCGATTTCGCGCATTTCGATGGAGTTATTTATACTCATAATCAACCCATCTTCTTTGTTTGCAGATGATCCAAGACTACAACAGCCAGTAAGATACAACCCTTTACCAGACTTTGCAAGTATGGATTTGTTCCACTCAGGACCAGTCCGTTAATGACAATGCCATAGAGTAAAACCCCTAATATCGTACTGCCAAGCCTTCCTCTCCCTCCAAAGAGGCTAGTACCGCCAAGAATTACCGCGGTGATCGCATCAAACTCCAGATACAGGCCCGCCCAAGGCTGGCCGGAAGAGATTCTGCCCACAGTAATAACGGCACCCAGCCCAACCAGGAAACCGGTCAGTACATATACCCAGACCAAGGTGCGCGCGGGCCGTCTGCCCAGTACGAAAGCCGTTGCAAAATTACTCCCGGCGGCATAGACATTCCGGCCCAATATCATGCGGTAAAGTAATAGCGATAAAAATCCAAAAACTATGGCAACAAATGGTATGACTACGGGGAAATCACCCCAAGATGAACTGCCAAGCCAGAGAAAAACGGGGTTAGAAACATCGATGGAATCGGCTTGGTAAACCACCAGCGATAAGCCTCTGGCCAAAGACATAGTAGCTAAGCTTACCATAAAAGGACTGAGCCTGAGCCTCCCAATAAAAATGCCGTTAATCAGTCCTATGCTCATCCCTGCCAGTAAAGTCGCAATAATACCCAGAATAGCGCTTCCACTGGCAGTCAGGGTCAGCACTCCCACCCCTCCGGAAAAAGCCAGGTTTGAGCCCACTGATAGGTCAATCCCTCCGGTAAGCATAATAAATGTCATTCCCATGGAGATCAGAAGCAACACTGCTATCGACCGCAGGAGAATGCCAATATTGCTCAATGAATGGAAATTCGGATTCATCAAGCTGAAACCAGCCGAAGCAATCAAGATTAAACACACTAAGAAAATGGAATGGAATATATTGCTTCCTGAAACCACCCTGCCATCAGAATGCAGCTTCTGCCACCATTTCTGTATTCCTGCTGTGTTCAGCATCCCATTCTCCGATACATGTGCTTCAACAACTTACAGCTATTGGATCGAGTCGGGGCCGAACTCCAAGTAACCATTCTGAGCCACATCCAGAGCTTTACCCACATCGAAGACTGGAATATCTGAAGGAAAGCCATTCTCCAAGGCGAGCTGATAATTTTCTTTGGTCAACACCAAGGGTGTGTAAAAATTATAGGTCTTTTCGAGTTTTTCACCCTTGTGTATGCGATAGGCCATCTGCACAAAATTCCAGCCTTCCCTGGTACCGCTAAGCAGAATATCCGCTTTAACCTTGGCATCAGGGCCTTTCATTTGTTCCAGAATGGGTATATCACCGTCGTAACCCCAAAAGGTTACGGTTTCAATACCGTTATTTTGAGCAATCGCAAGAGAAGGATAGAGATACGCATCCGTTACCCCGGAAATAGCACTCAAACCAGGGAACTGTGTGAACCAGTTTTCGGCTATGGACTGCGCTTTTACGGTATCCCAGTCAGCCGGCTGCTCGGCTACGACTTCAATATTGTCCCACTGCTCCAGGCCCTTCAATATGCCCTGCCTGCGAGCTTCTCCGGAAGGATTCCCCGCCTGCCCCAGCATAATCCCGATCTTCATGGGTTCCCCGCCGGACAAGGCCCCCATCGCCATGCCTTGGGCATAGCCATTCAGGTCATCTCCCAAAATAAAACTGTAATCCGCGCTGTCCATCGGACTGTGAACAGCAACCCAGACTATACCGTCATTCTGTGCTGCCCGAACAAATGATTCCACGGCTGCGACATTGATAGCGTTGACAAACATAATGTCCGGTTTTTCATTGATCGTGGTTTCGATCTGCTGGGCCATCTTTTCCAAGCTGCCTTCCGCACTCAGCCAATGTCCGCTGACATTGCCCAGTTCCTTGTCATAAGCCTTAATTGCATCCTCAAAACCACTGAGCCAGGCCACATGGTAGGGAGCAACATGCCCGTCATTGATAAAGACAATCTCCAGTTGATCCTGGTTCTGCGTCTTTGCCGGAACAGTGCCACCAGCCTTATTCCTATTGCATGCCAAGGCCAACAAGGCTATTCCCGCGAGCATGAATACCATGGAAAAATAATCTCTGATTTTACTTCCAAAAACCATTACAGTGTCCTCCTTGATTTTTTTTGAAAATAATCATAGTTTTATCCTAATAATAGATAAGTAGAATAAGGGGACCTCTAAAAATTCGCTTTTGTCTTCTTGCGAAGCTATTTTGGAGCGAGGAAGTGAAGCCGAAGAATACTTTGTTTTATTGTAAGGATTTACTGACGAAGCTGTTCGTTTCAAAAGAGCGAGCGCAGAATGGAATTTTTAGAGGCCCCCATCCCCATAATATTTATCTAATGATTTTCTACTTGCCGGGACTGCCATAAGAACCAGTTTACCCCTAGGGCAACTAGAATAATCGCACCCTTAAATACTTGGTGCTGCACGTCCGGTACATTGAGCAGATTCAGACTATTATTGATAATTCCCATAAATAAGAGACCCCAAAACGCACCGCCGACAGTCCCTCTGCCCCCCAGAATCAAAGTACCTCCTATGATGATCGCCGCAATACCATCCAGCAACAGGCTATTACCATCCAAACCTGGTTGTACAAAGCCCATGCGCGATGAAAGAATCAGACCGGCAAAACCGCTGCATAATGAAGAAAACATGAAAACTCCAATTTTAACCTGTTGGACATTGATTCCTGCAAGCCGGGTATTCTCCTCACTATTCCCAATAGAAATAATGTATACTCCCCATTGGGTATGGTTATAAATAATATATGCTAGAAAAAATAGAGCTAGAAGAAAGAGAAATGACCAATAAATACCCAGAATTTTCTCTGATCCCACAAATTGAAAAAATCCACCCATTAAAAATATCTGCCTTCCACGTGGTATGATTAATCCAGATAGACCAGTTACCACAAATAATGAGGACAGTGTCACAATAAATGAGGGTAATTTCAGTTTAGTCACCAATATACCATTCAGGAAACCTAGTAATAAGGAAGTAACGATTACAGCTATAACTCCCAAAATTATATTTCCCATTATCCCAAAAAAAACTCCTAATATGATAGAAAAAAATACTGAAGACATTCCCATAGAAAGATCTATATTCCCTGAAACAACAACAAAAAATTGACCTAATGCAATCAAACCAATTGGCACTATTTGACGTGAAATTGCTGTTATATTCTTGTAACTCAAAAATCTAGGGTTTATCAAGTAGAAGATTAGTGCACATAATATGGTGAAAAAAATTATATTTTTTTCACGGAATATATAATTAAAACATTTCATATATATTACCTTCTTATTAAATATATTTAAACCTTTATACAGAAGTATTTCAAACGCTTATCTGGTATTTAATGGCAGTCCTTCACCTCATACGCAGCCAGCCTGTCCCACAGGAACTCCACTCCATGACCGCATTCATCGGGAGGGACGGCAAAGCCATCTTTGAGTACAAGCGGCCTTTTGGTGTATTGGTCGATCGGAAAGCTGTGCACTTCCAAGTAGCCCGCATGCGTCATCCCCGCCAGCAAGCTGACGTGCAGTTCTTGCATTCCATGGCTGGAGATCGGCAGGTTGTAAGCATAGGCCAACTGAGCAACCTTAAGCCAGCCAGTTATTCCGCCAATGTTCGAGACATCGGGCTGCGGGAATTCAATACAGCCCCGGCTCAGGACGTGTTGGAATTCATAGACGCTGTGAAAATTTTCTCCGGCAGCCAGCGAAATTTGTGCCTTGCGGCTGATCCGCTCATATCCTGCAAGGTCGTCGGGGATGATCGGCTCTTCGATCCAAAACACATCGTATTGGCGCAGCAAGGCTTCTGTCTTTACCGCGCGTTCGACAGACCAGCCGGCATTGGCATCGACCATCAGCAAAATGTCTTTGCCGACAATCTCTCTCACGGTACGGACGCGCTCCAGATCTTCTTCGATTGTAGCTTTCCCCAACTTGATCTTGACCGCCCGGAAACCTTGTTCCAGATAGGCTGCGTTGTTTTCCTTTAGTTCCTCAAGGCTGAAGTCGAGGTCTATGGCTCCGGCATAGGCCTTTACTTTTTCTGTCGCCCCGCCGAGCAGTTTCCACAATGGCATTTGCGCTTGCCTGGACCGCAGGTCCCAAAGGGCTATGTCTATCGCTGAGATGGCAAAGGCTTCGATCCCGCCGCGCCCGACGTAGTGGATATAATTCTGCATATCCTGCCACAGCTTTTCGATGCGGGTGGCTTCCTGGCCGATCAGGAGGGGACTCAGGTCGGCCTGGAGCATGGCGCAGATGGCCTTGCCGCCTCTGCCTCCGGTATAGGTGTATCCCAAACCTTCAATGCCATTTTCCAAAACAATCCGAACGACAATCAATTCAAAGTGGCTGTGTTCTCCGTGGATGGCATCGACGAGCACCCGCTTCAGCGGAACTTTGTAGTAATGGGTCTTGACCTCTGCGATGGTAGACAATTTCATCCCTCAACGCCCCAGCCAACCGCCATCAACAGCGATGGTAAACCCGTGTACATAATCGCTCGCCCGGGAAGCCAGAAAGACCACAGCACCCGCCAAATCCTCAGCCTCGCCCCAGCGACCCGCCGGAATGCGCTCCAGTATGGCTTGGTAGCGCACTTCGTCCCGGCGCAAAGCTTCTGTGTTATTGGTGACCATATAGCCCGGAGCGATGCCGTTGACATTGATATTCTTCGCAGCCCACTCGTTGGCCAGAGCCTTGGTCAAACCCTCCACCGCATGCTTGCTCGCCGTGTAGGCAGGCACGCGAATCCCGCCTTGGTACGACAAAAGCGAAGCGATATTGATCACTTTACCGCCACTCCCCTGGGCTATGAACTCTCTCGCCGCCCGCTGCGAAAGCAAAAACAAGCTCTTCAGATTCACATCCAGAACTGCGTCCCAATCCTCCTCAGAATAATCGACCGCATCTTCGCGCCGGATAATGCCCGCATTGTTGACTAGGATGTCCACCTTGGAGAACGCTTCCTTCACCGCGGCGAAAATCTCCTCTACAGCAGCTCTGCCGTCCTGCAAGTCCGCCCGGATGGGCAGGAACTGTTTGCCCAGGCCGCCCACAGCTCCCTGCGTTTCCGAAATATCACTGCGGTAAACCCCGGCGACATCCGCACCCGCAAGCGCAAGTGCAATGGCCGCGGCCTGGCCCAGCCCCGTATTGGCACCGGTAACAACGGCAACCTTGCCGCTCAAATCAAACACACTCACCACTTTTGCTCCTTGCTCACTCGAGGCTCTGGCAGTCAATCAGAGTTTTCATCCCTTGGGGATCGCTTTCCAGACCGTCAAAAGCAGCCTGTAAATCGCCCAGAGGATGCACCCCACTGATCAGTTTCCCGACCTCCAGCCCGGCAGCCAGCAGGCGGATGGACTCTTCAAAGTCCCGGGCCTCGTAAACCCGTGCGCCAATCAGCTCTAACTCGCGCCAAAAGAATCGGAACAAGTCGACCTGTGGAGCAAAAGCGTAAATGGCCACCACTACGATGCGCCCGCGCGTGCGGGGAAGATCAGTCATCAATTCAGCTCCGCTCTCGCTGCCCGTAATTTCAAAGACCACATCGGCTCCGGCCCCGCGGCTCTGTTGATCCACTATTTCCCTCAGGTCCTGTTCTTTGGGGTTGACCGCTTCCAGGCCCAACTCGCGGGCCAGCTCCAAGCGGTAGGGATTGATCTCACTCACCAGCACCCGAGCGCCCTTCTCACGGGCCACCATCGCCACCAACATGCCAATCGGACCGCCGCCCAGCACGACTGCATATTCGTGTGCCTGCACCCTCCCCAGACGCACATCGTGGCAGGCCACTGCCAGCGGCTCGACCAGGGCCGCCTGACGCAGCGATATCCCTTCGGGAATGCGGTGCAGTAGCGAAGCCGGAACTGTCCAGTACTGCTGGAAGGCCCCTTCGGTATCGACTCCCATAAAGCGGAGCCTGTGGCAAATGTGTGAATGACCCGCAAGGCAGGCCGGACACTTGCCGCAGGAGTTCAAAGGGCGCACTACTACCCTGTCCCCTACCTGAAAATCGGCGACACCCGCACCAAGTTCAATCACTTCGGCGGAACATTCGTGTCCGGTAACCCGTCCCTGTCCCACGCGCTGTTCCATATGTCCGCGGTAGATGTGCAGGTCTGTACCACAGATTCCGCAGTAGACAATCTTCAGCCGCACCTCATCTTTTTGAGGGGGCCGTACCGTTCCTTCGGCGATTTGGAATTTCCCCTGCCCCTGGTAATAGGCTGCTCTCATTCGCATCGTTCTCTTTTGTCCGTATATAAGACCATAATATTTAAATACGATTATAGCCCGACTTTTTTCTGCTGTCAAGAATTTTTTACAAAAATTTAAAGGGGACCTCCCAAAATTCCATTCTGCGCTCGCTCTTTTGAAACGAACAGCTTCCTCAGAAGAGGCGACAGGCTCTTGCCGTGCACGGTCCTTCCTCATTTTTTCCCATCAAAACGCGGTACAATTGTACAATTCTCGCAGAAAACGATACCATTTTTAGAGGTCCCCTAAATACTTGGTCCAAGAAGAATGAGAGAGAACAATAGTTGACTTATGCCATGTACTGAGTATCAATACCTCTGTCTGAAATGTGGGAAGTCGTATCCATCCGGCCCACCCACTTTGCCTGTTATAGCTTCCGGAGAACCGCAAGAACCCTTGTTCCGCCTGCACTGTGACGCCTGTGGTGCAGAGGCTTTGCTGGAGACTCGGTACCCGGCTCTTCAAGCTGTTTCCTCCGCTCCTCTGAATCCGGGTGCAGATACGCTACAGGCAGCTTGGCAAGCACTGCCCTTTGACGAAGCAGAAGACCATTTCTTCCGCTATCGTTACTGGCTGCCGATTCAGCGCTCCTTTGCGCACGCCTCACTGCCCCACTGGCGCAAGAGCGAGGCCGTAGCCCGCAAATTTGGTCTGGAAGACTTGGACATCCTGTTCTCCGGCTACTATCCAGGCTCTGACATTCGTTCGGCCACTTTCAAGGAATTTGAGGCCTACAGCGTCTTTGCCCATATCCCCGACTCCTGCCCGAAAAATCAGGTACTGGTCGTGGCCTCTGCGGGCAATACTGCCCGGGCCTTTGCCGAAGTCGCCCTGCAAGAGAACCTGGCGGTACTGCTGGTGGTACCCGATGTCTCGCTGCCCGAAATGAATCTGTCGCTGCCGCAAAATTCCAAAGTGGTCTTTGTCGCCAGCACCCACAAATACGATGATCAGTCCAGCGAGTATGCCGAAGCCATTGAAGTGGCAAGGCTGCTGTGCAAGTCGCCGCACTTTTTCCCCGAGGGCGGGGTGCGGAATGTGGCCCGCCGCTGCGGGCTGGGTGTGGGCTACCTGCACGCCCAGTACAGCCGCTGGCTCTCAGATCCCCAGGCTCCTCCGTACCGCTATTACTTTCAGGCCATCGGCAGCGGCACCGGGGCCATCGGCAGCTACAGTATGTATCGGCGCCTCAGGCAGGCGGGCTGCATCCCCGCGCAGCACCAGCTATCACTGATGCTGGCCCAAAACGCACCGTTCATTCCGGTTGTGGAGCACTGGCGGGCCGGATGTAGGGGTTTCCAGCCCTACGAGAGCCGGGACAGTCTGGAGCGCAACCAGCAGGTTGTGGCTGCGGTACTGGCAAATCGTACACCTCCGTATGCTCTGGTGGGTGGCCTGGCTGATGTACTGCGCGACTCGGCTGGCGATGTCTTTGCTGTGAGCAATGAAGAAGTAGCTGAGATGCAACAGCTGTTCGCAGCAGAAGAAGGACTGGACCTCATGCCCGCAGCAGCGGTTGCGGCGGCTGCCCTGCGCCAGGCCGTAGAGCAAGGGAAGATTAGACAAAGAGACGAGCCGGTGCTGCTGCACCTCACGGGCGGCGGTCTGACGCAGCTGGGCCGCGACTTCCCGCAAAACCATCCGATCCGGGCCGCGCATACCGTAGACTTGTCCGACCTTCAGAGTGCCGAGGCCCAGCAGCAGTTGCTGAGGGACGTAGAGCGTTCATTTGGTTTTTAGAGCTACCCTTTTATGTGAAGAGGTTTCCCTACGAGGCTGTGGGAAGGCTTTCCCACAAATCTTACTGGAGGTAGAACCGCGATCCGCTGGACAGATCTTCGTTCAGTGCGCGGGGCACTGTGCATCTTGTCTTTTGGCAATGATTTCTGCATACTGCTGCTCTTTTTCTGAAAATACCCAAACCACACAAACTGAAACTCTGGGAGAGACCCATGGCACTCATTGACGTACCTGTTCTGCGCAATATTGGCATCAGTGCACACATCGACTCCGGCAAAACCACACTTACCGAGCGCATTTTATTCTTTTGTGAACGCATCCACGCCATTCACGAAGTACGCGGTAAAGATGGGGTGGGAGCGACCATGGACCACATGGAACTGGAGCGCGAACGCGGTATTACCATCACTTCGGCTTCGACGCAGGTGCAGTGGGAAGACAAAGTCGTCAACATCATTGACACCCCGGGCCACGTGGACTTCACCGTTGAAGTGGAGCGCGCCCTGCGCGTGCTGGACGGTGCCATTCTGGTGCTGTGCTCGGTTTCCGGGGTCCAGTCACAGTCCATTACCGTAGATCGCCAGCTCAAACGCTACGATGTCCCGCGCCTGGCCTTTATCAACAAGTGTGATCGCACCGGAGCCAACCCCTACCGCGTCAGAGATCAGCTGCGCGACAAGCTCAACCTCAACCCGGTTATGATGCAGATCCCCATCGGCCTAGAAGACCAGCACGAAGGCTGTGTGGACCTAGTACTGATGAAGGCCCTGTATTTTGACGGCGATGAGCGCTATGCCGTGCGCGAGGCAGAGATTCCCGAAAACCTCAAAGCAGAGGCGCAAGAGAAGCGCCACGAAATGCTCGACGAACTCTCCCACTTCTCGGATGAGGTAATGGAGCTGCTGCTCGAAGAACAAGAAGTGCCCGCGCAGCTGATCTGGGATACGGTTCGCAAAGCGGTGATTGCTTTGGAACTGTGTCCGGTATTTGTCGGCTCCGCGTACAAAAACAAGGGAGTCCAGCCTTTGCTGGACGCAGTGGACCGTTACCTCCCCTGCCCCGGCGATGTCGCGAACAGCGCCCTCGATCTGGATCACGATGAAGAGTCGATCGGGCTCGAATCAGATGCCGGCAAGCCCACTGTGGCCCTGGCTTTTAAGCTGGACGACGGCCAGTACGGGCAGCTGACGTATGTGCGGGTCTACCAGGGCACTGTCAAAAAGGGCGTGGATCTGCTCAACGTGCGCTCCCAGAAGCGTTTTAAAGTGGGGCGTCTGGTGCGCATCCACTCCAACAGCATGGAAGATATTTCCGAAGCCGGGCCGGGCGACATTGTCGGTTTGTTTGGCATCGACTGCGCCTCGGGAGATACCTTCTGCCAGCAGGGTCACAATCTCTCGATGACTTCGATGTATGTGCCCAATCCGGTGATTTCGCTCTCCATCACCCCCAAGGACAAGGGTGCTTCGGACAAAATGGCCAAGGCCCTCAATCGTTTTACCAAAGAAGATCCGACTTTCCGTACCTATGTCGATGAGGAATCAAACCAGACCATCATTCAGGGCATGGGCGAGCTGCACTTGGAGGTCTATGTAGAGCGCATGAAGCGTGAATACGCGGCGGAAGTGGAGGTCGGCGCACCGCAGGTGGCCTACCGCGAGGCGATTTCGGCCTCTGCCAGTTTCAATTACACCCACAAGAAGCAGACCGGTGGTTCGGGCCAGTACGGCCGTGTGGCCGGCACCATGGAAGCCCTGAGCGAGGGCGACTACGAATTTGTCAACGAAATCAAGGGCGGCGTGATTCCGACCGAGTACATTCCGTCCTGTGACAAGGGCTTTCAGTCCTGCCTGAAGGAGGGCTCGCTGATCGGCTTTCCGATTGTCGGCATCAGGATGACCATCAACGACGGGCAAAGCCATCCGGTGGACTCTTCGGACAATGCCTTTCAAGCCGCAGCCATCGGGGCTTTCCGCGAGGCCTATGCCCAGGCTAGGCCGGTGATTCTGGAGCCGATTATGCTGGTCGAGGTGCAGGGCCCTTCTGAGTTCCAGGGCGCCATTTTGGGGAGTCTGAACCAGCGCCGCGGCATAATCGTAGACAACCAGGAAGAGGGCATGATGGTCACTGCGCAGGCGGAAGTGCCCCTTTCGGAAATGTTTGGTTATTCAACCAACCTGCGCTCTCTGACTCAGGGCAAGGCCGAGTTCTCAATGGAATTCGCCAAATACGCCAAGGTCCCCCAGTCTGTGTCCGAGGAACTGATCAAGGAATATCAGAAGAAACGCGCTGAGCGGAATAAATAGCATCCCTTTAAAAATTGTATCGTTTCGCAGGAATGAGGGAATTGCCCGGCAATTCCCTCGCATTTCGATGTAAGAGTGCTCCTTGGGGAGGCCGGTGGCAAAAAAATGGGACTGGGATATACTTTGCCACAGTTCGGGCTCCCAAATATGGAATCCCATGCAGGCGAGATCCTGTGGTCTTTCCTGAAATCCTTTGTGGGGCGCTAGGGGCTCCATTCCCGGCTCCAGCAGCTCTGCCCGAAAGGCACACGGCTATTCGATGGACAATGTTCTGAGCCAGGCAGTCAAAGAAAAAGTGGCGGTGCTGATCTTGGGCGGCGGGCGGGGCACGCGGCTCTACCCCCTGACCCTCAAGCGCTGCAAGCCGGCCGTGCCCTTTGCCGGGCGCTACCGCATGGTGGACATCGCCCTTTCACGCTGCATCCACGCCCGGCTTCTGAACCTGCACGTACTGACCCAGTACAACTCGGCCTCACTGCACCTGCACATCAACCGCACCTATCGCTTTGATACCTTTACCAATGGGGGCATCCAAGTGCTGGCCGCCAGCCAAGAATACATGCAGAACGACTGGGAACGATGGTTCCTCGGCTCGGCCGATGCCGTGCGCAAGACCCTGAATTACTATAGCCGCGGCTCCGAGCCCACCGAACACTACCTGATCCTGGCCGGCGACCAGATTCACGAAATGGACTTGGAAGCCATGCTGGCCCATCACCTGGCCAAAGATGCCGATTTCACCATTGCCGGCACGCCGATCGGCGAGCAACAATTGAGTAAATATGGCATCCTGCAAAGCTCCGTGACGGGACAGGTTTCGGACTTCCTGGAAAAACCTGAGCCGGGACACCCACGACTCCCGGAATTCCGCAGCACCGAAGCCGCGACTGCGGGATCGCAAGCGAACAAACCGTACTGGGGCTCAATGGGCAGCTACCTGATCCGGGCCGAAATTCTCAAAGATATTCTGGGCGAAGGCTTCCCCGATTTTGGCAGCGGGGTGGTGCCCTATGCGGCCCAACATTACAAAATGCAGCTCTACCCACACTTGGGCTTTTTTGAAGATATCGGGGTGTTTGAGACCTTCTTTGACGTGCACATTCGGCTGGCCGAGTCGCGTCTGCCAATCAACCTCTACCACCCGGCAAGCAGCCTCTACACTCATCGCCGTGAGCTGCCTCCGGCCATCTTCGGCAACGGCAGTCATGTCGATAAGAGCTTGGTAGTCGAAGGCTCTCTGCTGGGTGACAAGCTGGATCTGCGCTCTTCACTGGTGGGAATTCGCAGCATCGTGCAGAAGGACTGCCAACTCTACAAAACATACGTGATGGGCAATGATTTTTATCGCCACACAGAGCACTTGCAAAAAGCGGTCAATAACCCTTATGACAAGCTGGATATCGGGATTGGCGCGGGCTGCCGGATTGCTAATGCCATCATCGACAAGAACTGCTATATTGGTCCCAATTGCCGCATCGGGCTCGAACCGGACAAGCTGGTGGACGGCGACTACCGGAACTACTCAATTCGCAGGGGCATTGTGATTATCCCCAAAGATATAGCTCTGCCGGCCAACACCGTAATCTGAGCCCAATTGTAGCAGCGAGTCACAGCAGTTATAAATTTACGTCACATAGGTTAATCATAAGGGCACCTCGAAAAATCCAGCACTAGAGGACCTCTAAAAATTCCATTCTGCGCTCTTGCTCGCTCTTTTGAAACGAACAGCTTTATCAGCAAAGCCTTACCATACAACAAAGTATGCTTCGGCTTCACTTCCTCACTATCGGCAAAATCTCGCTGATTCAGCATCAAAAGCAAATTTTTAGAGTGTCCCTTTGGGGAGGAAACCCATGAGTGTAACCCGGAAAATTCTAAGCAGTCATTTGACTGATGAGTCTCAGACCCTTCCCGCAGTCGGAGAGCCCATTTCGATTCGCATCGATCAGACTCTGACTCAGGACTCAACAGGAACCATGGCCTATCTGCAATTGGAAGCTCTGGAAGTAGAACAGACCCGCGCGGAACTGTCGGTGGCTTACATCGACCACAATATGCTGCAAGCGGGCTTTGAGAGTGCGGATGACCACCGCTACATCCAGAGTGTGGCCGAAAAACATCAAATCTGGGTCTCCAGGCCGGGCAACGGTATCTGCCACCAAGTGCATTTGGAGCGCTTTGGCGCACCGGGCAAGACCCTGATCGGTTCGGACAGCCACACTCCCACCTGTGGCGGACTGGGCATGCTCGCCATCGGTGCAGGGGGCCAGGACGTGGCCATGGCCATGGGCGGACAGCCCTACACCATCGCCATGCCCGCCGTGGTGGGGGTGAGGTTAACAGGCAGCTTACAGGGGGGAGTGGCAGCCAAGGATGTAATTTTAGAAGTGTTGCGTCAGCTCACCGTCAAAGGAGGCGTGGGCCGGGTGATCGAATACTACGGCAACGGCGTGGCAAGCCTGAGTGTGCCCGAACGTTCGACCATCACCAACATGGGCGCAGAACTGGGCGCGACAACTTCAGTGTTCCCCAGCGATGAAATGACTAAAGATTATCTGGAGCGCCAGGGCCGGGCCGAAGTCTGGCAGTCGCTCTGTGCCGATGCGGACGCCCACTACGATTTGGATCTCCACATCGATCTCTCCACTTTGGAGCCGCGCGTGGCCAAGCCACACAGCCCGGACAACGTGGTCAGTGTAGGCGAGCTGATAGGCGTCAGGGTCGATCAGGTCTGTATCGGCAGCTGTACCAACAGTTCCTACCTGGACCTGATGCGGGTGGCGGCTGTGCTCAAAGGTCGTCGCGTCCATCGCAACGTCAGTCTGACAATCTCGCCCGGCTCCAGGCAGGTGCTCTCGATGGTCACCGCAAACGGTGCTCTAAACGATATTCTGGATGCGGGGGCCCGCATTCTGGAGACCAGTTGTGGGCCGTGTATCGGTATGGGACAGGCGCCTCCTTCCGGGGGTGTTTCGCTGCGCACCTTCAACCGCAACTTTACCGGGCGCAGTGGTACCAAAAATTCCCACGTTTACTTGGCCAGCCCGGAAATTGCCGCGTACAGTGCTGTTCAGGGTTGCATTTCCGACCCTCGTCAGCTGGACGGCGAGGTGGAATGGAATATTCCTTGGCCCGAAAGGTTCTTCAACAATGACAATCTGCTGGTCGCACCTGACCCGTCCCAAAAGGACCAGGAAGTGCTGCGCGGCCCCAATATCCAACCCTTCCCCCTGGGCCAGCCGCTCGGAGAGACTTGGGGTGAGGGCCCCCTGCCCCTCATCATCAAGGTTGGCGACAACATCACCACGGACCACATCATGCCTTCCAGTGCCAGCCTGCTGCCCTATCGCTCCAATATTCCCCACCTAGCAGAGTATTGCCTGAGTCTCTGTGACCCGGATTTTGCCAAAAACGCCCACGCCGCCCGGGAGAAATATGGCGGGAGCATCATCATCGGCGGCGATAACTATGGTCAGGGTTCCAGCCGCGAGCACGCGGCTCTGGCGCCTCTGTATCTGGGAGTCAGGGCCGTAATCGTCAAGAGTTTTGCCCGCATCCATCGCTCCAATCTGATTAACAATGGGATTTTGCCTCTGGTCTTTGCCGACCCTCAGGACTATATGCGTTTGGAGCAGAACTGTCTGCTGAGCGCAGCGCAGCTGCGCGAACAGGTCCTCGGTGGCCAGGAGGAATTGCTGCTGGAACTGGAGGGTCAGGGTAAGCTCAAGGTACTGCTGCAGGCCAGTGCATTTGAGCGCGAAGTGCTGGCCGCCGGTGGCAAAATCAATTTGTTGAAGAACCAGGGCCTAAGCCCCCCGGTTCCTCTGTGCTAAGATAATATGCCTAATCATCAGAGGAAGACTCCGAACCCGGTTCGGTCCATCCCTCGGCGGCCTCCTTTTGGGCTGGAAGGGCAGTGCAGTCTCGAATTATCGACCCAGGTACTGCTGCAGGCCGCGCAAAAGCGCGGCCTGCATGTCGAAGTTCTGGAGCGCAGCAGCAATACAGTGCGCCTGCGCGACCGCAGCAGCGGGCACAGTGAAATCGTGGTGCAGGCCACTAAGACCAGTGCAGACAGCTATGTCTGCACCGAAATTATGAGCCTGAAGAACGTCACGAAACGGCTGCTCTCCGAGGCGGGCCTCCGGGTGCCCCGAGGCCGCGACTATCAAAGTCTGGAGCAGGCCCTGGCCGACTGGCCCCACTATCAGTCGCAGTTGTCAGACCGCAATTCTACCGGGTTGATTGTCAAGCCCAATTCGACCAATTACGGCATCGGCATCAGCCGTCTGGTCGGGCCATCAGAGGCTCGGACAGAACAGTGGGAAAGCACTACCCAAGCCAACTATCGCCGGGCCCTTGAACAGGCCTTTGCCCACGACCATAACGTTTTGATTGAAGAGTTCATCCCCGGCAAGGAATACCGCTTTCTAGTGATTGGCGGTAAGCTGCGTGCCGTGTTGCAACGGATTCCAGCCAACGTCATTGGAGATGGGCGCAGCAGCATCGCCGAATTGGTAGCGACCAAAAATCTTGACCCGTGGCGCAGCGGGCCTCAGGGCAGCCATACCAGCCCGCTGGAGAGTCTCAAAATCGGCGAGACCGAGCGGGAAGTACTGCGTGAGCAGGGCCTCCGGGCCGAAAGTGTCCCTGAGGCAGGCAGGCAGGTCTTTCTGCGCCACAATTCCAATATCAGCACCGGCGGTGACAGCCGCGACATGACCGATACCGCAGATCCGGGCTACGGTCTGCTGGCCGAGCGCTGCGCCCGGACTCTGGGCGCCCGTATCTGCGGTGTGGATGTGATGAGCACCGATATCAGCGCCGAGCCGGAGCACACGTCCCACGCCATTATTGAAGCCAACTTCAATCCAGTACTGTACTTCCACGAGTATCCCGCCGAGGGCCTGCCCCGCCCGGTGGCCGAGGCAGTAGTCGCGCTACTGTTTCCCCGCAGCTGAGGCGTTTTGATTGACATGGCCCCGGTCTTTGGGTATCTTGCACAGTGCCTGTTCTCAGGGTTAAAGATGGTGAATGTAGTTCAGTTGGTAGAGCACCAGATTGTGGTTCTGGTTGTCGCGGGTTCGAGCCCCGTCATTCACCCGTTTTGTTGCGCCCATAGCTCAGCTGGATAGAGCGCCGGACTTCGAATCCGTAGGTCGCAGGTTCGAATCCTGCTGGGCGTGCGATAAATATCACGGGCCGTTAGCTCAGCTGGTAGAGCAGCAGACTCTTAATCTGCGGGTCCAAGGTTCGAACCCTTGACGGCTCATCTCTAATATTAATCCGCAGAAATATAAGGGGACCTCTAAAGGGAGCCCTCCCAAAATTCCCATCTTGAAGCGGCGATCTTGTTGCCGAATAAAGGGGACCTCTAAAAACTCTCTTTTGTCTTCTTGCGAAGCTATTTTGGAGCGAGGAAGTGAAGCCGAAGAATACTTTGTTGTATTGTATAGGCTTCCATGCTTCAGTATGGAAGAAACACTAGCAGTTTTTTATACTGTTTCATAGCGAGAGGTAGACATCTTATCCCATTCCGAAATCAGTAGTTAAGTCCCTCTGCGCCGATGGTACTAGCTTTGGCTGGGAGAGTAGGTCGTTGCCGACTTTTTTTGTGTCTGATATACTTAAATGGGTTTCCTGAGTAATAGACTTTTTGTTCCTGTTGCTCGCTGTGCGTGTATATTTTATTTGATAAGAAGGTTTTATTTATGCAGCAATATACGGCAATAATTCAACAGGAAAACGATTGGTGGTTTGGCTGGATCGAAGAAATTCCGGGAGTAAATTGCCAGGAAAGAAATCTGGCAGAGCTGCGCCAGAGTCTGAAGGATTGCCTGGTGGAGGCACTTGAGCTTTATAAAGCAGATGCGCTTGCTCTTGCTGGCAGCAACTATAAAGAAGAAATTATTGCCTTATAATTTATGAAGCGGAAACAAGTAATTCGCTATCTGAAAGATCATGGCTGTCATTTGGTCAGGGAAGGGGGAAATCATTCATGGTGGCACAATCCGAGTATTGGTGCGTATTCTGCGCTTCCACGCCATACTGAGATCGCAGATCGTTTGGTATATAAGATTTGTAAAGATCTGGGTATTCCTAAAATCAATAAATATGGTGCTTAGCGGAACTGAGGATAAATTACTGAAACATATGAAGGACAATTGGGATTAAATTGAAGAGCCCATTCATTACTGGAGATAATAATGAAACGCATAATAAAAATATTATCAATAGGGTTTATTGTTTTCTATAGTCAAAATCTGCCTAATATTAATGCTGAAGAATCGCAAGGAAAATATCGGCTTTTTAAGACGACGAATATGTGGAATTTTCTCAAGTTAGATACGGAAAGAGGTTTTATTTGGCAGGTTCAGTTTGATGTAAAAGGAGATGATAGATTTACTATCATATTAAATGATAAAGACCTGCTTGGGGAAAGGAACGCAAGCTCAGGACGTTTTATGTTGTATCCAACTGAAAACAGGTTCACTTTTATTTTACTGGATCAGCTGGACGGAAGGACATGGCAGGTTCAATGGTCTTTCGAAGCAGAGTATCGGTTCATTATGCCTATTGAGAGTTTATGGGAATAACAATAAATAATAGGTTAAAGAGCCAATTGTGTGATTGATACTTTCAGATAAGTTCCAAAATTTACAAGTAAGCCAAGGATTTATCCCGGATACCTTCAAATAATTAATCACCTGCGCCTTGTGTTCCGCTGCGATAGCTTTTACTGCCTTGTTTCATCGTTTTTTGATGAGGGTTAGCTGAAAAATAAGGCATATACACCCAAGAAAATAGCCACTCCAAATATAAAAATCAGAACTCCAGCCCATAGGGTCCATAGGGATTCGTTTCACCCGCAGTAAATCCCGAAGCAGTCTTCCCCCGGCGGCCCCGCTTTGCGGGGTCGCTTTTTTTATATTGCTCCGAGGAAAAGGCCGGGCCTGGCGCGAAACTGGAATTTTTAGAGGTCCCCTAAAGGTTCTGCTCCCTGCCTGTCCGCCCCGGATAAACGAAAAGAGCGAATTTTCAGGGCACCCTGTTAGTTCGGATACATAAGCGAATTGTTTATAACATTGAGGTCCAAGGTTCGGTTCATAGCATTGGTATAGAACACATTAATGACTTTATCGATGCTGTCAAATCCCTTTAAGACATTGTTTATAGTATTTTCCAAAACATCTTTTTCGCCTTCGATCATGGAGCTGCTCATGTCATCGACAACGCCCGGGATCTGATTATAAAACTGCAACTTATTTAGATAGAAGCGCGTCACATTGGTGGATTTTACCGGAACAGTAAAGATCCGGTGCTGCACATCTTCTTTGGCATACATATTGATACCCTTTGTGAAGATAAAATCCAGGAATTCCATTGCCCGCCGCTGCGTGTACGGCTTCTGGTAGGCTGCAGTCGTAACACCGTAGCCGGGCTGTATTCTGCCCGACAAAACAAAATCCCGAACCGGGCCCCCATGGTTAAGATCCGCCTTTTCAACGGGGAATGGGAGCCAAGTCACCGAATTGTGAAAATCATCTTCGCCCCCGGTCAGGAATGCTTCGATATCTTTATCGTGGCCCAGCAAAAAAGGCGCACGCTGCTGATGGAACAGCTGCAAACCTGCCTTGCCCAAACTCCGAAGCTCCGTTGAGAGGATGCCGTCTTCGGCCAGGTAACTCAGGTAGAGTTCCAGAGCCTGGCGGAATTCCGGCGATTTGAACAGTTCCGGTTTGTAAAGCGCTCTGGAAAAGAACTCCGTGCTGATAGAGCGTCCGATAATAACGCCCAGCAAGTCACTCAAGGTATTGTCCGTGTAGGAACGGCCCAGCACCAGAGGATATTCGTAGCCTCTCCGCTTCAGCTTGGCAATGTTTTCCCTAAGTGCCTGCATATCTTCCGGCAAAGCCAAGCCTTCCCGGGCCAGCAATTCGTCGTTGACAAACAGCAAGCCATAGAGCTGCAAGGTCAGAGGCAGAACCCAGAGCCCGTCATTGTGAGCATGGCCAACATGCTGCGGCGCGAGCGCCAGCTCAGAGAAGGGAATCTGGGACAGATAAGCGGACTCTTGTTCCAAACGCAAGTTTTGCAGCATCTTATGATTGATTAAATAGCGCCCGGCAGGGCTGTTCGGGTCGGTGTAGATGATGTCGGGCGGGCTCTGGACGGCATAGAGTCGCTGGATCCGGTAGAGCAGTGCGCCCGGTTTGACATTTTGAGCGACCGCAGAGCCCGGATAGTCTTTCTGGAACACCGCAAACAACTCGGGCCAGACTTGGTATAGTGTCTCGTCAGTGGCAAAAGAATTGAGGATCCTGAGCTCTTCCCGGGCTTCACATGAGAGCATCAGCACACTGGCGAACAATAGCGACAAGCGGCAGGACAGGCACTTTCGGGGCATTATTTTGCTCGGCATAATAGCAAGAGATTATACTGAGACTATGTGTTGCGATTTTTGAGCCAGGGAATGCGCGAGAAAAGGCGAAACAAGTCCTCCCGGCTGCTTTTCTCACTGAAGCGGCCCATATCGCGCAACTTGCGCGAACGGTATCGCACCAGCTTCTCATAGTCGTTGGATTGCAGGCTGGCATAGTCACGCAGAATCATTTTTTTAATCTCGCGCGCAGTATAGTCCGGATCCAGATGGGCGCCACCCGCGACCTCGGGAACAATGCCGTGGATGATGTCAAAGTCGGCAATGTCTTTGGCCGTCATTTTCATCAGCGAAGCCGCATATTCGGCTTTGGTGGAATCGCGCAGCAGGATCGAAGCAAAACCTTCGGGCGAAATTACCGAATATACCGAGTTTTCCAGCATATATAGTTTGTCGCCCACACCGATGCCCAAGGCCCCGCCGCTGCCCCCTTCGCCGATGACAAAACTGATGATCGGGGTGCGCAGCACCGAAAATTCGCGCAAATTGACGGCGATGGCCTCGCCGATGCCGCGTTCTTCGGATTCCAGACCGGGATAAGCACCCGGAGTGTCGATAAAGGTGATGAGCGGACGACCGTGGGATTCGGCCTGCTTGGCCAGACGCAGGGCTTTGCGGTAGCCCTCAGGGCTGCCCATGCCGTAGTGGCGCTGCATGTTCTCCTTGAGGTTGCGGCCCTTCTGATGGCCGATAAAGGTCATGGGAATGCCGTCAATGACTGCGATGCCGCCGACAATTGCTTTGTCATCGCCGTAGCTGCGATCGCCGTGCAGTTCTATATAATTTTCGCTGATCTTGGCAATGTAGTCTAGGGTTCCGGGGCGTTCGCCTATACGGGCTATCTGCACGCGCTGCCAAGCATCATTTTCGATATTATTACTGGCGAAACGACTTTCTAGGTCGCTGATTTCCATGGCCAGTTCAGGCGATGTGGAGCGCAGGGTTTCCCGCAGTTCAGCAAAGCGTTGCAGAATTTCTTCTCGTTCCATTGGGCCCGAATTCTAATTGATTTGGCTACCGCTGGCAATTCTTAGAAACTGCCAGAAATCTTGCTCCCGCTGCCAGAGCGTCCCTTCAGGGCCCCTCTAAATATTGTGCATTGCCATTGTATGGCATTGGGCTATGCGAATACAGGAGGGGAATACAGGCACAGTGCCGAACCACCAAAGTACTTGCAGCTTTCCCGCTGGAGCCCCCCTACCGGCTGCTCGGAGAGCAGGGTAGCTTCCTGCCTCGGCAGGTGCAGCATGATCAAGCTCCCGGTGTGCAAGAGTGTGGACGGCAACTCCTTTAGCAGCCCGGCCTTGTTTGGCATGGCAAAGGGCGGATCCAGATAAATGATGTCAAACGGTTCTGCCCGGATGTTTCTCTCCGGCCGGGCGGCTTGTCGCAGATAGCGTTGCACATCGGTGATGTGCAGCCGCCACGGAATTTCCAAGATTCCCAGATTCTGTTCCAGAATCGTTTTTTTGCGCCGGTCCCGTTCCACCGCCTCAACATAGCAGGCTCCGCGCGAAGCAGCTTCCACCGCCATCACCGCAGAGCCACAGAATAAATCAAGGAAACGCAGACCATCCAGCCCTCGGCTGCCCGAAGCATAGCGCGAATACAACATCGAAAAGATCGATTCCCGCATTTTGGCCATCACCGGCCGGATATCTTGTTTGGGACAGCACAATGTCCGCCCTTTATACAGCCCGGCCGTAATGCGCATACAAACTCTCAGACTCCTTAGACCGAGCTGCCCCGGACAGCTTGCAACAGGCTGCTCTGTGAACAAGACCGAGTCTGGCGGACCCCCCTTTTCTGTGGTGGGGAATTTTTAGAGGTGCCCTAAAGGTGCGCCCTGAAGCTGTTTTGGGAAAGACGAGCAAAATCGCAGAATTCTTCGCTCTCCTTAGGAGTTCAGCAATTTCATGTACTCGCCCAGCAACGGACTGCCTTCACCTTTCAGGATGCTGTCGGTGAGCAGCTTGCCCAGTTGCACCCCTTCCTGATCGAAGGAGTTGATGTTCCAAGCAAAGCCTTGGAACATCACTTTATTTTCAAAGTGGGCCAGCAAAGCACCCAGCACCCGGGGCGTGAGTTGTTTGCCATGGATCAGCGAGGAAGGCCGATTTCCCGGGAAGCTCTTGTTCGGGTTGCCTTCTTCCCTGCCCAAGGCAAAGGCCGCTATTTGGGCACAGAGGTTAGCGTTCAGTTTCTTCTGACTGCTGCTGCCTTGGAACTCGACATCTTTGGCAATCTGGGGCAGGCTGAAACCAATGAACTGCAAGGGTACCGGAGTCGTACCTTGGTGCAACATCTGGTAAAAAGAGTGCTGACCGTTGGTGCCCGGTTCGCCGAAAATAACGGGGCCGGTCATGTAGTTGAGCGGCTGACCATTGCGGTTGACCTGCTTGCCGTTGGACTCCATGTCCAGCTGCTGCAAGTGGGCCGGAAAGCGCAACAGTGCCTGTGAATAAGGCAGTACTGCCGTGGCCGCATGGCCGCAGATATTGCGCTCCCAAACGCCGATCATGGCGTCCATCAGGGCTGCGTTTTTCTGAATATTTTTGTGTTGCAGGGCATTCTTGTCGGCTTCTGCTGCACCGTCAAGCAGTTCGGCAAACACACCGGGGCCGTAGGCCAGAGACAATACAGCACCGCCCACGGCACTGGTGGCCGAGTAGCGTCCGCCGATATAGTCGTCGATATAAAAAGAATCCAAGTAGGCCGGATTGTTGGCCAGCGGGCTGGTGGCACTGGTCACTACCACCATGTGCCGCGCAGCCTGAATGCTGTGGCCCTGACGCTGGCCTTCGGCCTCCAGCCAGCGCAGTACAAAGTTCTCGTTAGTCAGGGTTTCCTGGGTAGTGCCACTCTTGGACACCAAGATGAACAGAGTCTTTTCTGCTTCCAGACCTTGCAGCATGGAATTGGGATCGTCCGGGTCCACATTGGAAATGAATTCGGCGCGGACTTTAGGACGCAGCAGTTTGTTCAGGGCGAGGTACAAGGCTCGCGGCCCCAGATCCGAACCTCCGATGCCAATTTGCACGACCGTTTCGAACGGCTTGCCGGTCGAACCCAGAATTTTGCCCTGATGGACCTGATCGGCAAAATCAGCCATGCGCTCCTGCTGCTCCCTATAGAAATCGCGCAGATTCTTGCCTTCTTCAATCACATCGGTGCCCAACTGACCGCGCAGCAAGTGGTGCAGCACCCTGCGCTTTTCTCCGGTGTTCATGACTTCACCGGAAACCAAGGCCTGGTATTTGGGCAGCAGTTCCTGTTCTTCGGCCAGCTTGCCCAGCAGTTCCACGACATCGCTGTCGACCCCGCGTGCTGCATAATTGAAGCTCAGCCCAGCGGCTATCGGGATATTGCTGTTCTGAACATTTTCGCGCGTCAACAAATCCTGCAACTTCTTTTTCGGGGCATTTTGCAACATTTGGTAGTGTATACAGCGATCAAGGTTGCGAAAATTCATAATCATCTCCTAATCTTCAGGACACCTCTAAAATCCATGTGTAAAATATCGCGCTAAATTATATAAAAGCCCAAAAATATAGGGAAGCTCTGAAAATTGTGTCGCATTGCAAAACTGGTATAGCTGGCTTGTTTGGGACAATCAACGGTTTCGAGGGAACTCGGGGGATTCACTCTTCCCGCGATGCCATTTAAGCGCGAGGAAATAAGCTTAAGGGAACCTCTAAAAATTCGCTTTTGATGCCAGACGAAGGGATTTTTTGCGGCAGCGAGGAACGGAAGCCGAGCCATACTTTGCTGTATGGTAAGGCTTTCGTGACAAAGCTGCTCCGTGAAAAAGACCGAGTCTGGTGCGAAATTGGAATTTTTAGAGGTTCCCTTAAATTCCCGTTGGAAGGAAGGATTGAGAAACCTTGCGGTAACCGCATTTCCTTGACCTAAGCACCAGACTCTTTATACTCGGGCTCTAGGCCCTGATTTTAGAGGTGTCCTTATCCGCTCGGCATCAAAACGCGTTACAATCGCTGCGGCGAAGACAAGGCCAGAAGCAGAGCGATTGTACCATTCCCACAGAAAGCGATACGATTTTTAGAGGTTCCCTTTAGAGGTACCCTTAAAGCTGCAAAGGAGTCCCACATGGATATGATGGATACAATTGAATACATTGAAGCTCGTGAAATACTTGATTCACGCGGCAACCCCACAGTCGAAGTTGATGTGAGACTGGCCTGTGGTGCCAAGGGCCGGGCCGCGGTCCCTTCGGGTGCATCCACGGGGACTCGCGAAGCCGTGGAGCTGCGGGACGGCGACCAGGGTCGCTACTTGGGCAAGGGAGTGTGCAAGGCCGTAGAAAATGTCAACGGCGAGATTGCGGAAACCCTGATCGGGCTCTCGGGCCTCGATCAGATTAACATTGACCGCAGCATGATTGAACTGGACGCCACAGAAAATAAAGCCCGCCTCGGAGCCAATGCCATTCTGGGCGTTTCGATGGCAGTGGCCCGCGCTGCTGCCGACATGCTGGGCATTCCGCTGTACCGCTACCTGGGCAGCTACCACGCCAATCTCTTGCCGGTGCCGATGGCCAATATTCTCAACGGCGGCTCCCACTCGGACAACTCGGTGGACTTCCAGGAATTCATGGTCATGCCCGTCGGCGCTCCCGGCTTTCGGGAAGGGCTGCGCTGGGTGGCCGAAATTTTCCATACCCTTAAGGGTATCCTGAAGGGAAAGGGTTATTCTACCGCAGTGGGAGATGAAGGTGGCTTTGCCCCGGACCTCAAGTCAAACGAAGAGGCCCCAGAATATATTATCGAAGCCATCAAAAAGGCCGGCTACAAACCCGGTGAAGAGGTAAAAATTGCCCTCGACCCGGCGGCTTCGGAGTTCTACGATACGGAAAAGAAAATCTACAAGTTCCGATGGTCGGATGGCCGCAAGCTGACTTCGGAACAGATGGTCGATTTCTGGGTCGACTGGTGCCGGAAGTACCCGATCATCAGCCTAGAAGACGGCATGGCCGAACAGGACTGGGACGGCTGGAAGAAACTGACGGATCGCATTGGCCCGGAAGTCCAGGTGGTGGGCGATGATTTGTTTGTGACCAATTCCAAAATCCTGAGTGAAGGAATTCGCAAAGGCATCGGCAATTCGATTCTGATCAAAGTCAACCAGATCGGCAGCCTGACTGAGACCTTTGAAGCAGTAGAAATGGCCAAGTGTGCCGGCTACACGGCAATTGTCTCGCACCGCAGCGGTGAGACCGAGGACAGCTTTATCGCCGACTTGGTAGTGGCTCTGGGCACGGGCCAGATCAAAACCGGGTCTGCTTCGCGCACTGATCGCATCTGTAAGTACAACCAGTTGTTGCGCATCGAGCAGGAGTTGGGCAAGCATGCCGAATATGCCGGCAGAGAAGCTTTTTATTCAATCGGAAAGCTCTGAGCTCCATCAGGGGACCTCTGAAAATCCCCATGCTTCGGCAAGCTCAGCACAAGTTCCGCGTGAAATCGCGATCTTTTTCGAGAAAAAGGTTCTGCCTCACCGCGCCGCCGCCTGCCATTGGCAATTCATTTCAATACAACAAAGTATTAAAAGAGCTGTCGCCTCGCGGAAAATCTCTGCAACCCACATCGAAACGCGGTGCTATTGCCAGCAAAGACAAAGCAGAAGCAGGGCAATAGCACAATATTTGCGAAGCGATACCATTTGTAGAGACGCCTTTTAGAGGCCCCCATTCCTTTGTCTGGCGACTGACAAGATCTCTGAGAATGGCAATTTCCGCAAGAATTTTCGATTCTGATTCCGCGAATCTTCCCTTCTCAATTTGACTTGCTCAATAGAAAGACACAGCATGCAATACTCTCAATTTGGCCAAAAATATGCGGGATGCTCAGGTATCACCCTCTTAATGGACGATTTGAACGAAGGGATGCGCAACCCCGATGCCATTATGATGGGGGGAGGCAACCCAGCCGGCATTGCCGAAATGGAAGACTACCTGCGCAATGCCTGCGCCAGCCTGCTGGATGATGGGAGCCTGATCCAGGCTATTGGCAACTACGATGGGCCGCAGGGTCAGAGTGCTTTTATTCGGTCACTGGCCGCAATGCTTCAGCGACAGTACGGCTGGGAGGTCGGGCCGCGGAACATCACCCTGACCAACGGCAGCCAGAGCAGTTTTTTCTACCTGTTTAACATCCTGGCAGGGGGTCGGCAGGACGGCAGCCGCAAAAAAATATTGCTGCCTCTGTCCCCCGAATATATCGGTTATTCGGATGTGGGTATCGACCCGGGCCTCTTTACCTGTTGTGCACCGAAAATTGAGCTGCTTGGCGAGCGTCTGTTTAAATACCACATCCATTTTGACAAATTGCCCGTAAACAAATCAGGAAGTGATTCGATTGCCGCGATCTGCGCTTCGCGACCCACCAACCCCACCGGCAATGTCCTCACTGATCTGGAAATTGCCCGGCTGGATGAGCTGGCGCACTCACAGCAGATTCCCTTGATTCTGGACAGCGCCTATGGCCCACCGTTCCCCAATATTATTTTTAACGAAGTACAGCCCTTCTGGAACGCAAACACCATTTTATGTATGAGTCTTTCCAAACTGGGCCTGCCCGGACTGCGCTGCGGCATTGTGATTGCCTGCGAAGCAATTACCCGGGTCCTGACCAATATGAACGGTATTATCAGCCTGGCACCCGGCAGTCTGGGCCCGACTTTGGGGCATTACATGATCCAGCACGGCGACTTGCTGAAGTTGAGTCGCGAGGTGGTACAACCCTTCTATCTTAAGAAAAGCCGGCAGGCACTTGCTCTGGTGCGGGAACTGATCGTAGATGAACGGGTGCTGATTCACAAGCCCGAAGGAGCAATGTTTCTGTGGCTGTGGTTGCGGGATTTGCCAATTCCGACTATGGAGTTGTACAGGCGTCTGAAGGATCGCGGGGTCTTGATTGTCCCCGGCGAATTTTTCTTTCCGGGAAGCCATGAGGATGAATCCGGCACAGCTTCCGATGCGCGCCTGCGCCACCAGTGCCTGCGCATGAATTATGTGCAAAATCACGAAATGCTGCGCCGGGGCATCGAAATCATCGCCGAGGAGTCGAAAAAAGCTTATCGCGGGGAATAGGGTAGGGAAACTGTAAAACGGAATTTTTAGAGGTTCCCAATGGGAGAGCTTCCCAATGGGATCCGGCCCGTGTGGAAACTGATGATCAGATATTGGCCCAAGACCCGGCAAACCTGATATAATGCAATATGGGGAAAAAAACGAGTACCGGGCTTCCGGCACAACCCAACAACAGCCTGATTACCGGCATGGACTGCCTGTATGCAGTAATCAATGCAAAGAGGCCCATGGGCAGTGTCGAACTGGCCCGATGCCTGCAAAAAGGCCATACCACGGTAAATCGCCTGCTGGGGACCCTGCAGTTTATGGGCCTGCTTGCCCAGAACCAACAGCGCAAATACATCCCCGGCCCGGCGATCCATGTTCTGGCCGCTCAGAGTCTGAACGCTTTTAGGCTGCTCAGCATTACCCTGCAAGTCATCCAAACCATGCCGGAAGCCATTATCCGCGACCTGATTGTGGCTTTAGGTGTATTGTACAAAGAAAATGTTTTATACCTGCTGCACAAAGCTCCGGACGAACAGCCAATCGATTCGATCCATCCCGCCCATTTATACCACTACCAGGATTCTATAATAGGTCAGTTGCTCTACGGTTATGCAATACAAAACAGAACTGCCCCGAATACCGGCACATCGAACAATAAAATGGCAACTGAGGGCTATCTGTATCAAGGCGTTCAGGGGGAGTGCCACGAACACAAAATATGCTTCCCGCTGAGTCACACGACAAACCACAGAAAAACCAATGAGCCTGGGAACAGGAAACTCCCAATCAGTACTTTGCGTGAAATTGCCAGACCCATAGCCGGTCTCGCCTTTGTAGACCGCAGCTGCCAGTACTCTGAACAAAGTATGTTGGAGATATTTGCGCCCTACGCTATAGAGATTTGTGAGCGATTGAGTACAGGGAGCCCGCAGCAGGACTCCCGGAGATGAGCGATTTTTGCTGGATTTATGAGGGCCTCTACAGGGGCCTCCAAGCATGGCCCGCATAAATACAAGGAGAACCTGTCATGAAATTATACCATTACGATCACTGCCCCTTCTGCGTGCGCGTGCGCATGATAATCGGCTGGAAGGGTCTGCAAGTCGAAGAAGAAATCTTGGCCAACGCGGATGAGCAGAGGCACTACGAGTTGATCGGAGCCAAGATGGTTCCGATTCTGGAAAAAGACAATGGTGATCGCATCAAAGAAAGCCTAGATATCGTGGCCTATATCGACCAGAATTGCGGCCAACCCCTGCTGTGCGACAGTCCAGAACAATACGAGCACAGCGAACTGAATAACTGGTTGGAACGGGCTGCCCCATTGATCCGCCATCTGGTGCATCCGCGCAATATCCGCATCTTTGGGCAAGACTTCCCCGCCCAGGTGGACCGCGATTACTACGAGGTCAGGAAGAGCCGGAGCATTGGTCCCTTTGATGCCGCATTTACCAATAGCGCCCACTACATCGGCGAACTGGAGCCACTACTCGAAGAGCTGAAGCCCTTGCTCAAGCAATCTCAGCTGCGCCTGGGCCGGCCCGGCTACGCCCACATTTTGCTGTTCCCGGCCCTGCGCAGCCTGACCCACGTCAAAGGTCTGGCATTCCCCGCAGAATTGCGCTCCTACCTCAAGGCTCTCAGCCGTGAAACCAAGGTGAAGCTGCTCTTTGAGCAGGCTCTCTGAGGCGGGATCTGCCCGAACCGGCGCAGCACTTTGTTCCTGCGAAAGCAGGGAGTCTGGGAGCAGTTACCAGATAGGCTCGGGAGTGAGAAACATGTATCATACTCTGCGGATTGGTATTACCAGCTGCAAAAGCGACGCAGACAGAAAACAGACAAAAAAGTGGCCCCCGCTACTGCGGGGGCCACTAAGGCCGCGGCCCAATAGGCAGCTAGCGACCCAAAAGTATACAGAGCATCCGCTTAGTTTATCGCGATCCTGACAGAAGCAGTTACGTTTTCACCACCAGCCGCAGGACCATCAGGTTTAGGCGTGGCCGTGACAGTATAGCTGCTATCAGCAGTGGCGTAGGCATATCTCTCAAGCACGGATATCTGACCCGTATTCGAATCAATTGCCATACCGTTAGGCAGCGGGGCACCATCATCTTTTGCTATCGTAAAAGTGTAATGATCTGCATTAAAGCCACCCGTTCCGATGAGACCACTCGTGGGGCTAGCAGAACCACGTGCTGTGGCAGTGATTGCTTTTGTGTAAACAAAGGCAGGTTTTTCCGGGATGGAAACGTCTTGGGTCACCGTGATGGTAACGTCTTGGGTCACCGTACCCTCGTAATAATTACCCTTACCCGTGGCGGTAACAGTGTAAATATATTCACCGCCCACAAGAGAGCCAACAGGCGTAGCGGATACTTTCCCCTCATCGGTAATCTTGAGAGTCAGGACGGCATTGACGCTGGGAATGCTTGCCTTTACTCCCTGCGCCGGAATAAAGGCCGGCCCCTCGGTACGGGGTGCTATCTCCAATGTGTAGTCGGTATCGAGCCTCAGAGGATCCCCCTCATCGTCATTCACAGAGATGGCAGTAGGAGCCAGCTGCGCATCAGACGCGCTGGCGGCAAAGGTCGGCGGAGCCGGAACAGTAAGCATGTGAGTTGAGATGTCCGTCTTGACAACCGTGATTGTGAAAGGAGCAGTTACGACTTCAGCCGCAAAACCATCAGGTTTAGGCGTGGCCGTGACAGTATAGCTGCCAGCAGCAGCGGCGGTAACCTCGGACTCAGCCACGGATATCTGACCCGTAGCCGGATCAATTGACACACCGATAGGTATCAGGGCAATATCTTTTGCTGCAAAAGTGTAATGATCTGCATTAAAGCCACCCATTCTCTCGAGATTTTTCCTGAGGGTAGTAGTACCACCTACTGTGGCAGTGATTGCTGTGTAAGAGAAGCTGCCGTCTCCCTTGACTTTCACCGCCTTCGGCCCCGCTTTGGTGTTTGCCGTTCCTCCCTTGCTGTCGCTCACTGTTACCGCAATCTCATAGTCGCCCAGCTCCCAGTCCGCTGCCGGGGCAAATGTCGCTGTGGTCTCCCCGATAAAGTCTGTCCAGGCGCTTGTGCCGCCGCTCCTGCGGTAATGCCACTGGTACGACAGGGCATCCCCCTCAGGGTCAGATGCACTCACCGTGTAGACCAGACTGCCGCCTCGCACAGCATACGTTGCGTCATTCGCCGCCGTCACACTGGCAATTGATGGCGCGATGTTCAGCCGCAGTGCCTGGGTCTCCGATACTGTGTTTTGGCCATCACTTTGTTGTTGACCAGCGGAGGTCGGCTCCTTATCAAGCTTCTCCTTCTGTTCCGCAGGGCCAGGCTTCGCCGCAAGCCCCACAAACTGTTTCTGTCCATTTTCGTTCAGACCTTCCCCCTTGAGTCCCCGCAACGCCTTCTGTTCCGCTTTTCCAGCCAGGTTGTCGGAAAGTCCCGACGAATTGGAACCGGCCCCACTATCTTCGGGGGGGTCACAGGCGACAAGTAGCAGTGCCAGAGAAAGGAGGGCGAATGGGCGCAAAAAAACCGCGGGAAAAGAAAATTTCCTGCGGCATACATTTATCTCCGGGAATTTCTGTTGGCTCAGATCATGTGCGATGTGCGATGTGCGATGTGCGATGTGCGATGTGCGAATTTTATTGAATTCTTGTTCATTGGTGCAATACCCCTATTGCAAAAACTGTGAAAAATATGATATTCCGGCGCAGGCCGGAATGGTTTCGATGAATTAAGGGAACCTCTAAAAATTCCAATTTTGCGCTGAGCGGGGATCTTGTTGCCGAATAAAGGTTCTGCCTTGCGGCAGGATTTGTAGCGAATGGCCCGCTTCGCCCCGCCGTTCGCTACCGTCAGCAAAGCCTTACAATACAACAAAGTATGCCTCGGCTTCACTTCCTCGCACTCGGCAAAATCTCATCCGCTCAGCATCAAAAGCGAGTTTTTAGAGGTCCCCCTTAAGAACTCTGAAACCAGAAACAGTTTAGTGTCTTCTCGGTAAAAGAGCAAGAAACTCAAGAAAAACTTAAAAAGTTCCGGAACTTTTGTTGAATCCGGAATTTTTGTTGAACTTTTGTTGAACTTTTGTTGAACTTTTGTTGAACTTTTGTTGGAATATGGGCACCTCTAAAAATTCGCTTTTGTCTTCTTGCGAAGCTATTTGGGAGCGAAGAAGTGAGGCCGAAGAATACTTTGTTGTATTGTATAGGCTTCCATGCTTCAGTATGGAAGAAAATGCAGGCCGTGCGCAGCAAGAGCCTGCCGCCTCTTCTGAGGAAGCTGTTCGTTTCAAAAGAGCGAGCAAGAGCGCGCCATCAAAATGGTGGGGAATTTTTAGAGGTCCCCTTCTAATAAAATTAGAATTTACATAAAAAATCATTATTTACAGCCTGTAGTCCGCCCCTTCGGGGGAAAAGATTCAGGATTCGGAGGAGCACATGAAATTATCCCAAGAGGTCTGGCAGCGGGCGGAAGGTGTGGTGCAGGCCATCAAAGAGCATCCGTTCAACCGGCAGCTGTGCAGCGGCGAGCTGTCGCGCGAACGCTTTGCCTATTATATCGAGCAGGATTCTCTGTACTTGCAGGACTTTGCCCGGGCCCACGCCCTGCTGGCGGCACGCTTGCCGCTGGAGCATGTGCGCATGTTCCTGCAGTTTGCCGAGCACACTTTTATTGCCGAGCAGGAAGTGGTACACCAATACTTTCGCAATGTTTTTGAGTTCAGCCCCGGCGGGGGACTCAGCCCGGCGACTCTGTGCTATACCAGTTATCTGCTGCGCTGCTGCGCCTTGGAAGAAGTTGCCGTGGGCCTAGCCGCAATGCTACCCTGTTTCTGGGTCTACCGCGAGGTGGGGGATTTTATTGCGGCCCACAGCTCGGAGGCCAATCCCTATGAACGCTGGATTGCCACCTACAGTTCACCGGAGTACAGCCAAGCGGTCGAACAGGCGATTGGCGTCTTCGACCACCTGGCAGCCGCCGCCTCTTCTGCGGCGCAGCAGGCGATGCGGGAAGCATTTCAGCGTTCCTGCCTGCTCGAATGGCATTTCTGGAACGATGCCTACCGGGGAGCGGCACTGGATAAACTCAGCTAAAACTCCGCACCTGAAATCCACTGGCTCAACTGATACAACGGCAGGTAGTAACCCGGCAGCAGCAAGGCAGCCTGAAGCAACAGCCCCAAGGCCAGCCAGCGACAGTTGAGCGCGGCCCGCGGGGGGCGCTCAGCGGCAGCCGGGGGCCGCTCATTGAGCAGGCATAGCATGGCGTCCAAAGAGGCAAAGGGGCGCAGACCGTTGAACTTTAGCGGGCAGTTCAGGAAGCCCTCATAGGTCTGGAACACCAGTTGCACCACATGCCCCAGGCGACCCGGTAGGCGCAGCTCCCGACTGACCGCAAAGCGCGAGATCTGAATCAGGCACAGCAGCAGGAAGGCCTTGCCCACACCGCGCGTCAGTGCCCCCTGCGTCACTCTGAGAGGGATCTTCCCCTGCCAGTTCAACTCCCAGAGCAGAGCCCCCGAGGGCAGCAGCAGATGGAAAAACACCAGTGTGAAGAACAGCAGCAACATAGAGCGCCACCAGGGCCGGTGGCCGATCCGTCCGTTCAACACCAGGAACAGCAATAATTCCAACCCCAGATAGAGGGGTTCCAGCTCGTTCAGAGCAAACATCAGGGCCAGGCTCAGCAGCCCAAAGGCGAAGTGGCGCAACGCCCGGTCGCGGAGCGGGGCCCGCGGCCCTACGGACGCGGCGGAGGGCTGCGGGCCCCGCTCCGGAGCTTCCTGCTGCGCCGGGTCCCCGAAGAAGGCCCGCAGCATCGAATACCAGCGGGAACGGCGGCCAAACTGCAAGGCGAACAGCCCCAGCAGGACTCCGCTGCTCAGGCCAAAACTGAGACTCCAGGGAATCAGCAGGCTCCCGGTACCCGGGAAAAAGTAACTCAATGCCAGCAGCAGTTGCACCCCGTTGCTGCTGGCAGCCCCCAGAATACTGATGCCCAGCAGAGAGATATAGCGCGCAGGCAGGCGAGCGGCCAGCCACATGACTGAGCTGCTCAGCAGACTGGCACTGGCCGAAAACACCACAATATAAGAGAGCAGTGAGCCCGTAATCAGGCTCTGGCAAAGCACTTTAAGGAACACCAGCAGCAGCAGCTCACGATAGCGCAGCTGGCGCACAAACAAGAGGATGGGTAAGTTGGCGATGCCCAGCTTCAGAAACGGCATCGGCTTGGGTATCATCAGCTCTACCGTGGCGAGGAACAATGACAGCCCCGCCAGTTGTAGCAGCTGGTCGCGCCGCCCGCTGTGCTGTCGGGCCAAAGCCACACTGTCCACCTAGAAAACTTCGGCATCCAGACGAAAAGGATCGTGCACCGCATGCTGCCGGGCGGCCAGGACACGGATAAAAACCTGGTTGGGGAGGCAGGCGATCCACTGCCCGACCCGGGAGATGGCACCCCGCTGCACACAATATTGCAGCGGGCAATCCGACTCCTGTACCCGGACTTGAGAGCCCTGGACTTTGACCAGCATCACTTGCCTGCCCGCCGCATTGCGCAGACGCAGATCAAGGTCCTGATCGATGGGATACAGCGAACGTTTCCCTTCCTGAGTGACTTCGACCAGCAGTCTGTCGCCTTCGGCCTGGCGGCTACGGCTCCAAGCCGCAAACGCCAGTATCGAAAGCCCGACCAGCAACAGGCAATCGGCCCAGCGCAGCTCCCGCAGTAGACTGCCGGGAAATGAGGGGAGAACTCTCATAAAAGTTCCGGGTACGACTGCCTTTGTCCCCTCTGGTTGCCAAAGCAGAGAGACAGCGGCTTACACATCCGTCTTGATTGAGAGCGCTGCGGCCAATATCGGCGAGCCGGAATCCTGACGCCAAGACGGCCAGTTGTTCGGAGAAAGGCCGGAGCTCCCGCACCAATTGCTGCGCTCAATAAGATATTTTACGCTACGCTGCGGCCCCGCCACCACGGCAAACTTTCCAGTGCCCAAGTAGGCAATGGACTCGTTCCCCGCCAGCCGGGTGCGCCGGGCCAAAACCCTGATTACGCAGCGAAAGTGCGCCGGGAGCGACAAAGCCCCTTGCCCCTCTGTTTCCGGGCCAAACTCGCCGGGCAGGACTTCCAGCGCCTCCAGGATTTCTTCGCTGCCAGAAATTTCTTCGTTGCAGAGGGCGCATTGCAAGCCGCAAGGCGGACCGGGCAAATCGATTTCATTGTATTCAGGACGGTAGAGCTGTTTCTGCGGTGCTTTGTGCATCCGGGCACCAAACAGATCATAGATCCCGCGATGATTGCCGTCCTTGGCCCGAATCCGTTTCCCGTTGTTTGATCGCGGTCGACCCCGCTGTGCGCTCAGCCTGCTGCGCCCGCTCACGGCAAAGGAAGCCTTGCGCAAGCTCCCTTGTGCCGTATCCTTGTGCGACCTGGCATTTTTCTGCCTGTTCGGGGTCTTTGTGAGAGCACGTTCTCCCTTTTCGAGAGCCACTCGCCCACCTTGACCCTCAGAGCACTTCCCCTCTCGGCCCTGTTTGGCAGCCTGATTTTGTTTGCTGTTCCGAGTCAAGGCTCGCCCCAGTCCCGCAGTAGCGCTTCTCCTGCGTCTCCGCCGCAAACCGTTCTTGTTGCCCGCAGGTACATTATTTTTTCTACTCATAAGTCTGATCACAGAGGAGTCCTGAGATACGAGGACACCATACTCTAAGATACTGGCGGGACCATGCCTGTATCAGAAGCGCGGCCAGCATTTTTACACAAACAAACGTTGCGATACTGTTTGTGCAGAGGGACTCCTGAAGCCGGGTCCCGCTTACGGCAGTGCAGCTTCTATATGGCGGACCTGCACAGTGGGCTCTCCTGGCTCCAGAATCAGCAAATCAAAGCGTCTGGGCAAAACCGCATATTCCGGATGCCTTTGCAGGAAGCACTCGGCGGTCTGAAACATCCTCTGCTGCCTCTGGTGATTCAGGTTGTACGATAAATCCGCGGTCGGGTAACTGCTCCAGTTCTTGACCTCAGCAAAGACCAGCACCAGATATCGCAGCCCCTCTTCCCGGCTGAGCAACGGATCCAACTCTTCAGCTTCTGCAGCCTGCCGAAAACGGTGCCGGAAGGCCACAGGAGCACGGGCATCCGGCGCCAATAAAATCAGGTCGATTTCGCTGGGGGCCTGGCCCCAAACCCGAAAGTTGCGTGTGAGCAGATGATAGCCCAGACCTCCTAGGTACCGGAGCGCAATATTCTCTCCCTCACGGCCCTTTTGGTAGGCTTGCCGCCGAGAGGCTTTACTCATCGCTGGGCAGCGGGCCAAACAAACTCACAAAAAGCAGAAGCGACCCTCTCAGGTCGCTTCTGCTTCTGGCTGAAACCATTTTGACAGCACTGCACGTTGATAAAAACTGAGTCTAGCGCAGAACCTACGCCATTAAAATGGCGGGAAGAACTCCCCTAAACCAGTTTTTAAACCATGCCTCTTACTGAAGGAGTTGCAGAACCATCTGAGAGCGCTGATTGGCCTGCGCCAGCATAGCCATACTGGACTGGCTGAGTATCTGGTCGCGAGTAAACTGTACCGTTTCATGGGCCATATCCAAGTCCCGAATACGCGCTTCGGCTGCCTGCAGGTTTTCGGCCGCAGTGTCCAGACCTTCAATAGCCTTTTCAAAGCGGTTCTGATAAGCACCCAAGTCGGCCCGCTGCTTGTTGACTATGCGCAGAGCCTCGTCCAGCAGAGCGATTGAATTGTTGGCAGAATCCTGAGTCTCGTAGTTCAGCGGGTTCTGCGTACCGGCATCACGGATACCCAGAGCGGTAGCTGTCATAGTACCGATAGAAATTCGTTCGCGCTGGTCGGCGTTGGCACCGATGTGAATCCACATCGAATTGGCCGCAGCCTGACCGGCGGCAAAAGTGCCATCAAGCATTGGCATGGTGTTGAACTGAGCCTGAGAAGCGATGCGGTCCACCTCATCGACCAACTGGGAGACCTCTACCTGAATCTGCTGACGGTCTTCAGCCGTGTTGATCCCGTTGGCAGACTGCACAGCCAGTACGCGCAGGCGCTGCAAAACAGAAGAAGTTTCATTCAGGTATCCTTCGGTGGTCTGAATAAAGGAAACGCCATCCAGAGCGTTGCGGGAAGCCTGATTCAGACCCTGTATCTGAGAGCGCATCTTTTCGGAGATAGCTAGGCCAGCAGCATCTTCACTGGCTTGGTTAATGCGCAGGCCCGAAGAAAGCTTGCCCATAGATTTGGCGCTGGAAACATCAGCGAGTCTGTTCAGACGCTGAGTATTCAGCGCAGACAGATTATGGTTGATAATCATGATATCGTCCTCCATGGAATTGATGGGAGCATCCGTGCTCTATACAGAAGTTTCGGGATACTCTGTATTTCCTTTAATAAAAACCCCTCTTCCAACAGAAATTTCAACCATCCACAGGGTGCTCGCCAGATTAACTTACGACAATGAATTAATATAAGGGCAGCTCTAAAAAGGGTATCGCTTTCTGTGAGATGCCCTTATGATGAAAGAACGGACAGATAACGGACAGATGATGAGAGAACAGGCAGAGAAGAAAATTAGCAGACTTCCGAAAATCGGGCAGGGGGCCCTCCCCCTGCCCCGCCGTCTGCTGTGGTGGAGTTACTTTGTTCCGTTGTTTTTCTGCGGCTTTCTGTTCCTCAGCTCTTTGCGATTATATGCCCAAGCTGCCGGAGATTTCCCTAGCCGAAGTGTTGCCGAAGAGCCCGGCTCGGCCGAGGAGGCCCCTCTTCCTGCCAGTCCACAGGAAAGTCCGCCGACCAGAGGCGACTTGCGTCGCCAGAGGCGAGCTGAGCGCATACAGCAGGTGGGTCTGCTGGCCGGAGTCTCCCTGAAACTGCAATTGCAAGGGGATTTTGTCCGCGCTGGCCCCTCCTCTGTACTGGGCATCCGGGTAAAAACCCGGAGTGATTATCGCTACAGCTACACCGAGGCGGCCTTTCAGTTGGGTGCCACCTTCGGTGAGAGCGGGCCCGCAGCCTTCAACGCGGGTCATGTTTCAACACATCAACTGTTTCGCTTGTTTCGTAGCAAAGAGAGTCCCCCTGTCGCAGCGGATTCGGGCAGATCAGAGCACTCGGGCCGGGGACTGCACTTTTACATGGGTTTCTCAGCAGGACTGTTCAGCTACAGTAATCACCAAGATGTGACGAAGCTGCAGCCCGAGGCCTTTTCCGACCTGCGCGCCAACCTCAGCTTGGCGCTGATCTATCATGCCGGCACAACTAGGCTCCGGGGCAAAAAGCTCTCACACTCCTGGGGCTTTGTTCTGGACACCTTCAGCATAGGGGTGGGCGATCACAGCCCCCGGAATTTCTTTCAAAACCCGATATTCCTGCTAGGGGACTACTACCGGCTGGAATTCTTCTACAGCCGGCTGCGACTAGCGTCCGCCCCGCACGCAAGGCCTGGTCCCAGTTTTTCTTATCACTGGCGCCTTTTGTGGCAGATGGCATCCGCGCCGGGCAGCACACGTTTTTTCAACCGTACCGTAACGTTACATTTGGATTTTTTCATCAGCCTCCACTGGAAGTGGAACCGCTGGGGAAGCGATTCGGCAACGGGATCGCCGCTGCAAGCGCAAAATTGGAATGTTTAGAGGTCCCCTTAAGGGCTTCACTTCTGCAATTTCACGGCGGTCTTGCGCCTGGGAAACAAGGCTTTGCAAATGGCACAGCTCAAACCATGGCAAGAGCGGGCACTGCAGTGTTCCCGACCATACCAGATCATCTGCAAGTGCAGTTTATTCCAGCTCTGCCGAGGGAAGAGTACTTTGAGATCTGCTTCGGTCTGTATTACGCTCCTGCCCGAACTCAGCTGCCAGCGCCGGGCTAAACGGTGAATGTGGGTATCGACGGGAAAGGTGGGCACCCCAAAGGCCTGCCCCAACACCACGCTGGCGGTCTTATGGCCCACTGACGGCAGTTCTTCCAATTCGGCAAAGCTCTGGGGCACCTGACCCTGGTGTTTTTCGAGCAAAATCCGGGAGAGGCCGTGGATGCCCTTCGACTTCATGGGAGCAAGCCCACAGGGGCGGATGATATCGGCAATCTGGTCAATACTCAGTTGAATCATGTCCGCCGGATTATCCGCCTTGGCAAAAAGACGGGGTGTTATCTGGTTGACCCGGACATCGGTACACTGCGCGGAAAGCAGTACGGCTATCAGCAGAGTATACGGATCCTTGTGGTCCAGCGGAATCGATATTTCAGGGTAATATTTTTCCAATTCTTGCATAATATAATGCACACGATCCTTTTTTCTCATAATTCAGCCCTTCTCCTTGAAGAAACAAACCCCATCCTGCGTTCCCTCACTTTCTTTCCGGCAAACCGCTATTCCCGGCCGGGAGACTGGGCGCCGCCGTCAAGATGATGAGGCCTTTCAAAGGGACCTTTCAGAGCAACCCTTGCCCGGGCATAAGCGACTCCGGCTGATTTTGGCTGCTGATCCCTTTTATTTTGCAGTATACTCTTTGATCCTTGCGTTAAGGCTGAGGATTCCCTATAATTCCGCATCATGAGAGAAAAATCAATGCCAATTAACCAGGTTCTGGACTATCCGAACAACATTTACGAACTGACCAATGCGGTTATCAAACGCTCGAGCCAGGTGACCAAAACCGGTCCCGATGAGGATTTGGAACTCTATAACGGGAAACCGGTTTCTTTAGCTATGGACGAAATTCTAAGCCGGAAGGTTTTGTTCCGCAACAAAAGCAACTAAGCCGGAAATTGATTCCTGCTTCGGGGATTATTTTTCCATTACGTTCCCGCACGAGGCTACTGCAAGCTGCGGGTCCCTCAACACCTGTGCCACAAGACACTGTTTATAAGGTGGTTATTTTAGCCGGCCCCACCGCCGTTGGGAAAACGACGGTGCTTGAGAGAGTGCAGCACCATATTCAGCAGCAGGCTTCTTCTCCCATGATGAACAGGAAGCTTGATGGTATTGAAGTCATCAACTGCGACTCCATCCAAGTTTATCGCCTGCTGGATATTGGCAGTGCCAAGCCCGATGCCCGGCTGCTCAGGGAACTGCCCCATCATTTAATAGATCTGCTGAACCCTGAGGAGCAGTTTAGTGCGGGTTATTTTGTGCGTTGCTGCGATGCCTTGATTCCTCAGATTTGCGCACGTGGCAGGATTCCGGTCATTTCTGGCGGATCACTGTTCTATATCAAGAGTTTTCTGCATGGGATCCCTGATATTCCGTCTTCCTCTGGCAGATACCGCGCCGGGCTGGAGCAGTTGGATACGTCGGTGCTGAGGGAACGGCTGCGCCTGCTCGATGAGATGAGCTGGCAGCGCATCCATCCGAATGACCGCCAGCGTCTGCTGAGAGCCTGTGAGGTCTGCTTAGAAACGGGCAGGCCGTTTTCTGCGTATCAAAAGCCCCGGTGCGAGCTGCGCGGGTGCTACCAGCCATTGATCATTACATTGGAATTGGAGCGCGAAATCTTGTATCAACGCATCAACCAACGGGTCTGTGACATGTTTGCCCAGGGCCTGGAAGGTGAGCTGCTACACTTGCAGCAGCTTGGCTACGGCCCGGATTCTCCGGGTTTGCAAGGTATTGGCTATCGGGAATTCTGGTTCGAAGCAGTTCGGACGGGGGCAAGCAGCTTGGCAGCTCTGACTGGCGGTTCGCGCCAGCGGTTAATGCAAAAGATTCAGCAAAACAGCCGCAACTACGCCAAGCGTCAGTTGACTTTCCTGCGCCAATTACCGGAACGGGAAGTTTACCATCCTTCAGCGATAAAGCGAATTGCCGAGCGGATTCTTCAGTTCAGCGGGCATTAAACTCCGATTCTCCTTAGGGCGTGCTCTGTTTCCCCGCGCAGCTTTGTTGGGAAAGGCGGCGGATTTTTGCGCTGCAGGACCCCATGCTGAAGGGGACCTCTAAAAATTCCAATTCCGCGCTGAGCGACGATCTTGTTGCCGAGTAGCTTTGTCAGCAAAGCCTTACCATACAGCAAAGTATGCCTCGGCTTCACTCCCTCGCCATCGGCAAAATCTCATCCGTTCAGCATCAAAACGCGGTGCCATTCTCAGCGATACGATTTTTAGAGCTGCCCTTTAGAGTTCCCCCATCTCCACCAGAGCATCCTCTGCTCTCTGAAAGTGAGCTTCGAGCCGACTCAGCTGAATGTTTTTCAGCTTCACTTCCAGCTCCTGATTCAGCTGCACCGGCCTTTTGCAGAATACCACCGTTTCGATACCCACTTCGGGCAGACTGCACAGAGCCTTACAAGCATTGCTCTGGCGCGAGCCGCGCCCGTTCTGATACTGATTGCGAATATCCAGCACAATGGCTTTGTAAAGCCGTTTCTTGCCCTCCTGACGCAGGTAGAGCAGCTGCCAGTGCTGCTGCGAGCAGCGCTGGGCCTGGTTTACCCGGCTGACCTGCAGCTCTGCTTGGGCGATGCAATACAACAGCTCATCGCTATTCAGGGGGCGCAGTGGCTGCCCCTCACCTTGCAGCAGCAGGGCATGGAGCTGTTGGTGACACAGCAGATCCAAGTAGCGTCGCAGCGGGCTGGAACCGCGCGTGTACATGGGCACTCCGATGCTGGAGTGACGCCGGGCCTCACAGTGCACGCTGCTGGGTGACATGGCCTTGCGGGCGGCAAACATATTGGCCATCGAATCCAGCTGCGGCAGAGTTTCCTTGGGAGCTGCCTGGCTCAGGAACGGAATGGGCAACTGCCGTTCGCAGGCAAAGCGGGCCATCGCTGCTCCGGCCATCAGCATGGCCTCGGCCACCAGATCGCGCGAAGGGGTGTTGGGCAGGGCCTCCACCCGGATCTGCTCGCCGGCTACCACCTTGGTATTGTACATATTGAACTGCACCGAAGCATTCTGCCGGCGCAATGCTTCGTGACGCTGGCACAACTGCCAGACCCGCTGCAAGGCACAGGATTCTGCTTGTTTGCTGTCTGCGAGCAGCAACTGGTCGACCTGGTCGTAACTCAAGCGCTTGACCCGCACCCAGGAGCGGCACAGCTCCAGCACTTCAACTGTAGCCTGTATCTGATCCGCGGCGGGCGCAGCGTCCGGGACGCGCAGCCTGACCGACAGAGCCATGCTGACGGGTTGCAAACCCAGACCTAGAATCTGGACCAGTTCGCGCGGCAACATGGGAGTGGTCCCTTCGGGCGTATAGACCGTTGCACCGCGTCGCATGGCCTCTTCGGCCAGCGGGCTGCCGAAGGGCAGCAGGCTGGCCGGATCGGCAATATGTACCCACAGGAAAGTGCTGCCATCGGCTCCTTTTTCCGGCTCTTCCAGACTGATGGCATCATCGGGGTCCTTACTCCAAGGGTCATCAATGGCCCAGGCGCGCAGATGGGTCAGATCGCGCCGCTGCCCGCAGCACCAGGCATTTGCCTGATACGGCTGTGCTGTGCCGGGCCCAGCTGTATCTTGCCAATCCAGCTGTGGATAGCAGAGCTGCTGGGAGGCGCAGAACTTTGTCAGCAGCAGCTCCAATGCTTGCAGCACCGAAGAGGGTATGCCATTGGGATCCGGTTCTGTCTCAGCCAACTGAGCCAGAACCCTCTGATATCCTGTGAGCAGTTCCCTCCAAGGTTCCCTCATTTGATTCTGCTCTGCGCTACCGGTTTGGCCTTCTGTGAGAACAGGAACCTGCTCGGTGATCTGGTTGCGCCGCAGATAGGGGTTGAAGCGTTCGTTCCACAGCTTCTGGCGCAGCAGCCATTCGTGGGCATGCTCGGGGGTGGCCTCCAGTTTCATTTCGCGAAACAAGCGGCAGTTTTGCTTCTCGCCGTAGGCGATGGCCTCGATTTCCTGGATAAAGGGCAGGTCTTCGTCCGAGTAACGGCTCTCCTGATAGTGCTGGTGGAAGCGCTGCCAGCGTTCGACCTCTTCCTGTTTGCGCTGCTTGCGTTCCATTTCTTTGCGCACTTCCTTTGCGCTGCGCACCATAATCTGGGCGGGGCGACCCTTAAAATAAGGGGTTTGGTTGATCAGGCAGAAGGCGTTATACAATTCGCAGGGGCCGGATCCGGAGAACACGGCTTCGGCCAGATCGACCAGACTGCAACGGGAGCCCATTTCGAGCAGCAGTTTCCAGCCGCTTTCCAGCTCATCGCGGCTTAGCCGCCGCGTCAGTTCTCTCAGTTGGGTGCTGCCAGCATTGCCGGGGATACGAGCAGAAAGCAGTTGGAGATCTTTGGGCCGCACGCTGATCTTCCTACCGTTCTCGGTTTGGATCTGCAATTTGATCTGTTTCTTTTCGTGGCTGATTGCGCTGATGATGGCAGCTTCGCTGCGATACAAGGCCAGCGCACCGACTTCAAGCTGCGCTGTGGGGTGCAGGCGCAAGACCTCCTCGCGCAAAGTATTTTCGCAAGGTTTTGGGGCTGTATTGGTAACTTGGGAAGGCATGACCCGATTGTATTGGCGAGCACTTCGTTCGGCTACGTTTGCGCGCTTGAGGTTCCTTTTAGGCGCCTTTCATTCCCACGGATTGGCATTTGGCGGCCTCCCGGCTATGCTGATGGCCGTTCACTTTGACCTGCAAAAGAGGTGTGTATATGCCCCAAGCCAAAGAAACTGCAAAAGTCACCTGTCGCAAGGACTATCGTCCCTACCCGTTTACGGTCGAACAATGCCATTTATCTTTTGATATTTTCGAGGAACATGTGCTTGTGAGCAGCCGGCTGGAACTGCGGCGCAATCCGGCCCGGACGGGTTCCGGGAATTGCATCCTCAATGGCGTGGGGCTGCAAATCCGGCACTTGGCCATAGACGGGCGGAACCTGCAAAAGGATACGGACTATCGCTGCGAAAACGGCAAGCTGGAACTGCTGAACAGCGCCGAAAAAGAATCTTTCACCTTTACAGCCGAAGTGCAAATCGACCCATACAACAACAAATCCCTAGAAGGCCTCTATCGCTCTGGCCAGATGCTGTGCACTCAGAACGAGGCCACCGGCTTTCGGCACATCACCTTCTACCCCGACCGCCCGGACGTAATGAGCCTGTTCACCACCGAAATCAGTGCCGACAAAAAACTCTACCCGCGCCTGCTTTCCAACGGAAACCTGCTCGAAACCAAAGATTTGGGCAATGGCCGTCATTATGCGCGCTGGCACGACCCGTTTCGCAAGCCTGTCTATCTTTACGCGCTGGTAGCCGGTGATTTGGATTTACTGGCCGACAGTTTTACGACCTGCGGTGGTCGCACGGTGACCTTGGAAATCTACACCGACAAGGGCAAAACCGAGAAGGCCCGCTTTGCCATGCAAAGCCTGAAACAGGCTATGGCTTGGGATGAACAGCACTTTGGCCGCGAGTATGACCTAAATCTGTTCATGATCGTGGCAGTGGACTCATTCAACTTCGGGGCCATGGAAAACAAGGGGCTGAATATCTTTAACTCCTCTCTGGTCTCCGCTTCCGAGGACACGGCCACCGATGCCACCTACGAGCGTATCGCCTCGGTGATCGCCCACGAGTATTTCCACAACTGGACGGGGAATCGCATCACCTGTCGCGACTGGTTCCAGCTGACCCTCAAAGAGGGCCTGACCGTTTACCGCGATGAGCTGTTCAGCGAAGACCACTTTGGCCGCGAAGTCTGCCGTATCGAACAGGTCACCAATCTGCGTGACAACCAGTATCCCGAAGATGCCGGGCCCAACCGCCATCCCATCCGGCCCGAATCGTTTATCGACATCAACAATTTCTACACCCAGACGGTCTACGAAAAGGGCGCGGCGGTGATCCGCATGATGGCTTCTTACTTGGGCAGGGAAAAATTCCGCAAGGGCATGGATCTCTATTTTGAGCGCTTTGATGGCCAGGCAGTCACCTGCGATGACTTTGTCGATGCCATTCAGGAGGGCGGTGCCAAGGATCTGAGCCTCCTGCGCCGCTGGTACGAACAGGCCGGTACGCCACAGCTTTACGTCGAAGCCAAGTGGAAGCCTTCATCAGACGGCGGCGAACTTTTGCTCCGTTTGCGCCAAGAGAATCCGGCCTGCAATCCGCAGCAGGAAGCAAAAGAACCCTGTGAGAACCCGGCCGCGCCCCTGGCCTTTCCCTTTCCGTTGGCCATCTACGACCCGCAGGAGGGCCGGAAGCTCTATGAGGAGACCGTGTTCATTAGTGAGGAGGAAACCGAGTTGCGCTACCGGCTCAACAGCTCCGGCAAACCCGTTCCCTCGTTGCTGCTCGACCACATCAGCCCGCTGGAAGTTCACTACGACTACTCCGAGGACGAGTTGCTGCTGCTACTCTCCGCCGACCAGGACCCGTTCAACCGCTACGAGGCCATGCAGCGTTACCATCAGAAGCAGCTGCTCCCGGGCACTACCGATCTTGCAAAGCAGGGCCTGGCACCGGAATTTATCTCGCGCCTGCACAGTTGGCTGAAGGCTCACTGCGGGAAAACAGCGGAACAAGATTATCTGCGGCCCCGCTACCTGGCCCAGTTGTTGCGAGTCCCCAGTGTTCAAATGCTCTCGGCTGCGCAGCAGCCTCCCAATTTCCCGGGCCTGCACCAGTTGCGTGAGGCTTACTGCACTCAGCTGGCCCACAGCTTGGAAAGCGAGATGCAGGATGCTTACCAAGCGCTTTCTCAAAAGCAGTACCGGCGCGATGAGCCGGCCGTGGGCCAGCGGGCTCTGCGCAATACTTTGCTGCACTATCTCTGCCGGCTCTCTAGCTCCGATGCATACTGTGATCTAGCCTGCCGGCAGTATCAGAACAGCGATAATATGACCGATTCCTACGCCGCACTCCAGGCCTTGGCCTGTTGGCCGGGGCAGAGTGAGCAGAGCCGTGCGCGCAGTCAAGAGATGCTGCTGCACTTCGCCGAGCGCTGGAAAGATGATTTTCTGGTACTGTGCCGCTGGTTTGCTCTTCAGGCCGGAGTGCCCCGCCCGGAGACCCTGGAAAGAGTCCAAGTTCTGGAACAGCATCCGCTGTTCCAGAACGACAACCCCAACATGCTGCGCTCCCTGTATTCGGTGCTGGGGCACAATCTGCCGGTGTTCCACCGCAAAGACGGTGGCAGCTATTCGTTTCTGGCCCGGAGAATCTTGCGAATTGACAGTTTTAACAGCATGATGGCCGCAGATTTGGCCAAGTGCTTTGTGGCCTATCCACGGCTGGATCAAGCCTCCCGCGGTGCCATGGGTGCTGCGTTGGAGCAGATTGTGCACCAGCGGGGAAGCTCCGCACGGCTTTGTGAAATCGTTGAGCGCACTTTGGGTTCGTAAGGTGCGAATGACTGATAATCAACGATGCAATCGAAAGAATGAAGATGTCCGCATACAACAATGATGAGAACAGTCTGAACATCGGTCTGGTGCTCTTGGCCGCCGGTTTTGGCAGCCGCTTTGGCAACGACAAGCAACTGCACGCAGTCGGCCCCTCAGATGCCATCATCATGGATTACAGCATCTACGATGCTTGGCGTATTGGTTATTCCTGGGTTACGGTCATCCTGCGCAGTGAAATCGTTGAGCAGTTTGAGCGCGAGGTGGGGAGGCGCTGGCGCGATAGAATTGAGCTGCGCTACAGTATCCAAGACCGCACGGCACATTTAGGCCCGGAGTTTCAGAATCTCGCGGAGCAACGGCAGAAACCCTGGGGTACCGGGCACGCCTTGCTCTGCGCCGCAGCAGAAGTCGATGGCCCCTTTGCCGTGGCCAACGCCGATGATTTCTACGGCCACCATGGTTTCCGGGAAATCTTCCATTTTCTACGCACCACCGTGCTAAAGCCGCGCGAAAGTCCGGATTTGCAACAGATCCCTCAGGCCATGGTCGGCTACCGGCTGGGGCACACACTCTCTGAAAACGGCCCGGTGGCTCGCGGTATCTGTCGCACTCATTTTGACGAGCAGGGGCGCGAGTGGCTCAACGAGATTCAGGAACACACACAGCTATTGCGCGGTGAGGATTTGAAAATCCGTTCTCTGGGAAGCGGCGAGCCTTTCGTGCTGGGCGAAGAAACCCCGGTGTCGATGAACCTGTTTGGCTTGCAGCCAAGCGTATTTGCTCACTTGGAACAGCAGTGGCAGGAATTCCTCCGCACCCTAGCCGCCTCGCAGAGCGAGCTGCTGCAGAAAAAAAAGGAGTTCTTCCTTCCCGCAGTTATTGAGTGCATGCTCGAACGGGGGCAGACCACAGTCGCCATGCTGCACTCGCCTGAGCCTTGGTTTGGCCTGACCTACCCCGCCGATGTGTCCAATGTGTGCCAGAACATTGCCGAACTGACTGGCAGGTACCCGGCGAACCTGTTTGCAGACGAAACGTTGCTTTTGTGATGGAATGAGAGGCAACAGCCCACATTGCTGCTCCCGCGGAGGTCGACAAATATTTCGGGGACCGCTAAAAATTCGCTTTTGATGCCCCATCCATTTGCAGGATTGCCTGCATAACCGCGCTCAGAACGCCCAGCTTCTGGCGGTGCTCCCGGATTTCGTAGCCCGACTCGCTATCGTAGACCAGGCCGCTCCCGCTGCGCACCAAGGTCTTTTCGCTGTCAATCCAGGCGCTGCGGATGATGATCGCCGAGTCAAACGAACCATCGTAATTAAAGTAGCCAATGCAACCCCCATAGAAACCGCGCGGACTCTGCTCATATTGATCAATCAGCTCAATGGCCCGCACCTTCGGTGCTCCGCTCAAGGTCCCGGCCGGGAAAGTCTTGGCAAACAACTCATGAGGCTTTTTGCCCTCCCGCAACCTGCCCCGTAGCTCCGAGACGATGTGCACCACGTGAGAAAATACCTCCGGGACAAACGCCTGTACCGTGTGCACCGAATCCGGCTCACAGTTGGTGTACAAGTCATTGCGTGCCAGGTCGATCAACATCAAGTGCTCGGCGCGCTCCTTCGGGTCTCGCAGCAGCTCATCAATAATCTGCTGCAATTCCTCCGGCCTCAGGTTCTGGGGCAGGGGCCGGGTCCCGGCCATGGGTTTGATACAAGCCTCCCTGCCAGACTCGCTGTAACTCAGGTGGGTCTCTGGAGAAGTGCCCACAATGTGCTGCTCGCCATCTTTGAAGAAGAACATGTACGGTGAAGGATTCTGGCGACGCAGCAGGCGGTAGAACAGGCCGGCAGAAAGCGGCGGCCCCTGGCGGCCCACAGAATAAACCACTTGCAGACCCTCTCCGGCAATTAAGTCCCGGCGCAGAGCCTCGATTGTTTTGCGCTGCTCCTCCTCGCTCTGGTCTTCACTCCACAATTGGCGCGACAGCTCGGCAGCCAGCTGCTTGCTTTGGGAAGGTACCGGTGGCAGCAGATCCAGAGTCTCCGGTGCCGAACGGCGCAGCTTCTCCTGCAAATCTGCCACCATTGAGCGCAGCACTTCCTGCCCCTGCCGCCAGGCAGCGGCCAGGCTGCCTGAACAATGCTCACCAGACTCCCGGTCTCCAGTTCGGGAATTTGCCGCACCCTCTGAGAAGGCGCGGGGCAACGGTGCCAGATACACGGCGAAGAGACGTTGGCTGGCGTTGTCGATCACGAAGAAGCGGTGCACTTCGTAGAACAGCATTTCCGGTTGCTGACCGTACGGCGAGCCCGGCGTGCTGAGCTGCCTCAGATCGCGGCGCAACACACCCATATGGCGCACCGACTCATAGCTGAAGATACCCGCCAAACCGCCCTGAAAGCCTTGCCATTGCAAATCGTGAATCGAACGGGAAGGGGGCAGGCGCAGAATCCTCAACGAGGAATCTATGCTGTGCTGGAACAGCAACTCAAAAGGGTTGCCGCCTGCAGGGTTCAAGCAACGTTCAGCAGCCCCCCCACTCTCTCCATTTGAGTACTCCTGCAGCCACAGACGGGCATTGGCCCCGCCTCCCAGGCCACCGCCCGGCCGGTCATGGCCCATGGCCAGGCAGCGAAACCTGCGTTCCATCTGATACGCAAAGAAGGAGTAGCGTCCCAGAGTCTTTTCCGCCGTGGCACTTTCAAACAGGAAAAACTGCTCCTCTCCTTGCAGGGCCAGCAGGATGCTCATCGGGTTGATGCAGTCCAGTTCCACGGGCAGGCTGAGCTGGGCGTGAGTCGCCTCCGGATGCCGGGACACATGCCCGGTAAACTGAGCCTCCCCGGGGTAGCAGGAAGGGGATGGATTCATAGGATCTCCACTTGTGCCCTTTGGTGCGCAGCTGCCGAATCAGAGCCGATAGCGGCTTTCTAGGGCCCGGGCCACACTCAGGCGGTCGGCGTACTCCAAATCGCCGCCGACCGGCAGGCCCGAAGCGATGCGGCTCACGGCCAGCGGTTCGGCAGCGTCATCTGCGAGCGCAGCGAGCTGCTGCTTAATATAAATTGCGGTCGCATCACCCTCCAAAGTTGGGTTCGTGGCCAGGATAATCTCGCGAAATCCCTGGCTGCGAATACGCTCGGGCAGCCGTGGCAGGCCAAGCTGCTCCGGCCCGATGCCGTTGATCGGCGAGAGCGTGCCGTGCAGTACCTGATAATAGCCGTCAAAGGTCTGGGCCGCTTCAATGGTGTAGAGATCCTGGATGTTTTCCACAATGCAGAGCTTCTCGGGGTTGCGCTGTGGGTCGCTGCAGATTGTGCAAAACGAATCATCAATATTTTGCCTATTCACTTTCATGTAATTGCCGCAGTTCGGACAGTGCTGAATCTCCTGGTGCAGCCGTGAGAGGGCCTCTCCCAGGCCCCGGGCCTGCTCCGGGCCGGAGTTGAGGATGTGGAACACAATGCGAGCCGCACTTTTGCGGCCGATCCCCGGCAGGCTGGAAAACTGACGGATCAATGGGTCGAGCGGATTCACGGTGCAGTGTAAAATATTGGATACAAGTCAGGAAGCTCCGCCGAACATCCCCATCATCGGATTGAACTGGGACTGAATCTTCTCTTTGATCTTGGTCTGGGCATCCGTAATGGCAGAAGCCACCAGCTGCTCCAGCATCTGGACATCGCGCGGGTCAACAGCAGCAGAGTCAATCTTAACGCTCTGGACCTCCATCGAACCGTTAAAAGTCACCTGAACCAACTCGCCGCCGGCCGACCCGGTAGCGTTCAGGGCCTGCAACTGATTTTGCAGTTCGTGCATATTGCTTTTGAGGTTGGCCTGCTGTAACAATTCTAAAGGGTTCATTCCATTCCTCTCATCTTTTCCTCTCATCTTTGGATGCTTCCCCTATATGGTCGGAAAAGTCGGGTTTCCCCTAGAGGTCCCCTCAAGGCTTTCCGAGGCGGACGCCCCGATCCTATTTAGAGGTACCCTTAACGGCTCTGCTTTGCCAGGCAGTCGTGCGTTTTTAGAGGTGCCCTTTATCCTTGCAACGAGCTCAGTACTTTCCGCAATGCCGCAGTTTTTTGTAGCAGAGGGTCTTCCGCGTTAATCTCAGGGGCCTTCGGAGCCGTGCCGGTTTCAGCGGGATATACGGCGTTGCGGCTGTGCTTGCCACCAGATTTTTTCCGTCCCTGTGCCTTCGCTTGCCGTGCTGCAACTTCCTTCTCCGATTCCATAAAGGCTGCTAGGTCAATCAGCAAAGCGTTACTGCGCTCGGGTGCCACGCGGAAAATCTTCGGGTAGCTTTCAATCTGCCGCATAATCTGCTCTAGGGGAACAGGCCGGGCCTGAGAAAAACCCAGCTCCACCTGCATCCGGCGCTCCTTCAGGTAGTTGATGCCCAGCTGGCGGCAGATGATGCGCACTTCGGCCAGCGACAGCAGAGAGTGGACCTCTTCGGGCGGATTGCCGAAGCGATCGTAGAGTTCTTCATAAAAATCGGAGAGCACCTCAGCCTGGTCGATCAGCGAAATGCGCTTGTACAAATCAATCTTTTCGGTGGCATCGGGGATATACGAATCAGGAATATAACCGCTGTAGTCCAGCTCCAGCGAGATTTCTTCGCTGTAAACTACTTCGGACTGGTTATCTCCTTGCTTATCTTGGCTGGGGAGCGCCCGGTCCGTTGCTTCTTTCTGCTCCAGCTCGAGCCGGTATTGGCGCTCCTGCATGGCCTTGGCCAGCATGCTGGTATACATCTCAAAGCCGACTGCCAGGATATTGCCCGACTGCTCCGGCCCCAGCAGATTGCCCGCACCGCGCACTTCCAGATCCATCATCGCCACCTTAAAGCCCGAGCCCAGTTCGGTGAAGTCGGAAATAATCTTCAGGCGCTTCAGGGCCAAGTCGCTCAAGCCACTGCGCTCGGGGTAGAAGAGGTAGGCGTAGGCCAGCTGATCCGAACGCCCCACCCGGCCGCGCAGCTGGTAGAGCTGGCCGATGCCGTAGCGGTCGGCGCGATCAATGATGATGGTATTGACGTTGGGAATATCAATGCCGTTTTCGATGATGGCAGTGGCCAGCAGCACATTAAAACCACCGTGCACAAAGCGATACATGATGTCTTCGAGCTGTTTGCTGTCCATCTGGCCGTGGGCCATTTCGATCAAGGCCTCGGGCACTAAATCGTGCAGAAACATCAGGATTTCTTCTAGGCCCTCAATGCGGTTGTGCAAGTAGAAAACCTGGCCCCCCCGGCCCAGTTCGTGGCGAATGGCAGCGGCAATACTCTCGGGATTGAACTCGCGCACAAAGGTTTCGACCGGATGACGGCCCCCCGGCGGAGTGCTCAGCATTGAGATGTCGCGAATCTGCACCAGCGACATGTGCAGAGTCCGTGGTATCGGCGTGGCTGACATCGCCAGGCAGTCCACCGAGGTCTTGAGTATCTTGAGGCGCTCTTTGTGCTTGACGCCAAAGCGCTGCTCCTCGTCAATCACAATCAGACCCAGGTTGCGCAGGTGGATGTCTTTGGACAGGATGCGGTGGGTGCCAATCAGAATGTCTACTTTCCCACTTTCCAGCGCAGCCAGCACGGCTTTTTGCTCTCTGGCTTCGACGAAGCGCGAGAGCATGGCAATGCGTAGCGGGAAACGGGAAAAACGCTTTTGGAAATTCTGGTAATGCTGCTCGGCAAGGATGGTGGTAGGGCATAGCAGCAACACCTGACGACCACTACTGGCTACCTTGAAGCTGGCGCGCATGGCCACTTCGGTTTTGCCAAAGCCGACATCGCCGCAAAGCAGGCGGTCCATCGGCTTGGGGCTTTCCAAGTCCTCCTTGATCTGGGCAACGGCTCGCAGCTGGTCGGCAGTCGGCTGATAGGGGAAGTCAGCTTCGAATTCTTCCATCAGGTCATCGTCAGGCGGGTAGCTGGTCCCGGGAGCCGCCGCGCGGCGGCTGTAGAGACGCAGCAGGCGCTCAGCCAGGTCTTCCACTGCCTTCCGGGTTTTCGCCTTGCGCTCCTGCCAGGCCTTGCCCCCGATGCGGTCGAGGCGCAGTTTCGCGCCATCGCTGCCGATGTAGCGCTGCACCATATTGACCTGTTCAATGGGCACAAACAAAGTGTTCTCGGAGGCGTACTCCAAGGCCAGATAATCGCGTTCCATTTGCGTGGTTCGGATGCGCTCAATCCCCTTGAAGCGACCCACACCATGCTGCACATGGACTACCAAATCGCCCTCTTTGAGCTCGACAAAGGAACTGATGATCTGGCTGCGGGCGATTCGCTGTTCCTTGCGGCTGACTTTGTTCTCGCCTTCAGCACCGCTGCGCTTTAGACCCCCACCTCTTTTGCCGCTTCTGCTCTTGCCCCTCTTGCTTCGGGCACCTCCCCCCAGGATGTCCCATTCTTGCAGCAGAGCGATCTTCTGCTGCGGAAAGATGGCTCCCCGGCTCAGTTCGGCACTGAAGAACTGTAACTGCCCGGCATGGCTTTGGTAGCTTTGGTACGTTTGCAGGATGTGACGCAGGCGCCGGGCCTGCGCCGTGGACGAGCAGCCGATGGCCACACGGTAGCCTTCGGAGAGCCAGGTGCTCAGGTCTTCGCCAAAGCGCTGCAAGTTGCCGTGGTATTGCAGGGTCTCGCTGAATTCCAGCGGCCAGGGCGGCCCCTCCAGCTCATCGACTGCGATGGCCATGCAGCAGGAGCCCTGCACCCGGCTCATCCGGACTGCAAAACAGTCCGGATGAAGCAACTTGCGCTGTACCAGTTCGGGAAACAAGGTCTCACCGTGTTGTTCCCCGAACTGGTCTCCTTGCTCTCGGCCGCTGCCCTCCCGAGCTCCTTTTCTTTGCTGCTCGAAAGGCAGTAGGCTCTGCTGATAGAGGGCCTCCAGTTCCAGTCGATAGGCTTCTTCTTGTCGTTCAATGCGCTGTGAGCCCCAGAGCAGCACCGGAGAGTCCGGGCCCATATAATCCTGCAGGGTGGCAGCCCGCTCCCAGGCAAAGGGAAAGAGCAGCTCTTCTCCTTTAAACTCCGGGACATCGGGCAGCTCTCCGTCCTTCAGGCTGTGGGCCAGCTGCCCGAGTAATTGTTCCAGTTCTTCCTGCTGCTCCTCCCAGAAATCCTGCCATTCGCCCGTCTCAGCGGTAAAGCCGAAATCAGAGGGCCGCGCGTTCAGCAGCAGCTCTTCGAGGTGTCCGCGCAGCCGGGCCTGCCGTTCTTCGCTCCACAACACTTCTTTTAGGGGAAACAGCGGAAACTCGCGGATCTGCTGGCACGAGATCTGGCTGCTCACGTCAAAGACTTTGAGGGCCTCTATTTCGTCAAAGCCAAACATCACGCGCAGCGCCTGATTCGCAGTGCCCTCAGCAGCAGATTCTCCTGCTGCATCCCTCAGCAGCAGCTGAGCCAGTTCGACCGGGGGGAAGAAATCCAGTACCTCGCCGCGCATGGCAAATTCTCCTGGCAGACTGACGCGGGGGACCTGGTAATAACCATAGCGGCTGAGCAGCCGGGCCAGCTCGGCAGGTTGCAAAGTACTGCCGATTTCCAGACGCAGAATGTCGCAGCGAAATTCGGCGGGCGGGGGCAGCACCGGGGCCATGCCCCGCAGGCTGCACAGCACCAACAACGGAGGCTCTTGCCGTAGCTGGGGGGCTTGGGATTGCTTTTGGGACTGCGCCTCAGACTCTTGCCACAGGCAAACCCGGGCCAGCACGGCACTGCGTTCGGTAAACAGGCGATTTTGCGAGCGGATGCCCTTATAGAGGCTGCTGCCCCAGCTGGGAAATATCAGAGCTCTCAGGCCCAGAGCCTCCAAGTCGTCGTAGAGCTGGTAGATATCTTCCGTGCCGGGCAGCACTACCAGCAAGGCCCTGTGTTGTTGCAGTAACTGGGCCACGGCCAAGGCTGGACTCAGGCCGCAGCGTTCGCGCCACTTTAATAACTGACTGTTTTCAAAAGACTTAGCCGATTCCGGGGCGGGATCCGGAACGGGATAATGAGGAAAAACCTCTTCGCATAGCATTTGATACAGCTGTTGCGGATCATGTAATTCATTGGAGTTGTCAACGTGCACTTTCATCGGGGGCACAGTCTAATTTGTCAATGTGCTTGTGGGAAGCCACAGGCCTGATAGATCGCAGAAAATTCAAAAGGGGACCTCTAAAAATTCGCTCTTGATGCCAGACGAAGGCTCCCATGCGAGCTGGCGCAGCATGGGAGAACCAGGGGAGGGCCGTGCGCAGCCAGGCCCGACCTTCCTTGTTCTGCGAGCTGGCGCAGCATGGGAGAACCAGGGGAGGGCCGTGCGCAGCCAGACCCGACCTTCCTTGTTCTGCGAGCTGGCGCAGCATCTTTCTGTGGTGGGAAATTTTTAGAGGTCCCCTATAGATACTTGACAAAGCATACCCAGTCCCTTATGTTATGCCACACTTTTTCTAGGCCTCTGTAGCTCAGTTGGTAGAGCACAACCATGGTAAGGTTGGGGTCACCGGTTCGAATCCGGTCGGAGGCTGGCGTCCTGCCTCAATCTTGCCTAGCCTCACCGAGATCTGGTACATCCCGGAGGAAGCCCCGGAAGCTATGAAAGTTGCAAAGGATCAAAGCAATGGCAAAGAGTAAAAAGACTGCCGTAGAACTAATTTCGCTGCGTTGTGATCGTTGTGGTCGCCGCAACTATACCACCCGCAAAAATCGCCGAAACACGCAAGAGAAACTGGAACTGAAGAAGTACTGTAAATGGTGTAAAGCTTCTACTACACACAAAGAAGGAAAAATTAAATAAGGGCACTCTAAAAGTTCGCTTTCTGCGCTCTTGCGCGCTCTTTTGAAACGAACAGCTTTGTCAGTAAGGCCTTACAATACAACAAAGTATTCTTCAGCCTCACTTTCCTGCTCCCAAATAGCTTCGCAAGAAGAGCGAATTTTTAGGGGTGCCCAAAACAAATTAGGTCAGTAGTTCAACTGGTAGAGCACTGGTCTCCAAAACCAGCTGTTGCAGGTTCGAGTCCTGCCTGGCCTGAGAGAAGGGGCTACAACATAGTGATTGCAGCCTCTGGTTTTTGGGCGCTATTTTTTGCCGGGAGTCAGGCGGATTGAGATGCTGAAGTTTATTCGTGAGTGTACCGCGGAATTCAAGAAAGTTACCTGGCCCGGCCGGGAGACCGTTGTTTCTGCGGCCAAAGTAATGCTGTTGTCTACTTTTATTTTTGTGTTGTTTTTTTTCGGCGTAGACAACCTGATACGTATGCTTTTACTGCTGTTATTGGGTGCCTAGACAGGTACGTCCAGAGCCAGCCTGTATTTGCTATATGCATTTGTATATCGCTGAGGCTCGTCTGGAAACCACGCTGAGGAGATACACGAAATTATGGCAATGGGATGGTATGTGTTGCAAGCATTGACAAGCCAGGAAAGCAGAGTAGAAAAATACGTCCAGAATCTGATCAGCAGCAACAAATTCGAAGGTATTTTGAACGCTGTCAAAGTGCCTTCGGAGACCGTTGTCGAAATTCGCAACGGCAAAAAACGCAACATTACAAAGAAGTTCCTGCCTGGCTATGTCCTAATAGAGATGGACCTGCCTCATGAAAACTGGCAGGCAGTCTGCTCTGAACTACGGGCTCTGCAGGGGGTAATGGGTTTTGTTGGTTACGGCAAGCAAGTGAAACCCCAGCCAATTTCCCAGGATGAGGCGCGCGCAATTTTGCAGCGCAGTGGTGACATTAAGTCCGATGTAAAATTTCAGGTGCGCCAAGACTATAGCATCGGCGAGGAAATCAAAATCGTTTCGGGGCCCTTTGACACCTTTAGCGGGCGCATTGATGAAATTCTGCCCGAACACAGCAAGCTCAAGGTGATCGTAGCGATCTTTGGCCGCGATACACCCGTGGAGCTGGGCTTCGATGAAGTAGAGAGGATGACATAAGGAGCCCCAACAACGCTAAGGCCCCAAGGCGCTAAGGCGAGAAAGAAAAGACAAGTATACCGGGGATCTCTAAAAATTCGCTCTTCTTGCAAATCTCCGGTGATCCGAGACCCGCCTTCATTCAGAAGACGGTATTTGTGGGAGCTGTGCGACATACATTTTACACACAGCGTCATTACCACAGGAGGAACCATGGCTAAAAAAAGAAAGGAAGTCACAGCGATTATCAAATTGCAGGCTCCCGCAGGCAAGGCCACACCTGCACCACCCATCGGCCCCGCACTGGGGCCTCACGGAGTCAGTGCGCCCCAGTTCGTGCAGCAGTTTAACGACGCTACCAAGGGCATGGAGCCAGGGCTCATCATTCCCATTGAATTAACGGTCTACAGTGATCGCAGCTATGATTTCATTCTCAAGACGCCGCCGGCAGCGGTCTTGATTAAAAAGGCCGCCAAGATCGACAAAGGTTCCAAGTTGCCGCACAAGGAAAAAGTCGCCAAAGTGACCCGCGCACAAGTGCAGCAGATTGCCGAAACCAAAATGCCCGACCTGAATGCCAACGACATGGAAGCTGCGATTAAAATCATCGCAGGTACTGCCCGCAGCATGGGCGTCACGGTGGAGGGCTAAACAAGTGGCAAAACACGGGAAAAAATTCCGCGCCGCAGTGGAAAAACTAAGCTCCAATCCTTGTCCAATTGATGAAGCGATCCAGCTGGTTAAGCAGCTGGCCTACGCCAAGTTTGACGAGACCATTGAAGTGGCCGCCAAACTAAATTTGAAAAAAAACCATTCGGTACGGGACACCGTGGTACTGCCGCACCAGTTTCGCGCCGAAGCCCGGGTACTGGTCTTTGCCCAGGGCGACAAGGCCAAAGAAGCCGAAGAGGCTGGTGCCACCTATGTCGGCGGTGTTGACTTAGTCGAAAAAATTCAGGGAGGCTGGCTTGATTTTGACATTTGCGTGGCCACGCCGGACATGATGAAGGATGTCGGTAAGCTGGGCCAGATTCTGGGCCGACGCGGTATGATGCCCAATCCCAAGACCCGCACGGTAACCATGGATGTCAAAAGTGCTCTGGCCGAACTCAGGCAGGGCCGCACCGAATTCCGTGCCGACAAAGGCGGTGTGGTACACCTGGCCATTGGCAAAGTAAAATCGATGAATGATGAGGAGATCAGACAGAATCTCCAGTCTTTGCTGGAGGGCTTACAGGCCAAGCGTCCCAACGACATCAAAGGCGATTACATCCAGACCTTGTCGATTGCCTCGACCATGGGCCCGGGTGTGCGTGTTGATCTGAGCAGTGTTATAGCGTAGAGCCACAGCCCGAGCAAAAGAGGATACAGAGGGAAATTATGGAAGGAACAAAAAAGGCACAACAGTATAAAAAAGATGCTGTTGCAGAGCTGGGTCGGCTTTTGGAAGGTTGCGATAACTATGTCTTTGTCAATTATCGCGGTCTGACAGTGAAAGAAATTACGAATCTGCGCAACAAACTGCGTGAAGAAGGTGCCCGCTTTCATGTAATTAAAAACAATTACATGAAAATCGCCCTGGACCAGCACAACAAGCCCTATGAAGAAGCTTCTTTGAAGGGACCTACAGCCATTGCTGTGATTTCAGATGATGCCGGTGGAGCGGTCAAAGCCATCATCGATTTCCCGCGCGAAGAAACACTGGAAATGAAAGGAGGCGTGATCGATGGCAAGGTCTTTGACCAGAGTCGTCTGGTCGAGTTCTCCAAGCTGCCCGGCAAGTCCGAGCTTATCGCTAGGCTGTTGGGCACGCTTAACGCGCCGGCACAGCAGACCGCAGGCGTGTTGAACGCCTCTGTTACACAGCTGCTCTACGCACTGAGTGCGATTCAGGAAAAGCAGGGTCCAGAGTAGAGCCCGGCAGTGCTAAAAATTCCAATCCGCGCAGAATGACAATTTTTCCGGCGATACATTTTAGAGGTTCCCTTTACTCCCTTGCTCCGCAAAAAACTTGCCCGTTCATCATTGAGAGCGGATTGGGGCTGGAGAGTTTTGAGGTGCCCTTGGGAGCCTCGATTTACCAACCAAACCATATAGGTAGCCAGCCTTCAGCATTTATTGCTATCGTCATGCTGCTGCCTGGAACAACAATCACAATTAAAGGAGGAAGATAATATGGCGATAGAAAATCTGGTGGAAGAAATCAGCAAACTGACGGTACTCGAAGTTTCCGAGCTGGTTAAGGCTCTGGAAGAGAAGTTTGGCGTCAGTGCTGCTGCTCCGGTGGCTGCCGTTGCGATGCCAGCTGCTGCTGATGATGCGGCGGGCGAAGAACAGACCGAGTTTGACGTAATCCTGAGGAGCATTGACGAGAGCAAAAAGATTCCCCTGATTAAGGAAGTTCGCGCGGTTGCCGGGCTGGACCTGAAGGGAGCCAAGGAGTTTGTCGAAAATCCGGGCAAGGCCGTGAAGGAAGGTGTTTCAAAAGAAGAAGCTGCCGAACTGAAGAGCAAACTGGAAGCCGCCGGAGCCAAGATTGAGGTCAAATAAACAGGGAACCTCTAAAAATTATATCGCTTTGCGAGATTTGTACCGTGGCCTTGCTTCGCCGCAGCAATAGCACCGCATTTTGATGCTGAGCGGATGAGATTTTGCCGGGTGCGAGATTCGGCAACAAGATCGCGATTCAGCGCGAAATTGGGATTTTTAGAGGTTCCCCAAAGGTATTCTTCGGCCCCACTTCCTCGCTCCCAAATGGCTCGCAAGAAGAGCGAATTTTTTAGAGGTTCCCCATACAAGATTATCTGCTGATGCAGCAAGGAGAGGTCCGTGGGCAAAAAACAGATGAAGAACAGCGCTGTACCCAATTTAATGAGCAAAAGTGAGCGGACATACATCGGCGAACAGTATAATGAAGTACTGGCCCTGCCCAATCTCGTGGAAGTGCAGACTCTTTCTTACGACCGCTTTCTCTCGCCACCGGCAGAGGGGGAAGACAAAATCAGCGAGAATCTTCAGGATGTTTTCAATTCGGTGTTTCCCATCGAAAGTCCGAGCGGTGATTTGCTGATTGAATACGTCGATTTTGCGCTGGACTACCAGGGCGTGCGCTTCTCTGAAATCGAGTGTAAGCGCAAGGGCCACACCTATGCCGTGCCGCTGAAAGCCCGCATCAATCTGGTCTTCCAACTCACCGGTGAGATCCGTCAGAAAGAAATCTACATGGGGGACATCCCCATCATGACCGAGCGCGGGACCTTTATCATTAACGGTATTGAACGCATCGTGGTCTCCCAGCTGCACCGCTCACCGGGGGTAATTTTCAACAACGACAAAGGTGTTTACTCTTCGCGCATCATACCTTATCGCGGCTCCTGGCTTGATCTGGAAGTTGATATGAAGAAAGAGATCATCTACGCCAAAATCGACCGCAAGAAGCGCATTCTGATCACCATGTTTCTGCGAGCTTTGGGGCTCAGCACCCGCGAGCGAATTATCAAGGTCTTTTACAAGTCGAAGACCGTACGTCTGTCTCAGAAAGCAGCCAAAGAGCTGCCCGGTTCCTATCTGGCCAAAGCAGTCTACATCAAGGACGAGAACGGCAACGAGCGCAAACTCTATCGCGCCGGTGAGAAATTGATGCCGCACGACATCGATGATTTACAGCACAGCAAAGTCAGCTCGATTTCGGTCATCGACATGCTCGACCCCGAATCCCTCAATTCTGCGGTAATCCTGAACTGTTTTGAGCGCGAAGCTGGTCTCTTTGCCGAAGATTTGGAAAATAAGAAAGACGAGCCTTCACACGAAGACGCGCTCAGTCTGGTCTATTCCACTCTGCAACCGGGCGACCCGGTGACGATTGAGACCGCCAACCGCGAGTTGCAAAGCATATTTTTCTCTGCGCGCCGCTACGATTTGGGCCGGGTCGGGCGATACAAGCTGAACAAGAAGCTGGAAACCGGAGTGCCCAGTGATCTGCAAGTTTTGACCATTGAAGATATTACCCTGACCATCAAGCACTTGATTAAAGTCTATGAGGGCTATGAGTCGGTCGATGACATCGACCACCTGAGCAACCGCCGCGTACGTTCGGTGGGCGAACTGATGGCCAACCAGCTCAAAACCGCCTTCAGCCGCATGGAACGTATCGTGCGCGAGCGCATGCCGCTCAAGGATGCCGAAACCCTCAATCCGCAGGATCTGATTTCAACCAAGCCGATTGTCTCGGCCATCAAAGACTTTTTTGGCAGCAGCCAGCTCTCCCAGTTCATGGAGCAGGTCAATCCGCTGGCCGAACTGACTCATAAACGCCGCCTCAACGCCCTGGGGCCGGGCGGCCTCTCGCGCGAACGCGCCGGCTTTGAAGTGCGCGATGTGCATTACTCCCACTACGGGCGCATGTGCCCGATTGAGACGCCGGAAGGCCCGAACATCGGCCTGATCGTCTCACTGGCTAATTACACCCGCATCAACGAATTTGGCTTTTTGGAAACCCCATACCGCCGCGTGGTGGATGGCAGGGTCAGCGACCAGATCGAATACCTCTCAGCCATGGATGAAGAGAAGTGCTACATCGCACAGGCCTCGGCCCGGCTGGACGGGAAGGGCAACTTTGCTGATGAGCTGGTGGCGGTGCGGCGCTCCGGAGACTACACCAGCAAGACTCCGGATGAGATTGAATACATGGACGTTTCACCGCGTCAGATCATTTCTACCGCTGCTTCGCTGATTCCGTTTCTGGAGCACGACGATGCCAACCGCGCTCTGATGGGCTGTAACATGCAGCGCCAAGCGGTTCCCCTGCTCTTCCCCGAAGCACCGCTGGTCGGCACCGGCATGGAGGCCAAGGCCGCTTATGATGCAGGCATCGTGGTCAAAGCCCTCAAAGCGGGCGAAGTAAGCTTCGTCACCTCGCAGGAAATCCATATTCGCCACGAAGGCGAACAGGAAGCCTGCGTCTATCCGCTGCAGCAGTATGGGCGCACCAACCAGGACACGGCCTTTCACCAACGCCCGCTGGTCAGCAGGGGCCAGCGGATACTCAAGGGAGAGCTCATCGCCGACGGCCCGGCCACCGACAAGGGGGAGCTGGCCTTGGGGCGCAACCTGCTGGTCGGCTTTGTTCCTTGGAATGGCTATAACTTTGAAGATGCGGTACTGATCTCGCAGAAAGTTGTCAAAGAAGACTATTATACGTCGATCCACATCAAAGAATTTTCGGTCCAGATCCGCGAAACCAAGCTCGGCCTGGATAAGATTACCCGCGACATTCCCAACATTGCCGACAAGAGCCTGGGGCATCTGGACGAAGAAGGCATTGTGCGCTTCGGAGCTCACGTCAAGTCCGGCGATGTGCTGGTCGGCCGCATTACGCCCAAGTCGGAGTCGGACAGCACTCCCGAATTCCGCTTGCTCAACTCAATCTTCGGCGAGAAGGCCCGCGATGTGCGCGACACCTCGCTGAAACTGCCGCACGGCGTTGAGGGCACGGTCGTGGCAATCCAGCGCCTGGCCCGCTCTGCGGGCGACAACCTGGACCCGGGTGTCAACGAAGTTGTCAAAGTGGTACTGGCCACCAAGCGCAAACTCAAAGAAGGTGACAAAATGGCCGGTCGCCATGGCAATAAGGGCGTAGTGGCCCGCATCCTGCCCGAAGCGGACATGCCCTTTCTCGAAGACGGCACGCCGCTGGAAGTCTGCCTCAACCCGCTGGGGATTCCCTCTCGTATGAACATCGGGCAGATACTGGAAACCATGCTGGGCTATGTCGGCAAGAAATTGGGCAAGCTCTACGAAGCTCCGGTATTCCTCTCGCCCGATGTAGATGAAATCAGCCGGCTGCTGGAAGGGATCGGAGTTTCGGGCGCTTCCAAAATGAAGGTTTTCGACGGTCATACCGGAGATGCCTTCGACAACCCGATTCTGGTCGGCTACATGTACTACCTGAAGCTACACCACCTAGTAGACGACAAGATGCACGCCCGCTCCACCGGCCCGTACTCGCTGGTGACGCAGCAACCGCTGGGCGGTAAGGCCCAGTTCGGCGGCCAGCGCCTGGGAGAAATGGAAGTCTGGGCTCTGGAAGCCTACGGCGCCTCGCACACTCTGCAAGAGCTGATGACGGTCAAATCAGACGATATGAACGGCCGTGTCCACGTCTATGAGAGCATTGTCAAGGGTGATCCGGCCACTACTTCGGGAGTCCCTGAGTCGTTTAACGTATTGGTACAGGAGCTGCGTGGTCTGGCTCTGGATGTTTCGGTCTATGACGATAAAGAGAGGCAGCTGCCATTGACCGAGCGCGATGATGAATTAATCAATCGCCAAGTATAGTTTCTGAGCAAGCACCTCAGAATTTCATCCGGGTTTCAGGCCGGTCAAGGAGTTTCCCCATTCATGAGAGATATTCAGGAATTCGACAGATTAAAAATCCGCCTGGCCTCGCCGGAGCAGATTCGCAGTTGGTCTTACGGTGAGGTTAAAAAACCTGAGACCATCAATTACCGCAGTCTGCGTCCGGAAAAAGACGGCCTGTTCTGCGAGCGCATCTTTGGGACCACCAAGGAGTGGGAATGTTTCTGCGGCAAATTTAAGTCGATTCGCTACAAAGGTGTGGTCTGTGACCGCTGCGGCGTGGAAATTACTCACAGCCGGGTGCGTCGCGAGCGCATGGGCCATGTCGAGCTGGCCGCGCCGGTCTCGCACATCTGGTACTACCGGGCCATTCCGTCCAGCATGGGGGCCCTGCTCAGTTTGCCGCAGAGTGCTCTGCGCGCCGTGCTCTACTACGAAAAATACATCGTGGTAGAACCGGGGAACACCGAACTAGAACTGCATCAGCTACTCACCGAAGAAGAGTATTCAGAGGCCCGTGATCGCTTTGGTGAAGCTTTCAACGCCGGGATTGGCGCAGAATGCATCAAGCAAATGCTGGAGAACCTCGATCTCGACATCCTGGGTGCCGAGCTGCGCGCTAGGATGATCGAAAAAGGCTCCAAGGCCGACAAGAAACTGCTCAAGCGTATTGAGATTGTTGAAAACTTCAATCGTTCCGACAACGAAGCCAGGTGGATGATCCTGAATGCCGTGCCGGTGATTCCGCCAGACCTGCGGCCGATGGTGCAGCTTGACGGAGGTCGCTTTGCCACTTCCGACCTCAACGATTTGTACCGCCGTGTCATCAATCGCAACAACCGCCTCAAACGTCTGCTCTCGCTCTCGGCTCCGGAAGTCATCATCCGCAACGAAAAGTGCATGCTGCAGGAAGCCGTGGACGCGCTGCTGGACAATTCCAAACGCAAAAAGGTAAACAAGGGCCCGGCCAACCGTCCGCTCAAGTCCCTCTCCGATCTGCTCAAGGGCAAGCAGGGCCGCTTCCGCCAGAACCTCCTGGGCAAGCGCGTGGACTATTCGGGCCGTTCGGTCATTGTCGTCGGGCCGCAGCTCAAACTGCACCAGTGCGGCCTGCCGACCAAGATGGCTCTGGAGCTGTACAAGCCCTTCATCATGCGCAAGCTGGTTGACAAGGAAATTGTCTTCAACATCAAGAAGGCCAAGAGCTTGGTTGAGCAAACCACCACCGAAGTCTGGGAAGTCTTGGATGAAGTGGTGCGTGAGCACCCGGTCCTGCTCAACCGTGCGCCGACCCTGCACCGCTTGGGCATCCAGGCCTTTGAGCCGGTGTTGGTCGAAGGGAAAGCCATTCAACTGCATCCACTGGTCTGCCACGCCTTCAATGCTGACTTCGACGGCGATCAAATGGCGGTGCATCTGCCGCTGACTCAGGCCGCCCAGGTCGAGTGCTGGTCGCTGATGCTGGCATCCAAGAACCTGATGAATCCGGCCAACGGTATGCCGATAGTATTCCCCACACAGGATATGGTGCTGGGCATCTATCTGCTCACCAAACCGCGCCCGCGCGACAAAGGCGAAGGCCGGCACTTCTCCGGCTTCCATGAAGTGCTCAAGGCCTTGGACCTGAAGCAAATCACCTACCACTCATTAATCAAGGTTCCCAACCCGGCCTTCACCAAAGAAAACGCCGAAGTGGAGCCGCGATGGATGGAGACCACTCCGGGGCGGGTGGTGTTCAACATGAGCATCCCCCAAAGCATCCGCTTCATCAATCAAACCTTGGACGACAAGAGTCTGCGTGATTTGATTGAGTGCTCGTTTAAAGAAAAAGGTGCCGCAACTACCGTAGAGCTGTTGGACTGCATCAAGGATATTGGGTTCCGCCACGCTACTCTACTGGGCTGTTCAATTGGTATCGATGATATTTTGATCCCGGAAGAAAAACGAACCCTGATCGAGGATTCGAACCAAGTGGTGGCCAAGATTCAGGAACAATACCGCTCGGGACACATCACCAACGAAGAGCGCTACAATCGAGTGGTCGAAGTCTGGAGCAAGACCAACGAAGACCTGACCCGCTTAATGATGGACCTGCTCTCCGAAGATCAGCAGGGCTTTAACAACGTCTATATCATGGCCGATTCCGGCGCGCGCGGCTCGCGCAACCAGATCCGCCAGCTGGCGGGTATGCGCGGCCTGATGGCCAAGCCCTCGGGCGATATTATCGAGTTGCCCATCCGTTCCAATTTTAAAGAAGGTCTTTCGGTAATTGAGTTTTTCATTTCGACCAACGGTGCGCGTAAAGGTCTGGCCGACACCGCGCTCAAGACCGCCGATGCCGGTTATCTGACTCGTCGGCTGGTCGATATTTCACAGGATATGGTGGTCAACGAAGAAGACTGTGGCACCATCAACGGTATCGTAATGTCGGCCCTGAAAGACGGCGAGGAAATTGTCGAGAGTCTGTCCGACCGCATTCGCGGCAGCTATACTTTAGAGCGGGTCAAGCACCCGATTACCGGCGAGGTGATTCTGAATGTCAACGAAGAAATCACCGATGTCATTGCCAGCGAAATTGAGCAGATCGGTATCGAAGAGGTGCGTGTGCGTACCGTGCTGACCTGTGAAGCCCGCTACGGTGTGTGCTGCAAGTGCTATGGCCGCGACCTCTCCACCCGAAAGACCGTCAATGTCGGCGAGGCGGTGGGCATTCTGGCGGCCCAGTCGATCGGTCAGCCGGGAACCCAGCTGACCATGCGGACTTTCCACGTCGGCGGTACGGCTTCGACCATTGCCGAAGACAACAGAATTGCCCTCAAATACCCGGTGCTGGTGCGCAAGATCCAGGGCCATTACCTAGACATGGGGCAGAACCGTCTGCTCTTTACCCGCAAGGGCTATATCTTTGTGGCCAAGATTCTGGAACAGCACAAGCTGGCCAAGGGCGACAGGTTTCTGCTGAAAGACGGCGAGCGTGTGGTCAAGGGCGTACCGATTCTTCAGTCCCAGAACGGTGAAGTCATAGAGGCCCGGCAGACCGCCTTCTTGGTCAAGCAGAAAAACAGCTTGTTGCTGGTTGCTCAGGATCAGCGTCTGGAAGTGCGCAACGGCTCCAACGTGAACGTCCGGGTCGGGCAGGTGGTGGGTATTGATGAGCCGATTGCCGTGTTCGACCCGTTCAGCGACCCCATCATTGCCGAGCAGGCCGGCAAGGTGCACTTTGTCGACCTGATCAACGGTGTGACGCTGCGCGAAGAACTGAATGAAGAGACCGGCAACATCGAGAAAAAAATTGCCGAGCAGTTTTCCCAGAGCCTGGAGCCGCGTATTGAGGTGCTAAACGAGAGCGGAGATGTGGCAGGCAACTACTACCTGCCGGGGGGCTCTTATCTGAGCGTGGAAGACGGTGCTGAGATCTTGGCGGGCCGGGTACTGGCCAAGCTGCTCAAAGAGAGCGCCAAAACCCAGGACATCACCGGCGGGCTGCCGCGCGTGGTTGAGCTTTTCGAAGCCCGGCGGCCCAAGAATGCCACGGTACTGGCCAGCATTACCGGCACAGTACACTTCCGCGGCCTGTTCAAGGGCAAGCGCTTGGTGCTTGTCGAGGACCCGTTTGGCAACGAGAGCCGCCACTTGATTCCGCAGGGCCGTCACTTGCTGGTGCGCGACGGGGACCCGGTGGTCGTGGCGGAGCCGCTCTGCGATGGCCCGATAGACCCCCACACCGTGCTCGACATCCAAGGCGAGAATGCTTTGCAGCGCTTCTTGGTGGACGAGGTACAGGAAGTCTACCGTATGCAGGGTGTAAATATTAACGACAAGCACATCGGCGTAATCATCCGCCAGATGATGCGCAAGGTTGAGGTGGTGGACGTGGGAGATACTCAGTTCATCTATAACCAGCAAGTCGATAAGTATAACTTCCGCACGGAAAACGAGAGTGTGATTCGCGAAGGAGGCCGCCCGGCGGTAGCCCGACCGCTGTTGCAGGGCATTACCAAGGCCTCGCTGAACATCAGTTCCTGGGTCTCGGCCGCATCGTTTCAGGAAACGACCCGGGTGCTTACCGCGGCAGCGATTGCGGGCAATGTCGATTTGCTCAACGGCTTGAAGGAGAATGTAATTATCGGCCACATAATTCCAGCGGGTACAGGCATGCACAAGTACCGCGAATTGCAGTTGTACACCGACGATATGGAAGACCTGGATGCCCACGTGCAAGAGATTCTGGAGCAGCGTCGTTTGGAACAGGAAGAGGCCGAACGCCTGAGATTGGAAGAGGAAGCCAAGGAAGAGGTGTTTCTCGAAGATGACCCTTTTCCGTTTTTCGATGATGCCGAGCCTTCAGAATCGGCGCAGATTTCCCCCATTCAAGAAGGTCAAGAAGGTCAAGAAGGCCAGGAAGGTCGGGATGAGAACCTGGATGATTCTGATAGTGAGGAACTGGTCGATTCTGAGGAAAAGGGTGGTGATTGAGACACTGGTGGACTTCCGGAGCTGAGCAATTTCTCCCAGATTTGAGGCAGCAGCACCGTTTTCAGCCCGAATGCACCCGAATGCATAAGGGGAGCTTTAGGGAACCTCTAAAAGCGGAATGGGAATTTTTAGAGGTGCCCTAAAGACAGTTCGGGGCGACCCTCTCCGGCGTTGCGTCTCTCTCAGAGCAGCTTTGTTTTTATTCTGCCAATAATTTTTGAAATGCTGCTATCACTTCTGGGCTGCGCCAATCGACGCTACCCATGGCCAGTGCCACGACATAACCGCTCTTATTGACAATAATCGTGGCCGGGAGTCCCTGAATGCCATATTTCCGCATATTGCTGTTCCGCGGATCTAACAATATCGGGAATGTGTAGCTGTATTTGTCGATATAGCTTTTTATTGTGGCGCGGTCCTCACCCGAATTGATTGCCAGCCAAACCAGTCCCTGATCCTTTAATGCCTGATGCAGGGCTTCGATGGCAGGCATTTCTGCCCGGCAGGGGGGACACCAAGTCGCCCAGAAATTTAGCACCAGTACTTTGTCACGGTAATGGGACAAAGTAATTTCCCGGCGCAGCCTCAAATTTTCGAGCTGGAAGTTGAGTACTTTGACTCGCTCTTCTATCGGGAGAACATAGATGCCCGCCAGGCTGAGACTGCTCAGGTCCAGCAGCTCAGATCTTTCGTTGGCATGAAGTGACTGGGACCAGACGGACCAAAGAGCACTGAGCAGCAACACGCAAACACCGTAATGAAAACCTCTTCCGAGATTCTGTGAATCCTGTTGCATTATTTTCTCCCTCTGCCTGTCCATTTGGCTTGGTAGTGCTATAAAAGATAACTCTAAAAATTCGTTCTTCCTGCGAAGCTATTGAGGATGACCGCGAGAACGGACCGCTGAGCCATGCTAATTACAGTACAGTACCTAAAGGGGACCTCTAAAAATTCGCTTTTGTCTTCTTGCGAAGCTATTTTGGAGCGAGGAAGTGAGGCCGAAGAATACTTTGTTGTATTGTAAGGCTTTACTGACAAAGCTGTTCGTTTCAAAAGAGCGAGCAAGAGCGCAGAATGGAATTTTTAGAGGTCCCCTAAAGCTGAAACGCAGGCCGCTCCAGCCTGAACCGACCTAGAGAATGGGAAAGGGACGAGCCGAATTCTCCTTCGCAAGAACCTGCGGCCTAGTAGTAAAGAAACTCTTATTCAGCGCAGAATCGGATTTTTAGAGCCTCCTTTTTAGAACAAATGAGGCACAATCATTTGACCATAACCGTACTTGGCATAACTCTGCTTGGAAGCGGAAGTAGCCGCATCAATACCCTCGGGCAGAGGCGGTGCTGTTTTCGTATAGGTAAGCCAGACTGCAGACTTCGATGGCTTTGTTTTTTGTAACTCGCGCAGCTTATCCAGTACCGGGCCCTTAATATCCAAAATATACGCGATGATGGCAACTTTACCATAAGCTGCCAAACTGTCCTTAGAAAACTCATCTAAGGACTTGATAGCCAAGTCTACTTTACTGCGCCGGGCATCCTTTTTCAGGTTTTTAATGACATCTTTTTCAAACCCCTTGTTGCTGGAACTGACATAGGCTACCGCTCCTGTATTTTGAGCGAAAATCTTGGCCGAGATCATCAGCAGGAATGCAGCCAATAGAACATGGCTATTTCGATGCTTCTTCATATTTCTTTCCTTTCGAGGGAACAGCCCTGAGCATCCAACCTCTCAATTGTAAATGAATATTTGGCGCCGTTCAAGCCAAAAGGGAATTCTATTGGGAACCTCTAAAAATCCCCCACCACAGAAAGACGCTGCGCCAGCTCGCAGAAAGGAAGGTCGGGCCTTGGCTGCGCACGGCCCTCCCCATTTCTCCCATGCTGCGCCAGCTCGCGGAAGAGGAAGGTCGGGCCTTGGCTGCGCACGGCCCTCCCCATTTCTCCCATGCTGCGCCAGCTCGCGGAAGAGGAAGGTCGGGCCTTGGCTGCGCACGGCCCTCCCCATTTCTCCCATGCTGCGCCAGCTCGCGGAAGAGGAAGGTCGGGCCTTGGCTGCGCACGGCCCTCCCCATTTCTCCCATGCTGCGCCAGCTCGCATGGGAGCCTCCCCATTTCTCCCATGCTGCGCCAGCTCGCAGAAATGAAGGTCGGGCCTTGGCTGCGCACGGCCCTCCCCCGTTTCTCCCATGCTGCGCCAGCTCGCATGGGAGCCTCCCCATTTCTCCCATGCTGCGCCAGCTCGCAGAAATGAAGGTCGGGCCTTGGCTGCGCACGGCCCTCCCCCGTTTCTCCCATGCTGCGCCAGCTCGCAAAGAGGAAGGTCGGGCCTTGGCTGCGCACGGCCCTCCCCATTTCTCCCATGCTGCGCCAGCTCGCAAAGAGGAAGGTCGGGCCTAGCTGCGCACGGCCCTCCCCTGTCTCTCCCATGCTGCGCCAGCTCGCATGGGAGCCTTCCCCCTTTCAGAGCCGGGGGCTCTAATGCCGGGCTGGCCTTGCCCCACAGTTTCCCGGCAGCTACAATTCAGGCATGGTCAGCCCCACGAACGACTTCTACTTCCGCTACCTGTTCGGCAGCGAACAGCACAAAGATCTCACGCTCGGCTTTATCAACGCCGTCCTTTCCGACTCCGGGCTGGGACCAGTGGCCGAAATCACCCTGCTCAACACCTTTAACCTGAAAAATACCGCAGCAGAGAAAGAAAGCATCCTAGATATCAAGGCCAAAGACGCAAAGGGCAGAATCTACAACATCGAAATGCAGAGCATCGGGAACCAAGTCTACCGGAACCGCAGCCTCTACTACTGGGCCAGATCCTACAGTGAACAGCTCAAAGAAGGCTCCATTTATAAAGATCTCCAGCCCGTCATCTGCATCAATCTGTTGGATTTCGATTTATTCCCCGAAAGCCGGAAGGCACACCAGTGCTTTCTGCTCACAGAACAGAGGCCGCCCCACGAGGTGCTGAGCGAGCACTGCATGCTGCACTTTATCAGCCTGCCCAAAGCCAAGAAAGAACAACTGAAAGGGCCCGCGCTGAGATCATGGGTGGCCTATTTCAACAAGGAGGGAGTCGACATGGAGGGCCTGACCACACTGCTCGAAAGTGATGAAATGATCCAGAAAGCGCACCGCGCCTACGAGGATTTCACCCGGGACACGAGTCTGGTGTCGCAATACGAGGCGCGGCTCAAGCAGAACCTAGATCAAAGCAATCGCGAAGATACCATCCGGCAGAAAGGACGGGAAGAAGGTCGGGAAGAAGGACGGGAAGAAGGCCGGGAAGAAGGTGAAAAACTAGGCATGCGGAAAGGACGGGAAGAAGGACGGGAAGAAGGTCGGAAAGAAGGTCGGGAAGAAGGACGGCGTGAAGCTGCCCGGAAAATGAAAGAATCCGGGCTGTCGATTGAACAGATTTCAAGGTTTACCGGCCTGAGCCACCGCGAAATTACCGGGCTCTGATACCGGGCTGGGCCCAGTTGTCAAAGACAGCTTCCCAGAAAAAGGCCAATTTTTAGGGATTTTCCTGCAATTTCTCTTGCCCTCCGCGGGGAAATCGTATATTCTTTAAGAAGAACAAGGTATTTTATAATGTCATTTTATCTTTTATTAAAACCATTCCGACCTTGGCCGGAACATCATCTTTATGCATTATTTTGCATAATAATACCAAGGAGTATTGCACTATGGAACACAAGTTCAGTAAAATTCGCTCATCGCTCATCGCTCATCGCTCATCGCTCATCGCTCATCGAAAAAATTAAACCCATATAGCAGGGGGAATTATTTCTCTGCGGGAATTTCACGCCCATTTATCCTTTTATTTGTCTGCTCCCTGATTTTGTGGGTCGCCTGCGACCCGCCCGAATCTTCTTCCGATTCTCCCCCCATAGCCGAAGCTCCTCCCAGAAGTGGTGTTCCCATACGCACATGGCAGGGGCTGCAGAAAATGCGGGAAAACCTCGCCGGAGACTACTACCTGGTCAGCGACATCACGTTCCCCGCGCCCGGAGAGGACGGCTTTCCGGCAGAAGGCTTTGAACCCGTCGGCCGCGATACGGAAAAAGACCTTGGCGATACCCGGGATTATTTTTCCGTAAATTATGGCGCGTTTCAGGGGCAGCCCTTTACGGGGAGCTTCGACGGCAACGGACACACGATTCGCAATTTTTCCATCCAACGCCCCGATGAAGATTTCATCGGCCTGTTCGGGCAGATTTCCGCTGAAAGCAAAATAACCAATGTGCGCATGGAAGATGTCGATATCCGGGGCAAAAGCTTCGTAGGGGCTATTGTGGGCCTTAACTGGGGCGGCAGCGTCAGCGGCGTGGTGGTGCGGGGCACACTCAGAGGCACAGAAAAACCGGTACAGCTCATAAAAAAGCCCCCCTTTCCCCCCGAAGCCGGGAATGCGGGGGGCCGCTTTGTCGGTGGCCTGGTGGGGGCCAACACCGGCACGCTTACGGGCTCCGTCCAGATGGAGATCTTCGGGGCAAATGACCGGATTGGCGGCCTGGGAGGGAGCAATGTCAATGGGACGGTCAAGGGCCATGCTGCGGGCACCGTAGAGGGCGGGACGAGCGGCTCGGGACGAAATGGCAGCAATGTGGGCGGCCTGGTCGGATGGAACAGAGGCGGCACCGTGATCGGTTACAGCAATAATACGATCCGGGGCCGCCGTAGTGTAGGGGGGCTTGCGGGATACAGCATGGGAGGAAATGCGCGGATCATCGGATACAGCACGGGGAATATCACATCGCAAGATCCCAATCGCGCGCAGTCAGAGGTCGGAGGGCTGGCAGGAGGCAGTCAGGGCTTGGTGTCCGGCTACGCGACCGGAGAAATTTCAGGCAATGGGAGATACATCGGCGGTTTGGTGGGGCAGGCCAGCCATAAATCCCGGACCACGGGAATTTTCAGAGGAACGATCCAAGCCTCCCGTACGGGACTCGACTCGGCGTTGCTGGTGGGTCTGGTAACGGCAATATCCATTCCGGGGCCTTCGGTGCAGGGGTTTCATCCTGAAACGTCCAAGACCAACTCTAAAAATCTGGATTTGCGCCCTCCTTTTAAATTTGCCATTGGAGGGCAGAACGGTGCTCCAATTATGCTTTCCGGCAGCATTCGGGCGGAGGATTTCACTTCAGTGCTCGGTACAAATTATGGATATGATGAAAATGGTTCCAAACAGCACAGCAACAGCGAGTATTCCGGGTTTGTATTCGGCTCCGATGTCGGGCAGTGGACTTTTCATGCGGGCAAGTGGCCCAGTATCAACTTGGGCTCTGATCCCATCTTTGCCAATACCCGGCAGCCGATAGATCCTTAGGGAGAGTTGGTCAATTGCACCTGAGACTCCCGCGAAAGCGGGAGTGACAAATATTTACCATAATCTACTTCTACGGATTGGTATTACCGAGTATGTGAGAGATTTTCAGAGCTTCTCAGAACTTCTCTTTAAAACAAGTGCGATATAATTTGGTCGTAACTTGGCATGAAATAGCGCTTCGTGGAAGCAGAAGTGGCCGCATCAATACCCTCAGGCAGGGGCGGAGCTGTTCGGGCATAGGTGAGCAAAACCACATATTTGGATGGTTCTGTTTTTTGCAGTTCGCGCAACTTGTCCAGTACCGGGGCCTTAATGTCGGAAATATAAGCTATAACGGCAACTTTACCATAAGCTTCCATGTTGTCCTCAGAGAGCTCATTTAAGGATTTGATGGTCAAGTTTGCCTTATTGCGCCGGGCATCCTTCTCCAAGTATCTGATAACGTCTTTTTTAAAACCCTTGTTGCTGGAGCTGACATAGGCCACTGCCCTTGCATTTTGAGCGGAGAGCTTGACCGACAGCAAGGCCAGCAGGAATGTTACCAACATAGTGTAGCTGTATATATTGTGAGACTTTCTCATCTTTCTTCCTTTCGAGTGAGTTGCTTTACAACTCAACTCGATATCCAAGCATATCCAATTGTAAATGGATGCTTAGAATATATTCAAGCCAGAACCACGGGAGGATATCTATAAAAAATTGCATATATACAGCCCAATCTTAAATATGCTATAGTTTTGTGTAGTTCTTTTGATTCATTATATTTTTTGCATTCAGTTAATTTTCAATGAATTTATTGTGATTAAGCTTTGTTTTAATGTCTTTTAGATAAATAAAAAAATATAAAGGATCCTTTAGGGGGACCTCTTAAAATGGTATCGCTTCGCGAGTATTGTGCTATTTGGAGGTCCCCTGTCGTCAGCAAACTCTCTGAGATTGGTTGCGTAAATTTTAAAAATTTTTCTTGACAAAAGAGAAAAGTCGTGTGTAAATAGGAGGAGAATAGGAGGAGACCCTCCAAAAATTTCAGTTTTGCGCTTGAAACAGAGATCGTATTGCCGAATCGCTTCCTCAGCAAAGTCTCACCGTACAATTTTTAGAGGTGCCCTAACGTTACAGTACCAGGTACGCCTTCGGCAAGCTATCTTAATAAATGTATTGGAATCATTACAGATGAGAAACGATTTACCATTCCGCCAAGTCCACTTGGATTTTCATACTTCAGGACAAATCCCGGGCATCGGCGCTGCATTTAACCCAGCAGAGTTCGTAGAAACCTTGGTCCGTGCCCACATCAATTCCATTACCCTTTTTGCCAGAGGGCATCACGGCTGGGCCTATTATCCATCCCAAATATTTGCCCCCCACCCTCACCTCGAACGCCCGGACCTGCTGGGAGAAATGATTGAAGCCTGTCACAAGCACGGTATTGCTACACCTGTATACATCACCGTGCAATGGGATAACAAAACTGCGCGCGAACACCCCGAATGGCGCATGGTCGAACACGGCAATAGCGACTTCTCCCCTTTGGAGGCGCGCTGGTTTACCTTGTGCATCAATCACCAGGGATATCAGGACTTAGTCATCCGCAATGCGCTGGAAGTTATGGAACTCTATCCACAGGTCGAAGGACTGTTTTTCGACATCGTACTCGGCGGCAGCAATAATCAATGCCTTTGTCCTCAGTGCCTGAGAGATATACAGGAAAAGGGTCTGGATTGCGAAAACCCGGTTGATCGCAAGAAGCACTATTTCGATGCTGCCTTAGATTTTATGACCAGATGTTCTGAGACTCTGTGGAGCAAATACCCTGAACTGCGTATTATTTATAATTCAGGCCATGTATTTAAGGGCAGAGATGAGCTGCTGGAGCCTTATAGTCACTTGGAGCTGGAATCTCTCCCTACCGGCGGCTGGGGCTATGACCACTTCCCCGTGTCGGCGGCCTACGTCAGCACCAAATCGAAGAAATTCCTGGGAATGACAGGCAAATTCCACACTACGTGGGGTGAGTTTGGCGGCTTCAAAAGACCGGAAGCCTTGGAGTATGAGACCGCTCAAATGTTGGCCATGGGTGCCCGCTGCTCCATTGGAGACCAGCTGCACCCTTCGGGCAAAATAGATCACTCGACCTACCAGCTGATAGGCAGTGCCTATCGCAAGGTGAAAGAGCTTGAATGCTATGTGGAAGACGCAAAACCTCTGGCCGAGATAGCCATACTCTCCGAAGAAGCGATCAACAACTACCACCAGACATCGAGAGAGGCCGAATGTGACCGGGGTAGTGATTCCGGCTGCGCCCGCATGCTTTTGCAAGAACATCAGACATTTGCTGTAGTTGATGCGGAGGCGGACCTTGCTCCCTACAAAGTGCTGATACTACCCGACTCCATTTTGCTGGACACCCCACTGGCAAAAAAACTGCACGACTACGCAGAACAAGGCGGAAAGATCATTGCCAGCGGGGTTTCGGGCCTGACTGTTCAGCGAGATGGCTTTGCCATGAATTGGGGCTTGGAGACTGCGGGCCGGATGACCGAATATGCGCCCAATTACATGCAGCTCGATTCGGAGCTGCGGCACTGGGACAGGGATTTATGGGAGAGCCCCTTTGTGATGTACCGCAAGGCTCTGTTGGTGAGGCCCCGCTCTACCGATCTCAGGGTTGTCAGCCATATTCTGAACCCGTATTTCCAGCGCAGCTGGGAGCATTTCTGTTCGCACAGACACACACCTTATGTCTGGGATGAAGCGAAACAAGATTTATATGGAGCTGTATTTGCCGGCAATAATTGGGTCTATTTCGCCCACCCGGTCTTCTCCGAATTCCACCAGACGGGGCAACCGCTACTGAAGTTTCTCTTTCGCGGTGCCCTGCGGCATCTGCTGGCTGGTCTCCAAGTCAGAACGAATCTGCCCTCAGCGGCGCGGGTATTTGTCAATAGGCAAGAGCAGCGAGTATTGATTCACCTGCTGTATGCAAACATTCGCAAGCAGGGGGATATTGAAATTATCGAAGACCGGGTCACACTGACCAACACAACGATTGAATTACGGCTGCCGGACAAAAAAGTCCACCGTATTTTCCTGGCGCAGACTGGCGAAGAACTCCGTTACAGCTCTGAGGGCGACTATCTCAAGATTTCTGTGCCGGAGTTTACGATTCACGGTTTACTGGTCTTGGAGTATCAGTAGCTCGCGAATCGGGTTTGAAAGATTCCCTCATGGGGACCTCTAAAAATTCGCTTTTGATGCTGAATCAGCGAGATTTTGCCGATAGCGAGGAAGTGAAGCTGAAGCATACTTTGTTGTATGGTAAGGCTTTGCTGACGGTAGCGAACGGCGGGGCGAAGCGGGCCATTCGCTACAAATCCTGCCGCAAGGCAGAATCTTTATTCGGCAACAAGATTGCGATTCAGCGCGGAATTGGAATTTTTAGAGGTGCCCTCATGTAAAAAAGCTGCAACTTTGAAGAACAACCACAAGGAGAAACACAATGTACCGACTCAACGGCAAATTGCCCCGGATAGGCATCCGTCCCGCCATCGACGGACGGCGCGGCGGAGTCCGCGAATCATTGGAAGAACGCACCATGGGCATGGCCCTGAGCCTGCGTCAGTTTCTGGAGAGCAGGCTGTGCCACCCCGGCGGCGAGAAAGTCCAATGTATCGTCTCAGAAAGCTGCATTGGCGGCGTGGCCGAAGCCGCGCGTTGCGAACAACAGTTTCGGGACCAGAACGTCGGCCTGTCGATTACCGTGACTCCCTGCTGGTGTTACGGCACCGAAACCATCGACATGAGCGAAGGCATACCCAAAGCCATCTGGGGCTTCAACGGCACAGCGCGTCCCGGAGCAGTCTATCTGGCAGCCGCCCTGGCAGCCCACGATCAGCTGGGAATACCGGCCTTTGGCATCTATGGCAGCGAAGTTCAGCAGCCCGATGACACCAGCATTCCCTACGATGTACAGCAGAAACTGCTGTGCTTTGCCCAGGCGGGTCTGGCCACAGCCCACATGAAAGGTAAAAGCTATCTCTCGCTGGGCTCAGTATCGATGGGCATTGCCGGCTCAATGGTCAACGTCGAATTTCTGCACGACTACTTGGGAATGCGCACAGAATTTGTCGACATGAGCGAAATCAAACGCCGTTTAGAGCACAATATTTACGACCCGGAAGAGTATGAAAAGGCCTTGGCCTGGACCAAGGCCAAGTGCCTGGAAGGCAAAGACTTCAACAAAAAGCAGCGCAGCGGTTCCCAAAAAGAAGCCGAATGGCAAACCGTTGTCAAAATGACGCTGATTATCCGCGATCTGATGGTCGGTAATCCGCGCTTGGCGGCTTTGGGCTATGTCGAAGAAGCCGAAGGCCACAACGCCGTTGTCGGAGGCTTTCAGGGCCAGCGCCACTGGACCGACTACATGCCCAACGGCGACTTTGCAGAAGCCATACTCAACTCCTCGTTTGACTGGAACGGCATCCGTGAAGCCTTTGTCATCGCTACCGAAAACGACCACCTGAACGGCATCTCGATGCTGTTCGGGCACCTGCTCTCCAATCAGGCCCAGGTCTTTGCCGACGTACGTACCTATTGGAGCCCCTCAGCCGTAGAACAAGCCACCGGCAAACAACTCAGCGGCAAGGCCGCCAATGGGATCATCCACCTGATCAACTCCGGCTCGGCCTCGCTGGATGCCACTGGAAAGTTGCGCGATCCACAAGATCAGCCCTGCATGAAAGCCTTCTGGGACATTCGCCCGGAGGAAGCCGAAGCCTGCCTGGAGGCGACCACTTGGCCTGCGGCCAATTATGAATACTTTCGCGGCGGCGGTTTTTCGTCCTGCTTCCTGACCGATGCCGAAATGCCCCTGACCTTGGTGCGCATCAACCTCGTCAAGGAACTGGGGCCGGTATTGCAGGTAGCAGAAGGCTTTTCGGTCAAAATCGCCCCTGAAATCCACGAGAGGCTCAATGCGATCACCGACCCGAGCTGGCCCACTACCTGGTTTGTTCCCGGGCTGACGGGTCAGGGAGCCTTTACCGATGTCTATTCGGTGATGAATAACTGGGGTGCCAACCACGGCTCCTTTACCTACGGGCATATCGGCCACCTCTACTTGGCGCTGGCGGCGATGCTGCGCATTCCGGTGGCCCTGCACAACGTGCCACAGGAACGGATTTTCCGGCCGAAGATGTGGAGTGCCTTCGGTACGCGGGAGCCCGAAGGTGCCGACTTTCGGGCTTGCCGAACGCTGGGGCCTCTGTATGGCAAGGTGAGGAATTAGAAAGCTAGCACGGTGCGATCACCATCCGATCCAAGGTCTCAAACGAATTTTTGGCGTAGAGCCGCAGAGCGCGGTCATTCTCCGGGCGCACAAACAACATGGCTCGGCGTCCCGACTCTTCGATGGTCCCGCAGAGCCTGTGCAGCAGGTAGTCTCCCAGCCCTTGGCCGCGCCAGCGTGGCACCGTGTAAAGGCCGCCAATCTGCCAATAGTAGAGGCCATAGGCGTTGATCATGGCCCGGGCCACCAGCTCATCGCTTTCGAATATGCCATACTGTAAAAACTGCTCAAGGCGTCGGGCACACTGTTGTTCCAGTGCCTGCAGCAAGGGCCCGGGCGCGAGCTCCTCCTGCAACACTTCCTCGGCATAGTAGGCTTGCTCTAGCGGTAGCAACCGTGCGTAATGCTCTGTTCGCAGTCTCAGCAGTTTCAACCCGGAGGGCAGGCTGTACACTTTGCACTGCTCCGCCGCCGGAGGGCGGGCTTTGCGCACCATCATCCAATACTCGCGGGCTTCAAACGAGAAATCATAGCAGCTGCACAGAAACTCATAATGGCTTTTAGTGCCAATAAATTGCCTGGTGACATGGCGCCTGAGCAAACGTTTGAGTTCCTGGACCGCCAGAGGCGAGAGTGGCTCTTCACAGGGAGAGGCCTTCAGGGAGTTGCGCAGTGCCAGGCTGTCAAAGAGCAGGCGCCCTCGTTCGGTCCACAGCAGCAAGGCTGCCATGCCGCTCTCCGGCTCTCCGGCGGCTGTCTGAAGATCCCGCGTGCCTTGGGCAAAGGCCCGGCATCGCGCGGCCAGCTGTTCTGCATGGAATAACTGCTGCTGCTTGGCAGTCTCGTGCTGCTGGGCCACAAACAGCGAACTCAAGTGCAGGTGCTGCCATTCGCTGCTGCGCAAAAAATGATGCAGGGCTGAGCGGGGGTGCAGCGAAGGGTGGGAAGCTGCTCTGAGATAATCTTGCAGAGGCAGCCATTGTTTCCTGCGCCGGAGCCCGTTCATTCAACCTTCCCCGAGCGACCGGGCTCTCCAGGGCCGCGGGGCTGTAGGCGGAAAGGTGAAGTGTGCTTTGCTGTATAACAGGCAATCCTGCCCATTCACCGCCAAGGACGATTCAAATTCCGGGGCAGAGAATTCGAAACTTGCCAAGGGGCTGTTTTCGTCAAAGGCTCTGAAGGGGACCTCTAAAAATGGTATCGCTTCGCGAGAATTGTACAATCGCTCTGCTTCGCCGCAGCGATTGTACCGCGTTTTGATGCCAGACGAAGGCTCCGATGCGAGCTGGCGCAGCATTGGAGAACCGGGGGAGGGCCGGGCAGAGCCAGGGCCGACCTTCCTTTTTTGCGGCAGCGAGGAACGGAAGCCGAGCCATACTTTGTTGTATGGTATAGGCTCGCATGCTTCCGCATGGGAGAAAATGCAGGCCGTGCGCAGCAAGAGCCTGCGGCTTCTCATGACAAAGCTGCTCCGTGAAAAAAACCGAGTCTGGCGCAGCATCTTTCTGTGGTGGGGAATTTTTAGAGGTTCCCTGAAGTTGAGTCTGGGCATTGTGAACCTGCCTGTATTAGGATTTTATTGGCAAAGCGAGGTAGTGGTGATATGGTGATGACATGGAGCCTGCGAGAGGCGGTTCGGACATCGCTCATCGCCTAACCCGCCGGAAAACCCCAAAATTAACGCTATACCGCAGGAAATTTTCTTTTCTGCGGTGTTTTTGCGCCCATTTCTTCTCCTTCTCTTTCCGGCCTTCCCCCGTTCTCCCATGCTGCGCCAGCGCACAGCAAAGTGACCCCGGCCGCGACAACTTATGGGAACCTCTAAAAATTCCATTCTGCGCTCTTGCTCGCTCTTTTGAAACGAACAGCTTTGTCAGTAAAGCCTTACAATACAACAAAATATTCTTCAGCTTCACTTCCTCGCTCCAAAATAGCTTCGCAAGAAGAGCGAATTTTTAGAGGTCCCCTTATGTCTGTAAAATCCTGATCTTGGGATTGTTTCTACTGCTGGGCGGAGCTTTGGCCGATCAAGAAAGAGGTCCGATCAGCATCTTTGCCAACGGTGGCGGCGGTTCTTTGCAGGGAAAGGGAGAAATTCAGGATTCCTCCGGCACAAAAGCCGGAGATCTCAAAGATGGGAAGATAAGCCCCATCAAAATTGGGGTTGGGGATCGTATGCTCATCCGGTCAACAGTTGGCTGAATATGGGAGGTCTGGCGGAGCTTCGACTACTGATTAATCGATTTGAAGCGAAAGCGGATCTCAGGGATGGCCGTGAATTTAGTCTCAAGGGGACCTCTAAAAATTCGCTTTTGATGCTGAATCAGCGAGATTTTGCCGATAGTGAGGAAGTGAAGCCGAAGCATACTTTGTTGTATGCTCCAATGCGAGCTGGCACAGTATTGGAGAAATAGCAGGCCGTGCGCAGCAAAGAGCCTGCAAGCTTTTTTTTTGCAGACGAAGCTATTCGGCAACAAGATCGCGATTCAGCGCGGAATTGGAATTTTTAGAGGTGCCCCTGAAAGAATATCAATATAAAACAAGGGGTCTTGACTAGTTAAGACCCCTTGTTATTTCTTCGAAAAGAAGAAGAGTCCAGCGGGGCTCGTTCCTTCTCTCAGACGGCGGCCGGGGCTGACGGAAAACACAGGTGTAAGACTTCGTCGATCTGAGCGCGACGCATTAGTTGGATGTCGGAACCCGAACGTGCGGCTTCGGCCGACCTGCTCTTCGGTTTGGAAACAAGGCCATAGGGCTTCATCGCCTTCAACACATAGGCCCGGCCAAAGGCTATCTCTACCTCCACCAGCCCTTCCCCCCTCATCATCCTTGCGCCGCACTGCGCAAGCGCAGATCCTCGTGCTTGACGGGCCGCAATTCCCCGGCCAGAGACAGCTCCGCCGCCCCGGTCAGCTCTGCAAAAGAGCCTAAATCCTATGAATTCGCGTTGTCTGGACATTTGGGAACCATTCAGGAACCACCAGCGACTGTTCGATTGTATAAAGGGGACCTCTAAAAATTCGCTTTTGATGCCAGACGAAGGGATTTTTTGCGGCAGCGAGGAACGGAAGCCGAGCCATACTTTGCTGTATGGTAAGGCTTTCGTGACAAAGCTGCTCCGTGAAAAAGACCGAGTCTGGTGCGAAATTGGAATTTTTAGAGGTTCCCTAAAGCTATTAAATAAATGTACTTACATAGCTTTATAGTATAGTCCCTAGGGGAATCGAACCCCTATTTGAAGAATGAGAATCTCCTGTCCTAACCGTTAGACGAAGGGACCTTAAGGGTACTTCTAAAAATTCCATGCGAATTTGGAATTTTTAGAGGTGCCCTTAATTGGCAGGTTAAGTCGTGGAGTCGGACTGGGGCACCGGAGCCCAGCATCGCGTGTTTGGAGAGGAAGGGGAGTACATACTTCCTCAATTCCCGAAGAATTTCCCGAAGAATTTCCCGAGGAATTTCCCGAGGAGGACTCGAACCCCCAACGACAGAGCCAGAATCTGTAGTGTTACCAATTACACCATCGGGAATTATGGGGGCACCTCCGGAGACTGTACCGTTTTGCAAGAATTGTTGAATGCTCGGGGAATTGAGCCGCCTTTTGATGCTGAACGGGCAGGATTTTCGCAACAGCAGGGAAGTGAAGCTGGAGCGCATACTTGGGAGAAGTCTTACTGGCAACAGTAAGAGCCTTTCTGCAATTCCCACCGTAGACGAAACCACTATTCACCGGAGGAAAGATTTCCACTCGGCAGCAGCCCGCCTACCGGGTATTGAGAGCGGATTTTTAGAGATGCCCTTTATAGGGGTTCCTTTTAAGCGAAAACAGCCCTGTTCACTCCCGCTGAGCAAGGCGGGATTTTACAAGAAGAGGGCTCTTTGTCAAGGGAAAAGCGCCGGGGGCCAAGGCCCGACCTTCCCTTTAAGCAAGAGCCTGTTGCCTCTCCTGACAAAGCTGCTCCGTGAAAAGATCAAGTCTGGCGCAGCATCTTTCTGTGGTGGGGAATTTTTAGAGGTTCCCTAATGCTTTATCTTACTCTACAATAAAGCAACGGCTTTAAGAGATGGATTTCCATTGAGTATTGTACATAGTTCGCAGACCATTCTCTGTAACAAAGGGAAGGAGCCTCTAAAAATGAACATGATGGGGATTTTTAGAGGGCTCTTAGAGCCTCCCGTGAAATTGGAAAGACGAGGGCTGTTTAAAGGAACTTCTCTTCACACTATACCATCAGCTGCTGTCTGTGCCCTGCACCGCCCTATGCTCCACCGCAAACCGAACGCCCAACCCGCAAATATGCATTCTCCGGCCCGCACGGTTGAGCTGTGCCCCAAGCCATTCCGGGCGCGCCGGGCAAGCAATTCAAGTAAAGTGGTACTGATCCTCTTTGTCGGCAGTCTGGCCGCCTGCCGCCTAGACACCGATGCCCTGACTATTGTGGACCAACTGGCCCGGGACGTGCCCGATATCGTGATTCAAAACGTGATCTACAAAGAAAAAGAAAACAACTTGGTCACTCAGGAAATCTACGCCGACCAGTTCCGGGTCTTTTCGAACCAGGACTTGGTCGAAGTGCGGCAGGGAAAGGTCAAGACTTACCGCGACGGCCAGGCGCAGCTCTCCGGCCAGGCTGTGGCGGCCCAATACAACCAGGAGACCGAAGATGCCAGCGTCACTGGTCCCATCGAAGTTTACTACCACCCCGAAGAAACCCGCGTCAAAGCCCAGCAGTTGGACTGGAACCACCAGGAACGCAGACTGCTCTCACCTGAAGACAGTGTGGTGGAGGTGGAGCAAGACAATGGCACTCAGTTCCAGGGCAGCCGGTTCACAGTAGACATGAGCACCAAAACCGTGTCCTATGGTAAGGATGTTTCCGGCAAACTCTACGTCCAGAATGAAGCAGAGACCCGGGAAACACAAGAGAGAGAAACGGCGAGCGCTGCTGAACCGGGCGGGGGGGCAACACAATCGTGAGTCCTGTTCCAGAAATTTCCGCCGAAGCTGTTGAGAACGATGGTACTGCTCCATGAGAATACGGAGAATGTCCGCTCAACAAGCACACGATTTGCTGCGTTTGCTGCGCGCGGGTCCGGTTTGGGGCTGCCTGGTCCTGACCTGGCTGCCGTTGTGGGCCGATGTCATTGAATTTCGCGCCGAGAAAGTTTCTTCCAGTGCTGCGCGGGAACACACCCGGTTGCAGGGCAATGTCACGGTGGAGGTCAACAACTCCGGCATTCAAACCGATGCTCTCGACATCTACGGCGAAGACCGGGATATTCTGGTCGCCAAGGGCAGCGTATCGATTGACAACCGCGACCAGAACCTAGGGGTCAAAGGCCGGGAGCTGTTTTACAACCGCAAGACCAAACTGCTGCGCATGCGCAGCAGCATCGATCTCGAAGACAGAGAGAACGAGGTAATCGCCTACTGCGACTTCATCGAATACGACGAAGAGCAGGATGTGGTGAGCCTTCAGGTCAATGTACGAATCTTCAGCAAAGACATCACTGCCCGCAGCGAATATGCGTTCTACAATCGCAAGACCCAGATTGTAGAGCTGAGCGGAGCCCCCATCGTACACAAAAGCGAAGACATATATCAGGCCGCGCGCATCTTCGTCAACTTGGAAACCGAGGACATTACCTTGGACAACGGCGTAGAAGGGCAGATCATCACTGAGGGAGAAGATGATGAGGCAGATCAGGAAACAAGTGCACCATGAGATACCGAAACCAAATCGTTCTTCGGCCCTATTGATTTCATTCGTGATAGAGGTCCCCTAGAGTTCGCGATTGCGTTCGCAGCCTGAAACCCCTGATTATGGCAAGACAGCGTCCGTCCTACTCATCCACCGGCTCTCCTCCGCGCCTCAGCCCTTTGAAGGACCTCAATTGGCAGCTTCCTGAAGACCACAGCGCACCAGCGGCGCGGCGACTGGAACAGCAGCGCAAAGGCAAGCGTAAATGGCGGGGCCGGATGGAGCGCCAACCGGCCCCGCCCTCGTTCCTCAGTTCTTCGCGGAAACAAGCCCGAGAGCAGACTTCCCAGGAGCCGGCCGAGCATGTGGGTAAGTCCAGTCCGGCAGTGGCCCCGGTTCCCATCGCAGCTCCGTTACAGAGCCAGACTCCGGCAACCCAAAGCGCTACCCCGCATCCCGATGATCCGGCCATCGGGGCGCAGATACGCGAGTTGCGGGCTTCAGAGCAGGAAACACTGCTGTTCGAATCGATGGAGCAAAACCTAGAGTCTGAGGCGGAGCTGCCCGGCAGCCAAGGGCTGGAGCTCAGCGACCAGGAGCTGCTGCGCAAGCGGGAGGGCAACGAGGCTTTGCTTGCACTGGAGCGAGAGGCCCACAACCAGGAAATCGAGCGTATTCGCCGCAGCCGCATCGAAGTGCCGGAGCTGGGTCTGCGGATGCGCGAAGGGAATTCGTGCCTGCAAGTTTCACATCTGCACAAACGCTATGGACGCAAGGTCGCGGTGGAAGATATTTCGATTTCGCTGCGCCAAGGCGAAGTGGTGGGCCTGTTGGGCCCCAATGGTGCGGGCAAGACTACCTGTTTCTATATGATTGCCGGATTCGTCCAGCCCACTCAGGGCCAGGTGCTGCTCGATGAACGGGAGATTTCACGCTGGCCGATGTTCAAGCGGGCCCGAGAGGGCATTTCCTACCTGCCGCAGGAAGCCTCGATCTTCCGTTCGCTGACGGTCGAGCAGAACCTGCTGGCCATACTGGAATATCGCAAGGACTTGGGCCGCAAGGCCCGCATGGAGATGGCCGACTTCCTGATGGAACGCTTGGGCGTGCTGCGTCTGCGCAAGCAGAGGGCCTCGACTCTGTCGGGCGGAGAGCGCCGCCGCGTCGAAGTGGCCCGGGCCCTGACTCTGGAGCCGCGTTTTCTGCTGCTCGATGAGCCCTTTGCCGGTATCGATCCGATTGCCGTCTCGGAAATCAAGGGCATTATCCGGGCCTTGGCCCAGAGCAATATAGGCATCCTGATTACCGATCACAATGTGCGCGACACCCTCGACATCACCGACCGCTCTTACATTGTCAATCTGGGAGAAATTCTGGTCAGTGGCAGCCGCGCCGAATTGATCGCCTCCAAGGTCGCGCGCGAAATCTACTTGGGTACCGAATTCAATTGAGGGAAGCTCTAAAAATCCCAATTTCGCGGGGACTTGCGATCTTTCCCGCGGGAAAAAAGTTCTGCCTTGCGGCAGGATTTACAGGGCCTGCTTCGATGTGCCACTGCCTGCCGTTGGCATCTCATTTCAATTCAACAAAGTATTCTTCGGTCCCACTGCCTTTGCTGTTGGCCAAAACAGCTTCGCAAAAAGACAAAAGCAAATTTTTGGAGGTGCCCTTCAGAAATTCCCTTGAGAGTTTTGATCCGACCCGCAGGGGCCCTGGGTGTCTATGAATCTAAAAGCTCCTCAGGCTGCCCTAACAAATTTTCCCGCAGCTTTGCGGCCCTACTGCCACAAGATTCTGCGCCACCGCTACTGGGGTCGGGACTATCAGCTGCTCAGTTCGCAGCAGTTGTTCAGTGCCACCCAGATTGACCGAGGCTCACAGCTGCTGCTCGCCAGCCTGCTGCCCCGGCCTGATGGCGAGGCCGTGATAGAGAGACTGCTACACGGGGCTACGGAGGCGCAAACTACGCAGGAACCCCGCAGACTGGCAATCTGGGACTGGGGCTGCGGCATCGGCACGCTGGGCCTGCTGGCCCAGGGCCACGCCGCCCAGGTCTTTGCCAGCTTGCAAAAGCTTGGATTGCAGGCCTCGCTGGACTGCGAACTGCGCGTTTTTGACCGCGATGCCTTGGCCCTGGCTTTTTGTGAGGCCAACTGGCGCTGCGCACAGAAGCTCCGGGAAAAAGATGCGGGGTTTTCGCCCCGCTTCACAGTGACACCGGACATCTGGGGCGAAGCCGAAATTCTGCCGCCCGAGAGGCCCGCAGCACATCTGGTTCTGAGCAATGTTCCGGCCAAGCTGGGCGAACCCGTACTGCGTTTGCTGCTGCCCGAACTCGCCGCCGCCCCAGAAAGTTATGTGGCAGCTGTGATCATAGCGCCACTGCGCCACCTATTTGACGAAGCCGAGGCGAGAGGGAAAATTGAGATTTTGCATCGCTCAGGATCGGGCGATCATTCGGTCTATCACTACCGCCGGCAAGTCCCTCCGGCAGAATCCGGACCGCGCCGGGTCTTTCAACTGCCCCCAGCCCTAGAGCTCTACAAACGGGGTGAGTCCTGCTTCGCGCTGGAGCGCCGGGGCCGTTCTGTTCATTTGCGCAAGTACCCTCACCAGGCAGCCGGGCAGCCCCCTTTATCCCCTGCGGAGCGGCAGACCGGCACTACAGTACAATTGAGCTGGCCGTTTCACAGTGCCTATGGACTGCCTGACTTCGAGCAGCCGGGGCACGCTTTGGAATTACAGGTGCGTCTGCTGTCCCGGCGCAACTGGGGCGGCAGGGTACTGATCTGGGAACCGGGGCACGGGCACCTGGCCTGCTTTCTGGCCCAAAAGCCCGGCTCGCATATTCGGCACATCGACTTGGCCGGACGCGACCGCCTGGCTCTGTTATTTGCCCGCCACAATCTGGAAAACCTGCACAATTTCCCCGGCGGCGCTTCTCCTTCCTGTGCCATTCACAGCCTGCCCTGCCCGGAGCTGCTGCGCGAGGAAATGGACTCGTCTGCCTGGGACTTGGCTATTTTCAACCTGCCCGACAAGTATAGCCCGGAGCAATCAGGTGCTCTGAACGACTGGATTGAGCGCACATCCTGCCTGCATCCGAACAGCCGAATCTGTCTGCTGGGGCGCAGTCAGGCCCTGAGGCATATTCGCCCGAAACATGAGCACCCTTTTTGCGTTGCTGAACTGCGCGCTCACGGTCTGGTCGCGCGACTGCTCTGGCGGACTGTCACAGATGAATAACCAGATTTGCGATGTGGAGACGAAGAGAATGAACCACGAAACATAGGGAGACACGAACAGGTTTTAGAGGTCCCCTTTATATCACTACTCCGTTGAACAAATTATCAGGCTACTATAATGAAGACTCTGAGAACTACATTATCACCACCAGCAGTAGGGGTGGCCGTGATTTCATAATCAATTGTAGAAGCCGCAGCAGCAGTACCGCTGATTTCACCAGTGTCCGGATTTAAAGTCAAACCAGCAAGGAGAGCCGGATCTGCTGCATACGTATAATCGGCTATGGTAAAGCCGGTAGCCGTAGGCGCAACAGCTGAGAGCCTCTTAACAAATATGGCATCAATTGGAGCGTAAGAGAAAGAGCCATTATCACCACCTCCCGCCGTTGGGGTATCACCACTTCCCTCCGTTGGGGGGGCACAGGCGAGTGTCGGAGAAAAGATGGCAAGGAGGAAAAAAGGGCGCAAAAAAACCGCAGAAAAAGAAAATTTCCTGCGGAATAGTTTTATCTTTGGGAATTTTTGCGATGTGCGATGTGCGATGTGCGATGTGCGATGTGCGAATTCTACTAAATTTCTGTTCATTAGTTCGATACTCCTCTTACATTCTGTGTACAATAATTGAATTTTCCAGCGGAAACCAGAGTTGTTTCGACGGGCTAAAAACCTTGAAATTCAAAATCAGTATAGAGAACCCTCTGGAGTATTTTCGGTAAGAAAGCCAAAGGGCACCTCTAAAAATTAAAGGGAACCTCTAAAAATTCGCTTTCGATGCTGAATCAGCGAGATTTTGCCGATAGCGAGGAAGCGAAGCCGAAGCATACTTTGCTGTATGGTAAGGCTTTGCTGACGAAGCTACTCGGCAACAAGATCGCGATTCAGCGCGGAATTGGAATTTTTAGAGGTTCCCTAAAGGGTACCTCCAAGAATGGTATCGCTTTCTGTAAGTATTGTACAATCGCCCTGTTTTTTGATGGGAGAAATGGGGTGGCTCCAATGCGAGCTGGCGCAGCATGGGAAAATGAGGGGAGGGCCGTGCGCAGCCAGACCCGACCATCCTTTCTGTGAGCTGGCGCAGCATGGGAGAAATGGGGAGTCCCTGGGCTTTCTTTGCTGGCGTACAGCTAGGCCTTATCCAAACCCGTAAAGGGTTACGTTTTCGAAAATTTTCAGGCTGCCCTTTGGGCGAAGAAACAGAGCTTATGGGCCGGGAGCCAGGTAAAGCCGGGCGATGCTGCCCTCACGCTTCCACTCCAGGCGACCGATAAACACGTTCTGGAAGGCTTCAGGCAAGAGTTCCTGTCCGTTGACCTTGATCCGTGTGGCCTGCACATCACTGAGCCATAAAGTCAGTGGTGCCTCCCCTTGCAGCAACAGCTGCTTGCCGCGCAGCACCGGGAATTCTTGGTCCTCCTGGCCGAACCACTGGTAGCGGATATAGCTATCGCGAAGGAAGCTCAACTGCAATTGCAGGGGCACCGGTTTACTTGCCTGAAATATGGCGTGTGGCACCGGTTGCCGGAACTGCTCGCGAAAGGCCTGAAAGCGGGCATTGAGATCCTGTTTCGACAGTGTTGCTGATGAGTTGGCTCCGGCAGCTCCATTGCCGGCCTGGTTGTCATCCTGATGTGCGCTGCTACTCAAATTGATCAGGACAGCCGGCTCAGCGTCATTTTGTAAGGTAAAATCCAGACGATAGGAACGAGTTGCCCTATCCCCCGAGCCATCCGTGCCGGAGAGAGAGCTGAAACGCAACGGCAGGCTGTTGGTCTTGCCGCTGGCCAGCCTTAGCTGGTAGTCTTGGTCGAGGTTCAGACTGACCAATCGGAAGCCTTGAGAGTTTTGAGAACTGCGAGTCCCTGGGGAGGAATCCGGGCTGCGCTCTATGCGCAGCTCCGGCCTGAACATTTCGAGGCTCTCCGGATTCAAGACAAAGCGCAGAACCAGACCTTCGCGCAGGTCCTGAACCCACGGGTAGCGGTTGACTAGCACCACACCCGCATTGTCCTTCTCTCCAGGCAAGGATCTTGTATTGGTCCGGGAAGCGACTTCGTGCCCCGCGCCACCTGATGTAGAGTCTTGAGAACCCTGCGGAGCTCCCCCGGCGGCCTGACTATCCTGTTGGGCAGCATTCCGGTAGGCGGAGTAGTGCAGCCAAGTGGAACCTGCCAGCAGCACCAATAACACGGCAATCAGGGCCATCCCCAAGGGGGAAGGCTTCCGATCACGGGTATTGCCTGTGAGCTGCTCCATCGGCAGCGGACTCTCAATGATTTTGACGTTCTGGTAGGCGTTCAGCAGAATCTGAGCATCCAGTTTCAGATCCTCGGCATAGTTTTTTAGGAATCCGCAATAATAGGACTCTGCTGCAAAAAATTCGTATTGATCGTTTTCCAGGGCTTTGAGATTGCGGCGCGGAATGTTCGAACTGTTCTCCAGTTCTTGCAGCGTCAAGCCCAATTCTTGTCTGCGTTCTCTCAGGATATCCCCGGGGCGTTTCATGGAATTTAGGTATCAATCCTGTAAAAAATTAGACCACTCTTTGGCCCCTGGCGGATCCTTGATCTCAAAAATCGTATCTTCGAGCCCGATGTTCGTTTGAATATCTAGGAAGTTATACTCGACTTCCCGGCCGTACCAAGTACCTCGAATCCGGCGCAGCAGCAAAGTATCAGCGTAGAAACTGAGCTCCAGTTCCTCAAGCCGAGCCGCCGAATTGATCGGGTTGAGCAGCAACACGATTACCGGGCTTTCGATGGCCTGCTCCTGAACAGGTCGGGAGCCGGTGGCATGCTTATAGCGCATCGAATAAAGACGACGCAGCACGCTCAGGCTGGGCGGCCCGGCTTCGCTATCTTCCAAAGGCTGGGTCATCAGGATGTTGTTTTTGTGATTATAGACCACCAGTTGTTCGGGAGTAAACAGGATAAAACGCTTGCCGGGGCTGCTGTATTCGAGCAATACTTTACCCGGAGTCTTGTAATAAGCTGTGGCAACCGAGTTTTGACCGGCGATATTTATGTGCCATACTGCTTTGTAGTCCAGCACCTGACGATAGGCTTCCTCCGCGCGGTTGAAAAACTGCGTCACGGTTTCCTGGGCAGCCAGACCATGAGCGTCAAAATACCAAGTCAGCAGCAGGAATATCGGAATCAGCAAAGAAATCCCATGCCCCGGCCTTTGCGTACTCACAGGCCAGCCCTCAGGCTGAGGTGACTGAGCGGATGAATCGTATGGAGGATAAATCACAGGCATATGTGTGGCCCTAAAACTTGATATTGAGAAGGCTCCGGATCGCAGCTTCAGACAGGGCAAAATCTTGTCCCCTTTAACGACTGGAAGAACGACACAGTATATCAGGTTCGCCTGCGCTTGGACAAGGAGAACTGCTCCCGCAATTCCTCATATGAAGCCTGTAAAAACCTCCGGGGAACTCTTAGATAATCATACTGCTCTTGCACGGCTCGAAAAAGGACGAAAACCCCGGGCTCCCGCAAGATTCTCTTGACACAAAACGGTAAACCCATTAAGTTCTGCACACTTCAGCATTATAGTGCGTCTGCCAGTCTGGATGTGCTTGCTAACTCACGGTATTGCGGGTGCTTGCGCGAAAGTGCTGCCGGGCTTTGGCTGCGGTGTGTGCGCGTTGCATGGTGGGAGGATATAGATGCCAACAATCAGCCAGCTGGTGCGCAAAGGCCGCAAGTCAGGTGTAAAGAAGACCAAGTCTCCCGCCTTGCAAGCCTGCCCCCAGAAGCGAGGTGTCTGTACTCGTGTTACCACGTTTACTCCCAAAAAGCCTAACTCTGCGCTGCGCAAGGTTGCTCGTGTGCGCTTGTCGAACGGCATCGAAGTTACCGCCTATATCCCCGGCATCGGTCATAATTTGCAGGAACACTCTGTAGTTGCCATTCGCGGCGGTCGTGTCAAGGACCTGCCGGGTGTGCGTTACCATATTATCCGGGGCACTCGCGATACACTGGGTGTGGGTGATCGCCGCAGGGGTCGCTCCAAGTACGGGGCCAAGAGGCCCAAGGCATAAAGGGTACCTCTAAAAATTCGCACTTCTTGCGAAGCTGTTTGGGAACGAGGAAGTAGAGCCGAAGGATACTTTGTTGTATTGTACAGGCTTGCTTCCGTATGGAAGAAAATGCAGGCCGCTCCAATGCGAGCTGGCGCAGCATTGGAGAACGGGGGAGGCCTGTGCGCAGCAAGGCCCGACCTTCCTTTTTGCGAGCTGGCGCAGCATTGGAGAACGGGGAAAGCGTGCGCAGCAGTCCTGCCGCCTCTTCTGAGAAAGCTGTTCGTTTCAAAAGAGCGAGCGCAGAATGGAATTTTGAGAGCTGCCCTGAACAGGCATCATGCCCGAGCTGCTGATATCGGAGAGCCGGAATGTCGAGAAAGAAACGAGTCATCCCACAGCGCAATTTTGCGGATGCCCGCTATGGCAGCCGCGAAGTTGAGAAATTCATCACCCGGATGATGTTGGATGGCAAGAAGTCGATTAGTGAGAAGATCGTCTACGAAGCCTTGGACCGCCTCTCGAGCAAGTCGGGCGAAGAGGCTCTGATTGCCTTCCGGCGGGCTTTGGGAAACGTCAAGCCGACTTTCGAGGTGCGTTCGCGCCGGGTCGGCGGTTCGACCTATCAGGTACCGATCGAGGTGCGTGAAACCCGCCGTGAAGCCCTAGCGATGCGCTGGTTGATCCAGGCTGCGCGCTCGCGCTCGGGGCGGGGCATGGATGAACGCCTGGCCGGTGAGCTGCTCGATGCCTTCAACGGCACGGGTGCTGCCGTCAAGAAGAAAGAGGATGTGCATCGCATGGCAGAAGCGAACAAAGCCTTTGCTCACTACCGCTGGTAGGTGCAGGCTTGCTAGGCTGCCAGGGTTGCTTCAAACCACGGGCTTGCTGCCTGAAGGTGGAGCTGAAAAACTTGCGAAAGTTTTTGAGTCCTTCCTTTAGAATGCATTGCAAGCTTGGGCGAAAGCCCAAGTTTTTTTGTCGATTTTGTTTATTAGGGGGACCTCCAAAGATCTGTTTCCGATGTCGGGCGCAGGGATTTTTCAGGGGGATCTTTCGTCCTAGCTTGAACACAGCGCAGATTACTGCGGAATAAAAGTTACTTACCCATCAGGAGGAGATATGGCTAAGGAAAAGTTCCAGAGAGGCAAGCCTCATATTAACGTGGGAACCATCGGGCACGTTGACCACGGTAAAACGACTTTGACAGCTGCAATTTCAATGTACTGCGCTGCTAAGGCTGGCGGCAAAGTGATGTCATACGAAGACATCGACAACGCGCCCGAAGAGCGTCAGCGCGGGATTACCATCAACACCCGGCACGTTGAGTATGAATCTGAAGAGCGTCATTACGCTCATGTGGACTGCCCCGGGCATGCCGACTACGTCAAGAACATGATTACCGGTGCTGCCCAGATGGACGGAGCAATCCTGCTCTGCGCCGCCGATTCCGGAGCTGAGCCTCAGACACGAGAGCACATCCTGCTCGCCCGCCAGGTCGGCGTACCCAAACTGCTGGTATTCATGAACAAAATGGACCTAGCCGATCCCGAATTGGTAGAACTGGTTGAAGCGGAGCTGCTGGAGTTGCTGGAGCAGTATGGTTTCCCGGCCGACACCCCGATTATCAAGGGCTCTGCCTTCCAGGCCATGAGCAACCCGACAGACGGCGAAGCCACCAAGTGCATCCAGGAATTGTTGGAGGCCATGGACAGCTACTTTGACATACCCGAGCGCCCGATTGACAAGGACTTCCTGATGCCAATTGAAGACGTGTTCTCAATTTCCGGCCGCGGGACCGTGGTCACCGGCCGCGTGGAATCGGGGATTGTCAAAGTCGGCGATGAAGTTGAAATCGTTGGCATTAACGACACCCAAAAGACCACCGTCACCGGCGTGGAAATGTTCCAGAAAGAGCTGGATCAGGGGCAGGCAGGCGACAATGTGGGTTGCCTGCTGCGCGGCATCGACAAAGAGAAAGTGGAGCGTGGTCAGGTGCTGTGCAAGCCCGGCTCCATTAAACCGCATCGCAAGTTCAAAGGTGCTATTGTGTCCCTGACCAAGGATGAAGGTGGTCGCCACAATCCGTTCTTTAGTGGTTATCGTCCGCAGTTCTACTTCCGCACCACTGACGTTACCGGTTCGGTTGCCTTGCTCGGCGGCAAGGAAATGGTAATGCCCGGCGACAACTGTGAACTTGAAGTGGAGCTGATCAGCCCGATAGCCATGGACAAAGGCCTGAAGTTCGCGATTCGCGAAGGTGGCCGTACGGTGGCTTCCGGCCAGGTACTGGACATCATCGAGTAGTCGGGCACATCGGGGGGAAAGGGCTTTTCTCCTTGGACAGAAGGACAGTCTGTCCCCGACAGGTTCCCTCAGCTGCAATTTTATAGTGGTGAGTTTGGAGAGGCTTGCGGTTTTGTCGCAAAAATGCTAGGGCTTCACGATGCGGCAGAGGAATCTTTGCAAGAAAAAGGCGGAAGCAGATTGTTGGGATTGTGCCGATTTATTTTTAGAGCTGCCCCTAAACTGAATTGAAATTTGAATTAAAATTTGCAAAGCTGGAACGCTGAGCGCAAATCGTGCGCTGAGGATGCAATAATATGAAAGATCGAGTTCGGGTACGTTTGAAAAGCTTTGACGTGCGTCTGATTGAGCAGAGCGTACGTTCCATTGTTGATACACTGCAACAGTACAACGTCAAGGTGGCAGGCCCCATACCGCTTCCCACCAGGATTCAGAAATTCACAGTCAATAAATCGACTTTTGTCAATAAAAAGTCTCGCGAGCAGTTTGAGATGCGGACGCACAAAAGGTTGCTCGACATTATCGATCCTCCCGGCACGGCAATGGATGCGCTGCAGCGTGTCGAGCTTCCCGCCGGAGTGGACGTGGAGATCCGCTGAGAACGCGGGGCTCGGATACCTTGGTGCCGGAGTTGGATGGATGATTGCGCTGATTGGTAAAAAGCACGGGATGACACAGGTGTTTGACGAAGATGGCTCGGTCATACCCGTGACGGTGATTGAAGTAGAGAAGAATCTGGTTGTGGCGAAGCGCAGCGTCCGGGAGAACGGCTATGATGCAGTGTTGCTGGGGCACACTGAGCAAAAAGTACGGCGTCTGAACAAAGCAGAACTGGGTCAGTTCCCTGAAGGCATTGCGCCGCGGGCCTTCTGCCGGGAGATTCGCGACTTCGGCATAGAGTGCGAACCCGGGCAGGAGCTGGGGCTGGAAATCTTGGGAGATACGCGTTACGTTGATGTGACGGGGACGTCCAAGGGCAAGGGCTATCAGGGTGGCATGAAGCGTCATGGCTTTGGCGGTGGTCGCAAGACGCACGGCTCCAAGTTCCACCGTGACCTGGGCTCGACCGGGCAGGCGGCTTGGCCTTCGCGCACCTTCAAGGGCCGGAAGATGGCCGGGCGTATGGGTGGCGAGCGGAGCACGGTGCAGAACCTAGAAGTGTATCGCATCGATGCGGAAAAAAATCTGTTGGTGGTTTGTGGTGCCGTACCGGGGCCGCGCGGCTCGCGCGTGATTGTGCGGCGCGCCAAAAAGAAAAGCTGAGAGCGCTGGAGAAGCGCTGGAGAAAGGGAAATAGCTGCTTGTGCGGCATAGAGGTTGTAGCAGATGGAAAAAAAGCTGTACGCCACAGACGGCAGGGAAACGGGTTTGGTGCAGTTGTCCGACGAAGTTTTTGGCGTAGAAGTCAACGAAGCACTGATTCATCAGTTGCTGATGACGGAACGGGCCAACAAACGCCAAGGCTGCGCCGACACACGTCGGCGCGGTGAAGTGCGCGGCTCGACTGCCAAGCCCTGGCGACAGAAAGGCACGGGGCGAGCCCGTGCCGGACACAGGCGCTCCCCGCTCTGGAAGAGCGGAGGCGTGGTCTTCGGGCCGCACCCGCGCAGCTATCGCCAAGACATGCCCAGGAAGATGAAACGCAACGCCTACAAGAGTCTGCTCTCGCTGCGTGCGGCCAATGACGAAATTGTGCGGGTGCTGGAAGACTTCCGGATTGCTTCGGGCAAAACCCGCGACCTCAATGCCGTGCTGGCCCGTTTTGCGACCGTAAAAAAGGACCGCATCGTGCTGGTGCTGGGAGGTGGTGGGCGTGAAGAAAACCTTTTGATCCGCCGGGCCGGAGGCAACATCGCCAACCTGACCTTGCTGGACTACTGGCGCCTAGAAGCACACGACTTCTTCTACGCCAAAAAGATCCTGTTCACCAAAGCGGCAATTCAGGGTCTGAATACGTTTTATCAAGACCGTTCACAGAATGGTGCGGAGGAGGCGGTATAACTCATGGAGCTCGAAGAGATTTTGATTCGGCCCCTGCTGACCGAAAAGAGCAACTTGCTCCAGTCCGGTGTTGCAACGGCTAAGAAATACAGTTTTGCAGTGGCTGGGCGCGCCAACAAACCGCAAATCATGCACGCAGTCAAAACCCTGTTCCGGGTTGAGCCGCTCAGCTGCAACATTATCAACGTAAAGAGCAAGAAGAAGCGCAACCTGCCGGTTTCCAAAAAGAGTTTCAAGCGGGGCTACGGCAAGACGGCACCTTGGAAGAAGGCCATTGTAACCCTGCCCATGGGTCAGTCTATTGAGGCTCTGGAAAACCTGGGTGTCGATGAGGCTTAGTTTGGCGAGCGCAGAAAACCTGAGGTATCAGCATGGCATTGAAAACATATAAGCCAACCACGCCGGGTCGGCGGCACCTGCAGACCGTTGACTATTCAGAACTTTCGAAGAGCCGGCCGCACAGGAAGTTGTCCGGTGGCAGGAAGCGCAGTGCGGGGCGCAGCAATGCGGGGCGCATCAGTGTACGCTGTCGCGGGGGGGGGCATAAGCGGCTCTACCGGGTCATCGACTTCAAACGCGAGAAAAACGGCATACCGGCTCGTGTGGAGTCCATTGAGTACGACCCCAACCGTTCGTCACACATCGCACTACTGGTCTATCGCGATGGCGAACGGCGCTATATCCTGTGTCCGCAGGGGCTGGAAGTCGGCTCTGAAGTGATCAGTGGCCCGGAAGCGGCCATCATGGTGGGCAACAGCCTGCCGCTGGAAAACATCCCTGTGGGTCGGGTGGTGCACAATGTGGAATTGAGTGCCGGTCGCGGTGCCCAAATAGTGCGCAGTGCCGGCGCATCGGCCATGATTACGGCTCGTGATGGCGACTATTTATCGCTGAAGTTGCCCTCCGGTGAAGTGCGGCTGGTGCACAAAGGCTGCCGGGCAACCATTGGCACCCTGGGCAACGCCGACCACATGAACAGCAGTCTGGGCAAGGCAGGACGAGCCCGCTGGCTGGGGCGCAGACCCAAAGTTCGCGGTGTGGCAATGAATCCGGTAGATCATCCACACGGCGGCGGTGAGGGACGTACCAAAGGACGGCATCCGCAGAGCCCTTGGGGCTTGCAGACGAAGGGCAAAAAAACTCGTTCGCGCAGCAAGACCTCGAGTCGCTTTATCCTTCAGGGGCGCAAGAAGAAGAAAAAATAATGGTGGGACCTCTAAAAATTCCAATTTCGCGTGGAATCGCGATCTTCTCCGCGGGCAGCTTTGTTGACAGCTCATTTCAATACAACAAAGTATTCTTCGGCTTGGCTTCCCCGCTCCCAAATAGCTTCGCAGGAAGAGCGAATTTTTAGAAGTTCCCGTGATCAGGAGCAGGTAATGGCGAGATCCGTTAAGAAAGGTCCTTTTATTGAAGGCAAGTTGTTCAAGCGCGTGATGGCTCAGGCAGATTCGACCAGCAAGAGGCCGATTAAGACCTACTCCCGGGCATCTACCATCATCCCTGAAATGGTGGGTGCCACCATACAGGTTTACAACGGAAAGGCCTTTATTCCCGTGCTGGTGACGGAGAACCTAGTGGGGCACAAACTCGGCGAATTTGCCCCCACACGATCGTTTCGCGGGCACGCCGGTTCGGACAAGAAAGGCCGCAAGTAGTATTTGGTGCCAATGCCGAGAGGAACAAGTAATGACATCATCAACTATGGGCTATAGAGCGATTGCCAAATATTTGCCCGTTTCGCCTTCGAAAGTACGTCCGATTGCCAATCTGGTGCGCCACCAGAGCTATGTCGAAGCCGAAGGAGTGCTGAGCTCTCTGCCGAATAAAGGGGCGGAGCTGCTGCTGAAGACGCTGCGCTCGGCTGCGGCTAATGCCATGGACTTGAACAGGAACATTGACGAAGAAAGTCTTTTTGTCGAAGAGCTGCTGGTCAACGAGGGGACCCGGCACAAGAGGATCTGGGCGCGCGGCCGGGGCCGGGCTGACCGTCAAGCAAAGCGCTACGCGCATATCGCTGTAGTATTAAACGTAAAATAGTTTGGGAAAAGGATTGGTAATGGGCCAGAAAGTACATCCGCACGGCTTCCGTCTGGGAGTGAACAACGATTGGAAATCCCGCTGGTATCTGAGCGGTAAAAATTATGCCCGCGTTCTGCACGAAGACCTGCGCCTGCGCAAGGCTCTGATGGCCAGTAACGGAGCGCAGTCTGCCGACATCAGCCATGTGGAAATCATTCGCAAGCCCAAGCGCATTACCCTGCTGATCCACACAGCCCGGCCCGGCTACATTATTGGCTCAAAGGGAGCCCACATCGAACGCCTGCAAAAAGAGCTGCAGAAACTGACTGAGGATAACCTGAACGTCAAAATTAAAGAAGTAAAACGCCCGGAGGCCAGTGCCCAGATCGTGGCACTGAACATTGCCCGCCAGCTGCGCGGGCGCGGAGCCTTCCGCCGCACCATGAAGATGGCCGTGGCCGGCGTGATGAAGCAGGGCAATGTGCAAGGAGTCAAGATCAAAGTTTCCGGACGCCTGGGTGGTGCCGAGATGGCGCGGACTTTGGAGCTGAAAGAGGGCCGGGTGCCCCTGCACACTCTGCGCGCCAACATCGACTACGGTTTTGCCCAGTCGGAGACGACCTACGGTGTGATCGGCGTCAAAGTCTGGATCTGCCTCGGTGAAATTTACAAAAGCAACAGTAAAAAAGATGCGGGCAACTTGGTACGCAGAGCCGGTGATTCGGCAGAGTAAAGGAGAGACAGATGGCACTGCTGAGTCCCAAACGACTTACCTATCGCAAGAAGCAGCGGCGTTCCTACTGCGGGCTGCGCGGGAATGCTACGCGCGGCAACAAGATTTCCTTTGGCGAATTTGGTCTGGTGGCTGAGAGCCAGAAGTATTTGAGTGCCCGGCAGATTGAGGCCGCCCGTATTGCCATGACGCGCCACCTCAAGCGCGGCGGCAAAGTCTGGATCCGGGTCTTCCCGGATGTGCCGTACACCAAAAAACCTGCGGAGACCCGAATGGGCAAAGGCAAAGGGAGCCCGGAAATGTGGATTGCGCCGGTGCAGCGCGGTACGGTCCTCTTTGAGGTGGCCGGAGTACCGGAGGACTTGGCTCGCCGGGCCATGGAACTGGCTGCCAGCAAGCTGCCGCTACGGGCTCGATTTGTGCAAAAGTCCCATACGTAGTTTAAATATTAAGAGGGCCAGCCTACCATGAAGGAAAAATTTGACGACCTTTCTCTGGCGGAGATGATGGTGAAGCGCAAGGAATTGTTGGAGCGTCAGCGCAAACTGCGCTTTGACAAAGTCTTGGGGCACGTTGAGAGCCCGATGGAAATCCGCAATATCCGGCGCAGCATTGCGCGTCTGAATACCAAAATCCATCGACAGCAAAGCAAAGTGAATGCTTGAGGATACTGGGATGAGAGTCAACAAGAAGACATTTACCGGCACGGTAGTAAGCGACAAGATGGAAAAAAGCATAGTAGTCCAGGTTTCCACGCGCAAACTGCACCCGATCTACAAAAAATATGTAGGCTGGCTGAAAAAGTACAAAGCCCATGACGAGAACAACGAGGCCCATATTGGCGACCGGGTACGCATTGTCGAATGCCGTCCGATCAGTAAGGAGAAATGCTGGAAGCTGGTCAAAGTAGTGGAGCGGGCACGCTAGCAGGACCCCACGAAAACCGGCTGGCAGGTGCTTTGAGGGGATGTGCAGTTTGTTATTGAAAAGCTGTTTGTGAAGCAGCTGTTTGATCTTGGCCGGCGCTGTGATTCTCCGGCAGTGTGCCGGCTTCCGGGCCCTTTGTTGTCGAGTAGGAAAAGGATACAGCCATGATACAGATGAGTTCTCGCCTGAATGTCGCAGACAACTCGGGAGCCAAGCGGGTTGAGTGCATCAAGGTGCTGGGAGGTTCCAAGCGGCGCTGGGCCGGCATCGGCGATATTATCGTGGTGGCAGTCAAAGAAGCACTGCCGCAGTCCGGCATCAAGAAAGGCGATGTGCGCAAAGCCGTGATCGTCCGGGTGCACAAAGAATATCGCCGCGCTGACGGCACGTATATCCGCTTTGACGACAACGCCTGTGTGATACTGGACAACAACCTGAGTCCGGTGGGTAAGCGCATCTTCGGGCCGGTGGCACGCGAGCTCCGCGATGTGAACTTCATGAAAGTGGTTTCGCTGGCACCCGAAGTCCTTTGAAGAGAAGTTCTGAAGATGGAGAGGAGTTCTGCAAAACGGTCCGGAATCCGGAGAAGAACTTAGCCAGCCAGCAAGCGGGGAGCAAGAATGAGTATACATACGGGCAACGCCGTGAAGCACAAAGTGAAATTGGAAAGGGGAGACATGGTCCGCATCATGGCCGGGAAAGATCGCCACGAGCGCAGCGAAGGGCGCATTCTCAAGATTGACCGGGTGCGGCGACGGGTAATGGTGGAAGGCCTGAACATCGTCAAAAAGACCAAAAAGCCGCAGCGCGAAGGCGAACAAGGAGAAATCATCGAAGTGGAGGCCTATTTGGACATCTCGAACGTGATGATCGTCTGTTCCGTCTGCGGCCCGACCCGCATCGGCTATCGCGTCTCCTCTGGGAAGGCCCGCAGCAAAGAACGGATCTGCCGCAAGTGTGGCAAGGTACTCTAAGGAGCTTGGCGATGGCTGAGGTGAGAATGAAGAAGATTTATCGGGAGACCGTGCTGGGTGCTTTACGCCGGCAGTTTTCCTATAAATCGGTAATGCAGGTTCCCGCACTGGACAAAATTGTAGTCAGCATCGGCATCGGCGCGGCAATCCAGAACAAAAAACTGTTGGACGGCGCCCTTGCAGAGCTGGCTCTGATCACCGGTCAAATGGGAATCAAGACCAAAGCGAAGAAGTCGGTGGCCGCTTTTAAAGTGCGCGCGGGCATGGCAGCCGGAGTCAAAGTCACTCTGCGCGGTGCCCGGATGTACGAATTCTACGACCGGCTGGTCAACATTGCCCTGCCGCGCGTCAAAGACTTTCGGGGCATCTCTGCCAAGGGTTTTGATCGCAACGGCAACTTTTCGCTGGGCATTGATGAGCAGATCATCTTTCCCGAAATTGACTACGACAAAATTGACGAAATCCGTGGTATGAATATTAACATTGTTACCACAGCGAAGACCGATGAAGAAGGTTATGCCCTGCTTGACAAAATGGGTATGCCATTTCAGAAAGGGGCATGACAATGGCAAAAAAATCCATGATTATTAAGGCTCAGCGCCCGCCAAAATTTTCCACCCGCACAGTAAACCGCTGTGGCTGTTGTGGTCGCCCGCGCGGTTACATGCGCAAGTTCAATTTGTGCCGCATCTGCTTTCGGAAGCTGGCCGGTGAAGGCATGCTTCCCGGCGTTACAAAGTCTAGTTGGTAGGTTGAAGGAGAGTCCGAAATATGAGTGTTTCCGATCCAGTAGCAGATATGTTAACCAAAATCCGCAACGCCAGCCGGGCTGGCCTTGAAAAGGTCGATGTGCACAGCTCCAAGGTGAAGATAGAAATCGTGCGCATCCTCAAAAATGAAGGCTACATTAAGAACTACAAAAAGATTAACGAAAAGAACAAGCTCTTCATCCGCATTTTTCTGAAGTACGATGAGAACGAAAATGCGGTGATCCAAGGCATCGAACGGGTCTCGCGTCCCGGTCGCCGGATCTATTTTGGCTACCGCGACATGCCGCGTGTGTTGAACGGCTACGGAATCTTAATTCTATCAACTTCTACGGGGATCATCACGGGTAAGAGGGCCAGCATCAGCAAGGTGGGCGGTGAGCCGCTCTGCAAGGTCTGGTAGTCCTCAGGCCGAACAACAGTTCAGGTAGGTACAGGTAATGTCGAGAGTCGGTAATCAGGCAGTCGCACTTCCTTTGGGTGTCAGCGTCTCGGTCTCAGAGAACGTGTTGGTGGTCAAGGGAGCCAAAGGCGAACTGCGCCAGGAATTCCGTCCGGAAGTTTCCTTTGAAATTGAGAGTGCAGAAGTTCGGGTCAGGCGCAGCGGTGAGAGCAAGGTGGCCAAGTCAATGCACGGCCTCTACTCCCGCTTGCTGGCCAATATGGTACAGGGCGTTTCCCACGGCTTCCAAAAAGCCCTAGAAATTAACGGTGTGGGCTACCGCGCCGAACGGAAGGGCCGCAACCTGCTGTTCTCCTTGGGCTACTCAACTCAAATCGAATACGTGGCACCGGAGGGCATACAACTGGCGGTGGAAAGCAACACCAAACTGCTGGTTTCAGGCATTGACAAAGCCGTGGTAGGCAAAGTCGCCAGTGAAATCCGTGCGCTCCGACCGCCGGAACCCTATAAGGGCAAAGGTATAAAATACGCAGATGAAACACTGCGCCGCAAAGCGGGCAAGTCCGGCAAGAAGTAGCTTCCCCGGGCAGGAAAAGACAGATTAGGAAATAGCAATGAGTTCTGTATCGGATAAAATTTGTCGGCGCGAACGTCGCAGGGGGCGGATCCGCAAGAAAATTCACGGCAGCGCGGAGCGCCCGCGCCTGACAGTGTTCAAAAGCCATAAATATCTTTATTTGCAGGCCATTGATGATGAGCAGAGCCAGACGCTGGCGGCCGCCTCAACCCTGAAGCTGGGAGTACGCCCCAACATGGAAGGCGGCATGGCTCTGGGCAAATTGATGGCCGATGAGCTGAAGAAGGCAAAGATTGCTGCGGTGGTATTTGATCGCAATGGCTATAAGTTTCACGGTGTCGTCAAGACCATCGCCGACAATATACGTGAAGCCGGGATTGAGGTTTAGGAGAGTATATGTCAGACTTTCAAGACAATAACAAGAGTGTCCTGATCGAGACTTTGATTGAAGTAAAGCGTATTTCCAAGGCGGTAAAAGGTGGTCGCAAAATGTCGTTCTCCGCTCTGATGGTGGTGGGAGATGGCAATGGCCGGGTCGGTTACGGTTTGGGCAAGGCCAACGATGTTGCTGAAGCCATCCGCAAGAGCACGGAGCGGGCCAAGCGCAGCATGATTCAAGTGCCGTTGTCGAGTAAGCACAGTACTCCCTATCAGATTAAGGGCAAATACAAGAAAAGTGTGATCTTGATTAAGCCGGCGGCTCCGGGTACCGGAGTGATTGCCGGGGGCTCGGTTCGCGCGGTACTGGAGGCTGCGGGAGTGAAGGACGTGCTGGCCAAGTCGCTGGGCTCGAACAATTCGCTCAACATGGTTCTGGCTGCGTTGCAGGGTTTGGACAATCTGGTTTCGGCTTCGGAGCGGGCCCGGCTGCGCGACAAAAACCTGCAAGAGCTGTGGGGCTAGCAAACTTTTGAAATGGTGGGTAAGTGGCGGGAATCGAGGGGCAGCTTTAGCACTTCCCGGCTCCAGAGGACTCCAAAGAGATAGGAAGAACAGGAATGGCACAGATTGAAGTGAGGCTGAAGCGCAGTACCATTGCCCAGAGCCCGGCAGTACGCCGTACGGCAAAAGCATTGAAGCTGAGCAAAATCAATTCATCTGCCCGCTTTGAACAAACTCCGGCGATCGCTGGCATGTTGCGGGTGGTCGCTCACCTGGTGGAGGTGAGGGAAGTTTAGGGTACCTCTAAAAATTCGCTTTTGATGTGGATCGCTGAGATTTTTCGCGACAGCAAGGCGGCAACTCGTTTTAATACTTTGTTGTATTGAAATGAGTTGCCAACAAAGCTGCTCGCGGAAAAGATCGCGATTTCACGCGGAATTGGAATTTTTAGAGGTTCCCTTTAGAGGTGCCCTTTGGAACTTTCCATAAACGGGCCTGGTTTCAGCCAGCCGATTGACCGGTTTAAGCCCCTGATGATTGGGAGAGAGAAGATGTCTGTGTATGAGTTAAAGCCTGCGGCGGGCTCGAAGAAGAAACGCAAGGTTTTGGGCCGGGGTGTCGGAAGCGGCCTAGGCAAGACTTCGGGCAAAGGCCACAAAGGTCAGAAGGCCCGCTCCGGAGGCGGCGTTCGCATGGGCTTTGAGGGTGGCCAGATTCCGCTCTACCGCCGTCTGGCCGTGCGCGGTTTCTCCAACCATCCGTTTAAGAAGACCTGGGTGCCGATCAATCTTGATCGTCTCGAAACAGTCTATGCTGATTCAGAAACCGTGAATTTGGAAACTTTAAAGACCAAGGGCCTGATTAAAAAGAGTGAAGTCAACGTCAAAATCCTCAGCCGTGGCGAGTTCAGCCGCAAGAACCTGAATGTGCAAATCCCCGCTATTTCCAAGGCAGCACAGGCACGCATCGAAGAGCTGGGCGGTAAAGTGTCTGTTACCGGGCTATTCTCCAGGCGCAACACCTTGCTTTATCGAAGAGCTGGGCGCGGTAAAGTGTCTGTTGCCGGGGCTTTGCAGGAAGCCGGACAGGCTGAGTGAGGAGGCGGCTGACTTATGGCGAGTTCGATAGTTGATGTATTCCGGATAGCCGATCTGCGCAAGAAAATCATTTTTACGCTCGTAGTCCTGATTTGCTATCGCATCGGCACTTTTATTCCGATTCCGGGGATCAATATTATTGCTTTGCAGAACCAGCTGGCCACTTCTGGTGGCAGCGGATTCTCGCTCTCGGACTACTTTGATTTTTTTTCGGGCGGGGCCTTTAACAATTATTCGATTTTTATGCTGGGTATTATGCCCTATATTTCGATGTCGATCATCATGCAGCTCCTGATGATCGCAGTGCCGGCCCTCAAGCGCCTGGCCGAACAGGATGGCGGGCGCAACCTGGTCAAGCGCTACACGCGCTACGGGACCCTGTTGCTGGCCATTCTGCAAGCCGCATTCCTGCCGCAGCTCAAAGGGGATACCAGCAGTTTGATCTATCCCTCGCTGACACCGACTGCCTTCTTGTTGATTTCGATTGTGACGGTGACTACCGGCACCCTGATCATCATGTGGCTGGGCGAGCAAATCACTGCTCACGGTATCGGCAACGGTGCCTCGCTGATTATCTTTACCGGTATTGTGGTGCGTCTGCCCGAAGCCGTGGGTATTTTGCAGCAGCAGATGCCCGATCAGATCAACCCGATTTTTGGTCTGTTGGCCCTAGGTGTGTTTGTGGTGATGGTGGTGCTGATCATCTACGAACAACAGGCCCAGCGCAGGGTGCCCGTGCGCTACGCCAACCGTGTGGTGGGGCAGCGGATGTATCAGGGCCAGAGCACCTACATCCCGTTTAAGCTCAACCCATCGGGCGTGATTCCGGTGATTTTCGGCCAGGCGGTGCTGCAGTTTCTGGCCTTCATCCTGGGCACTCTGGCCCGGAAGTGGACTTGGTTGCAAGGCGCTGCGATCGCCATGGCGCCGGGCGGCCTGATCAACACCCTGATCTATGTGTTGTTGATCATATTCTTCGCCTATTTTTACACGCAAGTGACGATGAACCCGATTGAGATCGCCCGCCAGATACGCGAGAATAACGGCTCGATTCCCGGTGTGCGCACCGAGCATCTGGAAGCGTACCTGAGTCGCCTGCTCAACTGCATCGTATTGCCAGGGGCCATCTTCTTGGCATTTATTGCGGTGGTGCCCACGATCATGCTGGTGCTCTTCCGTTTTCCGTTACAGGTAGCCTATTTGATGGGCGGTACTTCGCTACTGATTATGGTGGGCGTGAACCTGGACACCATGAGCCAAGTTGAAGGGCACTTGAAAATGCACAACCACGAAGGGCTCTTGAAGAAAGGTCGCATACGCTCTAGGAATCTGTAGCAAAAATTGAAAACTGTAGCCCCCATTTTGGGGCAGGCAGCCAGCAGGAGAGAAACTCATGAAGGTTCGCGCCAGTGTAAAGCCAATTTGTGAGCATTGTAAAGTGATTCGCCGCTTTGGTGTTGTGCGGGTAATCTGCCACTCAAACCCCAAGCATAAACAGCGGCAGAAAGGCTGATAGGAGTATAGAATGGCACGTATATCCGGTGTTGATGTACCCAATAAACACACAGAAGTTGCCTTGACTGCGATCTACGGCATCGGGCGTTCGTCTGCCCGCCAGATCTGCGAGCATTTGAAACTGAATCCGAGCACTAAAATCAACGACTTGAGCCCCGAAGAACTGAGTGGTCTGCGCAAATTCATCGACAGGGAATACAAGGTGGAAGGTTCACTGCGTTCGGAAGTAGCGCTGAATATCAAACGTCTGCGCGATATTGGCTGCTATCGCGGCCTCCGCCACCGTCTGGGACTGCCGGTTCGCGGTCAGCGTTCCAAGACCAATGCCCGGACCCGCAAGGGCAAGGCAAAAACGGTTGCCAACAAGAAAAAATAGGAGGAGAGGGTCTTGGCTAAAGCGAAGAAAAAAGAAAAGCGAACCATTCACGAGGGTAACGTGTACATACAAGCCACGTTTAATAATATTATCATTACAATTACGGACCTGCAGGGCAATGCGGTTGCCAGCGCCAGTGCCGGGGCCCTGGGTTTCCGGGGGGGCAAGAAATCGACCCCGTTTGCCGCGCAGCTTACCGCCGAAACGGCGGGAAACAAGGCCAAAGAAGCGGGTCTGGCAGATGTCCATGTTTTCGTAAAAGGGCCGGGCATCGGGCGTGAAGCCGCCATCCGTTCGTTGGGCAATGTTGGATTTAACGTACAAAGCATCCGCGATGTCACGCCCATTCCTCACAACGGCTGTCGGCCTCGCAAGAGCCGTCGGGTCTGAGAATTTTTAGAGGTCCCCTTCAGTTCCGGGACTGCTGGGCTCACAAAGATTTATGCAGAGGAGTACGGAGGAATATATGGTGAGAGCAAATCTACTGCGCGGTATGAAGCGTCCGAAAGAAGTGTATTTTGAGACGGAAGAAGAGCGCGATAATTATGGTCGTTTCATCGCCTATCCGTTTGAGCACGGTTATGGCTCAACGATGGGAAACAGCCTGCGCAGGATTTTGCTGTCTTCGATTCAGGGTTATGCTGTTTCGGCGATCCGGGTGACACATTACGATGCTGAAGGTATCGCTAAAACGGTTTCAAGTGAATTTGATGTAATTCCGGGCATGGTTGAAGACACCCTGACCTTCATTTCGAACCTGAAGAAGTTGAACGTCTCTCTGCTGAGCAGCAATAAAGGTAGGGAACCACGCACCATTCTGATCAAGGTACAGGGGGAAGGAGAGCTCACCGGTGCCGACTGCGAAGTCGAGGCAGGCATCCGGGTCCACAACAAGGCACATCATCTGGCGACCTTCATGCCCGACACCAGTCTGGAGATTGAGGCTCAGATCGACTTTGGCCGAGGTTACCGCAGCTCAGAAGAGAACCAGCCGTTCATCGAGATGATTGGCACGATTGTGCTGGACTGCAATTTTAGTCCAATTGAGTGGGTGCGCTTTTGTGTTGAGCCGACCCGGGTGGGCCAGCGCTCCGACTACGATAAACTGGTGCTGGAAGTTACAACCAACGGGACGCTCAGCCCTGTTGATGCCGTGGCCGAGGCCGCAAAACTGGCCAAAGAGCAGTACACGGCATTTATCAATTTTGATGAGAGTTTGATTATCGCAGAAGAAGAGGTCAGCGAGGATGAACTGAAGACTCGTAAATTGCTGGAGAAGACTTTGGATGAGCTGGAGCTTTCGGTGCGTTCGAACAACTGCCTGCGCAGTGCCCAGATTCGCACTGTCGGCGAGCTGGTCTCTTATACCGAATATGAAATTGCCAGGACTCCTAATTTCGGCAAGAAGTCCTTACAGGAAATCAAAGATAAGCTGACTTCGTTGGGGCTGGATTTCGGCATGACAGATTTCCATGTGATCATGAAATCGGTGAACCTAGATGAAATCCCGTAGAGACGGGATTGAATAAAAGAGATCCCCTAAAAATCCTCTTTTCTTGCGAAGCTATTTGGGAGTCGGAAAGTGAAGCCTGCCTGAGGCTTTTCTGAGGAATCTGTGCGCCAATGCGGGCAAGAGTGTCCGTCAAATAGAGGGAAGATTTAAGGGCTTGCCTAAAGGGAAAAATCAGATATGAATAAGCGCAATGGGATTCAGCGCCTCGGCGTGAAAGCTTCGCACCGGAAGGCGATTCATGGCAATATGGCGACTTCTGTGCTGCGTCACGGTCGGGTGCGGACCACTCTGCCCAAGGCCAAATCAGTGCGCCGCACAGTAGAAAAACTGATTACCCGGGCAAAAGTGGATTCTGTGCACAACCGCCGGGAAGTGGCCAGATTGATTCGCGACAAGGACATTCTGAATAAATTGTTCACCGAGATTGCCCCGGAATTCAACAGTCGTCCGGGTGGTTATACCCGGGTGATCAAGACCGGCCTGCGCCGTCACGATGCGGCAGAGATGGCGTTGATTGAACTGGTGGGACACGGTCTGGAAGAACCGGTCAAGAGGAAAAACCGCCGCAAGGCGGGCCGCGAGGCGGACAAAGCAGCGAAGCCGGAAATAAAAAAATCCAGCCCCGAAACTTTGGAAGTTGAGGTCGATTCTTCGCAGGAGCCGGTAGAACCAGCAGAAAAAGAAGCAGAGAAAACCGAAACTGCTTCCCCAAAAGAGGCACAAGAAGAGGCGCCGGAAGCTCCTCCGGCACCCGAAAATTAAGGTCCCGGGGGCAGATCTGATTCCGGAAAAACGCAAAGAAAGTTTCTGAGGGGAATTGCCATGGGTTTGCAAGAGGCATCAAGCCCCGAACTTATCGAATCCGGCCAGTGCTATCTGGGCCTTGAACTGGGCTCAAGCCGTATCAAAGCCGTGCTGATCGAGAGCAGAGGCGCAGTGCTGGCCTCCGGGAGCCACAGCTGGGAGAACAGCTTGGTCAACGGTGTCTGGACTTATGCGCTGGAGGAAGTGCACAGCGGCCTCCAAGCTGCCTACCGCAACCTAAAAAGTGCTGTCCAGCAGCACTACACCTGCTCCTTGTGCAGGCTCAAGGCCTTGGGCGTGAGCGCCATGATGCACGGCTATCTGGCCTTTGACGCGCAGGGCAGGCAGTTGGCCGAGTTCCGCACCTGGCGCAATACCAATACCAGCCAGGCCGCCGAAAAGCTGAGTCAGCTGTTCCGGTACAACATCCCGCAGCGCTGGAGCGTGGCCCATCTCTACCAGGCCATGTTAAACGGTGAACACCACGTTTCGGAAGTCGCTCACATCAATACTCTCGCAGGCTATATCCACTGGCGGCTCAGTGGCCGGAAATTGCTGGGCATCGGCGATGCATCGGGAATGTTTCCTATTGATCCGGAGACAAAGAACTTTGACGCTGCCCTGCTCTTGCAATTTGACCAGTTGCACTCGCAGCCTTGGAAACTGGCAGAGCTGCTGCCCACGGTGCTCTGTGCCGGACAGGTCGCCGGCACGCTGAGTGCCGAAGGCGCGGCCTTCCTGGATACTTCGGGAGAGCTGGAGCGCGGTGTGCGGCTCTGTGCGCCCGAAGGCGATGCGGGCACCGGCATGGTGGCGACCAACTCGGTGGCTCCGCGCACCGGCAACGTTTCGGCCGGTACTTCGGTGTTTGCCATGCTGGTACTGGAACGCCCGCTCTCGCGCATGCGCGGTGAGATTGACCTAGTGACCACGCCGGACGGCCTGCCGGTCGCCATGGCCCACTGCAACAACGGCAGCAGCGACATTGATGCCTGGATCCGGCTTTTTGGCGAAGCCGCCCGGGCCCTGGGTGCCAATTTTGAGCAAAATCAGCTGTTCGACATCCTGTACCGCGCGGCCTTCGGAGTTGGGAGCCGGCCCGACTGTGGAGATCTGTTGCACTACGGCTATGTGGCCGGCGAAGACCTGGCCGGGCTGCCGGAAGGGCTGCCTTTGTTTGTGCGCGAGCCGGGCAGTCCGCTGAGCTTGGCCAACTTTATGCGCAGCCAGCTCTATGGCTCTCTGTGTGCCCTGCGCATTGGTCTCGACATCCTGTTGCGCGACGAAGGAGTGCAGATTGATGACATTCGCGGCCACGGCGGCTTTTTCAAAACCGAAGGGGTAGGTCAGCGCGTGATGGCCGCCGCGACCAATACTCCGGTCACCGTGCTGCGGAGCGCGGGTGAAGGCGGGGCCTGGGGCATCGCGCTGCTGGCGGCCTACTGCGATGAAGTAAATGCTTCGGGCAACCGGGCAGCGAGCCTGCCGGAATTCCTGGCCCGGATCTTTGAGGGCCTGATGAGCGAGCCCTTACGACCTGATCCACAGGATGTGGCAGGTTTTGAGCGCTATTTTGAACGCTTCCTCCGGGGCCTGGAGATTGAGCGCAGTGCCATTGCTGCGACCAAGTAAGGCAACAGAATCATGGATTTTACGCAGCTCAAAGAAGAAAGCTACCAAGCCAATATGGCGATCCAGGCCAATTCCTTGGCCCGGCTGACCTGGGGCAACGTCAGTCAAATCGACCGCACGGTTGGCGTGTTTGCCATCAAGCCCAGCGGAGTAGCCTATGAGCGACTGCGCCCCCGGGATATGGTGCTGGTCGAACTGGCCAGCGGGAAGACGCTGGAACCGGATTCCCTCAAGCCATCTTCAGACACGGCTACGCATGCCGGGTTATACCGGGCCTTTGCCGAGTTGGGCGGCATCTGCCATACCCATTCGCCATTTGCCTGCGTCTGGGCCCAGGCACAGCGCGAAATCCCGATTCTGGGGACTACTCACGCCGACTACACGGTAGAGAATATTCCCTGCACCGAGCCAATGAGCGATGCCGCGATAGAGGGTGACTACGAGGTCGAAACCGGAGAGCAGATTATCGCCCACCTGCGGCAGCGCGGCCTGGCACCCACGGAGATCGAGATGGTACTGGTGGCCTGTCACGGCCCGTTCACTTGGGGCAAAAACGGCCAGAAAGCCTTGGAAAATGCCGTGGTGCTGGAAGAAATTGCCAAAATGGCGTTTTATACGCTGAGCCTGAATCCGCAGATCGGTGAGCTCAAACAAACTCTGAAGGATAAGCACTACTACCGCAAACACGGTGTGGGGGCTTATTACGGCCAGTGAGTTGAGAATACTCCCCTTTGTGGGGCGGCCTTCTTATGAAATTATCGGTCTCTCTTAAAACACTTGAATGTGAAAGGCAAAGGCGACTTTTTGCAGCTGCTCGCGGAAGATGATGCCGAAGTCAAACCGGGTGCGGACATTGATGGGCATTCCCCAGTAGATTTCCGGGCCGATGAAGAGGCTGAGCTCCAGATCCCGCTCGAGATTGATCTGGCCAAAGTCCTGGCTGGCGTTGGCAAAACCGACGATGGCTCCCAGATTCAGGCCGATGTCAATGGCCAGCGGGTCTCTGATGTGGAGCGGTGTAAACAAGAGGCGCAGTTCCGCCGCAGCCCGGATATAACCCTCGTATTTGCTGGAAAATACCTCTGAGTCCAGTGGCAGCAAGCCTTCAGACTGCCAGTTGCCGCGCAGCTCGAAGGAGGGCCGAAACCAGGGAACGGGTTCGGTGACCAGACCCAGCTTCGCACCCAGGGCGTGGTTGCCCGCAAAGACTCCGGCCACTTCGTGGCGGCTCGAAAGTAACAGGTGGTAGCCCAGGCCCCGGCGGGCCAGATAGTTGCGGTCCAGTTCGAGCCTGCCGAGCAGGGCCAGGCGTCCATGCAGCTTGCCCGGAACATCCTTACCGTTGAGCTGCGGCCCCAGGCCCAGAGTCTGGCCAACCCGCAGGCTGGAAGGGCTTCGACCTTTGTAAAAGTACAGCAGCCCGGTATCCAGACCTATTCCCAGTTTGAGCCAGCTCAGCACCAGCAAATAAAGCTCCGGGCGCACAAAGGCATTGCTGCGAATCCGGGAGCTGTCGCTGAAGTCCCACTGATCGAGAATGTTGTGCCCGAAATCCAGCTTAAAACCCAGTGGAGTTCCCCATAAATAAGGTAATTCCAGTGATAAATCCTGCCGGTTGTAGCCCAGAGCCAGCCAGATCCGCGATGCTCTGCCGTTGCGCTGTATTCGGTTGGCCCAGCCTAAGCGGGCAAAGGCATTGCCGCCGCCGGGAATGAAACTGATGGACATCTCCGAGACCAGCACTTCCACATAGACTTCCGGAACTTCTTGGCTCTCATCGTAGTCGTAGCTCAATTCCATGGCCAGCAGGCTGGTATCGCCATCGGCAATCCGGGCCATGTGCAGGGCCGCCTTTTCCAGCTGTTGTTTTGTGCGCAGGGCCTCTGCCCGGAGGCCGTTCTCGCGCAGGTAGCGCAGGATGTATTCCTCGCCCAGCACATCCAGCCCGATGATATAGATATCGGCAACCCGATAGCGCAGTGGGTTCGCAGGCCCGAGTGCGGCTCCGCTCTCCGGGTTTGCGGCCATCGCATCCTGCTGAGCCCTCAGAGTGGGCAGAGTCCCCAGCAAGAGGAACAACAGTCCGCCGACCAGTCTGGCCGCTGCGGTTGTATGGGCTATTTGTAGAGAATTGCAAGAGCGCATAGGGGGGCTCCGTTGTTTTGCCAGACTGGTGAAATGGCTCATCGCCGAGAGTCTGCCAGAGAGTTTGTTCCCCTAGCATAGAATCTTGCGCAGGGAATGCCAATTCTATTTTAGGTTGAATTGCAGGGAGCCCTGCTGAGGGGAGTTCCCTGCCCTGTCTCGTCAACCTTTTTTCCGAAGGGGGGCTCAGGCATGGGGAATGGGGCTAGGAAATTTTTGAAAGAGTCAATACCGGCAGAGCACTAAAGGGCAGCTCTAAAAATGAGATGGCCGTGGTTTTCGCAGAGAATGAGAGCTAAGGGCCCAGATACTTCTGTGCCCACTGACGCAGGATCTTCAGGGCCGCTGTGGGCTTGAGCTGCTCTAGGCGGCTGTTTGCCAGTGCCTCCAAGTCTCCGAGCAGCAGTTCCGCCTCGCTGAACAGAAACTGCTGCTTTTTTCCCCTGCTTTTCTCCCTGCTTTTCCCGCTCTCTTCTTTGTTCCCGAAAGTTTCTCGGGATGGGGTGGGCAGCTCTTCGGAACTCCCGGACTCCTTTTGTATTGTTCCGGTTTGTTCTGAACGCATGTTCCCCTCGGCTGCGATTTTTCTGCTTTTGTGATACCTCTTGTCTCCTTTCCCAGCACTATTGGGGGAAGTGCCTCCGGAATCTTGGGAATGGGGTGGGTGGGGGATCCTGTCCGGATCGACAGATTTTGCCTCTGCAAGCTCTGCCAGCTTTGTCTCAGCGACCTGGCAGTACGGGTACTCTCTCTGATTTTGCAGATTTTGTGGAAGGGCCGATGTGCCGGGGTTTTGCCGCCGTCCTCGCTTCCCGGGCTGAATGTCGGGAGTCGGCAAAGTCTCCACGGTCTCCATAGCCGGCCAAGTCGCCGGGGAGACGAGGCTCTGCTGTTCAAAACAGGAGAGGATTTCTTGGGCCCGCGCGGTCACCTCACCGGGAATGCCCGCCAGTGCTGCGACATGGATGCCGTAGGAACTGGCAATAGAGCCCTCTTCAACGTGTTTGAGGAAACGGATATTCCCATCTTCACCTTCATCAACGGCCAGACACAGCAGTTTCAAGTGGCGTTCGCAGAGCCCGGTCAACTCGTGGTAGTGGGTGGCAAACAGAGTCATGCACTGGATCTGGTGAAGCAGGTGCTCACAGATGCTCTGAGCGATGGCCAGGCCGTCGCGAGTGCTGGTCCCGCGACCCACTTCATCCATGATCACCAGGCTGTGCCGACTGGCCTCGTTGAGGATGCGGGCGGTTTCCTGCATTTCGACCATAAAAGTCGATTCGCCTCGCGAGAGGTTGTCCGAGGCCCCGACCCGACAGAAGATCCGATCGACCAGCGGAATCCGGGCTCGCCGGGCGGGCACAAAGCAGCCGATTTGAGCCAACAGCACGATTTGAGCGTTCTGCCGCAGATAAGTGGATTTACCGGCCATGTTCGGCCCGGTAATCAGGGCAAAGAAGTGCTCTTGGTCCAGTTCCAGGCTGTTGGGCACAAAGTCCTCACCTCGAAGGTGGTGTTCGACCACGGGGTGGCGCCCTTCCTCGATGCACAGTGCTGCACCCGGCTCTAGCAGTTCAGGGCGAACATAGTTGTGGCGCAGCGCAAGTTCGGCAAAGCCGGAGAGCACATCCAGTTCGGCCAGGCTCCGCCCCAGGCTCAGCACCAGCTCCAGGTAGGGCTCCAGCTCCCGGCACAACTGCTCAAAGAGTTGGCGTTCCAGTCGCACGATCTGCTCATCGGCACTGTGCAGCTTGTTCTCCAGCGCGGCCAGTTCTTCGGTGCTGTAGCGCTCGCCGGTGGACAACACTTGGCGGCGCAGAAAGTGTTCCGGCAGTCGGGCCGAAGCGGCCTGGGTCTTGGTGATTTCAAAGTAGTAGCCGATGAGCTTGTTGTATTTGAGCTTCAGTTTGACCGAACCGACTAGGGCCTGTTCCCGGGCCACATAGTCGTCCAGGATACTGCGGCGGTCGCTTAGCAGGGCCTGTAATTCATCCAGCTCTGCTGAGTAACCGGGGGCGATCATTCCGCCGCTGTGCAGCACGATTGGTGGATTTTCGGTCAGGGCCCTTTGCAAGAGCTGCCACAGTTCCTGCAGTATGGCCAGGGCCTTGCCTCCCACCCGGCCGTCTGACCGTTTCTCCACAGCTATAGGGATTCCCAATCCGTCTTGCTCTTTCTGTTCTTCCTGTCCATTCTGCTGCCACTCTGCGTTCTCTTCGGCCCCGGCCGGCTCCCGGACTGATCCTCTTGTGGCCTGCGAGCTGCTCTGATGTTCTGCATTTTGCGGCGAATCCTGTTGTGCCCAGCCCTGTCTCGGGGCCATTTGCCCGGCTCGCTGCTCTAAGGGCTCAAACAGCCCACAGAAGCGGTGCCTCTGCCCACTCCCGCCTAACTTGCTCTCCATGTCCCGATACAGGTCCAGGGATTGACGCAGAGCCACCAGGTCGCGGGCGTTGGCCTTGGCGCTGGCCACCCGGCTCATGATGCGTTCCAGGTCGCTGAGCCGGGCCAGGCTCTCGCGGAGGCTCTCGCGCAGCAGTCCATCGTTGACTAGGGCCTCGACCCGTTCGTAGCGCATGTTCAGCAAATCGCTCTGCAACAGCGGTTCGCGCAGCCAACGGTGCAGACAGCGCGAACCCATGGCGCTCCGAGACTGTTGCAGCAGTTGGCACAGAGTGTAGTCGCGGGTGCCGTTCTGCATGTTCTGAAATACTTCAAGATTGCGCAGGGCCGCTGAATCGAGCTGTAGCAGTTCACTGCGCCGCAAGGGCAGCAGGCGTTGAATGTGGGCCAGGGCACTTGCTTGTTTCTGGCTTTGCTGCAGGTACTCGATGAGCACCCAGGCCGCCCCTAGGGCCGCGCCGTCAGCCATGTCCAGCCGTGTCTCTTCGCCAAAGCCAAAACCTTTCAGGCTGTGGACTCCAAAGAATTCGCAGAGTTTGCGCTTGGCGCTCTCAGGCGCAAAGCACCAGGCGGGTATGCGGTTGCACAGCAAGGCGGAGCGGGCAGCGCCTCGCCCAGCCAAACCTCCCTCGCCCATATTTACGTCCGTGCCACCGGCCTGGCTCCAGAAGTCCTCGTCGAATTCATCGTTCAGCTCTTCCATCACCAGTAGTTCGCGCGAGGCTGCGAGCAGCAGCTCGCGCTGCAGGATTTCGGCACGCAGCTCCTTCCCGGGCGCGGTAAAACCGGCGGCGTGGAATTCTCCGGTGGAAAAGTCGAGCAGGGCCATGCCCAGATATTGGCCTTGCTTGCAGAACGCTTGCAGATAGTTGTTGGAACTGCGCTCCAGAAAATCGTCCTGCAGCACGGTGCCGGGCGAGATGACTTCGACTACTTCGCGTTTGGTCAGACCGCGCGAGACTTGGGCTTGTTCGATTTGCTCACAAATGGCCAGTCGTTTACCGGCTTGCAGCAGGCGGCGCAGATAGTTTTGCAAAGCGTGGTAAGGGATGCCTGCCATCGGCACACCCTGACGCCGGGTCAGGGTCAAGTTGAGCAAACGGCTGACTTCTTCGGCATCGTTGTGGAACATTTCATAGAAATCGCCCATGCGGAACAGCAGCACTGAGTCCTGGTGCTGTTGTTTGATTTCCTGATACTGCCGCATCATCGGCGTGGTGTCTTTGGTTCTGTCTTGTGATTTCGTTGTTTGCTCCGGGGAAGCTGCCCGGGTCTTTCTGATCGTTTTTGCCATATCCCCGGCTCTTGTCAGTCTTTGCACTGTACTTACTACAGGGAACCTCTAAAAATTCCACTCGCTCAGCATCAAAACGCGGTGCTATTGTCGAGGCGAAGCAGGGCAATAGCACAATACTCACAGAAAGCGATACCATTTTTAGAGGTACCCTACACTTGTTTCAGGACACTCTGCCAGGCTGTGAGCACTGGAGAGTCATGCTACTGTACCCGCTTTTGGTTTTTTGGGGCAGCAGCAGCTTTGATGGCATATTGCAAGCCGGGGGGCATGCCGGGTTGCCTTTCGGTACACCTCGCATTTCCGCCCTTCGTTCCTCAATTCTTATTATATGTAGAAATTCTACGGCACTCAGGCAGCGCAGTTGAGGGGCTCGGCCTGTTTCCGGTTGCTGAGTGCCGTAGAATTTCAAGCTGAGCGCGGAGCGCGAGATTAGGAATTCAAGGAGTACCGAAGAGGAAGGTCGGGCCTAGCTGCGCACGGCCCTCCCCATTTCTCCCATGCTGCGCCAGCTCGCAAAAGAGGATGGTCGGGCCTAGCTGCGCACGGCCCTCCCCATTTCTCCCATGCTGCGCCAGCTCGCAAAAGAGGATGGTCGGGCCTAGCTGCGCACGGCCCTCCCCATTTCTCCCATGCTGCGCCAGCTCGCATGGGAGCTTCCCAGGAAAAGCAAATTTTTGGAGATTTTCCTGCGATCTTCTTGCCCTCCGCGGGGAAATCGTATATTCTTTAAGAAGAACAAGCCATTTCATAAACCCATTTCATCTTTTATTAAAATCATTCCGACCTTGGTCGGAACATCATCTTTATGCATTATTTTGCATAATAATACCAAGGAGTATTGCATTATGGAACACAAGTTCAGTAAAATTCGCTCATCGCTCATCGCTCATCGCTCATCGCTCATCGCTCATCGAAAAAATTAAAACCATATAGCAGGAAAAATTATTTTTCTGCCGGGGTTTCACGCCCATTTATCCTTTTATTTGTCTGCTCCCTGATTTTGTGGGTCGCCTGCGACCCGCCCGAAGGCGAAGCTGATCCACCCACTCTGGAAGCTGCCCCATCCACTCTGCTCGATCGCCTGGTTGCGGCGGGCAGCATTAATCTGTACACAGTCTCTGATTCCAACAGATCGAGAGTGGGAACCATAAGCTTCCATACAGATGGCTCTTTTCAAATAAAAGAACTGGTAAACTTAGCAGTATTACTGGAAACAAATAAGCGGATCGGTAAGCAGAGTATTGACGAAATTGCCAAAGATGCCCAAGGGGACTACTCAAATCTACGTGTAAGTTAAAGAGAGAAGCGATAAAACAGGGCAAATTGATGCGATAATTAGCGATTGGCTGCGACAAGTGACGCATAAATTCGCACAGAATGTGCGTATTAATCACAAACGGCTTCGGCAGGTTTATGGCTAATTTCTCCACAGCTCGTGCGAATTATTCACTGGCAAGCCTCGCAATCCGGATCGCCCAGGGGGCAGGATTGCTTTCTTTGTTCCGGGGGCGCAGAGGTGATTTCTTCTGCCTCTGCGTCGTCCGTGATTTCTTCGCTTTCCCAGTTGAGCATTTGAACCCCTTTCAGGTGGCACCTGAGGGCTTGATGGTGAAATTATCCGCCTTTTCCAGCTTCAGGCCCAATTTGGCCAGCGTGTCCCCATCCAGCTCTTTGATTTTGGCCTTGTCCGGGGCCTCTTCCTTTTTAATACAGTCGCTGCGGCCAATTGTTTTCAGGGTTTCGAGCAAGTCTTTGAGTTTGTCCTTGGTCTTGGGGAAGTCGAATTTTTCCACCAGGCGGGCCGATACCGTGCCGAAAGTGAGTTTTTTTGTCCGGGTTTCGGCAAACTCGGCCTTGTTCTCCTGGCAATAGGTCTGGATTTGCGCCTCCAAGGCGTTTATCCGGGCTTGAAGTGGTTCCAGTTCGGCGTTCTGGGTGGCCTTGAGATCGTTGACCTGAGGCGTGAATTTGTTGTTCACCCCTTGGACTTGCATCTGCAGCTCCCCGAGTTCGCGCATGGCTGTGTCCACATCGTTCCAGCTTGCGAGTTTTTTGGATTTGAACATGAGGTCCTCCTGTACTTTGGTGCCCCAAGTGTAGCCCGGATTCGGCCATTTTCCCGTAGGAAGGGTTTCTGAGTTTCAGGGCAGGGTCCAATCGTGAATCCAGCGGCTCAGATTCCATAGGCCGCACAGTTGGAACAGGCCCATGAGGGGATGCCCTATAAAGTTGTGGGGCAAATAGCGCAATTTTTGTTTCCATTCTTTACTCGCTTTCATCTAATTCTCCTTCCCCTCTACGGGTTTTTAGTGTATAGTTTAAATAGTGCTAAGGGCTTTGGCTCAGCCTTGGGCGTTAGCAGCGGCCGTAACGTCGTATGGCATGGCACGGCTCCAGTTACGAGTCCTCTGGGCATGTCATCATCTTTCTCTTACAAGCTGGTCTCGGTTTTGCCGCTGCTGCATTACCGCTTGCCAGCTTGTTTCTTTATAAATATAGGCTGTACGTATATAGTCTACTTTAGCTGTAATGGCTTGAACCTTACCCTTATGGTTGACGGCGATTGCAACTGCCACCCAGCCATTCTCTAATTTTTTCCAATATATCAAGCTGTTATATTTATCATCCCAGGTGACCTTATCATAGTTTTGCAGCCAGTTCGGGAGATCCAGCCATTGCTGCTTCAAGAGTCCCGAGCTGCCGGGAGCGAGATTGTGCTTCGCATCCTTCTCCTGAAGCAGTTTTGCATCGATGAGGAGAAGCCCGTTTTTGGCATTGCGTTTGCGTTTACCACCGCGCTTGCGAAATTCTTGCAGGGCCCAATCCGGCAGCAGACCTACAGCCGAAAAAGTTCTGTCCAGGGACTCCCGTGGCTTACTGAGAGCGTTCTGGACGAAGGCCTGGTAATCTTCCCGCACTATCGGATGCTGGAAATAATCTTGTATCCATTGCTCCGAGTTGGCCAAATCTGAACGCTTGGCCTTTTCTACCAAATTACTGGCCAATTGAGCACTGCGGCCATACCCCCCCGGATTCCAGTCAAAACCCGGATCCATCCCAACGGGTACGCGCTCAATTTGCCCGGTCTTCTTGTTGAGCCAATCCTTGTACTGGATTTGCGGCCTGGCCGTCTGCATCTTCCGGCGGATCTCGCCGACCTTCTGACCCGTTTTATCAAGGACCGGTCTGGGGACACCCTTGTCGCTGTACTCCTTGTACTTTCGCTTGGAAACAAAACGGGTGTAGCACTTGCAACCCCAGCCGTTCATCGGGTGATGGGTATCCCAGAAGGGATCGTCTTTGGGCAGGCAGAGACCGTCCCAGGCGGCGTGTTGTTTGCGGTGTCGGCGGCTGGGGCCAAGTCGGTAGAGTATGTAGGGATGGGCTTCGCTGAGCATTCCCTGCTGGTAACGTCCGGCATTGTGGGACTGGCGCATATTGGTCTCGTAGATGGTTTTGAGGCGGCGGTAGGAGCCGAGCTGGGCTCCGGTTTCCGGGTCTTTACCCCACCAGCCTTTCAGGTACAGGTATTGGTCCAGTCCTTTTGAAAAACTGCGGTAGCTCTGGCCGTTTTTGAGGGCGTGTTCTACCGCCTGGTGCAGGTCATCGAGCACGTCCATTCCCGCAGTTTTGGCTACGGTAAAGGCCGCAGCGTGTTCGCTTTTCCACACGTCGCGGTAGTCCCAGCTCTCTTTATGCTTTTTCTGCTGCCAGTAGCGCAGGGCGGCTTCCGGGACAACCTGCTGTCCTTTAGGTTTCTTCGCCATCTTCAAATTCGTTGCTGCCGTCAACCAGAGCCTTGAACTGGGCTATCGCCAGCTTTTCGGCAAGCGTATCCGAATTTTGAGACAGGTCTGCCAGCTTTTCCCGCAATTCAGCAAAACTGGAGGCGTTGGCAGCCGCCTCGCGCAGCGGCCCCAGCAGCTCGCCCGTGATCTCCTCGTACTCATTTTCCGGGATATATTCCAGCAGCCGCTCTACTGCGTCCGGCTCGTCTGGCTGTTCTCCCGGCTCTTCCCGGTTGAGCTGGAGTTGCCGGGCGTTCTGTTGCGGCTCCGGCTCTCCTGCTGCGCTTTCAGACGTTCCGAGGGCTAGTACCGCTTCGCCCTTTTCCGGGGTGCGCAGTCCCAGCCGCCCGCGCATCTCGGATTCGGAAACTTGCAGGCCCAGGGGAACCAGCGCGGCCACATTTTCCACCAGAGCACTGGTGTCTTCGGCCTTGATCTCTTCAATGCGGATTCCAGGTACCGGAGTTCCCGGCGGATAGTTCAGCTGCACGTAAGAGCGCAGCAGGTAATACTGCAAGGTCTTGGCCAGGGCTCGGGCATCCGCGTCCCGCACCAGCTTGCGCACCGAGTCGTGTACTTCGGCTTGCGACTTACTTGAGCCATCCTCGCTGGACATGGTCTGGTGCAGCACCAGTTTTGAAATTTCCTTGTTGATGCGGTCGGCGATCTTGTCGTAGCTGTCGCTGCTGCTGCCGGTGTTCTTGCTCTCCTGAAAGGCTATTTCCATTTCGATGGGAATTACAGCCGACAGGGAAGAGCCTACCGCAGCAACGGCCTTCTTGAGGCTGCGGATGTTTTCCGGGCGGGAGTTCCGGGGATATTTACCCACTTTGAAGGGTTTGCCGAAGCGTTCGAGAAATTGTGCCCACTGGTTGATCGAGAATCGTTTGAGCATGGCCCAGAACAAAACGGGCAGAGCCAGTCCGGTAAGAAGCGGCGGGGCACTCACCAGGTGCGGTTCGTGGATGATGTACTTGTGCGGCAGCAGCGGCAGCAGTTCCAGTGTGCCTTCCTGCCGCAGCCCGAGGATGCGCCCCGAGCCCTTATAGTAGCGCAGCCAGCGCGGATCGACCCGGATAAAGCTGCCCGGCCTCCAGCGCGGCTGGGCGATATCCGGGGGCTGCCAGACGATTTCGGCCACCGCATAGCCTTTGCCCAGTCCGTCGAGCAAGTCGCGCAGCAGGTCGTCCCAGTCCTCGTGGCCGAGCAAATAGCTACGCAGCTCGGCGGCGATGGTCTGGTCTTTCTCGTCTTCCGAGGCCGGGTCGATTTGCACGGCCAGGGCCAGTACCGCATCTTTGCGGATGCCCAGTTGCTGGCGGTAGTGGGGTTCGTAGTAGATTTCCAGTTCGTGGGCCAGTTCCAGATACTCGTCCGATTCCCCGTCGGTAAGCAGTTCCCCGAGTATCTTTGCGAGTTTGCCGGGTGTGAGTTTCTCAAAGCCAACCTGTGCCTGCCAGACTTCGCGTTCCCCGGAAACGGAGGCTTTCGCCTGCTGTTCGGACAGTTCTTCTTCAGCAGCGTCCGGTGTATCTTCGGGGGGCTGTTCGTAACGGCTGCCAGCCCAGCCCCGAAAGTAGTCGATCAGGCCCATACGTCTATCCTGTTCTCTTCGTCTGCATAGTCTGCTTCATGGTCTGCTTCACGGTCTGCTTCACGGTCCTGCCAGCGGCTCTGCTCCACGATTTCGGCACCGTCGGTAGCCACGTAGCCCCCTTCGTATTCGTTGTAGGCATAGACCGCCAGAACTGCGGCAATCGCAGCGTCCCCGTGGCGTTTGCTTTTTCCGTCTTTGTCTTTCGTCCGTTCGGCTATGCGGGGCAGGCCTTTGTGCAGCTCGATGATTCGGAAGTCGCCCAGTATGTAGTCGTCTTTCGGGATGACGATGGCGCGGTCTTCAAAACGAGCCCGCAGGCGTGGGAAGGCATCTCCGTACCACTTTGCAGTGGCCATTACTTCCAGCACCTGACCCGGAAAGCGGATGGCAAAGTATTCGGCTTCTTCCTGCCCGTTGCCCCGCGCATCCCAGGCACCCATCGCAAAGCGAAAGCCCAGTTGTTCCAGGCTCAGCTGGATGAGCTGTTTCTGCTGCTCGAAAGGCCAGTTGCGCAGCTCAAGGCACAGCAGGCTGATCAGATCGCCGCCCTCCTGCTGCTCAAAGAGCCAAATCACGGAAAGATCACCGCTGCGGGCAAAGTCCCTGCCCAGATACACAGGTCTGCGCACGGCTTTGATTTCGGCGTGGAGCTTGTCTTTGTAGAACTGCTCTACGTAGGCGTTTCTGGCCTCGCCCGAGAATTGAAGAAACGAGTCGTCTAGTTTGTTGCGTATAACGCCGATGGTCGGGTTGCAGCATTGTTCGAGCAGGTGGCGCGGGAAGTATTTTCCGCCGCTGCTGCTGGGCACGCAGAACAGCTCTTCCTGTGCCCCATCGCCGTATTCAAGCAGCAGTTCGGTGCGCCAGTCTTCCTGTTTCTGTGCACTCCACCGTTCCCCGGCCACCTGGCAGATGCGTTTGTACAGGCCCTGGCTCAGGGCTTCGTCCAGTTCGATGCGGTGGATGGAATACTTCTTTTTTCCGGCCCGGCATTCGAGCAGCAGTTCGTTGAAGGGGTTATCCACCCCGTCGTGGGTGCTGATGATGCGCACTTCTCCGCCCCACATCAGCAGCGCAAGCGCGGCCTTGATAATCTTTGAGAGATCTTCGACAAAGGCCGCCTCGTCAATGCAGACGCGCCCCTGCTTGGAGCGCAGGGCGGTGGCCTTGCCCGGCAGTGCCTGAATGCTGAAGCCGGAGGCAAAGCGCAGGGTGAATACCAGCATGTCCCTGTCCGGGTTGTCCGGGTCGGGCCAGATGTTTTCTTCCAGACTCTGGGCAACGACCCCGATCTTCTCGGCCCACCAGCGGCAGTCATCGATAAACTGCCGGGTCATGTCTTTGTTGTAGGATAAGTAAAAGCAGTTCTTGCCCCCGGCCTTCCGGCTGGAGCTGGCCATCATTACCTGGACAGCCGCTTCCACCCAACTGAGCCCGGTGCGCCGGGACTTTTCGCAGATCGCTACCCGGCTGCGGTCTTCAAACCACGCCTTCTGGTAGGGCAGCAGCAGCTCAGATGCCGAAAATGCCACGGAGTATGGCCTCCTTTGCCTCTGTGCCCAATCCCTGCTGCGCACAGACTTGTTCCACTTGCCGGGCCGCCTGCTTTTTCGTGCCTTTGACGGCTTCTTTGCGGGCTTGTTCCCGGATTTTCTGGGCCCGCTCCTGGGTGATTTTGCTCGCCGATTCGAGTTTCTGCGCCGAGCTGACCAGCGATTTTACCCGTGCGAGCAGGTCTTCGTCCGGCAGGAAGTCCCCGGCGAGTTGGGCTGCGCTGATTTCTTTCTGGATGGCCATTTCCAGTTGCAGCAGCATCTGCTTGAGCCGGTCGGCCAGTACGCGGGATACGTCGATGGAATCTTCTGCGTCCAGCAGTTCCTGCGAGCCTTTGAGGGCCTGCATAAATTCCTGCTGGCTGCGCAGGGCTGGCTCAATGACACTCTGCCAGCGGTGGCTCAGGTTATCCTTGTTAATTTGTACGCCTTCGGGCAGCTCCGCTTCCAGCGCATCGATAATCTCCCCGAAACTCACCGACTCATCGGCGAGCATGGCATCTATCCGCTCGCGCAGTTCCTGCGGTAAGCGGGAGATTTTACCCTGCACACCTCGCCGCTTTGGGCGGTAGCGTTCTACGCGCTGCTGGTGGTATGCCTCCAGCAAGGCTTGCAGCGTCCAGCCTGCGGGCTGTAATTGCTCATCGGCGGCGGTGCTGATTTCGGCGGGGATTTTGTCCGGTTTGTATTGGAGTTTAGGCATCCTTATTCCTGCCCGCATTTAAATTTTTGCTCAACAAGCCCTTCAGTTCGCCCAATGTCTCCATGATGTGCCCATAGTTGTTCTCCAAGATCAGGAACTTTTTCTCCAGTTCGTGAGAATGCTCGGTCATACGGTGAAGCTCTTGCTTGAGTTCTTTGATGTTCTCGTTGACAAGCTTCCGTATTTCCTGTTCTTGAAGCAGTTCCTTTCTCTCCTGTTCCGAGTTGATAATTTGGTACAGTTCCTCTCGCGTTTCTTTTCTGGAGTTTCTGCGAAATGTAAGAACGACAATAAATGCGTTGAGTCCGGTAAATAACAAAGAGATTACCGTGGTATAAATGATGGGATTCATCTTTGTCTTTCTACCGCATCCAGCAGTGTTTCCAGTTTCTTCGCGTAGGCCGTAAGCTCGGCCATATCGCGGGCGTAGAGTTTCATCAGGCCCAGCCAGTCATTTCCCTCAACGGCTGACTGGATTTCCTGTGCGGTGCTGAGTACGGGTCGTTCCGGGCGGGAGAGAAGGGCCGGAGACTGTGCGCTGGTACAGGCACTCGCCAGGCTGAGCAGCAGGGCAAAATTAATGGCCCGTATTCCAGCTGTGATTGAGCTGCGCCAATACATCTGCCGCCTCCTCTGGCGTTTGCGCCGCCTGGATCTTTTTAACCTGTTCTTTTTCCTGCACAGAAATCTCTTCCATTGCCTGCTGCTGCCGCAAAAGTTCCTCTCGCTGCTCGGTCAGAGCTTGCTGCGCCCTGCGCTCCCCGGTCTTTAAACCCCATTTACGACCCAGCACCAGTGCTGTAACCGAGCCCCCGGCAATGCCAATAATGGACAATATCAATCCAATGCTCATTGTTTTTCCTTCGCTTTCTGCTCGGCGTTTTTCTGTACCGCATTCGCTCCCATATAAACCGGGTACACGCTCGCCAAGATCGGCAAGACCGCCGTCAACCAAGCCATGTCTACCCCTTGGATTGAGCTGATCAACCCAGCCACCATGCCCAGCCCCAGCAGAACGGAGACGATAATCACCACTGCAAATTTGCGTCCTTTCTTCATTTCATACCTCCAATGTAAAAATCCGGTAACTATTGACCCGCAGCAGTGGGAGGTCAGGGTCCGGATTCACGGTCACATGCCCGTTGGAGTTGCCCAAAGCGAAGTGCACACCCCAAAGTGTATCAAAACAAACAAGCGTGAAATCACCCTCCTGAGGCTTGCCAACATGCACACTCTTTACGCGGATATCTACCTTTGCAGCTTCAAGTAAGGTATTGGCACACAATACCGGATTCTGCACGTAACAGCGCGCCCATCCTGGACTGTCAACAGGAATCGTGTTATGCAACACAGACCCATTATCTTTGACTGCTTCATAAGCCTTAGCAAATTTGCGCCGCCCGAAAGGTTTGTGCATATGGCGCTCGGCCAGACTGGCCAGCGAGGCTACGTAGCAGCCCCAGCGGGGGAAGTCCCGGATGTAGGTGATGTGCTTCTGTTTCATAGGTGCTCCTTAAAAAAGGAGCCTGAGGTCCGCAAGACGGCAAAAAAACAGCCCCCAGGCTCGCTTTGAAGTGTAGCGAGGCCCGGGGGCTGTTGGACGTAGGAAGGGTTTCCTACTTGTGGGGGAGTTTTTGGGTTATCTATACCAACCAGACAATGTCATTTGAACCGTTGCAAATTCAGCAATTGATTGCGAATCAAAAGTTCCGTCTTCATTCGCAGATAAAACTTGATCCAAAGATTCTCTTAATTGTTCTGCTAGAATCTTGACCCCGTCCATTCCAACCTGATTCAGATTATCTGTTAGGTCTTCAGACAGTTTCTCATTTTGCCAGGCGAAGGATATCCAGTCTGCGCAAGTTGCCAGCTTATCTTCTTCAGTGGCTTTTTCCCAGTCTGCAACTGTTTTATCATGCAATGTGCCTCCGTTATACCATTCTTGCTGGTTTTCCGGCGCGGCCTGCTGCTGTTCAATTACGGGCTGGGAAGAGGATATTTTGCCAATCGTGGAAAATAAGCGATTTCCCCAATACGATATCACTATCCCCAAAGCCGCATACTTGAGAATATTCAGTGTCAGTTTCTGCCGTTGGGCATTTTTTAAGGCCCGGCGGAGGTACATCTCTTGCCAGTCCTGAGGTACATCTCGGGCCGATAAGAATGGCTCGCTCCATGGGAGCAGGTTTTTAAGCGATGAGGCGGTGAGCTTGGCTTGCCGTATTTCCCGGGTCAGCTCCTTGATTATTAACTGTTCGCGGTTCATACAGTTCCTCTGAATTATTTATTTGAGATGAAATAATCTGTGGGCAAAACATAGTCAACCTCGCTTCTATCTGGAGGCCAAGTAAGCCCATTACTAAAAAATAACATCCCAACTTCTTTAGAGGCGATTATTCCCGGTCGCCAATTTTCTTTTCCAGCTAACCCTATGTAGTAGGTTACTGTATGGCCGACAAAGCGAGGGTTGGTAGATTGTTCAGTAATTACGAAAGAGATTTCAGCCATTTTTGTCCATTGGAATTTTTCCACTTGGTAGGACGTGGCCCAGTTACTTCCTGTCAAATCATACTCTTTTATTTTTATTTCAGAGTACCAATCTGCGGGCCTTTTAGCCGCATCATAAAACAGCTTGAATATGGGGTTTTTCAGGGATTCTGTGAGTTCAGGGTCTTGGCTCTGTGCATTCTGCTCCGTTTTGGGAGTGTTGAATATTTGATATAAATTATAACCTACAAATAAAATAATTGCCAAGATTAGCAGGCTGGCGATTCCTTTGATTTTTGCTTCCATTACAAAATCTCCTCACCCCAACACCCTTAAAAACTCCGCATTGCAATACCACTGCTCCCCTTTGCTCGGGTAAATGCTGCGCCCAGAACCATCCATATATTCAAAATGAGGGCCAGTATGGTCCAAGCGGAACTTCTTTATAGTCGCTTTGCCCCGGAGTGTAAAGACATAAACCCGCCCGCTGATAGGCTCCTGGCACACCCGCAGCAGTACGTTTGAGCCGTCGGGGATGATGTCTATCATACTGCCCCCTTCAATGCGCACCGCAAAGATTTCTTTCCGATTTTTGGGCAAAAAATCTTCCCGCACGGCGATTTCATCTTCGATGGTGTCCAGTTCTTTCAATGGCCCGGCAGCCCCCCCGAATCCCAAGTAGGGAATCATGACCTCCCGGATCGCCTCCGGCTCCTCAAACTCCTCTGGATATTTACTCTCGACAACCCGCCACAGTGCCTCCAGCTTTTTTTGAGATTGCTCCAAGTCCCGCCGCAAGGCTTGGGTTTCAGCTTTGCCTGTGAGTTCTTTCAGGTCCTCTTCCAAGTCCTCCCGCGGAATAAACACCTCTTCCAGGTACCCGAGGCTGGGCTTCTCGGCGGCCTTCTGCTCTTCCTCCGCAGGGAGGAACATTTCTCCCTCTCCGGTCAGGAGCCATTGTAGATTAACTCCGATTTGTAGTAGTTTGATCTTTATCTTATCAGGGATCGCATTTTTTCCTGTTTCGTAATGTCCATAAGTTTGTTGACTTATCCCCAGCTGTTGGGATAGTTTGGCTTGTGAAAGATTAAGTGTTTCCCGAACAAGCTTTAGATTTTTATTACAATTTTTTATTGTTATTTCTTCCATTTTCCCTTGACCTTGACAACTAATCATTGTAATATAAACTTAAGTCGTTGAGACTAATGATACACGAAAAAGGAGGAGAGGTCATGGACGGTGATTTTAGCCCGGAACAGAAAAAACTGATTGGCGATTTTGTTCAGTGGCAATTGAAGCGAAACCGCATCACCCAAAAGCAGATTGCGCTGGGGCACGGCTGCTCTGAAGCTGCGGTCAGCAGGGCAATCAGTCAGGGGCAGCTGCATGAGTCTATGCCCAAGCTGAAAAACTACATTGCCCGGAAAGCCGGGTACAGCGGCTGGGTAGAAATTTGCGCCGAGGCGTTGGCGCAGGAGGAGGTAGGAGCATGAAGGAATTGAGTTTATTCAATTTTGGCCCGCACGAGGTGCGGGAGATGGAAAAAGACGGCGAACCGTGGTTTGTCGCAAAGGATGTAATCCGAGTTTTAGATTTGGGCAACATTACGGAGGCCTTGAGAGGGCTCCAAGATGATGAGCTGAGTTCAGTAGTACTGAAGTCAGATATCCAAAATCGCGAGCTGCGCTTGGTTTCTGAACCGGGTTTGTATCGACTGGTTTTTCGCAGCCGGAAGCCGGAAGCGGAAAAGTTCAAACGGTGGATAGCTCATGAGGTTTTACCCAGTATCCGCAAGCAGGGAGTGTACCTGCTGGAGCAGGAAAACGGGGAACTCAAAGATGAAGCCCTGGAGCTGCATCGGGACTTACGCAAGGCTCGGGAACGCTACATCAAGAGCCATACGCCGCTAAACGAATTGGAGCGGCAGAGTATCCGCTCGGGCATTCGTGCCGGGTTCTCAACGAAAGAGATTGCCCGGAGTGTGGGGCGCAGTGCCCATACGGTTTATCGGTTTCGGAAAGAGTTGAAAGAGAGTGTGGGGACATGAGCGAGGAAAGAAAGCCAGTCAGTCCAGCAGAAAGGAGTAAAGGTATGAACACACAAGAGGGCAAAGCAAACAAGGTTTTGAACTTTGTTTGTCAAATTAGCGGAGAGGCGGAATTGCCCGTGCGCACAGCGTTTGAATTGGCTCAGAGCCTCAATCGCCTTTTTGATAAGTTGGAGAAATCCGGTGAAAGCCCTGAGCCCCCCGAAGCAGCCTAAACTTTGCAGCCTCTGCGCCTGGGGGCGCAAGAATGCCTGCCTGCTGGAGCGCAGGCCTGTGATGGGGGGCTGGTGTTCTACGTACACAAGAGCCGAACGGCGTTCGTACGTGGACACCAGATTCACCCTGAGGAAATGAAAGGTTTACGTATGAAGCCGGAAGAATTTAGCGAGCGGATTCGCAGTATGGATCAATGTCAGGATGTTAGTGATGCAATGCTGCGCCAACTGAGCCATCTGGCCTGCGGGGTGGGGTCGGCGAGTGCCCTGATCCGCAGTCTGGAAGGCTGCCTTGCTGCCGGACTAAGCTGGGTACAGTGGCTGAATATGGCCATTCAGTTGCCCGACCCTGAAGTTGTCAGCAAACAAATCCTGAATGAAGAACTGAAACGTCTGGAAAACGACATAAGTGAGAACAAAGGCAAGCAGCCGCAAGCACAACCCCCACAATTACCATGGGCCGCCCGGCTGGACTGCCCGACCGGGAATGTTAATGGACAAGCTTAACAGCCAGCACCGCGCCCTGCGCCTGGTGGAACTGCTCTCCGAAGACGTACTTCTGGGCAAAAGCAACAAGGAACTCGCCAAGGCGGTGGGCAAAACCCACGACGTGGTGAGCCGGGATCTGGCGGTGCTGCGCGAAGCGGGCTGGGCGGAACAGCTGCCCTCTCGCAACTGGCGGGTAACGCACAAGGTTGGGCACCTTGCGCAGCACATAGCCCAGAAACATCAGGAAGAGGTGCTGAAGATCAACATGAGTGCCAAAAACTACCTTGGAGGAGAACTATGACCATAATGCCCAAGTCGGAAGTGCCGACGGTGCAAGCCCCCACGACAGAAGAGCTGCATGAGGCGGAGGCCACAGCGGAAAAAATCGAGCAGCGCAAGCGGGAGCTGAGCGTGATTGATATACGCTACGGTAGCCCAGAGCTGCCATACAACAAGGATCGCGTAGAAGGAGAAATCCTGCAGATCGGCCAGCAAATTGCCTGGAGTTTTTATGAAATCGGCAAGCGTTTGATTTTACTGAAAGAGCATGAGCCCCACGGGGAGTTTACCGCAGCCTTGGAGCGTATGGGGATAGAACCCCGCAATGCCCGAAACTGGATGCGCTGCGCTTTGGTCGTGGATAAGCTCAAAACGGAAACGGTTTCCGATTTAGGTGTTCGCAAACTAGTGGCACTAGGGACGCTTACTGATGACGATCTGGAAGCCCTCGGCGAGGGAAAAACGGTAGCCGGTCTGCACCTGGACGATCTGGACAAGCTGAGCTACAGCGAGCTGAAGACACAGGTGCGGGGGCATCTGGCGGAGCTGAAGGCCCAGGAAGAAGCCTTTGGCAAGATATTCGAGCAGAAAGACAAAGCCCTGAATGAAAAAGACAAAGAGATACTGAGACTGGAAAAGGAGCTGGCAAAGCCGAGCAAGGAGGCCTTGCAGCGCATCAAACAGGGGGCGATTGACCGGGGAATACTGGGGGTACGCCGGGCTTGTGCGGAAGTGGTGAATGCGTATGAGCTGATGGAGCTGGCAATGCTGCAATTGTGCCAGGTGGATGGTATAGATTTTCCTGATCTCGCCAAAGCCAAAGAGCTAACTGAATTGGACAGCGAGCAGATCGGGGCGCGCATCGAACGCCTGGACAACGGCTGGAACAATATGCGTCCGTGGCGCGAAGGCGACGGCATGAGCATGTTCGAGGCCTGACGATGGAATTAAGCAGCTGGATAGAGAAGCTGGAATCCTCCGGCAGCAGAGGCCGGGGGGCGGTGCTGGCAGAGCTTTGCCGCATCAGCGGCTGGAGCCGCGACACGGCGTACCGGCGGCTCAAGAATGCGGGTTGGGTTTCCGGGCGCAAAATTCGCAGCGACTGCGGGCGCAGCAGCGTGAGCGAAGAGAATATCGACAAGGCCGCGGCCCTGCTGAGTTCGAGCCAGCGCAAAGACGGGCGCAACCCAATGAGCGTTCGCCGGGCGTGGGGAGTACTGCAAGATAACCGCTGTGAGTTGCCGGTGGGCGATGCGCAGTTATCCCGCCTGCTCCGGGACCGGGGACTGGACAAAGCCAGCCTGAAACGCGGGGAGGCGCATGTCGATTTGCGCAGCCTGCATCCCAACCACTGCCATATGGTGGACCCGTCTCTGGCCCTGTGGTACTTCACGCCGCAGGGCTTGAGGGTGGTGCACGCAGAAGAGAACTACAAGAACAAGGACTTTTATCAGGGAAACAAAATTGAGGAAAAGTGCTGGCGATACGTGTTGGTAGATCATTACAGCGGAAGCATCTGTGTACGCTACTACCAGAGTGCCGGAGAAAATATTTACAACCTCTACGACTTTCTGCTGTATGCGTGGGGACGCAAGGCAGAAGCCTTATACGCCTTCTGCGGGGTGCCGGAGCTGCTGGTCTGGGACAAGGGATCTGCCAACCAAAGCCGGGCGATCAAGCGGGCACTGGCCAGTCTCGGGGTCGAACACTGGGCACACAAGGCGGGGGCTCCCCGTGCCAAGGGCTCGGTAGAAACCATGAACCGGCACTTTGAAGGCTGGCTGGAAACGGCCCTGCGCTTTGAGCCGGTGCCCGACATTCAGAGGCTGAACGAACTAGCCTCCAAATACTGTGCGGCCTTTAATGCGAATGCCTTTGAGTACCACGACAGCCAATTAAAACGCCGCCAGCAAGTCGTCGGGGTTCGCTTGGAACTGTGGCAGCAAATGGAGGCCGGTCAACTGAGACTGCTGCCCGACGACAAGCTCTGCCGCAGCCTGCTCACTGACGAGCCGGTGCAGAAGAAAGTCGGTAATAACCTGATGCTGAGTTTCCGCGGTTATGTGGTGAAGACGCAACGCTACTACACACTGGCGGGCCTGCCGGGGATAGAGGCGGGCAAAGAGGTAAGCGTGCAGCCCCTGCTTTACAGCGGCAATGATACGGTGCGGGTCTCGTGGTTCCTGCCACGACACCGGGGCGGCGAGCAGATGGTCTACGAACTGGAGCCGATAGCCATCAATGCTGCCGGGTTCCCGGAAACGGCGGCGGTGATCGGCGAAGAATTTAAGGCCCTGCCGCATACCGACGGCCAGAAACGGCGCAAGGCCGTTCAAGAACCAGAAGTATTGGAAGGGCTCAAAACGCACAGCATGGTGCAGTACAAAGCCGAGCTGCCGGAAATCAAGGACTTGGGCGGCCAGCCCATCGAGCTGCAAACCGGGAACCTGAGCTTTGCGGGTGATTTTGTTTTGCCCCTGCGCCCGGAAGCGGTAAGCAGCGCGGATGTTCGTTACAGCGTGAGTGAGGCCGTGGCCCGCATCCGCAGCGAACTGGGCAGCCTGCCCGAGGGCCTGAGTGCCCGGCTGCGGGCAAGCTATCCGAACGGGCTCAACGCGGAAGAAATACAGGAGCATATATATCCCTATCAAGAGAAAAGACAGGAGGCAATATGATTGCAAAGACGGTACTGGAGCACTTCCAGCTAAAACAAAACCCCTTTGAGGGGGATATCCGGGCGGACAAGGATATTTTGCTGACGCAGGAAAACCGCTATCTGCCCGACTACATGCAGCAGACCATGAAGCTGGGGGGCATGGTGGCCCTGGTGGGGGAAGTGGGGGCGGGCAAGTCCACGCTGCGGCGGCTGGCGATGAGCCGTTTGCAGGCTGACGGTACCAGAGTGAAAGTGATTATGCCCCGCACCTTTGACAAGAGCCGCCTGACGGCCAGCAGCATCTGTGCGGCGATACTCGATGATCTGGGCTGTGCCGAGGGGCACAGGCGGTCGCTGGAGGCGCAGGCCCGGCAGGTGGAGCGGCTGCTCATCGAAAGCAAGAAAGCGGGCAACCACCACGTGCTGCTGATCGAGGAAGCCCACGACCTCTCGCGCCAGACCCTGAAATACCTGAAACGTTTCTGGGAAATGGAATACGGCTACGACAAGCTGCTGGCGATATTGCTGGTGGGGCAGAACGAACTGCAGACCATGCTGGATTTGTCGAGCAACTGGGATGCGCGTGAAGTGATCCAGCGTCTGGAAGTACTGGAGGTGCGGGCACTGCAAAATGCCGGGGAGCTGAAAGAATACCTGGGGCTGAAACTGGAGCGCATCGGGGCGCAGGTCTCCCGGATCTTTGATGAGGGGGCGTACGAAGCTTTGTTCGGGCGGCTGGTCTCCCAGCAGGGCAAGCATCTGGTGAGCGAAGCCTATCCGCTGCGGGTCAACCGGTTGGTGAGCGATGTGCTGCGCCTGGCATTGCGAAATGGAGAGACAAAGGTCTACGCCGACCTGGTGGCGGGGGTCTGAGATGTTTGAACGAATCAAAGACTCCCTGATCCGAGCCCTGCTCTGGGGCCTTTTGATATCCAGCCTGGTGGCCACCATCACGAATCTGGCATGGGCCTTTTCTGTAGTCTCGCCTACCGGCAGCAAGGCGGCGTGGTTTGGGGCCATCAGTTTTGACTTTGCCAGAGAACAGAAAGCGGTTTCTGGCGACTGGGCTGGCGAGAAGGAGGCCAGCTATGCTTAACGAGCAGCAGCAAGCCGAACGCAAGCGGCTGCTGGCGCAGGTGCACATCAACGCAAAGGGGCTGGGGGAAGCGGACTATCGCTCTATGGTGGCCGGGCACAGCAAGTACGGCTATGAGAGTGCCGGGGAGCTGCGGCTCACCGAGCTGCGCTTGCTGGCCAGAGCATTGCGCCCGGAAAACCGCTCCCAGCCAGCTGCCGCGCCGGGCATGATCACCTCCAAACAATTGAAGTTCATCCGGGTGCTGTGGTCTCAGAAAAGCCGCGACAAAGGGGATGAGAGCCTGCGCCGCTGGGTGGCCAAGTGCTGGCACATCGACCGGCTGGAGTGGCTGCCCCGCAACCTGGCCTCGCAGGTGATCAAGGCTCTGGAGAAGTTCTGATGCGCAACGAGAGCCTGCTCCAGCTGATGGCGATACTGGAGCTGAGCGGTGTTCCGGCGCACAGCCTCCGGGTTTTGTGCCGCAAGCTGTGCCGCAAACTCGGGGGCTGTGATATTTATATGCCCTGCGTCATCAGCGCAACGGAGGTCTGCTCTGCCTTTATCGAGGTCTTTGAAGAGACACTCGGCGACTATGGGCTGTACTACCTGAAAGAGGTACTTTCCCGCTTCGGCGGCTCTCACTGTTACATTCCCAAAGAGATCAGCGCATTCCGCAGCGACGTAGCCTTTGAAATTTTGCGAGCAAAAGAGGAGGAGGTCTCCACCATCAGTTTGGCACAGACCTACCGCTTATCGGGCAGGAGTATCAACGCACTATATAATTATGCGCTAAAATTGCGCTCGGAGCGATGGCAAAGGGAGCTGTTCAAGTAGGAAGAGTTTCCTACGGATTCCGGCTCGATATAACAGCAAACTGAGGCCATGAAGCAGACGAAGCACTGGCCCTTCCAGATCGAAATTAACGTCCAGCAGGACGGCAGCCTGCCGTCGAGCGTGCAGCTCTGCCCGATCAGCCGTAACAAAGAGCTGGTCTACGGGCGCGACCAGCGGGCCTACCTGATACAGGGTAAAAAGGTGGCCGAGGCCACCAACGCAGTGGGCACGGACGTGGTGCTGGATTGCGAACACGCCAGCTACGGCATGAGGTCTCCGGCCCCGGCTTACGGCTGGCTGAGCAATTTTCGGGCGCAGAACGGCTTTATCACGGCTGAGCTGCAATACACCGACCTGGGGCGCGAGGCCTTGGAGAAACGCCACTTCCGTTACCTGAGCCCCTCGTTTTTGATGAAGAATGATGTCGAAGTGGAAGCAATTCACAGTGTCGGTCTGGTGAACCTGCCTAATTTAACTGAGATGAAAGCACTGAACAACGAAACAGAACAAAACACAGAGGAGTGTGATATGGACAAAGAAACGCTGGCCCTCGTGCAGGAGCAGATGGCCAAAAACGCCCGATTGGAGGGCGAAAAAGCGCAGCTGGAGGCCAACAAAGCCCAGCTTAAAGCTGAGAACGAACAGCTGAAGCAGCAAATTGCGCAGGGCAAACTGGAGGCCAACAAGCAAGCGGCCAGTGCGCTGGTGGTGCAGGCGGTGGCAAATGGCAGCGTTCAGGCCAACGAGCAGGACGCATTGATTGCGGTCGGCATCAATGACCTGGCCAATTTGCAAAGCTTGCTGGCCGCCCGGCAAGGGGCGCAAGGGGCACAGCAGAACAGCCACCTGGCAAACCAGCAAAGCAGCGGGGTGGCTCCGGGCAGCTCTCCGGCGCAGCTCAACGCAGCGCAGCTGGAAGCGGCTCGCGCTTTAGGCATGGGCGAGCAGGAATACTACCACAACTACGTGGCACCTCCTGTTGCCGTGGGGACTGATGGAGGGAAGAGCTGATGGCACTGCTTACCAATCCACTGATTACGGAGTTGATGCGCAACTTCCGCCGCGATTTTGAGCAGAGCTTTCTGGCCGCTCAGGAGCGCGACCTCTTTGCCCAGTTTGTCTCGGAGATCCCGAGCAACACAGACGCAAATACGTACAACTGGCTGAGCTTGTGGCCCGAATTCCGCGAGTGGGTCAAGGCCAATTCGCGGGTGCCCAAAGATGTGAAAGCCTTTGCGCACAAGATCGCCAACAAGAAGTACGAGAGTACGGTGGAGATCCCCGCCGAGGATATCGAGGACGACAATATCGGCTATTTGCGGGGACTGCCGCAAAGCTACATCGACTCCTTTCTGCGCTGGCGTATGGGAGAGCTGGCCGCGCTGTTGCAAAGCGGCTTCACCCGGCTCTGCTACGACGGACAGCCTTTTTTTGACGAAGCGCACCCCCTCTACCCACACCGGGATGGTACGGGTACGGCGCAAGATCAGAGCAATATCATCGGCGCAGCTTCAGCAGCGGGACCGGCGTGGTTCCTGCTGGACCTGGACAAGCCGCTCAAGCCCTTTTTGTACCAGAATCGGCGCGGCCTGCGGGTGGTAACCCGGAACAATCCAGCCACGTCGGATGTGATGTTCGACAAGGATGTCATCCAATGGGGCATCGACTTCCGGGGCGTCTGCGAATACACGCTCTACCACCTAGCCGCCGCATCAAAAGAGACGCTTGATAAGGCGAACTACGAGTCGGGGCGTACGCTGCTGCGCGAGATTAAGCGCGATGGACTGGCGCCGATGGATGTCGAGCCCACTCACCTGGTGGTGCCCCCGGCACTGGAAGCAACGGCCAAGGGCTTGATTGAGGCCCAATACCTGGCCAACGGCGCGAGCAACCCGAATTACAACGATGTCAAGGTCGTTGTGATGAACCGTCTGAATTAGGAGGCAGCATGACAAAGCTAATTGAAGCTCGCCATAAAAGTGAGCATGAGAGATACCGGCGTTGCGGTCTGGTCTTTGGTAAAAGATGGGCTGAGTACGAGGTCGACGAGGAATCTCTGGAACGCTTGGATACGGACCCGTGGGTAGAACTGCGGGAGCCCGGAGAGAGTGTTGAGGGGGATTCTGGGTCGGCACCAGAGGATGAACTTCCACAGCAAGCAGAAGGCTTTCCCGAGGGCTGGACGTATACGCAAAATGGCTCTTGGCGCAAGTTTGTCGATCCGGCGGACGCAGAGATTTATTCGGTGAATGGCGGGGCGGATCTGGGTGAAGCGAAAGCCAGGCTGCTGGAAAGGTATCCCCATCTTGCGGAAAAATTGGGTGCGGCTGAATGACGTTATTGCTAGGGCTGGAGGAGTACAAGGCCCGTGTGGGGGATACTTCACTGCCTGTCGATGAGAATGGGCAGCCCGACGATTCCCGCATCGAGGCCGCATTGCATGAAGCCACCGGGCTAATCGTGATGCACTGTCCCTTCCTGCTGGACGAGACGGGCGATCTGGTCCAGCCCTTACCCCCGCAGTTTGCGGACGGCTTGACGGCTGTGGCCAAAGATCTGGCGGCCCATCGCCTGGCCAATGCGGTGCGGGACAGCGAGGATGCCCGCCTGAGCTACCGCGAGTCTATTGAAATGCTGCGGCGCATCAATGACGGGGAGCAGTCGCTTGTGGAAAGCCCGAGCGAGCAGGATTGCATGATTTTTGACGATGCCGGGAATCCGGTAGACACGCCTGCCCCCGGAGCCTGGTGATGGCAGACTTGAAGTTCAGCGATGAGGAGCTGCGCAAGGCGCACATCTGGCTGGATAGCCTGAAGCTGGAGGGGGCGCAGCGCAAGAAGCTGCTGGATCAATTGGGCGAGGAACTGGTAGATCAGCAGACGGAGCGCATCGAGACCGAGAAGGCCGCCCCGGACGGCACCCCCTGGAGGGAGTGGAGCCAGAGTTATGATGAATGGCGCAGCCGAATTGGTCTGAATGACGGCAATATTGGGGTTGGCGTGATAACTACCAAAGGTTACAAACGTGGCACAAGTAAATACACGGGCAGCGGCAGTATGTTGCAGAGTTTGGAGTATAAATTCCAGGGGAATTACGCCGTGCGAGCTGGTTCCAGTATGGAATACGCAGGCTACTTTGACGGGGAGGCCAGAGAGGACAAAAGCCTCGGGCGGCCTTTTGTGGGCTTGAGCGATGACAATCAGGAAGCTTTGCTGGAGATTGTGGATGATTTTATGGAGGGCTTGATTCGTGGCTAGACTGAGTACGGTTTTAGAGGCTTTAGCACAGCACTTGCAAGGTGATCTGGGCACCCTGGATCCGCGTATCAGGAACACTTTGCAAGTGCGGCCCATGCGCAGCGAGGAGTTGCTGAAGCAGGTCAATCAGGACCTGTGTATTGTTACCAGCCTCTCGCGAATGAGCTACGATTTCGGCGACAACGTTCAGAGTCTGAGGCTGCTGAGTGTGCTGCCGTACAGTACCCCCTCGGGCGATGCTGCCGGGCTGCTGGCTGTGGACCTAATCAGTGCGCTGGTGGCCAGCCTGCGGCGTTTCACTGCACCTGAGCTAATGGAGCCCCCCAAAAGTATCAGTGCCGACAACCTGAGCCTGCCGCAGCGCGGATTAAGTTTGTGGGGCGTGAGTTACACTTTGGAACTGCGGGCCAGTGCAATTATCCCGGACGGCGCAGCAATCGGGCAATTAGTGAGCTTGAGTGAATTGGGTGAGTTTTTAGAGGCCGGGGGCAGCGGGCCTCTGGTAGACGAAGAAACAAGATTAAGGAGTTAGATATGGGGTTAGTACCATTAGATAAACTACCCGAACAGCTGAGACCGGGGCAGCGGCAGTTCGTAGACAGCAGCGGAGCCGGGTCGGTCGGCGAGGTTAAAACCTTTCTGGCGGTGGATATTATGGCGAGCACTGGCACGGCCACACCCGGAACGGCGGTGCAAGTCAGCAGTGCGCAGCGGGCCAGGGATTTGTTCGGCGAGGGCAGCCCGCTGGCTGCGGAGTGCATCGCATTTCTGGCGCGCAATACACTGGTGCAGTGCTGGGGCCTGCCGCTGGCTCAGCCCAGTGGAGGAGTTGCTGCGGTGTGGGAGTTGCCCATTACCGTGGGTACAGCCGGGGCCGGTACGATTGCCCGGAAGCTCAACGGCAAGCTGTTCCAGGTGGGGATAGCCCCCGGAGATGCTGCTGATACCGTTTGCGCCAAGCTTGTGGCCGCAGTCAACGCCCTGCAGGACTTGAATGTAGAGGCCAGCACTGCGGCGGGCGCAGGCAAGGTTACTTTGACGGCAAAAGTCAAAGGGGAGTACAGCAGGCTGGTTCTGTCCGTGCCGGATGGGGTAAAGGATGCCGCCGGGGTGACGCTGGGAGACCTTGTCAATCCCACGGCGGGCAGCGGAACAGTTACGCCTGCCGGCCTGCGGACGGCTCTGCGGGCCAATCCGCGCAAGTGGCACTACCTGGCCAGCAGCATCAACGACAGCGGCAATCTATCGGTCTGGGAGGAGGAGCTGGAGTTGCGCTACGCGCCCGCTCAGCAGGCGGATGGGCGCCTCTTCCTGCCGCTCAGCGGCATTGTCGGGGACGAAGCGCAGGGCGGCAGCATGGTCGAAGTGGCCGGGCGCATCAACAGCCCACACATCGTGCTGCTGCCGCATGGCCAATCGGAACAGGAGGCCGCGTTCTGGGCCGGTGTCTGGGCCGCTAATGCCAGTGCGGTGCTGAGTCAGGATCCGGGGGCCAATACGTTGGATGTCGCTCTGCCGGGCCTGCGGGCGCAGGAATACAACGGTACCGAGCGCGAGGCCATGCTGCGGGCCGGGATTGCCAGCTATACCGTAACCGACAGCGGGGCGGTACAGGTGGAGCGGTTGGTGAGCAGTTACAACGAGACCACAGAGGGGGCGCGGGACACGGGCTACCTGGACGTGCAAATAGTCGAGACGGTGAGCGCCATCCGCACGCGGATCAATCTGGAGGCCCGCAAGCGATTTGGCCAGTGGAAGCTGGCGCAGGTTCCGGGCGACTACGGGCCGGGAGCCCGAGTGATGGATGCCGAAAAGTGGCGCAGCTTTCTGTTGGGCTTGTACAGTGAGGTCTTTATTCGGGATTTGGTCTGGGCCGAAGACCTGGACGGCTACAAGAAAAGCATTCAGGTCGAGGTGACGAGCAAGACCCGGCTGGAGTACATTCACGAGCCCCGAATTATCGGGCAGTTTCTGGAAGGCGCGGGCGTTCTGGCCTTTCGCTAAGGAGTGAGACAAATGGAACTATTAAAAGTCAAAGAAGTCAGCAGCGAGCAGTTCGGTAACATTCCGCTGGGCAAGGGGGACAGCACCCTGCGTCCCAGCTCGACCACCCGCGAGACCAAAGAGGCCGAGAAGTCGGCAAATACGGGCTACACTGAGAGCCAGCAGCATGCGGTACTCAGCATGAACGTGCAGGCTTTTATCGGGCCGGAGGAGTATGCGAATGCCAGTCCGCACAGTTATACGGTGCGCTGTGGCAGCCGTTCTTACAGCTTGCCGGGAGCCTGGGTGATCGCGGCCACCGAGATCGGGGACGGTACCTTCACCATTGAGGTGCATGCGCCCCGCAGTATTGCGCTGTAGGATACCGTTATGACTATCGAAAAGATCGAATTGCGCAAGCCCATCAGCTTTGACGGGGGGCGCGAAGAGCTGTGCGAGCTGTCCTTCCACGAGCCCACCGTCGGCGACCTGCTCAAGGCCGATGCCTATGAGTCGAACAGCTACGGCGAAGAGCTGGCTTTGCTCGCAGCCCTTACGGGCCAGCCGGAGGCTTTGCTCAAACGCATGAGCGTGGAGGACTTCGGGCGTTGCCGGGCGGTGATGCTGCCTGTCTCTCTGATGGTGGAGCAGGGTATCAGTTACGAGGCAGCTAAAAGTGTAGTGGCCGAGGCTCAGGCATTTATCTCCGAACAGGCGGGGGAACTCTCGGAGCCGCCGGGGGAGCCGGAATCCTCGCCCGCTGGCGGGGAAGAGCGCAGGGCCTTATAGCGGATTTGCTGCTGGTTAGCGGTCTGAGTCTGGAAGATTGCCGGGGGATGCGCCTGGCGGAGCTGGGCCGCTGGCACGCTTTGATTGTGGACAGGTATAACAAATTGAAGGGGTCTGGAAATGGCTGATATGACGGCGGCTTTGCTTTTGTCTCTGCGCGACCGGCTCTCTCCGGGGCTGGGCCGGGCCAGCCAGAAGTTTGGTCGCCTGCAGAAGAGTGGACAGGCGGCCATCGGCAGACTGAATGCCGGGCTGGGGAAGTTAAATGGGACGCTGGCTACCCTTGGGGTGACTGTAGGTTTGGGGGCTGCTGTCAAAGGCGTTGTCGAACTGGATAAACGAATAACACGCCTGCAAACCAATGCCGGAATGACTGCCGAAAAAGCACAGGCGTTAAAAAAGCAAATCTTTGCTGTGGCGAATATGCCCGATATCAAAATCGGCACGGATACGCTATATGAGAGTATCGAAAAGATTGTTGAAAAAACGGGGGACATTCAATTTGTAGAAGATAATATGGAATTGCTGGCCCGCACAATACAGGCTACGGACGCTGCGGGAAGGGATGTGGGGAGTTTTGCGGCAGATTTACAAACCAGCGGTTTTAAGCCCGAGGAGATGCAAGGAATATTGGGTACGTTGATTCAACAGGGTAAAAATGGATCGTTTGTTTTTAAAGACTTAGGTAATAAAATGGGCAAGTTGTGGTCAGATTACCAAGTAACAACAGGTAGAAAGGCTGCAGAGGATATCATTAAATTAGGGGCTACTTTGCAGGTAGCTCAGAAAGGTATTAACGATGCCGATCAAACGGCTACATCGTTTATGGCTTTAATGAGAAGCGTTGCCAAACCTGCCACACAAAAGGCTCTCCAGAAAACTTTTAATTTTGATGTACTGGATGCAAACGGAAAAATTAAAAGCATTGATGTTCTTACGAAAGGTCTTGCAGAAATCGCTCTAAAATCTACAGAAAGTTCAGGTAAACTCCGAACGGTATTGGCTGATTCAGAAGCATTTAAATTTTTAGGTGGGGCAATCAGTTATGGGACAGAGCAGATTAACAAATTTAACAGCTATACAGGTGATATGAATACCATTCAAAAGGACGCTGCAATTAATGCACAAACCTTTGCAGCTAACATGCAAAGCTTACAAACCAGTTTCGCACAATTTGCTGATGCGAATCTGGCCGAACCAATCGGTCGCTTGGCAGATAAGCTTAACGAGCTGAAACCCGAACAAATCCAAACAGCTTTCAGGGCTATCGCTTGGGGATTGAGAGCTATAGTTGCTGCCAAAGGTATCAGTTCGGTAGTAGGGATGCTTAATAGTTTACGTCCTTTACTAAGCCGAGGGCGCAAGGGCCTGCCGGGGATGCCCTCATCTCCTGTGTCCGCCATCGGTGCCCAGCCCGTATTTGTGACCAACTGGCCCGCTAGTATGGGTGCTAACCCTCTATTGCCAAATAGTGGTGGTGGGAAAGGGCTGACAAAAAAAGGTTACCTAGCAGCTTTGAGCCGCCGCAAGGGATTCCTTGGTATGGCTGGCCGGGGAGTTCGGCTATTCAATACTACAGGGACGGGGCGGATGCTGGCAAGGGGCGGGCGGATGCTGGGTCGTTTCGGCGGGCCTGCTCTTGGTGTTGGGCTGGGTGTTTTAGACGCTGCCAGGGCTCTGGGTAACGACCAATTGAGCAGCAGGCAGAAGAGCAAGGCAGTCGGTGGTACTGCGGGTGGAACTATCGGGGCAATTGCCGGAGGTGCATTGGGCACCTTGATCCCAGTGCCCGTTGTGGGCACTGTTTTGGGTGCTATGGCGGGAGGCTTTATCGGCGACAAGCTGGGCTCTTTGGTCGGCGGGATGTTTGGCAGTGATGCCAGTATTATGCCAGAGCCCCCCATGGCACAGAATATAGCCCCGGAACCTGTTGAAGTTACGATTAATTTAGATGCCCAAATGGACGAATCTACGCGCCTGCGAGTGTCTAAAGTAGCCAGCGAGAGCCGAAATATACAGGTAAACACCGGTAACTGGGCAGGAGCCAATCCATGAAATACGCCAAGGCAGGAAACACGGACTGGCGCACCGCCCTCGAAGCAGCGGGCTTCCCCGGAAAGGGCAGCATCACTATCGCCGCGCCCAACGGGGAACGGGCCTTCTTGAATTACGAATCGATATCCAACGAGTTCGGCCAGCGCATCGACACCCACAACTTCCCCATTATGGGAGATTACTGGGCCCAGCCCCTGAGCCGGGAAGTCAACCAGTTCAATATCAGCGGCTGGATTATCGGCGACGACTACCTGAAGCAGCGAGACCAGCTGAGTGCCGTACTGCACAGCCCCCACGACAGCGATACCCCCCTGACACTGGAACTGCCCAACTATGAGCCACTACCCGTACTCTTCCGCTCGGGCAGCTACAGCGAGCGGGGCAGGGCTCAGGGCATGGTGGATATCCGCATCCGCTTTGAGAGAGTGCTGCGCCCCGCACCCACCCTTCAAATTCTCGATACTACAGTGGTTGTGCTCGATGCCCAGAATGCTGCGATTGCCGCTGCGGGAGCGGAGCAGGATAGCTTTGTTGACAGAGCGGCTGCCGGATTCAAGGCGGCGGCCAAAGAGCTGACAGGACTAATCAGCGGGGCACAGCAGGGGATCCGCCTGCTGGAAAGCACCGCCTCCGAGATCCAGCAGACAACACAAGAAATTCTGCGGGACATCGATCAGGGCCTACAAACTCCGGGGAAGCTGCTGAGCTTGATGAGCAGCACGGTGTTGGGCGCAGTACAGGGCATAGCCCAGCTGCCGGAAAACGCCGAGCGCGAAGGCCGCAAACTGCTACAAACCTTTATGAGCTGGGCAAATTACACCTTTGATGCAAAACCGGTAACGTCTGCGCAAGCCCGTGAGCAAATGGCGGTAAGTAACGGCATGAAGGTGTTGGGAGCCATAGGAACTTCTGAGCTGCTGCCGCAGTTAAAACCGTACTCGCTGAGCGATGCCAGAGCGTTGTACCGGGCCATTGATTTGATAGCGGAGAGCCTGGAGCTACCGGGTGCGGAGCAGCTGGAAGCATTGGAAACCCTGCGCCTGGCCCTGCGCGAAGAGCTGCGGGACAAGGGTTGGTTTGAGCTGGCCTCCGAACGCCGGACGGAGATATGGAAGCCGCTGCCCAGCATTGCGCTGGCGCACGAACTAGGCAGCGAAGAACCCCTGCTGCGCCGGATGAATAGACCGGCAAACACCTGGTTTATGGGCGGGGAGCTGCTGTATGTCTGAGTTGGTCGAAGTGAGAGTGAACGGGAAGCAGTACGCCAGCTTCCAGCGTTTGAACGTGAGAATCAGTCTGGACGATATCTGTCACAGTTTGGAAATGGATGTCAGCGAAAACGTGGCTTGGAATGTTCACAAACATGATATTCTGGAAGTTAGGTATACCCTTGGTGGGGTGCCTCGCCTGGTGACTACTGTAGAAATTGATGATATTGACCGCCTGCTGAACGCCCAGAGTAAGAGCTATCGAATACTGGGACGCAGTCAGGCCCGCAATTTAATTGACAGCAGTTACAGCGGACAGTTCAGTCAGTTGACGCTCAGCCAGCTGTGTCAGCGCATTTGTGGCGATTTTAAGATCCCCTTTAAAAACTGGGCCGGAAAGACGGATTTGATCGAGTCTTTTGAGTGGGAGAATGAAAGTGTCTGGCAAAAACTGGTGTCTCAGGCTGTCGCTCAGCAGTGCCTTTTTTACAGCAGTCAAGTCGGAGGTTTGTACCTGGACCGAGTATCCGGGAGGGCCAGACCGGAAGGTTTTGTTCTGCAGCAGACCCAAAACATAGAAGAGGTGAACAAGCGCGAGATCGGGCGGGAACAATTTCGCCACTATGTGGTTATCGGAGAAAATGGGAAAGGTAAGGCCACCGATGCGACTTGCCGCAGACCGCGCACACTGACCTTGAATATGAGCGACTCCACGATGAGCGAGCAGGATTTACGCCGCTGGGCCATTGTTCAAATGAGGCGCAGGCGCGGGGTTGAACTGCAGGTGAAGCTGCCCGGATGGGGCCTGGATGAGCAAAAGCTGGACGTTGTGAAACAGCGTGTTGCAGTAAGCGATATGACAGCTGAAAAAAAGAAGAAACTCTTCGGCTTTGAGATTTTTTGGGGCGTGAATTTCTACACGCTGGTCGACCTGCCCGACTATGGCTTTGACAAGAAGTACCTGCTCACAACGGCGGTGGAGTACAGCGTGGAGTCGGACAAGATCAGCTGCAACGTAACGTTAAAAGATAGGGAGAACTACCTTGCTCAGTGATGTACTCTCGCGGCTGCGCAACGTGCTGGTCAAAGTGCGCCTGAGCCGCCGCAAAGACGAAGAAGTCGAAATCCAAACCAGCTACGGCAAAGTCTACCAGCTCAAAGAGCTGAAGCCCTACGGACTGGGCAGCAAGCCGAAGGCCGGTAAAGGCGTGTGCCTTTTTGTCGGCGGCGACAGCCGCAGCCCGGTGCTGCTGGCCCTCGGAAGCGAGGAAGGCCTGCCGGAGCTGGAAGACGGGGAAGTGGCCATTTACAGCGAATACGGCAATGAGGTTGTGCTGCGCAAAGACGGCACGCTGGAATTGAACGGCACCGGCAATGGCGGCCTGCTCAAATGGGAAGAGCTGCAAAGCCAGCTGGATAAAGTAACCAAGATATTGCAGAAATTGCAGGAGAAATTACAAACGCCGGTCAACGAGCCGGGCAACGGCAGCCCCAGTGCGTTTCAAGCCGCTTTATTGGCTGCGCTCGGAACCTTGCAGCTACCGGACTATTCGCAGGTGGAAAGCGATAAGGTCTTGCACGGAGCAGGCTCTTCAACAGGCTCAGATGGCAATGCTGTGGCCGGATCGGGACAAGAGTCTCAAGCCTCCGGCGACCAAGAGGGCTCCACTCTCGGCGACCAAAGTAGTGACACCGTTGGTATTTTTGAATTAGAAACATAGGAGCTTAAAGAAATGAATATATTTAAAGGTGAGATTAAGGCAAGCATCAGCGATGCCAGGCTGCAAGAACTGGCCATGGAAGTCCTTTTGCCCCAAGCGCCTTTGCCAGAAGAGTTAAAGGCTTTGATAAAGCCCGCTTTGATTCAGGGCATTATCGATGCCGAAGCTGCGGATTGGGAATGGAACGATGATTTCCCCAGCATTCCCAATGCTTGGGGCAGGGCTTTGTTTGCCATGAGCCTGCCGGTCAAAGGCATCGCCGAAATGGATGATGCGGGCTGGGTCGCCGCAGGAGGTGCTGGTCTTGGTGCTGGTCTTGGTGCTGGTCTTGGTGCTGGTCTTGGTGCTGGCATAGGCACTGTCGCTGCCAAATTCGGAATCGGGATTACTCTGGGCTCACTTGCGGGTTGGCTTGCCTTGGCAGGGGCAGGGCTTGGCATCGTGCTTGTCGAAGGGGCCTATGGTGTTTTGGGGGCCATCGGTAATCCCAAGAATCCCACCCGTGATATTAATAGTTCAGTAGGCCGCGGCCAGATCAGCCAAGGGGCTTGGGATCAAGCAGTAGCGGCTTATGGGGCCTACTTCCCGCAGTATCTGGACAAGGTTATGCAGGAAATCAAACTCAAAACTCGCATGCAGCTTGCCATGAGTAGCTATAAGCTGAATGACATCAGCGTAAAGTACAACCCGATGGACAAGCAGAACGTCAAGGTGCTGGAGAATTTTATGATTGCGGCGGCCTTGCTGAAGAAGTGCCATAGGGCCGGAGATAGAATCAGCGAGGGGCGCAGCGCAGAAGATGCCCTCAAGTACGGCATCGCCGCCTACCACGGTGTTGATATGAATGCAGTCAACAAGGCTTTGGGCCGCGAAGGGGCCTTGGGGTTCCCCAGTGAGGCGGAGTTTGCCAGTTTGAAACGAAAAGATGACTATAACTATGTGATGGAAGTCGTCAAATGACCTTCGATAAGCAGTCCATCAGCGACTTAGTGCAAATGAGCCTCGGCACGCACAAGGGCTCTTGGTGGGCCGACCCCGCCTTCGGCTCGCAGATCTACCGCATTGAGAAGGTGGATTCCCGCACGCCTGCGCTGTTTCAGAGCTACTGTATCGCAGCCCTGCAATGGCTCCTCGATGACGCACTGGCCGCCGGAATCCGGGTGGAGACCGAACGCCGGGGGCGGGGCGGCATCGCTTACAGGATTGAAGTTACCCGGCCCGGAGGCGAGACCGAGCTGTTGGAGGCCATATGGCAAGTTTAGATGAACTGATACGGGCCGAAGAGCAGAAGACCCTGGCGGCCTACTCTCCGCTGGCCAATACCCCACGCCACAGCCTGCTGAAGGTGCTGGCCGGAGTGCGGGCCGGTGGGCGTTATCTGACGCAGGCGAATATTGAGACCCTGCTGCGGGAGATTTTCCCGGACACGGCCTCCGGAGAAATCCTGCGCGAGCACTGGCGCGACCGGGTGCCGCCGCTGGATCCGACTTACGCTGTGGGGGAGGTGGTTTTTAGCGGGGTGGACGGCACGGCGATTCCCTCGGGCAGCCTGTGGAAACATCGCGGCGGGCAGCTCTACGGTCTGCTTACCTCTGGGGTGGTCTCGGGAGGGCAGTATGTCGGGCGGGTACTGGCCCAGAAGACCGGCAGCGCGGGCAATCTGGCAGCAGGCGAAGAGCTGGCACTGGCGAGCAGCCGTCCTGCGGGATTGGATGCCACGGCAACGGTTGCCGCAAGCGGCATTGGCGGGGGCGTGGATACCGAAGACGATACCACCTACCGGGCTCGGATCATAGCCTACGAGCGACAAGGCGTTCGCATTGGACGCTCGGGTGATTATACGGCCTGGGCGGTGGACAGCAGCCCCGAAGTGAGTAAGGCCTGGGAATTTGCCAATTTCAACAGCAGCGGGGCGGTGTTGGTGCAGGTGGTCAGCGGCAGTCAATCGACCAGCGTGGCTCCGGTGCAAAACCTACAGGCGGTGAAAGATTATCTGAGCCGTGTTGCACCCATCCAGATGGTGGATGTGCGCAGCCCAAGCATCAAGCCTGTGGCGATGGTTATCAAACTCTTATCGCCAGAAGACACGGCGGCTAACCGCGCTGCTATAGAAGAGAGGCTGCGGCTGTTTTGGCAGACGGCAGCCAAGCCGGGCGGCAGTTATACCGAAGCGCAGCTGCGCATGGTGGTCGAGTTTGGGCTCAAGCAAGCGCAATTGAGGCTATTGAGCAACCCGATAAGCTTTAGCAAGTTTGAGCTGCCCACCCAGGGGACAATCACGTGGCAAGTGCTCTAGAATTTGAAAGGCACTATAGTGCAGGCCAATACTTTGATGCCTTGGTGGCTTTGCTACCCAAAGGTCCGTACTGGGATGAGCAATTAGCCGAACCGGAGAGCGACTTGGTGCGAGAGCTTATGTTGCAAGCGGCAAGTTTTAAAACGGAAAACGATCAAGTAGCCAATAGTTTAAAAGAAGGTCTCCCGCATCGGGCAGTAGAGACCTTGGCCCAATGGGAGATGCTGGCCGGGCTGGATGGCGCAAAAAAGACCCTTGTCCAACGTCAAGAGGCTCTGCGCCGCTGGCGCAGCGGTATATTGCCTACGTGGGAAACGCTGGCAAGCATCGCAGCTAGCTACGGCTATAAATTAAGTAGGAAGAGCTTCCCGCTAAAGGCGTGGACGACAGCCGCTACCATGGCAGATGTCTTGGCAGATGGGCGAGGCAATAACGTTGTGCATTTGATCATCAATGCCAACGGCAAGCAAGTACGGCCTGCGGGCATGGATGCAAGTTTTACGATGGGCAGCACGATGAGCGCACCGTTGTTTTTGCCGTTTACTATTGAGGCCTACTTTCCGCTAGTCCCTGTGAAGCTGAGGCAAGAGTTGGAAGCAGCCTTGCCGATCTATAAAATTGTCGAGCTGCGCTTTACGGCGTAAGGAGTAGATATGAGTGATACAAGAGATCTCGATACGCGGTTGATCGAGACGAACCGGACGCTGGTTTTTGACGGGCAGTCGGTGAGCTATCCGGGAACGAACCAGCTGGGAGATCTGGTTGGGGGGCCAAGCGATCCGAATTCTCCGCCCAGTTACCCGCCTTTGAATTGGTTGAATAAGGTGAATCGCTTTTTGGGGCGGGTTTTCAATGCCCGCGGCCAGGGGGCCCTGGGTGATGGCACTACGGTGGCGCAGCTTGCAAGCGCGATCAGCCCTTACTGGATGCCCGGCGGGGTTTATACAGAGGGACGGATCGTCCTTCACAACGGCACCCAGTACCACTGCAGCAGCACCCACACGGCAACTTCCGCCAACAAGCCGGGGGTGGGGAGCGAGTGGGTACAGACAATTGACGCCGTTATGCCCGAGTTCCCAGGTGATGCACCCGATTTGAACCATTGGAACAGCTTAGAGACAACGCTTGGGGCGCAGTGGTGGGACAACAACGGCAAAGTTTACGTCTTGAACCATCCCTCCACCGGGCCGCGCAACCCCGGCAGCATCTGGACGATCAAAGTCCTTCCGGACGCTGTAGAAATGCAAATGACGGTCTATCCTAGTGATGAAAAGCCGTACATATACCTGAAAGTCGCCCCGAAGACGGCCGGCCCGGATGTGAGTAATTTCCCATGGACGCAGCTGTGGGATAAAGACCGAATTGTCGCTGAATCAAGAAAGCCCGTGTATTACGTGGGAAGTTTTAGCGATAAAATCGTTATGAACGGCAGCGGGAACTTAGGAGAGGTGCATAGTAGCCCGTATCAAGTCCTAAAAATTCCCGTTTCCGGGAAATACATGTTAATCTGCATGGTACGAGCCTTTTCCGATAAGCGCTATTCCCCAGATGCAATGGTTGATTATTGGTGTGTAAGGTTTTATAACCCATATCTGTTCCTTATGGGCTCCAATGCTGCCGACTGGGGTACTGGGAAGAATTTCGGATCGAATTTGGACGCGGCCTCGTCCAAGACTATCATCGCCGATATTTCGGCGGGACAGTTGCTGACAAGTAAGCTATCGGCCAAGATGAAAGGAAGGGCTGAATTTCATTTTGAAGCGAGAATCGTTGCATATAAAATTGATTGAGGAGTGAAATATGTTGATTGCAGTGAAAAACGATGGAATTATATCTGGCAGTTGGAATGTTGCCGACTGTGTCCCTCAGAAAATTGACGTCAATAATCTCATTGAAGTGCCTGATGGTGTTATTGTTGGGCATAGATCTTCATTATACAAAGAGGATTGGACGCTCAAATCCCCCGAGGAGCTGGCCTCCGAGGGGTTGGATGAGGAGGGCGAGCCCCCGCTGAGCCCCGAAGAGCTGGCAGCGCAAAAGGCGGCAGAGCTGGCAGAGGAGGCACGCGAGAAGGCAGAAGCGCAGTATCAGTCTGCCCTAGAGAGCGCTGAGGCGCGCTTTGGCGCTAAGAATACCGCGGACGCTTTATTGAGAGCGAAAATCGCGCGATTGCAGGATGAGATTATGTGGGCTGTTGACCAAAGGGATGAAGCAGCACACAACGCGGTTCTCCTGCACCACTTGGGCGAGCCGGGCGACCACTTTGGCATCGCGAGCGCAAAACAATTAGAGCGCTATAAGCTCAAAATCGAGCTTGCACGCAGCGATTCTGATCTCTACACGGCATCAGAACGGGGGAAAATCATCGCAGCGTATGAGGCGGCTGAAGCAGCTCTGCGGCCTGTTCTCGTAGCAATCGATGAATGCCGCAGAGTTTTGGCCCACAAGGCCGCCGCGGTCCAAAACGATGAGGATTTAGCAGCGGTACGGGCTGCGATCAAAGCACTGCAACAACACCCGCCGAGCGCCAGGCGCGGGGAGCTGGCCCAATGGGCCGCCGAGAACGGCGGCTGGCGCTCGGCGGAATGACTGGGTGGCGGCTTGCTGTGAGGATTGGCAACCTGGGGCGCAGCATCGAACTGCTGGAAGATATAGTGCTTCTGGGCATCGTGGTGCCTTCTGGCTTTCGCAGCGATGGCGCCAGCATCCCGCGTATATTTTGGCCGGTTGCCCGGCCCTTTGGCAGTTCTCTGCCAGCCGCCCTGTTACACGATTATTTATTGACCGAGACGCAGCTCTCGCGGCGTGAATGCGACCGCTTGTTTTTGGCATCATTGAAGGCCACGACCCCATACAAGCTCAAACCATACATCTTGTACGTTGCGGTGCGAATTTATTCAATAATTGTCAGAAAGGATAAGAAATAAAAAGACGGTGTGTAATGTAAACTCAATGTTGATAATGCGCACGGTGCGATTTCTTTTTATCGCATCATTTTTGGAATTTTATCGCGCGCGGGCAAAATATAGCCTCGTATATAAATATACAGGGCACCTCTAAAAATTCCCCACCACAAAAGGATGGCGCACCAGACTCGGTCTTTTTCACGGAGCAGCTTTGTCACGAAAGAGAGGAAGCAGGCTCTTTGCTGCGCACGGCCTGCCAGTTCACCAATGCTGCGCCAGCTCACATTGGTGCCATACAGCAAAGTATGGCTCGGCTTTCGTTCCTCGCTGCCGCAAAAAATCCCTTCGTCTGGCATCAAAACGCGATACCATTTTTAGAGGTCCCCTATTCTGCCTCCTCTGCACCGGATGCTTTGTTCCGGTCACGCCAGGCCCGCCATCCATACCAGGCCGCCCCACAGGCCGCCTCTTCCCTCAGATCGGGGACCACTAATTCCGCCCCGAAGACCTCTTCGATAATCCGGCGGATCAATGGATTGCGCCGGATCCCGTTGCCCGAACCCATGATCGTTGTGGGAAGTTCCCTCCCCGCATGCTCACAAAGCAGCTCCCACAATTCCCGCACAATGGCCTCGGCAAAACCATAGATTAAGTACTGCGGGCGCAGATTGGAAGCCCGGATGCGCGAAATGGCCCCGCTCAAATCCGGATTGCCGCGCGTACCGTAAAAATAAGGCTCCACACTGAGCAGTTGCTCCCTGTCCAGCACCCAGCCATCCCCGGATGCCATCGGGCCGGATGAAAGAACAGAGCGATCCCATTGCTGCCCCGTCAGAGTTTCCTGCCACTGCTCCATCATCCGGTAGATCTCTTCCTGCCCGCGCTCAATGCCAAAAAAGGCCAGTACTTCGCCAAAGAAGTCTGCCAGCAAAGCGAAGGACTTGCCCCCCGCCAGAGTGGCACCAACGAGCAGCGCAGCACCAGGATAGGGGCGCCGCTCCAAGCCTTGCCAGTTCTCCTCTCCTCCCGTATTGCCGTTCTCCCGCTCTCTTAGGAGCAGCGAGACTTGGGCACCGGTCCCCAAGTTGATGAGCAGTTGTCCGCCTTGGGAGGCGCCTTCCTTCATGGCGGAGCTGCCGTAGAAACTGGCCTGATTGTCCCCCAGTGACTGAAAGACCGCTGTACCATCCCGATCACAACCAAGCTGATATGCAAAAGGTACCACCTCCGGCAGAAACCTGGCCTGACCCCATAACGCAATAATATCAGAGACCCGGAAGGCTGCCCGCTCCTGGTCGTAGAGCCCGAAACTGGCTGCCTCACTGGGGTCGATCCGGGCAGAGGACTCGCTGCAGAGCTGCATGCCCAAGTAACCGCCGATCGATACGAGCTTGTGCGGAACCTGCGGCTGCAAGCCTCGGAGCTGGTTGTAGTAATGGGTCGCCAAGGCATAGCCACAGAAAATTTTGCACCCCGTCTTTGCTTCGATCAAAGACTGCGCTGTACAAGCCCCAGCGCCCAGAGGAAGCCCGGCCCGGCCGTCCTGCCAGGTATAGAGGGGCCCTAGGGCCTGCCCTTGTTCATCCACGTACAGAAAACCGTGCATCTGGCCGCTGATGCCCAGCGAAACTACGGGGCCGTCTGCACTCTGTTTCAGCGCAGCAATCATCCGGCTCGCAATCCGGATGATCTGTGCGGGCTCCTGAAGCCGTTCCCAGCTGTGAGCAGCGCGAATATCTGCGGAGTTTGGCTCAGAAATTTCCTCCCGTAATTCACCGGAGTTCACACTGAGCAGCACTCCCGCGATCTTGCTGGTGCCGAGATCAATCCCTAATGCATACATGTGAAATTGTCCAAAGGAGTCTGTGGGTCATCGCTCGAACATATAGCGCAAAAATACGAGTGCCTTCTGAGCATCCCGATCCATTTTCTGCTCGTCGGCATTTCCGCTTAAGTCGCGCCATACTTTGATGTCACTGCCCACTGTGCCGCCCATTTTGACAAACGGCTCCATCACCACAGCCCCTGTGTAATTGATGTCATGCAAGGCTTCTGCAATTTCCCGCCAGGGCAAGCGCCCCTTACCCGGAACCTTGCGGTTGCACTCCCCGGTGTGCAGGTGCCCCAGATATGGGCCCGCAGAGCGAATAGCCGCGCCGATGCTGTCTTCTTCGATGTTCATATGGAAGGTGTCCAGCATGACTTTGACGTTGTCGTTGCCTACTTCTTTGACGTAGGCAACGCCTTCGGCGGCGGTGTTCAATATGTGATTCTCAAAGCGGTTGAGGACTTCCATACAGAGCGTGATTCCCAGCTCGGCGGCGTAGTCTGCCATGTCCCGCATTTCCAGAATGCCGCGTTCGCGGTCTCCGGTTTTGTCTGCGGCTTTGCCGTAGTCGATGGGCCAGTAGGAGTAGAGGGCTCCGCCGATAGTGTGAATGTCCAGTTTTTGTAGTTGCTGGAGCATCGCTTTGAAGAATTTTCGTCCGGCTTCCCGGATTTTCAGGTCCGGGGAGGAGAGGTTTTTGTCGGCACTCGGTCCGATTCCGGCGGTCAGGGTGATTCCGTGATCCTGGGCGCACTGGCGGATGTCTTTAAGTTGGCCGTCGTTGTAGTCCAGTAGTTGGTGGGCCGCGATTTCCAGTATGTCAAAGCCGATATCCGAGACTTTTTTGATGTAGTGGATGTAGTCTCCGTCCCACTCTTTTTCCCAGTAGGCGTAGTAGATGCCGTATTTCATTGTGCTGACTCCTTTGCTCAGGGCCTGAATGATTTTGAGGGATTCAATCTCTCTGTGATAATCTGGCCAGACTCGTATTGCGTTTCTGCAGGGCATAATGGCGGTAGACAATGACCAGAGCCAGCAATATGCCCCAAAGGGCAACCGTGGCAAAAGAGCTGATTTCAAGCAGGTTCAGACCACTGGTCAGCGACTGCAAGGTAAACAGCGCCAGCACGATTCCCAAAACCTTGCCCGAACCTCCCTCCGGGTTGGTCCCGCCCAGTACGGCAATCAGTACGCTCAATAACATATAAGATACTCCGTATCGCGCATTTGCCGAGTTAAAACGCGCAATCATCACTACGCCCGCTAAACCCGCCAAAAAACCCGAAAGGGCATAGGCTTTCAGCAGCACCATTTTGACGTTGATACAGGAGTATTCGGTGGCCCGGATATTCGAACCGATCATCTGAAAATACCGGCCCAGAGGCCTGCGCCGCACCAACAATGACATGGCAACAGAGACGATCACAAAAATAATAAAGGGCAGCGGAACACCCCACAGACTGCCATTCCCAATAAACAGCAAGGCCTCCGGGAAACCGGATATTACATACCCTCTGGTAATAGCGAGCGTCAGGCCTTCATAGAAAATCATTGTACCCAAAGTCGTCAGTACAGGAGAAACACCAACCCAAGCAATCAATATTCCGTTCAGCAGCCCCAGGAAAACCGAGAACAGCAGTCCGGCAGCGATGATGGCGCCCACCGCCAAAACCGCCAAACTGCCACTGGCTTCGGCAAAACGGCTCAGCAGCAATGCCATCAAGACTCCGGTAAAATTGGCGCTGCTGACGATCGAAAGGTTAATGCCCCCCGTGAGCATTGCGACCATCATGGCAAAAGAGAGCAGACCGAGCTCAGGCAACTGGAATGCGATTGCGCGGATATTGGGCGCAGCCAGAAACTCACCACCGGTAATTGCACTCATGAGCAGCACGACCAGCAAGAATACCAGCGGCAGAATTCGTATATCTGTGTTCTGTCCCAGCCAATGCTGTAGCCGGCTGCCCTTGGGCAGCTCACCCGCCGGTCCCGACATGGAGACCTCCTGAGTGCTTTTCCAAAGTTTTGGAGCGCAGCGCAGTGATCATTACGCTGAGCAACAGTACCCCTCCGATAAACACTTGATGGTAGAAGGAGGGGACTTTCATGATCGTCAAGCCGTTTTTGACCACAGCGACCAAAACGGTTCCGACTACGGTGCCAAAGACGCTACCTCTGCCTCCGGTAATAGCGGCACCCCCCAGAATCACTGCGGCCACCACGTCAAACTCCTGCCCCCACAAGGCGTTGGGTGCGACTGTCTGGGTAATCAACGCGTGCATCAGGCCTCCCAGTCCCGCAATAGAGCCCAGAAAGGCATAGGCAAACCAGCGCATCCGCCAGATATTAATTCCCGCGCGTCGGGCTGCTTCCAAGTTTCCCCCGGTCGCATATAGCTTACGCCCCAATTTGGTATGTTTGAGAATGATGTGCCCCATCAAAGCACCGGCGAACCAGATTGCGGTGAAGATCGAAAAACCATAAAAGCCGCCATCCTGCGGCTCTAAACGGAGCACCAGAATGCCGGGGAAGCGGTGAAACCAAGCGGGGAAATCATAGATCCATCTGCCCTCAGAGGCAAACTGGGTAATGCCGTAATAGGCATTCATCATGGCAATACTGAGTATAATGGGGGGGGCCTTAAGGCGGTGGATCAGAACAGCATTGAGTGAACCCAGCAGGAAACCCGGTACTACAGAGCTCAGCAAGACCAGCAGAACAGGCATCTCTTGGTGGGCACTCAACAATGATGCCGCAAAATACTGGGCCACAATTGCGGTGGCCATAAATGAGATATCAATGCCGCCCGCTACCAGAACAAATAGGAAACCAATGGAAATCACCCCAAAAAACGCGGCGTTGCGCAGGATGTCAAAAATGTTCTCGATAGCAAGAAATCTGGGACTGTGGATCCCCATCATCAGCATCACGAACAGCAGGATCAGAAACAAAATGACTTCGTTGTGAGCCAGAATTTTTTTGATTCTCATACCTGAAAATTTCCTTACTCCCTAAGGGAACCTCTAAGCCAAGTTATAATTTTTCAACAATTCCTGTTCGCTGATTTGTTCGGGCAGGAATTCATCAACGATGCGCCCCGCATTCATAATCAGGACTCGGTGAGAGTTGTGCAGAACCTCCTGTACCTCGTCCGAAATAATAATCACACCCATACCTGATGCAGCCAGCGTCTTAACCAGCGAATGAATGCTGTTTTTGGCAATCACATCAATCCCGACCGTCGGTTCATCAAGAATCAGTAATTTGGGCTTCAAAGCCAGCCATTTCGCCAGCACCACTTTCTGTTGATTGCCTCCCGAGAGCGTTTGAATCAGATTATCCAGACGCGGGATCTTGATGGACAATGCTTTCTCCCAGGAGCGGGCATCTTGTTCTAGGCTTTGTTCATCAAGTAGTTTCAGCCTATTTAAGTGCTGGTATAAAGTTGTGAGCGAAATGTTATCTGCAATACTCTGCTCAAAGACCAGACCATCTGCCTTGCGGTTCTCCGGTACATAGCCTATCCCCAGTCTCAGTGCATCTACATTATTGCGCAGCCGTACAGGCTTGCCCTGAAAGCGGATCTCGCCCGAATCAGGCTGCTTCATGCCAAAGATGGACAAGGCCAGCTCCGTTCGGCCTGAGCCCAGCAACCCGGTAATGCCCAAAATCTCTCCCGGTTTCAGGCTCAGATCAATCCCCCAATAATGATCTTTTTTGCAAAGCTTGCTCAGCTCCAACAAGGGTCGGCTCCTCTCAGGCAAAGGAGCGAGCGCTTCGTGCAGCTCTTCCTGGCCTGTCATTAAGTGCACCAGTCTGTTGTGGTCCAGATCTTCAGGATCAAACTGGCCGATTTTATCCCCGTCACGGAGAATGGTGACTTGCTCCGCCACTTCGAACACTTCATTCAGTTTGTGGCTGACAAACAAGATAGAAACCCCTTGAGCCCTCAGCTTCTCGATTACTGCAAACAGCGCATTGACTTCTTTGCGCGTCAGCGATGCTGTGGGCTCATCGAGAATCAGCAGCGAGAGCTCGGTGCTCAAGGACCGCACAATCTCAACCAGTTGTTGTTGGGCAATGGATAATGCCGAGACGCTCTGATCCAGGTCCAGCCGGAGCCCTATCATGTCCATGGCGCGCCGGGCAAGCTGATCCAGCGCCTTCCGGCGCACGAAGCAGGAGCCTCTTTCAAAGTGATTGCGAAAGGCGATATTTTCGCGGATGCTCAAATTAGGGAATAGGGCCATGTCCTGATAAATGACTTGGATGCCTTTCTTCAGGGCCAAACGGGAGCTGTGGTGGTGAATCTTCTCCCCTCGAATATATAGTTCTGATCCTAGTTCCGGCTGCTCAACGCCGGAGATGATTTTAATCATGGTCGATTTCCCCGAGCCGTTGGAACCGACCAGACAATGCACTTCCCCTGGGTACAATGTAAAATCGACATCGCGCAGAGCATGCACACCGGGGTAGATCTTGTTTACTTTTCTGAGCTCAATGACCGGAGCTTCCATGGGACCTCATTCTGCTTCAGAAACCAAACGAGGCTGCATTTTCGGCAGTCACTTCCGCCGGCGCATGGAAGGTAATTACCTTGCCCGTTACCTTGACTTCTCCATACTCAGGTACGGATCGGATGGCAGAAGTATTTTTGCCATTTCTTGCCAGGCTGTGGATGATATAGGCTGAATCATAGCCAATACGGTAGGGATTGCTGATGACATTCCCGTCCACAGAGCCGTCAACCAGATACCTTTTTACCTGACTGGGCACGGAAGTGCCGGCAATCGATATCTTATCTGCCATATTTTTTTCGGTTACGGCCAGGGCTCCGCCAATTGCGCCCAGAGTGCCAATATACAGAATGCCTTTTAAGTCATCGTAAGCTTGGAGCAGTTCCAGTGTCTTACTGCGAGCCTGCTCTACGCTCTCAGAGCCTTCCAGTCGCGAAGTGACTTGGTACAAACCCGGATAATTCTCCTTTTGGTATTTGACGGCGTTGTCGGCACGGGCATTGTGAGATTCCACGGTCAGGCCTCCGACCATAATCGCATAGCCACCCGCAGGCTCTCCCATGCCCCGCACCAAAGCCTCCATGTAGTCTTTTCCCACTTGCTCGGGGAACAAAAATTCAATGTCGGCATCGACATTCTCGGCACTGACAGCTTCCTGGGTCAGCATCAGAATACCGGCCTCCCGGCCTTTTTTCATAATGGGCTCTAAAACCTTAGTGTCATTGGGAACCACAATAATACTGTCCGGTTTGCGGGCGATGGCATCTTCGAGAACCCGGGCCTGCTGGGCCGGGTCTGCCTCCGGCGCACCAGAAACTGTGATTTTGATCCCTCCGGTATCTTTGGCAAATGCCTTAAAGCCATCCTCCATCGCATTAAACCAAGGTATCCCGATTAACTTGGGTATAAAAACAATCTCGAACTGCCCGCTTTCCCCCTGCGACCCTCTTGCCATCAGATTCCCAATGGAATACAAGCTTACAAATACAAAAGCAATAAGCATCTTTTTCATGGTCAATATTCCTCCATTACCAATCAAAACAAAATCAGTGTTTCCTAACTATCCAATACAAAAATTATCTACTTTCACTTCATACCAAAGTACCTCCTTGAATATAATAAGGCTTTATCTTTTCCGTTGTCCCGCCATCAGCCCCGCTCGTTAAAAGGGCAAGCTGCTCAACTGCGATATTTCCAAGTTTCCGAGTATCCTGAGCCACTGTAGCCAATCTCGGATCCGTTCTATCTGCCCAGTCAAAACCATCAAAACCGAGAATCTGAACCTCATCGGGAATCCTGAATCCAGACTGCTTGAGCGTAAATATGGCCTCGTACGCCAGCGGCTCCGAAGTACAGAAAATGGCCCCGACACTATTTTTCCGGCACATGGCAGGAAGATGGCCCATACCCCAGGTCCTTTTTTGCACGTCAAAAACAATATCCGAGACCAGTACCTGAGCATCTGCAAAACAAGAGCGAAAAGCCAAATAACGGGCTTCGGAATTGGAAATTCTGCGGCTATCTTTCAATACCAATACCTTTCTGTCTTCCCGAATGGCCGCTTGAATCTTCTGTGCAGCCAATGTGCCTCCAGCAGCATCGTCCGTAGTGACCGTAACACTTCTGGGGAAAATATCCTCACGATAAAAAGGGCGATCGAGAAACACGGTAGGAACGGGGATCCGCTTTCCCCGAGGATACACATAGTCCTCGTGAGCCGAAGTAATCAGCAGCAGGCCAGACACATTCAGGCTCAGCAAATTTTCCAGTGCGGCCAGCTCTTCCTCTAACGATTCGACCGTATTAAATATCAGCAGGCTCCAACCCAGTTTCCGGGCCGAAAGCTGGACCGAAAGTACAATCTGAGCAAAAAAATTGTTTGACATGTTCGGCACAATCGCCCCGATGATATTGGAACTCCCCTGGCGCAAGCTGCGGGCCAGATCGTTTCTGCGATAGCCGGTTTGTTCAATGGCTCGATTCACTGCTTCCCGCACATCAGAACTGACGTAGCCCCGACCCGAGAGAACCCGGGATACCGTACTCTTAGAGACTCCTGCAATATTTGCCAAGTCAATAATGGTAACCTGTTTTTCCCGCATTCCAAGACTTCCCGGCGGATAGAATATTGAGGGAACGTTCCCTTACGAGCACAACTTTAACACAGGAAAATTCAGTTGTAAAGCAAAAATGTCATAAATATTCAGGGGGCTTGTAAGTACATGCTATACAATACTGTCAGCCCGGTGGCTCTGGAGAAGAAGGTCCCAGCCGCCGGCACCGCAAACAACACGCCGCCTGGGATGGGCTCTGCTTGCCCAAGGACGATCCCTTCTGGGACACTCACCACCCGATGAACGGCTGGGGGAGGATCTGCGGTCACTGAGTTTGTGCATGGTTCCGTGGGGAGAAGGGGGGCTCCGCATTTACTGTTGGGACCGGATTCTGCGTCTTTCGATACAAGTCCCAATGCCAAACGAAAAAGCTCCTCGCAACATCTGTCCAGATACGGCGGGGAGCTTGGGAATATAGCAAAAACCAAGAGGGCTAATTGCTTGACTCGTTATCTGAACTCTGTAATACATGTTCCAGCAGAGCTTTGATATTTGCATCCACTAAGTAACTGTTGATACTCAGTATATACAGTTCGGGGAAGGACAGACGTACACGTTCTGCAAGATCTTTATGCACCACTACGACATCGCTGTCCTTGGGCACATCTTCTATTCGAAAGTGCTTGACTTCCATAGCCGTTATACCAGCCTGCTTGAGGCTCTTGCGAAACTTCGTGGCCCCAGTGGCACTACTGCCCATACCAGCATCGCAGGCAAAGGAGATTTTGGCGATATTTTGTGGAAATTCACCTGCAATATTGTTACCGATCGTGGCGGTTTTTCCCTCTGCTTTCATGTTCTTAGATTTGTTAATCGAGGCTTCAAGGTCTGCCCCTTTGTGCATTTGTGCATTTTGCGATTTGCTGAATTTCAGGATGAAGGAAGTCACCAGAAAGGAAACCAATGTGGCAGAGAGCACCCCGGCAATAACACCCAGAAAATTACCTTTTGGGGTCAGCGCCAGATAGGAAAAGATAGAGCCTGGACTGGGGCCACCAACCAAACCAACTCCAAATATTTGAAAGGTAAGGATTCCGGTCATTCCTCCCAGAATCATGGAGATAATAGTGATGGGTTTCATCAACACATATGGAAAATATAACTCATGGATTCCACCCAGAAAATGGATGACGATTGCCCCCGGAGCGGTACGCTTGGAGATTGAATCGCCCCACAATGAATAAGCAAGCAATAATCCCAGACCAGGCCCCGGATTGGAAGCTACCATAAAGTAGATGGACTGTCCCTCGTCCACCGTTTGCTGCAGCCCCAGTGGGTAATAGATTGCCTGATCGATAACGTTGTTGAGAAATAACACCTTGGCTGGTTCATTTACGATAGATAGTAAAAGTAAAAAACCTGTCTGTACTAACGCCCCAATGGCTGCGCTGACGAACTTGTTTGCACCTTCAATTATGGGACCGATACCCCAGAACGAGAGCATCATAAATAGAAAGCCCAGAATCCCAATGGAGAAGTTATTTACTACCATCTCAAAACCAACAGGGATTCTATCTTCGAGAAAGCGTTCTTCTTTGCTGATAATCCAGCCACCCAAGGGGCCAACAATCATGGCACCCAAGAACATCGGTATCTCAGAACCAATAATCAGGCCAACAGCGCCTAGTGTCCCCATGACCCCTCCGCGTTGCCCACCGATCATGCGGCCACCAGTATGGGCCAGCAATAAAGGTAAAAGATAGCGAATAGTCGGGCCAACCAACTGACCAAAAGTTTCATTGGGAATCCAACCGGTTGGTATAAATAGAGCGGTCACGATTCCCCAGGCAATAAAAGCTCCGATATTTGGCAAGACCATATTGGTCAAAAAGCCGCCGTATGCTTGAACTCTAGCTCTTACTGATATTGAGTTAGTAGACATGGCAATTCTCCTTAATGTTGAAAATATTCTATAGGGGACCTCTAAAAATTCGCTCTTCTTGCGAAGCTATTTTGGAGTGAGGAAGTGAGGCCGAAGAATACTTTGTTGTATTGTAAGGCTTCCATGCCTCAGCATGGAAGAAAATGCAGGCCGTGCGCAGCAAGAGCCTGCCGCCTCTTCTGACAAAGCTGTTCGTTTCGAAAGAGCGAGCAAGAGCGCATAATGGAATTTTTAGAGGTTCCCTATACGAATTAATCACTCCAAATTAGCATGGCACTTCCACAAATCATGAATATTTATGGAATTTTTGCGAACGATCATTAATGAAATGATATCGCCCAAAAGCAATAAACTCTGCTCAAATAGACTATTCATTGGCTGCTCTGAGCTGACTCCAGTTCCAGAACTCAATTTATTACCGACAGGTATTCTGATAAAAATATCCCGGTATTGTTCCATAGAACTTGAATCAGAAGATCCAATATGGGCAACTTTTGCGTTAAAATTTTTGGCCTTTTTTGCAATTCCCAGAGGAAACAGAGTTTCTCCGCTTCCGGAACCTACGATCAACAGGTCTTTGCTGGTAATTGCAGGCTCTGTGATTTGGCCGACAATCACCGTCTGAACACCAAGGTGTGCCAGTCTTTTTGCAATTGCTTTCAAGGAGAGTAAGACCCTCCCTACACCAACAAAGAAGACTTTTTCACTACTTTCGATTGCGTTTATAAAATTGAGCACATCTATGTCTGAAACTAAAGATAATGCTTCTTGTAACTCTTTTATTACAACATTTTTCGTTGAATAATAATGATTCATAATTTATATACTTCCATTAAAATCAGCAATCATAGAATCTATTCTTTGCTTGTTTTTTTCTATGGTATTTCTTGAATCAAATAAACTGGTACTCCCTAATACTAAATCATCAGCACCATTTTTCAGAACTATTGGAATATTATCAAAGGATATTCTTCCATCTACTTGTATTTTTGTGCTAGGACTATTCTTATCGATAATTGACCTCAATTCCTGAATTTTCCTGCCAGCATAGGGAACTTGTCCTTCATTTTTATCACCTGCAAAACCAGGGTTTACAAGCATCAACAAGACAAAATCTAACTCATCAATGATATAGTCTAGTACTGATAAAGATGTTGCTGGATTTAATGCTAAACCTACCTGAATACCTAATTTTTTTATCTTACGAACCATACGATCAATATGTAGCGTAGTTTCACAATGAAAACTAATCCTGTCTACCTTATAATCAATACATTTATCAATAAAATACTCATTATTTATAGACATTATGTGGACATCTAATTTTATGTCTTTAAAAGATTTTAGATTGCTAATAACATCAATACCAATAGGATTACTTGGGCTGAAATGACCATCGATAATATCAACGTGAACCGTCTCTATCCCAAGGTTTATGATAGCATTTATCTCATCATTTAAATTATATATATCCATACATATAATTGATGGATATAGATTAACTTTTTTCATATACCTCAGTTCCTCTCTTTCATATTTGCTGTTGAGGAATTCTCTCCTCAACTTGTTCAGAGCATAACACAGATATGGCTATATGTCAACAATAAAAATGTGGGTATATGACCGTATGTGATGTACAAACATAACCATTGATAAAGTAAGGAGATATAGTGATAATGCAAGATTTTTCAAGGAGAAGAACGTGCTAAAAGAGGAACGACAGCAGGCTATTTTGGAAATCCTGGCAGCAGAACAGAGCGTACTGGCATATGACTTAAGTCAGAAGTTTGCTGTCTCTGAAGAGACTATTCGCAGAGACTTGAAAGAGTTAGACCAGAAAGAGCTCGTCCGCCGGGTACACAGAGGAGCATTAAAGGTCAGCCCCCCCATTACGAATTTTGCTACGCGCAAAAATATCTCTATGGATATGAAGGCTGAGTTGGCACAGAAAACAATGGGCCTGATGCGAGAAGGCTCTACGATTTTGATTGATGGTGGGACGACCAACCTGGAGTGGGCCAGAAGGTTGCCACGCAATTTCCAAGCAACAATTGTTACCAATAGTCCGCCGCTGGCGGTTGCCCTGGAGGAGTACCCTAATTTAGAAGTAATTGTTTTAGGAGGAATATTGTATAAGGAGTCTATGGTGAACTTGGGAATCTATACCATACAGGCTCTCAAGTTAATGAATATAGATTACTATCTCATGGGTGTTTATAATATTGACCCACAAATGGGTGTCAGCGTTCCGACTCTGCTTGAATCACAAGTAAAGCGTGTTATGGCCGAAGTTTCCACTGAGGTGATTGGACTGGTAACCCCGGACAAAATGGGAACTGTCAGCAAGCACATCATTGGTCCGGCAGATATCCTGACAACTCTTGTCGCAACACAGAGTGATACTGAGCAGAAATTGCTGCAAAAATTTTCCGAGCTGAACATCACTATTGTTTCTTGACTAGTCAAAAGGGGCTTCCCACAATTTTAAGGGGACCTCTAAAAATTCCAATTCCGCGCTGAATCGCGATCTTGTTGCCGAGTAGCTTTGTCAGCAAAGCCTTACCATACAGCAAAGTATGCTTCGGCTTCACTTCCTCGCCATCGGCAAAATCCCGCTGATTCAGCATCAAAAGCGAATTTTTAGAGGTCCCCTTTAGTAAAGCTTCCAACTGTGACTTTGTCAGGGCATTGTTCGGCCGGGTTCTTGACTACTGCGTGCATGCTTAGGGAAATTCTTATGGACACCTAAAAATGGTATCGCTTCGCGAGTATTGTGCTATTACCCGCTTCGCCTCGGCAAATAGCACCGCGTTTCGATGTGGATCGCTGAGATTTTCGCGACAGCAAGGGGCAACTCGTTTTAATACTTTGTTGTATTGAAATGAGTTGCCAACAAAGCTGCTCGCGGAAAAGATCGCGATCCCACGCGGAATTGGAATTTTTAGAGGTGCCCCAATGTTTTTCATGCATCAAAACCCTGTAAACCCCGAAAATTGGGATATCAGATACCATCCCCCATTTCTCAATAAATAGGCCTTGCCACTTGCGAGCCTCCAAACTATCTTTGAGGGGACCTCTAAAATAAGAATTGGAATTCGAGATTGTTTGCTGATAAAAGCGATACTGGCACAAAATTGGATTTTTTAAGGATTCCCGTAAACTGCCGTTTGTGGCATTGGGGAGGACGTTTGGGCTGTCAGGAAAATGTGATAATCCTAGGGTGCCGGGGCGGCTTCCGGGTGCTTCTGTTGTTCGCGCTCGCCACGTTTTTTGCTGGTCCGTTGTTCGCCCAGAATGTTGATCCGGGCCCAGTACAGCGCTTTGTCTACCGCCACACTGACGGCCTGCAATACCATATTCTGGCTCAGGTGGACGAACAGGTCTTCCTCAACCGCAAGCTGGTTTACAACACCCGGATTCTGAACCGCATTGCCGTCGAAGTGGCAGAGCTGAGGCAAAATGGAGAGAGTGCCCTGTTGGATGTCAATTACCAGATCTCCGAAGAAGCACGCAACGGCAGGTTTTTCAGTTGGGGCAAAGAGATTGGGGCCCGCTTTGAGATGTCGGAGCAGGGCATCTATAGTGGAGTTGATGAAGAGGCTCAGCAGCCCAGTCTGCGCAACGTGCCCAGCTTTCCCGATCGGGAACTGAGTCCCGGTGAAGGTTGGCGCGCAATAGGCAACGAGACCCAGGACTTGAACGAAATCTTTGGTTTGCCCGTCAAGCTGGAATTTGAGTTCCCGGTCGACTACCTGTATCGCGGCCCTGAGCAATTTCAAGGCCGAGAGCTGGAGCATATCACGATTGTCTACGGCTACAACGAAGATGTCAGCAGTCAGCTGCCCGCAGCACTGCAATCCCGTTTGCGGACTCCACAGCCCCCGATGCCGGGCGACTCCCCCCGCTCGCAGCGTTTGCCGGAGTATCGTTCTCCCGGTGCGTCCTCGCGCGGCAAACAGCCTTCCGAACAACAGCAGAATATCCCCCGCTCGGTGCGGGCTCGCCACAATATTGAGCTGTACTGGGACAGTGAGCGTGGCCTGCCAGTGTTCGAGAAAGAAAAATTTGAGATTTCGTACCTGATGCAGAGCGGCGTTGAAATCACGTTTCGGGGGCACTCGCGCGGCAATATCATCGAGGTCGAGCCGATGCGCCACCAGAATCTCAAGCGCGAGCTGGAAGAGGATCTACAGAAAGCCGGTATCGATGCCCAAGTGCGGCAGAAGGATAAAGGGATTTCGATTTCTATCGATTCCATCAACTTTTATCCCGACAGTGACCGCATGCTGCCCGGTGAGCAGCGCAAGTTGCAACAGATCAGCCGTATCCTGCAAAAGTATCCCAAGCGCGATATTCAGGTCACCGGGCATACCGCTGACCTGGGGAAGCCAGAGGAGCAGCAGACGCTCTCGGAGAAACGGGCCGGAGTCGTGGGTCGGTTCTTTATCGAGAACGGTGTGCGCAGACGTGAACAGATTGTGATTCGCGGCGTGGGGGCCACCGAGCCGCTGGCCCCCAACAACACTCCACAGGGCCGTAAGCAAAATCGCCGGGTCGAAATTACTCTGCTGGAGAATTGAACAGATGCCGGACGAAGCCTTGGACCTTTTGCAGAGTGCTCCATACCCTCCTGATACGCCGGGCTCCCCAAAGCATACCGGAGCCCGGCGCAATGTCGGGCTTTCCGGCCCTTGGCTTGACTTGCTGGGCGATTTGTTTGAGCGGCCGCAGATGCGTCAGCTCAGCGAGTTTTTACGCCGCGAGAAGCAGCGGGGCAAGGTTATCTATCCGCCGGGAGCACAGATCTTTGCCGCCTTTAGCTACTTTCCGCCGCAGCATACCAAAGTTATCATTTTGGGGCAGGACCCGTACCACGGGCCGGGTCAGGCTTGTGGCTTGAGCTTTGCGGTGCCTGCGGGGCAGGCCCTGCCGCCTTCACTGCAGAATATTTATAAGGAATTGGCCGCTGATCTGCCGGAGAGCTCCACAGCCCGCCAGATGCGGGAAACTGCCGGTGCTCCAGACGGCCGATTGGCGCGCTGGGCCAGGCAGGGTGTGCTGTTGCTCAACAGTGTGCTGACGGTTGAAGCGTGCCGGGCAGCTTCGCACGCCAAGCGCGGCTGGGAAGAGTTCACCGACCAGGTAATACTGCGCCTAGCACAGCAGAAAGACCATCTGGTCTTTCTGCTGTGGGGTTCCTACGCCCGGGGAAAAGCTGCCAGTATCGACAAGCAGCGTCACTGCCTGATTGCCAGCCCCCATCCCTCACCGCTCTCAGCGCACCGGGGCTTTTTCGGCTCGCGGCCCTTTTCGCGCTGCAACAGCTATTTAGAGAGCCACTCTCTGGCTTCTGTAGACTGGTAAGTATAGCTGGTGAAGTACCGGATCTTTCATGCTCCCCATAATGCACAGCGCACGCAGCAAGCAGGCTGTGCGGCCAGTCTGACCGGTCGTCGCCCGGCTGAGGCTGCGCGCAGCCAGACTCAGCGATTCCGGGCCTGCCGGCGCAACGGCTATCCTCGGGCACTCAAAAAAGAGAGAAAAACCCGAGCCAATGAGCTGCGGCCTGTACCGACCACAAACGGCAAACGGGTGGCGACCGAGTTCGCCCTGATTTCCTGGAACCTGAATAAAAAATGTGCCAGACCGCGCTGGCCGGAATATTTCAATCAGCTGCACCGATACTACCCGGCTGAATTCATCCTGTTTCAGGAATTGAATTACCGACTATATTCTGTCGCGCGCACTTTTTCTCCGCACCAAGATCAGGGCCTTTATCACGACAATGGCTACCATTTCACCTTTCTACCCAATCTGCGCCAGTTGCGCATCGGCAGCTACCGCAAGGCTTATGCCGGCGTGGCCACACTCTCTCCCCTCGACTGCACTGAGCATCTGGGCTATATCAGCCGGGCTCGCGAACCCCTGGCCTTTACTCCCAAGCCAATGTTGGCCAGCAGTTATGAGCTGACCAACGGCCAATCCCTACTGCTGATCAATATCCACGCCATCAATTTTGTCCATACGCGGCATTTTGAAGATCAATTAGCTCAGCTGCATGAAGTCTTACTGCGACACCGGCGCCGGCACAAAAATGCTCCGGCGATCATTGCGGGTGACTTCAACAGCTGGCACAGCAGCCGTATTCGGGCCATTGGGCGCATGCTTCAACGCTGTTCTTCCCATTTCCGGGAAGTGGATTTCGGCGACCAGAATCAGCACATCAAGCGGGCTCCCAAGGTCTTTCAGCAGATCTTTGGCATGCATCACTTGGATCGGATTTACTACGATGCCGAGTCCCTAAGCTTGTGCGAGCAGCCGCAGGTACTTTATCGGGCGGGCGAAACCGCATTGGACATTTCCGATCACGCTCCGTTGTATGTGCGTTTCCGCTGTTGAGGCTCTTACTTTTTGCCGTTGGTAATTTTTAGGGCTGCCCTTTAGAGTTCCCCCCGCTGGCTCCTCGGTATATTAAGTTGATTTTAGAGTCGCAGCTACCGGACTCAAGGGGACCTCTAAAAATCCCAATTCCGCGCTGAATCGCGATCTTGTTGCCGAATAGCTTCGTCAGCAAGGCCTTACCATACAGCAAAGTATGCTTCGGCTCCACTTCCTCGCCATCGGCAAAATCTCGCTGATTCAGCATCAAAAGCGAATTTTTAGAGGTACCCTCAAGAATGTCTTACGGTAGATTCAAGCGAGGTCCGGCACTGGAGTCTGAACTCGTCGGATGTTTGGAGCAATAATTGAGATTTTTCCAAAAACCCAATGGCTTTGGAAAACTTTCTGCAAAGTTCTTATGGATATATTTGCTAAATCTTTTTAAATTATAACACGGAACTGCCGCAAACATATGATGTTCTATATGATTTTCCATGTGCCAGTAAAGAAAAGAACTAAATGGATCCAGCTTAACAGAACGGCAGCATTTACGCCAGTCACCAACGTTATCTTCCACTGCTGTGTGCATATGTGTGCCTATCAATGATGCATACCAGTAACCGCCATAAAAGGGCGAAAGTGTTACAACAACTATGAGAAACCAATTCCCGCTCCAAATAGCCCAGATAGAAAATAAAAAATGGAATAAGAGACAAACAAGTGCCCATGTTTTGGCTGCTTGCCAATCTTTGGGTGCTCCTTTCTCTCTCATCACATAATTTTCCCATTCACTGAACCTTGGCCCATTACAACCAATACCTTGAGGACGAATCAATAACAAGCGAGAGATATGAATAAAGCAATTTTTAATATAGAAAAAACGGAAAAAAGAGAGCCATAACGTAGGATCTTTCCATGAAAATCTGCGCGAACGCGGCTCTTCGCCGTCATGCTTGCAATGCAGAGTATAGAAGTGATGGCGACGATGGCTGAGACGGAAAGAATACGGATTCATAACCCAGGCAAATAGACCATAGATCCATATCATTATATTGTTTAAATACTTACTTCTAAAAACAGTGTTGTGAGTTAGCTCATGAATTGCAAAAAATGGGGCAAACGGATAAAAGGTTCCATGCAAGTATAAGGCGATGGACATTAATACCCAGCTCTTTTGAATATAAGCAATGTAAGCTGTTCCCCCTGTCAAAACAAATAAGCCTAGAAACGATAAACTCTGCAGCAGTCCTTTAAAATTAGAACGAGCAGTAAATCGTTTCATATCTTCTGGGGGTATAGGCAAGCGTTTCCAACGAATCTTTCCGTCTGTCCATGTTGTATTAAACATAACACACTCCTTTTACTTTGATTGTAGCATAAACAACAGATTATCCATTTTTATTTTTTTCTTGAAGACCAAATACCAGTAAAGATGTTATTAGAATTATACCCAAAGTAAAATTGTATATATTTCCACTAAAATTTAGCAATGAATAACCTTTTTGAAGAACTCCGATAATCAGCACCCCGATAAAAGTACCGCGGATGCTTCCAATTCCCCCCATAACTGATGTCCCTCCCAGTACCACAGCGGTAATAACTTGTAAATTCAAATTGTTACCAATGCTGGTTTTCGCAGCCGATAATCTCCCTAAATAAATAAGAGCAGCAAGACTGCATAGCATACCTAAAAGCATATAGCTGAATATTAGGTATTTTTTAGTTGGCACTCCTGAATATATAAGAGCATACTCATTATGACCAATTCCCTTCAGAATTCTTCCTAAAGACCCCCTTCTATAATATATATCCAGAATAATAAAAAGAAAAACTAAGTAAAAAAATTGGATAGGTATGACACCCCAAATGTCCGTAGAGGCAAACGCTTTGAATTCTTGAGGAAAATTTGCATAACTCTGGGTACCTGCAATAATCATTGAGAGCCCGCGAAATAAATACATTGTTCCCAAAGTTGTTACAAGAGCCGGAATCTTCCCATATGCAATAATAACACCATTAACAGCTCCACAAAAAACTCCGGTGAGTATACATAGCAAGATTGCCAGAGGTAAACTTGCAGTTGTTTCCCAAGTGGCTCCAAATACTATCGCTGCTAACTGGAGGATGTATCCTACCGAAAGATCGATACCTCCAGTCGTAATAACATAGGTCATCCCCAAAGCCATAATCCCGGTCTCAGCAATAATTTCAGTCAGGTTGAACAAGACATCAGGATAGAAAAATACTGGCTCAAAAGCTCCAAAAATCAGGATCATTAATAAAAGTATAGCTACTAATATTCGTTGATGGGTAATTTTAAACCGAATCATAGTTACCATTCCTTCGCTTTAAAAAATGTAATAACCAGATTTTCTGTCTTAATTGACTCAGTCCTCCAGAAGAAAAATATACAGCAACTAAGATAATGATTCCCTGAAGGGAAAATTGGTAGTAATCCTGAAATCCCATATAGATTACAGAAACACTGAGTAAATAGACTATTACCGCCCCCAATAATGCCCCGACTATGCTCCCTCTCCCACCAAAAATATTGACACCTCCCACCACAGCAGAGGCGATGAAAACCATTTCTCTTCCCTGAAAGGTTGAAGGGATAACTTCATTTACCGTAACAGCCTTAAGCATTCCGGCAATACCTAAAAGCAGTCCTTCTACACAAAAGACTTTGATGAGCAGGGAATCAGGTCTAATACCTGCATAAATTGCCGCTTGACGATTTCCTCCTACAGCATAAACAGCTTTGCCAAAACGTGTATATTTCATGATAAACATAAATAGTAAAGTTATGACTAATGCAACAATAGCTATTAAGGGCACTATTTTTAATAATCGAAACCGGCCAAACCATGTATAGGCGTCCCCCAAGCCATCAATCCAACCAGAATTGGGCAAGAAAGTGGCATAAAAACCTAAGTGGACAATATTCATGGCCAACGTTACGACAATACTGGGAATTCCAAACTTAACCGTAATAAAACCATTTATTGCAGTCAAAAAAATTCCTGTAGCAATTCCCGCAGAAATAAAAATAACAGGTGGTATCCCAAGTTTTGATAGGTATCCCGAAGTAAAACCAATAAACCCCATAATAGTCCCGGCAGAAATATCAATATTACCTGTAATGATCAAAAGAGATAGGGCAATAGCCCCTACAATGTTAGGGCTGACATCGATCAGAAAACTATACAGACCATTCGATGAACCAAAATTCGTAGTTGTGGCTAAAGAAGTAAATAGTATCAAGAAAATTACCCCCAATACCATTTCTCTTTTATGTAAATAAACTGTTTTCAATGAACCATCTCCTGTAACTCATTGTTGTATAAAATAAATTACAATATATACAATTGTAATATCATGAATTCTCTAATACAAAATTTATAAAGCCATCTCCAGTATTTTTTTCTGGCTCATTTCTTCTCGCTGTATTTCTCCACTCACTCTCCCGTCCTTCATAACCAATATTCTATCGCTCATCCCCAGTAATTCTGGAATATCACTGGAAATCATAATTACCGATTTTCCCGATTCAACCAAGTAAGATACCAATCTGTGAATCTCACTCTTCGCACCAACATCTACCCCTCTCGTGGGCTCATCTAGAATTAAAATCTGTGGTTCTAAAGCCAGTGCCTTGGCCACGGCCACTTTTTGCTGATTCCCCCCTGAAAGATTTTTTACTACAAAATGTCCGTGCTCTGCCTTGATGGATAATTTATCGGAAAAATGATTATAAATTTTTTCCTCTCGATATCTTTGGATAATGCCGTGAGAGTTTGTTATATTTGACAACTTCTTCATGGTAATATTTTCAATAATTGACATGGCGGTGACCAAACCAAATTTTTGTCGATCTTCGGAAACATAGGCAATGCCATGATCTAAAGCTTGTCGATAATTTCTGATGGCCACTGGTTTGCCGTTAAGAAGGATCTGGCCCGCATCAAAAGGCTCAATCCCGCACAGTATTTTGGCTAATCTTGTTCGTCCTGCACCCGATAAACCAGCGATCCCTAGAACTTCCCCATTTCTAAGAGTAAAATTGATGTTTCTCAAGGTACTCCGCTGACTAATATTATGGACAGATAGGACTACATCCGTTATAGGAACCTGTACTTTTGGATATAATTCGTGAAGAGTGCGTCCAACCATCCATGAAACTAACTGCTCTTTGGTAACTTCGTCAATTGGAGCAGAATTCACATAAGAACCATCACGAATCACTGTAACTCTATCAGCTACGCGAAATATCTCATCTAAACGATGGCTTATATAAAGCATGGAGACCCCAGATTTTCTCAGTTTTTTCATGGTTCCGAACAAAACATCGACTTCTTTATTTGTCAGAGCTGCAGTGGGTTCGTCGAGAATTAGAATCTTTGCATTAAAAGTCAGAGCTTTAGCGATTTCTACAATCTGTTTCGCAGCAATCCCTAATTCATTAATTTTAGCATCTAGATCTATTTTTTCAGATAACGTATCTAATATATCGAGAGCTTTTCTTCGCATTTTAGGGTAATTAAGTATGGGGAACAGGCCTCCGGTCATAATTTCATGCCCCATAAACATATTTTCCAATACTGTCAGATCCGGGAAAAGGCTGGTTTCTTGGAAAATAATGGCCACCCCCCTGCAATAAGAATCATTGGGATTATTTATCTTTATTTTTTCCCCCTTCAAATAAATATCACCTGTATCTGGTTTATATATTCCAGTAATGATTTTCATGAGAGTGGATTTCCCCGCTCCATTTTCACCGCATACAGCATGAATTTCGCTTTCCTCTAAACTAATATTCATGTTAGAAAGAGCTTGAACACCAGCAAAATGTTTATTTATACCTTTTAATACAAGAATTTCTTTATGAGAAGAGCTTTGTAAGCCGTTTTTTCTATCGATGACATTACCAATCATGTACATTCTCCAGACTATTGCAATTATTAATTGGAAATCACTGGAAAGCTGAAAAACAAAGAACGCTTATACAAAAATTCTGATGGCAAAGACCTGATAAAAAGTTATCAGAAAACAGCTCATCAGAATTTTGGGCTCCAGTTACTTCAAGAAATATCCCATCCCGCTGTCTGCTTGTGGGTACCCTCTAAAGCGGTCAATATTTTTCAGGTTCCAAACTATGGGGTCTCCCAATATTATTGTATTGTCTGGGAGGATCTTGTGTCCTTCTGCGGGATAATTGATCATCGTACTTCCATCAAGGAAACTCGTAGTCATATTCGTTCCGCTTAATGGAGACTTAAAATAGGATCCGTGGATCCCCTCTCCATTTTCTTTTCCTTGCAGGGCTTTCGCAGCAACATATACAGAAAGGTAACCGAGATCATACGGTTGCCACAGCACTACAGCAGAAATCTTGCCTTCCTGCATATCGCTGCGTGAGGATTCGGGAACACTGACTCCAATAATCTTTATCTCATTTTCAATTCCTAACTGGTCCCGAGCTGTAGATACCGCTGGAACCGTATTCGAAGAAAGAGCAATAATACCATTAATATCAGTATTAGCAGTCAATAACGCCTTGATTTTTTCATCAGCGGTCCCTTGGTCGTTCCCGGCATAAACAATTTGTCTCTGGTCCGCCAAGAGATTGATATGGCTGTACTCGGCATTCCGGTTTTGATTGTACTCATTGACAATCGCCTCTATCCAGGCATTCTGATTTGGAGAGTCTGTTGTCGTTGATACGAGGGTTATATTCGCCTGATTGTCAGAGCTATAGTCACTAAGGTCTCCCGCAAGACCTTTTAGCAACTGTATCGCAATCTGATCTCCTTCTGCTTGGTTGACAAAATAGTCGCGTGCAGAAGGATTGACATCAGCATCCCAAGTAATGACCAGAATTCCTTTTTCTCGCGCCTCTCGAAGAGCCTCTGCATAGCTTTCAGGGTCAAGTGCAGAGACCAGTATGGCATCATAACGTTTATCTATAAAGCTCTGGATATAGTTCTTCTGGTTCGCAGCTGAGGTTTGAGACATAGTATCCCCCACCCAATCAACCTGAATTCCTAACTCTTCCCCTGCTTTCTTGAACCCTCGCTCAGCGGCAATAAAATAGTCTTCGGCAATAAACTTGGGGATAACACCTATTTTATAAGTCTTTGGACCACTTTTACTGCATCCTGCGACAAACAAAATCCCAATTGTCAAAAATAGAGTTTGACATACTCTTTTATACATTGTGTTCATAACGATCACTCCTTTTGTATTTCCTTGAATTGAAGTAAACTTTCCTGGAATAATTTCTAGTCCATATAAAACACACATTGAAGTTCCTTCGCTCATCCCAATCTCCATATGTCAATCAACGCAGAAACGCCTCGTGCAGCCCGCCGTCCACGCTGATGATCTGGCCCGTGGTCTTGGCTAGACGCTCTCCGGCCAACAGACAGGCCGCCTCGGCCTGATCGGCCAAGCGAATCGGAGCCCGGGTCAACGTGCGCTCCGCATAGAAAGCGGCCAGCCTGTCGCGCAGAGCCTCCGTCTCCTCGGACTCCGAATAGCGGATGCCGTACTTGCTCAGAGAGCTGATCACCCGTTCGCGGGGGAACATGTTGCTGCCCTCGACAAGCGTCGCCGGGGCCAGACCGTTGACCCGTACCAAGGGCGAGAGCTCAATCGCCAGCTCCCGCACCAGATGACTGACCGCTGCCTTGCTGCTGTCATAGGCCAGCGAGCCGCGCTTGGGCACTACCGCATTGACGCTGCTGGTCAAGACCAAAGTCCCCGACAAACCCTGCGCCTGCCAGATCGCCCGGGCCTCGTCTGCGACCAGAAAGGGGCCGATGACGTTGATATCAAAGGTCAAGCCCCACTTCTCATCGGGAATGGAGCCGGCGGTATCCGGGGGCACAAAGATCCCGGCGGTAACAATTACATTGTCGATGCCGCCGTAGGCCAGCAGCACCTGCTGCAGCATGGCGCGGACGCTGGGTCGTTGGGTCATATCCACCCCCAGACCGATGGCCGGACCGCAGGACGAAATGCCCGTGCCCGCCACGCCAATACCTTGGCCGTAAATGTCCGTGAGTTCCCGGGCCGCGGCCTGCGCCGCGTCCAGACTCAAATCGGCGCAGACTACGTGGGCGCCCTCGCGAGCCAGACGCTGGGCCGTGGCCTTGCCAATACCGCTGCCCGCCCCGACGACAATCGCGACCTTGCGGGCAAACTCCTTTTCGGGCGGCATGCGGCGCAGCTTGGCCTCTTCCAGGGCCCAGTACTCGATGTCGAAGGCCTCCTGACGGGGCAAGGCGATGTACTCGCTCAGGGCCTCGGCCCCCCGCATGACCGCTACCGCACAGCTGTAAAACTCTGCCGTTACCCGCGACTCGCTTTTATTCTTGCCCCAGGCGATCATACCCAGTCCGGGGATCAGAATCACCGTGGGATTCGGGTCGCGCAGTACGGGGGAGTCGCTGTGTTTGCAGGACTCGTGATAGGCAGCGTAATCCTCGCGGTACTGCTCTAAGCCGGCCTGTAGTTTTGCCAGCAGAGCCTCGGCATCCTCAGACTGCGGATTCCAGTCGACGTAGAGGGGCTTGATTTTGGTGCGCAGGAAGTGGTCGGGGCAGGAGGTGCCCAGTTCGGCCAGGCGGGGTGCGTCCCGGCTGCCGGCAAATTGCAGGATAGCCGGGTCGGATTGCACCGTGCCGATAAATCGGTGCTGCCGGGAGACCATGCCCCGCAGTTCCGGGAGCACCTGGCAGAGCACGGACTCGCGCTGCTCTTCATCCAGTGCCCGGTATTTTGTCCCGCCGAAGGCCTGCGCCCCTTTGTCCCGCGCGGCAATGTAAGCGGCGGCCTTTTCGATCAGGGTTAAGGTCCGTTCATAGCAGGCTTTGCTCTCATCGGCCCAGCTGATCAGGCCGTGCTGGGCCATCAGCAGACCCTTGAGTTTGGGATTTCTGCGGCATGCTTGCTGCATCCGCAGACCCAGGTCGAAGCCCGGCCGCTGCCAGGGAAGCCAGCCGATTTCGTCTCCGAAAATCTCCCGCGTCAATTCCTTTGAGTTTTTGGCGGCGGCAATGGCGATCACGGCGTTGGGGTGGCTGTGGTCGACGTGTCTGGCGGGGATAAAAGAGTGCAGCGGGGTGTCGATGGAGGCGGGGCGCGGGTTGAGGTTGTAGGTGCAGTGGGGATACATCGCGACCATCTGGTCTTCGATCGGGGTTTTGGCGCCTTTTTCCGCACTGGACTGGTAGATCTTTCGCAGGGCCAGCAGTTTTTCCTGGTACAGCGAGGCGAAATTTTCCTCTCGGGCGGTGCGCAGGTCGCCTCCCGAGCCTTTGACCCACAGGATATCCACGTCTTCCCCGCTCAGGGGATCCCGCATCATTATTTTGGCGGAAGTGTTGCCTCCGCCGGTGTTGGTGATGCGCTGGTCTTCCCCGAGGAGATTGGAGCGGTATACCAGTTGTTCCAGTTCCGTCATGTTTTTGGCCGCCGCATCGTCCCAGAGGTAGCTGACGTGTTCCCAGTTTTTTGGTTGCATTTGTTGTTTCCCTATGATTCAAATCCTCTCAACGCCTAAAGAGAACATCGTGGTCGTACCGGGCCAGTTGCTTGAGCCAGGCCGGGAGCGGTGTCATTCTTCAGGCAGAAATAATCCCAGACTGCGCCAAAGTCTAGGCTTTTATACTCTTCCATCAGGGCCAGGCGTTTGGTGAAGTCAAACAAATATTCTGCCTGCTGCAAGTCTTTGACATTTTCCAGCAAACTGATCAGCAAGGCCTTCTGCGTATTGCGGGTGCCAATGACCCAAGCCGCCACACGATTGATGCTGGCATCATGGCAGCATCAATCAGATACTTCATAACGCTTTATTCCTCATATTCAGGCGTCATCATCAGTTCCCGCCAGCTCCCGAGAATTCTGCATCGCCTGATAACGCTGATAAGCAGCCGGGCTGTTCTGCCGGGGAGAAAATGTCCGGATTGCAAAAGAATTGCGAACTATACTCCGGGCATCAGTCAGGTTTTGGCAACCAGAAACCGCCCCATCGGCGAGCACCTGAGCCAGAATATTGCCCATCGCAGCAGCTTCCAAGGGCCCGGACTGCACCGGTATTCCCAGGCTGTCGGCACAGAGCTGATTGAGCAAAGCACTTTGTGCACCGCCGCCGACTATGTGCATTACTGCGGCACTCTTGCTGCTGACCCGCTGCAAGGCTTCATAGCATGAGCGATATTCCATGGCCAAACTGTCGTAAATGCTGCGTAGTACAATGGGCAAATCTGTTGCAAGGTCCCGACCGAAAGTCTGCGGGAGCTGCTGGTTAAAGTGAATGCAAAGCCGGATGATTTTCCCCGGGATATTGCCGGGGCGCAGCAGGTCGGGGTGCCCCACCGGGAAAAGGACAGTGCCGGGACCGGCTTGACGAGCCAATTCTTCCAGCCGGGCGTAGTCCAACTGTATTCCAGATTCCCGGCGCAGTTCGCGCTGTAATTCCTGAAGCAGCCACAGACCACACAGCGATTTCAAAAACAGCGTATGGCCGCCGTAGCCCAATGCATTGGCAAAATTTTCCCCGCGCGCTTCGGTGCTGGTAACGGGCTCATCCAGCTCATAACCCATTACCGACCAGGTCCCGGAACTGAGGAACAATTTGGCATGCTCAGCAGATTCCTGAAAGGGGATTGCCATTACCGCCGAGGCCGTGTCGTGGCTGGCCGTCTGGACTACCCCGCAGCCGGCCAGACTGCCCTTGGCCAGCCCGGGTTTCAGCCGAGGGGCCAGCACGGATCCCACCGGCAAAAGCTGGCCGAACATTCGGGATGGCAGCCCAAGCTGCTCAATCAGCGCAAAATCCCAGCTCTGCTTAGAAAATGAATAGAGTTGGCTGGTAGAAGCGTTGGTGGGCTCGTTTGCCATTGCGCCACAGAGCTCGAAGGCCAGATAGTCCGGTATCATCAGGAAATAACGGGCCTGCTCCAGTACCTGAGGTTCGTCGCGTTGAACGGCCCAGAGCTGACAGAGAGTATTGGGCTCCATAAACTGGGCGCCGGTGCGCTGGTATAATTCCCGAAAATTTATCCGGAGAGCCAGCTCCTCATAGACGCCCTGTGTCCGTTCATCGCGGTACGAATAAGGCGGAGCGAGCAGTTGCCGCTTTCGGTCGAGCAAGACATAGTCCACGGCCCAAGAGTCGAGACCGATGGAACAATAGTTTGGGGGCCCACAACTCAAGTTCCCCAGCTCATCGTATATCCATGCCACAATCCGGGCCAGCTGCCATTCCAGATGGCCGGAGGCTCCGCGCAGAGCCTGATGTTCGATACGAGCCTGTTCCTGCAACCCTAAGATTTTTTGAGAGCAGGAGTAATGCCCTTTAATCAGACGGCCACTTGAGGCCCCCAAATCCAAGGCCAGATATTCTCGTGTCATTCCGGGACATCTCTCAATCGAGGGCTAATTATGTAACTATGTTATTTAATTTTTATAACATGACTTTCGATAGTTGTCAAATACTTTTTTGAAATTCTATAATTATATTTATAATAATAATTAATCATACTTGACATGTAACAGGATAAATGATACATTCTGGGGCATGCAAATAGGGTTGAATCAAATTGACGAAAGTGTTCTGGCTCATCTGACGATTAACGGTTCCATCAGCAACAAAGAGGCCTGCGAGCAGTTTGGTATTTCTCGGATGACTGCGTACCGGGTATTCAAGAAGCTGGAAGACCTGAATTTTGCAACGCTCAGTCGCGGAGCGGCGGTGTTCAAGCCCACAGAAAGAGATTTTTCCAGCAAGACGTTTCTACATACGGCACAGAAGCGCAAAATTGCCGCCTGGACGGCTCAGAATCTGATTGCAAGCGGTTGCAGCCTGTTTCTCGAGGCCGGTACTACCGTCTCTTATGTTCTGGAACACATCAAGGCCAATCAACCTGCCGCGTTGATGAGTAATGGTCTGGAGACATTACAACTGGCCTTACAATTGCTCCCCGAGAGTGAAGTCATCGGTTGCGGAGGTGTGTTGCGACCCCGCTCTCAATCGTTTGTCGGCAGTGAAGCTAGGCAGTTTTTCCTCAACCATCACGCGGACATTGCACTGCTCAGCACTACCGGATGCCATCTGGAATATGGTTTTACGGACATCAACAAACTGGAAGGGGAGGTCAAAGCGGCCATGATCGGAAGGGCCAAACGGCGCATTATGTTGGCCGACAGCTCAAAAATTCACCAAACTTCTGTTGCGAAATTTGCCGAAATTTCGGACGTTGATGTCTTTGTCACGAACAGTGATGCCGACCCCGCTTTTGTCGCCCGACTGCAGGCGATGAAAATTGATTGTTATTGTGTTTGAAGAGCCAAACCTGTACCCGTCATTTTTAGAGGTGCCCTTCAGGCTCTCCGGCATAGCAGCAGAATCTCTTCAATGTCCCAGGCAGCCAGAATGCCAAAGGCCGGATGACCCAGCAGGCCCTTGGCCTGCAGTTCAGGGCGCAGCCAGCCCTTGAGCAAGTATGCGCAGTGGCTTGGATTCATCAGGGCCCACAGCTCTTCCAACCATTTCCGGGCTTCCTGCAGTTGGTGTGTCGGCCCGATACCGGGGTAAGCTTCGCCACAGACCCGCTTATTCTGACTTTTCTCCACTGCGGCCTCGGTGCCCAGCCGGGCCAGATGCCAGTCGGGCAGCGACAGCTGCAACTGCAGGAAGCCTTGCCAAAGCTGAGGCGAGCTGTCTGCGCCTGTATCTGTTGCGCCCGACGGTTTTTCCCACGTATTCCCGGGCTTCGGCCAGAAAATCAAATGCAGCTCACAGCCGGCATCCTCACGCGCTCTCCCGAAACGCCACTTCAGCAGACGCTCATCTCTCTTTAGCCGTGCTGAGAGTTGTTTCAACGACAAGTCACAGGGCAAAGGCAGTACCATAATCTGAAAAGTCCGCACAGACCGAGAGTCCGGACACTGGGAATACTCCTCCAAGTAGTGGGCACCTGGCTGCCAGAAATCTAACCCCGTGGCTTTCAGTTCCCCAGTAGCCATGCCACCTGCGGGAACGGTTGCGGAGCCGGACTCATCCGCATTCACCTGAGATTCATTCGGAAAGGAGTTTGCCGCATGGTCGGCCCCGAGATTATTGTGCGGCTGCATCTGCTGCGTGAGAGCCTGCTTTAATTGCAGGCAGGTCTTGTGCAACTCCCGGCTGAGCAGGCTGCCTTGCCTTGCTCCCTGGTGCGGAAAGCTATCCTGCACCAGTAGCAGAATCAAGACATGCCGGGCAGATAGTCGCGGCTTGTCGGGTTCTCGCAGTTCCATGGATGTTCCCGCTTCATTGCAGTCCAAGCTTGATATCGGGCGTGGGCGCAGTGCGAGATCAATATATCGGGCGATATTCCGGCAGTTCTGTCGCAGATTATCGGAGCCGGGAATGGTAAAAACAGGCATTGATTTACCTCTCCTTTCACTGATAATGCACTGCTAATGCTGCGAATAAACTGGTCGAATCTTCAGGGCCCCAGTTCTCTCAGCCGGACTCTCTACGGATAATCTGCTGCACAATCTGCGCGGCATTTGCCGCGGCCAGCGGCAGATACTGCTGGAAGTCCACCTTGCCGTCAGGCCGCAGGGGGAAATCGGAAATCGAGCGCACAATCAGGCAGGGGCAACCGTAGAGAAAAGATACCTGGGCGATCGCCGCAGCTTCCATATCTACGGCCAGGGCCTTGGGAAAGTGTTGCCGGATCACCGCAAGTTGCGGGCTGTGCTGTCTGATGAAAGAGTCTCCGCTGACAATCGGGCCAATGAGAGCCCTGTTCGGAGTTCGCTCCTGAGCGGCAAAAAATTCGCCGGCCACCTGCAGTGCCATACTCCGCAAAGGTTGACTGGTCGGAAACCGATCGGGATTGCCGGGCAGCTGGCCGTAGCTATAGCCAAAGGAACAGACATCGGCATCGTGATAAGCCAGAGAGTCGGCGATCACAATATCACCGTGCTGCCCGGTCTTCATCAAGCCGCCGGCCGAGCCGATGTTAATCAGGTATTCCACTTTGTGGTATTGCAGCAGCAGGCCGGTACGCAGTGCCGCCAGTGCCTTGCCGACACCCGACTGCAGGGCTATAATTTCAATGGGCTCGCCCCCGTCCCGCTGCGGTCTCTCCATCTGGCCGTAATGCCATTCCAAAACGGGGGTTGAAATGTGATAGTGCCCGGGCTCGTTTCCCACCCTGTAATTCCGGAGTAAGGAAGTCAGAGCTTTCAGCTCTTCTTCCATTGCCGCAATGATTCCAACTTTCATGGCTTATTTCAGACCTTTCGCGAGGCAAGGATGATGGCCTCAAAGGCCCCGGACGGGCCGCCCCCATAGCCTTGGCAACTGTAGTGGCCCGGCACAGCTTTTGCAACATTGCAGCTCCGAGAGCTTTCATAAGGGAACCGCGGGGAGGGGCCAAACGGCCCCTCGCAAGAGCCTGCTGTCTCCCTGACCAAGCCGCTCATTTTATAAGAGGAACGTCTCGTCAAAATGATGGGGGATTTTTAGAGGTTCCCTTAAGGGGACCTCTAAAAATCCCAAAACGAGGAGAACACACAGCAATGGCGAGTCAGCAGGTCGAACTGGAACAGATTCTGGGCTTTGCTCCGAAGCGGCGAGAACTATACCTGCTGGCCCTGACCCACAGATCCTTCGTCAATGAATACAAAGGCGCTGCGCCTTGCCAGGGCGGCAAGGCGCAGCACAACGAACGTCTGGAACTGCTGGGCGACTCCGTGCTGGGCCTGTGCATTACCGAACATCTCTACCAGAGTTTCCCGCAACGCAACGAAGGAGTTCTCTCCAAACTGAAGTCGTATATCGTCAGCGCCGAGTCCCTGGCCGCCGCCGCCCGCGAATACCAGCTCGGGCACCTGATTCTGCTGGGCAAAGGGGAGTCCCGGGACGGCGGAGAAGACAAGGATTCGATACTGGCCAATGTGGTCGAAGCCCTGATTGGTGCCTGCTATCTTGACCAGGGACTGGCTCAGGCCCGGCACCTGGTGCTGCGCTTGCTGGGCAGTCAGCTGGCACGCTACCGGGACTGCCCCTACTCGCCGCAGGATGCCAAACTGCGCTTGCAGGAATATGTGCAGAAACTCTATAAAAGCCTGCCCCGTTATGACACGAACGAACTATTCGCGCCCCCTTGCGGAGGAGCTGTACACACGAAAAATGAGAAAGCGTTGCGGCCCTGCGGCTTTGAGAGCAGGCTGTACATCAACGAGCGATACATCTGCAACGGCACGGGGCCGAGCAAGAAGCAGGCCGAAAAACAGGCCGCCTTGGTTGCCTGGCAACAGATCGAACAGGGCCTGCCCGGCGAGGCAGATGGAAGAAGAGCCATGCAGGCTCTGCCTTTGTTTGATGAGAAACTTCAGGGGACCTCCCAATAGACTCCCGTTTTCACGGGAGTGACAAACATGTATCGTACTCTGCGGATCCGTGGTTCCCTACCCGCAGGCCAGAGAACAGGCAAAGCAAAGCGGCCCCGCTTTGGGCGGGGCCGCTGAGGCCGCTACCGGCCAGACAGGGACTTCACGTAGGGCAGGTCTATTGTACCGAGATGGCGACGGTTTGAGTCACTGTACCCGTGTAGTTCCCCTTGCCCGTGACCGTAACCTCATAATTCGCAGAAGAGCCTGCCGTAGCAGTACCATCGGAGCCACCCGTCAACGCATAAACACCACCAGCCAGGTCAACAATATGGAAGCTTACGCCTGAAAGAGCTGTCGCCGAGGGATCTACCGACAATGTGTAGTGAACCCCAGATCCCAGGGTCTGCCCTCCCACTGTAACTTTTACCGAAATCTGGGATTTCCCGGTGATAGTAGAGTCGATAGTAAACGCGTTATTCGTACCCACCGTCACCGTGGCACCTGAGATATCTGCCCTCACCGCCACCGCCAGTGGTGGCCCCGCTTTGGTGTTTGCCGTTCCTCCCTTGCTGTCGCTCACTGTTACCGCAATCTCATAGTCGCCCAGCTCCCAGTCCGCTGCCGGGGCAAATGTCGCTGTGGTATTCCCGGTAAAGTCTGTCCAGGAAGTTGCGCCACTTCTGCGGTAATGCCACTGGTACGAGAGCGTGTCCCCCTCAGGGTCAGATGCGCTCACCGTGTAGACCAGAGTCTCGCCTGCCTTAATACTTGTTGCACCGCCCGCCGCCGTCACACTGGCAATTGATGGCGCACGGTTGGCACCGGCGGACTCAGCAGCCCCGCTTTCCAAGCTCTTCAGCTCCGCCTCCAGTTTCTTCAGCTCCTGTTCATCCTTATCGGACAGGGCACTGTTTATCCTCGCGACAAAATCGTCCAGCTCGTCCTGTTCCGCAGGACTCAGATCACCTTCAGGCCTAGCCACAAGCTTTACAAACCGGTTCCGTTCCGTTTCGTGCAGGCCTCCCGCCTGTAGAAGTTCGGCCAGTTCTTTCTGCTTCTCCGCGCTCAGCGAAGATACCTCCTTCGGCAGATTCGGGCCGAGCCCAATATCTTCGGGGGGGCCACAGGCCAGTGCCAGGAAAAAGATGGAAAGGAGGGCGAATGGGCGCAAAAACACCACGGGGAAAGAAAATTTCCTGCGGTATAGCGCTAATTTTGGGGTTTCCCGGGTGATGAGCGATGAGCGAGTTTTACTAAACTTATACCTCATTGTGCAATACTCCTTATGTATGATTGCGCGAAATAACGCATAAGGGGACCTCTAAAAATTCCAATTCTGCGCTGAATCGCGATCTTGTTGCCGAATAAAGGTTCTGCCTTCGGCAGGATTTGTGAGGAATGGCTGCTTCGCCTCGCCATTCCTCACCGTCAGCAAAGCCTTACCATACAACAAAGTATACTTCGGCTTCACTTCCTCACTATCGGCAAAATCTCGCTGATTCAGCATCAAAAGCGAATTTTTAGAGGTCCCCATAAATTATGATATTCTGACCAAGGTCGGAAAGGTCACGATACAATAAGATTTCAAGAGCGGAAGTATATAATGATTTTGGGAGCCGGAGTCAAGGGCAAACCCTGAAAATTTTTAGAGCTGTCCTACAAATACAGTGAAGGGTGGGCATGGCATTCCAGCTGCCGCTGCAGCGGGCCGGGTTGCAGCAGGCAACGCAGTTCGCGCAGAGGCGCGACATAAGTGATGTCCCGGTTGTGGACATTCGGGCCACTGTGCAATTCCCCGGCGCGCTCCATTTCGTAAATATTGTGAAACGGATACAAATACAGTACCGGCAGTCCGCGATCCAACGCCGCCAGCTCCTCAAAGGCCTGGAACTTTTCCAGCTCGTGGACCTCGCTCTCACCGAGCCCCTGGCCGGTGATAAGCTCAAGCTGCATAGCCACTGCTCGCACATTGCCCATCAGAAAGGCAATCCTGCCCTGAGAGATAAAGGCTTCCATACGGTGGCGCAGGGAACTGCCGAAACGCATGTTCCGAGGCTTTTTTTGAGGCTTATCTGTACCCGGTGCCAGCGATTGCGCCAGCATTTCCGCAGGCAGGTAATGGGCCACGCAGACCGATTCCAGATGGTTGAGGCAGTCCAGTACATGGGCCTGCAGGCCCATGTACTGCCACGAAAGGGCAAGGTAGCTGTGGTAGACCGGCTGCTCACCAGAAGCCCGACCCATAATCCCGGGAGAATGAGAACGTTTGTGCCGCAGGTTCTGCCCCGGCCGCACATCCTCGGGGTAGCTTTTGTATTCATGACGCTCCTGAGAGGGCAGGGGCTGGCTGCGCAGCAGTTTGTATTCATCGCTGCGCTTTTTGGTCTCGGGGTCTACCTTGCTGCTGGCTGTCAGGCCCAGCACAGGAACGCCGCCGCCCATAATTACGGGTGGCTCGGGTGGAAGTGGCTTGCCCAGAGTAATGCGCGGCAGACGCTTTCTGCGCTTCAGGTCTTCGGATACATTGGCCAAGATCATTCCGGGGGTGCTGGAGACCACAGTCAGCGGCACCGCAATCTTCCAGTTGCCCCTGCCCGGCTGGGAGTGCCCTTCCCAAGAATAGATCCAAAACTTGTCCGGGTCCGTTGTGGTACCACTGAAGATATCGCCATCGCGAACAATGCATTCTGTTTCAATCGGCAGTGGCATTCACATATTCCCTGGATTGCTCCGCAGAGCGGCAACCCGGCCCGGTGGCTGCTCCGCTTGCCGCTGCACGCGAACCATCGGGCATTGAACGGGGCAATTCCCTAGTAGTATCGGCTCCTAAATCCCGTAACTTTTGCGCTTGCCTAAGCAGAGAATGCCTTCCGCCAGAGAGCCTGTGTATAGCTTTTTCCACACTTTTATGTAGGATGTTTATTTGTTGTTCAACCCGGCCCATATCGGTGCAGAACAGTGACAGCTTGTCACAGACCTTGCCCGCTTGGTCGTAGAGCGCAGCAACGTTACGCCGCTGTTTTTCATAGCGCCACAACTGTTCCACAATACGCAGCACTGTAAAGAGCAAAGTCGGGCTGACCAGAATCACATGGCGGTGGAAACCCTCTTCAAACAAGCTGTTCTCACAGCGCAGGGCCTCGGCCAGGGCACCTTCTACAGGGCAGAACAACAGCACAAAGTCCGGGCTTTCCTGCACTCCCAGCAGTTTCTGGTATTCTTTGCCCGAAAGTTCCTTAATGTGCCGGGACAGCGACTCGCAGTGCTTCTTGAGCTGCTCTCGGCGCTCTGCTTCATCCCGGGCCGAGAGAAAGGCCTCGTAGGCTTTCAGCGAAACCTTGGCATCGATAATCAAGTAGCGCTGACCGGGGAACTGCACCACCGCATCCGGGCGAAAAACGCTGCCATCCGGCCCGACAAAGCTCTTCTGTAACTGATATTCCAGACCTTCGCGCAGGCCCGACTGTTCCAGAGTGCGCGCCAGTACCATTTCGCCCCAGGCACCCTGGCGTTTCGAGTCGCCCTTCAGGGCTTCGGTCAGGCCCTGTGCGTCGTTGCTGAGGCGGAGCGTGTCATCTTGCAGCTGCTGAAGGTAATGCTCCAGCCGGGTGCTGTTTTTGATGCCGTCCTGGTGCTGTTGCTCCAGTTGCTGCTGAAAATATTGCAGTTGCTGCTGCAGGGGTTGAAGGCTTTGCAGCACATGCTGTGTTTGCTCCTGCTGCTGCTTGCGGCTGGCCTCCTCCCAATTGAGTTTGCTTTGTTCCAATAGCTGGTTTTGCAGCCCGCTGTGTTGTTCCAGAATGGTTTCCAGCCGCACTTTTTCCGCTTGTAGATGAATGCAGCGGGCCTCCAGCTCTTCAATGCGCTTTTGGCGGACCCTCAGTTGCTCTTGGTAATAGTGTTGCTCCTCACTGTGCCGGGCCTCCGGCAAGGGCGCAAACTCGCGCTCCTGCCCGGCGCTTTCGCGCGGAGCATGGCGCCCCAGATATTCCGCCACAGGCGCAGCTGGATAAGACCGCAGTTCCGGTCGGGTAAAATCCGGGGACTCCGGCGCCGCATTCCTGCGGCGGTGCTGCTGCCAGAGGCTGAGGCACAGGCGCAGCAGGATGAGCAGGGCTCCCATCCCGAGAAGGATCATTAGCAACGTAGCGATGGCTCTATTTGTGTCCAATGGTTGGCTTCCTGTTTAGCTCCACAATGGAGGCGCGGATAGACAGGGCTCGATTCTAGCAGAACAGCGGAGAAAAGTCCCGCCGAACTGCTCGCGAACTCTCATGGAGCGCAGGAAGAGCGAATTTTTAGCCTTTGCATTCCTGCCTTTTTGTGGCGACACGAACAATACATCACAGGCGTGAGCCGGGGCAGGGAATCCACTAAAGGGGACCTCTAAAAATTCGCTCTTCCTGCGAAGCTATTTTGGAGTGAGGAAGTGAGGCCGAAGAATACTTTGTTGTATTGTATAGGCTTCCATGCCTCAGCATGGAAGAAAATGCAGGCCGTGCGCAGCAAGAGCCTGCCGCCTCTTCTGACAAAGCTGTTCGGCAACAAGATCGCGATTCAGCGCAGAATTGGAATTTTTAGAGGTTCCCTAAAGTTATCTCATTCAGTAGCTTTAAGGAGCCTTTTAAAAGCATATTTGCTGAAGCACAAAAGGGCACCTCTAAAGGGAACCTCTAAAAATTCCAATTCCGCAAAGCATGCCTCGGTCCCACTTCCTCGCTCCAAAATAGCTGCGCAGGAAGAGCGAATTTTGGGAGGTCCCTCAAATGTTTCGGGAGATATTCTATGAATAGCAAATGGTTCTACCTGATTATATTTATACATTTAACTATGGTTTTTGCTGTGTCTTGTAAAAAAGACCCAATACATATTGGTTTAGCTAAATATAACAATGCTCCATCGAACAATTTTCTTGAAGAACGCATTGTTTCAATCGTTCGGAAGCAGCATCCCGAGGCGGAGTTTGAATTGAAAGACGCCGGGGGCAATACCGAAAACGCGCGCCAGATTGCCGCGGAATTTGCCCAGAACAGCGAGCTGGTACTGCGTTTGGCCATAGATACACCGATTGCCCAGAGTTTTGCCGAAGAATCGGGCAGCCCGATCATCTACGCCGCGGTCACCGACCCTGAAAGTGCCGGCATACTCAGCAGCAACAGTCCGATTACCGGCTATAGTGATGCAGTGCCTGTGGGAACTGCCATTCAAAAAATACAGGCTCTGATGCCGGAACTGGATTCACTGGGCCAGATTGAGTCTGTCGAAGAGGCCAGTTCGCGCTATATTACGGGGCTGATCCGCTACCGTGCCAACCTGGCCGGAATCAGTTTGGTCAGGGCCTCGATTCTCTACAATACCGACCAAATTTCCGATGCCGTCAGCACCTTGGCAAGCGACCAGGTGGGGGTGCTGTACTTGGCCAACAGCAGTTTGTTGTTTGAAAATATTGAGACGGTAATGAGAGTGGCCAACCGCAATCTCTTGCCGGTAGTCTCTTCCGACCCCTTGTCTGCCCGGGGTAGCGGAGTTCTGCTGGCCTACGGTGCCAACTATGAAAAAATGGCGCAGGCTGTGGCCGATCTGGTGATTCAGTACCTGGCTGCCCAAAATGATGAGCAGAAAGCAGCCCTGTTTACAGACACGGTGCATCTGCTCGAGGGCGAAGATGCTACTCAGATCTACTTCGACCCTCAGGCAGCAGAGAGCTTGGGGCTGGAGCCGCCCGCCGAGCTGCTCTCAGAGTCGGGCAATTCTGAGACCGCTGAGACTGCCCCGGCTGAAAACTAAAGGGGACCTCTAAAAATTCGCTTTTGATGCTGAATCAACGAGATTTTGCCGATAGCGAGGAAGTGAAGCCGAAGCATACTTTGTTGTATTGTATAGGCTTCCATGCCTCAGCATGGAAGAAAATGCAAGCCGTGCGCAGCAAGAGCCTGCCGCCTCTTCTGACGAAGCTGTTCGGCAACAAGATCGCGATTCAGCGCGGAATTGGAATTTTTAGAGGTGCCCTAGAGGTTCCCTTTACAGCAAAGCGGCGAAGTTCTCGATAATTTGGGATCCGTATTGGCTGAGCAGCGATTCCGGGTGAAACTGTACGCCATACAACTTTAGTTCGGGTATTTCGAGGCTCATCACTTCTCCGTCGCTCCGAGCCCGTGAGCTGATCTGCTCCTCAGGTGCAGAAATTGCCAGCGAATGATAGCGTACCACCGTAGCCCCGCAGGGAATATCGGCAAAGAGCCGTGAGCCCGGACGGGTCTGCAATTCTTCGGTCTTCCCGTGCTGAATACTGGCCGCCTGGTGCACGCCATAGGGATTTGGGGGGGGATTTTTTGGGGAATCGGAAGCGTTCTCATCGTGCTGTGCCGCCCAGCGCTGTGCCAACTTCCAAGCCATAATTTGCATGCCCAAGCAGACACCGAAGATCGGTAGCCTGCCCAAATACTCATCGAAATAGCGCAGCGAGCTGCCTGCATTGGCCGGGTTGCTGGGCCCGGGTGAGAACACCAGCGCATCGTATTCGCCGGGGTTCAGGGCCCGGTACTCATTATTTTTGATCAGATCGACTCCAATCCCCTGCTGATCAATCAGGGCCAGCAGGTTGTAGGTAAACGAATCGTAATGATCGATCATCATAAAGCGTAGGCGGGGGGATCGGGAGGACATATTTATTTTGGTCCCCGCTGTAAAGCCTTGAAACCGTCCTTCAGGCTGACCGTGCGGTTGAATACCGGGTGCTCCGGTCGATAATCGACCGAGTCGGCGATAAAGTAGCCCAAGCGCAGAAATTGCATGGCCTGCCGGCATTGCTCTGCGTCGAGCCGGGCCAAGCAGGGTTCGACGTAGCCGCGCTGCACGCGCAGGGAGTCGGGGTTGAGATAGTCGGCATAGCTCTTGCCCTCTTCCAGCTCGGCCATGTTCTCGCGGTTGAACAGCAGCTCATAGAGGCGGAACTCAGCGGGCAGAGCATCCTCGCAGTAAAGCCAGTGGATGGTGCCCTTGACCCTGCGCCCGTCGGAGCTGCTGCCCCCGCGCGAGTCCGGGTCGTAGCGGCAACGCAGCTCGCTTACCTGACCATTGGCATCTTTGATCACTTCATTGCAGGTAATGTAATAAGCGTGCTTGAGGCGAACTTCTTTCCCGGGAGCCAGACGGAAATATTTCGGGGGAGGCTCTTCCATAAAGTCATCGCGCTCAATCCATAACTCGCGGCCAAAACGCAGGGTGCGGCTGCCAGCTGCCGGGTCATCGGGCCTGTTCTCGACGGCGAAGTCTTCGCTCTTCCCCTCCGGGTAGTTCTCAATGATGACTTTAATCGGATTGATCACGGCAAAGCGGCGCCGGGCATGTTGGTTGAGGTATTCACGCACATGATGGTAGAGAAAATCCAGCCCGATGCTGCCGGGCACCTTGGTAATGCCCACCGCCCGCACGAAATTCAGCAGCGCTTCTGCGGGGAAACCGCGCCGCCGCATGCCACAGAGGCTTGGCAGGCGCGGATCGTCCCAGCCGTCGACCACAGATTCCTGCACCAGAGTGCGCAGGGTGCGCTTGCTCATGGTGGTATAGCTCATGCTCAGGCGGGCGAATTCATACTGTTTAGGTGCGCTTTTATCGAGCTCGCCGCGAAAGTCGTGAAATTTATCGACAAACCAGTCGTAGGTCGGGCGGTGGTTCTCAAATTCCAGCGAGCAGAGAGAGTGCGTCACCCCCTCAATCGCGTCCTCGAGCGGGTGGGCGAAGTCGTACATCGGGAACAGGCAGCACCGACTTTCAAGTCGCGGGTGCTCAAGATACTTGATGCGGTAGATCACCGGATCGCGCATGTGTACGTTGACGTGTCTCATGTCGATTTTGGCGCGCAGGGTGTAAGAAGCTTCGGGATGCCGTCCCTCATTCATTTCGGTGAGCAGGCGCAGATTCTCTGAGACCGGACGCAGGCGATGCGGCGAGTCCCGGCCCGGTACGGTCGGTGAGCCGCGGTACTGATTTATGGTGGGGCCGTCCAGCTCATCAACGTAGGCCAGCCCTTGCTGGACCAGGTAGCGGGCAAAGTCGTAGAAGATGCCAAAGTAGTCGGAGGCATAACGCAGCCCGCCATCCGCATTGTGGTTGCCGTGGAGGCCCAGCCAGGCCACGTCTTGCCGGATGGCATCGACAAACCGCTGCTCTTCGTTGACCGGATTGGTATCGTCCATGCGCAGAATGAACTCGCCTCCGTTTTCGGCGGCGATGTCGGCGCTGATGCTCATGGCCTTGGCGTGACCGATGTGCAGGTAGCCGTTGGGCTCCGGGGGAAAGCGGGTCACCACCTTGGTACAGCGGCCACTGGCTAGGTCGCCCGCCACAATTTTGCGGATGAAATCCGGCGGGGACTTTCGGGGTGTTTGCTCCATCATGGTGCCGTGATTATAGCAAAGTAGCGACCGGCGGGGAACGCTTGGCACTGTCTCAGACCTAGCTTCTATCGGGAACTTCACCACATTGGTCGGATACGCAGGGCCAGTTCGCAATAATTCGCAATAATACGGGCAGCGGAATGCGGTGCTGAGACACACGAACTGACTGTAATCGGGGAGGGTCCAGCGCCCCGGAGTCTTCCGGATGCTCTGTTCGACGGAACGGCCCCGGGGCTCAGTCCGCTGCTCCGCAGGTATAGGCGGTACCGTTCGGGCTCACCATCAAAACCGCGACTCCACCATAAACTCGGCAACCGGCAGCTGCCTGAGCAAATCAATGCCTGTCAAGAAAAAAAAGCGAGTGGTAAAAGCTCCCGGAGTGAGTACATCCAAAACCATACCCCCTTGGATTTCGATGCCGAACTGCGGCTGCTGCAAGTTTCCTGATTCAAATATTCCCGCCTTCAGGCCAAACTTGCCCTCCAAGGCAAAACCAACATTAAACTCGGTGCGATTGTCGTAGTCGTTCTGCGAGAGCAGTAAAATGGCGCGCAGGCGCCCCAGAGCGTACAGGTCGTTCTCGTTGTCGGTGAGTGAAATATCCGGCACCTCCGCATCCAAAGCACCTATGGGCAGTCGTTTCAACACATTGGCAACACCCGAAAGATAGAAATTCAGCTCCAACCAGCGCGTGGGCAGCAGTAGCAATTTATACTGGCTGCGCAGCAGCAACAAACCGGTCAAAATACCCGTATCAGCGCGCAGATAAAACTGCATCGCCCACAGGCGACTCTTGAGCAGGTAGAGCCAGTTCAAGTCGATGATTGCCGAGGTGATCACTTCGTGAGTCAGGACAGTGGGGTTCAAATTCAAAGTGCCCCAGTACTCTTGGGCAAAGCCGAATTTCATGGCCACCGTCGGCTGGATAAACTCCTTTATGCCGCCGCGCATCCACAGCCCGATTTCGCCCAGGCGGTTGATGTTCAGTTGTTCCGGCAGTCTCTGGATCTCGGTCTCAAGAAGCAGGTTCAGGCCAAAGAGCGAGTTGCCCAGGCGCGGTAAGTACCACGATATGCCGCTGCTTTTGCCCAGATGAAAGCGAAAGGCGCTGCCGGGAATCTTGCGCTCTCCGGTAAAACCAATGTAGAGCGAGTGGCCATCGGGCCGGCCACCCATAAAGCTCAGCCGCTTGGGGCCGGGCTCCAACAACACATAGATTTCGACCTGGCCGTCGGCAGAGTAGCGCGCATCGAAGTCGGCCTGAAAGTACCACTGTGTGCGCAGGGCGCGGCGGCTGTCCTCCATGCGGGTCTGGAGCTGCAACGGAGTGTAGGTCTCTCCCTCCCGAAACTGTAAATACGAGAAAAGATAATAGCGGTTGAGGTTCTCAGCTCCCTCAAAGTAGATTTTGGTGATGGTGTACTTTTCCAGGTACACAGGTTCCTGGGCAGAGAGCTTCCAGAGCCCGAACAGATTCAGCAAGCCCGGCAGCAGTATCCTGAAGGGTCGGACCAAGGACCTGTGCCGGAATCGCTGTGGAATTGCAGTTTCCGGGGCTATTTTCATGGCCTGCATGCTGTAATGCTTATGATCCATATAGACATCTACATTGCGGCTTCTCAGAGCCGGACGGTGATGCAGACAGGGCAGTGGTCACTGCCCTGTGCCTGGTCCAGGATATCCGCATCTTCAAGCCGCTCTGCAAAGGGCCGGTTGATACAGAAGTAGTCGATTCTCCAGCCTACATTACGCTCTCTGGCCCGCGTGCGGTACGACCACCAGCTGTAGGCCCCCTCTCTATTGGGGTGAAAATGCCGGAAGCTGTCGGTGTAGCCGTCGGCCATAAACTGTTCCATCCACTCGCGCTCTTGGGGCAGGAAGCCGGGCGAGTCGTGATTGTCGTCCGGGCGGGCTAAGTCAATTTCCCGCACCGCAACGTTGTAGTCCCCGCACAGCAGCACCGGGCGCGTGTGCTGTCGGCTCAGTTCTTCGCAGCAGCGGTGGATGGCCCGGTTGAAACCCAGTTTATAATCGATACGCCTGCCCTTCTCCTGAGAGTTGGGAAAGTAGCAGTTAAGCAATGCAAAGCTGCCAAAGTCAGCCGCCAGAGTGCGGCCTTCTGCGTCAAATTTCCGGCCCTCCGGGCCGATCAGGTCGGCCATGAGCTTTACCTGGAAATCCGGGGCAGTGCCCAGCAGGTCTTCCTTGATAAACAGTGCGGTGCCACTGTAGCCCTTGCGCTGCGCGCCGGCCCAGTAAGACTGGTAGCCCGGACGCCGGGTAAACTCCGGGCCCAGCTGCCCGCCGTCGGCTTTGGTCTCCTGCAGCCCGATGATGTCCCAGTCTCCCGAAAATAGCGGGTCGAGCAGCCCCTTGCCGTGGATGGCCCGGATGCCGTTGACATTCCAAGATACCAAGTGGCGATTTTGTCTGAGCATAGCAATGTCTGCCTCCCCATAACCGGTGAACAAATAACACTTTCGCCCGAAATCTGATCTCCCCTGCCGTTCGGGACAGTTCGCAGGAAGACAAAAGCGGACTTCTCGGGCGCCCTTACTGCGGCGGGATATCGTGCCCCGATACAAAGCGGGCATACTGCGGCACAAACATCAATTCGATGGTGCCCACCGGACCATTGCGCTGCTTGGCCACAATCAGCTCCGTGCGGTAGTTTTCGGGGTCGTTCTCGCCCTCACGCAGATTCCCGGCCCGACCTCGGTGCAGGTACATTACCACATCGGCATCCTGTTCCAGCGCGCCCGAGCCGCGTAAATCGGCCAGGCCGGGGGCCTTGCCTTCCGTCTGCCTGCCCACCTGCGAAAGGGCCACTACCGGCACATCCAGCTCGCGGGCCAGGGCCTTGATATTCATGCTGATTTCGGCCATCTGTTCGTGGCGTGGCTGATTGCTGCTGCTGTTGGTTGTAATCAGGCCCAGATAATCGATAAAAATAATCTGCACACCATGGCGATGCACCATCCGGCGCGCCCGGGTGCGCAAATCGAGCAGCAGAATATTTGGTGTATCATCGACATAGATGGGGGCCTTGTACAGATGATTGACCTGCTCGGCCAGTTTCTGTACCTCTTTGCTGCCCAGCAGACCGCTGCGCAGGTGGTGGGAATTGACCTGGGCTTGGGCCGAGAGCAGACGCTCCATCAGCGAAACCCCGTTCATCTCCAGCGAGAAGACGCCAACGGGAACCCTCTTGAGCGCGGCGATGTGCAGGATCATCGACAGACACAGGGCGGTTTTGCCCACCGAGGGCCGGGCTCCGACAATGATCATCTCCGACTTCTGAAAGCCCAGCGTCATGCGGTCCAGATCGGTGAAACCCGACTCGATGCCGGTGTATTGATTCTGGTTCTTGCGCCGTTCCTCAATCAATTCAAAAGTCTTGCGCACCAAGGTCTCGGCATCCAGGAACTGATGCAGGTCATGGCCCTGCTCGGCCAGGGCCAGCACCCGCTTCTCGGCCTCGGCTAGGATCTGATCGATGTGCAAGTCATACTTGTAGGTCTGGTGAGTCAGATCCCGGGCCAAGGCCAGCATCTGGCGGCGGATGCTGTAGCCTCTTATCTGCTGGGCGTAGTAGGGCAGGTTGACGCTGCTGGGGATATTGAGCGTCAATGATGCAATGTACGAAATGCCTCCGGCGTTCCCCAACAGGCCGCGCGTGCGCAGCTCCTCGCTCAGGGTGCTCAGATCGAGGGCACCGACCTTCTGGTGCAAGTCGCAGAGCACACTAAAGATAATCTGGTGCGAGTGCTTAAAGAAGTCCTGCTCGCGCAGTTTACCGAAAAACTCATCGCGCTGATCGACGTTGGAATTGAACAGCAAGGCACCGAGTGCCGAGCTCTCCACCTCCAGATCATAGGGTGGCAGCTGGTTCTGCTGTGAGGGGACGCGGGTATCCGGCAGCCCGGCCTCGGAAGAGGGCCGGGCTGCTTCAGGTACTGCGGGCGGCAGCGCTGAAGGTGGTGGTGGTGGCAGTTCGTCTGGCAGCCCGGCTTCTGCCTGATCTGTCCGTTCTGTCGCCCCGGGGCTACAGAGCGGCTCTCCTGGCTGCTTTGGGCCCTCATTCATGCACAGTCCCCCATATCTGAATTGTAGGGGAAATCGCGCTGTGTTCAAAGCCGGGTATATGCTCAGGAGAAGTTTTGAAAACGCAGGCCGCTCCCATGCGAGCTGGCGCAGCATGGGAGAACCGGGGAGGGCCGTGCGCAGCCAAGGCCCGACCTTCCACTTTCGATCTGGGCGAGCTGGCGCCCTCAACTACGGTGCCGCAAGAGTAAAAGAAGGTGCCAATATATGACTCACTCCTGTTGTGAAACAACTACTTGTGATCCAAGCCCTGCTGTAGTTCTGGGTGGTATCGATTTGGCCCATCATATCGTAGTAGGGCCGTTGAAAATGCCCGTAGAACAACACCGAGTGATCGCCATCAGGATTGTCAGCGTGATAGGAATTTCCCGCCTTGGGAGGGAAAACCAAGCGCACTACATTCTCGTGTGGTCCCGTATTTGACTTGGCTCTTAAGAGTAATGCATTCACCACGCCAAAAGAACACTTATTCGTATTATCCAGAAGGGTCTGAATGCTGCGTATGGGCAGGTAGAGGATTTCTCCGCTTCCCACCTCGATGCGACGCAGCTCTACCTTATTGTCATGATTGTCCGCAGCATCGATTATCCCAGTATCGTCAATATTCTTTGTCCACATATCCATGCCCCACAGGGCCCGGAGCGGGGAATCCGATATGGGGATTCCTGAACTACTTTGCAGACCTCTTTCTGATTCAGTCGTGATGGCAGGGGGCAGAGTATTGGGGTAGTTCTCGGTGCTGATCGCCTCAGAGCTTTTGAGGTGGGCCCCGTTCTGATAGGCGTGGACGTAGTACTGCTGCCCCGGGCTCATAAAGCCCGGATACTTATGTTCAGGCTCGGTGCGCAGATCGACCGCCGCATTGTGGGGCGGGGGCTCATAATCTTTAGTGACGCTGAAGTAGATTTCCCGCTGGTAGTTTTTATCGGCGGAAAAGCTGCGCTTTATCAGGGCGGGGTGGTCTTTGACGCTGCTCCAAGCGGGGGCGGCTGAGGAGTCGCTGAGGATGAATTCGTATGTCCCGGCCGGGTTTGCGGTAACGGTGAGCAAAAACTCCCGCAGGCCGATGATCGTTTTCTCAAAGCGGACCGTGCGGGGCGCCCCATTATCGGCCCCATTATTGCCCCCATCATCGGGCGGATCGCAGGCGGCCAGTAGAATCAGGGAGCAGAAAAATAAAAGGATAAATGGGCATAAAATCCCCGCAGAGAAATAATTTCCCCTGCTATATAGTTTTAATTTTTTCGATGAGCGATGAGCGATGAGCGATGAGCGATGAGCGATGAGCGAATTTTACTGAACTTGTGTTCCATAGTGCAATACTCCTTGGTATTATTATGCAAAATAATGCATAAAGATGATGTTCCGGCCAAGGTCGGAATGATTTTAATAAAAGATGAAATGGGATTATGAAATGGCTTGTTCTTCTTAAAGAATATACGATTTCCCCGCGGAGTGCAAGAAGATTGCAGGAAAATCTCTGAAAATTGGCTTTTTTGGGGAGGCTCCCATGCGAGCTGGCGCAGCATGGGAGAAATGGGGAGGGCCGTGCGCAGCCAAGGCCCGACCTTCATTTCTGCGAGCTGGCGCAGCATGGGAGAAAGAGGGCCGTGCGCAGCCAAGGCCCGACCTTCCTTTCCCCGAAGAGCCTGCAAGCTTTCCTTCACTGACGAAGCGATTCGGCAACAAGATCGCCGCTCAGCGCGAAACTGGAATTTTTAGAGGTTCCCTTTAGTTAAATTCCCACTTGACATTTTTCGAGGGGGGGGATATAATGAATGCTGTTCGCAAGATGCTCTGCGCAAAAAATGAAGTTTTTAGAGATGCCCTTTAGGGAACCTCTAAAAATTCGCTTTTGTCTTCTTGCGAAGCTATTTTGGAACGAGGAAGTGAAGCCGAAGAATACTTTGTTGTATTGTAAGGCTTTACTGACAAAGCTGTTCGTTTCAAAAGAGCGAGCAAGAGCGCAGAGTTGTATTGTAAGGCTTTACTGACAAAGCTGTTCGTTTCAAAAGAGCGAGCAAGAGCGCAGAATGGAATTTTTAGAGGTCCCCTTAAACTATTTCTTATACAAAACCCTAGTAAGCTAACCTCATTTTTGACTCGCAACGCTCTGTATCTAGAAGATCAGATTTATCTGGAATACATCCAAAAATTATTTATTTCATATGATTATCCTTATTTAAGTCTGATATTAAAATCACTGGAAAGTTTTTATTATTATATAACAGAGCAAAAAAATAAAGTAGAAGCAAAAAGTATTTTTGATAGAATGATTTTTGCATGTAAGCAACTATCATATGGGAATCCTAATTTTTTTGCGCAAATTAATAAATTTTGTTTATCAGAAACCCAAAAGATTGAGGAAATTGGAAATTAAAATCAAATTTCTGTGGCCAGTGAATGCTCCAATTATCTAGAATAATCATATTCTTATCTACAGTGCAACAGTTATGTATTGCATATTCAACATATGTTGTCCTCTCTCTTACCATTTCTCTTACCACCAATGTATCATATGATATAATTAGTAATGGGGTATTTCGGTTTGTATCGGCTATTTTTATTGCCTATACATCAGGATTGATCAATCATTATTTTTTGAGATCTAGACAAAACAAAATATGGTATAATTATTCAATAAATGTATACAATAATAATGTAGAATTTATTAATATATATAAAGAAATTGACAAAAAAAATATACATAATTTTTTGATCTCAGAAGCTCATGAAATTATATTTGAATATATATCATTCAAAAAAGATTTATATGAAACATCTTTAAATATTTTATTAAATGTTATTGTAATCTACTCTACAATAGGAACTGCTATTACAATCATTCTCGCAATCTCATTCTCTCTGGGACTAATATCTTATTTCTATATTATAAAAATGGTAAAAAGATTTTCTAAATTAATACAAAAAAGGAGGCTATTTTTTTATAATAAGATGTCTATACATGTAGATAAAATTTTTTCTCTTCCTAACTTTTATCGGAAAAAGGAGAAAAAACACCTGCAAAAAGTTTTTACAGCTTTCCGGTTTTGCGATGAAATATATCCTTTGTTAGAGGCTGTTCCAATTTTTGTCATGGTGGCATCTATTAGCATCGGGTTGTTTATTGGGTTTCAATTTGAACTATTAGGCTCCAGAGCAATTGTTCTAGGGGTATTGATTGCCATACCACGACTTGTTCAAATAATGCAGTATTTGAATGATATATTTTCTTTTATAACTAAATATCATTATTATAAAGTAAGAATAAAGATAATAGAAAATTTTATGATAAAAAATAGTAGTAAATTCAATAATATAGTAGTAAATTCAATAATATATATGATGCAATAGAATATTTATTAAAAAAGGATAAAGGTCGATTCACTATTAGAGGAAATAATGGTGCAGGAAAATCAACTATATTAAGAGCTTTAAAGAAAAATATCGATGACTCCATCTTAATTAGTCTTGATAATATAAATAGTTTATCTGATATGAAAGGTTCCACAGGAGAGAATTTGAGCCATATACTAAAATATTATCTTTCAAAAGGAAATATACAAGTATTTCTACTGGATGAATGGAATGCAAATCTGGATCAAAAGATCAGAGAGGAAATCAATGAGATGATAGAAGAGAAAAAGAACGATAAAGCAGTTATAGAGGTACTTCATACATAGGAAGAGGCTTCAAAAATTCGCAACACCCTTCACGGAGGCGGGAAGAACGGCCCTTCCCTCATTCTCCCATGCTGCGCCGGCTCGCATGGGAGCATCAAAACGCGGTACAATCGCTGCGGCGAAGACAAAGCAGAAGCAGAGCGATTGTACAATACTCGCGAAGCGATACCATTTTTAGAGCTGCCCTTCAGACTCTGTCGGGGACGAAGACACTGCTCCTGAAGCGACTTCGGAGTCTGCTTCCGGTGCTCCAGCCGCCACATCTGCACCGGGCTGCATTTCTGATTCTTCGGCCGCTTCTGCGACTTTTTCCAAGCTGCGAACCTGCACCTTCAGGCTGGCTGTTTGCTCATTGTAGAGCCGTACCTTGACCACATAGTTGCCCACGACCTTGATGGTCCGGTTGGGTACCTCAATGCGCCTGCGTTCAATGTTGATTCCCTGGTGGGACAACTGCTCGGCAATGCTGGCATTAGTTACGGCACCGAACAAGCGCCCGCTGTCTGCCGAAGGCATTACAATGTCAATGGAGACTTCTTTTTCAAGTCGTTCCTTGAGCCCAAGGCTTCCTTGCGCTTCAGCTCTTTGCGCTCGGCAATGGCCCGCTCTTTGGCCTTAAAATTATTGATATTCAGACGGTTGAAGGGGACCGCGATGCGCCGGGGCAGCAAAAAGTTGCGGGCATAGCCATCTTTTACTTCGCAAATATCGCCCTCTTCGCCTAGGTTCCGAACATCTTTGTTTAAGATAATTTTCATTCCCGATACTCCACTTCAAAACTACGGCCGTGCTGCAGTCTCTATTTTGCAACGAACGGCAGCAAGGCCAAGGTGCGGGCTCGTTTGATTGTCAGAGCCAGTTGGCGCTGGTGTTTGGCACAGGTGCCGGTAATGCGCCGGGGCAGAATCTTGCCTCGTTCGGTAATGAAGCGCTTCAGACTCTCCGGGTCGCGGTAGTTCATGGTCGCGGTGTTTTTGCAAAAGCGGCAGACCTTGCGGCGCGACTGGAAGCGCCGCCGGTTGTTAAAGCGGCGCTCGGGGCGCTCGGGGCGCTCGGGACGATTATTCGGCCGGGCAGGACGTGTGTTTTCGCGAGCACCCTCACGGTCTTGCTCGCGGTTGCTCTCCCGGTTATTTTCCCGATTGGGCTTACGGCTATTTTCGCGCTCAGCCTCGCCACCACCATTATTGCTCAGTTCTGGCTTCTGTTCCACAACTTCAGTTTCTGTACTCATAGTTTACCTCAACGTGCAGCCGCCTCTGAAAATTGCTCTTGCGCCGAATCCGCCGGATTTTCGCGGAAGCAAGGAAGCAAAATACTTTAGGGGACCCCTAAAAATCCGCTTTTAATGCCAAACGAAGGGATTTTTTACGAGGGCGAAAAGGGAGAATTGAGCTATAGGGAACCTCTAAAAATTCCATTCTGCGCTCTTGCTCGCTCTTTTGAAACGAACAGCTTTGTCAGTAAAGCCTTACAATACAACAAAGTATTCTTCGGCTTCACTTCCTCGCTCCAAAATAGCTTCGCAAGAAGACAAAAGCGAATTTTTAGAGGCTCCCTATGCTTTGCTGTACAGCAAGGTTCTCCCGACAAAGCCATTTCGTGAAAAAGACAAAGTTTGGCCCGAAATGGGAGTTTTTAGAGCTGCTCTGTAGTTAGAAGGGGATATCATCCTCAAAATCGCCGCTTATCCCAGGCGACTCGGAGCCTTGCGCGTTCGCAGGCGCCGCGGGGGAGGGCGCAGCATAGCCTCCCGGACCGCCATAATTGCCGTAACTATCGCTCCCGGAGCCGCCGCGACCACCGACCAACTGGATATTGTTCAGTTCGATGACCACGCGGCTGCGTTTCTGGCCGTCCTGCTCCCAGCGTTCCTGTTTCAATTGGCCCTGGACGGCAATCTGCGTGCCTTTGAGCAGATAGCGTTGCAACGCTTCTGCGCGCTTGCCCCATAATATCAGGTCAAAAAAATTGGCCTCATCTTCCCATTGTTCTCCATTTTTGCGCCTGCGGTTCACTGCCAAAGACAACTTGCCTATGGGGTATCCGTTGGCCGTATAGGACAGCACTATATCGCGAGTTAAACGGCCAACCAGAAATACGTTATTCAAATCTTCCGCCATAATCCCACTCCCGAGCCTGTTACTTCTTCAACAGCAGATACTTCAGTACGGAGCCGCAGGCCTGCAGGGCCTCTTTGAGGGCTTCGACGGCACTGCTCTCCAGTTCTATGTCCCAGAACAAATAATGGCCGTGTTCTTCCTTGCGCACCGGATAGGCCAAAGGCCGCTCGCCCATGTCCTCTTCTTTGGAAAGTTTTCCGTTGAGTTTCTGCAATATTTCGCGCGCGGACTCGTTGCCGATTTTGTAGTGGTCTTCCCGCACGCTAAACAGCAAAGTCAATTCATACTGTTCCATTGATACCTCCTTGTGGTCTTCGATTTATCGCCAGTATTCCGCAAACTGAGGCAGGATAAAAACTTCGATAAATAAAGAGGAACGAAAAATCCGCGGCATCCTAGCCGAAAGACCTGTGTGTGTCAATGAAAAAACCCTTCAAGAAGCCGGGCAAAACGGGCGGCTCAGACAAACTCAAAACCGGCGCGCAGAACCTGTTTGTTGACCGGGTTGTGGCTCCGGTTGCGCTCGGAAATCACGAGGTCCAGAGTAGCCTCGATATCTTCGAGGCTAGCCAACTGTGGCCGCAGGGCCAGCAGCTTGCCGACACAGGCGATATTACCGGCCCGCTTCGAGCCAAACTGGAGTGAGAGCTCGGTAGCAGGCAAGCTGATGGCCTCTATATCACTGCGCCGGGGTTGTTCCTCGATCAGACTGCTGTTGTAAATCAGCAGGCCGCCGGGCTGCAGGCAGGCTTCAAACTTCAGCAATGAAGGCCGATTCAGGACGATGAGCACTGTGGGCTCGCTCACCAGCGGCGATGAAATGGCCTCGCTGGAAATCACCACCGAACAACGGGCTGTGCCGCCGCGCATCTCTGCCCCGTAGGACGGAATGTCGGTGACGTTCAGGCCCCGTTTCATGCAGGCCATGGCCAGCAGATTTCCGCTCAGCAGCACCCCCTGGCCGCCAAACCCGCTGATGATGATGCGTTCATGGATCAATGGGACAGGCCCGGCATCCCCGCCCCGCATGGTCATCTGCACATCCATACGCTACAGCGCCGGCTCTTTGACCGTAGCTGCTTTGTTTTGCTGATCACTTTGTGTATCGCTTTGCTGGACGCCGCGGTCGCGCAGGGTTCCCAGGGGATAGACCTGAGTCAGCGTCCGGGAAATCCATTCGGCCGACTTGGCCGGAGACTTGCCCCAGGCGGTGGGGCACATCGAGAGTACTTCGACAAAGCTGTAGCCCCGGCCTTCATCTTGATAGCGCAGGGCCTTGGCGATGTGATTCCGGGTCTTGCGCACCTGCGCGGGGTTGTGCACGCTGCAACGACTGATGAAAAAAGGAGCATCCAGGGTGTTCAGCAGCTCGGCGGCCCGGATCGGGGCACCCTCGCTTTGCAGATTGCGGCCCTCCAGCGTGGTGCTGGTTTTTTGCTCCACCAGCGTGGTCGGAGCCATCTGGCCTCCCGTCATGCCGTAGACCGTGTTATTGACGAAAATGACGGTAATATTTTCGCCGCGATTGGCCGCGTGTACCGTTTCGGCCATGCCGATGGCCAGGAGATCGCCATCACCTTGGTAGGAGATCACAATGTTTTCGGGACTGGCGCGCTTAACTCCGGTGGCCACCGCCGGGGCCCGGCCGTGGGCAGCCTCCAGTCCATCGACATCCAGATAATCATAGAGCAGCACGGCACAGCCCACCGGAGCCATAATCACGGTGCGCTCGCGCAGGCCCATTTCATCGATACACTGGGCAATCAGCTTGTGCAGAATGCCGTGGCCGCAGCCCGGACAATAGTGAGTGCGGCGCTCGCGCAGGGTTTTGGGCCTGCTGTAGAGCAGCTGTGCGCCTTCGCGCTGTGCCTGCTCAATCTTTTCTTTAACTGCTTCATACATATGCTCTCACCCTCTCAACAATTTCGCTGACCTGCGGCGAGGCCCCGCCCACCGTGCCGTAACAGCGGATTTCGGCATTGCTGCGGTAGCATTGCAGCCTAACGTCCTCGGCAAACTGGCCCTGGCTCATCTCCACCACCAGAAGTTTCTTTTGCCGGCACCGCTCCAGAGCCCCCAGCAGTTGCTGCTGCGGAAAGGGCCAGAGGGTCAGCGGTTGAAACAGCCCCACCCGAATGCCCTCGCGCTCCAGTTGCGCTCGGGCCTCACGGCAGAGCCGGATCGGCATGCCGTAGGCGCAAAGCAACAATTCAGCTCCGTTTTCTGCCTCAATAATGGCCCGGCTTTCGCGCTGCCGGACCTCTGCGTAGGTACCGAACAGGCCCTGCACATGTTTTTCCAGACCAACATGTCCCTCCTCCAGCTGGATGGAAGATATCTTGCGCCCAGCACGGCCCTTGGCACCGTCGAGTACGTAGCCCTCCTGGCGGGGCCGCCGGTAGTCCGGCAGCCGTCGGGGCATGTACAGCGGCTCAGCCATCTGGCCCAGGTAGCCGTCGAGCAGCAGCATGACCACCATGCGATAGCGATCGGCCAGGTCAAAGGCCAGCAGCGTCAGCTCGGCAATGTCCTGAGCACAGGAGGGCGAGAGTACAATGCAGTGGTAGTCACCGTTGCCCCCGCCCTTTACGGCCTGATTGTAGTCGCCCTGGGCCCCGGCGATATTGCCCAGGCCCGGGCCGCCGCGCATCACGTTGACCAGCACAGATGGCAAACGGGCACCCGAAAGATAGGAAATACCTTCCTGCATCAACGAAACGCCGGGCGATGATGAGGAAGTCATGGTGCGCACGCCTGCTGCCGATGCGCCAAAAACCATATTGATCGCGGCAAGCTCGCTCTCGGTCTGCAAAAAACAGCCGCCGACCTGCGGCATGCGCCGGGCAAAATAGCTGGGAATTTCGCTCTGCGGTGTGATGGGATAGCCGAAGTAGTGGCGACAGCCGGCGATGAGGGCGGCCTCGGCCAAGGCCTCGTTGCCCTTCATCAGCACGCGCTGGGCACCCTCGGCCCCGCGGGGCACTGTGGCAATGCCTTGGGCCAGATTCTCCCCTACCTGGTACAGCAGAGCCCTCTCCGGGCCCTTCAGATTGAGGATCTCCGGCCCGCGTCCTCCTTTGTGCCGAAAGCGTAGTTTGGGGCTTCCCGCGGGCCGTACATCGGGCCGCACTTTGGTCAAATCTTCAATCATAATTCAGCTCCTTCGCTTCCTGCTCTGCTTCCTGCTCTGCTTCCGGGTGCTTTCGGGTGCTTTCGGAAAGCCCGAAGCTCAACCTGCCGCAGCGCCGACAACCTCTTCGACCTTTACTTCTCTGCCACCGCCGGCGGTGATCTGGATGGCCAGCTCCGGACAGATTTCGGCACAGGAGAGGCAGCCGATGCAGGCCTCATGGTCGATGCACTCCATCGGGTTCAGCCCCTGGGTGTTGATCCTCTCGGAAAAGCGCAGGATTTTCTTGGGACAGATGGCAATGCACAGTCCGCAGCTTTTGCAGACTTCGTCATCGACCCAGATGTGGAACAAGCGCTGGCTCGTATTTCGTTTTGCAGCCATATACCCTCCATGGCCAAATCCTGCCGGGTTTCCGGTGCGCTTTGTCCCGGCCAGTTTTTTCAGGATTCCTCCGCCACCTGAGTCTCGCGTCCCAGTCTGCGCAACTGCTGGCTCAGGCAGTGGTCGAAGCAGGCGGCAAAGTCCCGGAGCTGCCGGGCGCCGTACGAGCCTTTTGCGCCAACGGGCAATAGCCCGGCATTGCGCAGTTCTAGGGCCCGGTCGCGCCACAGGCGCCGTGCGCGGACATTGTCCCGGGTGTATTCGATGCCCCGGTCGTTGAGGATGCGCAGAGCACCGGGTTCACCGGAACCATGGCAGTGCCCACCGTTCGGACTCAGGCACAGCCGTTCGGCAAATACGATGTCGCGGGTAATTACGATGTCGCCACTCCGGCACCGTTGCTCGATGAAGCGGTCGCAGGCATCTGGGCCGGGTTCCAACTGATGAAAGTAAACGGCCGGCTCACTGCGAATGGGCTGGGAACTGGCTGCGACAAAGTGAAAGGGAACTTTCACAGAGCCCTTGTTCAGGCGCCCTGCTGCACACAGCAAAACGCGGCGCAGCCCCTTCGGGCAGGAGTCCGCATCAATCCAGATGCTCAGCAGTATCGCATCCGCAACGCTATCAGCTGTTTCCAAAGGCATGCCTTTCCGTTCGCTCTATCGCCTTCGCAGGTCTTTCAGATATCTTTGGCCGCCGCCACGTAGAGTTCGGCGGTCGCATCCGCTGTGGCGACTCTGGCAGTAAGTTCGCCGCAGCCCGCCGGAATAACGCAGGACTGGCCTTGCCGCAGCGGCAGTCCGTTGATCTCGACCGAGCCCCGGTAGACAAAGGCCAGCATCACCGGATGCTTCTGCGGAAAGTACAGAGCACTGTCTTCGGGGCGCAGCCGCCAGTACTCCAAGCGGAATTCGGCGGCACTGACGGGGTAGTAACTGCGGTGCAGATCCATCTCACAGGCCTCGATGATGCGCAGCTCAAACTCCTCAAAAAGCAGGGTCTTCATCAGTTCGGGAAGATCCTGATGCTTAGGAGTCAGGCCGCCACGCAGCACGTTGTCGGAATTTGCCATCAGTTCCATGGCCGACCCTTCCAAATAAGCGTGCAGAATTCCGGCCGGCAGGTAGACGGCCTGCCCCGGCTCCAAGCAGAACAGATGTAAATACAGGGGGGCCAAGGCACCCAAGTCTCCCGGATAGAACTGAGCCAGGCGGCTAAACCATTGCCATTCGGGCACAGCATCTGAACTGTGCTGCGCGGCTGCTTGCAAAAGAATCGCTTTTTGCTCCGCTGCCTCCTCTTTCTGCAGACCCTGCAAGCTGGCAAAGAAGTGCCGGTGCCCAGAAAAATCCAGCAGCTCGTCACAGAGTCCGCCGGCGAAGCTGCGGAAATTTTCTTCGATCTGAGCCAGGGGGCGGAAGCCGCACAAGGCCCGGAACGGGGTCAGAGCTAGGGCGATTTCGGGTTTGTGGTTGGGGTCTTTGTAATTGCGACCGGGGTCGCGGAGGGGAATGCCCGCTGCGTTCTCGCGCTCAAAACCTTGTTCGGCCTGGGCCTTGTTCGGGTGGGCCTGAATTGAGAGGGGTTGCCGGGCCGCCAGCACCTTGAAAAGAAAGGGCAGGCTCTGGTAGCGGGCGGCTGTATCCGCACCGATGCCGGCATCCAATTTGCCGTTGCTGTCCAGCAGATATTGGCTCAGGGGCGGCCCCGGTGCCTCTGCAGGGGCGTCTGCAGCAATATGGGATTCCCCCAGCGGATGGACGCCCATCCACAGCTCGGCCTGGGGCCGGCCTTCGGGGTTGGGCTGCCCCAGCAGTTCGGGCAGAAAGCTTTCCGAACCCCAGGCAAAGTTTTGGATGCGGTTGTGCAGTCGGGCTACTTTCATAGGATCCAAGATAGCCCGCCATTTTATTTTGACAAGTATCGAGACCCGTATTACATAAACAGTATATTTATCAAAATCATTAATAATAAAGGATTTATATCAGTTTTTGTTTAGAATAAAGATCAAAAAAAGCGGACTTTGGGTGTCATAAAACACCATCATTAAAACACGCTGTTGCAAAATGGCCCTTCCCATGACGCTTCATCGGAAGCTGTCAAATTCTGAGGGTCTGCCGCTTCGGCGAGGCTCACAAAACACAGCCGACAGACGGTCAGAGAAAAACGGCCGTATTCCCATTATTGTCCGCAATTGCTACAGTGTGCAGATGCTGGAACACCTAATGACAATCCTGAAAACCTTGAAGTCCCGGCAGCTCCGGGCGCGATGCTTCACTTTGTATGGCTTTTGGTACCTGTTCGCGTTGCCACTGGCAGCTCAGCAGAGCGGCCCGGGTGCCAAAGAGCGCGCTGTGTGGGTCGGCAATAGGGAAGTGCTGGAGAACCGCGGCGAGCAGGGCGCACCCGCAGACCCGCAGCATGCGGATTACCGCCTGTTCCTGCTCCAGACGGAGAACTTCAATATTTATTATCTGGCAATCAATGCCGAAGCGGCCGCACAGCTGCTGCACTATGTGGAAACATACTACCGGCAGCTCAGTCAGCAGTTCCGGCTCGAGCCCAAGGCCCCGATCCGAGTCTTCCTCAATCCGATGGGCAATCCGCAGGGCGGCTTTGCCAGCCTGACTCCGCCCAGCATTCAGCTGGTACTGAACAGCGACAGCAGCAGCGAGAGCCTGGGGCAGAATTGGCGCGAGCGTCTGGAAGCCAATTTTTCCTACCAGCTAGCGCGTTTCATGCTGCTCTCCTACGATGGCAGTCACAGCCGGGTGCTGACCAATATCCTGCGCTATGCTGTGGGGCCGGATGTGCTGGTGGCCAACTTCCTGTTACTGCCGCTGTGGCTGTATACGGGCTTTGGTTATTTGCCCTACAACAGCCCTTCCGATGGGGCCCGACTGCGCCGCCGCGCACTGGAGAGCGTCTATCTGCGCGGCCTCCTGCTCGAAAACGGCCGTTTTGATTACTACAGCAGCTTTACCGGAAGCCTGCAAAACCCCGCAGCAAGCCGCGCGAACAACGCCATTTCCTATCTGATGCTGGAACACATCCTGCGCCACTACGGCGAGGAGGCGGCCCGGGAGATTGTCGGGAACGTGCACCGCCGCCTCGGCCTGAATGCCGCTTTGAAGGCCGTCACCGGCAAAACGGGGCAGCAGTTGTTCGCCCGCCTGCGCGCCGAGCTGTCGGGGAGCGGGACTGCCCCCGACAGCTCGGTGCGCCTGTTCGCGGGGCAGGGCAGCGTCGGTCTGCCTCAAACCCTGCCGCCGGTCCGGAGCTCCGGAGAGACAGGCAACGCCCCCCGTGAATTTGTTCTGAGCGAGTCGCAGCTCACTGGCAAGCACTTGCGGCTATACCAAGAATTGCGACCGCAGCAGGGACTACATCGGGGAGCTCCAGCAGAGCCGAGCGGCTCCACTGGAGCGCTGCCGCTCAGCGGACAACGACCCTTTGCCGTGAGCTCCCGGTACTTGGTGGTCAACCGCCGGGCCCTCAACGAGGTCTACCTGCCGATCCCGGTGGTCAGCATTCCGAGCAGCGGCAGCGATCTGTACACGGCCAAACTGCGGCCGGCGGGAGAGAGCGGTTCGCGGCTGCGCCGGCTGCGCTATCGGCAGCTGACCAAGGGGCGGAATCTGTTCTCACCAGTGTTTTCCGCGGATGGCAGATATCTGGTGGCGGTGGAGCGCAGCCGGCGCGGCCACTACCGGCTGGTCGAAGTGAATCAGAGCAGCGGTGCGCTGCGGGTGCTGCTCGAAAACCCGGACTACAATTTTTTCGCACCCTCATTCTCCCACAGCGGAGCCCGGCTGCTGTTTGAGGTCCACGGCGGCGGGGAGGTGGATATCGCCCTCCTCGATTTGCGAAAGCGAGAGGCGGCAGAACGGCTCTTCCGCTCTGCCGCCTGGGAACTGAATCCGGTCTTTGGCAGGGATGACCGTTCGGTCTTGTTCGCCGCCGCTTTGCCTGAGGACTCAATCGGCCCGTATGCCGAAATGGCCCTGCTCTCCTTCGAGCCGGAGACCGGACAGTTTCACCTGGTGGCCCGCGACCCGGCCGGGATCCTGGCCGCCCGCGAGAACCCGGACGGCAGCCTCTACTACCAGAGTTACCGGGGCTTGGGAGAGGGTGCCCCGCACGGCGACCGCTGGGGCAGCTACAGCCTGCACCATTTGAGCGCACAGGATCGCCAAAACAGGGCCCTGAACTATCCTCTGCTCCCGGGAGAGGATGAAGCTGCTCTCCGCTCGCTCTCTGATCCTCAGCCTGGCCCGCATCTGAGCTCAGAGAGCTCGGTTGCCGGGGAGGAAAGGCGGAACGCGCGGCGCCGCCGCGATCCCCTGTCACTAAATTTAGAACAACAGATCGGCTTGCGGGCCGGGCTGCCCGAGTACCGTAATCGCCAAGTGCCGGGCCTGCTGCCGATCATCAGCAGCTGGTTGCCGTTCCTCGCACCACAGAAGGTCTTTGGTCGGGACGATCTGGCCCTGGGTTTCAACATTGGCGGGGGCAGCATTACCAATGCGCCGTTTTTGTTCCAGCTCCATTACCTGACTCAGGCCCGTCAGCTCAGCGGAACTTTGCTTGCCGCTTTGGCCCTGGGGCCGATTCAGTTACACTACCGTTTGCAGCAACGTCTGTTCGAGAGCCGGTCGATGTACCGGCGCCCTGGACCCTCTCTTTTGGGGGGAGCGCCGTCTTTTACCCAGTCCACCAGCCAGGAACTCACAAGCAGTTTGCCGTTGTTCGGGGCTTCGGGCATGAGGCAGCGTCTGATCAGTCGCCTGCGTCTCAGTGCCACACAGCGCCTGCGAGTAGTAGACAGCCAGCCCTTCAGCTTCTTTGATTCCTTTCAGTGGCGGGGTGCTGAGCATTACGGCATCGCTCAACTGGGCTTCCAGGGGGAATGGAGTGCGAGGTGGGGGGCCATCCAGACTCCGTGGGCCATTGCGCGCAACTTTGATGCGCCCAGGCCCGGCCTGGACTTCTTTGCCCGGGTCGGGTATTGGAGCCCGCCATTGGCTGCGCCTTACACTCCTGACTCGGTCCGCGGGCGGACTGGCAGCTGGCACTATGGCGGTGGTGTTTCGTGGAACCTGGCCCTGGCTGCCCCGGCAATTCTGGGCCTGTCATTGGAACTGATGGGAAACAGCGCCGGCAGCGCGGCGGAATATCTCCTTCCCCTCCCTTCCTTTCAAGGTTCCGGGCCGCGCCTGGACGGGGTGCCCTCGGACTGGGCTCTGGCCTGGCAGCTCAGATATCGGATCCCTTTGCTGCCCCGGCACATCAAAATCGGCGGGTTGGGCTTGCAGAGCGCGGCGCTGTCATTGGGACTGCAAGGCCGCAGCTACTTCAGCACCGAGGAGCAGTATTACGGATACAACGCCCAGCGTCTTACCTCTGTGATCGGCATCAGCTGGCGCGTTCGCGTGGGCAGCTTCTTAGTTCCCGACCTGGCCATAGGTCTGAGTTATACCTTTTTTGATCAAACGGAAGCAGGCAGTTCGGGCTGGCAGCCCCCCGGCCCGACCCCCGGCGGCGATAATTCGTTTGCCTTTCTGCTGATGCTGGGCACAGCGCCACCGAACAGCTCCTTTGATCATCAGCGGGGTTTTTGAGGGAATATTGGCAAATCCCGACAGCCATTGAGGGAAGCTCTAAAAATCCCAATCCCGCGCTGAATCGTGATCTTTCCCGCGAGAAAAAGGTTCTGCCTTTTTTAGAGGTACCCTTTATCCATTCGGAACGCCCAGTAGACTGCCAATGGGCCCAGCAGACTGCCAATGGCCAGAGGGCACTTTGCACAGTTCACTGAAGCGGGCGCAAGGAGCCCCGCTGTTTGCTTTGAATCCCCGCGCTCGTCTGTAGCAGCAGCTCACCGGTACTGCCGATGCCCAGCAGTCGCCCCCGGCTGCGCCGAATAATGTGGGGCTCTGCCTGCGGAGCCCAGTCGAAAAATTCGACCTCTTCACCGGCAAAAGCCAGGACTTCGCAGACTTCGGCTCGCAAAGCATTTGCTTCCATACCCAGCCAGCGCTGCCAGTTGCGCCGCAGCTGGCAGCTGCAACGCTCCCAGAATCCCGGCAAAGAACCCATCGCGTCCTTTTTGGAAGCTCCCTGATTATCCGGGAGCCGGCCCGGCCAGCGCAGAGAGCCCGGTGGGAGCCGGGGCAGTTGCTCGCCTGCTTGGGCTTCCTGGGCTCTCTGGGCTCTCTGGACTCCCGGCAGAATTCCCGGCTGCGGGGCAAAGTTCAGACCCAGGCCGAGAGCCAGCGACTTGTTCTTGTGTTCCAGCAAGAGACCTCCCACTTTCCGGGCGACTGGGGCTGTGGTGATGATATCGTTAGGCCACTTCAAAGAGACGGCCCAACCGCAGTCCCTCAGTATTCTGACCAGCGCAGCACCTGAGAGAAGAGGCAAAAGTGAGAGAAGAGGCCGCACACTCGGGCAAAGACCACGGCCTTGAGTTTGCGGTCCGGCATCCTCAGCTGCGGGAGGTAGGAGCAGACTGACACACAGGTTGCCCAAAGGGCTTTGCCAGCTGCGGCCATACTGGCCGCGTCCCCGCTCCTGCAGGCAGGCCAGCACCCAGTCCCAGGCACGGAAGCCCTGCCATTGCTCCAGTTCTGCCAGCGCGTCAAAAGTCGAGGTGCAGTGCGCCCAAACAGCAGCACGAGACTGCTTGCTTTGAGCAAGCGAACGTTGTGGATATACGGGCCGCTGTTCCAGAACATGCCGGGGATGGAGCGAATAGCAGGCCTCACCAGCAGAGAGACAAGAATCGATAAAAGGCCGCCAGATTGGCGAGCGCTCGCCGATCTGCTCAAATTCCCCGGCAGTGCCCCACAATATCGTGGAAGCCGCGGAATATGGGGGGGAGGGCTTGGTCGCTTCGGTCATGGAAATAAAGGGGACCTCTAAAGATGGTATCGCTTTGCGAGAATTGTACAATCGCTCTGCTTTGCCGCAGCGATTGTACCGCGTTTTGATGCTGAACGGATGAGATTTTGCCGAGCGAGAGGAATGGTAAGGCTTTGCTGACGGTAGCGAACGGCGGGGCGAAGCAGGCCATTCGCTACAAATCCTGCCGTAAGGCAGAACCTTTATTCGGCAACAAGATCGCCGCTCAGCGCGAAACTAGAATTTTTAGAGGTTCCCTAAAGGGGGAAACTCTCAACGCCCGCCATTGAACAAACCCTGTGGCGGCCTGTCAACAAGCACCTGCTTTCGCTAGACTCTGGGCCTCATGATCTGGCACAAAGAAGCTTTGGCGCAAAGCACCGTGCGCGAACTGAGTAGGAAACTGGGGCTGGACCCCCTGCTCAGCTCCATTCTGCTGCGCCGGGGCCGCAGCGAAGGCGATGACTTGCTCTACTTCTTAGAAAAGAGCGAACGCTATTTGCATAACCCTTTCCTGCTCAGCGAAATGCACGATGCTGCTGAACGTGCGCTCAGTGCCATCAGCGAAGGCGAGCGCATACTCATCTTTAGTGACCGCGATGTCGATGGAATCAGCTCCACCGCCATCCTCTATCACGGTCTGCGGGTGCTGGGCACAGAGCCCGACAAACTGCAATTCCGCAATCCCACCGCGGACGAGTCCTACGGCCTGAGTCTGCGCACAATTGAATACGCGCGGGACCAGGATGTGACTCTGATTCTGAGCGCTGACTGCGGCTGCGCCAGCCATAAAGAAATTGCCGCCGCGCACGAGTTTGGCATTGATGTGATTGTGCTGGACCACCACACCCCCAAAGAAGAACGACCGCCGGCCTACGCCTTGGTCAACCCACACAGCCCCGACGAAGAGGGTCGGCGCTATCCTTTCCCCGGGATCTGTGCCGCGAGTGTTTCGGGCAAGTTTCTGTGGGCTCTGGCCTATCTGAAAGAAATGGACCAGCTGGACGGCGACCGCCAGCGCTTCTGTTTGCTCGACATTGTCGAAGTTAGCCGGCAGAACAAACGGGAGCCCCTGCTGCTCGTACGCGCGGCCAAATTGCAGGATCTCTGCGTACAAAGCCGCTTGGAACTGGATCTCCGGAGCCCCGAAGATCTCCGGCACCTGTTCGAATATATTCAGAGCGAAGTGCTGTGCAGTTTTACCAGCGGAGCCACTCATAAGGCCCTGAGCAGGCTCTACGGCAGCAGCAGCGAAATCTACCTGCTCAATCTCTGTGACGAACTGCTGCGCCAGTCTCCCGCCCTGGCCAAGCGACTGCGCACAACCGGGGCCTTGCGGGATGCCGGCCTACTGCGTCAGGAACTGCTGCGCCTGAGCCGCCAAGCCCGTTACCGTGAGCTCGACTTCTTTGAGAGCCAGGTTGAACTGTTGATTTCGATGCTGAGCCGGAACTTCGAACTACCGCAGAAGATCCTGATGCAGAGTCTGGATTTGATGGCGGTTGCCAGCATTGCTGATATGATGCCCCTCCACAACGAAAACCGCATCATTGTCGAACGGGGTTTGCAAAGCATCAGCCGGGCCGCCCGGCCCGGCCTGCGAGAGCTGCTGCTGGAACTGGGCTTGCCGGGCCAGCAGATCAGCACCAAAGACCTGTCCTGGAAGGTCATTCCGGTGCTCAATGCCGCGGGACGCATGGGCAACACCGCCTTGGTCACTCGCTTGCTGACCGCAGAGAGCGGCGATGAGCGCCAGCTGCTGGCCCGGCAACTGCTTCAGCTCAACCAAGAACGCCGCCAGCAGAGCGAAAAATTCCTGGCTCTGGCCCAGGAACCAGCCTGTCGGAGTTTTGAGGAGTCGCAGGGCCGCTTGGTCTACGTGGCCATCGCCGGGCTTTCGCGAGGCATTACCGGCCTGATTGCCGGGCGTCTGAGCCAGCAGTACGGTGGGGTGCCCTGTGTGGTGCTGGCCCGGGATCCCACTCCCGAAGAGCCGCAAGACGCTTCCGAAGAGCTCCGGGATGAACCGGGCTGGTCGGGCTCTGTGCGCTCCGGCGGCGATCCTTCGGTACTGTCGCTGCTCGACCCCCTGGCCGATTATTTCGTCAACTACGGCGGGCACCAGGCCGCCGGGGGTTTTTCGCTAAGTGCCGAAAAACAGCCGCAATTGTGGCCCGCATTTTTGAAGTTACTGCCGCGAGCCCAGCAGAAAGAAGCCGAAGAGGGCAAATCGCGTCACGTAATTGATGCCGAAATTCCGTTGGGACTCCTGAATCAGAAGCTGCTGGAGCGTCTGTGGGCTCCCTTGGGCCCTTACGGTATGGATTGGCCCGAACTGCTGTTGCTCAGCTGCGGTCTACTGCTCGCAGAAGTCCAGCCCATAGGCCGCAGTTCCGCGGGTCACCTGAGGCTGCGGCTCACAGGCGGCGACTCCAGTAAGGGCTTAAATGCGGTTTTCTGGCGTTCGGCAAAAAGGTATCCAAAAGATTTTACAAAAGGAGACCTGGTTGATATTCTCTACCATATTCAGGCAAATTACTTTCAGGGCCAGGCAAGGTTCCAGCTGGAAATCATTGATATCCGCCGCCATATCCAGGGAAGCGCAGCTGCGGCAACGGGCTTGGCACGCGCAGCAGCCGGCAAATAGACGGGCATTGGCCAATTTTAGAGGTCCCCTTAGGGTGTGGCGTAAGGTGTAAAGCGTGTCGATAGCTCAAAAATCTGGATTCCCCCATCCCCAAGGCGTCCCAAAGCAAAGGCCCCGGACTACCGCGGCGGCCGGCACAGTGTCTTCCAAGTCAGGGGACTTCGGATATGGAGTACAGCAAGCCGTTTGCCCCATGCTTCTTGCTCCACAGTCCGCGCTGCGCTCTGGCGTACCATTTACCTGGACAGTGCGGCTTTGCCTGTTGAGGACTCTCACACCTGCGCTGCTCAGCTTGCTCAGCTTCATCAGTCTGGCCAACGTGAGCGCGGCACTCCGCGCCCAGAGGCTCTATGCCCCCGATCGGGTCAAACAGGGAAAGATCCTGCAGACGTTCATCTACCCGGTGCGCAATCTGGAGGATGTCGAATTTACCCTGCTCGATGCCCAAGGCAAAGCCGTAGCCTACAGCAAAGGTTTTTTGTTCAACCATGAGCGCGGCACCCTGGCCAAGGAGCTGGACGCCCGCATGCGCGACTGGGTGCAGGTCGGTCTGCTGGGGATCATCTCGGAGCAGGAGGCGGGAAACTACATCCTGCGCGCCACCATCGCTAGGGGACGCTCGCGCAGCCAATTGCTCGAACGTCCTGTGTACATTCAAAACCATTCGTTTCCCGAGCAGACCATCAAGCTGAATAAGCAAATGGAGAGCATCCTCAATCCGAAAGACCCCGATGTGATCGCCCGGCAAAACATGCAGTCCAACCGCCTCTGGGCCATCCTGAAGCGTGAGAATCCCGAAGACTTGTTTTACAACGGGCCTCTGCTGCGTCCCTTGGAAGGGGGCAAGGGCCGGGCTTCTTCGCTCTATGGTTATGTGCGCAAATATGTCTATCCGAATGGCAAGGTCGTCAACAGTGTGCACAAAGGCTACGACATCGCAGCACCCCGGGGTGTCCAGGTGCTGGCTTCGGGCAACGGCCTGGTAGTGATGGCCGAAGAGCGCATCATCACGGGCAGGACCGTGATGATAGCCCTATTGCCGGGGGTATTCCTGAAGTACCAGCACATGAGCAGCCTCCACGTGAGAGAGGGTTCCATTGTCAAGAAGGGCGATTTGATCGGCGAGGTAGGGCGCAGCGGCTTTGCCACCGGCAATCATCTGCACACCGAACTGTGGGTTTCAGCCCGGCGGGTCGATCCGAGCCTGTATTTCGATGAGCCGTTGATTGACACAAGCCGGATCATTTCTATGATTGGCGCGAATTAGGGGACCTCTAAAAATGGTATCGCTTCGCGAGAACGGTACAATCGCTCTGCTTCTGCTTTGTCTTCGCCGCAGCGATTGTACCGCGTTTTGATGCTGAATCAGCGGGATTTTGCGCGAGGAAGTGAAGCCGAAGCATACTTTGTTGTATTGAAATGAGTTACCAACGAAGCTGCTCGCGGAAAAGATCGCGATTCCACGCGGAATTGGAATTTTTAGAGGTGCCCTAAAGGTACCCTTAAAGAAGGGGGTGATGGATATGGCACTGGTAAAAGTTGGCAACGATGAGCCGCTGGAGAAGGCCATCAAGCGTTTTAAACGTTTGATCGAAAAAGAAGGCATTATTCGTGAGTGGCGCCGCCGCGAATATTTTGAGAAGCCCTCCTTGGTTCGCAGTCGTAAGCGCAAGGCCTTGATCCGTAAACAAATGCGCAAGGATCGCTTGGAGCTGCGCAAGCAGAATCACGGTCGCTGAGACCATTCCCCCCAATATCTTTATCACTGTGACCTATCGCCGGATATTCAGTTGCAGTGCTCTGTATATTGGGTCTTTTTTTGTCCATAAGGGAGCCTCCAGAATCCCCCACTGTTTCTTCACTGTTTCAATGGCGCGCCGGGATCGGTCTTTATTCGCACACAGCATTGTTGGTGAATCCTTACCATGGAATAAAATATTCTGGGGCACGATCTCGCCAGCAATTTTTTTGCTCGGAAGCGAATCTTAGAGCTGTCATGTTTGAGCTACTGATCTGCGAGCTGCGTGCGCAAAACCCCGATTTCCCAATCTTCCGCGATATTTCGCTGGCGCCCTTTAGCAGTTTCGCCACCGGCGGCAATGCCGATTTGTTGTTGTTGCCGCGCTCGCGCAGCGAGCTGCTCCATGCCTTGGGGCTCTGCGAGCAACTGGAATTGCCGCTCACTGTACTGGGCGGAGGTGCCAACGTGCTGATCTCCGATAAGGGGGTGCGCGGCGTAGTAGTGAGTCTGCGCGCTCTGCGCGGGGTAAATTGGGAGCCAGAGAGTTTTTTGCTGGAGGCCGAAGCGGGCTGGGATGTGTCTGCGATTTGCAGCTACAGCGCGGCCCGCAATGGTGCAGGTCTGCACCACTTCTATGGTATGCCCGGCAGCTTGGGCGGGGCCGTATACATGAACGCCCGCTGCTATGAAGGCGAGATGGCCGAGATCGTGCGCAGAGTGCTGTGCATTCCGCGCACGCTTGGTGGCACAGGATGTCCGGAGCATGGGAGTGCCTGCTACCGTGTCTCCGAGCTGCGTTGGGTCGAGTTGGGCCGGACGGATTGGCACTATAAGTACTCCCACTTCCAGCAGGATTCCGGGCATCTGCTCTCCGGGGCTTTGATTGTGGCGTCACAGTTGCAATTGCGCGAGCAGAGCCGCAGCAGCCTAGAGCAGGAAATGCAGAGCTTTCTGGAAGATCGCATTCTCAAGGGCCACTTTCGGGCGCCGTGCGGCGGCTCTTTTTTTAAGAACAACCGCGACTTTGGCGCGCCCACCGGAGAGATTATTGACAGCTTGGGCTTGAAGGGGCGGCGCGGAGGCCGGGCCCAACTGGCCCCTTGGCACGGCAATATCATCATCAACAGGGGCCGGGCTACGGCTGCGGATATCTGGCAGTTGAGTTGCGAAATCCGGCACGAAGTATGGCTGCGCACCGGATTCGAGTTGGAGCCTGAGGTGCAGCGCATGGGTGATTGGACCTCGGATCAGAACTTCCAACGGAAAGTCCCTTAGGGGCACCTCTGAAAATTCGCTTTTGATGCCAGACGAAGGGATTTTTTGCGGCAGCGAGGAACGGAAGCCGAGGCATACTTTGCTGTATGGTAAGGCCTTCGTGACAAAGCTGCTCCGTGAAAAAGGCCGAGTCTGGCGCGCCATCCTTTTGTGATGGGGAATTTTTAGAGGCCCCCTTTATACTATTCGCAGGGAGGAAAAATATGATGAGAAAAGTACTTTTTGTTTGGTTTATCGTCTCTCTGCTGTATTCTTGCGAGGCGCACACAACTCAGGATAATCGCGTGAGAAAAACAATCTCCGATCTCACACGAGGAACTTATAAAGATTTTCTGAACGCCCTGCGAACATTTGAATCTTCCATAGATCCCGGGCAAGCAGCGTTTTATACGAAAAACTATAATAACCCCAAGGCCGTGACATACCAGCAGGTAGTATCCCCTGGTCGCGTCATACGTGATAATGACGGTCATCCAGAAGTAGAGACGACTTCGGTAAAACGGTATTTTGAAAAGCTGGGGATCGATCAGCTCTATATTCCGGGTTCTGCTGATCCCAATATGTTTGTCAAGATGCAATATTCCGTGACAAATTTCCTGGGTTTTATCGGTTATCAATTCAGCGAACAGGATTTATGGGTACTGGGTTACTACACCCATTACGATGCGGAAGGCTTACGCGAATACTATTCCGATCTTCCTGATTTTACATGGGCAAATGGAGTCAGGGACAAGATTATGCAGCTCCCTGGCGTGGGCACGGTACACGTTACAGATGTGAATACTTGGAAGGGTTCTTTTACCGGAAAGCATGGTATATATACTATGGAAGATTTTAAGGACCCTGAGAAGCAGGAGTTTATTGCTCTGGATCATTTTCAGTACAAATATGACAACATTGTTTCCGGGCTCTCAGCCAGAGGAAAGAGCTTGAAAGACTATCTGGATACGACCCTATACTGGAGTAAATGCAGTCCTCCCATTTCTCCTCCGCCTGGAGGAAGACCCGATGCTGTTAAAGTAAGCATGTCCGGCCTGCTGGCCGGGGCCCACCTCAGAGGAGCCGAAGGGGTCATTGCCCTGCTGGTAGATCACCAAAACCATGCAGATGAAATCGGAACAACCATCCTACAGTATGTACAGGACTATGGCGGTTATGAGACTCCATTTTCACAGCAAGGTCCCGCCCGCTAAGGATGCTTTTGGGCCGAAATCGTGTAATTGCCCGACTCTTCTCAGCCGTATCAAAAAGGGGAGCGTGTTTTCCACTCCCTCTAATTTAACTTATCCTAAAGGAGGATGACATGAAAAAGACACTTCTCACTTTTGCGAGCGTATTCGTACTGCTTACATTGCTTGGCGGCCAGCTCAGCGCCAGGGGAGAAAGTAAAGAACGGGAAATCGAGATCCTGAAAACAACGGGTCCTGCCGGAAATGCCCCAACATCCTACAAAAATCTGGTACTGACCGCGGCACAAAAACGGCAGGCCCGCAAGAAGGCGTTAAAAGTCGCCGTTCTGATGCACACCAGTTCGGACTTTGCCAATTCGGTCATTGCCGGTGTCCAAGATACAACTGCCGATCTCGGCGGTGAGGTGATCTTGGTCAGCGATGCGGAATTTGATGCCAACAAACAGAAAACGGACATTGAAAATGCCCTAGTTCTGAGCCCCGATATCATCATTACCCTGATCCTCGACGGCGTTTCCGGGGCTGCGGCTTTGCGTCCTGCGATAGACCGGGGGGTCAAAGTTGCCCTCTTGAGCAACCTGCCCCAAGGCTTTGTCCACGGCAAAGACTACGCATCCATTGTGACGGATGACCTGTATGGTATGGGAAAAGCCATTGCCGAACTGATGAACGCAGAACTCGGCGGTCGGGGCAAGGTCGGCCTGATGTTCCACGATGCCGACTACTACGTGACCAACCAACGGGATGCCGCGGTGAGTACGGTATTGAGGAAAGACTATCCGGGGATTCAAATTGTGGCACGTCAAGGGATTGCCAACCCGAATGACGGCGAGACCATCGCCTCCGCAATGCTGACACAGCACCCGGATCTTCAGGCAATTTATGCTCCCTGGGACTCAATTGCCGAAGGGGTACTCGCCGCAGCGCGCTCGGCGGGCCGAAAAGACCTGAAGGTATTTACCATGGACCTGGGAGCCACCACCGTGCTCGACATGGCCAAAGGCGGTAACATGGCCGGAGTGGTGGCCGATCTGCCCTATGAGTTGGGGGCAACCCTGACCAATGCGGCCGTCTTGAGCACTTTGGGCGTAGCGACTCCCCCCTTTGTGACCGTTCCCGCCATTAAAGTCACCAAAGAAAATCTGGCAGAGGGCTGGGAAGAAGCCCTGCACCGCCAAGTACCACCGGAAGTCCGAAAGGTGCTCGAATAAGGCGGGGCTAATGGAAGCGGCCTTTTCTCTGGAGCATATTTCCATCGGCTTCAACGGCATTCCGGTGCTTCAAAATGTCGATTTCACCCTGCAGCAGAACGAAGTCCACGCCATCGTGGGCAAAAACGGCGCAGGGAAATCGACTCTGATGAAGATTCTGAGCGGAGTGTACAAGCCCGATAACGGTAAGATCACCATTCTGGGCAAAGAGATGACCGGAGAGGCCGCCGGAGCGCTCAAGCAGGGCGTGTCCATGGTCTATCAGGATCTGAGCCTGATCCCGAGCATGACTGTGGTGCAGAATATTTTCCTGAATCAACACCCCTTCCGACTGGGCGGGGGCAGCCGGGGGCTCTTGGACGACCGTAAGGCCCGCAAAGCCGTGGGGGAAATCTTTGCCTCCATGGGAGGTATCGACTTCATCCCGCCCGATGCCTTGGTCTCGGACTTGAGCGTAGGTGAGGCCCAGTTAGTAGAAATTGCCAAATCCCTGGCCCTCCGGCCCCGAATCGTAATCTTTGACGAGCCGACCGCAGCACTTTCCGAGATTGAGACGGCCCGGCTCTTTAAAACGATTGAAGTGCTCAAAGAACGCGGTCTGTCTATTGTCTATATCACTCACTACCTAAAAGACGTAATGCGCATCTGCGGCAGCGTGACGGTGCTGCGCGATGGGCAGGTGACACTCTCCAAAGCAACCGCAGAGACTTCCATCGCAGAAATCGTACAACAGATGCTGGGGGCCGAACAGCAACTGTTCCGCCGCGATAAATCGCTCTCTGCTGCGCGCCTCCAGGTTGGCGAGCCGCTGCTTGAAGTCTGCGAAGCCGAAACCCGCGCGGTCGGGCCCGTCAGCCTGCGTGCCTGGCCGGGCGAGATTATTGGACTGGCCGGGCTGCTGGGCAGCGGGCGCAGCGAAATATTCCGGCTGCTTTACGGCCTGGATCCGCTGCTGCGCGGCCAGATCAAGCTTTGCGGTGGGCAAGTGAGGCTCAGGGACAGCGGCCAGGCCCTGCGCCACGGTATTTCTCTGGTGCCCGAAGAACGGCGCACTCAGGGCCTGGTACCGGATTTTTCCATCATGCACAATCTCTCGCTGAGTATCTTGAAGAAGCTGCGGCATTGGCTGCTGCTGCGGGGCGCACAGGAGAGTTCACTGGCCCGGCAGTGTCTGAACAACTTGCAAATCAAAGCCCGCGACATCTACCAGGCCGTGCGCTTCCTTTCCGGGGGCAACCAGCAGAAAGTAGTATTTGGCAAGTGCCTGCTCAATGAGCCCCGGATCCTGCTGCTCGACGACCCCACCTTTGGCGTTGATGTCCATGCCAAAAGCGAGATTATGAAACTCATTGAAGAGTTTGCCTCCAAGGGAAATAAGGGAAATAAGGGAAATCTTGTGCTGTTTGTCTCCTCGGAACTGGGCGAGATATCCCAGTTCTGCGACCGCATCTACATCGTTAAAAAGAAGAAAATTGTCGAAGAAGTCCGCTCTTTGAATGAAGAATCCTTACTTCAGAAGGTGCAGTAATGAGCCCCAAACATTTCCATATAAATCAGTTTATCATCTACATAGTGTTTGCCGCCATTTTTATATTTTTTTCAATCATGTTGGGCCACAGGGGCTTTCTGGAAATTAATAACCTGATGAACATTGCCCGCCAGGTCGCCATGATCTCCGTCATGGCCGTGGGTGTGACCTTCGTGCTCTCGGCTGCCGAAATTGATTTGTCTTTTGGGGCCGTGGTGGCCCTGACGGCGGTGGTCACGGCCCTGCTGCTGCGACTGATGGACAGCGTTTTACTGGCCGTGCTCAGCGGTCTGGGCGTGGGGCTGCTCAGCGGCTTCCTCAACGGAGTTCTGGTGGGCTACGTTGGCATTCCCGGCTTTCTGGTCACCCTGGGTTCATCGGGAATCATCACCGGCATCGCCCGGCGCATCACAAACCTGCAATCCATCGCCATCAACAACGATCGTTTTGTGTTCATCTTCGGCTCGGGCGACATCGGCGGGGTCTCGGTTTTGTTCTTCTGGATGCTGCTGATTGCACTCGGTGGAATTCTGCTGCTGAAAAAAACCATGTTTGGCCGCCAGGTGCTGGCCACCGGAGGGAACCGCACCGCAGCGCTGTATTCCGGCATCAACGTGAAACGCATCAAGATGAGCGTCTTTGTGATCAGCGGTCTGCTGGCCGCCCTGGCCGGAATCCTGTACACCGGGCGCCTGCAGGGGGCGCGCTACACCCTGGGCGAAAACGACCTGATGATCGTGATTGCCGCAGTCATCATCGGCGGCACCAGCCTCTTTGGAGGCAAGGGCAGCGTCATCGGCTCGGTGCTGGGAGCCTTGATCATGGGCATGATCAACAATGGCTTGGTGCTGATGGCCCTTTCGGTAGATCATCAACTGATCCTGCGTGGCATCATTATCATTGTGGCGGTGATCATTATGATGAAGAGCGAAAAATCGACTTGAGGAACTGCTTGTGGCAAAAGCAATAGCAGAAATGAGCCTGGCGGAAAAAGTCGGGCAATTGTTTATCCTGGCTTTCCCGGGCCGGGACTACTCCAAAGCCGCGCAGCTGATTCGCGATTACCACATCAGCGGCTGCTATATCAGCCAGGAAAACGCCGAAACCTTTGCCCAGGCTCGCGAGCTCAGTCAGACCCTGCAGGCCGCAGCGCAGGCTGACATCGGTCTGCCCCTGATTTTGGGTGTGGACCAGGAGGGAGCCTGGGGCGTACTATTGCCTGAGGCAAGCATCGGGCCGGGCAACCTGGCCTTGGGCCGGGCAAAGGATACGGCGCACACCGAAAAAATTTATGCGCTTTTCGCGCGGGAGATGGGGGCTGTGGGCTATAACACCATCCTGGGGCCTTGTTCTGATGTGAATCTCGACCCGCGCAATCCTATCATCGGCACGCGTTCCTTTGGCGAAGAAGCGCGGAAAGTGTCTGTGCATGTGCGCGCTGCGGTCAAAGCCATAAAGCAGCATGGCGTACTGTGTGCGGCCAAGCACTTCCCGGGCCACGGCGATACCCACAGCGACACTCACCGGGAGCTTCCCCAGGTGGATAAGCCCTTGAAGTTGCTGAGCGAAAATGAATTATTGCCGTTTCAGGCCGCCGTGGATGCGGGTGTGGATCTGGTGATGACCAGCCATATACTGTATCCACAGCTGGACGCGGAATATCCGGCCACTCTGTCATGGCGGATTCTGAGGCAGTTGCTGCGCCGGGACATGGGCTTTGAGGGTGTGATTATTACCGACAGCATGAACATGGGCGCGATGCGCAAATTCTACAGCCCGGAGGAGGCCACGGTGAGGGCCCTGCTCGCCGGAGCCGACCTGATAATGCTCTCTGAGGAACACTACGACCACAGCCCCGCCTATTGGGAAAAGCAACAGGCCTCGATGGGAGCCGTAGTCCGGGCCGTAGAGCAGGGTCGTATTTCCGAGTCGCAACTGGATGAGAAGCTGGAGCGGATTCTGCACCTGAAGCGGCAGATTCCCCGAGAAGAGCCGCGGGATTCTTCTGTTGTGGTTCCCGTGGCAGAGGGACCGCAAATAGAACTCGCCGCAGCCCGCGCGGCCATTGAGGTACTGCGCGACCGAAGTGCTTTGCTGCCCCTGCGCCCCTCAGCACGCGTTGCTCTGTTGAACGCCACGCCCCGAAGTGCCTATCGCAATCTGACCAATGCTCGGGGCATTGGCCCCAACCAGCAAGAAGCAGCTTTTGACGCATTTGCCACAGAGTTCTGCCGCCTGTGGCCCCAGTCCCGCATCATCGATTATGAGGCGGTAGCTTCTGATTTTGTCTGCGATGTGCTGATCGCAGTGACCGAAGACCATCCCCTGCCCGGTGAAGATTTCGACAAATCGGAGCAGCTTGCGCGCATCCGAGAGCTGCAAGGCGATGCCGCGCTGCGCCCGCGTTTGCTGGTGCTGGCCCTGCGCAGCCCCTACGACCTTCCCGAGTTCCCCGAACTGCCGGCTTATGTCTGCGCCTATTCGGGGCGCACTTGTTCGGCCCGGGCCGCCGCCCAGTTTCTCTCACGGTGTGGCTGAGAAAAGCTCAGCCCAGCTCCAGCATCCGGTTTTCCCGTGCGGAGCGGTGTATCCCGTCCAGAATCACCAGATTGTCGAGGACATTTTCCCCATAGACCAGCGCGGCATCCAGCTCTGCGGGTAAGGGTCGGCCCGCCAATTTAGCCGCGACTGCCGAATACAGGTTCCGGTGGCCAAAGCCGTAGACTGATTGGGTGTCGTAGCTGCCGAGGCCTCCTTCCGGGCCTGTCTGCTGTTCCCCCGCAGCCGGGACGACATTCCAGTGCTCTACTTTGTTCATGGCTGTGCCGCCGATTTTGACGCAGCCAGTCTCGCCCAACACTAGCACCGAACCCTCAAAATTGCGCGGGTAGCTCAGCATACTCATGTTGAGGGTCGCGATCAGGTTGTCGGGGCTCCCGGGTTCCCCCCATTCCAGGAAAACTGTGCCGCAGTCTTCTGTTTCAATCTTGCGGGCTAGGGTGCGCAGCTGGCCGTACAGGCGGCGAGGCCTGCCTCCGGCCAGCCATTGCACCATGTCAAGATAATGGCTGGCCTGCGTGTAGAACGCGCCGCCGTCCATCGACCTGGTTCCGTGCCAAGCCGCTTCCGAATCGTAGTAACTTTGGCTTCGGGTCCAAAACACATTTGCGTGGATGCTGTAAATCCGTCCCAGCCGCCCGGCGCGCACGGCCCGGTACAGGTATTGTATCGGCGCATTGAAGCGGTTCTGGTGGATCAGGAATAAGTTCACTCCCTGTTCCCGGCAGTTCTGTACCAGCCGCCGGCCGTCAGAGAGGCGAACTGCCAGGGGCTTTTCTACGATAACGTGGATTCCGGCGCGGGCACATTGGCTACCCGCTTTGGCATGCAGGCCGTTGGGCAGGGCGATGGTGGCAGCATGCAGCTTTTGTTCTGCCCCCAGCATCGCTTTAATACTTTGGTAGACTCTACTTTGCGCACAGCAGGCCCGCTGTTCGCGCGCTTGCTGCGCGCGCTGTATATTACTGTCACACAAGGCTGTGACCTGGATCTGGTCTTGCAGTGCATCCAGAGCATCAAAGTGCTTGCTTGAAATTCGGCCACATCCGACAAAGGCCAGCCGGAGCGGAGAGGTGGAGAGCATGAACTTCCTTCCATGGGGTACGTCTAGGGGTACGTCTAGGGGTACGTCTAAAAATCCCTAGGCGCATTTTTAGTCATTATTCTTTGTCATCGTGAATATTTGTACAATAGCATAATGAAAGAAACCAAGGACTTACTGGACCAGTTTTTCCAGCAGAACCAAGCTCTTACTCAGCTTTTAAAATCGGACAAAGAAGATATTTATCAGCTATGGCCTGGCGTGCTGCAAAACCTCGGTATGGAGTTGCTGGCCCGGAACAGCTGCATCTCGGACTGGGAAGGCTGCCACTTGAGGGTGCTGGCCCGGCATTCGGTATTTATCCAAGAACTTAAAATGCGTCAGAACATCTGGTTGCCCGCATTGGAACAGGCTTTGCAAAAAGCGGGTGCCTCCCGGTATCGGATCGAAAAAGTCAGTTTTCGCAGCCGGTGAGCAATGAATTGCGGGAAGCTTTAGGGCACCTTTAAAAATTCCCCCTCATTTTGATGGAGTACTCTCAGCAAGGATTTTTTAGAGGCCCCTATGATGCTTTCCTTGTAAAAAGACAAAAAGACAATGGAAAAAATTTTTTATCCTTGTTCTTTTGTTTGCAGATTCCTAGAATGGTACTGATGATCAAAAATGTTTTTGTAAGTGGGCAGATGCATGTGCTGTTCGTCCCGGATGAGGAAATGCCGGACGAGGATTACAGTTTCTTTGAAGCCATGCAGGCCCAAGCCGAACGCATTGAATTGCTCGAAGAACAAAACGATGCCTTGATCCGGCAGGAGCGCATTCTGCTGCAACTACTGGAGTTATCTTCACAGGCCGGCAGAAACATCGCCGAGAACCTGAACGAGCTGAAGGAAATCCTAGCTGAATACCCAAACGGAGCCAGCTTGCAGGAACTGGCCCGCCGTATGGAATCTTTTATCCAGCAAGACAGGGAGACTTCTCCCGGCAAGGAGCGAACGGAGTTCTGACTCGGGGATTCGATTTTTTTACTCCACTGTCTGATGGCCGCTAGATCGGTCCGTCTGTCTGGGCAAATCGAAAACTATTGTTCTGCTCGAAGCAATATCTTCCACCGGAACCGAAGCAAACCAGGCAATATTGCCTACCGCGTTCCCCCGGTCCACTGCTGCTACTGCGAAGTACCGAGGATCCAGCCTCCTTCTCCCGTTCGTCCCATTGATTTTAATGCCCTCTACCCAGGCGGGGTAAATCCGGTAGTTCCAGATACCCTCTCTCAGATAGTAAAGCACCCAGTACTTTAAACGATTGGGCTCTCGTACAGCCTGCGCGCCCCAGCTCAACTGCCAGACAGGTGAGACACCGTTCCCACTTGCTGTGTCCGCAACCGGCTGTTTCACTGCGTTTGAGCTGTCCAGGGTAATGTTGATCCGGGGTGCCGGCAATGGAGGCCGCTTCGGTCCGACCAAAGCGGGCAGGGCTTGATACGGGTAGAGCGAACGCACATTGGCCTGCCATTCCGGGGTATTGATCTTGCCTAGTGAATAGTAAATTTCACCGTCAGCGCGGTACTCCCGGCGCAGCGTAACTTTTTTCAAAATTTCCCGGAAATTGACATTGCCACTCGTTCGCAAATCAGCCACGTTGATGCCGGTTATCACATGGCGACCTTGGATGTTCTGCTCAATCCACCAGTCCAGCATTTCGCCAAAGGGCTGCCGAGGTGCATCGGGTGCCCAGTAGAATTGTGGAGCCATGTAGTCCACCCAACCTTGGCGCAACCACTTGCGCGAATCGGCAAATAGTTCGTGGTAGGACTCCAGGCCGCGCACGCCCCGAGGCTGGTCGTTGCGCCAAATGCCAAAAGGGCTGACACCAAAACTCAGATACGGGTTGATCTCTTTGATCAGACGATAGGTTTTGAATATTAAACGGTCGATGTTCTCGCGGCGCCAATTATCCGGATCTTCTATACCGGCATAGGCTTTCTGCGTAACATTGTCGCGAAACAACAAGCCTGCTTTGGGATATGGATAAAAATAATCATCATAGTGCAGGCCGTCCAGATCGCGGTAGCGTGAGACAATGTCTTCTACCACACTCAGGATATGGGCCTCTGAGTCCGGGTTGCCCGGGTCCAGCCAGTAACTATCATCGTACAAACGAACCAAATCTGGGCGCTGGCGAAAAATGTGCCCGGGATCAAAGCGGTTCTGCTTCAAATAACCAACCCGGTAGGGATTCAACCAAGCGTGTAGCTCCAAGCCACGTTTGTGAGACTCGGCAATCGCAAAGGCCAGAGGATCCCAGCCCGGATCCCGCCCCTGATGACCGGTGAGAAAGGCCGACCAAGGCTCTAACTCTGAGGGATAGAACGCATCGGCAACATCGCGCACCTGAAACAATATGGTATTAAGGCCCAATTTTTGTGCCCTTTCCAGCATTTCTAGCAATTCTGCCTGTTGCTCAGAGGGTGATCCGCCGGGGACACTGGGCCAGTCGATATTGTGTACTGTAGCCAGCCAAGCCCCTCGCATTTCCTGCGGCACCAGCGGCAATTGAGCCAGTAATTCGAGTTCTTTGGCCCTCGGCACCGAAGAATGGGATAGGCGGGCCGGGGACAACTGGGCAGGCAAAGGGGAGCTGAGCGCAGCCAAAATAATACAACCGAACCATAAAAATCCCCACATAGGAGCAAGGATCACTCCAAATGCGGACGGTTTTCCCCCCTTAGATGCCAACAATGTCTCCCCCCCGAAACTTATTACCTTGTTCAGAATTTGTATCCCACAAAGCCAAAAGTGGGAATTGAACCCACGACCTACGCATTACGAATGCGTTGCTCTACCCCTGAGCTATTTTGGCAGATAAAGACTTCCTATTTACGGGCTTTCTTAAGGGCAAAGCTCATCTTACTCAACTCAGCTTATGGGACAACATGACAGAGCCCCTAAAATTGTGAACACTTCAAAAAAGGATTTTTCTCTTTTCGTGGCAGAGGGGAATATAGGCTCTAAGGCTAAGGTTCTGTCTTACGGCAGGATTTGTGAGGAATGGCCTGCTTCGCCCCTCCATTCTTCACCGTCAGCAAATCCTTACTATACAACAAAGTATGCTTCGTCTTCACTTCCTCACTATCGGCAAAATCTCGTTGATTCAGCATCAAAAGCGAATTTTTAGAGGTCCCCTTTATACTTCGTTCTGTTGCTCATCCTTATATTCATCCTTATATTCATCCTTATATTCATCCTTATATTCATCCTGATGTTCCTGCTCATCTTTATGTTCATCTTGGTTCACAGGCATAAAGATATGATAATAGCGAGTATCCCCCTCAGCCTGGAGTTTTACCGGTGTCCCGGCAGAGCTGTATTCCAGCAGCACCTTGGCCGCTTTCATCTGTTTGAGCGGCTCCAGCAGATGGCGGCTGGTCAACACCAGTGAAATTTCCTTGGCGGGCTCACCTTCATAGGAAATCTCTTCTTCGGCACTGCCGACTTCGCTGCCATAGGCCCTGATCGTCAGGCGATTATCTGCATGTACAGTCAGGGTAAAGGCGCGAGTGCTTTGTTCCGTCATGATCGAGATGCGCCTGACCGCCTCATAGAACTCCTCTTTGTTCAGTACTAGGCGGGCTTCGCTACCCTTGGGCAGAATTTTGCTGTACTCCGGAAATTTGCCATCGATCAGCACTGATGAGAGGTCGTATTCATCAATGCGAAAATAAATGCGTTTGGGTGTCACCGCAATTTTCAGGTTCCCCTCGCCACAGGTTACCTTAGAGAGAAAATGCAGCACCTTGGGCGGAATAATCACACCTTCAAAAAGCGGCACATCGGTCTCATCGACCTGGAACAAAGCCAAGCGCTTGGCGTCTGTGGCCACCATACCAAAAGCTTCTTCGCTACACTCCAAGTAGCAGCCAGTCAGGAAGTAACGTGTTTCGTCGTGGGAAACCGAAAAGCTGGTGTTGTGGATCATGTCCAGAAAAATTTCCTGGCTTACCTCAAAGTACTCGGCATCGGCAACTTCAGGCATGTGAGGGAATCGTTCACGGCTCAGCAGGCGCAGCTCCAGTTTCAGCCTCTGAGCGCCCAGTGGTTTAATGTGTAGCAGGCCCCCTTCTTCTTCACTGTAAAAGCAAATATCGCCATCTTTCATGGTCCCCAGTATACCCATCAGGCGACCGCAGAATACCAGACATTCTCCCTCTTCCTGCACTTCAGCACTAAATACGGAGCGAAACGAAATTTTGGTATCAGTGGACTGTACCGTCACATAATGATTTTTGTCGGCCCGGAGCAGAATGCTGTTGAACAGCCCCACCGAACTCTTTGATGAGACAACCTCGTTGGCCAGACGCAGTCGATTCAGTACATTGACTAAGTTACAGCTAAATTTCATATGCATTACTACCTTCGCCCTGTTCGGACTCTCTTTTTTACTACAGGGAACCTCGGGATTCCGTTAGCTAACTGTTTGTAGAGCTCTTTTCAGTGAATCCAGTTCGCCGGTAAATTTATGGTCTGCTTTTCGCATTTTCTCAATTTTGCGGACTCCTGTGATTACAGTGGCATGATTGCGATTAAACTCTCGCCCGAGTTCTGTAGTGGACAGTGGTGTCAGCTGGCGGGCTAGGAACATCGCTACCTGACGAGCTAGGGCGATGTTTGCGTTGCGCCGCGGACCTAGAATATCGGCTAGTTCCAAGTTGTAGTAAGCGGCTACCTGACCTTGAATATTTCGTACCACTACAGGTCTGCTGCGCTGACTAAAAAATTCCTGCAACTCCCGGCTAACTAGGTCTACCGTAATCTTCTGCTCCAACAATTTGCTGAGCGTATCTAATTTGTTCAGGGCTCCGTGTAGATCGCGTATGCTGTCGCAGATATTTTCAGCCAATAGTTCAAAAACCTGCTCCGGCAATACCAGCCCCAGTTCCCTAGATTTCTCCTGCAAAATAAGCAGTCGGGCTTGGTTGGAGGGTGCTTCAATCGCCACATTGGTGCCGCTTTTTAGTCGACTCAACAGTCTGTCGGTAAACTCTTTCAACTCTTGAGGAGGACGATCACAAGTAAATACTAACTGTTTACCCTTGTCACGGAAATATTCAAAAATGTAGTAGAGTTCTTCCTGAGCCTTGCTTTTGTTCTTCAAATCGTGGATATCGTCAAGTAACAGGACGTCCACACTACGATATTTTTTCTTGAAATATTCCTGTCTATTGCTTTTAATTGCATTGACAAAGTGATTAAAAAATGTTTCGGTATTAGTATACAGAACTTTTTGGAGGTTATTTTTACACGCATTACCAATTGCGTGCAACATATGGGTTTTGCCTAAACCAACATTTCCCCATATAAAAAATGGATTATAATTATCATTACGTTGTTTACTAAGGGCTTTTCCTACAGTAATTGCCCAAACATTATGAGGCCCTTCGATATAATTGGCAAATGAGCGCCGAGTGTCAATATTATCAATGCTGCGAGCCTGGCCGCCAAATTGCAGCTCCTGGCTGTGCATTGCCGTTGTGCTATGTGCCGGGTTGGGAGTCAAATGGGTAAGATATGTTTTATTCTGTTCTGATTGCTGATTTAAAGTAATTTCCAGCAAAGCATTTTCCATTTTCTGCAGTAGTTTTTGGTGCAGGGGCACCATGTAGCGGGCTTTAAAGTTATCGCGGCTGAATTCATTTTGAGCACACAAGGTAATTTTATTGCCTTTGATCTCAGAAACCTTAATCTTTTCTGAGAGCAACTGGAAATGAAAATCGTTGTGTTGCTCTTCCTTGAACTCATTATATAACTGAATAAATTCAGAGTTCTCCATGTATGTAGTATTCTCCGCTCTATTGTATTGAGTGGAGACTGGAAGTCAACGTTTGATTCAGGAGTTAATGCCTATACTACTTTATGTCATAGTAATATAGAGCTATATAACTAAATTTCATGTTGAAGGGTACCTCTAAAAATTACCTATTATAGGGAACCTCTAAAAATTCCATTCTGCGCTCTTATTCGCTCTTTTGAAACGAACAGCTTTATCAGTAAAGCCTTACAATACAACAAAGTATTCTTCGGCTTCACTTCCTCGCTCCAAAATAGCTTCGCAAGAAGACAAAAGCGAATTTTTAGAGGTCCCCTATAGAAAGATGCCAGACTCTGTTTTTCACGGAGCAGCTTCCTCACGAAAGCCTTACCATACAGCAAAGTATGCCTCGGCTTCCGCTCCTCGCTGCCGCAAAAAATCCCTTCGTCTAGCATCAAAAGTGAATTTTTAGAGGTGCCCTACTGTCTAATTCTCCTGAAAATTGACTTAAAGGTAGCTATTCAAGGAAACTCCCAAAATTCCAATTTCGCGTTGAGCGGCGATCTTATTGCCGAATAAAAGTTCTGCCTTACGGCAGGATTTGTGAGGAATGGTCTGCTTCACCTGGCCATTCCTCACCGTCAGCAAAGCCTTATCATAGAGCAAGCATGCTTCTTCGGCTTCGCTTACTCGGCAAAATCTCATCCGCTCAGCATCAAAAGTGAATTTGTGGAGTTCTCCTGAGAATTTCAACTCACACGCAACGGTGGAGTATTTTGGAACTACCTTTGAACAATGAGCTGCGCTTTCAGCATTTGAATGCCAAAAACATTCTATAAAAACTCTAAAAGGGTACCTTCTAAAAATTCCAATTTCGCGCTGAATTGCGATCTTGTTGCCGAATAGTTCTGTCAGCAAAGCCTTACCATACAACAAAGTATGCCTCGGCTTCACTTCCTCGCTATCGGCAAAATCTTGCTGATTCAGCATCAAAACGCGGTCTAATCGCTTTTTAGAGATCCCTCAAGCAGCTTTATAACAGTCTGGGAAAAGCCTTGTTGCCAGCAGGTAAAAGATTGGAATACAGAAAAGTATTATTCATTCAGCTGCTCGCAGAAAACTTTCTTTGTCTGATTAAAGGATGGATTTTTAGAGTTTTTTGGTCGTTCAATTGTTCCCCGTCCCTCAGCGGGAAATTTAACAAAATAGGTTCTTCGATACAAGCGAATCGACTCTGAAACATGAGGTTTTTAGTCTATGTTAAGTTCTTTTATATAAAATATTTAGATATTATTGACGAAGATGTTGTAGTTATCCTCATTTTGACAACAATTTGTTAATCAGTAGAATTTAGGAGCTTTTGTTAATCCATCATTTTACTATTGAATAATAATGTTTTTGTTGGGTTTGTGGCTTCTGTGGATAGTTTCTTAACTTTCAATTTTATCATTAGTTATTCTTCCTTTGCTGGATGGTTTATTTGTTCTGTTATAATAGGCTTTTTCTGATCTCGTGTCTTTTCAGAATGTTTTGCGGTGCTTTGAGAGGTTCTTAGTTAGTAAGAACCTCTTTTAGAGCTAGGTTGTTGGGAAAATTTTTGTATGCGTGTATTTGTTCTTTTTGCTTGGTCTCGGGGCCTGATTTTGTTTTTTTTGTCCACCGTTTTCTCGGTGTTTTTGGGAGCAAAAAACTCACCACTTTGGGCTGTGGAGGATGCTTTTCCGCGCATTCAGGCAGATTCGGTATACCTGAACTTATGGAATAGGAATTCTGGACTGTACGATTGGCAGGAACTGTTGGAATTAAGCTTGCTTGGTTCTGGAGTATCCCTAGAGGACAAGAATGAGTTTGTAGAGTTGCTTCGTTCTTGGTTGCTGCGTCTGCACAGGCAGGTGAAAGCTGTTGGGGGCGATGGCATATCGGACTATCTCTTGGGGGAAGAGATCCTGAATTCAATGTATGGCTTTTTGAAAGAATATCAGTCGTTGCAGACCCGGATGGATGTGATGTTTCGCGATGGTTCATATAACTGTGTTACATCGTCCTTACTCTACGTGGTGCTTGCTCGGGGCTTGGGTCTTTCTGCCCGTGGTGTGGGAACTTATAACCATTCGTTTGTCAATGTCGAATTGGCCGACGGGCGCCATATAGATGTGGAGACCACTTCCCGGTATGGCTTTGACCCCGGTCAGAAAAAAGAATTTTTGAACACTTTCACGCAGGAGACTGGTTTGGTTTATGTGCCGAAAAAGAAGTACCAAAAGCGTGAATTATTGAGCGATAATGAATTTGTCGGCTTAATCTTGCAAAATCGGTTATATTTGTTGAATCAGAGCAGGCGAGATTTCCGAGTACTCGAACAAATGATCCCGCTTGCTGCAGATTTGGCAACTTTGACTCAACTTGAGGAAGCCGTACAGAATTTCTTTTCGATGGTTTCTCAGTACAGTTTTCGTTTAAGCCAGTCAGGGGAGGTAGCGCGGGCTCTGGATTTCACGGATATGGTGCTGGAAACCTATGGCAGTAGGAAAAGCTTGGTCAAGGTACGCAATATAATCGCCTACAACGATGTGCTGTCATTGCTTGAACGAGCTGACTATGATCGGGCAGAGGAGCGTCTGGCCTCATACCGACAGCGCACACTGCTCACTGAAGAGAGCAATGCCAAACTGGTTCTCAAGCTTTATGGTGACCGTTTTCAGCGGCTGCTCCGCTCAAAAAATTTGGATCGGGAGCAAAAAATCGCTGCATTCAGTGCTTTGGCAAAAAATAGCAGCTTTCCTGAAGAACAGAAGCAATTGTACTACCGGGTGCTGTTCCAGAATGAAGCCTTAGAATTGATCCGCCGAAACCAATACGAAAAAGCCCGGCAGTGGATGTCCCGCTATCCAGATACCAGTTCGCAGTTTTATCGGAAAATGCTATTTAATATTGAGCGCTCTTATATTGTATATACCTATAATCATTCGCTTACCCACATCAAAAAAGGAGCTTATCAGGAGGCTGAAATCCTTCTGGAAGAAGGCTTGGCTCAGTATCCGGGCAACCCGAAGCTGCTCAAATTGCAAGCTTCCTTGGCTCGCTTAAAAGCAAATGCGGGCTGATTTCCATATCTCCTATATTTCCTAGGGCAAAAATTTTTAGAGGTTCTCTTTCGCGTTTTCCCTTTGTTCTTTTGGGTCATCGCGGTAAAAATATCTCGAACTCCCAGATTCCGTTTGAGAAATTTTGATTCTGGCACTCAGAGCCATGGAAGGACGGATAATGACAAGATTTCCAAAGCAGCATAATTTTTCGGCAGGTCCGGGAGCAATTCCCCGTGAGGTTTTGGAACAGGCTCGGGAACAACTGGTTGATTACCACGGTTATGGTCTTTCACTCTTGGAACTGAGCCACCGAGGCAAGGCCTACGAAGAGGTTCACACACGCTGTGTGGAATTGCTGAGGGAGCTACTGCTGCTTCCCGATACGCATGAGGTCCTGCTGCTGGCAGGTGGTGCGACTTTGCAGTTTGCCATGGCTCCAATGAATCTGCTGCGCAGCAAAAAAGATACGGTGGGCATAGCCTTGTCCGGAGCTTGGGCGGTCAAGGCGTACAGCGACCTGAAATTGCTGTGCCAGAACATTTATATCGCTTTTGACGGCAAGCCGCAGCAGTATCACAAGCTGCCCCGAAGCCTTGAACTTCCTCTAGGTCTCCGGTATTTGCATCTCTGTTCAAATGAGACCATAGGCGGAGTGCAGTGGAAAAACATTCCGCAAGTCCCCTGCCCTATTGTGGCCGATATGTCGAGTGATCTTCTCTCGCGGCCCTTGCCATTGGATTGGAGTGCCTTTGGACTGGTCTACGCCGGAGCGCAAAAGAATTTGGGGCCGGCAGGGCTTTGTGTGGTGGTGATCCGCAAGGATCTGCTGGAGCAATGCGACAAGAATCCGGGGGCCTATTTGCGTTATGGTTCTCACGCGGAAAATCAGTCTCTGTACAACACTCCACCGGGTTTTGCAGTGTATATGGTGATGTTACAGCTCGAATGGCTAAAAGAATTGGGCGGTCTGCCGGTGATCGCCAAGCGGAACCGGGTCAAAGCGGAAAAGCTGTATCGCTTCATTGATGAGAGTGGAGGCTTTTACCGCAACCCGGTGGACAAGGCTGTGCGCTCGGACATGAATGTTCCCTTCCTGCTCAGTGATGCGAGTCTGGAGTCCTCATTCCTAGCCGAAGCGTCCGAGTGTGGTTTTGAAGGTCTGAAAGGACATCGTTCGGTCGGTGGCATGCGAGCTTCCATTTACAATGCGGTGCCCCCGGAAAGTGTCGATGCCCTAATCGCTTTTATGGCGGAGTTTCAGAGGAAACACCCAGAGAGCTCAAAAGGCGAGAGATGATTCACGCAATTCAGCAGCTGGGTCTGGGGGTCTTTAACAAGCAGAGAGCTCTAGCCTGGTTTGCCCGGATACTCGGCTTTCGCACCGTGATTTTCAGCGACCAGGGCGAAGCAGCGTTTATGACACGCTATACCGGCGGGGAGCTCTGCCACCGGCATGCGGCATTGCTCTTGAACAGCCGGGGCGGCTCGGGCCTGGAGATCTGGCAGCACAGCAGCCGCAAACCGCTGCCCCAGCCGGAGAATATGAGTCTGCGTAGTACCGGGTTGTTGATTGGAAAGCTGCGCTGCAAGGGCCTCGACTTGCTGGTCGATCGCCTACGTCAGGATAGCGAACCCAGCCTGAGAATTATCGGAGGCATCAATAAGAGACCGACCGGAGAGCGCTGTTGTTATTTTACGGTATTTGGTACCTGGTTCCAATTGATTGAGGGCGGGCACTTTTTTGCTGAGAGCAACGATGCCAGCTTCTGTGCTGGCATTTCCGGTGTTGCGATCGGGGTCAGCGATATGGAGAGTTCCTTGTCGTTCTACCGCAAATTACTGGGCTACGGTCATGTGCTGCAGGATAAAAAAGACGATGAGTGGGACGATTGGAAGGGTTTCTGTGATCTGCACAAGAACAACAACGGCTGTTTCCGGCGGGTAGTCTTGCAGCGCGAGCACAGCGAAAGCGGACTCTACGCAAAGTTTTTTGGCGTGGGCGAAATTGAATTAATTGAAGCGGTACAAAACCCGATCGAAGAGCTCAGGGAAAACATTCGCGAGGGATTGAACCTGGAAAACGCTTCGCATGTTTACGCAGGGCGCTGCTGGGGTGACCCCGGTTTGATCCACCTCTGCTTTGATGTCGGTAAGATGAAGCATTTAGCAATATACTGCGCTCAGCAGGGTCATCCATTTACGGTAGATAGCGGCGCTGCTCCGTTTGCCATGGGTAGTTCTGCCAGCGGGCACTTTGCCTATCTTGAAGATCCGGACGGCAGTCTAATCGAATTCGTTGAAACCTACCGAATCCCGCTCTTCAGAAAATTGGGTCTGTCGCTGCGAGTGCAAAACAAGTCCCGGGCGCTGCCCTCTTGGTTGCTGCGAATCGCAACGCGGGATAACTATTCGGTATAGAGCGTTCCACGTGGAACATTTCACACGCTGCCACTTTGGGAGGTCCGATTGCCGGGATTGGCGGGATTGCCGGATCAATAGCGCTCACTCGTGCGAAATGAGGGCTTGCGTATATACTTCTTTGTCTCACCAAAGTGTTTCACGTGGAAGGTGTTTCACGTGGAACAGGAAGCCCCTGCTTATGAATCGAATCCTGCTACGCGAGTCCGAACTTTCCGAGGGTATCTTACATTTGGTTTCGGACGACTACCGAGCTAGGCACTTGCGTCAAATACTCAAGGCCCGGGTCGGCCAGAGTTTTGAAGCGGGCATATTACATGGCACCTATTCCGGGAATCTGGAAATTCTGCAAATAAATGATGATGCGATAAAGCTGCGCTTTCTTGGAGAGAATGACCCGCAGCAACGACTTCGCTGGCAGAATCTGAGTCTGGCGATTGGGGTTCCCAGACCACCGGTACTGAAACGATTGCTGTGCGACTTAGCTTCAGCGGGCCTGCGAGAAATAGCCCTGATCCAAGGAAAACTCTGCGAGAGCGACTATCGCAAGAGCCATGTTTGGGATGAGTTGGAGCACTATTTGATCCTGGGAGCCGAGCAGGGCCGGATCCAGCGCCTGCCCAAACTATATCTGAGTTCTGACCGGCGCGGAGGAATGCACCTGAGGGACTATCTGTCGCTGGCAAGACAGCTCCGGGCTCATCGCAGCATACTGCCGCAAAACTGTATCGTGCTGGACGAGCAAGGCCCACGGCGGACCCCGGGGCCCGATGAATGGGGCACAGGCGATGAAAGTCAGGAAAGCCAGCCCTATCTGATTGCATTAGGCCCGGAGCGCGGCTGGACTGCTGTGGAGCAAAAAGCCTTCCAAGCCGCAGATTTTGTTAGTTGCAGCCTGGGGCCCATGACCCTGCGCACGGAAGTATCGGCGCACCTGGCCGTGGGACTCTACTTATGGGAAACACAAAGAATCTGTTCACAGTAAGCCCTCGCTACGTTCCACAGAGCGGCAAAATACTGGCGATTTTACAGCCGTCAAAGAAAGAGGATCAATCGCAGTTCCGGGGGGAGTATGACAAGTCTAGGAATGGGGCAACATCTGCAACAACGGATGGCTCAGGAAATGCGTCTGAATCAGTTCCAACAGCAGTCTCTGCATTTTTTGCAGAGCGGAGTTGCCGAGCTGATTGGTGAAATAGAGGAGCTGCGCAAAAAATATCCGGAATTGCAATGGAAAGAGGGCCAGCCGGGCGAGTGGGAGCAAGGCAATGTCAAGCTGAAGCACCGCAAGCGCTATCCCGGCGAGTGGCGGCTTGAGAATCAGTGGCAAAACGGGCGCTACCTCTCTTCTGAAGAGTTGCTGGCCAGCAGTGATGCCAAGCAGCAGATGCTGGAAAATCATTTTTCGGAAGAGGACTACGACAGCCCCGAATTGCGTGAAACCTTGCGGGAACAAATCTATTTGTGGAACCTGAAAGACGAAGAGCGGGAGTTTTGCGAACTGGTTCTACAGAATCTGGACGAACGAGGCCTAAATATTGAAAACCCGATCCTGATAGCGGCGACTTTGCTGCCCAAGGACGCAACACAAAAGCGGAAACTGGGCAGACTGTTACGCCGCATCCAACAGCTGGAACCTGCCGGCTGCGCCTGTGATTCACCGCTGCAAAGTCTGCTTGTCCAAGCAGAACTGCGCTTTCCGGACTCCCCGCTGCTGCGAGTATTGAGCGGGCTTTCCAGCCTGGAAGTCCTAGGCAGTCTGGAAGATTTTTGTGACTATCTGCAAAAATGTGGTTTGGACAAGTGCCAGAGTGAGAATACACTGCGTGATCTGCGCCAGCTTGAACCCTATCCGGCCCGGGGGTATCGGCTACTAAATCACTCTTTGAGCTTCCGCATCTACCCCGAGATTCAGGTACAGCTGCGGGAAAATACCGGAATAATAGAAGTAGAATTGTTGAACAGCTTGGGAGCCAAGCTGGAAATCCTTGACAGTGGGGCTCAGAACGACACGCAGCAGCGCCAGCGGCGGCAGGAGGCCGAGATGCTGCTGCTTCAGTTGCAGCGGCGCGAAGAAACCCTGCTGCGTATTGCCCAGACTGTATTTCAGCTACAGCAGGCTTTTGTGATCGGAGGGATGAAGGATCTTCAGGTCATGAGCTTGCAAATGGTGGCCGAAGACTTGGACATGCATGTCTCAACTATTTCACGCTGCATTCAGGGCAAGTACTGCAAAACCCCCTGGGGGACCTATCCGCTGCGCTTTTTTTTCAGCCAAGGGGCGCGCAGCGGCCAGTCTCGCGAGCAAATCAAGGAGCGGATACTGGAAATCTTACAAGAATATACTCTGAGTATGCCGCTGTTTGTTGGGAACAAGCCCGTCCGCAGGATCAGTGATGCGGAACTGGGCAAACGGCTGGAAAAATCGGGCATTCAGATCGCGCGCAGAACCGTAGCCAAGTACCGAGCCGAGTTGCTCAGCGAAGGCCGTTTATGATTGCGAAAAATAAAGTTATGGCATAACAATACGCAAGTATACCGAGCGTATGAAAGGATATTGTGTATTGTTCTTAGAGTTGCTATACTCTCAACCCCTGCGCCTCGATTCTAGGGCTACGCCCCCGGAGGGTGATATTTTCTTCCATTCGTTAAGGAGATCTTCTTGAATGAACTTTCAGTTGAAGGGAGCCAACGGGTTTCATGTAAGTAAGCACAATAAAGAATTTGTGGACACTATGATGCACCGCATTGAAAAATTTGAAGAGCACATTGAAGATTTGACAATCACCATACACAAAGAGGCAGACCAACTCCACAATCTCAGTGCTGACGTTCATTTTCACTGGAAGACGAAGAGCCATATTTCTCATAACGACAGGGATTTATATCCTGGCTTGGAACACTTGTTCAAAGAATTGGTCAAGAAGTGTCGTCGCGAGCACTCCAAACATGTGGATCACCATCGCAATGAAAGCGCGAAACACACTCCCCATTTTTAGAGGTACCCAGTAATCTATCTTTCCTGATTCACTAGTAGGGATGAAACGATGCCACAAATCAAGGATAATTCTCGATTTTATGGAACGAACAATCCGGGTGACCAATGCTTCTGGTATACATGCTTCGCCCTCAGCGCAAATTGTGCAAACGGTGATGCAGTACAACGCTACAGTGGCGTTTGCATACCAAGGCAAGGTCATTGATGCCCGCTCCATCCTGGGGATACTATCGCTGGGTTTGGCAAAGGGAGCGGAATTCACCCTGCGTGCAGAAGGAGAGGATGACTCTGCGGTGGTGGAGGCTTTGGAAAAACTGTTCGCAGAAGGTTTTTTGTAGCTGTGGGTCTTTCCGTACTCATTAAGTCACCAAGTTTCGGGGCTTGCGGGCTCGCTGTGCCACGGTTCTAATGCAAGTCTTCCTTTATATCGGTCCGGAAGAATTTCGCAAGCGCGAAGAATTGGCCGGGCAGCTGCGCAAGAAACAGTACAGTCTTCAGGACTTACAATCCTACCACGGCTCCAGCGTCAATTTGGACGAACTGAAAAATGCCTTATTGGCCCCGCCTCTGTTTGGCGGGGTATTTCCTGTATTGCTCACGGATATTGAACTGTTGAGTGCCCGGGATCAGAAGCGTTTGCTAGCGCTCTGCCAACTCTGCCGTCAGGCCGATTCGCCGCCGACCCTGTTTTTTCTGTTCAGCAAAGAGCGCAAACTGCCAGCCATTTTGGCCAAGGGCTTTCCCAAGAGCGAACAAAAAATCTTCCGGGAACTGAGCGAAGACGAGAAGAAGAGCCACATTGCCATTTTTTGTCGTCGCCATGGCAAGGAAATTGAAGATTCAGCGATTGACATTTTGCTGGAGCGAGTCTCTGGAGATCTGCTCACCCTGGAACGGACCTTGGCCACCGTGTTTTTGTACCTAGAAAGCCCGGGGGGGGCTTCGGCGCCGGTGCTCATCCGCGAAGAACTGTTGGCCCACGTCTTTACGCAGAGTCGGGATGCTACGGTCTATGATTTATTCCATTATATGGTGGAGCGCAATTTGGATCGCAGCTTGCAAACACTCGATAGTCTGCTGTTACAGAGAGGTTCCAAGGCGGCGGCACTGATTATTCAATTGATCTACCAATGGGATCGCTTGCTACAAATCAAAGAGCGGATGCGTTATGACACGTTTGAAGAAGTTTGCTCTGTAGAATATGTGCGCACCAAGGCCCTAAAAGCGGATTTGCGTCAGGGCGTGGAAAAATATAGCCTGGCAGAACTGCGCCAAGTGCAGAAGATCAATCAGGATACCAGCCTGAATATCAAGTTAAGTGGCGGCCTGCAGGATATCCTGATCAAGCACTATGTCTATCAGATTACCACGATTTGATTCCTTGACAGGGAAGCCGGCAGCTTTTCCGTAAAAGGACGGACAAAAATGTCCCGCCGGAATGAAGAACCCCTTTAGAGCTTCCCCTCAGAAAGCTTGCCATCCCGAATCTTGAGCACCCGGTAATCCGGGAAGGGATAGCTGTCGTATTCCTCATTTGGCAGCAGCGTAAAAAACAATTGTTGATGCGGCGGCAGACTGGCCAGAAACAACCTGCGGCGGATCTGGTCCATTTCCAGCAGCACATCATCCAGCAACAGTACGCCGGGTGAGTCGCAGCTCTGCTGCAAATAGTTGGCCTGAGCACTCTTGAGGGTCAGGGCCGCGAGGCGCAGCTGTCCGGTCGAAGCTAGCCGGGTGAAGTCCTGCCGGGGCAGTTCCTCCTTCGTTTCTTTGGGGTCCCTTTTGCATTGGGCTGCTGCCACCTGATCTGTTGCCATGGCACCGGGTTCCGGCACCGAAAAACAAAGTTGGTCGCGGTGGGGGCCGCACTGACTGGAGCCCATCAGCAGGTCGCGTTGCTGGCGCTGTTCCAAGTGCTTCAGACAGTTCTGCATGACGGCCTCCGGCAGGGGTTCCCCCAAGCCCGCGTCGCTGTGGCGGGATACTGAGGGTTCAAATAGGCGAGAAGGCCAGGAAGGCCGGTAGTCAAGCATTACCGGCGCGGGAAAGTTGGAAACATGGCAGAACAGCCCAGAGAAGACTTTGGACAGCTTTGCGATGTGCAGCTTCCGGCGGCGTTGGATTTCCAAGCCGAACTGAACCATCTGCCGGGTGTAAGTGGGCAGCAGGTCCATCTGCTTATTTTTCAGCACCAGATTGCGCTGGGCCAGGTTGTGCATGTAGTTGCGCGACAAGTCGATGTAGTGCGGATCGACCAGACTGATGGTCTGATCAATGAACTGGCGTTTCTCGCGGGGGCTGCCGTTGATGTAAGTGATGTCGCCGTGGGCAAACACGATGCTCGGAGTGATTTGCAGCAATTCCCTGCGATCCTGGATTTTTTTTGTGCCGAGGCTGATTTGTTTTTTGCCCGTTGCTTTATCGTGTTCTTTGCTGTACTGAACTTGGATGTGATGAGACTGTCCTTCCCGCTCAATCTTGCCGGCAATAGCAAAGGGCTGCCGGCTGCTGCGAAGGCAGTGCTCCAGGTTTTTTTCCCGGAACGAAGAGCCGTAACTGAGTAGATACAGAGCCTCCAAAAAGGAGCTCTTGCCTGCCCCATTGTCGCCGACCAAGTAATAAATATTGTCATTCAGCTCAATTTCTGCGTCAATCAGATTGCGAAAATTATAAAAACGTATACTCTTATAGGACATTTGTGGTGAATGTAAAGAGCGGGGGCGCAAATGGCAAGTTGACAGCACCCTCTGTGTATGGACAAGCGAGTTCACTATAGTCTTGCTGCTGTTTCCGGCGAAAGCCGAAAACGGAACCTGTAAAGGGTAGCTCTAAAAATGGTATCGCTTCGCGAGTATTGTGCTATCGGCCTGCTTCGCCTCGGCAATAGCACCGCGTTTCGAAAGAGCGAGCAAGAGCGCGGAATTGGAATTTTTAGAGGTGCCCTAAAGGGTAGTTCTAAAAATAATTTCATATTGTAAAAAAACAACGAACTGGGAGGTTCTATAAATATGTCAGGTATTCAAAATAATGCCAGTTGGCAAGTGGAAAGGCCAGGCCTGTCGAACTTGCACGTAAAGATCAGTCGGGTCTTGTTGCCGGGCCTGATCGCTGTTCTGTTCTTGGCCTGTGCCTCGCAGCCGGAGCCTGTACCGGAACAGGTACCCCAGCAGGAAGAAGTCGGCTACGACTTTACCGCCGAGCTTATGCAGGCCAAGTCCGCGGCACGCAGCTCTCTGCTGAAAGATAGCTTGTCTTATAGCAGTATGGGCGACTTGCTCTATGCGGCAGGCTGGGGCTCTGTTGCTCTTGCCCGCCATATTCTGGAGAGGGATGGCGATGTCAATGTCCGGGATGACAAACAGCGCACTCCGTTGTTTCTGGCTGCCGGCTTTAACAATGCGGCGATGCTTACCTTTTTGTTGAGCCAGGGTGCCGAGCTGGAAGCGCGCAATTTTACCGGAAGCCGCCCCATTCATATGGCATCCGGCTACAACAAGGACTTGGCCGTACTGGGAACCCTGGTAATTGCCGGTTCTGATGTCAACGAAGCCAATTCAATGGGCAGCACGCCATTGCACTGGGCAGCAGGTGCCATAGCTCCGTCACAGAGCCGCTATTTGCTGGAACGCGGCGCTCGGCTTTCGGCTCGGGATAAGTCGGGGCGCACTCCTTTAATGGTGGCCCGGGAATCCCGGGCTGTGGTCAGCGAAGAGCAACGCGTACAGGAGGTGCGGCTTTTACAGAACTGGAGGAACTGATACCCCATTGTAAAAGCACGGTAAAACGTGCGCGGCAAGTTACACACACAAGCGCATGAGACAGCCGCAGTGCCGGGAATCCCGGCACTGCGGCTGATTGTTTTAGAGGTCCCCTTTAGTAAAGGACGCCGCTCTTGGGTAAAAGGCCAGTAGCAAGTGAAGTCTTCCTTTTCCCAAGCTTGCGGAATCGGCATAATGCGACCTGCAAATATGCATATAATACCAATCCGTAGGAGTAGAGCATGATAAATGTTTGTCACTCCCGCGGGAGTCTATCTGGCAAATGCTCTCAGACTCCAATTTTGCAAGAATGAGGGGCTGGATCGGAAAGCATGCCACTTTTACGGATGGGTATAACAGGAATAACCAATGAAAATGTCTCAGTTGCTGGGGCAGACCCGCAAGGAAGTGCCCGCGGGAGTGACGGTGCGCAGTCACGAACTACTGCTGCGCGCCGCCTGCATCCATCAGGTGGCAGCTGGTATTTTCAGCTATCTGCCGCTGGGGCTGCGGGTAATGCAGAAAATCTCACAAATACTGCGTCAAGAAATGGAAGCCATTGGTGCGCAGGAGCTTTGCATGCCGGTGGCCCAGCCCGCTGATCTGTGGCAGCAGAGCGGACGTTGGCACAAGATCGGCGCGGAAATGGGGCGCTTTATCGACCGCAAGGGCCACGACATGGTACTGGCCATGACCCATGAAGAAGCCACCGGAGACCTGGTTCGGCAGTTCGTCCACAGCTACCGCGACCTGCCGCGCCTGATCTACCACCTGCAAACCAAGTGGCGTGATGACCCGCGTCCGCGCGCCGGGCTGATCCGGGTGCGCGAGTTTGTGATGAAAGACAGCTATTCGCTGGACAACAGCTGGGAGGGCTTGGAGCGGCAGTATCGGAACCATTACAAAGCCTATTTCCGCATCTTTGAGCGTTGCGGCCTGCCGGTGATGGCGGTGCTGTCCGACACCGGCATGATGGGCGGGCGCATTGCCCATGAGTTTATGTATGCCTGTGAGTCCGGTGAAGATACTATTTTGTTTTGTCCGGGCTGCGGCTACAGTGCCAACCGCCAGGTAGCAGAGTTCCGTAAAAGCGGGATTCAGGCAAAACAGGTTGAAGCTGAACAGGTTCTGGAAGAAGTCGCCACACCGAACTGCCAGAGCATCGCCGCAGTCTCGCAGTTCCTGCAAGTGAGCGCTTCCCGCTGCGCTAAAATGGTGTTTATGGTAGCCAGCTACGCCGCCGCGGAGGAACAGGAAGCAGACCCTGTTCAGCTGGTTGCGGCCGTCCTGCCCGGTGACATGGAACTGAACGAAAGCAAGCTGTCCGGTCTGCTGGGAGCCAAAGAGCTGCGTCCGGCCGAAGAGGCCGAAATCCGGGCCGCGGCTGCGGTGCCGGGCTATGCTTCTCCGCTGGGCCTGAAACATTGCCTGGTGGTGGCGGATGACTTGATTGTCTCAGGGCGCAACTGGATCGGAGGAGCCAACAAGGAGGGCTGGCACCTGCGAGGGCTGAATTACGGTCGGGATTTTACGGCACAGCGACAGGGCAACCTCTGTGCGGCGACTGCCGGGCACCCGTGTCCGCGCTGCGGAGAGGCACTAAAGAGCACGAAGGCCGTGGAAGTTGGCAACATCTTCCAATTGGGGACCTTTTACAGCGAGACCATGGGCTGCTGGTTCACCGATGAGAGTGGCAGGCAACAGCCTGTAATCATGGGCTCTTACGGTATCGGGGTGGGGCGTCTGGCAGCCTGTATCGCCGAGCAGCACAATGATGCGGACGGTTTGATCTGGCCGATCAGTGTGACACCCTATCAAGTACACCTGCTGTCGCTGGCCGGAGGAGCCTCGGAAGCCTTGGCGGAGCAGGTCTATCGGGAATTGACCGCTGCCGGGGTCGAAGTGTTGTTTGACGAGCGCAAAGAGCGGCCCGGCTTCAAGTTTAAAGATGCCGATTTACTGGGGATTCCTATTCGACTTACCATTGGCAAGCGCTCGCTGGAAAACGGCGGCTTGGAGTTTAAGCTGCGCGCGCAGCCTAAAGATGATTCCGGGATTTTTTGGCCGGTGGGGGAAGTTCCCCGGAGGGTGCTGGATGAGATCGCCCGCTTGGAGGCAAAATTGCGGGCCGGGGTGCGGGATGTGGAATACCGAACGTAGAAAAACCCCCAAAAATCAGTCATTTTGGCAGCACGCATGATAAGCCCGCTAAGTCTGGGGTTTCGCAAAATTATTGTATATAAGCCCCTTTTATAAACATAAAATCTCTTTTAGGACTCCTTTTTTAAAAATGAAACCTGTTATCAATCAGTATACAGAACTCGGACAAGGGCTGTACTTTTTTAAAATTATATGGTAATAAATAAAAATCTGGCTAAATAAAAAAGTTATAGCTAGAAATAATTATGATATTTAATATCAAAAGGGGTTTCACATGACTCACAACAGCCTGGTCAGCGAGCAAATGTTTTCGACTCTGAACAAACATTTTAACTTTGAAATGCATTCGGCTTACACCTATTTGGCACTGTCGGCTTCCTGCTATGAAATGAAGTGGCACGGTGCGGCGTACTGGTTCCACCAGCAATTTCGCCAAGAGCACGAACACGGCATGCGGGTTTTTGAATATATTGTGGAAAAGCATGGTACGGCGGTAATAGAAGGTGTCAAAAAGCCGGAAGTCAAAGCGGGGAGCCTGCTGGAATGTTTTCAACTGGCCTTTGAGCATGAGCAGTTGATTACCAGGCGCATCAACAACATTGTGGGGCAGGCCTTTGAAGAAAAGGATTTCGGTACCTTTGAATTCATGCAGTGGTTCCTGGCCGAGCAGCGCAAAGAAGAGTCTTCGGTGGACGACATTGTCGATCGCCTGGAAAAGGCCGGAGACAACGTGGCGGCTCTGCTGGCCATTGACGAACGGCTGCTTGAACGAGCCCAAACGGCGGAACCGAAACAGATCTGAGAGATTCCTCCGCATCTGGGAGGCCGTGGCGAGCGACATTTTCTGCGAGTGGTGACACAGACGGCCTGTTATACAGGCAACTTTTGCTGCGGCCTGCCAGCTGTTTTTGAATCTTTCCAGAAGGGGACCTGTAAAAATGGTATCGCTTCGCGAGAATTGTACAATCGCTCTGCTTCTGTTTTTTCTTCGCCGCAGCGATTGTACCGCGTTTTGATGCCGGACAAAGGCTCCGATGCGAGCTGGCGCAGCATCGGAGAAACAGGGGAGGGGCGTGCGCAGCCAGGGCCGACCTTCCTTTTTTGCGGCAGCTAGGAACGGGAGCCGAGGCATACTTTGTTGTATGGTAAGGCTTTCGTGACAAAACTGCTCCGCGAAAAATCCCTTTGTCCGGCGCAGCATCTTTCTGTAATAGGGAATTTTTAGAGGTCCCCAGAAGGATGATACCACTTGGATACATTCCCTGTAATATTATAAATAAATAGCAGAGAGAGCAGTTTCTTTTTTGACAGCAGGTCCGGTTCCCGGTAGAATGCAGCGCCTTGCGAAATGCGCAGCCTTGTGGCTTTTGTACGCATTTTTTTGTCTACCAGTGTTGTGTAAAGGACCTCCACTTCATGTCAGATGATATTCTGAGTCCGGATCCCGGTTCGGTCTACCCAATCACTATTGAAGAAGAAGTACAGAAATCCTACCTGACCTACGCCATGTCGGTGATTGTGTCGCGGGCCCTGCCCGATGTGCGAGACGGTCTGAAGCCGGTACATCGCCGCATCCTGTACTCGATGAATGACATGGGGCTGCACTACAACCGTCCACCGCGCAAGGCGGTGCGCGTAGTCGGTGACGTGCTGGCCAAGTACCACCCCCACGGTGACCAGTCGGTCTACGATGCCTTGGTGCGTATGGCTCAGGACTTTTCGCTGCGCGAGAGGATGATCGAAGGGCAAGGAAACTTCGGCTCCATCGACGGTGACCCGCCTGCTGCGATGCGCTATACCGAGGCGAAGCTCTCGGCCATCTCCGAGGCCATGCTGCGCGACCTGAAGAAAGACACGGTCGATTTTCAGCCCAACTTTGACGACAGCGACAGTGAGCCGGTGGTGCTGCCCGCAGCCATGCCGTTCCTGCTGGTCAACGGTGCCAGTGGCATTGCCGTGGGCATGGCGACCAACATGGCACCACACAACCTGCGAGAAGTCTGCAACGCCATCTGTGCCCTGATCGAGCAGCCCGAGCTGGAAGATGAAAAGCTGCTTTCGTTCATTCAGGGCCCGGATTTTCCGACAGGGGGGTTGATCTGCGGCTTGCGAGGCGCACGCCAAGCTTATTTTGGGGGCAAAGGCCAGATCATCATGAGATCGCGCCACCGGCTGGAAACCCTGCACGGTGATCGCGAAGCTATTGTCATCAGCGAAATCCCGTACATGGTCAACAAAGCCAATATGGTGATGAAAATCGCCGAGCTGGTGCGTGACAAGCGCGTGGACGGCATCGCCGACCTGCGTGACGAGTCAGATCGCAATGGCATCCGCATTGTAATCGAGCTTAAAAAAGGCTTTCCGCCCGAAGTTCTGCTCAACCAACTCTACACCCTGAGCCCGCTGCAAAGTTCATTCCACATCAACAACCTAGCTCTCGATCACGGCAAACCCAAGCTGTTCACGCTACGAGAGATGATACAGGCCTTTATTGCCCACCGCTTTGAAGTGCAGAAGCGTCGCATCCGCTTTGATCTGGGGAAGGCGCGGGACCGGGCCCACATCCTGGAGGGCCTGAAGATCGCCCAAGACAACATCGATGCGGTGATCGGGTTGATCCGCGCCTCGGCCACGGTAGATGTGGCCCGGGAGGGCCTGATGCGGCGTTTCGGGCTCTCGGAAAAACAGGCACTGGCCATCCTGGAAATGCGTTTGCAGCGCTTGACCAGCATGGAAGTGCAGAAAATCATCGACGAGTTGGAAGAACTCCGGCGCCTGATCGCCGAACTGGAAGACCTGCTGGCCCATCCGCGCAAGATCTACACCCTGATCGCTGAAGAGACCCACGAGCTGGGCAACAAGTATGGCACTCCGCGCCGCACCGAGATTTCGCCGGTGGAAGTGGACGGTTCCATTTCGCTTGAGGACTTGATTCAGGAAGAAGAAATGGTGGTGCTGATTTCCCAGCAGGGCTTTATCAAGCGCATTCCGGTCAGCGAATACAAAGAGCAGAGCCGAGGGGGCAAAGGGGTGCGGGTCTCGCAGCTGCGCGACGACGACTTTGTCGAACATATCTTTACCGCGAACACCCACCATTACATTCTGTTCGTCAGCACCGAGGGCAAGGCCTACTACCTGAAAGTCTACGAGCTGCCCGAAGGCTCCAAGACATCCAAGGGCAAGCACGTGCGCAACCTGTTCCCCTTTGAAGAGAATGAGGATATCAGTGCCTATGTCGTGCTGCCGGAGTTCCGCCAGGACAGCTATCTGTTCATGGCCACCCGGTGCGGCGTGGTTAAGCGGGTCAGCACCCATGAGTTTCGCAACGCGCGGGTGCGCGGCATCCGTGCCATTGAACTGGACGAAGGGGACCACTTGGTGGGTGCCGAACTGACCGATGGCGGCTTCGATCTGCTGGTGTTGACCCGGGAGGGTAAGGGCCTGCGTTTTAATGAGAGCGATATCCGGGTTACCGGGCGCAGCGCCCGGGGAGTGCGGGGGATCCGGCTGAAGCAAGGCGACTGCCTGATCAGCGTCTGCTGCCAGCACGAAGAGCAGGCCCAGCTCTTGCTCATCAGCGAAAATGGGATCGGAAAGCGCATGGCTTTTGATCTGTTTACCCCGCACGCGCGCGGAACCCAGGGCCAGCGCAGCTATACCATCAACGAGAAAACCGGCAGGCTGGTCGATGTCAAAACCGTGCGCGAGGATGATGCGGCAATTGTCACCACCGAACAGGGCAAGGCCATTCGCATTGCAGTGGGCAAGGTCCCCAGCCTGGGCCGTACGGCCTCGGGAGTGCGGCTGCTGCGCGCCGGAGAAGGCGATAAAGTCGCCGGCCTCGCGATCGCCCGGCAGGAAGCCGCCGAAGATGATGAGCTGCCCCCGGCAGTCGACCCGATTTCCGATGAAGATTGAGAACAGACTGGCAGCCAGACCACAGCCTTACGGGAACATGAGTATGGAGAGCCCTTGTCGATGTTGCTGAAACGCTTCTTCCTGCTCTATGGACAAGGTTTTCGCAGGCGTTTTGTGTGGGTCACGGCGATGGCGATTGTGGCCGGCGTTCTGGAAATGCTCGGCCTGTTTCTGATCTATCCTGTGCTGGGCATTTTGCTGGAACCCGAAATCGTTGAGACCAATAGCTACCTGAACGCAATCTACGGCTTTCTGGGTCTGTCTGAGCCGCACCATCTGGCAGCACTGCTGGCGGTGGCCGTGGTGGGCATTTTTATAGCCAAGAACCTGTATATGGTTCTGTTTCTCCGCTTGCAGTTTCATTTATTGCGCGATTGGAAGGTGCAACTGCGCAACCAGCTGATGCGCTATTACCTGCAGAGTTCTTATGCTTTGTACCTGCTGCGCAATTCTTCGGCACTGGTGAGCAATATTGACCAGTTTGCGATCCGGGCCATCGATGAAGGGATAAAGCCATTGATGAACCTGATCGTCAATCTGGTAATCGCGACAATCATTATTGTGATGCTCGGAGCCGGATACCTTTTGTATTTGTTCTTCTTGCTGGTATTCACAGGGCTTACGGTATTTCTCCTGCACAAGATGCTGCGGCACAAGCTCTATCTGTTGAGCCAGCGTGCGACCACAATTGCGATTGAAGAGCGCAAAACGCTACAGCAGAGCTTTGCTTCGATAAAAGAGACCAAGGTCAGCAATGCCGAAGCCTTTTTTCTCCGATACTTTGCCGAGGTAAACTACAAGAGCATAGATATCAACAATGCGATATTGTTCTATCAGGGTCTTCCTCCCTATATCTTGGAAGTAGTAGTAATTTTTTCCATCATGATTATGGGGGCCGGAGTGGTATTCAACAATGCAGGCTCAGGAATTGATATTGTATCTTCGCTGGGAGTGCTGGCAGCGGCTTCGTTTCGTCTGGCGCCTCTTGCCGGTCGCATTGTGGCCGCGCTCAATGGCATGACCGCAGGAAAGTCCTTTCTGGAGAGAGTTGTCAAAGAGGCCGAGCATCCTGATTTTTTTGCCTTGCAGCAGGTCGTCTTGCCCCCGGAGGAAAAGTTGCTTTTACGGCGTGAACTGCGGCTGGAGCGGGTTAGCTTTTCGTATCCGAACAGCAAAGAGCATACCCTGAAAGGGCTTGATTTTTGCATTCATCCCGGCGAGTTTATTGGCATTGTCGGGGCATCCGGTGCGGGCAAGAGCACCTTTGCCGACCTGATGCTGGGGCTGCTGGAGCCACAACAGGGGCGGATTTTGGTCGATGATACGCCGTTGAGCCTTGAGAATGTGCGCAGCTGGCGTGCCAATATCGGCTATGTGCCTCAAGAGATTGTGCTGACTGATGTCACGGTGCGCGAGAGTGTGGGCTTCGGTATCCCGGCTGAAGAAATTGATGATGCGCGGGTGGAGCAGGCTCTGCGCAAGGCCAGCCTGTGGGGCTTTGTGGCAGCCTTGCCGGGCGGAATTCATGCGATGGTGGGCCAAGGCGGGCGCAATTTTTCTGGTGGTCAACGCCAGCGCATTGCCCTTGCCCGGGCTTTGTACCGCAATGCTCAAGTGCTGATCCTCGATGAGGCGACATCGGCGCTGGACAACACTACCGAATTTGAGGTGGCCAGCGCTATTGAGGCTCTGCAAGGCGAATGCACGGCTCTGGTGATAGCCCATCGCCTTTCGACCTTAAAGCGCTGCGACCGGGTCCTGTTTTTCCGCAAAGGGGAACTGGTGGACAGTGGCAGCTTCGCCGAACTGTCCCGACACAAGGACTTTGAGGATATGCTCAACGCCTCGAAAATAGAAATATAAGAGGCTCTAAATCATTCTGAAAACGATTCCTGTTTTCGCTGGAGGGGGGGGGATTTTTAGAACGACCTTAAAGGAAACATCATGGACTATATCGTCTTAGGGCAGGGAATTTCAGCATGGTTGCAGAGCTACCTGCAAAAGAGCAGTTTGCAGTGCTTTGTCGTGGGCGTTTCGGGAGGCATTGATTCGGCCGTCTCTTCCACTCTGGCGGCTCGCACGGGCAGCAAAACCTTTGTACTGAATCTGCCGATTCGTTCTCAGTCGCAGCATACCCGGCTTGCCGATCTGCACTGCCGCGCTCTGGCGCAGCACTTTGCCAATGTGGAATATTTGGAACAGGACTTTACGGCTGCTTATGAGGCTTTTATGCGGGTTGCCGAACCGAAGGGCGAGCCGCCACACGGTCTTTCTGCTGCCAACAGTAAGTCCCGTCTGCGCATGATGGCGCTGTACTACCTGGCAGGCAAACAAGGCGGGCTGGTGGTGGGGACAGGAAACAAAGTAGAAGATTTTGGCGTGGGCTTCTTTACCAAATACGGTGATGGAGGAGTGGACATCAGCCCGATTGCCGATTTGAGCAAGACCCAGGTGCGTAAGCTGGGTCAAACCCTGCAAGTCGCGCCGGAAATCATCGCCGCTCCGCCAACAGACGGCCTGTGGGAGGATGCGCGCAACGACGAGCAGCAGATCGGGGCCAGCTATGAGGAATTAGAGTGGGCCATGCAGGCAGAAGAACGGGGTTTGAGCCCGAAGACTGCGCGGGAGGAGGAGATTTTGGCGATCTATCGCGAGTTCCACAGCAGGAATCTGCACAAGATGCGCGAAATTCCGGTGTTCCGTCTGGAGCATAATTAAGGGCACCTCTAAAAATTCCAATTCCGAGCGGACTTGCGATCTTTTCCCCGCTGGACTTCGTTGGCATCTCATTTCAATACAACAAAGTATTTAAAAGAGCTGCCGCCTCGCCAGCACGGGAAATCTTCTGCAACCCACATCGAAAGCGAATTTTTAGAGGTGCCCTTAAAGTACTCAGAGGGCTACCAGTAGTAATGCTTTGAGCCGGAGTCTTCAATCCAGAATCTAGGGACATCGAAAACGGCAGTTGAAGGGTGTGGAGTGGCACAGGCAATCCCGGCTCAGCAACCAGTATGCCCGCGCATCAGGTATCTGCCATGTTTCAATCGGCTGATTTTTCGGGGGAGTTGTTTTGCTTTGGGGGGTCATAAACGGTGCGAACCCCTTCTGTTTTGGGAGGCAAAAAACGAAACTTGCGGCGCCGAGAGAGGGTCTCCAGGTTTTTCTGCGCCAGGTTCAGGTAGCTCAAAGGGAAAACATCCGAGCCAATTTCGGGGCGGCGATAGAATGCGATCACGTTCTGGTAATGCTGCTTGGCCTCACCATCGTGACCATTCCAAGAAAAATAAATCTGGGCGATACTGAACTCGGCTTCCAGCATAATGGGGAAATTGTCGGCAAATCGCAACTGAATGAGCTTATACAGCTCAATTGCCTGGGCTCGCTTGCGCCGGAAGCGGGTGTTTTCCGCCTCTTTGAAGTAGATACTGGGCGATTCCTGATCCAAGGTCTCCTTGACGAGACTGCTGCAAGAGAACCATATTCCAGAGCTAAATAAACTAAACAATGTGCACAAAAAAAATCTGTGAGCAGAGGTATTTTTCATAATTTTTTGCCTGCCGTCTCATCGGGAAACGATTTCTCAGCTTCTGATCTATGGGCTTATTCGTGTCCCGTGCGCAGGATGATAATATCCACACGCTCTTCGCGGGAACTCCGGCCCTCAATCGGTGCTGTGCGCATATTGCCGTTTCTGTCAAAGCCCAGCAGTCGATCGGGAATCGGGGCCTTGTCGGCGAAGCCGGCGACTTCAAAATTCTCTTCGCTGACACCCAGATTAACCAGGTGGTGCAGCACTGCCACCGAGCGGGCGATCGAGAGTTCCCAATTGCTGGGATAGGCCGGGTCGGGAGGCAAGCTGTTGGTGTGCCCTTCAATGCGGAAGCGGCGGCGCGCCAGCTCGGGGGAGTTGAGCAAGCCGGCCAAGCGCTGTAGCACGGGCCGAGCCTCTTGAATGTCAAGTTCGGCGGTCTTACCGATAAAATGCAGATCTCCGGTCAGGGAAATAATCAGGCCGCGCTGGTCCTGCGTGATAATAACCTGCTCCCGGCGATTCTCTGTTTTGAAAATATTGACGGCTTTCTGGCGGGCCTTGTCCAAGCGGCGCAGAGGGGTCACGGAAGGCAGAGCCATTACGTTGTTGCCCAGCTCGGCCAAGGGCCCCGATTCCAGAGTGTTTCCGCCTTGCAACACTCCCATGTTGTTCAGGCTGGCCATAATGAGTTGCAAACGCTGGGTCTCTTCAATCGGAGGATTGATGAGCAAGGCGAAGAACGTCAGCAGCAGGGTTACCATGTCGCCGTAGGTGGCCATCCAGAGAGGTAGGCCCTCCCTGCGCTTACGTTTTCTCACTGGTATCTCGTCAGCCATCCATTCAGCCCTGATTCACCTAATAACTCAAGCTTTGCGCGCTTTACTCGCCCAAGTTGGCCGGACGCATGCTGGGGGCCAAAAAAGAATACAGCTTGGTTTCCAAGATTTTCGGATTTTCACCGCCGGCAATCCCCATAACGCCTTCGACCATAATATCGTAGCGCAGCATCTCATCGGAGTTGCGGTCTTCCAGTTTGTTCTGGTAAGGGATCAGCCAGGCGTTGGCCAGCAGCGAGCCGTAGAGGGTGGTGATCAGGGCCACGGCCATGTTCGGCCCCAGCGAAGCAGCATCGCTGAGGTTGGCCAAGAGGCCGACCAGCCCCATCAGGGTGCCGATCATCCCGAAGGCTGGACCAAGCGCAGCCCAGCGGCCAAAGAAAGCAATGCCCCCGGCGTGACGCTCTTCAGTCTTACTCTGCTGGGCATAGAGCATTTTTTTGACAATTGCGGGGTCGGTGCCGTCCACGATCATCCGCATACCGTTGCGCAGGAAGGGGTCTTCGAGGTCGTTGACTGCATCGTCAAGGGAGAGCAGTCCCTCTCTGCGAGCACTCTCGGCAAAGCCCACCAGCTGGGTGATAACTATTTCGTAATTGTTGGGTTGCAGGTTGTTGGCAATCTTGCAGTACTGAACGAATTTCTTGGTGATGACTTCCAGCGGAGAAGCCGTAACCATTGCGGCAAAAGAGCCGCCGATAACAATCAGGAATGATGGCAGGTCAATATACAGTGTCATGGCGTTACCACCGATTAAAATACCGATGATAACCAAGGCAAAGGTGGATACCAAGCCTGCCAGCGTAGCTATATCCATACTAATAAACTCCCTTTTGAATCTTCCCGAATAAGCCTGAACGCATCATTGTACAAATACAGCCACTTATTTCCAGTTGACTTTCAGCTGAAATCCAAGCAGTAGCAGAGCCAAGACCAGATTGAGCCTGTCCGGCGGAGTGGGGGAAGTCTCAGATTTCGCTTTTGAAAATACCAATGTTACGGCGGTAGAGAATAATGCGCTTGATCAGGGTCTCCACATTTTCCATGACTCGCAGCCGCTTCCCTGACAACATGACCAGTGTGGGATTGTGAGCATCGCTTTCAATATACTCAATTTGATGAGGATTGATGAATATTTCTTGATGCCGGGTTCCTAAGAGAGTGACTTTTACCACTGTCGGAGTTCCTGCAGTACATTTCAGGTAAGCGGAGCAGCGAGGCAATATTTCTGAAATATCTGTCAATAGAGCAATACATTGTATCGCGCGAAAGGCGCTCAGCAAGCAAGCCGTTTGTGCCTTTTGGGGCGATAGCAAAGAAGCAACGTAGGTTGTAAGTTTTGCTTCCGGCAAGAGACTGTGCCTCAGTCCCGAGGCCCATCTGGACCAGAAAAAAGTCAGTGGGCTGATTCATGGGCTCAGGTGCACTAGCGCTTCAGGGTCAGCAATTCTTGCAAGAGCTGGTCGGAAGTCTGGATGGTGCGGCTATTGGCTTGAAAACCGCGTTGAGTGGTGATCATATCTACGAATTCTTGGGCCAAGTCGACGTTGCTCATTTCGAGTGTGCCCGCGGCAATGCTGCCCTTGCCGGCGGTCAAGGCTTCTCCCACACGGGCCTCGCCGGAGTTGACCGTTTCGATAAAGTTATTGTTGCCCACTTTTTCCAATCCGCCCGGGTTGGTGAAGGTTGCCATTGCCACTTGAGCTAGGGTCTTGCGAATTCCGTTGTCGTAGATCCCCGTCACAAGGCCACGGCTGTCAATTTCGTATTGAGTCAGGTAGCCCAGTTTATATCCATCCTGGCGCACGAGTTTCGAAGATGCGGCGGAGCTGTCCTGGGTAAGTGAGTCGCTGAAATCGGCAACGTCACCTGCATCCACAATCATGACCTGGCGCTGTAAGGCCCCGGTCGCATCGGGGTTAGAGTCCTGTACATCATAAGCCAGTTGCAGGCTGAGGTTGTAACCCGGCACCGGATTCCCATCGGCGTCCACCGCATCAGCGACTACAGTACCCGCTGCATCGGTGATCTGCTGAAGGCCGCCGCTGTTGTCAAACTGCACCGTAAAAGTGTTGCCATCGCCCGCAGCCGGGATGCCCGCGCCGATAGCCAAGGCCGTATTGCCCCCGTCCGTGACTACGCCATCGGGATCCGTGGTGGGGTCAACATAAGCGGTTACCGTCCAATTGTTGGGAATCGGATTGCCCGCGCCGTCGAGCGAGCGGATAAAGTCCAAGCGCAGCGAATGTTCCTGCCCAAAACCATCATAAATGGTTTTCGTCACCGACCAAGTGCCTTGGGCCACCTGTTCGGGCGTGGCATCTGCTAAAATTACGGGAAGGTTTTTGTCGAGGTTGCTGGCGAGGTCTACCTTACTGGTCGGATTGGGTTTCAGCTTACCGTAAAGCGGAATGGAAATCGAAGCGGGAGTACCGGAGGTGTTCAGGCTTTCGGCCTCGTCTGCGGTCCAGCCCAATACCCGCATGCCGCTGGCCGGATTGACCAGCACGCCGTCGGTATCAACGCTGAAAGCACCGTCGCGACTATACATAATCTGGTCGCCCTGCAAGAGCATGAAAAAGCCGCTGCCTTTAATGGCTAGATCGGAAGAGACACCGGTACTTTCCAGACTTCCCTGAGTGTGGAGGGTGTCGATAGTGGCCACACTCATGCCGATGCCGATCTGCTTCGGATTGATACCGCCAATGTTTTCACTGGGCCGGGAGGCCGTGCTCTGATTCTGGTAAATGATATCCTGAAAGTTCACGCGATTCTTTTTAAAGCCATGGGTGTTGACATTGGCAATATTGTTACCGATGACATCCATCCGCTTTTGGTGATTTTGCAGGCCGGAAATACCTGAGAATAAAGAACGCATCATATCGTGAGTGACCTCCGGTAACTTCCTTGTTACTTTGGTATCGGCCCGCCCTTCCCTGTGCGGCCCGCAGCAGTCAAATGCAGAACACTGCTGAGACTAGTTTCGGCTGCTGAAGTAGTGGCTTTAGCCTTTTACCTCCGGCGCGCGAAAAATGAACGGGGGACTGTATGCTCTTTTAATGGGCTTCTGCTAAAAACTTGTTTTTTGTCTTCTTGCGAACCAAAAAAGCGAGCAAGAACGCAGAAATAGGCATAAGGGGCACCTCTAAAAATTCCTTTGCCTATTCTTCTGTTGCTTTGTCGCCCAGCAGGTCCAACATCTGGTAGTCGTGAATCTTGCGGTGCAGAGTCTTGCGCCCGATTTGCAGGATTTTGGCCGCCTGAGTCTTATTGCCGCCCGCATAGGCGATGGTGGCCCGAATCGCTGCTTCTTCGACCTGCATCATGCTGGAGCCCAGCGGGATCTGAATTTGACGCTGATCCTGCTGCTGCCGGATGTGGGGCGGCAGCTCTTCAGGCTGAATGATATTGTGGTTGCACAGCACCACCGCACTCTCCACCGTGTTTTGCAGCTCGCGGATATTGCCTGGCCACGAATAGTTATACAGCAAAGTCAGAGCCTTGGGCGCGATGCCCTCGATATGCGTGCGGCGGTTTTCCTTTACGGACTGCTCAAGGAAGTACGGAATCAGAAAGGGGAGGTCCTCCCTGCGTTCTCGCAGCGGCGGAATGTGAATGTTGATCACGTTCAGGCGGTAGAACAAGTCCTCGCGGAAGCGCCCCTGGGCCACCTCCTCTTTTAGGTCGCGGTTTGTAGCGGCGATGAGGCGCACATCAACCTCCAGAGTCTGTTCGCCGCCCACTCTCTCAAAGCGCTTTTCCTGCAGCACCCGCAGCAGCTTAATTTGAGTGGTCGCATCGATCTCGCCGATTTCGTCCAGAAAAATGCTGCTGCCGTCAGCCAGCTCAAAGCGACCCCGGCGCCTGCTGCCGGCTCCGGTGAAGGCCCCTTTTTCGTGACCGAACAATTCGCTCTCCAGCAGGGTCTCGCTCAGAGCGGCGCAGTGTACCTTGACCAACTGTTTGTCCCTGCGTTCAGAGAGGCGGTGCAGGGACTCGGCAATCAGCTCTTTGCCCACTCCGCTCTCGCCCGTCACCAGCACCGAGGCCCGGCTGGGAGCGACCTGCTCCAGTATTTGGTAGATGCGGCGCATGGTCGGGTTCTTGCTGGCAAATTTGACATTGCGCTGCTCGCGGGCGCGCAGCCGTTCGACTTCTTGGGCCAGTTCGCGGTTTTTGCGCTTCAGCTCGCGCGAGCTCAGAGCCCGCGCGACTAAGAGCTCCAGGTGCTCCAAATCCACCGGCTTGGTCAGGAAGTCGTAGGCCCCGGCGCGCATCGCGCCAACCGCGTTTTCGATGGAGCCGTGGCCGGTCAGGATGATTACCGGCACGGTAAAGTACTCGCGCTTAATGCGCTCCAGCAATTCTTCCCCACTCACTTTCGGCATGCGCAAATCGATGATGGCCAGATCAATTTCCCTGCTCTGCATAATCTGCCAGGCTTCGGCGCCGTCCGCAGCGGTAGAGAAAGCATAGCCGGGTGCCGGTGCGCTGGCACCAAGTGCGCTGCACAGGCCCTTGCAGATATTCGGTTCATCATCAGCAATCAGAATCTGGAAAAGAGAGCCTGCTGAGACCGGAGGGGTAGACATTCATTCAACTCCCGCCACTGCCGCATCGGTGAGATGATGCTCCAGTTCTGTGGCAGCGGCGTGCCAGAACACAAAGAATTTCTGCTGGAATTCGTTGAAGTAAGAGCGCAGCAGCTCGGCGATCAGTGGCCCGACATAACGGTAGTGCCAGGGTTCGTAGATATAGCCGGTAGAGGACTCCCGGCCTTCGGGATAAGAGAGCGAAAAACCATATTCCAAGGCGTGCGCGGTGAGCCATTGGCCCGCCGCGGTGCCGGCAAAGGCGCGGCTGATCGGCACAAAGTCGATGGCCAGACCCAGCTGGTGCTGGGACTCGCCCGCCCGGGCCGAATAGCGCCCGGCTTGGGAATCGCGAGCCGCATAACGGCGGAACACATCGCGTTGATACGAAAACGAGCGGTAGGCCGAGCCCGGTGTTAAAACGACTCCGTCTGCTTCGGCTGCGGCATTCATCTCCAGCAGCGCGGGCAGAACCAGGCTGCGCAGCTGCAAACCACTGCGCGCCAGTGTCAACTCCGGATAATCAGTGAGAGAAACCAGGTCTTGGGGCACATAGTTTTCGCCCAGGTCGTGGGCCTTGTCCAACAGCAGGCTCAGGGAAGGCTCGCGCTCGTCCTGGAGCCGCAGTTTGGCCAGCAACTGTAGAAACCTTTCGGGCCGCTGCAGCACCATGTGACGATGGGGTTCTTCCAGGTGGCGCCAGGCGAACTCGGCGAAGCTCTGGCGGGTGAAATCAAAGCCTGGGAGCAGCAGTTGTGAATGGGGCGCTGCTGCTGCCCCGGGTGTCCCGGGTGTCCTTTGGCGCAGAAGCTTTGCCTCCCCGGGGGGTAGGGAGACCCGGACACAGGATATCGGAGAGAGCCCTAGAGCCACGAAGATCAGGGTTGCGGCGCACGCGCTATGCCAGTGCTTTCGCCAAATGAGCACAGGCCCATAAGCAGGCCCGCAACAATGGGAAGTACTAGTCATTTTTCATGGAGACTGGCTGGGTTGTGGCCTCGATTACGTGGCGCCACAGGGTCCCGCCGGGGCTGATGGTTCTGCGCGCGGTGACGGCGGCGGCAATGGGCAGATGGACAAAGGTGCTGTTCCAATAAGAAATCAGCACCGAAGTCTTGCCCGCCATCGCCGCGTGCACGGCGTAGGTCCCCAGGCGCGCGCAGTAGAACGCATCGGTGGCAATGGGGCGCGCCGCGCGGATCATGTAGCTGGGGTCGATGTACTTCAAGTTGATATCGATTTTCTCCTGCCGGAAGAAAGCGTTGATCCGGTCGCGCAGGAAGGTCCCAATATCCTTGTAGAGCAGGTTCCCGCCTTTGTCCTTGTCGCGCGAACTCTCCGCGAAAAACTCCTGCCCGGCACCTTCGGCCACCACGATCACCGCGTGGCCGCGTTGCTCAATGCAGGACTTCAGGTGGCGCAGCAGGCCGTTGGCTCCTTCTAGGTCGAAGGGGACTTCGGGGATCAGCACAAAATTGGCATCTTGGGCCGCGATGGCGGTATGGGCCGCGATAAAGCCGGAATCCCGGCCCATCAGCTTGACCAGACCGATGCCGTTGGGCGCGCTGGAGGCTTCGACCGTGGCCGACTCCACGGCCTGAGCTGCCAGCGATACAGCGGTATCAAAGCCAAAAGTCTTGTGCACAAATAAAATATCATTGTCGATAGTCTTGGGCACGCCGACCACGGCGATCTTGCGACCCTGTTTCTTCAGATAGTCGCTGATCTCACGGGCTCCTTTCATGGTGCCGTCGCCACCGATCACGAACAGGGCATTGATGCCCAGCTGTTCGATGCGTGCGGCGATCTGGGCGATGTCCCTGCCTCCGCCGCGCGCCGCACCGAGGAAAGAACCCCCGATTTTGTGGATGGTCCGAACCACATCGGGTGTAAGCTGGACGGTCGGCACCTCCGGTCTGAAGCCCGGATAGCCGTTGCGGATACCAATGATGTTGCGGACTTGGTAGCGATTCCACAGGGTATTGACGATGGAGTGAATGATGTCGTTGAGTCCGGGGCACAGGCCGCCACAGGTCACAATCGCGGCATTGGTCTTCTGAGGATCAAAGAAAATTTCCTTGCGCGGTCCGGCCAGCTCCATCGAATTCTCACGCCGCACGACGATGGGCTGTTCTTCGCCCAGGCAGCGGAAGCGATTGGCCACCGGAACGCGGGTGCGCGAGGGGTCGCGGGTGAACTTGACTTCGTTAATGCTCTCCAGCAGATCATCGCTGTAAGCGTAATTCATCGGAGAGGGTATTTTACGCTGCCCTAGGTCTTCGACCAGCAGTTTGGCGTCTTCTTCTTCACGCATGAGTTTTATCCTAATGGGCAGCTCTAAAAATTCCAATTTCGCGCTCAACAACGATCTTATTGCCGGGTAATGGTTTTGCCTTCAGCAAGCGGCAAAGTTTGGACCGGGCCGCTGATGCAAGAGATGCTTCGCGGGCCCAACTACACGCAAAAATATGGCCTCCAATAATAGCTCCTGCCTTGGGCAAGGGCAGGTTTTTTTGCACAGAGACAATCGCGCCGCCAGTGCCTAAGCTAATATGGACATCCGTCTCCTCTATTCGCTGATCCCGATATGCTTTAATACCATTTCAAACCAATCCAATGACTGGAAATCCATCATACCATTCATTGTAAGGAGCGAAGGCGATGTCAAAATTAACTCGCTGCCCAGTTTCTGAGCAACCCATTCGTGTGGGTTCCAAAAAGAAAATATGGCTTCAGGTCTGGGATGAGGGCTGACAAAACAGCGAATCTTCGATGCCGACCAGAGTGCACTTGACAGACAGCCTGTGATCTGCATATACGCATCTTCGCCAAATTCTCGGGACAACGCCTCCGCCTCATCCTTCGCTCGCAAGTCAGACCAAAGAATGGCGTTGCCGAGGGGCTGGAGTTGCTCATCGACAGGGATAAATGTACCTCGTTGGCTCGCTATACTAACACCTCTAATCTTCTCAGCGCAGTTTGCTTGCTGCAAAGATTGGCGTATGGCGCAGCAAAGCGCATCCCAGACCGCCCTAGGAGACTGCTCTTCTCAGCCTGGGCGAGGGAAGATTTTTGCATATGGGGCCGAAGAGATGGAGCGCACCTGCCCTAAATCGTTGATGAGTAGCGCTGTAGTCCCACTCGTGCCAAGATCAATGCCTAAAAAACTCATTCCCACCAAGTCTCGCAGAATAAGGTGCCGTTCAAAATGTTGCACTGTCTTCGAGATAGCGCATTTGCCCCGTTTTACCGCACAGTGACTGCGCCCGCATTTTGGCGCCAAGAGCTGGCTCGTTACAATGAAATAAGAGCACCTCTAAAAATGGTATCGCTTTCTGTGAGAATGATACCGCATTTTGATGACTCCAATGCGAGCTGGCAGCAGCATTGGAGAACCAAGGGAGGGCCGTGCGGAGCCAGCCCCGGCCATCCTCTTTGCGAGCTGACGCAGCATCTTTCTGTGGTGGGGAATTTTTAGAGGTGCCATAGGATTTTTTGTAGGAATCGCAGAAAGAATCCCAAGCTCATTCCAAATACTTTTGCAGTCTGCGCCGCGACAAAAAGCCCGTGTGCCACAAATAAGCCAGATTGCCGCGAAAGTAGCGCCGGAACAGGCGCCGGGGCTCCTGCAGCAGGCGGAACAACCATTCCAGAGCGCAGCGCCGCAGCCACAGCGGAGCACGCCGGACCTCTCCGGAATGAAACAAAAACGCCGCGCCCACCCCCAGCATGACCAGTGGCAGACTCTGCCTGTGCTGCGCCATCCAAATTTCCTGCTTGGGGCAGCCGATACCTATAAACAGCAGCCGGGCCCCGCTTTGGCAAATGGCGTCCAGCTCTTCCGGAGCCGCCGCCTGGCCCGCTGCACGCAGCGGAGGGGCATACGCATAAGAGATCCTCAAACCTGGATAGCGGCACAGCAGATTCCGGCGCAGGGGCTCCAGCACCTGCTGCGTAGCGCCGTACAGGCCAATCGGGATCCTGCGCCGCGCCGCTGCACAGCACAGCGCACTCATCAGGTCCGGCCCGGAAACCTGCTGCTGTTGCCGGTGCCCCAACTTGCGCAGAGCCCAAACGATGGGCCTGCCATCGGGGCTGATGAGGTCTGCCTCATCACAAATGCGGCGAAAATCCTCGTCCCAGAAATTCTCCATGCACAACGCCACCGGGGCAGCGCAGACATAGCGGCCCTTTGCCCCTTGTTGCTCCTGGAATTCCTCGGACCAGCGGCAAATCGTCTCGACAAACTCCGCAAAGCTGCCCAAGTTGACCTTCAGGTGCAGTACCCGGCTGTAAGGCATACGGCCATGAGCAGAGGGATTGCGTTGGTTTTCCAGAATTTCAGGCCCCCGTTTTTTGAGGAGAAAGGCCTAGCTTCAATTACTGAGAGCAAAAAGGGCCAGGGCCCGGCCAACAAGGCTGCCCGTCCATTACTGCGTCAACTCGGAGAGTCCAAGTGCCACACGTTGGGACAGGCGATCAGGCTCTCTTGTAACTAAGCCTGGCGGATGGCCACGATCAGCATGGCCAACACAATAACGGCGACCGACTCTACAATACCGGCCAGCAGAATATAGCCGCCCGTACCCTTGCCATCCGTTTCTACATAGGCATCGCAGGCTGCTGCCATCACCCGGCCCTGGTACCAAGCCGAAAAGCCCATACCCAGCCCACCGAACACTCCCCCACCGAACAGAACTCCCGGCGCAGCCTCGTCCCCGGCTTTCAGCATGAAAAACAACAGCACGATACCATAGAGCGTTTGCGACAGGGGGAAGGCGGAAAACGTGTTTAATATGGCAGGCGCAATCCTGCCCCCCAGCAGTGATTTTTTCATTGCGCCAACGGCCCCCTGGGCCGCGCTGCCTGTGCCCAGGGCAGAACCTGCCGCGGCTAATCCCAGTGCAGCAGCCGCCCCCATTGTCCCAACATCTAATTCCATTTTCAGACTCCCTTTAGGGAACCTCTAAAAATTCGCTCTTCTTGCGAAGCTGTTTTGAACGGCAGCGAAACAGTGAATCCAAAGAATACTTTGCGGTACTGTAAGGTTTTACTGGCAAAATCGTCTGCCGGAAAGAACGAGCAAGAACGCAGAATCGGGATTTTTAGAGTCCCCCTAAGTTTTATTTTGTACGACGTTTTGCAAAAGGCTGATATCTGTGTCCGGCCCACTCCAAGCCGATGTGGTTGGAAAATTCCAGCGTATTCAAACGCACTGCGTGCACAATCACCGACAGGCAACCCAGCACAAAGTTAACCAGGTGGCCTATGACCAGTACCAGAGCCCCGGCCAGCAGCAGCAGAATGCCCAGAGAGCCGTTTGCTGCGCCGATGATTGCCACACCCATGCCATTGAAACTTGAAGCAATCGAGAATGAGGCAATACTAACCGCGAAGAGGCGGATATAGGACATGATATCACCGAACAGACCCACCGTGTCGAGGAAGGTGGTGAACAGACCACTCAGTCCGCGCAGAATACCGGAGAAGAAATTCAGACCGGACTCCTGCTGCCCAAAGCAGATCACCACGATCAACCCAATCACCAGACTGGGCAGGGCGTGGGGGGGGATCTGTGCGCTGATACTCACCATCCACAGCAGCAGCCAGTACAGGCCGTTAATCATGGCAATCATCCCCAGATTACACAGGGCCTTCAATTCCCCCTGCTTGAACTCGCGCAGCATGCGCCACAGGTGAGCTATGATCAGATGTAAGGCTCCGATGGTGAAGCAGAGCAACATGATAAAGTTTTGCTGGTCCTTGGCTTCGCGACCGAACAAGTCGGGATAGACCGAGAGCTGCCAGACGCTGTAGTTCCGGAACAATTCCATGCCAGCAAGCGTGCGCGAACCAAACCAGGAGCCCGAAGCCGTACCCCAGATGAAAGTAGCCAAACCCAATACATACAACATCTGAACAAAGACGCTGAATTTTTTGGAAGACAGCTGGGCAACCAAGGCCAGCAATAAAATCGCCAGACCGTAGACCGCATCGCTCATAATCATCGCTACAAACACGGCGAAAAAGCTGAAAAACGAAAACGAGATATCGGGTTCGTGGTAGGCCGGGGTCACTTCCAAGAAGGACAGCACCGGGTTGATCAGGCGCGAGACAAAGTTCTGCTTCAGTTTGGTCGGAGCCTGGTCCCCTTCACTTACATCGACATCGCGCATTACCAAGCCGAATGAATAGTTCTTGGCCAGCAGTTTCAAGTCATTGGCACTTTCTTCAGGCACATAGCCGCTGAGTAGACTGATGCCGTCACCCACATCATCAAGGCTTTGACAGGCCTTCTCAAATTCCAGCCGGTCTGCCAGATCATCGCTGTAAGCGTAGAGCACGTTCTGCTCGTAGAGGCGATCGCGCAGGCTTTTTTCGATATGGGCATTGCGTTGCTCCAGTGCGGCGATACGCTCTCGTGCTTGAGCACCGGAATCTTCGGGCAGCTCCAGCTCCGGCGGCAGCCGGGTCAGCAATTCCCCGTCCTCGTTCAGCTGGCCCCGGTCCACGGCGGCCACCAGCGTCTTATCGCCACTGCGGTTGATCACAAAGTATTCGAGCGGACTGTCCAGCAGCAGGCTCAGGTGGTGGTCACTCAGCGAAAACAGGAGTATCCGGATACCATCATTCTCCAGCTCGCGCAGCAGCCTGGGGTCAAACTCTCCCCAAGGAGCCCAGCTCTCCAGACGCTCCCGTAGCCGGTGCAGTTCCTCGCAGTTGCGCTGCTCTTCTGAGATCAGTTCGTCAAGCTCCCCGCACAACCTCTCCACTTTGGCCTTATCGTAGTTCGATACAGCCTGGTAGTTCTGTTTCGGTGCCAAAACTTTCAAACGCTGCAAGATGGCCGTAAGGCGGCCCAATTCGCGTTGCAGTTGGGCGATTTTTTCGGACTCATAGCGCTGCTGGTCAATGTGCAGGATTCCCAGGTGTTGGATCTTTTCCAGGCAGTTTTTGACATGGCGTTCCTGCAGCAGCAGGAAGCAGCGCTTCATCGCGACAATCATGCGGCTCCCCTTTCGGGTCCCGCCCCATTCGTTCTTGTATCGCTGGCGGCGTTGCGCTCTTCCAGCTTCTTCTTGGCAATTTTGCCGCAGACCACTGCCGCCGTCTGCTGATCTCCCATGTACACCGCAATCTTTTTGATATTGGCCTTGGTTTCGGGAATTTTGACCTTCTCAAAGAGATTGACGCGCTGGGTAGTCACGCGCAGCTCTGCCTCCAGACGGCGTTTTTGCTCCTGATAGATCCGGTGTTGCAGGTGCAGCGAGACCGTATCCTGCAGAGCCTTGATGCCGTGGTCAATCCACGGCGGCGTCTCGAAGAGGTCGTAGTCGGCAACGTGAAAGCTGACCTTCTCGAAAATCGGGATTTCGACACCGGCAATGTTGCCTGTGCCGGTAAGCAGTTCCTCTATTCCTAAGTGATCGCCAAACGGAAAGTCTTCAGCATACAGCGCCACCCAAGCTTCAAGGTGCTCCTGAAAGCGTTCCAGCTCCGCTAGGACGGCATCGGCCTTTTCCTGGACGCCGGCAATTTCAATTTGCAGCTGCTGTTTCTTGAGCTGGAGGGTCGGCAAATAGCGCTTGAACATCTTCAGCGCATCTTTCTGCTTCTTCAGCTCATTCTTGGTCAGCTTAATTTTTGCCATGGCAGGTCCCCCACATTTTTTACACTCTTAAAGGGCATCGCGCTAAGAAGCGCTGCGGGGCCAGAATTTTTCGATCAGGTTGCTGCGCAGACCCGTCTCTTCGGGAGCAAAGCATTCGCCTAGCATGTTCCAGCCACTGTCCAGCTGTTCTTCCAGCGACAGGTTGACCGACAGATCCATCATCCGGGCCTCAAATAACTCACCGTATTTGAGCAGTTTCTGATCCCAGGAGCTCATGGCAAAGCCCATGGATTGCTTTTCCAGCGAAGACTTATAGTTGGCGTAGAGCTTGATCATGCCGTCCATAATGGCCCGGTGATCTTCGCGTGTTGCATCGTTGACCTGCTGCTTCAAGCGGGAGAGCGAGCCAAATGGTTCGATGCGGCCACCGCGCAGATAGTACTGGCCCTCGGTGATGTAGCCCGTGTTGTCGGGTACCGGATGAGTCACGTCATCGCCGGGCATGGTGGTCACCGCCAGGATGGTAATGGAGCCGCTGCCTTCGATGTCCACGGCCTTTTCGTAGCGCGAGGCCAGCTGGGAGTACAGGTCCCCCGGATAGCCCCGGTTGGAGGGCACCTGTTCCTGGGTGATGGCAATCTCCTTCATCGAGTCGGCGAAGTTGGTCATGTCGCTGAGCAGCACCAGGACATTTTTGTCTTGCAGGGCAAATTTTTCGGCGATGGCCAGCGAAATATCGGGCACCATCAGACACTCCACCACCGGATCGGAAGCCGTGTGGACAAACATGATGGTCTTGCTCAGCGAGCCGCCCTCTTCGAGGGTGTCACGAAAATAGAGGTAATCATCGTACTTCAGCCCCATGCCCCCCAATACGATCAGATCGACTTCGGCCTGCATGGCGATGCGGGCCAGCAGCTGATTGTAGGGTTCTCCCGAAATGGAGAAGATCGGCAGCTTCTGCGAGACCACCAGAGTGTTGAACAGATCAATCATCGGGATCCCGGTGCGAATCATGCGCTTGGGAATGATGCGCTTGGCCGGGTTGAACGAGGGGCCGCCGATGGTAATCAGATTCTCATTGAGGGCCGGGCCGTTGTCGCGTGGCTCGCCCGAACCGTTGAAGACGCGCCCCATCAAGTTCTCGGAGAACGAAACGCGCATCGGGTTGCCGAAGAAACGCACTTTGTCACCGGTGGAGACACCGCGGCCTCCGGCAAAGACCTGAAGGGTTACCACGCCCTGCTCGAGCTTGATGACTTCGGCCAGAGAGCTGCCGAAGCGGGTCTCGATCTCGGCCAGTTCTCCGTAGGACACTCCTTGGGCCCAGACGGTAATCACGCTGCCGGCAATCGTTTCGATTTTGCTGTAGACTTTATTCGCTGCCTTGCTCATGCTCTGGCCTCCCCAATTTCTTCCGCGCCTTCTTGATAACCTTGGCCTTGATCCTTGATCATCCGGCGAACTTCTTGTTCTAGTCTGGCGAACTCGGCACCGGGCTCTTCTCTGCCCGTCGGACTCTCCTGCGCATTTTCCCCCGCATTTTCCTCCGTACTTTCCCCTATGCGTTCCCACGGAGCGGCATTCATGTCCAGCATCAACATGCGCAGTTTGTTAAAGAACTGACGCGCCCGGTCTTTATCGGCAAAGTCGAATCTGGTCAGCAGGCAGTGCAGCAACAGATCAAACACATAGTTCTGGCGCTCGGGGGACACCGAGGCGTCCACCGGATGGAAGGAGTTCTGCTGGATGTAGGTCGAGTCGATCAGCTCGCCCTTCTCGTAAATGATGTAGTCGGCCATTGAAGTCCCTTCTTCGCCGACCACCTTCATCATGGCCTCGACTTCAAAACCCCGGTGCAGGATGCGGTTGGCATAATCGCGTTTATGGCCGGGCACGATCCCTTCGTATTTGCTCCACGACTCAATCGGGTGAATGGCCGGAAACTTGCGGGCGTCCGAGCGCTCGCGCGAGAGGCCGTGGAAGGCCCCCACCACCTTCAGTGTGGCCTGGGTCACCGGCTCTTCAAAGTTGCCGCCGGCAGGCGAGACCGAGCCGCCAATCGTGACCGAGCCGAGTTCTCCCGTATTCAGACGAACGATGCCGGCCCGTTCGTAAAAAGCCGCGATATTGGATTCGAGATAGGCAGGGAAGGCTTCTTCTCCCGGGATTTCTTCGAGGCGGCCCGACATCTCGCGCATGGCCTGGGCCCAGCGCGAGGTGGAATCGGCCAGCAGCAGTACGTTCAGGCCCATCTGGCGGAAGTACTCGGCCAGGGTCACCCCGGTGTACACCGAGGCTTCACGGGCAGCCACCGGCATCGAAGAGGTATTGCAGATAATAACGGTGCGTTCCATCAGCGAACGCCCGGTGCGCGGGTCCGTCAGCTCGGGAAACTCTACCAAAGTCTCCACAACCTCACCGGCGCGCTCACCACAGGCGGCGATAATCACAATATCTACCTCGGCGTGCCGGCTGGTAATCTGCTGCAATACGGTTTTCCCGGCACCGAAGGGGCCCGGAATACAATAGGTTCCGCCTAAGGCCACCGGGAAGAAGGTGTCGACCAGACGCACTTTGGTGACCATCGGCGCACTGGGCTTGAGGCGCTCGGCATAGCGGGTGATCGGGCGCTTCACCGGCCAGGTGAACATCATCTTCAGCTTGTGTTTCCTGCCCGAATTGAGCTCGCGGATTTCGGCGATTTCTTCGCTCACGGTATAGTGCCCAGTCTTGGCAATAGAGAGCACTTCACATTCTTCGTTGATGTTGAACGGCACCATAATGCGGTGCGAAAAGGCACCTTCGGGCACGGTGCCCAGGGTGTCGCCGCCGCTCAGCTGATCTCCTTCGGCAGCCTGCGGCGTGAAGTCCCATTGCCGATCGCGGGGCAGAGGGTCTAAATAGATCCCCCGTTCCAGAAAGTGCCCGGCCTTCTGGGCCAGTTCCGGCAGGGGGTTCTGCAGGCCATCGTAGATCTGGGTCAGGAGCCCCGGCCCCAGCTCTACGGCCAGAAGCTCATCGGTAAATTCGACCTCAGCACCAATGAGCAGGCCCTTAGTCGGCTCAAAGACCTGTAACTGAGCCAGCTTGCCCCGGATGCGAATGACTTCGGCCTTTAAACGCCGGGCATCCTTCCCCTGTCCCACCGAAATATAGGCCACTTCGTTCAGCGATACTCTTCCCTCAAAGGCCACGGTCACCATGTTGCCGTTTATGCCCTGGATCTTTCCCTGCGTCATTGCGCTTCTCCTAGCTTCTTTTCATCAGTCGCATCACTCTGCACTATTGCCTGGCTGGCGTCCTCGTACAGCTGGTACCCGACCTCTTTCTGCCACAGAGCTGCGCGCTCCAGCAGTCTCAACTTCAGTAGATAGCAGGCCAGAAAGACCATGTCAAACAAGCGGGCACCACATAATTCATCAAGTCTGGCCCAGCGCAGCTGGTCCAAGCTCCGTTCGATGGCAAGGGGATCCTGCTGCGAGATTTGTTCCACGGCCAAAGCCAGGCTGCTGCTGGCACCGCTGCGTGGCCGGGCACTAACGCTGCGCTGTTCAATCAGCTTCAGACGCTGCTGTATTACCTGATTGCGCAAGGCGACTTCCCAGCCGTAATATTCTGAGAGGAAGGCACCCTCGGCAACCCGCTCGGAGGACCGACTGAAATCCAGATCACAGATCTTCTGGTAATCGGCTCCCGAGAGCAGAACCGAAGCGGAGTTGAGGAAGTCCTCGCTCTTGATCGGCACTTCTGTGCCGTATTGCTGCAAGCGCAGCGCAGGCAACGAGCTACAAAAGTAAATATACTCTGCCACAGCAATCACTCCGCCAGCTTAGGAAAGATACGAAACAAATTTCGGGTTCAAGAGCCGGGCCAGCGTATTGCTGATTTCTTCATCGGTAAAGTCAAAATAAGCGGTGCCGTTGCGCAAACTGATGCGCAGTCCGGCTTTCATGCCCGCCAGCGGCTTGATGGCAAACTCGTCATCCTGCATCTCATTTTTGAGCTTTTTAAGCAGTCTGCCCGCCAGGGCCTGGGCATCGGTTTCCGAGAGCTGGAGCTCAACAGCACCGTCACCCGCCCAGCTTTTCATCAATTCCAGTACGATCTTTTGCAGGCTCTCACCGCTGAGCACCCTAGCCACATCCTGCTGCAACAACTTGCGGAACAGTTTTTCCAATTCCTTGCGCAGGGCCAGCATCGTGTCGCGGGCCGCCTGACGCAGGGAATCCTCTACTGTTTTCTTTAATTTCCCCGCTTCAGCCTCAGCCTTGCGCAGACTCTCGCGCCCGTTCTCCTCGGCGTTGGCAATGATCCGGCGAGCCTCTTCGTTGGCCTGGGCAATGATATCGGCAGCTTCTTTGCGCGCGCTTTCCACCCCATCAGATTTGATACTGCGAACCAGAGGTTCCAATTGTACTTCCATAAAACTGCGCAGCTCCTTCCCCCAGGTTCACCTTATAATGTTGTGCCGATACATCCAAACGCCCTTGGGACGCGACAACGCTTGGCTCAAGAGGTGAATACCAGTCTAAAATCCCCCGAATTCTAAAGTATACTGTTGATTCTTTCAAGAACTTTTTTGCGGTCGAGCGGTTTGACGATGTAATTCTTTGCCCCCAGCATCAGCGAGCGCTTGACCATCTCCTGTTTGCCCAAGGCGCTGATCATGACCACTCTGGCGCCCGGATCACTTTCTATAATCTTCTCCAGCGCCGTGACTCCGTCCATTTTGGGCATGGTGATATCCATGGTCACGATGTCGGGCTTCAGCTCACGATACTTGGTGATGGCCTCTTGGCCGTCTTCTGCCGTACCAACCACATTGAAACCTTCGGAAGTGAGTATCTGGGTAATTTGTTTGATGACAAAAATCGAATCATCCACTACCAGCACTGTATAGCCACACTCTTTCTTTAGACCGGAATTTGTGCCTCTTTTCACATTGCCGAAAACTGCCTTCATGTACAACCTCTTTTGGATACGCTCAGATGCTTTGGGGAATCCCTTAAAAATTGTAGGGGAGCTCTAAAGGGAACCTCTAAAAATGGTATCGCTTTCTGTGAGAATTGTTGGATTGCCCTGCTCTGAGGGGAATTCAAACAACCTTTCGGTACTCAGCCCCCGCCCTTTGGAGGATTTGGGCTGATGGCGAAGAAGTGAAGCGTACTTTGCTGTATGATAAGGGGCCTTACTGATGGTCCGGGCACAGGGCGGAGCAAGTGCCAACTATCTGGCAAAAAGATCGCTGCCAAGCACGCCATTAGAATCACGGCATTAGAATCACGGCATTAGAATCACGGCATTAGAATAATGGAGAGTTTTTAGAGCACTTCTAAAAAATTCGCTCTTCCTGCGAAGCAACAGCAGATTACTCACTTTCCGGTACCTTGTCAAAAATGGAGATATGCACATCAACCTGGCCCGATCCAGTCTCCAGTGGCAGTACCAGGATTTCCTGCCGGGCGTTGGCCAGACGCATTTGCTTACCCATAAAAATTGCCGGGGGCGTAATATCAAAGGGAAACCCCAGGTTGTGCAGCTCGGTGATAGCTCGGCCGCAGAACATGTTGGCGATTTCTTGGATTGTGGCCTGCACCATCTCGTCAACTTCGGAAAATGTTTCACCGTTGACGATGCCGGCGATGTTTAGCGCGGTCTGCTCTTCCATGTCCAGCAGCACCCGGCCTTCGGCCTGTCCGGTCAGACCGATTACTGCGACCAGACCCATCACCTGCTGCATATTCTCGCGCTTCAGGTAGATCTTGCCGCGCGCAAGCTGCTCCTCTCCAAGGAATTCGCATATGACCGAATAGGCCGCCTTGACAAAAGGATTGATGTATTCGACTCTCATGCGCTTCCCTCCCCAGCTTTTCTTGCACTTTTTCTGCGATAGATTCTGAGTGGCTCATGCTCGACCAGTTCCCATTCCTCTGCACTGAGGCTTTCGTTGTCCCCCACCACTATCAGACCCCCCATTTTTATCGAACACGTGAGGGTCTCCAGTATGTAGTCCTGCTCCGCTGCGGGATAGCGGGAGAGCAGATCCCGGATCACGATCAGGTCGGCCCTGGTATGCGGACTGGCGTGGAGTACGTCCTGGTATTCAAAGATAATTCGGTCTTTGAGCGCTTTGGCAAAACTGTAGCCTTCTTTGCCCCGTTCCTGGTTCAGGTATTCGCGCAGCCAGGCGGGCAGTTCCGAGGGCGCGCCGACTTTCAACAGGGGTGCTTCGGCCACCTCCAGCAGATCCGCGTCTGCGGCCCGCACTTGGATATGGGCCTCCGGAGCCGCGCTGATCAGCGCGGCAGTCAGCGAGTAGGTCTCTCGTCCACTCCCACAGCCCGCGTGCCAAACATTGAGGTTGCCGCTGTGATTCTCAAAATATCGTTTGACCACCAGCTGCAAATCTTCTGACCAATACTGATTGTGGGATTTCGAGCGGAGCGACTCGATGAACTCCCGGCAATTGTGCGGCGAATCCAGCAGCTCTTCTTCGGGTACGTCGATGTTTTTGGCGCGATACCAGTTGCGCCACTGTTGTTCCACTAATTCTGCATTGCAAGTGCCTGACATAAAGCCTTCCCGGGCCAAGGCCCGGAAGAGCCGCCGCTCATTCGGGTCGCGGACCTCGGGGGTGTCCATCGCCTCTCCCCGCGGTTCTGAGGCGCCGTCCTGAGTTTCCGTTGCCACAGACTGCGGGGCCGGGTCTGCCTCGTCCGGATTTTCACCTGTATCCCCTCTGCCTTGGGCAAAATCCCGGGCATCCTGAACAGCCGAATCAGCCGAGGAGGGCGGAAGGGAGGGGGCATCCCCGGCCTCTTGTCCTCCCGGGCAGACTCCTGGCTGCTGTGATTCCCGTACCGGCAAAAGCTGCCCAGACTCCGGGGCCGACCTTTGTTCGGCATGACTTTGCACCAGCCGGGGCATAAAAACCTCTTCAAAGCCCTGAGTTTCGCCTGTATCGAGCTGAGGATCGATGATCCGGTGTATTGCCAAAATGATGTATAGCTGTTTCTTATAATTGATAATGCCGTCGATATAGGGCAGATCCAGCTCTGCAAACAGCGGATGCGAATGCTGGATCATGCTGCGCTCAATACTGACCACGTGGCTGATATTATCGACGATGATTCCGATATTGATGTAGCCAAAGCTCAGGATGATCAAGTCTTCATATATTTCATTGTTGCGCGTGATGTCCAGTTCCGAGCGTTCCCCTGAGATATCTAGGTTGAAGAACAGACGCATGTCCAGCACCGGAATGATTTCGCCGCGCAGGTTGAACACGCCGCGCACATAGCCGGCAGTGTTGGGTACATAGGTGAAGCGCCGGGCACTGGAGATTTCCTTGACCTGCATGATGTCGATGCCATAGGCCTTGCGACCCAGGCTGAAGGTCACTATGCGAAGATCTTCGCGCAGCTCTTCTGTTCCGGAATCCCCCGGGTTCTGTTGTTCCATGTCCTCCGTGGAGCTGCCATCCATCTGAGCCCTGTTCCGTTCCGACATAAGCTTCCTCTGCACTCTCGACCGGGTTTGCGCGATGCCGCCGAAGAGCTCGTTTTTTAGAGATGCCGCTTCTGCTCGCGCATCAGGCGCTCGTACCGGATGCCCAGGTCCAGCAACTGGCTGACATCCAGGATCAGAGACACCGTGCCATCCCCCAGGATGGTGGCCCCGGCGACTCCGGGAGAGTAGGTATAGCGGTCGACCAACGGTTTGATTACCACATCTTCTTCACCGATTAGATTATCGACCATCAGGCCCACCCGCCGCTCCTCGGTGCCGACTACTACCACAAATTTGTAGCCGTCTGAGCTCACGCCCTCTTCTTCAAGCTGAAAGAGCCGATTCAGGCGCAGCAGCGAAATTGCATCATCGCGCACACTGATCACTTCGTAGTTGTCGATCAGGTGAATATCCTCGGATGTGATGCGGATGCTCTCGGCCACAGCGGTGATCGGAATAGCGTAGACTTCACTGCGCACCCGTACCAGCAGCCCTTGGATGATAGCCAGGGTCAACGGCAGGCGAATGGTAAAGCGCGCCCCGCGCCCCGCTTCGGACCAGATATTGATCATGCCGTTGAGCTTTTCGATCTGTTTTTTGACCACATCCAGCCCCACTCCGCGACCGGAAATATTACTAACTTCTTTTGCTGTCGAGAAACCCGCTTCAAAGATCAAATTGAAGGCTTCCTGATCGCTGAGCACTTTGCCCTCCGCGATCACGCCGTTGGCCACGGCTTTGGCGCGCACTCTCTCAAGCGAAATGCCCCCCCCATCGTCCGAGATCTCGATAATGACGTTGCTGCCCTCGTTTATCGCTGAGAGCTTGATCTGACCGGTTTCGGGTTTGCCGCCGCGCTGCCCTTTGCCCTCAATCCCATGATCCATAGAATTGCGCACGCAGTGCATCAGCGGATCCAGCAGCTCTTCGGCCACCGATTTGTCAATTTCGGTTTCTTCGCCTTCGAGGAGCAGCTCGACTTTCTTGTCCAGCGAGCGCGAGAGGTCGCGCACCAAGCGCGGGAAACGCGAAAATACCTGGCTGATCGGCACCATGCGCATGCTGAGAATGGCTTCGTGCAGGTCGTTGGTATTGCGCGCCAGATTGACCGAAGAAGTGCCAAAGCGGGTGATGATATTTTTGAGCTGGTTCTCCAGCGGGTCAAACTGGTTCTGGATGCGGGAGGCCTGGTCTTGCAGTTTCTTGCGGGTGCTGCGCATTGGTGCACCTTGTAGTACATCATCCCCTTGGAGGCTGTTCAGCCGGGCCGGGCTGCGCAGCAGTTCCTCAATTATGCTGTTCAACTCATCACGCACCGCCTGGCGGGCCGAGCGCAGGCCTGCGCCCAGCTCCTGCAACAGACCGGCTATTTGGTTGAAGGTCGCTTTGTTGATCACGGCTTCACTGACCAAGTTCAGTATTTCATCGACCCGGCGGCTGTCGACCCGCAGCACCGAAGCATTGCCTCCATCCTTCTTGCTCCGACTCTTTTTATCGGGAGGCTCCCCCGGAGGCTTATCCTCAGGCGGCTTGACCGCCGCCACACTGCCATCGCGCAGAGCCATTTCTTCTGCTGCCCGCTCTTGCTCGGGCACTTCGTCTTCTGCTGCCGGAGGAGCTGCGACCACGGCTTTGGCGGCATCTGGATCCGCGGCCATATCTTCGCTCAGAGGCTGAATTTCGATGTCCAGAGTCACGTCCGGCAGCATGGCGTAGTCGCGCAGCTCTGTCTCGGCTCTGCCGTCTTTAATTTCTAGGTAGTAGTCTACATATTCGAAGAAATTATCCTCATACAGCTCTTCAAAGTCAGGGTGAGTGAGCCATAAGGTTCCCATGTCTTTGAGACGGGCAAATTCCTGTACGGCTCCGATAGTGTTCATCGGGTTGGATTCGTCAAAGTGAACACGCAGCCGGACCACTGCCCCTTCGGCCTGCTGGCATAAATCATCGTATTCGGCACGGGAGAGCAGTTCGGGCATGGCAGCGCTGCCAGAAGTTGTGTCACTGGGAGGAGCATCTTCGGTTGTCTGGGATGTTTGGGCAGCTTGCGTGACAAGCGGACTGCCGTTCTTCCAAGACTCCAGCCGCTGCTCCAACTCGCTGGTATTTTGCTGATACACACTGCCCGTCAGCCGTTCCCGTAACATCTCTTTGACCACGTCAATGGCTTCCAACAGCAAGTCGATGAGGGGGGCGTCAATTTCCAGCTTGTCGTCGCGCACTTCGTCGAGCAGGTCTTCGATCTTGTGGGTGAACAGGCCCAGCTCGTTCATCTGGACGGTGTAGGCTCCGCCCTTGAGTGTATGGGCGGCTCGGAACAGTTCGTCGATGGAGTCGTGGTCGCGGGGGTCGGACTCAAGGGCTAGGATCGTCCGTTCCATGATCTCGACTTGCAGTTCTGCCTCAATGAAGAAGTCCTTGAGCAATTCCTGGTTTTCTGGATCCAAATAGTCACTCATGGCGCAATTCCTCTTGCCTTATCCCCGCTGTTCTTCCTGACTCCTTCCGACTCCTTGGATGCTTTTGATCCTTCGGGTTTTGGTAGGAGCGAGTGACGCAGCGGAACTGCCCGGCAGGGCCCGAAAGGCCGCCGGAAGCAGAATTTAGGATTGTAATTTAGCGCATAGTCTATGGGAAGGATGGGAAGGCCGCTTTTACAGGTGCGGGATAATTTCGGGCTCTGCTTGAGAGAGAGTTTTTGGAAAAGCAAGGGTTTTCGCCAACACCGGGTTACTTGAATCGCAGGATTCGTGCTCTAGCCCTTCCCCACGTCAATCAGTGCGTGGCGCTCCGGGCAGAATCAAATGACTGAATGAAAATTCTCTTACTAGCTTTGCAGTGGCTTAGAGGAGATGTATCTTTAGGGGACCTCTAAAAATTCCCCACCATTTTGATGGCGCGCTCTTGCTCGCTCTTTTGAAACGAACAGCTTCCTCAGAAGAGGCGGTAGGCTCTTGCTGCGCACGGCCTGCATTTTCTTCCATACTGAAGCATGGAAGCCTATACAATACCACAAAGTATTCTTCGGCCTCACTTCTTCGCTCCCAAATAGCTTCGCAAGAAAACAAAAGCGAATTTTTAGAGGTGCCCGTATTCAACAAAAGTTCCGGAAGTTTTTCTTGAGTTTCTTGCTCTTTTACCGAAAAGATGCTAAACTGTTTCTGGTTTCAGAGTTCTTAATTCATCGAAACCATTCCGACCTTGGTCGGAATATCATATTTTTCACAGTTTTTACAATAGGGAGTATTGTACCAATGAACAAGAATTCAATAGAATTCGCACATCGCACATCGCACATCGCACATCGCACATCGCACATGTACCAGATCTGAGCCAACAGAAATCCCCGGAGATAAATGTATGCCGCAGGAAATTTTCTTTTCCCGCGGTTTTTTTGCGCCCATTCGCCCTCCTTTCTCTGGCACTGCTACTTGTCGCCTGTGACCCCCCCGAAGCAGGTGGCACAGGCAGCGGCAGCACAGGCGCAGCAGGCGGCAGCACAGGCGACGGCACAGCAGGTAGCCAAGCAGGCAGCACAGGCACAGGTGGCACAGGCAGCGGCAGCACAGGCGCAGCAGGCGGCAGCACAGGCGACGGCACAGCAGGTAGCCAAGCAGGCAGCACAGGCACAGGTGGCACAGGCAGCGGCAGCACAGGCGCAGCAGGCGGCAGCACAGGCGACGGCACAGCAGGTAGCCAAGCAGGCAGCACAGGCACAGGTGGCACAGGCAGCGGCAGCACAGGCGCAGCAGGCGGCAGCACAGGCGACGGCACAGCAGGTAGCCAAGCAGGCAGCACAGGCACAGGTGGCACAGGCAGCGGCAGCACAGGCGCAGCAGGCGGCAGCACAGGCGACGGCACAATAAGTGGTTCCTCTGTCCCTGCCAAGATAGACATCTCAACTGGCACGCTTACTGCTTCGGCTCCGCCGACCTTTGCCCCCAGCGCGTCTGATGCGCAGCTGGGCTCTACTGCCATCTCTGTGAATGACGATGAGGGGAATCCTCTGAGGCTCGATACCGACTACACATTAGCGATAGCGTTCCGCAACGATCTGGGGGCCTTTACTCCGGCGCAGGGAGTAGAGACACAGATTCAGGACGTCAATGACGTCCTGAATCTCGCGATTACCGATGATGGGAAAGTATCCGCTACGCCTGTTTCCGGTAATCCTCCCGATGCGGCTACCTACATTTACGTGGTCACAGCCACGGGCATGGGGGACTATGAGGGTACGGTGACTGGAGAGGTCACCATCACGGTTGCCAAGACGAGCATCTCAACTGGCACGCTTACTGCTTCGGCTCCGCCGACCCTTGCCCTCAGCGCGAAGGGTGAGCAACTGGCGGCTGATGCCATCTCTGTGAATGACGATGAGGGGAATCCTCTGAGGCTCGATACCGACTACACATTAGCGATAGCACCCCGTACCGAGGGGCCGGCCTTTATTGCGGCGCAGAATGTAGAGACAAACCTTACTAATCCCAATGACGTCCTGACTCCCGCGATTACCGATGATGGGAAAGTATCCGTTACGCGTGTTGATGGCGCCTATCTTGTGAGCGGTAAATATTTTTACACTGTTACCGCCACGGGCATGGGGGACTATGAGGGTACGGTGACTGGAGAGGTCACCATCACGGTATCACAGTAAACTAAGGGGACCCCTAAGCGGATGCCCTACCGTGTCCGGTCCCCGGCATCCAGCCCCCAAAGCCCCGGTTTGTCGGGCAATGCTTCCGCCCGGCAAAACCGACAGCTTGGCTCTGACAACCCGGCGGAGTTTGCTTCATTTGCCTGGCCATGCCCTGTGCCCCCGGCCGCTGGTAAGAACCCACAGTTTTTGCTAGAGTGCCGCCATGTCAAAAGATCGGAAACGACTGCGCATTGCCCTGCAAAAGTCCGGGCGCCTGCACGAAGAGAGCATGAACATTTTGCGACTCTGCGGCATTCAGCTCCGGCCCGGGTCGCGCCAGTTGCTCTGCCGCTCCGGCGAGTTGCCGCTGGACCTGCTGTTTATCCGCGATGACGACATTCCCAGCTTTGTAGCCGAAGGCATCTGCGATTTGGGCATGGTCGGGGAGAACATCTACTGGGAAGGGTGCTACGCGCACGCGCACAGCCGGACCGAGGCCTTCGCAACCCGCGTGAGCAGGAAGCTGGGGTTTTCCCACTGCCGACTATCGCTGGCCGCTTCGGCTGAACTTGAACAACTCTACCGCGAGCAGGGTCCCCGATCCTTGGAGGGGCGCACCATTGCCACCTCTTACCCCGCCAGCTTGGAACAGTTTCTGCGACAGCACGGGGTCCGCGCCGAGATCGTCAAAATGAACGGCTCGGTCGAACTGGCCCCCAAGCTCAAGATTGCCGACCTGATCTGTGACCTGATTTCCACAGGTTCGACACTGCTGGCCAACAACCTGGTCGAATGCCACCGCCTCTTGGAAAGCCAGGCGGTGCTGCTTGAGCACAGCGGCCCGCGCGATGACTGGATCCCGGCAAAACACGCCTGCTTAGAGCAGCTGCAAACCCGCATCGCCAGTGTGCTGCGGGCCCGCAACAGCAAGTATGTCATGCTCAACGCACCCAAAGACAAGGTGGGTGAGATCAGCCGCCTGCTTCCCGGTGCCGATTCGCCCACCATCATTCCGCTGGGAGATCCGGAACAGGTGGCAATCCACGTGGTTTGCAGCGAACCGGTGCTGTGGGAAACCATGGAGGCCCTGAAGGGAGCCGGCGCCCACTCCATCCTGATCCAGCCCATTGAGAAGATGTTGTTTTAGCCATATATGGAGTACCTCGTCTATGCACAGCTCACGGCGCAACAGCGCCGCGAGCTGTGCTCGCGCCCGGCAAGCCGCGAGCAGGAAGTACTGGCCCGCCAACAAGTGGCCGCCATTGAGCGGGAACTGCTGGCAGACGGTGCGGCCGCCCTGAGCCGCTTCTCCACCCGGTTTGATGGTGTGGAGCTGCGCCCGGAGCAGTTTTGCATCCCCCCCGGACTGTGGCGCGAGGCTTGGGAGAGCCTGGACTCCGAGTTGCAATCCGCCCTGCAGACCGCCTTGCAAAATATCGCCCGATTCCACCGCAGTGAATTGCCGCACCGCAGCGAGCCTCCGGTGCAAACCAGCCCTGGTGTGCATTGCTGGCGCGAGTTCCGCGCCATCGAGTCGGTGGGCCTCTACATCCCCGGCGGCTCGGCACCGCTGTTCTCTACCATGTTGATGCTGGGCGTGCCGGCCATCATCGCCGGCTGCCGCCAAATTGCGTTTTGCAGTCCGCCCCTCAATCCCCGGCGGATTGAGTCGGTTGCGCCGTATGACCCCGAACGCGGCGCCCACGCTGCCGCGGAAATGTTGGGCTGCATGGAACTGCTGCGGCGCTTCGCCCAAGCGGAGGCCAGGGAGTCGGACCGGAAATCAAATAAATCCGTTGCATCCCGCTTGCAGTATTTTCAAGTCGGCGGGGCCCAGGCGATACTCGGGCTGGCCTATGGCCCCGATATCGCCTCAGAGCAACGCTTTCCCCTGCCCGCAGTGGCCAAGATCTTCGGCCCCGGCAACTGCTATGTGACCGAAGCGAAACTGCGCGCTTTGCGGCGTGTGGCAATTGATATGCCCGCAGGGCCCAGCGAAGTGCTAATCATCGCCGAGGCCGGGCAAGACCCTGAGGTGCTGGCTGCCGACTTGCTGGCCCAAGCCGAGCATGGCCCCAGCTCTCAGGTGCTGCTGCTATCGCCCTGCGGTGAACTGCTGCTGCGCAGCGAAGCAGCAGTCCTGCGCCAAGCCGAAGAGCTGCCGCGCGAGGTTTCCCGGGCTCTGGAGGGCAGTTACCTGATTGAGACCGAAGACCTGGATCAGGCCCTGGCCTTCAGCAACGCCTACGCACCGGAGCACCTGATTTTGGCCGTAAATGACTACGAGGCCCTGCTGCCCCGGATTGTCAACGCCGCATCGGTGTTCTGCGGCCCCCGCGCCTCGGAAAGTTTTGGCGATTACGCCAGCGGTACCAACCACACCCTGCCCACGGCCGGTTTTGCCCGCAGCCACTCCGGGGTCAACACCCAGAGTTTTGGCCGCTGGCTCAGCTTCCAGAGTGTCAGCCCGGAAGGACTGCAGCAGCTCGGGCCCACGGTCGAACTGCTGGCTGCCAGAGAGCAGCTCCATGCGCACCGCAACGCCGTTGCCGTGCGCATGCGGAAGAGGATCTGATGCAAGCCAACCCCACCCCCCGCAAGACGCTGCTGCTCGACCGCGACGGCACCCTGATCTACGAACCCCCCGGCAGCTTTGTGGTCAGCTCCCTAGAAGAAATGCGGCTGCTCCCGGGACTGATCGTAGCATTACATCAGTTGAGCTGCGCCGGCTATGAGCTGGTAATGGTCAGCAACCAGGACGGGCTGGGCACGCCGGAGAACCCTGACAACACGTACCGGGCCATCAACCACAAGCTGTTTGAGCTGCTGCGCGGCGAAGGCATAGAGTTTGCTGCCACCTTTACCTGCCCGCATGTTCCGGCCGCTGGCTGTGACTGCCGCAAACCGAGGACCGGCATGGTCCGTGAGTACCTGCGCGAGAACCCCCTGCTGCTCTCGGACAGCTTCATGGTTGGCGACCGCAGCAGCGACTGCCGGTTTGCCTGCGAACTGGGAATTCCGGCCTTCCTGCTGGCCAGCGAGGTCCACCCTGATGAAGACCGCAGCCAGTCCCTGCAGCAGCGCCTGTGGAACTGGCCCGAAATCGCCCACTACCTGTTGCAGCGACCGCGCTGCGCGCGCGTGGCGCGCCGAACCAAAGAGACGGACATCGAGGTCTCCCTGAGCCTAGATGCCGGGCAGGGGCAATACCGGATTGCCACCGGGCTGCACTTCTTTGACCACATGTTGGAGCAACTCTCGCGCCATGGCGGCATGGACTTGGAAGTGCGCTGCAACGGCGACTTGGAAGTCGATGCCCATCACACGGTCGAAGATGTTGCGCTGGCTCTGGGGCAAGCCTTTGCCGAGGCCTTGGGCGACAAGCGCGGCATTGTGCGCTATAGCTGGGAACGCATCCTTGTGATGGACGAGGTGCGCTGTGAAGTCTCGCTGGATCTTTCGGGGCGCCCGTATGTAGTATTTGAGGCGTACTTTCCCCGCCCCATTGTCGGCGATTTGCCCACCGATATGGTAAAACACTTTTTTGTCAGTTTTTGCCATGCGGCCCAAATCAATTTACACCTGCATTGCCGGGGAGCTGAGGGGCTGTGCCCCAATACCCATCACATGGTCGAAGCCAGCTTCAAGGCTCTGGCCCGCTGCCTCAAAGAAGCGGTGCGCCGCGAGGGCCGGGGCGTCAGTTCGACCAAGGGAGTCTTGTAGCGTGCTCTGCAACAGCGGCTTTCCCAAGCAGAGCTCTTTATCTATACTCACGCATTAGTGCGGCTGTCGTATAACGGCTATTACCCGAGCTTCCCAAGCTCGTGACGTGGGTTCGACTCCCATCAGCCGCTTTGGGAGCTGCCCTTTAGGGGACCTCCAAAAATTCCCCACCACAAAAGATGCTGCGCCAGCTCGCAAAGAGGAAGGTCGGGCCTTGGCTGCGCACGGCCCTCCCCGGTTCTCCCATGCTGCGCCAGCTCGCATGGGAGCCTCCCAAGAAAAGCCAATTTTTGGAGATTCTCCTGCAATTTCTCTTGCCCTCCGCGGGGAAATCGTATATTCTTTGAGAAGAACAAGCCATTTCATAACCCCATTTTATCTTTTATTAAAACCATTCCGACCTTGGCCGGAACATCATCTTTATGCATTATTTTGCATAATAATACCAAGGAGTATTGCACTATGGAACACAAGTTCAGTAAAATTCGCTCATCGCTCATCGCTCATCGCTCATCGCTCATCGCTCATCGAAAAAATTAAACTCATATAGCAGAGGAAATTATTTCTCTGCCGGTATTTTACGCCCATTTATCCTTTTATTTGTCTGCTCCCTGATTTTATGGGTCGCCTGCGATCCGCCCGATGATGGGGGCGATGACGGGGTCCCCCGCACGATCCGCTTTGAGAAAACAATCATCGGCCTGCGGGAGTTTTTGCTCACCGTCAACACAGCCAATCTCCCGGAAAAAACAGATTACACTTTTATTGTCAGCAAAAGCGCAACGCCCCCGGACTGGGACAGCGTCGTGAAAGACAATCCTGCCCGCATTACCCGGGCCTTTGACAATGAAAATCTGAAAAGCCGGGAAATCTACTTCAGTGCCACCGACAACTACCAGACGACACCGCACGGTGCGCTGGTAAATCTGGTTAGCGACTCGGAAGGCAAATACCCCGGACTGCTTACGCCGGACACCGCCTACTACATTTACGCCTACAAATCCAGCGATGGAAGCTACCAGTCCCGCTCCGCAAAAATCACCACGGCCAGCTACCCGGGAGAGCTGCCCCCGGTAATAACAAACGAACGCAGCACGGCGGACCCCTCAAAGTCCGACGCATATATCCGGGCCCTGTGGGGCATGGATATGTGGGAGCGCCGACCCGACGGCAGCGATATCGATCTGGATTCAGAAGTGGTACGGGCCCAAGTATTAAACCTGCGGACGATCCAACTCAAGGCCGGAGAAGTGGTCTTTCTGCCCTTCCGTACTATTCCCATGCATCCTGCCAGCGGAAGTACCTGTATACTTGGAGCCATATCCGGTCTGAATATTAGTTATTTGTATCAGGGGAATCCCAGTAATTATAATGCGCTAAGATTGCAATATCCGCAGTCGGCCTATGAGAGTTTGAATCCAGGGGCTGATCGCTCGGTCTTATTTACGGGTAAGTTTGGAACAAGGGACTATTATGACGTTATGCATGGTGTTCAGGGCCTCACAGATTCGAGACTAGGGTCTAGCGGTCCGGTTTTACAGGTAATCTATGAAGAATCCAATTGTAGTCCAACTTCTTCATTATCCTTTTACCGGCCGGGGTTTGGTATTGACGTGGTGACGGAATAGGCTGTTCCCGGCAATCATGCCCAAACCTGTAGGGTTTTCAAAACCTTACAGGTTTTACTCGCGCTTTAAAATCCTAAAAACTTCCTGAATATTGCTTTACGAAATCAACGTTATCACTCTTTCCAGCAATTTCTGCGGCAAAAGACTGAGCAGCAGCATAAGTCGATACACTTCCACCAGGCTGCCTACCATAATATTAGCTCTTCGGTACATCTTGTGGATTTTAGGTAAAAAGGAATCAGAGAGAATTTTCCTGAATCTTCGGTAACAGCTGATTGGTTTCATATTTGTAAGAAGTTTGTAGAAGCATTAAATACAGTGAGGAAATCTGAGAGTAAACATAAGGGCACCTCTAAAAATTCCAATTCCGCGCTGAATCGCAATCTTGTTGCCGAATAGCTTCGTCAGCAAAAAAAAGCTTGCAGGCTCTTTGCTGCGCACGGCCTGCTCTTTCACCAATGCTGCGCCAGCTCACATTGGTGCCATACAGCAAAGTATGGCTCGGCTTCCGTTCCTCGCTGCCGCAAAAAATCCCTTCGTCTGGCATCAAAAGCGAATTTTTAGATGTCCCCATAAGAATTTCCCTAAGCATGCACGCAGTAGTAAAGAACCCGGCGAACAATGCCCTGACAAAGCCACAGTTGGAAGACTTTACTGGAGCTTGAAGCGGGAGGTTTTCAGACGATGACGGGGTATCAGATAAAAGAGAAATTATCTTGGATAAGAGGTGCGAAAACTTTACAAGGAGCCAAGTGGAGGATTCGAAGATTTATCAATTATTCGAGAGAACTGATAAAAGATCAGGATTTATTAGAGCCGATGGCTAAAGCATTGGACAGCTTGGAGAAACATGGGGATAAGGTGGTGGAGCGCTGGCGCTCAGGTAAGACAAGCGCCCGTCTGGAAGGGTTGAACAGTTATATTTCAAGCGGTTCGGGCTAGGGGTCACAGGAATACAGAAACATTTTTAATGATGATATACTTGAGTCCGGTAGCTGCGACTCTGAAATCAACTTGATATACCGAGGAGCCACTTTTATCGGTATTCATCCGACAGAGCGCGCTGCATCAATGTTCTCCCCAACGGCCCGAATTTGTGCGCCCGCAAAGGGCTGGAGTGAACAAGATATCAACAACAATTACAACATAATTCACAAGATTAATAGTAATTTTGTGGTATCACACAGTATCTACAGTTAACAAGCAGCAGCGCATCTTTTCAATGGCGCTGCTGCTTTGAAATTATTTGACTACCAGACTCAGCTCAACAGGAATAGCTTTAGGTACAGGTTTCCCAGCAAGGACTTCAGTCGCAGTCTTCACACCTAACGAACCAATCATTGCAGGTTGTTGAGCCACGGTTGCCGCCATCTTTCCTGCTTTGATAGCTGCTACCGCATCATCTGTAGCATCAAACCCTACAACCATAATATTCCGACCGCTTGCTTCAATGGCACGCAACGCCCCTAACGCCATTTCATCATTGTGAGCGAAAACCCCGGCAATGTCTTTTTGTCCCTGCAAGATATCTTCCATCACATTCAAGCCTTTGGTACGATCGAAATCCGCAGCTTGGCGAGCCACCACGTTTAAATCTCCATTGGCCGCAGTTGCATTAAAGCCCTTACCTCGCTCTCTCGCAGCATTTGTTCCCGGCAGGCCTTCGAGTTCAACAACTTTTGCTCCTTCTCCCAGTTGCTGGATCAGAAATTCTCCCGCCATCTTGCCCCCAGCAGCATTGTCCGAAGCAATATGACTGACAACTTGGCCAGAACTTGCACTGCGATCCAACGTGATGACCGGAACTCTACTTTCGTTGGCACGCTTGACAGCCCGTCCAGCGGCATCAGAATCTGCTGGATTGAGCAACAAAACACGGATTTGACGACTCAGTAAGTCTTCAACGTTACTTAATTCTTTTGCCGGATCATTTTGAGAATCCAATACAATCAGATTTAATCCCAATTTTTTTGCCTCTGCCTCGGCACCTTCTTTCAAGGTCACAAAAAAAGGATTATTCAGGGTAGAAATCACTAACCCAATAGAATTTTCCTTACTTGCGTTGCCTCTGGCAAAAATACTTTGTAAAAAGCTCACTGTTATTAGTGCTGATAACAAAATCAGCATAGACTTCACATTTTTCATGTTATCTCCTATAAAGGGAACCTCTAAAGTCTCTAAAGTTACATTTTCTGACTATCTGCAGAAAAACAAATTGACACAACCTCCTAGCTATTATTTTTGTCAATATGGTCTGAAAGTATGGCAATTAAAATTACAATAGCTTTAATAACCATTTGATAATACGAAGAAACATTTAAAATATTTAACGCATTTCCCAGCAGACCTAAAATTAAAATCCCCTGTAAGGTTCCCGATACCCTTCCGATTCCACCAGTGAGACTCGTACCTCCGAGCACAACAGCTGCAATTGCGTCCAGCTCGTAGCCGGTACCAGCCGTCGGCTGAGCAGAAAACAAACGAGAAGTCAGAATCACTCCTCCCAAAGCAGAGAGCCCTCCGCTTATTCCATAAACAAACATCTTCACACGATGAACATTTATACCAGATAAATAAGTGGCCTCCTCATTTCCCCCAAGAGCATAAACGTAACGTCCGATGCGCATATGGTGCAGAATATAATGGGACAAGACATAGACCAATGCCATAATATAAACAGGAATGGGAATTCCACCCAAAGAACCACTTCCCAAAAAGTCTAATGCCGTGTTGTCACTATCAATAGTAATAGGTTTTCCCTTGGTAAAAATCAAGGTTAAGCCACGAAACAATGTCATCCCTATCAGGGTTAAAATAAATGGTTGCAATTTGCAGAAACTAATTAAAGTCCCGGAAATCAGACCGACCAGTGCGCCTATGACTAAGACAAGCACAATCGCAACCCCAAGGCTCTGTCCGTTCACAATCAAACTGGCAAATATTGCTCCCGTAAACGCTAGAAGTGACCCTACAGCTAAGTCAATGCCTCCAGCCAAAATCACAAAAGTCATTCCAATCGCCAAGACAAAATTCACAGAAACTTGTCGCAATACGTTTAAAATATTCCCTGCAGTTAAAAAGTTTGTATTTAATACTGAAACAATAATAATGAACAGAATAAGACCCAACAATGATTTATGATCCACAAGAATTTTCTTTATAGATTTATTTTTTCTAAGTCCTGCTATCCTTGCTATCCCTGTTGTCATTGGGCTCTCCTAGAATTCTGTCGCATATTTAAGCAATTGCTCCGGGTTCGCCTCTTGTGTCAAAAATACACCAGTGATACGTTTATCACACATCACCGCAATACGATCACTTAAACCTAGAATTTCTGGCATCTCAGATGATATTAAAACTACCGCAAGCCCTTTTTCTTTTAACTGATTGATCAAGTCATATATTTCTTTCTTGGCACCTACGTCTATTCCCCGGGTCGGTTCATCCAGAATCAGTATTTCAGGGTCTGACATTAATGCCCTGGCTATAGATATTTTTTGTTGATTTCCTCCACTCAACATAGCAACTTTTTGATTTATATCAGAAGTTTTAATACAAAAATTCTTAACATAATCATCTACATATTTCTTTTCTTTTCTTTTTATAATCTGCCTACAAGTATTTTCCAGTTTGTTTAATGAAGATAATACCATATTTTCTCGGACAGAAATCTTTGTAATTAGTCCATCTTTCTTTCTATCTTCTGAAACATATGCGATTTTATTTTGTACGCCAGATTTTGGTGATTTCAGGTCCAGTTTATGTCCTTTATGTAGAATATCACCCGACTTCACAGGATAATAACCATAAATTGTTTTTCCCAACTCGGTACGCCCTGCACCCATTAACCCCAGCAACCCCAACACCTCACCTGAGTTTATTTTCAAGTGGATATTCTTTACTTTATTATTTGAAACGCCTTTTAATTCCAATACCGGTTCAGGTTTTCCAATAGTCAGACGCGGGAACTGGTCCTGTAATTTGCGTCCTACCATTGCCTTAATTAATTGCTCCTCGTCCATGGATGCACTCGCTGCTTCGCAGATAAATGCTCCATCACGAAGTATCGTAACGTCATCACAAATCTGAAACACTTCACCGAGACGATGCGTGATATAAATGATACTTTTCCCAGAATTTTTCAGATCGGCAATAATCGAAAACAAGTTTTGAACCTCTTCATCCGTCAATGAATCTGTAGGTTCATCCATAATAATAAGCTGAGATTTCCGGACTAGGCTTTTGGCGATTTCCACTAATTGTTGCTCGCTGATGCTCAGTTCCCCTACCAGAATATGCGGATCCCGACGAACCTGAACTAGTTCCAGAAATTCCTCAGTCTGGTTGTAAATTTGCTTCCATTGGACTCTCCCCAATTTAGTCACGGGGAGTTTATTTAAGAAAATATTTTCCGCTATACTCAAATTAGGGAGCAAAGAAAGTTCCTGATGAATGAAAGAGATGTTGGCTCTTCTGGCCGTATTGAGTCCGGTCAAAGGAACATCTTTCCCTCCCCACGACACAGAGCCACTGTCTGGACGATACACCCCGCTGAGAACCTTCATCAGCGTAGATTTACCTGCACCGTTTTCCCCCAGCAGTCCCATGACTTTGCCCCGGTAAACATTTAAATGAACACAATCCAGTGCCTTAACTCCCGGAAAAGTTTTGGTGATGTTCCGTAATTCCAGAATTTTTTCCATCAGAAAAGGACCCCGGATACCAAGATTATATTGCAGTATGGTGTAAATTCTCCCGTCCGGATAACAAAGGAAGGATTTTTTGATTTTACATCGCAATGCTGATTTTTAGAGGTCCCCCAAAACTAAAACCTCGTCTATTAATTCAAAATATTGACAGTGTTATTGTCGTACATTTTCTATTATCTGTTAATAAAAAATTGATAAGAAACTGAACACAAACTTAAAACTTTAGAGGTTCCCTTTAGATAAGTTATCATTAAATTACTTTATTAATATATTTTATACAACTAGACACAGAGTAAACAAAATTACCCGGTACTTCGGTACACCTTGAATTTCTAATCTTCGCGCGTTGCGCTCAGCTTGAAATTCTACCGCACTCAGCAACCGGAAACAGGCTCAGCCCCCTCCGTCTCAATTCGGTAAAGGCCTCCTGCGAAGGACTACCCAATATGCCTGCGCCACCTGAGTGCCGTAGAATTTCTCCAGGGGACCTCTAAAAATTCGCTTTCGATGCTGAATCAGCGAGATTTTGTGGCTCTTCGGTACGTTTTGTGGATTTTAGGTAAAGATGATACTAGGTAAAGATGATACAATGGGGAAATGAACGATAAGCAACTTTTAATTCTGGGACTGAGCGAACCATGGCAGATTATCAGTCAGGAACTCAGAGAAGCAGCCACATGCATTACACATCGCAATTAAAGCTGAGCGTGGCTCCAAGTATCCGTGAGTGTAAGAAAATGTGCCCTGCTCACGACTTTAAAGAACTTGAATGGCGGCATTGAAACTTCTTTCAACACCATTGCTACATCCGCGCAAAAGTACCCCGAACAAAATGTTTAGAGCATGGTATCAGGCGTATTCTAGTCCCATGGGCAAGAAAAGGAAGCTCTTTTACCTTACTCTTTCACCAATGCTGCGCCAGCTCACATTGGTGCCATACAGCAAAGTATGGCTCGGCTTCCGTTCCTCGCTGCCGCAAAAAATCCCTTCGTCTGGCATCAAAAGCGAATTTTTAGATGTCCCCATAAGAATTTCCCTAAGCATGCACGCAGTAGTAAAGAACCCGGCGAACAATGCCCTGATAAAGCCACAGTTGGAAGCTTTACTGGAGCTTGAAGCGGGAGGTTTTCAGACGATGACGGGGTATCAGATAAAAGAGAAATTATCTTGGATAAGAGGTGCGAAAACTTTACAAGGAGCCAAGTGGAGGATTCGAAGATTTATCAATTATTCGAGAGAACTGATAAAAGATCAGGATTTATTAGAGCCGATGGCTAAAGCATTGGACAGCTTGGAGAAACATGGGGATAAGGTGGTGGAGCGCTGGCGCTCAGGTAAGACAAGCGCCCGTCTGGAAGGGTTGAACAGTTATATTTCAAGCGGTTCGGGCTAGGGGTCACAGGAATACAGAAACATTTTTAATGATGATATACTTGAGGGGACCTCTAAAAATCCCAATTCCGCGCTGAATCGCGATCTTGTTGCCGAATAGCTTCGTCAGCAAGGCCTTACCATACAGCAAAGTATGCTTCGGCTTCACTTCCTCGCCATCGGCAAAATCTCGCTGATTCAGCATCAAAAGCGAATTTTTAGAGGTACCCTATCGTTACAAATTTGTTGGCTCGAGTGACAAGACTTTAAACGAGTCTTCCAAAGGTCAAACGCGAGAGCGTCTGAGGATTTTCGGCCTGCCTAACAGGCGAAAGCAGACAAAGCCCGGCCCTTTTAGTATAGTGCGGGCAAATTTTGCCCGCGTTCTGTGGAGAGGCACTGTCTGAAGAGATCTGGGAAATCATGGCCTCAGCCCGCGGCAAAAGCAAGATTCGAGACAGCTTCCAAGGAGACCAGAGTGGCTCAGGCTGCCAGCTTCCAACCCATTCGGCGCAGCTTTCGGGAGCTGCTGCAACGTACCAAAGGCATGCACATCCTGGTGGCCAACCGGGGTATTCCTGCGCGCCGCATCTGCCGTTCCATCCGCGAGCGCCTGAGGGGTCACGCCATCGTCACGGCCACCGACATCGATCGCAGTTCTCCGGCCATTTCTGCGGCGGATGAAGTGCTGTTGCTGGGAGCCAATCCGACTGCGTACCTCGACATTCAGCAAGTCGTCAGCAAGGCCAAAGAGGCCGGGGTGCAGGCCATCCATCCGGGCTGGGGGTTTGCTTCCGAAGATTCCAGCTTCCCAAGCCTCTGCCGGGAGGCCGGGATCACCTTTATCGGCCCCGACAGCGAGGCCATGGAGCTGCTGGGCTCGAAGCTCAGGGCCCGCGCCTTGGCCAAAGAGCTGGGGATTCCCATCGTGCCGGGCTCGGATGGCGCTGTGAGCCTCGAAGAGGCCCGTTGCCAGATCGATTCCATGGAGCTGCCGGTACTGCTCAAGGCCGAAGGCGGCGGCGGCGGACGCGGCATCGTGATCATTCGCGAGCCCAGCGAGCTAAAAGACGCCTTTGAAAAAGCCCAGGTAATCGCAGCCTCCTCGTTTGGGAATCCCAGGCTCTATGTCGAAAAATTTCTCGGTGAGGTCCTGCACATCGAAATCCAGGTACTGGCCGACCGCTACGGCAACGTCCTAGTCTTTGATGAGCGCGATTGCAGCCTGCAGCGCAAGCACCAGAAACTGCTGGAAATCACCCCTTCGCCCTGGAATGGCATGAACGAAGAGCTGCGTCGGCAGCTCAAAGACTACTCGCGGCGCATCGTGTTGGCCGCAGGCTACCACACCTTGGCCACCGTGGAATTTCTGGTCGAAAGCCCGAACAAGGGAGAGCCGGCCCGAGCCTACCTGATCGAAGTCAACACCCGGCTGCAAGTCGAGCATGGCATCACCGAAAGCCGTTACGGCATTGACCTGGTCGAGCAGCAGATCGCCGTGGCTCTGGGAGCCGAGCTGAACTTGAAGCAGGAAGAGCTGCGGCCTTTTTATTGGTCGCTGCAGTGCCGCATCAACCTAGAAGACCCGCAGGACAACTTCAGTCCCAATTCCGGTGTGATCAAACGCTACCACTCACCCGGTGGTCCGGGCGTGCGCATTGACTCCAACCTGACCAGCAATTACAGCTTCCCCTCCCATTACGACTCGGCCGGCTCGCTGCTGATCTGCTACGCCAACAGCTGGGACAAATTGATCCGGCTGGCGATCCGCTCTTTGCAGGAATACCAGATCTCCGGCCTGAAGACCACGTTGCCGTTCTACCGCATGATCCTAGCTTCCGAGTACTTTGCCCGGGGCAATTTCTCCACTCGTTTTGTCGAGGATCATCCGGAGCTGCTCGACTACCATCACCTGGAGCCCGAGGCCCTGCGTCTGAGCCGCCTGATCGCCGAAATCAGCGCGCGCGGCTTTAACCCTTACATCAAGCTGGGCGAGTATCGCAGTCTCGGTCAGCCGCGCCTGGGTTTCGGGCCGGGGCAGGCCCGCAGCAATGGGCACCACTACTACGAACTTCCCCCCACAACGACTTTTGCCTCGATACGCTACCCGCAGCGCAATCGCCCGGCTCTGCTCGAAATGCTGCGCAACAGCGACAAAATCCACTTTGGCGACACCACCTGCCGCGACATCACCCAGTCGAATAGCGGCAATCGTATGCGTCTGGCCGAGGACCGGGTGATCGGCCCCTACTTGGACCGCTGTGGTTTTCTGTCGCTGGAGACCGGCGGAGGGGCCCACTTCCACATGAACATCCGGGCCAATATGACCTCGCCACTGGAAGAAGGGCGCGAATGGCGCAAGCTGGCACCCCACACGCTGCAACAGGTTCTGGTGCGCTCAACCAACCTGCTGGGCTACAAGCCGCAGGGGCGCGTCATGATGCGGCAAATGTGCCGGCGGCTCTGTGAGCTCTACGATATCATCCGCTGCTTCGACTTTCTCAACTATGCCCAAAATATGACCCCACTGGCCGAAGTGGTGCTGGGGCGTGATGACGTGGTTTTTGAGCCGGCGATTTCGCTCTCAGTGGTAGGCCAACGCTATAGTGTGGAGCACTACCTCGGAGTGGCGCAGCAGATTCTTGAAATGTGTGCCGGCATAGCGTCCTGCACGAACGAGGAGGCCAGTCGGCGCATTATTCTGGGACTGAAGGACATGGCCGGAATCTGTGCGCCGGACTACATTGCCGAGCTGGCTCGTGGCTTGAAGCAGCGCTGGCCCGACATGATTTTGCACTACCACCGCCACGCCACCGATGGTCTGTTCGTGCCGGCGCTGCTTGCGGCCGCGCAGGCCGGTGTCGAGATTCTGGATGTGGGCATGGACGCGGCCTGCCGCTGGTACGGGCAGGGCCCTGTCGGGGCCACTCGGGCCGCTCTGCGGGCCGCAGGCCTCCGCGACCTGCTGGATCCGCAGGCACTGGATGACTGCAACTTTGTGCTCAAGCAGTTGCTGCCCTTCTTCGACCGCTACTGCACCCCTTATTTTCAGGGCTATGATCACAATGTGGTGCAGCACGGCATGCCTGGCGGAGCGATCTCCTCCTCGCAGGAGGGGGCTTTGCAGCAAGGCTATATTTTTTTGCTGCCGCAGATACTCGAATATCTGGGCATCGTGCGTCAATTGGTGCTCTACCACGATGTCACACCGGGGGCTCAGATCACTTGGAACAATGCCTTTTTGACGATCAGCAGTGCCCATAAGCGCGGTGGAGCGGATGAGGTGCAGCGAGTACTCCAGCTGGCCCGACGCTCTCTGGGAAACGAGGGGCAGGATCCTGCCCCACTCAGCGAACAAGAGGAGCGCCTCCAGCTTTTTGCTGAAGCCAACGATTCCTTCAAGAGCCTGCTCAAGGGTGACTTTGGCCCGCTGCCGCTGGGCTTCCCCGCCGAATGGATCTATCACAGTACCTTTGGTCGCGAGCAGGGAAGCAGAATTTATCAAAAGGTGCAGCAGGGCGTGGGCTCGCCGCTGGACGGCCTAGCAGATTATCACCGGGAGGAGGAACAGGCCCGGCTGGAGACCGAGCTGGGGCGCAGGGTCAGCGAAGACGAGCTGCTGCTCTACCTCAATCACCCGGCCGACACCATCGCCCTGCTTAAGTTCCAGGACCAGTTCGGCGACCCCAACTGCCTGCCCGCTGCCGTCTGGTTTGAGGGCTTACTGCCGGGTGAGAGTTTCTCGTTCAGCGATTCCAAAGGTAAGCTACATCACTTCCAGCTGCTCGAAGTCAGTGCGCCGAACGAGGCCGGGATGGCCCAGACGGGCTTCCAGCTCAACCACGAACTGGTGCGCCATCAGGTGCAGGTCTGCAAGGGTCGCATCGGCGGGCCTGAGGGTCGGCGGCAAGCCGACCCGAATGACCCCAATCAGATCGGAGCCATCTCCAGTGGCGATTTGTGGATCGTCCACGTCAGCGAAGGCGATCTGGTCAAACAGGGGCAGGAGCTCTGTAATATTTCCATCATGAAGCAGGAAAAAGGCATCTTTGCCAAGCGCGATGGGGTGGTCAGGAAAGTACATCTTGCGGCCAACTTCCAGAAGACCCACAAGATGGTCAGCGTCCAGGAGGGCGACTTGATTTTGGAGCTGGGCGCGGTGTCGGAGCAGTGCCCCGCCTGTGGCAGGCCCGGGGTCCCTGGAGCGCTCCCGGATGCACACCCCAGCATGTCTGACACTTCTGATTCTTCGGGGGCTCCGGGCTCAGCCCGGGGCAATTTCTGCCCCTACTGCGGCGCGGCTCTGCACAGGTAAGGGATATCGTTGCAAAACGGGAAGTGCATTCACAAACAGAGCCCGTGTCACGGACCAGGGAGCCCACATCGGAAAGAATGCTACTTTTACGGATTGGTATCATGAACTGGCTGCTCCTGCCGAGCTCTTCTTGATGGCTTCCCACAGACCTAGGATATAGTTCGCACCCAAGGCGCGGTCGTAAAGACCGTAGCCGGCCCGGCCCCTCTCGCCCCAGATCATGCGACCGTGATCGGGCCGGATGTGAGCGGTGTAGCCAATGTCGTGGTACGCCTTCATGATCTCAAAGAGGTCCAGCGAGCCGCAGGAGCTCAGGTGAGCCGACTCATGGAAAGTGTTGCCCCCTTCGTGCTTCAGGTTGCGCACGTGGGCGAAATGGATGTGGCTGCCAAAGCGCCGGATACAGTCGGGGATCCGGTGCTGCTGCTTGGCCCCCAGCGAACCGGCACACAGCGTCAGGCCATTGCGCGGCGAGTCGTAGAGCCCCAGAAATCGCTCCAGATTCTCGGCCCCGGTAATGATCCGCGGCAGGCCAAAGATCGACCACGGTGGGTCATCGGGGTGAAGGGCCATGTTGATCCCGACTTCCTCACACACGGGTATCACGGCGCAGAGGAAGTAGGCCAGATTTTGCCACAGGCCCTCGGCCCCCAGCCCGGCGTAGCGCTCAAGCAGCAGCCGCAGTTCGCTCAGGCGCTCATGCTCCCACCCCGGCAGTTCCACGCCCTCCGATTCACTCTGAATCTTGGCGAACAAGCCATCGGGGCCCAGCCGGCCCAATTCTTCGCCGTCGAAGGACATAGTCTGTGAGCCGTCGACCAAGCGGTGGAACAGGCTGGTGCGGGTCCAGTCGAAGACCGGCATAAAGTTGTAGCAAACGGTTTCGACCCCTGCGGCGGCCAGGCGACGCAGGGTGAGCTGATAGTTTTCGATGCATTCATCGCGGCGACTGCCGGCTGCTGCCCCCAGCTTGATATCCTCGTGAACATTGAGACTCTCAATGACTTCCAGCTTCAGTCCGGCATCGTTGATCCGCCGCTTCAGGGCCGCGATGTCGGCTTTCGGCCAGACTTCTCCAACCGGAATGTGAAACAGCGAGGGCACCACGGATTCCATGCCCGGAATCTGGCGGATATAGGAGAGGGGGATCGGGTCTTCCGGCCCGAACCAGCGAAAGCTCATGCGCATAAATGTGTTTCCTCAAGGGGAGATTTCAAGGGGAGATCTCAAGGGGAGCTCTACAACGTGCGGAGCCGGGAGGGGCACTCCACCAGATCTTTCAAAGCGGGCAAAAGGCCTTCTGTGCGGATCTTCCGGTGCTTGTGCTGCACCTTCTGGATCAGTTCGCTATCGTTGCGCAGCTCGCCAAAGGTCGGCGCAAAAGAGAACAAGGCCGCAGCTTCCCCCCCGGGCTCTGCTGCTTCGATGAGCTGACGGAGCGCTTGGGCATGGGGGTCCTGCACCTCGATGGGCCGGCCCTCCAAGTCCCGACCGCTCAGGTATTGCAGCCAGGCCGCCAGCGCGAAGGACAGAAAATGCCAGCCTCCAGAGGGCCCGGTCCCTGAGGCCGCGCGGTAGCCGTCCAGCCAACGCTGCGGCACCTTGAGTGAGCCGTCCATGGCAATTTGATAGCAGCGATGAAAGATATGCGGGTTGCTGTAGCGTTCGATCAACTGCTCTGCATAGCTTGTAAGGGCCGCGAAGTCGATGCCCAAGTCGGGTCGCTGCCGAAGGCCCAAGGCGCGACTTTGCTCCTCAAGGATAAAGCGCTGAGAGGCCGTGCGCAGTACTTCGTCCTGCACACAGTCAAAAATATACGTCTTGCCCGCCAAGCAGCCACAGTAGGCCAAGAAGCTGTGCGAGCCGTTGAGCATGCGCAGCTTCATCTCTTCGTAGAGTGCCACTTCGGGCTCGCCAGCCACCATGCTCACGCCGCCGGCTCGCTCCCAGGCCGGGCGACCGGAGGGGAAATCGCGGCCCGAATCCTGAATCACCCACTGGGTAAACTCTTCGGTGGCCAGGGCAATCGGGTCGTGCCGACCCGCCAGATCGGCAATTTGCCCCAGGGTCTCTGCACTGACCGCCGGAGTAATGCGGTCCACCATAGTGCAGGGGAAGCCGCAGTTTTCTGCGACCCAGCAGCGCAGCCCGGCAAACCCGTCCGGTTCCAAGAGTTCCAGAAAGCGCAGCAGGGCGCGGCACAAGACTTGGCTGTTGCCGGGGATATTGTCGCAGGACAACAGGGCCTGTCCCCGATTTTGCCGACTCCGGCGCTGCGCCAGCCCGAGGGCTAAAAAGCCCAGTACCGTGCGGGGCAGTGGCGCGTCCCGAGCGGAAGAAGGGGAAAGGCTTGAATGGTTTTTTAGCAGCCGCAGGTCGTGCCGGACCCCGGGCTGCTCTTCGTCCAGCCGACGGGTCGCGGGGTTAATGCAGTAGCCTTTCTCGGTGATGGTCAGGCTCACGATATCGGCTGTGGCCAGTTGCGCAACCACGGCTTCCAAGCCGTCTCGCACCGCATCCAAAGAGCGTACAATCGAGCCGACCTCGCAGACTTCACTTTTCTGCCTCCCTTGGATGGCCAGCAAGTAGCGGTGGTTCTGCTGTTCCAAGGCTTCAAGGACTCTGGTATTACCGCGCAGCGACAAAGCGCAGATGCCCCAGTCCGGGCTCCCAGAGTTCTTGATGCTTTGCTCTAGCAGTTCGTGGCAGGCCCAGGCCATGTGCGCGCGGTGAAAGGCTCCCAGACCAATGTGGGCGATGCGGGGCACAACTTGTGCGGGGTCATAGTTGAGCGGGATACAGGACATGTGTTCTCCTTGGCAGAGGGCAGGTCCGTGAGAAAATTCCGACGTCCCGCAGTCTTCCTCAAAACCCGAACTGATCAATTAGGTTATCAATCTACTGCTGATGCTAGTGTGACGGATGGATTTTGTCAAATTAAAGGACAGCTCTAAAAATTTGCTTTTGATGAGGCGACTCCCATGCAAGCTGGCGCAGCATGGGAGAAACCAGGGGCGGGCCGTGCGCAGCCAAGGCCTGACCTTCCTTTTTGCGAGCTGGCGCCAGCCCTCAATTACGGTGCCGCAAGAGTAAAAGAAGGTGCCAATATACGATTCGTGGTGGGCGCACAGTTACTTATGATCTGGGCCCAGCTGTAGTTTTGGGTGGTATCGATTTGACCCATCATATCGTAGTAGGCCTGCCGAGCTCCCTGAAAAGGATGCCCGTGGAACAACACCGAGCCGCCCTCAGGAGGATTGTCAGCGTGATAGGAATTTCCCGCCACTGGAGGGTAAACCAGATGCACTACATCATACTCATCTATTTTCGTATTGAACCCGGTTCTTAAGACTAATTTACTCACAAGGGCAATACAAGTACTCGTATTATCCGGGAGGGGCTGGATGCTGCGTACCGGCAGGTAGAGAATTTCTCCGCTTCCCACCTCAATGCGACGCAGTGCTACCTTACTGCCATGATTGTCCGCGGCATCGATTATCGCGGCATCGTCAATATTCTTTGTCCACATATCCATGCCCCACAGGGCCCGGAGCGGCGAATCCGATATGGGGGCTCCCGGTGTGCCCGGTGTATCCGGTGTAGCACGCAGGCCACTTTCTTCAGTCGTGATGGCAGCAGGCAGAGCGTCAGGGTAATCTGCGGTGGTGATCGCCCCAGAGCTCTTGAGGTGGGTGGCGTTCTGATAGGCGTGGACGTAGTACTGCTGCCCCGGGCTCATAAAGCCCGGATATTTGCTCTCAGGCTCGGTGCCCAGATCGACCGCCGCGTTGTGGGGCGGGGCTCGTAATCTTTGGTGACGCTGAAGTAGATTTTCCGCTGGTAGTTTTTCTCGGCGGAGAAGCTGCGCGTTATCAGGGCGGGATTGTCTTTGACGCTGCTCCAGGCGGGGGCGGCTGAGGAGTCGTTAAGGATAAATTCGTATGTCCCGGCAGGTTCTGCGGTAACGGTGAGCAGAAACTCCCGCAGGCCGATGATCGTTTTCTCAAAGCGGACCGTGCGGGGCACCCCGTCATCGGCCCCATTATCGACCCCATCATTGCCCCCATCATCGGGCGGATCGCAGGCGACCCACAAAATCAGGGAGCAGACAAATAAAAGGATAAATGGGCGTAAAATACCGGCAGAGAAATAATTTCCTCTGCTATATGGGTTTAATTTTTTCGATGAGCGATGAGCGATGAGCGATGAGCGATGAGCGATGAGCGAATTTTACTGAACTTGTGTTCCATAATGCAATACTCCTTGGTATTATTATGCAAAATAATACATAAAGATGATGTTCCGGCCAAGGTCGGAATGGTTTTAATAAAAGATAAAATGGGGTTATGAAATGGCTTGTTCTTCTTTAAGAATATACGATTTCCCCGCGGAGGGCAAGAAGATCGCAGGAAAATCTCCAAAAATTTGCTTTTCTTGGGAGAAAGAGGGCCGTGCGGAGCCAAGGCCCGACCTTCCTCCTTGACAACTGGGCGAGCTGGCGCAGCATGGGAGAAATGGGGAGGGCCGTGCGCAGCCAAGGCCCAACCATCTTTTTCTGCGAGCTGGCGAAAGCCAACTCCAGGAGCCCCTTTCAGGCTTTCTATTCGCCCTCTCTCAACCCGGTAATTTCGCGGTGGCTCAGACCGGTAAACCTTGCAATCTGCTCAATCGACAGCCCGGATTCTTTCATTTTCCGGGCAGCTTCACGCCGTCCTTCTTCCCGACCTTCTTCCCGACCTTCTTCCCGACCTTCTTCCCGGCCTTTCCGCATGCCTAGTTTTTCACCTTCTTCCCGACCTTCTTCCCGACCTTCTTCCCGACCTTTTCGCATGCCCAGTTTTTCACCTTCTTCCCAACCTTTCTGCATGCCCAGTTTTTCGCCTTCTTCCCAACCTTTCTGCATGCCCAGTTTTTCGCCTTCTTCCCAACCTTTCTGCATGCCCAGTTTTTCGCCTTCTTGTCTGCCCTCAGCTTTTAGATCTTCTGCCAGTGTTGCCAACATCTTCTGTACCTCCTCTGGTGCGGTGATTTGATTGTATTCTGATTCGTTCATGCCTTCGCCAAACAGCAAGGCAATCCAGCGCCTGAAAATGGTGATTTCGGGCCCGGGTTCATCGCGCAGGAATTCTATGATTTGCGGGATTCGCGCTTCCCACTCCCCTGGTCTGCCGTATTTCTCGGCACAAATTACCGCGCTGATGAGGTTGTGCAATTTGTGGATTTTTGGGTCGGGGATGCGCTTCTCGTCAATGAGAGCATATTGAAAGTGGGGTAGGTATTTTGCGGGTATTTCGTTGCTGCTGATCAGTTCGCTGGTGCTGCGGGGCGCATTCCAGGGGCGGTCTCCGTTGTAGAGCACCAATGGAAATACTGGGGGCAACTTGCCTTTGCTGTTTTTGCCTTCCTTGATGAGGCGTTCGTAAAACAGGGATATATAGCTGAGCAGGCGGATGGCCATATGCTTGGGGGCTGTGGACTGGAATTCGAGCAGGATATACAGATAGGCTGTTTGATTGTCCAGGCGCACCTCATAGAGCAGGTCCGATTCGCGCTGCTGGAGCGTGGCAGAGAGGTGAGACGGGTCGAGTTTGCGCAGGCTGTCGGGCTGGATTTTGGCGCTAAAGTCCTCCTCAATGAAGGCGTGGATGAGTTTGCACAGGATTGCTGGGTTCGAGAACAGGTATTTGTACGCGCTGTCGCAACTTGCCATAGCTTCAATATAGCTGTTTTGTCCGTACAGCGCAATTAAAAAATGCGAGCTGGCGCAGCATCTTTCTGTGGTGGGGAATTTTTAGCTTCAAAAGAACAAACAAAAATATCCTATAAAAATGATGTTTTTTTTATACTTCCCTGATACCTTGTTGAGAGTCGCTCCCATCCTTCTTGATGGAGCCCTCGGGCCCGGTCTTTTCCGCGAATAGCGTAAAAAAGCAGAATGGATTCTTGAGGGACGCTCAATTATATTAGGGGGACCTCTAAAAATTCCAATTTCGCGCTGAATCGCGATCTTGTTGCCGAATAGCTTCGTCAGCAAAGCCTTACCATACAGTAAAGTATGCCTCGGCTTCACTTCCTCGCTATCGACAAAATCTCGCTGATTCAGCATCGAAAGCGAATTTTTAGAGGTCCCCTTAGGCATTGTATCGAAGCCCACGGGCCTGGCTCCTTGCCCGGCCCAATCCGAACACAGGCGATCCCCGTCGATGGAGGGAACGCTGAAGGCAGGAATCGTGAAAAACTTTGTTCACTCTTACCCCGCAAGCTCTCATTTCCGCCCGCTGCCATGGCTGCAAGCGTTGCTGCCGGGGCTGTTCGGCCTATGGTGGCTCTGGTTTCCCGGCTCTGTTTCCGGGGAAGCTGCCGGCTATCTGGCGGCTCAAGATGTGAGCGCCACAGCCGTCCCCGAACAGACAGTGCCGCCTGAGGTGGCCCACGCGGAATTGCAGTCGGCAGGGCCCGTTGAGTTTACCAGCTATGTCGGGCCCCACGCGGTCGTGGACAGCCTGGCTGACATCATTGCCATCGGCACCCATCTGGCCGGGTTGGATGATGAGGGGGGCTCAGACTATGCGGGCAAGTACACGGTGCAGCATATTCCCGGTGAGCAGCCGGAGTTGTTCGGTGCCGACATCCTGAGTCTGGGTGCCAGTGCCGGGGTCGACCACATCCGCAACCTGCGTCATATTATCTCCGGCTATCTGCAAGCGCGCTATGATTATGAGGCCGAAGCAGCAGATACCATCAGTGTGTTCACAACCTATTACAACGCCTACTATCGTCAAAATGCAGCCTACTTCCAGCAAAGATTCAGTTTGGCGGTGAATGCGGCCCTGCAGCCCGAGAGCATTGGCCTGAGTACCAATTACTCCGACTGGCCCGGGGCGACACAACTGATCATACCCTTGAGCAGCAATCCGCTGCTCAACCAGCAATCCGGTCCCAACCTCGATGAGACCGGCAAGAAAGCGGTTTCCGAGTATCTGCGCGAAGAAGATTCCGGCAAGGCCATGGAGCTGCGTCAGGACATGCTGGGGCTGCGTCAGGAACAACTGAGTAACGATCAGCAGGCCCTCGAAGAAAAGCAGGGCGATTTGCAAGAACAGAACCGCGAACTTCAGAAACAGCTGGACACCACACGAGCCCGCACCGCAGTCACCGACGACCTGGCCGAGCGTGAGAACAACCTAGAGCGGGAGCAGGAATTGAAAGAGCAGTTGCAGAACAATCGGAAGTCGCAGAACGACCTGGGCGCAACTCAAAATACCATCGCTCAGCGCCAGGACAATCTGGGCAAGGAACAACGCGAACTGAACCGCGAACAGCAGCAGCAAGAAAACAATGCGGCAGAAGAGCAGGAAGAACAGGAGGAGCAGAAGGACTCGGCAGAAAGCAGCGTTGCGGTCACGGACGAGGATAGGGCAGACGAGGACGCCGGGCAAGAGGAAGAGCGGGCTCTGCCCGTCGGCACAAAAGTCGTGCTGCTGCCGTTCAAGAACAACTTCTATCGCTTCTACGGCATCGCTCAGCTCGAAATCGTCAGGCGTTCGGAAGTCAATTCCGTGCGCAGCCTGCAACTGGTGGCCAATGATTCGGGCTACATAGTTGTGGCCGGGGAGCACGATATCACGAACTCACCGGAAACAAAGCAGGGAAGCAGTGCCGAGGTCAGGCTCAGCAGTCGCCGCATCCGTTTGCTCAAGCTCAAGAAGAACTTAGACTACGAGATGCAGGGGCCCGATGATATCCACCCCGACAGTGGTGTCTGGGAGGCCCAGGACCAGTTGTTTGCCTTCCTCAGAGATGGCACGATGGGTCGTTTCAACCAAGAGCTGGAGCTGCTGTCCCGGTCCGATGAAATCCTGCGGCCCGCCACAGGGCTCCAGTTTATCGATGACTATGTGCTGGTCGAAACTGTGAACGGCGCTTTTGTACTGCTCGATCGCATTACATTGCATCGTAAAAAAGAGTTGAAACCGTAATCGAGGCCCTGCTTTGGATCAGTTTTCATTTACCCTGTTGCTCTCCTGCCCGGATCAGAAAGGTGTGGTTGCCAGTGTCGCTGCCTTTATCCATCAGCATGGAGGCAATATCTACAGTGCCAACCAGCACTTTGACCAGGATGCCCGGCAGTTTTTTGCCCGCTTTGCCTGGGCCATACAGGGCCCAGCAGAAACGGCGGAACATGCCGCTCAGGAGCTGAGGAAACAGTTCGCCCCCTTGGCCCGGGGCCTGTCGATGAACTGGCAGATGGACATCAATGGCCGCAAGCTGCGCAGTGCCATCTTTGTCTCGCATTACGATCACTGCCTCTACGACCTGCTGGTACATCGCAACGAACTAAACTGTGATTTCCGCTGTGTGATCAGCAATCACCAGAAGTTGGAGCCGGTAGCCCGGCACTTCAATTTGCCGTTTCACTATATCGACTTTGCTGTGACAAAAGACGGCAGCCCGGTTTCACCCGAGACCCAGAAGGCCGACCAAAAGACTCAAGCAGAACGGTGCCAGCTGGAATTATTAGAGCGTGAGCAGATTGAGCTGCTGATTCTGGCCCGCTACATGCAGATCCTCTCGCCGGAATTTTTGGAGCGGAGCCCGGCCCAGGCCATCAATATCCATCACTCGTTTTTGCCGGCCTTCAAAGGAGCCAGACCCTATCACCAGGCTTACGAACGCGGGGTCAAGATTATCGGGGCCACCAGCCACTACGTGACGGCCGAACTGGACCAAGGCCCGATCATCGTCCAGGACATCCAGACCGTCAGCCACCGCGACAGTATCAAAGACTTGGTGCGCAAGGGCCGCAGCGTTGAGAAATATGTGTTGCTACAGGCCGTCCGGGCCCACACCGAACAGCGCGTACTGCGCTTTCAGAACCGCACGATCGTCTTTCCCGGCTGAGATATTGTTGGGAAATCATCAGAAAGTTGTGGGGAAACTGTTGGGAACCTTGTTTCTTGCGAGAATTTTTCTCGAGGTTCCGCTCAGCTATGCGGCTCAACTCTTTAAGGCACCTCTAACACTGCCAGGCGCTCGGGCAGGGCCGGGTGACTGTAGTACTGGGCCGCATAGCCAGGATGCGGTGCCGGGTTGCTCAGGTTTTCGCGGTGCAGCAGCTCCAGTGCCTCACGCAGGCAGCGGCCGCTGCCCATCACCTGTGCGGCATAGGCATCCGCTTCGAACTCGTGCTTGCGCGAGAAGTGGTTTCCCAAGCGGCGGAGCAGCAGCCCCGGGAGGCTACTGAGTACCACACCGACAAACAGCAGCACGGCGGGATGGGGCGGCTTCCCCGGCAGGTGTGCAAAACCAAAGCCGAGAAACAGCTCCTGCCAGCGCGAGAGCAGGTACAGGCCCAGAAAGCCCAACAACAGCCACAGCATACTTTGCAGCATGCGTTTAGGTATGTGCCCCTTCCGGTAGTGCCCGATTTCGTGTGCCAGCACCGCCGCCAGCTGTTCCTGTTCCAGGTCCTGAATCAAAGTGTCAAACAGTACGATGCGGCGGTACCTGCCAAAGCCGGTAAAATATGCGTTGCTGTGGCGCGAGCGCTTGCTCCCGTCCATCACGAACAGGCCTTTGGCCGCAAAACCGCACTGTTTCAGCAAGTGCTCGAGGCGCTCTTTGAGCGCAACCTGCTTGCGCTGCAGTTCGTCCGGGCCGCCCTCCGGAACTTGGCCCAGTGGCGTAAAGCGGTTGAACAGCGGGGCAATCAAGACCGGGTAGAGCCAAAGTAACAGCAGTTGGTAGCCCGTCAGGGCCAAGAAGCCCCACAGCCACCACAGCGGTAGGGCTCTCATCAGCCAGAACAGGCCCAGGAGCAGCGGCAACCCCAGCAATATGGCCAGCAAGAAGCCACGCAACAAGTCCCTGACCAGGTCTTTCGGAGCCATCTGGTTGAAGCCAAAGCGCTCTTCGACGACAAAGCGGCGATACAGACCCCAAGGCAGTTCCAGCAGAAACTGAGCCCCTTGCAGTACTGCCACAAAGGCTGCACCGTGCCAGAGAGGGGAGCCCGCCAGCATCGCACCGAGCTGGTCAAACAGCCAGGCAGGCAGGCGCAGGGCCAGGAACAGCAGAAAAATCCCCCCGTTGAACACCGAACCGAGCAGAGCCAGGTGCTGCAAGGATTTCTGGTACTGATAACTGCGCTCTGCCTGCTGTTCTGCTGCCTGCTGTTCTGCTGCCTGTTTGTCTTCTCCCGTTTCCCCTATGGGACTTTTGCGGCGGTACCACCGTTCCAGCGCGTGCAGATTCAGGATTTTTAAGACCAGCTCGATCAACTGCGCAATCAGCACTGCGGCAACCACCAGAGGGAAGATCAGAGAAGAGGCGATACTCATTGTAATGTACCTTTCAAGGGGAAAAGTTATGGGACCTCTATAGCCACAAACCCGCAAGGAGACCCAGTGACCAGCTCAGGCAACTCAGTTGGCAGAACAGAAGCAGCAGGAATGGCGCCCCTCGCTTTTTTGAGGGGGATCTGAACTGCAGACGCAGATACAGATTCGCGAAACTCAGGAGGAGCACAAGTATGAGGTAGGCGGGGACGGCTGGCCCCAACAATAGTAGTACCAAGCAGAATGCCAGTGTATATGCACCCTGGGTCGCAGCACCCAGAATCCGCCGCAAGACTAGGTCACTTTTGACACCATCACGCAAGGCCCGGAACAATTTGGTGCTAAGCTGCTGGCTCAGGAGCGGAAAGCTCAGATTCAAAAAAAACAGAAACGCATAGAAACTGGCTCGGTTCACTTTCCCATAGGTAACAAAGCCACCCAGCTGCAATAAACGCAGTGCGGGCGAGACTTCGGGCCCTTGCGAGATGCCAAGACTCCAAGTGCTCCTGTACCACCAGTATGAAATCGCAAACTGGGCGAACGGGATGCCGATGAACAGGCACAGATGGCTGAACCGCAGTCGCTTCTGCGGAAATGTTGCCAGCCAGGCATCTGACCATTGTGAGCAGAACTTCTGTACGGCCCTCTGCATCCAGATCTGCCCGTCCCGGAGTTTCTGAAGAGTGCATCGGCAGCGTGGGCCGAAACCGACTCTCCGGCTGCGTTTCTTCAGTAGAGAGGTCCCTCCCTCCCAGACTTCTTCCGTGTTTTGGCTGTTTTGCCGCCAGTTCCAGTCAAAACCGGTCTGCGCCCGATCAGCGCCACTCTGATGGCGCTGCCTCAGATACTGCTCAATGCTAATCCCCTCCTCATCAAGATTGTTCCAGTCCGCACTGCTTCCACCCTTGCCATCGTTGGCATAATCGCCAAAAATACTTCTTGGATACGCACTACTCCCGGTTCGCCTGCGCAGAGGGAGGCGACACAGGCCCTGCCACAGGCTTTGCCCCGGCCAGCTCCGGGGCTCTCGGGTCCGCAGCTTCAGATTCTCAGTATCGATAAAAAATAACAGGAACAGGGTCGCCAAGCCCCACAGAATTAAACTGAACCAGATTTGATGGCGCTGGTACAGGCCCTGCCACACGGCATAGGAAGGCAGCAGGAAAAACGTCAACTGCCAGAACAGAGCCGAATATTGCAGACGCAGCGGTCGGCCATCCGGTACCACCGTGGGAAAAGTGAGAATCCGCTTGGTCTTTTTTGCCATAATTGGGTGAATCTGCTTTGCCAACTCAGCGCTTACTCGGGAACTGTCCGGGATCTGTAATCCCAATCCGTAGAGCACGATAAATGTTTGTCACTCCCGTGAAATCTTGTCATCCCCGTGATAACGGGAGTCTAGCTGCAAACGCTCTGTGCCTGGACTCCCGCGGGAATGAGGGGATCTATCGGAGAGAATGCTGCTTTTGCTCAATGGTATAGCAGTTGCACCTGAGACTCTCTGTCAAAACCATTGATCAGGTCTGTTCAGGGTTTTTCGACCAGCAGTTTGTTGATCTCGGCTCCGCGATCGGAGGGCATCAGGGAAATCCAATAAGAGACCAACGACGGGGTATTCTCTTCAGTGGCGACCCGGTCGGCCGCACGCAGCACATCGACTACCAACAGCGCTTCCATCGCATTCATCTGATCTACGGCAGCAGCCGGAAGCATGCCCCCGAAGTTGCGGGCGATCTGCTCGATCTTGGTGCTGCGGTCGCGATACAAGTTCTCCCGCTCTTCGAGTGAATTCAGCTGTTGCTGCAACTCTTCCTCGGCCTGGGTAATTCCCAGTTCTCGCTCGTCCAGTTCATCCGAGCGCTGTATCAGCTGCTTCTCTTGTTCTTCCAAATTTTTGCGTTGCAATTCCAGCGATTCAAGTTGCTGACGCAAGCGCACATCATTCAGGCTGGCGGCATCCGGCAGTGTTCCGGCTCCAGGTGTGTTCAGACCCACCAGGCGCAGTACCGGGGCAAAGTCCCGGCGCAGGCTCAGCAGCCCCAGCCAGTCAAAAAGCACCAGTCCGCCGATCATAATCAGCACGATCAATATCAGCAGTAATATACTCTTTATTAAGGTATTGACCATGAAGCATCCTCTTTAGCGATGTGTCCCGCCATTAGATTTGCCGACTTTCCTAAGTGCGCCCGGCTTATTTCGGCATTGGCTTCGTCCTGTTTCCGCGCACGCTTCTGCCGGTGTTCGCGGTACTGGCACTCGCGCAGCCGTTCCAGCACGCGCAGGTCTTTTCGCATATCAGCGTAACGCCGCTGTTCCTGCTCCATCGCCCGGCGGGCTTCGTGCATCTTCTCATCCAGTACCCGGCTCTGTCGCTCCAGACGCTCAAGGTACAAATAATCTGCGTGGCTCTTCCGGGGCTCCAGTGCCGAATGCCCCGCCCAGGTCCGGGCCCAGGCCTCGCGGTTGGAACGCAGACACTCCCGCTCTCGATTGTGGGAAGCAACCGTGGCGGCAAGTTTCTGTTCCTGTTCTTCCATCCGGGCCTGACGAAGGGACAGCAAGGTTTCCAGTGAGAATTGAAACTTCCTCATACGCTCCTCTCTTCTGGCGGCTACACTGTAACCAGACCGGGCTTATTCTGCAAATTCAGCACCCGTCTCCGCCAGCTCCGCCCCGGTCAGTTCCAGCAATGTCTTGAGGGTCTGTGCCAGCGAAGAATTGTCTGTGGTATCCTGCTGCAAAAACTTCAGCAGGCTTGGCAGGCGCTCAATCGCTTCGTCCAGCAAGGGGTTGCTTCCCGAAGCGTAGGCTCCGATCTCGACCAGGTCCTGCCGTTCGCGATAGGTCGCCAGCAGACGCTTGATATGGGCAATCACCGGTCGGAACTCCGGCAGCGAGACCTTTTGCTCTAGGCGTGAGACCGAGGCAGGCACGTCAATAGCCGGATAGTGGTAGCGCTCGGCCAATTGCCGCGAGAGGATGATATGCCCGTCTAGAATGCCGCGGATGGCATCGGAGACCGGCTCATCCAGGTCATCACCTTCGACCAGTACGTTGTAGATCCCCGTGATGGAGCCGCGCTCGCTGCGCCCGGCCCGCTCCAGCAGCAGCGGCAGGCTGTTGAACACCGAGGGGGGGAATCCGCGCACCGTGGGCGGCTCGCCCGCAGCCAGGCCGACTTCGCGTCCGGCGGTGGCAAAGCGGGTCACCGAATCGAAGAGCAGCAGCACATCTTTGCCGCAATCGCGGAAGTATTCGGCGATCGCAGTGGCACTGTAGGCTCCGCGAATGCGGGAGAGCGCCGGGCTGTTGGAAGTCGAGACCACCAGGATCGAACGCGCCCGACCCTGTTCTCCCAAGTCGTTCTCCAAAAACTCGCGCACCTCGCGGCTGCGCTCGCCGATCAGGGCGATGACCACCACGTCTGCGGCGGTGTTGCGGGCGACCATGCCCAGTAACGTAGATTTCCCCACACCGGAACCGGAAAAAATGCCCACCCGCTGGCCCTTGCCCAGTGGCAGCAGACCATCAATGGCCCGTACGCCGATGCTCAGCTGTTCGTGAATCGGCGGCCGCGACATGGCACCGGGTGCTTCGCGCAGCACCGGGTACTTCACAAACGCCGCAACCGGGGGGCCGCCGTCCAAGGGCCGCACCAGCGGATCGACTACCCGGCCCAGCAATTCTGTGGAAACCGGTACTTCCAGCTCGTTGCCCAAGGCGATCACTTTGTCGCCGATCCGCAGCCCGGAAGGATGGTCATAGAGCATGACGCAGCAGTGTGCCCGCTCCAAGGCCACTACCTCCCCGTAGAATTCGGCAGCTTCGGGAGATTCTGCGGGCAGTTTTTGCCTTGCTCCACGGCTCGGCTTGTCTCCGGCCTGCCGGGTATAGGGGTTATATCTTGAAGGGAACACCCGGCAGACTTCGCCGATCTGAGCTACCGGACCTTTGCAGTGGAGCATCTGGCCCTGGATCCGCTCGACCCGGCCGCCGTATTTGATGGTGTCCAGAGCACTCAGGGCCTCCTGGCAGCGCAGCACCGAATCGAAATTCGCAATGTTCATACCGGAACTCCCGCACTACAGCAATGCAGGCACCCGGACTCGCTCTGTTCGCATCGCTCTCCCGCCCAGGTGCCGCATTTTCTCAGCTCATTGATGTCTCAGCGGCCCTGCCCGGATCATCCAAAGCTCCCAAGTCCCCGGACTCTCGGGGGTCCTGGGAGCCAGGAGACATCGAATTGACAAAGCTCTGTAATTCTTCTTCGTCCTTGCGAATGATGTCTTCGCTCAGCTTGCGCGGACTCAGCCGCCTGAGAGGCTTGACCGACAAAATCTTATCTTCCACTTCGCGCAGCTGCGAAGAAATGCGGGCATCAATCTCGCCAAAATCGCTCTCGACAATACAGCCGCCGCGCGGCACCATGTGGTCTTCGGCTACATGAACACCCTCTAGGTTCTCCACTTCCCGAATGAAGTGCTCTTTGTACTCCTGAGAAACATCCATATCTTCGGGATGGACGCGCAGCGTCACACTGCCGCGGCAGCGCAGCTTCTTCAGGGCCTCCAGAGTATTGTAAATCACGATGTCTTTCTGATTTTCGGAGAGCACTTTGACCACTTTGCGGGCAATCAACAGGGTCAAGTCGATCAGATCACTCTCTAGCGATGCGATGATTTCCTCACGGCGCTGCAACACGCCGGAGATCATGTAGTGCAACTGATTGCTCAGACGCCGGATCTCGGCAAAGCCCTGCTCGTAACCCTCTTTGCGACCTTCCTTCAGACCTTGCTCCCGGGCGTTTTCTTCGATCATTTCTACTTTGAGCCTGGCGTTCTCCTGCATCTCCCCGGCTTGGGCTTCGGCTTGAGCGACAATGCTCCGGGCCTTTTCATCGGCTCTGGCAAGGACTTGCTCGCTCTCGTGCTGCGCTGCCTCGCGCTGCTTGCGCAGTTCTTCACCCAGTTCCTCGCGCTGTATCCTCAGCTGCTCCTGCAACTGCTCTTGCTCTGCATCCTGACGGCTCTGCCAGTCCTCTTGCAGCCGGGCAATTTCTTTGCGGATTTCCTCCGGGCTGGGGCCGGTGTAGACTTCTTCCGGCTCTTCAATTACATCAAGACTCGGCATGGAGATGTTAATTTGCCTCCGGGATTGCCGTGTCAGGTCAATCACATCCGTAGGGTGGAAAATCTTGTCACGCTTGTTCATCTGCGATACCTGCCGCCCCCTCTTTAGGGCACCTTTAATAGTCCCTGCCAAAATTGCAGTTTTATTCGCGAGTAGTGCCCGAGTAGTGCCCGAGTAGTGCCCGAGTAGTGCTTTGGGAAAGCTCTAAAAATTCGCTCTTCTTGCAAAGCGAGGAAGTGAGGCCGAAGAATACCTTGTTGTATGGTAAGGCCTTACTGATCAAAAGAGCGAACGAGAACGCAGAATGGAGTTTTTAGAGCTTCCCTTTAGTCTGCTTCTCAATCTGAGCCACTGTGGGGAAAACTCCGCTCGGATTTGGCACCCGAAGCAAATTCCCGCCTGGATCCGCTCTCCGTTCCGACTCCGCCGCTCTCACACCAGAAGATCATCATCTCCGCTGCGGGCAATGATTACTTCGCCGGCCTCTTCCAGTTTGCGGATGATACCCACAATTTTCTGCTGCACTTCCTCAACATCGCTCATGCGCACAGGACCCATGAACTGTATGTCTTCTTCCAGCATCGATGCCGCGCGCTTGGTCATGTTGCGGAAGATTTTCTCCTTGACTTCATCATCAACGGCTTTCAGTGCCTTGGTCAAGTCCTGCTGGTCTATTTCCTTCAGCACCCGCTGGATCGAACCGTCATCCAGCATCACAATGTCATCGAAAACAAACATCTTCTTGCGGATTTCTTCGGCCAGCTCGGGATCATCTTCTTCCAAGCTTTCCATGATGCTGCGTTCGGTAGTCCGGTCAATCGTGTTCAGGATTTCTACGATACTGTCCACCCCTCCGGCCACTGCCACATCCTCGGAAGAGATCGAGGCCAGCTTCTTCTCCAGCACCCGCTCTACTTCGCGAATTACTTCCGGTGAGGAACGCTCCATATTGGCGATGCGCTTGGCCACTTCGGACTGCATTTCCGGGTCCAGGCCGCCAAGCACTGCGGAGGCCTTGCCCGGCTCAATATAAGAGAGGATCAGGGCAATGGTCTGAGGGTGCTCCTGCTGGATGAAGTTCAGAATGTGCTGCGGGTCGGCACGGCGCACAAAGTCAAAGGGCCGGGATTTCAGCGATGAAGTCAGACGGTTGATGATTTCAATGGCTTTGTCCGCACCCAGGGATTTTTCCAGCAGCTCGCGGGCGTAGTCCACGCCACCGGCAGCCATAAAATCCTGGGCCATCATCATTTCCTGGAACTCTTGCAGCACCAGATCGCGGTCTTCAGAATTGACGTTGCCCAAACGGGCAATTTCAAAGGTGATGGTTTCCACTTCTTCCTGATTCAGATGCTTGAAGATCGAAGCAGAAATTTCAGAGCCCAGAGTGACGAGAAAGATGGCGGCCTTTTGGCGGCCTGTCAGTTCTTCATCGCTATCCGAATGTCCGCCTGTTTCCTTCTTTGGCATATACCCTACTCCTCATCGGCGTCTTCCAGCCGCTTCCGCTTATGAATCTGTTTAAGATCTCCCGATGTCCCGCCAATTGCTTCAATCGTCGGTGATCCACATGCGAATCAGTTGTGCCACACCTTGGGGATTGTCCCGCGTCAGATTGGCCGCACTTTCCTGTAACTCGATATTGCCTCTGCCTCCAACTACCATCTGCGATTCGGCAAGATCTTCTTCGGCGGCGCGCAGTGCCGCCTCACGCATGGCCTGATGCTGGCGAGCCAGCTCTTCTTCGCGAGCACGCCTGCGGCGTGCGTGCGCCTGAATGATGATGCGCAGCAGCAGGCCCAATAAAATCAAGCCCGCCAGTACGCCAACCGAAATCAGCAGAATCCGCTGTCGGGCCTTGGCGGCGACATAGGCTTTATCTTCTCTGGCAAACTCAGCACTGCGGTCGAACGGAATATTCTCCACCGTAACCGTATCGCCCCGGGCTTCATCGATGCCCAGGGAATTCTTCAACACGTTGCGGATACTTTCCAGCACCTCAGGAGACACCGGCTTGTATTCGCGCTGAATTTTGCCGCTGGCAATCTGCACCTTGCCCGCATCGTCGTAGACCCTTTCCCAAGTACCGTCGATCGCCACACCGACGGCGATCTTTTGGACTTCCAACGGACTCGCGACTTCCTCTTTCTCCAGTTCGTTGTACTGGTAGTTGTTGACGGTTGAGTCTTTGATGTATTTGCCGGGAGTCTCTTCAAGCTCCTTATAAACGGGAGGGGTCTGCCCCTCCTGGCCGGGCGGGCCTTCCGGGTTGAATGCATAGCCCTCAAAATTTTCCTTGGTTACCAGCTCAGAAATCGGGGCCGGAGCCAGAACTTCACTCTCGTCATAGGGAGTTGCCGGGTTGTCTTCCTTCAGGGTGATCGGCAGGTACTCTTTGGATCGTTCGGTGCGGTCCACATAATCCAGCTCAATTGCGACATTGATGATTTCCAGGCGCTCCTTGCTGACGATGGTGCTGAGCGACTGGGTGATCTTGCGCGTCAGCTCGGCCTCTTCGATTTTTTTCTGTTTCAGAATCCTGGCCCCCAAGACCAGGCGGTCAAAATCCTTGAGGCTGTCGAAGTCGTTCAAGACCAAGCCGTTGTTATCCAGTACCGTGATATTGTCCGATGCCAGACCTGCCACGGCAAAACTGATCAGGCGCACAATGCCCTGCACCTGCTTTTTGTCTTCCAGCAGATCAACGCCGGGGCGCGGGGTGAGGATTACCGAAGCCGTAGTCGGATCCTGCAACTCTCTGAGCACTTCTTTCTTCGGAGTCACCAAGGTCACAGAAGCACTGTCGATGGTTTTGAGAGCGGTGATGTGCTGTTCCAGGTTCTGGGTGATGGCGCGCCGCAGGCGCACATCGTTTTCGAACTGCGAGGTGGTCCAGCGCTGCACGTCAAACACCGACCACGGGTCCATGCCCGATGGAATCAGATCTTCCTGAACCAGCAGCGAACGCACCATGCGGGCCGTCTGGCCGTTGTTCACATAGAGTTTCCCAGAACTGATGCTATAGGGAATATTTTCCTGATCAAGCCGCAAGGCCATCTGGTCCAAAGCCGCCTGATCCTGAATCGAGACGTTAAATATTGCCGTCTGAGATGGGGCTCCGCCCCAGAAGAACAGCGAGATCAGACCGGCCAGCAGCAGGACTACGACTCCGATTGCGATTGAACGCTGTATCGCAGTCCATTTCGCCCAATTACCAGCTATGGCATTGCGGATGTTCTTCAGGAACTCACCCATTCGCTGTGCCCCTCATAAAAGCTCCTTTACCGTTCGCGGAGATGCGGCTAACGAACGGTAGTCAGTTCCTTATACGCAGCAGTGGCGCGGTCAATTACCGCCTTGGTCAGGCTCAGGCTCATATCTGCTTTGAGCATGCTCACCACCAGTGTGGAAGGATCCACCGAATCGGGGCTCACAATGGCCTGCTGCTGCAACAGCTGGCTGTCCAGAATTTGATTGCTGGTCTCTCCCAAGGCACTCAATACCATATTGCCAAAGGTGCCCAGCTCTGCCCTTTGTCCCTCTGCTGCGGCTTTAGTCTCGCCACTCTGCTTGAAGTGCAGAGGGTTTGCGGTGCGCAGTTCGACTCCCGCACGTTGAAGCAGCTCCGGCCTTGATTCGAAGCCCGGCAAATGACGTAGTATATTCATATGTATTTCCTGTCTTCAGGAGTAGTTTATGGGAACCCCTGCCCCTCCTCATTTTTATGGCGTTCTTTCCCGCGCTTCTGAAACGAACAACTTTGCAAGAAGACAAAAGCGAATTTTCAGAATTCCCCTTCAGAATTCCCCTTAAGGGAACCTCTGAAAATTCGCTTTCGATGTGCCCCCGCGCCGAGATTTTTCGCGAGAGCAAGGCGGCAACTCGTTTTAATACTTCGTTGTATTGAAATAAGTTGCCAACGGCAGGCGGTGGCGCGGCGAAGCAGGCCACAACCTGCAAATCCTGCCGCGAAGGCAGAACCTTTTCCCCGCGGAAAAGATCGCGACTCCACGCGGAACTGAAATTTTTAGAGCCGCCCTTATACAATAAGGGGTTTACTGACGAGGCTACGCGTAAATAAATCACAATTGAGACGGCTCTTCTCCCATCAGCCCTAGCCTCGCAGCAGGTCTATGACACTTTTGTACATGCTCTTTGAACCATCGACAATACGCGCATTGGCCTCATAGGCCCTTTGCACTTCGGTCATGTCCACCATTTCTTCCATGATATTGACGTTGGGATACTCCACATAGCCCGTCAGCCTGCCCGCTTTGTGTGCATCCGGGTGAGTAGGATCGTAGACCAAGCGGGTATCGCTCAGGTCTTTCTCGATCTTCGCGACCTCCACTCCCTCACCGATGCCATTGTCCAAGGCTTCCGGCAAAAACGGGGAGCGCCAGTACGGCTGAGAATTCATGGTGCGCAAGATAGTGCGGCTGCGCCGGAATGGGCCCCCTTCAGGCGTCCGGGTTGTGTTGGCATTGGCAATATTGTTGGCGATGACATCTTTGCGCACGTTCTGCGCGCTCATCCCGGAACTGGCAATATTAATAGCAGAAAAAATACCCATAATTTCTTTCCTTATCCAAATTGTTGCAGTTGTCTACGACAATACTTTTTTGATCTGCCTAAACTGGAAGCCGATTGCAGCCGCCATTGACTCGTAGCGCATCTGATTTTTCAAGGAATCACCAATTTCCTGGTCGTAATCGACATTGTTCCCGTTGTTGTCGCTTTGACTCAGGTAGTCCAAGCTACGGCGCGCTTCCACGGCGCGGTAGTCCTGCGGCCGAAACGGGTCCATATGCCGGGGGTCGGTCTTTTTGACGGGAAAGACCGGCTCCTGTTCCGAGGCCAGGGCCCGTCCCAGCTGTGCCTCAAACGAAACTTGACTGCGCTTAAAATCGGGCGTACTGGCATTAGCCAGATTATTGGCAATCACATCGCGGCGCAGGCTCGCAACTTCCATGGTTCGTTCGAGAATATTCAGTGTCTTGCCAAATGTACTGTGTTCAAACATAGGGCCTCCTGATCATTGCGCGACAGCCACAATCGGGCTGACCGGCACGCTTTGGCACAGTATTGCCAGTTTACAAGAAAAATTTGATAACGCAAGAAGTTAATCTTAAATTCCATTTATTCGCAAATTTTTCCAGCTTTTGGCGGCCAGACCGGGAGGCTCGATTGAATCCCTCAATCTGTCTGGCAAGCAGGAAATCAGGTGCAGAAGGGCACCCAAATTTTTGTGCCGGGAGGCCCTCCTAGCACGAGAGACTGATTCCCAGGTGGCCAGCCTTGCAGTAGTGCCACACAAAATATTAGAATCGCAGGAGTGATTCCGGGAACTCGAAAGAGAGCCTTTAGTGGAACCTCCAAAAATTCCATTCTGCGCCAGACTCGGTCTTTTTCACGAAGCAGTTTTGTCAGAAGAGGCGGCAGGCTCTTGCTGCGCACGGCCTGCATTTTCTTCCATGCTTTAGCATGGAAGCCTATACAATACAACAAAGTATGTCTCGGCTTCACTTCCTCGCTCCCAAATAGCTTCGCAAGAAGAGCGAATTTTTAGAGGTCCTCTAGAGCTTCCTTAGGAGTTTTTTATGCTGCAGACTTTTCCTCCCCCGGCATTTCGAATCTTCCGGAGCATTGAGCTCTCTGACTTGGTACGGGACAACGTTCAGATCGTGCCCGACGCCGTCTGGCTGAGATTGACGGCGGCCCCGGCGGCCCCCCCCCTGCAATTGTCGCTATATCAAATGGAATCACGGCAGCAAGAAGCTCGGGCCGTTTTAAACCACGGGCCGATCAGTGAGCAGGTTCTGGAAAACGGTGCCTCGGTGGTACTGCGCCCCTCCCAGCTTTTCCGGCTAAAGAGCAGCGAAGGACGCGAGGTAAGCATAGAGCAGCAGCCAGGCCGCCGGGGATGCGCTGAGTTTGCCACCATTCACAGCCTCTATTTTCACAAGAAGTTTAACAGCAGCAACGGTCTGGGACAGCCTCACAGTGAGGTGGCCTATTTCAAGGCCTACTATAGCCAACTGCACCCCGAATTTGGCCAGCGTCCCTTGCAGGTGCTCGACCTTGGTTGCGGCCGGGGCCGCAACGGGGCTCTGTTCGCAGGTGATCAACAGCAAGACTATCGGGTCCTGGGGCTCGATCGCAGCCCGGAGAGCTTGGGGGCCTGGAATGCCATGGCTCAGAGCGAGGGCCTAGACAGGGATGCCAAAATGATCGGCAGGCTGGTAGACCTGAATCAGTGGCGCGAAGCGGCCCCTCACGACATTGCAATGGCCATCGTCAGCTTGCAGTTTCTCGAAGCCGCTCTCGAGCTGCTGCGTCATTGCATGCAACAAGCCAGGCCGGGGGCTTTACACCTCGCCGTGTTCCCGATTGCCAGCCGGCACGCCGGTGTTGTCTGGCCCGGAGGTTTTTACTTCCTCCCCGAGAGTGAAGAGATGAAGCTCTTCTATATGCAGCAGGGCTGGTCGATTCTGGAGTACCGTGAGAATTACGGCCATTTGGGCAAGCCCGCCGGGGACGGTTTGCCCCTGCGCGGTCCGTTCGCCACTCTGATCGCCCAGAACGCTTTCTGACTTGGGGAAGGCGGGCGCTCCCATTTCTTGGCTATCCCTGAAGCAATGGGCAAGAGTTTTGACAGAAAACGAGATGGTGTCGAACTCCTTGTGCTTTTCTTCCGTTTTCGTATTGACAGATATGCTCTGGACAACTACATTACTGGCCATTCTATTCCCTATCCTGAACATCCTCTGTGCAGTGCTCTCAGCAGCACTTGAAAGGCCATTCAGATGGCAGTACCCAAGCATAAACCGTCTAAATCCCGCTCCCGGCGCAGGCGTTCGATAAACAATCGTGTGACCGCAGTAAACCGTATTGCGTGCAGCAATTGTGGCAACAGCAAGTTGTTGCACCGGGCCTGCCCCGCCTGTGGCTACTATCGTGGCCGCCAGGTGATCGATGTTGAGTAGAGTTCTTCTTCCTTTCCATTATTTTAGAGGTGCCCTTTAGTCATGTTGTGTTGATCGGGTGGCCTTTATCATGTGTAGTGGTGACGCGGGGGTGAAATTACAGGACAGGCTCTGCTATATGCCTTCCTCTTATCAATTATGGGAAGCAGTTTTTCCGGATTGAACTTGCGGGCACCTCTAAAAATTTGCTTTTGATGTGAATCGCAGGGATTTTCGTGATAGCGAGGCGGCAAGCTTTTTTAATACTTTGTTGTATTGGAAAGGCTTGTCTACAAATCCTGCCGGAAGGCAGAACCTTTTTTCTCGAAAAAGATCGCGATTTCACACGGAATTGGAATTTTCAGAGGTCTCTCAAAGAACAAGGAGTTATCTATGACCAAGGAAGACTTGTACAACAAATTAAAGGCTTTGGTAGTGGAAAAGCTGGAAGTCGAAGAAAGCAAAGTGCAGGAAGAAGCCCGGTTCCGCGAAGATCTGGGTGCTGACAGTCTGGACACTTACGAACTGCTGTTCGCCATTCAGTCGGAACTGGACATCCAGATTGAGGATGAGAAGGCTGCCAGCTTTGAGACGGTAGGCGATGCCTATCAATATATTTGCGAGGCAAAGGGTCTCTAGCGGGCTATCGGAGATGAGCAATTTCTCCCCCCGGATCTACGATCTTATTCGCGAATAGCTTTGGCAGTAGAATCACTGGCTCATAACGCTTTATGGGATCTGCTTATGGGCACCTCTAAAGAAGATCTTCGCTGGAGCCGGGAAATCTTTGCCTTGTATATGCATTTGGGCCCCTTGTCAAAACCTTTGATAGTGAAGGACTACGGTTGGTTTTTCAAGGGATCTCAAGTGAGAACGCCACGGCGAAGACGGCGAAGACGCGGTCTTGAGCCTGGCTCAACCTTTTTCCCAATAGATGCCCCCGGTGAGATGCCCCCGGTGAGATGCCCCCGGTGAGATGCCCCCCGGTGAACTCGGCAATAAGACTCCGGCCCTATTCCCAGCAGTAAGATATTATTATATAAAGAAATATACCCCCGCTCCCTTTTCACAAAAAATCTTTTCACCTGCTACCGAAATAATTTTTTTGAGTCCTATTATTAGTAGTGATCATATATTTCTTAAGAAAGTTTTCTTATACAAGTATTTAGGTACCAGGAAACTCGCCCGAAATATTGGGAATCACGCATCAATATAGATACAAGGGAGAATACAAAATGTTTGATTTTAAGAAAGAATTCCCGGAATGCTATCAGGACTGTTTTTCAAACCCCCGTTTACTGAAAGGCTACCTGAAGGATCCTGACTTTGTGCACAATGTCGAAAAGCTCTTGTACAATAGCCAGACCTACTATTTTCGCGAGGATCCCGACCTGGTCGGCGAATTCCTGCTGGAATACCGGGAGACCTTTCTCCGTGCCCTAGGACGATTTGAACAGCGGGAGATCAGCTTAGAAAGCTATATCGGTTTCACATTGAAGACGTATCGCAAGAATTTCCATAAGATTAAGAGTATGGAAAAAGCCAAAGATATCATGAGATACAGCCAATACAATACTCCGGGTCTCAATAAACAGTCTGTTAGTGATTATTACCAAAGAAGGTCTTTCCCCGCAGGTGATTGTGTCGCTGAAGCAGAGGATCTCTCTTATGCTGATCCGAAAGTTTCTTATTCGTCGCATCTGCCGCGTGATATCTCTCGCGGGGTCTCACAACAGATCAACGACATTATGACTGCGTTGCACCAGCGTTTTCAGGGCACGATCAAGGGAACCGATAAGTATAAAGTACTGAGGTTGCTGCTGATTTATAATCAGGAATTTCTCGCAGATAAAGAGCTGGGATCTTTGCTGCCAAGGGCGCGATGGAGCAGAAAGCAGTACGATGCAATCATCAATCAGCGAGAACCCGCGCTCCGGCAAATCCGCATCCGGAAAAATGAGATTGAACGCAGGCTCGATCGCTGTTATTCATATTATGTGGGGATGCAACAAAAACAGCAACAGGATGAAGAGCAACAGGATGCGCCCGGCGATACAAAGCCCGAGGCACACGAACAGAAGTTAACCCGTTTGAATTATACCTTGAACAGCCTGCGCATTCGTTATGTCAGTATACGTTCGCTGCCCCCGCAGGAGCAAATCAGCGAGCTGACCCAAATCTCTGTGACGGAACTGAGGCGCTACCAACGCTATCTAAAAGAGATTGCCCGTAATTTCGATGCTGCGTGAGCTAGGTCAAAGAAACGTAGACGTCTCGCGGTTCCGCAGAGGCAGTTCGCGGGCAGGGCAGTTCCAAAGGGAAGCTCCAAAGGGAAGCTCCAAAGGGAAGCTCCAAAAATTCGCTCTTCTTGCGAAGCTATTTTGGAGCTTGAGGCCGAAGAATACTTTGAAGAATACTTTGTTGGGGACCTCTAAAAATTCCAATTTCGCGCTGAATCGCGATCTTGTTGCCGAATAGCTTCGTCAGCAAAGCCTTACCATACAGCAAAGTATGCCTAGGCTTCACTTCCTCTCTATCGACAAAATCTCGCTGATTCAGCATCGAAACGAATTTTTAGAGGTCCCCTGTTGTATTGTATAGGCTTCCATGCTAAAGCATGGAAGAAAATGCAGGCCGTGCACAGCAAGAGCCTGTCGCCTCTTCTGACCAAGCTGTTCATTTCAAAAAAGCGAGTAAGAACGCAAAATTGGAATTTTTGGAGCTGCCCTTATGGATATCTTACCGAAGAAGCATTGACAGGATTTTGAAAAGTCGTACCATTTTTAGTGGTGCCCTTAAGAGTTGATATTAACTCTTTGAAGGGATTTTCGCCAGATTTCACCAAATTTCACCAAATTTCACCAGGGGTGCTTGCGCCGCAAGCTGAGATCAGACCCTAGGAACCTGCTCAGGGTAATTCCTGCGGAGGGAGCGTGAATGCCTTTTCCAAACTTACCCGCGCCGCTGAGTCCACAGGCCTTGCGCGCGGGTTTCTGGATGGGCAGCGCCATGGCCCCCCACAGTTCGTTCTGCTGACCGGGAAGAGGGGGGGGCCATGCGATCAAATTTTACCAAACTCCTGCCTATTACACGACACCCTATTACACGACACTCGGAACAGAGCTGTCCCAAACGGGGCCCTCGATCGGCCCCGCCTTCCGGTTTTTTTCAAGCAACAGTACGTCCAGAACCATGTTGCGGTGCTGCGGTTACGCGCCCCAAACGGGGCCCCCGTATGCGCGCTCCGCCCGGAGCCTCAAAGACCTGCTCAGGGGCATTCCCCTGCTGATCAACGACCATTCGCAGCTGGCTTTGGACACTGATGCTGCGGTACTGCACCTCGATTCCAGGGACCTGTCGGGCCTCCGTCTGTTTCATCCGCGAGTGCCCGGGCCATTCCCTAGATACAAAACAACAGAAATCCTGCATTTCTGAGGATCCAACGAAGGAGGCTTCATCATGGGTGAAGAACTATTTGTAAAGACGCAAGAGAAGGATGTGACGCGCGCCATAGTGCGTGAATATCACCGGCATCTGGAAGACTGCATTGAGTCGGATGTGCTGATCGCCGGAGCGGGACCGGCGGGCCTAGTCTCGGGGCGACTATTGGCCAAGGCCGGCTATACGGTAACCATCGTGGAACGCAATAACTTCCTGGGTGGTGGCATGTGGATTGGAGGCTATCTGATGAACAAAGTCTCGTTCCGCGCCCCGGCCCACCAGATCATCGACGAGCTGGGAATCCCCTACAAGGAATTCCAGCCGGGGCTCTATGTGGCGGATTCTGCCTACTTCGCCTCCGGCCTGATCCGAGGTGCCTGTGAGGCGGGGGTGCGCTTCCTAAACACCACGATTGTCGAAGACGTGGTGGTCAAGAATGACAAAATGACCGGGCTGGTAATCAATTCCACTCCGGTAACGATGTTGCCCAAGCTGATTACCTGCTTGGATCCGATCATCATTGAGGCCAAGATCATGATTGATGCCACCGGGCACGAGGCGGCCATTTGCCGCTATCTGGAGCAGCGCAAGCTGCTCGACACCAAAGGCCTAGGAGCACTGTGGATTGAGGGCTCGGAGCAGGCGATTGTCGAGAATACCCGGGAAGTTTTCCCCAATCTGGTGATCGCCGGCATGTCGGTCTCCGAGAAAACCGGAGTGCCGCGTATGGGCCCGACCTTTGGCGGGATGCTGCTCTCCGGCCGGACGGCCGCCGAACTGAGCACTTCACTGCTGCAATCGCGTTGAGGAGGATCTGTTCGGGGCATATCGCGGCGGCCATCGCATTTTTTCCGCGATGGAGCCGCGATGGAGCCGCGAAAGGCTTTCAGGCTTTCGGCCGCGATGGGAACGCTTGGCGGAAAGCGGGTTTTCTCATCCTTCCCTATGTACTTCGCTATGGTTTTTTGCCCGGTTTTTTGCCCAGTGTTCCCAGGTGATCGAATTGGCCGCCGCCGGCTCCGATCTTAACGGCCACCCCGCCGGACTCTTTGACATATTTCAAACTATAGTCACCAGCACTCGGTGACGTCCCCCCTACCACGACGAAGTTGGCCCCACCACCACCGGGAAGCTGATCACCGGGAAAGTGAAACGTGATTTGGGAATTCTGATTCACATCGTCATTCCCCGATTCCGTGGCGCCTCCTTTTTTTGTCAGGACATGGCTGTATGCGGTCTTGCCAAACCTCACTTCCGCAGCGGAAAACAACATAAGGGGACCTCTAAAAATATTTTAGCCGACTTGTAATTCTGCATTCAACCGGGAGCTGATCTCTTTGAGCAATCCAGCGTACTGCTGAAATTCTTTGGGCTGGCGCAGAGTGGTAGAAGTGATGCTGATGGCCAGTTGCACCCGCCCCAGGTCCAAAGCCGCACCTAGGCACTGAATCGTCAATTGATCCTGCTCGACTTCAACGGCGAAGCCCTGTTCGCGGAAGTGATCGATTTCCCGTTCCAAGATGCGGGCATCGGTCTGGGTGCGGGGCGTGGCGGCCCGGCGTTCGATGCTGCGCCAGTATTCGCGCAGCTCATCGGGACGAAACAGAGTCAACAGGGCCCGCCCCGCGCCGGTGCAATATAGCTCCAGTTTGTTGCCAACTTTAGACTTGAGCGCAATTGGGCCGCTGCCTTCCACCTTGTCGATATAAAAGGCCGTAAAACCCTCGCGCTGGACCAAATGCACTGTTTCCCCGGTGGCTCGGGCCAACTCGGCCAGATGGGGGCGAATCAACTGGGCGTAACGTTCATGCTGCGAGAGCGGACTGCTGTTGATCCAGCGCAGCAATACCGGGCCCAGATAGTAGCAATCTTGTTGCTTGAGCAGCAGCCCGGCCCGGCACAGGTTGGCAAGGGTGCGATGTACGGTAGTTTGCGGCAACTGGCACTGTTGCACCAGTTGCCGCAAGTTGAGGCCCGGCCGGGCCATCACGCAGTCGATCAGAGAGATTTCATTGGCCTTCACTTAAAGAACCTCCATCGACAAATCCTTGGGACAGTCTGAGCATGTACCATTCTAGGGCACTGCCATAAGCCACGTCACAGCACAGCCGGGCACCGAGTATCTGATCCAGCGCTTGGGGTTCAATGGCTCCCGGAGGAAAGGGCCGTAACACGGCGAGGTCTTCGCGCTGCAAGACTTCGCCCGCACGCAGGTCGCGCAGCACAAAAATGGCTCTGCCAAAGCGCCGCGAGGCGCGTTTTTTCTCGCCCAATCGATAGTCCACTTTGCCCAGAGCCGCCTCCGCGATGCGCACTTCGCGCACCAACGCGGCAAATTCGGCAGGTTCCATCGAAAAACCGGCATCCGGGCCGCCCTGCTCTCGCGAGAGGATGAAATGCTTTTCAATCAGCTCGGCACCCAAGGCCACTGCGGCCACCGCCACGGCGGAGCCCGGAGTATGATCGCTCAGACCCACCCGGCAGCCAAAGGTAGACTTCAGGTGCGGCAGCATCGCTAGGTTTGCTTCATCGGGTGAGGCCGGATAGGCCGAAGTACACTGCAAAAGAGTGATATTGCGGTTGCCTTCGGCCTCGCAGACCTCCAGAAAGCGCTCGATGTCGCGAAAGTCGGCGATGCCCAGCGAGACCATCAGCGGCTTGCCGGTCGCCGCTATGCGGCGTACCAGTTCCAGGTGGCCAATTTCAAACGAAGCAATCTTGTAGCACGGAGTGTCCAGCTGCTCCAAAAAGTCCACGCCGCGCAAACAAAACGGCGTGGAAAAAATCGGCAGGCCGAGCTGGTCCGCCAGCTTGTACAAAGGCTTATGCCAGGCCCAAGGCATAGCGGCCTCTTCATAGAGTGACGAGAGCGAACGCCCGTCCCAAGGACTGGGGGCTGCTGTGTCGCTCTCGATGATAAACGGTGCCTGCTCTAAGGGCAGGGTCAGACTCTGGACATCGTAGGATTGCAACTTGATCGCATCGGCTCCCGCCTCTGCCATGGCCCGCAGGGTGCGGAAGGCCAAATCCAAGTCCTGCTTGTGGTTGGCCGACAACTCGGCCACAATGTCCACTTTGGAAGCCATAGTTTGATGTTGCAAAGTTTCCGAATCCCGCCCCGGTTCCCGGCCCCGCTCAGCCTGTCCGGCGGGGCCATCTTCGGACTGCCGACCAGTTTCCCGGTACTCGGAAGCCGCACTATGCTCTGAGCCTCCTGAGGGTAGCTGAGAAGGAGGGCGCACGGCCCGGTGCCTGCGCAGGCTTTGATAGCCTTGAGCGGTCTCGGGGCTCATGGTCTGAGGCAATGCCTCTTCATTTTTCTTTCCTCACTCAGGGCTTTCATGCTGAATTACAAAAACTGCCGCCGCAATTTTGTAGCGGGGGCTCCTAGCGATGCCGACTCGCGCTTGAGCTCGGCAAAATCGGCGAGCATAGGGTCCTGAATCAATTTCTTGCTACTGGGCAGGTAGCGCTGATAACTGAGCAGCCGCTCCACAGCCGCTCCTCCGCGTCCTTCATCCACCTGGCGGGTCCATGCATCTCCGCCCTGCGGCAGAAAGCCCAGTTGCCGGGCCAGTTTCTGCATCGCCACATTCCGGCTGTAGCATTCGAGAAACACTTCGCGCAGTCCCAGTTCACTGGCCCGCAACATGGCTGCAAACAATAGGGCCCGACCCATTTTGATGTGAGGGTAGTGGTACAAATTTTTGTACAACCCCAGGAGCGGTCTTTCCTCAATGCGCTGGTCGATGTTGACCACTCCGATGATCGGTCGCAGTATTTGCAGACCGTTGGCCGCATCGCTGTCGGCTGCCTGCAGCTGGCCTTGAATCTGACCTTTGAGCAGGCGAATCGCATCGCAGTACAGAACGCAGCTGTCAAATCGGGGCTTGTGCCGCCGCAGCTCGCGCAGGTAGTCCTGATGAGCCGCATAACTGATGAGGTTCTGATTGTGCGACATGGCACAAACCTCAGGATGGTTGCGCAAAATCAGCAGGCGGTCCTGCAAGCCTTCCTCCAGCTCGACCAGGGGAATCAGGCGCGAGTGTTGCCAGATGCGCAAAGAGGTGGCAACGGTCGGCAGGGCCTTCTTGGACTCGTTGGGCATAACAGGCCCCGATTGTTACAGAAGGTCGGTCGCTGCGCAAGACCCTTCAGGGCACCTCTAAAAAGGGGAATTTTGAGAGGGCCCCCTCAAGTATAGGCCTTTGTTGTCCACGATCTCGGGAGGATCCCGGAAAAGGCCGGCTCGCTTACAGGCAAAGTTTGCAGCACGGATCTCAATTTCTCACAGGCCCGAAAGCGATGAGACAACTGCTGCTTGCTCTCTAGCTCGGCAAAGGTCTGACCAGCAACAGAATGAGTGTGGGGTGGCCCCAGCTCAGAAGTTATTGCGAGTTCAAAGATCGGGTCGTAGCCAAATGCGTTTTCCCGACTGCTACGTGGCTCGCTGCTGATCCGGCCCGCCACGATAGCCTGGGCGGTGTAGTGCGCACCCTCTGGACTGAGCAGTACCAGGCAACAGACAAAGTGTGCCCGGCGATCTTGCTCTAAAGCCAGCTCTTCAAGCAGCAGGGCGTTCCGCTCGGCAGAGCTCAGACCCGGCCCGCCATAGCGGGCACTGTGAATCCCGGGTCGCCGCCCCAGAGCCGAGACTTCCAGACCCGAGTCATCGGCCAGCACCCAGTTGGCAGGCTGTCGTTCCCAGACGGTTCGGGCCTTGAGCAGGGCATTGCCCCAATAAGTGAGGGCGTTTTCTTCGCAGTCAAAGGGCAAGGCGTTTTGCAGTTTCCAGCCGTGCAGCAGGCCCGCGAATTCCTGATGTTTGTGGGCATTTTGACTGGCCAAAATCACATTGAGTGGCTCGATGGCATCGGACAAATTGAAATTGTGCGAAAGGACGGGCCGGGGCAACATCGAAACTCCTTGTTATTCGTGAAAATCTTGCTCATTCAGCATCGAAAGGCACTCGAATTTTTAGAGGTTCCCTTTAAGAGGTGCCCGCAAGAGAAAAAGGCCCTCCGGGGCTCAGCGCAGATCGTCCTTGCGCCAAATACTGGGACTGGTTCCAGCGTAGCGACGGAATACCACCGTAAAGTACTGCGAACTGGAGAAGCTCAGCTCGGTGGCCACCTGAGTGATCGGCATCCCCTTGCGGATCAGCTCCTTGGCCTTTTGAATCTTTTCCCGATTGATATAATCGCGCAGAGGCAGGCCGTACTCATTGCGGAATAAGCGCAGCAAATGGGGCTCCGAATACGGTGTCAGCCGGCGCAGCTCAGCAAAGCTGATATTGTGCCGGATATTTGCGGCGATATGAATGCAGATCTTCTGTAAATAGTGCCTGGACTGCTGCGATACAGCTGCTTCACGATCGCTTCCCCCGGATACAGGCGCCGGGCTCGGCGGAGGAGCAGAGTCCGGCGCATCGTTTGCGCCATCGGGATGCTGCTGCCAGCCATGCAAGACTGTATGGAACAGGCCCAGCAGGCTATGTTCCCACGCCAAGAGCTGCCAGACCGGAACTCGGCCTGGCAGCGCTGTGCGAAGGGCCGGATCACCCCATCCTCCCCAGTTTCTGAACAATGCAGCCAAGGCATTGCGCAGCTGTGCTGCGCTCTTCGCAGGCAGATGGCGCAGTGCCGACATAGTGCCATTGGGCGCACAGAAGCTCTGGCGCAGCGCCGTGAGCAGCAGCGCACTGCGCTGCGCATCCAGGCCCAGCAAGCCATCTCTGGGATCAAAGATCCACCAGTAAAAGCGACCTCGCTCCTCGGCCTGTTGGGCCGTGGAATGCTGCTGCATCGGGCAGATTAGAAAACAATCGCCACTTTTCAGCACATAGTGCCGGCCGTTGAGGCAGTGTACCAGGCATCCTTTGTCGACAAAAATCAATTCGTAATGGCGGGCAAAGATCTCCGGTGCCACCACGTGGCTGGGGCTGTGATAGTTGGCCCGCCCGATCAGGGAGAACCCCTGCAACAGGGGCTCTCCCTGATCGGGCATCCTGCCCTGTTGGGGTGCCCTGCTCGCTATTGGGGGCACCTGAGATATCAGGGCTCGCAGCTGAGCGGCAGTCCAGATGCAGCGCTCCGAATCGCTGCGAACCTCAAAGTCCGCCTCATTGAGCAAAGCAGTATGCCTGGCAATGGCAGATTTGTTTGTTTCCTGATGCTCCATGTTCATATTTTAAGCAGAAATGAAACTTGAACGCAAGCGAATGGGAACAATCTATAATGGAAAGCTCTGTCGCCTTTTCCGGGGCAGCTCATTCAGGAGGGTCCATCATGCCCCGATATTTCAGCGCAGAAATGATTTACCACAATGGTCAATTCTGCACCGAGAGCGCATTGGTCACAGACGACGAAGGCTATATCATGGCTCTGTTGCCACACAGCTGTCTCGGGAACGCGACTCAAGTCCACGATTTTGGCTCGCGCATCCTCAGCCCCGGCTGGATTGATCTGCAAGTCAACGGCTGCGGGGGAGGCCTGTTTAACCGGGATCTGAACCTGCCCTGCTTAGAGAAGATGCTGCACAGCAGCCTGCGATACGGCACTACCAGTATCCAGCCCACGCTGATTACCTGCAGCGACGAAGAGATACTCCAAGCCTTGGAACTGCTCCGGCAGGCCCGGGAGAAAGCTCAGAAAGCAGAGCAGGTTTGTGATGTGCGCGAGCAACAGTTGTGGCAGGGCATAATCGGCATGCACTTGGAAGGACCCTATATTTCAGAGCTGCGGCGCGGGGCCCACCCCGCGCGCCTGATCCGAGCCTTGGATGAGACAATGCTAGAGCGACTCGAAGCTGCGGGTCGCAGCGGCGTATTGAGCACCATCACGCTCGCCGCCGAGTCGGTCAGTCCGCCACAGGTGGCCCGCCTGGCGGCCTGCGGCGTAACCGTTTCGCTGGGTCACAGCGCAGCGGCACTCAGCGATTCGCGCGCTCTGTTGCGGGCCGGGGGGCGCTGTTTCACCCATCTGTACAACGGCATGGGAGATCTCGACAGCCGCGAACCGCACACCCTGAGCCTGGCTCTCTCCGATGAGCGGGCTTACAGCAGCATCATCGCCGACGGCCATCACGTTGCCCCAGAAAATATCCGCATCGCCCGGCGCATGCTCGGTGATCGCTTGTTTTTGGTCACCGATGCCACGGCCACCGAAGACGGCGGCGAGACTTCGGTATATTTCGGAGAGCAGAACTGCGTCATTCAGGATGGCGCAATTCGCAATGAAGAAGGCGCATTAGCCGGATCCTGCCTCACGATGAAACGTGGTGTAGAAATATTGAGCCAACTGTTTGGGCGCAGAGCAGCACTCGAAATGGCTGCGGCCAACCCGATGCGGGCCCTGAATCCTCTGAATTCGAGGCAGCGGATCGGAAGCTTCGCCCCCGGTTCCAAGGCCAATTTCGTAGTGCTGGACTTCGCTCGGGAGGGTCGGTCGGGCAATTGGCGCATCTCCGGCCTGGAGACATGGGTGCTCGGTCGGCGCTGGGAAGAATAGTGGGGACCTCTAAAAATTCGCTTTCGATGCTGAATCAGCGAGATTTTGTCGATAGCGAGGAAGTGAAGCCGAGGCATACTTTGCTGTATCGTAAGGCTTTGCTGACGAAGCTATTCGGCAACAAGATCGCGACTCAGCGCGAAATTGGAATTTTTAGAGGTCCCCTAGTGGAGGATTCTTCTCTTGCTACTACTTTTGCCATGGAAGGAAGTGATTATGAAGCACAAACCCGTCTTAGACCCTAACTACCTGCCAATCATTGCATTTGAGCACCGGTACCGACAGCGGGCTCAGGCTGCCGGGCAACTGCTGGACTGTGTCCTGATCCTAGAAAAAAGCCCACAGCAATTGGCCCGCCAGCAGATACTGATCTCACTCGCACCGGAGCTGAGGGAACAGACTCAGCTTTACCTCAACCGCTTTATCAAGACCATGTTGTGGCTCTACGGCGGCTACCGGCTCTACTGTAACTTGCCGGAACACTGGGTCAATGACTTGCAACACAGTTTCTCCGCTACGGGCAAGCAGAAATTCGATGCCGAATTTATCGTGGAAGGTATCTTTGAACGACCCTTTAAAATCGTGCGCTGCGAAACCGAACAGATGCCCGCGCCAAGCACCGAGTCCAGCACCATCGGCGGTAATTCGGGCGGCCTGCGCCTGGGTTTCGATGTGGGCGGCTCGGACAAGAAAATTGCCGCCATTGCCGAGAACAAAGTGCTGTTTACCGAATCCATCATCTGGGATCCCTACCCACAGAGCGATTTAAACTGGCACCGCAGAGAGATGAAAGAGCTCTTTGAACTGGGAGCCGGCAAGCTGCCCGGTCCGGTGGCTGCGGTCGGCGGCAGTGCACCCGGCATAATTATGGACAGTCAGGTCCAAGTCGGTTCACTGTTCCGCGGCCTGAGCGACCCGGTGCAGCGCGCCGAGTCGCGCACGGTATTTGGTCAGGTGGTCCGCCAGCTATTTGGTAAAGTCCCCTTTTGCCTGGCCAACGACGGCGATGTCACGGCCCTGGCCGGGGCCATGATCCTAGACAAGAACAATTTGCTGGGCATCGCCTTGGGCACCAGCGAGGCCGCAGGTTACGCCAATGCCCAAGGCTCCATCAACTCGTGGTTCAGCGAACTGGCTTTTGTCCCCGTTGATTTAGGGCCCGACAAATCGCAGGATGAGTGGTCAAGAGATTGGGGCACTGGCGCGGAGTACTTTTCACAGCAAGCCGTGATTCGCCTAGCTCCCCGCGCCGGAATCAATATCCCCTCCGAGCTGCCCAAACCCGGGAAACTGGCTCTGGTACAGGAAAAACTGCGGGAAGGCCACCGGGGCGCCGCCGATATTTTCCGTAGCATCGGCTGCTATCTGGGCTACGCCCTGCCTTGGTACCAGCGCTTTTATGGGATGGAAAATGTGTTGTTGCTGGGCCGCGTGCTCAAGGGAGAGGGGGGGGATCTGATTCTTAAAGAAGCCCGGCAGGTGCTCGCCGATGATTTTCCACAATCAAAGCTGGAGCTGTATAGCCTGAGCGGCGAAGAGATCCTGCACGGCCAGGCCATGGCGGCCGCGTCACTTGCCTAAAGGGCACCCTAAAGCAATCAGGGAAAATGCCCGCCAACGCCGTAGAGCAGCTAGAGCACTTGAACACTATAGATTCAATAAGTGGCAGGCCTGAAATGCATCGGGAAATACCCGGGGAGCACCCGGGAATCTCGCGTCAACAATCCAAAACAGTGCCATGTGCTAAAAATTTAGAGCCAAGAGAATAGGGCTCACACGAACGCAGCAGGCTGCCCCAGTATATCCTACTTGCCTTTTTGAAGCAATTCTCCCAAGTGTTCCAGCAGACCGCTTACCAATTCCCCGGCCTCAAGGCCCTCTTTATAGGGCAGCAGTTTCTGATGCTCGGCGCGCTCGCTCAGCAAGTCGTCAACCAGTAAGAACGCAGTGATCAAAGCGGTTTTCAGAGGATCATTCAGTTTTAATGCTTCTTGGGTTATGGCCACCTTGTATTCCAAGTGGCGAAAAACCTGCTCCATATATTCTAGGTCGCTGTTGCTACGCAGCTCAATACTACTACCGAGAAGAGAAAAACGAAATTGATTCTGCATGAAGGGAACCTCTAAAAACTCCCCATCATTTGGATGGCGCGCTCAGTCTTATTGCCGCGTAATGGTTTCGAGCGAGCCTTGCAGCAGAACTCCGCCACAGCCTTGTTCCCATCAGTGAGGGCCCGCCATACAGCAAAGTATGCCCCCTTCTTCACTTCACACAGGGCGATACCATTTTTAGAGGTGCCCTCAAGCTGTTCGCGCCAAGGATTGTGATTCAATGCGCCATTGAAATGCGTAACGGGAGGCTTTCTCTTAGAAAATGTCCAAGTCGTCATCTTCGGCAGTGCTGCTCATTACTTCCTGCGAGGCCAGTGCCGAGAGATTCTCTTCCAGTACCAACAGGCTGTCTCCCCCTATCCCCAGCGAGAGGTCCAGAGAGTGTGAGAGGTCATCTTTTCCCGTATCTGTTTCAGGTGGCCCTTTTTCCGACACGGCAGAGCCAATAGTCCGGGCTTCATGCTTGGAATCCTCATTCTCGTGTCGTCCCAAAGACTGCGAACTGCCCCGCGTGAGAGGAGCAAGTTTTTCTACAGGTACTTCTGCCCGCTGAGCCGATTCCCCTTTGGAAGCTTGAACAGATTGAACTGTCTCGCCTGATTCGTTCGCTTGGGCAGTACTCAGCTCTGAGACAGCATCGTCGGGAACCTGGACAACAGGCCGGGGTACAGCTTCCAGCCCTAAATCCTGCAACTCGTGGAGCAGTTCGCCGACTTCTGATTCCACTAACTGCTGGGCTTCTTTAAGGGCCTCTTTGGCCTCGGAGAGGCCGCTCAGGTCATTCTCATACCGGTTCAGCTGAGTCTGTAGCTCGGCATTTTCGCGCTCCAGTGCCTGGATCCGCCCCACAGCGGCGTGAACCAGTTCTTTTAACTGCTGCAATTGTTCCAGCGAAATCACCGTATCACTCACCTATTATAAAAGCTGCCAGCAAATCTAAAGGGAACTCTAAAAATGGTATTGTTTAGAGGTACCCTTTATTGATGAAACAGCGATAAGACGGAATCCTGAGCAGCATTGCGAAACACCAAGAGCCTGCTAGCGAGGGCGCACCTTCTCTACGATGGCATCAAAGGCTTGGGGATCTTCGATTGCCATATTTGATAAAGCCTTGCGATTCAGCCGGATGTCGTTCTTGATTACGCCGGCCATAAACTGTGAATAGCTGAGCCCCTGCTCGCGAGAGGCCGCCGAGATGCGGGCAATCCACAAGCGCCGGAAGTCACGCTTCTTGCGCTTGCGATCACGATAAGCATAGGCCCCTGCTTTTGCTGTGGCATCCTTGGCCTGGCGAAGCAACTTGCCGGATTTACCGCGGAACCCTTTTGCTCTATCCAGAACCTTCTTGCGCCGATCTTTGCGGCGCGTACCATCAATTGCTCTTGGCATTTTCTACTCTCGTATCACAGAAATCAAACCGGATCTATAGTTAGCTGTATGGCAGCATCTGCCGAGCCCTGGCAAACTCGACTTTATCAACGACTGCAGCTTTACGCAGTCTCCTCTTGCGCTTGGCCGATTTCTTGGTCAGGATATGTCGCAGCCCTTGTTTCTTAATTATGATCTTGCCGGAGCCAGTCACTTTATAACGGGAGGCCGCAGCCTTTCGGGTTTTCATTTTTGGCATCTGTTTTCTCTTTGTTCGCTATTTTGCCCGCAGTAACAGCCGCTGCTAATGGGTGCCATCCAAGACAAGCTCTGGCAGACTCTTTGCATCAGGAGTTCTATGCAAAGTATCGGACCGGACCTCAGCCTTTCTTGGAACCAGACTTTTTGGCACTAAGCATCATGCTCAGCAGACGTCCTTCCATTTTAGGGCGCGAATCAATATTGTAGCTGCCCTCTTCTAGGTGGGCAAGGACTTTATTTAGGACGTTGTCGCCCAGATAGTCGGTATGTGCCAGCTCCCGGCCGCGGAAGCGCACCGTCACCTTGACCTTGGAACCATCTTCAAGGAACTGCTGAATCTGCCGGGTCTTGAATATGATATCGTGTTCGTTAATCTTCGGCTGCATTCGGATTTCCTTCAGCTTGGTCTGTTGCTGATGTTTTTTTTGCTCGCGCTGGCGCTTCTCCTGATCGAACTTGAATTTGCCGTAATCGATAATCTTGCAGACCGGGGGCCGAGCCTGCGGCGCGACTTCCACCAGATCCAGCCCCAGACGCTCTGCCTGTTGCAATGCCTTCGGAAGGGCAACCGCCCCTATTTTCTCTTCGTGAGGACCTATAAGAAAAACTTCCTGCGCTTTTATCTGCCTGTTTATAGCCAAATACTTTTTCTTTACATTTGCAGACAAAGAAAATATCCCCTAACTCGCCAAAAAATGATTCTCAGAGAACTACGTTTTCCAATAGATTAATGGAATCAGAACCCAAAAGTCCTCAGAAGCGACCCGATAAAATGCCTGAAACCTCAAAGCATGCCCGGTCATTATGTGAGAGTCGTATGTTTTGTCCAGTCCTTAAGGAACCTCTAAAAATGGTATCACTTCCCCGTGAAGGGTTACCACCCAAACCCAAAAAGCGAGGTTTTAGAGAAGCTGGATTTCGTAAATTTCTTTAGTTTTGCCCAAGGAGAAAATGGCTGCCCCTCTCCGGCAGCAGCCATCTCCATGCTTCCGTCTGTGTTTTTGCGGACCTTGTATCTCATAACCCCGCCATTTTGATGATGCTTATACTCCAACTCGTTATCGGAAACTTGAAACCCGTCAACTTTGGCTAAATTTCCATCCCCCATATCTTTTGTCTCATTCAGATCTATGGTATGTGTGCCCTTGGGGGGATAGGGAAAGGGGAATGTGTACGTAGTCTCGGTGAACGTTATGCTGTCAAAGTCGACAGATTTATGCCATTTCCCTTTCTGCTTGGTCCATGTTCCCCGTATCCATTCGGGGAAGATTTTCTTTTCCGAGGGTCTGCTTTTTGCCCGGGTCCGCGAGTATGTTTCATCGGTATAAAAGAAAGATACTTGTTCGTCCGATATTCTTTTGTAGTTGATATCAGACTCATAGCTTGCTCCAGTGTTCCTATTCGAAGCCCGGAATCCGCCTTCATGGGAAACTTCGAAAAACAACCAAAAAAGCCTATCCTGAAGCGGCTTATTCAGATCCCATTGCTCTCCTTGAGCGGATGCTTGCACTTTGCCCCCGCTGAACCCGCTGAGCTCTCCACCACTGGCCCCTTTTCCGCCAAAGGGCCTGTACTCGGTCTCGGTAAATACTGTCTGTACCAATCCGGTGGGCTCGTTGTTTTTGTCGACTTCGTACCATTCCCCCCGCAGCCATTCGGGGAAGACTCTTTTCTTGATCCGTCTTTTCGCTGAGCTATTATTGCGGGAGTATTTCGCATAAGGGAATCCCATAAAGGGAAACTTGTCGTCCGAGGCCTTGACATATTTGATAGTTGGGCTGCCCGGGCGCGAAATCAAGACCACACTATCGCTGAGGTCCCAAGACCAGCCGCTTTCCAGATCATTCAGATCCACTTCTGCTCCATCTTCGGTATACTGGGTCTCGGTGAACTCGGCCTTCCGGGCCCCGGTGATGTGCCCGTTGCCATCCGTTTCGTACCATTCCCCTTGGATCCATTCGGGAAAGACCTTGCCTTCGGAATAATCCCCCCCCCGCAGCTTTTGAATGGCATCGTTGATGATTTTGGCAACGGCCGTTGAAGTCAGGGTCGCTCCGGAGACCGCATCAAAAGCACTGTCATCGCGATCACTGCTGTAGGTATCGCCGGAAGAAGGATTCATGAGAATCTCAGCTCCAATTTTTTCGCCGCGAAACTGTTCCAGAAACCCTTCTTCGGTAATGCGACTCCCGATACCGGGAGTCTCATTCTGCTCGGTAATCGAGAGGTCTATAATCCGAGTGACGTCTTCGTTTACGCTGAGGCTCCCTTTGATCGGGCTCTGCTCTTTTGTGGTCGGGTGCACACGTCCCATGCCGCTGAACTTTACTATCTTTGTTTTTTTACCAGTATCCTCTTTCACCTGAGGTCCCTCCTCATTTTTCACCTGAGGTCCCTCCTGGGACTTGTGCGGGTATACGCTCTGAGGTCCCTCCTCATTGCGGGAATTTTCCAGAAAGAGCCCTCCTGCATTCTCAGTTGAGAACTCTACCCCGCCGTCCGGACCTTTGCGATACGTGGTCTCATGTTGTTCCGGCTGCGAAATCACGACTTTGTCATCGCTCAATGTAAAAGAAACCCCGCTTTTCGTGTCGTTCAGATCAAGCTCCGGCCCATCTTTGGGGAGATACTTGGTCTTGGTAAACGTTCCCTTTCGCTTCTGTTCCCCGTTTTCATCCGTTTCGTACCATTCCCCCCGGAGCCATTCGGGGAAGACCCTTTTCTTTGCTTCATCGACAGCCAACTCCCCGATCGGGTCGCAGTTTAGCAGGAGGGTCGGTAGGAGAAGGGGGAGAAACGGGCGCAAAAAGGCCGCAGAAAAATCCGTCTTCCTGCGGCATGGCTTTGGTTTTATGGCTGCGATGTGCGATGTGCGATGTGCGATGTGCGATGTGCGAATTTTACTACATTCGTGTTTCATGGCGCAATACTCCTGCGTATTATTATGGGGACCTTTTAAGCACCTCCCAAAACTCTCCGGAGAGTGTCCATATCTTAACGATAATGAAAGACAGAATCAATAAAAATCCAGGGGAATTGTAAAAAATTGAGCGGAAAAAGTTTCCATTTATATATAAAGGGCACCTCTAAAAATTCCCCACCAGAGAAAGATGCTCGCCAGCTCGCCCAGTTCGCAAAGAGGATGGTCAGGCCTTGGCTGCGCACGGCCCTCCCCTCATTCTCCCATGCTCGCCAGCTCGCCAGTTCGCAAAGAGGATGGTTGGGCCTGGCTGCGCACGGCCCTCCCCTCATTCTCCCATGCTCGCCAGCTCGCATGGGAGCCATACAACAAAGTATGCTTCGGCTTCACTTCCTCGCACTCGGCAAAATCTCATCCGCTCAGCATCAAAAGTGAGTCTTTAGAGGCCCTCTTTATGGGAACCTCTAAAAATCCCATTCTGCGCTCTTGCTCGCTCTTTTGAAACGAACAGCTTCGTCAGCAAAGCCTTACAATACAACAAAGTATTCTTCGGCTTCACTTCCTCGCTCCAAAATAGCTTCGCAAGAAGACAAAAGCGAATTTTTAGAGGTCCTCTTTATGATTAAACTTTTTTAATTTATAATTAAAGTCTGGATAAAACCCTTCAGGTATATTATTAGATTCTATCTTTTTAGAAATAATCTTCATTATTTGTTCTTTGTGTATTTGTAAATAACTTTTCTCTGTGTGCCAGAAAAAATCCCCTATCACCTTATTTAAAAGGGGCAGCAACCATGGGGAAGCACTAGGTAGGAAATGATGTTCACTATGATAATTGCTATTCAACATAAAAAATTTTATAATTGAGAATTTTATACGTACACTTCGTGTATTTTTTAATTTATCTGATCCTTTTTTACATCCATAATGCTCCGAAAAAGAAGTAAAAAAATTAATTGAAAATCCTACTTGTAATGGTATCCAATAAAAATATAAAACTTTTATAGGATTCATTATTGTTATTAATATTATTAATATAATCCATATAAATAAAATAATTGAATCAAATTTGATTTTCTTTAATTGTTTTCGATATAAAATAAAATTAGGGGTATACTCTAACAAAGAGAAAAATGAAAGTCTTATAAATCCTAAAATAAAGTCCCAATTTGATAATGCAAGAAAATAATGGCCAATACTTGCGAGTTCACCAATTGGTTCCGTATCTCCTGCTTGCTTTGTTTTTTTGTGATGGCCCTGATGAAAATACTTATACAGAGAGAAATTCATTAGAATTAAAGACGAAAAGATATTACCAAATAACCAGTTAAGTAAACGACCAGAAAACATTGTCATATGAGAACAATAATGCATTATCGAAAATACCGTAGAAAATAGGAATCCCATTATAGTCCATAATAACAACCATAAAAAAAATTTATTGAAATAATTCCCTATTAATAAAAGAAAAATATAGGAACATAGCCAAACTAATAAATATATAAAACTTTTTATATAGCTACGTTTATTTAATTCACTGAAAAAAGGACTAATTTTATTAAAAATATCTTTTTGATTTAATTTTTGGCCTGCTACAATTTGTGATATAGATTCTATATTTTCTGTATTTTTCATTATATCATCACTCATATCTGACCCGTAATACACCTGCAGCCCCACCATTTGTACCAGTTACTACAATATCATCTACCTTACCTGACCTTACATATCCGCCACAAAAACTCCCTTCTGTCATATACATTGAATAAACGATTGGGACTTTATATGTTTTAAGGGATCCCTTTGGGGAGTAAATATAAACTGATTCACGACATGATTTAACATAATCCTGAGCGACATAAGGAATCTCCTTTTTTATTATATTGGCTATCTCTGACTGCCAACATAATAAATCCATTTTCCCTCCAACTAATATTCCGTTACCACTGGAACCCAGAGCTGGCTTAAGTATTAAATGATCTTTGCTATTAAGGATAACTTCCTGATTTTCTTTTTTATTCATACTTTTTGTTTGTGGAATATATTTTTTAATAAGCATTTCCTCCCCCCTGTTAAATATCCCTTTTTCAATTCCTTTGTATAATAATGCAAAGGTTAATTTACTCATATAACACTCGCATAAAGGAGATAATCCGCTCAAAATGGTACCTGAACTTAACAAATTGAAATATGCAGTATATCGTGAAGTTTTTTTTGATATTTCATCAATAGAAAATAATTCTATCGAAATATATTTTTGTGATAGGTCTATTTCACTTAGTTGACTAACAGCTAATGAGTTAATATTCTTAATTCCACAATATTTCAAACCGTTACAAATAGCTCTTATTGGTTCAGGTTCTAATTTAAGATAGTCATCATCTTCAAGAATAAGGAAAGTATTAATATGATATTTTTCTGCATATTGTTTAAGATTTCTCGTAAAAGATGAAAGAGGATGAACCCAGTTTTTATTACTTAGATTTCTCTCAGCATCATATAATTCTTGTAACTTTTGTTGTCTAAGGCCACCTTGTACAAGTCCAGCATTTAGCTCTAATAATTTTATACTATTTTTTCCCTGAATAATATCCCATCGGTAAAAAGTCAATGGCCCTCTTATTTTAAAAAGAGAAAGAGCCTCTATAGCTTCGGGTGAAAAACCAAGTTCTTTTCCCCAAAGGTATTCATTGCTGTTAAAGATTCTATCTGGGAGAGAATGAATTAACTGAAGAATCTTATTCAAGTCACCAGTTAAAAAATTTAGAATATCACTATATATATTTCCAGGTGTTATCAATATATTTTCTCTATAGTCTAGAAATTCTTCACTAACAGCAACACTTTTAAATTTTTCTGCAAAAGATTTATTTAAAATATCAGAAGAATTATCTATCCAAAATAACTTTTTGTTTGTATTTATATCTACAAAAAATTCTTTTTTTGTACGATTAATATCATTTAATACTAATTTAAAATCATCAGAAGTAAAGACTATATCAAGGAAATAATTACTATAACTAACAGAAGAAGTCGCGGAATCTCCTCTCTGTGCCATTGATTGATAGAAAATATTGCTCCTCCATCCATCTGTAGGAAAATAAATATTATTGATAGACATTTCTGAGTCTATTTTTTCAGAAAATAATTTAGGCCATATAAGAATTCCTGTAGGTTTTTTAGGTCGACGAACTTTTAATTCATATGGTAAATTGAGATTTAATTTGAAATGTGCTTCTATTATATCTACCCCAGATGATGCATATATTGCTCTTGAAACACTTCCACCGGCTGGTCGACGCCCAATTTCCAAAAAAATAAGAGGTTTTCCTTTTTCATAAAAGGCTTCTATATGTAATACACCATCTTGGGGATTAAAAATATTTATAATATTTTCTATAAATGCTTCTATAAAATACAGATCATCTTCTTTTGGGTTTATATAGGATGATATTGGATTGCCTTTTGCATAATCATAACCCGCCTCTCCAATATAATAACCAACAGAAAAGAAACAGTTTTTTGAATTTTTAATAATTACATCAATATGACAAAGTTGTAAGTCAATATACTCCTCTATAATATAATCTTTGTGTTTCTTTATTGCTTCAATAACATCATGTTTATCATTACAAATAAAAACACCGATGGAGGCTGCCTGATTTGAAGGTTTAACTACGACAGGATAATTTGTCTTATCTGAACTTATACTTGCCAATGTATAGATCTTAGGCTGGTAGACTTTGCCTGAACGTGTGGCATATTTCCGCATTATATTCTTATCACGAAACCTGTTAATATTTTGATCGTATGAAGAATATATCCCCAACTCTTTACTTAAAATACTACCACCTATAATTGTAAATTCTTCCATAGAGACTATATGAGTAGGAGTTATATATTTCAAAATTCTAGGCAGGATTTGTTTTAGCTCATTTTCGTCTTCAAAATCATTTATTGAAATAAAACCGTCCCGATCCGTTGGTTTATCCATCATATAAAATTCTTGAATTATTAGGTATTGCTGAATGTAGTTTTCATTTTGTTTTATTAATTTTTCTATTTGAATCCTTATATTATTACTGACCAATAAAATTAGTGGTCTGATCTTTTTCGTAGACATATTTTTCATGACTCATCCACCCTGCACCACTCTTTTTCTCAACATTGCTTGAAACACCAGAATGCAGACGATCATAGACAAAACAGAGGCAAACCAAAAGAGTATTGTAAGAGAAGAAAAAGGATATTTGAAAGATAGCACTGTAATTCCTGCAGAGACAACCATAGGAAAAAATAAAACTACAGTATTCAATACTGACTGATTAAACAGGCTGGGTGGGATAAGGTTCATTTTGCTCAGCTCTATATGAATATAATCAATTGGCAAAGCTCTTTGACCTATAAAGGAAATTGTATGAAGTATTGTGATAAAAGAAATATTTACAACGATAGATGAGATAATTGTTATCAATAATGAAGCAGAAGCAGATATACTAGTAAATAATATAGAAATATCAAATAAAAAAGAGCATAAAACAGCCAGAGTAATACAGATAACTAGCTCGTGAGCACTTAGCCACCGCAAGAAGATAAGAAAGGGGATCGGCACAGGCTGGAGTAGCAATACATCTGATCTCCCAGTAACCATGCTAGCAAAAAAGGAATGAACGGAAGACGCAAATAGATCGATCAGAAAAGAGAGAAACATCATCGTGAGGACAAGTCCATATAAGTCCTGGAGTGTCCATCCGGCAATGGAATTTGAAAATTGAAACAGGCTATCCACAAACAGTATTCTGAAGGAGTTGGCGAACAGTGCTACAACTAAGGATCCGATAAAATTCGTTTTATACGTGCTGCTAGCTTTTAAAGCAGTTTTTATATACAAGAATACTTTATACATGACTTATCCTCCAACAGAATTATATTTTTTGCGTGATATTTTCCAGGAAAAAGTTCCCAAAGCAGTGAAGATAAGTATGTAGGCAGTGGTTACTAGTAGAGCTTGAACCAAGTCCTGGCGATTGGGAGCGGTGAGGAGCTGGGCTGGCATGGAAATGATATATCTAAAAGGATTATACAGCATAAGAGGCTGTATATATGGGGGCCAGAAGCTTGGGGGGAAGATAATACCTCCTAAAATACTTTGAAATATTGCTAATATTTGCAGGGCAAAGCCTGTGCGCACCAGCCAAAAGGCCGTTGTCGCAAAGATGAAACCAATAAGATAGCACAAAACCTGGGATGCTATGAAAAGTTGAACAATTACTCCTATATGATACATTATACCCATCTCCCAAAGATTCGTTTGCGAGCCTGTTGCATCAAAGACTGTCAAATGAAATATGCCAATAATAATGATTGGCCATATATAGATTACCAGCCCTCCCATAAAATCCCAAAACCTTTGTATCGGTAAAGGAATTGGCCATATCAATCTCGTTTCGATTTCACCACTTTCGATGCCAGAAGAAAAATATTCGACGACAGTATAGCTATTATTAAAACGCCAAAAAGCAATGGAGTATGCATAATAGAACATCAGGCTCTGATAAGTATAGCCCTTAATGTCATTATATCCTTGTTCTGTATAGATATATGACCATATTAGCCACTGCGTGATGAATGGGATAGCTGTGGCAAGGAATATATCGACAACTAGCATCGATTTATCCAAGACAATTTCGCGCACGGCGGAATACATCAAGATAAAAGATGGCCTGAAAAAGGAAACCACAGACTTATAGATTGATATAAACATAGCCTTAATCTTTATTTTTAAAATAACTTAAGTACACGTCTTCGAGAGCAGCCGGGCCGATTTGAGTTTGGCATTGTTCATGCATTAAGACCATTTTATTCATTAACTCCAATGTCTGTTGCTTCTTATTTGAAGGAAAGACCCATTCAATCCTGGAATTGTTGGCTTTTTTCCACACTAAACCCTCGCCTTCAAGTAAGGCAAAAACACCCTGTCTTACAGAGCTGATAAATGTCTCTGAAAATGGCTCATTTAGTGCAATAATAGTTGCGATAAGGTTTTCGCCAAACGTTTTGTTGACTGATGAGATGGGGCCGTCATAGATTTTCTGGCCCTTGTTTAGAAAAGCGACCCGATTGGCACAATGTTCAATATCAGCCATGTCATGACTAGTAATGATCACACCACTTTTTGCCTCGCTTACCACATTCTGAATATATTTCCGGAGTTCGTGCCTGGAAACGACATCAAGCCCTACAGTAGGCTCATCCAGCATGATCAGTTTTGGCTCATGGGCCAACGAAGCCGCAACTTCACACTTTACTCTCTCCCCTAAGCTCAGGTTTCGCACCCTTCTACTCATTATATGTCCTAGATTCAAGCCATCTACAAGCTCGGATAATTTATTTCTATACCTAGCTTTATCAACCTCATAAATCTTTTCCAACACAGCAAAACTATCTTTGACAGGAAGATCCCACCAGAGACCACTTTTGTGCCCGAACACCACGCCAATCCGCCGTAAAAAATCTTTCTTGCGGAAGTTCTTGATAAAACCCAAGACTTCTACTGAGCCACGGCTTGCTTGCTGCAAACCACATATAATTTTCACCAGCGAAGATTTGCCGGCTCCATTTGGCCCGAGTAGACCCAAGCACTCACCCGGATGCAGGTGCAAATCTATATTTTTGAGCGCTTCAACTTGGTTCATAGCCAAGCTCTCACGCCTGAGCAGCTTTCTCCAGGACAGCCCCAAGCCATAGTTTTTATCCACACCTTGCAAATTAAAAAGATGTGTGCCTTTGCCCTTGCTCATCATCCAATTCCTTCAATACTTTTATTCTTTAAGAGTTCTGCAATCGCATCTGGAAACTCATAACGCTTCATCAAAATATCTGGCTCAGGATTTACTTCAAGAATAAAAAGCTCACCCTTGGAGTCTTCGATAATATCGACACCAGCAACAAGTAATCCGAATACTCCAGTAGCCCAAACAGCTAATTGAGTAGCAGGTATATCAATTTTATCCATATCAAAAATTTCAATTTCTCCACCTATAGAGCCATTACATATAGATATTTTTTCATCCATATTATAGGCATATCTTTTATTGCATACTTTTACTTTACCTGCAACAACATCACAACGCCATATAAAACGACTAGGATTTTCAACGTATAGCTGTAAAACAATTTGCCCGTCTCGATTAATCCAATCTGAAATAACATCTACAGGGATATTATATTTATTAAAAATCTGAATCTCTTGAGCACAGAATCCCAAAAGAGATTTAGCTACCACATAATCACATTTATTGTGTAAAACTTTTTTTACCTGCTCGATTTCATGTAATATATAAGTCTCAGGTATTGGTAAACCATTTTTTGCCATAATAATTGCAGCAAGGGATTTATCTCTTGCCAGCTGATAGGCTTCTGGATAGTTAATCATTCGTTTCCTAATATTTGAGACATGTGTCATTTGAAGAAGTTGTGAATGATAACATAACTTATGTTCGGCAAGACGATCAAGATATATAGCACTAAATATATCCATATTTGTTATCATAAAACTATTTGAAATAATATATTCCATTTTTGACCAATGCATAAAAGTGAATCTTAATTTGTATCTTTTTATCTCATCTGAAATACGTTCCAATAAAGGGTGCATTACATCATAAATTATACATATATGAGCTATTGATAGTTTATTCATGTTTTTTCATCTCATTTATAAATATACGTCTTTTGTATTTGTTATGATTTGGTATCTGGTCGCATTCAATCACTTTCACACTCAATTTTGTACCAAAAACAGAACCCATATCTTCAATAAAATTATTAATTATCATATTATTTATATTTTTATCCTTTCTAGGAACTGTAATTATAGAAATTGAATCAAATGTATTTTGGACGACTCTATACTCTTGCAATCCTGAATCATCGTGACTTAACCATCTTTCAGCATACTCTAGCATGATCCCAGAAGGAACCACCCCAGTTACTGAGCTCTTGAAATTTTCGTCAATACGCCCATGGAGATCAGCAAGTTGCCGGAAAGAAGAGCCACAGTTACACTTGGGAAGTCCCCAACCATCTGACCCTTCAACTGATTTGGGCCATTGGGCCAGATCGCCTTGCTCATACCTGATTATAGGCATTGCATAATTCCAAAGGGATGTTGCAATCACACGACCAGTGCCTCTTGAGTCAACATCAGCAAGTTCAATATGAGTATCGTTTTCCAGCAAATGATAAGTTTTCTTTGAACATTCAAATGCCATCAACCCGACTTCTTCGCTGCTGTATTCATCTCTAACTGGAATCCCTAATCTCTTCTCAAGGCAATCACGCTGCTTTCTTGTTGATGTCTCAGAGTTTGTGCTGAGACATGAGATTCCAAGTTTCTGCATATCAATGGCAGAAGCAGCTAGCTTTTCAGCTGCACTATAGAGACACGAGACAAACCCTGGCTTAAGTTGGGCGATATGTTCGGTTAACAATGTAACTGGACAGCTTTGTGAAATAGTAAATATAGGATAATTCCCACATAAGGACGTATACCAAAAATGAGCATGATTGATATTATATATCCATTTTTTAGGATCCAGCGAATTCCCCATCATTTTCTCGAACATATACATGCGATGTAGCGTGTCTTTTTCTGTGAGGGATAAGTCCATAAGCATTTGAACTGGCTGACCTGAGGAGCCTGTCGTCTCTATTGCGTGGCAATAACTGTTAAGCAGTTGAACTACTGTACCTGAGGAGCCTGTCCTCTCCATTGCATGACAGCTGTTATAGGGAAGTTCACTTGAGAGTAATTCTGGCAACATCTCACCAGTGAGCGGAAGCTCCGAGCGAGTGGTAGTTGGTAATCTTTTGAAATCTTGCATTGAACGGATTTCACCAAGAGAATATCCAACACTATAAAATTTCTCATGATAAAATGGTACTGTTGAAAATGCCCAGTCAACTAGAGCCCTTAGACACGATATTTTCCAACTTTTTATATTAGATTGCTCCATTATATCGAAATGCTCACGGAATCCCCGATTATATGTCCATGAAGCTAGAATTTGCGCTTGATGCCATTTTGATTCAGGTGTTAGGAAGGCCCAACGAACTTGATAAGACTTAATATCAGGAAACATCTCCGAAAAATCAGGCAACATTTTATTTCCACTCATCAAGAATATTCTCCAATCGTTTCATAGCTAATTTAAATACATTTTTCTTTTTCATAAAACCTATTCGAATAAAATCATGTCCTAATTCTTTGGAGTTATCCCAAAAAAAATATCTACCAGGTAAAACGCCTAACCCATTATTCCAACAATACTTTTCAAACTCTAAATCTGAAAGATTTGATTTAGAACAATTAAGATACTCTATCGGTAAGAATGGATGTTCTGCTGTTTCCAAAGGAGTTAATGGCGAAGGATCTATGACTTTATATAACTCTTCCCGCCTCTGATCAACTTCATCCCAAAGCACTGTTTTCAGCCCAACACTTGAAGTCCGCTCAACTAGTCGCCCAATCAATTCTAATGTAAAAGGAGAGGTGCAGAGAAAGATTTCTTCATAAATTTCTTTCAAATCATTTAATAAATATCGATGAAATAATATTATACTTGCTTTCATATCCTGTGTTGGGAAACTTTTTCCAGAGTCCTCAATGAGTATATATTTTACACCTGAGTCTGATAAAAGTTTGTGATAATCATATTTACTTCTGTTATAAAAATTAAATGTTACATCTACTATCAAGACAATATCAACCCGTTCACAAATATTTGCAATACCTGCAAGCCTATTTATATCGAAAATAAACCCTGTTGGATTATTGGGACTAACTAAAAATAGGGATTTGCACCCATGTTTCAATAAATATGTATGAATCTCATCTTCATTTTCAGAAAACGAGTCAAAAATCTCTTCTCTAATTGGGATCAAATCAACTTTTCGCCTTTTGAGCAAAAGTGGCAGATTGTCAAAACATGGAGTTATCAATGCAGTTTTTAGTCTCCTATTCGATAAATAAGCTGCTATTATATCAATTGAATTAGATGCAGCAGGACATATAAGAAAAGAGTCATGAGTTGACATTGTTGTCGAGCCAGCCAGCTCTCCCCACTTCTCTAGAAACCAATGCTCTATGTCTGGTATTTGTTTTTTCGTAGAATCAAACCAAATATCAGACAGATTTTTTATTATATCATCAAAACATTGATGGAGTTCATGATAAGCATGCCCATCTGCAAGGTTTATTCCAAGCTTTAACGCATTTCGTTCAAAATGAGTAAGCGTATGGTTTACAGTCATATTATCTTCCTTATACTTTTTTTAAGCTTGTTTATGCTCACATATCCTAACTTAGAAATTTATTTAACTACATTAATTGGATTACTATTTATTATAGATTTAATGGTCTCTAATATTTTTAATAAATTTTTTTCTCGTGATATATTTGTATACCAGCCAATACCTGTAGTTACAATTGTATTTTTCATTTCTGCAAGCCTTGTGTCCTTTGAGTCTTTTACATCCTCCAAATAAGCACCTCCCAAATATTCATCTTTTAGCAACTGATAAAGTGCATCCTCATCTACGATATCTGCTCTTGACACACTAGCAAAAATTGAGCCACGTTTCATACTCTGTAAAAGTCCTTTGTTAATAAATCCTTTAGTTCTATTTGATAAAGGAATTTGGACGGAAATAAAATCAGACATTAAAAAAACTTGGCTAATTTCATCAACATTCTCAAGTCCACTGATTTGAGGATTAGAGGGACTCCAACCGATCAATTTCATCTCTAACCCCTGACCGATCCGAATAAGTTCTTGTCCGATGGAACCAAGCCCTACTAAGCCGAGAATTGAACCTTTTAGTTGTTTTCCTAGAAATGGCTTATAGACATGTTTTTCCCCATTTCTTGCAAATTCATTAGAGTATAACAGTTTTCTATTAATTGCATTGATACCAGTAATTACTAATTCAGCAACCGAACAAGAACTATAACCAGGACAATTAGAAATAATAATACCAGATTTTTTTGCAGATAGTAAGTCTAATTGATCATAAGCTGTAGTAACTAATATAATGTTATTTGTTCTCTTTACTTGTGAAAGAATCTCAGCATTTAGCTTCGCCCACTCTACAATCGCTATATCACAATAATTCAACCTCTTAATAAGGGTGTCTTCATCTGGACGATCATAATACACACGAAAGTTGCCATATTTAGATACTTCTTTGATGAAGCAATCAGTAATATAGGTCGGCTCATCAATCCAAGTTATCTCTAACATAGTTTAGGTGCCTCTAAAAATTCCAATTCCGCATCGGTCTCGACCTTTTCCTCGAAGCATCGCCTTTGTCAACTTATTAAATACAACAAAGTATTAAAACAAGTTGCCGCCTCGCTATGGGGAAAATGCCTTGTTCTGTCATCGAAAGCGAGTTTTCAGAGAATTCCAAGGGAATCGAATATAGAATCAGATTCCTTCTGGGGTCGACAATTCCCGGTATGCTATCCCGTTGACTAGGATCCGGGGGGAGCTCTTTCCCACCCGTTTTGGGAGAATCTGAGCAAGCGCAGGCATTCTTTTCTGAAATTGTCCCTGCTGAGACAAACTGGCTCGGTGTGGGAATAGTGAATAGTCCCTTCAAGGAAGGATTTTTTGATTTTACATTGCAATGCTGATTTTTAGAGGTCCCCATAAGAATTGTTCAACCTGATATTAATGGTTTTTTGCCTCCCTGAGGGCTGGAGGCTCCCTCGGAGACTTCTTTCAGAAAGCCAAGTTCGATTAGTTCGTTTACGTTGCCTGATATGGTAGATTTATTCAGGCCGAGGGCGGAAGCTATATTGACCCTGCTGGTTTCTTTGCTGCGCCAGACTTCCCTGATAATACGGGACCGGTTGATGATTTTTGTGCGCTTCGCCACGGTTATCATGTATTTAGCCACTACCCTGCTATTCGGGTTGGTTCCAAATCGAACTGACTAAGTATAGGAGGAGAATATATATTTGTCAAGAAAAATAATTTCATTTCGTATACAGGCACCTCCCAAAATTCCCATTCCGCGCTTGAAGCGGTGTTCTGCATCAGCTCGCCCAGCTCGCAGAAAGGAAGGTCGGGCCTGGCTGCGCACGGCCCTCCCCTGTTTCTCCCATGCTGCGCCAGCTCGCGGAAAAGGATGGTCAGGCCTTGGCTGCGCACGGCCCTCCCCTGTTTCTCCCATACTGCGCCAGCTCGCGGAAAAGGATGGTCAGGCCTTGGCTGCGCACGGCCCTCCCCTGTTTCTCCCATGCTGCGCCAGCTCGCGGAAAAGGATGGTCAGGCCTTGGCTGCGCACGGCCCTCCCCTGTTTCTCCCATGCTGCGCCAGCTCGCATGGGAGCGGCCTGCATTTTCTTCCATGCTGAGGCATGGAAGCCTGTAATGCCAAGTCTGCGGTGATTAATATGTGGATTCACGAACATCAAAACTGGCCAGACTTTACATGGGATGCAGAAACCCTTGCATCCAAGCTGGCCGATATACGCCATCGCCAAGGCAGGTTGCTTGGGCGCATGGAGGGGCTCGGCTTTGAGCTGAAGCGTGAGGCAACGCTCGGCATGCTCACCAATGACGTGGTAAAATCCTCGGCCATTGAAGGTGAGAACCTGGAGGAAGTCCGTTCATCAATCGCTCGTAGGCTCGGGATTGATATTGCAGGACTTATTCCCGCAAGCCGTGACGTTGAAGGTATCGTGGAAATGATGCTGGATGCCACGCAACAATTCTCTAAGCCGCTAAACAAGGATAGACTGTTTGACTGGCATGCTGCGTTGTTTCCAACAGGGCGTAGCGGCATGCACAAAATCACCGTTGGAGGATGGCGGACTACTGAGGCCGGTTCTATGCAGGTTGTTTCCGGTCCCATCGGCAAAGAAAAGATTCATTTTGAGGCTCCCACTGCGGAGCGTTTGGAGCAGGAAATGGAAGCGTTTCTTGCATGGCTGGCGGGTGAAAATGATACCGACCCTGTTATCAGGGCAGGCATTGCCCATTTGTGGTTCGTAACAATCCACCCGTTTGAAAATGGCAACGGACGTATTGCCAGAGCCATTGGTGACATGGCCCTCACTCGTGATGATGGAACGCCGGATCGTTTTTATAGTCTTTCATCCCAAATCGAAGCTGAACGCAAACAATATTACGATCAGTTAGAAGCGCAACAACGTGCAACGCCTGATATGACAGATTGGCTGTCATGGTTCTTGGATTGCCTTGGGCGAGCCATTAGCAATGCGGAAACCACGCTTGGCAATGTGCTGTTCAAGGCACAGCTCTGGGATATGATCAATCAAAAGCCTGTGAATGATCGCCAGCGATTGATCATCAACCGTATGCTTGAGGATAATTTTGAGGGCTTTATGAACACCTCGAAATACGCCAAGCAGGCCAAGTGCTCGAATGATACGGCCCTGCGAGATATTCAAGAGCTGAAAGAACGTGGTATCTTTATTCAGAACCCCGAAGGTGGTCGTAGCACTAGTTACAGGTTGCCGGACCGCGAGGAATGATATGTTTCCAATGAATCCCCAATAGGGATTCGAACTCAAGGGCATCTCTAAATGGTCTTTGGAAACTCTTTTCCCAGCAGAGTCTCAATCTGAGACTTTTCAGCGGGGAACAAAGTCCCCAGAAAATCGTGGAAAAAGCCCGGAACATCAACCTGAACGGCCACTTGTACCGGACACAACGCATCGTGCCAGATTCCTGCAAAATCGACCACCGATTGCCCCACGGCGATACCATCAGTACTGACTCCCACATGAGCCGCTTGCAATTTTAGTAAGTTCGGGCGCAAAAGGAAGGCCGGAATCAGTGGGTCGTTGATAACGCAGCCGATCGTTCGCTCTTGTTGCCAGTGGAAATCGACATAGAAGCGAGTCAGATCATAGACAAGCTGTGCCAGCGGTCCACTGCTGTGGCTAAAGAATCGCACAATTTCCCGCAGGTTGGGAGAAAACACCACCTGGTGTGTTACATCCAGCCCCACCATTGTTACGGGAATACGCCGGGGCAGCTCGGAGCTCAGTAGCAGGTCAGCGGCGTGCGGATCCACCCAGAAGTTGAACTCGGCAACAGGTGAGCAGTTCCCCGAATGCCGCGCCGTTCCGCCCATAATCACGATTTGCTTGGCCAAGGCTAGAACGTCCGGGGCCTGCTGCCAGGCCAGGGCCAGATTGGTCAGAGGCCCAAGGGCCAAAATATTGACTTCGTTGGGAAAGCGTTGCAGAGTTTCCAAGATAAAGTCCGGTCCACTTGTTCGCCCTGGCTTCGGGTCATCACATTTAGCACGTACACCGAATTCAGATGGAGAACGCCCATAAATATGGCAAAACTGTTGCTGCAAGGCTTGGTATTCCGCACTGCCGTGCAGCCCGCCAAAGCCGTCCGAAGCGTGGGTTCCCTCGGCATTTACATAAGGTTTTTGCAGTGGCCTGGTCGCCCCGGCAAACACCGGAGTCTGCCAGTTGCCCGCAGCGTGCAGGGCGTGCAGAGCATTATGACAGCCCTGCTCGCAGGGCACATTGCCCGCCACCACGCTGAGCCCCAGCAGCTCAATGGCAGGGGAAAGGCTGGCGAACAGAATGGCCAGGGTATCGTCGATGCCCGGATCAACATCCATAATCACCTTATACGGCTTCATTTTACTACCCCCTTAATCACGAACTTGCCTGTTCAAAAGACTATAGGGAACCTCTAAAAATTCCAATCATCTCTGCCCTTAGTGCCTCTTATTAATGGAGAAATCCCGCGGCACTCAGGCAGCGCAGTTGGCAAGGACAACCTCCCCAAAAAAGCCAATTTTCAGAGATTTTCCTGCGATTCTTCTTGCACTCCGCCGGAAAAGAGTATATTCTCCAGGGAGAACAAGGTATTTTATAATGCCATTTCATCTTTTATTAAAACCATTCCGACCTTGGCCGGAACATCATCTTTATGCATTATTTTGCATAATAATACCCAGGAGTATTGCACCATGGAACACAAGTTCAGTAAAATTCGCTCATCGCTCATCGCTCATCGCTCATCGCTCATCGCTCATCGAAAAAATTAAACCCATACGGTAGGGAAAATTATTCTTCTGCTGGGATTTCACGCCCATTTATCCTTTTATTTTTCTGCTCCCTGATTTTATGGGTCGCCTGCGATCCGCCCTCCTCCAGCAGCGAGGGCGGCAGCGAGGGCGGCAGCGAGGGCGGCAGCGAGGGCGGCGGAGAGAGCGTGCGCCTTGCCTTCTCCGACCATTCCGACCGAAGCCAGAGCATCATCGGCATGCGGGAATTCCTGCTCACCATTACCGCCGCTGTGTCCCGGCCCAGGGAAATATCCTTTATCGTGGGAGAAAGCAGCACCCCGCCTCCGTGGAGCGAAGTGGCGCAGCACCCCGCCAAAATCACCCGAGCGTTCCGTCCCGAGCAAAATCCGCAGCAAAATCAACAGCAAAACCAGCGGAAAGTCTATTTCAGCGCAACGGAAAAATTCCCCGCATCCGCCATTCGCTATGACAGCAACGGCAACGCGGTTTTCACCGCCATTCATGTGGATCTGTCCCAGGCGGCGGGAAGCTCGGCCGAAGCCGCTTATACCCGCGCCCGAGTCCCGGGAATCATGGTCCCCGGGGAAACCTATTATGTCCACGCCTACGCTTCGGGACGCTCTGTCGCCACCCATGCCGTGAGGCTGGAAAATTACCCGACCGACAGCAGCACTTTTGCCCGTCAGGTAGGGGGCGCTGCCCCCGATGACAGAGCGGGGGGAGGCACCGTAAACCTTACCGAATTTATTTGGGGCATGAAGGGCTGGAAGGGCACAGACGGCCAATATGTCCCCATTATAGAGGCCGATGAGATCGAGGCGAAGAAAGGTGAGATCTTCTTCATTCCGCTCAGAACGAGGAGCCCCGATGACTGGGATATTCCCTCAAATACGGTCTGTGTCAGCTTTCATCCCAAGAAATTTCGATTCCAAAGTAGCCTGAGCGGTGTTATTGGCTATCAAGACGTAATCACTTTTGGCGAAGGGAATACGGTAACAGCGAATGAGAACGCCGTAACCTTTGAGAAGTCTGCGCATCTGTTCCCGAAGGTCCTAGCAGACAAGGAACAGGACGAAACATTCGACTTCCTCTATCTTCCCAAAGTCGGCACGGACGGATGGAGCTACTATCATCAGGCTTTTTTTTCATGTCGAAATGGGCTTGCACCACAAATCGGCGATAGAGGGGTTGGGCAATTTCGTTTTCGGATTATTGAGGAGTGAGGGGGGCTCGCTAATGCCGGGGGGGGCCAGCTCGCAAAGAGGAAGGTCGGGCCTTGGCTGCGCACGGCCCTCCCCATTTCTCCCATGCTGCGCCAGCTCGCAGAAATGAAGGTCGGGCCTTGGCTGCGCACGGCCCTCCCCATTTCTCCCATGCTGCGCCAGCTCGCAAAAAAGGAAGGTCGGCCCTTGCTGCGCACGGCCCTCCCCGGTTCTCCCATGCTGCGCCAGCTCGCAGAAATGAAGGTCGGGCCTTGGCTGCGCACGGCCCTCCCCATTTCTCCCATGCTGCGCCAGCTCGCAAAAAAGGAAGGTCGGCCCTTGCTGCGCACGGCCCTCCCCGGTTCTCCCATGCTGCGCCAGCTCGCAGAAAGGAAGGTCGGGCCTTGGCTGCGCACGGCCCTCCCCGGTTCTCCCATGCTACGCCAGCTCGCAGAAATGAAGGTCGGGCCTTGGCTGCGCACGGCCCTCCCCATTTCTCCCATGCTGCGCCAGCTCGCAGAAATGAAGGTCGGGCCTTGGCTGCGCACGGCCCTCCCCGGTTCTCCCATGCTACGCCAGCTCGCAGAAATGAAGGTCGGGCCTTGGCTGCGCACGGCCCTCCCCGGTTCTCCCATGCTACGCCAGCTCGCATGGGAGCCTCCCTTTGCTCCTACATCAACTTACGCTTGATCCAATTGAGCATTGAAGTTCCCATGTTTCTTGGAATGCTTCTGCGAACACCCTCTACCGGACTCTCGGATGTCACAGCAGAACCCCGTCTGCGCCCGGTCTCTGTGCCCTGCTCTCTGCGGCCGCCCCTTTCCCAAGGTTGCGAGATGCCCAACGAGTTTTCCGGCTGCCGCTCTTCATCGAGCCAGTACAGGGCCAGGCCGAACAAGGCCGTGTACTGCGGGCTCATCCAGTCGGGCACCTGGGAGAGCGAGGGGTTGACGTAGAGCGCCGGGTCATCGGGCAGACCCAGTCGGGCCGGGCTCGCAAAGACCTCTTCGGCCAGTTCGCTCATGCCTGAGAGCAAAGCCGAGCCTCCGATCAGCACAGTGCTTTGGATGTACTCGCGCTGGATGCCGTAATATTCCAAGCGCCCGTATACAATCTCAAAGATCTCTTCCACGCGCGCATTCAGTACTTCGCAGAGCTCCAGTCGGGAAATTTCCTGGGCCATACTGGTGGCCCCGCCGGGGATGATGACACGCTCCTCCGGAGTGACAAAGGCCGGCCAGCAAATGCCGTGCTGCAATTTCAGCTGCTCGGCCACCTCAAACGAAGTGCCAAAGATTTCAGCGATATCGTGGCTGCTGTGATAGCCTCCCAGCCCCACGCTCTCGGTAATCAGGGGCTGGCCCTCAAACGAGTATTGAAACGAAGTGGCACTGTAGCCCATGTCCAGCAGCAGGCAACCCTGTTCCAGTTCCTCATCGGTCAGGCTGATGTAGCTGGCGGCGATGCTGCTGTGCACGATTTCCACCGGGTGCTGCTCGCCCCGGCTTGAGATTTCGATCAGATTTTCAATGGCTTCGCGCAGGCAGGTGATGATGTGCACCTCAATTTCCAAGCGGATACCGTTGCTGCCTAGGATGTCGCGGCGCAGCACCTTGCCATCGAGTTTGTAGCAGCGCGGGATCTCGTGCAGACGCTCCAGATCGGCACTAATGCGCAGTTCGGCCGCTGAGTTCAGGGCCCGCTCGATGTCGGCTTCGGTTACGCAGCGCGCCGAACTGTCACGCGGATCGCTGTGGCTGCGCAGTGGTGTGGTACCGGTAATGCCCCAGGAATTGTGGCAGCCCAAGGTCACGCCGCTGTAGACCAGGCTGATTTCGCGAATCGGCACTTGGATTTGCTGTTTTAGCAGTTCCTGCTCCAGCAGCTCCAGGGCCCGGGTCAGTGTGGCAGCAGCCTTCTCGGTATTGACTACCTCACCCTGCATCACGCCGCCGGAGGGTATTTCCACCAGGCCCAGAAGCTGATAGCGCTCACCGTTCCAGCCCAAGCACAGCGCACGGCAGTACAGTGAACCCAAGTCAAGTACGCAGACATACATCAGTGTGGAGCTCCTTCAGGTATCACATTACCGCTCGTGGTCTTGAAACCGCCTCGCTGCTGCCGAAGCAGCTGCTCAGACGGTCCGGCCTTGCCGCTTGAGCGATAGACGATGCCGGTAGTGCGCATATCCAAGTAGCGAGTAGAATCATTGCTGCGGCGCAGTACTTCCAAGGCGATCAGGGCCGTCTCAACGGTATGGGAATCGATTTTGCCTCCAGTCTTGATGTAGCTGGGCACATTCTCAAAATAAATATCGGTTTCTAGGTCCGTAACTCCCATTCGGGCATGGATCTCGGAGATGATGGCATAGAGTTCCGGGCGTTGCCGCCGGAGCCTGCCCAAGGCTGTGACCAATGGATAAAGTCGGTCGGGCAGGCGGCTGTTCAAGCTTCCCGGTGGGCCGGTCTGCGAAAATTCCAGCCCTGAGAGTACCGGTACATCATCATAGCGCCCCAGTCCGACTTGGAACATCACTGCCTCGGCATCGACTAAAATGGGCACGCTCTGCCATTTTTTGTCTGGTCCTCCATGCTCCTCCGCCCGTTCTCCAGTGCCCGAATCGGAAGTTGTCGCGGACCCGAGGGGATCTACCGCAGTTTTTTGCAGCATGACCAGTACCGGCTTGCGCGATTCCAAGCGAACCTTCAGCAGATCAGGGAGCTCCTTGCTAATCTCAATCTGTTTGACCAGTGCAAAGCTGCGGGCATGCCGTTCCAGTTCTTCGGGGTCAACGCTGTAATAATTTTGCGGGCTGTAGAAGCCCAGTAGTTCGTGCAGATCTTCGTCGCTGAGGGGTAGATCGCTCTCCAGTTCTATCCGGGTCACGGCCACTTTAGGAAAGACAAAGATAAAAAATCCGATTTCCAGCAGCAGAATCAAGAGCAGAATAAAATTCAAATACAGCAGGTAGTGGCGGGGATTGTGACTTCTCATGACAGCACTCCCGCCTGACGGGGCTTCCTCTGTGGCTTTCTTCGGTCTGTCCGGCGACCTTCCGGCCTGTCCAAAAGGCCGGGTCTGTGGCGGCTTGCCATTTGCCGGGTGCTGTGCTCTCTTGGCTGACTGTATTCGGAACGCAGGCTGCGACCGGGCCGATTCAGGCCATTGATCAGAGCCAGAACTATCAGGTAGCTCAGGGTGGAAGAGCCCCCCACCGAGAAAAAGGGTAGGGGCTGCCCGGTCACCGGCAGGATGCCACAGCTGACCGCAAAGTTGACTGTGGCCTGGAGAAAGATCAGCCCCACCAGCCCGGCTGTGGCATAGCGCACGAACGGCATCGGACTCTGCTGCGCCAAGCGGAAACCGGTAATGGCAAAGAGCAGAAACAGAATAAAGACAAAGGCGATTCCCACAAAGCCCGCCTCTTCTCCAACGGCGGCCAGGGGAAAGTCGGTCATCTCAGCGGGCACCAGGTGCTTGGCTCGCCCCTGTCCCAGGCCAATGCCAAGCCACGACCCTTCGCGCAGGGCATCGTAGACCCAATTGATCTGTTCGCCCGAACCTTCGAGCCATTCGTGGACCCGGTTGATGCGAAAGGCCTGTCCCAGCGCCAGCATGGCCATTGCGGTAATCAGCACCAAAGTCAGCAGCGCAATCCCCAGAGAAAGCCAGGACCCCACCAGCGTCACCATGGCCCCCGCAATCAGCAATAGCAACACTGTAGTGGAGTAGTCCTTCTGCAGGATCACCAGCAGACTGGCCAGCAGCAAATAAAACAACGGTCGCCACAGCACGTGGGGATAGCGGTCGCTGTTCGCATCGCTCTGCTGTCGATACGTGAGCGAATCGATGCTGATGCGGCGAGCGAAATACAGCACCAGCATCAGGCGCAGGGTCTCGGAAACCTGAAAGGAAAAGCCCCCGATGCGGATCCAGCGCGGGCTGCCATCGTTGGCCAGACCCAAACCAGGCACATGGGGCAGGGTGTTGAGCAGCAGTGCCAGCAATGCCAAGGCCGGAATGGCCTCTACAATGATGCGAATGGGCAACAGGTAGAGGACTAGGCCGATCGAAGTCCCTAGGGACAGCCAGATCAGGTGGCGTTGCAGCATATAGTGGTTGGAGTTGGAATACAGAAATGCGGCCCCGGAAATGATCAGCAGGGCTTCTAGGCCAAGCAGCAGCAGAAATGGCGAGTAGGGCTGGTCGCTGCGCAGTTCTTCGAGCAACTCATGTATCCCCATTTGCAGGCCATGGCCCAAGTGCCTGCCCTTCCTGTTGTAAGGACCGCAGAGGCTGTTCGGACTTCTCTTTTGAGTTGATCCTTGGGCTTGGGAAGATGCGGAAAAAGGCTTCCGCGAAGGGGCGCTTTTCCCCCGCCTCACCTGTCTTTGCGGCTCCGGTACTTGCCCTCCCCGCGCTCGAAGCTGAGGGTTTCCTTTTTGGGGGGAGCTGCCTAGCTCCCCCGGAGCTTGCCTTTGTTCTCTTGTCATTTCCGTGATTGCCACCAGACCCAAAGCTTTCTGAGTCTATCGGATTTTCAGGCTTAAGAGGCCGATCAGGGCAAAGATAACGCCCAAAATCCAAAAGCGGTTGACCACCTGATTTTCATGCCAGCCCTTGAGTTCGAAGTGGTGGTGCAGAGGCGCCATGCGGAACAGGCGTTTGCCGCCGCTGCGCTTGAAGTACAGTACCTGCAAAATCACCGAAACGGTCTCCAGCACAAAGACCCCGCCGATAATCACCAGCAGGATTTCTTTTTTCAGCAGGATGGCAGTGGTTCCCAAAGCTGCGCCATAGGACAGACTGCCAGTATCGCCCATCATCACCTGCGCGGGGTGCGAATTAAACCACAAAAAGCCCAGCGAAGCACCCAACAGGGCCAAAATGCCGATGCTCAGCTCCGAAGCACCGGCAATATAGGGCAGGAACAGATAGTTGGCAAAGTCGCTGCGTCCGACCACATACGCCATCAGAGCAAAGGGCACCAGAGAGATCAGCATCAGGCCGGTGGCCAGCCCGTCCAGTCCGTCGGTCAGGTTGACGGCATTCGAAGAGGCCATCAGCAGCAGAGCCACGAAAACAATGTAGGGGATGCCGCCCCAGAAACCCAAGTCCAGGACGGGTTCCTTATAAAACGGCAGGTAGATCAGGGTGGTGTGTTCGTTGGCGTGGTAGTAAATCAGGCTGCCGATGGCAATGCCCAGGAGAGACTGGCCAATCAGCTTAAAACGCGCCAGCAAACCATCGCTGTTTTTGTGCACGATTTTCAGATAGTCGTCGAAGAAACCCAGCAGCCCGTAACCACAGATCGAAAGCAGCAGTATCCAGTTGTAGATGGAGCGCATGTCCAGCCACAGCAGCGAGGACACCAACACTGATAAAATGATGAGCAGACCACCCATGGTGGGCGTGCCCGACTTCTTCAAGTGGCTCCGGGGCCCCTCATCACGCACTTCCTGGCCCAATTTCAGCATGCGCAGCCTGTGAATGATCCAGGGACCCGGCAGCAGAGCAATCAGAAAGCCGCAGACCGCTGCCATGGCCGAGCGGAAGGATATGTAGGTAAATACCTTGGGCAGGTCGTAGTGTTCGGCAAAATAGCGAAACAGGCTCAAAATCATGGATCCCTCCGGCGCTCACGGCCTGAGGATTGTATTCCCAATGGCGACCTAGCGTAATATTTTCTGAGCGATTTTTTCTAAATGCATCGCCCGCGCGCCTTTTAATACAAGCAGCGGCAACTTTGAGCGCTCAGCTCCCCCGCATACCGTGGCGCTGAACCTGTTCAGTTGTGCTGCAATGTGGGCCCCCAGCTCTGCTTCGTGCTCCAGGCAGCCCGGGCTTTCCGGGCGGCCAGAGCCACCGGGAACAAAGAGTGAAACCCGGCAGTCGGGGCCGAGCCGGCGCCCGGGGCGGAGCGGCTCTTCAGCTTGCAATTGAGCCTGTAATCGCTGCCAGGCATGCCGCATTTCGCAGCCGTAGAGCAGCACGCTGAGTGGCGGGCTCCCCGCAACGGCAGGTGAAAAGTTCTGTAGCAGCAGCTCTGCGACCCGGCGATGGAACTGGGTGCTGGCGGCCCCCAGTTCGAGCATGTCTGCCAGCAGCAGGACGCAGGGTGGCAGCAGGCCGCGGTAGCGCCAGGCTCCCAACATTTCGATTAGGGCATACACCGACTCAGGGCTGGCGTTGTAGCAGTCTTGCAGCAGCAGCAGCTCTGTGTCCGGCGGCGTCACGGCGCTGCTTTGCTCGGGGTCGCGAATCAGGTTGCGCCGCAGCAGTTCGCCACGCCCGAACAGGGGCCGATAGCCGCTCGCCCCGGCAAAGATTTCAGCGGGGCCGAGCCCCAGCCTTTCGGCAGCAGCAGCGGCAGCCCAAAAGATTTGCTGGCTGTGCAGACCCAGCAGCGGCAGTTCGCAGTGCAGCTCTCCTTGGGAAAAGCGCAGCCCCTCCAGGCCTAGGTCTTCGACCGCATAGCCCTTTCTGCGGGCCAGGCGGCCCGAATAGCATTGCTGCCGGGTGCTGCGGGGGCATTGCTGCTGCAGCGCGGGGAAAAAACGGTCGTCTTCGGGCAGCAGGGCCTCCGGCGCATAGACCGGGGCCAATTCCGCGGGGCTACCTCCGGACGACTCTGAGGGCCTGCCGGGAGTAAAGGGCCAGAGCTGGGCATAGATACGGGCTTTTTCGCGGGCCAGCTCTTCCTGTGAAGCAAAGCTGCCCAAGTGTGCCGAGCCGATGCCGGTGAGCAGGGCGGCGTTGGGCTGGGCCAGCGAACAGAGCAGGTCCATTTCTCTGGGTCGGTCGATGCCCAGTTCCAGCAGTGCCACCTGGCTCTCTGGTGCGATGCCCAGCAGCGTCAGGGCGCAGCCGACCGGGGCGTTGCGGTTGCCCTCGGTTATGTGGCAAAGGTAGCGCCGGCAGAGCATCCGCCCCAGCAGTTCTTTGGTGCTGGTTTTGCCGTAGCTGCCGCTGATGGCCAGCACAAACAGGTTGCCCAAGCTGCGCCGATAGGCCCGAGCCCAAGCGTAGAGGGCCTCTTCGGTGCTGTTCTCACCCAAGCCACCGACCGCAATAAAGCTGGCGTGGGCCAGTATTTCTCTCCTCAGATCGGATGCGGAGCCGAGCTGCTCCCGGGCCCAGTCCCGTGCCACCAGAAAATGGCGGCAGCCCTGCTCAAAGGCCGCCGTAATGTAGTTGTGCCCATCTTGCCATTCGCCCCGCCGGGCCACGAACAGCAGGCCCGCACCACTTTCGCGCGAGTCGACTACCGCCCCGCGCAAGGGTCCGGCTTGTTGTTGCTCAGCAGCCCGGCCGTAGCACTGCGTTGTGAATCCGGCGGCGCGCAGAGCTTTGGTGATCCCGGAAATGCTGTGCCTGCCGGACGGCCGCCTCACGAGCCGGTCTTGCTTCACGAATGCTTCAGGGATTGCGGTCTTCTTCGGGAACGATGATGCGCAGCACTTGGTCGGGCCGGACCTTGCTGAGCTCAGCATCGGCGGTGTGCAGCATCTGCTCAATGGTGGCAGGTGCACTGCTGCGAGCAATTTCGGCGATGATTTTCTGGTTTTCTTCGAGCAGCTGGTTCTGTTTGTGCTGCAAGTAGCTGATATGGGCCTTGGTTTGCAGATAGAGCTTACTCTGGTGAACGTTGAGCATCATGCTCAATGGTATGACAAAAATAAACAGACCCAGCCATTTTTTCATAATTTCCCCGTCTGCAGAAGCTTATCGGAACCTCTAAGAATTCCCCACAACAAAAAGATGCTGCGCCAGCTCGCAAAATGGATGGTCGGGCCTTGCTCCGCAAGGACCTCCCTCGTTTCTCCCATGCTGCGCCAGCTCGCATGGGAGGCTCTCAGAGCTTCTCGCCAATCATCTTCTTCAGTTTCAGCAGATCACGGTTAAAGAGCCGGATGCCTTCGGCCAGCTTTTCGGTGCCCATTGCGTCCTCGTTGTGCAACCAGAGAAAGTCTTTCTCTTCTAGGTGACGCTTCTTATCTTGGGACCCCTGCTCCGGGCTCAGTTTGAGTGGCAGCTCGCCGTCTGCTGCCTTCAGTTCGGCCAGCAGGGCGGGAGAAATAGTCAGGCGGTCGCAGCCGCACAATTCTTTGATTTCGCCGGTGTTGCGAAACGAGGCCCCCATCACGATGGTCTTGTAACCATGGCTTTTGTAGTAGCGGTAGATGCGCTGTACCGACAGCACGCCCGGATCTTCCTGCGGCGCGAATTCGCGGCCTTCACTCTTTTTGTACCAGTCCATAATGCGCCCGACAAACGGCGAAATCAGTGTGACTCCGGCCTCGGCGCAGGCGATGGCCTGAGCAAATGAGAACAGCAGGGTCAGGTTGCATCGGATTCCTTCTTTTTCCAGCACCGAAGCAGCCTGAATGCCGGCCCAAGTCGAAGCCATTTTGATCAAAATGCGCTCGCGCCCATAGCCCAGTTCTTCGTACCAGGAAATGATCCGGCGCGCGGCGGTGATGGAGGCATCCTTGTCAAACGACAGCGAAGCATCAACCTCGGTCGAAACGTAGCCGGGCACGATTTTGAGCAGTTCCGAGCCGAAGATTACCCCCAGGCGCTGGCAGACTAGGCTGGTAAGTCCTTCTCCCCTGCTTTGGCCTTGGCTCCCGCCCCAGGCAATCGCCGCATCAAAGAGCCTCTGATACTGTGGCATGGATGCCGCTTTAAAGATCAGGGAGGGATTGGTAGTGCAGTCCTGCGGTTGGAATTCCTTAATACTGGCAATGTCGCCCGAGTCGGCAACTACCACGGTGTGTTTCTTCAAGCTGTCCAGATGAGACATACATTTCTCCTTACAAATGTTCAGAATCCCCATTCCAAATTATTCCCATGGCTGGCCCCTAAAACCTTTGAGGTCCCCTTGAGAATCTGTTTCAGGGCACCTCTAAAAATCCCTGCCACATAATAATCGGGCGGGTGAGACCATACCAAATCATTGTGAGAGAATCCCGGTGAGCATATCTGCAAGGATCCTGAGCATTGGTGCATCCTAACAGAAACTCCGGCCTTTGGCTAGGAATTGTGACCTCCTTTCCGGGCACTGGTCACGGGTGGGGCAAGGCGGTACTTTAACAGCATGGCAGGTTCAGAATCCCGGTCGTCTGGCACAGCGGAGCGCAGCGGCGGCTCCGGGCAAACGGAGCCGGGAGGCACCCGGCAGCTATGGCAGAGCTTGTGGGCCTGCGTCCTGCGCTTGGAGCGCGAACTGGGCGAGGACCCCCGCGAGCTGTGCTGGCAGCGCCCGCAAGCAGCTCCCCCCCCCCTTCGCCTGCTGAGTCGGGATGAACCGGAAGAAGGGGTAGAAGTCTCCCCGTCCCAGGCACCGGCAGCCCGGCGGCTGAGAACAGAGCAGGCGCCCACAGAAACGGCTGTTCCCGAAAAGAACGCGGAGAACGCGGAAAACGCGGAGAACGCGCTTCAAAGTGTCGAGGCCCCTGTCCCGGCGGGCGGTATCGGCTCTGAGCCGGAGAAAGGGACTCTCGCGGCCTGGCAGCAGGCAGTGCTCAGCTGTCAGGCCTGCCCCCTCGGCCAGCCGGAGACCCGCATTCGGCAGCAGCCCATTGTCGGCTACCCGGCCCGGCATCTGACTGAGCCACAGCGCATCGAAGTCTTGGTCGTCTGCGATGTCCCCGATTTTGAAGCCGACCGCCACGGCCGACCCTTGGCTCCGGGAGACTTAGAGTACCTGCAAAAATGGCTGGAAGCCATTCAGATATCCGCAATCTGCTACCTGACCAATCTGGTCAAGTGCCGCACGCCAGGTGGGCGGGCCGCTTGGCCTGAAGAGCTGAAAAGCTGTGCCGGACACTTGCAACAGCAATTGCGCTTTTTTCAGCCCAAGGCCATCCTGGCTCTGGGCAGCAGCGCGGCCCGCAGCCTGAGCCGGCAGCGCTGCTGCCTCGATACCCTGCGCAGCCAGGAATTGTTCTATCCTCTGGAGGGCGGGCAGATTCCCTTGTTCGCAACCTACTCCGTGGCCGAAGTGCTGCAAAATCCCGATGAGCTGCGGGCTCCGGTGTGGCGGGACTTGAAACGGCTGCGCGCCGCACTCCCCTCTGCTGGGCCCGGACGTCTACAAGTGCCCCAGGGCAGTCAGCGCTGACCCGCGGGGAATAGACCATGGCAGCACCCTACTATTGTGAAGTCTGCTTTGCGCTGCCCTTGCCGCAGAGCTTTACCTATCTGTACCACCCCCAGCAGGATCCGAAGCCTCTCAAGTCTCCCAAGAACAAAAAGAGCTCCTCCCAAACCGCTGCAAGCGCCACAGAAGAATCAGCGGCCGGGGCTGCCGCAGAGCCGGAGCCCCTTGTCCCCGTGGTGGGGCAGCGGGTCTTTGCCAGCCTTGGCCGCAGCAAGAAAGAAGGCTGGATTATCTCAGTGGCATCCGAGCCGCCCGAATCCCTGTGCCGGGCCAGCGCCGAAGGGAAATCAGTTGAGCTAAAAGAGCTGGCCATTGCCGAGCCCAAGCCGCTCTTCGGAGAGCGGGAACTGCAACTGGCACGCTGGCTCTCGCAGTATTATATCTGCTCGCTGGGCGAGGCTCTGGGCTGCCTGTTACCCACTGGTAAAAAAGAAAAGGAGCCGTTGCTCTACAGCAGCTCCGGAACCACTGATTCGCAAGCTTCGGCGCGCAACCCGCCAGCTTCGCCTGAGCAGCTTTCGCCTGAGCAGCAGGCGGCGGTGGCTGCCATTTGCCGGCCCCGACCGCTTTCCGGGCCGGCCTCTGCCCCGTTCTACTATCTGTTTGGCCCCACCGGGTCGGGCAAAACCGAAGTTTTTTTGCAGTGCATGGCCCGCGTTTTGCAACAGGGGCTGAGCGCAATCTACCTGGTACCGGAAATTTCGCTGTGCTACCAGCTGCAAGAGCAGCTGGAGAGCCGCTTTGCCCAGCCCGTGGCCCTGCTGCACTCGCACCTGAGTGCAGAGCAGCGCCTGTGGTACTGGCGCTACCTGCAAGAAGGCCGCTGCCGCATCGTGCTGGGGGCGCGCTCGGCGGTGTTTGCACCCGCGAGCAAACTGGGCCTGATCGTGCTGGACGAAGAGCACGAGCAAAGTTACAAGGCCGGAGATACACCGCGCTACCACGCCCGTCAGGTGGCGATGCGCCGCTGCCGCAACGAAGGGGCCATCCTGCTCATGGGCAGTGCCACGCCGTCGGTGGAAGCGATGCAGGCCAGCCGCTACCTCTGTCTGACCAAAACAGAGAGGGCGGAGCCTTTTGACAGCGCATCTGTGCAGAGCGATGGCAGCGGAGCAGCAGAGCCCGACTATCTGCCCGACTTTATCAGGCAGGCTTGGGAGCAGGGCAGAGGCGTTGAAGCCTCCCCCTCCGAAGCCCCCTCCGAAGCCCCCTCCGAGTCCTCCCCCGAGTCCTCCCCCGAGGCCGCATCCCCAGCGACAATAAAGCTGCTGCGTCTGAGCCGACGCCTGGCGGGCGGCAGCTTCCCTGTGGTCGAAATTGTGGACCTGCGCCGCAGCAAGACGGTGCTTTCCGAGCAACTGCTGCGAGAGATCGAAGCTGTGACCCGCCGTGGCGACCAGGCCATTTTATTTTTGAACCGCCGCGGCTATTCGCCGATTGTCGAGTGCTTTTCCTGTGGCAAGGTACAGGAATGCCGCCACTGCAGCGTGGCACTGACCTATCACAAAAATCTGAACCGGCTCAAGTGCCATCAATGCGGCTTCTCCGTGCCGATGCTCAGCAGCTGTGGCTACTGCCATCGCAGCGAACTGGAGCTCATCGGCTTTGGCACCGAGCAGATCGAAGAAGAATTGGAGCGCTGCTTCGCTCATCTGCGCAGCGCCCGACTGGACACCGATGTTTCACGCAAAAAAGGCCAGAGCCGGAAAATCCTGAACGATTTCCGCAACGGCCGCCTGGACTTGCTGGTCGGCACCCAGATGGTGGCCAAGGGCCTGAATTTTGAGCGTGTCAAGCTGGTGGGGGTGGTGCTGGCCGATACCAGTCTGAATATGCCGGATTTCCGGGCCGCCGAACGCAGTTTCAGCCTGCTGGTACAGGTGGCAGGCCGGGCCGGACGCTTCAGCGCGGATGGCAAGGTTCTGATCCAGACCTACCAACCGCAGAGCGAAGTGATTGGCCTGGCGGCCTCACTGGACTGGCAGGGCTTTTATCGCCGCGAGCTGGAGCTGCGCCGGCTCACGCATTATCCGCCTTATAGCCGCCTGATCCGCTTGGTGTTTCGCGGTACGGACCTGGCCAGAGTCAAGGCCGAAGCACTGCTGTGGCAGCAGCGTCTGCGTCAGGCCCTGGACCGGGCCGGCATCCGAGAGGCCGTTGAGCTGTTTCCACCCTGCGAGTGCCCATATTTCCGGGTGGCGGGCAAGTACCGCTTCCACATTCTGCTGCGCAGCAGCAGTCAGTACTTCCCGTTGCTGCATCGTTGTACCCAGTCCTGTTTTTGGCAGGCCCGCGGCTCCCGGGTCTATGTGGAAGTCGATGTAGACCCCAGCACGATGATGTGAGAGAGCTAAGAGAGGCTTCGGACAGCTACCGAGATAAGCCCTCCCTCAGCGACAAGCCGCCGGTTCTGCGCAGTGGTAGCGAGGGGCTGGTACCGCAAAGAATCCGGCACCGAAAAAAAATGATGAATTCTGCTGAGCGCTCCTTGACAGAAAGCACGTTTTGGCTATAGTACCGCTCACCTCGCAGCCAAATCGCTTCTGGGCGTGGAGCTGCTGTTCATTGACATAATAAAGAGTAGGGAAGACATGACGTTTGTGCAGCTCGCCCCCGCTGTTTTATACAGCGGGGGCGACTGTCGAGAAAAGGATAAAACTTTGCCGATTTCGGTCGGCAGATATAATGGAGAGTTTGATCCTGGCTCAGAACGAACGCTGGCGGCGCGTTTTAAGCATGCAAGTCGTACGGTAGAGTGCCTTCGGGCGCTTGAGAGTGGCGAACGGGTGAGTAACACGTAGGTGATGTGCCCTAAAGTTGGGGATAGCTCATGGAAACATGGGGTAATACCGAATAATCTGGCGGTTCTTGTGCTGTCAGGAAAGAGGCGTTTGCCTCGCTTTTGGATCAGCCTGCGGCTTATTAGCTTGTTGGTGGGGTAATGGCTCACCAAGGCGACGATAAGTAGCCGGCCTGAGAGGGCGATCGGCCACATTGGGACTGAGACACGGCCCAGACTCCTACGGGAGGCAGCAGCTAAGAATCTTCCGCAATGGGCGCAAGCCTGACGGAGCGACGCCGCGTGCACGATGAAGGCAGAGATGTTGTAAAGTGCTTTTATGGGTGAGGAATAAGGGAGGCAGGAAATGGCCTCCGGATGACGTGAACCCATGAATAAGCTCCGGCTAATTACGTGCCAGCAGCCGCGGTAATACGTAAGGAGCGAGCGTTGTTCGGAATTATTGGGCGTAAAGTGCGTGCAGGCTGTTTGGTAAGTCTGATGTGAAAGCACACAGCTTAACTGTGTTGTTGCGTTGGAAACTGCTGAACTAGAATTCGAGAGAGGAAATTGGAATTCCTGGTGTAGGGGTGGAATCTGTTGATATCAGGAAGAACACCCGAGGCGAAAGCGAATTTCTGGCTCTGAATTGACGCTGAAGCGCGAAAGCGTAGGGAGCAAACAGGATTAGATACCCTGGTAGTCTACGCCGTAAATGTTGTACACTTGGTGTTGGTCCCTCAAAATCCGCAATATGGATTGTGGGTTTTGGGGGATCAGCGCCGGAGCTAACGCGTTAAGTGTACCGCCTGGGGAGTATGCCGGCAACGGTGAAACTCAAAGGAATTGACGGGGGCCCGCACAAGCGGTGGAGCATGTGGTTTAATTCGATGATACGCGAGGAACCTTACCAGGGCTTGACATATACGGGGATGGTATAGAGATATATCAGCTGCTTCGGCAGCTCGTATACAGGTGCTGCATGGTTGTCGTCAGCTCGTGCCGTGAGGTGTTGGGTTAAGTCCCGCAACGAGCGCAACCCTTGTTGTCTGTTACCAGCATTCAGTTGGGGACTCAGGCGAGACTGCCGGTGATAAACCGGAGGAAGGTGGGGATGACGTCAAATCAGCATGGCCCTTATGTCCTGGGCTACACACGTGCTACAATGGCAAGTACAATGCGCAGCGAGACCGCAAGGTGGAGCGAATCGCAAAAAGCTTGTCTCAGTCCGGATTGGAGTCTGCAACTCGACTCCATGAAGTTGGAATCGCTAGTAATCGCACATCAGCATGGTGCGGTGAATACGTTCCCGGGCCTTGTACACACCGCCCGTCACACCACCCGAGTTGGGAGTGCCCGAAGTCGTTAGCTTAACCCCAGAGGAAACGAAGGGGAGGGCGGCGCCTAAGGTAAGCTCGGTAAGGGGGGTGAAGTCGTAACAAGGTAGCCGTACCGGAAGGTGCGGCTGGATCACCTCCTTTCAATGTGAAAGGCCCCATTCTTGGGGAATCGAGCTGAGTACAGCTCAAAATTTGTCATGTCTTCCTTACTCTTTTTTATGGCTCTTCGGTACGTCTTGTGGATTTTAGGTAAAGATGATACAATGGGGAAATGAACGATAAGCAACTTTTAATTTTGGGCCTGGGACTGAGCGAACCATGGCAGATTATCAGTCAGGAACTCAGAGAAGACAAGAAGCCACATGAATTACACATCGCAATTAAAGCTGAGCGTGGCTCCAAGTATCCGTGTCCCGAGTGTAAGAAAATGTGCCCTGCTCACGACTTTAAGGAACTTGAATGGCGGCATTTAAACTTCTTTCAACACCATTGCTACATCCGCGCAAAAGTACCCCGAACAAAATGTTTAGAGCATGGTATCAGGCGTATTCTGGTCCCATGGGCAAGAAATGGAAGCTCTTTTACCTTACTCTTTGAGCAGGCTGTTCTCATACTGGCCCGTGAAATGCCTATGCTTTCAGTAGCCAGACAAACTGGAATCGAAGATAAAAGAGTTGCCAGAATTATCAAATATTACGTTGAAGAAGGCAAAAAACAAATAGATTTATCTAATTTAAAATCTATTGGACTTGATGAGACATCAAGCAAGCGAGGACATAACTATGTGACTGTATTTGTCGATATGGATAAGAAAAAGGAATCTGTAATTTTTGCGACAGAAGGAAGGGATTCCAGTGTTGTTAAGGAGTGCAAAGACTTTATAGAAGAACATAATGGGGAAAAAGAAAATGTTGAAGAAGTAGTTTGTGATATGTCAAAGCCTTTTTTGAAAGGAATCAGAGAGAATTTTCCTGAATCTTCGGTAACAGCTGATTGGTTTCATATTTGTAAGAAGTTTGTAGAAGCATTAAATACAGTGAGGAAATCTGAGAGTAAACATAAGAATTTCCCTAAGCATGCACGCAGTAGTAAAGAACCCGGCGAACAATGCCCTGACAAAGTCACAGTTGGAAGCTTTACTGGAGCTTGAAGCGGGAGGTTTTCAGACGATGACGGGGTATCAGATAAAAGAGAAATTATCTTGGATAAGAGGCGCGAAAACTTTACAGGGAGCCAAGTGGAGGATTCGAAGATTTATCAATTATTCGAGAGAACTGATAAAAGATCAGGATTTATTAGAGCCGATGGCTAAAGCATTGGATAGCTTGGAGAAGCATGGGGATAAGGTGGTGGAGCGCTGGCGCTCAGGTAAGACAAGCGCCCGTCTGGAAGGATTGAACAGTATATTTCAAGCGGTTAGAGCCAGGGCTAGGGGTTACAGGAATACAGAAACATTTTTAATGATGATATACTTGCTCGCCAGTCCGGTAGCTGCGACTCTAAAATCAACTTGATATACCGAGGAGCCTTTTTTATTGTGGAAAAATGTTTTTTAAATCGGGAGCGGTAATTATGGCTATGAATATTACACAAAAAATTATGGCTCGTGCGAGCGGTAAATCTTTCGTTTCTGTGGGTGAACTGTTATGGGTAGAGGTCGATGTGCTTATGACGCACGACCCCTGTACTCCAGCTGTTGTTAGTATTTTTAAAAGAGAGTTTGGTAATGATGCTCGTGTTTGGAATAATGATAGATATGTAATGATTCCCGATCATTTTATATATACTGCAGATATTGCGGCAAATCGTAATCTTGATATTATGAGAGCATTTGCTGCTGAACAAAATATACATCATTTTTATGATGTTGGTACGCCTAGGTATAAAGGAGTATGTCATATAGCTCTAGCGGAGGGTGGTCATAATCGTCCTGGTGAAGTATTGATAGGAACCGATTCGCACTCTGTAACTTCAGGTGCTTTTGGAACATTTGGTATCGGAGTGGGTAATACTGATGCTGCTTTTATTTTGGGTACAGGGAAGGCTCTTTTGCGTGTGCCTTCTACAATAAAAATAGAATTAACTGGAGAGTTTTCTCTAGGTGTTATGGCGAAAGATTTTATTCTGGCTGTTGTGCGTGATTTGACAGTTCAAGGTGGGACATACAGAACCTTAGAATTTACAGGTAGTGCTGTTGAGAATATGGCCATTGATGACCGTATGACTATTTGTAATATGGTTGTTGAATGTGGAGCAAAAAATGGTATCATGGCTCCGAATGATGCTGTGCTGGAGTACTTGAATTCTAAGGATATTAAGCAATTTAGCATTGTGAATTCTGATAGCGATGCAGTATATGAGCAGGTTCTAAAATACGATCTCTCATCATTGAAGCCTCTTGTAGCCAAGCCCCATTCACCTGATAATGTGGTTGAAGTCTCTGCTATTTTGGGGCAGGAAATTGATCAAGTATACATTGGCTCGTGTACAGGAGGTAAAGCATCAGATTTTATTGCTGCGGCAAGTGTATTGTATAATGAGAAAGTTTCTGTACCGACTTATGCAATTCCCGCAACGCGAGAAACTATCAATGGGATAGCAACAGTAAAAGTCCGAGATCGTAGCGTGCTTGAAATATTAAATGATGCAGGAGTTTATGTGTCCTTTGAGCCGGGCTGTGGGGCATGTTGTGGGGGACCAAAAGATACTTTTGGTCGAGCAAATGGGCCGGTCAGAGTTGCCTCAACTACAAATCGGAATTTCCCAGGAAGGATGGGTGATAAGTCGGCTCAAGTGTATTTGGTATCTCCCTACACTGCTGCCGCCACGGCTATATCAGGTAAAATTCAACAAGCATTCTAATTAAAGGAGAGGAGATTGTGTTCGAGAGAGTATTCGTTTTAGGGGATAATATTGACACTGATCAGATTATAACAGCGGAGTATATGAAAATAAATCCAGCTTCCCCAGATGGCTATGAACAACTAGGGTCCCTGGCATTTTGTGGTTTGCCAAATGGTAATGAGGGTTTTATTAATCAAAAAACAGGAAAATCAGATTTTGGGATTGTATTGGCAGGGAAAAACTTTGGCTGTGGCTCTTCAAGAGAGCATGCGCCGATTGCTTTAGCAGCTTCTGGCATTCGTATTGTGATTGCTAGTTCTTTTGCAAGGATATTTTTTCGAAATTGTATTAATACGGGAACTATCCTTCCTGTAGAAGTGGATGGCGATTTAAACTCCCTTCTTCATACAGGTGATGAGGTGAGTGTTGATATAGATAATTTGCAAGTTCTATCTAGAAAAATACAAGATGTGTTTACTATTAAGCCAATGGGGATAATAGATGAGGTTGTCAAGGCTGGTGGTCTTTTCCAGTATGCACGTCAGCTTGGTCATATTTCAGTATAATTTTTAAGCTCTTTCCAAGCTAATGAAATTTCTCATGAAGCGTTATTTTGAATTTACTTTTGCAGCTGCTGAAAAGCAAAAATTAGTAGATATTGGTCTAACTTTTAAAAGTAATCCTTATCAAGATTATTTAGGATTTAAAAAGGAGGTTCAAAATTGTATAGTACAAAATAATCTTTACGAATTGCCTGGTTTTCTTGAAATAAAAAAGTATCGGGAAAAATCCGAAAAAAATAAATTATTGCCTTTACACCTTAAAAATTGTCCTATTGATTTAACTGTTCCTATCTTTGATTTTTCTAGGCCATTAGAGGATAAGTGGGACAATAAAAAAACTTTTGTCGGAGAATTTTTTTTACTGCTGTTATCGATTATTTTTGATCTACCGATATTAGCTTACACCACCCGAAATAAAGGTGACTTTTATCAAGATGTATATGCACAGAGTGCATATAGTGGCACACAGACACAGAAATCTGATTCTGAATTATATTTTCATAATGATAGAACTGCTCATTATATTCGGGCGGATTATCTATGTTTACTTTGCATGAGAAGTCAGCGAGAAAATATTATAAAAACTAAATATATAGATGGCAATGATTTACTTAAAGCAATACCCCAAAAATATCATAATGTTTTGCGTGAAAATATTTTCTTTGAACCTTTGATGAAATTTCAAAAGATTCGAATACGAAACAAAGAGAATCTATTTTGCATCCTATACTTTCAGATAAAAGTTTTTTTCGATATTATGATACTCGTACTGCATCTCTCAGTAATAATGCATATGCTTTTGAAGCACTATGGGCATTGAAAAATGCAATTACTGAGGTTGAAAAATTTGAAGTATGTTTACAAACAGGTGAGTTGCTTGTTCTTCCAAATATGGGTGGACTTCACTCTCGTGATATGTCGTGGATTATTGATGAAGAGGCAGCAAGACAAAGATATTTGCTTAAAACTTATAATTTCCGTAGCTACAAATATGCGGAGCAGTACAGAGAGTATTTTAAAAATGGTTTGTTTGGTCTTGTTGTAGATGCTAAAATTGATAATGACTACCATTTGGGACAGTAAAGCTTGTTGGTTGTGAAAATGAAAGTCTTGATGATTACATATAGTGGTAGTAGCTATGGTTATATAGTTCCTATGTCAGTTTTAGCTAAAGTTTTAGAAAATGCTGGATTCGATATTTATTTTGCTTGCAAGGCTTCTGAAATGTATATTCCTAAAACCTTTGGCATTAATAATGTTATAGAGGTTTATGAAAAATCATCTTCAGTTTCAGGTACTTCTTATGATTTATATACAGAGAGTGGGATGCATGATTTTCTTAGGGCAGGGTTTGGGTCGGAAGAACATATAGAGAAATCATGGTTATCAGAAGAACAGATTATTGACGTAGTTCAGCCTGTGTTAATTATTCACTATATGCGGTTTATTACTGGAATTCTGTCAAAGGTAAAGGGGATACCTTCTATATCATTACAGAATTTTAATTTATATAAAAACCTTAAATATCTACTACCAAAATTGTTCAATATACTTAAGAATAATCAATTTTGTAAAAAGAATTATTTAGATTGCTTTGGTCAATATATAATTGTCCCTGACTTCTCATTCTATCAACCTTTGGGAGAGATTGTTCAGATGCTCGGGAACTCTGGTGCTCTAGAGAATGTAAATGATATTCAGTTTATTGGGCCATTATTACGAGATATGCCTAAATATAGTAAAAGAGTTCCGGAAAGAAATAGTCTTTGGCATCCGCGGATTTATATTACATTAGGTGGCTCAGCTATTTCTAGAACTATTGTCAAATTATTATTCCAATGCCTGGACATTACTGGGGAGTATATAATAAATACAGGAGGAAATGTTGATCCCCAAATATTTGCAGATGATATATTGCAGTTGAAACATAAAAATAAAATGATAACAGTAGAGATTGAGCAATATACGGAAAATGCAATTGAACAGATGTCTAAGGCAGATATAGGAATAATCCATGGTGGACTTTCATCCACTATGGAAGCAATGGTTTGTGGAACTCCTATTCTTGGCCTATATAGCAATAATGAGCAGTTGTCAAATCTTAATCGTGCCGTTCAGCAAGGGGTAGGAAAAGCTCTGAAATTGCTTGATGATTGTGGACAGATGAAATTTGAGATTAATAGTGCAATATTAGAGTTACTGACTGAGGGTATTTGTGATAAGGCTCTTAGGCAAGGAAAGATATTAGGCTCTATGCGCATGGGGAACCAAGGGATAGCACGCTATATTACGAATATTATAGGGGCCAATAGAGTTGCATAATATACTAAAAAATATTATAGGCAAGAGGTAGAAACGTCAACTTACTAATATTTAGTATGTGTACCATAATAAGAGGATATTTGTTATGCCAATAGAAGAAATGCCATTTGTTACAGTGGGTATTCCTGTTCGGAACAGTGCAGAGTGTATTGGTTATGTAATGGCTAATCTATTGTCAAGTGATTATCCACATGATAAATTTGAAATTGTTATTGGCAACCATGCATCTAGTGATGATACTGTTGGAATAGTCAATAAAATAGCGAAACTTTCTCCCATCGCTATTCGAATCTTGGATGTGCCTTATACTGGCCCCAATAGATCTGCAAATAGAAATCAGATTATTTCAAAGGCTAGGGGTGATATTATCATCTTTATAGATGATAGCATTTTGATTACAGAAGATTTTATTCGAAGTCATGTGGATCAACATATGATACACGATGACTGTTTGGTATTAGGTAGTATTTCTGCTTTGCACTCCAAGACAGTATTGGATACGCTGGATGGTGTAGATTACTCAAATATTAATAAGTATTTGGAAATTATAAAATCAAGTGAAAACTCAATTGATAGTAGAGAGAGTTTTCTGAAACATTATATTGGAAAAATATTTAAAATAGATAGAAAGGATTGCCCTTGGTACTTCTGCTGGGGAGGTAATTTCTCTGCAAAAAAATCTATTTTTGAACTAATTGAGAACTATGATGAGAAATATGTTGGTTGGGGGGTCGAAGATGTCGATCTCGGTTTTAAGGCTTGTCAACGACAGATAGATCTTTATTTTAGTAGGGAAATATGGGGTTATCATTTAAACCTACCTGATGACGAGGTCAATAATAGTGTCAAGTTATCTGACCAAAAAGTCAATTACAACTATTTCTTTCGTAAATATCCAACGAGGGAAATTGAGCTCCTTGCATTTGTTGGCTATCCGCCCTTAGGGGAAAAATATATAAAGAAAAGATTAGAATCTAGACTGCCCGAAGATAGACATTTGGCAATTTTGGATAACCTAAGTGGAAAACTTCCCAAAAGAGTTGGTACTCGCATAGGGGTGCTAATGTATTCAGAGGGGGATTCTGAATTATTAGATCTTTCCCATATATTACTCCCTTTTGGTAGTTGGGATAAATTGCCCTACCCAAAAAACACAACTATACATTACAGCTTGTACGGGTTTAAGTTGCCTTTCCGCAAGAATGAAATAGATGAAGCAATCATTGTTTTAGACACCTTATTATTATTCTCAGATGTTTGTGTTGCTGGCATTCTACTGGAAGTATCGAGGGTTGTAAATAAAATATTATTGGCCGTGAATGGAAATTCAACACGGCTACAATATTTAGAGAACAAAGAGAGAATTATAGATATCTTCCCGATAGAGAGAAAAAATATTATAGAGATTGGCTATTGATGGAAGGCAGTTTCCATAAAAGAATACTTAGAATTTCCTTGCCCATATTAATACAAGGTGTAATAAGCTACCTCTTACTATTTATAGACATGCTAATGGTTAGTAATTTGGGATCTGTTGCAATCTCGGCAGTTAGCATTAGCGCACAGATAATATTTGTGATGAGATTTATTGTATTTTCCTTCGCAGAGTCTGCATCGATATTTATTGTTCGAAGCTGGGGTAAGCGTAACTATGAAGAGATTAAAGTTGTAACAGGTCTATCCATATCTTCTACATTGGTAGGGCTTGTAGTATTTGTACCAATATTGGTCATCTTCTCAAGATTTTTTCTCGGTATATTTATTAATGATAATGAAGTAATCACAGCAGCAATTTATTATTTTAGATTAATATTAATGAGTTTTATCACTTATGCAATAAGTAATAATTTTGTTACCGTATTTAGGAGTACAGGAAACACAATAATACCAATGATATCTGGATTGTTGTCATTGGGTATAAATACTTTATTAAATTATATTTTTATATTTGGTTATTTGAGATTCCCTGAAATGGGTATTTATGGGGCAGGTCTTGCTACTGTCCTCTCTAGGGTTATAGAGTTATGTTTTTTGCTAATTATGTCATATAAAATTAATATAATCAATCGAATAAAGATGATTATAAGTATAAACAAATTTTCTTTTATATTCAAAGAATATTTTGGATATTATTTTATAATATCAGCAAAACAGATATTATGGGTACTGAGTACTAGTGTGTTTAATATTTTGTATGCGAGAATTGGTACTGATAGTTTTGCAATGTATAATATTGCTTTATCGGTAGAAAAGATTCTTCTAATAATATTTTCAGCATTAGCACTTGGAGCATTTAATATAGTGGGATATGAACTTGGTAAAAATCGCTATATCTCTGCAAATAAATTTGCTAAGAAAAATATATTTCTAACAATAGGGTTAGCCGGAATTATATCTTTATTTCTATCAATATTTGTCCGGAAATTAACATCTATATATAGCATTTCTGATAGTTTACGTCTTCAGTTAGAATCTATTTTGCTCGTTATTTTCGCAATTATTCCATTTAAGGCATTAAATATATTAGTTAGTGATGGTATTCTAAAGGCGAGAAAAGATGTCATTTTTCCAATGATTATAGAGTCAGTAATGGGTTGGCTAATAGGAATCCCACTGGTCTATATATGTATATATTTTTACGAGCTACCAATTACTGTGACTCTTTTGGCTATTGGCGGCCTTGAGTTTGTTAAAGCTATTGTCTATAACATTCGTAATCAAAATCTCGGGGTAAAATCCCTAGAGAACAACAGCGAAAAGATAATTGGCTTTGTAGATGCTTAAGGGAGCCTCTAAAAAGTCGCTTTCGATGCCAGACGAAGGGGTTTTGGACGACAGCTAGGAAGTGAAGCCGAAGAATACTTTGTTGTATTGTAAGGTTTTACTGACAACGCTGTTCGTCCCGAAAAGCCGAGTCTGGCGCGAAATTGGAGTTTTTAGAGGTTCCCTTAAGAAGGTTGTAAATTCAGAGGAGTCAGCGCCGGAGCTAACGCATTAAGTGTACCGCCTGGGGAGTATGCCGGCAACGGTGAAACTCAAAGGAATTGACGGAGGCCCGCACAAGCGGTGGAGCATGTGGTTTAATTCGATGATACGCGAGGAACCTTACCAGGGCTTGACATATACAGGAATGGTGTAGAGATACATCAGTCACTTCGGTGACTTGTATACAGGTGCTGCATGGTTGTCGTCAGCTCGTGCCGTGAGGTGTTGGGTTAAGTCCCGCAACGAGCGCAACCCTTGTTGTCTGTTACCAGCATTCAGTTGGGGACTCAGGCGAGACTGCCGGTGATAAACCGGAGGAAGGTGGGGATGACGTCAAATCAGCATGGCCCTTATGTCCTGGGCTACACACGTGCTACAATGGCAAGTACAATGCGCAGCGAGACCGCAAGGTGGAGCGAATCGCAAAAAGCTTGTCTCAGTCCGGATTGGAGTCTGCAACTCGACTCCATGAAGTTGGAATCGCTAGTAATCGCACATCAGCATGGTGCGGTGAATACGTTCCCGGGCCTTGTACACACCGCCCGTCACACCACCCGAGTTGGGAGTGCCCGAAGTCGTTAGCTTAACCTGCAAAGGAGGGCGGCGCCTAAGGTAAGCTCGGTAAGGGGGGTGAAGTCGTAACAAGGTAGCCGTACCGGAAGGTGCGGCTGGATCACCTCCTTTCAATGTGAAAGGCCCCATTCTTGGGGAATCGAGCTGAGTACAGCTCAAAATTTGTCATGTCTTCCTTACTCTTTAGTATGTTAATATGAGATTCTTATGGGCACCTCTATAGGTGGCGATGATTTACTCAAAGCAATACCAAAAGAATATCATAATGTTTTGCGTGAAAATATTTTCTTTAAACCTTTTGATGAAATTTCACAAGATTCGAATACGGAACAAAGAGAATCTGTTTTGCATCCTATACTTTTAGGGGACCTCTAAAAATCGGCATTGCGATGTAAAATCAAAAATCCTTCCTTAATCATAACAAAATAGCACAAAAAATAGTTAGATCTAAATTAATTACGATCAATAAATTCTAATAAAATTAGAATTTACATAAAAAATCATTATTTACAGCATTTTAGATACAATTATCCACTATTATGCTGCAATTGAAACATATTTTAACATATTATACACAGTATTTCGTAACCCCATACGAAACCTTCCCCGAATGGATCCGGGGGAAATGGAGTATCGATACGACAACTGCTGCGAGCGATCCTGTTGCGCAAGCATTGGCACCTATCTTTGGCAGTGCAGAATTGGAATTTACCGATACCAAGGCCATAAGGGAACCTCTAAAAATTCCAATTCCGCGCTGAATCGCGATCTTGTTGCCGAGTAGCTTCGTCAGCAAAGCCTTACCATACAGCAAAGTATGCTTCGGCTTCGCTTCCTCGCTATCGGCAAAATCTCGCTGATTCAGCATCGAAAGCGAATTTTTAGAGGTTCCCATAAGCAGTATTCAGATCCCCGATGGCATGACTGTTGAGTTTTCCGCAGACGGCACAGTGTTCTCCCGCGTGGGAAAACTGGCAAGGAGATAGGCGGAGGGTTTCTCCTTTCTATTGCAGGCCATTGTAGGCCTCGATCTTTGAAAAGTTTTCACCCCGACGGGGTTTAGGGCAGTTTTAAAAATTCGCTTTATTTTTGGAGCTGCCCTGTAGGATTTGCCCTTGGGCTCCCCCTTGGATGATTTTCGCCTCCGCCGCTTCCTGAATCTTTCCCCCCCGGAAGGGCTAGCCAGAGAGTGGGGTTGGAATAAATAAAAATATATTTTCTTACCGTGCTCTCCGCCAACAGTTTAGGGTTTTTGTAGCATATTTTTTGATTTCATGTTATTATGATGGCGAAACTTCCGATACTCTTACGCAGGGCTTCCGGAAGGAATGTGAAAAAGTTTGCTGCGCCCGGACACGGGCAATCTTGCTGGTGGGAAGTTCCGCTTTCATCTTAAGGGGACCTCTAAAAATTCGCTCTTCTTGCGAAGCTATTTTGGAGCGAGGAAGTGAAGCCGAAGAATACTTTGTTGTATTGTAAGGCTTTACTGACGAAGCTGTTCGTTTCAAAAGAGCGAGCAAGAGCGCAGAATGGAATTTTTAGAGGTCCCCTTTATTAGAGGTCCCCTTAAGAGGTCCCCTTAAGATCTTGGGGCGGTGAAGGCAGCGCGAAGCTTCAGGGAGCCCTCGCGCAGAAACCCCGGAGAGAAGGAGTAACACTATGTATTCCCGAAATAACATAACAAAAGGCGTCCTGGCGGCTTCGGCGCTGCTGCTTTTCATTGCCTGCAAGCCGCTCGGCTGGGCTCCAGAGGCCAGAACGGCCTTCCCCGAATGGATCCGGGGCGAATGGGTCGTCGTACAAGCTGATCAAACGCCTTCGGGTATAGGCGTAACATTTACCGAGACTCAGTACAAATTGCGCTTACCGCCCAGCCCAAATGGGGAAAACAAACCCATAAATGGGGAAAACAAACCCATAGAAGCTGATTTGAATAATCCGCCGATTTGGCTGTCTTTTAGCTTCCCCGATGAGAAGACCGTCCTGGTTCGTCCGGTTATCGGGAAGATGGGGACTTTCAAATATGTCCGGGAAGAGGGCAATGTGGTCGTATACACCATTCCCAAGCCCTCCCCTGGCGGCCCCCCTCAGTTCATGCGCCTGGGAACACTGAGCAAAAAGACCGCCCAAACGTCCCCCCAAGCACAGGTGTCCAGGGCCTTCCCCGACTGGATCCGGGGCAAATGGGTCGTCGTACAAGCTGATCAAACGCCTTCGGGTATAGGCGTAACATTTACCGAGACTCAGTACAAATTGCGCTTACCGCCCAGCCCAAATGGGGAAAACAAACCCATAAATGGGGAAAACAAACCCATAGAAGCTGATTTGAATAATCCGCCGATTTGGCTGTCTTTTAGCTTCCCCGATGACAAGACCGTTCTGGTTCGTCCGGTTATCGGGAAGGCGGGGACTTTCAAATATGTCCGGGAAGAGGGCAGTGTGGTCGTATACACCATTCCCAAGCCCCCCCCTGGTGGCCCCCCTCAGTTCATGCGCCTGGGAACACTGAGCAAAAAGACCGCCCAAACGTCCCCCCAAGCACAGGTGTCCAGGGCCTTCCCCGACTGGCTCCGGGGGAGCTGGGAAGTGGATCCTGCCAGTGTTTCGGCGGAGGCTAAAAAGAGCCAAGCAGCCAAAAAACAACGGCCCCCCTTTGGAATAACCGTTACAGATACAAAGTACGCTATCACCCTGAACGGCTTTGTAGCGAAGGAATTTGACCTGAATAATAATTCGTCGGGGGCCACTTTTACCATCTCCGGCAGTACGGTTCGGATCCAGAAGGGCTATCAGGGTGATGTCGAATATACCAAAGACGGGGACAGCGTGGTCGTTTCTGTTCCTTTCGACCTCACGGACCCCGATACGTTCATGCGCGTGGGAACGCTGAAGGCCGCCGCCTCCCAAAAAAGTCCACCGGCTGATCCCCAAGCCGACCTCAAGAAGTACTTCGCCAGTCTGAAACCGGCGCCGCTTAGGGCCTTCCCCGACTGGATCCGGGGCGAATGGGTCCTGGATTCTGCCGGTGCCGATCAGACCAAGGTCTCAGTGAAGGGATTCCTTATGTTGTTTTCCGCTGCGGAAGTGAGGTTTGGCGAGACCGCATACAGCCATGTCCTGACAAAAAAAGGAGGCGCCACGGAATCGGGGAATGACGATGTGAATCAGAATTCCCAAATCACGTTTCACTTTCCCGGTGATCAGCTTCCCGGTGGTGATGGGGCCAACTTCGTCGTGGTAGGGGGGACGTCACCGAGTGCTGGTAACTATAGTTTGAAATATGTCAAAGAGTCCGGCGGGGTGGCCGTTAAGATCGGAGCCGGCGGCGGCCAATTCGATCACCTGGGAACGCTGGGCAAAAAACCGGGCAAAAAACCATAGCGAAGTACATAGGGAAGGATGAGAAAACCCGCTTTCCGCCAAGCGTTCCCATCGCAGCCGAAAGCCTGAAAGCCTTTCGCGGCTCCATCGCGGCTCCATCGCGGAAAAAATGCGGCGGCAGAGGGAAAGCGCAGTGATTGGCTGATTGTCTCAGCCAGCGAGCGGCAGAGCCAGAATGCCCTGGTGTATGTGCACAAGCATTTATATGTACTCGACCGGATCTTTCAGCAGAACAACAACGCCTATCTGGAGGATCGCACCGAGAACAAACATGAGATTGTCCTGGCCAACGGTTCCAGCATTTTAAGCCTGCCCTGTAATCCTGACACCATTCGTGGCTATACCCGCCATGTTTATGCCGATGAGTTTGCCTTCTACGAAGATGGTGAGGGTATGTGGAAGGCTTTATTCGCTGTGGGTAGCAACGGCAAGATGTTTCGTATCACCAGCACGCCCAACGACTGGCGGGATATCTACGCAGCAGAACACGCCAATTCCTTTACTGTAGCCAAACTCAAGGACATGAGTTTGTTGGGCCGGGTGCAGCGGGGAACTGCCAAAATGAAAAGGGCCAGTGGGAGCAGAGCCGACCCGGAATGTCTTTGGATGTACTACTCAACGCTACAGGCGGCACGGACACGGAGTCCGATGAAGCGTATCGCAGCCGGGCACTGGACACGATACAGAGACGTGGTGTCTTGTATGGCAAACGTGGAGACTATGCCACTTGGGCTATTGATTCCAGCGATGAGATTATCCGGGCTTGGGAGGTGCCCAATTTTGAGAACAAGGCTCTACTGGGGGTGCTGGTCTGAAGCTCTTAACTCGCAAAAAATGTCAAAACGGAAAGTAAGCGAAATCGGAGTTGTCATGTCTTGCGGCGGTGAGTTGTCGCGGCGGGCGTCATAGATCTAACCAAGAGTCAGGAATCGGCTTTTACACTAACTGCGGTAGACAATACGACCCTTGGTTAAATCGTAAGGAGAAAGCTCTACCGTAACTTTATCGCCGGGCACAATACGAATATAATACTTTTTCATCTTGCCCGATAGGTAGGCCATAATCAGATGCCCGTTATTCAGCTCCACCCGAAACGTAGTATTGGGCAGAGCCTCTCTCACAATCCCTTCCAAAGTAATCGCTTCTTCTTTTGCCATACAAATCTTCCTCACTTCGCTTCAACAAAGGGCTCTCAGAACCTCATGGTCTAAGCATCAGCCAGGAAGCGCAAGCCGCAGTAATTCTCGGCATTCCCACGACCAGACTTAGCCCAAATACCCGAAACTTGAAGCCGGCCGAGTGATAAAAACCGAGCTTCGTTCCCATCAGTCCCCGGAAGCTTGCCCCTGCTGTGAGCTCTGCCGCTTTTGGGCCCGTTTCCGGGCCGCTCGCAAGTGAGCATTGGTGGTGCAGTCTGCGGGAAAGTCGTATTCGGCTGCGGTAAAATCTTCGGCTGCGTCCGGCAAATCGCCGGGCAGCTGCTGCACGGCTTCCAGCCAGAAAATCACCGAACCCGTAACTTGGATACTGTCCGGATTGCCCTGCGCCGTGGCGTTCTGAGGTGCCGTAGGCAGATAGCGCAGGCGGTAGCCGTGTTCAAAACTGGCCAACAGCGCATAGCCCTTAGCATCATAGCGGACATAGGCGAGCGGATAGGGCTTCTGCGGCGCACCCCAACGGTACAACTTCAAGCGGGTCAGACCGAAAGGCAACTGCTTCTGCTGCTGAAAACGCCACGCCGAAGAACCGCCAAGCTGCCGAGCCGGGATGAGTACCCGCTCCCCGTGGCGAAGCAGCCATTTACATAGTTGCTCCGCGCTGTCGACTGCCAGCAATACCGTAGTGTCGGCCACCGGAGGCGGGACAGAAGGAGCCACTTCCCGGGCGATGAAGCGCAAGTGGGGCTCTTCTGTAAAAGTGAGCCTCCGCTGCCGGAGGCCGGAGTTTTGGAAGGGCAACCGGGGAATGGCTTTGAACAAACCGCTCTCCTCGCAGGCTGGGGAAGCTCCCTGTCTGTTTTGCCAAGCGTTCCACGGAAAAGAATGGTCTTCAAAAACCGTAAATGGGTAATAAAACTTACCGTAAACATCCAAATTGCGCTGCACAGAAAAAATATAAGCCCGGTCTTTACCGTGACGGTCGCGCCACAGCAATTGAGCGAAGATCTGGCTGCTGGCACCCAGTTGGCCGGAAATCCTTGCGAGTTCCGGAATAGCCTCGCGGGAAGGGAAACGACCCGCAGCGCGGGCCGCCTTGCGCAACTGCCCGCTCTCGGTAAAGGCCCGTCCTCCCTCCGGGGCACTCAGGGCCTGATAGTAACGCCAGACAATCGGAAAGCCGCGCTCACAGCCACGCAGGTCGTAGCTCACATCAAAATTAGCTATTCCGGGGCGCGTTTTCTGCGTCCTGCCGGAGTGCGTTTCCGGTCTCTGGGAGCTGTTTTGAGCAGCATCCTGGGCGGGCAGCCCCATTAATCCTTTACTCAGCAGGCAGGCCGGCAAAACGACCCAGCACACAGCAAGGCGGGAAATCTTCATCCTAAAGTGGTTGACAGCGTAGGTGGCGTAGCTCATCCGCATTTCATTTCTGTATTTTATGTATTGCTTCCTGTATCTCGGATTATTTGACAGCCGGGTAAAGGCCGGGTCGTGAAAGCATGCGAAGTTTTTGACCGTCCTCTGATAAGTAGCCGGAATTCTATTGCCCAAGATACCGTATTCTGTAAGCTATCCCGTGCGTAATCGTATCTATTGAGGCTTTGCGGCAAGGTTTCGACCGGAATGAGCAAGAACCTGGCCGGAAGCCCAAACGACATCGGGCGCAAAACCAGAACAGCAGAGAGCCGACAAAACAATGAAAGCAGCAAATGAGCAAGATGTGCAGCAGAAAGTGGAGGCGGGGACCGAACAATGGGCCCGGCGCGAAATGACGCTCAAAAGTGCTGCAAACGATTATACGGTGTTACTGCGGCGACACCGGGCGCTCGACCCCGCACAAGTCCTGAATCAGGACGGCATTCGCCTTCTGCGCTTCTACGAAAATAACTGCGAGCTGTTACGCCATTACGACAGCTCCTCATCGGAGTATTACCGGGACAATATCATCGAATTTTCCGAACTGAGCCTGCGCTACGGCCATCTGCTGCGCAGCGGAAAGTCGGTTCCTCTGGGCATCAAGGAATTTAGCAAGGGTCTGCGCTACGGTCTTGTCAGTCTGACAGACCTGCAAAAAGATGACTTTATCGGTCTGTACAGCGGTGTGGTCCAAGTTTCCGATGGCGGGCTGGCCCACGAAAATCGCCAGGGCTACAGCAGTGACTACGCTTGGGACTACCCCGACTTCCCAGCGGACTGGCCGGACATCGAAGTCTCCGCCGAGAACGCGGGCAACGCCTTGCGCTACGCCAACCACAGCTTTGAACCCAACTGCCGGGTTGAACACACCCTGCTTGACGGTCTGTGGCTGTTGTTCTTCCTAGCCGACTGCGACATTCCGGCGGGCACTCAGCTTTTGGTCAATTACGGCGAGGAGTACTGGACCAGCGATATGCGCGAGTTGCTGCATATCTGAACCGAGGCAGTCAACTGGGGCAAAGAACGAGAGAGCGTAATTTAATGGACTGCGCAGCGCAGACTCAAACGAATGCAAGTGGAGTGGGACAGTCATGAGTGAATATTCGGAACCGAAATATCCGGGAGCCCCGGCCTCCGCGAGTCTGGCGGGCCCTTCGTATCCGGTGGAGAATCCGGATGCCCGGGAACCTTCGCTGCCCCGATCTCTGCCGCTTGGGCTGTCTCTACTGCTGTTGGCCACCTCGGCACTCAGTCTGATCGCCATACTGGGCCACCTGACCGGGCTGTGGCAAATGCCGCTGTTGCAGCATTTCTGGCAGAGTTTTCACATCCTGAGCTTTTATTTGCCCGCGCTGTTACTGGCCGCAAGCAGGGCCCTGCTGCGCCCACAATGGCTGCACGCCTTCGGTCTGCTAAGTTTTGGCATCCTGCCGCTGGCCACCCTGAACGGCATTTTTCAAGTACTGCTGGGTGTGCCCTCCCATCTTAACCTCTGGCTTGATCAGCGCATCTCTTCATCGGTGGCCTTATGGCTGTTCTCGGCACTGTTTGCGATTGAATTGGTCTTGCTGCTGCACCCGGGCTTCCGCAGGTTTCTGTTTTCGCTGACTAAGCTGGCCTTTGATTCCTTCCGGGATTCTGAGCACTATCCAGAAGAGCAGCTGGCCGAGTTGGATGCAGGGAGTCAGTCGGGCCTCACTTACCGCAGCAGGCCGCAGCCACCGGCCCCACCCACAGCTCCGAGCCCACCGTTGCGGCAGAGGTCCGGGCAGAGCTGTCCCGACCCGAGTGACGGCGCCGTAACCCCGGGCGAACCATTGGCTCCTCACATGGTACTCGGGGCCCCGGAAATGGAGCCACCACTGCACGAGAGTCTGGAACCCGATGACGCTCTTGGTGCTACGGAAACAGAGAAGGCAGACGAAGCAGATGGGGGTCTCCCTGATTTTTCGGGGTTGGATGTATACCAATACGAGCAGTACGACCCGCAAAACGGACAAGACTACGGACAAAACGATGAAACTGCGGCTTCCCATGACTTTGAGGGATTGAAACAAGGCTTGGCCGAGAGCGGCCACAATGATGCCGAGGGGAGTCTGGCTCCGGAGCCGAACGGGGAGGACAAGGCCCGGCAGATATTGGAAGCAGTCGAAAATCCCCGATTTGCCGTGGGAGAATCGGGCGAAAATGTGGAGAACCCATTTGAATTTCCTATAGAGCCCATGGAAGTTATGGAGCCACCGGAAACAGGAGCTTCAGTGGAATCAGAGGTTTTGACTGCCGAACAGGCACCTGTGCTCCCTGCGGTCGACCTGCCCAGCCAGCCGACTGCCGAAGAAGAAGCAATGAAACAGGGTGAGCTCCGGGATCCTGGCTTTGATATCCTGAACACCAACGCCGAACTGCCCGAAACAGACTCCCTGGGTCCGCAGTCAGCAGATGCCGTCAATCCGGTGCAGCTGGCTTTTGACCAGGCCAATCTGGAGCGCCCCCCGTTTTTTGCCGACGAGCAGTCCCCCTCCCAAGCCGTGAAACAGGTGGATCCGGCTTTCAGAAGTGCCGAGCAACTCGTGGCCCTGAACCCGCAAGAGCAGTACAGCGAGTATCTGGCCTCTCGGAAAGAAGCCTTCCGCCAAGAAAAGATCTTGCTGCGGATACAGGAAACTGAGGGCGAATTGATCGATGAGGATGGGGCCGACGAGATTCTGCAACACGAACAGGCCTTGGGCGACTGGCGCGATGATTACAGCCGGGAGCTTGCGCTTGAAGAGTGCGATGCCGATGAGGATGGTCAAAATGATGGGACAGAAGCTTCGGGCCAGCACCATGTGGGCTACGAAACTCTCGATACTCGGGATGAAACACCCATTGCATTCACAGAAGCAGCGGAATCCCGGCAAGTGGATCCGGAACAAACCCAACCCGCAGGCAGGGCAGACTATGAGGAACAAAGCATTGTGCGGCTGCAACGTGAATTACAGACTGAAGCACTGCCGGAATTCCGGGAGGCTCAGGCTGCTGAGCCGGAAGGGCATGAGGACTGCTGCGATGCCATTCGGGCAGACGGAGCCGATGAGACTACTACTGAGAATGAAACTGCCAATATTCCGGACGAGCCCATTACTGGAGGCCTGGATCATACTGACGAAACGGAAGAGCCCCTGCTGGACGAGAGCCGGGCAGCACGAGGCGTTCAAGAAGTCGAGATCGATGATGAAGAGCGCAGCATTCAAGGCATTGCGCTGGCCTCTCATTCCATTGCCGAAACCGTGGACTTTTCTTCTTCCGGGCACGACCACGCCATCTCGCTGAGCAAGTGGTTGGCCAGCGATCCGGCGACCCAATCACCGGAAAAAGAATGGACAAAAGAGCCCGAAGAAACTGAAAAAGTACCATCCGGTGCCGACATCCGGGGCGGAGAAAGTGCTGACCCGTTTTCACAGGTTTCAACTTCGGACCTGCTGTGGGACGAATTTGCCTGTTTGAACGCCGAATTCTCGGAACCAGGCGTCAAAACATTGCCGGGCAGCGCCGCGATGCCGCACCGGGAAGCCAAAGATACAGAAGATGAGGCAGAATTGTCGCAGTTGGCAGAGCAGCTGCGACAAGATGTGCATCCCCATAATAGCCGACATCAAGGCCATGGCGGGCCATTGAGCGGAGCCGGGGAACCAAAGACTGAGACACGGGAAAAGCCTCAAGAAGAGTCAAAGCGGCCTTTCCCCGAATCTGAGGATCTCCTTGGCGTGGAACAAGCCTTGGCGCAAACTGCCGCAACAGAACACCCGGACGAAGCCTGGGCAGAGCAAGACGCAGAAGTTTCGGCTCCACTGGTTCACAACAGCTATGGCGAAAATACCCAGGGTTTTGATCTGAGCGATTTTGACGAGGAAGTCAATGCTCTGAAAGAGAGAAGTACCGGGACAGAAGCAAAGGCAGAAACCGAGCCACAGTTGGAAAGCTTTCTGCCGCAGGATTCGAGTGGCCTGGATGAGATTGGAGAAGAAAGAGAAGATCCGGAAAACACCTGGGAGCTGGAGCAGGCCCTGCACAAAGAGCTGGCCGGACCAGAGCAGATGGATGCCAAAAATGATGCGAGCACTGAGGGAACAGAAGGAATCCCGGCGTATGAACGCGACTGGCAACCAGAATTCGGTGCTGCGGTCAATACACCAATGGCAAGCTACTCGATGGCCGAGGCCGCCGAACAGGCTCTGCGCGAGAAAGAAGAGCGCGATACCCGGCGCGAAGAGGAACGGGCCCAGCGCATGCTGATCCCTCTGGTGCGCAAATCCTGGCAAAATTATCAAGTGACAATGAGCCAGCTGGTGGACTATGATCCGGAAGCAGAACAGCGCAATGCCGAGATTGATGAGGACACCCGCCAGGCCGGGGGCTCGCTGTTACAGACCTTGAGAAAGTTCAATATCGAAGCCGAAATCACCCATATCCTCAAAGGCCCGTCGATTACCGAATACGGTATTCTGCCGGCACCGGGCATCCGGCTGAACAGAGTCGAGAACCTGGCTGACAACCTGGCAATGGAGCTGGCGGCGCGCAGCATCCGCATCGTGGCACCAATCCCCGGCAAGAAGGCGGTGGGCATTGAGATTCCGAACCGGCGGCGCTCCACGGTGTCCTTTCCGGCGTTGATGGACTCAGAGGCAATGAGGCGGGCCCGCCATGAGATGCAGTTGCCCATCGTGCTGGGCAATGAAATTAACGGTGCAGTTCAAATAGCCGACCTGCGGCGCATGCCTCACCTGTTGATCGCCGGGGCCACAGGCTCAGGCAAGTCGGTCTGTGTCAATGTGATTATCAGTTCGCTGATCCTCAGCCGGACACCGCGGCAATTGCGTCTGCTGATGATTGACCCGAAGATTGTCGAACTGAAGCAGTACAACGATATTCCACACCTGCTCACGCCGGTAATCATCGATGCCCAGAGGGCCTTGCAGGCTCTGCGCTGGGTCAGCAGTGAGATGGAGCGGCGCTACGCCTTGCTGGACGGGATCGGCGCGGGGAACAAGGGCATCGAGAGCTACAATCGTTATATTCAGGAAAAGAATCTGGCTACTATGCCGCTGGAGTTTATTGTGGTCATCGTTGATGAGTTTGCCGACCTGATGAGCCTCGTGGGTAAGGAGCTGGAGGGCATGATCGCGCGCCTAGCAGCGATGTCACGGGCGGTGGGCATCCATCTGGTGCTGGCAACGCAGCGCCCTTCGGTCGATGTTGTCACGGGGCTGATCAAGGCCAATTTCCCGACTCGCATCGCTTTTATGGTGGCCAGTCAGACCGATTCGCGCACCATTCTGGATCAGAAGGGCGCGGAGCAACTACTGGGGCAGGGCGACATGCTGTTTTCGTTCCCCGGGCAGTCTTTAGTGCGTGTGCAGGGGGCCTATCTTTCAGAGGAAGAGGCCGAGCGTATTTCTAATTATATCAAGACATTGGGCGAGCCGGCCTACTTGGACGAAATCATCTTTGAGGATGATGAGGCCGAGGAGACGCATTCGCTTGAGTCCGGCAGCGATGATTTGTTTCCCCAAGCGGTGGAAATCGCTTTGCAGGCGGGGGAGATTTCGACTTCGTTTTTACAGCGTAAGTTGTCGATCGGTTATAATCGGGCAGCTCGCATCATCGATGAGATGGAGGCTCGCGGCATCATCGGCCCGGCTCAGGGTAGTAAGAAGCGTGAGGTTCTGCATGCGCTGTGAAAATTTGGTGCTTGCAGCTTGCTAATACCAATCCGTAGAAATAGAGTATGATAAATGTTTGTTACTCCCGCTTTCGCAAGAATGAGGGGATCAAACGGAAAGAGTGCTACTTTTACGGATTGGTATTAGCATTTGGGTTTTATATGGATAAACCGCCTTTATTGGCAGTGCTCCACAAACTCGTATAATGTAAGCACTCATTTGGAGATGCCCTTTATACACTCTAACAGGGCCCCAGACAATTCCCATCACAGTCGAACATCACAATCGGACAACGCCCATGCCCATTAACATCGACAAAGAACTCCCGGCCTACAGCAAGCTGGCCAGAGAAAAAATCTTTGTCATGACCAAAGAGCGGGCCAGCCACCAGGATATCCGCCCACTGAACATCCTGATCCTGAACCTGATGCCGCAGAAAATTATTGCAGAAACCCAGTTGCTACGGCTGCTGGCCAATACACCGCTGCAACTAAATATTGAATTTATGCGCGTCATGCGCGATACCCGCCACACTTCCAAAGACCACCTCCAGAGCTTCTACCGCACCTTTGAACAAGTGCGGGAATGCAAGTTCGACGGATTAATCGTAAGCGGGGCACCGGTGGAAAACCTGCCATACGAAGAGGTCAGCTATTGGGCCGAACTGTGCCAGATACTCGACTGGGCAGAGCATCACGCCTACTCTTCTCTGTATATTTGCTGGGGGGCCATGGCCGCGCTGTACCACTTCTACGGCATTCCCAAGCACCTGACCGAACGCAAGGTTTCGGGAGTTTATCGGCATCACATCGAAAACACTGATTATCCTTTGACGCGTGGCTTTGACGACTATTTCTGCGCCGTACATTCGCGCCATGCCGAAGTGCGCAGCCAGGACCTGGACAAGCTGCCCAAGGCCCGGGACGAGTTGGTGCTCCTGTCCAGCTCTCCCGAAGGCGGGCTCTACCTGCTGCAAAATCGCAACGGACGCAAAGTATTTGTTACGGGCCACGCCGAATACGATGTGGACACCCTGCAACAAGAGTACCGGCGCGATCAGGACCGCGCGCTGAACCCTGATATTCCGTGCAATTACTTTCCCGGCGACAACGTGTCCCAACTGCCGCCGATGAACTGGCGGGCCCACGCCACCTTGTTGTTCACCAATTGGATCAACTACTACGTTTACCAAGAAACACCGTATCATTTGGAAGAAATTCGCTGATGAGAGGCCCATCAAAGGCAAAGCACGCCGCGGCCCGGGAGCAGCAGCGCAAAGCTCTGCCAACCTGCCGGAGCTGCCGGTCCTACAAAGCCACTTGGGACAGCAGACAGCCCCACGCCTGCCTGTTCTTTGGCTTTCGCAGCTACCACCTGCCCGCAGTCGAGGTTTACAACAGCACAGGGCAGGCCTGCCCGCAGTACCGCCTGAAGGACCGGCAGCCCGGCAGCCCGGCAGCGAAAAGAAACCCTTAACCTGGCCGTTCCGGAAGCAGCTTACAGTATTATGAGCGAAGTACTTTCCGGTGAAGGCAAGGCGGTAGGTACAGCAGCCGGGCGAACCGGAGCCGACAGATCGCGCCCCAAAAGCCGGAGACCGGGGAAACGGAGAGCCATGATGTCCGACTGCGAGCAAGAAGGGCTCGAACAGATTTTCAGTTACCGGAATATTGGCAAAATCAGCGTTCCCTCTCCGGCAAAGCCGGGTGCGGATGCCGAGCTGGGCGGCACAGCAGCTCCCCGGCTTTATTTTATCGGTATCAAGGGCACCGGAATGTGCGCTCTGGCCCAGTTGCTGAAATACTTGGGCTATGAGGTCAGCGGCAGCGATGTCGCCGAGCATTTTTACACCGACGAGCTGCTGGCGGCTGCTGGCATCCCCTGCGCTCAGGGTTTTGATCCGGCCAATCTGCCCGCGCTGTGCGATCTGATAATCTATTCGGCAGCATATGATGAGAGCAACCCCGAATACGCAGCCGCCCGGCTCCGCCGGGGCGAATTGCTGATGCTCAGCTATCCGGAAGTTCTGGGCTATATTTCGCGAGTCTATCAGACTTCTGTGACAATCATTGGTTCACACGGCAAAACGACCACGACTCTGCTGGCCAGTGCCCTGCTACAAAGTCTGGCGCTGCCCGCCAGCGCCTTGGCGGGCGCGGGGGCAGCGCATCTGGATGGCAATGCTTATCTGTCACAGGGGCCGGAGGCCCTGTTCGCAGAAGCCTGCGAGTATCGCAACCACTTCTTTCAATTTGAGCCCGAAGTGGTGCTGCTGACTTCACTGGAATGGGACCATCAGGATTTTTTCTCGACGTATTCAATGATGCAGCAGAGTTTTCGGGACTTTCTGGCCAAGGACAGCATCCGCACAGTGGTCTACTGCGCAGATGATCCGGGAGTCCGGGAGCTGGTGGCGGAGCTGGAGAGACGGGAACGGGTATTGGAGACTTCGTTGTTGTTTGTTCCCTACGGTCTGAGTGTGAGCAAAGGCGAGGATTTTGCTGTTGAACGCATCGCTGCGGGTGCGGGGCAAACGGAGCTGTGGCTGAATTGCCAACCGGAACTGCCTCTGCGGCTGCAAGTCCCCGGCAAACATTTAGCTCTGAATGCGTTGGGAGCACTGGCGGCCTTGTTTCATAGCGGCTTGCTGCCCCGCTACCGGTGTTTTAAGGAGTTTCTGCAAGCCGAGTATCCTCGTATTTCGCAAGGGCTGCAACGCTTTCACGGTGCCTCACGGCGCTCGGAACTGTTGGGTGAAATCCCCTGGCCACCGCGGGACAACAGGCTGGCTGGCAAGGCTATAGCAACCACCGGTGTATTGGTGCTGGATGACTATGCCCATCACCCCACCGCGATTCGCAAAACGCTGGCCGGGCTCAGGCGCTTTTACCCGCAGTGTCGCCTGGTTCTGGATTTTATGCCGCACACATACAGCCGCAGTCGCAGCCTACATTCGGAATTTTGCACTTGTTTCACCGATGCTGAGGTTTTGATTCTGCACGAGGTCTATGGTTCGGCCCGCGAGCAGGAGGGCCAGGGTTACAGCGGTCGGATACTGTGGCAAGGTGTCAATCAAAGTCGGCGCGAACAGGGCCAGTCAGCCGCTCACTTTTTCTCTCAAGCACTGGACGCACTGGAGAGCTTGGAGCAGATTTTGCAGCCGGGTGATCTGTTTGTAACCATGGGGGCGGGCAATAACCGCGAACTGGGCCTAGCCTTGCTGCAAAAGTGGAACCGCACAGAGTCCTCTGCGTAAACCGGAACTGCTATCTTGAGGGGACCGCTAAAAATGGTATCGCTTCGCGAGAATTGTACAATCGCTCTGCTTTGCCGCAGCGATTGTACCGCGTTTTGATGCTGAATCAGCGAGATTTTGCCGATAGCGAGGAAATGAAGCCGAGGCATACTTTGCTGTATGCTCCAATGCGAGCTGGCACAGTATTGGAGAAATAGCAGGCCGTGCGCAGCAAAGAGCCTGCAAGCTTTTTTTTGCTGACGGTGAAGAATGGCGGGAGCAAAACAGAGCCTTCTGATTCCTGCGCCAAGGAGTTGGATTTCCTGCTGCAGGAAATGAATCGGGAGGCCAATACGCTGGGCAGCAAGAGTCCGATCGTGGAATTGCAGCAAATCGCCGTCCAACTCAAGGTGTTTATCGAGCAAATGAGAGAACAGGCCAAAAATGTCTTATAACAAGTCGCCGCATCAAGTATCAGCAGTGCCATCCCAAAGGAATCCGCTGGGGGGGCAGCTACAAGGCATACTTCATCCCGAAGCGATTGACGCCATTGCCATTTCGGGTCGCAGCGGCTGCGGCAATACCACGGTCAACCGACTGGTGGCCCAGGAGCTGGGCTGGACGGGCATCAATTACACCATGCGCAACTATGCCGAAGAACAGGGCACCAGTTTGCAGGATGTGGCGGACCGGGCCCGGCTGAGCCCTGACATTGACCGCCTCATCGATCGGACCCAGGTAGAGCTTTGCCTGAAGCAGAACAGCGTTGTTTTGAGCAGCCGCCTGGCGATCTGGCTGCTGCCCAAGGCTATGTTGAAGGTCTATCTCTACGCTTCACCGCAGGTGCGTAGCCAGCACATCCGGCAGCGTGAAGGCGGCAGCCCCGAAGAGCAGCTGCGCAAGACTCAAGAACGCGACCGGCGCGATGCCGAACGCTACCGCAAGCTCTATCGGATCGACACCGATGCGTTTTCTTTTGCTGATTTGATTGTCAATACAGAGACTTTTGACCAGTACCAGGTGGCCAAGCTGGTCGTGGAGGCCTACCGTTTGCGGAGCAAGAACACAGGCTTCTAATTTCGATACACAAAGGCATCTTCATAGCCTGCGGAGCGCACTTTGCGCAAGGTGCTCGCCACCTCGGATTCATCCAGATTACCAATCAGGCAGCGGTAGTATTTCTGGCCCCGGATTTGAGCCGGAACAATGTTCATTTTGTATTCGTTGACAAACTGTTGGTACACCTGCTTGGTTTTGCGCACATCCTTGAAAGACGCCAACTGAATATAATAACCACGGGGCAAACCCAGATTGTTCAAGCTGCCAATCACCTGCACACTTGCAGAAACGCGCCGGGCCAGACCACCATTACTCGCACCCGCCGAATCTCCCAAGAGGGGCGGCGAATGTCTACGGTTGTCCCCGGCGGGAGCGATCGGCCCTTCGGTACCGCCTTTGGCCCTTTGATCGCTGCCGGGCGGGGGGTTCAGGTCACCCTCGGTAGGGAAATAGATCTCCGGTTTTTGTGGAATGCGATTGCCCGGGGGATTTGTTGGGGAATTGCCCGGGGGACGGAACAGGGGGGCTGCCATAGGATTTGCCAAAGGCTTGGCAGTTTCGTCATTTGGCCTCAGCTGCGATCGGGAGCTGCCTCGATACGGAGAGCGGTATGCCGCGCCTGTGTCCTTTCCTGAATCATAAACCTCGCCTGAGCCGGAGGGCTCGGAAGAGCGATCGGCCAAGCCGGGCGGCCTCTGCGCGGATGGGACTCCCGGCTTTGGAGCCAGATGGTCGGCTGGTTCGCTGTCGGTGTTATCGAGTCCGTCGTCCCTGCTGTCCATATCTGCCATATATTCCATGGGCCGGGCATCGCCCTTCGGACTCAGCACCTCGTTATTTGGTCTCTCAGCCCGCTCATCGGGATCCCGTGCCGGTCCGAAAGTATTCTCGACAGCTTCGGTTTGAGTCGCATTCGGGTCGGTTAAAGGGGACACAACGCTCAAATCATCGGATGCTCTCCTAGCATCGGTGCTGGTTCTCGGATCGCCACCACTCAGTTGCGGCTGACTTTGTTGTTTCCGAGCGGCAGCCGAAGCTCCCGAGCGCGCGGTGAAAGGGTCTCCCGGCGGAGGCCGGGTCGTGATCGACTCAGAGCGGTTTCTCTCATCTAGATTGTCCTTCTGGCTCTCGTGACTCTCCGGGGTCTCTTGAGCCTTCCGGGATTGATTGTTTGATGGGTCACGCAACGGTGTTCCAGTAAAACCGGTACCGGGCTTTGCAATCGGATTTGCACGCGGATTTGCAATCACAGAAGTTTCTTCATCCTCGGGCAGCGGAATGCGTAGTCTGCCGTCTTGCGTGTCAATCAGCAGAGAGTTGTCGCGCAGCTCATTCTCACTTGCCATGCTACTTCCCGCAGATGTCCGGGGCGGAGGTGCTTCCGTTGCCGGGGGCAGTCCTGTAACGCTGGGTTCGGCGACAAATTCCGGAATGCTGCTGTGGGGCAGCACATTCGAAGGCAAATCGGCCTCCTCAGGCGAAGTGGGGGTACTCGGATAGCCGGGCATACTCAAAGTGCCCGGTGTATCGGAAACTCCACCGGAAGCCAAGGCACCCTGAGCCGGAGTCTCCCCTCTCACTTTCGCCCGGCTGCCGGAGGAACCCGAACGATCAAAGGTATCTTCGGTGATGAGCGGGCCGGCAATTATGTCTTGATATTCTGCGGCCGGGTTCAGTTCCCGGCTGGTCTCAGCACCGTCTAATGCCAATTCGACTATGCGTACTTCAGCTATGCTGCCATCGCCAAAGCCCAGCCGATTGGCAGCGCTGAAGGGAAGCGCGATTTTGCGCCCGATCGAAGTACGTTGCTGTACGGTAAAGACTTCGCGCGCGCCCGTACTCGGATTACTGATGCTGACGGAACTATTGCCCGGGAACAGGTTGACCAGCGCGATCGAATCGTTCAGATTGGCGTCAACTAAGACTGAAAGGTGGTAGACAACATCGGCGGACAGTGGTCGCACCAAGCTCATTGCGCCCCATAAAAACAGGACCGAAACTGCTTTCTTCATGATAAATGTTCACACGGCTCGCCCTCACTTGCAGACCGTGCCGAGCTTTCCCCTCCGAAAGTGCCGGGCCGGATCGATAAGCACCGGTGCTGCGGTGGATTTATTCATACCCGACTCTGACAGGTTGTCGAAGCTGAGCTTTCTAAGGGCACCTCTAAAAATGGTATCGCTTCGCGAGAATTGTACAATCGCTCTGCTTCGCCGCAGCGATTGTACCGCGTTTTGATGCCAGACGACGGGATTTTTTGCGGCAGCGAAGAACGGAAGCCAAGGTATACTTTGCTGTATGGTAAGGCTTTCGTGACAAAGCTGCTCCGTAAAAAAGGCCGAGTCTGGCGCGAAATTGGAATTTTTTGAGTCCCCATAAGCCGGATTTTTGAGATTTTCGCAATAACGAGTAAGGATTTCCCGACAAAGCCATTTGCGAATAAGATCATAAATCTGGCAGAAATTGCTCAGTTCCGACTGCCTGCTAACAGCGGATAACTTTAGCAGAGAAACCCTGCGCTGACAAATGTCGGTAACAAAAAAACGCAGTTTTTAAAAAAAAACGGCCGAATCGCTTACTCGAACACATCGATCTGAGAAGACGAGGAAACGGCTCAAAATCTTAAGGGCACCTCTAAAAATTCCAATTCCGCGCTAGCAGCGATCTTGTTGCCGAACAGCTTTGTCAGTAAAGACTTACAATACAACGAAGTATTCTTCGGCCTTATTTCCTTGTTCCAAAACAGCTTTCCAAGAAAAGCAAACTTTCAGAGATTTTCTTACGATTCCCCTTGCCCTCCGTCGGAAAAGAGTATATTCTTTGAGAAGAACAAGCTATTTTATAACCCTATTTCATCTTTTATTAAAACCATTCCGACCCCGGTCGGAACATCATCTTTATGCATTATTTTGCATAATAATACCAAGGAGTATTGCACTATGGAACACAAGTTCAGTAAAATTCGCTCATCGCTCATCGCTCATCGCTCATCGCTCATCGCTCATCGAAAAAATTAAAACTATATGGCAGGGAGAATTATTTCTCTGCAGGAGTTTTGTGCCCATTTATCCTTTTATTTTTCTGCTCCCTGATTTTGTTGGTCGCCTGCGATCCGCCCAGGGCCAATGGTGGGGCCCCTCCCCCGCCTACTTTGCTGGATCGTCTGGTTGAAGCGGGTGATATTAATATCACGTCTGAAGTTGGTGCAACCATAAATGGAATTATCACCTTTGATACAGACGGCTCTTTTCAAATAAGAGAACGGATTGACGGCACAGTAAATCTCCCCACCAGTAAACGAATTGGGAAGGAGAGTATTGATGATATTGGCGCAGATCCCCAGAATGACTCTTACTCAAATTTACGTGTAAGACCAACGCTTTATGCCGTTGAGAACGATAGTAATGCCTATGATCTTACCGATCAAAAATTAACCATGAAATTGGTGATGGTACAAAGAGCACTCAATGCGTCTCTCGCTGTTGATTATGTATTCGTACATACATTAAATATCGAAGGAAGAGATATTAATCTGAAACAAGAACGATTTTTTAATCCCAATAGCCGCCGGGAGAATGTAGATACGTATGCCAATGCCAAAATATTTGCCAAGGGCGCAGGCAATTTCACAACGGACACAGGCAACTTTATAAGAAGTCCCACAATTAAGTATGTGGGAACTTTTTAGGTCAGCCTTTTGGGGTTTGTAGGCAGGGGCCCCCATTACCCCTTCCGCCAGTGGCTCTAATGTGATCTTATAGTCCATCATATCGGCGATGAAGGCAAGGCCGTCTCTCGTTGATGCATGGCTGCCCACTGTTCCCCTGGCAGTTGCCCTGCCCACAGAGCGCTTGGGCACCAAGCGCGACAGAGGCCGCCAGGTAAGCAGATTGTCCAAAAACTGCCCTTCCGCCGTTTGGGGGAACAACTGCTGTACATGATAATTGATCATGCCATAAGCCGGGTGCATGGCGTTGGCGTGCAGCAAGGCCATCACCTCCAGAAAGTGGATTGAATCCGGGCTAGATTGCGCTGTTCCAAGGTCTCTAATGTAGGGAAGTTCATCTATCTCTCTCCGTAATGCGATATAGAAATTCATCGCCTTCCTGACTCCGTCGCAGTTTGAGGTAGTTTCCCCGGCTGAAAGCCCGCTTTGAAGACCGGGCGATAGTCATCCCGAAAGACGACTACATACTGGGCGACTTCCGGGTCATCGAGCTGCACAAAGGCCTGCCCCGAGTGGCCGAACGGACGAAGGGCAAAGACGAGAAAAGCAAACGCCACGGGGACGCTGCCGCAGTTCTGGCGGTCTACGCCTATAACCAGGACGAGGGCGGCGCCACCGACCGAAATCGTGGAGCCGCTGGCAGGACTCAGATGAAGATCACGCAGACGGGGCATGGGCCTGATCGACTATTTTCGGGGTTGGGCGGGCAGCCGTACAGCCCGATACACCGGACGCTGCTGAAGAAGAACTGTCCGAACAGCAGGCGAAAGTCTCCCGCGAAGTCTGGCAGGCACAGGTTGGCTTTGAGAAACTCACCAAACTGGCCAGAATCCTCTCAGAACTCCTCTCCGAAGGGGAGTCGGACGAGTACCTGGCCCACGAACTGGAGATCTACTACGAACCCCACTACCGCCAGCAACTGGGCTTACGCAAAGATGCGGTGCTGGCCGTGCAAATCGATGCGGCCTCGGAAGACGAAAAGGACCAGGCCATCGAGCTGCGCAGCTATTTGCACGAGGACTGGGACGACCTGCTGCGCGACTTGCTCGACGGGCTGGGCAAGGGCTATGCCGAAATTATCTGGCAGCCCCCGGATACTACCCATCCGCGCCCCGGAAGTTTCGTCCGGGTCGACCCGCGCTGGCTGCGCTACTACAAGGGCTCGGGGCGCATCCTCGGACTGCGACAAGAAGGGAGCCGTGAACTGCTGCCATTGCTGCCCCACAAGTACATCATCCACGAACCGCACCTGGTGAGTGCCCCTCCGATCCTCACCGGGCTGGCCAAATTGGGCCTGAAGCTGGAAAAGGCGGATAATTTCACCATCAAGCCCTGCAGCCTAAAAGGGGTTCAAATCCGGCGTGAACTTGGGCTTTTTAGGGTGCCTCTTTTGCATACAGCTCTGATCCCTTGAGCTTTTCGATCTCGTCGCGCAGCAGAGACGCCTCTTCAAACTCCAGATTTTTGGCCTTTTCCAGCATCTCGCGCTCCAAAGTGCGGATCAGCTTCTCACGCTGTCTGGCATCCAAGAGGTTGCTGTCCTTGCGCAATAGCTGGACGTTTTCTCCCACGCTCTCGGCCCTTTCGGCCAAGTGTCGCTCTAAAATAGTCCGGATGCTCTTCTGGATAGTTCGGGGTGTGATGCCATGCTGCATGTTGTATTCCTCTTGCATCCGGCGGCGGCGCTCGGTCTCGCGGATGCACTGCTCCATGGCTTCTGAGCGGCGGTCGGCATACATGATCACCGCCCCGGCGGCATTGCGAGCCGCCCGGCCCACAACTTGGATCAGGCTGGTGGTCGAACGCAGAAAGCCGATTTTGTCGGCATCGAAAATCGCCACCAGCGATACTTCGGGCATATCCAAGCCTTCGCGCAGCAGATTGACCCCGATCAGCACATCAAAAATCCCGCTGCGCAGTTTCTGGATGATTTCCACCCGTTCGATGGCACCCAGCTCGGAGTGCAGCCACTGACATTTCAGGCCCATGTTGTTCAGGTATTCGGAGAGGTGTTCGGCCATCTTTTTGGTCAGGGTAGTCACCAAAGTGCGCTCTTTGCGCTCTATGCGCTGCCGGATTTCACTGTAGAGATCTTCGATTTGGCCCTCGCTGGGCCGAACACTGATTTTCGGGTCCAGCAGGCCGGTGGGCCGCACCACCTGTTCGGCCAGCAACGCCGACCTTGCGCGCTCCTCGGGCCCCGGCGTGGCGCTGATAAAGATCGCCTGAGAGCAGCGCTGCCAGAACTCATCGTACTGTAAGGGGCGGTTATCCAGCGCCGAGGGCAAACGAAAACCGTAGTCCACCAAGTTCTGCTTGCGTGCCCGGTCGCCGGTATACATAGAGCGTACCTGGCTCAGCGTCACGTGTGATTCATCGATCACCAGCAGAAAGTCGTCAGAAAAATAGTCGAGCAGCACATCGGGGGCTTCGCCCTCACCCCGCCCGGTCAGGTGCCGCGAATAATTTTCGATGCCCTTGCACACTCCCATTTCCTCGAGCATTTCCAAATCATAGATGGTGCGGGTTTTAAGACGCTGAGCCTCCAGCAGCTTGCCCTGCCCTTCGAGTTCAGCCAGGCGCACTTCCAGCTCTTCACGGACCAGCCCAATCGCACGTTTCAGACGATCTGGCGGTACCGCGAAGTGCGTGGCCGGGTAGATGGTCAGCTCCTCCAGTTCTTCCTGGATGCTGTGGTTCACCGGGTCCATGCGGTAAATTGCGACCAGTTCATCCCACTCAAATTCCAGCCGGTAATACTCTTGGGCGTAGGCTGGAAAGATGTCCAGCGTGTCTCCGCGTTTGCGAAACTGGCTGCGGTCCAGCAGTTCGCGTTGGCGCTCGTACTGCAAGTCCACCAATGCGCGCAGCAAGCCTTCGATTTCCAGCTCCCTGCCCACTTCCAGAACAATGCGCATCTTTTTGAAATCTCCGGGGTTGCCCAGACCGTAAATGCAGGATACCGAGGCCACGATAATCACATCGCGGCGCTCCATCAGGGCCATGGTCGCTGCCAGACGCAGGCGCTCGATTTCCTTATTAATATCAATTTCTTTTTCAATGTAGAGGTCGCGCGAGGGCACGTATGCTTCGGGCTGGAAGTAGTCGTAGTACGAAATAAAGTAGCCCACCGCGTTGTTTGGAAAGAATTCTGAGAATTCGCGGTAGAGCTGGGCCGCGAGCGTCTTGTTGTGCGACAGCACCAGAGTCGGGCGCTGCAGACGCTCAATGGTCTTGGCCACGGTGTAGGTCTTGCCCGAACCGGTCACCCCCAGCAGCGTCTGGAAGCGGTTGCCGCTCTTGATACTGCGAACCAAGCTCTCTATCGCTCGGGGTTGGTCTCCTGCGGGCTGGTAGGGCGCTTCGACGATTAGCGGCTTCACGAGACTATTCCCTGGACTGCTGTGAGCCTGCGTTCGTTCTGCTTGCAGCGGTCATTTCGCCGCCCCTATCGGTCTCTACCGTCTCAAGCAATGACCGGGCCAGACGAAAGCCTACCGAAATATAATAGTCCGCTTGGGCGATGCACGGGCTGCGTTGTAAAACCTCGCTGTACACCGCCGCAAAATTCCAGCCTCCGCCCCGGCAGACGCGCAGTTCGGCATCCGAAAGCCCGCGTGTTTTGGCCAGTTCGGAAAGGTCAAACCCGCGAACAAGCGGCTCTGCTGAGGTGAGCGCTGCCGGATTGGCCGGCAGTGGTTTGGCATCGTAGGCACCCTCACCGGCTTCTTCATAGATGCTCGGGCCCAGCCAGATTCGCGAAGTAGCAGCCCAAGGCCCGTTCCCTCCCCGACCCACAAAGCGGGAGCTCAGAGACTCCGGCGGCGGACTGCCGCGCCGTGCCAGGGGGCTGTTCTCCAGAGGAATGTAGCGGTCCCACAGCCAGTCCCAAGCGTTGCCACTCATGTCGTAGAGTCCGATTGAGTTGGGTTCTTTCAGCCCGATTTGTTGCAGGCTACGAGTGTTGCCATCGTACCAAGCCACGTTTTCCAGTGTGTTGGAGCCGCTGTAGCGAAAGCGGCGCGCGCGCGCCGCATACTCCCATTCGGCTTCGGTCGGCAGCCGATAGCCATTGCGATCATCCAGCCACTCCACCTCGTAACGGATGCGGTAACGCATCAGCTCCCTGCCCTCCCTGCCTTCGGTAGCTACTGTCTGCCGGACAGCCAGATCCCGCTGTATTTGTTGATTCTGTTGATCTGGTGAGTAGCTGAGCCGGCGGATGCGGTAGACCGGTTCCAGGCCCGCCATACGACTCAATTCGTTGGCAAAGCGCACCGCATCAAACCACGAGACGCCGACTACCGGCTCATAAGGCCTCGAGGGCCGAGGCAGGCGCATTACCATGTGATAGAGCTGACGGGTCACTTGGAAGCGGGCCATGCGAAAGGCCGGAATGTGGACCCGATACCGATCTTGCAGCAGGTAGTCAGCCCGAGGCAGCTCCACCATGTCCACGCTCCAGTCCAGCGGGTCGAAACCTCGGTAACTGTCGTGCTGCGGCTCTGCGCCCGCGCCATTCAAATGGTTTTTCCGGTGAACCAGGACCCCGGGCAGTGCTTGCGGCGCGGGAGGCTGCTGAGCCCACAGCGCAAAAGGCCCCCATGCCAGCAAAATCAGCGCGATACGGCAGCCGACAGCACAGAAGCCGCCGGCTCGGGCATCTGAGCCGCTCAAAGTCGGGCCGAACATGCGATTACGGACTCGGCCCAACGGTTTCATTTCCAGGGCTGCCAAGAGTCTCGGAGCCCGATTCACCAGTCTGGTCACTGGTCTGGGGGTCGAGCGATTCGATGCTCCAGTTTTTGCCCGCATCGATGCTGCGCGGATAATTAACCACCCAGTGCTGCATGTAACGCAGGACTTCGCTGTTGCTGGCATAGATCTTGTTATAGCTGGCCACCAGATAATTGCGTCCTCTGCTCAGACGCCTTTCATCCCTCTCTTTCCCGCTCTGACCGCTGAGAGGCGATGCGGGCGGCTTGAGCACAATATCCCCCAGCTCGGCCTTCCAGTTGTCAAAACGGGAATCTAGGTCGACCAGTTCAATGGGTCTCTCAACGCTGCCCAGCATCAAGGTCAGTCGATGCTCCCCGGGAGCCAGCAATACGATGTCGATGCCAAAGATTAAGGGCTTGTCAAGCTCCTGGTCATCCACTTTGGTCACGGCCAAGAAGTCGGATTTGCCAATAAAGTCGGGCTGAACGGTCACCAGTTCCCACCGTATCCCATCCTTGGCTCCGCCACTGAAATCCTGAGTTACCTTACCCGAAGCGCAGGCGCTGAGCAGCGAGACCAGCAACAGGATCGGCAGGCGGGGGGGGCCTATGTGTGGTGTGTGGTGCATATGGGTACTCCTAGTCTTGTTTTGGATGCTCCGGAGCCTCAATGAGGCCATGAAACATTTTGCTGTATGAAGCTGTTGACAACAATATTCGTCAATAAAAATTGATTCCGGCATATATCTCTGGGTTTTAGAGTACTCCTTAGCTTTGTTTCAGCCCTTTCCGAATGGCTTCCGCTGCATAGCGCACATCCTCAAGCGGTGGCACCAGGGCAAAGCGCACAAAGTCTGTACCGGGATTGCGCCCATCCGCTTCCTCGCTAATCGCTGCACCCGGAGTGACCACAATGCCCAGTTCAAGCAGGCGGGCCGCGAAATCCAACCCTGAGGCTGAGCGAGGACCGCGCTGCCACAAATAAAAGGTCGCATCGCCGGGCGTGGGCGGTAGTCCCACTGTGGCAAAGGCTTCCATCATGGTATCGCGTTTCACCCGGTACTCGATGCGCAGATCCTGAATATGCCGCATGTCGAGCAGGGCCAGAGCCGAAACATCCTGCAGAACATTGGGTGTGCCCGAATCGATATTGGTCTTCACTTTCCGAAAACCGCTGATAATGCGCCGATCCCCGGCCACGAAGCCCGTGCGATAGCCCGTCATATTATTGCGTTTGGAGAGCGAATAAAAGGTGATAATGCCCCCATAACTGCCTCCGGCCACTTCCAGTATCGACAAGGGTCGTTCGCCAAAATAAATGTCGATGTAACAGCCCTCATCGGCGGCGATAATTACCTTGTATTTACGGCTCCAGGCCAGCAGCTCTTCGAGCCAGACGCGGGGTGCACTGACTCCGGTGGGGCTGTTGGGGTAGTTGGTCCAGATGATTTTGGCCTTGTGCGCCACTTCCTCGGGAATCGCTTTCAAGTCGATCAAAAAATTATTTTCGGGCAGCAGGGGCACCAGGTAGGGTCTGCCCCCGGCAAACTCGGTGCCGGTTTTGTAGACCGGGTAGCCTGGCGTGGGACAAATTACGATGTCTCCCGGATTGAGGAAACCCAGCGGGAAATGGAACACGGCCTCCTTGGAACCAATGGTCGAACTGATCTCGGTTGCGGGATCCAGCTCGCAGCCGAAAGTCGTCCGCAAGTACCCGGCTGCCACCTCGCGAAAGCCGGGTGAGCCGATATAGCTGGGATAACCGCTGCGGGCATGGCGCCGTCCGGCCTCACCCAAGGCTTCAATCACAAAGTCGGGGGTCGGACTGTTGGGATCCCCCACGCCAAAATCGACCACCCGCGCCCCTGAAGAGCGCAGCTCGGCCACCTTTTTGTCAATTTCGGCAAAAGGGTAGGGTTTGGTGCCACTGATGCGATCTGAATACACGATATCCATGAAATTGCTACTCCTGTGCAGAGTTCCCTCTAGGGCACCTCTAGTTTTGCAGATTCCGTTTGAAGTCCGGCAAGAAATGGCCGCAATTGATGCCCGCAACCGGGCCGATCAGTTCCAAACCGGCACAGGCGTGCTGCCACTTATTCCCAGAATCTTTTCCCCCACCATCCAAGGGCCGGATGGCGATCTGGAATTCACCGCCGGGCATTACGACCCGCACCGGGGATTCGACCAGTCCGTTCTTCCACGCCGCAGTGGCCGCAGCGCAGCTACTGGAGCCGGAGGCCAGTGTATAGCCCGCACCGCGCTCCCAGATCTCAATCTGCACGCTATGGGAGTCCAGCACCTTGAGGAACTGCACATTGCTGCGCTTGGGGAAGGCCGGGTGCTTTTCGATCAGCGGACCGTAGATGTGGGCTTCCTCGGCGGAAATTGCTTCCTGCCCGCCTGCGCCAATTACCACGCAGTGCGGGTTGCCCACGCTGACGCAGGTCACGGTGAAGTCGCGTTTTCCCACGCTCAACAACAGGCCCACAACTTCACCGCGCTCGTTTAGATTGTGCGAACTGAGTTGTTCTATGTCCACTGGAACTTCTTGGGCGTGCAGGGTCGCATAGCCCATATCTACTTTGAGTATATGCTGATCGGCATCCATTACTTCAATGTGAACCTCGCCGCCCAAGGTCTCCAGCGAGAATTTCGGGCTTTGTACATAGCCTTGATCCAGCAGATACTGGGCGAAGATGCGAATGCCGTTACCGCTCTTCTCGGCTTCCGAGCCGTCGGGGTTCCAGATTTGGAAGTAGAGAAGTTCATCGCTGCTGCGCTCTACTCGTCGGCCCTCTTTTTCAAAACACCTTAACGGACCGTAGAGTATGCCATCCGAACCGATGCCGAAATTGCGGTGGCAAATCAGTCGGATATTGTCTTTGTTCATGGGGATATCGCACAAGGACGGATCAAGCACCAGATAGTCATTGCCTAAGCCGTGGTAGCGGAAGAAATCGGCGTGTCGCATGTAGAACTCTCTCCAAGGAAGTCAGGGTACTTCTAAAGGGGACCTCTAAAAATGGTATCGCTTTCTGATGGTATCGCTTTCTGTGAGTATTGTACAATCGCTCTGCTTTGCCGCGGCAGGGGAGAACCGGGGAGGGCCGTGCGCAGCCAGGCCCGACCTTCCGCAAAGAGCCTGCTTCCTCTCTTTGCTGAGGGCGAGGAATGGCACATCGAAGCAGGCCATTCCTCACAAATCCTGCCGTAAGGCAGAGCCTCTATTCGGCAACAGAATCGCGATTCAGTGCGGAATTGGAATTCTTAGAGTTTTCCGGTATAATCGGAGCCTGAGCTCCGGCCTTGTGCCCGCCATTGTAACAATCTAAGGCATTGGGAAAATCTCGCAGACTCTGAGAGGCGATAGACAGCCTGCGTATCTCGCGATTTTCGCCGTTGCTGTGGAGCGGGCAGTTTCTGCTGTGTTTCAGCAACTTTCAGGAATCTGTAATGACCAAAGCCCATCTGCAAAGTCTGAATCACAGGGAGCTGATACAATTGGCCATCAAGCTGAGGGTCCTGCCGTCAAACTTTTTGGAAATTCGCCAGATCTATATTGAGAGAGACCAGAGAAGGAGTCCGGCAGCTGAACAGGCGCAATTCAGAGCAGAGCAGAAGAATATAATGGCCCCGGATGCGAAGCGGGAAGCAGGCAGGCAACTGCTCGACAGTGGCGAGTGCGAAGGCTTGGTTGACGAGGTTTATGAGACCTTGGCAGAGCAGCGTAGTGAATCCCAGAATGACTTGACTTTGCCGCTGCGAGGTTCACTACATAAGTTTGAATTGGAACTGGACCGCGCCAGCGGTTTGGCGGAGCCTCTGCCGGGAGACTATTTTTCGGACAGCTTGGGACTGACCCGGAATAAACTGCATTTCATCCTGCGCGATATGGAGTGGGGGGTGATTTTCTGGCAGCTGTCGACTGACATCCACAATATCATAAAACACGAGGAACAGAGTGCTGGCCCCCGCAACGGACAGGTGGAAATCGAAGAATCGAGTCTGACCATAGCCCTTCATGAAAGCCCCATCATGCCCAAATTCGGCCGGCAATGTAATCTGGGATCGTTTCAGGGGAATTACCTGCGAGACTATTATCAGGGGATCTCGCACTCCGGTATATCGACACAGGCCCTTTCCAGCAAGAGAATTGAAACGAATTCCTATTCTTTTTCGATCAACAGTGGTGAATATAAGCGCTATGTATTTTTGCGCAATGACCATAATTATTACTGGGCAGAACTATATCATTACAATGGCGAATACGACCACAGGGTATTACTGGCCCGTTCTTCCATTATTTTCAAGCCGCGCCTGTTGGAGTTTCCAAGCACCCCGAAGGCCTGTACAGAGGCAGCTGCGGAACTATATCAGCTATCCAACTCGATACCGGAAGGCATCCCATTGCACAGTACGATATTCCCTTCTGTAGATATTGCCTGAACGATCAATCGCATTGAGGGGTTCTTCGCACAAAAGAGTGGGAGCTGAAATCTGGAAAGATTCTCCAAAAACTTGCAGGTTAAAGTGGTAAGAATCAGTTTGAGCCCAGTTCTTTGCTCGTCATCGTCCGCTTTCTTTCAGGGGAATGACTTCGTGACGGCTCATTGGCAGGCCTCGCAGTCGGGGTCACTCAGCAGGCAGGATTTGGCATCCTGCTGGTGCTATGGAGAATTGTTCCTGCGGGATGCCGTAGTGTTGTTCGATGTATGCGGGCTGTGGGCGCCAGCCGAGGGCGTAGAGTTCCTTGTCGCGCCGGGCTCGGACTTCGTAGAGGTGGCGGGGGTTGAGTTTCTTCAGGTTGGCGATGTGCTTGGCCAAAGCATCGGCGGTGGCCGCACTTTCGAGTTTTTCGGGGTGCTCGGCGATCTCCAGCATCAGTTCTCGCACCTAGCGGGCGTAGCTGCCGATCATCTCCCGCGGGGAGAGGTGGTAGGCTCTGCGCCCTTTGTCCCAGTCGGCGTGCCGACCTTCATCTTCGCGTTTCCAGTTATAGATAGTCGATGGGCTCACCAGCAGCAGCAAGGCGATTTCGGCGGGGCTTTTGCTTTGCTTGATATAGTGGCCCCGCGCTTTCTGTTTCTGTTCCATTTTACCCATAATCTCGATTTTCCACTTTCTCCTGCCTCGGTTCTTGTGAAGCAGGTGAAAAATTCCCCTCAATTCAGAGGTAGGCCTCCCCGGTATTGGAGTTGTCCCCCGGCATGAAGCCTCCCCCCTTTAGGGGGGATTGAGGGGGGCCCGGAATTGGCCCGGAAGCTGGAAGAAACTCAGAAGGAGCTGGAGCACACTCAAGAGCGATTGGAAGCCTTAAAAGCCTACGTTTATAGAGAGCTGCAAGGCCCAACGAAGGAGGGCTCCGAACCCGTAGCTGAAATTGAGATACCCTACTTGGGGCTGGTCGCTGCTGCCGGGCCGTTACGGGAACTGTATACGGTAGATGGAACGATATGCGTGGCAGAATCTCTTTTGCCTGATAAGCGCGAGGGCCTGTTTGTCGGACGCATAGAAGGCGGCAGTATGGCCGATATTATCCCCGACGGATCGGATATTTTGTTGCGGGTTTGCCAGGAACCGCTCAACGGGCGAGTCTACGTCTTTACACTCAGGGGCAAAGCGACTATAAAAAAGTTCCGCTTGGACCATACTGGCCCCCATTTTGAGTATATGGACGGTTCCGGACGCAGCATTTATCCTGAATCCGGGGAGCAGTGGTATTGCAATGCGGAGTTTTTAAGGGTGTTGTGAGGGTTGTTTTTTTGGATAACTACTGGCTGAATTGACGGAACCATGCGATAATGGAACATGAGTAGAGTAAACATGCTCGGAGAAGAGATGATGGGCGGAAGAGTTGTATTTTCCATTAAGTATGACGGAACCAGCAAAGCGATTCAAAACCATAGCATGGAAGCCAGAGAATTGGCTACAGCGCTTATGGCTTTGGATGATTTATTTAAGCGTGCCAATGAAATGATCAACGGACCTGATAGTAAAGTCTCTGTGGTCGTCAAAGGTTCCTTTAAGGTAGGATCGTTTGAAATTTTGCTGGAAGCTCTTCAGTCTTTTTGGCAATCGACCATAAATCTATTTAATTCTAAAGATTATATGGCTGTAAAGGAGATCCTGCAAATTGTTTTAGGCGGAGGAATTCTGGGAGGTGGCTCTCTTATATACGCTATTCGCTGGTTAAAAAACAGGAAAATAGCCAGAATAGAACAAGCAGGGGATAAGTCAGTAATTATCACAGAAGATCAAGACCGCTTGGAGACGCATGAGAAAATCGCTTGTATTATTGAAGATGATAAAACGAGAAAGGCAGTAGAAGATATAGTTGCCCCACTCTCACAGCATGGAGAAATCCACGATTTATATATCATAAAAGGCGATGATGTAATTGAGCATATCGAACAAAGGGAAGCCCCGGTTTTTGCGGCTCCCCCCAGAGAGCACAAGGTTGAACTTGTTGAATACGAAACTCGCTACGAAACGACTGTAGAACTGGCTACCATTAATTTAAAGGAAGATGGGAAATGGCGTTTCAGAGATGTCAATAGTGACGTGGAATTCAATGCTACAGTTGAAGACGAACAATTTACCCGCCGGGTACAACAAAGTAAGGAGCGTTTTGCGAAGGGGGATAAGCTAAACGTCCGCCTGCGGGAATGTTCTGGCAAACGGCGGGATGGGCGCAAACACACACAATACTTTATAGAACAAGTGGTAGAGCACATCCCGTTCCCCGAAGCACCGGATATGTTTTGATCTTTCCGTATCTGGAAATTCCCGCCCGCCGTCCGGCGGGCTTTTTTGTGCCCCAACGCCCCCCCTCTTAAATTTTTCACCCAGGTCAAAAGAACCGAGGCCATGCCCCACCGCCAAGGCCCCGCCCTAGGCAAGAGTGCGCAGAGCGATGGCCAGGGCTACCGCTGCTCGCTCAGCCTCCTCGATGCTCCGAGTCTCGAAGAGTCGGGCGGGAAGCTCGAAGATGTGGGCATCAACTTGCGTGCAAATTTTTTCCATTTCTCGTGCGCGGTTACAAGGCGGTTACTGAGTGCCGTAGAATTTCAATCTGAGCGCTCAGCGCGAAGATTGGAAATTCAAGGTGTACCGAAGTACCGTTTGGGATAAAAAAAGCCGCCGGGGTTTTCCGGCGGCTTTTTGACTTTCCTTAAGAAGCACCGCCCATCCGGCGGCAAAGGGAACTTTTACCTGCTGTACTTCGCGGTAAAAGAGCCCTCAAGACCAATTTGCAAATAGGTCTTGAATGCATTGTTTTTTGCACTTAAAGCAGACATGGGAGAGCTTTCTTTTATCGCACCAATGTAGCCGATGTTGGTGAGAAGGAGCGGAGCGACATTTTCAAAGCCCAATTCGGCCTTCAGCTTGACCGAGGCATCGGCAGCATTGACCAGACGCTGCTCAAGACCGATGGCCCAAAAATCCAAGAAACCCTTCCGCTGGATCAGATCCTCGTTGTTTACCTCGAGTACCCACGCCGGGTCATCGAAGGCCAGGCGGAACTTGGCCCAGAAGCTCAGGTAGTTATCACCCATGACTCCTTTGAGAGCATCAGTCCAGACCTTGAGGCCCAGACCCTTGATGGCAGCATTATCCCTGAGATCCTTAATCAGGGGGTTTCTGTCCATGATCGTTTGGGTATTGCCGTCAACAGTGCGGCTATAGTTTGTGTGGGTGGCACCGCCGATGTCGAGGCCGGCACCAAAGATATCATAGCCGTCCGCAGCATCGCGCAGCTGGAATTTAACACCGGCGCTCCAGCGAATCAGGGGGTTGCTGTAAGCGTAGTCCGGCTTGGCCAAGAGGCCATTGAGGCCGAAGTTGAAAAAGGGCATCACCTTGATGTTGCCAAAGGAGCCGGTATAGGCCAATGTAATGCCCAGACTGTCATAATCCCGGCCTCCGCCCACAGTCTCGGGATCTCCGGGTTTCCTTGCGCCAATCAAGTCGGTAACATAGGCGGCGGAAGCCTCTATTTTGTGGTTGTCGAAGGACTTCGCGAACAGCAGGCCAACGCCCATATCATGGTGAAGATTCTTTTGGTCGAAACCGAGGAAACTGAGACCGTAGCGGACAATCAGCATGTCCATGATCTTCAGGTCCAACTGCATGTTAATTTTATTGTCGCGGCCCAGCTTCGCAACTTCCGCCTTCGCCTTCCAGGTGTCCTGCCCGGCATCTTTGATGTTGCTGAAGCCCAGTTCAAAACGACCGCTCCGAAGATAGAGATCAACAATCTTTTCATCTACACCAAAGGCTTTCAAAACGTGGGCATAGGCGTAGGCATCATCGCCAAAACCGACCATGGGCTGCCCATCGGTTTTGAATTTGGCTTTTAACTCTACCTTGACACCGCCAACGCCCTTGTAATCGCCTTCAACGATGACCTTGGCATCCCCGTCAGTTTCGGGGCTTGCGATCTCATTCGCCTCATCGCCGGAAAGATAAATCTTCCCTTTGCCCTCGGCCTTGGGTGTGACTTTTACGGTAAGGTCCTGAGCCATCAGGCTCTGCATGCCAACAAAGAGAAGCAGCAGCACTGCAATACTTAACTTCTTCATTCTATCCTCCAATAAGAAGCGCAAAAATTTTGACAAAGCCTATAGGGCACCTCTAAAAATTCGCTTTTGATGCTGAATCAGCGAGATTTTTAGAGGTACCCTATACAGCCTCACTTCCCATATGTTTTACCTCAGGATGGCACAACTGTCAAATCATTTTATTTCACGGGCTTTGCCCGGATCCTTAGCAAATGGTTCAAGGGCAATTGAATAGATAGTGAAAATGCTGCTCCCAAAGCCATGCTCACATTTTCTGTACGGGACTTTTCCGCTCAGTCGGTCCAAGCTGATTACTGACTATACACTCAATAATATGGCAGTATCCGATCGCAACCCGAGCGCCCGGTATAAAAGGAAAGCAGAGCGGCAATTCCAGAGTCTCCGGACTCCCCTACCCAAACTTCAGGGCTTCCCTGCAATAAAACGATGGAGCTGGGGGGAATCGAACCCCCTGCCTCTTGAATGCCATTCAAGCGCTCTGCCAAGTGAGCTACAGCCCCGCAAACACGGCCTGCATCCTAGCGGAAAATCACTGAGAGTCAACACAAATGAAGCTGGCCTTCGAGGCTGGCCTTCGGGCTGGGGCGGCATCTTTCTGTGGTGGGGAATTTTTGGAAGTTCCCTACACTGTTTTTTGAAGAATTCTGTAACGCTGGTGGATGCGGTGCAGGATATCTTCGCTGATCAGGCGGCTGCCCTGTATCGTGAAATGTACGCCGTCCCGGTTGCGCAGTGAGTAAAGTTTGCCGCCGATAATTTTGCTCTGGGTGTAAGAACCGTCGTCTGCTGCCACAATATCAGCCGTTTCAATGACTTCATCTGCCATCTCGCCGGCCACCTGGCGCTGTACCCGGCCAACCGACTGCATGCAGGCCTGGTAGTCCTTCTTCAACATGGGTGGATTCATCAACCACCAAACTGCCGCTCCCCGGCCCTTGATGATTTGAATAAAGTCCCGAATCCGTGCGCCATAGGCTTGGTTCCAAGTGCCCGAGCCGTAGCTCACTACGCTCCCGTCATCATTGCGCACTGCCTGACAGCTATTGGCCCCGATGAATACCAGCACTAAGTCATAGTGACGATAGGCGAGCAATTGACGCAGCTTCCGGGGCCAGTCGACGAAATGCTTATTGGTCAAAGTCGTAGAGACGAGACCTTCAGCCTTGAGCTTAACGCTGGGAATATTGCTGAGCAGTGGGCTCAGACTCAGCTGGATTGACTCCGCCAGCGAGTCGCCGACCAGCAACACTTGCAGAGGTTGCTGCTCAGTGTAATGAAACAGGGGCTGTGAGCCGGCTTTGTAGCGGCTTTTGAGCGGGTGTGGGACCGGGGATTCTGCGTATCGCTGCCACAGCCAAGACGAATCGCGCCATTGTTCACGCCAGCGAAGAAAGGGCGCATCAAGGCGCACATGGCTCAACGGAGAGAGCAGGGAGATTAGGATGTCCTGCTGCCGGGCACTCAGTTTATCATTGCGATAGACCCAGGACTCGACTACCTGATAGTTGGTCAGCAATGTGATGAAGATCAAAAATAAACAACAGATAAACAGCCAGGTCACACTGTAGCGCAAACCATATACGGGCAATATATCCAAGCAGCAATTCCTCATTTGGGCGACAGGGAACCACCCAAAAAAGGGGCAAGAGTATCGTATTCTTGCCCCTTTTTTGGGTGGTTAAAACTCCCTCTCCTTAACGGCCGTAGCCCGGCAAGGGTTTCGTGGTAACTACATACTGGCAATTTCAGACTTGATCTTGGTCAGACTCTCTTTGGCATCACCAAACAGCATGCAAGTATTTTCCTTGAAAAACAAGGGGTTCTGCACGCCAGCGTAACCTGCACTCATACTGCGTTTGAGTACCACCACCGTTTTGGCGTTATCCACTTCCAAAATGGGCATACCGAAGATCGGGCAACCGGGGCTGTCCTTGGCGGCAGGGTTGACCACGTCATTGGCACCGATGACCAGTACCACATCAGTAGATGGGAACTGTTCGTTGGCCGGCTCCAAGTCCAGCAGGTTGTCGTAGGGAACCTGGGCCTCGGCCAGCAACACGTTCATGTGCCCCGGCATGCGCCCGGCCACCGGATGGATGCCGTAGAAAAACTGTACGCCATCCGATTCCAGTTGCTTTTCCAGCTCGTAGCAGGCATGCTGAGCCTGAGCAGCTGCCAGACCGTAGCCCGGGACCACGATGACCTTGCTAGCATATTTGAGCTGAATTGCCAGGTCCGAATAATTGACCTCGCGGATGCTTTGGTCTCCATCGACCCCCGCAGCCGCGCTGCTGCTGCCCAAGCCACCGATCAGTACGTTGGCCAGCGAGCGGTTCATGGCGCGGCACATCAGCACCGTCAGAATGATGCCCGAAGCACCGACCAGAATACCGCCGACCACGATAAAGTTGTTGCTGTACAGCAGGCCGGAAATTGCCGCAGCGATACCGCTGAACGAGTTGAGCAGCGAAATCACGACCGGCATATCGCCCCCCCCGATTGGCGTTACAAAAGTGAAACCATAGACCATGGTCACAGCCAAGAAGATCAGCAACCAGCTGAACTGGTAGTTGCGTATAAAAAATACAGCCAGCACGATACAGGCGATCAGCAGCACCAGATTGATGAGCTGGGGAACCGGGAGGCGCAGTTTATCTGATAATTTACCCGAGAGTTTGCCCCAAGCCACCAGCGAACCCGTCAGGGTAATGGCTCCGACCAGAATTGCGAACAGACCGGTAACCACTTGCAGCATAGTGGCAGACTGGCCATTCATGACCTTGTACAGTTCAATGAAACCAATGAACATCGAACAGCCACCGCCCAAGCCGTTAAACAGTGAAACCATTTCCGGCATGGCAGTCAGGGGTACGCGCACCGAGGCAACGTAACCAATCGCGGCGCCGGCCAGCAGGGCCAGCACAATCCACAGGTAATTGTTTCTCGCACCTTGCAGCGGGATAAACATTATTACCAGAATACCAATGGCCATGCCCAGAGCCGCAACGAAGTTTCCCGTACGGGCGGTCTTGGGGCTGCTCATCTTCTTCAGACCATTGATGAATAAGATGATGCCTATTAAATAGGCTATCTCAATAAATGTGTTCAAGTAGTTTTCCATAAATCTTCCCGTTTAGAGGTGCCCTTTACTTTTCGTCTTTCTTGCTCTTGCGAAATTTGTCGAGCATTCGGTTGGTTACGGCAAAACCGCCCACCACGTTGATCATCCCAAAAAAGATAGCGACAACTCCCAGAATAATCGAAATATAGTCGCCTGCTGCGGCGACGCGCACCAGATAGATGCCGCCCACCACAGTCACGCCACTGATGGCGTTGGCCCCGGACATCAGGGGTGTATGCAACAGAGTAGGCACATTGTTAATCACTTCCATACCCAGCAGCGAGGCAAAAATCAGCAGTGTAATAACAGTCAGATTGTTGCCAATAAATTCAATTAGCGCCATAAAAACTTCTCCTATTGATATACTTTCTGTCCTTTGAGGACAATGCAACTCTTTTCGGTCACTTCGTGCTCGTTGTTGCACAGCTCAATCTTGCTCTCATCTTTAACCATAAAGCGCAGGAAGTTCAGAATATTTTTGCCGTAGAGCAACGAAGCGTGGCTGGCGACCCGCCGCGACAGATCGGAGTCTCCAATAATGGTCACGCCTTGGTGTTCGATTATCTGCTCGTTCTGCGCCAATTCACAGTTGCCCCCGGTAATCGCGGCCAGATCGACAATCACACTCCCGGGCTTCATCGCTTCCACCATCTCTTTGGTAACCAGAGTCGGTGCCGGTTTGCCGCGCAGCTGCGCAGTGGCGATAATGACGTCAGATTTAGCCACGCTCGCAGCGATGGCCTCTTTTTGTTTTATCTTATACTCTTCGGTCTGTTCAACTGCATAGCCCCCGGCGGCCTTGTCATCGGTAGCCCCTTCGACATCAACGAATTTGGCTCCCAAGCTTTTGACTTCGTCTTTGGCAGCGGCGCGAGTGTCAAAGGCTTCCACCACAGCGCCCAAGCGCTTGGCGGTGGCCACAGCCTGCAGGCCGGCCACACCGGCTCCCAGCACCAGCACCTTGGAAGGAGGAATGCTGCCCGCTGCGGTAGTCAGCATCGGGAAGTAACGCTGTAAGTACTCGTTGGCAACCAGCACGGCTTTGTAGCCGGCAATGGAAGCCAGAGAAGAGAGCACATCCGCCGACTGGGCCACCGTGATACGGGGGATCATGTCTAGGCTGTAGACACAGTGCCGCTTTCGGGCCCAGGAATCCACCTGATCGGGGCGATCGTAGGGAGTGTAACGCGAAACCAGCATGGCTTGTTCTTTGCAAGCGTCCTGCTCGGCCTCTGCCAGCGGGTTGAATGTGGGGATTACATCGGCATTTGATAAAATTTCCCTCTTGTCCACAATGCGAATGCCCGCTTCGCTATATTGGGAGTCCGGAAACCCTGCACCGGCACCGGCATCTTTTTCCAGTATGATTTCCAGGCCCATGCCCTGAAGCTGTGGCACCACTTCAGGGCTGATGGCAACGCGCCGATCGTCCGGCTCGTCCAATATGCCTAATATCATGTTCTACCTTCCTTTTCTCAGTTGATTTTGCAACGAAAAATTCTGCCCAGTCTATATTTTAAACGGGAATAGTCAAGCTGTAATTTTATAATGGCCCATCCTCTTTACGAGCTGGGCGAGCTGGCGCAGCATCTTTCTGTGATGGGGAATTTTTAGAGGCCCTTTATGGTAGCTCCGCCTCCAGCGCGATATTCACCAGACTCCGGAAACATACGGTTGGGCCGCTTAAAACGGCGGTTTAATATAATAAGTCAAGCCAATGGTGTGTGATAAAATAAAATTAGAACTGGGAAGAGTATCCAGAACGCGGGCTTCAAAGCGGTAGAACGGGCCGAAGTAAATGGTGCGCGCGGCCTTTGAGAGGCCAAAAGAAGGCCCCTTGTGGAACAGAAAGGCCAGCTCCAGCGAGCCCTGCCTCGGGTAGAAACCCCACTTCGGATACTCTCCGGAAACTGCATTATAAGTCGACAACGGCACCTTCAGACGAAAGTATAACAGATATTCCAAGCTTAGAGCGAACGCCATCTCAAACTCCACTCCGAGCCCGGTCTGTAAATAGGCACTGATTGCATTATTATTGGCGAGTATTAAGTGGCCCGAGTGTGCCTCCGAGGTATCGATCAGCATCCCCAGTGACATAGCGATATAGTTTGCCTTGAGCAGGGTAAAGCGTAGGGCAAACTCTCCCTCATAGAAAAACAGAGGCCGAACGGTGAAAGACAGAGGCCGACCGTTGGCGCTGTAGTTTTGCGGCCCCATCAGTGGTATGCCCAGGCCCAGCGAAAAGCGAGTTGAGAGCTTGGGCCCCAGCCAGAAAAAACCGTTTAGTGTCAAGTGTAGTGAGCTCTGCTCGCGCGGGATAATATTTCCCGCGTTGTGGTAAAGCCGGTAAAACATAGCCAGATTGATGCTGCCACTGCGTTCTCTCTGGTTGAAGTCCAAACCGACCTGGGCCTGCAGGGCGGGGTTCCACTTCGTCGTTTCCCGCTGGAACAGCCCGGTCAGAGACAGCAGCCCGGTAAACCAGGCAAAGCTTGTTGCCACCAGGAATTTTCGCCATACCAAAGAGCGCTGGAAAGATTGTAAGAGCTGGTTAATAACTAATTTTTTCAAAATATCCCCCTTAATTTCACCATTCACTCACTGTTGTACCTGTTCATACAAAGAACCTCTAAGAATTGTATCGCTTCGCAAGAGTTGCTGAATTGCCTGCCGCAGCAATTCAACTGCCTTCCGATGCGCAGTAAATGAGCCATATTTTTGTATTTTGGGGCGATAGCGAAAAAGCAAAACATACTTTGCTGTGTGGCAGAGCGCTTAAGCCGCCCGGCAATAAGACCATTGCTGAGTGCACCATCAAAATGGCGGGGAATTTTTAGAGGCGCCCTATAGACTGTCGAATGAACGGGCGCAGCAGACCCATCGGATTATAAAGGAAAATCTTGTTTCGGCAATGATTTTCCTAGTGTGTTTTGCTCCAAAATGATCGCCCCCCACCCGGACAGATTAGAGGTCCCTAGAAGTTCACTGGAGTAAGCCTTCACGGCCCGAAATCCCAAAACACAGAAAAAAAGCCTCGCATCAACTGACATCATCAGATAACAGAACAAACTGCCAGGGTTTTTCACGACCAGAGTTTTTGGATGTTCTGCACGATGTATAAGTCAAAGCTCCGGGCTAGGAATTGCCAAGCGTTCACCACAAACCCGGGCAGAATATTATGTCCGAAGATGTTCCAATAATAGGCTGCAAACAACAAATAATAAATCAGAAGCAGCGAACCGGTCACACCGATGAACGCCTTGCTGAACTTGTGAAAACCGTTGATGACCTTGAGAGTGACCTTTTCCAGACCACCTTCGAGATTGCTCAGCACGCCGCTGTACAAGGAGGCCGTAATCAGCATGTTCAAGGCTACCAGCAGATAATTGCGATATTGCACGCCCCGCAGCGAGTCAGCCAGCCGGATGATGGCACTCACCACAAACTGCATAATCAGGTTCAGAATCAAATAAACTGTGGCGTAGGCCAATATGCGAATGATCCTGCTTCGCAAACCAGGTCTGCGTTCGGTGCTTTTCTGGATACTGCTGTGCTTCATGGGATGCTCCGGGAAGGGAATCTGGCCCGTTTTTCTGGTGCTGAGTTCGCCGGGAAAGCATCACTATAATGGTTTGCCTCCGGAATGGCAGTGCTTTTCACTCCCCTTTTTCCCATTGGCAAAATCAGGCAGGTTACTGAGCAGGAGAGTCATCCCGCCTGCCTTTGCACAACTGTGCTGCCCAGACTACACTGGTCCTCGGAGACTCTTTAGGGAACCTCTAAAAATTCCAATTTCGCACCAGACTCTGTTTTTTCACGGAGCAGCTTTGTCGCGAAAGCCTTACCATACAGCAAAGTATGGCTCGGCTTCCGTTCCTCGCTACCGCAAAAAAGGAAGGTCGGCCCTGGCTGTGCACGGGCCTTCCCATTTCTCCAATGCTGCACAGGCTCGCATCGGAGCCTTCGTCTGGCATCAAAACGCGGTACAATCGCTGCGGCAAAGCAGAGCGATTGTACAATACTCGCGAAGCGATACCATTTTTAGAGGTCCCCTTTAGAGGTGTCCCTTAAAAGTTCCCATCAGAATCCTGCGTTCATTGCCAGCTGTAGAAATCTCTGGTGGGAACTGAAAGGGAAGCCCAGAGAGCTTCTCAAGCGTTTAAATAAAGGGCACAAGTCTCAAAATAGTTAAGGGGGACCTCTAAAAATTCGCTCTTCTTGCGAAGCTATTTTGGAGCGAGGAAGTGAGGCCGAAGAATACTTTGTTGTATTGTATAGGCTTCCATGATAAAGCATGGAAGAAAATGCAGGCCGTGCGCAGCAAGAGCCTGCCGCCTCTTCTGACAAAGCTGTTCGTTTCAAAAGAGCGAGCAAGAGCGCAGAATGGAATTTTTAGAGGTCCCCTTAAGGAGAATAGAGTATGCAATATCGCAATCTGGGCAACAGCGGCCTGCAGGTGAGCCTGTTGTCAATGGGCTCCTGGGTCACTTTCGGCAAACAACAGCAACTGGAAAGTGCAGTACAGACCATCAAGGTGGCCTATGATGCTGGAGTCAATTTCTTCGACAACGCCGAAGGCTATGAAAGTGGTGAATCCGAACGGCTCATGGGCGAAGCCCTGCGCAAACTGGGTCTGCCCCGCTACAGCTACTGCGTTAGCAGCAAGTACTACTTCGGCATTTACCCCGGTGAAATCGTCAACATGAAGCAGACCTTGAACCGCAAGTATTTGATGCAGGCAGTTGAAGCCTCTCTGCAGCGTTATGGATTTGATTTTATCGATATTATTTACTGCCACCGACCCGACCCAAAGACGCCTATCGGAGAGACGGTATGCGCCATGCATGATCTGATTACACAGGGCAAGGCCTTGTACTGGGGAACCAGCGAATGGAGTGCCGGAGATATCCGGGCGGCTTGGGAGCTGGCTGAGCGCCACGGCTGGCATAAGCCGATTACCGAACAACCCTGCTACAACTTGATCACGCGCAGCAGGGTGGAGCAGGAATACCAGCGCCTGTATCAGGATATTGGCCTGGGTATCACCAGTTTCAGCCCGTTGGCCAGTGGTCTGCTGAGTGGCAAATACTTGGAGTCCGTGCCCAAAGACAGCCGCGCCGAACTGCCCGGCTATCAATGGCTGCGCAAGCAACTGCTGCGCAAGGACAAAAACAATGCACTGCGTCAGTTCTCCCAGATCGCCAAAGAAGAATTTGACTGTAGTGCTGCTCAACTGGCGATTTCTTGGTGCGCGACCAACTCCAAAGTGAGTAGTGTTATTTTGGGAGCGAGCAAAGTGGAGCAGATGGAGCACAATCTGGCAGCGATGAAGCTCATCGACAAAGGGAAACCGAGCCCGGATCAGTGGCAGCGCTTGGCAGAGCTGTTTTAGTTGTGGCCTGCTTCGATGTGCCATCCTTTACCGTCACGAAGGCCTTAGTCATACCATGAAAAACCGATGCACAGCATCCACCCCTCCGGCCTTCGGCTGTTTCATCATGGGCCCTGTTCATTCTGTTGCCATGGGCCCTGCTGCCTGTACTGTTTAGTTGCCAGAGCCGCTTTGCCGCCTCCCATTCGGAGAGACCGGCAAAATTACCCAGCAGCAGCGGTGGTGCCGGGGGCCGACTCTTGCAATTCCCTGTGTCCGTCAAAGTCCTGCCCCCGCAAACAGCAGCCAGGAACCGGCCGGAGCTCTAAAAATTCCAAAGCGAATTTTTAGAGCTCCCCTATGTCAATTCCAGATAAGAGGAGCAGATGAAGCCGATTCTTGGCGCCTGTTGCGGCAATCAAAGCGCTGTGACACTGGCAAACTCTCGGTGATCAGCTTTCTGGCCCGAAGAGCTCATCCCACGCTAGGTTGGTTTTTTCCCTTCAAAGTCTCCCCGCCACAAAAAAACTTGACCCTTCTCTTTTCCGTGCGTAATTTCACCGTGTGCAATTCACTGCGCGGTTTGCCACAAGACTTTCCCGCAGCCCGCCCATCTCAGGGCACAGAAAAATGAAGGGAACCTCTAAAATTCTCTCTTCTTGCGAAGCTGTTTGGGAGCGAGGAAGTGAGATCGAAGAATAGTTTGTTGTAAGGAGTCCGGGTTTTGAGCAGGAAAAAATCGAATCAGACAGGGCAAAAGCAGGCCGCCGCTCCGAAAAAAGAGCCAGAAGGAGCAGATTTACAAGCTCTGCAGGACGCTGATCGGGATGCTCCCGCGGAACAGCAGCAAGTAAAGCAAACAGGGCGGGGGGAGACTGTCCAGGAAACGGAGCAGCCAGAGCCCGCCGGGCAACAACAGGCCCGGCTCGAAGCTGAGAATCAGGAGCTCAGGGAAGCCCTGCTGCGCAAACAGGCTGACTTTGAAAACTACCGCCGTCGCATGCAGAAGGACAAGGAAGAGGCCATTCAGTTCGCCAACCGCAGTCTGATCAGCGAGCTGCTGGAAGTGCTGGACAACTTTGAGCGAGCCTTGGACTCGCACCAGCAAGACAAGGACTCCGGCCCGGCCATGAAGGGTCTGTTCGAAGGCCTGGAACTGGTCGAAAAGCAGCTGCGCGACACACTCTCGGGCCGCTGGGGCCTGCAACCTATCGACTGCGTGGGGCAGGAATTTGACCCGAATATGCACGAAGCCCTGATGATGGAAGAAAGCACCGAGTGCGAAGTGGCGACCGTCTTGGAAAACTTCCAAACCGGCTACACCCTGCACGGCAAAGTGCTGCGTCCGGCCCGGGTCAAAGTGGCCAAACCTGCGGGCGCGTAGCCGACCGCTGCCCGGGTCTCTGCAACGGGCCGGAAAAGCAGCTTGCCGCTGGCCTGCGAAATTGCCTATTTTGGAACAGAAGGAATTTTTACAGAGGATATAAGCATGGGAAAAATCATTGGTATCGACTTAGGTACGACCAACTCCTGCGTGGCCGTGATGGACGGCAGTAACTCGGCAGTGATCACCAACGAAGAAGGCCAACGCACCACCCCGTCTATGGTGGCCTATACCGACAAAGATGAACGCCTGGTGGGGCAGACCGCCAAGAATCAAATGGTGACCAACCCCAAGAACACCGTATTTTCGATCAAGCGCTTTATGGGTCGGCGCTACAACGAGGTTGGCGAGGAGCTGAAACACTGCCCTTATGATGTTGAAAAGGGCCCCAACGACGACCCCCGCGTCAAGATCCGGAACAAGCAGTTCTCGCCTCCCGAAATCTCTGCCGCCATCCTGCAGAAGATGAAAAAGACGGCGGAAGACTACTTGGGCGAAGAGGTCAAAGAGGCCGTGGTCACGGTTCCGGCCTATTTCAACGATGCCCAGCGCCAGGCTACCAAGGATGCGGGCCGCATCGCCGGACTGGACGTCAAGCGCATCGTCAATGAACCAACCGCAGCAGCCTTGGCCTATGGTCTGGACAAGGTCAAAAAAGAAGAAAAGATCGCTGTCTACGATTTAGGCGGCGGCACCTTCGATATCTCAATCCTTGATTTGGGCGATGGAGTCTTTGAAGTGCGCTCAACCAATGGCGACACCCATCTGGGCGGCGACAACTTTGATGAGGTGGTGATCGACTGGATCATTTCGGAATTCAAGGGCCAGAGCGGCATTGATCTATCAAACGACAGCATGGCGCTGCAGCGTCTTAAAGAGGCCGCAGAGAAAGCCAAGAAAGAGCTTTCTTCGGCCCAGAGCAGCAATATCAATTTGCCCTATATTACCGCCGATGCCAGCGGGCCCAAGCACTTGCAGCTCGACCTGAGCCGGGCCAAATTTGAGTCGATGGTCAAGCATCTGGTCCAGCGCACCAAGGAACCCTGCCTCAAGGCCCTCAAAGATGCGGGCTACTCGGCTTCCGACATTGATGAAGTGATCCTGGTCGGGGGCTCCACCCGCATTCCGGCAATTCAAAGCATTGTCAAGGATATCTTTGGCAAGGAGCCCAACCGCAGCGTCAATCCCGACGAGGTAGTGGCCATGGGCGCGGCAATTCAAGGCGGCGTGCTGGGCGGCGATGTCAACGATGTACTGCTGCTTGATGTAACCCCCCTGTCGCTGGGTATTGAAACCGAGGGCGGGGTCTGCACCAAGCTGATCGAGCGCAACACCACCATCCCGACGCGCAAGAGTCAGATATTCTCTACGGCGGCCAACAACCAGACCGCCGTTACCATCCACGTGCTGCAAGGCGAGCGGCCGATGGCAGCTCAAAACCGCAGCCTGGGCAACTTCAATCTGGAGGGCATCCCTCCCGCTCCGCGCGGCGTGCCACAGATTGAGGTGTCCTTCGACATCGATTCCAACGGTATCGTCCACGTTTCCGCCAAGGACATGGGTACCGGCAAGGAGCAGAATATCCGCATTGAATCTTCTTCGGGTCTCTCGGACAGTGAAATTGACAAGATGGTTAAGGATGCCGAATTAAACGCTGCCGAAGATGAGAAGATGCGCAAGAAAATCGAGGTCAAAAACCAGGCGGAAGGCCTGATCCACTCGGTCGATCAAACCTTAGAATCGGCTGCTGATAAACTTTCCGACTCAGAAAAGGCCGATATCGAGGCGGCCAAGAAAGACTTGCAGGAGGCGGTCACTGCCGATGATCTGGAAGCCATGGAGGCCAAGACCAAAAGTCTGCAAGAGGTAATGAGCAGGTTTGCCGATAAGCTCTACGCCCGGCCCAACGGGCCGGATGCGGCAGACCCCGGTGCTGCTGCGGGAGCTTCGGATGCTGCGGGCAGCCCGCCCGACCAAGGCAATGCTCAGGATGCTGATTTTGAAGTGGTCGACAAGTAGGCGAGTTGCGAGATTGATATTTGAAGGGACGCATTCTCTGCGTCCTTGCCATTTTTGACGGACGGCTGTGAGAGTTTGAACAGCAATTCTCAGACCCGGCCTATCATTAGGGGACCTCTAAAAATTCCATTCTGCGCTCTTGCTCGCTCTTTTGAAACGAACAGCTTCGTCAGTAAAGCCTTACAATACAACAAAGTATTCTTCGGCTTCACTTCCTCGCTCCAAAATAGCTTCGCAAGAAGACAAAAGCGAATTTTTAGAGGTCCCCATTAACCAAAATGCCGGGTCATGTTTCGCGCTGATTGCAACATTGTCTGAATTGGCGGCCCGTTGCCATATCCCGCTGGTTCCACAGTAAGGTACTGAAAGACCACACCAAAGGGTTCTGCAAGTCGGCGGCTCATCGGGAAGGTTCCGCCCTGCCATTTTTATGAGTTCCCTTTCGTTGTAGCGCATTTGCCAGACGGTTTTGCCGTGACTTTGGGTGGTGTGAAATACAACTGATAAGAGACTCACAGATTCAAATTCGAATGTGCTGCGCAGGCAGCAGACACTGCCTGCGCAGCACCAGTAATACTTTGGAGAAACCCTTTATTAAGGACGCCTCTAAAAACAAAATATTTTCCACTTCCTTGCCGGAAATTCTTGCTCTCCTCTCGGCAAAAGCGGATTTTGGAGCATCCAGAGACTCCTCCCAGTGTAATCAGAGGGGCCCATCAGAAGGGAAATAAACCGTGTCCAAACGAGATTATTACGCAGTTCTGGGAGTGGCAAAGAGTGCCGGTGCAGAGGAGATCAAGAAAGCCTACCGCAAACTGGCCGTTAAATACCATCCCGACCGCAACCACGGTAACACCGAGGCCGAGGGAAAGTTCAAGGAAGCCACCGAAGCCTACGAAGTGCTGGCCGACCCTAAGAAGCGTCAGACTTACGACCAGTTCGGTCACGAAGGGCTGGGCGCGATGGGAGGGATGAGCGGCGGCTTTGATTCTTCGATTTTTTCCGGTTTTGAGGACTTGTTTGGCGGGGACTTGGGCAGCATTTTCGGCAGCTTCTTTGGTGGCGCGCGCTCTGCGAGTCAGCGCAGCGCGCGCGGCAACGATCTACGCTACACTATGGAGTTGAGCTTTGCTGAGGCGGCTTACGGCTGCAAGAAGGAAATCAGTTTTCGCCGCACCAGTTCCTGCAGCACCTGTAATGGCACCGGCAGCAGGGACGGCAAGGAACAGGCCTGTAAACAGTGCGGCGGCGCCGGCCAAGTGCGGCGCTCCCAAGGCCTGTTTTCGGTAGCCAGCACCTGCTTGGCCTGTCAGGGCACGGGCAGGGTCATCAGCAGTCCGTGTACAAGCTGCCGGGGCAGTGGTCAGCAGCAGACTGAGCAACGGGTCAACGTTACGGTGCCGGCCGGGGTGGACAACGAGAGCCGCATCCGACTGGAAGGACAGGGCGACTATGGGCGGGGTGCGCAGGCCTCGGCGGGAGATCTGTATATCGTGTTCGCGGTGCGCCCCCACCCGTATTTCGAGCGACACGAGCACGACCTCTACTGTGCCCTGCCGCTGAGCCTCTCCCAGGCCGTGCTGGGAGCTGCACTGTACCTGCACACTCTCGATGATAAGAGAATCAAACTGAAAGTACCCGCAGGCTGGCAGTCGGGCAAGAAGATGCGCATCAGGGGCGAAGGTGTGCCCTTCCTGGGAAACAGCAGTCGCCGGGGCGATTTATACGTACAGCTTACGGTGCGCACACCGCAGAAGCTCCCAGCCAAGACCAGAAAGCTGCTCGAAGAACTGGCCAGGGTCCAGGAAGACAGCGAAGATCCCGGCCTGATCGCGCTGCGGGAGCTGGGAGACTAGCCCCGATAACCCGCCGCCTCGGCCAACTCGCGCTCACACACCACCCTCACGTCCGGGTGCAGTTTCAATAACGTCACCGGGCACCAGGTACTGACTTCGCTGTGGTTTAGTAGCTGTCCGAGGGCCTCGGCCTTGGCCGGGCCGGAGGCAATCAGCACCAGGCTGCGGGCCTTGAGGATGTCGCCGATGCCCTGAGTGAGGGCTTGGCGCGGGACCTCGGCTCGTGAGTTGAAGTAGCGCGAGTTGGCCTCAATCGTACTTTCAATCAGATCTTCTACGTGGGCCTCGGCAATCAGGCTGGGGCCGGGCTCGTTAAAGCCGATATGGCCGCTGACACCCACTCCCAAAAGCTGTAGATCCACGCGCAGATGCGCCGAATGACCATCCTGAGGCTTCAGACCGTGCAACTGCTCGCGGAAGCGGGCCAGCTCGCGCTCCACCGGAGCGGTACCGTTCGGCACATAAGTATTATTTTTATCAATATTTATGTGATTAAAAAGCCGCTGATTCATGTAATAGCGATAGCTCTGGGGCTGTTCCGCGCCCAAGCCTACATACTCGTCCAGATTGACGCTGGACGCTTGGGAAAAATCGACTTCTCCCTTGCAGCAGGCGGCGACCAAGTGAGCATATACCCCCTCGACACTGCCACCAGTCGCCAGGCCCAGCCGGGCCGTAGGCTTGCGCTGCAGCAGGGCGATAAAGTACTCTGCCACTCGCGCACTGGATTCCTGAAAACTTTCGGTGACGATAATCTGCATTCAGAGTCTCCCTTATACCGTTTTTAGAGGTGCCCTAATGTATACTAAAACAGGATAGAATCAAATTGTGATTTTATCCTGTGATTCGTATTTTTTTCCTATTGTCAGACCGTTCCAGTCGTGTTAGCCTGATCGTAAAAAAGGAGTTGGTTATGAATAAAGAAATTTTGAAAATATTTCCTAGCTATTTTGCCTCATTTGTCTTTTCCCTCTTATTACCGTTGTTGTCCTCTCTACTGTTATTGGCCTGCGAGCCTCCCGAAGATAGTGGGTCCCGCCAGGCTAGGAATTTCCCGGCGTTGGAAGGCAATCTTCACTACGGCTCGGGAACAAACAGCGCCGACAGCATAACCCTGTCTCCAGGGGAAACTGCGACTCCCGTTTTAAGCGGTCTTAGAGTCGGGGAAAATGAGCTTCCAGTTGGCCCTGCTGACGGCTCACAATACCGGTTCTCACTTGCTGGAACCGATATTGCCGGTGCTGTGGGAGCTGCCAGAATCTCAATAGATCCCGCAAGCGGTGTGATTACAGTCGGCAGCCACGTAGGTGCGTCTACTTACCGGCTTGTTATCACGTTCAGTGTCAACAAAGAGAATTATCAAGGTAGTCTCCGCCACCAGCTGGTTCTCAGAGTAAAAGGAGACTTCAGCTATATGCACTCTATCAGCTATGGGGACACCTTCAGCTACGCGGGCATCTCGGCGGATGGCATCGAATCCTTATATCATGGGCTCAAGAGCTATCTGTTGATTCGGACCTCCAGCTTCAGCTACGGCTACTACAGGCTTTACAGCTACAGTATTGCGGTAAGGGGGAGTGATGGCTGGCCCTATAATGAGACCGGCAGCCGCGGAATTACGATTAATCCTGCCAGAGGCATGATCGTGATAGGAAACGCTGTTCCCATAGGAATCTATGGAATTGAAGTCACGGCTCGGGGGGGGCCCGGCGGTGTGAAGCGGACAACATTGAGCATAAAGATTGTCAGTCCGGGCAGCTTCGACTACGGAATCAACTCTTTGAGCATCGTTCAAGGGCAAGCGGCAGCGATTCAGAACAACACGCTCTCCGGTGTCGCAGGCAAGATTTATAAGTTTCGGATATCTAAAACCGCTGGTGCGAGAGGAGTCTCAGCCGATCCCCTTCCTGGGTCCCGCGATAAAGGATACATGAACTTGCCCAATGTCGGAGAGACTGTTGATGGTGTGGCCAATGCCCGGACTCCCAACAGAGGCATCGCCATCGATCCGACAACAGGCCTGCTGGTGGTGGGCTCGTCCGTTCCTGCGGGAAGATATGCCATTACCGTCAAAGCCATATCGGAGATAGGGGGCGGGACGCTCACAGCGATGGATTTGATGCTCGAAGTAACGGAAGCGCCTTGGCGCAACATTTCCGGGGCAGCTTATACTGGATGGAAAACAACAGGGAATCCGGAAGAACCATATAACAACGATTACGCAAATTCAGGCTTTTTAAAACTGTTTCTGGCAAAACCCAGAAGTAATGGAAATCCGCATATCTGGGTAACTTTGGATCAGGCGGAAGAAAAGATCCGTCAGCTGGACCGCATTACGCAGGGCATGCCTAAGGTCATCTATTTAGTCGGCTGGCAGTACCGTGGACACGATTCTGGCTATCCCGCTCTTGGTCAGGTCAACCCCGGTCTGACTTCTGCGAACACAGCAGAGGCAGCACGGGCTCGCCTGCGCGAACTGATCCGCACGGCGGCGCGAGACTACCACAGTAAAATCAGCCTCCACATTAATATGATCGATGCCTATGATTACCAACGGTATGGACGAGAGCTGTGGCAGGTTTACAAAGATAAAAATCTGCTTCAAAAAAATTATGATGGAAGCCTCAGGAGTAAACCTGGTGACTTCGACAATACAACAATGAACTTTGTTGATACCGCAGGTGAGTGGGACAAAGGCTATGCGGTGAAGCGGATTGACGGCCTGCTGCGATTATTGCCGGAGCTGCGGGACAGCGGCACCATTCATATGGATGCCAACTGGGCCAGGCCCAGTCCGGGCACGGGGCACACGGCACAGGATCAGATAACTGCTATGAGGAAAATCTTTCGTTATTGGAAACAGCAAGGGTTAGATCCTACGACCGAGGGATTCCACTGGCCTGGAGACGTTGGAGGTATTGATCCGGGGAACGCCTATGTCGGTTTGCTGGCGGGTGTCTGGTGGTACGAAATAACCCAGACCGACTTCTTAGAGAAACCGGCGAGACTGCTTACCGGTGGTACTATTAACACTGGTGCTGACAAGGCATTTCTTTTTGGTGATTATATGCATGCAGAAGATTTCTGGTCCAATGACTATAATGAGAATAACGGAAATGCTCCCCTCAGCACTTGGGGTCCCAAGGCCGCGAGGGAATTTTCCTTCAAAAACATGCAGTCCCAGTTTTTGAACCGTTTTAATCGCCTCCGTGTCGAGGGCAGCGGGAACGGTCGCGTTGCCAAGTTCTCGGACGGTCTGGAAACTCGCCTGAATGATAAGTCGGTTCGCTGGGTCGGTGCGGGCAGAGGCTCCGGTACAGTATTGCTGCGTAAAAATACGGATACCTTCTTTCCCGCCTTGTGGAAGGCACCCGATCGCGTAATTATCGCCTATAGCGAACATGGCTATACAAACAAAACTTGGAGGCTTCCGGGTAAGGCCATTCCGGCGACTGCGGCCAACGGATACGAAGCTATTCCGGCGACTGACTGGAGTATTTTGAGCCATGTGCGTATCACTCCCGTTGCTGTGTCTAGTGCCACAGCCGATACGGCTGTGCGAACGGCTCCGGTGTGGCGCGGTCTGATCACACTTTCGCTTGCAGCAGGGGAATTGGTCACAATCGAACCGGTCAGACTTTACCGGCCATGGAATGCGGAGTGAGGTTCCGGGACAACACCGTATTCAGCAGGTAGTTTGCGAACAGGATATCACAGACGGGTTGGAACTCCCGCCGAGCGTATTTGTGAGAAGAACTTTGCTCGGTGAAAAGACTGATCCTAGTGCAGCATCTTTCTGTAGTGGAGAATTTTTGGAGCTGTCCTAAAATCGGTTCCATCTTTTTTCTGTAGAACAGAATCAAAATCAAATCGTGATTTTATCCTGTGATTCGTACTTTTTTCCTATTTTAATTCAAAGATACCCATGTTAAAATACTGAAGCTTGTGAGAATTTTTACAAGTCTGCTAAAAAATAAGGAGGATATCTTTATGAAAAGGAAACAATCAGCCCGAATAGTGTGTATTATACTGATCGGTTTAATCAGCAGTCTCTCCGTACTCTTGGCACGCGGAAACAGCGGAGAGCCCCCGCAGAAGGGCTCCGGGAAAACGATCTCATACCTAGCAGCAACGGGTTGGGTCGATTCTCAGGGTTCGACGGTGGATTCGGATCTGAACGCGGCATTTACCAAAGAGACGGGGATCAAAGTGGACATGCAGGTTGTTCCGGCGGACCAGTATACCAATCTGTTGAAAACGAAGATGGCCACCAATGAAGTCCCGGATGTTTTTATGGTCTGGGCCGGTGTCGGAGCTTCGCAATTTTTTCCCGAGAAGAATTTTGCGGACCTTTCCGGCGAGGATTGGGTCCAGAGCTACAAGCCGTATGCGAAGTCGGGAAGCTCTTGGAACGGCAAAACGGTGGGCCTGATGACCTGGAGTGTGGACGGCTGGGGGATACTCTACAATCCGAGACTGTTTGCAAAACATGGCGTAAAGGTACCCGCAACCCTAGAAGAACTGGATGCAGCCTCCCGGGCATTTCAGAAGGCGGGCTTGGTTCCGATCTATCTGCCGGGCAAACCAGCTTGGTACTGGGCACTTTGGCTTGCTCAATTTGGGCCTAGGGCTCAGGAAGATACTCCGGGCCTCTACGATGCTTTGAACGCGAATCGGGCAAAGTTTGCCGATGTCGCAGTATTCAAAACGATGTTGAGTCAATTCAAGGACTTCTACGACAAAGGCTACTTCGGCAAGAACCCCCTGGCCAATTCCTGGGATTCGGGCTATGGGGCCCTGGGAGAGGGAAAGGCTCCCATGTTATTTGGAGTTCAGGCGTACCAGACGGAGGTTGCCAAAAGATATCCCCAGTCCGGAGCCGAAAACTGGAAGATGTTTCCGATGCCGTTTGCCGGCAACAAGTATTTCTCGCACTCTGCAGGGGGCCTGATGCGGGTTGCATACAAGAACTCCAAGAATCTTGAGAATGTAAAGAAATTCTTCAGCTTTTTAACCCGGTCGGAGAATTTGAGGACTTTTTACGCAGGGCGAAGTGAGCTTCAACTCAATCCGGCCTTTGTCGGTGTGCAGGGCAAACCAACGGAAGGCACAAAATCCATGCTGGCTCTTCCCAAGTCCGGGATGGACATGGAGTACGGAGTCAAGTTCTGGGATAACACCGTGTTCGGCAAGTTCATCCAAGAGCTGATGCTCGGAAGCAAGACTCCCGAGGGCGTTTTGCAAGAGATTGATAAGAGCCGGGAGAAACTGTTCCAGACCACAGGGAACTAATCCTGGCGCCCCGTCCGGTGCGGCGGGAGAATTTCAGACTCCCGCCGTTTTTTTCAATGCTCCCCCATAAGCATCCCCTTCGCGGTTTGCCCGGCACCCGGGATAATGCTTAGCTATGCACAGTAAAAAATTATATCCCGTATACTTTATCTTCCCCGCTATTCTAATCTATTTTACACTCTTCTTGCTGCCCAGCTTTGTGGGGATGTACTATTCCTTTACCAACTGGAACTCGATAAGTCTCGATCTGAAGTTTGTGGGATTCCAAAATTTTCTGGATATCGCCAAAGATGCCAACAATCTGCGTTCGTTCAGAAATACTGTTCAATACGCGGTATTTACCTCCCTGTTCAAGGTGCTCATCGGCTTGTTTCTGGCCCTGCTGCTCGATGAAGGGGTCAAAAGCAAAAACACCCTGAGAACGCTGTTTTTTCTACCGATCATCGTTTCCAACATCATTGTCGGTCTGATGTTCCAGCAGGTCTTTCACCCCGAAACAGGGCTGCTGAATGAATTTCTCAGATTTCTGGGGCTCGGGGTCCTGGCCCGGTCCTGGCTGGTGGATCCCCACTGGGTGCTGTGGTCGGCCATCAGCGTCGAAGTGTGGAAGGCCTCGGGGTTTACCATGGCGATCTTCCTAGCGGGCCTGCAGAGCGTGCCACGGGAACTCTACGAGGCCTGCGAAATAGACGGGGGCGGCTACGGGACCAGGCTGCTGAAAATCACCATCCCCTATATCCAGCCCGCCATACTGATCAATACCCTGCTGAGCATCATATCAGGATTCAAGGTCTTCGATGTGATCTTTGCCCTCACCAACGGCGGCCCGGGACGGATTTCGGAAGTGGTCAACATCACGATGTACAACAGTTTCTCGCTGGGCGACTACGGCTACGGCACGGCGATCGGCACCGTGATGTTTGTCTTTCTGGCCCTGGTCTCCATCGGGATTGTCAAATTGTTCAGGAAAACAGAGGTAGACACGGGATGACGCTGCGAGAGAAAATGCTGGATATTTCGCGCACAGGCCTTGGCTGGCTCTTGAGCCTACTCGTCTTGGTGCCCCTGTCCATGGTGCTGTTGAATTCCGTCAAGACGGTGGCGGAGTCTGCGACCATGAGCCTGAAGCTGCCCGCAGTATGGCAATTTGCCAACTATCTGGAGGTGCTGCGGACGGGGGGGATGCTGCGGGCTTTCTTCAACAGCCTGCTCATTGCATCTGTTTCGACTGGGGGGACGGTGCTGGTTTCCGCCATGGCCGCGCTCACCTTGTCTAGGCGGAGGACCAAGAGCAACAACCTGATCTACTCCTTCTTCCTTCTGGGCCTCGTGGCCCCGGTCAACTACATCGCAACGGTAAAGGTCTTACAGGTTCTACATTTGCTCAATACCTATACGAGCGTATACTTTCTCTATGCGGCATTATATATTCCGTTCACCATCTTTCTGTACTACGGCTTCATTTCGACCATTCCCACCCAGCTGGACGATTCGGCCCTGATCGACGGCTGCAGGCCTTTCCGCTTCTTTTCCGCGATTGTCTTTCCCATGTTGAAGCCGGTGACGATGACTGCGTTTATCATCAATTTCCTCAACTGCTGGAACGATTTTGTCATTCCGCTGTACTTCCTCAATTCCATGCGGAAGTGGGGCATGATCATGGTTATGTTCAGTTTCTTTGGCAGATACCAGCATTCCTGGAATCTGATTTCCACGGCAATTATTCTGAACATTATTCCAGTGCTCACGGTTTACGTGCTGGGGCAAAAATACATCGTATCCGGGATGGCTGCGGGAGCTGTCAAGGGATAGAATAAGGATAGGAAGCTTGTTGATTGTTTTGATGAACTCATAGAAAACTGTGTGCTGGATTCTTGACTCCGGTCCCCTTCATTAAATCTCACAAGTTCGGATTGCTCGAACAATCTGGCATCCTGCGGGACGAATACCCACAACGCTGCAAAGAGCAGATTGCCGGGGCTGGGGGAAAGAACCTTTTCCCCAGCCCCGGCCTCCTTGAAGAAATTGCATCTATTTTGCTATAATCCTCACGTAGACTGGGGTGAAGCAGGCTTTTGTCACAAACCCTGCCGTAAAGGCAGAACCTTTACTCCATGAAAAAGGTCAAATTTGGCGCAGCATCTTTCTGTGGAGGGGAATTTTTAGAGGCTCACTATTGATTCTGATGAAAAAACTAACCAAGAGATAGACTAATGGGAACCTCTAAAAATTCCATTCTGCACTCTTGCTCGCTCTTTTGAAACGAACAGCTTTGTCCGAAGAGGCGGCAGGCACTTGCTGCGCACGGCCTGCATTTTCTTCCATGCTGAGGCATGGAAGCCTATACAATACAACAAAGTATTCTTCGGCCTCACTTCCTCGCTCCAAAATAGCTTCGCAAGAAGAGCGAATTTTTAGAGGTTCCCTAATGCTTCCCGCACAGACTGGTAAAAATTATACGTGGAACCTGATCTGGAAGCACAAGTATCTCTACCTGTTATTTATACTTCCTACCATACTATTACTGGTACTGTTTAATTACCGCCCAATGGTCGGGCTGGTAATAGCCTTTCAGAAATTCAGCCTAGCCTCCGGCGGTTTCTTCAGTTCGCCATTCATTGGCTGGGACAATTTTCGGGCTTTTTTGCAAAACCCCCGTTTTTATCAGGCACTCCACAATACTTTGGGTATCAGTATTCTATCCTTGCTCATTGTATTCCCGCTGCCCATTTTATTCGCTTTGCTGCTCAATGAAATTAACAAGGTCAGCCACAAACGCATTGTACAGACCATCACCTACCTTCCACACTTTATTTCCTGGGTGGTGGTTGCCACCATGGTTTATAAAGTCTTGGATCCGAATACCGGCGTAATCAATAATTTTCTAAAACATTTGGGGCTGGAAACTATCCCCTTCATGCGCGAAGCCAAATATTTCTGGGGCATTACCATCGCAGCCAGCATCTGGAAGGAATTGGGCTGGAATGCCATCATTTACATTGCTGCGATGACAGCTATCGACCCCCAACTCTATGAAGCAGCTTATATGGATGGTGTTAACCGCTGGCAGAATATGTGGTACATCACTTTGCCTTCCATCGCACAGACCATCGCTCTGTTGTTTATTTTGAAAGTAGGTACTATCGTAACTTCTGCCGGGTTGTTTGATGCAGTATATAACTTGAATAACCCTATGGTCAATGAAAAGTCTTATACACTGGAAATGTATGCTTACTACGAAGGTATTTCCTTTGGAAAGTTCGCCTACGCTACCGCAATCACCCTGACACAGGCGGTGATTGGCTTCGGCATGGTAGTTCTGTCAAATCAACTGTATAAAAAGCTAACCCGAAAATCAGTGTTTTAAACTGCTTAGGGCGGTATATGACAAAAAAACGAACGATTTCAGACTACCTGATCTATGCACTTATGTTATTGTGCTGCGCAGTTACACTATATCCGTTTGTTTATGCGGTCTCGTATTCATTCAGCAATGGCAATTCGGTCATCGGTAATCCGATTGTGCTGCTGCCGGTTAATGTGACATTACAGAATTATTATACCGTATTTACCAATAATAATATTATCCGGGCATTTATGATTTCTTTTATGCGCACAGGAACCGGTCTGACTGTTACTTTGTTTATTACTGGGATGGCAGCCTACGGCCTCTCCAAGCCCTACCTGCCCGGGCGCAAATTCTTGTCGTATATCTGCATTATACCAATGTATTTTAGCGGTGGCATGATTGCCACGTTTGTCAATATTTACCAACTGGGCCTGATAAATAGCTTTTGGGTCTACATTTTACCCTACGGCTTTGTGGCTTATTATATGTTGATCATGCGCACCTATTTTACCGGGATCCCCAGCAGTCTGGAAGAATCTGCTATGATGGATGGAGCAGGAGATATCCTGATTTTTTTCCGTATTATTATTCCTCTTTCAACTCCTATTATTGCAACTATTGCTTTATTTTCCGGGGTATTTCAATGGAATATGTGGTTTGATGCCATGGTTTATGTCCCTGATCGCAGCCTGCATCCTTTGCAGCTGGTACTGCAAAATATATTAAAAAATGCTATGGGCATTACAGACATGAAGCAACAAGCCATGACCGGAGAAATTAAAGTGACTGCAGAGAGCATCCAAATGGCGACCCTGGTAGTGGCAACTGCTCCGATTCTGGCTATTTATCCTTTTTTGCAAAAATATTTTATCAAAGGAGTTATGATTGGTGCCATCAAAGCATAATTGAAGTGTAAGCAAACTCAAAAACATTTCATAATTCAAAACTTAGCTTACAGGAGCTTGCAATGAAATCTAAATACAGCCTGCTGTTGGGCCTACTCCTACTGGCATCGTGCGCCAACTCCGGCAAATCGAAAGACGTAGAGAGCTATGGCTTAGAACTGACAACATTATTATATCCATTCCTCAACAAAGAGGGAGTTGTTCAGCAGTTGGACAACCCGGACAACATATTAATCCCCTATGTTGCCGAACGTTTTGGCCTGAAAATCAAGGAAATCCTGGAACTTCCCGGAGACCTCACCCCCGATCAAGCCGCTTTGCTCTGGGCCTCAAGTAAAATGTTACCAGACATTGTGGGGGTCGGTGCAGCCGATTTTGGTCCGATGGTGGAGACCAATTTGTTTCGTCCGCTGGACGATCTTCTAAATGAAATGCCCCATTATAAAAAGGTTATTCCACCACAGTACTGGCCTCGGGAGGCCAATCCAGCAGATGGCAAAAGTTATGGTCTCTATTCACCCAATGACAGGTGGCTTAACCGGAATATTGCAGAAGATGACGTGGTCACCCCGGGCCGAGATGTCCGTTCGCTGTGGGTACGGGAAGATGTCCTGAGGGCACTCGGCTACCGATTCACACCGGTCTCAGAGTTGATCCGAGACACGATCAACCAGAGTATCCGGCCCACAGCAGAGCAACTGCGGCTCAACCCGCCCATCGATACGCCCGAAGCTCTGATGAAACTGCTGCGGCAAATCAAAAATTCAGGCATGACGGCACCAGATGGCAGCCCGCTCATCCCCTTTACCGTGCTGAGCTGGGAGGTCTGGCACTTGAGCGTGATGTACGATAATGGTTACTGGCGCATCAACCGGGCCGGAGAGGTGGACGGTTACCTTGGGATGCCTGGCTTTAAACCGTATATGCGCTGGCTGTGGACCGCCTATCGGGAGGGGCTGATAGACCCGGACTTTCTAGTACAGAAGAATGTACAGATACAAGAAAAAATAGCAGCAGGCCGGGTGGCAGCAGGTGAGTTCGTCCCGAACGAGATGGTTACCTTTGCCCAACTGTTGGACAATGTCCCCACCGCCGACGTGCACCCGGTACCTATTCCCAAATCATCTCCGGATACGGGTTTTTTTGATGTCGGGATTCCGTTCTCGTATCCCCGGGTCTTAATCAGCAAGAATGTGCCCGATGCCACAGTCGAAAAAATCGGTCAGTTGGCAGACTGGCTTTTGAGCGAGGAAGGGAAAAGCGTGACAGCTTGGGGCCCCGAAGAGTCGGGCCTGTATCAACATGATGCTGCGAGTGGCTACCGCCGCTTTCGTTCATCGGAGCTGGAACAGGGCATGCTGGAGGGGATTCAAAATGGAGAAGGGCCGTATAAGTATGGCTTGTACGATACAGCTTTGCGCATGCACACGACACCGATACTGTTCGCTCTGATGCCTTACGAACGGACTAATTTGGAGGTGCCCCGGGCATACAACTACATCTCCAACCCCTTAGGTCTGCTGCGCAGCGTGGCGGGGAGCGACCCACGCTTTAGTGGAATTTCTTCTCACTTGGAGGCCGCCAATTCGGACAACAGTGAAGAAGTGTCTGCCGTGTCAAAATGGTTTTGGAACATTTTTCTTCAGACCCACCTGCCGCAGCTACTTAAGGCCGGTGATGAAGCCGAATTTGAAGAGCGTTATGAATGGATACTGAATGCGTTTATGCAGGAAACTAACTATCCAATTGCAAAACAGCGCATGGTAGAATATTTTCAAAAATTTCCGCCAGAGTGGTAGCCCTCACTTTCCAAGTCTCGAACACAAATTTTCAAAAGAGAGATAAAGGGAACCTCCAAGTTTTTTTGCTCATAATCATTTCCAACATCATTGTCGGTCTGATGTTCCAGCAGGTCTTTCACCCCAAAACAGGGCTGCTGAACGAATTTCTCAGATTTCTGGGGCTCGGGGTCCTGGCTCGGTCTTGGCTGGCGGAGCCGCCCTGGGTGCTCTGGTCGGCCATCAGCGTTGAGGTATGGAAGGCCTCAGGCTTTACCACGGCGATCTTCCTGGCGGGCCTGCAGAGCGTGCCACGGGAACTCTACGAGGCCTGCGAAATGGACGGGGGCGGTTACGGGACCAAGCTGCTGAAAATCACCATCCCCTATTATCCAGCCCGCCGATTATCCAGCCCGCCGAACTGATCAATACCCTGCTGAGCATCATATCAGGATTCAAGGGCTTCGATGTGATCTTTGCCCGCACCTTGATTGTTTTGGTGAACTCATAGAAAATTGTGTGCTGGATTCTTGACACCAGTCCCCTTCATTAAATCTCACAAGTTCGAATTGCTCGAACAATATCGTCAACGCCATCTGGACCGGAAAGAAAGAGCTCATCAACGGTAATGTGGCTGATGGACGATCTGCTTGCCGAACACAAAAAGCAGAGCACCCTGTATGAACGGTCCGAAGAGATTGAAAAATTTTTAGAGTTCCCTGGATTCCGGAAAACTTTTTATGGAAAAATACAATGTAGTTATTTTTTTCACTGACCAGCAAAGGTGGGACACCTTAGGCGTGCACAAGAACCCTATGGAGCTGACCCCCAACTTGGACCTGGCAGCCCTGGAGGGGACTCATTGCTATCACGCTTTTACACCCCAGCCCGTGTGTCTGCCCGCCCGCGCCTGCCTGCAAAGTGGCCTGTACCCGGCAAGGCACGGCTGCGACACCAATCAGGACAGTCTCGACTTTGAGCAGTTTCCCGGTCTGGCCCATTATTTTAATCGGGCCGGATACCAGACCGCCTATATCGGCAAATGGCATTTAAAAAATATTTGCGGCAAAGCCTTCTCGGAGCCGCAGGGGGCTTATCAGTATTGGCTTGCCGAAAATACACCTGAGCTTACTTCCGATGAATACCGCGCTGTGCTGCACGATGGGAAAGGGCGAAAACACAGCCTGCCCGGTTATCGGGTGGATGCCTATACCGATGCTGCAGTACGCTACATTGATCGCCACAAGGGACAACCGTTCTTTTTGATGCTGTCTTTTCTTGAGCCGCACTTTCAAAATACGCGCGATGATTATCCTGCGCCCTATGGTTACAGTGATCGGTATCTGAACTGCTGGCTACCGCCCGACTTGCAGTCCCTGGGGGGAACATCGGCACAGCATTTGCCGGGATATTATGGCATGGTCAAGCGGTTGGATGAGGCCTATGGCCGCATGCTCGATTGTTTGCGCAGTTTGGATTTACTGGAAAATACTATTGTTTTGTTTACCTCAGATCACGGATGTCATTTTAAAACCCGCAACGCTGAATACAAACGCAGCTGCCATGACTCCTCGCTGCGCGTGCCTATGGTCTGGCACGGGGGGCCGTTTCAAGGTGGCGGACGAGTACAGGAATTTGTATCTCTGGTAGATGTCCTGCCGACGCTAATCGATATCTGTGACTTGGAAAATCCTCAAAGCTGTGATGGGGCATCGATAGTCCCGCTTGTTTACCGGCAGCCGGAACGGCCGGGCAAACCTTCCAAGATTGAGCCGAACCGCTGTGTGTATGCCGAAATCAGCGAGGACCACGATGGTTATGTCATCCGTACTCAGCGCTGGAAGTACAGCGTGGATTGGTTGCCAGAAGCGCAGATGTGGCAGGAGAGCTACCTCTACGACCTGAAGGCAGACCCATACGAGTTGGTCAATCTGATAGGCTGCGACTCCCATTGCAAAGCGCGGGAAGTGCTGCGGGCGAAACTACAGGCCGAAATGCAAAAGTTCGGGCGCGATAAAATTCTGATTGTAGCGCCTGCCGAAACATCCAAAGGTCTGCCCGTACCCATCGATCAGGATGCAGTGTATCTCTGATCCAAGGTCATTGTAATGGTACGTCAGCCCTCGTCCACGAACAATATTTAAGGGCCAAAAACTTGTATTAGCTCCTTGCCACAAAACAGCCCTTTAGATAGACTGGCGCCGCATTTTCGTGCATCACTCTTTCGTTGTGAAGGAAGCCGGGTTGATAGTGCTCAGCTTCGCAGACACTCAGCTATACCTTTAGGGCACCTCTAAAAATCCCATTCTGCGTGAAATCACGATCGTTTTCGAGAAAAAGGTTCTGCCTCGCGGCAGGATTTGTGAGTTGTGGCCTGCTGCGCCGCGCCACAACTCACCGTTGGTAAGTCTTTCCGATACAATAAAGTATTAAAGGGTACCTCTAAAAATTCGCTTTTGATGCTGAATCAGCGAGATTTTGCCGAGCGCGAGGAAGTGAAGCCGAAGCATACTTTGTTGTATAGTAAGGCTTTGCTAAGGAAGTTATTCGGCGACAAGATCGCGATTCAGCGCGGAATTGGAATTTTTAGAGGTGCCCTCAACTCCGACCTAGCTTCACTTCCTCGCGCTCGGTAAATCTCTATCCGCTCAGCGTCAAAACGCGGTACAATCGCGAGCAGAAGACCGCGAGCAGAAGACAAAGCAGAGCGGATCGTACCATTCCCACAGAAAGCGATACCATTTTTAGAGGCCCCCAAAGATGCCGGGCCCACAGAACTAAGGAGAACCTTGTGAAGCCGACTTATAATCCCAGTCGCGTCAAGCGCAACCGCAAATTTGGCTTTCGCGCCCGCATGGCCTCTGCCGGAGGTCAGGATGTGCTACGCCGCCGCCGCAAAAAAGGCCGGTATAAATTGACGGTTTCCGATGAGAAGAAACCTTACTAAATCCGAGATCCTACGCCACAAGGATGAAATAACCCGGCTCTTTACCACCTCACCAGTGCCCCGCAGTCCTTCCCCGGTTTGTATATCCCAACCCCATTTTACACAGACTCAGCTGGCTCACTTGAGTGCGCAGCCGCTGCGCGGCAGTGTTCAGGAAGCAGGTCTGCGCTTGGGTTTTGTGGTCGGACCTTCGGCGCAGAGCGAGCCCGGCGGGGCCCGCGATCGCTTCTTCGTCAGCCCGGCCAGGCGTCTGGGCAAAGCCGTGCGACGCAACCAGGCCAAGCGCTGGCAGCGAGAGTTCTACCGCCATAGCAAGGAACTGCTGTGCCAACTCTCAGCAGAAGCTCTGCAAGCTGCCTGCCACCGGGTTCTCCGGGCTCCACAGGCATCCTTGGGAGCAATGGAGCCGGAACTGATGGAGAGCATCCGGGATCTTGAATCGCGGCTGAGCTACCAATGGTTTGCCGTCATACAACGCGAAGCTACGGAGTCTGAAACCCGGAACAACAAAGCGCAGGCATTGGCTTGGAGGCGAGATTTCTGGCCTGCGTCCTGGTCGGAGCCGGGCGTCGATCCGGCGTTTGGCCGAGAGCTGCTGCGCTACGAGCGAGCACTGGCGGGTCTGGTAAAACGGCTGTGCCAAAGCTGGTCCGATTTCCTCTCGGCCACCGTTGTGGCAGATAGCGTGAATGCTGAATAGATGAATCGATTCTCAGGCTTTTTACGCCGCCAGCCCGCCCTGCTGCTGCGCCTGCTGCTGCGTCTCTACCAGCTTCGCATTTCTCCCTTGCTGCCCCGCAGTTGCCGCTTTTATCCCAGTTGCTCCGACTACTGTGCCCAAGCCCTGCAAAAGCACGGCTTGGGGCGCGCGCTGTCTTTAAGCCTGCGCCGCATACTGCGCTGTCATCCTTGGAATCCGGGTGGCTACGACCCGGTACCCACCCACAGTGCCGCTGCGGGAAGCAACTCCGACGAGAGCACTGAGCAGTCCCCTCATCATTGTCACGCGATATCTTCAGCCGCAGCAGCGCAAAAGGAACCCTTGATTTATGAGTAAAGAGCAGCCCGACCACGCTAAAAAAATGCAGACAATGGGTTTCGTTCTGCTGATCGGGTTGTTTGGCGGCTGGATCTACCTGCAGAGCAGAATGGTTTCTGATCCGGCCAATCGTGTGGAGAGCAGGGCGGGCAGTACAGGCTCCTCGCAGCAGCTTGCAGATTCCGGGGCACTCCGGAATGGAGCAGGAAGCCTTGCTCAAGCCCAGCTGAGCCCGGCAGCTGCCGACGCACAGACAGAGTCTCAAAGCACTGCGGCGCCGCGAGCCGAAGAGCAGACGGAAACGGAGGCCCCGGTTTCCATCGAGCCGATCGTGATCGAGACCGAGGTTTACCGGGCCGAAATCAGCCCGCAGGGTGCCGTGCTCCACTCGTTGATCTTGAAGAAGCACAGCAATGACGGCCAAGCGCTGGAAATGGTGCGCAGCGCAGACTCCGGAATGTATCCGTTTACTGTCTACCTGGGCAGCTACCTCGACGGGCAACCCGTGCTCCTGCCCTTCCGCTCTGAGCAAATCGGGCCACGCGCCTATCGCTTCAAAACGGAGTTTACCTTAGAGGCAGACGCAACTGAGGTTGCCGAGCCGTATATCCTGGAAAAGACCCTGGAATTTGCCGAACGCGAGTACATGGTAAAAATCAATGTGCGCTTGCAGCGCAGATCCGGTGCGCCTCTGCTGCAAAGCGGACTGCAAAATCAGCATCGGGTCATCTACAGCCTCTACTACGGCCCGCAGATGGGCCCGGAAGTCGAACATATCGGCAGGAACCGCACTGCCGCCGACATGCGTAATTACGTCTACTACAACGGCAAAAAGAGCAAGACGGTCTCATTGAGCCGCTCCGGGCGCGACAAGCAACTGGAGAGTAGTCCGATCTGGGCCGGAGTCAGCGGTAAGTACTTTGGGGTCTTTGGCCTGCCCAGCCGCAACTTGGATATCTACTGGTCAGGTGCGGATGTGCCGGGGCTGGGTTTGGATGCCAGCGGCAAGCCACTGGAAAGCTCCCAGTTTCTGTTCGAGCGACGCGCAGCGCGCAGTGACGACAACCTGGCCGATGATGAGTTCTACTACTACATCGGGCCTCTACTTGCCGACCAGTTGGGGCTGTACAACCAGGCTGCCGAGAACGAATTCGGCATCTCCGATGCCTCACTCAATGCGCTGGTCAAGTTCAGTCTGGGCTTTATCGAAGAGCCGGTCAAATGGATGCTGACCTGGCTCTACGGATTTACGCACAACTATGGCCTAGCCATCATCCTGTTTGCCTTGATTGTGCGACTGCTGCTCTACCCGCTGAGCGTCAAATCGTTCCATTCGGCCAGCCGCATGCGCCAGGTGCAGCCGCGGATGAAGGAAATCCAAGAAAAATTCAAAGGTGATCCGCGTCGCTTGCAGCAGGAGATGGCTCAGCTCTACCGCCGGGAAAAGGTCAATCCGATGGGTGGCTGCCTCCCACTGCTGGTGCAAATGCCGATTTTGATTGCAATTGCCAACTTGTTCTACCGCTATTTTGAGTTGCGCGGTGCCACTTTTATTCCGGGCTGGATCGGAGATCTCTCAAGTCCGGACTTGGTCTACAGCCTTGAACTGAGTTCTTCGAACATACCGCTGCGCCTGCTGCCGCTGATCTACCTCGGCTCCCAGCTGATCTCCAGTAAACTGATGCAGGCCGGCCAGCCGCCGATGCAGAATAAAATACAGCAGCGTATGTTCACGGTCTACATGCCTATTTTCTTCTCGATCATCCTGTACAACATGCCCTCGGGACTGATTCTCTACTGGACCATTTCCAATCTCCTGATGATGGTCCAGCAACTGCTGATGAGTCGCTACTACAAAGGAGACAAGGCGAAAGACGCTGTTGGTGCGGTGGCACAGCAGAGCAGAAACTTTGTGCGCCACAGCAGCAGGCGCGGCGGCGGCCCGAATGCGACCGCCGGGCAAAGAGCCCGCAAAGGCTCTGTTCCTAAACCCGCAGGTCCGCAGGCCCGCAAAAACAGTAAAGGCAAAAAGAAAAAGGGGAAACCCTAAGAATTCGCTCTCCTTGCGAAGCTATTTGGGAGCAAGGAAGTGAAGCCGAAGCATACTTTGCTCTATGATGAGGTTTTTAACCGTTCAAAAGAGCGGGCAAGAGTGCCTCAAAACAATGGGGGGGGGGAGATTTTTGGAGCTTCCCCAAACAGGACCGCATGAAGCGCAAAAAGAGCCCGGCAATAAAGCCTTAGGACCGTTCCCCGGATGCGCTTGGACAAAGGAGTTTGCACCCATGTATGAATTTACCGGCAAGACCGAGCAGGAAGCCATTGAACGCGCCAGCGAAGCGTTGGAACTGGAGAGCAGCCGTTTTGATGTGGAAGTTCTGGAAAGCGAAGGAGGACTGTTCCGCAAAGGAAGCGTCCGCATCCGCGTCTACCCTCACCGCGAGGAGCAGCAGAAATGGCTTGATGAGATGGAGGCAAACCCGGGCTACTACGATACTCTGGAGGAACTGCCCAACTGGGAGCTGGTTCAGGAGCCGAAGGCTTGGGAGACCCGGCTGCGGGATTTTATGGCGGACTTGCTGCACCGCATGTGTCGGGGTCAGGAGGGCCAGATTGTGCTGTACTCGGACTCGGCTGAGCATTTGCTGCTGAGCGTGCAGGATTCCGGTGACCCTTCGCGCCTGATCGGCAAGCACGGCAAGCATCTGGAGGCCCTGCAAGTGGTCTTGAACGCCTATCTGGGGCGTCTGCACGATGAACAAAACGATGTGCCGCCGAATCTGCGAGTGCAGCTAGATGTAGGGGGCTATCGCAAGCGGCATGAGGCCAAATTGGTCCGGATTGCAAAAGAAACTGCGGACCAGGTGCAGAGCCGTAAGAGATCGCGCCTGCTTGAGGCCATGAATCCCTTTGAGCGACGCATCGTACACAAGGCCCTGAACGACTGGCCCAATATTTCCACAGTCAGCGAGGGCGAGGGCCTCTACAAGCAGATTCGCATCATTTACCGCGGCAGCACCCGGTAGGCGCGAAGCGAGACTCTTTCCAACCCTGACGATCAGGTCTTCGGGTGGATTCACTACTATCAGGAGCCTGCTTCGGCCTGCTGCCCGCAGCATTTCTATGGCTTTTGTGGCTCTGGAGTCGCTTGCTCGGGAAGGCTCCGCCCGACATGGCTGCTGCAATGGGAAGCGGGCTACTGTGGCAAGCCTTGATATGGGGGATGCTGGCGGCTCTACTCTCCGTGCGGCTGGAACCGAAGTTTGTCCGCTTACAGGAAGCCGTGTTTTCTCGGTTTTGGCAGCTGTTGGCGCACTCGCCCCCCCGGGAGGCCACACCGCAAGTGCTGTGGCGTTCGTTCGCCGCGGTGGCGCTGTGGGAAGAGCTGGTCAAATACCTGCTGCTCGCCGGACTTCGCCGCGCACTGATTGCGCTTGGCGCAGCGACCTGCCAGCCAAGGCTCTGCCGCGGAATGCTGTATCTGCTGGCACTGGCACTGGCACTGGCTTTTGCGGGCACAGAAAATCTTTGGTATGCGGTGCATTCCGGCTGGGCCAGTCTGGCCTGGCGTCTAGTCAGCAGCACGGTGCTGCACCTGTCTCTGGCCATCGTCCTTGCACGCGCCTTCATGCCCTCTGCACTACGGGGATCCCGAACAGGCACTGCCAGCAGCAATGGACTGCTTCCGGCAGTGCTGTGGCACGGCAGCTATAACAGCGCCTTGGCCTTGGGTGCCGGATGGCTGGCGGCCGGCTTGCTGCTGCTACTGTTGGGGTATCTTGCGCTGCTGCTGCTCTCAGAACTTTCTAAAGGGGACCTCTAAAAATTCGCTTTTGATGCTGAATCAGCGGGATTTTGCCGATAGCGAGGAAGCGAAGCCGAAGCATACTTTGCTGTATGGTAAGGCTTTGCTGACGAAGCTACTCGGTAACAAGATCGCCGCTCAGCGCGGAATTGGACTTTTTGGAGGTTCCCCTCATCATATTGCACCAGATTCTGGTCAGGAAGCTGCAAAATAACAGAACCAAACGCATGGCTGGGACAGAGCTATAATCACAGAATGGAGTGAAGATTGTGTGGAGATGTTTTTTTTCTTTATGGCGCGATCGGTCAGTTTTGCTGCTCACAGGCTTCTTGATGGCTAAACTGGTTTTGAATGCGCAGGACATTGCCCCAAGCCCGCAAAGTGGGGCCAATGCGGTTGTAGTGAAGCGGGATCGCTCTGGCTCAGGACTTCCGCCACTCCAAGCGCAGGATCATACGACCACTGAGCGCTATTTCCCAAGAATGACAGCGCAGTTTTTTATGGGTTATCAAGGCTTGCGCAGCCATGAATATGTGGTTGGCTCAAAAGGAATGAGCAACAGTCGGGGCTATAAGAGCGAGTTGATCTGGAACAGTTTCAAGAATCTACTCCTAGGAGCGGAGCTTTCGGGCCATCTCAAGAAATTGCGCTATATGGTCAGGCTCAATACGACCCTGAGCTTGGCAAACAACTTTATTTATGATTACGACTGGTTGTATACTGACGGGATCACCCAGGATGCTTACAGCCATTACTCCCGCCACGATACGGTGCAGAACATTATGATTGAACTATTGCTGAGACTGGGTTTTCCCCTTTTCGTAACAGGTGGCAGTAAGATCACACTTGGACCGGGGATCTTTGCCAGCTTCAGCCATTGGGATGCTTTTGATGGCAGGCTGCGCCAATCTCTTGATGATGAGGGTAATTCCATTGATTTGGTGAGGAGGGAGTCAGGTTTGAACTTATCCTATGGGGTTTTGCTGCTCTCATTCCAAGCTCATCTGGAATTGCTCCAGAACTTCTCTGATAGTTTTGGAATGCGAGTTCTCCTTGCCTACAGCCCTCTGACCCTGTGGCTGGACAAAGACAACCATTACCTTCGCAATTTGTTGTTCTATGACTACGGCTTTTGGGGGCAACAGGTTTTTGGAGAATTGCAGTTTGATTTCTGGAACCGTGAGCGAACAATTGGTTTGAGCGTTGCTCTGAGTGGTCGTTACCTGTTCGAAACACTGGGCAGTACCCTAACTTATGAAACTGATTCCAATGGAAACTCCCCCAAGGGAAGCTCTTTCTTTAGTGCTGGCATTGAGCAGGGTAGTTTTCAGATCTATGTCGGGGCATTGTTTGGTTTACCCAAGACAACAAAGACAACAAGAGGTAACTGAGGGGGAAACAAGCAAAAAAGCAGCTCGAAAAATGGTATCGCTTTCTGCGAAAATGGTACAATTTGTAACCGCGTTTTGATGGCTCCCATGCGAGCTGGCGCAGCATGGGAGAATGAGGGGAGGGCCGTGCGCAGCCAGGCCCGACCATCCTTTCTGCGAGCTGGCGCAGCATGGGAGAATGAGGGGAGGGCCGTGCGCAGCCAGGCCCGACCATCCTTTCTGCGAGCTGGCGCAGCATCTTTCTGTGGTGGGGAATTTTTAGAGGTGCCACAAGAGGGGTACTAGAAGTGATCAGTGAGCGCCAATCCTTGGCTTTTTCAACTGCACAGCACTGTGGAAGTTCCGGCGTACCAGGTTGGAATGTACCAGTACCTGAACGCAATGGCGCTGCTCTACCACTTCTGCTATCTGATCGAGCAGATAGCGTGCTGCCATGCGTCCTATTAACTTGCCGGGCACCGTGAAACTACTGAAACCACCGCCCAGCAGTTCAGACAACTGCGAATTATCAAACCCGAGCAACTCGTAGTCCCGGTGCAGGTCCCAGCCATAGGAACGAGCCACTTCAATGACAATTGCGGCATCTTCATCGCTGGAGCACAGCCAGGCCATCGGCTCAGGATGCTCCTCCCGCTTCAGTCGTGCGAAAAATTCGCCACATCTCTTGCGAGTGTCGCTGTGCTGGCCCTGGTCGACAAAGGCCAATTCGGCACAGGTCACATCATTGTGTTTCCGCAATATTTCCCGTGCTCCTTTCATGCGAATGGCCTTCGTCAAATAATTTTTCTGATAAAACAGGATAAAGTCGCGGAAACCTGCATCCAGCATGGTTTTAGCGGATTTACGACCGGCTTTCATATCGCAGCATAAAATCGAGCTGGCCTCAACATCGGGCACTGCGCTGCTGACAAAGACAATCGCAGTACCACGCTGTAACAGACGCACATATAAATCTTTGTTGGGCGCACGCTCACCATCCAGAATCGGCATGGCAACCAATCCGGCAATGTCTCGTTCTAAAAATTCCTGCAGAGCTTGACGTTCCTGTTCTATCTGATATTCGCTTTGCTTAATGATGACGTTGTACTGCTGAGTGTCGATTATCGAGTTGAAGCCGGAAATCACATCGGGAAAGATATAGTGGCCGGGGAAAAAGCACAGCAAGCCGAGGTCTTTTCGCCCCACAAGCCTAGTGGCGGCAACTGAAGCAACAGAATGATCGAAGCGGGCCCTTGATTTTGTTTGGGTCTGGACAAAATAGCCCCGGTTTTTTTCATATTGCAGCCAGCCATTTTGCTGCAGCTGACTCAAGGCGTTACGCACGGCGCTGCGCGAGAGGCCAAAGTCCTGACACAAAGCCTTTTCCGTAGGCACCCGCGCCCCGTTGACCAGCTGCCTAGTCAAAATCTGTTCTTGCAGCCATTCAATGACTATATGGGCGCGTTTCTTAGGCATGATCGCAATTATATGGGGATATGGGAATTTGGTAAATATTACAGGGGACCTCTAAAAATCAGCATTGTGATGTAAAAATCAAAAAATCCTTCCTTGACCATGACAAAATAGCATAGAAAATAGTTGGATCCAGATTAATTACGATCAATAAATTCCTACTAAAATTAGAATTTACATAAAAAAATCATTATTTACAGCATTTTAGATACAATTATCCACTATTATGCTGTAATTGAAACATATTTTAACATATTATGGGTACCTCTAAAAATTCGCTTTTGATGCTGAATCAGCGAGATTTTGCCGATAGCGAGGAAGTGAAGCCGAAGCATACTTTGTTGTATGGTAAGGCTTTGCTGACGAAGCTATTCGGCAACAAGATCGCGATTCAGCGCGGAATTGGAATTTTTAGAGGTGCCCTTATACACAGTATTTCGTAACCCCATACGAAACCTTACCCGATCTATCCCTATACATCGCAACTCTAATCCCCTATTCATGCAATTGCGAAACCATGCAAATATATGCTCCACTTTCGCCCGGGTCTTTGACTTTGCGGCGGTTACTTTCTAATTGCTTCTCTGCATCCGTATCTTTTTGCCTCATTTTATTCTCGTTTTCCTTGAATGATGGAGGGATTTCATCATTTTTGATCTGCTGCTTTTCTGCTCTGGTATTGCGCTGCACAGGCACTTTGACAAAGCTGGCGTCCACAATATTCCCTTATTTATTGTATTGTAATTGAATAATTGTGATTTGTCCAGTGCTGGATTTTTAGAGGTGCCCTTGAGTCCGGTAGCTGCGACTCTAAAATCAACTTGATATACCGAGGATCTCCTTTACTAGTCAAGACCTAATGAATATATCAGAACACTGGCAGTACCCTTTGGGCGGGGCTGAGCGAGTCCGGCTGTACGTGGCCAAAGCGTTCATCAACGGGGCTTGGCCGGGAATAAAGATTTTGAACCGTTTTTTCAGGGACACGGCTCCGCCGACAAGAATTCCCCTAAGGATTCCATATGAGTGCGTGCTGTGTTCGGGTCGTTCCACTGCGGCAGTTGATAGACATAGTGTTTGAAGGCCTGCGCGCGCCAGGAATCATACCTTGGGCTCCACTGCCGAATGGTTTGGTGCGACAGAGGAGCGCCCGGCGTAATGGTCAAGCGGCATTTTGCCTCATTATGGATATGCCGGCGCTCATCTTGATGATTGTAGAGAAACTCGCGGGGCAGCAGCAGCATTTCCCAGCCGAAGCGTAGCCCCAAGCGTAGGCGCAGTCGGGCCAGGCGATAGAACGCCGGGGAATTGCGACCCGAAATATGCACCGGCAAAATGGACAGCCCGTGTTTGCGAGCCAGGCGTACAAAACTGTGGTGCCAGGGCAGGTCATAAATTTCGCGTAAAGGCTGCCAGGTGTGCAGCAGGACATGCTCGTCCACCCGGGCCGGACCGGGGCTTCCGGGCCACTCATCCCGCAGCGCCAAGGGCTGCGGATGCCAACGCGAACAAAGCCCGGCCGCAAACAGCAGCAAGGCGGTCTGGCTGCCGATATTCTGTTCCAGTGTTTCGTTCAGCCGGCGCATCTGAGCCATGCGCTTATCTTTGTGAAACGGGCTGATCGGCAAAAATAATTCCCGAATATACGGCAGTCTCAGCAGAAACTCATTGACCAAAGCCTTGACCCGGTCGACTCCCCAGAATCCGGCCATGCACTCCAATAAAGCAATCCCGTCCCGCCCCCCCAGCGGGTGGTTGGCTACCAGCAGGACGGGTCGCTCCTGCCCGGCCAGACCCGCCAGCACAGCGCCCGGGTCGTTCAGCTCCCAACGGGTATCCAGTTCCTCCAGACACAGGCACAGGAAGCGGAGAATATCTTCTGCCCGCGGTTCATTCTGATCTTTTGAAGGTAGACCGTCCGAGAGAGCGGCTTCCTGTACAATGGTCCGGTGGTAGCTGCGGGCCCGGCGCTCAAACTCCGGCATATCCATGATGCGGCAGATCAAATAATTCAGCAGGGGGTTTTTGTGAATGCGTGTGGCAAAGTCGCCCGCATCTTTGAAATCGTTTAGATGGTTTTGGGCTGTATCTGACATCAGTGCCTCTTGAGCTGATGGGATGAGTTTCCCTTGCAATTATCGGATTTTTCCCGATCCTTGTCTCATTGCTCTGCTTCATCAAGTTGCTTCGCCCCGGGCCCCGGCAATTCAGCGCCGTTCGATGCGGGCAAAAAAACAGCAAGGAGCGGCAACGCTCCCGGGAAAGCGATTAGCAGGAAGGAGACTGCCCATGTTACTCGCCTTTGATGTCGGAAACAGCAATATCAAGATCGGGCTCTTGGAAACACAGGGAAACGTGTGTGCTAAAATGCGAATCAGCTCGCAACTGGAGCGCACTGCTGACGAATATAATGTCTTTGTCAATCAATTCTTACACCAGAACCAGTGCGAATGGCCCAATATCGAGGGCATTATCATCAGCAGCGTAGTGCCGTTGATCACCGGCGAGCTCAGCATCTTCCTAGAACGCCATACCGAACAGCCCTACATCATTTTGGGACCGGGAGTCAAAACCGGCTTGAAGATTTCGACCGAGCACCCGCACGAACTGGGTGCCGACCTGGTAGCCAATGCGGCGGGGGCCTATGCCCTGAGCCGGGGTGAGCCCTGCATCGCCGTGGCCTTTGGCACGGCAACGACCTTTACCGCAGTCAACGGGCGGGGTGAATTGCTGGGAGTGGCCATCGCTCCCGGAATCGAGACGGCCTTGGGCTCACTGGTCAAAAACACCGCGCTGCTGCGCCAAGTCGAACTGGAAATGCCCCATTCTTCCATTGGCCGCAGCACTCAGGAGGCGATCCGCGCCGGCCTGATTTTGGGCAATCTGGGTGCTGTGGAGTATATTGTGGAGCAACAGTTGGCAGAACTGCGCCAAGCTGCGGGCAACCCCGAGCTGGAGATTCAACTCTACAGCACCGGTTTTTTTGGCAAATTCTACCAGGAACACAGCCACTGCCTCGGCCAATTTGAGGAAGATCTGTTGTTCCGGGGCCTACACCAGATTTGGTACAAGAATATGAGCTGAGATTTTGATTTTCCTCTCGCAGCGGAACCAGGGTTCCGGGCAGTATCGGAAGTCCAAGCGGGAAAGAAGCCAGTCATTTGTGCCGCACATGTTCCAAAACTCCTCAGGCCACTATGCTTACCAGCCATGCAAGACATACGAAGCACGCGTTGGGAGAACATGCTGACCGACTACCGCAGTATCTTGCGGCTGGCTTGGCCGGTTGTACTCAGCAACGCCATGGACACCTTTATGATGATGGTGGACCGGCTCTTTCTCTCGCGGCTGGAGAATGCCGCAGGCAGCGAAGTGGTGCTCGGCGGAGCTATCGGGGGGGCCGTCATTGCCTGGCTGGTAGAGGCACCGCTGCTCGGCATGCTGCTCTACACCAACGCCATGGCCTCGCAGAGCTTCGGGCGGGGCGAACGAGAACGCTGCGCCCAGGTCTGCGTCCAGGCTATGTACTGGGTGCTGCTCTATTATCCGCTGCTTCTGGCACTCTCGGGCCTAGTACCCGGGCTGCTGCTGGGAGTGGGGCACGCTCCGGCACTGGCGGAGCAGGAATGGAACTACGCCCGCGTCCTGATCATCGGGACGATTTTCCCGCTGCTGCGCTTGCCTTTGAACAGCTTCTTCATCGCCAGCAACCGCTCGGGCCTGGTCATGAAGGTCTCGTTTATCGGTTTGGCGCTGAATATACCGCTCGACTATTGGTTTATTTTTGATTTGTCATTTTTGGGGCTGCGGCCCACTGATCTGGGCCTGAACCCTGGTATTGCGGGGGCTGCGGCCGCAACGGTGGCGGCCCAGATACTGACCTGGTTGCTGCTGTTTTTGATATTTCTGCGCCAGTCGAGGGTCTGGCGCATCGCCCGGGCCTGGCGCTGGCGCGGCAAGATCCACCGCGAACTACTGCGCTTTGGCCTGCCAGCCTCGGTTGAGGGTTTCCTGACTTCGCTCTTGTTCAATATGTTCCTGATGCTGTTCAATTCGATCAGTCCGCTGGTGGCAGCGGCTGCCACCATTACCTTCAGCTGGGACTTGTGCAATTTCATCGTGCTGTTGGGCATCGGCACGGCAACTACCACATTAGTGGGTCAGAGTCTGGGCGCGGGCGATATCGCGCGGGCCCGGCGCTACACGCGCTTGATTCTGTCGGGTGCCTTGGCGTTTTCGGGCTTCGTCAGTTTGTGGTTCATTTTCGCTCCCGACCTATTGAGCCGGGCCTTTGTCACGAACGCTGCGGCCCAGCAGCAGGAACTCCTGTGCCTGAGCCGCCAGATGTTGAGACTGGCCACCTTCTATCTGCTCTCCGATGCGCTGGGCGTAGTTATGCGGGGCGCTCTCAATAGCGCGGGCGATACTGTGGCGGTGATGTTGATTTCAATGTCGATGCAACTGCTGCTGATAGCCGGAGTGATCGTGATGCTCAAGGTCTGGAAGCTGGGTGCGATAGAGATCTGGGCCTTTTTCGTGGCCTATGTGCTGCTCGTCAATCTGGCGTTTGCCTGGCGCTATGCGACGGGACGCTGGACCCGGCGCTGGGAGCAAAGGCCATGAGAGCGCACCCGGATCCTGCTTTGGGCCGCAGAGAGAATGCATTTTAGGCGTCCGGGAGCCTTGCGAGTGTTTTTCAGAATGTGCTTATTTCAGTACGATCCCGCCAATAAGCCAAGGCTCGACCTTCCTCTTTGCGAGCTGGCGCAGCATCTCTCTCTGGTGGGGAATTTTTAGAGGTGCCCTATAGCATATAAATGTTTGTCACTCCTGCTTTCATGAGAGTGACAAACATTTCGGGTATGACAAACATTTATCATACGCTTTCTACGGTTCCACCGGCTGCGGCCGGGCATTGGCAAAGATCGGATCGTCGCCTAGGTTGATACTGGGCCACTGGCCCGCCTGAAACGTCCACCGACCCGGCTCCGAGCCAAAATCCAGCAGCGGGAAATCCCCCTGAGTGGTGCTGGAACTGACTGTGATCTCTGTTCCGTCCTCCCCATGTCTGTTCCCGCTGATCCCGGAGACCACCTTTTCCCCGGACTTCCCGGAGTGGTACCCGGCAATATCCCCTCTGAGTCTATTGGCTCCCGAGGGGTCTCCCGATACTAAAAACGCATAGGTGCGATTATCAAAGCCGCCGATCTTCTGTATGGTCCCGCGCATATAGCCCCGGACAGACGCAGAAGCCTCTACATTCCTGCCGACCAGACCGCCGACAGAAGACACCCCGGCAGCCGTGCCTTTGAAAAATCCGACAACCCTGGCCTTGTCCCCGATCTGCCCGACCAGACCGCCGACTAGCCGACTTGGCCCCCCCTGTCCCTTAACCGTACCCGTAGCGTATCCGGTAAGCACAGGGAACTGCTCTCCCAAGTCGCTTTGGGGACGCTGCAATGTGGCCCCGAGCAGGCCGCCAATACGCATACCTCCGGTAGCTTGTAAATTGATACTGTAGCCGGTGATATCTCCAGTTCCCCAGTTCATGCCCACCAGCCCGCCGACATTATCGGGGCCCGTAAGGTTGAGATTCTCGGTATACCCCACAACATTTCCGGCACCATCTGCGAAACCAACCAAACCGCCGACATCATAATTGTTGCTGCTGGTAATGACGAGGTCTCTGGCAAAGCCGCTGACAGCACCAGAACTCTTGCCGACCAAAGCCCCGGTTCCAGAATTTTGCCCGTAGTAAGTCAATCTATCTAAGGGACCTGTGTTCTGTATGGTATTTTGGGGCGCACTGCCCACCACGGACCCGCTGACGCTGCCGCCGCTGCTCTCTCCTGCGATAGCCCCCACGAATTTCTTCCCGCGAACTCGGACACCCTCCATCTGCACATTGGAGATCGTGGCGTCCTGGACTCGCCCGAACAGCCCGACATAGGTTTCCACCGGGCGGTCAATGAAAAAGTTGCGGATCGTTTTGCCGTTGCCGTTGAAACGGCCCGTAAACGAGGGCCCTTGAAACTTGTCTTGATCGTTATCGGTATCGATCCCGACAGGTTCAAAGCCTTCTGCCGGAAAGCCGTCCTCTCCGGGCGCGGGGAACGTGATGTCGCTGACCAGGTAGTAGTCTCCGGCGAGGTTTTCCCGCATTTTCTGCAGCCCCTGCCATGTGCGTATCGCGATACGACTTATGGGGGGAGAATCGGAAGAAGATTCGGGCGGGTCATTGCCTTCGGGCGGGTCGCAGGCGACCCACAAAATCAGGGAGCAGACAAATAAAAGGATAAATGGGCGCAAAATCCCCGCAGAGAAATAATTTCCCCTGCTATATAGGTTTAATTTTTTCGATGAGCGATGAGCGATGAGCGATGAGCGATGAGCGATGAGCGAATTTTACTGAACTTGTGTTCCATAGTGCAATACTCCTTGGTATTATTATGCAAAATAATGCATAAAGATGATGTTCCGGCCAAGGTCGGAATGGTTTTAATAAAAGATAAAATGACATTATAAAATACCTTGTTCTTCTTAAAGAATATACGATTTCCCCGCGGAGGGCAAGAGAAATTGCAGGAAAATCTCTGGAAATTGGCTTTTTTGGGGAGGCTCCCATGCGAGCTGGCGCAGCATGGGAGAAACGGGGGAGGGCCGTGCGCAGCCAAGGCCCGACCTTCCTTTTCCGCGAGCTGGCGCAGCATGGGAGAAACGGGGGAGGGCCGTGCGCAGCCAAGGCCCGACCTTCCTCTTTTGCGAGCTGGCGAAGGCCAACTCCAGAAGCCCCTTTCAGGCTTCCTATTCACCCTCTTTCAGCCCGGTAATTTCGCGGTGGCTCAGGCCGGTAAACCTTGCAATCTGTTCAATCGACAGCCCGGATTCTTTCATTTTTCGGGCAGCTTCACGCCGTCCTTCTTCCCGACCTTCTTCCCGACCTTCTTCCCGGCCTTCTTCCCGGCCTTTCCGCATGCCTAGTTTTTCACCTTCTTCCCAACCTTTCTGCATGCCCAGTTTTTCGCCTTCTTCCCAACCTTTCTGCATGCCCAGTTTTTCGCCTTCTTGTCTTCCTTCAGCTCTTAGATCGTCTGCCAGTGTTGCCAACATCTTCTGTACCTCCTCTGGTGCGGTGATTTGATTGTATTCTGATTCGTTCATGCCTTCGCCAAACAGCAAGGCAATCCAGCGCCTGAAAATGGTGATTTCGGGCCCGGGTTCATCGCGCAGGAATTCTATGATTTGCGGAATCTGGGCTTCCCACTCCCCCGGTCTGCCGTACTTCTCGGCACAAATCACCGCGCTGATGAGGTTGTGCAGCTTGTGGATTTTCTCGTCGGGGATGCGCTTCTCGTCAATGAGAGCATATTGAAAGTGGGGTAGGTATTTTGCGGGTATTTCGTTGCTGCTGATCAGTTCGCTGGTGCTGCGGGGCGCATTCCAGGGGCGGTCTCCGTTGTAGAGCACCAGCGGAAATACCGGGGGCAACTTGCCTTTGCTGTTTTTGCCTTCCTTGATGAGGCGTTCGTAAAACAGGGATATATAGCTGAGCAGGCGGATGGCCATATGCTTGGGGGCTGTGGACTGGAATTCGAGCAGGATATACAGATAGGCTGTTTGGCTGTCTTGATTGTCTTGGCTGTCCAGGCGCACCTCGTAAAGCAGGTCCGATTCGCGCTGCTGGAGCGTGGCAGAGAGGTGGGACGGGTCGAGTTTGCGCAGGCTGTCGGGCTGGATTTTGGCGCTAAAGTCCTCCTCAACGAAGGCGTGGATGAGTTTGCACAGGATTGCCGGGTTCGAGAACAGGTATTTGTACGCGCTGTCGCAACTTGCCATGGCTTTAATATAGCTGTTTTGTCCGTACAGCGCAATAAAAAGAGGGATGGAAGAACGGGGGAGGCTCCCATGCGAGCTGGCGCAGCATGGGAGAACCGGGGAGGGCCGTGCGCAGCAAGGGCCGACCTTCCTCTTTTGCGAGCTGGCGCAGCATGGGAGAAATGGGGAGGGCCGTGCGAATATGGGATTCCCGCTTGCGAGAAAGATCGGGTAAGAGCACAGCATCCTGTAATTTTTGGAGCCTCATCAGTAATATGGTACCTGTACTATGTCGATATTGCATGGAGTCGTTCTGCGTGTTTGTAACCAGAAGGGCCATGCTGGCAGACTGTCGTGCCACAAGCATTCCTGTCAGCCTCTCAGAATTTCAGAATAGAATTAAGGACACCCAGAAATGGCAGATCATCTAGCGGTGCAGGAACTTAGCGGGCCAGAGCGAGAAGATTTATATGCTAAATTTATTGAGAGTACTCCCGACACTCAGCCAAGGGATCAGGATGCACGGGATTCCTTGCCCCAACAAGCGATTGATGTGGCCCCAAATGAAGCCCATGAGGCCGAATCTGCCCAAACTGGTGAGTATAGCTCTGAAGAGGCTGCTACTCAGGGTGCAAAACCCAAACGTAAAAACTTGGTAACTGAATTCCAAGAATTATCTTTATTACAGAAAGTCTGGTATTATTTCTTCAGCATATTTTCCCGCAAGCCTCCCGAACTCTTGTTTCGCCGGAAGCAACTGCAAAAAGTGTGTCAGGAGATTACACGGCAAAACGGTGATTTGGTTTCATACGACCGGAGAAATAAAATCTATTTGGTCAGTTCTCAGCTTCCCGAGCGCTTCAACGCCATTTTCAAGTTGAGTTTGGATATTCTGCCCATCATAAACCAAGTCAACCGCAACCTGAAATTTATGCAGGATATAATTACCAAGCTAATATTTGCTAACTATAAAAATGCATCGGGGGATAATATCTGCACAGATGCAAGCAACTTTGTTAGCCAGGAAGATCTACGTAAATATATATTTATGGGAGGTTCTGAATCTAATAAAAAAATTGAGAGTGTAATGAAGGAAGTATATAATCAAAGTACGAACCTACCGATATCTTTGTATAAATATTCTGTAATCATATTAAAACCTTTATATCAATTTCAAAAAATATGCTACTTTCCCTACTCTAATTTTTTTCACAGCTTCCGTACTGAACACAAAAATGGCAACAGTGTCTACTCAAATATACTTCCGCAAGATGCCTATGATTCCATATATATTCTGTACCTGCTGATTCAGGAAGTGGGAACAATCGATTTTGATAAGATCCAATTTCGCGAGATTATCAGCAGTTATTTTAATGTAGCCGAAAGGCAGGCTGAAGCATCTGCGTCTCCAAAGACTGCTGTAAATTTTCTGGAATCCTTTGAAAATATGCAAACGGATTGGAATTCATTTATTAAGAAAGTCCCGATAGATTCACTGCTGTTGTTTGCTGCGGAGAACCCTTATATGGATATGCCAATGATTCGGGATGTGGGTGATGAAGTTCTTGAGAACCTGCCGCGTCAGCTGGAAAGGGCCTATCAACAGGTTGTACAGCAAAATATCGAAGAAATAGCTCAGGATTTACGGGAACATCGCACTCAGTATCTTTACACGAAATATCTGTCTGACCCCAAATTTGCGCACGCAGTGTTCTACAACAATGATCGCACAGACTTGCTGCCGCGAGGGACCGCTCGGACAGAAAGTGATCAGCTGCTCTTTGCCCATTGTGAATCTTTCGCCTATGTTCAGAATTTTCTGGGCCACTTTGGTTCCGATCATATTCTGAAGCCCCTCCACACCCTGATTAAATCGGTGTTTAGATCCGATAAATTTATCTATAACCGATGTATAAGCTTTCTGAGTGAACTTGAAAATTACAAAATAGAATTGGGCCTGATTGATCAAAACCTGAAGCCCGAGCACCGCACAGACAGAGAAATTAAAGAAACCGTTATGCGCATCGAACAGCGCTCCGAAGGCGCACGCGAGGAATACAGCACGATGCTGATGAATATCGATCGAGAAGTTCGCTTCTTGCTTGAGCAGATTGTCAAAGAACTTCAAGACTTTACCACAACGGGTATTCCGGCCATGGGAAACGCCTTACAGAACGATATGTATAAACAAAAATTTGTAGCATTTATGCCCCAGATTGAGCACCTTAAAGAGTTTATCAATTCAAGTGGCAAGCTCCTGCAACCCACGGAAATTTTAGAGCGTTGGAAGCAATATATTTCTGAATTCTGTATGTTGTTGCTCGATCAGCTGGAATCTGAGCGACAGGATATTTTAGGCCAAATGTCGCGTATGGCAGCGGTGCAAGCCCGGCAGCACAGATAGTACCTGAAAATCCCTATATCTTTGGAAACAGGGCAACTGCTGGACATCCTGCCCTGTTCCCGGTACATTCTTGCGGCGCGTAAAGCAATGGTGCCGTGGCCAAGTGGTTAAGGCGGTGGACTGCAAATCCGCTATTCATCAGTTCGAATCTGATCGGCACCTACAAAAATCGCCATAAGGGGACCTCTAAAAATGGTATCGCTTCGCGAGAATTGTACAATCGCTCTGCTTCTGTTTTGTCTTGGCCGCAGCGATTGCACCGCGTTCTGATGCCAGACGAAGGCTCCAATGCGGAGTTGGCGCAGCATTGGAGAAATGGGAAGGCCCGTGCGAAGCCAGGGCCGACCTTCCTTTTTTGCAGCAGCGAGGAACGGAAGCCGAGCCATACTTTGCTGTATGGCACCAATGTGAGCTGGCGCAGCATTGATGAACTGGCAGGCCGTGCGCAGCAAAGAGCCTGCTTCCTCTCTTTTGTGACAAAGCTGCTCCGTGAAAAAGACCGAGTCTGGCGCGCCATCCTTTTGTGATGGGGAATTTTTAGAGGTCCCCATAGGGCACCTCTGAAAATGATGGATGAAAAATCCTGCCTAAATTTTCCGAAGCTTCCCGGTTACCTCAACTCTATAATTGAAGGCGTGTAATCTTCCGGAGCCAGGTAGCCCAAAAAATTCAGACAGGTGGCAGCCGCCGAGCTGATGCCCAGCCCTTCCTTGAGCCGGGGCAAATATTCGCCCTGATTTTCCGGATCGTAAATGATAAACGGCACCGGATTCAAGGAGTGGGAAGTCTTGGGCCTGCTCTTGTCCGGAGCCTTGGTCTTCTTGTCGATTTGGTACATCTCATCGGCGTTGCCGTGATCGGCGATGACCAATAGGACGCCCCCGGCCTCTTTGACCGCAGCAACCAGTCGGCCCAGCCCCTCGTCAACCTTCTCCAATGCTCGCACCGTGGCGGCAAAGTTGCCCGTGTGCCCCACCATATCACCATTGGGATAGTTGAGCCGGATGAACTGGTGTTCGGCACCGAGAATCGCTTTTGCCACTGCATCGGTGATAAAATCGACCTTCATTTCCGGCTTCTGATCAAAACTGATATTGTCGGAGGGGATCTCCTCGTAGGTCTCCTTACTCTGGGAGAACTTGCTTGAACGATTGCCATTAAAAAAATACGTCACGTGGCCGTATTTTTGCGTCTCACTAATGGCATATTGAGTTACGCCCATATCGGCTAGGTACTGGCCCATGGGTCGTTCGATGGCGGGCGGGGATACCAGATAGTACTCTGGCACGTGCAGGTCTCCATCGTATTCCATCATTCCGGCGTAGAACACCTTGGGCACACGCTCCCGGTCGAAGGCCGGGAAGTCGGCCTCGCCTTTATCAAAGGCCCGGCTGATTTCGATGGCCCGGTCACCACGGAAGTTAAACAGCAGCACTGAGTCGCCGTCCCGCATCGCGCCGATTGCCTGGCCATTCTCGGCCACTACGAACGGGTCGAGGTACTGGTCGGTCTTGTCCGTCTCGTTGTAAAGCGTCTGGATAGCCTCACAGGCTGAGGCAAACTGACGGCCCCGGCCCAGTACGTGCGTCTGCCAGCCGCGCTCGACCATGGCCCAGTCAGCCTCATAGCGGTCCATGGTCAGCACCATGCGCCCGCCTCCCGAAGCGATACGCCCATCAAAATTACCCGACTTTCTCAGCTCAGCCAAGAATTCTTCCAGCTGCCGGAAATACCCCAGCGCCGATCTTTCATCGACATCACGGCCATCGGTCAGGCCGTGGATGCGCACCCTGACCACCCCTTCTTTGTGTGCCCGTCCCAGCATCATTTTGAGATGTTGCCAGTGCGAATGCACATTCCCCTCAGAAATCAAACCGATGAAGTGCAGCGTGCCGTTATGGTCTTTGACGTTTTGAATCGCCTTCTGCCAGCTTTCGCCCTGATAGAGGGAGCCGTCTGCCAAAGCGTTCTGCACCAGCTTGGCACCCTGATCAAAGACCCGGCCCGAACCAATAGCGTTGTGGCCCACCTCACTGTTGCCCATGTCAGCTTCACTCGGCAGGCCCACGGCTGTGCCGTGGGCCTTGAGCCGGGTGGCCGGGCCACGCTGCACCAGCCGTTCAAAATTGGGCATTCGGGCCTGCTGTACGGCATCGCCTTCGGGATACAGGCCGTAGCCAACTCCGTCAAGAATGCACAGAACTACCGGACCGCGCCGTTTCTGCCAATTGGGATTTTGCTTTAGAGTCAAAGCCATACAAAATCCTCCTTCATTTCCCCTTGTGTAATACCAATCCGTAGAAGCAGAGTATGATAAGGGGACCTCTAAAAATTCGCTTTTGATGCTGAATCAGCGGGATTTTGCCGATAGCGAGGAAGCGAAGCCGAAGCATACTTTGCTGTATGGTAAGGCTTTGCTGACGGTGAAGAATGGCGGGGCGAAGCAGGCCATTCCTCACAAATCCTGCCGTAAGGCAGAACCTTTATTCGGCAACAAGATCGCGATTCAGCGCGGAATTGGAATTTTTAGAGGTTCCCATAAATGTTTGTCACTCCCGCGGGAGTCCGAGGTGCCCTAAAGTTCTAAAAGCGCAGGGTGATGCCGACAAAAACCTCAATATCAAAATATTCGCTACCTGCGGCATCTTGAGTGGTGAGAGTCTCTCCAGTGTTTTTGTCATTTTGCTTGAGAACACCAAGCCGGGTGCGGAACAGGACCTTGCCCCGCAGACCAAAATTGACTGACCAATTGCGTGTGGCCCACAAATGATTGGTCAGGCCGCCCCAGACCATTTGCCCTAAGAAACCAAAGCCATCCGAATCGATACGGGTGGCAATATGTTCCTTCCGATCCAGAAAGATAGCCATCGGCGAATAATTCAGCAGGGCCTGGATTTCATAGATTCCCCACCTGGCCGCAAACCGCGCGCTGAGCGCCGGAACCAAATAGTGAATGCGGTAACGAATGGTATCGCCGCTGCTCGGACGAAGATCATCGGAGACAAGCTCACCGCTACTGTTCAGCAAATAGAACCCCTCCGTGTCCAGAGCCCTCCAGCCCCAGCTCATATACAGGAAGGCGACCCCCACTTCCAGGCGGGGGGCATGGTTCTGTTCCAACAAGTTGACTGTGAACAGGCTCTGGATCGAGAAAGAGAGCTCATTCACAGTAGCGCTGGTCGAATAATGGCTCGGTGCGCTCGCAGGCAGGTTCAACGCTTGCCCTCCGCTGGGCGGGTTGTCGAAGAGCCAATCGCGATGTTCCATCGGTGCCTTGGTCATAATCAGGGGGACATTGGCCCCCAGCTTCATATAAAAACGATTCAGCAACAGCTCAAAGCTAAGAGAAATGGAGAGAGTATCCTGCATTTTCCAGATCAGCTGACTCTCCAGATCAAATTTATCATTGCTGCCGGCCATCTCCAATTCTTGCAATTCGCCATACAGATAGCCTGCCTGCGCACTGAAACTGATGCCATTCTGATGACCCGGCTTACTCGCTGAGGATTCCATTGCTCTTGATTGGGCACTTGGATCAATGTCAGTTTGATCCGGGCTTGTGGGATCGGGTGCTTGAGTTTGCACACCGGTCTCCTCATCAGCTTTGGCCCCCTGCGCATTGGCTTGGGGCTGGAGATAATAGTAATAAAGAGCCTCCTTTTGTGCCGTGAGTACCGGTAAGACCGCTAGAAACAGAGCGCAGAATGCCCAGTGCCAAAGTAAGCAAACGGAGATATAATTTTTCACGATAAAAGGGAACCTTTAAAAATCGTATCGCTTCGCAAGCATTGTACAATTGTTCTGCTTCGTTTTCCCTAGCCATTGTATCGCTTTTGATGCTGAGCGGATGAGATCTTGCCCGACTCACTTCCTCGCTCCAAAATAGCTTCGCAAGAAGAGCGAATTTTGAGAGGTCCCCTTCTGCCTGCCATCGAAATATCAAAATAATGGGGAATCCCTAAGCTGTTTTAGGGGACCTCTCAAAATTCGCTTTCGATGCTGAATCAGCGAGATTTTGCCGATGGCGAGGAAGTGAGGCCGAGGCATACTTTGTTGTATGGTAAGGCTTTGCTGACGGTAGCGAGGCGGGGCGAAGCGGGCCATTCGCTACAAATCCTGCCGCAAGGCAGAACCTTTATTCGGCAACAAGATCGCGATTCAGCACGGAATTGGAATTTTTAGAGGTCCCCTCTAGAGTATATCCATACTGGATAGTTTTTCAACAAATAAAGGCACTACCACCCCAAGCCCCCTCAACAGCAACACTAATATGCCCGGTAGCACCACCTTGGATACTATGCCAAGCTCTTCAGTTTCGCTATACTGTCAAGAATTTCCCAATGGGAGACAGACCTGCATAGACATCTGTAATATCAGGCTTCTCTTGCGTATTTTACTCTTATTTTCAGGCAGGTATCCATGCCCAACTCACTGTTCGAAGCACCGTCCACGGCAACAGCAGCACAAGCAACTTATGCCGCAGGGAGCATCCAGGTCCTTGAAGGGTTGGAGGCCGTGCGCAAGCGCCCCGGCATGTACATCGGCTCTACCGGGCCGGACGGGCTGCACCACTTGGTCTATGAGGTCGTTGACAACAGCATCGATGAGGCGTTGGCGGGGCACTGCGACGAAGTGACGATACGCTTGCAGGCCGACCACTTCGTAGAGGTGAAGGACAACGGACGCGGTATCCCCACCGACATCCACCCTGATGAGGGGGTAAGTGCCTTGGAATTGGTGATGACCCGACTACACGCCGGCGGCAAGTTTGAAAAGGATGCCTATAAAGTATCGGGGGGGCTGCACGGTGTGGGCATTTCCGTAGTCAATGCCCTGTCTGCTTTTTGTGAGGCCGAAGTACACCACCACGGCAGGAGTTACTACCAAAGCTACCGAATTGGGCAGCCGGAGGGGCCGCTGCGCAAACTGGGCACTGCCGGGGACCATGGTACGCGGGTGCGCTTCCGTCCGGACGAGAGTATTTTTAAAGAAACGGTTGATTTCAATTACGAGGTTCTCTCGCACCGTATGCGCCAGTTGGCCTACCTGAACAAGGGCATCAAAATCCATTTGCGGGATGAGCGCCCCCCCGAACAAGCGGGTACGAACCAAGATAAGACCTACCACTACGAAGGGGGGCTTTTCGAATTCATCGTGCATCTGAACGAGGGGAAGCAGCCGATTGATCCGGCGGTGATTGCCTTCGAGGCCGAGCGGGATAATATCGCAGTTGAAATCGCCATGCAATACAACGATGGCTACAGCGAGAACATTCATTCCTATGTCAACAATATCAATACCCGTGAGGGCGGTACTCACATGGCAGGCTTTCGTGCGGCACTGACGCGCACGATTAATGATTTTATGAAGCAGTCCCAAAGTGAGAGAAAAGCCAATGAGCCGCTGAGCGGCGAGGACGTGCGCGAGGGGCTTTCGGCCGTGATTTCGGCCAAGATTCCAGAGCCGCAGTTTGAGGGACAGACCAAGACCAAACTGGGTAATTCGGAGGTGCGGGGCATCGTTGAATCGCTGGTCACCGAGCAGTTGAGTGATTACTTTGAGCGCAATCCCAAGGTGATTGCCAAGATTATCGAGAAAAGCCTTACGGCGGCGCGCGCCCGCGCGGCAGCCAAGCGTGCTCGCGAACTGACGAGGCGCAAGGGTTTTCTGGAGTCCACCCGTCTGCCGGGGAAGCTGGCCGACTGCGCCAACCGCGACCCTTCCCGGTGCGAGATTTTTATCGTTGAGGGTGATTCGGCGGGCGGCAGTGCCAAAGCTGGTCGCAACAGCAATATACAGGCCATTCTTCCACTGTGGGGCAAGATGCTCAACTCGGAGAAAACCCGTTACGACAAGGTGCTGAGTAACGAAAAGTTGCAACCGGTGATTGCAGCTTTGGGTGCTGGTGCCGGGCCGGACATGAATCTAAGCAGCCTGCGCTATCATAAGATCATCATCATGGCCGATGCCGATGTGGATGGCTCACACATTCGCTGCCTCTTGCTGACCTTTTTCTTCCGATACATGCAGCCTCTTCTCGAACAAGGACATGTCTATCTGGCAATGCCGCCGTTGTTCAAGGTGGAAAAGGGTAAGAGGCTGCGCTACGCTTATAGTGACCGTGAGCGCGATTCGCTGCTACAAGAGCAGCCCGGAGCCACGGTGCAGCGCTACAAGGGTCTGGGCGAGATGAACGCCGAGCAGCTCTGGGAAACCACCATGAACCCGGAAACCCGTAAGATCTGGCGGGTCAAACTGGAGGATATGGTCGAAGCCAATCATATTTTCAGTGTGCTGATGGGTGACGAGGTAGCTCCGCGCCGCAGCTTCATCGAGGAGCACGCTATCAGTGTGGAAATGCTGGATGTTTAGTGGCCACAACTTCGTATGGGGAAACCTGCTGAAATTCAAAGAACACCTGGGAATCATTCTAGTGTTCTGCTATATACAAAAAAATGGATAATGATATAATAGAAGTATGTCTGCTCCAATCAAAGTCAATGTGAATCCTCCCGAGATCAAAGTACTGGAAGAAGCACTTAAAATGCCTTCCCTTCGAGCATCTTTTGCCACCAGAATTAAAGTTATACTGGCAAGAATCAATAATATATCGTGTAAAGATATTGCTACTGTTGAAAGAATCCATCTGAATACTGTGACTAAGTATGTGCACCAATACAACAAAGGTGGGATAGAGGCATTATTACAGAACAAAACCAAGCCTCCTGGCAAAAATCCTGTATCCTTGGAAGTTAAACAGGCTATTATCAAGTGCGTATGTACCACTAAACCTGAAAATGCTACTCATTGGAGTAATAGAGCTTTAGCTAAAAAGTTTAGGGTACCTCTAAAAATTCCAATTTTGCGCTGAGCGGCGATCTTGTTGCCGAATAAAGGTTCTGCCTTACGGCAGGATTTGTGAGGAATGGCCTGCTTCGCCCCGCCATTCTTCACCGTCAGCAAAGCCTTACCATACAACAAAGTATGCCTCGGCTTCACTTCCTCGCACTCGGCAAAATTTCATCCGCTCAGCATCAAAAGCGAGTTTTTAGAGGTCCGCTTGAGTGTTTTAATGCGCGAGATCTTCCCGGACACAGCCACGGGTGAGGCCCTGCGTTCACACTGGCGGTCGCGCGTGCCACCGCTGGAGCCGACCTTTGCCCAGGGCGATGTGACGTTTAGTGGTACGGACGGCACGGCCATCCCGGCGGGCAGTCTGTGGAAGCACCGCAGCGGTAATCTATATACCTTGCTGGAGGGCGGCACTATCTTAAAGGGCAAATACTCGGGCAAAGTGATTGCCCAAGAGCTGGGCAGCAAAGGCAATCTGGCCGCCGGAGAAAAACTGGAGCTTGCCAGCAGCCGTATTACGGGGCTTGATAGCACGGCGGCGGTGGGCGTCATCGGTGGGGGTGTAGACACTGAAGACGACAATACCTACAAAGCGCGTATCATTGCTTACGAGCGCCAGGCGCGGGGAGCTGGCCCAATGGGCTGCCGAGAACGGCGGCTGGCGCTCGGCGGATCAAGTAGGAGACTTATAATAAAAAGACGGTAGTCCGGGTGCACCAACCCCCGAACCGGCACACAAATGCCGACAGCGATGCTGCTACCGCCACACTAGGCCATAGTGCGGTGTCAGTTTAGCTGTTTTAGTTCCTTTCGTCACATTAGAAAGGAGAGTTTTTTATGACTCAATTAAAAACACTACTGAACTATCTCAAAGGGAGTTTTTTGTTGTCGAGTTATCGTTCTGAGCAGCTCAAAGAGGCTGTGGCCGCCCACTGTTGGCACAACGTGGAGATCAAGATGAGTATGGCGGTGGCTAAGGGCCACCAGAAGATCGAGGTTCTCACGGCTAATTATCCGATTTCGTTGTAGCCTGTCCGTGCATATTGTCAACGGTTTGTTGATAATATGCACGGTGCGATAACTAATTATCGCATGAAAAATGGTGGTTTATCGCGCGCGGGTTTAACTCCCGTTGGGAGTTCCCCATCATTAAGGAGAGTGGCCGTGGCCAATTTTACTCAGCGAATGCGGGCACAGGCCCGCAAACTACAAAAACGCTTGGTATTGCCCGAAGGCAGTGATCTACGCATCCTGCAGGCAGGGCGTATTCTCTTGGATGAGAAGCTGGTCAGCGAACTGAGCATCCTCGGTACAGAGGACGAAGTCCGGCAGCTGGCAGATCAGAATAGCCTGGACTTGAGTGGCATACAGTTGCTCGACCCTCGGAAAGATCGTCATTTTGCAGACTATGTCGCCGCATTTTACGAGCTGCGCAAGAAGAAGGGTATCAGTGATGCCGATGCCGATGCCGCGATGCAGGACCCGCTTAACTACGGTGCCATGATGCTGCGCCAAGGTGCTGGTGATGCCTTGGTGGCCGGAGCCGAGAACTCCACGGCCAATGTGCTGCGCGCAGGTTTTAGCATCGTAAAGACCGCACCCGATGTAAAAACTGCCTCGTCCTGCTTTGTGATGGATTTCAACACCCAAGCTGCAGAGTTAAACGGTGCGCAATGGGGGGCCGGTGGCCTGATGATCTTTGCCGACTGCGCTACCATTCCCGATCCTACAGCAGAACAACTAGCCGAAATCACCTTGCAGTCGGCAGCGTCCTGTCGCAGTTTCCTGGGGGCAGAACCGGTAGTGGCAATGCTTTCCTTTTCGACCAAGGGGTCGGCCCAGCACGAAAATGTGGACAAAGTTGTGCAGGCGTTGGAACTGGTGCGTGCCCGGGCTCCTAGTCTGCAAGTGGACGGTGAATTGCAGCTGGATGCGGCCATGGTTGCCGCAGTGGGGCAGAAAAAGGCAGCGGGCTCGCCGGTGTCGGGCAGGGCCAATGTCTTGATATTTCCCGACTTGCAATCTGGCAACATCGGCTACAAACTGGTACAGCGCTTTGCCCGTGCTGCGGCTTACGGGCCGTTTCTGCAAGGTTTTGCCCTGCCAATTTCGGACTTGTCCCGTGGTTGCAGCACAGAAGATATCGTCAATACTGCGGCGGTCACACTGACACAGGAAAGCTTCCGGTAAACTTGGCGCAGCATCTTTCTGTGGTGGGGAATTTTTAGAGGTCCCCATAAATTTTTTTAAAGTGCTTGATCATCGGATACTATCTCAAAATGCCCGGCCCATGGCGCGGGGAAAGGGTATCACGTCGCGTATATTTTTCATGCCGGTCACATACTGCACCATGCGCTCAAAACCAGCGCCAAAGCCGCTGTGCGGCGTACCCCCAAAGCGGCGCAAGTCGAGGTACCATTGGTAATGCCGCAATTCCATGCCATCGGCGAGCATCCGGGCCTTCAATTTGTCGTAGTCGTCTTCGCGCTGTGAACCGCCGATAATTTCGCCAAGACGCGGCACCAGTAGATCCATGCCGCGCACCGTCTTGCCGTCTGCATTTTGCTTCATGTAAAAAGCCTTGCCTTCGGCTGGATAGTCATAGACAATGACTGGTTGCTGGAAATGTTCTTCGGTGAGCCAGCGCTCGTGTTCGGTTTGCAGCCCCCCGCCCCAGGCCACCCGGTAATCGAATTTTCTGCCCTTTTGTATCGCATCCTGTAGCAGTTCAATAGCTTGGGTATAGCTGACGCGCACAAAGCGCGGGCTCTGCATCACGGTTCGCAGTGAGCTGAGCAATTCGGGCTCAATCCATTTGTTCAGAAGTTCCAGTTCTTCGGCACAGTGCTGCAGCGCGCCCTCAATCAGGTGGCGAATGAAGGCCTCTGCCAGTTCCATCAGGCCTTTCAGTTCGAGGAAGGCCACCTCCGGTTCAATCATCCAGAATTCGGCCAGATGCCGTGTGGTGTTCGATTCTTCGGCGCGGAAGGTCGGCCCGAAGGTATAGACGCGGCTGTGCGAGTGGGCATAGACCTCGCTTTCCAGCTGACCCGATACTGTCAGGAAAGCCTCCTGGCCAAAGAAATGCCTCTTTTCAGCAGCCTGTCGGCAAACTGGAGGCTCAACCCGAAACAGCTCACCTGCACCTTCGGCATCCAAAACCGTGATGATGGGCGTGTGGATGTAATAGAAGCCGTGCTGCTGAAAAAACTCGTGTGCCAGCATGCTCAGACGGTTGCGCACACGCACAACCGCACCAAGGCTGTTGCTGCGGCTGCGCAGGTGGCTGATTTCACGCAGGAATTCAAAGCTGTGGCGTTTCTTCTGCAGGGGGTATGCTTCCTGCGGGCAGCTGCCCAGCAGTTCGATGCTGCGCACCCGGATTTCCACGGCCTGACCGGAGCCCTGACTCTCTGACAACAGACCTTGCAGGCGCACAGCAGCACCGTTGTTCCACTCCGCATCCAGCCGACTCAGGGCCGGACAGGCGGCACGGCTCTCTTGGTCGATCACGGCCTGGATGCCACTGACGCAAGAGCCGTCATTGAGGTTGAGGAAGTTGATGTTTTTCGAATTGCGGCGGCTGCGCACCCAAGCGCTTAATTCGATTTGCTGGCCTTTTGCCTCCGTATTCAAAAGTTCTCTGATGCTTGCGTTCATGCGAAAGCTCATTACAGTTTCCTTGGAGAAGTCTTATAGTTTTGTCCACCAGATCGCGTCCGGAATCGGTGCAGGGCAGCTATGTGAAATGACCAATTTAGAGGTGTCCTTTAGAGAACTTTTTACATAAAAAACTGATCGCAGCGCGGGTTGTTCATGTGACACAGATCCCGTTCTTCAAACCACAGTGCCAACTCGCGGCTGGCCGATTCCGGGCTGTCGGAAGCGTGAATGATATTGGCCAGTGTCTTGGCGGGGGAATTATCGGAACGGGCATAGCTCATGTGACAGAGGTCACCACGAATGGTGCCCGGTGACGCATTGGCGGGTTCGGTGCTGCCGACCAGCTTGCGGATATTTCCGATAGCATTGGCCCCTTCGATCGCCATGACCACCACCGTTTTATCTTCCATAAATTCTACCAGACTGTGAAAGAAGGCCTTGTTTTTGTGTTCGGCATAGTGCCGCTCCAGCGTGGCTTTGCCCGCAATGAGCATCTTCATCCCTACAATCCGCAGACCGCAACGCTCAAAACGTGCTAGGACCTGCCCCATCAGGCCCCGCTGTACCGCATCGGGCTTGAGTAATACAAAACTGGTTTCCAAAGTCGCCATGATGAATCGTTACTCCTTTAGGGGCTTGTAGAAATTGTTCAAATTTGTTTCGGTACAAAAGATTTTTAGAGGTGCCCTTTAGTAAGGAACTGAGGCCTGTTTCGCTGCATGGAGAGGCTTTATTTACAGGAATACATGGCAATTGGCTGGTACAAAGTTGACCGGAGGTAAAACCTCATATCGGTGATTGTGACATCGCCTTGGGATGAGAATCCCGAATGCTCTCTTAATGAACACGGGGAACAGGATATTATTCACAATGGAACAGACTTAAGGGGACCTCTAAAAATTCCAATTTCGATGTGGAATCGGGATCTTTTCCGCGAGCAATTCTGTTGGCAACTCATTTTTAGATGTCCCCTTTAATACAACAAAGTATTAAGACGAGCTGTCGTCTCGCGAAAAATCTCAGCGATCCACATCGAAACGCGGTGCTATTGCCAGCGAAGACAAAGTAAAAGCAGGGCAATAGCACCATACTCGCGAGGTGGTACCATTTTCAGAGGTGCCCTTTAGGGTACCTCTGAAAATTCCCCATCACAAAAGGATGGCGCGCCAGACTCGGCCTTTTTCACGGAGCAGCTTTGTCACGAAAGAGAGGAAGCAGGCTCTTTGCTGCGCACGGCCTGCCAGTTCACCAATGCTGCGCCAGCTCACATTGGTGCCATACAGCAAAGTATGCCTCGGCTTCCGTTCCACGCTGCCGCAAAAAAGGAAGGTCGGCCCTGGCTTCGCACGGGCCTTCCCATTTCTCCAATGCTGCGCCAACTCCGCATTGGAGCCTTCGTCTGGCATCAAAAGCAAATTTTTAGAGGGACCCTTTAGAAATTCCCTGTTGTTCATTGTGGGCAAAATCGCGTCTACTCTTCCACCGCGAAATCTTCTTTCGGGGCACCACACATGGGGCAAGCCCAATCCGCGGGCAAGTCCTCAAAAGCGGTGCCGGCAGCAATACCGTTATCCGGATCTCCTTCGGCCGGATCGTAAACATAACCGCAAACTTCGCATACATATTTTTGCATTGATTTTCTCCTCAACTCACAATCTGGATACAGCTTTTATATCTGAAAGCTACCAGATTGACAAGTAAATCAGGGTCACAACAAAACGTATCGGCTCTTCGGTACGTCTTGTGGATTTTAGGTAAAGATGATACAATGGGGAAATGAACGATAAGCAACTTTTAATTTTGGGCCTGGGACTGAGCGAACCATGGCAGATTATCAGTCAGGAACTCAGAGAAGACAAGAAGCCACATGAATTACACATCGCAATTAAAGCTGAGCGTGGCTCCAAGTATCCGTGTCCCGAGTGTAAGAAAATGTGCCCTGCTCACGACTTTAAGGAACTTGAATGGCGGCATTTAAACTTCTTTCAACACCATTGCTACATCCGCGCAAAAGTACCCCGAACAAAATGTTTAGAGCATGGTATCAGGCGTATTCTGGTCCCATGGGCAAGAAATGGAAGCTCTTTTACCTTACTCTTTGAGCAGGCTGTTCTCATGCTGGCCCGTGAAATGCCTATGCTTTCAGTAGCCAGACAAACTGGAATCGAAGATAAAAGAGTTGCCAGAATTATCAAACATTACGTTGAAGAAGGCAAAAAACAAATAGATTTATCTAATTTAAAATCTATTGGACTTGATGAGACATCAAGCAAGCGAGGACATAACTATGTGACTGTATTTGTCGATATGGATAAGAAAAAGGAATCTGTAATTTTTGCGACAGAAGGAAGGGATTCCAGTGTTGTTAAGGAGTGCAAAGACTTTATAGAAGAACATAATGGGGAAAAAGAAAATGTTGAAGAAGTAGTTTGTGATATGTCAAAGCCTTTTTTGAAAGGAATCAGAGAGAATTTTCCTGAATCTTCGGTAACAGCTGATTGGTTTCATATTTGTAAGAAGTTTGTAGAAGCATTAAATACAGTGAGGAAATCTGAGAGTAAACATAAGAATTTCCCTAAGCATGCACGATGGGCAGTAGTAAAGAACCCGGCGAACAATGCCCTGACAAAGTCACAGTTGGAAGCTTTACTGGAGCTTGAAGCGGGAGGTTTTCAGACGATGACGGGGTATCAGATAAAAGAGAAATTATCTTGGATAAGAGGCGCGAAAACTTTACAGGGAGCCAAGTGGAGGATTCGAAGATTTATCAATTATTCGAGAGAACTGATAAAAGATCAGGATTTATTAGAGCCGATGGCTAAAGCATTGGATAGCTTGGAGAAACATGGGGATAAGGTGGTGGAGCGCTGGCGCTCAGGTAAGACAAGCGCCCGTCTGGAAGGGTTGAACAGTATATTTCAAGCGGTTAGAGCCAGGGCTAGGGGTTACAGGAATACAGAAACATTTTTAATGATGATATACTTGCTCGCCAGTCCGGTAGCTGCGACTCTAAAATCAACTTGATATACCGAGGAGCCAACGTATCTGGTTCTACCATGATAATGATTATCAAAATTGCAGATGAACATCTCCGCAGTCGCTGATTCACATATTTGAGAGATTGCTTTAAGGGGACCTCTAAAAATTCGCTCTTCTTGCGAAGCTATTTTGGAGCGAGGAAGTGAATCCGAAGAATACTTTGTTGTATTGTAAGGCCTTACTGACGAAGCTGTTCGTTTCAAAAGAGCGAGCAAGAGCGCGGAATGGAATTTTTAGAGGTCCCCTTTAAGGCTAAAAATTCCAATTTTGCGCTTGAAGCGGCAATCTTGTTGCCGAATCGCTTCCTCAGCAAAAAAAGCTTGCAGGTTCTTTGCCGCGCACGAGCCGCTATTTCTCCCATGCCGCGCCAGCTCGCAAAGAGGAAGGTCGGGCCTGGCTCTGCACGGGCCTTCCCATTTTTTAGAGCTGCCCCCAAGAGGCACCGAATATTGACAGATCAGGTATGGCATACTATACTGCCGCAGCGGTTTGCGACTGTCGTATAATGGTATTACCCCAGCCTTCCAAGCTAGAGACGCGAGTTCGATTCTCGCCAGTCGCTTTGATTTTCGCCAGAAGCCTGAGCTTTTCCACGAGAATCCAAATCATAAAATATAGGGACTTAATGCCCAATCTGCTACCATTTTCTGTTAGAATAAGCGGCACTCCTGAAATCTCAAAATTGCAGCAGGCTCGGTCTGTTTTCCGAAGTGGTCTTCCCGGTAAAACCTTTAGGAGTCGCCTTTACCATACAAAAGGGAACCTCTAAAATCCAGCGAATTTTTAGAGGTGCCCTTCAGTACAAAGCTCTGACACAAGATACTGCTGCATTATTTTCGTGCTCCGGAAAAACAACAAACTAAGGAAAGCCCTTAGATGTACAAACTTAGCATATGCCCCGGTGTGTATATGGTCAATGTCGAAGAAGTCGGTCTGCGCATTCTGTGCGGCTGTCCGATGGATATCGTCAAATTGCTCGCGCGCAAAGGCATCATCCGCGAAATAAAAAAAGACGGGGTCAGTTTTGAGACAGGCCCCAACGCCGTCCTGCTCTCGGATGTGGCCACTCAAAATGGCCAGTTCTGCAACCTGATCGAGTTTCCCGTGCTGCACATGCAGTACAAGCAGGGCATGTCTCTGCCCCGGCACCCCAACAACACCGGGGCGCGCCCCCTGCTGCTAGGCCTGCCCTATCAGGTCAACGCTCAGTGCAATTATTTTATTCGCGGCAAATACGGTTTGATTTCAGTGCGGGAGTTGATGGAGGCCGGTTTTGAACAGCAGCAGGCCATTGACTTGATGCGCCTGAAAATGCGCTTTAACTTTGGCTACTTGCAGAAGATCGAAGAACAGCTTGATCTGTTTTACATTGAGGGCTCGCAGCATCGCCAGGTTCGCAATGGCCTGTTCCTCCGGCGCATGGGCCACAATGTTTACGAATTTAGTTACGGCAGCGAAACGGTGCAGGTGGATATGAACTTGTTTATCCATGAGCACTACCAGATCCCCTACAGCTTGGACTACCACAAGCCCATCGCCGAGTATTTTTCGGTAACCCACTTAGGTGAGGGCAACGGCTGGGATACCGAACGCGCCAGCATGTCCTCGCTGATCTGCTACCAAGGCCGCTACTTTCTGGTAGACGCTCCCCCGGGTGTGGACCGACTGCTCAACGCGGCAGGGATCTCGATCAACGAACTGGAAGGTATTTTTCACACCCACAGTCACGATGATCATTTCGGCGGCCTGACTTCGCTCATTCGCTCCGACCGCCGCCTCAAGTATTTTGCCACCAAGGCGGTTCGCTATTCGGTAACCAAAAAGTTCTCGGCAGTGCTGTCGGTGAGCGAGCAGATGTTCTTCCGAATGTTCAACTGCTTTGACTTGGAGTTTGACCAGTGGAATGAAATCGAGGGCCTGGAAGTCATGCCGCTGCACTCGCCGCACCCGGTAGAGACTTCGATTTTCTATTTCCGCACCCTGTGGAACAACGGCTACCGCTGCTACGGTCACCTGGCCGACATCTGTTCTGACCGGGTTTTGCAGAGCTTCATCACAGAAGATCCAACGGCCTATGGCCTGAGTAGCGAAGCCTACGCCCGGGTCTGGCAGTCCTACCTGATACCGGCCGATCTAAAAAAAATCGACATCGGTGGAGGAATGATACACGGCGATGCCATTGATTTTAAGAATGATACTTCCCAAAAAATCGTGCTCAGTCATATTGAGCGACCACTGAATGGCAAGGAAAAAGAAATCGGTACGAATGCGGCTTTTGCCCTGACAGATGTTCTGATATCTTCCAAGGTCAATTTCTACATGAAGCGGGCCGAGAGCTGGCTCAAGGATACCTTGCCTCTGATTTCTGAGCACGATATGAATATGCTGCTCAATAGAGAAATCCTGCATCTCAATACTGGCACGGTCTTTATGAGAAAAGGAGAGCATCCCGATAATATCTACCTACTGCTCACCGGAGTCGTTGGAGGGGCCTGTGTCGAGGATGATGTTTCGATTACCCTGAACACAGGCTCTCTGGTAGGCTCTTCTTTTGTATTGTTTGGTACGCCTTCCAACCTGACCTACCGTGCCGAGAGTTATGTGACTCTGCTCGAAATCCCCAAAAGCATTTATCTGAATATTTTGGAGCGTCATAATGCGAAGGAGCAGTTCTGTGATGCTCAGTATCGCATCGACTATTTGCAGTCGCTGAGCCTGTTTTCAGACAGTGTAGGCGAGAGTGCCCTGCGCTATATCTCACATTATATCGGCATTTACGAGAGCGAGGTGGGCGAATTGATCGACTGCTGCGAGCTGCCGGGACTCTATATCGTGTACCAGGGCTCCATCGGTATCTTTGAAGAAAATGAAATGAAGGACTTGTTTGTCGGCGGTGATATTTTTGGTGAAGAAACCGTGCTGCCAGGTGCGAGTGTCCGGTATTTCTATGAAACAGTGCAAAAGGCCACCATCTACCACGTTCCCAGCGAAGTGGTCCACCGCATTCCGGTGGTTCAGTGGAAATTGATGGAGCTGAACAATATCAAAACCAGCCGTATCGTGTTTGCCCAACGTGAGAATAGCAGCGATCCGGAAGCAGGTATAAGTCTTGAACTGGATAAACTGAACCAGGAATTGCAGCAGCACACCGAGAGCCCTGAGTTGCTTAATTCTGAGGGGAAATCCATAGCTCCCATCTGAGTCTTTCCGGTTGCAGCTCCCCTGAAGACTCTGCCGCAGCTTTATCGGGAACTTGGCTCCTGTGGCCTTTAGGCCTTACCCATTTGTATGTCCAGTTTCTCGGTATGTTCAGTTTCTCGTCAAAAATCTCTCCCAGCAGAAGAAGCGAGATCCCGGGAGTTTTTTGGGTGCCCCAATGCTTGATACGGAGTCCATGATAGAATTGCGCTGCGAAACTGCTTGCGAAACGGGCGAGGAGACACCTTTTGAGTGCAGCGACGCCATCTTTGCCCTGGCCACGGTGCCGGGCAAAAGCGCGGTGGCAGTGTTCCGCTGCAGTGGCGAGAGAGTCTGGCAGTATTTTGAGCGGAGCTTTTCCCGCTACGATGCCTTGGAAACGGCCCGGGGACACAGTGCCGTCTACGGCTTTCTGCGGCGCCCCGCCGCCGCACCAAGCACAGCCTCTCCTCCCGTAAGTCCGGAGCCGATCGATGAGGTGCTGCTGCTCAAATTCTGTGCGCCGCGCAGCTATAGTGGTCAGGATATGCTGGAAATTCACTGTCACGGCAGTCTGGCCGTGTTGGAAGCCGTGCGCCGCCTGCTGCGGGAGCTGGGGCTGCGGCCGGCCCAGCGCGGTGAGTTTAGCTACCGCAGCATCAAGTACGGCAAACGCAGTCTGCACCAGGCGGAGGCCATTGCCCTGCTCTCAGAGACTCAGAGCCAGAATCAGCGGCGCAGTGCCCTGTGGCATTTGCAGAGGCTGGACAACTCTTTGCTGCGCAAGCTCAGCGAACTGCGCAGCGAGCTGCTGCAGTTGCTGGCCCGCACTGAATTGCAGTTGGATTACGATGAGACGGAACTGGAGTTCGAATACCCGCTGCCCGACAGCTTGCCGCTGGCCGAGTCCTGCTTGGGTTATCTGCGCTCTTCTCTGGCTTCCTTTCGATTGCAGCAAAGCTGCTGGCAGACTCGCAACATCGTGCTGGTCGGGGCCGCCAACAGCGGCAAGTCGTTGCTGTTCAATCGCCTGCTGAGGCGAGAGCGTTCCATTGTCTCAGCACAGGCGGGCACCACCCGCGACTACCTGGAGGCCCTGCTGGAGCTGGCGGGGCAGAGCATTCGGCTCTACGATACTGCCGGGCTGCGGCACGACAGCGTGGATTCGATCGAAGAGCAGGGCATTCGGCGCAGCTGGGAGCTGCTGGAGCAGGCCGATTTTCTGTTGCTGCTCAGTGATGTGAGGGTTGTCCTGCCAGAGTTATTACTCTCTGAGGACAAAGAGCAGGGGAGCAGGGCCCTGGCCGAGTTATGCCAGTTGCGCAGTCGGCTGCTGGAACTCGCGCAACAGCGCGGCAGCCGGCTGCTGGAAGTCTGGAACAAGATCGATTTGCTGGATGCCGAGGGCCGCAGTGCCCTGGTAGCGCGGCGGCAAGATTTATTGGCCCGGTCCGGAGAGCAAGGGGCTTCCCATCACTTATTTTTCTGTTCGGCAAAGAGCGGTCAGGGCCTGGGCGAACTGCTCGAATTCTTGGAGCAGAGTCTGCCGGCCCAGCTGGCTTTGCCGGATGCAGATGCTCCGGTCAGTGAGCGTCAGGCAAGACTCCTAGAGCAGGCCGCCGTGCTGCTCCAAGAGTACTGTAACGGTTTGCGCGGCCGGGGAGAGCAGATTTTTGACCTGGACTGGGGCAGTGAGCTGCTGCGTCAGATCTGCGGTCGCCTCGGTGAGGTCAGCGGAGAGGCCTGCAATGCTGCGATGCTGCGGGAGATTTTTCAAGAGTTCTGCGTAGGAAAGTAAGCTCCATTCGCCTCTTCAGTTCCCGCAGGGCGGCAGCACCCCTCTCGGCGCGTCTGCTTGGACTGCGCACGGCCCTTCCCGGTCCTCCCATGCTGCGCCAGCTCGCAAAAGAGGAAGGTCGGGCCTTGGCTCCGCACGGCCCTCCCCATTTCTCCCATGCTGCGCCAGCTCGCAAAGAGGAAGGTCGGGCCTGGCTGCGCACGGCCCTCCCCATTTCTCCCATGCTGCGCCAGCTCGCAAAGAGGAAGGTCGGGCCTTGGCTCCGCACGGCCCTCCCCATTCCTCCCATGCTGCGCCAGCTCGCAAAAGAGGAAGGTCGGGCCTTGGCTCCGCACGGCCCTCCCCATTTCTCCCATGCTGCGCCAGCTCGCATGGGAGCCCCGCAAGAAAAGCCAATTTTTAGGGATTTTCCTGCAATTTCTCTTGCCCTCCGCGGGGAAATCGTATATTCTTTAAGAAGAACAAGCCATTTCATAATCCCATTTTATCTTTTATTAAAACCATTCCGACTTTGGCCGGAACATCATCTTTATGCATTATTTTGCATAATAATACCAAGGAGTATTGTACTATGGAACACAAGTTCAGTAAAATTCGCTCATCGCTCATCGCTCATCGCTCATCGCTCATCGCTCATCGAAAAAATTAAACCCATATAGCAGAGGGAATTATTTTTCTGCGGGGATTTTGCGCCCATTTATCCTTTTATTTGTCTGCTCCCTGATTTTGTGGGTCGCCTGCGACCCGCCCGAAGGAAGCTCTGAACCGCCCGAAGGAAGCTCTGAACCGCCCGAAGGAAGCTCTGAACCGGGCGGAAGAGCCTCTGACCTAGCCCCTCCGCCGGAAAACTTACGGGACCTCTTGCAGACAGCCGGGTTTCTGCCCTCGGAATCCCAGGGGAGTAAACTCGAAAAAATCAGGATCATATATGTTACGCCAGATGGTGGCAGTGCAGTCAAAGATGGCAGCAGCTGGGAGAATGCCCATGCCGCAGCCGAGTTGAAAACCGCCATTGACAACGCGGGAACAGCAGCCAACGAGCAGAAACCCTACCTGGTAATGGTCGCTGCGGGCAGCTACGCCATCAGCGAAACCCTGAACATGAAAAACTATGTGGCCATTATGGGAGGCTTTAGCGGCAGCGGCTGGGACAGGGGCGGAACGACCACCCTGGATGGCAAAGACAGGAAGCGGGTCTTTGACAATAAGGACCTGGATCACACGGCTGTGCTCTTCGGAGTAACCATATCCAACGGCTATGTTTCCTCCCGTCATCTCGGAGGCGGGATGTTCAATACAAACTCATCTCCCGGGATCAGCGATGTGATCTTCTCCAAGAATACGGCTTATAGGGGTGGCGGGATGTATAATGATTCCTCTTCCCCCACGCTCAACAATGTTGTTTTTTCCAAGAATACGGCTGCTGGTTCTCGCAGTTCCGGCGGCGGGATGCTTAATGATGCGGGCTCCTGCCCCGCGCTCAGCGATGTTACGTTTTCGGGGAACACAGCCGATGATTCCGGCGGAGGGATGACTAATTGGGGCTCCTCCCCCACGCTCAGTAATGTCACTTTCTCGGAGAATACGGCTTTTTGGGGTGCCGGAATGTGGAATAGGAGTTCTTCGCCCAGACTCAGCGATGTGACCTTCTCCAAAAATTCCGCCACCAATGGCGGGGGGATGTATAACAATGCGAGCTCCTCCCCCGATCTCAACAATGTTACTTTTCGGGAGAATACAGCTGATTCGGGCGGAGGAATATACAATTATGATTATTCCTCCCCCACGCTCACCGATGTTGCGTTCTCCGGGAACACGGCCAATGATTCCGGCGGGGGGCTGCTTAATAAGGCGAACTCCTCTCCCACGCTTAATAATGTTACGTTCTCCGGGAATACGGCTCCGACCGGTCCTGATAAGCATGAGGCCTGATTCTGATCCCGGGCGCGCGGTGTAGTATTCCGGGGCGTCCAGACCCAGGGTCCTCTGAGTTTAGGGGACCTCTAAAAATGGTATCGCTTCGCGATTGTCCCGCGTTTTGATGCCAGACGAAGGCTCCAATGCGGAGTTGGCGCAGTATTGGTGAACTGGCAGGCCGTGCGCAGCAAAGAGCCTGCTTCCTCTCTTTCGTGACAAAGCTGCTCCGTGAAAAAGGCCGAGTCTGGCGCGCCATCCTTTTGTGATGGGGAATTTTCAGAGGTCCCCTTTAATGGTATGGCGCCGTCCAAGCGGTTCCGGGACTGAGGGGGGCTCGGCCTTTTTCCGGTTGCTGAGTCCCGTGGAATTTCAATCTGAGCGCAGAATGGAATTTTCAGAGCTGCCCTAAAGTGGGGGGGGCAGATGCCTGCCGAAAAAGGTACGGCGTTGCTCCCCCCCCCTCCACACACACAATACCAGGCTTTCCTGACTCCGGCTTTCGGAAAAACAGCGAAAAATAGAACTCTGCGTTGACAAGTACTTTTCAGGTCACTATAGTACGCTCACCCTCTACGAAGGGGCTGCTCTTTGACAGTATAGCGAAGGATGAGAAATAATATGGTCAAGCGAGTAAGGGTCCACAGTGGATGCCTTGGCGCTATCCGACGATGAAGGCCGTGGTAAGCTGCGAAAAGCCTGGGTGAGGAGCAAACATCCGTTGAGCCCGGGATTGCCGAATGGGGTAACCCGGCAGTTTGAATAGCTGTCATCCCTTGGTTGAATATATAGACCTTGGGAGGTGAGACGCAGGGAACTGAACCATCTAAGTACCTGCAGGAAAAGAAATCAACTGAGATTCCCTCAGTAGCGGCGAGCGAACGGGGATTTACGCCCAAACCGGCTATGCTTCGGCATTCCCGGGGTTGTAGGGCTTCCTTTTGAGTTATAAATCAATGCACTAGCGGAACAGGTCTGGAAAGTCTGGCCAGAGTGGGTGAAAGCCCCGTATGCGAAAGTGGGTTGACTCTTTGGGAGTACCTGAGTACAGCGAGGCACGTGAAACCTTGTTGGAATCCGGGGGGACCACCCTCCAAGGCTAAATACGAGATAGCGACCGATAGTGTACGAGTACCGTGAGGGAAGTGGTGAAAAGAACCCCGGAAGGGGAGTGAAAGAGAACCTGAAACTGTGGATCTACAAGCGGTAGGAGCCCTCTTGAATGAGGGCGACTGCGTGCCTTTTGCAGAATGAGCCTGCGAGTTATCCTGCGTAGCGAGGTTAAGCGGCTGTAGCCATGGAGCCGGAGGGAAACCGAGTCTGAACAGGGCGTTGAGTTGCGTGGGGTAGACCCGAAACTGAGTGATCTACTTATGGCCAGGCTGAAGCTTGGGTAATGCCAAGTGGAGGGCCGAACCCTAGTCTGTTAAAATAGGCAGGGATGAGCTGTGAGTCGGAGTGAAAGGCTAATCAAACTCAGAAATAGCTGGTTCTCCCCGAAATGGTTTTAGGATCAGCCTCATACGTTTCTCAGCGGAGGTAGAGCACTGGTTAGGCTAGGGCGGGTCAAACTGTACCAAACTTAGTCAAACTCCGAATGCCGCTGTTTGATAGTATGGGAGTGAGACTGCGGGTGATAAGATTCGCAGTCAAAAGGGAAACAGCCCAGAGCGACAGCTAAGGTCCCTAAACTGTGTTAAGTGGAAAAGGAAGTGTGGTGGCCCAGACAGCCAGGAGGTTGGCTTAGAAGCAGCCATTCCTTGAAAGAGTGCGTAATAGCTCACTGGTCGAGTTGCCATGCGCCGACAATGTAACGGGGCTAAACACAGTACCGAAGCTTCGCCTGTCGGCATTAGTCGGCGGGGTAGGGGAGTGTTCCGTAAGCCGTAGAAGCGGGGGTGTGAACCCTTTGTGGAGGTATCGGAAGTAAGTATGCAGGCATGAGTAACGAAAAAAGGGGTGAGATACCCCTTCGCCGAAAGCCCAAGGTTTCCTGGGTAAAGTTTGTCTTCCCAGGGTTAGGCGGCCCCTAAGGTCAGGCCGAAAGGCGTAGCCGATGGGAAACTGGTTAATATTCCAGTCCTTCTGGCAATTTCGATGGAGCAACGCATGAGGAGAGCTATAGCGGGGCGTTGGTTGCCCCCGTCCGAAGCGCGAGGTGCTGAGAGTCTTTGGCAAATCCGGGACTTGAGCTGAGCGTGAGGCGATTGAGGCTACGGCTGAGCGAAGTATAGGGATTCACGGTGCCAAGAAAGAACTTCTAAGGTTAGGTTGTCAGGAACCGTACCGCAAACCGACACAGGCGGGCGAGACTAGTAATCTAAGGCGTACGGGAGAACTCGCGTTAAGGAACTCGGCAAATTACATACGTAACTTCGGAAAAAGTATGGCCTAGCACGTAATGGTGAGGTTGCAGAGTCCAAGTGGAAGCGACTGTTTATCAAAAACATATGTCTCTGCTAACTCGTAAGAGGATGTATAGGGACTGACACCTGCCCGGTGCCGGTAGGTTAAGAGGAGCGGTTAGACTTTAGTCGAAGCTGTGAATTGAAGCCCCGGTAAACGGCGGCAATAACTATAATTGTCCTAAGGTAGCGAAATTCCTTGTCGGGTAAGTTCCGACCTGCACGAATGGTGTAACGACTTCCACACTGTCTCAACGCGAGGCCCGGTGAAATTGTAGTATCGGTGAAGATACCGATTACTCGTGGTTAGACGGAAAGACCCCATGAACCTTTACTGTACCCTGATATTGATAACATGCTGTTCATGTGTAGGATAGGTGGGAGACTTTGATACTGCGGCGCCAGTCGCAGTGGAGTCGCTGGTGAAATACCACCCTTGGCTAGTGTGTTGTCTAACGGATGCCTGTAAACAGGTGTTCGGACAGTGTTTGGTTGGCAGTTTGACTGGGGCGGTCACCTCCTAAAGAGTAACGGAGGTGCGCAAAGGTCACCTTATCCTGGACGGAAATCAGGAGTTAAGTGTAAAGGCAGAAGGTGGCTTGACTGCGAGAGAGACATCTCGAGCAGGTACGAAAGTAGGTCTTAGTGATCTGGCGGTAGCGAGTGGAAGCGCCGTCACTTAACGGATAAAAGGTACTCTGGGGATAACAGGCTAATCCTGCCCAAGCGTTCATAGCGACGGCAGGGTTTGGCACCTCGATGTCGGCTCATCGCATCCTGGGGCTGTAGCAGGTCCCAAGGGTATGGCTGTTCGCCATTTAAAGCGGTACGTGAGCTGGGTTCAGAACGTTGCGAAACAGTTCGGTCCCTATCTGCCACGAGCGTTGGAAATTTGAGAGGAGCTGCCCTTAGTACGAGAGGACCGGGGTGGACGAACCTCTGGTGTACCGGTTGTCGCGCCAGCGGCATTTGCCGGGTAGCTAAGTTCGGACGGGATAAGCGCTGAAAGCATCTAAGTGCGAAACCCTCCTTTAGATGAGATTTCCCTTCTAAGGACTTAGGTTTTTAGACTGAAGGAAACAGGGAGATGACCTGTTTGATAGGCTGCCGGTGTAAGCATGGAAACATGTTCAGCCAAGCAGTACTAATGTTCCGTGAGGCTTGACCATATTATTGCTCATCTTTCGCACCCGAGAGGGTATATGATTAGGTATTGATATAATGCCGGTGACGATAGCGAGGGGGAAACACCTGTTTCCATTCCGAACACAGCAGTTAAGCCCCTCTGCGCCGATGGTACTGCCTTTTGGTGGGAGAGTAGGTCGTTGCCGGCTTTTTTTGTATAATTTATTTGATAAACGGAGTTTCTACTTATGCAGAAATATACGGCAATAATTTAACAGGAAGATAATTCGTGGTTTGGCTGGATCGAAGAAATTCCGGGGGTAAATTGCTAGGAAAGAAGTCTGAAAGGTTGCCTAGTGGAGTTGGAAGATTTGGTCACCCTTCACGGGCATTCTTTCGGGTGCTGAGTACCGAAATCCCGGGCTCTAGTGCCGGGGGACTCGGATAGGAGACGCTTCAGATTCCGATTTGTTCCAGCCCCAAGCAGTCGCGAATGCGAGTCAGGGTCTCCATGGTGGAGTTAGAGCGTTTGGGGTTCTCCAGACGTTGATAGTTCTTGACATCGGTTCGCAGCTTCTGCTAGGTCGGACTGGCTCAGACCGCACAAGCGACGCTGTTCCCGTAGCCAGAGGGCAAAGGCCAGTTTTTCGTCAATTGCAATGGACTCCAATCCGCTTTTGTCTGTAGATTCTTGTGCGGGGATAGGATCCCCGTCTGTAAGATAGCATTGCAGGATCCCTTCTAGGCATTCTTTGGCCATCTCCCGGGCGTGTCCTTCGCTTTCGCTAAAAGTCGCAATCTCCGGGTCCACACCTGCGGGAAGCCGGGAATACCGACATAGTACACCTGGTCGTCGTTGTCATAATAGATTCTGACGTAAAATTCCCGCCTCATAATTTGACTCTCGATTGTCTTTCGATAGCTTTCAGCAAGCCTTGTCCCAAGTCTTTTTTGGCCGTGAACAGGTATAGGGCACCTCTAAAAATTCGCTTTTGATGTCAGACGAAGGCATTTTTTGCGGCAGCGAGGAACGGAAGCCGAGCCATACTTTGCTGTATGGCACCAATGTGAGCTGGCGCAGCATTGGTGAACTGGCAGGCCGTGCGCAGCAAAGAGCCTGCTTCCTCTCTTTCGTGACAAAGCTGCTCCGTGAAAAAGACCGAGTCTGGTGCGCCATCCTTCTGTGGTGGGGAATTTTTAGAGGTCCCCTAAAGTAGTACAGATGGTTGGGCTGTTCCTGATGCCATTGCAGCGAGCCGCGCTCGCCGTAAATCGCCAGTTGCAGGCCGTTCTCCTGGCCGATGGCAATCTGTGAGGACCACAGCTGACCGCGTGCCCCGCCCGCAAAGCGCAACAGGACCTGGGCGTTGTCGTCTAGGATGCGATTGGCCCCGAAGCTGCGCAACTCGGCGGTCAGTTCGGCGATGGACAGGCCGGTGATGAAATGGCACAGGTGGTGGGCATGGGTGGGCAATGTCGCCCAGAGAGCCGCCCAGACCTGCTAATTCGGGCTTCCCCCGCCATTCGGCCTGCTTGGTACGGGCCCCACAGGCCAGCCAGCCTTGGAGATACTTGAGCTCAACAAAGCGCGGCTCTCCCAAGGCACCGGAACGGAGCAGCTGGCGCGCGTGGCGCAGCATGGGGTAGCCGCTGTAGTTGTGGGTCAGCACATAGAGTTGTTCGGGCTTCTGGCGTACCAGCCGGGCCAGTTCTTCGGCCTCGGTCACATTCAGGCGCATCGGTTTGTCGGAGATTACATGAAAACCGTGCTCCCAGAAGCACTGGGCCACGGGGAAATGCATGTGGTTGGGGGTGACGATCGCCAGCGCATCGATGCGCTGTGCGACAGGCAGTGCGGCTTCGCTTTCGGCCATTTGCTGGTAATTGTCGTAGCTGCGCGGCAGGCCGATTTCAGCAGCAGATGCGCGGGCTTTGGCCGGGTCTGCGGACAAAACTCCCGCCACTAGTTCCCACTGGTCGTCTATTCGGGCGGCAATGCGGTGTACGGCTCTGATAAAGGCCCCCTGACCACCCCCCACCATTCCGAGTTTAAGGGCACCTCTAAAAATCCAGCACTGGACAAATCACAATTATTCAATTACAATACAATAATATTGGAGGATCATTATGATTGAAATGACAAGTGAAATAATATATCAGGATGTAGAACGTACAAATCCTTTTATATTCGAACTTAAAAAATCTATCGATTGGGATAGAATCTCAGAGACTATTTCTCAACATATCCCTAAAAAGAAGAATAATTCTGGAAGGCCAAGATTCCCTGTCTCCCAAATGTTGCGCATTCTCATCCTTCAGGAAACCTACAACCTCTCTGATGATGCCATGGAAGTCCAAATCAATGGTAGCATCTATTTCAAATTCTTTCTTGGCATGAGCCTGCTTGATAAATCTCCCGATTCCAAAACCATTTGGTCCTTCAAGGAAACGCTGCGCAAACTCAATCTCGAGCAAACGCTTTTTCTTGAGTTCCATAAATTTCTTGCTGAAAGAAAGATAAAACTGCACAAAGGGAATATTGTGGACGCCAGCTTTGTCAAAGTGCCTGTGCAGCGCAATACCAGAGAAGAAAACCAGCAGATCAAAAATGATGAAATCCCTCCATCATTCAAGGAAAACGAGAATAAAATGAGGCAAAAAGATACGGATGCAAGGTGGACAAAGAAAAATAGCAAAAGCCACTACGGATACAAAAATCATATTGCAACGGCGACTAACGAGCAATTTAGCTTACGAAGTAAGTGCAGCTAATGTGCACGACTCACAGGTGCTTGCAGCTATTTTGAGGCGTCACGCAGATATATGGGGATAGTGCGTATCGAAGTGAAAAGATAACAAATGAACTACGGAAGAAAGGTGTGAGGAACTTTATTCATCACCGAAAATATCGAGATACTTCACTTACAGAGAAGCAATTAGAAAGTAACCGCCGCAAGTCAAAGACCCGGGCGAAAGTGGAGCATATATTTGCATGGTTTCACAATTGCATGAATAGGGGATTAGAGTTGCAATGTATAGGGATAGATCGGGTAAGGTTTCGTATGGGGTTACGAAATACTGTGTATAAGGGCACCTCTAAAAATTCCAATTCCGCGCTGAATCGCGATCTTGTTGCCGAATAGCTTCGTCAGCAAAGCCTTACCATACAACAAAGTATGCTTCGGCTTCACTTCCTCGCTATCGGCAAAATCTCGCTGATTCAGCATCAAAAGCGAATTTTTAGAGGTACCCATAATATGTTAAAATATGTTTCAATTACAGCATAATAGTGGATAATTGTATCTAAAATGCTGTAAATAATGATTTTTTATGTAAATTCTAATTTTATTAGAATTTATTGATCGTAATTAATCTAGATCCAACTATTTTTTGTGCTATTTTGTTATGATTAAGGAAGGATTTTTGATTTTACATCGCAATGCCGATTTTTAGAGGTCCCCTATAATGTGGACGGCATCCAGCAGCGCTGTACTCGCGGCGGTTCGGGTACGTCCTCTGTGCGCACTCCGGCGGGCCACCCGGAAGGATATCTGGAAGCTTTCGCCCAGATCTATCTGGATGCGGCAGCCTGTATCCGCGCCCGGAAGGCGGGGCAAGCTGCTCCTTTGGAGGCCGAACTGCTGCGTCCGGAACAGACTTGCTGGAATGCGCTTTATCCCGGCAGCGCGGGACTCCCTCCAGCAGAACGGCAGCCGGGTTGCGCTGCGGGAATGGCAGCGCCCGGCTCCTCTACCGCCCAGCTCCGTCAAGGCCGTCTCATCCTTGCTGAACATATCCGCTCCGAGGTCCCATATCTGCCACTGTTCGCTGTGGCACAGAGCCGCACCGGGTGCCAGAAGCTCCAGCGGTCCCAGACTCTCGATTTCCAGGAAGCCGCGCTGCGTGTAGTACTCGGCATTGCAACCGCCGTCCGGGTAGCGCAGACCCTCGCGGTAGTCATGGTACTTTACAAATACCTGGGCCCCCAGTTGATAGGCCGCCCAGCCGGCTTTATTGCTCATTGCCGTGGGGCCTGGTAGCGATGCAGGGGCACGATGGCCCTTGCCTCCCCGAGCCATCACGCTAACGCCCCACCCGCCGTTTCTATGGGCCACAGGCCTTGGTTCTCCAGACGATGGCAGAGTCGTACCCGGCTGCCTTCTGATGACAACTCAATCGCCAGTTGTTTCTGCAGCCCGGTGTAATGGTTTTTTTTGGTTTCAGGCAGGCAGTCGAGCAGCAGGGTCTGATTGTCGAAGCGATAGGACACTGCTTCATTGTCGGGAAATACGTGCGGGGTAAGACTCGGGTGCGGCCCAGAGACGATGGCCGCCATAGCTGTGCCATTCCGCTGCTGGTATCCGGGAGAAAGCCTCAATCTGATCTTTGAAAATGCAGAAGAAATTGCTGCCGTTTTTGCTGCGGTAAGAAAGCACGCGCGGGCCAAAGGACAGTGAGATCAGCAGCTCGCAGTCCGGGTTGCTCAGCAACAGGCAGAAGGGAATCCCGCAAAATTCAAGTTCGCGAATTTGGATAGCCATCTAATAGTACTCCTGAAAAACCTGCCCGTTTGCTCTGGACGGATGGGAAGGCTCTTATCTATTATAAGCCTGTTTTCACAGCGAGCAAGCGCTCTTGCCGGGGCCCCGCAGACAAGTTTTGGGAGGTGCCCTTTACGGTTTGTTTTCACGGTTTGTTTTGGAAATGCGCAAGCAGGCAGTCGAAAATCCCCTAATTCCGGAGCTTCTTCTATGCGTTCTGAAGCCAGGTGCATCAGTATTTCCTTCTATTTTTTGTTCATTCTGCTGGCATTACTCTTGCTGTTAGACTTGGCTTCTCCGGCTGCAATTTTGCCGGAGGCGGCTTTGGAGCAGTTCTGGCCGTATTACTCGCTGCTGTTTGCCCTGCTGCTGATCCTGCTTGGCCTGCGCTTCCCGATTCGCCGGGCGCAGCTGCGCTCGGCCTGTTTCCTGAGCCTGGCCAGCTTCCTGCTGGTCTTTGAGAGCTTCGGTCTGTTTGCCGGGCATCCGCAGTATTCTTTCATCCACATCTGGAACTACGCTGCCCGCGCATTATTGCAAGACTCCTTTGCCTCTGGCATGCAGCTCAGAGACTTCCTGCCCGCAGTGATGTTTGCCTTCTGGGGGCCGGCTCTGCTGGCCTTGATCCTGCCCGCCGAACGCTTCCCCTTGCTGCACTGGCTGTTCTACGGCATCATGTTGGCCTTCAGTGTGGCACATTGGGCGGCCAGTCTGTTCTTCGGCTCCTACACAGCGGGGCTGTTGTCCAGCATCCTGATCCTGCCCGCCTTGGGCTATCATGGCTACCACTTGCTGCGGCTCTCCAGAGGCTTTCTCAGCTTGCTGTTGTTCTCGTTATTTCAGGTGCTGCTGCTGTGTCTGCTGGCTTTGCTATCCAGCAGCACGGTGTTTTTCCAGAGTATTTTCCCAGGACAGTCCCCCCATCTGTATTTGTCATCGTCAGTATTGTTGCCCCAAGATATTTTGAGAGTAAAGATATTCCATTACACGGTGTTTTTTTTGTGGTTCAGTTTCCCACTGCTGTTCCAGTTCCTCTTCCCTAGCACAAATGAAGTGCCGGGGAAGAGGAGAATAAAAGCGTAGGCGATACTTATGGACTTTCATACCGCATCCGAAAACAAATTATTCAGCAGCACTTCTCACAGCCTCTTCACTCCACATTACGAGAACGAGGTCCAGCAGTTATTCCCGCACCTGCAGATGCTGGAAGCCAGTTTTAAGAAGTACCAGTCCATCCCCCTGCGGCGCCGGCAGGAACGACTGAAGCAGAGCTTGGTCCTGTTCCGGGCCTACTGGCAAAACACCCTCAAGACCCTGCTGCCCTATACGCGCGAGAGCGAAATCAACAGCCAGCGACTGTTTATGCGCTACGGCCTCTTGCATCTGGGAGACATCTCCGAAGATGACTTGCAGTCTCTGAGCATGGTTGCACTGCACACCGAGCAACAAAGTTTCGTCTACTACATAGACGAGTGGTTCCATGCCATAACCTGGGGCCGGATCGCTCCACTGCTGCGCGAGGGTGTCCATAGCCAGGAGAGGAACAAAGAACCCCTGCCCGGCCGGAAGAAGGAACAACTGAGGGGCACGCTGTATCTGATTCGTGAGGCCACTGCGCTGGAAGGGATTGTCAACAAACTGTTTGCCCAGTCCAAGAGTCCGGCGAATCCGTTTCTGCACCGGCACGACCTCTCCCGCCCGATCTTGCAGCAAGTGGCCTCGCGCGAGGCAGTGCAGAAAGTTATCGGCCTGGTCAAGCGCGTTGACCCCCAGTTGTTTACGCGCAAATTGCTCAAAGAACTGGTCGATCTGGAGCCGTATGTGATTCTGGTGCCCGGCTACGCCAATTTTGGCGGCTGCTGGGAGGCCTTTGACCGTTTGGAGCGCACCGAAAGCCGAGGGCGTATCGTGGTGCCGCTGTACGCGCCGGACACGCAGCGCGCCGTGCTGGTGGCCCTGGCCAACTACCGCTGGGAGACCGCCAAGCTGGCCGCCGGCGGGTACTGGCTGGAAAAGGGCCTGACTGGAGGCTTCTACGACTTATATCGCAAATTCTCCCTGCCCGGCAGAAATGAACAGCAGGCCTTTGTCGCGGCCTATTGCCAATGGATACTCGATGAGTCGCGGGGCCAGATTCGCTTCAACCCCGAACTGCGCAGGTTTTTCTGGAAAGAGATGCCGTTTGCCCCGCAGCGCAGCGAATTACTGGTCAAATACTTCGGTCAGTTCCGCGATCTGGCAGGGCATTGAGCAGACTGGACTCCTAAAAAATGCCTTGGATTCATCCCGGATGCTCTGGCATGCGCCGCAGCACCCGCAGTCGGGCGCTGCGCTCCGAGGCCAGAGCCGTATTGTGAGGCGCCTGAATCGCGTTTTTGTAAACCCAGCGGCCCCGTCCCTGCTCCAACCAACTGCGAAACTGCTGTTTGACTATGCGGTCTTCCAGCGAATGAAAGGTGATTACTGCCAGGAGTCCGCTTGGTCGCAGCTGTTCTAAAGTTGCGACCAAGCCGCGTTGCAGCTGACCCAGCTCATCGTTAACTGCGATGCGCAGCGCCTGAAAAACCTGTGTCGCCGGGTGAATATGGGGCTTGGGGGGCCGGGGGCTGATTTGGCACAGAAAGTTGGCCAGCTTCCGGGCCTTGTGCAGTTCCAGCCGGTCGCGCCGGGCTACAATCTGACGGGCCAGCCGGCGTGAATTGTGCAGTTCGCCATAGCGCCAAAAGATCTCGGCCAGTTCTGTTTCGCTGGCGCTTCGCAGCAGGTCCGCAGCGCTCTGCTCCGAGCGGCCGGGATCAAGGCGCATATCCAGCAACTCGTCTGGATCGTCCGGTCGCAGGCTGAAGCCGCGCCCGGACGCGTTGCTGTAGTGAAACAGCGAGATTCCCAAGTCAAAGAGGATCAGGTCCGCTTGCAGCTGGCCGGGCCGGAGCCCGGTGAAGTAGTCGCTGAAGCGCTGCTGCACCAGTGAGCAACGCTGCTGGTATTGCTCTTGTCCTAGGCTCTGCCGCAGGAAGTGCTGTGCGCGCACAAGCATCTGAGGGTCGGCATCGATGCCCAGCAGTTGCGGCTTGATCCCGCCCGGCATCTGGGCCAGCAGCAGCCGGGCGTGTCCCGCCTCTCCGAGTGTGGCATCGACATAGAGCAGTGGGCTCTGTGGTTGGGGCGGGGCGGCTTGCAAATCGGGCCGAATGACGATGGGAAAGCTGGCGGCCCCACCGGGAGCCTTTTGCCGGTATTTGTTTGTTGAAATTCGCAGCGGTCTTTCATCGCGCTCCGGTGCAAAATAGGCCGCCCACAGGGCCGCCACGGCCTCCGCGAGCACAGGTCGGTGCACGGCACACAGCTCATCCGGGCCTGCCCGATCTGGTGTTGAGAGGTGGGTTTCTAGTTCCAGAGACATCATAGAGACTGGCAAAGAGATTGTGGTGCGGGGGAATGAAGATACTGTTTCTCAAAAAGGGCCAAGCGGTATGCCTTCGAGCAGCAGCTCTTTCTCTGCTTCGCCCCGGGCCTCATTCTGCTGCTCTGCCTCCGTGCAACTTTGCAACCGCACCCGAACCAGATCGCCGCTCTGCCAGTGGCTGGTAGTGGCCCCGTATGTTATCCCGGTCCCTTGGGGCCTGTGATCGGCGCGGATTCGGATGCGCACATAATTTTCGCTGTAGCCCAGCCAGTAGCCGTTGCGCTGCTCTTCGAGCAGGACCTTGGCCTCACGCCCCAGGCAGCTCTCTAAATAGTTCTGGCCCAGAGTCCGAGCCAGTTGCTGAATGCGCTGCATCCGCTGCTTGACGATACTCTCCTGCACCCTGGGCATGGCAAAGGCCAGAGTGCCGGGGCGCGGTGAGTAGCTAAAGGCGTGTACGGCGGCAAACTGCTGCTGTTCCAGCAATTCGCAGGTGGCGGCAAAGTCCTGCTCGCGCTCGCCGGGGAAGCCCACGATCACATCACTGGAGAAAAAGGCTCGGGGCCGCAGTTCTTTGAGGCGCCGGATATAGCGCAATTGTTGGGCTGCCGTATAGCCCCGGCGCATCTGGCGCAGGACCTGCTCCGAGCCCGACTGCAATGAAATATGGAAATGCGGACAAACGCGCTGCAAAGCCAGGGCCTTGAACAGTTGTTGGGTCCGCGCACTCTCGGGGGCCTCACTCTCCAGCGAAGAGAGGCGCAGCCGAATCTGCTGGGTGGCCGAGAGCAGATTTTGCAACAGCTCGCCTAAGAAATAATCGCGTCCGTTCCCGCGGTAGTGGTAGGAGTTGATGTGCACTCCGGTAATCACTGCCTCGGCGTAGCCCTGAGCCTCCAAGCCCTGTAACTGCTCAACCAGCAGCGGCAGTTCTAAAGAGCGCGAGGGCCCCCGCGCCAGACGGATACGGCAGAAACTGCAAGTACGATTGCATCCGTCCTGGATCTTCAGGAAATAACGCTGGTGTCGCGCATTAAAGCGTTGAGCTGCCGGGCCCTGCAGTCGTGGGACTTGCGCTGCGGTATCCGATGAGCTGCCGGGGATCTGAGAAGGGCTTGAGTCTGGTACCGCTGAGCGCAGCAGTACCTCCGGGAAGTCGGTGCGCCGCACCGCACCAGCTCTCAGTTGTCGCCCGCCGCCGGCTTCCAGCCGAGCGATGCCGCTGCGCAGCCGGGCCAGTAGCTCATCGCTGTTGGCCAAGGGGCAGTCGGAGAGCAGTTGGCATAGCCGGGCCGGTTGATCGCTCAAAGCGCAGACCCGGTCGCCCAGAGCCTCCAGTTTCTCGCGTTCCAGCACTGCGTAGCAGCCTGAGGCCAGCACCACGGCCTGAGGCCAGAGCTGCTGTACCTGGCGAATCAGGCGGCGGGCCTTCTGCTCGCCCTTGCTGGTCACGGTACAGGTATTGATCAGGTAGAGGTCGGCGCCGGCCTCCCAGGGGACAATCTCATAGCCCGAGTCGCAGAGGATGCGCAGGGCCGAATCGGTTTCGCTCTGGTTTAATTTGCAGCCAAAGGTATGGGAACTGATGCGCAGCATGCGACTCAATCCACATCCTTGAGCGTGCTGTTCATGGTGCTGCGCCCTTCGAAAAAGCTGCCGGGCTCAATGTTGAGATTGGGCGTACTGATATCCCCGGTGACACGAGCACTCTGCTCGATGTGCACATCCTGTTTGCAGTGAATATCACCGGTAATATTGCCCTGAATCTGCAAATGCATCGCCTCGATATTCCCCCGGATTTCCGCATTCTTATCGACAATGATCTCATCCTGAGATTCCAAGTAGCCCTCGATCGAACCCTTGACCAGCACGCTCTCGGGGAAACGGGCCTCTCCCTTGATTCCCAGATCGCTTTGCAGCAGGGAAGAAAATTTCTTTTCGTCAATTTTCCTTGCGTGTATTTCAGCCATACAACCTCCCGAACGGATTTCAGGAACCGCTCTGAAGATTCTAGAGCATTCCTTTGTGTTGTGTTATTCTTTTGTGCGAAGAACCAATCCTTCCAAGCAGCGAGCGCCTGGCTGCACGTGGGGTTCCCTCCCGTGCTGGAACGAGATCCTACAGCAAAGTATAGCCCGGCTCCTCTTCCTCGCTATTGCGGCTATCGCGAAAATCCGACTTGGAAAGCCCGTCTGCCTGCCCGGGCTCCTGATTCTCCGGCGATTCGCCCCGGGCCAGAGCGCTGTACACGGTTTCAAAGGCCTTTTGCAGCTCGCGGCGCATCGCCGAAGTGTAGCTGTTTTGGCTTTGAAGGTCGAGGAAAAGCTGCCAAGTATCGTGACAGGTCTGTTCGCGCAACTGACACAAGGCCCGATAGCCAGTGGTGGCTATCGGGCTCTCGCGAATGCCGAAGGCCTCCAGCACCCGGCCCAGCAGGTGGGTCAGACCCTGGGTGCGCGCGGCCTCGCTGTCGTGTTCTTCGGCACTCATTACCAGTGTTTCCAGCCCCAGGACGCGAAAGCGCTGCTGCCACAGCAACAGCTCCGGACTCTGTGCGGCGCGCGCAAGGTCTGCAGCTTGGGAAGGCATACCAAGGGCCGTCCGGGCTGTGACCGGACAGATTACCAGGCGCAGCGGACCGGGGCACCCGGGAATGGCATGGGAGTCATGCGGCAGATCTGCTTGCCGCGAAGCTCCTTTTGCAGTTTCTGCGTTGCCGGTGAGCCAGGCCAGGCGCCGGGGTGAGAGCGAATCCGGGCCGAACATTGGGTGCAGGCCCAGCACGCGGAAGCCGCAGGTGCTCGAACTTGCGGACTCCCGGGAGTCCTGCAAGCCTCTCTCGAATGCGCACTCCTTGCTCAGCGCTCTGAGAGCGGCGCAGAGCTGGCGCAGGGGCTGTACTTTAACCGAACAGGTGTCCAACAGCCACAGCGGCGGTGCGGAAGGTTGCTGTTTCTGCCTTTCTGCAAGGGCGGGGCGCAGCCGGGTCAGGGCCTCGCCGAGGCCTGAAATCGGCACGCAGAAAAATACTGCGTCACAGCTCTGGATGGCCCGGTGCAGTGCCTGTGCATCCGGCAGCAGGGAATAGCCGGCTTCTGCTTTCGGTGCGGCCGGGTCGTAGGCTTCCACTGTGCCCAGCGGGGTGAGCAGACGCGCCCACAGGCGGCCAAAGCGGCCCAAGCCGAGCACGATGCTGTGAAGGGGTGGGATTTGCTTCATATGGGCACCTCTAAAAACTCACTGTTGATGCTGAACGCAGTGGTTCAGAAAGCCTGGCTCCGGCAGTGTCGCTAAATCCCCTCCCGCTCGAGGAACTCTGCTACCAGTTGCCGGAATTCTGCGGGGGCTTCGGTGTGGGGCCAGTGGTAGGCCGTTTCCACCACTTTTTTGATGCTCGGGGCCGACTCGGAGTGCGGGAAATATTCCAAGAGCAAGTCCCAGCCCTGCTGCTGCACATAGGGCGAGCGCCCCCCCGCCACCAGCAGCAGCGGCAGTTTGGGATTCGGGGCCACTCCATTTTGCTCCAGCCAGTCGGCGGGCCAGCGCACAATCCGTTCCAGTTGGCGGTGGATCGCGCCCAGATTGCAGGCCCAGCGATACCCCACCGCGCCGCCTTGCGTTCGCTTGCGCTGCAAGTTACACAACAGCAGGAATTGCAGCATGGCCTCGGACTTGATGCCGCGTGCAGAAAGCTCGCGGCGCAGCAGTTCTTCGGCGCGCACTGGAACATGGGCCCTCTCAAAAGCCGCTTCGGTGGCCCGCATGGCCCGGACAATCTCTTCGATTCCCAAATCCGGACTTTCCAGAGACGGGACCACATCCACCGCTATCAGGGCACTCACCCGCCGGGGATAGAGCAGCGCATACATAAAGGCACTGAGGCCGCCCATGCTGTGCCCCAATATCCCGAACCGCTGCCAGTCCAGACCTCCGTAGCGGCGTTCTTCTAAGTAGCTGAGCAGTTGCTCCAGATCGGCGGCCATGGTCGGGTAGTCAAAGTTTTCGGCGTGAAAAGAGGCCCCGTGATTGCGCGCATCCAGGCTCAGCACCGGATAGCCCCGAGCCGCAAATACCTTGCCAAAACCGACAAAATTTTTGTGGGAACCCAGCAGCCCGTGCAGCAGCACAAGGGGCTGCTGCACGGGCTGCTGCGGCGCCCGATAGGAAAAGGCCAGTCCCTGTTCCGACATCCCCGATTCTGCGTTCATTTTTTCTCTCGTCAGCATTTATTTTGCCGCAGGTGTTTCCAGCAGGGCGCTGGCGCAGTGTCCACCCAGGCCCAGGCTGTGGCACAGTATGCGCCGTGGCCCCAATTGGGTTCGGGGCTGCAGTGCCGCGACTATTTCCATCAGGCCGGCTGCGCCCAGGCAGTCGCCCAGCAGCGGCGAGAGCTTGCCGCGCTGCCATTCATGAGGGCCTTGTGGTGCAAAGTCGGCCGCGCCGTAGTATTCCCGACTTCCGGCAAAATTGTCGTGTGGCAACATATCCAGACACTGCCGGTAGTTTTGGGCCCGCGCCGCATCCGCTTTGCCCGGCAGCAGGTCCTGGGTCCCGGGGTCTAGAGTCATCCGCTGCGTCAGGGCTGAGCCCAGTACTTCGGCATAGATCCGCGCCCCGCGCCGCAGGGCGTGCCGATACTCTTCCAGACACAAGACTACGCCGCCTTCTGCCAGCGCCGTGTCCGGGGGCGTCATGGCGATTGCGGGAGCTAGGGCTTGCGCAGCCACTTGCACTGCCCGCAGCGAAACACTGAGGGCAGATTCCCCTGAGCCGACCAAGCAGATATCGGCCTGGTCTTGTTCGATCAGCAGCCGTCCGGTGTGCAGGCAGGCCAGAGACGTAGCCTCTCCGGCGGCCAGGTTCAGTGCGGGGCCCCTCAGCTGGTAGATCTGGGAGACCAGCCCCGCACTGGTATTGCTGATGCCGTTCAACAGGTAAAAGGGCTCCAAGTGGGTAATATAGCCCTCCTGCAAGATATTCTGGTTGCGCTCGTGTACCCTGAAATGCAGCCCGGAATCGGTGATCAGGGCCCCGGCGCGGTAAGGGTCGCACAAGTCTGTGGCAAGGGTCAGAAAACCGTCCTGCTCCCGCAGCAACCCGGCACACTGGAGGGCCTCTGCACCGGCAATGGCACTAAAAAGCACAGAGCGCTCCAGCCGCCTTACCCACTTATACCAGCGCCCAAAGGCCCGGCGGCTCAGCTTCCTGAGCTGCTCGGAGCAGACCCGGCTCACAGGGCAGGTCTCGGCCAGGGCCCATAGTTCGGGGCTCCAATCAAGTTCGGTGGCATGAGGGTCGCTGCGCAGGTATTCGGCGAGACTGATGAAATGGGCCGGACTGCTTGCGACCTCATGGGAATCAAGCCCGGGAGTCTCTGCCAAATCGGCCAGAACATTGTGGAATTCTGTGACGTTAGTGCCTAGGGCGTTGATTGCACCCAAGCCGCTAACTACAACTCTCCGCCGCATTCAGGTCCTCCATAATGTTCGAAGTAATTTCTGGAAATGTCCCCGCAGGCTGAATACCAAACAGATCAGGCCCGGAAACGGGACAAAATAACGATTGCATTCTGCCCGCCAAATCCAAAATTATTCGACATGACATGTTCTATCGTAGAATTGTCAAGGGTTTCCTTGACAATATTCAGCCGGATTTCCGGATCCTGATCTTCGCAGTTGATATTGGGATGGACGATGCCCTCTTTCAGTGCCAACAAGACGGCAATGGCTTCGATAGCTCCAGAGGCCCCGATAGTGTGTCCGGTCATCGACTTGGTGCTGTGAACCGCCACTGATTCGGCAGCCGGGCCGAAGGTCTTGTGAATTGCTGTGGCCTCTGCTTGATCTCCCAGCGGAGTCGAGGTGCCGTGGGCGTTGATCAAGCTGATTTGGGATGGGTCGAGGCGGGCTTTTTTTAAGGCCTGGCTCATCGCGTAGGAAGTGCTCAAGCCCTCGGGGTTGGGTGCGACTAGGTCGTGGGCATCGGCACTGAAACTGTAGCCGCTGACTTCGGCATAGATTTGGGCATCGCGCCGCCGGGCGTGCTCCAGTTCTTCCAGGCATAGGGCTCCGGCACCATTGCTCATCACAAAGCCACTGCGAGTTCGGCTGAAGGGGCGGCTGGCCAGTGCCGGTTGTTCGCTGTACCGGGTGCTCAGCGCGCCTAGGTTGCCGAAGGCACCGATACCCGAAGGGTTGAGACTGGCCTCCGAGCCCCCTACGAACATCACATCGGCCAAGCCCGCTTCGATCATCATGGAGGCCAGCCCGATACTGTGGTTGGAACTGGCACAGGCGGAAACCGGGGCGAAGTTGGGCCCCAGCAGTCCGTGGACCTGAGCGAAAAAACCGGCGGCAATATTGGGTATCACGTTCAAGACATATAGGGGGGAAACCATGTTTATGCCTTGCTTCTGCAGGTAACTTTGGTTGCGCTCGTGGCTGTTCAGGCCGCCCTCGCCCGAACCCAGCAGTGCGCCGACCCGGAACGGGTCTTCCCGCACCATCTCTAGCCCCGAATCGCGCATGGCTTGCGTACCGGCGATCTGCATATACACTACGAATTCGTCCAGGCGCTTGAGCCACTTGCCGTAGCTGCCAAAATAGTCGCGGGCATTGTCCGGTATCCCGAAGTAGCCGCCGATTTTGACGCTGTAATCGGTGAGGACAGGGTAGATTGAGCACAGATCCACGATGCCGCTCTTGCCCTGTTTCAGGTTCTCCCAGAACTCAGCGACATTCCGGCCTATGGGATTGATGGTGCCGATGCCGGTAATCACTACTCTTTTATTTGCCATACATCTGCCCCTCTTGTGCTAAAATTTCCCTAAATCCGTTATTTAGGCTACTTACAAGATGAGAGCATTTTCATTACTTTTCGCAGTTAGGGGAAGCTCCATTCATCATTTGATGCCGCGCTGAATGGTCATCCTCAGGGTCATTCCAGAAATCCCACGTCATTTTAATGGCTCGCTGCGGAATCGGAATTTTGAGGGGGACCTCTAAAAAATCCCTTCGTCTGGCATCAAAACGCGGTATAATCGCTGCGGCGAAAACAAAGCAGAGCGATTGTACAATACTCGCAAAGCGATACCATTTTTAGAGCTTTCCCCCTGCATTTCATTGCGCAAATCACCAGGAGTTGCTATGTCGCAACAGCGGCGAGTCCCATCTGTCGTTCCTCCTCCCCAAGCTGTCCAAACTTCGCTGTGGGCCAAATTGAGTCGCCACGACTGGGCCAACAATCTGGGCATCTTTGCCTATTCTTCTGCGTCGTTGACCTTTCCCGTGCTGTTGATTGCGATCATGTCCGATTTTGGCATCTCGCTGGAACAGGGAGGCAAGAGTTTGGCGGCCAGTCTGTCGCTGGGGCGCAATATTTCGGCCACCCTGACACTGGCCTTCAGCGGCTTTGCCTCACTGTACTGGGGCAACCGGCGCTGTTTGCGCTTTGCCATGCTGTGCAGCGGCTTTTTCGTAGGCCTTGCGACCTTCAGTACCAACTACCTGCTGCTGCTGCTTGCTTTGATCCTGATGGGAGTGGGTGAAGGCCTGCTCGAGGGTCTGCTCACGCCTTTTGTCGAAGAATTGCACCGTGATGATCTGGGCAATTGCAGCAAGTATGTGAACTTGGCCCACAGTTTCTGGCCCGCCGGGGTCATCAGCGCCACCTTGCTCTCGGGCTGGCTGCTCAATATCGCGGTGGACTGGCGCTGGATTCTGGGTGCCATCGCGCTGCTGTATTTTGTGCCGTTTGTCATGCTCAGGCCGCTGCCTGCAGCCGGGCGGCCGAGACTTTCTGCTGAGAGCAGCAGCTCGCTGTTGCGGGAGAGCATGCTTGAATCGCTGCGCGGTGGGCGCGACATCCTCTGCACTCTGCCTTACTGGCGCTTTTCGGCTGCGATGTTTCTGGCGGGCGGGGCTGAGATTACGCTCAGTTTCTGGGCGGCCAGTTTCGTGCAGATTTACTATCAGTCCTCGGCTTTTATCGGCGGACTCAGCACCGCGATGTTTGCCTTGGGAATGTTGCTGGGTCGCATGCTCACGGCCCACTACCTGCCGCCCCGGCTGTTGCGCCCGGCCCTGCTGTGCTGTGCCGCAGCCGGGGCGGCAAGCAGCCTCTTCCTGGTTTTCAGCAGCAAACTGTGGCTGTTTCTGCTCTTGCTGCTGATCTCGGGTTTGTGGACTGCACCCTACTGGCCGACCATTCAGGTCTATACGGTAGAACGCTTTCCCAAGCTCAATCGCACCCTGCTGTTCATTCTGCTTTCCGCCTCGGGAGTTCCAGGTGCGGGCTTCTTTCCGTGGCTGCTGGGCCTGGTCAGCGATCACAGTGAGCTGCTGGGAACCTCTTGGGATCCTTTTGCCCTGAGTCTACTGCTGGTACCAGTCTGCCATCTGGCGATATTTATGCTTTTGTTGCGCAAGTAGCGGTTTGGGAGAGCCTGTCCGTTATTGAGGGGCTAGGAATTTTTCGAGCTGCCCTTTAAACAGCTTCTTGGAGCTTCCCCCTATTATTTAAGCAACACGTGAGAGGACATTTCCTTGCAGAACTCCCCTCTTCAGCGAGGCTGTATCCTGCGCTACAGCAACTGGCTGAGCTGCCGCGCTCCCGCATTGTGGCTGGGACTGGCCGCTCTGCTGGCCATCAGCGGCGGCGGCCTGCGCTTCCTCAAACTCAATGTGGACACCGACAAGCTCTTTCTGCAACAGGACAAAAATGCCCTGGCTCTGCGCGAATTCGAACGGAAATACCAGATCGGCGAAAATGTGGGAATCTACGTTCAGCTCGGCAGCGAACGTGGCGATTTGCCCCGGCTGCTCGACCGGCTCAGCCTGCTGAGCCGGGAGCTGGAGTTGCTGCCTTTTGTGCGCTCGGTGCAGAGTCTGGCCCGGCTTTGGCAGCAGAGCCGGGGTGAAGATCCGACACAGCGGCTGGAAAATTTTCGCGAGCTCGTCTCCCGCTTTGGCCAAATGGATGCGCTGCACTCAAATGACTGGCAGAGCATGTGGCTGCTGGTCGAACTGTATCCATATGAGCAGTACCGCGCGCAGTATCGCAGGGCCCCCATTGCGGGTTCCGGTGGGGACCTGCCGCTGCTCGATGAGCAGGTATTGGCGGAGCTGAATGAGTTCCGGGAGCAGTTGGGCCGGAAGACTGCAAAAGCAAGTCCGGGCCTGCAGTTGCCGGGGGTGCTGGAGCGCTCGGGCCTGCGCAGTCGGGCCGACCTGCAAGCCAAACTGGAGCAGCCGGGCCGGCTCTTTGCCCGCCTGCTCGATCAGCTGCTCTCTGCCTATCATCCCCTACTCAGCGGCGATGGGGCAGGTCGGGGAGAGTTGCAGTTGATTCCGGTGGGCATTTCGGTGAACAGCTATTATTTGGAGCGCGAGTTGAGCGCGGACCTGATCCGGGTCTTGAGCATAGCCGCGCTGATCTGCCTGCTCTGCATCTTCTTGCTGATGCAGAGCCGCCTGGGGGCGCTGGGTGCATTGCTCTGCGTGCTGAGCAATGCACTGCTGGTCTTCGGCCTGAGCGGCTGGCTGGGCCTAGTGCCGGATAAGACCTTCGTTATGATTCCGGTGCTGCTGGGTTTTGCCAGCAGCATCAGCTACTGCGTCCACTTAGAGAAGAGTTGGGAGAAGAGTTCGAAGAAGAGCGGGCCCAAGAACGGGGCCAACAGCAGCGGGCCGGACTTTCCGGAATCGGACTTTAAGGGTCCGGCAAACGCCAGGCGCCTGTGCCGGACCCTCTGCGAAAACATTCGTCCTCTGAGTTTTGCCGCCCTGACTACGGTGCTGGCGCTGCTCAGTTTCATCTTCGTGCCGATCCCGATGATCCGCACCGCCGGCTTGCAGTCGGCCCTGTCCGTCAGTGTTTCGTATCTGTTGTCCTTGAGTTTGTTTTGCAGCCTGCTGCCGCTCGCGCGCCAAGCGAGGACGTTGGGCTCTGCCGAGAGAGCGAGCCGCCTCGCGCTCAACTACCGCCCGGTCATCTTTGCGGCGCTGGGCTGCTACCGGCACCGCCGCTTGAGTTTGGGGGCGGGAGCCCTGCTGCTACTGGCCAGCCTGCTGCTGCTGCCCCGACTGCGGGTGGATTTATCGACCGAATCGGTACTGGGAACCCGCTTTGATTATGTGCGTCGGCTGATGCAGGTCTCGCGCTCGGAAATTGGCGCCGGGGGCTTCTATAATATTGACCTGACTTTTGCCGATGAACCGCTGCAAGCACAGAATCTAAGGCAGGTGGCCGAGCTGGAACAGCGCCTGCGCGCCAGCGATCTGGTCAAAAATGTGACTTCGCTGACCGACTTTTTACTGAGTGTGCAGCAGATCTACCGGGGTCGGGCCGAATTCCCGGCCGATCCCCGGCAGGCCAGGCAGGCACTGCTGACCTGGGAGCGCCTCTTTGGTGGCCAGCACAGCCAGTGGTATTCTGGTCACAGTCTGCGCATTCTGGTGCAGCTGCGCCAGGCCAGCTCCGGCGAGAACATTGCCCACATGAAGCAGGTGGAGCGGCTGGGCGGCGAAATCTTTGGCTCTGATGAGGTGCGGGTACGGGCCCTGGGCGGGGTCTTTCAGCTGGCAATTATGAACCAGTATATTACCAGTGGTCTGCTGCGCTCGTTTGGGCTGTCGCTGCTGCTGGTGGCGCTCTTGCTGTTTGTGCTGCTGCGCAGCTGGCGTATCGGTCTGATCGCCCTGCTTCCCAATATCTTTCCGGCGTTGCTGTGCGGGGCTGCGATCGTGTTGTTGGGGAGGCAGCTGGAATTTGTGTCGATGACGGTCGGCCCGATGGTGATTGGTCTGGCGGTCGATGATACGATCTATTTTCTGGGTCATGTCCAGGGCCGGCTGCGGGCGAAGAATGGGGGGAGGCGCTCCGCGCCTCGCTCTGGGGGTCCCGGATTGAGTCTCCCGGGTCGCCTTGGTCGCCTTGGTCGCCCGGGCTACAATGGTGGCGAGCTGGACCGCGCGGTTGAGAACTCGCTCTGCGAGATCGCTCCGGCGCTGGTGACTACGACTCTGATACTCTGTGCCTTGTTTGCTTCTCTGCTCTTGTCGCAGGCCGCCAACATCCGCTTTATGGGGCTGTACACGATTATCGCCATGCTGGCGGCCTTGTTTTCGGACTTGTTTTTGACTCCGGCCCTGCTGCGTCTTATGTTTGTGGGAAGGCGAGCGGAGTCTACCGGATAGCATCGGAAGCGGAGCCGAAAGGGGCCGGCATCCGAAAAAGAGCAATGCCGATAAGGAAGTTATGATAAACTATGGCAAAGGCAATCCCTGAATATCCGCTTTTGCTGTATAATAAAGCCCGCTCCGGTATCGGAGGTTTTCTATGAATGACAAACCCAAAATCCTGATCCTCGACGGGGGCACGGTCAATCCCGGAGACATCAGCTGGGCTGCACTGGAAGAGCTGGGCAGCCTGCAAATCTACGACTCCAGCGAGCCGGAGCAAGTACTTGAGCGCATTGAAGCCGGCGGCGCCGGAATCGTGCTGACCAACAAATGCCGGCTCGACGCCGGAGTGCTGCGCCAGTGTCCCGGCCTGCGCTACATCAACTTGTTTGCCACCGGCTACAACAATATTGACACCGCTGCCGCGCGGGAGCTGGGCATTACTGTCTGTAACGTGCCGGATTACGGCAGTCACGCCGTAGCACAGATGGTTTTTGCCATGATCTTGCACTTCAGCAATGAAGTTTCCCAGTACAGTGCCGAAGTCCGGCAGGGGAAATGGAGCCAGAGTAAAAGTTTTTGCTACTGGAACAAGCCGCTGATCGAACTGAAAGACAAGTATCTAGGTTTGGTAGGCTTTGGCAGCATCGCCCGGCGCGTCAGCCTTGTTGCCGAAGCCCTGGGCATGAAGTTGCTGTGCCACAGCCGCAGCAGCAAGCCTGGCTGGCCGCAGGTCGAGTTTGTGGCGTTTGAGGAGCTGCTGGGACGCAGCGATTTTATTTCGATCCACTGCCCGCTGCTTGAACAGACCCGGGGCCTGTTCAAGCAGGAAAGCCTGAAGAAGATGAAAAAAAGTGCGTATCTCATCAACACCGCTCGCGGCCCCATTGTAGATGAAAGTGCCGTTCGCAAGGCATTGGAACAGCAGCTCATAGCCGGTTTTGCCACCGATGTGGCAGCGCGGGAACCCATCCCCTCAGACAGCCCGCTGCTGGGTGCCCCCAACTGTGTGATTACCCCGCACATCGCCTGGGCACCCAGGGAAACCCGGCAGCGTCTGCTGGAAATAGTCGCCGCAAATATTCGCAGTTTCCTGAACGGTCAGCCGCAGAACCAAGTGAATTGATTTTCTGACGATTGGAAAATGGGAGCTATCGGGACCTCCAAAGGTGGACAAAAACATATGCGAAAAACTCGTTACGAGCAGGATACCATACGACAAATGGTAGAAAACTTTTATATCTATGGCGAATTTGTACAGGCCAAACCAATGGGCCCCGGCAATATCAACCACACCTTTCTGCTGACCATGGACCAGGGGGGCAACCATGTCCGCTATGTATTGCAGTGCCTCAACGACCAAGTATTCTGCCGGCCCGACAAATTGATGGAAAACTATGTGCGTGTGACCCAATATTTATATGATAAGTACCGGGCCCAGGAAGTGCAGGATATTTCGCGCCGCTGCATTCAGCTGATCCACACCCGGCCCGACTGCCATCAGGCGCAGCGGCCCTGTTTTGTCGATGCGGACGGGCACTACTGGCGTTGCTATTCCCTGATTGAACGGGCCTTTTCGTTGGAGAAAGTGACGCGCGTTCAGCACGCCCGGGCCGCCGCCGCCGCTTTTGCTCGCTTCCAACGCGACCTGAGCGATTTGCCGGGCACCTTGCATCCGACCATCCCCCGCTTCCACGATCTGCGCCTGCGCTACGAGCAACTGGAAGAGGCCGTTGCCCGGGACAGTGGAGGACGGGTCGGAAGCAGCAGTGCCGAAATCAGCTTCTACCGCCGGCGTTGTGAGGCTTACTGCATTTTGGAGTCCCTGCTCGAAGGGGGCCAATTGCCCTGTCGCGTCTGTCACAACGACACCAAGATCAGCAATATTCTGCTCGATGAGCATTCGGGTGAAGGTATTGCCGTGATTGATCTGGACACTGTAATGCCCGGTACGCTACTCTACGACTTCGGCGACTTGGGCCGCAGCTCGCTGAGCAATTCCACCGAGGATGAGACTGACCTTTCGCGCATCTGCGCCCGGATGGAATACTTTGAGGCGATGGTCGAGGGTTTTTTCTCGGAGTGGGGCGACTTGCTGCACGATGAGGAAGTGGCTCTGCTGGCCTTTGCCCCCAAGGTAATGACCTTGATTATCGGGTTGCGCTTCCTGACCGACTACTTGAACAACGACATCTACTTTAAGACGCACAGCGCGGAGCACAATCTGGACCGAACCCGCGCCCACATGGCCTTGGTCACATCGATGGAGCAGCAGGACGCTGAGATGCGGGGGATCGTGGCCAGGGTGACTGGCGAACTGGGCCTGCGCTATGCGTTGTAGTTAGTACGTAATCATATGCAGCAAATGATACAGAGCGAAGGGCTGAGTAAGTACTACGGCCCTCATCAGGCCTTGGATGGTCTGAATTTCTCGATTGCCCCCGGCGAAATCGTGGGTTTTCTGGGGCCCAACGGCGCGGGCAAGTCCACCACCATGAATATCCTCTCCGGCTGTCTCTCGCTCAGCGAAGGCCGCGTTCGGATCAACGGCCGCGACATCTGGGACGAGGCCCGCGAGGCCCGCGCCAGTGTCGGCTACCTGCCCGAACAACCGCCCCTCTACTCCGAACTGACCGTGCGCGAATACCTGCGCCACGTCTGTGGTCTGAAGTGCCTGCCCCGCTCGGACTGGGACGCAGAACTGGAGCGCGGAATGCGCATGTGCTCGCTGGAAGCGGTGGCCCGGAGACGCATCGGTCACCTCTCCAAAGGCTTTCGTCAGCGGGTCGGGCTGGCGCAGGCCCTGCTTGGTCGGCCGCCGCTGCTGATTCTGGACGAACCCACTGCCGGGCTTGACCCCCAGCAGATCCTGGAAATCCGCAAGCTGATTCAGCAGTTGGGCAGTTGCCACACCATCTTGTTCAGCTCGCACATCCTCTCGGAGATCGAAGTCGTCTGCCAGCGCGTCCTGATCCTGAACCAGGGCCGCCTGGTGGCAGACGACAGCACCACAGGGCTGCGCCAGAAGCTCAACGCCGAATCCTGCCGGCTTGAACTGGAGCTCATTGGCCCGGCAACTGCCCTAAAGAGAGGCTGCCGGAGAGAGGCTGCCGAACTGCTGGCCCGGCTGCTGGATGAGCAGGGCATTGTCGAATTCAGCTGTACTGCCCGGCCGCTCGGCCCCGCACATCCCGATCAGCTGCTCTACCGTCTGGACTTGCAGTTGCCGGGCTCGCCGGCCGGATCTGTGGGGAAAGCCGCCCGGCCAAACACCGAGCTGAGCCCCGGACTGGGGGCTCGCAGCAAGCTGGCAGCGGCTCTGGCCACTTTACAGGGTTTTAGCGTGGTGGCCATGGTGCCCCAGCAGCGCAGCTTGGAAGAAATTTTTCTCAGTTTGACGGCAGCTCCCCATGATGCCGGCACAGAGCCCGGCACAGAACCGGGTCGTCAAGGTGCGGCAGACCGGAAAGGCGGGCCCGTGTGATCGCTTCCTACCGCAAAGAATTGTACTCCTTTATCCTCACCCCCTACGGCGTGGTCTTTGCCTCCAGCTTCCTGCTGCTCAGCGGCCTGACTACGGCACTGAGCAATCTGTTTGGACAGGATAGCCACTTTGAGAGCACTACCCTGGCCCTGTTGCCTTGGTATCTCTTGTTCTTGCTGCCGCTGCTGACCATGCGCAGCCTAGCCGATGAACAAGCCCAAGGGACCCTGCCGCTGCTCTACTCCTGCGCCAGCGAGCTGTGGCAGATTGTGCTGGGCAAGTACCTGGCCATCCTGAGCCTGGTGCTGGGCACAGTGGCGCTTACAGTGCTCTATCCGCTGGTCTACGACTACTACAGCTATGTCAACTGGAGCAACATCCTGAGTGCTTACCTGGGCCTGCTGCTCCTTGTCGCACTGTACATCAGCATCGGCCTGTGGGTCTCCTCGTGCAGCAGTAGCCAAGCGGAGGCGGCAGTGCTGACGCTGCTGATTTTTCTGGCTCTGCTGCTCTGCGGCATGCTGCTGCCGCGGCTGCCTCAGGGCAGCCGCGCCCAGGTCGTACTGCTGGCAGCCGTGCTGCTGTTGGCCCTGCTGAATGCCTATCGCAACGGCCTGCAACCGATCTATTTGCTGCTATTATTGCTCCTAGCCGGACTGCTGCTGGGAGGCCTGGCAATTGCCGCACCGCGCTTTTTGCAGGGGCTCAGTGGCCGCAGTGGGGCCTTCATCTCACCGCTCAACCACTACCAGACGTTTGCCCAAGGGCTGATCCGCCTGGCTGACTTAGTCTATTTTTTTAGCAGCAGTGCTTTTTTCCTGCTGCTGAGCGTACTGCAAATGGAGAAGCAACGATGGCGCTGAAGCAACACGGGTGGCAGCAGTTTTGCTCCCGACTCGCAAGTGACCTCAAACTGCTCCGGACTCATAGCGGCCCGGAGCAGGCCCTGCGCCAGCAGAGCCGACTGCGGCGCAGCCGACTCTGTCTGTACAGTGGTCTGCTGTTCTGGGGCCTCTTGACGGGTTGGATACTGCTGAACCTCCTAGCTTCGCGCACTCCTGCCAGACTCAATATCGATGCCTCCGACGACCAGCTCTACAGCCTCAGCGCGGCCTCCCGGGATGTTTTGGCGGCCCTGGAGCAGAGCGGTCGGGAAGTGAGCATCTACGCGCTGTTTTCGCAGGGCCAGCGCCCCACCCAGCCGCTGGACATCTATCGCTATCTGGAACTCTACGCCGGCCCCCATGTTCACATCGAAGAAGTGGATCCGGCACTGGAGCCGGAACGAATCCGGCCCTTTATCACCGGTGTGGATAAGCGGGGCAGGGGAGCCAACAAGGCCCCGCAGCGCAACTCACTGATTGTGTTCAGCCGGGGAGAACAGCCGCGTTTCCGGGTGATCCACTACAGCGACCTCTACTATGTGATGCAGCACTTCGGGCCCCGAAACCCCAGTATTCGCGCCGAACAACAGATCAGCTCGGCCATCGCCTATGTCAACGGTGCCCGCGTGGCGCAGTTGGGTTTGCTGAAAGGGCACCGGGAGCAAAGCCTGGGCGCGATCCAAGCTCATTTTGAACAATTCAATATCGCGGTCCGGGACGTTGCGCTGGCAACGCAAGGACCCGAGGTGCTGGGAGACCTGGATGTGCTGCTGATCTACCAGCCGCAGCTGGACCTGAGCGAAGCCGAATACCGGCAATTGAGCACCTATCTGGAACGGGGTGCCGCTCTGTGGCTGGTGCTGGACTTTCAGGCCGAATATCTGCCCCGTTTTTATCAGCTGGCCGCTGACTACGGCATTGAAATTTTGGAGGGCGTGGTGCTGGAGCGCGACCCCCGGCGCATTCAGGCCGGCAGTGGCGATACTCGCTTCGTTACGCCCATCAGGCCCCTGAAAAGCAACGAACAAGAAGGGCTGCACCCCATAGTCAAGCCATTGCGGGAAAATAAAATCAGCGATCTGCTCTGGTCGCAGAGCATGGCCCTGCGCGAAAGCCAGCTCCACCCGCGCGCATTGCGCTTTTACACGCTGGTTGAAAGCAGTTCGGCTTCGCTGCTGCGCAGTTCGCGCGATCCCTCCAGCAGCATCGCACTGGAGGGAGACCTCAACGGTCCGCTGACGCTGATGGGATTGAGCGTTTGGCAGAACGAAGAGGGTCGGCGCTCCGGTCCGGCCGTGCTGCTCAGCTTTGATGCTCCGGGGCCGCGTTCTGTGTTCACTGAGCCCGGCAATTTACAGCTGTTTTACAGTGCCCTGAGCTGGTTGGGGCGCTCGCAGCAGAATGGCTCAGAGGCGGGTGCGAACGGCGGACTGGTCTTTCCCGGCAAAAGCCTGCTGATGCTGCCGCTACGGCTTTCGGTGGCTCAGGCCATCAGCTGGGCCGCGATTTTTGTGGCGGTGCTGCCGCTAGGCATTCTGCTGGCCGGGCTGCTGTTCCTGCAGCGGCGCAAGCAGTTATAAAATCAAGCAGCTATAAAATATTGGGGACTGATGATTTCACTTAGAGGTGCCCTTATAGGGGATCCCTTTGGAAACAAAAAAATATCGGGTTTGCAGATATTGGATCAGTCATGAAGGGGCCTATGACTGGTAGCAAAAAAAGATTGCGCAAAATCATCATCCTGGCCACGGTGCTGTTGAGTTTCGCGATGCTGCTGTACTTGCAGAACCTGCAAAAGGTCAAAGAACGGCAGCGCAAGCTCACTGCCGCGCAAAGTGAGCGAACTGCGGGAGTGCGGTCCCCCGGCAGGCAATCCCTGAACCTGATGGACCAGTTGCCGGACTGGCAGCCCGACAATATCGGGGCCATCTCGCTGGAACAGGAGGCAGGCGATACGGCTTCCAGATTGGAATTGCGCCGATCTGAAGAGAGACAGGAGGAGCCGCAAAGTCGCTGGCAACTGAGCCATCCCTCCGGGATTCCGGTGCGCGAGAGTGCGGTGCAGGGCTTGGCGCGGGTGGCTCTGTACCCTTTTGGGCAGCAATTGCCCGGCAGTTTCGACCTGAGCCAGGCAACCTTGCAGGAGCGCTACGGTTTCAGCCAGCCCTTTTTGACCATAGATTACTTCGGGCGGAGCAAAGACGGCGGGGCTGCCGATGAGCTATTGGGTCGCCTCATGATAGGGGCCGAGATCCCCGGTATTGGCGGCTATTATGCCACCGTAGAGGCCGGCAGCAGCATGGGCGCCCGCCGCATCTTGTTCCGTCTGTCCAACGAACTGGTGGGGGGACTGGGCACCGATGCCAACGGTCTGCGTGAGCAGTCGCTGCCGCGGGTGAATCTGCTGAGCAACCAGCAGCAGCACCTGAACACACTGCAATTGAACACGAAAGAGAGGGTACTGCGCATCGAATACAAAAGCGAGGAACTGGCCCGGCGTCACAGCTCCATCAATGAGTTGCAGAGCTTTGTGATGACAAAACCCTATGGCACGGTGCGGGGAGTCGATCAATATCAGTTGGAGCGCCTGCTCAAACGGTTGCCCGAAGTAATTCAGATACTGAGCTATGTCGAAGACCAACCCGCCGACTTAGAACCCTATGGCCTGGGCCCGGAGCAGCGCGGGGAGATCTATGCCAAGGACAATAGTGGCGGTGAGCTGTCCCTGTGGTTGGGCCGGGAAGCTGATGAGAGCAGTGTCTATGCCATGCGGGCAGGTTATGAGAGCGTCTTTACCGTAAGTAAAGAGGTACTGGCGGTACTGGATTTTGAGCCATTCCAAATGGTGGACAAGTTTGTACTGCTGCTCAATATTTCCCGGATCGAGCAGGTGCAACTGTTGCGGAGCGGAGATGCAGGCCTCAGTTATCACTTCCAAATACTGCACGAATCAGGGCCCCGGTCCCAGGACTCGGTTCAGGGTAGCGGGCGGGATGAGGTCAGCGGCAGTCGGCTGACGGAAAACCGCAGCCTCCAAGAACGCGACCTGGGCGAAAAGCTGACGAAAGATCTGTACCAGGAATTTCTGAGCATTTTCCTAGTAGGAGAGGTCCCGGGTAGTTTTCTTCCCGTAGACAAGGCCGCAGTGAGCTTGATATACTCGCTGCGGGATGGCAGCCGCCGGCGTGCAGACTTTTATAACTATTCGGTAAAGGGTTATTATGTGGTTGCCGTTGACGGGGGCAGAGCAGCTTTTGTCACGGAAAAACGACAGCTGGATCAATTGCTTGAGGACACGGGTCGGGTTTTGCAGACCGGGCAACTGAATGTGCTGCGCTAGCAACTATAGGGCACCTCTAAAAATTGGCTTTTGATGGGCACACAAGCTTATTCCCAGAGATTTCGCCTTCTCAGGCTTTGCTGCGGAAGCTCTCTGCCACGGAAATAAATCTTTAGGGGGACCTCTAAAAATTCCATTCTGCGCTCTTGCTCGCTCTTTTGAAACGAACAGCTTCGTCAGTAAAGCCTTACAATACAACAAAGTATTCTTCGGCTTCACTTCCTCGCTGTCGTCCAAAATAGCTTCGCAAGAAGACAAAAGCGAATTTTTAGAGGTCCCCTTTATTATACTGAAAATATGGCTCCTCTCTCCGCAAAAAAATCTTGCACCTGGCATCGAAAGCCAATTTTGAGGGCTTAGAGCTTGCCTTTCGCCATTTGATCACGGCTGCTGATAGAGGCCGGAGTCCAGGCGGGAAGTGAGGAGGAGACTATGAACAAGCGTGAACGTAAAGAGCAGTCTAGGCAGATATCTTTTTTTAACAGTCAGAAACACAAGTGTCCGGTCTGTGCTCAGGTTTTTCGGCGGGAAGAACTGCTTACCGGCGGCGGCCGCCTGAATGCCGAAATTCTGACCGATGAGCTGCATCGCCTGTTTCGCAGCACAGAAAAATATGGCCCGGTGTATCCGCTGCTCTATGCCATTTGGACCTGCCCCAACTGTTACTACAGTGCTTTTCGTGAGGATTTTGCCAAACCCAAATGGGAGACCTTGCAAAACTTGAAAAACAAGGCCGCACTGCAGATACGCAAAGAAATGGTTGAGCAGGTTTTCGGGGATATTGATTTTTCGGGACACCGCCGTTTGCAAGAGGGCATCGCCGCCTATATCTTGGGCGTTTACTGCTATGAGCACTTCTCTCACACGCTGGCCCCGGCCCTGAAGCAGGGGATCTGTGCGATTCGGGCGGCTTGGCTGGCGGTGCACCTGCACAGCGAAAGTCCTCTGGATAATTACGATTATCTGGCGCGCATACTCTACCGCAAAGCCGCGTACTTTTACAGCCGGGCCATTGAATTGAACGACACTGCCGAGCAGGGGCTGACCAACAAAGCCATCATCAATTACGGCCCGGACGTTGATCACAATTTTGGCCTGGACGGGGCGGTCTACCTGGCCGGAATGCTGCACTTCAAGTACGGTCAGCGCAGCGACATGGGTCTGCGTATCAAGCGCCTGCAGGAAGCCAAGGTGATGATCGCCCGTCTGGTCGGCATCGGGCGCGCTTCACAGAGCAAGCCGACGGTGATCCTGAACCACAGCCGTGATTTATATTCTCAGATCAAAAAAGAGATCAAGGTGCTCTCCGGGGCCTGAGGGTCTGCCTTTGGGAGTGAAGAATACGATTTTGCGCAATATCGCTTTGCGGATTGCCTATCAAGGGCAGTGTTTTGCCGGCTGGCAATGCCAGCCTCGGGAGCGGACAGTCGAAGCCGAGCTGCGCCAGGCCCTGTACAAGATGCACAAGCATGAGGTAGTTCTGTATGCGGCCGGGCGCACGGATGCCGGTGTGCACGCCACCGGGCAGGTCGCTAACTTCCACAGCGATATCCGGGCCGAAAGCCTTCCGGCCGGCAGGTTCCGCGAAGCCCTGAACTCCCGCTTGTCCAAAGACATACGGATTCTGCAAAGCTGGCAGGTCCCTCCCGATTTTCACGCCCGTCACAGTGCCCGGGCCCGGGTCTATCACTACCGCATTGTGCAGGGGCCGGGCTGTACTCCCGAGCAGCGGCAACAGGCTTGGTATGTGCGCACCCCGGAGCTTGACCTGGCAGTATTGAACTGCATGCTCTCGCCGCTGCTGGGCGAACACGACTTCAGTGCCTTCACCGTGGCGGGCGACCAAGCCCGCAGCAAGGTACGCCGCCTCTATGCGGCGTCTTTTTACTGTGAGGGGCCTTACCTCTTGCTGCGCATTGTGGGCAATGCCTTTTTGTGGCACATGGTGCGCAGCATCATAGGTACGGCAGTGGGCCTGTATCGGCACTACTACCAGCAGCTGGAAGAGCAGACAGTGTCAGCTGGTCTTTGGCGTAATTTGCATGCAGAAGTTTACGCGCAGCGCCACGCACTGCGCGAGCAGTTGGCCCGGCGCCTAGCTGGAGAGGACTTGATCGGTGGCCACACCGGCTTCAAAGCACCCGCCCATGGCCTGAGCCTGAGCCAGGTGCTTTATCCCGGGCCCGATGGTCGGCCCTGGCAATGGCAGTTGTAAGGGAAGCCCCGATTCTGCCACGCAACAGTGTATTTCCAGAGCCTGCTTTCAAGACCTGCCAGCCGCTGCGCTAGCCTGAATAAAGGCGCGGAACAACCGGTGCCCGCCCACAGGCCGGGAGTGGAATTCCGGATGGGCTTGGGTGCCCAGTCCAAATGGATGCTGCTGCCACTCGCAGCCCTCCACCAGATTCTGGGTCGGATGACGGGCCGTAATGGCCAGTCCGGCAGCCTCCAGTTGCTCCAGGTAATGATTGTTGACTTCGTAGCGGTGGCGATGCACTTCCCGGGCCTCGCCCGTTCCCGCAGTATAGCCGTAAGCGCGGGCAAAACGGCTGCCCGCCCGGAGCTCCATGGTCGAAAGACCGAGGCGCATCGAGCCGCCCATAATATCGACTCGCCCCTGTTCTTCGAGCAGGCTGACCACCGGTTCGGGGCAGTTTTCGGCAAATTCGGTGCTGTGGGCTTCTGTGAGTCCCAGCACGTGGCGGGCAAACTCGATCACCATCACCTGCATGCCCAAGCAGATGCCCAGAAATGGCACGCCGCCCTCGCGGGCATAGCGCACGGCCCGGATCATGCCCTCGATGCCGCGGTTGCCAAAGCCGCCCGGTAGCAGGATGCCCGCGAGGGCGGCAAAGCGCAGGCCCAGATCGGCATCGTTTTTTTCCAATTCTTCTGCATCAATTTTGCAGATTTCAATGCGCAGCTTCTCGTTGAATCCGGCGTGAACCAAGGCCTCATCAATAGACTTGTAGGTGTCGGGCAAATCGATGTACTTACCGACCACCGCAATTTTGAGGGTGGTTGTGGTCTGGTGATAATTGCGGTCCAGCTCCTCCCAGCCGCTCAGGTCGAGCGGTGTCTGCTCCAAGTTCAAGTGATCCAGTACCAAGCGGTCGAGTTTCTCAGCCTGGTAATTGAGCGGAATGCGGTAGATGTGGCTCGTTTCGTTGTGTGCAGAGATTACCGCTTCCTCGTAGATGTTGGTGAAATGGGCGATCTTGCGCTTGGTGCCGGCATCCAGCGGAGCGGGGCAGCGACACAGCAGGATGTCCGGCTGCAAACCGATGGCCAGGCTCTCCTTGACGGCGTGCTGGGTCAGTTTGGTCTTCAGCTCTCCGCCGACTTCGGGCACCAAGGTCAGGTGCACGGTCATGGCGTTGGCGTGGCCCTTTTGCAATATAATCTGGCGGCAGCCTTCGAGGAAGGGAATCGACTCAATGTCGCCGACCGTACCCCCCACTTCGACAATGGCGATTTCGGCTTCCTGGCTGGCGCGGTAGATGCGCTGGCGGATCTCATCGGTGATGTGGGGGATGACCTGAACGCACTTGCCCAGGTATTCCCCCTTGCGCTCTTTTTGAATCACAGCTTGGTAGATCTGGCCCGTGGTAATGGAGTTGTGGCCGCTGAGCCGGGCGTTGGTAAAGCGCGAATAATTGCCCAGATCCAGGTCGGTTTCGGCCCCATCATCAGTGACAAAGACTTCACCATGTTGAAACGGGCTCATAGTACCGGCATCAACATTAATATAGGGGTCAATTTTTATCATCGAAACCTGATAGCCGTGGCCTTCGAGCAGCGTCCCGATAGACGCTGCGGCGATGCCTTTGCCCAAACTGGAGCAGACTCCGCCCGTTACGAAGATAAATTTTTCTGCCATATTGCTTCCATTCGTTTTCGTCAGGATACAAGGCCGGGGAATAAAATCAAGTTGTCACATTGCCCCATTTTGACACAATGTTTCTGGTTTATGGCTTGTGGCAAGCGAGTAAGACACGGTCCGGCAGAGCGCGGCCCGAGTTTGGGTCAAACAGACTCATATATAAATCGAGAGCGCACTCAGAACTTTGAAGATACTGTAGCCATACTTTGTATAAGGAGTCTTGTAATTCTGTTTTTTTGTAAATATTAGGTATAGTTTTTGCTTTTATGTATTGCAGGCCGATGGAATCGGCCGAGATTTTGAACCTGAAAGACATAGGAGGTCATCATGTTCTACCCTCTTACTTTTCCCCGCAGTTTTTTCCGCCCTGTTCAGCTTAATGAGGGGCACCCGCGCGGATATTACCGGCAGTTGCCCGGTAATATCCGCGAAGAAGACAATGACTTTGTCATCGAAATGGCAGTCCCCGGAGTCAAACGCGATGAGCTGGAAATCAACGTGGAGCAGGATGCGCCGGGCGACTATCTGAGCGTTCGGGTGCGCCCTCCACAGGCTGATTCCGAAGCGCAAAGCAACGAACAGAGCCAGGAGCCGCGCTACCTGCATCGCGAAGCCGAGCTGGAAACCACCGGTCTGAGTCGCCGTTTCCATCTGGGCAAGGGCCTCTCTCACGAGAGTATCGAGGCCCGTCTGGAAGACGGCATCCTGAGGATTCGCATCGCCAAAAAAGAGCCGGTCCGCAAGAGCATTATGGTGGAGTAGGCTTGCTCCATTTCCGGAAAGGGCCTCCATGTCATACGCGTATGGTATGGAGGCCCTTTTTGGCAGAGGCTGTGCCCTTATTTCCCCAGCAGCTTCCTGACCTGCTCTTTGACGTTCTGCCCCGTGTAACCCAGTTTTTTGTCCAGCACTCCCGCAGGGGCCGAGAAGCCAAAACTGGCCAGTCCCCAGACCGAGCCGTTCTCGCCGACCAAGCTCTGCAGGGTTACCGGCAGCCCGGCCGTTAGGCCAAAGCGTTTGACTCCCCGAGGCAGCACACTCTCTTGGTAGTCCTTGCTCTGCATGCGAAATAAGCCTTCCGAGGGTACCGAGACCACTTGGGCCCTGATGCCTTCCTCGGCGAGCAGTCTGGCCCCTGCCACCAAAGTGGCGACTTCAGAGCCGGAGGCCAGCAGCAGCACATCGGGGCTGGCTTCCTCAAGCACTACATAGGCGCCTTTGCCCGCGGCCAGCGCTTCTTGGTAGCGGTTGGCAGCGGCGGGCAGGCTCTGGATGTCCTGACGCGAGAGCACCAAGGCCGTAGGCGTGTCGCGGTTTTCCAGAGCCATCTTCCAAGCTACTGCGGCCTCGTGAGCATCTGCTGGGCGCAGCACCAAGGTCGAGTTCCGGTGATGATGGTTTTGCAGATGTTCCATTAGACGCAGCTGGGCCTCATGTTCGACCGGCTGGTGGGTTGGTCCGTCTTCACCGACGCGAAAGGCATCGTGGGTCCAGATGAAGATCACCTGGAGCTCCATCATGGCCGCAGTGCGCAGCACCGGCTTGATATAATCGGAGAAGACAAAGAAGGTGCCGCAGGCCGGGATCACGCCGCCGTGCAGCGCCATACCGGCGGCAATGGCGGCCATTGTCAGTTCGGAAACCCCGGCCTGCAGAAAAGCTCCGGAGAAGTCGCCCCTGCGAAAGGCCTTGGAATTTTTCAGAAAACCGTCGGTCTTATCGCTGTCCGACAGGTCGGCGGAGGCTACGATCAGGTTCTCAAGCTTCCCGGCCAGCTCACCCAGTACGCTGCCTGAAGCAACGCGGGTGGCCACATTTTCCTTGAGCGGAATTTGGGCGAAGTCCAGATCATCGGGCAGCTTGCGCTCAAAAAACAGATCCCACTTGGCAGCCAGTGCGGCGTTGGCCTTGCGCCAGTCCTGTTCGCGCTGCTGTGCCTTGCGCACGGCCTCGCGCTTCTGCTCCAGCACTTCGGCGTAGTAGTCCCGCACGTCCGCAAAGATATGGAAAGGCCGGGCCGGGTCGCCGCCCAGATTCTCAATGGTCTTTTCCAGCGATGCTCCGGCCTTGGAGAGGGGCTGGCCATGGATGCTGTGGCGCCCCTCAAACGGATTGTTCTCAGAATCGCGGGCCCCCTGCCCCATGATGGTCTTGCCGATGATGATGCTGGGGCGCCGGTTCTCGGCCTGTGCATCGCGCAGAGCTTTCCGGATCTGCTCAGGCTCATGCCCCTGGATTTCGATGACGTTCCAGTCCCAGGCCCGGTACTTGGCCGCGGTGTCTTCGCTGCTGACGACACTGGTGGCGGAGGAAAGCTGAATGTCGTTGGAGTCGTAGAACAGTATCAGATTGTCCAGCCCCAGATGCCCGGCAATGCGCCCTGCGCCCTGGGATATCTCCTCCTGAATGCCGCCATCCGAAATAAAGGAATAGATAGTGTGTCCCATCCAGTCGGCGTCAGGGTCGTCCTGGGAGCCGAAACGGCTGCGCAGGAACTTTTCGCTAATGGCTGCACCGAGGGCAAACACATGGCCCTGGCCCAACGGGCCGGAGGTGTTCTCGATGCCTCGGGCAGAGTTTTTTTCCGGGTGGCCGGGGGTGGGGCTGCCCCACTGGCGGAACTGTTCCAGCTCGCTGATCTGGAAGGCTCCGAGCAGGGCCAGCTGCGAGTAAAGCATCGGCGACATGTGCCCCGGGTCGAGAAAGAAGCGGTCGCGGTTGCGCCACTCCAGGTTGTCGGGGTCGAAGCGCAGGAACTCGGAATACAGAATATTGATGAATTCGGCGCCGCCCATGGCGCCGCCGGGGTGGCCGGACTTGGCCTTCTCCACCATTGCCGCACTGAGGATGCGGATATTGTTCGCTGCTTTGCGCGAAAGGTCACAGTTGCTCATAAAGTTCTCCTGAGAGGACCAGCTCTCTTCAGGGCCGGGTAATAGTGCTGCCATGGTAATGAGATATACTGCTTGTGCCAAGGAGCTGTACAGGAGCGGCAGACTTTCGCACGAACTCAATGTGTGCCCAGATACTCCTCGACCCGGGCGGCCACTTCCCGGCCTTGGGCCACTACGTTGACCACCAGCGATGCGCCGTGCACCATGTCGCCGACCGGAAACACATCGGGTGTGGTGTTCTGCGATTCGCGCGGGTTGTGATGAAGGTCAAAGTCCATGCCCGCCCCTTCCATCTGCTCGACCAGAGGCCCGGCTTCGGTGTGCTCAAACCCGATGGCGATCAGCACCGCATCAATTTTTTCGTAGAGCGTTTCATCGGGCAGCAGCTCCATTTGCGGCCGGGGCTTCTGTGGATCCTTGCGCCATAACACCCTGGTAAAAGTAACTCCGTCGATCTGTCCATCGCCATCGTCATCGTGAAAGCGGGTGGGGAGACAGAGCCACAGGCGTTCACAGTATTCCTCCTGGGCTGAGGAGATTTCTAGGTAGTCGTGGCGCGAGGGTGGCAGGGGCCAACTCGGATTGCAGTCCTGCTGCCAGCGCGGCGGCTCGGGCTGGCGGCTGACCTGGAGAATGCGCGCAGCGCCTTCGCGACGGGCGCTGCCGATGCAGTCGCTGCTGGTATCGCCTGCGCCTAAGACCAGCACATTCTTGCCCTGCAAGTCGATGGGCCGGCCGTGCACCGGCAGTCGGCTCTGACGCTTGTTGACCTGAATCAGGTATTCCATGGCCCAGTGGATACCCTTCAGTCCTCTCCCTTCGACTGTGTAGTCGCTGGGGTGCTCCGCACCGCAGGCCAAGACCACTGCATCGTAATCACGGCGCAGCTGCTCCAGCCTCACATCGCTGCCCACGGCCACGCCCGTGCGGAATTCGATCCCGGCATCTTTCATCATTGCGATGCGCCGTTCAACCACGATTTTGGGCAGCTTGTAGTCAGGAATGCCGTAGCGCAACAGGCCGCCGGCGGCATCCTGTTTCTCCAGCACTGTGACCCGATGGCCCAAGCGGCACAGATCCTGGGCTGCCGCCAGGCCCGCCGGCCCACTGCCCACAATCACCACGCTTTTACCTGAGGGAGCAATATTTTCGTAAGACTCGGCCACCCAGCCCTCCTGCCAGGCTCGCTCGACAATGGCCAGCTCAATCTGCCGGATGCTGACTGGCGCATCGTTGATGGCCAGAGTACAGGACGACTCGCAGGGTGCGGGGCAGATGCGCCCGGTGAACTCAGAGAGATTGGAAGTCAGATCGAGCCGCTCGTAGGCTTCGCGCCAGTTCCCTTTACCTACGAGGTCGTTCCACTCGGGAATCAGATTTTTCAGGGGGCAGCCAATGCTATGGCAGTACGGGATGCCACAGTCCATGCAGCGCTGAGCCTGCACCGAGACGGTCTCGGGCTCGTTCATCCGGGCTACTTCGTCAAAGTCCCGGATGCGCTGCTCTACTGACCGGTAGCGAAAACCCTGACGGTGATGTTCCAAAAATCCGAAATGGTTCTTCATGGTGAGCGTCCTTTAGGGAACCTCTCAAAATCCCAATTCCGCGCTGAATCGCGATCTTGTTGCCGAATAAAGGTTCTGCCTTACGGCAGGATTTGTGAGGAATGGCCTGCTTCGCCTCGCCATTTCTCACCGTCAGCAAAGCCTTACCATACAAAAGTATGCTTCGGCTTCGCTTCCTCGCTATCGGCAAAATCTCGCTGATTCAGCATCGAAAGCGAATTTTTAGAGGTTCCCTTCGAGAAATAGCATCTGTAATTCTATCTCAATTGATAGATTTTCTAAGTTCGAATATAAAATAATTTGTATGTTTTATATCCTGATATATTATTTTACTTTCTATGTCAAACATAACAGTCCTCCTATACTATTGTATTATAATTGAATAATCATGATTTGTCCAATGCTGGATTTTTAGAGGTCCCCTTAATTTGCTCCCCGCCTCATCTCTGAATTTCTCACAGCAGGGATTTTGCTGGCTCTGGTTCTTGCCTTTGCCAGTGTTTCATGATAGAACCTAGGCCATATCAGCTCCAATTGCACAACGGGTTGTGAATTGCGGAGGAGTCATGCAGATTATTGCCATTGCCAGCGGAAAAGGCGGAGTAGGCAAGTCCATGCTCTCGGCCAACCTAGCCGTTGCCCTAGGGCAGAACGGCAAGCGCGTGATCGCCGCGGACTTGGACCTGGGAGGCTCCAATCTGCATCTGACGCTGGGTGCGATGGGCCTGCCCAAGGGAGTGGGGACCTACTTTGACAACCCCGCAACCCGGCTCGAAGAAATCATCTACCCCACCGACTACGATAACCTTTTGATTATTCCCGGAGAATCAGAGCTGCCCGGCATCGCCAACGTGCCCCCGGGGCCCAAGCAGCGCCTGCTGCACGACCTGAAGCAGCTGGACTGCGACTACCTGCTGCTCGACTTAGGGGCCGGAACCCACTACAACACCATGGACTTCTTCCTGCTCTCGGGCAACGGCATCCTAGTCACAAACCCGACCCTGACCGCCACACTGAATGCCTATTTATTTCTCAAAAACAGTGTATTTCGCATTATGGGCTCGCGCTTTGCCAAAAACAGCATGGCCTACAACTACCTGAAACAACTCAAAAAAGACGGCATTTCGCTGCAAAAAATCTATCTGACCAGGCTGCTGGAGCAGATCCGGGAAATTGATCCGCATTCATACGAGAGGATGAGGCAGGGCATGGAGTTGCTGCGCCCCAAAATGGTGCTGAACATGCTCAGTGATCCCAAGGATATGCAGCGGGCCAACAAGCTGCGCAACTCCTGCCGTCAGTACCTCTCGGTGGATCTGGAGCACCTGGGAGTGATCTACTACGATGAAGTGCAATCGCGCGCGCTCAACGCGCGCTGGCCGGTGGTGGCCTACAAGCCGCAGGCCATCATCTCGCAAGCCATCTACCGCATTGCCGAGAGGGTGGTGGAGCTGGCCGCGCGCCCGGCATCGCCGCTATCCGGCGGCGATGCCGGGCGCGAACTTTTTGACGGCTCGTATGAAGTGGCCGGCCAGGAAGCCGATGAAGATTATAAGGTCCGGCGCAGCCAACTCCAAGAGTCGCTGCATTCGGGGTTGCTCTCAGAGAGTGACATGATGGAAACCATCAAATCACAGCAGTTTGATATTCAGCAACTCAAACTGGAGAATCAGTTTCTGAAGAAGAAAATACTGGACAGAGCCCGGTGGGAAAAACGAGACAAAGTGTGGGAGCAATGAGGGGCTTTAAGGAACCTCTAAAAAAGACCAGCACCAGAGAGCCCGCTCCCGATTTTAAGGATGCAGCATGATTAAAGAACGAATGACTTTGATGGGGGTGGTGGAGGCGCTGGAACAGCGGCAGCTGGTACTGCCGCTGTTCCAGCGGCCCTTTGTCTGGTCGGAAGATCAGGTCTGCGACCTCTTTGACTCACTGTGGCAAGGCTATCCGATCGGCCAGCTCCTGTTGTTGGAACAGGCCCCACCCGACTTGGAGCAGCGCCTGCAATGCTGCTTTTTCCCCGCCCGGGCGGGGAGTCAGCAGGAGAGCTTGCGGCAGCGCCGCAGCGATGCGCGGATCTTCGAGAAACTGAAAGCCGCCAGTCATTTGGTGCTGGACGGCCAGCAGCGCCTGTTTGCCTTTTTGATAGGCATCGCCGGTTCCTACATGCGGCCCGCAGGCCCCGGCCACTATGAAAGCGCACAGCTCTACTTTGACCTGTACCCACTCATAGAGCTATTCTGTGGCAGTAATCTGAGTCATGGGGCAGTCTCTCAGGCCGCGGGGGAGGACCCGGTGCTGCAAAAAGTGCTAGGGAGTCTGGGTCTGGAGCATCACCAGTTCCGCTTTTACAGCGTTCAGCAGTTAGCCGATTACCAAGGGGAGATACAAGCCGAAGCCCGCGGGGAAGGGATGCAGGCCCTGCTCGACTGTGATCTGGGGCGCTTGCAACTGCCGCTGAGCCTAGTACGCAGCTGGGGGCGCGACCGCCGCACCGCCAAATCGGAAATCCGGCGCTACTTGAGGGGGTTCGCGGCTTTGCCGCGGCCCCTGCTCGATGAGCTGGAGGATCTGTTCGACAATCTTCATCACCACTTGTGGATTCGCGAGTTGGTGAGCAATACCACAGTCAGCCCGCGCAGCGGCTACGAGCTGCTGGAAATTTTCAGCCGCCTGAATCAGGGCTCCAGTTTCCGCGCCAGCGACCTGCACTACGCGGTGCGCATTGTGTTTCCCCACGCTGCGCAAGTGGGAAAGCATAAGTTCAGCAGATTTCTAGAAGGTTCGGAAACAGGGGCACGGGGCGAACAAAGCAGGGAAACGGGCTGTGCTGCGGGGCAAAGAGAGCCCCAGGATCAAGGCGGGCCAGACCCGGTACAGATGGAACAGTCCGGTTTTGGCCGTGAGCACTACACTGCCGAAGAGTGGGCTGAGCTCTCGGCCCGGAACCCCCGGAGCGATCGCTACCCGTCCGAGGAGCTGAGCGGCGTGTTGGACGGCCAGAACTCCGAGGAGCTGGAAGAGAACTACGAACGGCTTTTGCAGACGGCCGATGAATTGCGCCTTGGTCTGGATTTCCTCTACCACTGCTATCTGTTCTGCGAAGCCGAAAGCCCCGAAGAAGTCGGGCGCAATATTCGCAAGCGTGAAGGCGCATTGGCGCTGCGCAGCAACGGTCAACATCTGCTGGATTTCGTTCGGGTCATCGACAAGCTGCGCGATGCCGTGGATTCCTGTAATTTTATTGTGCGTCAATGGTTCTCCGACAATCTGCGCAACGACTACGTGCTGCTGCCGGTACTGTATTATTTTTATAAACAGGCCGATGTCTGCATGGATCCGCTCAACGATTTGCAGCACGTCGATCTCTCGCGCATCGTGCGCTGGATCGCCCTGAACGAAGTCTCCCCTTCGGTGTTTCGCGGCGGGGCCTTGCGCTTGGCCAGAGTCTGGCCGGTACTGCACAGCAGCATGCGCGAAGCCCTGCAGGAACAGCTCGACAAATATCACGGCACCCAGAGTGCGGCAGAGCGTGAATTTAACTTGCACTTTCCGCTGCAACGCTTGCAGCAGGATCTGGAGCAGGCCTTTGGAGGGAAAGAGGGCACAGAGGCGCTCCTGTGGCTCAGCGATACCGAGATTGAAAAACTGCTGGACAATATTCGCATCAAGCACCGGGGCTGCATTCCACTGATTACGCTGCTCTATTGCCACCCACAGCGGATTTCCCTGATGCAGCGTTATGAAGAGCGTCAGATCGATTTTATTCAGCCGCAGAAATTGCTGAGCAAGCGGATGCTCAAAACCTACGACCTGAGCGATGAGCAGATCAAACTGTACTTTGACCGACGCGACAGTATCCTGAACTTGCAGTGGCTGCCCCGGCGTTTGCAGACCGAAAAGGGCGACATTCCGTTTCGGCAGTGGCTGAGCAACAGCCAGCAGCTCCAGTTGCTCGGCGAGCAAAACCAGTTCCAAAAGAAGGAACTGATCATCAACTTCATGCGCTTCCATCACATCAAAACCGAAGATGGCATCTACACCATCAATGCTTTTGAACACTTCCTGCAGGAGCGGCGCTCTCTGTTGTTCCGGGCCCTGAAGCAATATGGTCAGGATTTCAGCGACTGGGATCTGAAGGCAAAGCTGCCCCAGATTGACTACGCCGCATTCTAAGGGGGACAGCGAACAAAGGAGAACAGAGCCTGCCACCTCTTCTGAGGAAGCTGTTCGTTTCAAAAGAGCGAGCAAGAGCGCAGAATGGGATTTTTAGAGGTTCCCTATTTTTTGTGCTATTTTGTTATGATTAAGGAAGGATTTTTTGATTTTACATCGCAATGCCGATTTTTAGAGGTCCCCTTAAAGGGGTCCCCTTAAAGGGGTCCCCTTAAGGATAGCTCTAAAAATTCCAGTTCGCGTGGAATCGCGATCTTTTAGAGCTTCCCATAAAACTCTTGGATGATCGACCGGGTTTCGGGCAGGTGGAAGGAGATTTTGTGCATCAGATCTTCCTGCAAACGGGCCTCAAGCACCAGTTTCTTCTTGACCGCTCCGAGGCTGTGTTTGAGCAGGTATAAGCTCTCTTGGGGCTTTTCGGCCATCTGCTGCGCGATGGCCTCGGCCTTGGGCAACAGCTCCGCCTTGGGCAGGATGTAGTTGAGCTGCGTGCCCCTGCCCTCCAGTTCCTTTCCCTTAAAACGCCTGCCACTGTACATCATCTCGGCGGCAATGAAGGGGCCCATCAGCTGGGGCAGCAAGGTGGTGGCAGCCATGCCGGGCGTAAAACCCATATTCATAAATACCGCCCCGTAACGGCTCTCCCGCGCCGCCAGTACGATATCACAAGCCGCGCCCATCACCAGACCACCGCCCATAGCGTGGCCTTCCATCACCGCGATGACAGGAAAGGGCGCTGCCACCATCAGGTCGGTAATAATCAAGTCATCCACCGTGACCCGGCCTTCGGTCAGTCCAATCAGGGTTTCCTTGGCACCTCCGGCGCAAAATACATCACTGCGTCCCTGCAAAATCAGAACTTTGGGCCGACGTTCTTTACAGAGATACTGCCACTTGTCGATAAACTGACGCACAAAGGTTTCGGTAAAAATATTGGGGCCTTCCGGGCTGTCCATGCGCAGGATGCCGTAAGCTTCATCCTTTTCCACCCATTCCATTATCTCTGCCATGCCCTGACTCTACGGGAAACAGCGCGGGGCGGCAAGGGTGAGAGGCGCGAGTGCCAGAATGGAGAACTTCGCAAAGATCCCAAAATCATTAGAGGACCTCTAAGAAGCCTCCTCTCATCATCCAGCCATGCACCTCTTGATTGAAGTCAAGGCCGAACGCGGCACAGGCTTGGAATTATTATGGCTTTTCAGCATAATCCGGCGCACAGGCGCTCTCTTTGCAGAGCGGGCAAGAGGTCCCCGTAAATCTTTTGCGGGGGAAGGCGAGTAGTTGAATCGATTTTAAGAATCAAATTCAATACGAGTTCTGAAAATCTGCCCTCCCTTCTGGCAAAGATATCTTTTTGGGGGGGGGACTCGTCAGGCTTTTGGAGCTTCCCAAGCTTACAGGCCCGGATTTCGGGTATCTTCTAAGGCTCACAGCGGTCTTTTGCATATTACCCTTTGAATATCACCTTTTCAGGTTAATCAATGTCTCGTTATTCTCCCGACTTTCCCGAAGAAACCGCAGAGGTATTTGAGATATGGGAAGCCGTGCCGTGCGAGGGCAGACAGCCGCAGGATGAGCAGCATCGGCGCGCCCGGGCCATCGCCCGAGCCGCACTCATCAACATTGCAGGCAACGGCAGTATGGCAGTCTTGAAATTGGCAGGTGGCTTTCTGGGCGGCTCGCTGGCTCTGCTGGGCGATGGCATCGACAGCCTGGGCGACACCATTTTTTCTTTTGCCGGCCTGTTTACCGCCCGACTGCTGCTCCAGCCCCCCGATGCCAGCTATCCGTGGGGCTATGGCCGGGCCGAAGCGATCCTCAGCAAAGTGCTCTCGATGCTGATGATCTTTGGCTCGCTGCAATTATTACTCCAAGCCTCATCCCGACTGGGCCAGGACTTTGGCTGGCTGCCAGACGGACAGGACGCCCATGAGCTGCCCGCATATTTCACGTTCTACATCAGCGCCCTGTCGGTGCCGATCAAGCTGCTGCTCTTTGGGCATGAATACCGGCTGGGCAAACGCATTCACTGCAAGATGCTAATGGCCAATGCGCGCCATATGCTCAGTGACAGTATTCTCTCAGCTTCGGTGCTGCTGGGCCTGGGGCTGGCCCTGTGGACCCGTTTGCCCTTGCTCGAACACCTGCTGGCCCTGGGTGTAGGGCTCTGGATTCTCTGGATCGGGCTCCGCGGCTTCCGGGAAAGTTCGCGGGAGCTGATGGATTGCACCGGAGACACGAAATTGTATCAGCAGGTCTTCGAGGCCGTGGGCAGTGTGCCGGGGCTCAGCAGGCCACACCGGGTACGCATCCGCAAAATCAGCAATCTCTGCGAAATCATCCTGGATGTGCTCGCACCGCCTCACTTACGTCTCGACCAAGCTCACCTGTTGACGGAGCAGGTGGAAAGTGCCATACGCCAGCGCATCCCTCATATCTTTGACATTGTAGTGCATCTGGAGCCGCAGGACATCAATGCGAGCCACGAGCAGGACGAGGGCTTTGGCATGTGCCCCGAGGCACTGGAAACCTTTAGAAACAGTCGCTGAACATTTATGCTTTCCGATTTCACACCGCCATCTGAAGCGGGGCCCGAACCGGATCATTGCGTTTGCTTTGAGACGAAGGTCGCCCGTTTCGAGCGCGAACTGCGCGCTCTCGCGGGAGCGGACTGTGGCATCGAATACTTCCCCTCTCCGGCGCAGCACTACCGGGCCCGCATCGAATTCTCACTGCGGCGCACGGGCCGGGAAGCCGGGGCCGCACAAGGCGGGACGCGGTTTTGCTATGTGATGTTTGACGGCGCGGGAGCTGTGGCAAAGGGGCCAAGAGGAGAAAAAAGCGTTGGAGCGGGCAACCGTAAAACAGGCGGGGAAAAACGCCTGCGGCGTTTTGAGTACTCCGACATTCCGCTGCAGGCCATCAGTGAGCGTATGGGCCCCCTGCTGCGCTACTTGGAGCGGGATTCGGGAGCCGCTGAGCAGACACTTTCACATCGCCTGTTCCAGGTCAACTGGCGCGCCGACCTAGATGGCCAGGTACTACTCAGCCTGCTCTATCATGGCAGATTTGCTCCGCATAACCTGCTAGACGGCTCAGGCGACTGCTCAGGCGGCCCGGCAAACCCACCAGCCAATCGGAAAAATGAGCAGGAGGCCGGAGAAGAACACGCTGCCGGGGCGAAGGACGCTGATCTTTGGCGAGCCGGTGCCGAGCGATTGCGCCAGGGCTTGGGTCTCAGCAGCGTAATCGGGCGCAGCAAGTCGCGTTTGTTGCATGTCGGCCCACCATACTTGGATAGCCGTGTGTCACTGCAAGATCACAGAGGCTCATGCCTGGACTTGCGGATGCGCCAGAACGATACCTGTTTCTCCCAGCCCAACGCCTACAGCAATCGCGAAATGCTCGGCTGGGCCCGGCGCAACTTCCGATCAAACCTTCAGGGCGGAAAAGGAGAACAAAGTGACCTGCTGGAACTGTACTGCGGCATCGGCAACTTTACCTGTGCCCTGGCACCCGGTTTTCGCCGGGTGCTGGCCACGGAGGTGGTGCGCCAGTCCGTCCAGCTGTGCCGCCACAACCTGGCGCAGAACGGCCTGGACAATGTTGCGGTCGCCCGCCTTTCGGCAGCGGAAACGGCCCAGGCACTGGCGGGACTGCGGCCCTTCAGACGGCTGCGCGGAATGGACCTATCCCAGTACCGGCTGCGCCACTTACTGCTTGACCCACCGCGCAGCGGCTTGGACCAGCAGTCCCGCGAGTTTGCTTTGAACTTCGAACAAATCCTCTACATTTCCTGCAACCCGGCCAAACTCCTTCAGGATTTGGCCTTCTGGCAGGTCGCAGGATACCGGATCCAAGCCTGCGCCGCCTTTGACCAGTTCCCACGCACCAGACACTGGGAAGTCGCTGTGGTACTGAGACGCAGATCCATCCGGCCCTGCTTCGGATAGATTTGGCAAGGCAACGGAGCGTATTTGCACAGAGCGGAAAAAAATCCTATATTTTGCGTTCGGATTCTGCCCATTGAGCATTTTTTTGTACTTCTTACGAAAGGGAACCTCGAAGAAATTCCGATTTTAGAGGCCCCCGGAAGAAGCCTTTCGCAGAAAACAAATGGGAATTCAAGACTCAGGGGAGCCTCATCACATGGCCAAAAAAGCCGCCTTACAAAGTGTTGTTAGCCTGGAAACTCAGGAAGAAAAAGACAAAGCGCTGAGCGTAGTGCTGGAACAAATCGAAAAACAGTATGGCAAAGGCTCGCTGATGCGCATGAGCGAGGACCAGAAGCTGGAAGTGGACGTGATTCCCAGCGGTTCCATTCTGCTTGACGAGGCTCTGGGCGTGGGTGGCTATCCCAAGGGGCGGGTCATCGAAGTCTATGGCCCCGAATCATCGGGCAAGACCACCCTGACCCTGCACGCCATCGCTGAGTGCCAGAAGCAGGGCGGCACCGCCGCCTTTATCGATGCCGAACACGCCCTTGATCCGCAGTATGCCAAACGACTGGGTGTAAAGATTGAAGATCTGTGGGTCTCTCAGCCCGACAGCGGTGAGCAGGCGTTAGAGATTGCCGACACACTTGTGCGTTCGGGCGCAGTGGACCTGGTAGTCATCGACTCGGTGGCAGCTCTGACTCCCAGTGCCGAAATAACCGGTGAGATGGGCGATGCGCATGTCGGTTTGCAGGCCCGCCTGATGAGCCAGGCCCTGCGCAAGTTGACCGCCAATATTTCCAAGTCCGGCTGCATCGTGTTCTTCATCAACCAGATCCGCATGAAGATCGGTGTGATGTTCGGCAGCCCGGAGACCACCGCTGGGGGCAACGCCCTGAAATTCTACTGCTCAGTGCGCCTGGACGTGCGCCGCATCGAAACTCTGACCAAGGGCAATCAGGATGCCCACGGCAACCGGGTCCGGGTCAAAGTAGTCAAAAACAAGGTAGCCCCGCCCTTTCGCAAGTGCGAGTTGGACATTTTATTCGGCAAAGGGATCTCCGCCCAAGGCTGCTTGGTTGATGCCGCACTGAAGTGCGAGCTGATTAAAAAGAGCGGCAGCTGGTTCTCTCGCGTCACAGGCGAAGGGGATACCGAGGAGAAGATTGGCCAGGGTCGTGACAATGTGATTCAATACCTAGACGAGAACCCTGAGGTAGCCGCTGAACTCGAACAGGCCGTGCGCGCAAAATTGTTCGGCATGAAGGACGAATCGGTGCAAAAGGGCGAACCCGCCGAAAAAGCGGACACTGCGGCCCCAAAGGAAGCCGCGCCCAAGGCGGGGGAAGCCGCGCCCAAGGCAGGGGAAGCCGCGCCCAAGGCAGGGGAAGCTTTGATGATTGAAGAAGGAAAGTAGGAGGGGGCGCTCCTCAGCGCAAAACTGGAATTTTTAGAGGGCCCTTTTAGGGCCTCCCCTTAGCCGGGAGGCCAACTGAACGGTCTGCCGCTCAGTATGTGCAAGTGTAAGTAGAAGACGCTCTGTCCGGCCCTCGCGCCGCAATTGCTGACCACGCGGTAGTCTTGCAGCCCCAGTTCTGAGGCCAGCTCAGCGACCTTTTTGAAAAGCCTGCCTACAAAGGCATCTTCAAGTTCACGCAGTCCGCTAAAGTCGGTTACTTTGATTTTCGGAATCAGCAGAATATGCACCGGTGCTTGCGGCGCAACATCGCGGAAGGCCAGCACATCATGGTCTTCATAGACGATATCGGCCGGAATTTCTTTGCTGAGAATGCGTTCGAAAATTGTTGCTTGCACCATAAGGATTGCGGGAAAAGCTCCTTGGATTTGCGGCAGAAGGGCCGACAAAACGGTCAAATAGTCCCCAAATAGTCCCTAGGGATCTCAAATCAATTTCCAGTGGGCTCATTGGAGCCGCTATCCCCTTATAATATTGATCTGTGTGATAAAATCAAGATGGCAGCAGTCCCTCAAGAAACGGTTCGGAAGCATTGCCCGACAAATTGGGGGGGGAACCTCTAAAGGGCAGCTCTAAAAATTCCCCACCACAGAAAGATGCCGCGCCAGCTCGCGGAAAAGGATGGTTGGAATGTTTTTTAGGCATATCAATGACGAAACGCAACTCAGTTTGTCCATACCTGCGTACGCAGAGCAGCTATTTGCGCTGACCGACCGCAATAGAGACTTCCTCAAGCAATGGTTGCCGTGGCTTGACGGGGTTACGCGTCCCGAACACAGCAGAGAATTCATCAATTCCCAGCTGCTGGCCTTCCAGCAGGGCAGGGCCTTGCACTGTAGCATCCTGTACCGGGGGCAGTTGGCCGGAGTCTTGGCCTACAACTCCATTGACCGGGCTAACGGCACTGGCCATGTGGGCTATTGGCTGGGTCGCGAATACAACGGGAAGGGCCTTATGACAGAGTGCTTGAGAGATCTTGTCACAGTGGGTTTTCGGTATTATGCTCTCAATCGCATTGAAGTCCGCTGTGCGGCCGGAAACCACAAGAGCCGGGCGATTCCCGAGCGTTTGGGCTTTCGCCGGGAAGCGGTCCTCCGGCAGCAGGAATGGCTCTACGACAAATATGTAGATCATGTGGTCTATGGCCTTTTGAAGAGTGAGAGCAGTGCTGCTGCGCAGATATAGCGGTTACCGGTGGCTTGATCATGGAACGTATGGCTCTAATCTGTACTGTACAACAGGGCAGCTCTAAAAATTCCCCACCACAGAAAGATGCCGCGCCAGCTCGCAAAGAGGAAGGGCGGGGCTGGCTGCGCACGGCCCTCCCCATTTCTCCCATGCTGCGCCAGCCCGCGGAAAAGGAAGGTTGGGCCTTGGCTGCGCACGGCCCTCCCCATTTCTCCCATGCTGCGCCAGCTCGCGGAAAAGGAAGGTTGGGCCTTGGCTGCGCACGGCCCTCCCCATTTCTCCCATGCTGCGCCAGCTCGCATGGGAGCCGCCCCTGTTTCTCCCATGCTGCGCCAGCTCGCATGGGAGCCTTGGCTCTGTACGGGCCTCCCCTCGCTGCGGCGAAGACAAAGCAGAAGCAGAGCGATTGCACCATTCTCACAGAAAGCGATACCATTTTTCGAGTTGCCCAGCAAAGAATTTCTTCCTGTCCCGCTTTCGGCGGAAATCCCTTCGTTCGGCATCGCAAGCGAATCTGCCGGAGTGTGGCGGGGGGCAGTTTGTTCTCGCTGCTTGTCTTACTGCAGCTTTTGTTCTCCTGTGTCAGTACCCGGCAGCGCCAGCTCGCTGAGCGCTACTACAATATCGCCACCGACTACTATAACAGCCCGGACTACAAACAGGCGGTTTCCTACTACGAGCTGGCCTTAAAAGAAGATCCCAACCTGAAAATCGTCTATCTGAATTACGGCTTGGCCCTGATTGAGATCGGAAATTACCAAGAGGCCGAACAACAATTGGTCAGAGCCTACGCCGTGGATGCGCGCAACAGCGTCTGCCTTTCGGCCCTGGGCTATCTCAATTTCCGGGCAGAGAAATACCTAGTGGCGGCGGACTGGTACCGCAAATCAGTAGAGATCAATAAATACAATCCGGAAACCTTTTATAATTTGGGGATAGTCGAGCAATATGCAGGGAATTATCTGGCCTCGCAGCAGGCCTTTGACAAGATCCCAGAATTGCAGGCTCCCGATGAATGGCCCACGGAACTGCGCCGGTTCACGGCTTTGAATGCACTACACCTCGGTGATGAAGAAAACGCCATGGCGCTGTACGGCGAGTACTTCGCTGAGCGCGGCAAGGACCAGCAGGTCTTTGAAGATGTGTACCGTTTCTATAGCGAGAACGCGCAGTACGACAAGATTCCGGAAACCTTTCAGATTTTTGAAGAATCGCTGTCGAATAACCCGCTGGCTTCGTTTTTGCTGGCCGAGCTGTATTACTTGAAGCTGAACAATGCGACATTGGGCCGCGAGAAACTAAAAGAGGCTGTGACCCGCCGCTTTCGTGACCAGGAGCGCCAGGCGGAACTGGTTGGGCAACTGCGGGGCAGCGAGCGCGCAGCAGCGCAGAAGATACTGGACGATGCCGACTAGCGGACGGATTTGCTCAGCCTGCCGGGGCAGCGCTCTGTCCCATCGGCCTCCCTGCCTCGCTCCCAAATAGCTGCGCAGGAAGAGCGAATTTTTAGAGGTCCCCTTAAGCAAGTTTGCTGGGCCCGTTTTTTTGCTATTGCGAAAATCCGGCTTGCCTGTCTCCGGCGACTTGCCGACTTCCGGGAGGAGCAAAATATGCTTTCAATTGACATGCAGGGCAAGAATGTCCTGATCACCGGAGGCACCAAGGGTATCGGTCTGGCGGCTGCTCAGTACTTTGCCCGGGCCGGAGCCCGACTCTACCTGACCTACAAGTGGGGTTCGGCAGATATGGAGGCAATCAAACAACACTTCAGCGGCGAACTGAAGGCCAAAGTGCCTATCTTTATCCAAGCCGATGTGTCGCGCGAGGAAGACACATCGGCCGTATTGGATGAGATTGGACGCCATTGCGGTTATCTGGACGTATTCATCAGCAACGTCAGTTTCGCCCTCAAGACCGATAGCCTAGACGACTACAAAAAGCGCTCATTGTACAAGACCCTAGATTACAGCTCATGGCCGATGGTAGATTACTGCCAACAGGTTAAAAAGCGCTTTGGCAAATATCCGCGCTACGTCCTGGGAGTGTCGAGCAACGGGCCTGACCACTACTATCCCGGCTACGATTTTGTGGCCGCCTCTAAGACCATGCTCGAATTCTTTGGCCGTTACCTGGCGGTGCATTTACAGAAAGAAGGTTCCAGCGTCAACGTAGTGCGCTTTGGCACGGTAAAGACCGAGTCTTTCAAGCTGATTTTTGGCGATGAATTCTTCGAGTTTTCGCACCGGAACGGTGTGTGCGAGCAACAGCAACTAGAGCCCGAAGACTGCGGAAAGGTTCTGTTTGCAATGTGTTCCGGCTTGTTTGACGCAATGAATGGCCAATTACTTCAGGTTGACCACGGCCTGCCCTTTCAGGATAATCTCATGAACCGTTTCAGCCTTCTGCGGAGCTCCCGCAACAACGAACCAGAATAAAATCGCCTTTGCCAGGATATGCTGGTATTTCCAGAACATTCATCGTGTGTTCATACGGTTGAAGATGGCGATGCTGAAAAATGAAACCTTTTCCAAGGAGTGATTTATGACGAAAGAAGAAGTCATAGCTGTTATTAAAGAACAAATTGTAGAAAACCTGGACGATGTTGAAATCAACGATATTGTTCCTGATAAATCCATGAAAGATTATGGTGCCAACAGTTTGGACATTATAGAAGTGGTTTCCTGCACCATGCGCGAACTCAAGATCAAGGTCCCCCGCGCTGAGCTGGCAGACATCGCCACCATTGACCAACTGGCCGACAAATTTGTCGAGGTCGCCAACTCCTAAATATCGCGTAACTTATTCTCGAAAAGCACCTTCCCACTACAATGTGTGAGCAGGTGTTTTTTTTGTGCCTGCACAGCACAAAATGCGGAACAGGGAAGCCCCTAATTCGCCGGAAAGCTTGCCATTTCGTGCTCCGGTAAGATCCGACAAGAATGATAGGGAGTTTTTAGAGCTCCTCATAAAAGGCACTTCTAAAACTTTTCAAAACTTTATCGATTCATAAATCTTCCCCAAACCGAACAGAATGCTTTGGATGCTCAACAATAATGACGGCAAAATTTTGTTGCGCAGAACTAGACTTTCCGCTAGTGTGATGGGCCGCGAGTCAGGGTTCCCCCACAGGCAAAGCAGTAAGACCCGGAATTTCAGGCAAGGAGCCTTTCATGAGAATGAGAGATCGGTACCGCATCGCTTTTATTGCGGGGAAACTGGGAGATGTCGATGGTGTGTCTTTGGAAGTCGACAAGTGGATTAGCGTCATGCAGGAGTTGGGGCACGAGATCTTTGTCGTGGCCGGCGATTTTCCCGGGCTGGTGGGCAATGTCCCAGAAGAAAATCACTTCCTAGTGCCCGAAATTGGCTTTGGTACCCGTATCCAGAAAGAAATCGAAGACCTGGCCTTTCCCTACATCACCAGCAACAAACTCTCCGCACCGATGGACGAGGAGACGAAGCACCAACTGACCAACCGGATTTGGAAGGAAGGAGTTGATGCAGCCAACATACTCCAGCACTTCTTTTTCGAGCACGACATCGATGTGATGGTCGGCGAAAATACCAATGCCATGCCGATGTCGGTGCTGGCCGGGGTGGCCATTTCCACCATTGCAAAAGAGCGCAGCATGGCCTGCGTGTTCCACCACCACGACTTCTGGTGGGAGCGCAGCCGCTTCTACAACAATCACATCGCTGAGTTGCTCAACAAAGTGATGCCTCCCACCGCACCCAGCATCGAACACATCGTAATATCCTCTTATGCTGAGCACGTGCTATTCACCTTTAAGCGCATCACAGCCCACATCGTGCCCAACTGCGAAGACTTCTCCAATCCGCCCGTTAGGGACAACTACAACAGTGACCTGCGTCAGAGCTTTGGAATCAAGGACGATGAACTGTTTGTCCTGCAGCCCACCCGCATCGTGCCGCGCAAAAAGATTGAAGACTCGCTCCGCTTCCTCGGTGCTTTTGTCCGCAAATTCCCTAAATATCAAGGTAAGATTCGCTTTATTATCTCGCTGTACGCCCAAGACGAAGGGGCTGATTACCTGCCCAAACTCGAACAGCTGGCCAAAGACCAGGGGATTCAAATGGAAGTGGCGCACGGTCGCGTGGCGGCCGTGCGTGGTACCGATGCCCAAGGCCGCAAGATCTACACCAACCGCGATGTGCTGGTCAATGCCGATTTTGCCACCTATCTTCCTATATGGGAAGGTTTTGGCAATGCTCTGCTGGAAGCTTGGGCCGCGCGTCTGCTCACCGTCGTCAGTACCTATTTGATTTACAAAACGGACATTCGTACTATCGCCCCGCGCGGTGTTGAGATAGTGGATAACTACAACGACGAGGGCAACCTGATCATCCCTGAGCGTGCCTTAGAAGACTTGGAAACCATTCTGCAAAGTCCGAAGCTGAAGCAGACCATCGTCGATCACAACTTTGACATGGCCCGAAAGGCTTTCAGCCTGGAAGCGCTGAAGAGCACTCTGGACGATATTTTCACCGATTACGGCGATGAGATCCGGGCTTCGCGGCGACGTATGAAGCGGGCAGGTTTCAACTTCAGCGTTTAGAGCTGCCCTTTACTGAAAAAAGCTGCTGCTCCCCAAAGAGCAGAGAGCAAAGAGCGGATAAGACGCTCCATCAATATGATGGAGGCTTTTTCAGAGCTTCCTTTGGAGTTTTTTTGCATGCCAAAACCCTCCACAAAATATCTGCATTTTGTAATCAACGCCAGCGCACAATGTGTGCTGTTGATGCTCGCCTACTATCTGGCAATCGGAATCTATCGCAGATACTATGATGCGGCACTAAATGCGGTCCCGCTCTACCTGTCGTTATTGGGAGTCTTCCTCTCGGTGTATTTTACCCTGATGTGGAAAGAGCTATACGCTCATTCGGTCCACTCCTACCTTAAGGTCACGACTGCCATCGTTGGCAAGAATCTGGCCATCGCCTCGCTGGCCGTGACTTGCGTCATCATCCTTGAATTTGCGGTAGTGGAAGACTTTAACCTGATAACCTGGAAGGCCCTGATCTTTTTCAGCTTCGGTTCCGTGACCCTGTTTAGCATGCACTTGTTGTATTATTTATGGCTCAAGAGCCTGTCCGGGCACGGCTATTTTCACAAGAAAGTGATGCTGGTAGGCCAATCGAGCAATCGCTTTCACGTGGAGCACTTTTTTCAAGATATGGGCGAAACTAAAGAATTCTGTGGTACCCTGAACATCGTGGGAGACTGGACAGACTGTGGGGAGTCGGTCCAACCCGGTGGCAAAGCTTACCAAAAGGAAGAGCTACCGGCCTGGGTCTGGGACAGGCGCCCCACTTGGGATTCTAAATATATAGCGCAGAACAGTCAGGAAGAGCCCCAACTGAAATATTATCACGATTTTATGGACGTTATTTACCGGCACCACATTGGAGAATTGATCATCTTCTTAGGCCCCAGACTCTCTGAGAAAGTGCTGCAATGCCTGACCCAGGCCTGCGAAGAGCACGCAATTGGTTACTACATCGTTCCCGATCTCTCTTCACTGCCGTCCACCCGCCATTGGGAAAACGTCTTTTCCTATATCCCGATTGTGGCCCACACCACCACTAACCGTGACAACCTGTTCAATATCTCGATCAAGCGTCTGTTTGATATTGTGGTGTCGCTGCTTGTGCTGCTGTTGTTTTTGCCGTTGGGCCTGCTCATCAGCTTGTTGATCTTCTTCTCCGACTTTGGCCCGGTGTTTTACGTCAGCAAGCGGGTGGGCAAGGACGGCCAAATGATCCCGTTTTTCAAGTTCCGCTCGATGCACAAGAATGCCGAACAGATGAAGGTTCAGCTACTGGCCCGGAACGAACGCAAGGGCGCGGGGCCGTTGTTCAAAATGAAACATGATCCGCGCGTTACGCGGATTGGTCGCTTTTTGCGGCGCAGTAGTCTGGATGAGTTCCCTCAGTTTGCCAACGTGCTGCTGGGCCACTTGAGCATCATCGGGCCCCGACCCCATCTGCTTGAAGAGGTGGAACACTATGTAGACAAAGATTTTATGCGCCTGGAATGCATGCCCGGGATCTCTTGTCTGCCCCAGCTGCGCGACCGCGACCATATGAGCTTCCACGAGTGGATCAGCTTTGACTTATACTATCGCAAGAACTGGACCCTGCTCATGGACCTGAAAATATTCTGGCAGACAGGCTTGCTGCTGCTGCGTACCTTTTTTCAGAAAGAAGAGCCCCCCCCCGCCTTTGCGAAAGGAGGCTCTGAAGATTCGCTTTCCGCATCCGGGAAAGGAGTTCCCCGCGACTCTCAGGAGGCAGATCTGAAGAATGATTTAATGGAACTCTGAAAATCCGCTGTTGAGTGAACAAACCCTATTTTGTACATTTTGGTATTTTCGGAGATGATAGCCAAAAAATAGAGCCTGCTTCGTTGTATGGCGCGGAAACATTTGAGGGCACCTCTAAAAATTCCAATTTCGCGCTGAGCGGCGATCTTATTACCGAATCGCTTCGTCACGAAAGCCTTTCGGCTTCCATTTCTCGCGCTCGGCAGAATCTCGCTCACTCAGCATCGAAAGCGAATTTTTAGAGGTACCCTTGAGAAATGCGGGCCGGAAATACTTTCAAGGTGGGTCCTTGCTCTCTGTTTTGCCGGAGGCGAAACCACTATTTGTGGCAAGAGATCGCTACTCGGTGTTCCATTGGAATTATGGGAAATAAACCAAGCACCCTGTCTCCTCTGATATTGGAACCATATATACAATGTGCGCCACAACAATTACTCCATTGCTCGGTCGAGCTCCTCTTCTCCCCGCCCGGGAGCAGGCGAACAAGAAATTTGGCAGGGGAAGATCTCTACAGGATATGGCAGCCGGTTGGTTTTTTTTCCTCTTCACATTTCCCGCTCTTGCTGCGCAGCCCGATATGCCCTCCCCGGCTTCTGCTCATAATCCCGATATCCCAACGGGTTATCTTTCCCAACAAGCCGGGCAGACAAGTCAGACACAAACGGATACGGCTGTCAGCAATCCTGCAGACAGCCGTATTGCGCCTGGTCTGCGGCGTGAGCAGCCGGACCGTCGCACATTGCATAACTCTGGCGAAAATTATCAGTATTCGGATACTTGGAAAGCTGCACCGGGCTACAGCTCCGCCGAAACAGACCAGAGAGGCCAAGAAGCACAGACGCAGGATGGCGAGACCGAACAGGTTGTCCCGCCCTCTCCCCCCATCCCGCCCTATCCCAATTACCCAGAATCCAACCTGCCAAGCCCGCCCCGGGCCCCCAGGCAACAGGAATATCTGCATCTCAACCACATCTATTTTGAGCCGCTGGCACTGGCCATCGGCGGCTACATCAGCATGGGTTGGCTGGCCATGATCAGCTCGGGCAAGGCCTTCCGTCTGGGGATCGATATTTACAATGCGGGTACCAATCTATCCGTGATGACCCAGGGCCAGGGCAACAATCCCGACTATCAGGTCACCGGAATCCAATTGCGCACCGGGTTCCATTTTTTTGCCGATCAGACTCAGTTAAAAGGTTTTGAGGTCGGCATCGACCTGCGGACGGGTATCGTTGTGTCTCCAGCCTCGGGCAGCAGAGTGGTGGTACAGGCAAATCTGGAATTGCCTTTCAGCTATCGTTTTGTGCTGAACTTGTACTCGGGGGCGGGAAGACAGTCCTTGGGCGTGGGCATTGCGCCTTATATTACCCTAGTTGCGGGCGGTTATCTGGCTACTGCCGGTACCATCAGCACTTTGCGTGACTCTGACAAAGGTTTTGACGAATATATTATCAATGGCAATTTGTTTTTGGCGCCAAACTTTGTTAATAATCTGGGCTCCTTTGCCTTGAAGTTTGGCGTTCGCTTTGGCATCGATGTGAGCATCGTATTTTGATTGGAAACTTGCTGGGATCTTGAATACCATTTACTTGCTGCTGCTGGCCAATCTGGCCTTTCTGGTCGGTCTGTTTTTTCTGTTCCGTTGCTATATCCGAGGTGAGCTAAACAAAATGGAGCATGTGCGGAAACTGGAGCAGGAGCTGCGCGGGCTGCTCTTGGAAGTCAATCGCTGTGCCGAAGAGATCATTCAGATCGTTGAAGACCGAACGGCCCGGCTGCAGGAACTCTTGCAGCAGCAGGAAGGCTGGCAGCACAATGCTGAGCGCAAAATTAAGGAACTGCGACTGCACAGCACCGATTTGGAGCAGCAGCAGCTACGCTGGCGCGAGTTGCAGCAGAATGGTGCAGAAACCCTGCGGAGCTTTCAAAAAGTTGTGCAACTACATTTGCAGGATTTGCGGCAACCGCTGGAAGCCTCTTTGCAACAGTCGTTGGAGAAAAAGCTGCACGCCGGGCTGGAGCACCGCAGCAAAGAGTTGCTCCAAACACTGATCCGGAGACTGGAAAGCGAGCTCCCGGATCGCATCCGGGAGGAATGGCGGCGGGAATGGCAGACTGCCCTGCAAAGTATCGAAGCACCCGTAAATCGGCAGGCACAGGAAGCCCCGCAAAATCAGGGGGATACGCAGAGAGATGACGGGCCCTCTTCGCAAAGGGTTTCCACACAGTTATTCCAAACAAAGACGGAGCCCCCGCAGGCGCGGCGGCTGCCCCCCGAACTGCGCGCTGAAATTGAGCAATACCTGTATATGGGCCTGGATGCCCGTATCATCAGCCGCAAGACCGGGGTTCCTCTGAATCTGATCGAAATCATGGCGGGCATGCGTGGCCAGTAGACAGAGAATTCAGGGGAGCGACTACAGGGCACCTCTGAAAATTCCAATTCTGCGCTTGAAGCGGCGCTCTTGTTGCCGAATCGCTTCCTCAGCAAAAAAAGCTTGCAGGCTCTTGCTTAAAGGGAAGGGGCTGGCTGCGCACGGCCCTTCCCCATTTCTCCCATACTGCGCCAGCTCGCAAAGAGGAAGGTCGGGCCTTGGCTGCGCACGGCCCTCCCCGTAGAGAAAGAGTATATAGTTCAAAGAGAGGAAAGAGAGGAAAGAGAGGAATATATTTCGTATCTCTATTTCATCTTTTGGGGATCTCTAAAAATTCGCTTTTGTTTTCTTGCGAAGCTATTTTGGAGCAAGGAAGTGAGGCCAAAGAATACTTTGTTGTATTGTATAGGCTTCCATTCCTCAGCATGGAAGAAAATGCAAGCCGTGCGCAGTAAGAGCCTGCCGCCTCTTCTGACAAAGCTGTTCGTTTCAAAAGAGCGAGCAAGAGCGCAGAATGGAATTTTTAGAGATCCCTTTTGCCAAAATCATTCCGACCTCGGTCGGAACATCATCTTTATGCATTATTTTGCATAATAATACCAAGGAGTATTGCAATATGGAACACAAGTTCAGTAAAATTCGCTCATCGCTCATCGCTCATCGCTCATCGCTCATCGCGGTCAATGAATCAAGACCATGCCGCGGGAAAATATATTTCCCTGCGGCCTTTTTGCGCCCGTTTCTCCTCCTTCTCTTCCCGGCTCTCCTGCTCGGCTGTGACCCGCCCGGAGGCCAAAAGACCTTCCCCGAATGGATCCAGGGGAAATGGGGTATCGATACGGCAACTGCTGCGAGCGATTCTACTACGCAAGCATTGGCAACTATCTTTGGCAGTGCAGAATTGGAATTTACCGATACCAAGGCCATAAGCCGTTTGCAGGACCCCCAGAGCGGCTTGACCGGGACTACTACAATGGATCTGAATAGTCCCCCGTCCGGTACCTCTTTCACCCTCTCCGATGGTCAAGTCTTGGTTAAGGCAGCTGAAGGCCAGATCAAATTTACCAAACAAGCGGACAACAGCGTGAACGTTGAGGTTTCCGCAGACGGCACAACGTTCTTCCGCGTGGCAAAACTGGTAAGGAGATAGGCGGAGCCGGAGGGGGCGTGTCAGTTCACATTGAGAGTTTGACAGTCAACGCAGAGGATATGTAGGGGACCTCTAAAAATTCCCCACCACAGAAGGATGGCGCGCCAGACGAAGAGATTTTTTGCGGCAGCTTTGTCACGAAAGAGAGGAAGCAGGCTCTTTGCTGCGCACGGCCTGCCAGTTCACCAATGCTGCGCCAGCTCACATTGGTGCCATACAGCAAAGTATGGCTCGGCTTCCGTTCTTCGCTGCCGCAAAAAAGGAAGGTCGGCCCTGGCTGTGTACGGGCCTTCCCATTTCTCCCATGCTGCGCCAGCTCGCAAAAAGGAAGGTCGGGCCTTGGCTGCGCACGGCCCTCCCCATTTCTCCCATGCTGCGCCAGCTCGCAAAAAGGAAGGTCGGGCCTTGGCTGCGCACGGCCCTCCCCATTTCTCCCATGCTGCGCCAGCTCGCAAAAAGGAAGGTCGGGCCTTGGCTGCGCACGGCCCTCCCCATTTCTCCCATGCTGCGCCAGCTCGCATGGGAGCCTCCCAAAAAAGCCAATTTTCAGAGATTTTCTTACGATTCCCCTTGCCCTCCCCGTAGAGAAAGAGTATATAGTTCAAAGAGAGGAAAGAGAGGAATATATTTCGTATCTCTATTTCATCTTTTGGGGATCTCTAAAAATTCGCTTTTGTTTTTTTGCGAAGCTATTTTGGAGCAAGGAAGTGAGGCCAAAGAATACTTTGTTGTATTGCATTTTCTTCCATTCCTCAGCATGGAAGAAAATGCAGGCCGTGCGCAGTAAGAGCCTGCGCCTCTTCTGACAAAGCTGTTCGTTTCAAAAGAGCGAGCAAGAGCGCAGAATGGAATTTTTAGAGATCCCTTTTGCCAAAATCATTCCGACCTCGGTCGGAACATCATCTTTATGCATTGTTTTGCATAATAATACCAAGGAGTATTGCAATATGGAACACAAGTTCAGTAAAATTCGCTCATCGCTCATCGCTCATCGCTCATCGCTCATCGCGGTCAATGAATCAAGACCATGCCGCGGGAAAATATATTTCCCTGCGGCCTTTTTGCGCCCGTTTCTCCTCCTTCTCTTCCCGGCTCTCCTGCTCGGCTGTGACCCGCCCGATAGCGCCGATACTGGCGGAGGCCAAAAGACCTTCCCCGATAGCGCCGATACTGGCGGAGGCCAAAAGACCTTCCCCGAATGGATCCAGGGGAAATGGGGTATCGATACGGCAACTGCTGCGAGCGATTCTACTACGCAAGCATTGGCAAATCTCTTTGGCAGTGCAGAATTGGAATTTACCGATACCAAGGCCATAAGCCGTTTGCAGGACCCCCAGAGCGGCTTGACCGAGACTACTACAACGGATCTGAATAGTCCCCCGTCCGGTACCTCTTTCACCCTCTCCGATGGTCAAGTCTTGGTTAAGGCAGCTGAAGGCCAGACCAAATTTACCAAACAAGCGGACAATAGCGTGAACGTTGAGTTTTCCGTAGACGGCACAGCGTTCTTCCGCGTGGGAAAACTGGCAAGGAGATAGGCGGAGCCGGAGGGGGCGTGTCAGTTCACATTGAGAGTTTGACAGTCAACGCAGAGGATATGTAGGGGACCTCTAAAAATTCCCCACCACAGGAAGGATGGCGCGCCAGACGAAGGGATTTTTTGCGGCAGCTTTGTCACGAAAGAGAGGAAGCAGGCTCTTTGCTGCGCACGGCCTGCCAGTTCACCAATGCTGCGCCAGCTCACATTGGTGCCATACAGCAAAGTATGGCTCGGCTTCCGTTCTTCGCTGCCGCAAAAAAGGAAGGTCGGCCCTGGCTGTGTACGGGCCTTCCCATTTCTCCCATGCTGCGCCAGCTCGCAAAAAGGAAGGTCGGGCCTTGGCTGCGCACGGCCCTCCCCATTTCTCCCATGCTGCGCCAGCTCGCATGGGAGCCTTCGTCTGGCATCAAAACACGGTGCCATTGGCGAGGCGAAGCAGGGCAATGGCACAATACTCGCGAAGCGATACCATTTTTAGAGGTCCCCTATTGCCTTTACCCGGCATGATGACTACATTATGCCAAGTTTCAGACCATTTGAGAGGAAAAGTCCACCATCATTCGTCTCCCCGTTTTTACCGTCCCCACACTGTTTGCAATGCTGCATAGCTAAACCCGCACGGCCCTCCCCATTTCTCCCATGCTGCGCCAGTTTTAGGGGGACCCTTATGCTGCTACATTCGCAGGGAATTTTTGAAGAGTTTGGCCTTGTATTAGCTCTGATCTTTCCGCCCTATCTTCGGGTGAGCAGATCTTTTGCAAATCGACGGGCTTGTCAGCGGAGAGATCATACTGGCAAGTTGCCCTCCAGCGGCACAGAGGATTCCTATGATTGAAATTAAGAACCTGTATAAAAACTATGGCTCCCTGCAGGCTGTACAGGGTATCTCCCTGAGCGTGTCCAGAGGCCAGATCCTCGGGCTGCTCGGCCCAAACGGGGCGGGCAAGTCCACCACCCTGCGCATCCTGACCGGCTTTCTCGAAGCCAGTGCCGGGGAAGTCCGGATAGGCGGCTATTCGGTCAGCGAACAGCCGCTGGCCAGCCGCAAGTTGATCGGCTACCTGCCTGAATCGACCCCGCTCTATGATAATATGCTCGTCTACGACTATCTGCACTTCGTGGGCCAGTCGCGCGATATTCCCCGGGCCGAATGCCTTGACAAAATACGGAAAGCCGCCCGGCACTGCGATATTAACGAATTCATGCACCGCCCCATCGGCGAGCTGTCCAAGGGGCAGCGCCAGCGCGTTGGCCTGGCCATGGCCATCCTCGATGATCCGGAAGTACTGATTCTCGATGAACCGACCAGCGGCCTCGACCCCAACCAGATCATCGGGATTCGCAACATCATCCGCGAACTGGGCAAGGAAAAGACCATCATTTTTTCAACCCACATTCTCAGCGAGGCTGAAGCCACCTGCGACCGGGTGGTAATTGTCAACAAGGGCCAGATTGCCGCTGATGGCAGCATTGCCGAGCTTCAGGCACAGCAGCGCGGCCAGTCCAGTCTGAGGCTGCGCATTGAAGCCGATGGCTCTGAGGCGGAGTTAGGCTCGGCCTTCAGCACTTTGGATGACACGGTACTGGGTCAGGGCGCCCGGGTAGATATTTCTGCTGCCGCAGACGGCGAGTTTCTGGTGATCCTCCACGGCAACGAGAGCGGTAACGATATAGTCAGACAGCGCATTAAGGCAATTATCCGCGACAACGACTGGTTCATGCTGGGCATGGAGAGCAAGAGTCATAGTCTGGAAGATATTTTCCGCGAGCTGACCAACTGATAAGGGTGAGAATCTGTCTAAGATCTCCAATCCCGTGGTGATCCACAGCGAGAGTTTAAACAGATTATAAAAACCAGAAAATATCCTCAAAGATACTAGAGGGCACCTCTAAAGGATTGGGAATTTGCTATGAGCAATATTAACGACTTCGCGCAGTCAGCTGTGCCGCAATACACCCGGCGGCTGCCTTCCCGGCGGCGCATCGCCGCGCTGCTTCGCAAAGAATGGCAGGAACTGCTCTACTCTCCGGTAGCCTATATCGTAATTGCCATTTATTTGATTATCACCGGGGTTTTTATCTTCTTTATCAACGATTTCTTCCTCGTCGGCGTGCTGTCTCTGGCCTCCTATTTCACTATCACACCTTATATCCTGGCCTTCTCGATATCGGCCCTGACCATGCGTCTGCTCTCAGAAGAACGGCGCAGCGGAGCCATCGAGGTGCTGGGCACCCTGCCGATCTCCAATCTCGAAGTATTGCTGGGCAAGTTCCTGGCCCTCTGGCTGTTTTCCGGTCTGATGCTGCTGTTCACGCTGGGCTACCCACTCTCGTTCAGCAGCTTGGGCACGCTGGACCCGGGCGCCAGTGCCGCAGGGTACATTGGCCAGCTGTTGCTCTGTGGTGCCTTTGTGGCCATCGGCTTGTTTGCCTCAAGCATCAGTAGTCGCTACCCGGTCGTATCCTTTACCATCTCTTTTAAAATCACCCTTATTCTGCTACTTCTCGAATATCTGCTGCGCAACATGCCCGGCCAGCTTTCTTTGTTTTTGCGCAATCTTAGCGTGGGCTATCATTTACAGAATTTCAGCAATGGCATTGTCGACATGCGAGATATTCTGTACTTTTTTTCCATTATGTTTCTGGGTATCTACGCCTCCTGGCTGAAGCTCCGAAACTTGGATTGAATACTTTGAAAAGTATGCAGATATTGCTTCTATCGCAGGAGATTTTTAACAGAAAGCATGCTTTGTGAGTGATGAGCAAACAACTGCCTACTATGAAGCTTGCCGGTGACAAAGCCACTGCTCTGTAATAACTGCTGATTCAGAATAGAGGTCCCCTAGATATTTTTAAAACTTTTTCCGATTACGATGCGCAGGAGTAAACGCGAAATAAGGAATTTATTATGAGTGTGAGTAAATCCGGCAAAGACGCTTTGGCAGCTTCCGGGGGCAAATTGCGGGAGGGCATGAGTGGACTGCAATTCAGCAGACAGGGCTACCAGATCATTCGCTTCTGGCTCTATGCTGCGGTTGTGTTGCTGCTCAACGCCGCCGCATCGTTTTTTTCGGTGCGCGCCGACCTTACCGAGCAGAAAACCTACAGTCTGGCTCCGGCCTCCCGAGCCACCGTGGCCCAATTAGAAGAGCCGGTTACCATCCGTGCCTATCTTTCGAACAACCTGCCCTCGGGCTACAACATCCTCTCTTCGCTGCTGCGCAACCTGCTGCAAACCTATAGCGCCAGTGCCAAGCGCGGCATGTTCAGCTATTCGGTCAACCTGATTTACAGTGATGGCGAGGGCAAAAAAAACCGCAGACTGCAAGAGGAGGCCGAACAATACGGTATCTATCCGGTGCAGTTACAGGGCTCGGACGGCAATGAATTCAAGGCTGTTTCAGCCTACATAGGCCTGGCCATTTCCCAGGGCGAAAATCTGGAAGTAATCTCGCTACTACAGCCCAGGGAGAACATCCAGTACAGGATCACCGCGGCCTTGCAAAAAATGTCGCGCAAGGGCAGCGCCCTGCTCTCGATGAACGAAAACCTGAAGATCTACTATTATTTTTCGCCGTTGCTCTCCCAGCTTAACGAAGGTAAATACGCCCAGTTTCCCGACAATTTCCAGCAGATTATCAAGGCCAGCAGTGAGCAGCTCTACGGTCGGATTGAGAGTCAGATAATCGACCCCGGCCAACTGCCTCCCGGTTTGCCGGAGCCCGGCGAGCTGGACCTGCCCGAAACCGAGATCACTGTGTCCGAGGGCAGTTCCCAGAAGGTTTATAGTGCTGTGGTCATCGGCAACGAAGGTCGTTACCAAGCCTTTTCGCTGCTGCGCATGCAACCTACTCTGGAGCTGGGGCCCAGCGGTCTGCGGCAGAGCAGCAGCGTCAACGTGATCGACCCGCTACAACTGGAAGGCCAGCTCACCGAGATTGTCATCGGCAGCTTGGGCATTGCCCGGAGTATAGGATATATCGCCGATCGCCAAACCGCCAGTTTCAACCCGCCCAACCCGCAGCAGCCCGGCCAGGGTGCCAATCTCTACCAGTTCTCCCAGGAGGCCCGCGACCTTTATCAGTTCCAGCCCGTCAATCTGGACGAGGGCATCGGCAAGGACGTCAGTATCCTGATGCTGGTTGATCCGCAGCAGCAGCTCAGCGACTGGGATATCTATCAGATCGACCAGTTTGTCATGCGTGGCGGGCGCCTGTTCGTGGCCATGGAACCCTATCAGATAATGCGCAACCCCTACGGCTACGGGGCCCAGTTCATTCCCAATCCCAACATAGAAGGCATTGAGAGCAACGGCGAGAAACAGCAGGACTACACCTTAATCGATCTGCTCAAGCACTATGGAATCGAATACCAGAATGCCCTGGTCTTTGATAAGAACAGCTTCATCCAGCGTGGCCATAACCCTCAGACCGGTGCCTACCAAGAAACCCAGGTCTATTACATCCCCGAAATCAACACGCAATGGGGCTCGGAGTTTCCCTTCATCAAAGGGCTGAAGAAATTCTACAGCTATAATTCGGCGGCACTGAAAGCTGTAGCCGGCGGGGATGATGAAGAAATGGATGCAGGTTCAAGCATCATCCTGCTCAAGAGCAGCCCGGAGTCTTGGACCGAGGACCTGAGCGATGGCTCCAAAGACCCGAACAACATCCTGCCTCCGACTGAAGAAAAGCTGAGCCAGCAGAACCTGATTATGGCCACCCAGGGCCCGATCGAAAGTTTTTTTCAGGGCCGGGAAATCCCCGAACAAACCCGGAAGGAGGACCAGGATAGTGCGCCACCGGAGAGCCTGAGCCTCGCTGGCATTCAGAATGCCTTTATCGAGCGGAGTGAATACGGCCAGGTACTGGTCTCGGGCACTTCGCTGCTCTTTGATCAGCAGCTGCTGAGGGTCCCCACCAACAAGGCCCTGGCTCTGAATCTGCTGGACTATCTGGCCGGGAATGTCGAGATGGCCGATTTGAGGGCGCGCAGCGGTGTGCCGAACTTTATCGAAGAGAAAATCGGCAACGGCCAGAAGAACCTGATCAAATGGTTCAATACCCTGGGTCTGCCCTTCCTGGTTGGTATCCTGGGGCTGCTGATGCTGCTGAACTGGCGCAATCGCCAGTTGCAGCTGCGCGCTCTGTTTACCCGGCCCGAGAGCCTGTCCGGCACTCAGGCCCGAGAGGGCAACAGGGCGGAAGCAAAAGATGAGCACACCCGTGAGTAAGCTGCGACCCGGCAACAGGAATGCTTTCAGGGCACCTCTAAAAATTCTCTCCAAGAGGAAACCGGAGGCGCCCTGCGCCGCTACCAATTCCCGAGCAAATTCAGGAGAACCCAATTTATGAAACCCCAAGCAACTCAGCGGATTCTGCCGCCCCGGATCACCCTCAATCGCAGTCAAATTCTGGAGCTGCTGGTTTTAGTGGGGCTGTTTGTGCTGCTGCTGCTCTATTTACTACTGCGTTCAGCGGGCAATTTCAGTTATAAACTGCCCCGTTTTGATGCCGTGGCCGGCAGTGATATTCAGGCCATTCGCTGGAGCCGCAGCAACGGCAGTGAGCTTATCTTGCGCAAAAATGGGGATCAATGGTACATCGGTGAGCAGCAGTATCCCGCCAGGCAAAGTTACGTTGATACGTTACTGAAACAGTTGAGCCAGCCCAGCCTGCAGGACCTAGTCTCAAGAAGTTCTCAGGACGGCGGTCTGCTGCCCTTTGGCCTAGACAACGAGAGAGTCTACAAGCTGGAGGCCTTTGGCGCTGAACAGGATTCACTGCGCCAGCTCTATGTGGGCAAAAGTTCCAGCTCCGGGCGCTATTCGTTTGTGCGTTTGAGTGAAGATGCTGCGCAGATCTTCAGCCTCTCCGAGAACCTGACTGCCGTCTTGGAAAAGAGTATCGATGAGCTGCGCGACCGCCTGGTGTTGAGCTTTGACAGCAGCGAAATTGAGAAGCTGCAAATCAGTAATACCAACAACCGAACTATTGCGGCCGAAAAGAAAGAGGACAAATGGCAGCTTCTCCAGACTCCCCCGATTTCTGAGGTTTCCGAAGAAGTTCGTGAGCGGGACGAAGAGCAGATCCAGCGCTTGGTCAATCGTTTTGCCAGTATGAACGCCCAGTCCTTCCTCGCCGACTACCCGCAGACAGAGAGCGAATACGAACTGAAGTTCATCGCCAAGGGCGGTGTCAGCTACACGATCACCATTGCCGCCGAGAAGCTGGGCGGTGCTGATGAGGGCTATGCGGCCAAGTCTTCTTCCTACGGCTTTCCGTTTACGCTCAACAGCTACACGGTGGAAAGCATGCTCAAGGATTTTGGTTTCATTGATGAGCTTGGGGAGTAAGCTCTCCGAGCACAGCAATTCCTGCCGAAATGGGAATTTTTAGGCTGCCCTTGAAATGAAAATACCGGACTATTTCTCTAAAAACCCTCGTACTCAACGTTATTCTGCCCATCCTCTCGCAATTGCAGTTTGCTGCGCTTCCGCTCTTTCAGGCGGCGCCCCTGACCGGGATCGCCGCGCCGGCCCTTGGTTTTGGCATTGCCCTTTGTATTGCCGCTGCTTTTGCCCTGATACTGCGGCTTTTGGGCAAAACTGTTTTCCAGATCATCATACAGATTGAGGTAGGACAGGTAGCGCTGCTGCGCAATCAAGCCGTATTCGGCAGCATCGCGCACCGCGCAGTCCGGTTCCCGGCGGTGCTGACAGGCGTTGTAAGCACAGAGCCTGCGCGGGCCGGCAAACTCGGGGTAGTATTCCTGCAGCTGCGGCAGCTCTTCCGGGCTCAGCTCCGGGAGGAAGTTGCGCATGCCGGGGGTGTCAATCAGGCGGTAGCAGTGCCTGCCTTTGCGCTCCAGCAGCGTCCGGGCCTGCGTGGTAGTGTGCACACCGCGCTGCCACTTCAGGGAAATGGCGCGCGTTTGCTGTGATTGCTTGGGAAACAAATAATTACACAGACTGGACTTGCCCACTCCCGAAGCACCGAGCAGGACATAGAGCCGGTCTCTGAGCCGGGCCTTGAGCCGGTACAGCCGGGCCCGGCTGCCGATTCCATAGCGCAGACCCAGCCAACCTCGCAGCAACTGTGCCCTTAACGAGTCTCTAAAATGACGAACCCGGTCGCCGGGGGGCCCGGCAAAGCCTTCTGCGTCGCTTGGCGGCTTTGCTGCAAAGTCCCTCCACCTGCGAGATAACAGGCTTTGCACTGAGAGGGGCCAGATTGCCAGACCCAGTTTGCGGTACCGGCGCAGAAAGCTTTGTAGCCTGCGTAGTTCCTGCCAGCTGCCGAGGCAGTCTATTTTGTTGACCAGTAAAGTGACGGAGCTGCCGCTGCGCTGCGCTGCAAGCAGCAAGCGGTCCAGGAAGCTGCTGCGCAGCGGCGGAGCGGTCCAGGAAGCCATCAAAATCACACCGTCAATATTGGCCGCAAAGGTCTGGGCTTCGCCACGCTTGATGTTGCGTCGCTGCAAGGCGTTGCGCCGCTCAAGGCGGCGGTAGATGAGGCCCTCGCGCTGCGGGCCATCGGGGCTCGCAGCAGCACTTTGTCGTTCTTCTTCCGGAGCGGTTAGCAAAACGAAGTCACCGCAGGCTAGGGGATTGTGTTCCAGACTCTGGTGGCTCAGGGTTTTGCCGCGCAGACGACACTGGCGCTCGCGCCCGTCCTCACAGGCCACCAGAAAGATATTGTTGGCGCCCCACAGCACCTGGCCGCACAAGTCTGCTTCCCGCAGAGCGCGGGCGGCCTGTTGGCTCAGTTCCCGGCCTTGGGCAGCCGGGCGTTTATCGCCGGCCATTCACAGAGGCAGCAGAATCCGGGATATTGCCTTTCCTTTCACCACACGCTGAATCCCAGCCGGGCAGGATCCCCAGCTCCAAGGCAAAACGTTCGGCCCAGAACTGCCAGCGCGGCTCGTTGGCCCGGCGGGTCAGCAGCAATAAATCAACAGAACCGGGCAAAGTCTCCTGCCCGGGTGTTTCTACCCGCAACAGACTCCAGAGCCGCTGGCACACACCAGTGAGCGAGTCTTGCAGTTGCAAGTTGGGCAGTGTGTCTTGCAGCTCGCGCTGTAACTGCTCCTTGAGGTGCAAAAAGTGAGTACAGCCCAACACCAGCTGTCCGGCTCCGGTATCGCGCACTAAGCTCACAAAGGGCCGGATGGCCCCCCGGATCGCGGCCTGCCCAGCCTGCCCGGTTTCAGTCTCTCTTCTCACAGCACTTCCGCTGCTCCCGTCCGTTCGCAGCAGTGCGGGCCAATCCTCTTCGATGAAGCGGATCAGGCTGGCAGCGTTAATGGCGTGCAGCTCGCAAGCCGCGCCGTAGCGGCGGCGCAGCTCGTCAACATACGGAGCCCGGCTGGTGCTGCGCGATGCGAGCATGGCAATCCTGCGTTGTCCCTGCTGTGTGGCTTGTGCTGCAAGTTTGATCGCTGGGACGGTGCCGATAAACTGCTGCTGCGGCAGCCGACGGCGCAGCTCCGCCAGCGCCAGCACCGTGGCCGTGTTGCACAACAGCACCACGATCCGGGCCGGGTACTGCCGGAGTGCTGCGGCAATCAGAGCGCAGATGCGCTCGCGCAGCTCGTTTTGCTCCCGCTCTCCAAAGGGGAAACAGGCGTTGTCGGCCAGATACACCCAGCGCCAGCCTGACACGGCCTGGCTGTACCCCCCCCCCTGAACAAAAGCAGAAAGCTGCTCAGGGGGCCGCCGGAGCAAGGCCAGATAGGCCAGTCCGCCAATGCCCGAATCAAAGCAAAGAATCGTATTTGTGGAGCTCATCCCGTCGGTGCCCATCGCTCCGGATTATACGCGGATATCCGCGGAACTCCAATTCTACAGCTAGCAGCCTGTCGGAGTTAGGCTTTCCAAGGCAAAATTTGCGATCTTGTTCGCGATTTTGACGGAAATTGCTCAACTCCGACAGGCTGCTAGGCGAAATTCTGGGCACTTTTCTTAAATCACAACGATTCGCGGAATTTTTGTGAATTTTCGACAAGTGCGCGGGGCTGCCCAAAAGTCCGACAGCGCGGACCCATCCGGTTGCACAAGGGCGCACAATCATTCAGGCCCTTGAGTGCTGCTGGTCGCCGGACGTCTTTTTAACTATATTCGGGGTCGTGAGCTTGAAGAACCGCATCCACCGGCCCTGGCGGGAGAGCCTGGGCGACAAAGCCGCGCTGTGGCGCGGCGGCCTGCACGGCTTTGAGCGGGAGACCTTCCGCCTGAGTGGCAACGGCCTGCCGGCGGCAAGCACCCACCAGGAACTCTTCGGCCCCGCTTCCCGGACTCCTCTCGAAAGCGCCGGGCAGTCCGCCGCGCAAATTGATCGTTTCCGGGGCTCTGAGGCCGAAAAAGCCCGGCTGCGCCGGCTGTTGCCCACGGCCCTAACCCTCGACTTCAGCGACCAGCAGATTGAGCTGGTCAGCTCACCGCGCTCTGACATCGCAGCAGCCGAGGCGGACATTTCCCTGCTGCTGCGCTTTGTGGCCGGAGAGCTGGATCGGTATGCCGGAGCCGAACTGCTGTGGGCCTACCCTCAACCACCGCTGTTCTCCGAGACCGACCTGTCCGCCATCCGGGTGGCGGACTTTGGCACAGAGCCGGATGCCCGATATAAAGAGCAGTACCGCCAGCAACTGGTGCTGCGTTATGGTAAGGCCAAACAGAGCTGGACGAGCGTACACTACAACTTCTCGCTGGACAAACGCCTCTTCGAAGATGTTTCCCTCAGCTCCTGCGATACCTATGTGCACCTGGGGCGCAACCTGTGGCGCAGATTCTGGCTGCTGGAATTGCTGTTCGGCTGTACGCCCCGGGTTTCGGACTTTTATGTGCGCCAGGTGCAACAGCACTTTGCCGCCGGGCGCGTCAGCCTTGCCAAGCCGCCCTGGCTGGCCGGTGCATTGCACTCGCACTTCGCCTACGGCTACCGCTCTTCTGAGCAGCAAATGCAGTTTCTGGACTACTCCGATTCCTGTGCCTACTGGCAGAGCATTGAGCGCATCACCCAAACAGAAAGTGCGTTCTTCCGCCGTCTGCAACAAAGTGGGAAATCCCTGAGCAGCAGCAAGTTGATTCAGGATTCGCGCGAGCTCTACATGCCCTTTCGGCTCAAGCAGCTGCATGTTCACGGCAATGAAAGCTGGCAGAAAGAGGGCTGCCTGGTGGACTACCTGGAGCTGCGCATCCTAGACATTGACCCGCATTTTGATGCGCGACACTACAGCGGCATTTACTTGCCTAGCATCTACTTGTCCCATCTGCTGTTGCTCTACTGCGCCCTGCTTGAGGCCCCGCCGCTGGAGCACGAGGAGCTGCTGCGCTGCGCCCGGCGGGAGCAATATGTGCTCAGCCGGGGACAGGATTTGAAAGGGCTTCCTCCGGCCTGGCAAGAGGAAGCCCGCACACTGCTGGGCGAACTGGGAGAGCTGGCCGGTCTGCTGGGGCTGCCGCAGCAGTATGGTGCTGTGCTGGACGACTCGATGGAAGCTCTGCAGCATAATGCTCTGCGCTCCCGCCTGATGTCGCAGCGGCTCTCGGAGCAGGAAGAAACCGCTGCGGCGGGCCGGGAGGCGATGCTGGCGCACAGTCGGGCCTGGACACATTTTCTGCAGCAGGCCGGCGGAAGGGAAGCTGAGCACCTAGGAGAAAAAGGAACATGATGGTGAGAGACTGGAGCAGAGAAGCCGTTCTGGAAGCCCTCAAGGAAGTCCACGATCCGGATCTGCACAAAGACTTGGTTGGTCTGGGCATGATCGACAAGCTGGAACTGAGTGAGAATCCGCTGGAATCTGTGGAGTTTACCATTGTGCTGACCACTCCGGCCTGCCCGCTCAAGGCCGTAATGGAGCGCGATGCGCGCGCGGCCCTGCAGCGCCACTTCCCCGAACTGCGTAAGGATCGGGTGAAGATCTGTTTTGGTGCCCGGACCCGCTCCGATCAGCGGATTGCCGAGCAGCTTTCATTGCCGATCAGGAATATTCTGGCAATTTCCAGCGGCAAGGGCGGCGTGGGCAAAAGCAGCATTACCGTCAATCTGGCCCTGGCCCTGAGGCGCAGCGGCGCCCGGGTCGGCATTCTGGACGCCGATATCTACGGGCCGAACATCCACATTATGCTGGGCGATAGCAGCAGGCCAACGGTGGTCGGTACCCGCCCGCCCGGCACTGCGAAAGATGAGCAGGGCGAGCAGATAATGGCTCCGGCGGCCCTGCACGGTATCTACGCCATGAGCATCGGTTATCTGGTGGACCCGGAGCAGGCTCTGGCCTGGCGCGGCCCGATGCTGCACGGCATCCTGCGCCAACTGCTGATGGACACCGAGTGGCCCGAACTGGACTACCTGCTGATCGACATGCCCCCGGGTACCGGTGATGTGCAGCTCAGTCTGCCATCGCTGTGCCCGGTGACAGCAGCCATAGTAGTCTCTTCACCGCAGAAGGTGGCCCTGAGTGATACCCGGCGCGGCATTAGCACTTTCGAGAAGTTAAAGGTGCCACTCCTAGGCCTGATCGAAAACATGGCGGGTGAGGTCTTTGGCCGGGGCGGTGGCGAAGCCGCCGCCAGAGAACTGGGGCTGCCGTTCCTGGGCCGCATCGAGCTGGACGCGGCCATCCGCAGCAGCGGTGACAGCGGCTGTCCCCTGCTGCTCGCTGAGCCCGAGAGTCCCGGTTCCCAAGCCTTCTGCGAGATCGCGGGCAGGATTGCCTCCCGGCTGGCCGTACGGCATGTGAACCAGGGTAATGGAAGAGAAGAAACCTCCATCCCGCATTCAGCCTGCCATTAGACGGAAATCAAGCCCATGAAAAAACGCAAAATCAAAATATCCTGCCTCATCAATCTGGGGCTGCTGCTGAGCAGCGGAGCCGCCTTTCTGTTCGCTCGCGAGACTCTGCCCTACCAGCTGCTACTCAGCGGTGGTCTGCTGGGCCTCTCCGGCTCGCTGACCAATTCGCTGGCCATTCACATGCTGTTTGAGCGCATTCCGCTGGTCTACGGCTCGGGCATCATTGCCCTGAATTTCCGAGAAATCAAGCAGGATCTGGAAGAGTTGATGATCCGCCAATTCTTCAACGGCGAGCAGATTCAACGCTTTCTGGCCAAAGAGTCGGGAGGAGAAACACAGGGCTCACTGGAGCTAGCCCGACTGGCTCAGTCGGACGAGTTGATCGATTTTGATCATTTGTTTACCCGTTTCAAAAGCAGTCTGTCACAGAGCTTTGCAAACAATCCCCTGGCGCAAATGGCCCTGCCGTTGCTCGAATCCAAGCGCAGCCAGATTATTGAGGCCATACGCAGTGCGATGGCCGAGGAACTGGCCAGGCCCGAGTTGGAAGACAAACTCCGGGGCCTGCTGGAGTTGTTTTCTTCAGAACAGTTTGAACAGCACGTGCGCCAGCTGATACGGGGCCGTTTGGACGAAATGACCCCGCAGATGGTCAAAGAGTTGGTCCGGCACATGATGGAGAGCAAACTGGTCTGGCTGGTAATCTGGGGCGCAATTCTGGGGGCTTTGCTGGGCCTGCTCAGTGCTTTGCTGCGGTATTTTTTGATGGTTTAGAGCTGCCCTCAAGTATCCAGTAAAATCATCAACAGCGAAATATCGCTGGGACGTACGCCCGAAACCCGTGAGGCCTGACCCAGAGTCTGGGGCCGGACTTCCTGCAACTTTTGCCGGGTCTCCATTGAAATGGCTGCGCTATCCATCCAGTCGAAGTGTGGCGGAACCTTGATATTTTCCAGATTGCGGAAGCGTTCAATCTCGCGCTGCTGGCGGGCGATATAGCCTTCATATTTGATGTCCAGCACCGCGTGCTCCAGCCAGGGGGCGGGGTAGGCTGCCAGCTCGGGCAGCACTTTGCAGAGTTTTTCCATTCGGATATTCGGGTCGCGCAAAGCGCGGTGCAACGAGGGGTCGCTGACCAGCAGCCCCAGTTCCCTGCGCTCGCTCTCGCTGAGCCTGCGCTGCGCGACCAGTTGCTGAATGCTCTCCAGGGCCGCCTTTTTTTCGTAGCGGTGCTTCAGTCGCGCCTGATCCAGAATTCCCACCCGTTCGGCCTGGCTCAGCAGGCGCAGATCGGCATCGCTGTGGCGCAAGGCCAGGCGGTACTCGGCGCGCGAAGTGAACATGCGGTACGGTTCCTCAGTCCCCAAGGTTACCAGATCGTCGATCAGTACACCGATATAGGCATCAAAGCGACGTAGTATCAGGGGCGCATCGGGGGCATCCGGCTCTGCTGCTGCGCGGCCCGGAGCAAGCGGTTCCGCACGCTGTTCGCCGCGCCGGCGGCGCAGCTTCAGTCCGGCGTTGAGCCCCGCCAGCAGGCCTTGCCCCGCCGCTTCTTCATAGCCCGAAGTACCGTTGATCTGGCCGGCCAGAAACAGACCGGGGTGCAGCTTACTCTCCAGCGTGGGACTCAGCTGCAGGGGACTGACAAAGTCGTACTCCACGGCGTAGCCGGGGCGCATCAGCAGTGCCTGTTCCAAGCCTGGGATACTGTGAATAAACGCTTCTTGTACGTCTTCGGGCAGTGAAGTACTCAGGCCGTTGAGATAGACTTCCTCGGTGGCCATCCCTTCGGGCTCGACAAAGATCTGATGGCGGTCGCGGTCGGGAAAGCGTTTGACTTTGTCTTCAATGGAAGGGCAGTAACGCGGCCCGGTGCCCTGGATCTGGCCGCTGTACAGCGGTGAGCGCTGCATATTGGCCAGGATGATCTGGTGGGTGCGGCAGGTGGTATAGGTGATGTGACAGGGCAGAACGGGCCGTTCCTGCAAGCGGGCCCGATAATCGGGGCTGACGCTGTCAAACGAAAAACCGCCAATGGCCTTGTCGCCGGGCTGTACTTCCATGCGACTGAAATCCAGACTGGAGGCCTGGACCCGGGCTGGAGTACCGGTTTTCAGGCGGCCTATCTGGTAGCCGTAGTGGCTTAGTTTCTCGCTGAGGCCCAGCACGGGCTTTTCACCCAGCCGCCCACCGGCTGTGCTGTACTCGCCAATGTGCACCTTGCCGTTGAGGAAAGTCCCGGTGCTCAGCACCACCACTTCGGCGCTGATTTCGTGGCCCCGCTCGGTGCGCACGCCGCAGCAGACTGTTTGGCCACCGCTGCCGGGCCTCAGGATCAGGTCGATTGCTGTGTCTTGGAAACAATGCAGGTTCTCTTGTTGTTCTAGGCATTGTCTGGCCAGCTGGGCGTAGAGCAGCCGATCGGCTTGGGCGCGCGGGGCCTGCACCGCCGGGCCCCGGCTGCGGTTGAGTATCCGGTACTGAATCATGCTCCCGTCGATCAGGCGGGCCATTTGGCCGCCCAGCGCGTCAATTTCGCGCACCATATTGCCCTTGCCCAGCCCCCCCACTGCCGGGTTGCAGGACATTTTGCCGATGGTGTCGAGGTTTTGGGTAAGCAACAGGCTCGCAAAGCCCATGCGCGCCGTAGCCAGCGCTGCTTCAATTCCGGCGTGGCCGCCGCCAATGATGATTGCCTGATAGTCTGCCATAGCGCAAGTATACACCACAGGGGAATCTGCAATCAAGCAAGCTCCACCAGTACTGGCCTCCACTCCTCCCAATAAGGGATGTGAGATATCCTGTTATGGATTCCCAGCGTTTTGAAAACCCCGAAAACCCCGAAAACCCCGAAAACCCCGAAAACCCCGAAAACCCCGAAAACCCCGAAAACCCCTAAGGGGACCTCTAAAAATTCCCATTTCCCCCCGTTCTCCCATCAAAACGTGGTACCATTCTCGCAGAAAGCGATACCATTTTTAGATGTGCCCATATTTCAACAAAAGTTCAACAAAAGTTCAACAAAAGTTCCGGATTCAACAAAAGTTCCGGAACTTTTTAAGTTTTTCTTGAAGTTTCTTGCTCTTTTACCGAGAAGGTGCTAAACTGTTTCTGGTTTCAGAGTTCTTAAGGGGACCTCTAAAAACTCGCTTTTGATGCTGAGCGGATGAGATTTTGCCGAGTGCGAGGAAGTGAATCCGAGGCATACTTTGTTGTATGGTAAGGCTTTGCTGACGGTAGCGAACGGCGGGGCGAAGCGGGCCATTCGCTACAAATCCTGCCGCAAGGCAGAACCTTTATTCGGCAACAAGATCGCCGCTCAGCGCGGAATTGGAATTTTTAGAGGTTCCCTTAATTCATCGAAACCATCCGACCTTGGTCGGAATATCATAATTTATACGCTGTTTCGCGTAATAATACCCAGGAGTATTGCACAATGAAGTATAAGTTCAGTAAAATTCGCTCATCGCTCATCGCTCATCGCTCATCGCTCATCGCTCATCGCTGCGCCCCTTCCCTAACCCCCCGGAAAACCCCAAAATTAACGCTATGCCGCAGGAAATTTTCTTTTCCCGCGGTTTTTTTGCGCCCATTCGCCCTCCTTTCTCTGGCACTGCTACTTGTCGCCTGTGACCCCCCCGAAGATAGTGGGGCCGGTTCCAATCCGTCGGGACTTTCCAACCCGACTGGAGAAAAGGAGCCGGCCTCCGCTGATCAACAACAAGCTAAGCTGACGGAACTTCCGAAAAAGCTTGGGGGTTCCAGCGGTCCCAAGACTGGCAGCGGAGACAGCGGAAGCAACGACACAGCTGGAGAAAAGGAGTCGCCCTCCACTGTCCCTGCCAAGATAGACATCTCAACTGGCACGCTTACTGCTTCGGCTCCGCAGGCCTTTGCCGCCAGCGCGTCTGATGCGCAGCTGGCTCCTACTGCCATCTCTGTGAATGACGCTGCGGGGAATCCTCTGGTGTACGGTACCGACTACACATTAGCGATAGCGTTCCGCAACGATATGGGGGCCTTTACTCCGGCGCAGGGAGTAGTGACAAACATTACTGATGTCAATGACGTCCTGACTCTCGCGATTACCGATGATGGGAAAGTATCCGCTACGCCTGTTTCCGGTAATCCTCCCGATGCGGCTACCTACATTTACGTGGTCACAGCCACGGGTACGGGTAATTACGAGGGTACGGTGACTCAAGAGGTCACCATCACAGTAGAACAACTTGCCTTCGCCTACGAAACAGAAATCACTGCCACAGCAGGTGGTTCTAGCGTCCACACGAGTACTATCATCGGAACAGGTAGCTTTAATGCAGATCATTACACTTTTGCGATAGCAAAAGATGATACCTCGAATTTGAGGGATCCGCTGCCTATCGGTGTGATGGTTGATCCGGATACAGGTCAGATATCGGTGGATGAGGAATTGGTCATCGTCGCTTTTGGTGGCAGCTATACTGTCACGGCCACGCCTGGTTCTAGTAGTCCTGTGGCTGGAGAGGTAACTGCTTCTGTCATGATCACGGTTTCTCCTAAGAAGGATATCTCAACTGGCACGCTTACTGTTCCGGCTCCGCAGGCCTTTGGCGCCAGCGCGTCTGATGCGCAGCTGGGCTCTACTGCCATCTCTGTGAATGACGATGAGGGGAATTCTCTGGTGTACGGTACCGACTACACATTAGCGATAGCACCCCGTACCGATCTGGGGGTCTTTACTGCGGCGCAGGGAGTAAAGGCAAGCATTCGCGACGTCACTGCCGTCCTGACTCTCGCGATTACCGATGAGGGGAAAGTATCCGCTACGCCTGTTGCTGGCGGCTATCTTGTGGGCGGTACATATATTTACACTGTTACCGCCACGGGTACGGGGAATTACGAGGGTACGGTGACCCAAGACGTTACCATCACGGTGACCCAAGACGTTGCCATCCCGGAAAAACCTGCCTTTGCTTACACAAAAGCAATCACTGTCTCAGGACGTATTACTGACAAGTCTTACGAGATTGATCCCATCGGAACAGGTGGCTTTAATGCAAGTGATTACACTTTTGCGATAGTAAAAGATGATACCTCGAAGTTGAGGGATCCGCTGCCTAGTGCTGTGAGTTTTAATGCTGCGACGGGTCAGATAATTGTGGATGAGAGCTTTGGCTCCGCTGGTGCTGATGGCACCTATACTGTCACGGCCACGCCTAAATCTGGTGGTGAAGCCGTAACTGCTTCTTTCACCATCACGGTATCACAGTAAACTAAGGGGATGCTCTGTATACTTTTGGGTCGCTAGCTGCCTATTGGGCCGCGGCCTTAGTGGCCCCCGCAGTAGCGGGGGCCACTTTTTTGTCTGTTTTCTGTCTGCGTCGCTTTTGCAGCTGGTAATACCAATCCGCAGAGTATGATACATGTTTCTCACTCCCGAGCCTATCTGGCAACTGCTCCCAGACTCCCTGCTTTCGCAGGAACAAAGTGCTGCGCCGGTTCGGGCAGAGCCCGCCTCAATTACGCTGCCTGAGTGCCGTAGAATTTCGCCTTGAGTGGCCCCTGAATTGCGTAGCATTGCAAGCCGAAGAATGAGGCTTAGGTATGCAAGCAGTACCGAAGGGGTACGAAAGGCAGAAATTCAAGGTGTACCGAAGGCCAATCTTCAAAGGCGGTCCCATCTGTTTTTTGGGGCTTTGTGCGTGCTCACCGCCTTGTTGCGAATTCATGTGGGTGCCCTATAGCCTCCCCGAGAAGACAAAGCGAATTTTTAGAGGTTCCCTTTAGTTCCTGGTTTTCCTAGCCCAGCTGTTTATTCTCTTGGTATAGCTGCTCATATTTCGGTTTCATAGGACACTTTGAGTTAATTTACTTGATGGTGTTGCGTACTGCAAGGCTTGTTCTCTGTTTTTTGATTTTTCCCCCCCCCCGTGAAGGGGCGCCATTTACCAACGTCATGGAAGCCTGTATCATACAACAAAAGTATGCTTCGGCTTCCGTTCTTCGCTGCCGCAAAAGAGGAAGGTCGGGCCTGGCTGCGCACGGCACTCCCCGGTTCTCCCATGCTGCGCCAGCTCGCAAAAGAGGAAGGTCGGGCCTGGCTGCGCACGGCACTCCCCGGTTCTCCCATGCTGCTGCCAGCTCGCAAAAGAGGAAGGTCGAGCCTGGCTGCGCACGGCACTCCCCGGTTCTCCCATGCTGCGCCAGCTCGCATGGGAGCATCAAAATGCGGTAGCAGATTGCTATTTGATGAATGAGGATATCTCCAATGTCGGGAAAAAATGTAAAGGGTACCTCTAAAAATTCGCTTTCGATGCTGAGTGAGCGAGATTTTGCCGAGCGCGAGAAATGGAAGCCGAGGCATACTTTGTTGTATGGTAAGGCTTTCGTGACGAAGCGATTCGGCAATAAGATCGCCGCTCAGCGCGAAATTGGAATTTTTAGAGGTACCCTAAAATATTTTGTTCTACTGCTGTTGCTTATCCTGCACTTGCCTTTGCTTGCTCAGGAGCCCCCAAAAACTGCAATATCCCATCTGTTCAAATCGGATAGCAAATATCTGACTAAGATTAAAGACCGAGGCAAACTGATCGTGGCCATGACCCGGGACGACCAGTATCCTTTCTTTTATACCACTGAGGACGGCAGCCTCGTTGGTCTGGATGTCAGTATTGCCAAGCAGATAGCTGCCAATCTGCAAGTCGGGCTAGAGATCGACCGCTCGGCCGACTCTTTTAACGGCCTGATCCCCCTAGTGGAATCGGAGCAGGTTGATATTGCCATCTCGAAACTCAGTCGGACGCTGGCGCGTGCCCAAAGAGTATTGTTTAGCAATCCGTACATTGTTTTTCGCCAAGCTTTGTTGGTCAACCGTATTCAACTGACACGAGTCAGCTCCAGTGATGAAGAAACGAAGGCGGTCATCCGGCAATTTTCCGGCAAGCTGGGTGTGATTGCCAACTCTTCGTATGAACGTTACGCCAAAAATAACTTCCCCCAGGCAGATGTTGTGTCTTTCCCGACTTGGGACCAGACCTTAAAAGCTCTTTCTGAGTCCGAGGTCTTTGCAGTCTACCGCGATGAAATGGAAATCGCCAAGTATACCCAGCAAAATCCGCAGCAGAACCTGTATTTTAAGTCGGTTGTGATTGATGACAGACAGGACCCTATTTCGGTGGCGCTGCCCCCCGATGCTTATCACTTCGTGTTTTATATCAATCTATTTTTAGCCTCCCTGGATTTTTTACCCCGAAACTCAACGGAACTACTCGAAAAATTTGGGCAAAGCAATACAAACTGATTGATGCTCTGTCGCGAAGGAAACCTCTAAAAACTCCAATTCTGCGTTCTTACCCGCTCTTTGGAGACGAACAGCTTCGCAAGAAGAGCGGATTTTCAAGGCTCCCGAAAATTATATTTAGCGCGCCTCTATGATTTGTCCTCGTGGCACAAAACGGGCCGTAGCTTCCCACTCAAGGAATAGAAATTATGGTTGTGAGATTTTTAAAACACCCTTTGGCAGGGATTTTGGCCATCATTGGCGGGATTTTTTGGGGAGTTTATTTCCCCGAAAATGCCAGGAGATTAGGTAATCTGAGCGATGCCTACCTGCTTCTCATTCAGATGACGATCATTCCCATACTGGTGTCTGCCATCATTTCCAGTGTGGGTCAGTTTGTTCAGAATCCCAATTTTACCCGCATTGCTTCCAAAATCTGGAAAGTTGTGGTCTTGGCCCTGCTTTTTGTGGTGGTCTTGAGCCTTGGTTTTGGCATCTTGTTCAAACCGGGAACTCTGTCACAGGAAGGCTCGGACTATCTTTCGCGCTACATCGGCAGCCAGACGGATGTTTTGATCTTAAATCTGGATGAAAATAACCGTGCGAGTACCGATCAACAAGGTTTTTTCAGCGTATTTGTCAGTACTTTGATCCCGGCTAATCTTTTCGGTGCCCTAGCAGGAGACAAAACTCTCTCGCTGGCTTTTGTTTCGGTGATTATTGGCATCGCGGCCGGCTTCTATCAGTTGCACTTGCGCAAAAAGGGCAAGCGCGTGATTAGCCTGCTGATCGCCTTTTGTGATAATGTCTTTGCCACCTTTCAGGTGATTATCAGCGCAGTGCTGGTACTGCTGCCGATTGCGCTGGTGTTTATTATCTCTAACTTGATTGCGGTAAACGGCATCGGTATTTTTGCCTCTACTATACGACTGATCATCACCTTCTATTCCATCGGTATTCTGCTGCTGCTACTGGGTTCTATGATCCTGTCCATTGCCACCAGGCAGAACTTCTTTCGCATCCTGCGCGTTTCTCTGGGGCCGGCGTTCCTCGGTTTTATGACTAGGAACAGTGTTGCCACCATCCCTTCCTGTATTGAGAAGCTGCATAAGGATCTCAACATGAACGAGAATCTGAGTAAGCTGTTGGTGCCTTTGTTTCTAGTGCTATGTCGCTATGGCAATTTGGCCTACTTTGCCGTGGTAACCATATTTTCCATGCAGATTTATCAGATTGACTTCGGTTTTGTCGAATTCGTTATTTTGATTCTCAGCTTAATTTTCGCCAGCGTGGCAACTGCGGGAGCAAGTGGTTTTGCCACGCTCAACGTCATTTCCATTGCCTTCCTACCCTTGGGTGTTCCGGTGGAAACGATGCTGGTTATTTTGTACGCCATTGATCCGATCATTGACCCCATACGGACCATGCTGATCGTTCACACGAACTTTTCTGCGATCGGCATCATCGGCAGTTCGCCCCGGGTTCAGGCCTCCGTTCAGGTCTCTGCTCAGACTGCCAACCAGCAAGCAACAGCTCCCCGCAGGGAGGACCACATGTCCCGCCAGCCCCATAGACCCTCCTCCGGACCCTCCGGACCCTCCGCCCGTCTGGAACAACAGCACTAAGCCTTGCTTACGGCAAAATCAGCTATGAGCAGCCCCGCTCCAGAATACCCGGAGCCGTTTTCTGAAGCCACTCCGGAAAAACGCAGCACCATCTCGCTGCGCACATTTTTATTGCTGTGTAATACTTCTTTTTTGCTGCTTTTCTTTCTGATCGTTCTCTACTTGCTCAGGCTGCAGAACGAAACCACCACACTGCGCTCAAACCTGCAAGTTCAGGGGGAAGTGTCGCGCCAGATCGAAAATCAGATCTCGGCGTATTTCCAGAACGCTTCCGGGCAGTTACAAGGTCTTTATCGCTTTGTAAAGGAAGGCATTGCGGAATCTGGCGGCATTGCCCAAGAGCCTTTCTTTCAGTTTGCCGAAGCACTCATGGCCATCGATCTGGTGATTAATGCCTTGTATTATGGCAACGAACAGGGTTCGTTCTATATGGTTAAGCGGACCCGCGAAGGCTTTCCGGGACGCAGATTGATTGAGAATGATGGCCAGACCATTACCAGTCGTTGGATTTTTTCAGAGAGAGCCGCTGAGCTGGTCTCACCGGGTGCCTATCCCGCTCTGCAGGTTCTGCCTGCTTCCAAAGGATATGACCCCCGCGACAGGGGTTGGTATCAGAGTGCTCAGCAGGCACAGGCTGGTGTCGAGAGCTGGGTTGGGCCCTATGTGTTCTTTACGGATAAGTTTATCGGCATGACCGGGGCTATCGGCATGGAGACCGCCGAGGGCTATGGCGTGGTTGGCATTGATATCAATGTTGCGAATCTCAGCAATTTTTTGCGGGAATTGCCGTTTGGCAAGACCGGCTATATCGCGATCAAAAACAGCAAAGATGAATTGGTTGCAGTCAGCGATAAAGAATCCCGGAATTACGATATTACCCAGATTAAATTTGAACCGGATACCAATACTCAAAATATTGAAATTCGTAAGGTTTCTGAGTTGGACAGCAGTCCTACCATGAATTTTTTTTCCAAGGGGGTTTTGCTGCAGGACACAAAGCAACTGGCTTTTCAGTCTGTCTGGCAGGAAAACCTGCTGGACAAACTGCTGACGATTTTTTTTCCGGAATACGCGAAGAGCTCCAACATCAGGAATATTCTGCTCGAGGGCATTGATTATGGCAATGTCTCAATACAGGAAAAAAATTACTTGTTTACACACAATAAAATCCATCCTTTCCCCAATATTCAATGGGATACTTATACATTTACCGATGTAATGGATATCAGCAACTCGCTGGATTATCTCAGTACCATTATTATCTGGATATTTTTTGCCATAGTCCTGTTGTTCATATTTTTACTGCAATATATTTCCAAGATCATTTCTTCGCCCTTGGGCATGCTTTCGACGATGATGGAAAGCTTCAGCAAACATTTGAAACTGGATAAGAACTTCGAGAGCGAGAGTCGGGTGGTGGTGACGGAAATTGATAATATTGGTCAGGTCTACAACAACCTGCAGAATGGCTTTCGTTCGTTTAAGAAATTTGTCCCCGATGTGATTGTGCAGCGTTCGATGAGCAGCAGCTTTTTGAATAATGAGCGTTTGGGCTCCAACATGCAGAAGAAGCAGGTTTCGATCCTGTTTTCGGATATTGAGGATTTTACTTCGATTTCAGAGAGCTTGGAGCCGGAAGTATTGTGTCGCTGCTTGGAAGTTTATTTCTCGGCGATGAGCGAAGAGATTGGTAATAACCAGGGCCTGATCGATAAATTCATTGGCGATGCAGTGATGGCCTTGTTCGGAGCCTTCTCCGGTGCTGAAGAAAAGCAGGCCGAGGTGGCTCGGCAGGCTCTCACGGCAGCCTTGGGCATGCGCGAGAAAACGGAACAAATCAATCGCCAGATTCAGCGGGATATTGATGCTGGTGTGAGTTTCCGCACCCGGATCGGAATTAGCAGCGGAGAAGCGATGATTGGAATTCTGGGATCGACCAGACGCCTTAATTTTACCGCGATTGGTGACCGAGTGAATCTGGCCAGCCGCCTCGAAGGGGTGAACAAACAATACGGCACCAATATCATCGTCTCAAAGCGCAGCAAAGAACTGACTCAAGATATCTTCGTGTTTCGTTACCTAGGCAGTATTAATGTGCGCGGTAAAACCGAAGCCGAAAAAGTTTATGAATTGATAGATTTTTTCGAAAAAGTTTCGGAAAGGGATCAAAGTTACTATAAGAATTTTGGGCAGCTGCAAATGATTATTGAAGAGGGAAACCCGATCAAAACGCGGCGGGCTATCACAATATTGCAGCAGCATTTCTCTCAGGTTCAAGACCCTGTGTTCGAAAAAATCAAAGGGAACTTCTACAAAGGGAACTTCTAAAGGGGGACCTCTAAAAATTCCCTATCATAAAAAGATGCTGCTGCCAGCTCGCAAAAGAGGATGGTCGGGCCTTGGCTGCGCACGGCCCTCCCCTCATTCTCCCATGCTGCGCCAGCTCGCATTGGAGCATACAACAAAGTATGCTTCGGCTTCACTTCCTCGCGCAAAATCTCGCTGATTCAGCATCAAAAGCGAATTTTTGGGGATTTTCCTGCAATTTCCCTTGCCCTCCATCGGAAAAGAGTATATTCTCTAGGGAGAACAAGCTATTTTATAATTCCATTTCATCTTTTATCAAAACCATTCCGACCTTGGCCGGAACATCATCTTTATGCATTATTTTGCATAATAATACTAAGGAGTATTGCACCATGGAACACAAGTTCAGTAAAATTCGCTCATCGCTCATCGCTCATCGCTCATCGCTCATCGCTCATCGAAAAAATTAAAGCTATATAGCAGGGGAAATTATTTCTCTGCAGGGTTTTTTTGCCCATTTATCCTTTTATTTTTCTGCTCCCTGATTTTGTTGGTCGCCTGCAAGCCGCCCGAAGAAGCTGCAGCCCCTCCCCCGCCTACTTTGCTGGATAATCTGGTGAAGGCGGGTACTATTAGACTTACGAGCGAAGATATCTCCAGCACGGATAATATTTTGCTGAAATTTGTAAACGATGGTTCGTTTCAAGCCACAGATAGCAATCCGATAGCTGCGTCCGGGCTGCCTACAAATAAGCCAATCAGTAAACAAAATATTGATGGGATTGCAAAGGATTCTCCGGAGGGTTCCCAAAGGGAATCCTCCAATTTACGTTCTATTACTGAGGATATTTTCGCGGTTCAGGACCAACGAAACTCCTATGTGCTTACGTCTAAAAAACTAACTATGAGATTAATTGTAGTAGAAATAGGTCCGCCCGGTTTGGTAGACAGCAGTGCACTTGTCGGACTTCGCTATAATATTGTTGATATTTTCGAATTAAATATTCAGGGTCGGGATATAAGCTTGACGAAAACAGTCTATATTGGGCCATTGGGTAGTAATGGGGGGATACTCATAAATACCTATCAGGGTGCCCTCGATCTGGTCAAGCGACTGCCCCCCGCAGCTCAGGGGACCACTCCATTAACACTGAGAGATCAAGTTATTTATACAGGGAGTTTTTGATTTAGTTCCGGGAGTCCGGTATTCAAGCCCCCCGGCCCCTAAAACTGATCTTCCGAGGAAAAATGCAGAGATATTGATATAAAACCATTTATATAATGCAATTAACTCCTAAAAATATGTGTGAGCGAACAGGATCCCGTTCTCAAGATTTTTGCAAAAATCCGGCGAATACTATTTTGGGGCAAACGCATGGTATCTTTCTGGAAATCTTGGTATAATTGGAGAGTATGAGCTGATGTTGTAGGTAACGAAAAATCGCTGGTACATCCGGTGTAAGAATTTTTATTCAAATAAATTAAGCACGTTCATATTGGCTCCTGTTCTCGGAAGTTCCTTTAGGGGACCTCTAAAAATGGTATCGCTTCGCGAGTATTGTGCCATTGCCCTGCTTCGCCTCGGCAGGCAGTGGCGAACAGGCCATTCCTCACAAATCCTGCCGCAAGGCAGAACCTTTATTCGGCAACAAGATCGCGATTCAGCGCGGAATTGGAATTTTTAGAGGTTCCCATAAAAATTTTCTGAAGATTTCTGTAGATTCTGCTGTCTTTTCCCAGACAAGCAAACAAGCCATTCGGAAGTCTACAGCCCTTGCAATAAATGCTGCCGGGCCTGTTCCACATTCATGCTGTCCACCGAAATATACACGCCCTTCAGGCTCGGGAAATTCAGATGGATCACTTTTTCAATCAACCGCAACACTACCTCTCCCCTGAAATAATGCTCGGACTTACCGGTAAATAAGGCAGCATTGAAATTGAGATAGAGATCGTGTTCCTGCAGGGCCAGACTATCCAGCCGGGCAGCGGAAGGCACGAAGGGATAGGCCTGAATCATTCCCGGCCCGGGGCCATAGAGCAGCTCCTTAACCAGGTAGTAGATCTCGCGTTCTTCCGGGCTCCACTCGGTCGGCAGCACTTGCGCTATCGGAATCCTGCGTTGTTCGGCATAGAGGTGGCTGAAGCTCTGGCCACTATACCCGCTACTGGCACCGGGAAACAACAGGGTATAGCTTCGCTGTTGCTTCTCCGCACGATGGAGCAGTGCACTGGATGAAAACGCGATGCCGAAAACCAGCAGCAACAGGCAGCGGCGTTGCCGCAGCACAATTCCAAAGGAAGAGCCGATCTGTGTACGAAGGGCCGTCATTTCATATACCCGCATTCGCCAGCATACCGCTATCCATATTCCACAGTCTCTCAAAGCCCTGAGTGAACAGATCCCGGGGTGCTTTAATTTCTACTCTTCAACATTGAGCCACTTGCGGATCAAATGACTCAGCCCTTTGTTCTCCCGGGCCTCTTCGCGCTCCAAGCGGCTGACAATATTACGCATGCAGGCAGTGGCCTTAGCCTTTGGATCCATCACGTAGAAAGGACGCTGGCGGCGCACCGCCTGCTGCACCAGCGGGTCGTTGAACACAAAACCCAGATAATCGACCTTCATATTCAAAAACTGTGTGGATATATTGGCCAGACGCTGCGCCACACCGCGCCCTTCGGAGACGGAATTAACCTGATTGACAATCAGCTGAACCTGGGCCCGCTCCTTCTGGACTTCGGTGGCGATGATTTTGATCATGCCATAGGCATCGGTGATTGCTGTAGGTTCGGGAGTTGTGACCACCAAAATGTCATCGGCAATATCGACAAAGTCAACCACACTGCTGTTAATACCTGCGGCGGTATCAATGATGATCACATCGGCAAAACTGAGACTGGCCAGTCCCTGTAAAAACGGTTCGCGCTCATCGGTGCTCAGATTGGCGATCTGCGAAAAGCCCGAGGCTCCCGCCACCAGATAGATACCGTACTGGGTCTTGAGCAGAATCTCTTCCATGCTTTTCTGGCGCCGGATCACATGGTACAGATTGAACTTCGGCACTACATTCAATACCACATTGACGTTGGCCAAGCCTAGGTCGGCATCAAACACCACGACTTTCTTACCGCGCTCGGCATAGGCGATTGCCAGGTTGGTGGAAATATTTGTTTTCCCCACTCCACCCTTGCCACTCGTAACCGTAATCACACGCGTCTTGCCGTGCTCGTTCTCACGCTTTACCAACTCACGTAGCGTCTCTGCCTGATCTTGCGCCATTCTCGTCAATCGCCTACTGCCTTCTCAGGTTTGCCTGCATTCAAGCACCCGACTCTTTATGGAAACCTAAAGGGGACCTCTAAAATTGTATCGCTTCGCGGGATTTGTGTTGTTTCCCTGCTCCGCTCAACAAGCTCACATGTTTCGTACGCGAGCCTCGTTTTGAACCTGAAGCATAATCTGCGCTGCGGCAATACTGCACTGATGATGCCGGACACGGGGCAAAGCGACTGCCCGGCAATACGGTTGAACACACCACCAAAAATGATGGGAAGTTTTTAGAGGTTCCCTTTAGAGGTTCCCGGGAGCTTCTTTGTGAAAAGTTCCGCTGTACTGTATCAAAATCAGCGTTCTCTTGTATAGCTCAGTATATGCTTTCTTCTAATTTTTGGGCAAAGCTCTGCCAGTCCAGCTGGACCTCGCTTAGATGCTGGAACAGTGCCAAGGCCGAGGCGGGACGGATGTCCTGCGGTACCTTTTGCCCCGTGGTCAGATATGAGAGAGGCAGATCTTCCTGCAACAAAGTCGCCAAGGCCCCTCCGAGGCGGCCCAATTCGTCCAGCTTGGTCAAAATCACTGAGCGGAAGCCAAAGGGCTTGAACTGAGTGATGATTTCCTTCATGGCGCTGACTCCCGAAGTTGCGCTCATGGTCAAATGAATTTCACAGTTGCCCCCATGCTCCAAAAACTGCCGCATTTCCGCCAGCTTCATGTGATCGCCGGGGCTGCGCCCCATGGTGTCGATTAGAATTATGTCGGATTCCTGATCCTGAGCAATACAGCTTGCCAGCCCCTCGGTGGTCTCCACACAGTCCACCCGTGCCCCCAGAATCTCGCCGTAGGTGCGGATCTGGTCCTGGGCTCCGATGCGGTAGTTATCCAGCGTGATCAGGTGCACTTTTTTGCTCCCGCCCATCGCCTCAACACAATGACTGGCTGCTAATTTGGCAATAGTAGTGGTCTTGCCCACCCCAGTCGGCCCGACCAGCACCATGATCCGCGAGTGGTTCTGCTGTGTCACATCGATGAAGCGCAGGTTCTCGGCGATGTGCAAGAGCACAGATTGCCACAGCACTTCCAGCTTTTCCAGCTCTTCAAGCGGCAGCTCACGCTTCATCTGGGACGTCAGGCGCTCGACAAACTGTGGCGGAAACTCGTTGTGGTACATGGACTCGCGCAGGCGAGTCAGGCTCTCGGGCTCGCTGATGCTGCCGCCCCGGCGGTCCAGCTTACGTTCCAGTGTCTCCAGACGCCGCAAAAAGCTCGATTCGAGCTGATCGATATTGCGCTGGTACGGACTTCCCGGGTGACTGGAATAGCCGCCCCACTGGCTGTGTGGCTCACGTGGGTCCTCGTGCGGACTGTGCAAAAGCCCCCTCCGACCCTGAGTCCCACCGGAAGTATTGGGGAGATGGACACCGGGAGGGGGTGACTGCGGTCGTGGATCTGATGAATACGCTGGGAGGGCATGGTTCTGTGAATGATCATAGCCTGACCAGCCAGGTTGCGGACCGGGATGCGGATTAGGCGAAAACTGTGGATGCGCGGACGCGCTCAACAAGTCGTAGTTGACGCTGGCAAGTTCTGCTTCGGGTACCGGAGCCGGGCTCGTCTGTGGAGCGGACTGGACCGCAGGGTCATAAAGCGGTACAAAACCGTTATTTTGCGGCACTCCGCCATCCTGCTGCATTCCCGAAGAAGCTGGCGAAGAAGCTGGCGAAGAAGCTGGCTGCGGATTGCCCGTTTCCAGGCCCGGCACCGGCGGTAGAATGCCCTTTGCCCGATCTGCCGGGGCTGCCGGGGCTGCCGGGGCTGCCGGGGAGATTGCCGGGGCTGCCGGCCCGGTGGTTCTTTCTTGTTCCAACGTCAACTTTTTTTCGCGCAACAAGCGTTGTACCTCTTTATTTTGGGCGAAGCGGGCTAGAATCTCGTCGCGGCTGCGCTGATCGCGCTCGCCCTGTTTCTCGAGCTTAGGCTTGGCAGCTCTGAGGGACGGGCTCAATTCCGCAGAACTCCGGTCGGATCGGGTGCCGCGCTGAGCCAAACGATTTCCGGCGAGGGCACTGGCCTTTTCTTTAATGTAGCCATAGTATTCCACCCCGGTGCGACGACCCACGCCGAAAATACCACCCAGCTTGATGGTTTTGCGCGTCATAATCTGATAATTATCACCGAATTTGGCATTCAGCGTTTCAATTACTTCGTGGTCACTTTTTCCCTGTTCGCGAAAATAGCGCATGAATGCTCCTCTTTCTGATTAGGGCGCCTCTAAAAATGGTATCGTTTTCTGTGAGAATTGTACAATCGCTCTGCTTCTGTTTTTTTCTTCGCCGCAGCGATTGCACCGAGTTTTGATGCTCCCATGCGAGCTGGCGCAGCATGGGAGAAACAGGGGAGTGCCGTGCGCAGCCAAGGCCCGACCTTCCTCTTTTGCGAGCTGGCGCAGCATGGGAGAAACAGGGGAGTGCCGTGCGCAGCCAAGGCCCGACCTTCCTCTTTTGCGAGCTGGCAGCAGCATCTTTTTATGATAGGGAATTTTTAGAGGTGCCCTTTAGTTGTATTTTTGGCCAAAACTGATAGTATGTAGGGCTTTGTTCATATCTCAAGGGATTTCTAAAAATTTGCTCCCGCTCTGAGAGCGCGAAATTTTCATGAGAGCAAAAGCAAAACATTTGGGACCTCCCAAAATGGTACCGCTTCGCGAGTATTGTGCCATTGCCCTGCTTCGCCTCGGCAATAGCACCGAGTTTTGATGCTCCCATGCGAGCTGGCGCAGCATGGGAGAAACAGGGGAGGGCCGTGCGCAGCCAGGCCCGACCATCCTTTCCTGCGAGCTGGCGCAGCATGGGAGAAACAGGGGAGGGCCGTGCGCAGCCAGGCCCGACCATCCTTTATTCGGCAACAAAATCGCGATTCAGCGCGGAATTGGAATTTTTAGAGCTGCCCTTATGGATAATCGAGTGAGATACTGCCGGCTGTTTGCCTCTGTAAACTTTTATTTATTGGTAATGTCCATGATAATGGCCCTGGCGGCTCAGGAGCTCCGGCAAGCACCGCAAAATGATGAACAGAATGTCGGCATTGAAGATGCCCCTGCCGAGCTGCAGGTGCGTCGCGACTGGATCCTCAGTGAAGTACAGCGCCTGCGCGCAGAGAGTGACATCAACATCGTAATGGACTACGGCAGCCACCTGCAGTGGAACCCCCTGTTCAGCTACACGGCCAGTGAAGCGCAGCTGCACATTGCCTTGTTTGAAGGATTGCTGGCCTATAACCCTACGGATATGACCCCGCGTCCGGGCCTGGCCAAATCTTGGGAACGCAGCGCTGATGGCCTGCGCTATACCTTCTATCTGCGCCGCAACGCCCGCTTCAGCAATGGTGAACCGATTGATGCGGAGATCGTGGCCCGGACCTGGTTCTTTTTCCTGCGTGCCGGAGACAAGGCTCCGTTCAGCTCTCTGCTGGATTTGCTTGTCGGAGTCAAAGACTACCGCGAGGGGAAAATTCCTCGGGAAGCCACTGGGATCAAGGTGCAGAATCCCTATCAGCTGGAATTGACGCTGAAGCATCCCAGCCCGGAAATACTGGCAATACTGTCTCACCACAGCCTCAGCCCGCTGCCGCCGAGTCTGCTGACCCAACAAAACTGGCCGGCCCTGTACCGCAGTCTATACCAAGCAGTCGGGACTGATGTCAGTGAGTCGGCCAACGGATCAGATAATCTGATCAGCAATGGGCCCTACCGCCTCAAATATGTCTCTGAGGCGGGGGTGCAGTTGGAAGCCAACCCCTATTATTGGAATGCTGCTGAGCTGGCCTCAGAGAAGATCTTTATCCAAAAGTACTACCAGTGGCAGGATCCGGACATCAGCGCGGCGCTCAACGCCTATAAAATTGACTGGATTGCTTCGGGTTATTCCGAGCTGAAGCAGCTGCGTCGCAGCGTGGAACTGATCCACATCGGCAAGTCTTTCAGCTCTATGTTTTTCTATTTTGCGAACAGCAACCAAACGACAAAGTCCTGGAGCGAAGCGAAGGTGCGCCGGGCCCTCACCTTGTTGCTGCCGTTGGAAAAGCTGCGCAGCGGGCCGGGCGGCGATGCCCACCTGATTCCCGAAATGCCCGGCTTCCAATCGGGAAAGACTTTGGAGGAGCAGGACAAAGATGAGGCTCTGCGCTTGCTGGAAGCTGCCGGCTATCCCGATGGCGAGGGGCTGGGCACACTGGTGCTGCGCTTTCCGGAGGGGCCGGTTTATGAGCGGTTTGCCACTCTGATCCGGGAAGCTTGGAGCGAACTGAAATGCGAAGTCGAGGTCGAATTTGGCGATCCTACGGCCCTGTTGGGAGCAGCTTACAATGAAGATCCGGGCAACGGAAGCGTCCATGATGCTCAGAGAGCGGGAGAAGGAGACGGAAGAGGGGGCGCGGCGGGGGCGCCATCCACCCATGGCGGGGGGCAGGCTGCCCCGTCCTCATTTACTTTGGGAATTTTGAGCTGGATTGGAGACTATCCCGATCCAACCACGTTCCTGAATCTCTGGCGCGGCGGGAACTCTTTGAACTTGTTTGAATTCCACGATCCGGACTACGATGCGCTGCTAGACCAAGCCCGGCAAGCAACGGACCGGGGTGAGCGCTTTAAGCTGCTCTCTCAGGCTGAGGAATACCTGCTGCTGAATGGCACAGTGATTCCCCTGGGGCACAATCCTTCGTTCAATTTATACGATCAACGTTTTCTGGAGGGCTTCTACGAGAATGTGCTGGATCTACATCCGCTGCAGACCCTGCGCCGCATCTACCGGTTACCCAAGGGTTCGGCATGAGGGCTCGCATTTTCGTTCCCCGAGACTTCCCATAAAACAAGGCGGTAAAACAAAGCGGGAACTGAACAAAGCGTAACAACGGCGCCAGCTGCACAGCAGGCTTTTGCTGCCTCTCCCTACGGTGGTAAATGGCACAAGCAGGCCGTTTGCCACAAACCCTGCCACAAGGCGGAACCTTCGCTGCCGCAAAAAAAACCGAGTCTAGCGCGAAATTGGAATTTTTAGCCTCTAGCTCATCCAGTCCCGCTTGTGCTCTGCATTCCATTTGCTGGTAATCTTGCGGTGAACCGTCCACAAAGGCAGAGACTCCTGCCCGGTAATGTCGGCAGTGCCAAAGCGCGATGCTTTGATCCCGCCAAAAGAAAACGGATCCCGGGGCACCGGGACGCCAATGTTGACTCCCAGCATACCGGCCTCCAATAACGGCAAAATCTCACTGCTGCTGCGCCCGTTTTGGGTAAATACCGAAGCCGCATTGCCATACGGAGAACGATTCTGAACCCGGGCCGCCTCGCGAATATTGGCCACCCGCACAATTTCCAGCGTCGGACCGAAAACCTCCTCTTTCGGCATAGAGCCGACATCCGGATGTTCCACCACCGAAGCCCCAATATAATAACCACTTTCGGGAATCCTGGCCCGGCGCCCGTCCACCAGAATGCGGGACCCCGCCGCCGCACAGCTATCCAGGTACTTGTGGATCTTTTCTACCGCAGCCGCGCTGATCAGCGGCGGCAAATCCCGGCCGGGGACTTGTTTTGCGGCAGCTTCCAGCAATAAATCGATGTGCTTCTGAGTATCCCCCACTGCCACCAGCACCGATGCGGCCATGCAGCGCTGCCCGGACATCCCGGTGGCGGAGGCCAGAATGTCGCGGACCACCATATCCGGATCCGCATCGGGGAGCAGAATGATATGATTTTTAGCACCGCCAAAGGTAGCCACCCGCTTCAAATTGTCGGCACAACGCCGATATACCAGCTCCGCAACCGGCGTGGATCCGACAAAAGAGACCGCGGCGATATCGGGATGATCACAAATCCCCTCCACAATCTCGTGGGCACCGTTCACCACCTGCAAGACCCCATCGGGCAGCCCGGCTTTCTGCCACAACTCCGCCGCCTTCAATGCGCTCAGCGGTGTGGCTTCCGAAGGCTTCAGAATCAAGGCATTGCCCGTGACCAGCACCAGCGGCATCGTCCAGTGCGGCACCATGATCGGAAAATTGAACGGAGTGATCGAAGAGCAAACCCCCACCGGCAAAAACTCGTCCCGGCATTCCACCCCGGCACTGACCAGCTGTACCCGACCTGTCAGCCAGTTCGCTGCCCCCGCCGCATACTCCACCAGCTCCAGCGCCCGATCCACTCCCGCTAAGGCTTCGGCCATGCTCTTGCCGTTCTCCTCGCAGCAGATGGCGGCCAGTTCCTCGCGCGACTCCTGCAGCAGGCTCCGGTAATGGTACAGCACCTGAGCGCGTTTTTTCAGGGTCAACGCCGCCCAATCCTTCTGGGCCCGCACCGCACCGCGCACCGCCTGATCCAGCTGCTCCGGGTCGGCCAGCCGCAAGTCCCCCAGCACCCTGGAATCCAGCGGGCTCTCCAGCTTCAGGCAAGCCCCCATACCCGAAACGAAAGTACCGTCGATCCAGTTTTGAATTTCCTTCATTTTTCTACTCCTTTGTCGAAACGGTATCCGGCCAGACGCCCACACCCTTCTCATTCAACATTCGTGCTGCGGGGGGCGCTCCTTCCGCGGAGCCCCCCGCAGATCAATGCCGCACAGCGGTCTTTGATGATGTGCGCCTGCTCCGTAAAACTCTCAGACATCTGGATTGGCGATCATGAAATCCCGCACCACGGCCAACAGGCCGATATAATCGGCAATAAAAGTGCGCAAGGTGCGTCTGGTGGCCCCGAAGGTATCGAACTCCGCCGGGCTCAGGCCATCGGGCTCGTAAGCCGCACGGAAATCGGGGAACAGCGACTGCAATTCCGAAACGATCTGCGGGGCAACCGCCTGGTGCATCCGCTCCTTCACCTCTACCTGAGACTGGTTGAAACGTTTCTGCCACTTGCAGGGAATGGTCAGCACGACATCCCCGCCGATAAATTCGCTCCAGTGATAGTGGTTGCGATAGGCCGCCGCCAGCAGTCGGCAGCGGTAGCCGCGCTCCTGATAGATAGCATACGCCCGCTTCATCACCGCTACCCCGGCCCATTCGAGGATCTCGGGGTTCGGAACCAGTTCGTCCCGCGCGCAGACGATCTTGAGCCAGTCGTCCAGACGGCCCACCATAATGGTACAAACCGGATGCAGCTCATCGATGTCCTTGCCTTCGGCCTCGCGCCGCTTCAGCCCCCGTTCGACGGCTTCGGCCACCGCCAGGGCCTGTGCAACCGTAAAGCAGACGGTGGCATTGGTGTTCACTCCGCAATACAGGGACTCTTCTATGGCCCGGACCCCCGCCTGGGTCGCCGGCATCTTGACCATCATATTCGGCGCCAGGGTAGCAAAATGCTTTACCTGCTCCAGCAGCAGGTCGGGACTGCGCCAGTACTGGCCGTTGGTCTGGATGCTGAGCCGGCCCTTTCTGCCACCGCTTTGCCGGAAAACGGGACACAAGAGCCGGGCTCCGGCCCGCGCCATCTCCTCGTTGAGCTTCCAGGCAATATCCAGCTCCGTGGCCTGAGGCATGCTGCGGATCCATTCCCGGATTGAGATCTCCCACAAAGGAAGCTCCTTTTTCAGGACATTGCCCACAATGGTCGGATTGGTGGTGGCTCCGGTGGCCCCGTGCTCCAGGGAATAGCGCAGCTCGGTTTCCGAGCAGCTGTCATTCCACAAGTCTGTGGCCGTTGTGCTTACGCTTTGATGTAAAGGACCGCGATATGTATGCATTTCCTGTACTCCTTACCGGGGCACCTCTAAAAATCGCTATTCCCGTTCTGTCTCATAGGACACCCTGTCCAGGTTCACAGAGTGCCGCAATGCACAAGAGATCCCCACAATGCGCCGTTCTTTCATCGACCGGGTACAGGCCTCTGCAATCCGGGTCGCCTGCACGCCGTCCCAATAGCCGATTCCCGGGCATCTGCCCTCGTTTACGCAGTTGACAAACTCACGGACTTCCAAGCGGAAGGCATCAGAGAAACGATCAAAAAAAGTATAGGCACACTCCTTGCGCTGACCGCCGGCATCGAGGATCTCCACATCCACCTGCGCCGGACGAAACCCGATGCGCAAAATGCCCTCGCTGCCGTAGATCTCCGTCAGGGTATTGTGGCCGTGGGCCGAATTGCGGTTGGCCTGAATCACGCCGATCTTGCCGCTGCTCAGCTCGCAGCTCACAATGGCGTTATCGGCATCCCCGATCCGGCCAAATTCCGGGAAGGCCAGACTGCTGCTCAGGGCGTATACGCTCTCGACTTCAGCATCCAGATACCAGCGCATCAAGTCGATGTCGTGCACGCTCATATCGTGGAAAATCCCCCCCGAACTGGCCGTGAATTCCAGCTGGAACGGGGCAAAATCCAAGTGGTCGCTGGTCTGCGAGCGCAGCATGTACGGCGCACCGATCCTGCCCTGCTCTATGTGCTTTTTGGCATAGGCATAGGCCGGATCAAAGCGCCGCACGAAACCCAGCATAAAAACCGGCTCCGGATATTGCGCGATGACCTGGGCCGTCTTTTCACAGTCTGCAACGCTGGTGCCCAGAGGCTTTTCGCAGAACACATGCTTGCCGGCCTTCAGCCCCGCAATAATCTGCTCCCCGTGCACATTGCTCGAAGTCGCCAGGAACAGGGCATCGCAGTCCTGCTTCTGCAAAAGCGCCGCGTAGTCGTCCCAGAGCTGGGAGCGGCTCAGAGCGAGGTGCTGCTGCGCCCATTCCAACTCCCCGGGAATCAGACTGCAGGCGGCGACGATCTCGCAGCCGGGGGTCTGCATCAGGTTTTTGGCGTGACTCTTACCGATCCGGCCCAGGCCGACCATAGCTAATTTTACCATACACATACTCCAAATCAATCAAGCAGGCTCCAGAAACGAGGCCAGGGCCCGCTTCATCCGCAAGGCCAGCTCCAGGTGATCCTGCTCCCAGAGCCAGGGGTTCAGGATCTCGCCGGAATACGAAGCGCCGTAGCCCGCAGAGCGGACCGCGGCAAGCCACTCGGCCACCGGCAGCTCCCCCTCGCCGGGAAGGAACTTGCGGTACTGCATTTCTTCTTCCCAGGTGATATTCCCGTCTTCGTCCGGCTCCGGGCGGAGCCCGTCACAGACGTGGACGCCGAAAATATAACGCGGGTCCAGCCCGGCCAGCTCTTCCGGCTGGGCCCCGCGCGAGGCCCAGAGGTGCCAGAAGTCGATGACCAGGCCGAAGTTGTCCAGCCCGACCACATCCACCAGGCGGACGCAGTCACAGAGGCGGTGCAGCGGCGTCCAGGCCGCGCCCTCGTACTGGAATCGGATGCCGTATTCCCGCCCGATCCGGCAGACTTTTTCCACGTTCTGCGCAGTGATTTCCAGATTCTGCTCCACGCTGAGGGCGTCCAGACCGCAAAATGCGTTGAGCTGGATGATGGGACAGGCTACCTGCTGCGCAAAACGGCAAAGCTCCTCGGCCTTGTCCGTATAGGCCACGCTGCCGACCTCGCCCTCGACCGTGGCCCCTTTTTCCCGGGCCCAGGCGACGACCTTGCGGCTGTTGGCAATATTCTCCTCCAGCGGCAGGGCCGAGCCGTCGTACATCACCGAGCTGTACCCCGCGTCCAGGGCTTCGCGGATGGCGGCAAAGTCGCTGTTGTGGTCGAGCTGCAGGCAGATGGGAACTTTGGCCTGCTGCGCCAGATCGGCGAAAACCGGCCCGATGTGGCGGGGCGGGGCGTAGTGAATGAAATCACGGTTGGTCAGCAGGATGAGCGGCTTGCGGCAGTCCTCTGCGGCGGCGAGCACCGCTTTGGCCCAGCCGTAGCCGAAGATGTTACAGCCCAGCACGGCCGTATTCCGCTCCCGGGCCTCTTCCAGAATGCCTTTCAGATTGACTAACATATGACCTACTTAAACTTGTTGACCATGTCCATAATTCCCGGAATGGTCTGCAGCTGGTAGCTGTGTTGGGGATGGAAATACTGCACCAGCGGGCGCTGGCTCTTGCCCACCAGAATGGTGAAGTAATACATTTCGTAGCCCGGGGCGGCCACCGCCGGATGGTAGCCCTTGTCCAGCAGCACAGTGGAGGCATCCTTGAGGTGATAGACCGGGCCGAAGTCGTCGTCCTCGACGCAGGCGAACTGGGCGCCGAAGCCGAATGGGGGATTGAACTTGAAGTGATAGATTTCTTCGTGGTCCGTTTCCAGGATCTTGCCGTCCGCCCGATTTCCTTCCCGGCGGTCTAGGTGGTGCTTGTGGGGCGGGAAGCCGGACCAGCCCCCGGCCCCGACCGTAAAGAGCTCGCTGACCAGCAGTTTGTCCACTTTGCCCTGCTGCTTCTGGCCCAGAATGTGGTAGATTTTGCGGTGGGTCTTGGTCTCATCGCTGCCGTACTGCACCACATCGACCTCGGAAGGCTTGACGCGGAAAGGGGAAAAGTTCTGCTGGGCCCGGCCTGCGGCGATATAGATTTCCGAAGTCGCTATGGGACCGTCCTGCCCGGAAATCCCCCGGATTTCCGCCGTCCAGCCGAGCGGGAGGTAGACCGAATCGGGTTTGCCGCCAAACAGCTCCCTGCGCTCTCCGATCCGTTGATAGCTTTCCTGCCCGTCTTTGCCGCTGACCACAATATCGCAGCAGCCGTGGGCCACCACCAGGCAGGACTCATAACCGGGCAGTTCGTGCTGGAAACTTTCTCCGGGTCTCAGACGGACCCGGTTGAAGCAGGCGCGTTGCAGGGTGTTCTGTTCCACACCGACAATGGGCTGGTTCCCGTTGTCATAGTCGGGAATGTGTTTGGGCATAATTCCTCCTCAGATTTTCCGGCAGTTCGTCAGTCACGCCACTCGGGCCCCAGTGCGCCCCTGCGGAAATCCTGTAAAAATTTTTCTAACTCCGCGCTCTCGGGCATGGCCTCGGTGCACGAGAGCCCCGAAATATTCAGTGATGCCGCCCCCGCCCCGTCCCACATGGCCTCAGAGACGCTCTTGCCCTGCAGGAGGGAGGCCAGCAGCGAGCTGGCGAAGGCATCTCCCGCCCCCCAGGGCTTTTTCAGGGCCGCGGGCAGCAGGGCTCCAGAAATAGCGGAACCGTCCTTTAGATACGCATTGGCTCCGTCCTTGCTGCGCTTGACGACCAGCAGCTCCGCCTGCGGGAAGGCCGCGGAAAATGCCGAATCCTCCTCCCCGCTACTATCACTAGCTGGGGGCTGTCTTTCCGTGCCGCAGGCCAGCCGGAACTCTTCGGCAGTCCCGATCAGCAGGGCGGAGAGCCGGGCAAAGGAAGAGAGCACCTGCGCCGCAGTGCCCTCGGATTCCCAGCCGTGCGGCCGGTAGTCGATGTCCATGGCCACGACGCTCCCCTCCTGACGGGCGTATTCCACCGCCCGGCGCACCGCGGAGCGGCAGGGCTCCCGGCAGAGGGCGGAACCCGAGATAAAGAAGACTTGACTTTGGGCAATATAATCGCGCTCGATTTCCCCGGCCTCCAGCCGAAGGTCGCTGGGCTGCTGGCGGTAGAAAACGGTACTGGCCGCCCGGCGGCGCTCGGCAAAGGCCAGGGAGGTCCGGGCCTCGGATTTCTCCCGGAGGACCCGGGACACGTCAACGCCGAAGTCTCTGAGGTAGCGGAAGACAAATTCGCCGATGCCGTCGTCCGCCAGCTTGGTGATAATCCCGGCACCCAGGCCCCGGCGCACCAGGCCCGCAGCAATATTGGCCGGAGAGCCGCCGACGAAGGCCTCGTAGCTGCGGGCTTCGGCAAAGATCTGTCCCTCGGGTGGGTAGAGGTCCATATTGGCCCGCCCGATGGTAATACAGGCCAGTTTCCGATTCCGGGGGAAGTTCAACATACCCAAATCCTAAAACCCGCTGATCCGGCGCAGGTATTCGCGCCCGAGCCGGGCGTATTCAAAGGGGTTAGCCACGGCGGGATCCTGCTCGGCCTCCACCACCACCCAGCCCTTATAGCCGATTCCCTTCAGCCGGGCAAAAATCGCCTCGAAGTCGATGCTCCCGGCATCTCCGGGGACGGTAAAGAGCCCCCGCCGCACGCCTTCGAGGAAGCTCCAGCCCTCCTGCTTCATCTGCGCTAGGATATTCGGGCGTACATCCTTCAGGTGCACGTGAGCCAGGCGGGGCTCCGACTCCCGCAGGAGCGCCGGCAGGTCCGCTCCGCTGCAGAAGGCGTGTCCCGAGTCGAAGAGGGCGTGGACGTACCTAGGATCGGTATTTTCCAGATAGCGGCGGAACTCCTGCTGCGTTTCGATCACCGTTCCCAGGTGGTAGTGGTAGCAAAAGCGGATCCCGTACTCCTCGCGGGCGATCTTGCCCAGTTCATTCGAGCCTTGGCACAGCCTTTGCCATCCTTCGTCATCCAGCACCGGCTTGGTCCTGTGTCCATTTTTGCCCCCATCCTGCCCGAACAAGGGAACATTCTGCCCCTGGATACTGCTGCTCTGCTCGGAAGCCCCGATTATGCCTGCCCCCATTTCCCGCAGGAATCCGGCCTGATCGTGCAGCCGCTCGATATTCTCCGCCAGCGGGCGGCTGCTCAGGAAGATGCTGAACCACTGGTTGCAGATCTGCAGCCCCCGCAGTTCGAGCATGTGCGCAAGCTGCCCGGGCCGGTCGACCGGGTATTTAGTGCCGACCTCACAGCCGCTGTATCCGGCCAGGGCCATTTCGGAAATACATTGCTCAAAAGGGATTTCCCCTCCGAGCTCGGGCAGGTCATCGTTGGTCCAGTTGATCGGGGCAATGCCGAAAGAAATCGCGTTCACAGGCACCCCTCAGTAGAGCCGCGCTTCGCAGCGGCGGCGTTCCATTTCCCGGTATGCCTCGACGACTTCGGCTTTGGCCGAAAGTTCCGGAACCCCTGCGTTCCACCAGCTCTGGTAGCCGTCCGTCATCGACTTGACCACACAGCGGGCGACCACCACCGCGCTCGGCTCACTCGCCCGCGCCGCGGCAATGGCCCGGCGCAGTTCCGCTTCATTTCCCGCAGCGATGCCGAAGCAGCCGTAGCTTTGGGCGTTGCGGACGAAGTCGACCGGGACGTAGGGGCCGTCCAGTTCGCCGCTCCCGCGGAAGCGCCGCTCGCAGCCGAAGCGCCGGATCCCCTGCGAGGTCTGCAGGTTGTCGATGCACTGCCAGCCGCCGTTCTCTATCAGCATGACATGGATTTTCAGGCCCTCTGCGACCGCAGTCAGCAATTCCTGGTGGTACATCAAATACGTGCCATCGCCTATCAGTGCCCACACTTCCTGTTCCGGGGCGGCCAGCTTCGCCCCGATTGCCCCGGGAATCTCATAGCCCATGCAGGAATAGGCGTATTCCAGATGGTAGGTTCCGGGGACGCTGCTGCGCCAGATCCGCTCCAGATCGGAGGGCAGGCTGCCCCCGGCGCAGACCACAATGGCCTCCTGAGGAATGGACTCGCGCAGCAGCCCCAGCACCCGGGTCTGCATCAGGCACCCGAAGGCATTCTCATTCTCTGCGCCCGGGGAAAACTGGTCTCTTTCAAAGTTCTGCGCCCCGTTTTCTTCTGCTTCCCCGGGCAGCTGAGTGCTGTAAAGCCGCTCGACCTCGGCATCCCACTGTGCCTTGACTGCGGCGATCTCGCCCTCCCGGTAGCCCGAACGGTAGTCCGAGAGCATGGGGAGTAGTTCTTTTGCGGCCAGCCGGGCATCGGCGAGGACGGGCAGGGCATCGAGTTTATACGCGTCCATATTGTTGACGTTGATGGCGATGACTTCCAGATCTTCTGCGCGGAAGGCCCACTTGGAGGCGGTGTGAAAATCGTTCAGCCGGGTTCCGATGGCCAGCAGGCAGTCCACCTCCCGGGCGATGGAGTTTGCCGCAAGTGTCCCCGTGGTGCCAACGGCCCCCAGGTTCAGGGGGTGGTCCCAGGCGAGCTGCCCCTTGCCCGACTGGGTTTCCATCATCGGTATCCGGCACTGCTCCGCGAGCCGGGTAACTTCAGCGAGAGCCCGCGAATAGCGCACCCCTCCCCCAATGAGTATGGCCGGGCGCTTTTTCTGCCGTATTTTAGCGGCGATCTGGGCGGCTGTGCCGGGAGCCGGGGGGCGGCGCTGGATTTCGTGCACCCGCCGGGCAAAGAAGTAGTCGGGGTAGTCAAAGGCTTCTGCGGCCACATCCTGGGGCAGCGAGAGCGTCACCGCGCCGCAGAGGGCGGGGTCGCTGAGCACCCGCATCGCGTTCAGGCAGCCCGTCATCAGCTGCTCCGGCCGACTGATCCGGTCCCAGTACTTGCTGACGGGCCGGAAAGCGTCGTTGGACGAGATCGAGTGGTCGTATTCCTGCTCGACCTGCTGCAAGACCGGGTCGGGCTGGCGGCTGGCAAAAATATCCCCGGGCAGAAAGAGTACGGGTATGCGGTTGGCACTCGCCGTGGCCGCTGCGGTGACCATGTTCATCGCTCCCGGGCCGATGGAACTGGTGCAGGCCAGAATCTGCAGGCGGTCGCGCTGCTTGGCAAAGCCCATGGCCATGTGGCCGGCACCCTGCTCGTTCTGCACGCGGTAAAAACGCAGCTGGTTATCCGTTTCCGCCAGGGCTTCGCCGATCCCCAGCACGCAGCCGTGGCCGAAGATCCCGGCGATCCCGGCCACAAATTTGTATTCTTTTCCGTCCAAGCGCAGATATTGCTGGTCCAGAAAGCGGATCAGGGCCTGGGCTGTGGTCAATTTCATTCTATCATTTCCTTTCGGCATTTCGTTAGGACATTCGCGGCGGCTCACAATGAAACCGGAGACCCCCCGTTCTCCAGCGATGCTTTGGCAGCCAGAGCCAGCTCCACCGCTCTCAGGCCGTCTTCGCCGCTGACCGGCACTTCCCCGCCTTCCTGCAGGGCCCGGACAAAACTCTGCAATTCCAGGATATAGGCCGCCCGGTAGCGCTCCAGGAAGAAGTGCAGGGGCTTCTGCCCCGTGCTGCCGTCTTTGCCGAAGTGCCGCACATTGTGGGCGTAGTTATTGTCGCAGAGCGACATGCCCGCCGAACCGAAGACTTCAACCCGCTGATCGTAGCCGTAGACGGCCTGGCGCGAGTTGTCGATCAGCCCCAAGGCCCCATTGGTAAATTGCAGGGTCACCACTGCGGTGTCGATATCCCCCGCCTGCCCGATCGCCTCATCGATCAGGCAGCTGCCGCAGGCCTGCACGGAACGCGGCTCTCCGAAGAGATAGCGCGCCATATCGAAGTCGTGGATCATCATGTCGAGGAAGAGGCCGCCGGAAACTGTAATGTATTCGAGCGGCGGCGGGGCGGGATCGCGCGAGCTGATCTTCAAGAGCTGGGGCGCACCGATCTTCCCGTCCTGCACGTCCCGGAGGAGCTGGGCGAAATTGCTGTCAAAGCGCCGGTTAAAACCCGTCTGCAGCTGGACGCCGGCCTTTTCGACGCTCCGCAGGCAGTCCTTAATCCGCCCCGTATCCAGGTCGATGGGCTTCTCGCAGAAGATCTGCTTCCCCGCCTCGGCCGCCTGCTGAATATAGCGCGAATGGGTATCCGTTGAGGAGCAGATCAGCACCGCGTCAATTTCAGAATTTTCCAGGATGGGCTCCGCATCGAGATGCATGGCAATGGACACGGGTGCGGTGCTCAGCTTGCCGAGGAATTGCCGGTGCCCGTCGTTGAGAAACGGATCGCTCACGGCAACTAACTGCGCCCCGGGCACTTCCTGCAGCAGGCATCTGGCGTGGACCTGTCCGATGCGGCCGAAGCCGATGATGCCGAATTTCAAGATTCTGGACACAAGTTCAATCCTAATCTTTGGAATTCCGTTTGAGCTGATCCAGAAATACCGCCAGCACGATGATCATGCCCTTGACCACCTGCTGCCAGTAAGGATCCACTCCCAGCAGGTTGAGGCCGTTATTGATCACCCCGACGATGATGGCCCCGACGATGCACAGAGGCACCGAACCCTTGCCCCCGCTCAGGGAGGTCCCCCCGATGACGGTGGAGGCGATGGCATCCAGTTCGTACATCACTCCGTAGGTGGGATTGGCCGCCATAGTGGTGGAAACCAGAATATTGCCACTGATTCCCGAGGCGATACCGGCAAACATGTAGCTCAGCACCAGGCATTTTTCCACCTGCACCCCGCAGATCTTTGCCGCGTTGAGGTTGCCGCCGATAGCGGTGACGTAGCGGCCATAGCGCATCTTGTCCAGCAGAACGTAAGCCACCAGGGAGAACAGCAGGTAAACGTATACTACTCCGGGAACGCCCAGAATGCGGTTGAGCCCCAGCCAGGTGACCACGGCGGGCTGAGAGCCGACGGGCCGCCCGTGGGCGACTACGGCCGCCAGACCCCGGGCCGCGGTCATCATGCCCAGGGTCACGATAAACGGCGGGATTTTGCCAAAGGCCACGATCAAACCGTTGATCAGGCCGCACAGCAGCCCCACCAGAATGGCTACCAGCAGTGCCAGAATGCCCATGGCCGTTCCCTGCCCCTGGGCCACCATTCCCGCACTGACTCCGGCTAGGGCGATCACCGAACCCAGCGAGAGATCAATGCCCCCGGTGATAATGACAAAGGTCACACCGATGGCAATAATGCCGATGGGCGTTACCTGTTCCAGAATATTGAGCAGATTCTGCGGGCGGAAAAAGCGCCCCCCGGACATGAAGCCCATGAACAGGATCAACAGCAGCAGGATGAACAGCATCCCGAATCTGGAAAAAAAGTTGCTTCGCAGGGCTTTGATAATCGGGTTCATCAGGGTGTTTTCCCGCCTTGGGCCTGTTTTTCTGCCGCAGATTTTCCCAGGACCTCGTCCAACGGCTCACCGGTGGCCATGCGCAGCACATTTTCCTGCGTGGCCGCAGCTCGGGGCAAAATACCGGAAGACCTGCCATCGTGCAGCACCAGAATGCGGTCGCTCATCGAAAGGAGTTCCAGCATGTCCGAAGAAACCATGATGATCGATTTTCCCTGGCTCACCAGTTCTTCCATGATGGTGTAGATCTCGTGTCTGGCCCCCACATCAATGCCCTTGGTCGGCTCATCCATGATGAGAATGTCGGGGTTCAGCAGCAGCCATCTGGCAATCAGGGCCTTCTGCTGGTTGCCGCCCGAAAGGTTGTGGATCACGGTATCCAGACTGGGAGTCTTAATGCGCAGGATTTCGCGGAAGCGGCCCGCTTTCTCTTTCATATTGCGGAAATCCAGCAGCCGTAAGCCCTTGCGGATAAATTTCTTCAAGTCCGGCAGGGTAATATTGTCCTGCACACTCATATTCAGGAAGCAGCCGGTGAGCTTGCGGTCTTCGGTGATGATGCCCACTCCCTGCTCAATGGCCTCCAGCGGCCGCTGAAACGGGCGGCATTCCCGGCCATGGATGGAAATACGGCCGCTGTGTGCCGGCGCGTAGCCGAAGATGGCCTCCATGACTTCGCTGCGCCCGGCTCCCATCAGTCCGGCAAACCCGAGAATTTCTCCCCGGTGCAGCTGGAAACTGATGTTTTCAAATTTTCCGGGCCGGCACAATTCTTTGGCCTCAAAGATGACGGATTCCTGCGGTACCGAATTCTTGTTGAAGAAATCTTTGACTTCGCGCCCCACCATCATGCGGATCATTTCGTCCTTGGTGATGTCCGCCACCGATTGGGTCCCGACCACGGCCCCGTCGCGAAACACCGTAAGTTCCCGGGCGATGTGAAAGATCTCGTCCAGCTTGTGCGAGATATAGATAAAAGAGACCCCTCTTTCATTCACCTTGCGCACTATGCGGTAGAGCCGCTCTATTTCGGCTTCGGTCAACGCTGTGGTCGGTTCATCGAGGAGGATCAACCGGGCGTTGTAGGTGACCGCTGTGGCCAGAGCCAGCAGCTGGGCCTGGGCGATGGGAACCCGCTCCATCGGTGTGGCCGCATTTCGAGCCATCTCCGGAATGCCCAGCTCCACCAAGGTCTGGCGCGTGTTCTCCCGCATCTTTTCTTTGTTGAGAAATCTATTGTTTTTTAAGAGTTCCCGGCCCAGATAAAGATTGGCACTCATGCTTATATTCGGCACCGGGCTGATTTCCTGCGGTACGACGGCCACGCCTTGTTTCAGGGCATCCAGCGGTCTCCTGGGCAAGTACGGACGGCCGTCCAGAAACATGAGACCCCCGGGATCGGGGGCGTAGATGCCGTAGAGCAGTTTTACCAGCGTGGACTTACCGGCCCCATTTTCTCCCATCAGGGCGTGGATGGAGCCTTTTTTTACGGAAAAGTCGATGTTCTGCAGGGCCCGGACACCGGGAAAGGTCTTGGAGACGCGTTGTACTTCCAGCACTTTATCCGACATGATTCCCCCGTCGAGCCCCCTGCGAAAATATCAGTTCTGCGTAAACTGGGACGCATTTTCTGAGGTTACCAGAACAAAAGGTATCCAGACCCGAGCTTCCGCACTTTCTCCTTTGGCCCATTTGTAGGCCGCTTCAGCGGCCCCCCGCCCTTGACCTACGGCATCCTGAAACACGGAAAAGTCCAGGCCCCCGCCCATGTATTCCAGGGCATCCGGGGTCGCGTCCACTCCGCCGATGATCAGATCCGCATCGCTTTTTCCGGACTTCTGGGCCGCCAGCAGTGCACCGATGGCCATTTCGTCATTGTTGGCCAGAATCACATTCATGTCCGGGTAGGCCTGAAACCAGTCCTGGGCCACGGCCAGACCCTTGGCCCGATCCCACGAGCCGGTCTGCTTGGCGAGCACTTTCATATTGGGATATTGGGCGGCGATGGTGTCTTCCACGCCTTTGGTCCGTCCAATCTGCGCGGCGTGTCCGATCTGGCCCATCAGAATACCGATGTTTCCCGGCTCTCCTCCCAGCAGTTTCGCGGTCTGTTCCGCCTGAATGATCCCCGCATCTTCTTCGCGGGAGCCGACGTAGGTGTTGACAAACTTCATGCCTTCATCCGTTCCCAGACGGTTTACCAGCACTAGGGGAATTCCGGCTTTTTTGGCCTTCTGCCCGATGGCCAGGACGATGTCGGGATCCGTGGGGATCAGCAGCAGGCCATCCGCTCCGTCAACGATAAAGTTATCGACGTCGTTGAGCTGCCGTTTGGGGTCGTTGTTGGCATCGGTCAGTTTGAACCTCACATCGGGATGCTCCGCATCGTAGGCGCGAATTGCGTCAAAGAGATAGGTCATCCATTTGTCTGCAAAGGTGTGCGTCGGTACGCCGATCACGTAGCCGCTGCTGCTGGAATCACCCCGGGCGGCCAGCGGGCGGCTCTGCCCCCAGAATACCAGCCCCAGCACAAGTGTCAGGATGGCGGCTCTCTGCCATGTTTTGCTCTTCATATCTCTCCTCCAATGGTTTTGGTGTTCGGGAATGTTCCATTGTTGTGGTGCTTCCCCCGTTTTTCGATTCTAACACAGCCTGTGCGTATGTCAATCTTTTTTTACAATTATAGATATTATTCCAATTATTATTTATATAAGTAATAATAATGAGAGACCCATAGCTCTTTTCTGGTATACTGAGTCATCTTTCACTATTGGAGGCTTTGATGAACCGGGTTCTGGGAGTCAGTATTGATATTCTGGATTTTATCCGCCAGCAGGGGCCGGTTACGATTGCTCAGCTGCTCGGGCACTTTCAAGTGGCCCCCAGTACTGTTTACAACATCATGCAGACTCTGGAGAGTCGGGACATGGTGGAGCGCAGCAGCGGCAGGAATGCTTCGTATCAGATTGGGAGCAAGGCTTTTGCCATTGGCAGCGGCTACAGGCCCAATCTCGTGAGCACAGTCCGCCCGCACTTGGAGCAGATCGCCGCAAGTCTGGGTATGACCGCTATTCTGGGTGTGCACCGGGATTCGTTTGTGCTGGTTATCGATAAGGCCAATCCCCCGCAGAGGGAGGGTTTGATCAGCTCGGCCACCGTCGGCAGTACCGAGGGGCTGCATTTCACTTCTCTGGGGAAGGCGTTGTTAAGCCAGCTGGATGAGGATCAGTTGGCGGCGGTGCTGGGGAAGGAGCCGTTCGAAGCCAAGACAAGAAATACTTTGACCCGGCTTTCGCAGCTCCGGGAGCATATTCAGAATAGCCGGAGCCTCGGTTTTTTTGTCGATGATGAGGAGCATGCTCTGGGCAAAATTTGTGTTTCCGTTCCGTTGTTCGATCCGGCCGGGAAGGTGGTGGCCGCGATTTCCGTCAGTGGTGCCCGGACAAAACATATCAATTTGGATCAGATCGGGCAGCAGATTTTGAGGATACTGCAGGACAGTCCATACCGCCGTTACGTGGAGAAGAATTGTGAAACAGTCTGCGGGAATACTTGATAATAAATCTCTGGGGAACGTTGTTTCCGAACTCAAAGAAAATATTGCAGCCGGATGCACTCTTTCCGTGGTTTCCGCTCTGTTTTCCCTTTACGCCTATGACGAGCTGAGAAAGGAGCTTTCAAAGGTTTCAAAGTTCAAGCTCCTTGTTCCAGGCCATGGTGATAACGAGGGGTTTCTCAAAAACCTTCCCGGGAATCACTTGGATCGTCGTTTACGCAATCGACTTGATGTTACTCGGATTGCACGGGAGTGCTCAGAGTGGCTGAAACAAAAATGCGAAGTCCGCGAATTGCCCTCACCAGTCCATCAGAACCTTATTCACTTATCGCATACCAGCAGCGATGAACCCTTTTCCATTGTGGGAAGCTCCTGTTTCACCACTGACGGTTTAGGTATCGTTCCCTCTGAATCCCACCATATGAATACCTGCTTTCGCAGTTCTGATGAGGCGCATTCGCTCATCAAGTGGTTTGATGAACTGTGGGCTTCAGGAAGAAATAGCCATGATTTTGAAACGATTCTTCAAGACGCTCTTGCGCTTGTTTATTCCGATAAGACTCCCCAGCAAATCTACTTTCTGACTCTGTTTCATATCTTCAGGACTCCTCGGTATATCAAGTTGATTTTAGAGTCGCAGCTACCGGACTGGCGAGCAAGTATATCATCATTAAAAATGTTTCTGTATTCCTGTAACCCCTAGCTCTGGCTCTAACCGCTTGAAATATACTGTTCAACCCTTCCAGACGGGCGCTTGTCTTACCTGAGCGCCAGCGCTCCACCACCTTATCCCCATGTTTCTCCAAGCTATCCAATGCTTTAGCCATCGGCTCTAATAAATCCTGATCTTTTATCAGTTCTCTCGAATAATTGATAAATCTTCGAATCCTCCACTTGGCTCCCTGTAAAGTTTTCGCGCCTCTTATCCAAGATAATTTCTCTTTTATCTGATACCCCGTCATCGTCTGAAAACCTCCCGCTTCAAGCTCCAGTAAAGCTTCCAACTGTGACTTTGTCAGGGCATTGTTCGCCGGGTTCTTTACTACTGCCCATCGTGCATGCTTAGGGAAATTCTTATGTTTACTCTCAGATTTCCTCACTGTATTTAATGCTTCTACAAACTTCTTACAAATATGAAACCAATCAGCTGTTACCGAAGATTCAGGAAAATTCTCTCTGATTCCTTTCAAAAAAGGCTTTGACATATCACAAACTACTTCTTCAACATTTTCTTTTTCCCCATTATGTTCTTCTATAAAGTCTTTGCACTCCTTAACAACACTGGAATCCCTTCCTTCTGTCGCAAAAATTACAGATTCCTTTTTCTTATCCATATCGACAAATACAGTCACATAGTTATGTCCTCGCTTGCTTGATGTCTCATCAAGTCCAATAGATTTTAAATTAGATAAATCTATTTGTTTTTTGCCTTCTTCAACGTAATATTTGATAATTCTGGCAACTCTTTTATCTTCGATTCCAGTTTTTCTGGCTACTGAAAGCATAGGCATTTCACGGGCCAGCATGAGAACAGCCTGCTCAAAGAGTAAGGTAAAAGAGCTTCCATTTCTTGCCCATGGGACCAGAATACGCCTGATACCATGCTCTAAACATTTTGTTCGGGGTACTTTTGCGCGGATGTAGCAATGGTGTTGAAAGAAGTTTAAATGCCGCCATTCAAGTTCCTTAAAGTCGTGAGCAGGGCACATTTTCTTACACTCGGGACACGGATACTTGGAGCCACGCTCAGCTTTAATTGCGATGTGTAATTCATGTGGCTTCTTGTCTTCTCTGAGTTCCTGACTGATAATCTGCCATGGTTCGCTCAGTCCCAGGCCCAAAATTAAAAGTTGCTTATCGTTCATTTCCCCATTGTATCATCTTTACCTAAAATCCACAAGACGTACCGAAGAGCCATCTTCAGGGATTTTATCGGAGAGCTTGATGAAGACAAAATCATCAAGACCCAGACCGGAATTAAAAGCACACAGGTCTGGCAGAAGCTTTATAAATTTCAGCGGGATGGCGTACTCGGAGCCATCGATAAAATTGAACGCTACAACGGCTGCATCATCGCAGACAGTGTGGGGTTGGGTAAGACATTTGAGGCACTCGCAGTCATTAAATATTACGAACTCCGCAATGACCGCGTTCTGGTTTTATGTCCTAAAAAGCTTCGGGAAAACTGGACCTTATATACGGTTAATGACAAACGAAACATCATGGCCTCGGACAGGTTCAACTATGATGTCCTCAACCATACGGATCTGACCCGTGTGCGAGGAATGTCAGGGGAGATTAATTTAGCGACCCTGAATTGGGGTAACTACGACCTGATCGTTATCGACGAGTCGCACAATTTCAGAAACAACCCGGCTCGTAAGAATGATTCCCTGACCCGCTATTCCAAGCTGATGAACGAGATCATCAAGGCAGGTGTGAAAACCAAGGTGTTGATGCTTTCGGCTACGCCGGTAAACAACCGGATGAACGACCTCAAAAACCAAGTCGCCTTTATCGTTGAGGCAAAAGACGACGCATTGAAGACCAACGGTATTACCAGCATCGAGCAGACGCTGAAAATGGCTCAGACCCGCTTCAATGCTTGGTTGAATTTGGACGACAGCGAAAGAACCACCGAGTCCCTGCTGGAAACTTTGAATTTTGACTATTTCAAATTGCTGGATCTTCTCACCATTGCCCGATCCAGAAAACATATCGAAAAATATTATGATGTAACGGAAATTGGAAAATTCCCGGAGAGGCTAAAACCCGTCAATATCAAGACAGACATTGATACAGAGGGACGCTTCCCGGCTCTTGAAAGTATAAATAAAAATATTCGGCTGCTTAATCTAAGCGCCTATGCTCCATTAAAATATGTCCTGCCGCAAAAGACAGAAAAGTACAGCCGCAAGTATGATCGGAAAATGAGCGGTGGTTCGGTATTCCGGCAGGTGGACCGTGAGCAGAGTCTAATTCACTTGATGCGGGCGAATCTGTTCAAACGAATGGAAAGCTCAATCAACTCTTTCACAACGACACTGGGAAAACTGTTCGGCGAAGTAACCGCTTTGATTCAGAAAATTGCAGACCATGACAACAACGCTTCGGTTGAAGAGTTTGATATTGAGGACATCGAAATTGAAGATGAGGCATTCTCTCCTTTTGTTGTTGGCAAAAAAGTTAAGGTCCTGATCCAGGACGTGGACACGGTCCGCTGGAAGCAAGAGCTTGAGGAAGACCGGGAAATTCTGGAAAAACTCATTGCGTCCGCACAGTCAGTTAAAGCACCACAAGATGAAAAACTCAGAAAGTTGAAGGAGCTTGTCCGCCACAAAGTTGCCAATCCGATTAATCCAGACAATAAGAAGCTTCTTGTCTTTACTGCGTTTGCCGACACAGCCAGATATCTCTATGACAACATTGCCGAGTGGTCCCGAAAAGAGTTGGGCGTGTATGCCGCCCTGCTTACGGGTTTCGGTGATAATAAAACCGAGATGCCCGGCATACGCAAAGATCTGGCATCAATCATCACCTCCTTTTCTCCAGTATCTAAAGAGCGTGAAAAGATCGATTCTTCTCTCACTGCAGAAATTGACCTGCTGATAGCCACGGACTGTATTTCAGAGGGGCAAAACCTGCAGGACTGCGATTACCTGATCAACTACGACATCCACTGGAATCCGGTTCGGATCATTCAGCGTTTTGGCCGTGTTGATCGACTGGGCTCGAAAAATGACAAAATCCAACTGGTGAACTTCTGGCCCAACATGGAGCTGGATGAATACATCAATCTTGAGGCCCGCGTTTCCGGCCGCATGGTCCTGCTGGATATTTCGGCCACCGGTGAAGAGAACGTCATTGAGTTTACCGATTCAGGGAAAATGAATGACCTCGAATACCGCCGTAAACAGCTCGAAAAACTTCAGAACGAAGTCGTCGATATTGATGATGTCGAAGGTGGCATCTCCATCACTGACCTCACGTTGAACGACTTCCGCATGGATCTCAGCGATTACATAAAAGAGCACGAGAACCTGCTGGAGCGGATACCATCTGGCGCATATGCCGTGGCCTCCATCGACGATTCTTTAAAAAATGAGTTCTCACCCGGAGTGATTTTCTGCCTCAGAAATGAAGGCGCTCAAACCGTTTCAGACTCCACCTATGCCTTGTCGCCTTACTATCTGGTCTATGTAAAGAACGATGGATCGGTCATTTTGCAGTTCACCCAGACCAAAAAGATTCTGGATCTGCTGAAGAAGATGAGCATCCATGGAAAGTCCGTTGATAGCGCAGCCATAAACCGGCTTTCCGGACTGACTCGGGGTGGCTCCGATATGTCGCAGTATCGCGACCTGCTTTCAAAAGCAGTGCAGGCCCTGACCGGCGCAGCTGAAGAGCGCGGGGGGGAGAGTCTTTTCTCTCCCGGCGGAACCGTAATCAATAAAAACAGCTTTAAAGGCATGGATGACTTTGAAGTGGTCAGCTACCTGATCCTGCTGGAGGAAGGAGGAACCACTAATGAACACCAATAAACACGAATTTAATAGAGAAAATATTAGTGAAAATTCGTGTCCATTCGTGGTTACAAAAATCGGGTTTCCAGAATCTGCTTACCTGCATAAGCGTATTGCAAAGAAAATGTTTCTTGAGAATTCTTCTTTGGTCGCCAGCGATAAAAAGCTGATTCGGGAAAACGTGAAAACCGTGTACTGGGAATACACCCTGAAACCTTCGACCTGTCCGGTTCTTCCTTACAGAGACAATGAACGGGGATACCTTGAGGTGGCGGTTTTGCAGGTCGAAATGAATTCCCAGAAAGGCCACAAACGAATTGCCGAGATCATCCACCGGGTTATTCCGTATCCATTGATGCTGGGCTTCTACACCGAAAGCGGGGATATCGCCCTGAGTGTTGCTCCCAAGCGTTTCAGTCAGGCCGAACATGGAGCCTTTGTTGCCGAGCGTTTCTACACCACCGGCTGGATGAACATCTCAATGGAGAGTGGAGAGTTGGAAATTGATAATGATAAGAATTGTCAATTATCCACTGTCAATTATCAATTCATAAAGTCACTTGCGTGGGACAGCATGCCGCTTCAGACCTACGGCACTTTATACAATGCCTGGACAGATCGTTTTACTGGATACGAATGCTCGGTGTTATCCGGGACCTTTACAATCGGCAAGGCCGGAGACCGGTTGGAACAGCTGACGCGGTGCCGGGAAATTGAATCAAGAATATCGGAGCTGTGCGGGCAGCTGAAAAAAGCGGCTTTTAACCGGCAGGTGGAGCTGAATACACGAATCAAGAAATTTGAACAAGAGCTCAAGCAACTGGCGAGGGAATTGTGAAACCACGAATGGACACTAATAAACACGAATTATTGTTTAAAGAAGAAGTGTACCAAGTGGTTGGATGTGCCTTTGAAGTTCTGAATACACTTGGGCATGGTCTTTTAGAAAAACCGTATGAAAATGCTTTGGTGGTTGAATTTCAGCAGCAAGGCATTCCTTACGCTCAACAACCCCGATTTCCCGTTATCTACAAATCAGTGAATGTGGGTGAATACATTCCGGATTTGATTGTGTTCGATAAAATCATCGTGGACACAAAAGCGATAGAGAAGATCGGGAATAACGAAAAAGCCCAGATCACAAATTATTTAAAAATTACAGGCCTGCGAGTAGGCCTGCTACTGAACTTTAAACACGACAAACTGGAATGGGAGCGAATTGTACTATGAAAAATATTAGTGAAAATTCGTGTTCATTCGTGGTTACAAATAGAGAGGTTTAATCATGGAAAAAATGGATGGTAAAACAATGGACATCGTAGCCGAAAACGTTGGCAAGCTGAAGGTGCTGTTTCCGGAAGCCTTCACCGAAGGCAAGGTGGACTTCTACGCCCTGAAGGAAGTGCTCGGCACGTTTGTGGACGACCGCGATGAACGCTACAGCTTTACATGGAACGGCAAGAGCAACGCCCGGATGCTCGCCCAAACACCCAGCACCGGCACGCTGCGCCCCTGCAAGGAAGAATCGGTGGATTGGGATACCACCCAGAACATTTTCATTGAAGGCGACAATCTTGAGGTGCTCAAGCTCCTGCAGAAGAGCTACCACAAAAAAGTAAAGATGATCTATATCGATCCACCTTACAACACGGGCAAAGATTTTGTGTATAAGGATAATTTCACGGACAGCATACAGAATTACAAGGAGATTACCGGACAGGTAGACGGCAATGGCCGTAACCTCTCAAACAATCCGGAAACCAGTGGGCGCTATCATACCGACTGGCTGAATATGATGTATCCTCGACTGAAGCTTGCCCGAAACCTTCTGAAGGATGATGGGGTTATTTTTATAAGTATTGATGATAATGAAGTGGCAAATCTCCGAAAAATGTGTGACGAGATTTTTGGGGAAGAGAATTTTATTGCGGAATTGATTTGGAAAAAAAGAAGCACCCCACCAAATGATAGGGTGATTGCCGCTCAGCATGAATACATTCTATGTTTTGTTAAAAATAGCAATCAATCAGGTTTAAACCTTCGCCCTCGGACAGAAAAACAAATCGATAGATACAAGAATCCAGATAGTCACCCCAAAGGGCCTTGGACGGCAGGTGATTTAATGGCCAATGTTAAAGGTGGAAGATATGTAGACTCCTTGTATTTCCCAATAATTAATCCACGAACAGGGAAAGAACATTATCCTTCGTCAAATGGAAATTGGCGGTTCAATAAAGAACGAATAGAGCAACTTATAAAAAATAATGAGATTTACTTTGGAGAAGATGACAATGGCCGCCCCAAACTAAAACGTTTCCTTTGTGATGTCAAAGAAGGCATAACTTGGACTACGCTTTGGGATTTTGTTCCTTTTAATACCGCTGGCTCATCTGAAATGACAAATATTTTTGGAAAATTAACAACCTTCGAAAATCCAAAACCTACAGAGCTAATATTTGAAACTCTTCGTGCAGGAAGTGATAAAGATTCAATTATTCTCGATTTTTTTGCAGGTTCAGCAACCACGGCGCATGCTGTCATGCAACTAAATACAACGGATCAAGGAACTCGGAAATGTATAACAGTTCAACTCCCAGAAACATGTGACGAAAAATCTGAAGCCAACAAAGCAGGCTACAAAACCATCGCGGAAATAAGCAAAGAACGCATCCGCCGGGCTGCCGCCAAAATCAAAGAAAACCACGAATCAACACGAATAGACACCAATACAAAAAAAGATGATTTGTTCCAAGATAAGAATGATAATTCGTGTAAATTAGTGTCCATTAGTGGTTCCAAACTCCCCGACCTTGGCTTCAAGGTATTCAAACTCGACTCCACCAATATCAAACCATGGGAAGTTGACTTTGAAATGACGGAGCGCACCCTCGAAGACTTTATTTCCAACATCAAAACCGACCGAAGTGAAGAAGATGTCCTTTACGAGATCCTGCTTAAATATGGCCTCGACCTGACCCTGCCTATCACAGAACACAGCATTGCTGGACAAAAGGTGTTCGACATCGGCATGGGAGCACTCATTATCTGTCTTTCAGATGCCATCTCTCTCGAAGTGGTTGAAGGCATTGCCAAGCTAAAGGATGAGCTCAATCCGGAAATCATGCGCGTGGTATTTAAGGACTCTGGGTTCAAAGATGACGTGGTCAAAACCAATGCGGTTCAGATTCTCAAACAGGCTGGCATTGTCGATGTTAAATCAATTTAGAATGGAGAATTGAAAATGGATAATTATATCAGTTCTCCAAAGCGAGAAAATATCGTCAAGGACAAGTCGTTTGCATTTGCCCTTCGGCCGGAGCTTTCGAAAGACTGCACTGCCAGCTGGCGCGCCAAGCCCGAAACGCTGGAGGAGAAAGGCTGGGAGGCCTACGCCGACACGCCGGGCTTCTGTAAATCCGAAGCGCTGGAGACCATCCGCAAGTTCGACCACGTGCTGACGCCGGGGCGGTATGTCGAAACGGGCGATGACGACCAAGAAGCACTACCCTTCCCACAAGTCTTCGCTGACTTGCAGGAACAACTAGAAGCGCATTTCAAAGCCTCTGAGGATCTGAGTAGCAGGATTAGACGTTTGCTCGGGTCTGTAGACCAATGAGCAAAGTCCTCGGAAATATCGCAAAGCTCCAAGGCGGATATGCCTATAAGAGCCGGGACTTGGGCGATGTGGGGCTGCCCGTCGTGAAAATTGGAGACGTAACTGGCGGCGGTTCGATTAGCTATGGCGCTATGCAAAAGATCCCGGTGGCAATCGCTAGTGAAACTGAACGTTTCGCGACCATCGCAGGCGACACGCTGATTTCAATGAAAAGGGATTGGCGGCTAATTAAGGGCACCTCAATAATGGTAACGACACTGGGCAATAAGCAGTTGATCATCCTCGATGCGATAAACCAACCGATGCTCCCGATTGAGGCGGCGTGACCACCATCCGGAGAGCTGGCCCTTCAATGGCTCGGGCTTGCCCGCACCCTCAAACGGGGTACGCGTACATTCCTTGATAAGACTGTTCAGACGGGCCAGCAGCTTGCGATCATGTTTTTGCCAATACAGATAGTCATCCCAAGCTTGCTCATGGAAGATGATCTTCACTCGATCAACGCCTTCTCAATGCCGTTCCCCGCATCTAACTCCTGTACGGCCTTCAAAAGCCGTTCGGAGTTTTCAGGGCTGGCTAAAAGATAGCGGGTTTCCTCGAACGAGGCGAAGTCTTCCAAAGACATGAGCACAGCCGCAGCTTTGCCCCCGTTACGTGTAATCAAAACAGGTTCATGGTCATCGGCGACACCATCAATCGTAGCAGACAAGTTGCGCCGGAATTCGGAATAGGTGGTTGCTTTCATGAAGCATAATGTACACGATTACGTACTCTTTTTCAAGTTCTCATTTCGTGGTGTCACTTAACCACATCCCCTTCATCGCCGGTCTCACCTTCCATTTTCGCGGGATGTGTCAACGTGTGAACCCGTTTGAGCTGACGGATACTGACCTGGGTGTAAATCTGCGTGGTGTCCAGTTTTGCATGGCCGAGAAGCTGCTGGATGTAGCGCACGTCTGCCCCGCAGCAAAATCCTCAACTACAACGCCTTCACCGAAGGCCTTGTTGAACAGGTCGTTTTGGCTGTGATGCGCTCTTCGATGACGAAACGCTCTCTGAGCAGGAGAAGGCCAAGTCGAGCTGGAGCAGCGTCGAGCGTCTGGTGGGTGCGCCCCCAAGGCTGGAAAAGGTCGCAGAGGACATCGTCACCCATTTTGAAGACCGCGTGGAGGCGATGGCCGGCAAGGGAATGATTGTCTGTATGAGTAGGGCAATCTGTGTTGGTCTTTACAATAGGATCACCGCGTTGCGGCTAGAATGGCACTCAGAGGATGATAAGGCAGGTGCGGTAAAAGTGGTCATGACTGGGTCAGCGACTGACCCGCTGGATTGGCAACAACATACCGGCAGCAAGATGCGCCGTGACCTCTTGGCCAGGCGGGCGCGTGATCCCGATGACCCGCTCAAGCTCGTGGTCGTGAGGGACATGTGGCTGACCGGCTTTGACGCGCCCAGCATGCACACGATGTACATCGACAAACCCATGCGTGGCCATGGCTTGATGCAGGCGATTGCGCGCGTGAACCGGGTCTTCAAGGACAAGCCGGGTGGGTTGGTTGTCGATTACATCGGTATCGGCCAGAACCCATATCGACCAGAGACTGTAATTTGTTCTGGTCAAGGAAGAGGTGGGCTTCTTCTCTCAGACGCCATCGCCGATGCCAGCATCATCGACGTGTTGGCTGCAGCAGGCATGAAGACGCCCGAAATCTCGGTGCTGTCCGAAGAGTTTTTGTCCAATCCTGAAAACGTTTTGCGCAAAATTGCAGATGCTTTACCGGATGAAAAAGGCGCCTCTCCCTGAGGCGGGGGTGAGCGTAACATCAAGAGTAGCCGGAGCCAAGAGCGACGTAAACCCTAACAGGCTCGTAAGTCCTACAGTCCACGCCTCTGTATCAGAATTTCCGGCAGGGATCCACAACTCGATAGTTGGTCCTTTAGTAGGATTGGCGAACTGAAGGGCCAATTCATGCAGAGAACGTCGATACGCTGTCGGAATCTTATTGCCCGCAGTCGTGTACCCTCCTCTATCATTCCCCTTTTCGGACGATAATGTATAATCAGTCATCGCAATCCGGGTTGATGCAATGTTCTGGGAAGGATTGTCCGGATCTTGGCTCGGGTTTGCAAAATCAATGCGGTGCTCGGCTTCCGAATTCTGAAAGTCCTCCTCAATACTGGCAATGGAGGTGCTTCTGTCCGCACCGACATGCAAGGTTCCCAGGTATATTTTACCTGCGTCATAGTGTCCGTTGGCAAAAAAATTCCCAGCGACTATATCAAGATCGTTGCTGTTGGTGATGATGTAGTCGCCCGCCCACTGAAATGCCGGGGGAGCTTCGGCTATGGAAGAAGAATCGGAAGAAGATTCAGGCGGGTCATTGCCTTCGGGCGGGTCGCAGGCGACCCACAAAACTAGGGAGCAGAAAAATAAAAGGATAAATGGGCGTAAAATACCGGCAGAGAAATAATTTCCTCTGCTATATGGGTTTAATTTTTTCGATGAGCGATGAGCGATGAGCGATGAGCGATGAGCGATGAGCGATGAGCGAATTTTACTGAACTTGTGTTCCATAGCGCAATACTCCTTGGTATTATTATGCAAAATAATGCATAAAGATGATGTTCCGGCCAAGGTCGGAATGGTTTTAATAAAAGATGAAATGGGTTTATGAAATGGCTTGTTCTTCTCAAAGAATATACGATTTCCCCGCGGAGGGCAAGAGAAATTGCAGGAAAATCCCTAAAAATTGGCTTTTTCTGGGAAGCTGTCCTTGACAGCTGCGCCCAGCCCGGCATCAGAGCCCGGTAATTTCGCGGTGGCTCAGGCCGGTAAACCTTGAAATCTGTTCAATCGACAGCCCGGATTCTTTCATTTTCCGGGCAGCTTCACGCCGTCCTTCTTCCCGGCCTTCTTCCCGGCCTTCAGCTCTTAGATCGTCTGCCAGTGTTGCCAACATCTTCTGTACCTCCTCTGGTGCGGTGATTTGATTGTATTCTGACTCGTTCATGCCTTCGCCAAACAGCAAGGCAATCCAGCGCCTGAAAATGGTGATTTCGAGCCCGGGTTCATCGCGCAGGAATTCTATGATTTGCGGAATCTGAGCTTCCCATTCCCCCGGTCTGCCGTACTTCTCGGCACAAATCACCGCGCTGATGAGGTTGTGCAGCTTGTGGATTTTCTCGTCGGGGATGCGCTTCTCGTCAATGAGAGCATATTGAAAGTGGGGTAGGTATTTTGCGGGTATTTCGTTGCTGCTGATCAGTTCGCTGGTGCTGCGGGGCGCATTCCAAGGGCGGTCTCCGTTGTAGAGCACCAGCGGAAATACCGGGGGCAACTTGCCTTTGCTGTTTTTGCCTTCCTTGATGAGGCGTTCATAAAACAGGGATATATAGCTGAGCAGGCGGATGGCCATATGCTTGGGGGCTGTGGACTGGAATTCGAGCAGGATATACAAATAGGCTGTTTGGTTATCTTGATTGTCTTGGCTGTCCAGGCGCACCTCATAGAGCAGGTCCGATTCGCGCTGCTGGAGCGTGGCAGAGAGGTGGGACGGGTCGAGTTTGCGCAGGCTGTCGGGCTGGATTTTGGCGCTAAAGTCCTCCTCAACGAAGGCGTGGATGAGTTTGCACAGGATTGCCGGGTTCGAGAACAGGTATTTGTACGCGCTGTCGCAACTTGCCATGGCTTCAATATAGCTGTTTTGTCCGTACAGCGCAATTAAAAAATGGCGAGCTGGCGCAGCATGGGAGAACGGGGGAGGGCCGTGCGCAGCTAGGCCCGACCTTCTTTTCTGCGAGCTGGCGCAGCCAGCCCCGACTTTCCTCTTTTGCGGCAGCGAAGAACGGAAGCCGAAGCATACTTTTGTTGTATGATACAGGCTTCCATGACGTTGGTAAATGGCGACCCTTCACGGGGAAAATCAAAAGGGAACCTCTAAAGGGGACCTCTAAAAATTCCATTCTGCGCTCTTGCTCGCTCTTTTGAAACGAACAGCTTTGTCAGTAAAGCCTTACAATACAACAAAGTATGCTTCAGCTTCACTTCCTCGCTATCGGCAAAATCTTGCTGATTCAGCATCAAAAGCGAATTTTTAGAGGTGCCCTAAAAATTTGTTTTGTCTTCTCGGGGAAGCTATAGAGCACCTCTGGGAATTCCCCACCACAGAAAGAGGCTGCGCCAGACCCGGTTTTTTTTCTCGCGCCCGGCAAAATCTCATCTGCTCAGCATCAAAATGCGGTACAAACGCTAGGGAAAACGAAGCAGAGCGATGGTACAATTCTCACAGAAGCAGTACAATCGCTAAGGAAAACCAAGCAGAGCGATGGTACAATTCTCACAGAAAACGATACCATTTTCAGAGGTGCCCTGAATAAGAAAGAAATAGCTATGAGCAAGACCATTCGGGCGATTGTCTGGAACGAAAACGTCCATGAGCAAGAAATGCCCCGGGTGCGGGAGATTTATCCTCAAGGCATCCACGGCTGCCTGGCCGAATTCCTGGGCCGCGAAGGCGATATTCAGGCCGAAATCGCCACTTTGGAAGAAGCCGAACACGGGTTGCCGCAGTCGCGCCTGGAAAACTGTGATGTATTGTTGTGGTGGGGCCACGCCGCCCATGCTTGGGTCCGCGATGAGGTGGTGGCACGGGTGCGTGAGCGGGTCTTGCAGGGTATGGGCCTGATTGTGCTGCACTCGGGTCATTTTTCCAAAATCTTTCGCTCGTTGCTGGGGACCAGCTGCGCCTTGCAGTGGCGCGAGGCCGATGAGAAAGAAATACTCTGGACGGTCAACCCCGGTCATCCCATAGCCGAAGGCATCGGCTCCCATTTTGTGCTGGAACGGGAAGAAATGTACGGCGAACCCTTTGTGGTCCCCGAAGCCGATGAAACGGTGTTTATGGGCTGGTTTGCCGGGGGGAATGTATTCCGCTCCGGCCTGGTGTTCCGCCGCGCAGCGGGCAGGATTTTTTACTTCCAGCCCGGTCATGAGAGCTATCCGACTTACCATCAGGCCCCTGTGCAGAAAATCATCACCAATGCGGTGCGCTATGTGGCTCCCCTGTGTGGCAACACAGCTTGGCCTTCGGTAGAAGCTGCGCCCAACGGTGCCCCGGTGATTCCGATCCCCGGCTACACCCACAAGAACGAACAGGGGCTGCGCTGATGGACAGTTCAAAGCATTCAAAGCAACTGGGAATCGGGATCATTGGCTGCGGCAGAATGGCCCATGCCCATGCAACCGCCTATCGGCAAATCGAAGGCTGTGAGCTGAGCGCTGCCTGCGACCTGAGGCCCAAAGAGCTTGGAGAATTTTGCCGAAAACATGACATCCCCCGCAGCTACGAGAGCGCTGAGGCCCTGCTGGCTGACCCTGGCATTGACGCAGTAAGTGTTGTCACACCCGATGCCAGCCATGCCGAACTGAGCATTGCGGCCCTGCGGGCAGGCAAGCACGTGCTCTGCGAAAAGCCCTTGGCACTGAACTACCAAGAGGCCCGGCAGATGCTCATCTCCGTTTCCAAAGACTCCTTGCAGGGAGGCCCGGACAGCCTAGGCGCTCAAAAGAGAAGTCGAATCAATATGGTGAACCTGAGCTACCGCAATGCTCCTGCCATTCAGAAGGCTCGCGAAATCATTCTCAGCGGTGAGATCGGAGAAGTCGTGCACTTGCGGGCCGGCTACCTGCAAAGCTGGCTCAGTAGCAGCGTCTGGGGCGACTGGCGCAGCGATCCACACTGGCTCTGGCGGCTCTCGAGCAGGCACGGGAGCAAGGGCGTACTGGGCGATGTCGGGGTACACATTCTGGATTTTGCCAGCTACCCGCTGGGCCCTTCGGCCGGAGCTTTCGAAAGACTGCACTGCCAGCTGGCGACCTTCGAACAGATCAAAGGTCGCCAGCTGGCTGAGCAGCCCGACTACATTCTAGACGCCAACGATTCGGCACTGATCAGTGTTGAGTTTGCCGGAGGCGCACTGGGCAGTATCGATACCACCCGCTGGGCCACCGGCCATGTCAATTCTTTAACCTTGGGAATTTACGGCAACAAGGGTGCGATAGAAATCGACTTGGACAGCAGCCCCAGCGCTCTGCAACTCTGCGACCGGGAAAACAAAGATCGGGCGCACTGGTATACCATCAAGTGCTCCGAAACACCTTCCAATTTCCAGCACTTTGTGCGCAGCATCCTCAATCTGGAAGAAGGTGGCTCCGGGAACGGCCTGCCGGACTTCGCCCGGGGGGCCGAAATACAGAGAGTCCTCGATGCCTGTTTCCTCTCAGCAGAACAGGGACGGCAGTTGCGCGTGGCAGAAATTCTTTAAGGGACCTCTAAAAATGCCAATTCCGCGCTCTTGCTCGCTCTTTTGAAACGAACAGATTCGTCACTAAAGCCTTTCCATACAACAAAATATGCCTCGGCTTCCGTTCCCCGCACTCGGCAAAATCCCGCTCGCCCAGTATCAAAACGCGGTACAATCGCTGAGGCAAAGCAGAGCGATTGTACAATTCTCGCGAAGCGATACCATTTTTAGAGGTCCCCTTAAGATTTTTTGCTTTTGACAGATAAAGAATATATTATTAGAATTGGAAATCCATTTCATAATCCCATTTCATCTTTTATTAAAACCATTCCGACCTTGGCCGGAACATCATCTTTATGCATTATTTTGCATAATAATACCAAGGAGTATTGCACCATGGAGCACAAGTTCAGTAAAATCCGCACACCGCACACCGCACACCGCACACCGCACACCGCAGCCCATGAATCAAGACCATGCCGCAGGAAAATATATTTTTCTGCGGCCTTTTTGCGTCCGTTTCTCTTCCTTCTCTTTCCGGCCCTCCTGCTCGGCTGCGAACCGCCCGGCGGAAGCTCTGACCAAGGAGGCGGAAGCTCTGACCAAGGCATTGGAGGCTCTAACCCAAACAGCGGCACTGAGCCCGCTCTCCAACCACAGCTGCCTTTATTTATGGCGATCAAGAGCGGATCCGGCGGCGGCACTGAGCCCGCTCTCCAACCGGAACCTCCGGTTACTGTGACTTTTGACACCCGAGGCGGCTCTCCCATTCCAGCTGTGGAGTTGAAACGGGGAGAAAAGGTCTCTGAACCTGCGGAGCCTAGTAAGGCAGCTTCCTTTTTTGTCGGTTGGTTCCCTGACCCTTATTATACCAAACCATTTTCTTTTACCAGTCCTATCACCGAGGACAGGACTCTTTTTGCCAGATGGGGCGACCCTGCGAACAAGGTGACGGTAACTTTTGATGCCGGGCAGGGAGCCAGTGCCTCAACCGTAGATGTGGAAAAAGGTGATCGTGTCGCAATGCCCGTTTTCTCGCGAGATGGTCATCGCCTTGACAAATGGTACTCAGATGACAGTTTCACCACAGAGTTTGACATTTCCACCCAAACTATCGATGCTAATATTACCTTGTACGCGAAGTGGGTGCAGGTCTTCACCGTAGAATTTGATTCCGATGGCGGCACTCCTGTATCCCCCAAAGTGGCAGATAGTGGTGCGAACAGAGCTGATATTGAGCCTGAAGACCCTGTAAAACAGGGGCACACTTTTTTTGGTTGGTATACAAATCAGCAGTTTAGTACGCTATTTTTCGATGATACTACCATAACTGAGAATACCGCGGTGTACGCTCAGTTTATCCCCAACAGTTTGCGGAGCATCGTGCTCAGCAAAACCCTGCCGCCCCAATCGGAGCTGGCGACTTACGACCAAGATACCGCAGGTATTCTGGAAAATCTGGCCGGCGATACAGCCAAAGTACTGGGGATCATATATGTTACGCCAGATGGTGGCAGCACAACAAAAGACGGCAGCAGCTGGGAGAATGCCTATGACGCAGCAGAGCTGAAAACCGCCATTGACGACGCGGGAACAGCAGCCAACGAGCAGAAACCCTACCTGGTATTATTGGCAGAGGGTAGCTACGCCATCAGCGAAACCCTGAGCATGAAAAACCATGTGGCCATTATCGGCGGCTTCAAAGACAATGGCCGGGACGGAACTACCATCCTGGATGGCGGAGGCAGCACTCAGGTCTTTTCCAATACCGGCCTGGACAACACGGCTGTACTCTCCGGAGTGACCATATCCAATGGTTTTACGGCCAGTTTTGGCGCCGGGATGGACAATCTCAATTCCTCACCCACGCTCAGCCATGTTACGTTCTCCGGAAACGCGGCAGAACAATATGGAGGCGGGATGCTCAATATCGATTCCTCCCCCACACTCACCAATGTTACGTTCTCCGGGAACACGGCAAAACTATATGGAGGCGGGATGTATAATCGCAACTCTTCCCCCACCCTTAACCATGTTACTTTCTCCAAAAATACCGCTAAAGAGGGCGGCGGGATGATTAATAACAAGAACTCTTCCCCCAAGCTCAGCGATGTTACCTTCTCCGGGAACACGGCAAAACTATATGGAGGCGGGATGTATAATGACCACTCTTCCCCCACCCTTAACCATGTTACTTTCTCCAAAAACTCGGCACAGACTAACGGCGGCGGGATGCTTAATTATCAATCCTCCCCTGTGCTCATCAATGTTGAGTTCTCCGGGAACACGGCAGAACAATATGGAGGCGGGATGCTCAATATCGATTCCTCCCCCACACTCAACAATGATACGTTCTCCCTCGCCAATGTTACGTTCTCCGAAAATACGGCTCGGACCGGCCCTGATATGCATACGGAACGCACCGGCCAGGTCTTCACCGTAGAATTTGATTCCGATGGCGGCACTCCTGTATCCCCCAAAGTGGTAGATAGTGGTGCGAACAGAGCTGATATTGAGCCTGAAGACCCTGTAAAACAGAGGCACACTTTTTTGGGTTGGTATACAAATCAGCAGTTTGATACTCTCTTTTTCGATGATACTACCATAACTGAGGATACCACGGTGTACGCTCAGTTTATCCCCAACAGTTTGCGGAGCATCGTGCTCAGCAAAACCCTGCCACCCCAATCGGAGCTGGCGACTTACGACAAAGTTACCGCAGGTATTCTGGAAAATCTGGCCGGCGATACAGCCAAAGAACTGGGGATCATATATGTTACGCCAGATGGTGGCAGCACAACAAAAGACGGCAGCAGCTGGGAGAATGCCTATGACGCAGCAAATCTGAAAACCGCCATTGACAACACGGCGAGCAGTGAGCAGAAACCCTACCTGGTACTGCTGGCGGAGGGCAGCTACGCCATCAGCAAAACCCTGAGCATGAAAAACCATGTAGCCATCATAGGCGGCTTTAGCGGCAATGACGTCGATAGGGGCGGAACGACCATCCTGGATGGCGGGGGCAGCACTCAGGTCTTTTACAATACCGGCCTGGACAACACGGCTGTACTCTCCGGAGTGACCATATCCAAGGGTTTTACGGATCGTAAAGGCGGCGGCATGTACAGTGTCAACTCCTCTCCCACGCTCAGCCATGTTACGTTCTCCGGAAACACGGCAAAACAATTGGGAGGCGGGATGCATAATGATGCTTCTTCCCCCACGCTTAGCGATGTGACTTTCTCCGGGAACACGGCAAAACAATATGGAGGCGGGATGTCTAATGACCACTCTAACCCCAAGACCACCAATGTTGAGTACTCCGGGAACACGGCTCCGAAAAACCCTGATAGGTATGACGTTTGATTCAGAAGATATGCGGGGGTGAGCGGTGTGGTATTCCGGAGCTGAGGGGGCTTGGCCTGTTTCCGGTTGCTGAGTGCCGTAACTCCGCCGGTATTGGAGCAGGCGGAACTTGGCGGTACACTTGGCGGGGGCCGTTTTTCTTTGTCTGCTTTCTCTTTCCCCCGCGCGCCGGCTGTGAGAATTTCCGGTTTTGCTCTATAGTTTGGACAGATGCCTGCCGAAAAGGTACTGCGTTGCTCCCGTGTTTGCAGCAAAACGGCGACCGGGTGCAGATGGGGATTTCCTTAAGGGAACCTCTAAAAATTTGCTTTCTGTGAGACATTGTACAATCGCTCTGCTTGGTCTTCGCTGGCGATTGTGCCGCATTTTGAGCGGATGAGATTTTGCCGAGTGCGAGATTCGGCAACAAGATCACCGCTTCAAGCGCAAAACTGGAATTTTTAGGGTCCCCCGCTGTAAAATTGAGGGTTGGAGGTGTAACTCATGGAGTTACGGTTGCGTGGTTGGACTTTTTTACTGGGCTTGGTTGGTATCTTGACTCTGGCTTTTGCCGGGGGAACTGGCGGTTTGATTGCCCAAGAATCCGGAAATGCAGATCAAAATACTGATGATGAGCACGTGGTTCTGGTGCGCACCTATAATATCCGCAAAGTGTACCGTCACCGCTTGGGGTATCGCATTGATATAGCGGACTACAATAGCCGGATTCGGACCATTTACGCCAAGATCTCCTGGTTTGCCGACCCGGAACAGCGCGATTCCGAGTCGGCAAATTTTGAATTGCTTGCCAGCATGAACTATATTCCCGTTACTTCATCGATGACTTCCAATTACCTGACCCTCAGGTATGAGGGAGGCAAGTTAATGGCGTTGTCGATCTACATCGATCCTCCCAGCTATGCCAGAAATTCCATCTGGGGTGCTGTTTCGCGATACGAAAATATTGATGGCAAGTTTGATATCAACACGATAACCTTCTCCGAGCCTCCCGTAGTTCCTGCGGGCAAGATGCCGAAAAAAGAACGTTCGGCGGATTTGGAAGGTTGAGCATTTGATACGGGCCGATTTTCCCAAACAGTTTCCAGCCTGAGCGCCCTTTCTGTCTGGGCGTGGCTAGGCTTGTCTGGTCATTGCTGCTGTTGAGCTGGTCATTGCAAAGGGAAGCTGTCCATATTGCGTTACCGCTCACTCGTTTGAAACGAGCAGCTTTGCCATCAAAAAGCAGGCACTTGCCGGGTCCGGTCTTTTCCCCGTATGCCGGCATGGGAGCCTGCGCAGCAAAGTATTTCCCGGCTTCATTTCCTCAACCTGTCATCTCCAATAGTTTTGTAGTACCAATCCGCAGAAGTAGAGTATGATAAATGTTTGTCACTCCCGCGGGAGTCTGTCTGGTCAATGCTCTTGGACTCTCGCTTTCACGGGGGATGAGGGGATCAATCGGAAAGAATGCGGCTGTTACGGATTGGTGTAAGAAAACAAACGCGAATTTTTAGAGGTCCCTTCTTGAATACTGGTATCCATGTTCGAAGCAGTAAGCGTACCTGCTGTATTTTCCCCCACATCAAACGGCTTGAAAGAAATACCGTTTGAAGTGCTTGAAGCGTTTTATCGCTTTGAGCACTTTGTGGTACTGGGGCACCAGAAGCCCGATGCCGATTGTGTGGCCTCTCAGCTGGCTTTGTTTAAGGCCTTGAAGCGCTTGGGGAAAAGTGCGCAGCTGGTTTCCGCAGGCCCCTTCCTGCGTCCGGAAATTGAGGTGCTGGCCCCGGACTTTGACGCGGCAATTGACCAAGAGCGGATTGCCCGGATTCGCAAAATCCGCAAGGAAGATAAGTCAGACTCGGTACTGGGGGTCATTTTAGATTGCAGTACAGCAGAGCGCACTGGCTTTGCCGGAGAATTGGAAGGGCTTCCCACTCTGGTGATCGACCATCACGCTTCGGGTGAAATCAACGGCGATATTTGCTACTGCGATCCGCACTCGCCATCTACCACCATGCTGGTTCAGAATGTTTTGCAGCAGCTGCCGTTGTTTCTGTTCCAGATGCAGCCCCGGCGCTATGCTCATTTGGCCCGTGCGCAGACAAGCATTATAGACGCGGAAATTGCCAGTGCTTTGTTTTTGGGTTTTGCCACTGACACAGGTTTCTTCCGCTTTTTGAAACCCGGCAATGCCGGTGATATGCTGCGCTTGGTTGCTTCTTTGGTGGATAACGGAATCAACTTGCAGGATGTCCATCAGCACATGACGGGAGGCAAGGCTCAAGGCACCCGGCCCTTGCTGGGTCTGCTGCTGTTGCGCGCCGGGTTTTTGCTGGGGGGAAAGCTTTGTGTCAGCTATGAGCTGGCCCGAGACAAGCAGTTCTGGCAGGCGGAGAGCTCGGATAAAGACAGCTTTTATACCTTGGCACTGGCAACTCGCGGCTGTGAGGTCATTTTGTTGCTCGACGAAGCAGACGAAACAGAAAATAGTACCGGATGCTGGAACGTGGGACTGCGCTCTTTGCCTCAGCACGATGTCGGCGCGATTGCCGCCAAATTCGGCGGAGGAGGGCACCATAGCGCTGCCGGTTGCCGGGTTGAAGCCGATGGCTTGCAAAAGGTATTAAAACTACTGTTTCAAGAGTGTTGTTCGCTATGGGGCTTGGAGCCCGGTGACAAAACCCGGGATCTGAGTGATTATATTGCGGCTGCGCCCCGGTTCCCCGACCAGGTTCTGCTGTCTCCGACGGCCTGAGCCCGCTAATGGTCGGGGTTTTTGCGGTCTGCATACCCTCAGGTGTTCACAGGTACAAAAGAAGAAGCGAAAGGGCCCCTTTCCGTAAACCCCATAAATTCTCAGCCCAGAGTACACACTACCAGATGATCCGTTCATTGCGCAGCGTGCTGTGCCGGGCCAGTGCCCTGCTGCTGCTTTCCTGCTACAGCAGTCCGTTTCAAGAACAACTGGTACCAGATGTTCCCGGTCGGGGTGCCCGGTACTATGCCCTGCATGTTCGCCTTGCGCCCGCGTTGTTGCAATTTTTCTCCGAGCGGGGCTGCGACTACAATCCTGCGGAGTCTTGGACCGCCTATTTCAGCCGCGACCCCGACAGCTATTGGCCTTCTGAGGGCTGGCAGCTTCCGGATTTCCGGGTGCTGCGCCAGGTGAGCGACCTAAAGCTGTTTCTGCCTCGGGCAGCGGCAATCGGAAGCTCCAAGGCCCGGTATCTTGGCAATTTCCCCATAATAACCCGTGTAGCGCCTAGGAATTATAAACTGAGCGAACGAGATCAGGCCTTGACTGAGTGGTGGCAACAGAATATCTGGGCACAGCTGTTCCACCCGGTCGCCCGGACCCAGCAGGCGGATGCTTTCTCCCGGAAGCAATTCCTCCGCTTTGTAGACCCGCTCGGCCCGTTGATTCTCGGCCAAGGCTTCCGGGAGCCCGTGGCCTGGCAGCAGAGCCTGAAGAAGCGCGGTTTCAGCCCCCTGCAGCGGGCCCGGAGTGGCCCGCACTTCCTCAACTATCTATTGATGGCAGGCGTTGATCGGCACTTGCGTAACAACAGTCGTCTGGAATTGTGGAAACTGCCGGTACTGCTCTCAGAATCCCCGGCTCCCTTCCAGTACCTAGGAGAACTGGAAATTGATCTGGAGCCGGGGCAGGGCACAGAAACTTCTGGTGCCGATACTTCCCGGGGCAAGGCAGACGCCTATCAGGCCCCGAATGATCTGCGCTTTAATTACCTAGGGCAGGCCCGGCTGGTCTTTCGGGTACACAATTATTTCTGGTATTGGCGCTCCTATCTGAACGAGATGCTCAGTGATCCCAAGCGCCGTCTGCCTTTTGGAGTAAAAGGGGCCCGGCTGCAAACCCGAAGAGAGTCGGGTTTTGTGCCGAATCTGCTGCGGGTTGTGCCCCAGGAAATGCCAGAGCGGCGCTATCCCTATCTTCGCGCCGAATTTGCAGACAAAAGAGAGTGTGGCTTTTAAAGGGGAGGTTTTAACCTCGGAGCCTGTACAATTCAGCAAAGCATGCTTCACTTCTTCGCCACCCGTGTGAGGATTTCGAAAATCCGGCTCGCTAGTAACAACAAAGCATTTTTATACAATACACATGACCGTTCCCTCTTATGGATCCCCGCACAATCAAAGGCTCATTGAGGGGCTAAAAAGGACCTACGCTTATGGCAAATCCCCTGCGCAGCAGTCGTAGCACTCAGGGCCGTTTGATGGCAGGTGCTCGCGCCCTATGGCGCGCCAACGGCATGAAGGAAGAACAAATCGGCAAACCCGTGATCGGTGTCGTCAATTCCTTTGCCCAGTTGGTACCCGGTCACGCCCACCTGCACGATGTCGGCCAGATGGTCAAAGGGCTGATCGAACAAGAAGGCTGTTTTGCCGCTGAATTCAATACCATTGCCGTTGATGACGGGATTGCCATGGGCCATGAGGGCATGCTTTATTCACTTCCTTCGCGCGAGCTGATCGCCGATTCCGTAGAATACATGGCCAACGCCCACTGTCTCGATGCCCTGATCTGCATCAGCAACTGCGACAAAATCACTCCCGGCATGCTGCTGGCAAGCATGAGATTAAACATCCCGAGCATCTTCGTATCAGGCGGGCCCATGGAAGCTGGGAAAATACAGAACGACCAGATTGAAGGCGGCATCCAGAAACTGGATCTGGTCGACGCACTGGTTTACGGCGGCGATGCTAGTGTCTCGGATGAGAAGCTGGCCGAAGTTGAGCGCTCGGCCTGTCCGACCTGTGGCTCCTGCTCGGGCATGTTTACCGCCAATTCGATGAATTGCCTGGCCGAAGCTTTGGGGCTGGCTCTGCCGGGGAACGGCTCGGTGCTGGCCACACACCGCGAGCGTCTGAACCTGTTTGAACGGGCTGCCCGACGCATCGTGGCCTTGGCCCGCAGCTACTATTACGACGGTGACGAGCGGGTATTGCCTCACTCCATTGCCAGCTACAACGCCTTTCATAATGCCATGGCCTGTGACATCGCAATGGGCGGCTCGACCAACACAGTCCTGCATTTGCTGGCCATTGCTCTGACCGCGGGTGTGGATTTTACCATGCGCGACATGGATGCTCTCTCTCGTCGGGTGCCGACTTTGTGCAAGGTTGCCCCCAGCTCGCAGTACCATATGGAAGATGTCCACCGCGCCGGTGGCGTAATGGGCATTATGGCCGAGCTGAAGCGTCTGGGCCTGCTGAAAGACGGCTGCCATCATGTGCTGGGGCAGTCTGTCTTTGAAGTCATTGACCACTACGACATCGCCGGACCGCAGCCCTGCGCCGAGACCCTGCAATTCTACAAGACCGCACCGGGAGGCTATCCCAACTTGAAAATGGGCAGTCAGAACAACTACTACAAGGAACTGGATCTAGATCGCACGGGAGGCTGTGTGCGCAGCGGCGAGGGGGCCTACAGCAGCGAAGGTGGGCTTGCGGTACTCTTTGGCAACATCGCCGAGCGCGGCTGCGTGGTCAAGACTGCGGGAGTAGCCAAAGAAATCTGGCAATTCCGCGGCAGAGTGCGCTGCTTTGACTCGCAAGATGCCGCCTGCAACGCAATCTTGGGCGGCAGGGTACAAAAGGGTGATGTAGTGGTAATTCGCTATGAGGGCCCAAAGGGCGGGCCCGGCATGCAGGAAATGCTCTACCCGACCTCTTATCTCAAGTCGGTGGGCATTGACAAATACTGTGCACTGCTGACAGATGGTCGTTTTTCAGGAGGGACCTCGGGTCTCTCGGTTGGCCATGTCTCACCGGAAGCCGCCGCAGGCGGCGCCATCGGTTTGCTGCGCGACGAGGACGAAATCGAAATCGACATTCCAAGCCGTAGCATCAATGTGCTGTGCTCCCCCGAAGAATTGGCGCAGCGGCGCCGGGCTGAAGAGGCCAAGGGCGGGGCGGCTTGGCAGCCGGGGCCGCGCCAGCGTCAGGTTTCCGAGGCCCTGCGCATGTATGCCCACTTTGCCAGCAGCGCCGACCAGGGGGCCCTGCGCATGATGCCGGAGCCTGGAGACTGTTAGCTCAGAACAGTCGTTTGCTCTCCCAGTTCCAAAACCTCATCGCAGAGTCTTTGCAGAGCTGGCTTTTCGTGGCTGATCAGCAGTAAAGTGCAGCCCATCTCGTGGCTGGCATCGACAATAAGGCGCAGGGTCCGGGCTGCGGTAATCGGATCAAGGCGCGAGCTCGGCTCATCGGCAACCAGTAAACGAGGGCGCAGCAGCAGGGCACGCAAAATGGCAAAACGTTGCAGCTCCCCACTAGAGACCTGAGCGGGCCTGCGCTCCAGCAAATCTTCTCCCAAGTCCAGCCGCCGGAGCAAGAGAGGTATCTGTTCGGTTGCTTCCAGCCGGTGCAAGCAGCACAGGTCACGCAGCAGCAACCGAAGGCTGGCAAAATGTGGCACCGTGCGCAGCAAAGAGCCTGCTTCCTCTCTTTCGTGACAAAGCTGCTCCGTGAAAAAGACCGAGTCTGGTGCGCCATCCTTCTGTGGTGGGTACTTTTTAGGGGGTCCCCTTGAGAAGCTGGCCTGCAGGAAGTTCGGTGGGTGCAGCAAATTGCCCATCGGGCAGAGGAAAGCGGATCTGTCCCCCCCCACGGGAGCCAAAAGACCCAGCAGCGCATCGCCCAGCGAAGATTTGCCGCTGTCTCCGCAGAGCCCCAGCACTTGGCCACGCTGTATGCAGGAGCTCAGGTCGGAAAACAATTGCTTGCCGCCCCGCGCCAGCATCAGGTTCTTCACTTCGACACAGGCTTTGCGCAGCTCTGCTTTGATTCCGGGCTCTGTTTTGCCTGCTGCGGCCAGTACTTGGGGCGGGCCGGATCAGTGCCTTTGTGTAGTTCGGTCGGACGGCTCGATAATCAAGAAGTTCCGGTGCCGCACCGCCAAACTCGAAGGCCCCCAGAGGCCCCCAGAGGCCCCCAGAGGCCCCCAGAGGCCCGGGGCCCCGGCAAAACCTAGCGCGTATTCGGAACCGCCAAGTCGATGGCGTTCAGGTTTGGCGGGGGGGACGGCTCGTCATACGTATCGTGGCCGGCGTCTTGAGCCGTATTCTCGGAGAAAGTGGCATTGGTTCCGGTCGGGGAAGAATCCGCATCATTATAGATCCCGCCACCGTCAGATTCTGCGGTGTTCTCAGAGAAGTGAACTTTGCCGGAGAATATGGGGTCAGAATCCTCATTATAGATCCCGCCACCAGAGTCTGCGGTATTCCCGGAGAAAGTCACATCGCTAAGTGTGGGATTGGAGGCCTCATTGTACATCCCGCCACCGTCAAGGTCTGCGGTATTCTCGGAGAAAGTCACAGCGGTCAGCGTGGGGAAAGAGCGTTCATTATACATCCCACCGCCTTCAAAATCTGTGGAGTTAGCGGAAAACTTCACATTTGTGAGTTTTGGGGAAGAGCTCTCATTATACATCCCCCCACCGGCGTTTCCAGAATCCCTATTCCCGGAGAAAGTCACATCGCTAAGCGTGGGGGAGGCACTCGCATTATACATTCCGCCACCACCACTCGCAGCCGTATTCTCAGAGAAAGTCACATCGCTAAGCGTGGGGGAAGAGCCCTCATTATACATGCCACCACCAGATTTAGCAGCCGTATTCTCGGAGAAAGTCACTTTTTTGAGCTCTGGGGAAGAATTCGGATTATTATACATGCCACCGCCAGATTCAGCAGCCGTATTCTCAGAGAAAGTCACATCGCTAAGCGTGGGGGAAGAGCCCTCATTATACATGCCACCACCAGATTTAGCAGCCGTATTCTCGGAGAAAGTCACTTTTTTGAGCTCTGGGGAAGAATTCGGATTATTATACATGCCACCGCCAGATTCAGCAGCCGTATTCTCAGAGAAAGTCACATCGCTAAGCGTGAGCGAGGATTCCGCATTAAACATTCCACCGCCACCGCTCTCGGCTTTGTTCTCAGAGAAGCGGGCATGGCTGATCGTTAGGGTAGACTCATAGTTATACATCCCCCCCCCATCCAATTTTGCCGTGTTCCCAGAGAAGGTAACATTGCTGAGCTTGGGGGAAGAACCCTCATCGGTGTGGGATGAATCCCCACTTGTGTGCGCATGGGAGGGTTCCCCGTTATACATCCCCCCGCCATTCGCCCCGGCCGTATTATTTGAGAAACGAACATTGTCAAGCGTGGGGGAGGCGCTCCCGTTAAATAGCCCGCCGCCAGATTCAGTAGCCGTGTTCCCAGAGAAAGTCACATTGCTGAGCGTGGGAGAGGATTCCTCATTATACATCCCGCCGCCATTTTCAGCCGTATTCTCAGAGAAAGTCACATGGGTAAGCGCGGGAGAAGAGCCCTCATCCGTATGGGAAGGTTCTGCCTGAGAGGAGTCTGCCTGAGAGGAATCCGCGTGGGAAGAGCTTCCGTTAAATATCCCCCCACCTTCACGCACCGCCGTATTATTCGAGAAAGTCACATGGCTGAGGGTGGGGGAAGAGTTTTCATTGTAGAGCCCACCTCCATCACGCGCAGCCCTGTTGTCGGCGAAAGTCACATGGCTGAGGGTGGGGGAAGAGTCCTCATTATGCATGCCGCCGCCATCACGATCCGTAAAACCCTTGGATATGGTCACTCCGGAGAGTACAGCCGTGTTGTCCAGGCCGGTATTGGAAAAGACCTGAGTGCTGCCCCCGCCATCCAGGATGGTCGTTCCGTCCCGGCCATTGTCTTTAAAGCCGCCGATAATGGCCACATGGTTTTTCATGCTCAGGGTTTTGCTGATGGCGTAGCTGCCCTCCGCCAGCAGTACCAGGTAGGGTTTCTGCTCACTGCTCGCCGTGTTGTCAATGGCGGTTTTCAGATTTGCTGCGTCATAGGCATTCTCCCAGCTGCTGCCGTCTTTCGTTGTGCTGTCACCATCTGGCGTAACATATATGATCCCCAGTTCTTTGGCTGTATCGCCGGCCAGATTTTCCAGAATACCTGCGGTAACTTTGTCGTAAGCCGCCAGCTCCAATTTGCGCGGCAGGGTTCCGCTTTGCAGGATGCTCTGCAAGTTTTTCGGCAAGGCGGGAGGGGCGGAGCCTCCGCCGGATCCGCTGGGCGGGTCGCAGCCGAGCAGGAGGGCCGGAAAGAGCAGGAGGAGAAACGGGCGCAAAAAGGCCGCGGGGAAATATATTTCCCTGCGGTATAGCCTTGATTCACGGGCCGCGATGAGCGATGAGCGATGAGCGATGAGCGATGAGCGAATTTTACTGAGTTCTTGTTTCATGGTGCAATACTCCTGGGTAGTATCATGCGAAATAGCGAATAAATATGATGGGGTCTTGACTGGTCAAGGGGTCTAAAAATCCTAATTCCGCACTGAGTCCGCTCAGAAGCGAGTTTTTAGAGGTTCCCCCTTATAGCCGATAGCTGTATTATAGACAGAACTGCCAGTAAATGCAACTCATTTGCAATTATTAGAGACAGAAACATTTGGGCAGCTCTAAAGATGGGGAAGGTCCTCTACAACGGGTTTGGCAATGGCGTGGCGTTGCGGGGGAGCGTTGGACAAGAGAATCGTTCGGCCACATGTCCGCGCCCGAGCGCATTCGTCTCTGAAGCCCTAGATGGCTAAAAATTCCAATTTCGCACCAGACTCGGTCTTTTTTATGGAGCAGCTTCGTCCGGAGAAATAGCAGGCCGCTCCAGCGCTGCGCGTCTCGCGCTGGAGCGGCCTGCTATTTCTCCAATGCTGCGCCAGCTCGCAGAGAGGAAGGTCGGGCCTGGCTGCGCACGGCCCTCCCCATTTCTCCAATGCTGCGCCAGCTCGCAGAGAGGAAGGTCGGGCCTGGCTGCGCACGGCCCTCCCCATTTCTCCAATGCTGCGCCAGCTCGCATTGGAGCATACAACAAAGTATGCTTCGGCTTCACTTCCTCGCTGTCGTCCAAAATAGCTTCGCAAGAAGACAAAAGCGAATTTTTAGAGGTTCCCTCATTCTAATTTTTTATTTCGCTAGACGCTGCGCTGATCCGTCTTCGCCAATATGAATACCACATTCTTTCTGTTCGGGTTTTTCCCACCACCAGCGACCAGATCGCTCGTCTGCGTCCAGTGCCACGGGCCGGGTACAGGGCGCGCAACCGATTGAAGGGTAGTGCTGATCGTGCAGGGCGTTATACGGGATATTGTGATTCCGTATATAAGCCCAGACATCCTCACTCTCCCAATCTGCCAGCGGATTCAATTTGATGAGGCCGCACTGTTCATCCCATTCCACGCGTTCCAGCCCGCCACGCGTGATGCTTTGGGAGCGGCGCTGGCCGGTAAGCCAGGCGGCCCTGGTACTGTGGCTTTCGCAGTGTTGCCGCAAGCGACGGCGCAACGGCTCCACTTTGCGAAACTTGCAGCACAGTTTGCGTTGCATCTGACTTTGATAGAACAAATTCGGTCCGCCCTGGCGCAGCAGGCGCCGCAAATCCCCCGCTTCGGGGAATACCAGCTCAACCCGGATGCCGTAGTGTCCCTCGGTTTTTTCAATGCAGTCGTAGGTCTCCTGGGGCAAACGCCCCGTGTCCAGAGAAAACAGATGCGGTTCTTCAACCCTTTGGCCTTGCTCCCCAGTTTTCCTGGAAGCCTCGGTTCGGAAGTTTTGCCACAGCAAGTCCCAGAGCACCTGGTCTTCCGCGCTGATACTACTGGCCAGCAGCAGGTTCCAGCGTATTGCCGCCCAATAAATGAACGCCGCAGTATTTAAACCCTGACTTTGCCGGCGCAGATCCTGTAATTGTGCTGTTTTCATATGACCACTTGTGCTCTTTAAAAATTCCATTCCGCGTTCCCGCTCGCTCTTTTGAAACGAACAGCTACCTCAGAAAAAGCGGCAGCTCTTTTTAGAGGTCCCCTTGAGTTAATTTACTTGATGGTGTCGCTTGCCAGAAGGCTTTTCCCCGTGTTTTTTGATTTTCCCCGTGAAGGGTCGCATCCAAGTTCAGGGTGCCCTTTCATTCTGCTGAATGGTATTGGAGGCGCCTTTGCGCCTCACGCTTTTCTCCACACGCCTCCCCATGACCTTGCAAGCGGCAGCGGCAGCGCCGATCCCATTATCGATGTTTACGGACACTACACCTGGTGCGCAGGTGGCCAGCGAAGCCGCAAGGGCGACTTTGCCCCCCTCACACACGCCGTAGCCGACCGAGGTCGGCAAGGCGATGACCAGGCCCGGCACCAGCCCCCCTATCACGCTGAACAGAGCACCTTCCATACCTGCTGCCACAATCAGCACCTGATAGCGGCGCAGTTCCTCTCGCAGTTCCAGTATCCGCCATAGCCCCGCTACTCCGACATCGCAGAACAGCTTGGCTCTATAGCCAAACCATTCCAGAGCCCGCAGTGCTTCGCGCGCCACCGGAAGATCGGAGGTCCCGGCGCAGAGCAAAGCAATCGGGACTGCCTGGGCGGTGTGTCCGGAGCTGCCAAAAAATGCCGTTCGGGATATGGCATCGTAGTCCCATTCCAGTGACCAGTTCTCAGCCTCCAGCAAGGCCCGATACTTTTCGGCGCTGAGGCGGGAGAGTAGGACTCCTCTCGGCTGCGCATTTGCATCGGCTCTTAGCCTGAGAGCAATCGCTCTTGACACAGCAGCCAGTTGTTCCACCGACTTGCCTTCGGCAAAAATGACTTCGGGCAAGCCGCAGCGCTGTTCCCGCTTCCAGTCGAAGCGGGTCTCCGTCGTTCGGTCCGGCTCTGCCACTACTGTTCTCCGGCTCCCGTGGGCCCGCTGCGCAGAAAGCTAGCGCCCTTCCGGTAGCCCCGGCAGCCTGCGTAGTGGCGACCCTCTTCGGCACACAGCCTGCGCAGTAATACATCCAGTTTTTCTTTCACTCGGAGCTGCATGGTATGCAAGACTGGTGCATCCAGCTCTATCCGGACACCCTGTGCCGTGATGCGGCAGCGCAGGTCTTCTACGGCATTGCCGAATAAATCCGCCAAACTGGTCTCGGCCCGCTCGATAAAGGCCAGATCACGGGCTTCTATGGCGATACCTGTCTCAACGCGGCTGGCCAGGCAGGGCTGGGCCGGCAGTCCGGCGATGTCCCTGAGCCCCAGCCGGGCCGCTATTTCCCGGATTCCGGCCTTGCTGATCATCGCTTCGACAAAGGGATGTATTACCGCCTGCTCTTCGGCGGCCAGCAGACCGGGACGGAAGTCCCCCAAGTCGTCGAGGTTGGTGCCCGAAGCGATTTCCATATGCGCCCTTTGCATGCCCTGCTCGTTGAGCACTTCGCGAATGCGCCGATAGAGGTTTTTTTTGCAGAAATAACAGCGGTTGACCGGGTTGGCGTGATAGTCGGGATCCTGGTATTCCCCCGCATCGGTTTCGATCAGATTCCAGCGATAGCGTTGCGCATAGCAGCGCACCCTTTCGGTGGCACTGCCGGGTACCGCTGGGGAAAGGGCGTGAACGAGAATAAATTCCAGATCCGGAATGGAGGAGGCCACACAGGCCAGGGTCAGACTGTCCACTCCTCCGCTGAGCGCAATGGCCAGGGTTTGTCGCTGACCGAGGCAGTCCCGGAGTCGCTTCAAGCCCGGAAGTCCCGGTGAGTTTCGCAAAGTTTCAGGAGGGCTGGCGCTCATAGTTTTCTACCGTGGGGCTGTGCAGCAGCACTTGGGCCGCGGCCCGCTCGCGGACTCCGTGCCCTTCGATTGCTGCCAGATCATTGGCTTCCGCTTTGGTCGTGGTCCGGCCATCGGGTCGCTGTGTCTGCTTGGCAGACGGCTTTCCGTTTGTACCCGGATGCTCCCTACGCTCCAGCACGATGCGCTCGCAGCTCGAAACACGCAGCCCGATGGTACTGGTTTCCAGCAGGCATTGCCGGGCCACGGATTCGGTGTAGTCGGGCTCGGCGAGTACACGCACGGCAAACTGGCTGCGCCCCTTTTTGCCATGGCGAATACCGTAGCTCACATCCCGCACTCCGGCACAGTTTCGCAGCTTTTCCAAGCCGATGGCCAGCAGTTCGGGCGTCATATCATCAATTTCAAAGGAGAGCTGGGCGATGCGATCCCGTCCGAAGGCTTCGGCCTGCCCTGTATGATGGCTCTCATCTGCGAGATCCAAAGCCAGCAGGCGCAGGATGTTGGGCAGCCGGGCCTCAGTAAATCGTTTCTGCCCCGCACCTGCGCCGCTGTGCGTGAGCACTCCCGCTGGAATGCCCGAGCTTTTGCCGCCGCTGAGGCAGCGCAGGATCGCAGCCCCGGTCGGAGTCACCCGCTCACCCCCAATCCCGTCATCGGGGCGCAGGCGGAAACCTTTGAGCAGTTCAAGGGTCGCTGGGGCCGGCACCGGCATCAGGCCATGACTCGTTGCCACCGTGCCCGAACCTGGCGGCAGCGCTGCCACCGACCATGAGGAGGCCGCCGAATGAGTAATCAGGCTGGCGGCAGCCGTTATATCTGCCAATGAGTCCCAATCGGCCAGTTCGTGGAAATGCACGGCTTCGGGAGCAACACCGTGGACCCTGCCCTCGGCTTCGGCCAGCAGATCAAAAATTGCTAGGCAGCAGTCCAGCACGGGGCGAGAGAGATGGCTGGCACTCAGCATTCCCCGGATCCCGGCGTAGGTGCCGGTCGCTCTTTTTTGCGCAGCGGGGTGTCGCCTGACGTGAAATTCTTTGGCAGAAATACCATTCACCCGAACTTCCCGAACTTCCATGACAACGTATTCCAACAGGCCTGCTGCTTTCAAGTCGTCACAGAGCACCGGATACAGTTCGGGAAAGGCATGCAGCATGGCTGCGGCAAACATGTCACCGGCGGTTCCTCCCAGCGGATCAAGGTGGATATGGCGCATCAGCAGCGGGTTCCCGGAAATTGTTGTGCCTGACACCGGGATTGTCTGGCCCTCTCAACCTGCTGAATCTGCTTGGGCCACTTGCCCCGATCAGCTTTCCTGAGGCTTAAATGGGAGTATTTGGCCATAATGCAAATCACCGGATTCATAACGAGGATACTACCGGAATCACATACGGACCGTCCGGGATGACCAATACATCCCGACTCTCGCTCTGCTCCAGCCAATGGCTGAGATCCTCCACTACGTCCTCAGAGTCTTCCACACAGCTCAAGGCGCGGGATTCATCGTTCCACTCGGGAGCATGCAGCAGAATTCGGGCCCGTCCCAGCATTTCGGTCAGTTTCTGGGTTTCCCATTCGTCAATTCCGGCCAGTTCGCGCGCCCGGATTTCTGCGAGGAAGCCGTTTACTCCCAGTTCCTTCAGGCGCTGCTGGCTGCGGTGAAAATCGGGAGAGCCCAGTCCTTCGGCGCAGCGGGCCACAATCACGATCAATGCGTCTCCCCCTTCTCTCAGGGCCGCTTTGGCTCCGACCAGACCCTTGACCACCTGATAGAAGGTCAGGTCCAGCGGATAGCCGGCAGCCGAGGTAATGATGGTCTGGTACGGTCGCTCCAACGGAACGCGGAAAAAATGCCGGCAGCTTTCGATAATTGCCAGGTGGCCGGCCACTACTTCGCCAAAATTGACTGCCGAGAGCCTGCGCTCTTCGTCCAGCACCACGTTGATGCCGTAGACCGGGCCCAAGTGTTGGAGTATTTCGAGTTGTTCCCGGTGCAGGGGGTTGCCGTCCAGGTTGAGATTGCATGCCCGCTCATTGCCCATAAAACGGGCGTTGTGAAAGGTACGGATGGTGGACTCGTGGGCGATGCCGGGGGCGACCAGCTTGCGCCCTCCCGAAAAACCGGCCATGAAGTGTGGTTCGACCAGGCCCAGTACAATTTTCAACTCAGCATCGGTGAAACGGCTGTCGATGCCGACCGGGGTGCCCTGGCGTGTGTCGGGGAAGAAGCGATGTTCTTCGCTGCGGGTCGCATAGTGGTTTTCGATCCGGTAGCGCTCTACGATTTCGTCATTGCCAATGACCCGGCGCAGCTCCTCGCCCAAGTTGGGGCGATGCAGGCCGGTGGCGATCAGGATGCAGATATTTCGGCACTCGATGCCGGCTTTTTCCAGTTCGCTCAGCAGTATCGGCAGAATCAGGCCGTTGGGCACGGGGCGGGTGATGTCGCAGATGGCAATGCAGGCCGTCTTTTGCCCCGTTTCTTTGCCCGGGCAGCTCCTCCGAGCCAGCTCTTGCAGGGACGGGCTCTCTATGCCGTGGTTCAGGGCCTGGGCGATGGCTTCTTCAGGATCTTCCAAGACCGGCATTGCGGGCTTGGTGACAACCCGCACATTCCATTCATCCGGCAATTCCAGCATCAGGCCTTCCTGGCCGTAGTTCATTTTGACAGTCATGATTTTGGCTCTTTCTGCACTTTTTGCAAGCTGACGCGGCATCTTTCTGTGCTGGGGGATTTTTAGAGGTCTCCTAAAATATAAGGCCGAATTTTCCCAGGGACATTCAGTTGTTCCAGGAAGTTCAGAAAATGCGGGTGATTCACCTGGTAAGTACCGTTCTTTCCTTGAAAAATAACAAAATACAAACCTGTTTCTGCCTGCCAGAAAACCAGTTCCGTATGCAATTCGGAATCTTGAAGAAAGACGTAGCGGCTGCGTAACCCCTTCACATTGAGTTCTCGTGTCTCCCCCTGAGCTTCCGCAGTCTCACCCAAGTTACGGTAGCCTGTTATGGAAGTAGCGAAATCTTCCATATTCCCGGTTGGTGAATATGTTAGAAAGAGCGTTGCCTGAGAATACCCGAGTGGGCTTTCATCTCTTGTACTCCCGGTGGAAACCATCATTTGTTCCAGTTTCGTGCCTGAATCCGTTATCTTCTGATCCAAGATCGAGATCATAAAATAATACGGGAACCTCACGGACCAGCCACCGTTTTTTGAACCGACACGAAAAAGATCCCCCTCCAGGCTGAGTTCCATACTTGCAGGAATATCCAGCATCGGTTTCATGGGTTCTCGTTCTGCTTCCTTTATCTGATTATATACCAGCGACCCACCGTATACACCCAATAGTTCTGTCCAGTAAAATAAGAGCTCCAGAATTTTGTCGCGGTCTGGCATCACCAACCGGTCGTTCTCATAGATAGCTGAAACATGGGAACTGATTAAATAATATAGCTGTTCCCGATAATACCAAAAGTTTCTCTGGTTAATATTCTGATAATTACCAATGAGCCAATCATTGAACCGCATCGTTCCTATCAGAGTTTCTGCTTGTGTAAAAACCGGCTTTTGCAGGGGGTCCAGAGAGTATCCCGGCAATGGAACATTTTCCTGCGCAAGCAGTTTCGTAACCCAGATATTCGGAGAACCCAATATGTCCCGGAATGTCGAAATATTGTAAGCGCAAATTATTAAGAGCAAAAGGGTCGTTTTCTTCATCGAGCAGGCCGCCTCCCCATTTTTCCCATGCTGCGCCAACTCGCAAAGAGGAAGATCGGGCCTGGCTGCGCACGGCCCTCCCCTGGTTCTCCAATGCTGCGCCAACTCGCAAAAAGGAAGATCGGGCCTGGCTGTGCACGGCCCTCCCCTGGTTCTCCAATGCTGCGCCAACTCGCAAAAAGGAAGATCGGGCCTGGCTGTGCACGGCCCTCCCCTGGTTCTCCAATGCTGCGCCAACTCGCAAAAAGGAAGATCGGGCCTGGCTGTGCACGGCCCTCCCCTGGTTCTCCAATGCTGCGCCAACTCGCATTGGAGCCTTCGCCTGTATCAAAACGCGGTATAATCGCTGCGGCAAAGCAGAGCGGTTGTACCATTCTCGCAGAAAGCAATACCATTTTTAGAGGCCCCCTTATGTCAAGGACTCACGTTTTGCCTTGGCATGCATATCATAGATGACGGCCAGAGCGATTATGAGACCCCGTACAACTTGCTGCAAATACGAATTTACATTGGCAAGATTCATAATATTGTTTAAAAATCCAACAATAAAAGCGCCTGCTGCCGTGCCACCTGCAGTGCCAATTCCCCCGGAGAAGCTGGTACCACCAATGATAGAAGCTGTCAAAGCATGCAATTCATAACCTATTCCGGCGTTGGGCAAGCCTGCATTGACTCGTGACATGAATAATACACCCGCAACTCCGACAAAAAAACCGTTTAGTACAAATGCCCATATTTTGCATGAGCTTGTATGGATTCCCGAAGCAATTGCAGCATTTTCATTTCCTCCAATGGCAAATAGTGATCGTCCTAGCTTAGTATGTTGCAGAATATACCAAGTAATACCTAAAAAAACAACCAAAAATATCAAGGGAGTTGGGATTCCCAACAGGGAACCTTGGCCCAGAACAGTATACCCTTCAATTTGATAAATATTTTGTCCCTTAGTATATAAGAGGGAGGCACCCCTGGCCATGGCCAGCATAGCCAAAGTGGCGATAAAGGATGGAACCTGAAACTTCGTTACAATAATAGCACTAATAAAATTAGCAGTGATTCCAACAATAATAGAAATAATAAAAGCTAAAGATAGAGAACCTGTCATTTTAAAAACAGAGACTGATAAAAGTCCGGATAAAGCTAGTACAGATCCACAAGATAAGTCAATCAATCCACAAATAATCAAAATAGTAGCACCAAAAGCCAAAATAGTAGTTACAGAAACCTGCCGAGAAACGTTTGAAAGGTTTGCAAAGCTCAAAAAATTAGGATTTATGATCGAAGAAATGATCACCACCAACAACAAAATGAAAATAATGCTGTATTTTTCCTGTAATCTACTCCAAGATATGCCTGTTACTTTCATTCTTCTGGTCCACTTTTGACTGCCAGTTTCATGATTGCTTCCTGTGAAAATGCTGATCTTGCCAGCTCTCCCTGAATCCTGCCTCCAGCCATCACATAAATTCGGTCGGACATACCAATTAGTTCAGGAAGTTCTGAAGAAATAAAGATGATAGTTTTTCCTTTTTTTGCCAATTGATTCATGATTTTATAAATCTCATATTTGGCTCCAACATCGATTCCACGAGTGGGTTCATCCATGATTAGAATATCTGGGTCCAGCAGCATCCATCTGGCCAGAATGACCTTCTGTTGATTGCCCCCACTCAGTTTGTTGATGGTTTTTTCGTAATCTTTGGTATTAAGATTCATTTTCTTGCAAACTTTATTCACGATAGTATATTCAATTTTTTTATGCAAAAATCCCTTGTTAAATATAATATCCAATGATGATAAACTGGTATTTTCACGAATGCTACGTACCGGTATAATGCCATGTTTTCTCCTGTCTTCGGTTAGCATTGCCATGCCATTCGATATGCTGTGGCTTATATTTTTGATCCGGACTGCTTTCCCGTGTAGTTTCACTGTACCAGAATCAAAATGATCCAAGCCAAACACAGCTCTCATCAACTCGGTCCGGCCTGCCCCCATCAGACCGGAGAATCCCACAATTTCACCTCGGGATGCGCGAAAATTGATATCATGAAAATGTTTCTGACTGGTTAAACCACAAACCTCCAGCGCAATTTCTGCAGTATCACTCTGCGTTGTCCCCCTAGGATATTTATCCGATAGCTCACGCCCGACCATCATGGTGATCACGGTGTCTATCGTAATTGCTTCTCTCGGGTGAGTGGCGATAACCTGTCCGTCACGCATCACAGTTATTTCATCGGCAATCTGAAAAATCTCATCCATTTTATGGGAGATATATATGATGCTAGTCCCTGTGTCCTTTAGTCTCCGTATTTTGTCAAATAATAAGTTCACCTCCCGGTTTGTAATTGCGGATGTAGGTTCATCCATAATGATGATTTCTGCATTTTTCGATACTGCTTTCGCAATCTCTAGATTTTGGACTTGGGAAATACTGAGATGCTTCATTTTTACCGTGGGTGAATACACAAGATCACCTTCAGCAAACAGAATATCGATTCTTCTACGGATCTGTTTCCAGGAAACTCTGCCCCATTTTGAAGGCCATTCACCCAGAAAGAAATTTTCTTCAATCGACATTTCCGGAACATAACCAAGCTCCTGAAAAATCATGGCAATGCCATGTTCTCTGGCCACATGTGGGTTCCTGATGTCAACCGCGTTTCCCTTAATTCGTATTTCACCCTTATCCGGCCGGTAAATCCCATTGATAATTTTCATCAATGTGGATTTACCGGCTCCATTTTCTCCACACAGAACATGAACTGTGCCTTTTTTGACCGAAAAGCTGACATTATTCAGGGCTTTTACACCTGAAAAAGATTTACTGACCTTTGATATTTCTAAAATATCTGAAGACATAATTTCTTTGGAGAGGCGCCCTTATAAATTACCAGCCCTGCGATGCATATCAATATATTGATCTACATTATCCTTGGTGATTGAAGGCGTTCCGATATCAAGATCAATTTGCCTTTCTTCTCCGGTAAGCAATTTGTCAGTAACCATTAACAACTTCTCTGCCAGTTCGTAGGCATTTTGCAATGTAGTTGAAGTCATTGTGCCTCCTTTAATTAGTAGAGCCGCCTCAGCAGTGCCATCAACTCCGTAGCTAAGAATATTCTGGAATTTCGGGTCATTTTTGACTACTTCCAAAGCCCCCGCCGCCATATTGTCGTTCATCGAAATAATTGCATCAATCTGGCTATTTACCTGTACCCAGTCCTCCATAAGATTAATTGCTTCTTCCTTGTTCCAGTTGGCAATTTGTTCTCCAACGATAGTGACATCCGGGCGTTTATCAAAAAATTCTTCCTGCCAGCTCTTGCGACGTTCATCGGCGTGAAAGTTTCCCGGAGGGCCTTTGAGGACAACTACTTTGGCATTCTCGGGAACCTGTGTCAGGGCGGATCGGGCTTGTACTGCAGCCTGTTCATATGGGTCGGCATCAACCGATGACGCGCCTTTGATACCCGAAATCCTTGCATTCGTTGTTATGCAGATAATACCTGCTTGGACCACTCTCTCTGCATATGGTCGTTGTGACTCCCCATTATTGGGCTGAATAATGATGGCATCGAACTTGTTGACAATTGCATTTTCAATCAGGGAGTTCTCAATACCGTCTGAGGCCTGTCCATCAAATATTTTTAGATCGATGTCTGGGTATTTTTCAGCTTCTTCCTGTATGGAATTCGCCAGCCAAGCGGCAAAAGAATCCGCTTGTGCGCGGGCAATATAGGCCACCTTGTATTTAGCGCCGCCAGAGTTTCCCCTTGCGCTCAGTGTTGCCATACTAAAGAATGCTATAAATGCAGACATTAGTATAAGTAAAATATTTTTTTTCATTGTAACTACCTCCGTGAAAAAATAGTTTTTGGTAAGATATAGATATTTATAAAGGGAAATATCTATTATATTAATATTTCTATGGATTTCCTATATGGGTATAAATAATATGAATATAAATATCCATAATATTTAAAGTGCATACTTTAAAATCCTTTCTTCACTCAATTCCGATCGATTAAGAATTGCAGTTATACCACCATTTTTCATCACGATAACACGGTCGCACATGGCCAATATTTCTTCCAGTTCAGAAGAAATTAGAATGATTGCCTTATACTGATCAGCTAATGAATGTATTAGTTTATATATTTCAGCTTTTGCACCGATATCAATTCCATGAGTCGGTTCGTCAAGGATAATCAAATCTGGGTTATGAGAGAGCCAGCGGGCTAATATAGATTTTTGTTGATTACCACCGCTTAAGCTATCCACTATATCATAGCTATTGTTCATTTTTATTTTGAATTTTTTTTTGTTTTTCTGTATAAAATGATCAATATTATTACTATGTAGATAACCCTTACAAATAAATTTTTTATATAGCAGGACACATATATTATAAGATACAGAAAGTCCACAAAATAAAGATTTTTTTCTGCGATCCTCAGGTACCATAGAAATTCCAGCTTGTATGGATTTCTGGATGGAACAACGAGGCAAAACCCTTCCCTTATAGAGTATACAGCCAGTGTTATAGGCAGAAACACCAAAAATTGCTTGGCACAAAGAAGAACGCCCTGAACCAATTAATCCAGCAAAACCCAAAATCTCTCCTGCACGAACTGAAAAAGAAATATTATGGAAGCGCTCAGAGTTTAGATTTTGAACATCTAAAACTAGATTGCCATCTTTTTTATGTTTTCTATATTTGTGACTGATTTCTCTTCCCACCATTAAATACACTAACTTGTTGCGGATATCTTGATTGTCACTATGGCTCAGATTTAAAATAGTTCCACTATAGTTGCCATCTTTAAATACTGTGATTCTATCACTAATTTTTAGCACTTCATCAAATTTATGAGAAATAAAAATAATTCCCGTTCCCCTTTTTTTAAGTTTTCCCAGAGTTTGAAAGAGTTTTTCTATGTCTTCAACACCTAAAGAAGATGTTGGTTCATCAAGAATAAGTACATCTGTATTTTGATACACAGCCCGAGCAATTTCAACTAACTGTTTTTTTGCAATGCTTAAGATTCCCACTGGAATATCTGGAGATATGTCAGTTAATCCCACTATATCCATTGCTTTTTGTGCTTCTTTCTTTGCTTGTTTCCAATTCAGGCCAAATGCAGAACGAGCAATATTACCGGGGAATAGGTTGTCAGTTATAGAGAGGTCATCAAATAAGGATAGCTCCTGATGGACAACACAAATACCTTGTTTCAAAGCTGTTGCTGGAGACCGAAAGATTTGTTCTTTCCCCCGATAGTATAGACCTCCTCCGTCTGGAGCATAATAACCAGAGAGAATTTTGATAAATGTTGACTTTCCAGCACCATTTTCCCCGGTCAAAGCATGGATCTCTCCTGATTTTAAATGGAATACTCCATTAACGAGAGCTTTTGTAGAACCAAACTGTTTTTCCAGACCACTAGCAAATAATAGGTATTTTGCGTGATTTCTAGGTATTAATTTTGTTTTCATGAAGAGCAATCCTGTATGGACAGCAAAAACAGAAATGTTACAGTCTAAAGGGCACCTCTAAAAATTCCAATTCCGCGCTGAATCGCGATCTTGTTGCCGAATAGCTTCGTCAGCAAAGCCTTACCATACAAAAAAGTATGCTTCGGCTTCACTTCCTCGCTATCGGCAAAATCTCGCTGATTCAGCATCAAAAGCGAATTTTTAGAGGTACCCTAGAGGTTTCCTCCAAAACCAACATTTTGGGGAAACGCCTTTTCTGAAAGTCTTTACCTAATCCTTACCACCACTACCAACCACTGAGTCTATATTTTCAGCGTTTAAATAAGTGGATTTTGTATTTAAAATTCCTGCTGGGGGAGCTTCACCCGCAACTAGGTAATTGAATAAACGGATTACTGGATCATGCCCTTGGGCAAAAGGCTGTTGCCCAATTGTCAGTGCTATTACACCCTTCCTTACATATTCAACCAACTGTGGATAATAGTCAAACGCAAAGAGAAAAACCTTGCCAGTTAGCCCTGTTTCCTCGATTGCTCTGGCTACCCCAATGGTTCCAGCAGCAGTACCATACATCGCATTCAAGTCAGGATTCGCTGTGATAAAATCAGATGCTAATTGATAGCCAATCTCATCGTTATCTTTGGTCTCTACCTGTCCAACCACTTGAACCTTGGGTGCATTTTCTTTTATGTAATCTAAAAAACCTTCTCTGCGAAGTTCATGGCCTTCCACTGCAAAAAAACCTGTTAGAATAGCAACCTTAGGATTATCGATTTTCTTTCCTAACCAGTATTCAACAAAAGCTTTTCCAGCATCTTGCCCTTGACTATATAGGTCTGCACCAACAAAGAAAAGCCGTTTAGACGGTTTTTTTGTCTCTACATTAAAAGTTGCTACTGGTATACCGGCATCTACAGCTCTGTTAATATATGGAATAATTCCTGAATCCCCGGCTACTGTCGCTATGGCATCATATTGCTGAACGACCAGAGCATCGAGACTATTGCCAAAGACTTCTGCGGTATGCCTGTCTCCAGGAGGCACAACCCAGTCAACTTCGGCATTATAATCTTCTAGTTCTTTTTGGGCCGCAAAAGTGCCGTCTTTAACATAATTCCAGTAAGGGCTATTTTCCAAACATAAAAAAGCAATCCGAATCTTCTTTTCTGATTTTTTAATTGGTTTTACAGTTCCTGAATCACTAGGCTGAGTTTTCGAGGAGTATGGTGGAGCAGGAGGCAATTCAACTTTAATAAATCTTCCTGCAGCATCTTTATTATTCTTATTACAATCTGTTAACAACAGAATTATAAATAATAATAAAACAAAAATTTTCATACAATATACCTCCCAAAAAATTTTATTTGTATAATTTTTTTTGACGTAACGTGTCAATAACAACAGCTAAAATAATAATGCTTCCTGTGGTAATTGTTTGTAAAAATGGTGCAAAATGTAATAATACAAATGAATTTCGAACGATGGAAATAATTATAGAACCTATTAAAACACCCAAAATAGTTCCTCTTCCGCCACCTAAACTACCACCCCCAATCACTGCTGCCGCAATCACATCTAGCTCTATTCCTTGACCAATACTAGTCGTTGCGGCTCCTAGAAGCCCTGTCGACAAAAGTCCTGCGCAAAAAGAAATTCCTCCCATTAACGCATAAACAATAATTTTTGTTTTATCTGTCTCTATTCCAACAAGTCTAGCTGCAGATTCATTACTACCTAGTGCATAGATATTTCTACCAAAAAGAGTGTGTTTCATAATATACATAAAAAATAGAGATATTATTATTAGTATTATAACATTAATAGGTATATATCCTATATATTTGCTACCTATATAAGTAATAAATTTATTTTCAACAGTAATATTTGATGCAACACTTCCGGCAACTCCCGTAGCAGATAATATAGTAAGTCCTCTGGCAATCTGCATCATCCCCAAAGTAACAATAAAAGGAGCAATTTTCAATTTTGTAATAATAAGACCATTGATTGTTCCCAAAAGAACTCCTGAAGATAATCCTAAAAAAATTGATATGAATATATTAACTTTTATATAAAGCAAACGAGACATTAACATTGCAGAAAAAGCCATAATAGAACCAATAGATAAATCAATACCACCCATTATAATTACCAAAATCATTGATATACCTAATATTCCAATAGTAACTGTACTTTTTAAAATATTAAATATGTTTTCTATCTTTAAAAAATAGGGACTAAGAAAGGACATTAGTATAACCATTATAAATAGAGAAATGGAAACTCCTAATTCTTTAAATTTTAAGTGGCTAGATCTATTCATCATATAAATTATACCTCTAAAAATCTCTAAAAATTTTATTTTGATGCCCCATACGAAGGATTTTTTACGATATCAAGGAATAGATAACAAGAAATAATTTGTTATATATTAAGGATTCCTTGACAAATATGCTCCGTAAGAAGAGACTGGTTCGGCGCAAAATTAGAATTTCTAGAGGTTCCCTTTATTTAGCATCAGGAAGTATTTGCTGATAAAAATATTTGGGATCTTTATGTTGTTTTAACATAATTTTTAGTATATGCATTATCCCTGTAAAATAACCTGAAAAAGGCTTCGGTTCTTGAAATAACATCAATTTATGGAGTTTTTTCAAATTATAAAATGGAATATTTGCATAGGTATGATGCTCAATATGATAATTCATATTCCAATAAAAGTATTGAATAATAAAATTTGGATAGAAAGTATAGCAGATTTTCCGCCAATCATTTTGATTTGAAGGGAGTCCATGATGTTGTAACAATGCACAGCCTCGACTTAACCAAGTTCCTAGAAAAATCGGGAAATTAACAATGGCTATTAAAATATACTGTTGGAAATAAATAAAAATTGCCATTAAGGAAAAATGGACGATCACCATAAAACGAGACCATTGAATCATTTTCTTGCGCAAGGGATCATCTTTTGCAAATAACTCGTATTCATCCCAATGAAAAAAATCGGCTTTAGTTGATCCAAAAAAATGATAAAAACATGGCTTTAAAGTCATGATCATTTTCGGGAAATCAATAGTAAACTTCCAAATTATTGCTAATATGCTAAACCTCATAGGATCAATAATAATTTCATTATCTTGACCACGATTTAGTGTAAATTGATGATGTTTACGATGACTATATCGGAAATGTACCCAATTACTCCATGAGATAAAACAAAATAACTTGTAGAAAAAATCATTTAACCTTTTGTTTTTAAAAGAAGTATAATGACTTAATTCGTGTACAGCAGCTTCTGGGCCCATAAAACTAGCAAGTGTGCAATAGATGTAAAAAATAATGCCAAACCATACCCAAGAATTTTGCATATATAAATAATAACTTGAATAAGCTAAAACGATAAAAATCACACAAAAACTACAACATTGCAATAAACCTTTTGCATTACTTCGTTTTGATAGTTTTTGGAGTTCTTCTTTCGGAACAGGAATTCTGTACCAATTGATCTGTTTTGTCTCCATTCTAATACCCCCTAAGACAGGTGATTTTGTTGCAAATCATTCATCTTAATCTTCGCCGACGGTAGCACTGCAACATACTCAAAAGCTTGGCAAAACTCTTTCCCTAAAGAAACTCACCACCACTACCCCACCTGAATGGCAATCTTAATCTCAGACGGAGGGGCCGTTGCCGCGTACTCAAAGGCCGCAACCGACTCGGCAAACGGATAGATCCTCGTAATCAAGGGCTTCACCTTAAGGTTCCCCGCAGCAATCATTCCCACAACTTTGGGGAACACATTCACATAGCGGAAAATACTATCGATCGCGATTTCCTTGACCTGCAAACTGACCACATCCAAAGCCACCGGTTCAAAGGGCATCCCGATCAGTATCAATTTCCCCTTCGGCAACAGCAGCTCGCTGATCCGCCGATACGCCTCCGGACTGCCGCTGGCCTCAAAAACCACATGGACAGCGGGGACTCCGCGTGCGCCAAAAAATTCGGCCACGTTCTGCTTCGAGAGATCAATGGTGGTGATACCATCGTAGTGCCGTTCGACAAAGGCCAGCTTTTCGGCCTTTAGATCGGCGATATAGACCTCCGAAAAGCCCGCCCCCCGCGCGGCAATCGCCGTGACAATACCAATGGTCCCCGCCCCCAGCACCAAAGCTGTGCTGCCCAAAGGCAGCTGGGAACGCTGCACCGAGTACAGCCCTGTAGCTACTGGCTCCACCAAGGCCCCTTCGGGCAGGGATACATTGTCCGGAAGCTTGAAAGTAAAGGCCGCCGGATGCACCAGACTTTCGCGAAGACTGCCATGTACCGGCGGAGTGGCCCAGAATCGCACATCCGGGTCGAGGTTGTAGCAACCCGTCAAGGTTTCAGGGCTGGTAAAATCGGGGATGCCCGGCTCCATACAGACCCGGTCTCCAAGCTTCAGGTGAGATACGGCACTGCCGACCTCTACAATCACCCCGCTGGTCTCGTGGCCCAGAATCATAGGCTCTGTCACAATAAAATCACCAATACGACCATGGGTGTAGTAATGCACGTCACTACCACAGATACCACAGGTGTCAATTTGAATGCGAACATCGTTCGCTCCCAAGTCTTCGACCAGATCTACGTTCTTGAGCTGCAATTGGTGTCGCTTCTCCAGAACCAGCGCCTTCATAAGTTCTCCCGTGCTCCGCCGAATGGACAGAGTCTACCACGGCTTTCCCCAGCTGTCAAGTAAAATATTGCGTAAAGTTTGAGAAATTTTTATTTTGTTTTGTATAATAGATATACTGTAATAGAGACTTGATTTTATGCGCCGATTGTGGATAGAATGCCCTCACAGACGCCACTTTGCCAGCTTGGGGCTCTGTGGGGCGCATTGTCGATTAGTAACCCTACACAGTCCCTCACAGCCCCAAATCCCTAAGCGTGAATCCCTGCGCTTGATTCTTCGCATTCTTTGCTCCCCAACGCCTTGCCCCGCGCTTCTTCGGCAGTTAGAATCCCAGCATGATCAAACCCGCGAACGACTTCTACTTTCGCTACTTGTCCGGCAGCGAACAGCGCAGAGAACTCCCCGCCTTCAGGAGGGGGCTGAAGGCGGCTGAGAGGGGCCCTAAAGAACCGCGCTTGAAAACTGATGGAGAATCATGAAAAAATCTCGCAAGGTAACCATGAGCCAAATCGCGAAAGATACCGGGTTCTCAATCGCAACAGTTTCACATGTCGTCAACAAGACCCGCTATGTGGACCAGGAGACCCGAAAAACTATTCTCGATGCAATGGAGCGCCTGGACTATGCGGGAAAGCTCATCAGTGAAACAAAAGATTCCAGACTGATTGGTTTGGTTATCGCCGATATACGCGAAGACTTTTATATTGAATTTATCAAATCGGCTGAAGTTTGCGCGATGGAAAACGGCTATTCACTGGTGCTGTGTGATGCCGAAGATGATGTGAAACGAGAGGCCCTTCACCTGCGAAACCTGCTGGAACGCGGCATCAGCGGGATCATTATCTCGCCCATTGATCAGAGCCGTATCCCGGATATTCTCGAAGATAGCAATGTGCCGGCAATCTGTGTCGACCGCCGCTACCAGTGCAAGAGCTTTGATTCGGTAACCATCAACAACTTTGAAGCAGGCAGACAATTGACCGAATGTCTGCTACAAAAAGGTGTTCGTACCGTGAGCTTTATTGGTTATGCCGATTCGGTATATACTGCAGTAGAGCGCAAAATGGGCTATCTCCAAGCCATGGGATCCAAAAATTTCGAGCCTCATATTTTGCAGATTCCTTATCATCAAGACAAAATACTGCAACGAGATATTATTGACTTCGTTCGTGAAGGGGAGAAATCCTTCGTCTGTGTTACCAGCCATATCTGCTTTGAGGTAATCAATGCTCTGAAAGAAGTGTATAACAAGGTTCCACCAGACTGTTATATTGGTACATTCGACGAGAATAAATGGTTCCGCTACTTGGATATTCCACTGAGTATTGTCAAACAACCTGTGGTAGAGATGGGTTTTATTGCGGTGGAGCTTCTGGTAAACCGAATCAATAACTACAGCAGGAATCGTAATATCAAGGATTCTCCATCGATTTCTTCAACGTACAGAAAAAATATCATACTGGATTTTGAGATTGTTGAAGTGTAGATTGTTGAAGTGTAAGGGACGCTTCTAAAGGGGACCTCTAAAAAAACTTGTCGTCTTGCTATCGCGAAAAATCTCTGCGATCCACACGCGGTACAATCGCTGCGGCAAAGCAGGGCAATAGCACAATACTCACAGAAGGCGATACCATTTTTAGAGATCCCTATATTTTAGATCCGCACCCATTTCCGTACCCGATAATCAAATTTTAGAGGTGCCCTTAGGATACTCCCCATGGCCTACACACCCTGTCCTCCCGAACTCTTGGCACACTATCAGATGCTCTTGGGACCGGACCAGGTACTCAAAGATCCGGAACAACTGCAAAAATATGCAAGTGACAAATCCGAAGACCTGATATTCCCGCCATCTGTGGTGGTCAAACCCCGGGACACCCGGGAAGTATCTGCGGTCTTACAGGCGGCCAATGAACAACGCATCCCCGTATACACCCGCGCGCGCGGCACCGGACTGGCCGGCTCTTCACTGGCCACGCGCGGCGGCATCTGCCTATCGATGGAAAATTTCAACTCCATCTTGGAAGTGGACACCCAAAACCTGATGCTGAGGACCCAGCCCTATGTGCTGAATTACAGCATCCAGCAAAGCTGCCAGAAACACGGACTGTTCTATCCCCCCGACCCGGCCAGCTATCGCATCTGCTCCATTGGTGGGAACGTGGCGATGAACGCCTCCGGGCCCAAAGCCGTCAAATACGGGGGAACGCGAAACTACGTGCTGGGTCTTGAACTCGTGCTGGCCGATGGCCGCATTCTGCGAACCGGTGCCCGCACCCTGAAAAACAGTTCCGGCTACAGCCTGACCCAACTGCTGATCGGCAGCGAAGGCACCCTGGCGGTCATCACCGAAATCACCCTGCGCCTGCTTCCCCTGCCCAAATACGAGAGCTTGGTGCTCCTGACTTTTTCCAGCCTGGAAATGGCCTGTGCTGCGGTACACGGCATTCTAATGGCGGGAATCACGCCCTGCGGGCTGGAACTGATGGAACGAAAAGCTCTGCAATACGCCAAAGACTACGGAAAAGTCAGCTTCCCCCCCCTGAGCGAAGGTATTGAGGCTCATCTGCTGGTGGAACTGGACGGCGATGATGAACTGCGCCTGAGGGAAGAACTCCGGCAAATAATTACCTTGGTACAAAGCCAGGTTGTCGAAATCTTCCCAGCCGAAGACGAAGCGCAGAAAAAAGCCTTATGGAGGCTGCGCCGCAGTGTGTACAGCGGCATCAAAGCACACAATGTCATCAAAGAAATGGACTTCTGTGTGCCCATTGCCCGGCTTGCGCAGATGGTGGGGGAAATGGAACGCATTGGCGCTGCCCACAATTTTGGCTGCGCGACCTACGGCCACGCCGGCGATGGCAACCTGCATGTCGGCATCATCCCCGACGATGGCCCTGCCTCTGAGAAGGGTTGCGATGATCAACAACGGGAAGAGCGTATCCAGGAGGGGATCCGCCAGGTATTTGCCTACGCTTGTAGTCTGGGAGGGGTTATATCGGGAGAACACGGCATCGGTCTGGTGCAGAAGCCCTATCTGCCTCTGCTGTGCAGCGAGACAGAACTGGAATTGATGCGCTCGACCAAGCAGGCCTTTGATCCGAATCATATCATGAATCCGGATAAGATATTTCCTTAAGGGCACCTTAAAAATTCCATTCTGTGCTTCTTGCCCGCTCTTTTGAAACGGAGAGCTTTGTCAATGAAACCGATCAAGAAATTGAGCATTGTCGAAACCAATATAGAGCACTTGTAACTATGTGTGACTATAATTTAGGTAAAATACTTGATCTTATGGATACGAATGATATGTGGAAGGATACTATGATCATAGTAGGCACAGACCATGGTTTTCTTCTCGCAGAGCATGGATATTGGGGTAAGAATAAGATGCCGTACTATAATGAAGTTGCAAACACTCCGTTATTCGTCTGGGATCCCCGTAGTGCTGTTAAGAATGAGTCTCGAAATTCCATTGTGCAAATGATTGACTGGGCCCCCACCATTTTAGAATATTTTAACCAAGAAATACCTCAAGAAACTCAAGGGAAAAGCTTAAAAACTGTTATTTCTGATGATCGTCCCATTCGTGAATATGCGATATTTGGGGTATTTAGTGGTCATGTTAATATCACAAATGGGAAGCATGCTTATATGCGTGCCCCTTTACCCGAAAAAAAAGAAGATATATATAATTATACTTTGGTTCCTCAAAGAATGACTGCACGATTTACTGTTAAAGAAATGCAAAATATTGTTTTGCATCCACCATTTTCTTTTACCAAGGGTGTCAGTGTTCTGAAAATCAAAGGCAAAGACATCTATGGTGTAGGTGAATTTGGGAATTTGCTATTTGACTTGATAGACGACCCGTGGCAGGTATATCCGATTGAAGATACAGATATTGAGAATCTTCTGATCGAAAAACTTATTCAAAAAATGTGTGAAACTGACAGCCCATTAGAACAGTTTGATCGTCTGGGCATTAGCTGCTACAGGAGACCTCTAAAAATTCCAATTTTGCGCTGAGTGGCGATCTTGTTGCCGAATCGCTTCGTCAGTAAAGCCTCACCATACAACAAAGTATGCTTCGGCTTCACTTCCTCGTGTTCGCCAAAATCTCATCCGCTCAGCATCAAAATCGAGTTTTTAGAGGCCCCTACATCAATGATCTGAGGTGCTCTATGAACTTGGTTGAATATTTGTCCAGCAACGAAGTGATTCTATTACAAGAAGAAGCCGAAAACTGGGAAACAGCAGTTAAACTTGGTACCGATCTTCTTGAAAAGGCTGGTGCGATCTCTCCAGCCTATTACCAAGGAATTTGTGATAGTGTTCGCCAGCTTGGGCCCTATTTTCTTCTCGCTCCCGGATTGGCGATGCCACATGCACGTCCTGGACATGGAGTTTTAGAGGATAGTTTCGCTTTGGTCACTTTAAGGACCCCAGTGTGCTTTGGCGACCCCGATAATGATCCTGTGGATATATTAATCACGATGGCCGTGAAAGATGCTAAGATTCAAAATGAAGAAGCGATTGTCCAAATTGTGGAACTGTTGGACAATGAGGCCAGAGTAAAAATGCTCAAGCAGGCCAAAAGTTCTGAAGATATTGCAAAAATTCTTGCTTCGTTGAGAGGAGGATAAACATGAATCAGGGAGGGCACATCCTCAAGTACGCCTTTGCTGCCGGAGGCTGCTTTGCTCACCCGGCTGGAGGCAAGCTGTCCGGAGCAGGCGGCCTCGTATCGCAGGCACTTTGAGACTCTCTACCATAGCCCTGGCTAGGAGCTTCGGGAGGCACGGGGCCAAAGGCCTTGCCGATACTGCCATCTGCGTACCACAGCAAGGCACGGCGCAGATACAGGAACTTCACCTCCCCGTATATCATTGCCTGTGTCTCGGAAGAGGTATTTTTCCCAGACTTATCTGGACTGTCTTCCGGAAATCACCACCTTTAGGCCTGCGTTGTAACGGACACCGCTACCGGATATTGCCTCGCAGTAGCTGGCAGCTAATGAACGACCCGGCAGCTCACGATTGCCCCGGCGGCCAGAGCAGGGCCAGTGCTAGCAAGGTTACCAAGCCGAGCAGCAAGTTCATCGGCAGGCCGACCTTAAGGAAATCAGTGAAGCGGTAGGCCCCGGGGCCGTATACCATCAAGTTGGTCTGGTAACTGAGCGGCGTGGCAAAACTGGCCGAGGCGGCCATCATAATCGCCATCACAAAGGGCTCAGGCGAGCTGTGAGCCGGAGCTGCGAGCTCCAGTGCGATGGGCAGCATCAGCACAGCAGCAGCGTTATTGGTAATAACGGTGGTGAGCAGGGACACGGCCAAATAGGTCAGGCCCAGCAGCAGCAGCGGGCTGGGTGCTCCCAATGTCCCCGGGGAACCCAGCGTTCCCATATGGAGAATCTGCTCCGCGAGAAAGCGGGCCACCCCGGTCTCCTGCAGTGCCGTGCCCAGGGCGAACGAAGCGGCGATGGTCAGCAATACATTGAAGTCCAGCGACTTTTCGGCCTGGCTGACCGAGCAACAACCGCTGAAGACCATGGCCAGAGCCCCCAGGAGAGCGGCATTGAGCATGCTCAGCACGCCGGAGGCCGCCAGGGCCACCACTGCCAGCAGTATGCCCCAAGCCAGCCAGGCCCGTTCGTGGCGCGGAGCTTCGATGTCCAAGTCGCTGATGAGCAAAAAGTCTTTGCTATAACGCTGGCGACTGACGAAGTTGGGGCGGGCTTCGAGCAGAAGAGTATCGCCGGCCTCCAGCACGATGCCACCCAAGCCGCCGGAGGCCCCGCGCAGCCGTTCACCGCCTCTGGCCACGGCCAGCACCACTGCCCCGTAGCGGGCGCGGAAACGCGCATCCCGAATCGCAAGCCCCACTGCACCGCAGTGGGGCGAAACCACGGCTTCGACCAGACAGCGCTCCCCGTAATTTGTGTCCGTCCCGGGCCGGATTTCTGTGTCCCGCCCCTCGCAGGAAACGATGCCGTTGATGCGCAGCAGGTCGGAAATGGCCTGGGTGTCTCCGGCGAAAGTCAGGCGGTCGCTGCTGTGCAGACGCTCCTGGGAAGGCACGGCGGTAATGATGGAGCCCTGGCGCTCGATTTCGGCCAGATAGAGCCGTTCCAAGTCGCGCAGCCCGGCCTCGACGATGGTCTTGCCCACCAGTGGTCCCCCGGGTGCAACACAGACTTCCAGAGTGAATTCGCGCAAGTTGGCAAAGGCTTGTTGATCGCTGCGTTCAGGTAGCCAGCGCGGAAAAAACAACCACATCAACAACAGCCCCACCAGGGCCACCGGCAAGCCCAGCGGCGTAATGGCAAACAGTGAAAAGCCGGGTCCTCCGCTCAGGGCTTGGTACTGGGCGTTGAGCACCAGGTTGGTACTGGTGCCAATCATGGTCAGGGTGCCCCCCAGGATGGCACTGTAGCTCAGCGGAATCATCAGTTTGGAAGGCGCAATTTGAATTTTGCGGCACCAGGAATGGATGGCCGGGATCATGGTGGCCACGATGGGCGTGTTGTTGAGAAAGGCGCTGAGCAGCACAACCGGGCCAAAGATGCGGCCCAGTGCCGAGCGCACACTGCGGGGCCGACCCAGCAGTTTGCCCGTCAGCATATCAATGCTGCCCGCCCCTTGCAGCCCGGCAGCGATCACGAACATGGCGGCCACGGTAATCAGGCCCGGATTGCTGAAACCAGCCAGGGCCTGAGGGTAGTCCAGGATGCCCAGGACGCTGAGCAGGGCCACCAGACTCAGCATTACCAAATGACTGCTGATGCGGCTAAAAATCAGTACTGCCAGGGCCCCTGCCAGCAGCGCCAGGGAAAACCAGCCTTGCCATTCCATCTATCTGAGCCTCAGTTTAAGATCTTCAATTCCGTCCAGAGCCTTTCTCCCTCGCCATCGCGGAATTGGAATTTTTAGAGGTTCCTTAAAGTACACTTCCCCGCTCAGATCCCGGTGCCGAGAAAGTCCAGCTTTTCGCGCTGGAACTCCAGTTGCAGCCGGATCAGGCGCCCGTCATCCAGCTTGATCATCAAGGTGGTGATCCGGCCCGAACGCTTGCGCTGGATCACATAGCCCAGCCCGTAGTCCAGGTGCTCGACCCGCGCCCCGACCACAAAAGGGTCGTCTGTGGCCCTCCGGTCCTTAAGCCCTTTCTGTTCTTTGCACGGGGCATTCTGAACGGAAGACGGGTGCAGTTCCTTTCGCTGCGAGAGCTGCCTGCAGGCGGACAGATCGCTCTTCTTCGCTTTGCCGGTACTCGGCGCGGGGGGGGCAGTTGTTTTCGTTTCTGTCTTTGGACCGGCTTTCACCCGGCAATCCTCGTACAAGTCCGGATCCAGCTCCTCGACCAGCGGCGAGAGGTTGCAGCGATAACGGAAGCGGTCATACAAGAACCGCTGCTTCGCCGCGGAAAGGTAAAGTTCCTCTTCGGCGCGGGTGATGGCCACATAAAACAGGCGCCGTTCCTCTTCCATGCGTAGGGGCGTATCCAGAGCATCGTATTTGGGAAACAGACCCAGCTCCAGGCCGGTGATAAAGACCCTCGGAAATTCGAGGCCCTTGGTGTTGTGCATGGTGATCAGAGTCTGCTGTTCCTGCTCTTCCATCCCTTCTTCCTGTTGCAGCTCTGCGCTTTCCAGTTCTATGCTCTCGAGGAACGCCACCAGAGCCCGTGCGCCCCTGCCGTAGTGCCGGGCATCTTGCAGCAGGCTCTCGAAGTTCAGGCAGCGTTCACTGCCCTCTTCTTCATCGCGCTTCCGGTAGTAGTCCAGCAGCCTGCTGTGCTCCAGCACTTCCTGAATCATTTCCGAGAGCAAGGGGCCCGTTGCCGCACCGGCTGCCTGCTCCTCTGTCTGCTCCTCTGTCTGCTCCCGCGGGGCCCGCAGATTCAGACGCTGTATCAGGACCTCATAAACCCGGGAAAAATCTTCCAGAGCCTTCAGGCTGGGGCTGCTTAGGGCCTCTTCCCGCAGCACTTGGCGCATTGCCTCGCGTATACCGGGCCCTTCCCCCGCCTTCTCCTCGTCCGGGCTCGCCATGGTCCCCTCAGTCCCCGAGGTTTCCGAGGTTTCCAGGGTTTCCAGAGCCTGTTTCATCTTCTGGACGCTGCGCGGCCCTATGCCGCGCCGGGGCTTATTGCAGATGCGCGCAAAGGAGACCAGGTCGCGGCCGTTGGCCAGACACTTGAGCCAGGCCACCAGGTCCTTGATTTCTTCGCGGCGGTAGAAATGCAGGTTCCCGACCAGACGGTACGGAATCCTCCATTCGCGGAAGACCCGCTCAAAGGTTCGCGATTGGGCGTTGGTGCGGTACAGAATGGCACTGGAGAGCCCCGGCTCGCGCAGTATCTTCTGAGCCACAAAGACTGCTTCGTCTTCACAGCTGTCAAAATAGTGCAGCTGCGGCAGGCTGCCACCGGCCTTGCTGGGGCGCAGCTCCTTGCCCAAGCGCTCGCGATTGTGTCCGATCACCTGATTGGCCAGCCGCAAAATGGGCGCGCGGGAACGGTAGTTCTGCTCCAGCCTGAGGATCTGCGCCGGGGCAAAATTCTGCTGGAATTCCAGAATATGGCGGATCTCCGCGCCGCGAAAACCGTAGATCATCTGGTCTTCATCCCCGACTATGCACAGCTCCTGCGGCCCTGCCCCGGCTCTTCCCGCGTCACTGCCGGGACTCACGAGCAGTTGCAGCAGGTGGTTTTGCAGGGGATTGGAGTCCTGGTACTCGTCCACCAGAATGCGGCAGAAGCGCCGCCGCATCTCGCATCGCACTCTCTCATGCTCTGTGAGCACCCGCACCGGCAGACCCAGCAAATCGGCGAAATCGACATTGCCACTGCTCCGCAGCGCAAGCTGGTAGCGCCGGAAAGCCTCGGGAAAGTCCGGATCGAGGCAAGATTCTCTCAGCTCGGCTTCGTCCGGCTCGGAGCAGTAGCCCAGCCCGCCATCCTTGGCCCGGGCGATGGCGTGCTGCAAGGGTTTGATTCTTTTGTTCAGATAAGGGCCGGGCCAGGCCTGCCTGAGCAGGGCTTGGCCGTCTTCCTCATCGTAAATGCTGAAGCCCGAGGCCAGACCGGCCAGCGCCGCATAGCGGCGCAGAAACCAGACTCCGAAGGCGTGGAAGGTGCGGATCAGCACCTGGTCGGCCAGTCCCCCGGTATTGGAAGCGGCGGTCTGTCTTCCGGTTTCTTTCCGCTCGTCCTGCTTTTTGATTGGCCCATTCTGCTCGTTTGGGCCGCTTCTGAGCCCTGCGGCCAAGCGTTCGCGCATTTCGCGTGCGGCCTTGTTGGTAAAGGTCACGGCCAGGATCTGCCACGGCGGGATTCCCTGGGCCAGAATATGGTGCAGGATGCGGGCGATCACCACCCGGGTCTTGCCCGACCCGGCCCCGGCGTGCACCAGCAGGTTGCTGCCGCTGTGACGCACAGACTCCAGCTGCTCAGCGTTGAGCCCAAAGAGGTATTCAGGGCCCGGTAAGTTGAGGGATTTTGAGCTGGCGATGCGGTGCTCAGTGCGTTTTTTCACAGATCGCTTCTCCGGAGCCGGAACAATCTCACAGCGGATTCACAGCCTGTTTGTGAGCTGTCTCTGGGAAATTCTGCCGCAAGTACTGCAACAGTGCTTTGCTGTCCGCATCAATTACCTGAGAGCGCTCTTCGAGACCACTAAAATCCAGCCCCTCAGGGCAGCCCGGCTCGGGCGCACTGGTGCGCCCGGTCGCAGCGGCCAGGTTCCGGCAAGCATCATAGACTTCGGGAAACTTTGCCGGATGGGCCGTTGCCAGACAAATGGTGGGCAGCTGCTGTTCGCCGGGGGAAAGGCAGGCGTGGTAGGCACAGGCTGTGTGGGGGTCCAGCACATAGCCGTAATTCTGGTGGCAGTCTAAGATTGCCCGCAGGATCTCAGCATCTGTGGCGCAGCAGGAATGAAAGTCCCGGCACAACTGCCGGTGTGCGGCAAAGGGCAGAGAAAGCTCTTTGCCTTCGGCCTGAGCATTTTGGGCCCGGCGGAGGAACTCGCAGACGGCCTCGCTCCGGCCATCAAGGAGATACCAAAGATAGCGCTCAAAGTTCGAAGGCTGCACGATGTCCATCGCCGGGGCGAAACTGGGTGTAAAGCGACCCTTTGAGCGGTAGAGGCCGGTCGCGAGGCACTGGTGCAGAATGTCGTTCTGGTTGGTGGCCAGCAGCAGCCGGATCGGCAGACCCATGCGCCGGGCAAAATAGCCGGCAAGCGCATTGCCGAAGTTGCCCGTTGGCACCACAAAGCGCAGTTCGCTGCCCAACGGCAACCCACTTTGCTCCAAGCAGCGGAAGTACAGTACAAAGTAATAAGTAATTTGGGCTAGGATACGGCCCCAGTTGATCGAATTGATGGCCCCCAGTTGCGGAATGCCGACCCCGCGCTTGCTGCATTCCATAAGTTCTTTGACCATGCTTTGGCACTGGTCGAAATTGCCGCGCACCGCAATGTTGCAGATATTGTCGTTGAGCACGCAGCACATCTGCCTACGCTGTACCGCGCTGATTGCGTTGTGGGGATGCAGGATGCACAACCGGATATTGCGCATGCCGCGCACGCCGTGGATTGCCGCACCGCCGGTATCGCCGCTGGTGGCTCCGAGCAGGGTCAGTCTGCGGCCCTGCTTGTGCAGCAGACGCTCAAAAACCTGGCCCAGGAATTGCAGGGCCACATCCTTAAAGGAATACGTCGGCCCGCAGAACAGCTCGCCAATGTACAGGGGACTTTGCCCCAAGCACCCTAGGTGCCGCAGCGGAGTTACTTCGGGGCTGCGGAAGCGGCGTACGCTCTCGGCACTCAGCTGCTTGAAGCTGCATCCGATCTGCGCTTCGAGCTCCGGGGCGTAGAGGCGCAGCAGGGCGGTCGCTGCTTCAACGTGACTCTTGCAGCTCCAACTGCTCAGCTCGCCTAGGGGGGGGATTCCCTGCGGAATGTAGAGCCCGCCATCAGGCGCCAAGCCCTCGAGCACAATTTCGCTGAAAGAGCGAAGCTGGCGGGACGGATCTCGGGTACTAAAATACAACATTTGATCTCTGCTTCTCCGTTTTCTGTTCCCATTTCCCAGTTCACCCTACTTCCCGTATGGGCGAACTGGATTATACAAACCTAGAAAGGTTGCGGGAATGCAGAGAAAGCCCGGCAAAAGAACGGCAAGGAGTGGGCATTGGGAAGCCGTTTTGACCAGATCCCGGCCCTGCAGGCAGACCGTTTCCTCCACACTGAGCGATGTGCTCCGCAAATAGTGGCCCCGCATCGGCCCGGATGGGCGACAGGACTCCGTCACGGCCTTGCCCGCACCGGTAAAAAATTGTCATACAACAACGTATGTTTCACTTCTGCGCTACCACAAAAGAACCGGGAGCGAGTTTTTGGAGCTCCCCTCAAAACAGTTTGACAAACAATATAGAATCGATATACTCGGCTTTTGCTTGCAGCAAGCCCCGGAAATATCATGAGAAGCTCTAGGGAACCTCTAAAAATTCCATTCTGCGCTCGCTCTTTTGAAACGAACAGCTTTGTCAGTAAGTCCTTGCAATACAACAAAGTATTCTTCGGCTCTTCCAAACAGCTTCGCAGGGAGAGCGAGTTTTCAGAGGTCTCCTTGGAGTCTCGCCTTGGAGTCTCTCCTTAAAAAACCGGGTGCTGTGACAAACTGCGGGGGCATAGCTCAGTTGGCTAGAGCATCGGCTTTGCAAGCCGAGGGTCAAGGGTTCGAGTCCCTTTGCCTCCATCTCGACAAATCCAGACGCAAGGAGTTAGTGAGTGCCTTCAGGAAAAAAGCGCAAACGCAAAAAGATTGCAACCCACAAGCGCAAGAAACGCTTGCGGAAGAATCGCCACAAGAAAAAAAAATAAGACACTAAGCTCACGTTCATCATAAGAGCGGCATAGCCCTTCCCCTCCTTCCTTGGTTCCCGCTGTCCGGTTCGCGCCCGGTCATCCGGGCTGAGGAAGAACAACGGGATGGGCTTTTTTTCGTAGAGAACTGGCCGCGCGAAAGTGTGGGAGTAAAGGAAATGGCAAAGAAAATCGCAGTGCTGCCGGGTGACGGCATTGGCCCCGAAATTGTGGCTGCGGCCCGCGTTGTGCTGGACCGCACAGCGAAGCTCGATAAGCTGGAGCTGGAATACTGCGAGGCTCTGGTTGGCGGCGCGGCCTATGAGGCCACGGGCAGTCCGCTGCCCGCCGAGACGCTGCGCATCTGCGATGAAGCCGATGCCATTTTCTTTGGCGCGGTGGGTGGCCCGCAGTGGGAAACTCTGCCGCCCGAACAGCAGCCGGAGCGCGGCGCGCTGCTGCCGCTGCGTAAACGCTATCAGCTCTACGTCAACATCCGCCCGGTACTGGTCTATCCTGAACTGGTCGCCGCCTCACCGCTGAAGAAGGAGCGCCTGAATATCGCCGGCGGCGGCGTGGACTTTGTGATTATGCGCGAGCTGACCGGAGGTCTGTACTTTAGCCGGCCCAAGAGCCTTGACCGGGATAAAGGCGAGGCCTTGGATACCCTGCGCTACAATACCGGCGAGATTGAGCGCATTGCCCGCACGGCTTTTGAGGCAGCGCGCACGCGCCGCAAAAAAGTGTGCAGTGTGGACAAGGCCAATGTGCTCTCCTCCGGAATCCTGTGGCGTGAGACCGTCAAGCGCCTGCATCAGGAACAATACAGCGACATTGAGCTCTCCCACTTATACGTGGACAACGCTTCGATGCAGTTGATTCTCGACCCGGGGCAGTTCGATGTGATTTTGACGGAGAACACTTTTGGCGACATCCTCAGTGATGAGGCCGCCACCCTGCCCGGCTCTATTGGTCTGCTGGCCTCGGCTTCACTCAACGATGCGGGTTTTGGCTTGTTTGAGCCCTGCCACGGCAGCGGGAACTATCCGCCATCTATTGCCGGAAAGGATGTGGCCAACCCGATAGCGCAGATTCTTTCCGCAGCTTTGATGCTGCGCTATGCGCTGGGCTCTGAGCAAAGTGCCCGGAGAATTGAAGCGGCGGTGGGCAAGGCCATCGCCGCGGGGCATTACACTCGCGAGCTGGGTGGTTCCCTTTCGACCAGTGAGCTGGGCCGGGTCGTGGCCAGACTGCTGGATTGATTCAGCTTGTTGCCGCGCCGGTGCGTTCCGTATGCATATCAGGGCCGGTCCGAGCCGTATTTTCGGAGAACGTAACATTGGCGAGGGAGAACGTATCATTGTTGAGTGTGGGGGAGGAATCGATATTGAGCATCCCGCCTCCATATTGTTCTGCCGTGTTCCCGGAGAACTCAACATTGATGAGCACAGGGGAGGATTGATAATTAAGCATCCCGCCGCCGTTAGTCTGTGCCGAGTTTTTGGAGAAAGTAACATGGTTAAGGGTGGGGGAAGAGTGGTCATTATACATCCCGCCTCCATATAGTTTTGCCGTGTTCCCGGAGAAGGTAACATCGCTGAGCTTGGGGGAAGAGTTCTTGTTATTAATCATCCCGCCGCCCTCTTTAGCGGTATTTTTGGAGAAAGTAACATGGTTAAGGGTGGGGGAAGAGTTGCGATTATACATCCCGCCTCCATATAGTTTTGCCGTGTTCCCGGAGAACGTAACATTGGTGAGTGTGGGGGAGGAATCGATATTGAGCATCCCGCCTCCATATTGTTCTGCCGCGTTTCCGGAGAACGTAACATGGCTGAGCGTGGGTGAGGAATTGAGATTGTCCATCCCGGCGCCAAAACTGGCCGTAAAACCATTGGATATGGTCACTCCGGAGAGTACAGCCGTGTTGTCCAGGCCGGTATTGGAAAAGACCTGAGTGCTGCCTCCGCCATCCAGGATGGTAGTTCCGTCCCGGCCATTGTCTTTGAAGCCGCCGATAATGGCCACATGGTTTTTCATGCTCAGGGTTTCGCTGATGGCGTAGCTACCCTCTGCCAATAATACCAGGTAGGGTTTCTGCTCGTTGGCTGCTGTTCCCGCGTCGTCAATGGCGGTTTTCAGCTCTGCTGCGTCATAGGCATTCTCCCAGCTGCTGCCGTCTTTTGTTGTGCTGCCACCATCTGGCGTAACATATATGATCCCCAGTACTTTGGCTGTATCGCCGGCCAGATTTTCCAGAATACCTGCGGTATCTTGGTCGTAAGTCGCCAGCTCCGATTGGGGCGGCAGGGTTTTGCTGAGCACGATGCTCCGCAAACTGTTGGGGATAAACTGAGCGTACACCGCGGTATTCTCAGTTATGGTAGTATCATCGAAAAATAGCGTACTAAACTGCTGATTTGTATACCAACCAAAAAAAGTGTGCCCCTGTTTTACAGGGTCTTCAGGCTCAATATCAGCTCTGTTCGCACCACTATCTGCCACTTTGGGGGATACAGGAGTGCCGCCATCGGAATCAAATTCTACGGTGAAGACCTGCACCCACTTCGCGTACAAGGTAATATTAGCATCGATAGTTTGGGTGGAAATGTCAAACTCTGTGGTGAAACTGTCATCTGAGTACCATTTGTCAAGGCGATGACCATCTCGCGAGAAAACGGGCATTGCGACACGATCACCTTTTTCCACATCTACGGTTGAGGCACTGGCTCCCTGCCCGGCATCAAAAGTTACCGTCACCTTGTTCGCAGGGTCGCCCCATCTGGCAAAAAGAGTCCTGTCCTCGGTGATAGGACTGGTAAAAGAAAATGGTTTGGTATAATAAGGGTCAGGGAACCAACCGACAAAAAAGGAAGCTGCCTTACTAGGCTCCGCAGGTTCAGAGACCTTTTCTCCCCGTTTCAACTCCACAGCTGGAATGGGAGAGCCGCCTCGGGTGTCAAAAGTCACAGTAACCGGAGGTTCCGGTTGGAGAGCGGGCTCAGTGCCGCCGCCGGATCCGCTCTTGATCGCCATAAATAAAGGCAGCTGTGGTTGGAGAGCGGGCTCAGTGCCGCTGTTTGGGTTAGAGCCTCCAATGCCTTGGTCAGAGCTTCCGCCTCCTTGGTCAGAGCTTCCGCCGGGCGGTTCGCAGCCGAGCAGGAGGGCCGGAAAGAGAAGGAAGAGAAACGGACGCAAAAAGGCCGCAGAAAAATATATTTTCCTGCGGCATGGTCTTGATTCATGGGCTGCGGTGTGCGGTGTGCGGTGTGCGGTGTGCGGTGTGCGGATTTTACTGAACTTGTGCTCCATGGTGCAATACTCCTTGGTATTATTATGCAAAATAATGCATAAAGATGATGTTCCGGCCAAGGTCGGAATGGTTTTAATAAAAGATGAAATGGGATTATGAAATGGATTTCCAATTCTAATAATATATTCTTTATCTGTCAAAAGCAAAAAATCTTAAGGGGACCTCTAAAAATGGTATCGCTTCGCGAGAATTGTACAATCGCTCTGCTTTGCCTCAGCGATTGTACCGCGTTTTGATACTGGGCGAGCGGGATTTTGCCGAGTGCGGGGAACGGAAGCCGAGGCATATTTTGTTGTATGGAAAGGCTTTAGTGACGAATCTGTTCGTTTCAAAAGAGCGAGCAAGAGCGCGGAATTGGCATTTTTAGAGGTCCCTTAAAGAATTTCTGCCACGCGCAACTGCCGTCCCTGTTCTGCTGAGAGGAAACAGGCATCGAGGACTCTCTGTATTTCGGCCCCCCGGGCGAAGTCCGGCAGGCCGTTCCCGGAGCCACCTTCTTCCAGATTGAGGATGCTGCGCACAAAGTGCTGGAAATTGGAAGGTGTTTCGGAGCACTTGATGGTATACCAGTGCGCCCGATCTTTGTTTTCCCGGTCGCAGAGTTGCAGAGCGCTGGGGCTGCTGTCCAAGTCGATTTCTATCGCACCCTTGTTGCCGTAAATTCCCAAGGTTAAAGAATTGACATGGCCGGTGGCCCAGCGGGTGGTATCGATACTGCCCAGTGCGCCTCCGGCAAACTCAACACTGATCAGTGCCGAATCGTTGGCGTCTAGAATGTAGTCGGGCTGCTCAGCCAGCTGGCGACCTTTGATCTGTTCGAAGGTCGCCAGCTGGCAGTGCAGTCTTTCGAAAGCTCCGGCCGAAGGGCCCAGCGGGTAGCTGGCAAAATCCAGAATGTGTACCCCGACATCGCCCAGTACGCCCTTGCTCCCGTGCCTGCTCGAGAGCCGCCAGAGCCAGTGTGGATCGCTGCGCCAGTCGCCCCAGACGCTGCTACTGAGCCAGCTTTGCAGGTAGCCGGCCCGCAAGTGCACGACTTCTCCGATCTCACCGCTGAGAATGATTTCGCGAGCCTTCTGAATGGCAGGAGCATTGCGGTAGCTCAGGTTCACCATATTGATTCGACTTCTCTTTTGAGCGCCTAGGCTGTCCGGGCCTCCCTGCAAGGAGTCTTTGGAAACGGAGATGAGCATCTGCCGGGCCTCTTGGTAGTTCAGTGCCAAGGGCTTTTCGCAGAGCACGTGCTTGCCTGCCCGCAGGGCCGCAATGCTCAGTTCGGCATGGCTGGCATCGGGTGTGACAACACTTACTGCGTCAATGCCAGGGTCAGCCAGCAGGGCCTCAGCGCTCTCGTAGCTGCGGGGGATGTCATGTTTTCGGCAAAATTCTCCAAGCTCTTTGGGCCTCAGGTCGCAGGCAGCGCTCAGCTCACAGCCTTCGATTTGCCGATAGGCGGTTGCATGGGCATGGGCCATTCTGCCGCAGCCAATGATCCCGATTCCCAGTTGCTTTGAATGCTTTGAACTGTCCATCAGCGCAGCCCCTGTTCGTTCTTGTGGGTGTAGCCGGGGATCGGAATCACCGGGGCACCGTTGGGCGCAGCTTCTACCGAAGGCCAAGCTGTGTTGCCACACAGGGGAGCCACATAGCGCACCGCATTGGTGATGATTTTCTGCACAGGGGCCTGATGGTAAGTCGGATAGCTCTCATGACCGGGCTGGAAGTAAAAAATCCTGCCCGCTGCGCGGCGGAACACCAGGCCGGAGCGGAATACATTCCCCCCGGCAAACCAGCCCATAAACACCGTTTCATCGGCTTCGGGGACCACAAAGGGTTCGCCGTACATTTCTTCCCGTTCCAGCACAAAATGGGAGCCGATGCCTTCGGCTATGGGATGACCGGGGTTGACCGTCCAGAGTATTTCTTTCTCATCGGCCTCGCGCCACTGCAAGGCGCAGCTGGTCCCCAGCAACGAGCGAAAGATTTTGGAAAAATGACCCGAGTGCAGCACAATCAGGCCCATACCCTGCAAGACCCGCTCACGCACCCGTGCCACCACCTCATCGCGGACCCAAGCATGGGCGGCGTGGCCCCACCACAACAATACATCACAGTTTTCCAGGCGCGACTGCGGCAACCCGTGTTCGGCTTCTTCCAAAGTGGCGATTTCGGCCTGAATATCGCCTTCGCGGCCCAGGAATTCGGCCAGGCAGCCGTGGATGCCTTGAGGATAAATCTCCCGCACCCGGGGCATTTCTTGCTCATGGACGTTTTCGTTCCAGACAATCGCCCGAATGGTCTTGCTCATAGCTATTTCTTTCTTATTCAGGGCACCTCTGAAAATGGTATCGTTTTCTGTGAGAATTGTACCATCGCTCTGCTTGGTTTTCCTTAGCGATTGTACTGCTTCTGTGAGAATTGTACCATCGCTCTGCTTCGTTTTCCCTAGCGTTTGTACCGCATTTTGATGCTGAGCAGATGAGATTTTGCCGGGCGCGAGAAAAAAAACCGGGTCTGGCGCAGCCTCTTTCTGTGGTGGGGAATTCCCAGAGGTGCTCTATAGCTTCCCCGAGAAGACAAAACAAATTTTTAGGGCACCTCTAAAAATTCGCTTTTGATGCTGAATCAGCGAGATTTTGCCGATAGCGAGGAAGTGAAGCTGAAGCATACTTTGTTGTATTGTAAGGCTTTACTGACAAAGCTGTTCGTTTCAAAAGAGCGAGCAAGAGCGCAGAATGGAATTTTTAGAGGTCCCCTTTAGAGGTCCCCTTTAGAGGTTCCCTTTTGATTTTCCCCGTGAAGGGTCGCCATTTACCAACGTCATGGAAGCCTGTATCATACAACAAAAGTATGCTTCGGCTTCCGTTCTTCGCTGCCGCAAAAGAGGAAAGTCGGGCCTGGCTTCGCCAGCTCGCAAAAAAGAAGGTCGGGCCTTGGCTGCGCACGGCCCTCCCCATTTCTCCCATGCTGCGCCAGCTCGCATGGGAGTATACAACAAAGTATTCTTCGGCTTCGCTTCCTCGCTCCAAAATAGCTTCGCAGGAAGAGCGAATTTTTAGAGGTCCCCCCTTGACTTCGAACCCCAAAACCATCAGTATGCTTTCGTCTCGAAATCCTAGTATTTTATAGGGACTGTTCTGAGGTCTCTCTGTTTTCAAAATGCTCGCTGAGAGAACTTTTTATAAGTAGTAATGTTATATAAAAATTACCAATCCGTGGGAACCCTAATATTTTTGTGAAGGAGTATTGATATGGAACAAATATTTGGTAAAATTCGCTCATCGCTCATCGCTCATCGCTCATCGCTCATCGCTCATCGCTCATCGCCACACATCCGCCCCCAGAAAACCCCAAAGGTAACGCTATACCGCAGGCAGCTTAAACAACTCCGACTTGCCATCAGCCCCCGGGAAACCCAAAAATTAAAGCTATACCGCAGAGACTTATCGTTATCTGTGGTTTTTTTGCGCCCTTTTTCTTTTTGCACCATTTATATATATGTCCTTGTATATGCCCTCGCGTTTTTGTTAATCGCCTGTGACCCACCGGATAGTGGTGGTTCCTCGGATGGCGGCACCTCGGATGGTGAGGGTCGAACGACGATCGCCAAGATTCTGGATAGTGTGGATCTGGGGAAACCGGTTTTCGCTCTGCCGGCAGCCAGTGTAAAAGACATCATAGACATCACAGTAAATGTAAAGGCCGGTCAGACGGCCGCACCAAGTACGGATTACGAACTGCTTCTGCGCAAGCGGGCCGATGGCAGCTATTCCGATGTTGCCACCGGCTCGGATGCGCCCGTTTACATCGACGGCAATAAAATCAAGACCAGAAACAATCTTACCCATGAAAATGCCTCTGGCAACTACCAAGTGGTCGCCAAAGGAATCGGGCGTTATCCGGGAGAAGTCCGCTCTCTGCCCATGCTGCTGCGGGTTACCCGGGCCTCGGAGTTGCGTCTCAACATAACGAATAAAGAAATCATTGCGCCAAGCCAGGCAGGGGAGCTTACAAGGGTTCATATCAACCCCGGGCTTCCCGGCAAAGACTATTCTCTATCCTTAAAAAAATTCCCCCATAAGGCCCCACCTTCCTTCATATCCCTTGACAATACTACCGTCAAGTATGGAACCAGCATCCAGTGGAAGGGTAATTCTGGAAATCTTGGCAATGGCTGGGGCGTGTATACGCTGATTGCAGATTCAAAGGGGACACCAAATATCAATAGCGGATCGAAGGGAGTAATCCTTTTCCGGATAGGGCAAAACTCGGTTACAGATATCATTGACTCCGTCAACGTAAATGCTGATGTCATACGCGTAACGGCGGGGACGGCAGCTGATAATCTGGCGAATATCATAGTGACACCGGTGAGTGGAAAATCACCTGTTCTGGATACGGATTACGAATTTTTCCTGCAGAAAGGCGGTTCGTCCAAGTTAGAAACGGCATTTCCTATTTTTCCGCAAATTTTTCCCATCGTATCAACGAATTCCGGGAATCAGATAACAGTAACCACAAGTGCGCAGTTGTACCATTCAGGTACTTACAGGGTGTTTGCCAGAGGGAAACCAGACGCGCCCAATCACTATGTGGGCGGGGTCGCATCGAATGAGTTTCAGATAACGGTGCAGTGAGGAGGAGATGGTGATGAATTTATTTCGTATTGGCAGCTGTACTGCGGTAATAATATTTTTTGGCTGTTCTCCTCCGGCATCTTCTTCTTCGGAGGATCCGTCCAGAATGGTTAGCATTCACACGTGGAAGGACTTGCAGGACATGCGCCGAAATCTCGCGGGCAACTATATTTTGGGGCAGGACATCGTCTTTCCAGCACTGGGGCAAGGCGATCTCCCCCGCGAGGGCTTTGAGCCCATCGGCCACGACAGCGACAGAGACCGGGAGGGCTTTCAGGGCAGTCCTTTCACGGGCACTTTTAACGGAAATGGACACAGCATTATCGGACTGAGGATTCAGCGTCCCGATGAGGCCTATGTCGGTTTTTTTGGCAGGATATCTCAAACTGCCCAAGTGCAGAACGTGCAACTGAGGGATGTTTCTGTTCAGGGCAAGCAGCAGGTGGGCTCGATTGTGGGTTATAACCAAGGCGGCCGTGTCAACGGCCGCGTTGAAGGGGGCAGTATCAGCAATGCATATGGCGAAAACACCGGGGGGCTGGTCGGATATAACGGCCAAGGCGGGACGGTCACGGGCTCTGTCAACATGAGGGTCGTGGGCAGCGTCTCGTGGTGGGATGAGCACTTTACTCAGCTTCGCGGAGGGGCCACCGGCGGACTGGTCGGCAGAAATGTCGGGGGCACAGTAAAGGGCCATGCCGCGGGGGAGGTAGACTATCATGATGCGGCGTCCATCGATCCGAGTGAATCCAGTTATGGGATGGGGGGGCTGGTCGGTATAAACTCCAATGGGGGAAAGGTCATTGGCTATAGTTCGAATACGGTTTCGGGCAGTATGAGTTTAGGGGGCCTCGTGGGATCAAACAGCACAGGGGGGCTGGTCATCGGTTATGCCACGGGCACAGTAAATATCAAAAGGCCTGGTCTGAATAACAATACCAGCACAGGGGGGCTGGTCGGGTCTAATAATGGAGCCAAGCTTCACGGTTATTTCACGGGGAAAGTAACGGCTCCATCGGGCGGCACGACCATAGGTTCCCTAGCCGGGAGGTCCACTGGAGAGAGCAGCATCATCACAGGCTATTCCAGAGGGACGGTTAACGGACAGCCTGGTAGTCTGGTTGAATACAATAGTGGAAAGGGGGACAGGGTTCAGGCAGACGCCAATACGCCGCGCTCGGACTTTGCTATGTTTCCCATCGGCTCAGAACCTGGAAAGTGGAGCTTCCCTCAGGGCCAGTCATGGCCCAGCATCAACTTGGGTACTGATCCGATTTTTGCCGATGCGCAGCAGCCGGCAAGTCCGTAATCCGGCTATATGGGCACCTCTAACAATTCCAATGCTTCGGCAGGCTCAGCATCAAAACGCGGTACAATTGCCCCATTGAAAACAAAGCAGAAGCAGAGCGATTGTACAATACTCACAGAAAGCGATACCATTTTTAGCGGTGCTTTCAATTCGTTTCGATAATAATTTCCGGAAAGATGTATATAACTGGAATTTCCGGAAAGATGGATATAACTGGCGTCTCTTAATTTTCTTAAATTTTCTGTAAGTATTACTATTGATTACTAAAATAATGATATACAAGAAAAATCCTATTTTCATCAGCTAGTGACTAACTCATGATTGAAGTCAGGTTGCACTTTGGCTACACCCTCGCTAGACTCAATAGCTTCCACACAAATTTGGAAAAGTTCTAAAGGGGACCTCTAAAAATTCCAATTTCGCGTGGAATCGCGGTCTTTGTCACGAGTAGCTTCGTCAGGAGAGGTGGCAGGCTCTTGCTTAAAAGGATGGTCGGGCCTAGCTGCGCCAGCTCGCAGAAAAGGAAAGTCGGGCCTGGCTGCGCCAGCTCGCAAAAAAGAAGGTCGGGCCTAGCTGCGCACGGCCTCTTTCTCCCATGCTGCGCCAGCTCGCATGGGAGCCTCCCCAAAAAAGCCAATTTTCAGAGATTTTCCTGCAATTTCTCTTGCCCTCCGCGGGGGAATCGTGTATTCTTTGAGAAGAACGAGCTATTTCATATCTCTATTCTATCTTTTATTAAAACCATTCCGACCTTGGCCGGAACATCATTTTTATGCATTATTTTGCATAATAATACCAAGGAGTATTGCACCATGGAACACAAGTTCAGTAAAATTCGCTCATCGCTCATCGCTCATCGCTCATCGCTCATCGAAAAAATTAAACCCATATAGCAGAGGAAATTATTTCTCTGCCGGTATTTTACGCCCATTTATCCTTTTATTTTTCTGCTCCCTAGTTTTGTGGGTCGCCTGCGACCCGCCCGATGCCAGCGTCAGCGGAGGGGACCCCATATCGATCCAGTTTGCCAGGACCGTTACAGGCATGAGGGAGTTTCTCCTTACCATTTCGCCAGACGGCAGCAGCACCATTACCTTTATCGCCAGTAAATCGGCTACTGCCCCCGAATGGGCAACTGTGGAGAGCAACGCCGCTAAAATTACCCGCACATTCTCGGGCAGCCCTCGGGAAATCTACTTCAGCCTGACCGATGCCTATGATGGCAGTTGGGACGGTTCCCCGCGAGTGTTCCTGGTGGATCTATCTCAGGCCAGTTCTGAAGAAGTGACTCACACCGAGGCCCAAGCTCCCGGGATGATGATTCCGGGTGAAACTTACTACGTCCATGCCTATTCAGATGGTGCAGCGATTGGCAGCTCTATGGGCGTAACCCTGCTTTCTTATCCTGCCGACAGCGAGCTGTCCGATCAGATGACTGGCACGCAAGCTTTTGACAATAGCAGTCCCTTTGCCGACGACTACCTGGCCAACTATTCCTATCGCATGGCTGAGTGGCTCAAACCCGGTTCTACCAAAGAATTTCGCCCCATAGAAATGGGAGAGGAACTCTTTCTTCTTCCGATCCGCTACATATCGGTTACCAAGGCTGGCAGCGGTGCCACTCCATCGAATAACTCATGTAGTACTATGTCTTCGGTGCTTCGTTTAGATTTCAGCACCCCCGGTCAGGATACTTTTGCCTTACTTACTATCAAGATATCTGGAACAGTTGATTATAGTAAACCAGAAAACGGAGTTTTCAAGGTATTGAATCATCCCGGTCTGAGTATTCCTCGTTGGGATGGAATGAAAGTGTTTTCAGGAAGAACATACTTGGAGCGGGACTGGATACAGCTTAATTACTACGCTATGACCTGTCTCGAGGGCTCCCCTATCGATAGCGGAATCCCCTGGAAATTTAATTTTATCCGGTAGTCGTTTCCATGAATTTCGGAGTCCCCACTGAATGGGGGAGGTTATGCACCGGAAACAATGCTCTCCCCCTTCAGTGGGCCGGGGGGCTATACGCTGCCTGGGTGCCGTAGAATTTCGCCTTGAGGCACGAAAGGCAGAAATTCAAGGTGTATCGAAGGCCCCCTTCAGGGGCCTTTGTTGTTCAGGACCGCACAGCATTGCAAACTAGTGTTCTGCTAAATTCATTTTTGTGTACTGCTCTTTCAGCCAGTCTATTTTAGACTGTATCGTTTCTACTTCTGCTGTCCATACAAACTTCCTTTTACTCTTACACCAGTTTTTTATGTACGCCATTATCGCTTGTTCTAATGATTTCTTGCTCTTCCAGCTGCTATGAAGGATACATTTCTGTGTTATTTCTGCAAAAAATCTTTCTACCAGATTCAACCACGATGAATGTGTTGGCGTATAATGAAAAACAAAACGATTTTTCTTTTTTTCTAAATATGCTTTTGTTTCCTTCGATTTATGGGGAATATAATTATCTAGTATCACATGCAAAATTTTGCTTTTAGGTAACTTCTTATCCAATAATTCCAGAAAATCTATAAATTCAACGGATCTGTGACGATCGTAACACTTGCCTATTACTTGCCCTGAAGCGACTCGCAATGCTGCAAACAGGGTTGTATTACCGTGTCTGTAGTAATCATGTGTCTGTCGGGCTGGAATGTTTCGAAAAACTGGAATGTTTCGAAAAACAGGAAGTATCGGATGTGTTCTCTCCAGTGCTTGTATTTGAGATTTCTCATCAACAGATATTACAATCGCATTTTGAGGTGGTTCAAGGTAAAGACCAACTACGTCTGCCAGTTTTTATTCAAATTCAGGGTCCTTACTAAAAGAAAAACTCTCTTTCAAATGTGGTTTGAAATTATATTCTTTTAGAATACTATAAATTTTAGAGTTGCTTATATTAAAGGGCACCTCTAAAAATTCCAATTCCGCGTGAAATCGCGATCTTTTCCGCGAGCAGCTTTGTTGGCAACTCATTTCAATACAACAAAGTATTAAAACGAGTTGCCGCCTTGCTGTCGCGAAAAATCTCAGCGATCCACATCAAAAGCGAATTTTTAGAGGTACCCTAAACTTTTTAGCTAAAGCTCTATTACTCCAATGAGTAGCATTTTCAGGTTTAGTGGTACATACGCACTTGATAATAGCCAGTTTAACTTCCAAGGATACAGGATTTTTGCCAGGAGGCTTGGTTTTGTTCTGTAATAATGCCTCAAATTCGCTTTTGATGCTGAATCAGCGAGATTTTGTCGATAGCGAGGAAGTGAAGCCGAGGCATACTTTGCTGTATGGTAAGGCTTTGCTGACGAAGCTATTCGGCAACAAGATCGCGATTCAGCGCGAAATTGGAATTTTTAGAGGTCCCCTGAAGCATACTTTGTTGTATGCTCCAATGCGAGCTGGCACAGTATTGGAGAAATAGCAGGCCGTGCACAGCAAAGAGCCTGCAAGCTTTTTTTTGCTAACGAAGCTATTCGGCAACAAGATTGCGATTCAGCGCGGAATTGGAATTTTTAGAGGTGCGCTTAACAAGAATACTAACGGGAAAGCGTCCGGGCCCCCATATGAATTCGCAGCAAGGCGGTGAGCACGCACAAAGCCCCAAAAATCCAGGCGATCCAGCAAAAGTACTGGAATAACAGCAGCATCAACAGCATGGATAAAATCGTCTCGCCGCCCTCGCACAAACCAGCGACAAAATACAAACCCTTGTGCTGGTAGGCCGGTATCTTCTTCGGTTTCCCGGTCCGGGACAAAGCCCCCGAAAGCGCTAGGAAACTGCTCCCGCTCAGCACATAAGAAAACAACAAAAATGCCACACACAGCGCGCGGCTCGCCGGATTCGACACCGCAAAAGACAGGGCAAACAAGCTGTAGAAACAGAAGTCCAGACAAATATCACAGAACGCTCCGATAGCCGTCATGCGTTTCTGCACTCGGGCCAGGGCCCCGTCCAGGCCATCAAAAATTCGATTGAGCAGCAGCGGCAGGATGGCCGTGTAGTAATGGCCCAGCATCACCAACAGAGAGGCTACTACCCCGAAACCAAAGCCAATCCAAGTCAAATGTAGCGGACGAATGCGTGAATGTTCCAACGGCCGCAGCAAATGCTCATAGGCAGAGCTGAATTTTGGATACAATTTTGCATCGAACATGAGCGACTCCTCTTCGCAAGCAGCTTCCCTTAGCTGCGCCTCCAGCGGAAATACTTCCTAAAAATTTCCATGTTGCACCCGCTCACATTGGTGCCATACAGCAAAGTATGCTTGGGATTCGCCTCCTCGCTATCGGCAAAATCCCGCTGATTCAGCATCAAAACGCCGTACAATCGTCAATGAAGACAAAGCAGAAGCAGAGCGATTATACAATTCTCGCGAAGCGATACCATTTTCAGAGGTCCCCTTTAGATTTGGTGCAGCTCCCGGGGCGGACAAATCCCATCCCATGCAGTGGAGTAGTTTTCAGATCTCTGCTGAGTTGCAAAACGATCCCGTCACTTCAAAGAACCGGAAATCTCCCGCATGGGACTCCACTGGCAGCCAAACAGCATTCTCGCGTATAATGGAGAGCATCGGTCTGGCTCAGGAGGGATATGGCATGCAGACTTCAGAACAGGCACTAGAGGCCCTGCGACAACGGCTGCAAGGGCCGAGAGACAGCATGACGCAGGCAAGAGAGGGTATTTATTCGGTGTGCTCCGGTCACCCCGAAGTCCTACGCGCAGCGTTCGATTTTTGTCGCGACAAAAGCTACCCCCTGCTTATCGAGTCCACTTCAAATCAGGTCGATCAGTACGGCGGCTACACCGGTATGAAGCCTGCGGATTTCATGCAGTATGTGCGGAATCTGGCCCGGGAACTGCGCTTCCCCTCGGAGCGTCTGCTGTTGGGCGGCGACCACCTGGGGCCCAACGCCTGGCAGCACGAGAGTGGTGAAGCCGCAATGCAGAAAGCCGAGAGGCTGGTGGGAGACTATGTGCGGGCTGGCTACCGCAAGATCCACCTCGATGCCAGCATGGCCTGCGCCGGAGACTCCTCTCATGGTGCCATTTCAGATGAACTGGTGGCCAAACGCGCCGCGCGGCTGTGCCGGGCGGCAGAGCAGGCTTGGGAGGAAGGCAGGCATCGGGATCAAGGGGCACCGATCTACATCATCGGCACCGAAGTGCCGACTCCCGGGGGCCAGCAGAGCAAGGAAGAAGGCGTAGTCCCCACCGCCCCCGAAGCGGCCCGCCAGAGTTACCGGATCACCAGGGAGATCTTTGCCCGACACGGTCTGGAGCGGGCATGGCAGCGTGTGGTGGCCATGGTTGTACAGCCGGGTGTGGAATTTGGCGATGACAATATTGTGTTCTACGAGCGCGCCAAGGCGCGCGGGTTGAGCCGTCTGCCCGCCGAATTGGGCCTGGTGTTCGAGGCCCATTCCACCGATTATCAGAGAGCAGCTCAGTTGCGCCAGCTGGTCGAAGACCGCTACGCAATTTTAAAAGTCGGCCCCTGGCTGACCTATGCATACCGGGAAGCTCTGTTTGCCCTGAGCGCTATTTACCGGGAGCTGGAGCGTTACGGACTCTCCGGTGGCAGCAGAAATGCCCCAGACTTTACGCAGCAGGTACTGGGCTATCTGCAAGAGCATCCGCAGTACTGGCAAAAGTACTACCAAGGCAGCGATGGTGAAATTGCCTACAAGTGTCTCTACAGCCTCAGCGACCGCATTCGCTACTATTGGCCTCAGCGGGAAATGCAGGGGTTTGTTTCCCATTTCCTAGCAGAGCTCGGCGACCGGGCTCTGCCCTACTCCCTGGTTGGGCAGTACCTGCCCCAAGCACTGGAACACCTGGGAACCAAGGAATGCAGCGCGCCTAATTTGCTCCGCGATCACATTCAGCAGGTGCTGCGCCACTACGAAGGGGCTATTGCGTAGCAGGCTCTCGAAGATGAGTAGTTTCTGCCAAATTTAGGGGCACCTCTGATTTGCGATTTTTATTTGCTCTCTGGCTCCAGAATCTCATCTAACACAGAATCTTCTCCCAGCAGCTTCCGGTAGAGCAGAGACATGTCACCTTCCATTGGTCCCAGAGCGGTGACGTTGATCGCTCCGGCCTTGGAGGCCAGAAAGCCGGCCTGTTCTAAGGGGAGTCCATGCAATACGGCAGAAAGAAAAGCTGCGTCAAAACAATCTCCGGCCCCGGTGGGGTCGATTACCGGCATCACTTGGTCGATGGGGTAGGGGGGGACTGTAATGCTCTGCCCGATACGGTTGCCCTGCCTTGTGTAGATGCAGGAACCGCGCTCACCGCGTTTGAGATGGATTAGGCGCAGGCGGGGATAGAGTCTATAGAGTTTTTCTACGGCTGCTTCCAGCTGGCCGCGAGCAGGCATATCGGCGGCCAGCAGCAGTTCGGCTTCGCCGGGCAGCAGGATGCTGCAGCGCTGCATCACAAAGTCGGCAATGTCCCCAAACCTGCGCCCCCCCAACAGCTCGGGGCGCAGGTTTGGGTCAAAACTGATCTCGCAGTCTGAAAACAGCTCTACGGCCCGATTGATGGCCCGGTGCATGGTCTTGCCGGCCATCAGTGAGCAGCCCATCACGTGAAAGGCCGTGCGTGATCTGTCTGCCCGCTGCTTTGCTCTGGATTCAGCAAGTTGAGCTTCGAGTGCCGAAGCAAAGTCAGGGAGCAGGTCATCGGCGGCGGTGCCGTTGATGTGGTAGATAAACTCGCGCCCGCCGTTCTCATCGTAGGCCACAAAGGCCACGGCGCCGGGTCGCGGGCTCTGCCGTACCAGGCGGCAGTCCACGCCATCGCCCTCTAGTCTGCAGAGCAGGCTCTCTCCGAATTTATCCCGGCTCACAGCACCGATAATGGCCGTCCGGCAGGCTAGCGGACCGCCTAAACGTGCTGCTGTGCTGATAAAGATGGCGGGCGCGCCGCTGGGAAACGGGCCGCGAAATTCTTCGGCTGTGCCGAGCGACAGACCGGGCCGCGGGCGCATGATTTCGACCAGCAATTCTCCGAGAGTGTAGATTTTGGGAAGAGCCTGGGTTTCACCGTTGTGATTCATTCAATACTTCCGCCATATAGAAACAGATTTTTAGAGGTCCCCTTTATCTTATCCTACTTCCACGGATTAGTATATTTGTCCATGATCTATCCATGATGCGGGAATCTGCATCGCTTACAGGCAGGTAAAACCACCGTCTACCACAATGTCCGAACCCGTGGTAAAACCCGATGCCGGAGAGGCGAGGTAGCGGATGGCTCCAAAGAGCTCTTCCGGCTTGCCCAGTCTCGGCATCAGGCTTTGCCCGAACCAGGCGTTTTTCATTTCTTGAGGTGTGTCCGTAGACATTTCAGTAGCCATATAGCCGGGGCTGATCGTGTTGACCCGAATGCCGTGTTCGGCCCACTCCACCGCCAGGGAGCGACTCAGATGAACGACTCCGGCCTTGGAAGCATTGTAGGCGCATTGCCGTTGGGGAATGTTCACAATGCGGGCCGACATGGAGGCCATATTGATAATGGAGCCTTGGACTTTTTTCTCAATCATCAGTCTGGCAGCCATGCGGGAGCTTAGAAAGACTCCTGTCAGATTGATGTCAATCACGTAGCGCCAGTCCTCATAGCTGGTCGAAAACGCATCTTGGTGTTTACATACGCCGGCATTGTTAAACGCAATGTCCAGTCGGGGGAGTTTGTCTCGCAATTCTTTTTCCAGCTTCTCTACGGATTCTGGCCGGCTTACATCTGTCGCAAAGGACCAGGTTTGAACTCCATAGTCCCGCTGGAGTTGTGCGGCAAGTTCCCCAGATTCACTTTGATTGCGGCTGATAATAGCAATATTAACACCACTTTGCGCCAGTTGGGTTGCGATAACTTTGCCAATGCCTCGGGAGCCGCCGGTAATATAGGCGTTCAGGCCTTTCAAGTCATTCATATGGGTCTCCTGAGGTTCTTACGGACATACGAGGCATCCGTAGGGGAGCATCTTTTAGGGCTCGGCTCCTTAATGATATTCACAGATCTTGCCTTTGAATCGGACATATTCCTCAGTTACATCGCGTTGTGGCTGAAAATCCCAGCAAGTCTCTGAGCCCGTCTTCATCGCCTCCAGAATGAGCAAGCGTCTGCGCTGACTCAAAGCCACATTCTTCTCAATATCAGCAAAGTCAATACAGTCGTGAATTCTGGATTCCAAACTGTGGCGAATTTCCTGAAAGTCTTCCACGTCGATCAAATTCCGGGTTTCACTAGGGTCTTTTTCCACGTTGTATAAAACCGAATCGTGTTCATGGACTACCGATAATTTGAAGCTCCCCTTGCGCAGAGTCGCAGAAGTTTTCAAAACCCCTTCAGAAAAATATTCACACCACGCTTCGTCTTTCCACGTTGGTGCGGCTCCAAACAGAAGCTCGCAAAAGCTATCTCCGTCCATATCCGCTTGCCAGAATTCCCGGTCTTTAACATCTATAAGTTCCATCAATGTCGGAGTCAAATCAACCAGTGAAAGTACCTTGTTTTCGATTCGGCCTCTCGGCACATGGCCCGGCCAGTGCGCAATGAGGGGAATCTTCTGGGACCCGTCAAAAAACGCACGCTTGAACCACATTCCATGCTCTCCAAGCATATCGCCATGATCACTGGTCAAAAGAATCAAGGTATTCTCGAAGAGATTCTGCTCCTTCAGTTCTTTGATTATGCGCCCGACATTAAAATCAAAGTAACTCAGCATGCCGAAATAAGCTCTTCGATAGTTTTTGATGTCCTCTGTACTCAACTCGGTGATATCCAGCTCATGATGGATTTGCAACCATTGATGAAAAGGATGGAGATCTCCAAAACTTTCGTTGCAAGTAGGCAATGGAATGTCTTTGCCTTCGTATAAATCCCAATATTCTTGCTGGACTGTGTAGGGTTCATGCGGATTGGAAAACGACGTATGAAGAAAAAAGGGCTGCTTTTTCTCACCGGTGCCATAATCCCTGATGTATTGTAATGTTGTATAGAGGACTTCTTCATCGTAACGACGCTGCATATCCCATGGTGAAACCGGTTCTGTTATTTTACAGCGCCGGATACTCGTGCCATAATTTCCATAGGTCTTCTTGCGCCAATCGGGAGTCCAGTCCAAAGATGCCGGGTAGATATTCGTAGTCAGACGACTCTCAAAGCCGTGAAGCTGGTCGGCACCAATATAGTGTACCTTTCCCGATAGAGCTGTATCATAGCCAGAACGCCTCAAATGATGCATCAGGGTGGGGATTTCGCTGGAAAGTATGGCCCCGTTATCGTAAACATGGTTGTGTCGCACCAGTTTGCCCGTGAGCATACTTGCCCTTGAGGGAGCGCACAGAGGAGAACTGCTGTAACAATTGACAAAGGCAGTGCCCCGACTCACAAGGCGATCAATATTCGGGGTCAATACGGTGGGATGTCCCAAAGCCCCCACAACTGTAGAATTCCACTGATCCGCCGTGATCAGTACAATATTCGGTCTTTCTGAACTCATAAATTCTCCACATTAGCTCTAACCCAATTATTACCAAACTCTAACACCATAAACTCTTGCAGATTCTGCGCCCCAAGTTTGCTCTACGATCAGGCGGATTTTATCCGTCTCTACGGGCTCCGCGCTCTCGTGGATGCGCCTTCGATAGATATTGTTATCAACGCTTGCCCAAACGAGCCATTTGCCGCCCCCAAAATACTCTAAGCGATAGTTTTTCACCGTTTCCGGGATAATCTCAGGAATGGCTTCATTGGTGCCGCTCCGCGGGAAGCCATACATCTGATCGGCATGGTCGAGCTGGGTATCAAAAAGGAGTTCTATCCGCCTGGCCCGAATCGGGCTGTCCCATTCCAGTAACAACGATTGAGGCATCCCTTCTTTACTGATCCACATGTTTGGCGATCTTTCTGCCCTGTTGTAACCGTTGATAGTATTTTCCCCAGCATATGGGTACTGTACAGGAATTGTTTCAAACATCGGTGTTACAAATAATTTACTGTGATTCTTTATCCCAGGCTTGCCGTCAAGCCATTGAGCAACATCATCGGGGATGCGGCCATTGTGGTTGATCGACAGCCACGGGCTGTCGGTGGGTGCCATCGATGCCTTGCCGTGATACTTTGATGCGCTGCGCAACTTGCCATAAGATATTCCCCAGCGGGTATGGAACAATTCCTCGCTGTAGCCCCAGCGAATATTCTTGTTGGCTTTGAGAACCAAAGACACAATCTGCTTTGCTTCGACCGGGATTGCGGCTCCATCCAGAATTTCGTGCCAGGACTCTCCAGCGGCTACCGACATAGAGCCTTTCTGGACACAATTATCCGGCACCGTTCCAATTCCCTCAGAAACAAAAAGCTCCCAATCGATACTGGAGGGACGCTCGGCCTTCAAGAAAACACGGATCCGGCTCAAGTAATTTTCGGAAACCGGGAATTGAAGCACCGTATCATATTTCAATTCAATGAAACTAATTGCATCCTTGCACGCAAGCGGCAGCATGGAAGATTCACGGACACTGGCCTGGAGAGCGAGATCGAGCTTATTCTGGTTGGGCATCGCAATGATATACAAGTCCCGATCCAGAACCTTCTGTTGGAGCTCCGACAGAAAGTTCCGATACACTTCTCTGGGGGAGCAGTCTCGCTGAACACACATTGCAGCGGCCACCCCCAGAGCTTCCCCCAGCGAGCCCAGAGTGTTCATCACCCGGATAGAAGAAAGTGCCACATGGCTTGCGCTCAGGCAGCGTCCCCCCAGAAACAGGTTTTCAATGTCCTTCGAGTACAAGCTGCGATAGGGGATACTGTAAGGTTCATACAAAAACACTTGGTCGCATGGGGGGTCTGTCGAGTGGATCCCTTCGGGTGGGTGGTCATCCGGGGGCCAGCCGCCAAACCCGATTCGATCCTCAAAGAGTTTGGGCTGGAATAAATCTCCCTCCGTAATCATATAGTCCCCGACAACGCGTCTACTCTCGCGCCGCATGGGAAACCGAGACCAGCGCACAAGCTCAAAATTTTCCAGAGCTTTGCGGGTCTTGTCATCGCAGGAGTTCTTGAGGTGGTCCCAAACGCCAAGGAGTTGGGCGAGCAAATGGTGGTAAATGGCATCGCGCTCTGCGATAACGTCAAGCTGCCCTCCCCATTCAAGCCACCAGAATATTTGTAGGGTGTTGTGATCCTTGCTAGCCGCGACGGTAGGGAATAGATAGTCCACATTGTGGGAGCGATGGGCCAAGGCATTGCAACTGTCATAAGATACAGCCCAGTCCGGGGCCGAATAGGAAACCGGGTATTCCCTCTTCAATGCCCAACCGTAAATGGTGCAGCCCAAGGTTTTCTCATCCGCTGTGTCTTTGGCCAGCCTGTGCTCGTCAAATTCGCTCCTGGCCTCTCGGCCCCAGCGGAAATCCGCACCTGCCTCCGATGCCAGATACCCGTCTCCGGTGTCGTCAATGAATACAGGCGCCTCTATCTGGAGATTTTTTTCCAGCGGGGAAACGGCTGTAACGGCCTGGATTACCCCCCTGTGAACACGGCAGCCATTGACCCGCGTATTCAGCATCAATTTCAGGTTCTTTTCCCTTTTGCACCGCTCATAGAGGATCAGATCCCAATATGCCCGGCTGTCTGAATGCGGCGACCACTTGAGATAATATTCTAGGCGCATTTCTTCAAGCAGGCCCGTATCGCGGCAATTGCGATTGTATCCCATGGATTCGGCACCGTGGGGAGGCACGCCACACTCGGAGCTGGAATTGCCCCCTAAAACATCGCGGTCTGTGATCAAGACGGTTTGGCAACCTTCCTGGGCTGCCGCAATGGCAGAACACACCCCCGCCAGGCCGCCCCCGACAACGACGACGTCAAATTTTTTTACGGTATCCATATCCCTTTTTACCCCTTGACGGAACCTGCGGTCATCCCACTGACTAAAAAGGGTTCCAGTAAGGCAAATATGATGACCAAAGGGATGACAAATAAGATTCCCGCAGCAGAAATCTGCCCCCAGTCGGTAGAATGCTCTCCGACAAACGAGGTAAGTCCAACTGTAAATACCCATATTTTGGGGCTGTAAGCCAGTGTTCGGGCAAACAAGAACTCATTCCAGCTCAATATGAATGAATACACAGAAACGGCAGCGATTCCCGGTTTTGTCAGAGGTAAGACAATCCGGACAAAGCTTCCCAGCCAGGAACATCCGTCTATGCGGGCCGACTCTTCTATCCCTATGGGAATACTGTCAAAAAAGCCCTTCATCATCCATGTTGTAAACGGAATAATCGTTGTCATATTCATCAATATAAGACCTTTTATATTGTTAATTAAGCCAATTTTAGTAAATATAATATATATTGGAATAACCAGAAGCGTGCCGGGGAGCATACGACTCAGAAGGAGGAGGTACCCCATGATTTCCTGACCAGAGGTTTTGAATCTGGAAAGGCTATATCCCGCCAGAGCCGACAAGAATAAACTCAAAAGACTGGCGCCCAGTGTTACCACGCTTGTATTATACAGCCAAGTCAACAGCGGTTTGCGATTGATGACCTCGAGAAATGAGCTGAGATCTATGCTGCCGGGAATCAGTGGAGGCTTGGTAGAAAGAATCGTCTTGATCGGCGTTGTCGCAGATACAAATGTCCAGTAGATCGGGAAGATCAACAGGAGCACTAAAGCCGCCAACAGCAAATATGCGAAGGTGGGTTTCACAAACTTCATTGTTCTGCATCCTTCTTCATGTAGGGATAAAGTGCCAGTACAATGACGGCACAAATTAAAAAGGAAATCATCCCTATGGCAGAGGCATAGCTGATGTCAAAGAAACGGAACGCCTCGTTATAAATATTTAAAGCAATTGTTGTACTGGCTTTATTAGGCCCACCCTGAGTCATGGCATAAATGATGTCAAAGACTCGAAAGCTCCAGAGCCCATTCAGAATCATGGCCAGAATGGAGGCCCTTTTGATTCCGTACCAGGTGATGTAGAAAAACTGGCGAAAAAAACCACATCCATCTACTCGCGCTGCTTCGTAGAGGGTGGATGGAATTGATTGCAGGGCCGCCAGAATGGTCAGCGTAAAGAGCGGATACCCCTTCCATATGGTAGGAAGTATGACCGAGATCATGACCAGCCTGGGATTAAAGAGCCACGCCGGATACTCGTCGATCAGATGCAGGGAATGCAGGATATAATTAAAGACACCATATGTTGCATCCAGAATCCATACAAACATGATGCTGGCAACAACCCCGGGTATGGACCAAGGAAGTATGATCAATGTCCGGCACAGTTTTTTGCCCCGGAACCCCCGATTCAGAACAATGGCTGTTATCAGTCCGAGGAAATACGAGGGGAACAAGCTGCCAAATGTATACAAGAACGAGCGTCCAACACTTTGCCAAGTCTCCCTTGCAGAAAATGCCGTCAGATAGCTTTTCAGGCTCAGCGCAATCTCCTTGTTCATCGCCGTGCTCAAGGTAGCTCCCGGCTTCAGGCTGAAGCTCAATACCAGGAAAAACGGATAGAGGAATAAGAATATACTGACGATGAATGCAGGCGCAAGCAGCCCATAGGACAGCAGTTTATTTCCTTTCAAGGTTTCAGCCCCGCTTTGTCGAGTTTGGTTTCCAACTCCTGAAAGACGCGAGTCGTCGATTCATCTGATGTTTGAAGCTGGAGCAGGGAATCGACCCAAGTATTCGTATATTTTGAATACTGTATCATGAGATTCTCCGAATCCGGTAAAACGTTTACAGCCTCAGATGCTAAATTGTTGACCAGTGTCAGTTCAGGTGAATCGAGGCTATCAGCCATGCCGGCTCTGGGAGTGGGGGAACGGGTCAGCAAGGTGTACTGCAACTGGTTCTCAGGTTCTGCTACCATTTGGATAAATTCCCAGACAAGCTGCTTTTTTTCTTCCGGGAGCCCGGCAGCCATGTGCAGGCTGTTGCTGATTGAACCCGGCACGCGGGCAAAGGGGGGACGAGTACTCTTGAGGTAGGGACGAATATCGTCCGAGGCCTTGTCCAGGAGGGCCATCACCCAGGGCCCATCCATCATCATGGCAATCTTTCCGTCAATGAAGTTCTGGCGAACCATGGCAGTCGTCAGCCCTTTCGGTGCATATGAAGCCATCGTGCGATAGTCATCTGCGGCCTGAATTACGGGCGCACTGCTGAGATTGTATTGACCATTGACAATCAGCTCTGCCCCTTCCCCTGTGGCAAAACTGCTGAATTCCTGATAAACATTAGGGTGTTGCTGTGTCGTCAGTCCATAGGCTTTAATATCATTGTAGCCCATCGAGTCGATTTTCTTTGCCGCCTCAAGCAGCTCACTCCGGTTTGTTGGCACCTTTACCCCAGCATCATTCAGTATTTTTTCATTGTAATAAAACACATACCCGTAGCCCATAATCAGCAAGCCCATCTGCTTGCCTCCAATCTCCATGGAGCTTTGCAAGGGCGTCCAGTTGTTGAGGATATCTGTTCCCGCGAACCTGGAATCCAAGGGTTCAAACCATTTTTGTGCCGTAAACTGCGCAAGAAAACGCGATGCGATATGAGTAATATCCGGCGGATCTCCTGCCGAATACCGGGTAGTCAACGTATCGTGAAATTGCCCGAAAGATATCTGATACAGATTAATTTCAACATTGGGCTCTCTTTTCTCAAATTTAGCGACCATTTTCTTCCAAAACTCCGCAAAACCACCCTCCTCTGCCTGCCAGGTAGGGAATTCAAGGATAACTTTCCCTCCGGCCTCAGAACTGGAACCCCTGGCAGATAAAATAAAAAGGCCTGAGCCAAACAACAACAGGCTAAGCATACCTGTAAACAAAATCTTTTTCATAAATATAACCTCCAAGGTAAGATAAAACTAAAACCATATCACAAAGTGTTATTTTTAAAATTTAAATTCACCCAATCATATGTTCCCCTTCCTAGCTTTGATTTGGAAGAGTAACAACATAATTTTCTTGAAAAGAGTTTCCCAATTCAGATTCTGGCCGGCTTACATCTGTCGCAAAGGACCAGGTTTGAACTCCATAGTCCCGCTGGAGTTGTGCGGCAAGTTCCCCAGATTCACTTTGATTGCGGCTGATAATAGCAATATTAACACCACTTTGCGCCAGTTGGGTTGCGATAACTTTGCCAATGCCTCGGGAGCCGCCGGTAATATAGGCGTTCAGGTTTTTCAAATCATTCATATGGGTCTCCTATTTTACTATCATGTAGCTATTTTTTGTTTGTCGAATGGAGACATTTCTATTCCGTCTTGATGAGGACATTATCATTTGGGTTCAACAGGTTTCGTTCTTTTGATGGACAAGGATTTGTTCTTGTTCTGGATATCTACATAGACAGCCAGAATGATAATAACTCCTTTGATAATGAGCTGATAAAAATACGGTACCTTTAGTAAATTCATTCCATTATTAATAATTCCGATAATGAAAGCTCCGATAAAAGTGCCCGTAATAGAACCCACTCCACCGGAAAGACTGGTACCTCCCAGCACTGCGGCGGCAATCGCATCCAGTTCATATCCCTGAGCTACGTTGGGCTGTGCGGAATAGAGTCGAGAGGCGAGTAGAATGCCACTGATGGCGCACAGAGAACCCGAAAGAGCATAGATTGTAATTTCAACCCGAGGAATATTGACACCGATATAGCGTGCGGCTTCGCGGTTACCACCAATGATTCGAGCCTGTCTACCAAAGCGGGTTTTTTCGAGCAAGACATTGCAAACTAGCAAAGAAATAATAACAATATAAATAGATAGGGGGATGTAAAATAATTTCCCATTCCCCAAAAACAACGCCAGCGGATTCTCGATAGGCACAGGTTTGGAATTCGTAATTGAATAAGTCAAGCCACGGAAAATCCCCATGGTGGATAAAGTGACAATAAAGGCCGGAACGCTTAGTTTTGAGATCAAAATTCCGTTCAACAGACCAAACAAAATTCCCGCTGTCAGACCAGCAATCATTGCAAACAATATACTGCCAGAAATTTCAACGGTTACGGAAAAGATGATACCGACAAAAGCAATGATGGAACCAATAGATAGATCGATCCCGGCAATAATTAAAACAAAGGTCATACCGAACCCAGTCAGGGCGATAATAGATGTCTGATGTAGAACGTTAATAATATTATTAACTGTTAAAAAATAAGGGCTTAAAAGTGAGAATATGAGCAACAAGAATAACAAGGCAATGCTGATGCCACCCAGAGATCCAATTCGCCTGTTCTGTTTATTTCGCTTGTTTTGGTTGCTCAGATTATGCATTGTCTCAGGATACCTCGTAAAATAGTTTTTCTATTACGTCTGTTTCTGACAAATGATTAGTATGTTGGAATTCGTAATGAATTTGCTGGTCTTTGACCAGTAAGATGCGGTCGGAAAGATTCAGAATTTCGGGCAACTCAGAAGATATGAAAAGAATCGCCGCTCCTCGTCTGGCCATCTCAGCAATAATTTTGTACACTTGGCTTTTAGCATTAATGTCGATACCACGTGTTGGTTCATCTAGAATAATAATGTCGGGCTTGGTGGCGAACCACTTGGCCAGCACCACTTTCTGCTGATTGCCTCCGCTCAATGAGCCCACTGCCTGCCTTGGATCGGAAACTTTAATATTCAGTTGTGAGATATAATCACTAGCCAGTGCATTTTCCAGTTTCTGCTGAATAAAATGTCTTTGCAAAATTTTGAGTAAATTAGCCATTGAGATATTGCGAATCACGCTAAAAGGAACGACCAGACCTTCCTCTTTACGATTCTCACTGATGAAGGCAAGCCCATTTGAAATGGCATCTTGCGGAGACTGAATTCTTACAGGCTGATCGTGAATCAAAATCTCTCCAGACTGGTGCGGAATCAGGCCAAACAAGCCTTTAGCAATCTCCGTCCTACCAGCTCCTATTAAACCATAAAGTCCCAAAATCTCCCCTTTGTACAAATCGAACGTAATATTGTGGTAAACTAAGCTACTGATTGCCCGGCACGAAAGGAGCACTTCATTTGATGGTTTTCCCGTGCGTACAGGGAATACATTCTGTAACTGGCGTCCCACCATCAATGGAATTAATTCGCGTTCTGTCACTTCGGAAATTGCCGCTGTACGGATGTGCAGGCCATCTCGAAGTACACTGATATAGTCACAAATCGAAAAAATTTCTTTCATCTTATGCGAAATATAGATAAATGTCGTGCCTCTGGACTTTAATGTATGGATAATCTGAAACAAAGTCTGCACTTCGCTCTCATCAAGAGATGATGTCGGTTCGTCTAGAATAATAAGCTTTTGCTGTTTGCGAACGACCTTGGCAATTTCCACCAGCTGTTTCTGGGTCATGGACAAGCTACTGACGGATAAACTGGGATCAATATCAATACCAAAACCTTGTAGTAGTGAAGTAGCATCTTTGAGCATTTGGCTATCATCGATCAGTCCCAGTGAGGTAGTGGGTTCATCCATGACGAACAGGTTCTGGGCAACAGTCAGGTTATTCAGAAGACTTAATTCCTGGTAAACAATCGAAATGCCTAAATTCTGAGCTTCAGCGACAGAATGTAGTGTGATAGAATTACCTTCAAAAGAAATAGTTCCTTCATCTACTAAGAGGGAACCTGATAATATTTTCATTAAAGTAGATTTCCCTGCGCCATTCTCACCGATCAGGCCGTGCACCGTTCCCGCAGCAATCGTAAAGGAAATATCGTTCAATGCCCTTACCCCTGGGAAGGATTTACTCACATGGTCAAGGCACAGTAATATTTCAGAACTTTTATTCATGTTACTATTTTGTCTACAGAGAATTTCCTGGTTTGATCTCCAGTCTTCCCTTTGTGCTTAACTGTAAGGCAAGACTTGAGATCATGATTATGAATTACTCAACAAGTTTCCAAATTCAGCGCTGGAGATTTAAGCCAAAGTCAGAGCTTTCTAGATTAAGTGGGACATTTCCTACTTGATGGGCATAGAGGCTGGGTACAATATTCACTAACTTCGGAATGCTTTTTCCTTGATGAAGATCAACCGCCAAGTCAATGGCTTTGCTGCCCATTTGCCTTGGTTCCTGTTTGACAACGGCAAGGAAAGCATTGTCCTGGTTCACAAAATTCCTAGCTTCTTCCAGTCCATCGAATCCAATGACAATAGTTTGGCCACTGCGTTCTGCAATTGTATTGGTTGCGGCGATCGCCATATCATCGCCAAAGCCGAAGATCCCACTCAAGTCTTTGTTGGCCGTCAGCATATCTTCCGAGGCAGATTTTGCTTCTTCTCGGGTCCTGCCGGGAAGCTCAGTTACAATCTGTAATTGGGGGTAACGCTGAGCCTGTTCTTTAAAGCCGGAAATACGATCTCGAACCGATTGAACTTCCGGATAAGTTAGCAGTCCTATTGTACCACTGCCACTTAGATACTGTGCCATCGCCTCTGCTGCAATTTTGCCACCGGTATAATTATCGGTGGCAATATGACTAGCCACGTCGACACCTTCGGCCTGAATATCTACGGTGATCACAGGAATATCAGCATTCTGGGCTTTGAGAATAGCACCTTTTACGCCTTCAGAATCAACGGGGGTCAGAATGATGACATCCATTTGCTGTGTAATGAAGTCTTCAACCTGAGATATCTGCTTGTTGAGATCCTGGTCAGCGATATTCACACTCAAATCAACATTCTGCTCTTGGGCTCGCTGTTTCATGGCATCTTGTATAGCCTGGTAGAATGGATGGGCCTGGGTAAGCAAACTGGCTCCGATCCTAACTACCCCACTGTCACTACTAGTACCAGCACCCCTAGCAGATAAAACAAAAAGGCCTGAGCCAAACAACAACAGGCTAAGCATACCTGTAAACAAAATCTTTTTCATAAATATAACCTCCAAGGTAAGATAAAACTAAAACCATATCACAAAGTGTTATTTTTAAAATTTAAATTCACCCAATCATATGTTCCCCTTCCTAGCTTTGATTTGGAAGAGTAACAACATAATTTTCTTGAAAAGAGTTTCCCAATTCAGATTCTGGCCGAGAACAGCCAATATAATTATAGCCCCCTTGACTATCATCTGATTATAGCCAGGGATATTTCGTAGATTCATAAAATTGGAAATCATCCCTAGAATTAACACTCCCATGATAGTTTGCCAAGCAGAACCTTTCCCTCCTGTAAGAGATGCCCCTCCTACAACACAAGCGGCTATAACATCCAGTTCAAAGCCTTCCGCCAGTACAGGCGATCCAACTCCGCTGCGAGCGGACGCCATAATGCCACCTATCCCAGTTGTGATACCTGCAATGACATATACACTAAAAATGTAGGCCTTCGTATTGATTCCAGCAAAATGAGCCGCCTCTTCATTGGAACCAATAGCACGTATCAAGCGACCATAAACCGTAAAGTTGAGGATAAAAGAAACTATTAAATATGTGCCAAGCATAAAATAGAATGGAATAGGTAGATCAAGGAAACTAGATTGACCAATTTTATCTATGATCGGAGAATTTTCGATGACAATAGGTTTACCTTGAACAAAATTCAGTGCAATACCACGCCCAATAGTCATCATTGCCAGTGTTGCAACAAACGGAGCTAAATGAGCTTTGGAAACTAATCCACCGACAGTTGCCCCCAGCATGACAGAAATGCTCAACGCCATGAGAAGACCAGAAACAAAACCTGCCGATTGATTATAATAAGCAAAGAATACAGCAGAGACAGCCATTACAGAACCAACAGACAAATCAATTCCACCAGTCAAAATGATTAACAACATTCCTAATGAGACGACTCCCAGAGTAGATATCTGACGCGTGATATTTAAAATATTTCTTTGAGTGAAAAAATTATCCGTAAGAAAAAATGCCAATAATAGCATAATTAAAAACACAAATACTGTATTATACTTTTGTATTAGGTTTGTAATAATAATAATTTTTTTATTCATAATAGAATCCTCTCATTTTTATAATAAAATTATTATACCGCAAAAGATAATATCCTGTGTTCTGATAATTCGTCTCTATCCAGTGTTGTAACAAGTTCCCCACGACTCATTATCCCTACACGATCACAAATACCGATTATTTCAGGCAATTCAGAAGATATCACGACAATAGCCTTCCCTTGTTCTGCCATGCGTACGATCAGTTGGTATATTTCCACCTTGGCACCCACATCCACCCCTCGGGTAGGCTCATCAAAAATAAATATCTCAGGATCTACAAGACTCCATTTCGCAATAGCAACCTTTTGCTGATTTCCCCCACTCAAAGAGTCAACAGGGTGTCGGAGCTTCCCATATTTTGTGCTAAACTCTTTCAATGCTTTTTTGGCATATAAGAACTCTTTTTTCCTTATTATAAAACCCATAAAATTAGAAATTTTTTTTCTAATACCAATAGTTGTATTCTCAAGGACAGACAGCGAAATAAAAAGACCCTGCTCCTTGCGGTTCTCAGGCACTAACCCAAAACGGTTTTGAATGGCTTGCCCGAGGTTGTCATTATTGATTTTTATTCCATTCAAATAAATATTACCTTTATTCATCTTTTCCAGGCCACATATCACTTTTACCAAACGACTCCTACCACTGCCTACCAGACCCGCTAAACCAAAAATTTCACCTCTTCGGACGGAAAAAGAAATATTTTTTAATTTATTATTCAGAGATAATCCTTCTACTGTCAATAAATCCTTTCCTATATTTTTTTTAGATTTATCCGGGTACAAATCCCCTAACTCCCTGCCAATCATCCGAGTAATCACTTCTTCTCTTGTTGCCACCTTGGTATTTAAGTTTCCCATGCTAAAACCATCTTTTAAAACTGCTATTCTGTCTGATATCTGAAATATTTCATCCATCCTGTGGGATATATAAATGATGCTGACACCACATGCCTTCATCTGTCGGATAATTACAAATAATCTTTCCACATCTTTTTGCGATAAAACAGCTGTCGGCTCATCCAAGATAAGAATCTTAGATTCACAGACCAAGGCCTTGATAATTTCAATATGCTGTTGGTAAGCGACACTCAATTCCCCCGCCATTGTATCTGGAGATACAACTATGCCAAAATCATGTAGAATTTCCTTAGCTCTCTTCCGCATGGTTTTCCACTTGACCATTCCTAAGAGAGAAGGAATAGAGCCCAGAAAAATATTCTCCATCACGGTCAGTTCGTTTGCAATTGCAAGTTCTTGATAGATAATCCTAATACCTAGTAATTTACTATGCTTTGTATTTCTAATACAGACAGGTGAACCATTGAGTAAAATCTCCCCGGAATCTTTTTGATAAATACCCGAAAGAATTTTCATCAGAGTAGATTTCCCAGCTCCATTTTCTCCCACCAAAGCCAATATCTCGCCTCTTTGTAAATCTAAGTCTACATTTGAAAGCGCAGTAACACCACCAAAATGTTTTGTTACACCTTTAATATTGAGTATATTATCATTCATACAAACACTAATAGAATTCTTCCACAAATACAAATTTTATAAATAATTTTAAAAAACCTGCAAAAATATCAGTTTCAAGTCAATTTACGTTGACTTAGAACTGTAAAATTCATAGACAAATATCAAAACCCTTTGCTATAATATTCGTCTACATTTTCTGCTGTAATGACACCTGCACTAATAGGATTTGCCCTCGGGAAATTCCTTTTCCCATTCAAATATTCAATTCCAATGGAAACAGCTTTTTCACCCATTAAAAATGGATTATTTAGAGCCGTAGCAAATATATCACCAGATTTTATAGCATCATATGCCTGTTTATTTCCATCATAACCAACAACTACAATATCTTGTAATTTCCCCGATTGTTTCAATACCCGGATTGCCCCTAAGGCCATTGAGTCATTCTCAGCAAAGATAACATTGACCTCAGGATAACCAGCAAGGATATCTTCCATGGCATTCACACCACCTTGCTCATCCCAACCTCCCCACAGTTGGGTAAGGATTTCATAATCAGAAGAATTATCTTGTTGCAACTGGGCCTCTACCAAACCTGAAAACAACCCCATCCTGCGCGCTTTCCCCACGGGATTCCCTTGTCTACCACTAATTAGAGCCATTTTAATCTTGGCCGAATTCATTTTAGTTGCAAGTTTCTGGCCCAGCCCGGCTCCATTACTGGGGTTATCTGCAAGAACTTGAGAAACTATATCCGCACCATCATCAATCATACTATCAACTACAATCACAGGGATACCGGAAGACATTGCTTCCTTAGTTAGACGATTAAGAGAAGCTGGCTCCAATGGATTCAAAATCAAGACATCCACACCTTTTGTCAGGAGATCTTCCACATCACTGATTTGTTTTTGAAAATCCATCTGTGCGTCCGGCCCAATAAATTTCATTCCGGCATTTTCGGCTGTTTGCTTGATAGTTTGGTACAGTGCACCATAATAAGGACCATTCAAGGTATATGCTGAATAGCCCAGCGTTTTTCCTGCGGCTTTCGTGCCAGAATTCAATGTATCAGAATGACTAGAACTGGTTATCGTCCCATCTTGTTGCGGCTTGGTGCAACTATAAAACAATCCACTGAAGATCAAAAATATAGAAATTACGCGTAATATAAATGATGAGTTTTTCATAAGTATAACCTCCAAGGTAAAATTCAACTAAAAACCGTATCAACAAAGTGTTGTTCTTAATAAGTCTGAGCTCACCCGCCCATACGCCCATCCTTCCACCTTCGGCCATAAGCATCAGCGGCCTTTAACGCATTTAAATAATCCAATTCTTCGTATTTAACCGGCTCATTGTGCGTACACTCCACCGGCTCCATCATGCGCCGGACAGCGACCATCAAGTACTCATCATCGTAGGAAGACACACCCAAATCCTCTAAAGTGAGGGGCAAACGCACCTCCTGACAAAACTGATACATCTGAGCGATCAAAGCCGCCGACTTATGCGTTAAAAACAAAGAAGCCAGAATACCGATGGCCACCTTCTCCCCATGCAACTTGTCGTGAGTCTCCCCCCACTCGGCGATGCCCTGATGGAAGCCATGGCAGGATGCCAGCCCCCCACTCTCGAAACCGATCGTACTCATCAAAGAATTCGCCTCAATCACCGCATCCAGCTGGGGCGTGACCAGATGCTCTTCACAATGCCGCACTGCCAACGGGGCATTCTCCAGCAAAGTATCGTAGCACAAACGGGCGATGGCAAACCCGCAAAGCGTACCGCTGTATCCGGTGAAATTGGCGCACATAGTTTTCTGCACCGCCTCGGCCTCAAACCAGGTAGCCAACGCATCACCGATCCCCGCCGAAAGAAAGCGAACCGGAGCCGCAGCGATGACATTGCTATCGATCAACACGATATCCGGATTACTCAAACCGTGAATATCCCGATCCACGCGATGATCCTCGGTGTAGACCACCGCATTCTTGCTGCACGGCGCATCGGAAGCCACAATGGAGGGAACCACTGCCAGCCGCGCCCGGACACCCTCCTGCTGTGCGAAATACACCGCACCTTTTGCCGTATCGATGGCCTTCCCCCCGCCAACCCCCACAACGACATCATAAGCCCCCTCACGAACCAAAGCCGCAGCACGGCGCATCTCGGACTCGGTGGACTCACCGCCGAAGATGTGGTAACGGAACTGCATCGCTTCAGCATCACGGGACCCACCCAACGCCGCCTCCAGCTGAGGGCGCATAAACCCCTCGACCCCCGGATCCAGCAAAACAAAAACCTTACGGCCAAAAACCGGCAACAAAGCAGGCAACTCCGCCAGAGCCCCAGCCCCCTGCACATAGCGACCGGGAGAAATAAAACTCTTTAACATATATAACCCCTTAACCAGCAAAAACATGCTCATAGACGTCCGACTGAATCAAACCGGAACTGAGCGACTCACAAATCGGCAGCAAAGCCGCACCCAGCGAGGGCTGATTCGCCGCGCGACCCAGTAGAAACTCCACCCGGCCCACCCGACCATTCATTACATGCTGTGAAATATTACGGGACAAAAAATCGCGCAGGAACGAGAGAACGCACTCAGGGAACAAACCCGTGAGCACCACAGCGCAAAGATCGAGCAAATTGACAATACTGCCCAGCGCGCGGCATAAGAGCTCAGCCCCCCGCTGCAACCAGGACATGAAATGAGGCTCTTTATTGAAGAACAAATCGGCCAGCTGCTGCGATTCCGGCCGGATTGCGAAGGGCAAAGCCTCCTCCAGAGCATCTAAAGACAAATACGCCTCCAGACAGCCCCGGCGCCCGCAAAGACAAGGCCGACCCTCCGGCACCACACAAACATGACCGATCTCCCCGGCATTGGCAAAAGAACCGCGGACCAGCTCATTATTCCAGAGCAAAGCCCCGCCGACCCCCCGGCCCAGATAGACGTACAACAAGCTGTCCAGCTCGCGGGCCCTCCCGGACCAGATCTCATGAAGGGCCCCGGCAGTGGAATTCTTCTCCAGAAGCACCGGAACCCCCACCGCTCGCTGCAGCGCGGAAACAAAATCATAATTCTGCCACTGCGGACTGCCGCTGTGGAGATAGACCGCTCCTCTGCCCAGATCCAGCGGCCCCATCGCCGCCAGACCCACGGCCGAAGGCGGCCCCGGCAGCTCGACATCGGAAAGGAGTCCCTGATATAACTGCGCCAAGGCTTGGACATACGATTCAGGCTCCCCCAATGACTCATCCTGCTCCCGAAATGCCACCACTTCCCCATTCAAATTCAGCAGGCAGGCCTGCAAATGACGCAGATCGCAACTCAGGCCCACGGTATACAAACGCTGCGCATTGACAGCCAACGGCAGACTGGGGCGACCCAGATCCCGCTTCTGCGCTGCGGGAGACTGCCCGGCAGCTGCGCCCTCCGACTCCAGCACATAGCCCATCTGCAGCAGTTTTTCGACAACGTTGCCAACGGTAGCCGAAGTCAGTCCATGGCTACGGGCCAGCTCGGCCCGGGTGATGCCGGGCCGGAGCCGGATCTGATTCAGGATCAACAGACGGTTGTGGATACCAATCTTGACGTGGTTGAAGGTGCGGGCCAATGGGCAGCTCCTATGTGGGCATCTCTCAAAATTCGCTTCTGATGTCGAGCGGATCCCATCTGTATTCGGGAATATCAGGCAGAGGAATTTGAATACCCCACTTATTATATCAATTTGATTAAATAACTCTAACACGACTTTCCTGAGTTGTCAAGCAAAAATTGGGAAGTTTTTGGAGGAAGATCTGACAGACCGCCGCGATTGCCCCGGGGCACGATGTGGCCTCTGAGAGCGCCGATTTCCGGGCGCTGGGGGGCAGTCTCCCTGGGACTTCTGGGGCTCTGGTGAGTCTGCCGCTGGACTTTGATATCGGTCTGAGTGCGGGCGAGTACACGCTGCGCATTCGCGTAAGCGATGCGCACGGTGGTGCTGCGGATACGCTGAGGCGCAACATAGCCCTGACGGGGGCCTCGAGCACAGTCTTGCCCACTGCGCCGAAGATTTTCTGGACTGCCGCAACAACAGGCTTTGACAGCGGGGCGGATGCAACGCGGACTGAGGCGGCGACTGTGTTTGATGCGACCAGCGGGGAGTCTGTGACTGTGGCCGTGAGGGTCGAGGATCCGCGCACCCCGTCCAAGACTACGGGCTTTACGTACCAGTGGGAGCTGAACGGCAGTGCCTTTACGCCGCAGAGCCCCGGTACCGGCACCGCGGCCCAAGTTTCCCGCACCTTGACCAAGGCGGGACTGAATACAATAGCCCTGGTGGTGGTCAACGATGATGGAGAGGCGAGTGCTGAGGCCCTGCGGAAGTTCTACCTGAACACAATACCGAATCGGAAATACGACCACGACATTTGCCCCGGCAGCAAACTGGCCGCTGGGCAACTATCAGATTGCGGTAACGGTAACAGACAGCGAGGGAGGAACGGCAAATACCAAAGCGGGGCCGCTTTGCTTTGCCTGTTCTCTGGCCTGCGGGTAGGGAACCACGGATCCGTAGAGTACGATACATGTTTGTCACTCCCGTGAAAACGGGAGTCTGTCTGGCAAATGCTCTTGGACTCCCGCTTTCACTGAGGGGATCAATCGGAAAGAATGCTGCTTTTACGGATAAGATCGTAAATCAAAATTGCTATCTACATGCGCCAGCCGACTCAGGATCTGCTGGCGCACTTGTTTTGGGCTCTGGCCGGCATCCAGCAAGTGGATGCGCATTGCCGGGGCGATGCGCCGGAAATGCGCCAGCAGTGCCCGGTAGGCTTGGCGCACCTGAGCCAGAAATTCCTCACGTTCAAAAATCTCGCGCCCGCCTGAGGCTTCGCGTAGGGCGATGCGCTGTTCTGCTGCGGCAGCGGCAATATCCAAGTAAAAAAGGTGCCGGGGCAGAGGGAAGCCCCGGTTCAAGGCCCAGATTTCAGACATCCCGGACTGTGCATCCAGCCCCTGATAGACCAGCGAAGAAAACAAATAGCGCTCGGAAATACACCAGATTCCCGCCCGGCACTGCGTAAGCACGCCCTCCGGCCCGCGGATATGTTCGCTGCGATCAGCGGCGAAGTAGCGGGCCAGCTCGCTGCGCCCGGCCCGCTCATCGACTCCTACAGAAGTCTCACCTCGCAGTATGCGGCGAATACGGCGGCCCGAAGGGCCGTCTCCCGGCTCGGCACTGCGTTGGCAGGCCAGATTCCGGCTTCGGAAGTACTGCTCCAGCAGACGGGCCTGAGTCGAGCTGCCCGAACCATCCAGCCCCTCCAGCACAATAAACCGCTCGATGATCTCCGGCCGCCCCGCTTCCCCGGCCTCCCGACCGGAAACTGTGCCGTAATGGCAATCGGGCAGAGCTTGCAGAAAGAGCCGCAAGGCTTCGTTCATGTCTGTCCGCTTTGACACAAATCATTGTTCAAGAGGCTGCGAAAACCGTTATAGGGTCTCTCGGCCCGGGAAAAAAGCTGCAACAAAAGCCCGTGCAATTCAGGGGGCGCAGCCAGCACCGAACTGGGGAAATCTTCCCGGCTGCCATAGAGGTCACTGTACTGCCCCCCTGCCTCCTCCAGGATCAGGCAGGCAGCGGCCAGGTCGTACAATTCCAGTCCGATCTCCCAGAACCCATCGAAGATCCCGGCAGCGACCTGGCAAATATCCAGCGCCGCTGAGCCCAGACGCCGCACATCGCTGACATGGGGCAGAATATAGCCCAAATACAAGTAATTATTGGGCTGGATCCCCGCGCGCAGGCAAGCAAAGCCGGTTATCAGCACCGCTGTTGCCAGCGGCTCTCCGGGCCCTCGCACTTGTAACTGCTGCCTCTGCTCCAGGCTATACTCGGAGCTGGGGGGCTCCGGAGGCAACGACACTTGGCAGCAACTGGCCCCCCCCCCGCGTTTGGCACTGTAGAGCCGGCCCGACACCGGGGCGTAGACAGCACCACAGAGGGACACACCATCTTGCTGCAAGGCAATACTGAGGCTGTAATACCCAAAACCCTTGAGAAAGTTTATCGTGCCGTCGATGGGGTCAATCACCCAGCAATAGTCTTCCGCACCGGGTTGCTCGGCACCTAGTTCCTCGCCGATGATCTTGTGCCCGCTATCTTTCGGGAATTGCTCCCGGATCCGCTGGCGGATAAACAGCTCCACGGCTCGATCCGCTTCGGAAACCAAATCCCGGACCGTGTCATTCTTGCTGCGAATGTCCAAAGCCGCCAGATTTTTGCGGTACTGCAAACTAAGGGCTCCGGCCGAGATAATCAGCTGCTCTAAAAAGGGGTAGTAATCCATTCTCGTTCGCAAAACCTGCGCCATTTGCTTTAGGGTACCTCTAAAAATTCCAAGCGAATTTTTAGAGGTACCCTAAAGGGAGTTTTTCGGAGGACTCCTGCTCCCGCTTTCACAAGAACGAGGGATCAATCGGAAAGATAGGGATAACTCAGAACTTCTTGGATATGATGCTCTCAGCTGTCCGTTTCTTTTTCTTACCCCGCATCTTCTGCCGTTTTGGCAGACTGCGCCGTGCGCGCCAGTTCGGAGTAGCTGCGGTACGGTGTTTCCCGGTTGAAACCATTGTGTGGCCAGCGGAAGCGCAGCCCAAACTCCAGACCCCAGGAATCAGAATCTTCCAGGTTGACATTCAGTGAAGTCTGGAACTGAAAAGGCCCCAGATTCAGCATCAGGCCCGGCGAAAAGGTGTTGTTGTAATACTGCATAGTGATGCGCAGCCTATTGTCAAAGAGGGCCAGACCCACCAGCAGCCTCAGGTGTTCAATCGGGCTCAAAAGGCCCGAGTACGGGCTCTGGCCACCTTTGAACATGCCCCGCAGTTGGATAAACTCAAAGCCGCCGAAGAGCTGGATAAACTTACCAAACTGCTGTTCGGCGTAAACGCCCCAGTCAAAATCAATGGCATAGCGTACGTCCTTTTTCGTAAATGACACATTGAAGCCCAGCAGGTCCGAAATCTTCAGTCCGGTATGCAGAAACGACAGCTCAGGGATGATGGCGCCAAAGTGATACTGGACGCCCAGATCCAAACCGATATTCGCACCACCCAGGATTGCTCCGAGCAGCAGATTGCTCCCGGCATTAAGGCCGTTTTCCCTTACCGAATGGGAGATATACTGCCCCAACTCTGTTTGGTTGAGACCAAAGTAGGGGGCAAACTTCAAACCCAGGCCAAAGGTAAAACCGGGCAGCGCCTCGCCAAAGTCGTGGGCGAAGGCCAGGCGCAGTGGAACGGTCAGATAAGCTTGCAATGCTATCGGCAATTCGACTTCCAGCCTTCGGTCCCGTTCCAGCCTCCGGTCCCGAATCTCAAAGTTGAGCGGTATGCCGAGAGATTCAACACCGTTGCGCAGCAACACTTTTTGTTCAAATCCCCCATAGAATCCCCAGGCCATAGGCCTGGTATCGTTGACGTGGGAGAGCGAGAAGATGCGGGAATAATATTCAACACCGAGCTTCCCCAGCCCACCCAGGAATCTGTTCACCAGCGAATCAGCCAGCTTGCTGAGCCGCTCATTGTCCAACCTGCCGGCCAACATCTCCATGTCGCTCTGGGTAAGCCTTTCCAAATCTGCCACGCTCAGCTCGCTGAGGTTTTCTGGGAGCGAAAGACCTGGCCTCAACTGGTCGTAGATCTCTTCTCCGAGGCCTTGAATCAGCTCACGGGTTCCCGAGCTGGCAGACTGCTCGCCGGCAATGAGTTGAGTGGCACTGCTGACAAAGCCGAACTGGTCCTGCACTCGATTGAGCAAGCGGGACGGGTCTTTGATCAGCGCCCAGGTCTCACCGGTCAGGAAGGCATCGGCGGAGACGATTTCGGAAATCCATTCGTGCTTCTTGCCGGGCTGATCCGCGTCCTTTGCCGCCTGGCTCTGGCGCTCTTCTTTGGTCTTGATGCCGGCCGGATTCGAAAGGATCGAAGCTGCCTGACCCGGCTCGGCCACCATGGCATCCATACCGCCCCGCCGCCACTCATCAGTGGGGGCCTGGGCTCCCAGCTGGGTCGGTGCAAAGACGGCAAGCAAAACGACCAACAGACTTGTAAATACCATGGTCTTTGCTTGGCCCATACTCTCCTGAATGAACCTTCTCTGTTGAAAGGCAAGTGGAAACCGGGGGTGTGCCATGCCTGAGAGGGTGTGCATCGGAAACTCCTTGGAAAGGCAGATCTGTAGATTGCCGGAAATGAACAATTTCTCCGGGATCTGCGATCTTGTTTGAGAATAATAGTAGGGCAGCTCTAAAAATGGTATCGCTTCGCGAGTTTAGAGGTGCCCAGTAGTTTGGGCAAAAATGGCAGCAAGGTTCCGGCTGCACACGGTTTAAGCGTGCTGATACACCGGATATATTTCGTACGCCGGGCTCTCGTACGGATGCGCCCGATATAGAGCGTCCAGCACGGATTTTAGACAAGGAGCGGGACAGAGCAGCTCCAGTTTGAATTCCGGCACCCGGCACAGTTGGTCCGTCTGACCAATGACAGGCGCGCTGCCCGCCCGGGGTTCAAACTGACCCAGCCCCGCACTCTGCCAGCTGCACTTGCGATAGCAGCCGATCACCCCGGCTCCGGCCTCAAACAAAGCCGCCTTCAGCGATTTGAGTAGCTCTTCCCGCTGCCCTTCTGAAACTTCTTCCGCCAGCCCTTCCGGCGAAGGCGATTCAAAGTTCGCAGAGAGGCTTTGTGGCACATAGACCACCAGTTTCCATTGCTGCTCACGCAGTTCCGTCCCGCCCGAACCAAGGCTTCCGGATGCTTCCAGCGCAAATAATTCTGTACAGTAGCGCCGGGCCAGACGGACATACCGCTCGGCATTTTCCAGAATATCCTGCCGGGCTGATGGTTCCAGTTCCTTCTGGCGGCGGGCCGGGGCTCCGAGGACCAGCGAATGCGGAGGGAACTTGCTCCCGGGTACGACCAAGGCCCCCGCCGCAACCAGACTCCCCTCGCCAATCTCAGCACCGTCCAGCAAAATTGCGCCCATGCCGATCAGGCAGTCGTCCCCGACCGTGCAGCTGTGCAGCACCGCGCAGTGCCCGATGGTCACACGCTCACCGATGCGCAGCGGCAGACCTTCGCTGGTGTGCAAAGAACTGTTTTCCTGCACATTGCTGCCCCGGCCCAGCACAATTTCTTCTATATCCCCGCGCAGCACCGCGCCCATCCAGACCGAAGCTTCCCCCAGAATCCGTACCCGACCGATGACCTGCGCCGATTCGGCAACATAGCTGTTCCCAGCAAGCCAGGGCAGCTCTTTACCCAGACGACAGATCACAGCAGCCCCACTCCCTGTTAGACTTCACGTCCGGCGGCGAGACACGGAGTGCCCCCCCTAGGAAGCACAGGAAGTACCAAAAAAACCTGAGCCTGGCCTGGAATGAAGATCCTGAGTCATTCCCTACTGCAATCGGGGCGGCGGAATCAGCAGACGCTGATCAGGGTAGATCAAGCGCGGATTATCGATGATTTCGATATTGCGGTCATAGATGCGCCGCCACTGAAACGGATCGCCGTAGATGACTCCATAGCCGGCAATCACCCACAGGCTGTCCAGCTCGCGCACTACATAGTATTTGAGCACTGCATGGAGGCTGCGATATTCTTCGAGCAGACGCTCAGCCTCTTCGATCTTTTCCAGGGATTCAGACATCTGGCGCTGATTGCGCAGGATGACGGCCTGCTCCCAAGCCGCTACCGCCCGGCGGAAAATACCGGGTGGGCTCTCAACCCTTCCGACCTCGCTTGTTGTTGCTGCGCCCTGAGTCTCCTGGTATTCTGGATCATCCTGGGCCTCTTGAGCATCATTCACAGCTTCTCCAACAACTTCCCGCAGTGTTTCCGCGGTCGGAGCCAGCAGACCGTTTTCAGTGTAGCGTGGCTCAATCAGACGACTACCACGCAGCTGCTCTGCGTCATCCTGAGTTTCCAGTTCGTCCTCATCCAACAAGGGGTGCCGGGCTAGGAATGGCTGGGACTGCCACTCGGGACCAGAATACTCATTGCCGTCCGAATCAATGCTGGTGTAGCCGCCGCTCTCTTCGAGCCCGCGCCGCAGGCGGTGGATGCGCAGCAGCAGCGGGCTGTCGCTCAGGCTCCCCTGCAGGGAACTTTGGTAGGCGCTGTGCGCTCGGAACAAAGCGGCTTCGGCCTCGGCTAGCTGGCCCTCTTCTCTGGCGCGCAGCGCCGCATTGTAGCTCTCATCGCCACGCGCTTTAGCATCGGCCTCGAGAGCGCTCAAACTACGCTGTTCGCTTCGTTCCTTCAAGCTTTCTACCTTTTGCTGCAGCTCGTTGAGCCAAGCCACGTTGTGTTCCAAAGCATCAATTACGGCCCTGACCCGCTGCGCCGCTTCGCGGTAGCGCCGGCCATTCTCTGTTGCACTCACAGTTGGATCGGGTGCGCTGCGCAGTATTGCCAAGTCGCCACGTGCCCCCTTGTCTGCTTCCGGCATCAGCAGGGGCCCCTGCAAATCATCCAGCTGCTGCTCCATGTAGTCGGCCAACTTCATCCCCAAGCTTCGGGCAGCTTGCAGCAATTCTTGCTCCGAACTTTGCCCGGCCTGCTGCAGGGCCTCTTTGACTTGCTTCACAGCCTCAAGCAGGAGCTGCCGCTTGCCTGCCACGTCCTGAGTTTCCGAACTTCGGGAGAGGCTTTGCCGTACGGCCGACAGCAAGTCCGGGCTGAAAACTTCATTGCCCTCTGCCTCGTTCAGCACTTGCTGCAGCAGCTCATCCAGTACCGCCAGACACGCCTGAGAAGCCTCAGCTGCCTCGTTGCATTCTGTTGACTGCGCTCTGCCTGCGTCATCCCGCTCTGCCGATCGAGTCTGTAGCTGCTCCTTCTGCCGCTGTAGCTGCTCTTGCTGTTGTTGTAACTGCTGCTGCTGTTGCTGTAGCTGCTGCTTCTGTTGCTGTTGCTGCTTCTGTTGTTGTTGTAACTGCTGCTGCTGCTGCTGTTGCTGCTTCTGTTGTTGTTGTAACTGCTGCTGCTGCTGCTGTTGCTGCTGTTGTTGTTGCTGTAGCTGCTTCTGCTGCTGCTGTAACTGCTGCTGCTGTTGCTGTAGCTGCTCCTTCTGTTGTTGTAGCTGCTGCTGTTGCTGTTGCTGTTGCTGCTGCTGCTGCTGTAGTTGTTCCTGCTGTTGTTGTAGCTGCTGTTGTTGCAGCTGTAACTGCTGCTGCTTTTGCTGTAGCTGCTGCTTCTGTTGTTGTAGCTGCTGCTGTTCTTGCTGTTGTTGTGGCAGCTGCTCTTGCTGTTGTTGTAACTGCTGCTGCTGTTGTCGCAGCTGCTCCTTCTCTTGCTTCAGCTGTTGCTGCTGTTGTCGCAGCTGCTCTTGCTGTTGTTGTAACTGTTGCTGCTGTTGTCGCAGCTGCTCCTTCTGCCGCTTCAGCTGCTGCTGCTGTTGTTGCAGCTGCTCTTGCTGTTGTTGCAGCAGCAGCTGTTCTTGCTCCAGTTGCTGCTTCTGTTCGCCGGTATCGGCCGACCGGGAATCACCGGATGGCTGCCCCGGGTTCTCACCTATATTGTTTTCGTTTGTTTCCGGGCTGCCTGAATCACTGGCGGCATCTGTTTGGCCTGCGTTGTCCTCTTGTATAAAAAGAGGCCCTGCCTTAGTACTGGCGCAAGAAAACAGATACATTGAAACTGCCCCCAGACCGAGAAGCAAGCGTGCAATGATTTGCTTCCTAGCATAATTGCGCCCCCGTACTTCGACTTTTCTACTTTGCGTCCTAAGGTTTTGCGACATATCGGTTCTCCCTCTATACTTCCTAGGCTGATAACTCATCGCCTGTTGAGGAGCTGTTCTTAAGGGCTCCTCTTGCACCACGTTGGCGCTGAATGATATTTTGAAAGCTTTTTCAAGCTTCTTTGGGGCGCCTCTGAAAATTCGCTTGTTGGGCATCGAAAGGCACTATCGTTACCCCGGGCAGGGCAACAGTACAAATCTGGCAAAGCGATACAAGTTCCAGAGGTTCCCCAGTATACTGGAAAGGAATGTTCTCCATAGCATCATATTCCAAATTCAGCAAAACAGGAGAATATACCCCGAGCATTCTAGCAAATAATGATATCCTTGCCAATAATGTGAAAACCAAACCAGATACACTTTTTAGGGGGACCTCTAAAAATAGCATGAACGTAACGCCTGCCCCGGTACCCCCGCCTCCCCCCGGAACTGCTGCTCTGCGCGTTTTTTACAGTCGCTGGTTGCGGGTGGTGCTCGTGCTTATAGCGGCATTTAATTGCGAGGACTTTGCCGCAATGTTCCCGGCCCGGTTCGGGGTTTTGCCCCTGTATGCTCAGGAAGTTCAGACAAACCGACCGGGGGGTAACGATTTGTTTCAGTCTGGCGAAGCACAGGAGGCGCAACCCGATCTTCGCCAATACCCGGAAGCACCCCGGCCCAGCAGTTTTGGCTACCGCTATGACGATGAATACGCCATCGACCCCGCAGAGAACCCGCCCCGGACTCCGGCCCTGAGTCCGGAGGAGGAGAAGCTCAGGGAAACATATCGCAAAGAACAGGAAAAACTGGCGCGCAAGCAGGCAGCAAAGGAAAAACGGCGTTTTAACGACGAATTCCGCCTGGGCTTTGCCATGGATGCCCACCTGGGCTTGCCCCAGTTCCTCGATATCGGCGACTTGACTTCTGCTGAAACTGTACCCGCGCCGTATTTTTACTACAACCGCATTCTCAATGCCAGTCCGGTCAATAGAACCATACCGGTGTTCAATAACTACTACGAACTGAGCATGATCCTCCATTTTTCCCATTTTATGGAGCTCATGTTGGGCCTCGGCTACCAGTCAGATTCGTTTCTCAGCCCACTCGCAACCGTGGGGGATGAGAAACAGTATTTTCAGGGACAGATTCAGCGCCAGGCCAGCTATGCTGTCAGGTACCAGAAGGATACGATATTTTTCGAGCTGGGTGTGGCCTTCCTCCTGCCCTGGGTCTTGAGTGCCCGAACTAAAACCTTGCTGGGTCTGCGCGTCATGCTGACTGCCGCGCTGGGCATTCCAACCAGTGAGAGTCTGGAGCTGGCAGAGCCCCGGCTGCCCGACTCCATCACGATTTTCAATACCAATCCGGTCCCATCCTATTCGACTTTGCAAAAATCTCAGCTCAACTCCCAATCCCTGACTACCCGACTGGCTTTTTCTGTGGGCGGATATTTCGAGATTATGGGTTTTCGTTTTTATGTAGGCTACTCTCTGCGCTATTTTCCTGTGCTGCTTTACCCGGAGACCAGGTATCATATAGTGCAATATTATGTCTCGGGACAACGGCTCCAATACAGCTCCATCGGGTTCCCCCAAGTACAGCTGATTCATTCACTCAACATTAGCTTTCAGTATTTCCTTAATCCGCTTGAAATACTGGGGAAAAGGGGAGTCTATACCAAGATCCGGAAGAAGCGTCGCCCCGAGAGAGCGCCTTTACTACGGCATCGTATTGGTTAATTCCCAATGTTTAGAGGTCCCCTTAAATGGTATCGTTTTCTGTGGCGGGGGATTTTTAGAGCTGCCCTTGGAGGCAGTACAATATCAACCCAGCATCTGGGGAATTTACTTCTCCAGGATCTTCACGCCCGGCAGTTCCTTGCCTTCTAGGTACTCCAGCGAAGCACCTCCACCGGTTGAGACGTGACTCATTTTATCGGCTAGGTGAAACTTGTTGACTGCAGCCACCGAGTCTCCGCCGCCGATCACCGTAGTGGCCCTGCCGTGCAGTTCGGCCACAAATTGGGCAATAGAAGACGTTCCTTCGGCAAACTGGTCAAACTCAAAGACCCCGACCGGGCCATTCCAAATCACCATTTTGGCCTGAGCGATCTTCCGGCGGAACAGTTCAATGGTCTTGGGCCCGACATCCATACCCATGCGGTCATCGGGAATATGAACATCATTCAGCACTTCTGCTGGAGCATTTTCGTCAAACTCGGCAGCTACCTTATAATCAAGTGGCAGCAGCACCTCTATGCCTTTGGCCCTGGCTTTTTCCAAAAAGGAACGGGCCGTCTCCACATGGTCCGCTTCAAAGAGCGAGGTGCCGATACTGTTGCCCAGCACTTTGCTAAAGGTGTAGGACATACCGCCGCCGATGATAAAGGTATCACAAACTTCCAGTAATTTTTCCAGCACCGAGATTTTCGAAGAAACCTTGGCTCCGCCGATAATCGCCAAGCAGGGGTGTTCCGGTCTGGTGAGCACCTTGTCAAAAAACCGGCATTCCTTGCTCATCAGAAAGCCCGCTGCTGAAGGCAGAAGATGGGCCACACCCTCTGTCGAGGCGTGGGCGCGGTGCGCCGAGCCGAAGGCGTCGTTGATAAAGACATCGCCCAGAGCCGCAAGCTGTCGGGCAAAGCCGATATCATTCTTAGTTTCCAGCTTGCCGTAGTAGCGCGTGTTTTCCAGCAGCAGGATTTCGCCGGGCTTCAAAGCAGAGGCCGCCGCTTCGGCCTCTGCCCCTATGGTCTTGCGGCAGAACCGCACCGGTGCTCCGGCCAGCTCCGCCAGCCGGTCCTTGATCTGAACTAGGCTGCACTCCGGCTCTCTGGCCTCGGTCGGCCTGCCCAGATGACTCATCAGGATCAGAGATGCTCCCTGCTCCCGCACATACTGAATGGAAGGCAGGGCCGCGCGGATGCGCGTGTCATCCATGATTTTCCCGTCTTTGAGGGGCACGTTAAAATCAACGCGCATCAAGGCGCGTTTGCCGCTCAAGCCCGGTTTTACATTCAGTTCTTCAATGCTTTGTACAGCCATCGGAGTACCTTCCCTCCCTTACACCAGCTTCAAGGTCAGGTCAACCACACGGTTGGCGTAACCCCATTCATTGTCGTACCAGGAGATCACCTTGAAGAAGCCCTCGCCCTTTTTTATTGTCAGCCGGGCATCAAAGATCGAAGAATGAGTGTTGCCAAACACATCGCGCGAGACAATAGGATCGGTTTCATACTTCAGGATGCCTTTCATTGGGCCTTCCGCCGCGGCTTTGACGGCTGCGTTCAACTCTTCGACCGAAGGATCTTTGGCCAGTTGCACGGTCAGGTCTACCACAGAGCCGGTGGGAGTGGGAACGCGCATGGCAAAACCGTGCATCTTGCCTTCCAACTCGGGGATTACCTGACTGATGGCCTTGGCCGCGCCAGTGGAGGTGGGAATGATGGAGAGTGCGGCTGACCGGGCGCGGCGCAAATCACGGTGAGGCTGGTCGAGCAGAGCCTGGTCGTTGGTATAGGAGTGGATGGTGTTCATCAGACCCTTCTCAATACCAAACTGGTCGTTGATGACCTTGCTGATCGGAGCCAGGCAGTTGGTAGTACAGGAGGCGTTGGAGAACGCGGTGTTGCTGAGGTCAAGCAAGTTATCGTTGACACCCATTACGATGGTCTGATCGATGGTATCGCCGGCAGGCACGGTCAGGACGACCTTCCTAGCACCGGCTGTAATATGGTCTTTGTAGCCACCCTTTTCGCTATCGGCCTTGCGGAAAATACCGGTGGACTCAATGGCGATGTCCACACCGAGGTCGCGCCAGGGCAGTTTCTTGGGATTGCGCTCAGCCAGTATTTTGACCTCTTTACTGTCTACCAAAATTGCGCTGTCTCTGGCTTCAATTTTCTTGTTGTAGACGCCGTATGAGGAATCGTACTTCAAGAGATGGGCGAGGGTGGCGACATCCGTCAAGTCGTTGATGGCCACAACGTCGATGCCCCGGTCCTGAGCGATTTTAAACACGGCCCGACCGATGCGGCCAAAACCATTAATAGCGATCTTCATTCAAAGACCTCCTTCATTAGAGTATAGGGAAGCTCTAAAAACATACCCCATTTCGATGGCGCGTTCAGTCCTGTTACCGGGTGATGGTTTGGGACGGGCTTTGCAGCAGGGTTCTGCCACAGCTTTGCTCTCACCAATAAGATCGCCGCTCCAAGCGCGAAACTGGAATTTTTAGAGCTGCCCTGGATAAGGGTTACAGCGAGCTGTTTCCGATGGCTGTCCCGGTGGTCTGTTTAGGGAACCTCTAAAAATTCGCTTTCGATGCTGAATCAGCGAGATTTTGCCGATAGCGAGGAAGCGAAGCCGAAGCATACTTTGCTGTATGGTAAGGCTTTGCTGACGAAGCGACTCGGCAACAAGATCGCGATTCAGCGCGGAATTGGAATTTTTAGAGGTTCCCTTTAGAGCCAGCCACTATACCAAAGCGAGCTTGTAAGGTCAACACGCAATTTGTTTGCCAATGCGGAATAATCTTTGTATAAAAGCCGTTCGGTGAAAAAGACCGAGTCTGGCGCAGCATCTTTCTGTGGTGGGGAATTTTTAGAGCTGCCCTGCATGATCATTTTGGCTCAACATACTCGGAGCAGCATAATTGACAAAGAGCCTTGATTATTCTATATTGCTGCGCCTCAATGCCTAGGTGGTGGAATTGGTAGACACGCTAGTTTCAGGGACTAGTGGGGGTGACCCCGTGAAGGTTCGAGTCCTTTTCTAGGCATGGGTTGACATGGGTAATGAAGGGTAATGACATGGGGCCGCAAAAAAAGAGCAGCCGAAGCTGCTCTTTTTTTGCGGCCCCATGTCATTACCCTTCATTTACCCTTGCGATTGCCCAAAGCCAATGCTTTTGCTATGCTTTGATCTGATCTTGACACGCTATTTCACACAGTGCCAAAGAGCCTATTCACCAATTGCAGGAAGCTCTATAACCATGTCCCATGCGCCCGGTATCGAAGAAATCCGCCACTCTTTGGCCCACGTGATGGCCTATGCCGTCCAAGAGCTCTACGGCGATGTCAGAATGGGTGTGGGACCGACCACAGAAAACGGCTTCTACTACGACTTGGACCTAGAGCACCGCATCGTTGCGGAAGACCTGCCGCAGATCGAAGTCAAGATGCGGGAATTGCTCAAGCAGAAAGCCGACTTTGTGTGCGAACAGGTGAGCACCGAACAAGCGCGCGAGCGCTTTGCCGGAGATCGCTACAAAATGGAGTTGATCAACGGCATTCTTGAGCGCGGCGAAGACCTCAGCCTCTATCGCTGTGGCGACTTTGTCGACCTGTGCCGGGGCCCCCATGTGGCGAATATGTCCGAAATTCCCCGCAAAGCCTTCAAGCTGCTTTCGGTGGCGGGTTCGTACTGGCGCGGTGATGAAAACAACCCCATGATGCAGCGCATCTATGGCCTGGCCTTCGAGACACCCGGCGAGCTCAAAGAACACCTGCTGCTGCTCAAAGAAATGAAGAAGCGCGACCACCGCAAACTCGGGCAAGAGCTGGACTTGTTTTCGCTGCACGACGAAGCCGGTTCGGGGCTGGTCTACTGGCATCCCAAAGGAGGCCGCCTGCGCGTGGCCCTGGAAGACTTCTGGCGCAGGCAACACCAGGAAAACGGCTACGAAATTATTTTTACCCCGCACATGGGCCGTTCCTGGCTGTGGCAGACTTCGGGCCACTTGGACTTTTACGCCGAAGGCATGTTCGCGCCGATGGACATCGACGAAAACCCCTATTACATCAAACCGATGAACTGTCCCTTTCACATCATGATCTATCAGAATGGCAAGCATTCCTACCGGGACCTGCCGTTCCGCTGGGCCGAGCTGGGCACGGTGTACCGCTACGAGCGTTCGGGCACTATGCACGGCCTGATGCGGGCGCGCGGTTTCACCCAGGACGATGCTCACATCTTCTGTACTCAGGAGCAGGTCGAAGAAGAGATCCTGCGCGTGCTGCGCTTCTCGCGGGGGATGCTGCGCACCTTCGGTTTTGAAGAGATCTCGGCCTACCTTTCGACCCGGCCCGAAAAAGCGGTGGGGGAAGCCGCGCGCTGGGAACTGGCCCGGCAATCGCTGGTCAAGGCCCTGGAGGCAGAAGGCATACCCTACGGTGTGGACGAGGGCGGCGGTGCGTTCTACGGCCCCAAAATCGATTTGAAGGTGCGCGATGCGATGAGGCGCGAATGGCAGCTTTCGACCATTCAGTTTGACTTCAATCTGCCCGAACGCTTTGATATTTCTTACACCGCCTCAGACGGCAGCGAGCAGCGGCCCTACATGGTGCACCGCGCCCTGCTGGGCTCGATTGAGCGCTTCTTCGGCGTACTGATTGAGCACTTTGGCGGCTTGTTCCCGTTCTGGCTCTCGCCGGTGCAGGTGGCCATTATTCCGATCCGTATCGAGCACAAAGCGGCTGCCGACCGGCTCTACACCCGGCTCAGGGAGCTGGGTCTGCGCCTCAACTACCTAGAGCGCGATGAGAGCCTGAACACCAAGATTAAACGGGCGCAGAAGGACAAACCCCCCTATATTTTGGTGCTGGGCGACAAAGAGGCTGCCGAGGGCACAGTGGCGGTGCGCGCGCGGGGCAACAAACAACTGGGTGCGGTGGCGCAGCAGTCCTTCGCTCTGGCTTGTCGGGACTTGCAGCAGAGCCGTGCCATCGACTTGATCGAGGATTTTTCGGGGTATGGAGTTTTCCCAAAATCTTAGCAGACTGTCCGAAATGGCAGCTTTTAAGGCCGGTCCGTGAGGGAAAGTATTGCAAATGGCAAGGATTGACCAGCTGCTGAGCCAGCTACAGTCCAAATGGAGCAGTATCTGGGAGGGCTGGGCCTCCGGGCTCAGCCCCGCTTCCTCATTGCTGCAGAGTTTCTGGTACTACGGGGCTCCTGTTCTCAGCATCACCATCCTGAGCTATCTGCTCTACAAAGGCTATAAAGCGCTGGTCGCCGCGGGGGCTCAGGAGCTCCTTTACGGAGTGCTGTCGATCGGCTTGCTGTACATCACGGCTGCGCTGCTGCGCTTGGAATTTCTGCTGTGGCTGCTTGATCGCATCATTCCTACGCTGTTGGTTATCCTAGCGGTAATTTTGCAGCCCGAGCTGCGTCGCATCTTTGTGCAAATTGGCCGCCAGGGCCTGTCGCATTATTTCAACCGACAGCATCAGAGTCAGGAAGTCATCCACAAAATGATCGAAGCCTGCGAAATTCTGGTGCGCAAGAGGCGCGGCGCGCTACTGGTGTTCTGCCGCGAGAACATGCTGCGCCACATTACCAGTACCGGCACGCTGCTCAACGCCACGCCAACAAGTGAACTGGTGGTCTCGCTATTCGCCTTTGACACTCCGCTGCACGATGGCGCAATCGTCTTGAACCAGTCGCGCATTCTGGCAGCGGGCTGCATCCTGCCCATTGACCCAGAAGAAAACAGTCTGCTTACCATGCGGACCGGAACCCGGCACCGCGCTGCTATAGAACTGGCCCGTGAGAGTGATGCCGTAGTGCTGGTGGTCTCAGAAGAGTCAGGTCGCATTTCGCTGGCCTTTGATGCCCAGATGCGCTCACACTTGAGCATGGAAGGCATCCGGCGCGAGCTGGAAGATTTGCTGATAACGGATGAACAACACCCGCGGCACTGGGGGCCGCGCCGCCTGTTGCGGGCCCTGCTGCCCTTCAGCGGAACTGAAGAAATTCAAATTCCTCCAAGGGATGAGTTGCTTCAGAGCGAAGAGAAACCGGATCCTGCTGGCGAAAAAACTGCCAAGACTACGCAAAACTCGGCCGGAGAAGGTGGTGGCCATGGTTTGGGAGCATCCTGATGGCAGCGCGCAGCAAGAAACGATTGAGTCGCAATAGCCGCCGGACTACAGTCAGGGGCAGCAAAGCTTCTGAGCAGATGAGCGGCCTGTGGTCCAGACTCTGGGAAAACTGGCAGGGGAAGGCCCTGTCACTGGCCGGAGCACTGGTCATCTACAGCTTCTACCAGACTGCGATTCAGGACGAGGTCTCGTTTGTGTTGCCGCTGCAAACCAGCGCAGCCCAAGATCGAATCGTCAGCCTGCGGGACACTCGCAAGGGGACACTGCGTCTGAGTGGTCGCGCGCAGGATCTGAAAAACCTGCGCAGCAGTGATTTTGAGCTGTACGTCCATCTGAGCCCCGCCAGCGAGGGGCTACAGAAGCTTCCCGTACAGTACCGCTTGCGCAACAACAATTTGCAACTCAAAAAAGATATCGCGATAAGTGTTGAGCCGGAATCTGTTTCTTTACTGGTTGAGAAGTTGGCGGTCAGGCGGCTGCCGATTGAGGCCAGTATCCAAGGTTATCCGGCCACCGGATACAGTCTGGGCACTTACCGCATCTTTCCCGAGAGTGTGCGCGTCAGCGGGCCGGCCTCGGCTCTGGAGCAGCTGGAGGCCATCAGCACCCAGGCCATTGATATTACGGGCAAGAACCAGTCGTTTCAGGAACTGGTGGACTTGGAATTGCCAATGCTGCCCGGAGTAAGCGGAGCAGACCAAACCGGCAGCAAGCTGCAGCTGGATTTTCAGCGCACTCAGGTCGAGATCCAAATTGACGCACGCTCAGAGACCCAGACCTTCTCGATCAAACCCGAGATCGAAAATCTTCCCGAAAATCTGCGGCTGATCAGCATCCTGCCCGGTATTGTACAACTCACTCTGCAGGGTAGCAGCGCGGCTTTGCAGCAAATTGAAGAGGATGAGCAATTCATTCAGATCAAGCTGGATGGCGGCGATATCTTTGCTTCCGGGCGTTATGCCCTGCCGGTGGTGATTGATCAACTGCCGCCGAGCATAACTCTGCTGGGTAGTACGCCCAGTCGGGTCACGGTGATTGTCAGCGATCGGTAGCCCGCTCTCCGGTATACTGTTCCGTCAATACAGCTTACGAAACAGCGGCGCGGGGTTGACTGCTTTGCCGCTCTGGAAAATCGTCAGGTGTAAATGCGGCCCGGTGCTGCGCCCACTCTGCCCGGAATTGCCGATGACTTCTCCGGCACTAACCCGCTGGCCCTTGCGTACCAGCACCGCCGTCAGGTGTCCGTACAGGGCCACCTGCTCTTTGCCGTTGTCCAGACGCACTTTGACGTAAAGGCCGTAGAGCCTGTTCTCGCCAAACTCAAGTACCGTACCGTTGGCGATACTGTAGATGGGTGCGCCGTAGGGCGAACGGATATCCAGCCCATCGTGGAACGAACTTTTCCCAGTAATCGGGTCGCGCCGCACACCAAAACCGGAAGTGATGTGCAGCCGCTGCTGTATCGGCGAGCGGAAAACATTGTCGAGGAAATAACGGCGTTCGGCTACACCAAATCGACTTTTGGGATAGTAGAAGTAGGCTCGCTGACCGATGACCAGGCGATGAAACAGCAGCTGATCACGATTCTGGCGCAGGCGCTGCTCCCATGCGGACAAACTCTGGTAAGGTTGCTGTTCCCTGCCATCTTGGCTTTGATCCTGCGGCAGAAAGACCCCGGAGTTGTTGGGTAGCAAAATATAGTTACGGCTGAGAGGCAGACCGCCGGGGTGTTCAATGCGATTCAGAGTTGCAATGCTCTCCATGGAGATACTGGCCTTGGCACTGATGCTGAAGATGCTGTCCTGTGCTCGTATCCGGTAAACATATAAGGTGATAGGCAAAAAAGATCTGTACTGAGCCCAGCGCTTTTTGTTTTCTTCGACTTCGATCAGGAACTGCTTAAAAACACCTTTGCCTTGGCTCAGTTCGGGAATAACCGGATAACCCTGCCAGGCGGTGGGGGGTCGGGGTTCTTCCGACTCAGAGGAGCCGGACAGTGCCCGTTGCTTGACCTGTGATTCTGTCCGGGAATCGGCTCCCCGCTCCTGGGGCAACTTCTGTAGTCCACTTGCCCCGCGGGAGGAGGCTTTGCCGGTTGCCTCTATCTTATTATTCTGCTGTGCGGCCACGGGATGGAAACTCAGAAGCGCGCAGAAAAACAACAGCGGCTTCAGGCCCGCAGCGAAGCGACAGCCCGGAGTGAAACAGTGGTACAGCGGCATGAAGGATCTCTCAGCAGAATGGACATCTATCGGAAGGGGGGGCCGTAAATACAAGCAAAATGCGCCTCACTTCTTTGCTCCAACACAGCCTCACAAGAAGACAAAAGCGGATTTTTAGAGGCTCCCATAAGTTCCGCAGAGGCAGACAGTCTACCGGGAAACTCTCATAATTCCAATTTCGCCTCAGAAATGGTGTTTTCTGGCTCAGACTGGCAGGCCAGACCATCCTTTCTGCGAGCTGGCGCGGCATGGGAGAACAGGGGAGGCCATGTTACTCTTGAGGTGGCAAGGGGAGCAGTAATGGCGGGAAAAATTTTTGAGCCGCTGCTTTTCCGGGGCGCTCCGTGCTGGCACTGCTAATGGCGTCAAAGCCCGGCCAGTCTCGAAACTCTGCGGGCAGCACGGGGACCTTGCCCTTGCCCAGCAGCCAGATCCCATTACGGACGGGCTTTTGCTGTTCCTGCAACAGCGTGCGGATTTTCCCGAGGCGATCGGCCAGTTCCGGCCTCCAGTCACTTTCGTAGATTACCAGACCCAGCGCGTCCTCTGCTGAGAGCGACATAGCAAGATCACGACCCGATGTTTTGAATAAGTCTTGCAGGGGTCGGTGGACCAGTTTGCCGCCTGCTTTGCGGGCCTCCTTTCCGGCCTCGGCCACCACATCGCTGTACATCGCCGGATCCTGAGGGCTGATGTACAGGTAGAGCTGCCGTCCAGTCGCTGCGGGGACACACGAGACCAGCATCAGAGCCATTGAAGAGAGGAACAGCCAATGAAATTTGAATGGGGCAGTTGTAAAAAAAAACGGTTTTGTGTTGTCTCCCACTGGTGAATTCTTACTATCCTGATATAACATAGGGCACCCCATCGAAATGCGGTGCTATTGCCCATTGAAAACAAAGCAGAAGCAGGGAAATAGCACAATACTCGCGGAGCGATACCATTTTTAGAGGTCCCCTTAAGACAAACTGCGTACTGATTCCTGCCGAAAGAAACGAATAAAAGTAGCGTGAGAGCCCGGCAACGGCACCCAAAGTGACCACATCCAGAGTCTCCGAATCGCTGGTGTAGATTTTGCTCTGGTGCCTCAGCATAGAGTCGGCAATACGCAGTTCTTCTTGGTATTTGTGGTAGAAATTCAAAAAATTCCAATTCTGCGCTGAATCGCGATCTTGTTGCCGAATAGCTTCGTCAGCAAAGCCTTACCATACAACAAAGTATGCTTCGGCTTCACTTCCTCACTATCGGCAAAATCTCGCTGATTCAGCATCAAAAACGAATTTTTAGAGGTGCCCTATAGAAGTTCTCGGCAAAGCTTTCGGTCTTGTGATGGCTCAGACTGACGCTGCCCACTGAGATCATATTGCGCAGTTGAAAGCCCAGAGTCCATTTGTGCAAATTGCCCAGCTGTGGTTCGCGCGAGCTAAACGCCTCCCGAGGGCTACGGCCCAGCAACCAAGCTATCCCAAAATTCAATGTGGCACTGAAACCATAACGCAGCGCATTGCCCGAAGGATAAAAGGCTGCAAGATCTTGTAATAGGCCGCTGCATTATGGGACAATTGTGAACCATTAAGACCTAACAGGAAACCGATGTCGCTGCTCACCACATAGCAGTACTTGCGCTGCCGAGGAACGCTTCCCCGCAGCAAAGGAGGCCAAGTGCGCGGAGCGGAGAGCCCGGCCCCTTTCTGCAAGCCCAAGGCATTCCGCTGACAAAGCAGACTTGATGGAGCACCAATGCGTCTCACTTGTCCGCATTTGCAAGATTGAAACCCTCTTGCCCTGGGTTTGCCCCAACTGGATTTTCGGGTTTCTGTCGCAGTCTTGGTGGCTCTGCTAGGCACCGGCCCTGAGCAGCAAGAGTACCCGATAGTTGCCACAGACCCGGTAATGAGAGCAGCAGGCACAACTGTATGGCACGGTTGCCAATGTGTGAAACTTTCGATACCCCGGCTGCCAACGCCATTCAAGCGAGCAATGATCGGACAAAATCAAAGCGCATCTGCGCTCAGCCAGCTACCGTCAGCCCGGAAAAGCGCAGATCGGGAGCAAAGAGACCCTTGCCACTGCTGCTCTTCAGCTCATTGCCCAGCATGCTGAGCTGCTTCAGCATTTCATAGAAATTGCCCGCCAAGGTCACATCGCGCACTCCCTGTAACAGCTCACCATTGCGGTAGAGCTTACCGTTGCACGGTAGCGAGAAGTCTCCGCTGGTGGCATCACAGCCCGAGTGCAGTCCGTTCAGCTCCTGCACTTCAAAAAACTGACCATCCCGCACAGCAGTAGCACTATCATTTCCGGGAACGATCACCAGGCAGTTGCCCGCCGTGCCCAGGCTGCCCTGAGGCGAACGGGTCGCACGGGCGTTTGATTGGGTTCTAAAGTGGGTGGCGGTCTCACAGTTGTGGTAAAAGTTCTTCAGTACCCCGTCCTCAATCAAAAGCAGGTCCTGGGGCACCAGTCCCTCGGCATCAAAGTACTGCATGTGCAGTGAGGGCGCATAGCGCGGCATGTCGAGCAGCCGTAACTGCTCCGAAGCAATCTGCTCGCCCAGCTTGTCGCGCAGAGGGTTGGTCTTGGTCTTGGCAGCAAAGCCCGAGAACATCAGTTCAAAACTGCTCAGCAGCGAGGCCAGTGCATCCGGTGTAAAAATCACATCGTAGTGGCCGCTGGCAATCGGTTTGGCCTCCAGCAGCAGCGCGGCCTCCTCCAGGGCCTTGGAGACGCAGGACTGCCAATCCAGTCCGGCAAAGTGCCGGGCCATGCGCCATTGGCCAAAGTCGGCCTTCGTTCCGCCTTCTTCCATCAACACATAGGTATAGCAGTTGTAACCGTATGAGCGCTCGTAGCAGAATACTCCGTTGCTGTTGGCTACGTAGCGACTGCCGCGCCCTTCGTTAAAGCCGCTGTACGGGACTACGCTCACACGCGAGTCGCGTTCGTGCGGCTCGCGCTCCAGCCGCAGTGCCAGCTCTTCTTTTTCCGACAGGCAGATTTGTTCGTTGCTGTACTGCGCCGAGCAATCGGGCAGCAGAGGAGCTGTCGCACTGTTGTGAATAACGCAGCTGGGGTCTTCCTTAGTGAGCTGGGAATTCCACAGTGCCATTTCCACCATGGTGCGCCGGTCGGATTCCAGCAACGATTCACTGTAGGAAAGGCCGATCCGCTCCCCTCTCTCAACACGGATGCCCAAGACCCGCGAAGCGGAGATCGTATTTTCGGCAATCTTGCCATCTTGGGCCTGCAAGCTTTGGTTCTCGCTCTCGGCCAGCACGATATCGGCACTGTTGGCCCCCATGCGCAAAGCCATTTCCAAGGTATGGCGAATGCACGCAACGATAGCTGGATTAACTCCACACTCTGTCTCAGAGTGCCGCAGATCCAGACTTTGTAATCCGGAATAGGCTGTGTCTTGCTCCATCACTCATCCCCCCCAATCAGAATCTCATCAACCTTAATGGCCGGCTGACCGACATTGGCCGGAATATTGCCGCTGACCGAACCGCAGACGCCCTGCCCCTGCTCCAGGTTGTCGGCCACCATGCTGATGCGCTGGATCACTTCTTCGCCGCGACCAATCAGACTGGCTGCGCGCACAGGCTCGGCAATTTTACCGTTCCGAATGATGTAGGCCTCGTCGGTGGCAAAGTTGAACTCTCCGGTACCGGGGCTCACCGAACCACCACCCATCTTATGGGCATAAAGCCCGTAGTCGACCGAGGCGATCAGTTCATCGAGCTTGTGCGGTCCCGCTTCGATAAAAGTGTTGCGCATCCGCGAGGCCGGAGCAAAGCGATAGGACTGCCTGCGTCCTGAGCCGGTGCGCTCATAGCCGGTCTGAATCGAGCCGACCAGATCAACCATATAGCTTTGCAGGATACCATTTTTAATCAACTGAGTGCGCTGGGTCGGCATGCCCTCGTCATCAAAGCGCAACGAGCCCCATTCGCCTTCTAGGGTTCCATCATCCACAGCGTTGAGACAGGGACTGGCAATCTGCTCGCCCAGTTTGTCGGTGAAAACGCTGGCTTTTTTGGCCACCGCAGTGGTCTCCAGTGAATGACCACAGGCTTCGTGGAAGATTACCCCACCAAAACCGTTGTCGATGACCACCGGCAACTTGCCCGCAGGGCAGGCTGCCGCATCCAGCTTCAGCAGGGCTCGGCGCACTACCTTGCCTGCTAGGGCCTCCACGTCCAGCCCTTGGGTGAACTCCCAGCCCGCTTGGGCACCGGGGCTCTCATAGCCCATGCTCTCTCTACTGCCATTACTGGCAATGGCCTGGCAGGTCAGGCGGATATAATTGCGCTCATCTTTGATATGAGCCCCTTCACTGGTGAAGACTTGCACTTTCTGACGGCTCTGCGAGATCATCGCATAGACCTGCGAGAGCTTCTCATCATCACCTTCTTGGCGGGCGGCTTGGTCGATACTTTTCAAAAAGGCGACTTTCTCACGAGCCGGGACATCATGGTCTAAGCCGACAATCTGAAGCTGCTCCTTCCCCTGGGATGGTGAGTCTGGTCGTGAGAAAGTGACCGGACCTGTGACCAGATTCCCTTTGCGCTGCTTTTGTTTGTAGACCAGAGCGATCAGCTTCTCTTCGTCGAGGGTGTTGCTGTAGCTGTAGTAGACTTGGTCGCCGAACAGCAGGCGGATGCCTACCCCCGCATCAATACCGCTCTGGCAGGTTTCAATTTCCCGGCTCAGCAATGAAAGAGAGGCGCGGTAGGTGTTTTCGACAAAGATTTCCACATAGTCCGCGCCCGTACTTTTGCCCGCCTCCAAGATTTTAGCCGCACTTTCTTCTCTCAGCATAAACGACCTCAGCATAAACGACTCCTTATACCCATTCCTTATACCCATTCTGTGTTCTCACGCGCTATTTGGGCAGTGCTCTCAACAGGATACCGGCCTTTGCTGACGATGCCCGTAAGGGCCCTGTTCCCGCTGTGGATAAATTTAGGGAACCTCTAAAAATTCCATTCTGCGTTCTTGCTCGCTCTTTTGAAACGAACAGCTTTGTCAGTAAACCCTTACAATACAACAAAGTATTCTTCGGCTTCACCGCCTCGCTATCGGCAAAATCTCGCTGATTCAGCATCGAAACGCGGTGCTATTGCCGAGGCGAAGCAGGGCAATGGTACAATACTCGCGAAGCGATACCATTTTTAGAGGTCCCCCTTAAAGGTTCCTAGAGAATATCGAGCACAGCATCAAAATGGAAGGGAATGGCTTCCTCCCTTTATCTGTATATGGGCCTTGGTGTTGTTTTTCTTCGGTGAGCGGAGCTGCCTCAGAGCAAGGTGTCCAGTTCTCCCCGGGCATCCAGCGCGTGCAGATCATCACAGCCACCTATGTGTTGATCGTTGATAAAAATCTGAGGGAAGGTGCGACCACCGCCGGATCGTTCCTGCATCCGGGCAAACAGCGCCTCATCGCGGGCGGCCGGATATTCTTGGATACTCGCACCTTTGCGCTCCAGCAGGGCCTTGGCCCGGAGGCAGAACGGGCAGCCATCTTTGATATACATTTCTACTTTCGCAGTTGCGCTCATTGTTCACCTTCCTTTTGGGCATTTCCCGTCATCCACTAACGCAGGCCGCTCCAGCCTGATCCGGTGCAAGGCCGGAGTTCCCAAGAGCTTGTCTGTCCTGGCAAGGCTGTGGCGAAGTGGAGCCCTGCTGCAAATTCCGCCCAAAACCACTGCTTGTTCCCCAAAAGCAAACAAGAACGCTTCATAAAAATGACGGGAGATTTTGGAGCTTCCCTTTAAGGACACCTCTACAAATTCCCCACCACAGAAAAATGTAGAGAAAATCCGGCTCTGTGTCAAGGCTCCCGGGGCACACTGAGAGGCACGGTCTGTTTTTTATCGACAAAGCAGCCAATTACCACCAGTACGATAAAAGCGGCAATCCGCAAAAGAGCGAATAGGCCTTTATCAAAGCTTCCACAGGCATATCAGAAGCCTGAGCCATTGAGGACAAACATGGCAAACCAGGCAAACCAAACGCCAAGAGAGTCGGCGAGAAAGCCTAAGAAGTCTCAAGGGCTCCTCTGAAAATTCCAGTTCCGCGCTTGAAGCGGCGATCTTCTTACCGAATCGCTTCCTCAGCAAAGAAAAGCTTACAGGCTCTTGCTTAAAAGGAGGGGCGGGCTTGGCTGCGCACGGCCCGCCCCTCATTCTCCCATGCTGCGCCAGCTCGCATGGGAGTTTTCGTCTGGCATCAAAACGCGGTACAATCGCCAAGGAAAACGAAGCAGAGCGAGTGTACAATTCTCGCAAAGCGATTCCATTTTTAAAGGTTCCCTTTAATACATATATCAAACACCAGTAATATTTTCCTATTTTTTGGTGTTTTTATGCTATTGCTAGGAGTATTTTCCTGTGTTAGACTCAACAAAGCCAAACATTATCTGGGTTATTTTAATCAGGAGAATGACTAATGGGGACCTCTAAAAATTTGCTTTTGATGCCAGACGAAGGGATTTTTTGCGGTAGCGAGGAACGGAAGCCGAGCCATACTTTGCTGTATGGCACCAATGTGAGCTGGCGCAGCATTGGTGAACTGGCAGGCCGTGCGCAGCAAAGAGCCTGCTTCCTCTCTTTCGTGACAAAGCTGTTCCGTGAAAATCCCTTCGTCTGGCGCGAAATTGGAATTTTTAGAGGTCCCCTAATGGAAGAACGAAAACTCAAACGATGTAGACTGATCTTTACCGCAATTTTTGTTTTTGTGCTAATCATGAGCTGCGTAAAAAGAACGAATGCAGCAAGTTCCTCAGAAGATGGCGAGATTAGTGGCAAGTTGACATTTGGCATTTGGGACTCAAATCAGGCTCCGGGTATGCAGGCCAATATTGACCTGTTCACAAAAGCAAACCCTGAGGCTTCAGTCGACCTGCAAATTACCCCTTGGCAGGAGTACTGGCAAAAATTGCGTACGGCTGCCAGTGCCGACAATCTGCCTGACCTGTTTTGGATGCATGTTATAGAGTTTGATTTGTTTGCTTCCAGCGATGCCTTGATGGATCTTACCGATCGCATTGCCGCTGATCCGGAAATCTCTATGGATAATTATCCACAGGACTTGGTTAAATTGAATCAGTATAAAGGTCGTCAATATGCGGTTCCTAAAGATTTTGACACCATCGCCTTGTGGTACAATAAGACTCTTTTTGATCAAGCGGGAGTCGCTTATCCCGATGATAGCTGGACTTGGGAAGACTTGGTTGAAGCAGGTAAAAAGCTGACCAATAAAGGAGAGGGAGTCTATGGCTTCCTTGCGAATAACAATTCTCAGGAGGGGTGGGGGAATTTTATCCACCAGAATGGAGGCTATATCATAGGCCCTGATGGCAGGAGTGGCTTTGGTATGCCGGAAACAATAGAAGCAATCCAACGCTATGTCGATTTCAGTTTTAAAGACGGCATAGCTCCCCCTATTGCCGAAGCGGATACTCAATTGTTCTTTTCGGGCAAAGTGGCTATGCGTCTGATGGGTTCCTGGATGGTAAGCGCAATGAACGGTAGCGATTACGCCAAGCAAAATCTGGATTTGGTTGTACTACCTAAGGGAAAGAAACGTGCCACACTCTATAATGGTTTAGGTTACGCAATTTCAGCAAATACCCAAAATTCGGGAACTGCTTGGGCTTTCGAAAAGGTTCTGGCCAGCGAAACAGGGCAGCGTCTGCAAGCTGAAAATGGTTCTGCTATGCCAGCTTTTAAAGGGACTTTTGAACCTTGGGCAGATTCATTTCAGAGCCAATTCAATCTGAAGGCTTATCCTGATGAGCTGCCTTATGCCGTCCCTCTGCCACAAGCTCCAGGCGGAACGGAATGGAATGCTCTGATGGAGGAAGCCATGGGGCAAATTCTTGCAGGTATTATTCCCGTTGAATCGGGATTAAAGGAGTTGGCTAAAAAGATGAACACGATTATTGATGACAACAGCTAGCAGGGATTAGATAGAGGCCATCTTTTATGCTGCGTTTAAAAGGAGATAGGTTGTGGGGCTGTTTGTTCGCGGCCCCCACCATATTGGGTATTACAATCCTGAACCTTTATCCCGCCTTGAATACGTTATATCTCAGCTTCTTTAAGACAAAGGGGCTGCGCCGTGATGTGCTGAAGTTTTCTGGTTTGGACAACTACCGGAACCTGCTGCAAGATTCAAGCTTCTGGCATTCGATGAGCAACACACTGGTCTACACAGCGATTACGGTCCCTCTATCCATCGGGTTGGCCTTGCTGCTCGCCAGTCTGCTGAATGCCAACATAAGGGGAAAGGGCCTGTTCCGCACGGTTTTCTTTACCCCGGTAGTGGTTCCCGGGGTCGCCTTGGGGATGATTTGGCTATTCTTGCTTCAAGCAAGATTTGGCATCATCAATCAGCTTTTGGGTGGCAATATCCCTTTTGTTGCCAATGCCCTTTATGCATTACCTACGATCTCTATGATTGGTGTATGGGCCTCTGTGGGCTATTATACAATACTTTTCATAGCTGGACTACAGGGAATCCCTATCTCGTATTATGAAGCAGCCTGTATGGATGGAGCTTCTCCAATACGTCAATTCTTTCGTATTACGTTACCATTATTATCCCCGACAGTATTTATGGTTTTGATCCTTTCTGTTATTTCCGGCCTTCAGATCTTTGACATTCCGATAATCATGGTTCCCAGGGAAAACCCCGCGTACGCCTCCGTACGCCCAGTGCTCGAGTTTTATTTTCGCTATACATTCAGCGCGGGAAAAGCTGGTATTGGATCAGTAGTTATTATGATCCTGTTAGCTCTGATTCTCTTGGTTACAGCCATTCAATTCCGCCTGCAACGCAGGTGGGTTCACTATGAATAAACAAGGCCTGCCCAGATGAATTCAATAACAGCAAAAAATACTTTGATCTATGTAATTTTAATTGTAATGGGAGCTATATTTATTTTCCCGTTTATCTGGATGCTCCTGACTTCGTTCAAGAGTGCGGACGCTGCTATTGCCATTCCCCCGCGCTGGCTCCCAGAGAACTGGAAATGGCAAAATTATCCCGAATTATTTTCTCTTCAACCTTTTGGATACTTCTATGCCAATACAATCCTGCTTGTATTTTTCCGTATTATTTGTGCTCTGCTCTTCAGCTCAATGGCAGGCTACGCCTTCGCCAGAATCCCGTTTCCGGGCAGCAGATTTCTGTTTGCTCTGGTGATTTTGCAGTTTATGATACCGCCTGCGGTCTTTATATATCCCCAGTATCGCATGCTCCACTCTCTTGGTTTGCTGAATACGATTTTTGCCTTGGTCTTCCCAGGGCTGGTCAGTGCTTTTGGTACGTTCTTAATGCGCCAAAGCTTCCTCGCTCTCCCCTCAGCTCTCGAAGAAGCTTCTGTAATGGATGGTTGCAAGCGATGGCAGATCTATGGATTTGTCTATCTTCCTCTGCTAAAAGCTTCTTTGATTGCCTTAGGCATATTCACCATGATTTTTGCTTGGAAAGACCTGATGTGGCCTCTGGTTGTCAACGATGATATCAGGAAAATGACACTTACAGCAGGGATTATGTACCTGCAGTCAGGGATCGTACATATCCAGAATTATGGAATTATGATGGCTGGGGCATCAGTTACTGTAGTACCTCTACTGATACTCTATTTTATTTTTCAAAGGTACTTTGAATCAGGAATAGCGATCAGTGGCATCAAGTGAGGTCCCCTTATGCCAATCATGAGCTGCACCCCAAAGACAGCTACGGCAAAGAATATGTGAGGAGATGGCTGGATTGGTAGATATTTGACGTTTATTATCTGGAATCCAAGTCAGAAACCATCTATGGATGCTGGTATCAATCTGTTTACTAAAAAGTATCCCAATGCTTCAGTATCACCACAGGGTAGCTTTAAACAATCTCTGGCGGGTCCTGCGGTGGTTTCAGGCAACATCCACTGGCAGACATCGAGGGGAATACGATCGGAGATCTGTCAAGAATTACTCATCTGCAAAGTTCTCAGTCTGTATTTTGTGCTCCGCGCCAAGCACCCAATACAAATTTGATCTGATCGTAGCTGACTTCTTTAGGCAACTGTTCCTTGATCGGTTTAAGGCGCGATAATCCCTGACCCTGCTTTTCGAACCGGCACAGGCATTCTTCTATCAGTTGGCGTAGTTCCTGGCTGACATAGTCTGCTAAGTTCAGCTCACCTTGCTCAATCAAATTGCCAATATGCGTACTGATGGTCTGCGGATGCAGACCCCGCTGTTTTGCTACCTGCTCCGGGGCCAGACCTTGTCGGAGCAATTTCAGAGTTTCTGCCGCAGTCGAGCTGCCAGCTGAAACCTTGCTGAAACTCTTGCTGGTTTTGCCCTCGCTTGTAGTTGAATGGGAGTCCACAGCCTCAAAGGCTCGCAGCCGAATTGCCTCGCGGAATTCGATAGCTTCACGACCTTGGGTGCTCAGGGCGATAATCGTGGCATCTGAGGACTCCAGACTGCGGTGTTGCAAATAAGCACCCTGCAGCAATTCGTTAATTGCTGCCTCAATCTGCTTCTGAGCCAGGGCAGCCAGGCGGCCATAGTAGCGCTGGGCTCGGAACGCTTCGCCCATCTTCTGTGAACGCGAACCGGAGAGCAGCTGGACGATTCGCTGACGCCCCACCCGAATCCCGCTCTGATCCAGCTGCCGCACGCTATCGAGCACAATCAGGGCAGCGCGCTCAGCCCGGCTGAGCTGTTCCAGCCCCGTTGTCGCATTCTGCGAGCGGAGTTGCTGCCGCAAGCCCTGCCGAAAACAGTAATCACAGCAGCGCTCAGCACTGAGTTGCAGCACCTTACTGTGATCGCTGAAATACGAGAGCAGAATCTGCCGGCGACAGGCATCGGCTTGGGCATAGTAGCTCATTTGTTCCAATTGCTGCCTGCGATGACTGCTGTATTCTTCCAGCTGACGGGTACTGGCACTTGCCGCCGCCGCATCCCAGCCCCTTGGCACCAGAGACAGGGCCCCTTCTTCTCCCTCCAGTGAACGGAATTCGACATCGCTCAGGATGCCCGCCTTTTCCAAGTGAGCTAGGGCCATACGCAGCTTGGCCGAATCCCGCCCCCAGCCCAAGCTCTGTGCCAAACTTTTCTGCTCTATTGGTCGGCACAGACGCGCCGACCCGGATCCGGTCGGTTCCATACCTGCTTCGATGGTTGTGGGAAGTGCTTGTAAGTGCCGAAATAATTGATGTAATTGCTCTGCGCTAATGCTGTTCTGACGAATGAAAAAACTTTGCAGCGAGCGGTCCTGCGGAGAAAACAATAATATCGCCCGGGCGGGCAAACCATCGCGCCCCGCCCGGCCGGCTTCTTGATAATAGGCTTCCAGAGTCCCCGGTAAGTTATAGTGGATTACCAGGCGCACGTCCTGCCGGTCAATGCCCATACCAAAGGCATTGGTCGCCACCACAATCCCGAGGTTGCCACTGCAGAACGCATCCTGAATGCGCCCGCGTTGTGCTGCGGCCATGCCTGCATGATAGCAGGCACAGGAGAGAGACAAGTTCTGACCCACAAACGAAGCTATTTCTTCCGCCTCTTTGCGCGTTGTCGCATAGATAATGCAAGCACCATCATTCTGAGCCGAACCGGGAGCCGCATTAAATTGTTTTTGCAACAATGAGGCCAGCTCCTGTAACTTGGCATGCGTCCCAGAAGCATATAGCACTTCAAAACTCAAGTTGGTCCGGTTGAAACCGGTGACCACGCGCGGGGCCTCCGGAATGCCCAGCAGCTCAACAATATCGTCTTGCACCAGCGCGGTGGCCGTTGCGGTCAGGGCCACCGTCAGGGGCAACCCCAGCTCCCTGCGGGCCTGGGCGATGCGCCGGTAATCCGGACGGAAATCGTGCCCCCAACTGGAGATACAATGGGCTTCATCAATGGCAAACAACTGAATTTCGATATTCTGTAGCACTGCCATAAATGAGCTCTGGCGCAGGCGCTCGGGTGCCACATAGACCAGTTGGTAATCGCCCCGCTGCATTGCGTTGATGCGCTGGCGCTGATCTGAGGGGGCCACGGTGCTGTTGATGTAGGTTGCGGCAATGCCCAAGGTCTGCAGGCTGTCCACCTGATCCTTCATCAAGGCGATCAACGGCGAGATGACCAGCGTCAGCGAGGCTCTGGTCTTGCTCCGCTCTCGCAGGGCCAGAGCCGCATACTGGTAAATCAGCGATTTTCCCGAGCCGGTGGGCATGATCACCAGAGTGTCGCGGCCCCTCAAGATATGCTTCACCGCCTCTTCCTGACCGCTGCGGAAACTGGGAAAACCAAAATACTGCTGAAGTAAGGGGTATTGCTTCATAATATTCTAAAAGGGCAGCACAAAAATTCGTTGTCAATCTCAAGCTAAGAGATTTTTTGGCAAAGAACTGAAGCACATGTTTTGTTCTAAAGGGGACCTCTAAAAATTCGGTGCGAGCTGCCACTCGCACCGAATTTTTAGAGGTCCCCTTTAGAACTTTCCCCCAAGAATGCCGGAAACACGGGGGGGGGCCTTTGTGCGGGCTGGCTCCGACTGGCTCTGCGGCGTCTGCCCGGTGCCTTCCCCCGGATCATTTCGTCGGCCGCTTTGCCACACCCCATCAGGGCCGGAGCGTTCTTTTCGTTTTTCCGAAGCCTGAACCACTTCCTGAGCTGGAGACTCTGTCGGCTCTGCAAGCAGGCCACTGGACCGGCGCCATAATAGCAAACTGTCCAGTTTGGCATAACGCAACTCATCTGCTGGGTCGCGCTGCTCTGCTTGCAGCCCGTAATTGCTTTGAATATATTCGCGCAGGATCGTATCCAGTTCATCACTCTCATGACTGGTCAGGGAACTCTGTCCCGTAGAACCGGCCACGATCGAAAGCCGGTAGTAAATACTGATCTTATCATCCGGCTCTGAATTTTGTTCCAGAGCTTTGCGCAGCATACGCAGTGCAATCTGAAATTCTCCCTGGTAAATATACAGATTGGCCATATTGTAATAGATGCGCCAATTGGGGCTTTTGTCCAGCAAATCATTGAAAATATCTTCTGCCCCAGCAAAATCCCGGCGGATAACCGCGTTAATCCCCATGTATTCTTTGGCCCAATCAGGGAGCTCTCCGGCATTCGATGTCGGGTCATCATGGGCCACAGACTGAAAATTGGGGTTGTCCAGCACTAAATTTCGATAGCGCTCCAGTGCCAGATCCACTTCGCTGCTGCGATCCAAACCAATATAATACCACAGAATATAATGTAAAACTTCTTGATATTCAGGGAATTTACTGAATAATTCCCACAATTTACTGCTAAATTTCCGCTGATTGATCCGCTTCTCTTCAAAGATCAGTGCTGCCAGTGCCAAGTAGGGATCATCGTTGGTATTCCGGGCAATGAACTGTGACAACACGCTTCTAGCGTATTCTTTCTCATCGGGCGGGGCGACCATGTTCAGTAACAACAGCAGCTCACTGACCTGTGGAAAAGCACCGTGCCCGTGACGCAGCACTTCAAATGCACTCTCATTATCACCCAGTTCCCGATAGGCGGAGGCCAAATTATAGTAGAGTTCCCAAGTTCCGATATGCTCTCCATTGGCCAAAATGTTGACCGGAGTCCCCGGATCCTCCCCGGACCCGGGGGCATGCAGCCTGCTGATCTGACTCAGAATTTCGACAACCTTGGGATAATCTTGCAAATAGGCATAGGTATCGCCGAGGTATTGCAGCATCAGAGCCTCCCAGTCGCCTTTCTGATCTGGCGAACCTCTCTGGCTGCTCCTCATTTCCCGGTTGAATAAATTGCTCGCCAGCTCCCAATCCCGGCTGTCGTAAGCCAGCAAGCCTGCGGCAAAAGCATTCAGCCAGCGTTGGTCCCGCAACTCGCGCACCAAGCTTAAGGCTTTGTCCTTCTGCCCCTTGAACATATATATCAGCGCCGCATTCCAAGCAAAGCGCGGTTCTCGCAGCAGGCGTGCCAAGCTGATATATATGGCCGCTCCGTAGGGTGCGACCACCTCAGCAATGGTGAGCCCTCCCTCAGAGCTGCCCCCGGAGAGCTCCTGAGCCGCGGCCAGACTGCGCACCATGATTTCACCCTTCAGCGATAAGTAACGATTGCTCACCAGGCGGTCAGAGACGCCGAGTGCTTCGCCGAAGCGCTTCAGATTCAACAGTGCCGAAGCTTGGTAAGCCCAGAGGGTTTCACTGCCCGGAAACTCTTTAACCCCACGACTTGCTACCTCCAATAGATAACTGTGGCGTACATGATCGTCCTGTATCTGATAGACCCGCTTCAAAATACGCAGATAATCCCGTTTAGTTCCCGCTTTTTGAGCAGCATTCTGGTATAGCTTCAAGTTAGCGGCATTCACACTGCGCTGCTGAATCTGATCAATATGCCCGAGCAGTGTCTCAAAATTACGGCTCTCACGAAAGACCAGATACACCAACACTACACTGCCCAAAGACATGAACAGCGCAAAGACAAACGAAACCAGCACCGCTCTGCGGGCAGGCTTCCGATCTGTAACCCGGGGCTGACGTTCTGAGGGTATCCTGGGGCGCCCGATAGAACGTTCCGCCCCGGAAGAGGACTGCAATTGTTCAGAGAATTGCAAGTGATTCTGCTCTTTTGCCAAGCTCCTGCCTCCAGAACCGGACAGCCTTTACAGCCGCCAAAGGGAACCTCTTTAGGGTCCCTCTAAAAATTCCAATTCCACGCTGAAGGGGACCTCTAAAAATTCGCTTTTGTCTTCTTGCGAAGCTATTTTGGACGACAGCGAGGAAGTGAAGCCGAAGAATACTTTGTTGTATTGTAAGGCCTTACTGACGAAGCTGTTCGTTTCAAAAGAGCGAGCAAGAGCGCAGAATGGAATTTTTAGAGGTCCCCTGAAGAATACTTTCGTCGTATTGTGCAAGCTCAAACGCGATAACGTTGTTCAAAAAATCTGCGAACGGTGCGAAGCAAGAGCCTGCTGCCTATCCTGGACAAGTTTGCTCATGTCAAAAGAGCGAGCAAAAATGATCATCAACCATTAAATAATGGGAGATTTTAAAGTTTCCTTGAAGTATCCCTTCACGGGCCTTTCTGCCATTGCCCCCAGATATCTAACGAGATTCGCACTCTCGACATTGAAATGAAGCACTGTGGAGCGAAGCAGCGCAAATCTTGCAGAGCGGTACAATTTTCAGAGGTTTTCAAGATACCTAAGATACAAAATTATCGGAATACCAACGTTTTCTGTTAGCTGATTTCCCGGCCATTCAGCTTTTCTACTGTTGCTCACTCTGCTTCCGGATTTTCTTCTGAATTTGCTCGATACTTTTGCGCGACATTGTGCAGCACCCCGTTAATCAGGCGATAAGACTGCTCACTGGCAAAACTGTGACACAGTTCAACGCACTCATCAATCGCGACTTTTACCGGTGTGCCGGGCAAAAAGCGCAGCATATAAACGCCCAGGCGCAGGATGTTGCGATCCACGTTCAGCAACCGATCCAAAGTCCAGTTCTGCAAATGTCCGGCAATTACCTGGTCGATTTCCACACAGTTCTGCCAGACTGCTTCTGTGAGCGTGCGGGCCATAAAACACTCGCCTTCTCCGGGCTCGCGATCCAACCAAGCGAACTGCAGGATGTCCTGATTGCCAGCATCTTCGCAGAGTGTAGAACCTCCTCTATTAAATTCCGCGGCGTACAACGCCTGTAACGCCAAGGCACGGGCCCGCCGCCGCAATTTTTTATCGTTCATCGATCACATACTATTTGCGGCGCAACGTATCTATGCCGCTCATACGGCAGAATAATCCAAAGCCGTGTCCGTAAAACCGGAGGATGAAGCTCCTAAAGGGAACCTCTAAAGAGGAATCGTATCTGTTATGGCTGCGGCTATTTCTGTAGTGGTTTGTACAGGACCCGAATGCTGGCTTCTTTGCGCAACTGTTCCATGTAGTCACTCATCAGTTTTTCCAGCCGTTTGGCTTGCTTCTGCTGTATCAACATATTTCGCACATAGTCTTTGACGAGCATACCATTGGAGCCGGGAATCTGAGAGTTCAGCTTGTACAAGCCCGCTTCGCGGTAATCAGTGATTTCCACGATGTGATAACCGACATTTGATTCGAGCAGACGAAGATCTCCTTCGCGCAGCTGGAACAGTTGATTGAAGAACTCTTTGCCAAAGATTTTTTCCACCTGTTCCAGACCACGCGGCACATAACTCACATCGCCGCCTTGGTTCTTTGATTGCGGATCATCGGAATACAGCGGTGCCAGGTCGGCAATTTTCTCCTTGTTGCCTTGCACTCGTTTAAACAGATCCTCTGCCTTATTTTTAATGGCTTGTTTTTCACTGTCTTTGGCTGATTGATACTGCACCAGAATTTGGTTGAAGCGGATCATGTCTTTATGCACAAACTGCTGGAGATTCTCGTTGTAGGCATCTTCAATTTCCTTGCTGTCGGGTTCTGTGATATTCTGCAAGTCAGAGCCATATTTCTGCTGCACAAAGCGCCGGATGATGATGCTGTTCCGGGCATTGTTCAGAAAATCCTGGTAGGGAACCCTCTGCTCTTCAAGCAGCTTACGCATTTCCGCTTCGCTGAGTTGCTTGCCCACCTGTTGTGAGACCATCTTCACCGCAAAGGTGCGCACGTCATCGTCATTGACCGAAATATTATCGCGCCCGGCGGCCTGTAGTACCAAGTGGTTATTGATCAGCGATTTCAGCACTTCTTTGCGGTCGTCTTCGTTGAGGCCGCCGGGCCGCAGCTCATTTAGTCGGCGCACTACATCGTTGTACTCTTTGCCCAGAATCACTTCGGTTTTGGTGAGGCGGACAGTCGCTAGGGTGTCGGTATCTTTTTGAGCAAACAGCTCACCCGTCCCGCCCAGACTTAAAGCGCACAAAGTAAAGAACAGCGGTATTTGCTTTTTTTTGTTATTCAAATTATTTAACATAGTCAAAATCATTCCAAAATCCTTACCCACTCCGCAAATGCGGCAAGCAAGGCTCCAGCTTTGCAAACTCCCCTCTTTACTGACAAAGCTATCCTCTGGAAAGATGGCCATTCAGCCCGGGATTGGGATTTTTAGAGCTTCCCTTTATAGATATTCATGTTCTGACCGATCAGGCGGGCTTCACTCGTCTTGGCTACCAAGTCGGAGAGCAGCAGCAACAGGCCGCAGGATTCCAGCCATTTCATCCACAGCAGCAGACTCCTACTGCCCCACAAGCCCCTTTTCAGCATGAACGCATAACTGAACTTGCCGTCAATATGCCCCATGTTCTTCAGACTGTGCTGCACCGATGGGTCAATCTTGCTGGAAAGGGCCGAAAGTGGTTCGGCTCCCAGAATCAGATAGTCATAGATGAACAAGCTGCTCGCATTCTGAAAACCATTAATCAGTGCCACATCGTGACCCTGCTTGGAGACTCCTTCGACATAAGCTCTGGCCAGACTGACAAGCTTACCCTGAGTCTCTCGGCTGAAATACACTACAGCTACACGCATCTGTCTCTCCGCTTGCCATTTTAACAGACAAATATGAAAGAATCGGGAATCCTCGCTCACTCGGGACCTCAAAAACCCGTTCTCGCATCAAGCACAGGGATTTATCACAAGAGCGCAGAATGGAGTTTTTTAGAGGTCCCCATTAGTTTTTGAGAGACTTACCCCGAGTTTTCTGCAAGCAGATCAAAGCATTCAGCCTACTCAGCTGCCCCTGTATCTCCACTTGATTCCACTGCTGTATCCGGTTGCTCGGGGGCTTCTCCGAGAGCCTCGCCTGACTCAGGTCCCGTGGCCGTACTGTCTCCCGTTGGGGGGGCATTTTGATCGGGGTTCTGCAGAAACCAAGTTTCTTCGGTGCTCTGGTCCTGCTGCTGGTATTCCAGCTGGGCTTCCTGCAAAGCTTCATAGTTGACACCGAAGCGGCTGATGACAAAGGCCACCGCCAGACACAGCACCACAAACGAAATGCCAAAGATCCGGGTCAACCTGCCCAAAAAACTGTCGCCCGTGCTGAAGGGGCTCTGCCCGCTGCTGCCAAACAAGCCCATGCCGGAGCCCTGATCGTCTTGAATCAGTACCAGCAGGATGGTGATGGTCGCTGATATCACCAGCAAGATGATTAAGATCGTAAATATTGTCGTGGTCATATCCCGTTCCCCGGTATTTGTCAAAATTTCATCTGCATCAACCCCGGACAAAGCTTGCTTGGCTCCCAGATTCCGAGTTGAAATGCCAGCTTGAGGGCAGCTCCCCAAACCTGCTCCCCGGGAGTCAATGAATGCAAAGCACAGAGGCTCTCACACACGGAAAGAGAATGTGTATGCAGCAAGGTTCCCTGCTTCTCCAAAGCTGTCGACTAATCAGGCTTTTGGCAGCAGATTTGAGAGGCTTCCCTTAAAATTGAGTTAGAGCGGCAAATGACGCTGCATCGAGTGAAGCACCGCCCACCAGTGCTCCGTTGATATCGCTCTGGGACATCAGTGCCTTTATGTTCTCCGGTTTGACCGAGCCGCCGTACTGAATAACCGTTGCTGCAGCCAGTTCCTGTGTGTAGAGCCGGGTCAGTTTCTCTCGGCAGGCAAGATGGATTTCGTTGGCGTCTTGGGGACTGGCCGTTCTCCCGGTACCAATGGCCCAGACTGGCTCATAGGCCAGCACTACTCCGGCCATATCCTGCTCACTGATCCCGCTCAGGCCCTCGGCGAGCTGGCGGTGGCAAACTGCAATCGCATCGCCCGCCTCGCGCTCGGCTAACAGCTCACCAATGCACAAAATCACTTTGAGCCCCTGGCTTAACACCGTCCGCACCTTCGCATTGACAATCGCATTGCTCTCACCGTAGTACTGGCGCCGCTCCGAATGGCCCAGAATCACATACTCGACTCCCAGATCCTTGAGCATCAGTACCGAAGTTTCTCCGGTGTACGCACCTTCTAAGTGCTCCGAAGCGTTCTGCGCCGCCAATTTAATGTGGCTGCCGCGAACTTGCTTGGCCACCGCACTCAGTGCCACAAAAGACGGTGCCACCACCACTTCACAGGTGGCACCGGCAGTTTGTTCCTCCAAATCCCGGGCCAGTCTCGCAGCCTCAGAGGGCGTCTTATTCAGCTTCCAGTTTCCGGCAATAATATATCTGCTCATATTTACATTCCTAACATGGCACTACTGCTTTAGAGGTGCCCTCTATGCTTTTCCCGCACATTCCCCGCACAATCAGGAGTCGGCCTGCATCAGGATTTTTTGTTCGATCTTATCAATCAGCCAATCCGGTGAAGAGGCACCGGCGGAAAGGCCAATGCGCTGATACTGGACCAGGCCGCCGGGGACATCCTCTTCATCGGCACAGTGCCAGGCCGGCAGCCCCGACTCCTGAGCGATCAGTACCAGCTCACGGGTGTTGGCACTGTTCCTGCCTCCGATGACCACCAGGGCCTCAACCTGCTCGACCAACTGACGCAGAGCGTTTTGGCGGTCCAAGGTAGCCTGGCAGACCGTATCTTCAATCAGAATATCGGGGCGTTTGGCCTTCATGATTTCGGCCACCTGCAAAAAGGTCTCGCGCTTCCAGGTGCTCTGCGAGAGCAGCGCGATTTTGTGGACTGTGGCGGGAATCTGATATTCCTCTGCTTCTTGCAGTGACTCAATCACCTTGCCTTCAGCAGCAAAACTGAACAGGCCGCAAACTTCCGAATGCCCGGCGTCTCCGGTCAGTAAGATAAAATAACCCTGGTTTGAGTATTCGATGATCTTATTGCGAATATCCCGTACCAGAGGGCAGATACCTTCCACAATATCAACTTTGCGGTTTTTCAGGGCCTCGTAGTCCCCTTTGGGCGCGCCGTGGGCCCGGATCAGTACCGTAGCCTTTTCGCTGACCTGTTCCACAGCGGCAACCGAATGCAGGCCCAGATCTTCCAGCCGGGAAATCTCGCGCTGGTTGTGGATCAAGTCGCCGATGGTCTCCAGACGGAACTTGGGCTTGCGGGTATTCTTGCGGAGCTCCTGCTCCGCTAGAATGATAGCTCGCTTTACTCCTCCGCAAAAACCCAGCACTTCGGCCCTGATTACTTCCATATCCGGTATCCCTGCTTTTATCATTATGGGATCTCTGCAAAATTCCAATTCCGCATTGAGCAACGATATCCTTAGAGAATTGGGGAAACGCCTCAGAATTCACTCTCGCGCCAAACTTGGCTTTCCTTGCGAATAATGGTTTTGCTTGCGGTGAGAATGATAACTCTTGCCGTGTAAGAATAGGCAGGGGTATGGCTCAGCTCAAAAAATCCCAGCATGTGGGCATCGAAAGTGGATTTTTAGAGGTGCTCCTATTTTTTTTTGCGCCGTGCTTCGCGTTTCTTGCGCTTGGCCTCTGTAGCCAAGCGAATCTCTTCAGCGGTCTGCTTGTGTACCGGCGGTTCTTTTTGAGACGCAGTCTTCTTTGGCAGCCGTGCATCTTCAGCCTTGGAGCTCTTGACCAGCCGCAGCTGCTGTGCACCCGAAGCTCCGCGCCTGGCCAAACCCGTTTTACTTACCTGCTCCAAACCCTTGCGACGGCGCATATCAAAGTACAGCACCAGAGAAGAGGCAATGTAGATGGAGGAATAGGTGCCTGCCGCCACACCCACAATCAACTCCAGTGCAAAAAGGCGAACCGAGCCGTAGGCAAAGAAGTAAATCGCCAGCACTGCCAACAGAGTGGTCAAACTGGTAATCAAGGTGCGGCTGAGCGTTGCGCTCACCGAATAGTCGATGATGTCTTGCAAATTGCTGGTGTGCATGGTCATCCGGTTTTCGCGGATGCGGTCAAAAACCACGATGGTATCGTTGAGCGAGTATCCGATCACCGTCAGCACCGCAGCGATGGTGGTACCCGAAAAATCCAGTTGGAAGGCCCCGATTACGCCGATCAGAATCAGGCTGTCGTGCAGCAGGGCGATGATTGCGGCCACTGCATAGCGCAGCTGAAAGCGGTACCAGATATACAGCAGTATCAGCACTAGCACGAAGAAGCTCAACACCCATGTCTGCCAACGCAGATAGGCCGACTGGGCCGGACTTACCAAATCAGAGCCTTCAATCTGTACCAGGTTCAAAGCTTCAATTTTCCGGCGGGCCTCTTTTTCAAACTTGGCAATATCGTCTTGTTCGCTGGCCAGTTTCACCGAATAGCGCTTGTCGAACAGGGCACTCTCTTGCAGGGTCTGTACTTGCACCGGCTTGGTGAACAATGCCCCGATTCCCTCTTCCATACTGTATGAGTCCAGATCTTCATTCGCAGTGACCGTCAGAATTACACCGGAGCTGAAGTCAATGCTGAAGTTAAAGCCGCCGCGCAGCACCGTCAGCACCACAAGCAGCACAACAGTGACAATGGAGAGCCCCAAAAACAGTTTATTGTAATGGGTAAAACGTATGACCCTGGTCACCCTCATTCCTCAGGTTCCTCCCAGATTGTGCTGCTTGGTGTTCCAGGTGCCCGAACCAATTTTCCGCCACATGATTGCCAATTTTTTGAACTTGAGCACATCGGTATTGAAGTCAAAGATCAATCGGGCGATGAACAGCGCAGTAAACAACGAGCAGACAATGCCCCAGGCCAGGGTGATGGCAAAGCCCTGAATCCCGCCGTTGCCAAACAGCGCCAGGCAGATCGCCGCTATCCCGGTGGTGATGTTGGCATCGATAATGGTCCAAAAGGCCCGGGCAAACCCGACTTCTATTGCCGCTTTGCGGCTCTTTCCCGAGAGCAGTTCCTCTTTGATGCGTTCGTAAATGATTACGTTGGCATCCACCGACATTCCGATGGTCAAAATGATTCCGGCAATGCCCGTCAAGGTCAGGGTGCTATTCATAGTGGCCAGAATCGCGATCAGGAAAAATAGGTTGAGCACCAGCGCCACATCGGCGATAAAGCCTGCCGAACGGTAGTAGAGCATCATGAACAGGATCACGGCCAGCAGACCAATCCCGATGCCAATCAGACCCGAGCGGATGCTCTGCTCGCCCAGCGTGGCTCCAACCACACGCTGCGAATCGATGTCAAGCGGAACCGGCAGGTTGCCGGAATTGAGTACGTTCATCAGATTGCGGGCTTCCTGGTCACTGAAACGTCCGGTGATCCGGCCTCCGCTGTAAGAACTACCCCCTTTACTGTTGATCTTCGGATAGGAGAGCACCCTGTCATCCAGCACGATCGCCATCGAACGCCCCAGATAATTGGTGAAGATCTTCTGCTGCTGCGCCGTACCTTCTTGGTTGAGGCTGTAGCTGATTTCCCACTGCCCGACGTTTTTGATCATTTGAGCATTGGTGATATTCTCGCCGTCCAGCAGGGTATCTGACTCCAGCACCAAGTAGCCGCGCAGTCGGTCCATGCCGTATTTGTCTTTCTCATAGTAGCCACGAATCACCTGACCGACAGGTAAAGCATAGCCGTTCAGTTTTCCGGTATCTGTCAGCTCGCGCGATCGGGCCGGGTTCCCGTTTAAATAGTTGCTGAGTTTTTCGGTCTCCTGCTCGTTGACCAAGTGAAACTCCAAGCTGCCTTTGACTTGCAGCAGGCTGTCCACCACGCCGGTATCGGTCTGTTCAGTGCTTTTGTTCTGACTCGGCATCACGATTTCGATGCGGCCATCTTGATAGCTGTGAATTTCGGGTTCGGTCAGGCCGAACTGGTCTACCCGATTCTGTAGCGAAGTGACAATCCGATCCCGCAGGTAGTTTGCCACGTCTTGCCGCGTCCGGCCCGGAACAGCTTCTCCCATCAGTTCATCGATGCGGGCGGCAAACTCTTGCGGATTGGGACGCACCATCACGCTCTGGCCACCATTCAAATCCAGCCCCAGGCGCAGCGAGCTGTTCTTGCGACTGCGGTACAAGAGCACTTGTTCCAGCTTGTAGTCTTCTAGGTTTTCGCGCAGCAACTCGCGACCGGCCTCGTCTGAGCCAAACATCCCGCCTATGGCTCCCAGAGTCCAGGAAGCAGGCTTTTTGATGTCCTTATAGCTTTTTTCGTAGCGCCGGGCCACATCCAGAATATAGGCCTGGGCCGATGGCAGAGCATCTTTGGCCAAAGCGTCTTTGTCGCTGTAAGCCAGTTTCTGGAATTCCAGAACATCCTGTTCTGTGACTAGGCGCAGCTCTTCGGCCAGCGTGGCACGTGTCATATTCGCCAGCCTTTGCTGTTCTGCGTCGGCCACAAAATACCACCAGATACTGGGATACAAGCCCCACAGTGCCAAGACCAAGCCGATCAGAACTATGCTGAAACGAGATATCTTCCCCATAGAGTCGCCAACAGAGGTCCCCTAGGGAGCCTCCTCCCCTTCTTTGTTCTCAGCTTGTTTTTTATCGGTCCGCTTTTTCTCATCAGTATGCTTTTTCTCATCAGTATCCTGGGAACTCTTCTCATCCTTGGGACCTGCTTTGAGATCTTTCAACGCTTCCGCCCGGCGAGCTACTTCATCTTCATCCAAGACCACTTCAGAGACCGCAGACCGGGAAAAATCGATTTTACAATTGTCATCCACTTTAATGCTGATCACATCGTTTGCGACTTTGACAACAGTGCCCCGCACACCGCCAATGGTCACGACCTTATCGCCTTTTTCCAAGGCCTTCAGCATGGACTCGCGCCGCTTCTGCTTCTGGCGTTGGGGACGGATCATAAAAAACCAGAAGACCACAAAGATCAGAATCATGAAGCCAAAGGTCTGTATCATGTTGGGGCCTTCACCGGACGGCGGAGCCGCCAGCAGAAATAAACCCGCATTTTGTATCGTAGAAATCATGCGCCATACTCCTATGTCCCGCCTGCGGTTCTGTCAAACTGCACAAGCGTTCCCGGCTTTCCCCCACTGGGACACAACAAGGTCCACCAACAAGGTCCACCAACAAAGTCCACAATGGGCAAAGCAGCGACAGACAGACCTTCCAAAGAGGTGCCCTAAAGAATAGATCACGGGGGAATTATCAGTGCGGCGGAATGTAGCATGTAGCCGCTCTTAGGTCAAGTACTCAGTACTGCCTGCCTCAGGGGAAGAAGCAGAACAAATTGGCCTGGCTTGGGCCCCGACCTGATTATGATGGGAACCTCTAAAATAGGCTCTTTCTTCAGCAAACGTGCTCGGGGAGGGCGAATCATTGCGCGTTCTGCAATTGTAGATAGCGCGCAGCAGCGTAGCTGATGATCTGCGCCGCCCCGGCGCGGCGCAGCGACAGATACATTTCGCGCAGGCTGGGCCACTCTTCCAGCACTCCGGCCTCCACCGCGCTGCGCCACATCATGTATTCACCCGAGACGTGGTAGGCCAGCAGAGGAACGTCTGCCTTGGTGCTGGTCGCATCCTGCGGGGCCTGTGAGCCTCGTGATCCCTGCGTATCCCGCAAATCCCGGACAGCGGACTTGCCGTGCTCAGCTAGGAAAAGGGCCACACGCTGCACAATATCCAGATACATCAACGCCGGTTTGACCATGACCGCATCCGCGCCTTCTGCTAGGTCTGCTGCGACCTCTGCTAGGGCCTCGTCACTGTTGCGCAGGTCCATCTGGTAGCTCCGGCGATGCTGTAGCTCCGGTGTTTCCTCCCCGGGGGCAGAAGGCCGGGAACCCTGCGCCTCGCGGAAGGGGCCGTACAGAGCCGAAGCGTATTTGGCGCTGTAGGCCAGAATGCGGCAGCAGCCGAGGCCCGCAGCATCAAGCCCCCGGCGCAGAGCCAGCACCTGCCCGTCCATCATACCCGAGGGAGCCACCATGTCGGCTCCGGCCCGGGCGTGGAGCAGTGCTTGCGCGACATAGTGGGGCAGGGTCGCGTCATTATCGATTTGCCACTCCCCATCCGCGCGCCTGCTCAAAACCCCGCAGTGACCGTGGCTGGTGTATGGACACAGGCAAATATCGCTGATCAGGCACAGATCCGCACCAAAGCGTTTCCTGAGCACCCGCAGAGCGCGCGGCAATAAGGCTTCATCGCTTTGGGCAATGCTGCCGCAGGCATCCTTGGAGGCTGGCGGCACCGAGGCAAAGAGCAGGAAATGGCGCAGCCCCAGTTCCAGATTGCGCTCGACCTCAGCACAGAGTCCGTCAATGCTCAGGTGCCAGACCTCCCGCAAACCGGCAATCGGGCGGCGCTCCGTCTGAGGCGATGCTGCCGAATGGGCAGTGCATTTGTGGTTTTGAGCTTCCAGCTCTTCGCTGAGAAACAACGGCACAACAAAGTGCTCCGGCCCCAGTTCCGGAGTCTCGGCACAGGCTTCTCTGCTTGCTGCATCCCGGCGCCGCGACCGGAAACGGGAAAAGCCGGGAGTTTCAGCCATCCTTAAACCTCACGGAACCGTTGGCGTCATAGACGCAGCCAGCAGACCATAGCGGTCCTGCAATTCGGCCAAGCGCCGTTGAGTCGGCTCACCCTTGCAGCGATACTGCCACCAGTCCGGAAAGCCGGCACCAAAGCGCCGCTGTAACGGCAGTGCCACCAACTCGGCAAAATACTCCGCCGTGGAGGGTGAGGAGAGGTAGACTGCGCGGAGCCCGCGCAGTTGTGCCCATTCTGTGTCCCAGTCCCCGGGGAAGGGTACTGTGCGCTGTTTGTCCGGGCTCTTTTCTGAGCTCAGGGGAGCTGCCAGAAAAGCGAATGGCGAGCCCGGCCCCCGCAGGGCCGGAGAGAGCCTATTGTCATAGAGCACCACCCGCTCGACACTGTGCCCACCGCAGCGCGGCAACCCTTCAGTCAGGGTGGGCAGGGCCTTGCTGCTCGAAGGAATCAAAATGTGCTGATCTCTGAGTCTCTCTCTCATATTCTGCGATGCCGCCCGGCGCTCAAATTCGCGCAGCAGCCCCCGGGAGGACTCTTGGGGGCTTTGCCAGTCCCACGGTTCGCGCAGGCGCAGATGAAAGCGTTCCAGCTCACAACTGGTGGCCTCTCCGATCGAAACAATGCGCTTGCCGCCCAGCAGGCGCAGGTCGGCATACGGGCAGTCGGCTTCTGTTGAGATATTTTCCAGACAAGCAAAGAAATAGCGCACTGCGTGCTTGCTGGTAAACAGCAGCAGGTCCGCCCGCTCCAGAGCGGTCGCCAGTTCCCCCGGGACAGCGCCGGGCGCAAAGTGCGGCCTCAGTTCCAGCAACGGCAGGTGCCAGACCAGCTCGGCCGGCGTTTCGGGGTCCATGGCCGGATTGAGCCCCGTGATCCAGGTTTTACCTGCCAGATCGGGGAGCCGGCTCGCCGGCGGGGCAGCTTGAGCGGGGCGGGCTATCGGGCCAAGCAGAATCAGCCCGGCGGCTTTGGCCTCCAGTTCCAGCTCCGGCAGCTCACCCAGAGTGCTGTAGATATTCTGCTGCTGAGGCAGGCTGGCCCAGAGCACCAGCAGTACCGGCTCCTGCTCACTGCGTCCGGCCTCCAGAGCACAGCGCCGGATTTCCCGGCGCTGTGCCAGCCCCATGTAAAAAATGATGTTGCCACCCGGAGGCAGCTGGCGAAAGTTGATGCGCTCGGGTGGATAGGCACTGAGCAGGTGCAGGCTGCTCCCCTCATCGTTGTCACCCCGCCGGGTGAGTGGCAGGGCCAGCGAGGCGGCGGCGGCAAAGGCTGCCGAAATGCCGGGAAGGACCCGGTAGTGCACGCAGGCCTCGCGGAGGGCCTGCAACTCTTCGGCGGCCCGGGCGAAGAGCAGGGCATCACCGCCCTTTAGGCGCAGGACCTGCCTGCCTTCGCGGGCCCGCAGCCACAACTGGCGGCTGATCTGGTCCTGCGGCATGCTGTGCGCGTTGCGCCGTTTGCCAACATAGATTTTCTCTGCCTGCGGGGGGGCCAGCTCGAGCAAATCCTTGGACACCAAGGCATCGTAGAACACGATGTCGGCCTGCTGCAAGACGCGCCGCCCTTCGAGCGTGAGCAGACCAGGATCACCGGCACCGGCTCCCAAGAGCGTCACAGAACCCCAGCGCCGCCGCACATCCAAATGCTCCAAAACCGGAATGAATTCGGCGGGAACCTCACCGGCTCCGACCAGCGCCAGGTAGCCTTGCATCGGGTGCACCGCTAGCAGTTCCGGAGGCAGTATCCGCCCCGTAGCCAGTCCCAAGCGCTGCAGGGCACAGGTGGCAACAATGATCGCATCCAGTGCATCCGGGCCCGGCTCAAGTCGGGCCAGGCGCTCCCCGATGGTGCCGCGCAGCGATACGATCTGTAAGTCCGGACGCCGGGCCAGCAATTGCTCCCTGCGGCCGGGAGAACTGGTGCCCACCAGCGCTCCCGGCCGCAGCTCCGCAAGACTCAGATTATCCCGGCTGACCAACGAGTCGGTTTGTTGGATATCCGCTGCAGAATCCGCGCCCTCCGGACTCTGTGGCAACAGGCACCAGAGTTTCAGACCATCTGCGAGCAGCAGCGGCAGGTCCTTGGCCGAGTGCAGTGCCCAGTCGGCCTCTCCACGCAGAATTGCCTGATCCAGTTCGCGGGTAAAGAGATCATCGGGAGCTTCACCATGCAACAGGGAAAGCTGCTTTTGCCGATCGCCCAAGCTGGCGATGAACCGGCAGTCAAATTCCGGCAGCCCGAGAGCCTCGGAGGCGGGCCATTTTGTCAACTTCGCCCGCAGTTCGGTGAGAGCCCGCTGCCAGTGCGCCAGAAATTCCCGCACTTGGGCGCGGGAGAGTGGGCTATCCCGCGATAGCAGAACAGGCGGCCGGGACTTGCCCGCGCTTGATGTTTTGTCTGTCGTGGAACTTGGCATAGAATGACTCCAGCTCTTCGGCGATAATCTGCTCCGCCTCGGCGGCTTTGGTGCGGCGCTGTTTGCAGTTGTTCGTAATCCGGGCCTCAATATCTGCTACATTCCACAGGTGTACCCCCGGCAGTTGGCCAACTGCCGGGTCGACATCGCGCGGCATTGCCAGGTCAAAAATATGGAGCGGACGCTGTTCTTTACCTTGAGCGCAGCGATTGGACAAGTGCTGCGTCCGCAGCACAAAATGGGGTGCCCGGGTGGCACTGAAGACCACATCGCACTGCCCCAGCAGCTCGCCCAGCCGCTCGAGGTGGAAGGCTTGACCGCCCCAGCGCCGACAGGCAGCTTCGGCCTTGGCAAAGCTGCGGTTGCCCAGAAAGAATTTACAGAGCCTGTTCTCGCCTCCCTTCATAATCTCGCCTTGCAGCAGTTTCAACAAGTCCTCGTTGAGCTGATTAGCCCCGATAAAACACACGGAGAGCGGCCCGCCCCGCATGGCCGGATCTTCTGCTGAGTCATGAGTGCCGCCGCTAATCAGAACCTCTTCGCACAGAATTTCCCAGGTGGCCCGGACATGGCTCATGGCCCCTGAATCGAGCAGGGTTTCGCGGCGCACCCGTTTGCCCACCCGCAGAGCGCTTTGAAAACTCAGGTGCAGGTCTTTGGCCAGCGGATGTCGCTTTGCGGCTGCCAGATAGGCCTGCTTGACCTGGCCTTGGATGGCTTTCTCGCCAAAGAGTGGTGAGTCCAGGCCGCAGACAACCCGAAAGAGATGCTCCAGAGCTGCCGGGCCTTCGCTCCAAAGCCAGCTGCTGGGACTCGTTGCCTCCCTGGCTTTCGAGCCGCCGAGCAGAACAAACCGCAGCTCCGGGGCAAGAGCTTGCTCACAGTACAGTTCAAAGCGGTCACAGGTGTCCAGCACGACCCAGTTTTGCTCTGCGGGAAGGTTGCTCGGCAGTTGCTTGCGGAAATGGGTGACAAGCTGCTCCCGCTGCGCCAGAGTTGTGGCGCGGTTTACCGAATACAAATACAAAGCGGATCTCCCGGAGCCCTGACGCCTCCGAATCCCATACCATACAGCCGGAAATGCTGCGCTCAGGGACAGCTTCAGGGCGAATTTTTAGAGGTGCCCTTATGAGAACAGAAGCAAAGAATGAGCCAGCTCCGCAGCTAAGCCTAAGAATCGCTTTCTCGGGTGCTGAGCTTGACCCTGAGTTTCCGTTTTTTGCCGTCTCGCAGCACTTCCAGGAGCACGATTTCACCCGGACGAGTCGGCTCCAGTGCCGAGTACAGGTCCGCCGTGTCGGCCACTTCGGTGTCATTGATTTTGGTGATGATATCGCCGCCTAGGTAGATCACCCGGTTGCCGCTGCGCACTACTTGGTTGCGCTGACCACCGCGCAGGCCGGCCTTGGCCGCTTCGCTGCCCTCTCTCACCCGGGAGACCAGCAGGCCCTTCTTCACCGGCAGCCTGCTGTAGCGCACCAGTTGCGGAAACAGGGCGATTACCTGGATGTCGATCCAACCCCGCCGTACTTCGCCATAGCGGATCAGGTCCGGGAGCACTCGCTTGACCGTGCTGACGGGCACCGCAAAACCCAGGCCGACCGAGCTGCCTGTCGGCGAATAAATGGAGGAATTGACGCCGATCATGCGACCTGCCGAGTTGAGCAGAGGGCCGCCGGAATTCCCCGGATTGATTGAGGCATCGGCCTGAATCATGCCTTGGATAATCAGTCCGTTCTCGTTTTTAATGGGCCGCCCCAACCCGGAGATGATCCCTACCGTCAGGGTTCGCTCAAAACCATAAGGGTTGCCGATGGCCAGGACCTTTTGACCGACTTCCAAGGAATCATTATTGACGAAGGAAATCGTATTCAGCTTGCGACCTTTCGGGTCAAAGCGAATGATTGCCAGATCATTTTCCGGGTCACTGCCCGCTGTTTCTCCTTCAAACTGACTGCCGTCATAGAGCGTAATAAGCAATTTAGATGCGTTGGAGACTACATGATTATTAGTTAAAATGTAGCCTTTGGGATCGATAATCGAACCCGATCCAATCTCTTCATCTTTGTGTGGGATTGGCTCAAAAAACCAGTTAAATATCTGTGTTTCCTTCCAGGAAGTAATATTAACCACTGCCTCATTGGTTTTTTGATAGACCTTGATATTGTTCCATTCGCTTTCGGTATAAGCAGGTGGCCTCGCACCTGCCAGACGCTGAGTGGCCTTTGCAAGTAGTTCTGAGTCGGGCTCAGATGCTGCTCGCGGGCTGGCAGCAGTTTCATATTTGCCAAGCTGTGCTACGCCACTGTTTTGGGTCACTTCGACAATCTGGCCGCCCTGCCGGGGTTGCGGCAGGTAGGTCATGGCCAGATAAACCAGCAAAGCTCCGGCAAAACCGGAGCAGAAACTCAAGGCGATCGTTTTGCCCGCGTTCCTGTCCCTTCTATCATTCCGGGCCTGCTTCATCTTTTCTCCTTTAGAGCGTCAGGACGTGCAGCAGATTGCTGTAGCCGCTGATGCCCAGCGGAATTCCGGCAGTCACTACCACATGGTCACCTTTTTTGATCAGTTGATGCTCGACAAGGGCTTTGCGCACCTGCTCAAACAACTGATCCGTGCTTTCGGCCATACTCGTCATGATCGGAGAGACACCCCAGGTGACGGCCAGCTGATTGTAGGTAATCGTATTGTGCGTCAGACCAATGATCGGACAGGTAGGGCGAAAACGAGCCACAGCCCGCGCCGTGCGTCCCGAACCGGTGCAGGCCACAATAAACTTGGCATTGGTATCCGAGGCCAGAGTACAGGCCGAATAACCTATCGGGATCTCGAAGTTGTCGCGCTTGCTGCAATAATTCAGGTCTTCCGGCTTGGGCTTGATCAGGCGCGGCAGGTGGGGCGTGGTCGATTGGGAGATATCGACCATGGTGCGACAAGCCTCAATTGGATAGCGACCGGCAGCCGTCTCTTCGGAAAGCATCACCGCATCGGTGCCATCGTACATGGCGTTGGCCACATCGCTAACCTCAGCGCGGGTAGGCAGCGAAGAATCGACCATTGAGAGCAGCATCTGGGTGGCGGTAATCACAAACTTCCCCTCGGCACGGGCCTTGCGGATCAAGTGCTTCTGAATGGAGGGCAGTTCGACCATCGGCATTTCTACACCCAGGTCGCCTCGGGCTACCATGACGCCGTCCAGTTTTTCAAGAATGGCATCAAAGCGTTCGACCGCCTGCGGCTTCTCAATTTTGGCCAGTAACATGGGTGCCTGTTTCAGGCCTTGGAACGAATCGATAATCGGCTGCACATCTTCGGGGTTGCGCACGAATGACAGGGCGATGAAATCAACATTCAGCTCAATACCCAGCTTGAGGTCAAGCAGGTCCTTTTCGGTCATCGCCGGAATCCGCAGCGAGCTTTCGGGCATGTTGATGCCCTTGCGACGGAAGAGGGTGCCGGGCTTGTGTACCTCGCAGGTAACTTTGCAGCCATCGATGCTCTTGACTTGTGCGGTCATTTTGCCATCGGCAAACAAAAGATTCTCACCAATTCCAAGGTCTTCGGCCAGAAAGTCGTAATCGACCGGCAGTGCTTCTTCGATGGGCAGCTTGTGTCTGCTGGCTGCCAGCACGATATCTTTGCCCTGTTCCAGTACTACGCCCTCTTCGGGAATACCGGCGTTCATGCGAATTTTGGGGCCTTGCAGGTCTTGCAGGATGCCGATGTTGACCTTCATCTCTTTGGCGATGCGCCGGATTCTCTCGATTTTCCGGCGGTGAGAAGCGTGATCTCCATGGGAGAAGTTCAGGCGCACAACGTTCATCCCGGCGCAGATCAGAGCCCGGATTTGTTCTTCACTTTCTGTGGTCGGACCAATGGTACAAACTACTTTGGGAGCCCTCCCAATGGTTTTTTGTAAGTGATTTTCCATGTCTTGTTTATCACCTCCTGTTGGCTGCGGCAGTATATAGGGAAGTTCCCAAAAGTCCAATTCCTCGCCGCGCAACGATATCCGCGAGTAGCGTGATAAACGCGACCCCGGCTATATAATAGAAGAGGCTGGCGCAGCCAGGGCCGACCATCCTTTTCTGCGAGCTGGCGCAGCATTTTTCTGTGGTGGGGAATTTTTAGAGGCCCCCTGTAGCTGGGTGCCCAGTATATTCTCTGCATATTATTGGAGGCTTGGAGATTAGAACCCAGCTCTCGCCCAATACATGAAGAGCTGCCGGGTCCAACACACTCAATCCAGGCGGATTTGAAATTTGCAGCGGAACTCCTCTCCGGGGCGCAGCAGCTGGTTGCCCTCGCGTTGTCGGAAATCGTTGCTGCTGTCCAATGTGGCGGTGACCCCGTACCAAGGTTCAATGCAAAGGTAAGGCTCAGAAGACTCCAGATAGGTCCACAAAGTGCAGTAAGGGAACCCGGCAAAAGCAATACAGGCCCTGCGCGGGTCTTGTTCGCTGCAAATGGTGATGCGCGCAGAAGCCAAGTCCTTAAAAATGATGGAACCTTCGGCAAAGAAGCTATGCCGCAACGGCAAGCTGCGATTCTCGGTGCGGAACGGTACAGTTTTACCACTGAGAGGCCCCTCGCTGCTTTGCAAGTAGCGCACGGTATCTTCTTCCCGCTCAAATTCCAGCCGATAGTCGTCAAAGTTGAGCTCTGGCGCAATCGGCACCCGAAAGGCAGTGTGGCTACCGATGGCAAATGGCATTTCTGTACCAGCAGAGCTGCCACAGCCCTGTTTGCAGACTACTCGGTAGGAGCATTCCAGCTCGTTGCTGACAATCCGATACCCCGCTTCCAGAGTAAAAGCGAAGGGATATTGCTCTAAGCTTTCCGGGCTTTCCTCCAGACGGAACAGCAGGAAATCAGCATCCTTTTCGCCCAGCTGCCAAGTGCTGCGGCGGGCAAAGCCATGCTGCATCATACGGTAGCTTCTGCCATCCAACTGATACTCTCTGTCCGGCAGCGGGCCGATGATCGGGAACAGGATCGGAGCCCGGCCATTCCAGCTTTTGGGGTTGCCGGGCCACAGGTATTCGGTACCGCTGTCTGTGCGTCTCATCGAGCACAGCTCCGCGCCCAGTTCGTCCACTTCCACCGACAGGATCTCATTTTCAATCTTGTGTGTCGCCATTCCGATCAACTCCCGATTTTATTGCCCGCTTGCCCTTCCTGACCCCTCTGCTTCCCCGGCAAGAAGAGCCTGAAAGAGAGCCCGTTCTCCGGAATTTTTAGAGGTACCTTTAAAATGATCAGGAACTCTCTCCGCTCTCAGCGGCATGAGAAGCTGAGAGTCTGGCTCGGTCCTCAGCCAGACTCTCGCTGTCGTGTTCACTCTCAATATCTTCGAGATTGATCTGCTGGAGCTGAACCAGCATTTCCTGACTCTTGGCCAGTACCATGGTCTCCGTGACCTTACCCTTTGGCTTGGGGTGGGGTGGGGCATCGCCCACCTGAATCACCAGACGCTTGGTGGACTGCCATTTCAAGTCGGTGAGGGCGGCGTAAATACCTTCATAAACTGCCTCGGGCTTGTCGCCGCCGCCGCGCACCCGGATCCCATCGAGAAGCTTCTGCACTTCGCCCAGATCACTGTTGAATTCAAAAGGCTTGACCAGGTACTCTTCGCCGTAGTCGCGGTACAGAACCACGCCAATGCGGAAGCTGTCAAAGCGAGCCACCTTCTGTTTGACCAGCGGGATCAGCTCGCTGCGCAAAAACTCAACGTTGTCGCGCATGCTGATGGTCGTGTCCAGTACCAAAGCGACATCGATGTTGTTTCGCATCAGGTCGTCAATCTTCTGATCGATATTGCTGAGGGCAGAGATGGCCGCCGCAGGTTTTTCTTCCTCTTCGATCAAGGGGGGCCCACTGAGCTCCTCATCTGCGGGCGGCTCTTTTGTTCCTTCGGCCTCTTCAGCCTTTTCCGGGAGGCGGGACATTGAGAGCACAAAAGGATTGTCCTGGAAGGCCCCCGAATAGTCTCCATAGGGCTTGCGAAAGGTGCGGATATTCAGCCACGAACCCTTGCCGATGTTTTTGCTGCCGCTGCGGCTCCAAGGGTAACCGTAGACTACGGTAAACGGAATGAAGATATGAAAGGCTCCACGTGGGAAGTATGGGTTGCTCTCTGGTGTTGAGTCAATCAGGGAATGCAGACTGGAGGGCAGGGCGCGGCCTTCGAGCAGGCGTTTTTCATCACCGTTGTAAATGTTATAAGAGGCTGCGCGCAAAGCATAGACATGTTGCTTTTTGGCCGGATCATCGGTGTGATCAGTAATCAGAATCGAGCCGATCCCGGCTTTGTTTTCGACCCACAGGTGCAAACCCGAATCACCGGGCTTGTACTCGATATACAACTCACCGGGCTGCAAGCGGATTTCCGGTACAGCAACTGTTTTGCTGATGGCAGCAGTGGCATTGTTTTGAGCCTTCAGAGTGGGCCAGGCGGCTGCCCAGGCCACTGTCCAAGCCAGGGCCCACAGCCACAAGCTCACAACAGAGATGATGCGCAGCAGACACACCGAACCACTGGCCAAACAAGAGAGCTGAGGTCGCCGCGAGTGCCCCCACAGGGCGGGAAGCCGCCCTGTGGGAACGCGGAGCTCCCCCGCTTGGCAGGGTTGTTGTGGTATGGCCCTTGGCTGCTGCATGTTCCCCTCCATTGGTCCATTGTTCTCATTGAAGCGCAGAATGGGAACGCTTTTTCCCCCGCTTTCTTAGTACTTGGCAAAAAATCAGATCCATCCGAGAAAATTTTTCATTGGTCTCCTCTTATCATTTGATGTCGCAAAGATTTTGCTCCGGAAAGGGAAGAATCAATATGTCCTGTCTCGAGAGTTACTTTGGAGGACCTCTAAAAATTCCATTCCGCGCTCTTGCCCGCTCTTTTGAAACGAACAGCTTTGTCAGTAAGGCTTTACAATACAACAAAGTATTCTTCGGCCTCACTTCCCCGCTGTCGTCCAAAATAGCTTCGCAAGGAGACAAAAGCGAATTTTTACAGCTGCCCTTTGGGGTTCCCCATCAGGGTTTTCATCGGATTCTTCGGAGGGTTTGCCCGATCTTTCTGCTGCGTAAGTTCTGGCGACCGGGCAGAGAGTGTCAAAGCAGAGAATGTAAAAAATGGTACGGGATAACTGTGTTCTACAGCCCGTCGTACCGCAAGGGATTGTTCAGCGGCTTCAGCACTGCTGTTCACGTTCTGTTGGTCCTGTTCCTTACTTTATTCTGGGGCTGCAATCTGGAGCAGGATGCTGGCTTTGGTCTGGCAGAGCGCGACCTGAGAGCCCCGGTGCTGCTGGCACAACAGAGTCTGGAAGACCACTTTGTGCTGTGTTTTGATGAGCCGCTGCGGGAGGGCCGGTTTCGCGATATTCACCCGGCACTGCCGCTGGTCTCGGCAGAGGTTTCCGGCAGCAAGCTACATATTCGTCTGGCACAGAAAGCTGTGCCGGGGGCACCATATCTGCTGCGCGCATCGGTGAGCGATCTCAATCACAACGTGCGCAACGTTCTGCTGCGAATTTATGGCAGGAACTTGCGCCCGGCCCGCCTGCTGATCAACGAGTTGAACCCGGAGGGCAGCAAAAGTTCTAATTCCCCTGAGGTGATAGAGTTTTATGTGTTGGAGACGGGCAACCTAGGCGGATTGCTCTTTACAGTGGGCACCCGGGAAGAGAATAAAGGCAGCTTTGTCTTTCCACCGCTGGATGTGGCCGCAGGGGACTTTGTCCTGTTGCATACCCGCTGGGACCCGACACACCCCTCCGACCTGTTGCGCGCAAACGAAGATGTGCGTAAAGATCAGGCCCGGGCCCGTTTGAGCAGCAATCAAGCCTGGGATTTCTGGGCCGACAATATTTCGGGCCTGAGCAATACCAACAGCGCGCTGGCCTTATACCGCTCTACCCAACCCTCAGCAGGCGACCTGATGGACGCGGTGATTTACTCCACTTCCGTGAGCAGTGCGCGTTATCGCGGTTGGAAAACTTCGTTTCTGGAGCGCCAGGTGGACCGTCTGGACACTGCTTGGCAGAAACAATCCGACAATAAGCTGTTGGCCCCCGAGGATGCCATTCGCTCCCAGGATTCAACAGGCACCCGCAGCCTCTCGCGGCGCCACGTCAATGGCCTGCCCATCGATACCGACACTGCGGCGGACTGGATTATTGTGCCAACCCGAGGCTACAGTTTTGGTACGGTGAACAATCTGAATCGCTACAGCAAATAAACCAGCCGCAGAAGTTCTTGGCAAGTCTTAAGGGATCTCTAAAAATTGCTGGTTTTTGCTTGGTGATATCGAAAATCCTGCCGATGGTATGGGTGCGTATGGGTGCGTGGGAGAGTAAGATGAGCGCGATGCGTGGCAGATCTCAGTAGTAACTGAAGGGCACCTCTAAAGCACCTAAGGGTGTATTTGTTACCAGATGGACAAAAGTTCTCACGAGAGTGATATAGGGGTTTTCTCCTATTCCCAAGTGGATACTCAGGATTCCTTGAGTATCCGGAAAACACAGGCTTCTGCATCAACACCGGAAGTGATCGTGTCGCAGCGCGATGCTCCCTGCATAGATGTCCCGCAGCGGCAGCTGAGCATGCTCTGCGGCGTGAACGACCGCAATCTGCGCCAGTTAAGCCGATTGTTCAAATGCCGGGTGCAGTGCCTGGGCAATCAGCTCAGCTTGCAAAGTCCCCACACCGATCAGCAGCAACTGTTCCGACTCTTTGTGCAAAAAGTTCTCTCGTACATGGACCAGGGCATTGAAGTCCAGGCCGATTTGCTCGATGCGCTGTTCTCTGCCAGTAGAGATGAATTTTGCCAGGTGCCGGCCATGGGTGAAGAGCTTTTCCCTCCGTCGGGTTTTGACCCCTCTGTTCCCCCCCATCCATCAGGGCCGTCCCCCAGATCGTTGTGCGAACCGTTCTACGATCCGCGTGAGACTGCACTGAGCCTCAACGGCAGGAAGATCTTGGCACGCAATCGGCGGCAACACGAATTGCTGCGACTGCTGAGCAGCCACCAAGTAATATTTACCCAAGGTCCGGCAGGAACCGGCAAAACCTTTCTGGCAGTGGCCTATGGCCTGAGTCGGCTGCTCAGTGGTAAAGTCAGCCTGCTGCTGCTCTCACGCCCGGTGGTCGAGGCGGGCGAGAGCCTAGGCTTCCTGCCCGGCGACTTCGGTCAGAAGATCAGCCCCTACATGATGCCACTCTTTGATGCGATGCGCTACCTGCTCAAAGCGGAGCAGGTCCGCACTCTTGAAGCCAAGGGCATGATTGAAGTGGCACCGCTGGCTTACATGCGCGGGCGCAGCCTGCGCGATGCCATCGTCATTCTCGATGAGGCCCAGAACGCCACGCCCCGGCAGGTTAAAATGTTGCTCACCCGACTGGGGGAAGGCTCTCAGGCCATTTTGACCGGAGATCCCAGCCAGAGCGATCTGGGGTCGGTCCGGAAATCGGGGCTCTACCAAGCCTCCCGACTGCTCTCAGCAGTCGAAGGAATAGCCGTACAGAATTTCCGCAACGAGGATGTAGTGCGCAGTGCCTTGGTGCGGCGCATCATCCAAGCTTATGAGCGCGAACAGGCCTGTGAATCCAAGTCAAAATCAGCAGAAGCTTCTGGGCAGGGTCGTAAAGCCAGAGGCTCCGGTGCTTGAGTCCGGGCAGGCACTCGGGCCCGCAGAGCAACTGGCTGAATTTTCAGTACAGATGGATAGGGCCAGCAGCCCTGAGCTGGAGCAGTGTCTGCGGCAGCTGAACCGGGAAAAGGCCCTGAGCCTCGCCCGGTTTGCCCGCCACATCCGGGACTTTTTGAAGCAGACTTTTGCCGATCTGATAAGTGATGAGACTCTGCAGGAGATCCTGAGGCAGGCAGATCTGCTAGGTCTCGGAGTGCTACCATGGCAGAGCTGGAAAAACTGGCAGGTGCAGTTGCTCCTGTGTTCGCGCAGTCGAATCGCCTGCTGGAATCGAGAGTTCCGCGGTCAGGATGAGGCCACTGATATCCTCTCATTTCCGGCAGTCACAAGCGATGCAGGGGATGCAGGGCCGCGCGGCGGCGATTTGCTACTGGCAGTGGGCTGTTGGCTGGATAACTGCTGCAACTTTCGTTGTACGCCCGAAGAAGAGCTGCAACGTCTGTTGATCCACGGCTTGCTGCACCTGATGGGGCTGGATCACGAGCCTCACGAGTGTATTCCCGATTCATACCACAGTCCCATGCTGCAATATCAAGAAACTCGGCTCCGGCAGAGCTTGCAAAGGAGAGCGATTCTACCACAATGAAGAAGTTGGCAAAAGTTCCCGGGAAACTGGCCGGGCAAGGCGGTAAGCAGAACTCCGATCGCGACAACGATGACGGAGACCCATACAGTAAGGGCTCTGGTGATATAAATACAACGAACAGAAACACCAGAATTAACGACACAAAACGGCAGTCCCGGCATACAGCACTCGACAAAATCCGGCACTGGTGCTTCTTTTTGCACCGGCCCCGGCACAGCGCAGAGCAGTCACTTACCGAAAATACCCGTAGGATGCTTGACGGGGTGCGCAACCTTCAGGATATCAGCGCCAAAGAAATCATGATCCCCAGGGTCGATGTCGATTTTCTGGACAGAAACAGCAGTACCGGAGAGCTGGAACAGGCCCTGAGCCGTTCCAACCGCTCGCGGCTGCCAGTCTATGAGGAGACTACCGACAAAATTGTCGGTATCCTCTACGCCAAAGATTTAATCCCCTACTGGGTCGAAAAAAAGCAGTTTGATGTAGCAGAAATCTGCCGTAAGCCGTATTTTGTACCGGAGAGCATGAAAGTGGACAGTCTTCTTGCCGAATTCCAGCACCGTCACGTCCACATCGCGATGGTGGTCGATGAATACGGTGGTATTTCGGGGATCGTCTGCTTAGAAGATATCCTTGAGGAAATCGTCGGCGATATTCAGGATGAATTTGATGAGGAGACCGAGGACATCATTACCTTGGAAGAAAGGGTCTATGTCTGCGATGCCCGCTTGAATATCAGCGATTTAAATGAAGAATTGAATCTTGATTTACCTACGGATGATTGTGATACTGTAGGAGGTTTTGTGTTCTCCCTTCTGGGCAAGATCCCCGGTCGCTATGAGAAGGTGAGCTATGGTAATGTGGAGTTTGTCGTGCAGAAACTGGAGGGCCACCGCATTGAGTCAATCAAAATACTGCTCCACGAGACAGATACCGCTGGTGAAAAGGTTCCAGAGCATGCCCACCCTGAATAAGCTGCCTGAGAAATCCCGTGCTGTTCCTGCATTCTCGGTCGCCTGGCTGTTCATCGGGCTGCTGCTGTTGGCAGTGCTGCCAGTTTCGTTGGCCTGGGCCCAAAATAGTCAGATCAGCGGGGAATTGCTGGTCATGCAGCGCAAAGCCGAAGAATTTGAAGCCAAGGACCAATTTTACAACGCTATCGAAGTTTGGCAGCGCATCCTGAGGGGAAACCCTAACAGCAGCAAGGCCTATTTTAGAATAGCCCGCAGTTATATGCACCTAGAGAGCTACAAAGAAGCTCTGGGCTTTGTCGATAAGGCCATATTGCTGGCCAATCAGGACTTTGAAGCGGTAGTGCTGAAGAGTCGCATTCTGATGGGCCTGAAACGCTACGATGAGGCCGGGGAACTGCTGCTGCAATTGCGCGAACACTATACCAGCCATCATATTGACCTAGCCTTGGCCGAGCTGTTTGCGGTGCTGGGCGATATGGCTTCCAGCATCGAATATCTGAACAACATCAAGGAATTTTCCGACAACAACCTGAACTTTTTGCTGACCTCTCTGATGGTCTATGAGGAGGCGGGGCAGCGGGAAGCAGCTGATCGCTACCTGCGCCAAGCCTTGGATTCCCATTATAACGCTGCCTCAGTCCACAAAGTGGCCGCCCGCTATTACTTGGGTCAGGGACGCTACAGCGAAGTGATGGAAGAAATTGATATCATCAAACGCTTGGGCATTGACACCGAAGAGCTGCGTCTGCTCGCGCTGGAAGCAGCTTACCTGAAGGGCGACTACCAGCTGGCAACCAATCTGGCCCGGACCTTGCTGAGGCTGTACCCCCGGAGTTCGCAAGCCTGGCATTTGCTGGGCATGGCTTATAGCAGCACTGACCAACTGGATGAGGCGCTTCGCGCCCTTGACACGGCTCGCCGCATTGATCCTGAGGATGAATTGAACCAGATTGTCAGTGCAGAGATACTGCGGGGCCGCTATTCTTACCCTTCCCGGTGGCATCGGGATGAGGCTGCTCGTTACATAGCCAGTGCCAGGGCCAAGCATGACAACCTGCTCTACGATGAGGCCTTGCAGAATTATCGCTTCGCCTTGCAAATCGATCCTTTGAACAAACAGAACTGGCTGGCTTTTGCCAATGTGTTCCGCGACCGGGGCAACTATGCTAAATATTTGGATAAATTGTATGCTTGGCTCCAATTCGGCGTTCTACCAGCACCGAAAAATGGAATAAATAGAGCTACAGAAGCTGCGGACTCAGGAAGCCGACAACTGGCAGCAGTACAGCCGACTATTGAGCATTTGATTGATATCTACAAGGCTTCACAGAACCAAAGCGTAGCTCAAAAATGGGGTTTGGAGCAATATAAGCAGAGCAATTTCTACTATCCGACCCAGGTTTTTGTATTGAAAAGCAAGAGTTTGGATTACATCGGTGCAGTAAAGGAGCTGGGGTCCTATTTCGTCAACATCCTGCAATGGTATGAACAGCCGGCAATCATTGGCGATATCCGGGTGGTCGAGGATCGGCTGCAGGCCCAGCAGATCGCCCACACAGCCAAGAATAGTGACTATTATATCATTCTCGACTTCACCGGGCAGGGAGAGAATTTTCGCGCAGAAACGAACTTGTATCTGAGCGCGACAGGACATCAGGTGGCTGGTTTTTCCGCTGAGAGAGTATCCAGGGACAAAATCTACCACGCCTTTTCCTACCTGGCCCGGCAGTTGCATTCTCTCCTGCCCAAGAAAGGCCGCATCCTGCAAGCCCGCCCCAATCGTGTGGTAATCAGCCAAGGCGGCCTAGATGGTGTGGAAGAAGGTCAGGAATGGTTGATTCTGCCCGAAACGACCCTGAGTGTGGACAAACCCTTTGCCGAGTACGAGGACAGTCAGATTATCGGGACCCTGAGAATAGAAGCCGTAGACGAGAAGGTCAGCGAAGGGCAGGTGAAACTGCGCTCTATAGTAAGACCCGCTAAAATTGGTTATCTGGCACTCCTGCCCTTAGCAGAGGCGGGTGAATCGGAGCAGACCCAGAGCGGGGGGGCTTCTAAAGATTCGCTTTCGGTGCTCAGTAAACAAGATTCTGCTGATGGCGGAGTGCTGAGAAAGACTTTCTCGTATGGAAAAGCTTTATGGATGAAGCTATTTGGCAATGACGCTGCTGAGGGCGAAACAGGTGCTTCTTCGCAGCCGGGGTTGCCTTTGAATCAGGAGCTGCTGCGAGAACCGAACCTCGATTTGCAGAGCAGGTTCTTCGAGCTTTCTTAGGGTACCTCTAAGCTGGAAGCCAACCGAGACAGGAGCTCACAAAAGGGAAGCTCTGATTAGTTTTGGCATTCCGGGCAGTAGTAGGTCGCCCGTTGGCCCTGTGTGCATTTCACGATTTTGCCCTTGCAGCCGGGCCTTCGGCAAGCTGCACCGGCGCGGCCATAAACCCGCAGTTCATGACGAAAATAGCCGGGCCTGCCCTCCGCGCTGCGAAAGTCCTTTAGTGTAGTTCCTCCCGCCTCAATTGCCGCGGCAATCGTCTGCTGTATGGCTGCTGCTAGGCGTTCGGCCCGGGCTCTGCTCAGACTGCCTGTCCGGCGAAAGGGCGAAAGGGCGGCGTGCCACAGACTCTCGGAACAATAAATATTGCCCAGTCCACAGACTGCCTTGCCTTCGAGCAGCCAGGGCTTGAGTTCCCGCAGCAGCCTGCGGGAACTGCGGTACAGCATGGGGGCAAGATCCGTCCCGGCCACAGCTGCCGGGTGCTCTCCTTGCAGCAATGCGAGGCTCAGTGCGGCCTGTTCCCGATACGAGGTCAGTGGCAGGGGCTCTAGGCCGAGCTGGCTGGCGGAACTACAGTCGGCAGCTTCGCTCAACTGCTGCCAGTCTTGCAGCTCCCAGAAACCGAAGCGCCGCACATCATTGTACAGCAGATACGCGTCCCGGCTTCCCATGTGCTCTGCGCTCGCTTTGGCGGTTCTGAGCGCAAAGCGCAGCCAGATGTGGTCGTGCCTGGCGGGTTCGGGAAGTTCGGGAAGGACCCGTAGCACTCCGGTCATTCCCAAATGGATCGTCAGGCGGTATAGCTTGTGTTCTTCGGCCCATCGCGCCCCGTTTGCCGCTTCGGATGCTGCTTCGGAATTCGATCGGGGCCGGTCCTTGCTCGCTTGATCTGCTTCGCAGGTACGCCCATCACGAGAGAAATACAGCCACAGATATTTGCTGCGTCGTTCAACGGCGAGCAAATAACTGCCCCGCAAAGCCTGAAGGCCGGCAATGGGCAGGGGGTAACGCAGGGTACTGCGCTGGAAATGGCATTCTTGTAAGCGGGGCAGGGACGAAAGATCAATTCCGGGCCTCCTCCCAGCAAGGATGTCCGGAACGGCTTTCGCGAGGCCGGGCAGTTCCAGTGCACTCGCTAGGCCCCGGCGCACAGTTTCTACTTCGGGTAGCTCGGGCATTTACTCTTTAGAAGTCCCCTTTGGTCTTCGGATAGTCACTTTGCCAAACGCTGCCCTACAGCCAGAGCGCGCGCAGCGCGCTCTGCGCTTGCTTCTAAGGCCGCACGACTCTCATTCAGGGCCGTCTCCGGCCCCATCACGCGATCTACGGTAGGGAACAGGGCATCAATGCCATATTCAAACACCCTGTGAGCAGAGTCCCCCAGCTCACCGACAATGGCCACTACCGGCTTGCCCGCCCTCCGGGCCCACTGCCCTACTCCCACAGGTACCTTGCCGCAGACCGACTGTCCGTCCAGCCGGCCCTCGCCGGTCAAGACCAGGTCGGCTTCTCCCACAATCTTGTCGAATTCAATGATGCGCAGCACGGTCTCGATTCCGGAAAGCAATTTGCCGCCACAGAAACTCATCAGACCAAAGCCCAGCCCCCCCGCAGCACCGGCGCCCGGCTCGGCGGCAAAGTCCCGCCCTAGGTCACGCTGCACAATGCGGGCCAAGTGCCCCAGATTGGCATCGAGAAGCTGCACCATCTGGGAATCGGCACCCTTTTGCGGTCCGTAGACCACAGAGGCACCGTTCCCGCCCAGCAGCGGGTTACGGACATCGCAAGCGATCAGGATTTCCACCTCGCCCAGACGCGGGTCCATACCGGAGATATCAATGTGCGCCAGTTCGGCCAAACTGCCGCCACCACCTTGGATTTCGCGACCTGCTGCATCCAGAAACTTGGCACCCAGGGCTTGGGCCAAGCCCACACCTCCGTCGTTGGTGGCGCTGCCGCCGATGCCGATCATGATTTCCCTGGCACCTTCCTCCAGGACTGTTTTGAGGAGTTCTCCGGTACCGTAAGTCGTAGTGTACAGGGGGTTGCGCTCTGCGGCTGCGAGCAGCGGCAGCCCGGAGGCTGCCGCCATTTCCAGCACGGCCCTGCCATTGTTCAGCAGACCCCAAAACGACTCAATACTGCGCCCCAGAGGGTCACTCACCACCCGTTTTTGCAGCCTGCCGCCCGCTGCCTGTAATACGGCCTCAACGGTGCCTTCGCCCCCATCGGCTACCGGCAGTACCCGGAAACCGGCTGAGAGAAATACTTTTTGAAAGCCGCGTTGTATCGCCCGGCCGACCTCCAGGCTGGTATTGGTTCCCTTAAATGAATCCGCGGCAATTACGATGTGCATGGAGTTCCTCAGTCATTCTTGATTTCTTGGGGCAGCTCTAAAAAACCGCTTTCTCCTTTAGAGGTTCCCTTTAGGAGAAGCGAATTCTTGGAGCTGCCCTTTAGAGGGCCCTGCTGTATAATAGAATCTATTCTCCAAGTACTAAAAAATGGTTATATTGTAATCAATTCATTAAAGGCAGGCAAGACAGATTTTTAGAGCAGTCCTTTTGTTGGACAGGCGGAGTCTCTCCGGGCAGACATACTGGGGAAGGGCTCCTCCGGCAGAATCTCAATATAAAGAGCAGCTCTAAAAATGATAAGGCCTCAGCCTTATATGCGAGTTTGCCACAGCAACCCCATTTCTCCATAATGCCCGAGCTTCCCGACACACAGCTATCAGGAGCCCGTCATGCGCATACCGCTAAGCTGGATAAACCAGTTCAGCCCCCTGCCCAGCCTCAGCATCAAAGAAATCAGCCGACGCTTTACCCTCGGTTCCTGCGAAGTTGAAGGCGTGCTGGCCTGTGCGAAACAGGGGCTTGATGCGGGGTTGGAGCGGCTTTGGGGCGAGCTGCAAGTGGCCGAAGTGCGGCACATTGCAGCTCACCCCAAGAGTGGGCGCTTGTCGCTGGTGAACATTGCGCTTCGCTCTTCCGATAAAACGGGTGAAACTCAGCTGGTCTGCGGAGCAGACAACCTTTGTATCGGCATGAAAACCCTGTGGGCCCCCCAAGGGACTGAAATGCGCACCGAAATGCGCGCTGTCTCCAATGACGGGGAGGATGACGGGGGGAACTTTGTACTGAAAAACAAGGAAATTCAGGGCGTACTCTCGCACGGCATGCTGTGCAGTGAGCGCGAGCTGGGCCTCAGTGCCAAGCATGATGGCATCATCGACCTGAGCGATTTTTTTGCAAAACATGCCGCAGCACAGAAACTGAATCTGGGCATGAGTTTCACCGAGGTTCTGGCCCGCTGCCTGCAAGTCGGCCAGCCCCTGCAACTGGCCGGGGACAGGCAAGCCATCACGGATATTGAATTCATCCTCGATGTGGACAACAAATCCCTGACCCACCGTCCCGATATGTGGGGCATCTACGGCATCGCGCGCGAATTTGGCGCGGTGTTTCCGCAGCTTGTGACCGAACAACCCATACCATACGGGCCCAGCCCGTTTCGCGAAATTTATAACCGCGACTGGCAGGAAGCGCAGAGCCAGGCTTTCCGCCGACTCCGAGGCAATCCGGAATCCGGCAAGTCGCGGATTAGCTTGGACATCGCAGCGGACAGCTGCTGCCAGTCTTACTGCGCTCTGGCACTGGAGGGGATCCGGGTCACCGAAAGCCCGGCCTGGTTGCAGCAGCGTCTGCGTCTGGCAGGGCTCAGCGCCATCAACAGCATTGTCGATATTTCCAACTATGTAATGCTGGAACTGGGCATTCCCAATCACATTTTCGACCGCGACAAGTTTGAGGGTGAGCACATCCGGGTCTCCCGACTGCGAGAAGAGCAGAGCTTTGAGACTCTCGATGGTCGGCAACGCAGCCTCGGGCCGGGCGACACCGTAGTCGCTGATGAGGCGAGGCCGCAGGCCATCGCCGGAATCATGGGTGGTCAGAACAGCAGCGTCAGTGAGAACACCCGATGCATCCTGCTCGAAGTGGCGGTCTGGGATTCCCACGATGTGCACCACAGTTCATTGAGGTTGGGGCTCCGTACCGACTCTTCACAGCGCTACGAAAAGTCGCTTGATCCGTATTCCATTGAGCGCAGTCTGTGGCGACTCTGTCAGCTGATCCTAGAAATTCATCCGGGGGCCCGTCCCTGCGGCGGGTTGCAAAGCTACTACCGGACTGCCGATACTCAGAAAATCATTGAGACTTCGGCAGCGCGCATTGGGCAGGTTCTGGGCTATCCCTTGGATGATTTGGGTGATCCGGATGCTCCGAACCCGGGGAATCCGGACCATTCGGCCGGAGAGTCACTGGTCTGCCAGATTTTTGCCAACCTGGGCTTCCGCAGCGAGCTCCGGGAGCCTCCGGTTTCCAAGGGCGCCCAATCAGATGTCCAGCCCGGGCAGCTCTCCCAAGGCCAAAAATCTAGGCAGCGCATTATCGCGGTTGGGCTGCCCAGTTACCGCACCAGCAAGGATATTTCGCTGGAAGAGGATCTCATTGAGGAAGTCGGGCGCATCATCGGCTTTGGCAACATTGTGCCCCGGTCGCCGCTCACCGAGCTCCGCCCGACTTCCTTGCCTCCGCAGCACCGACTGTTCCGCGATATTCGCAACTTTCTGGTGCTCAATGGCCACGCTCAGGAAGTCCTGAGCTATCCCCTGCTGGGTGCCGGACTGCTGAAACAGGCTCATTGGCACACAGATGCCCCAGGCGACAATGCTGGCGTCAAAGGGGCTGAAGAAGCCGACAAATCCCTGCGCCTGGCCAATCCGCTCAGCCCAGAACAGGATCGCATGCGTCCCAGTCTGATACCCGGCCACCTAGAGCTGGTGGCACGCAATGCCTATAGCAACCGCCTGCGCCAGTTCTGCATCTTCGAACTGGGGCGCAGCTATCACGCTTCCGCCCCCGGGGGCGCTCTGGAAGTGGAGGAGCAACAGCACCTGCTGATCAGCAGCTACAGCGAACGCGAGAATCCGCTGCTGCGACTGCGCAATCTTTGTGAACGATTACTGCGCTTTCTCGGCTTCGATTCTAAGCAGGAATCGGGAGGCTCTGCGCATTCGGGCTGGTGCAATGGCTGGCCCGACTGGCCCGAATTTCTGCCCGCAACTTGGGATGGCGTTCATCCGCGCGAACGCCTGGTCTGGAAATCGGGTCAGGAGGAGCAGTATCCGGGCCTGCGCGAAGCCCGGATTTTCCGTCTGCATCCGGTTTTGTCTCAGGAATTTAAGCTCAAGGGCAAGCTGGCCATGGCCTGCATCCCTCTGGGCCCGGTTGTATTGCCCGCTCGGCAAAGGCAGCGACCAGAGAGTGGCAAAGCTGCTGTGCAATTTCAGCCCTTGCAGCGATTTCCGCCGGTGGAATTTGACTGCACGGTGGTCGTGCCGCCCAAAATCCTGGCCGCGAGCGCGGTCGAGGCTTTGTATCGCGGTGCGGGGGGGGGCTCCGGCCGAATGGCCGAATTGCTACAGAAGGTGCTGGTATGCTCGGTTTTTCCCGCCAGCCCAGAAGATGGCAGTCGCTGGCTGACTCTGCGCTGTGTCTTTGCCGACCGCAATGCTACCTTGCAAAGTGAAGAAATCAGACAACTGGAAGATCGGGTTGTAGCCATCTTGGCAGAGGCCTGTTTCCCACTAAAGGGGACCTCTAAAAATTCCAGTTCCGCGTGAAATCGCGGTCTTGTTCTGCCGGGGCATTCTTCAGGTTCAAGGTGTACCGAAAGGCTCCCATGCGAGCTGGCGCAGCATGGGAGAACCGGGGAGGGCCGTGCGCAGCCAAGGCCCGACCTTCCTTTTTTGCGAGCTGGCGCAGCATGGGAGAACCGGGGAGGGCCGTGCGCAGCCAAGGCCCGACCTTCCTTTTTTGCGAGCTGGCGCAGCATGGGAGAAATGGGGAGGGCCGTGCGCAGCCAAGGCCCGACCTTCCTTTTTTGCGAGCTGGCGCAGCATGGGAGAACCGGGGAGGGCCGTGCGCAGCCAAGGCCCGACCTTCCTTTTTTGCGAGCTGGCGCAGCATGGGAGAAATGGGGAGGGCCGTGCGCAGCCAGGCCCGACCTTCCTCTTTGCGAGCTGGCGCAGCATGGGAGAAATGGGGAGGGCCGTGCGCAGCCAGGCCCGACCTTCCTTTAAGCAAGAGCCTGCTGTCTCTCCTGACAAAGCTGCTCCGTGAAAAGATCAAGTCTGGCGCGAAACTGGAATTTTTAGGGGTTCCCTTTACTCTGCCATAAATAAGAAATCTGAACGGACAGGCTGGGCAAACTAATGTTGGGATATAGCTGCAAGCCCAGCTGGCTCTCTATTTCCAAGTCCCGAATGCGAAAATTCAGCGCGGTCTCCAAACTTAGCGTATAGATACCCAGAAGGGGATCTAATGCCCCGTCTCGCAATGCGGGCAAGTTTAGCTTATGATTCAGACCCAGCTTATACGATAACACGTCGTTGAGATATTCATTAAAGCTAAGAGCTAACTGAAATATTCCTGGTCGGGCCAGCTCCACGCCTTGTACTCTCTGTGGCAGTCCAAGTTCATAGCTAAAGTCCAGCGCCCATATCGCGGGGTCAATGATCTGACTGAAATGGAAGAAGCCGCCCAAGTAGAGTAGGCCATCGCTCGTCAGCGGCGGATTTGCATTGCGATTATTGCCAGTCGGTACAGAGGAATTTATGCCAAAGCTCAGGCGACTAGCTCCCAGCCTATAACGCAAGCCCAAGCCCAGACTCAGGTTTCCCAGCGCCAGAGCAGGGCTTTGGTGGAATTCTGGCAGGGCTACGCCTAGCCTCGCGTATTCTGCTGCCAAGCTCCCCCGCAGTTTTTTATCTGCAGCGTAAAAACGGAGATAAAATGGCAACCTCGCTTGGGCAAAAATTCGGTCTTGAAACATATACCACAGGGTAGGCGTCAGGATGAAGGTATACGATTCCTCTAGAGTGCTCTTTTGGGGTTGGAAGCGAAGCTCCAAGGAGGGCATAAACTGGTGAACCTTTGTCTGCCTGACTCCGAGCCGCTGGTGCTCCTCTGTTTCCTCGGCCCACAGGAGTCCCTCGGAAAGGAAGGAAAGGAAGGCCAGCAAGAGAGCAGCTTGCCAGTCAGAACGCGTCATTGGGGCATCCTTATTTTGCCATTCTATTCAGGATGACTATTTTCTGCTCGCCCCTGCGCAAAACCTCTTCCAGATAGGTACCTCTCCGTCGGTATTTTGAGGAGGATGCAACTAGAAGAACCAACGCATCGCGCCTCCGTTCCAATTGCCTCTCAGAGAGGATCTCGATGCCGCGAGCGGGGTCAGCCATTACGAAATAGGCATCGATTGTGCCCAAGAGCAGGGCAAAATGCTCGGTTGGTTTTTGGTAGTGCACCAGAATGGGAGCATAGCGCCCACTCACCTGGGCCAGTTGTTGCGCGTTCATCTTAAAACCCGCAGCTTCCAGGCCGCGCTCTTGAATCAGCTGACGCAATTGCAGCATATTGATGGTATATTCTTTCTCGGGATTCTTCTTGTCCAACGCTCCGAAGAACTGCTTCAGCAGGCCTTTTTCCCTAGCTTCGATGCCCCAGTACAGCGATAGCAGCGTGGCCACAGAGGCGAAGGCGCAAGAGGTATCGTAGCGCTGTTCACTCACTCCGCGAAAGCGCAGGGATTCTTTGCTTTGGATGTCGGGAGAAGGAAAGGCAGGAGCTTGGGAAAACAGAGCGGATCCAGAGAAGATCAAAGAAAGGCAGGCAGGAAAGAGAAGGGCGAAAATCTTCATTTAGAAACTCATCTCGCTTGCCTCAAAGCAGCTTTTCGGAAGGGTTTCAACTTATTTCCTGCCGCTAATCAGGTTTTGCACAGTTTGATGGCAGCGGGCGCTCTGTAGCCTTTTCGACATATTTGAGGGTACTCCTTCTCTAAATATTGCTGATCAAAAACAATAAACCATTCCTCATTCCGCTCCTTTTCTGGATGCCTGCCAACATAAAGATTTTTCCGGTTGCTTGGACTCTACCCAGGCAAGAGCTCAGTTCGTTTCTGAATCGCCATTTTTTCAGCTTGAAAAGCTCTTTATGATAAATCAGGTGATACCCCACAACGAGGAGAATAGATAATGCAATCAATCGTAAGGACTCTGGAATTTCCCCAAAGATGCCCAAGTCTACAATAAAAGAGCGCCAAATAAGCTGCCAGAAAAAAATGACACCGACAAATCCAAATATCCCCAATATAGCTGCCTTATGCCAAAGGCGCTCTTCTGTAGCCATATCAGGCACTACATAGGGCTTGGCTACAAGCTCTCTGCTCACGGGATAAAAGACGCGAGTGCCATCTGACAGGGTATCAAAGCCATTGGTAAAGAGCTTGCGCCCCTTGTTGTTTGTGTTCATAGAAATAAACTTTTTTATCATTATGAGGGTCCCTTTGGGTTTAAAGACACCCTCATAGTATTTTGCTGTCTAGGGTCCTGGGACCAGAGCGCCTGCTATAGCTCCTCCAATTCCTGATCGCTGGCTTTGGGAAGAACCTCCTTTTATGAAGACTTTCGTTCAAACTTGAAGTACATAATCAGACCTATTATAGAATAAGCAGAAAGGATGCCAAACACTGAAAATCCTAATAGGAAAATTGCTAAATCAATCTCATTTAGATAATATAGATAAGAAATAAATATCAAAAATGAGAGAGAAGCGATAGAGCAAAGCATGGATACAAGCCTATATCGTATGCCTTTACGAGGCGCACAGCGTATGTAGAATGGCACAGAATAACTTAGCCTCTGTTCTTTGCACAGTAAAATCATCAATGTCAAAAGATACAAAAATATAAATACGGATAAGCTGAATAAAAAGAAAAGAACACTCGCTCTGCCTAATTCCGTATTCAGTGCTATAGTAAGAAGAATGACATAGATTATGCCAAAAATATCGCTGATATACATTTTTTTCAGGAGACGATTTTTTGTTTTTTCGTCAGATACAATATAAGGACGCGGGAATAGGGCCGGATAAATGGGATAAAATACCTTTTCTCCGCTGGGCAGAACGGAGACAGTGTAACCCAAGCAACTGTAGAAAAAATCTTTTTTCATGATTGGCCTCAGATTTTTGGTGCATAAGAGATTTGAAATAATTGACTCACTGGCTATACACTAGAAGCCCAGTTAGAAGATTTTCAATGCAGAGGAGTGTTTGTGGCGGCATAGGTTATTGCAGAAGTAATCCCCGCAACAGGCTTGATAGCGCCAAGGATGGCTCCCTTTGCCGCTTGAACTACCGTTTCTTTCCAACCTGCGCCTGCATTGTGAGCTGCATAAGCGTTTGCGGCGGCACCAATAATAGCACCAACTACACCCTGCCCCTCAGCACTCTCCAATTCCTGATCGCTGGCTTTTGGAGCCTGCACACTGGCAAAGAGGCTCTGCTGTGCTTCTGTCGCCGGGGCCTGTTGAACCGCCAATGCCTGTTCCAAAGCTGGAGCGCTGGGCCCGGCTTCCTCGGCTGTAAGAACGGCGCTGAAGAGAGACAGCGCCAAAAGGATCGATAGAAACTGTCTCATAAGTTCCTCCTCAAAATGAGATCTACCATTTGCAATGGTATACTATCACTGTAGCATAAATATATAATGAATACCAATCATACTTGCTTTTCCTTCACAAATAACGTAAGCAGATCCAATTTATTCATCTAATATTCACCCAGAACATCGGGGTAGTCCGCGGTGGTGATGATCACTTCCAGCGCCAAGATAAAGACAATTGTGGACACCCAAACGATCAGCAGCCACAACAGTAAGATTCTGATTGACTGCGTGATGTTGGGATAAGCTAATGACACTGACATCACTCCCCGTGCACCTCCCTCAATTCCCCTTGATTCAGCAGGATAAAAGAATCTCCCTTGCTGTCTGCTCTGACATATAGGCCTTTTCCTCTATAAGGAAGAAGGGAAAGAAAAAGCAGCAGATCGTTTGGCGCAGCATGGGAGAACGGGGGAGGGCCGTGCGCAGCCAAGGCCCGACCTTCCTCTTTTGCGAGCTGGCGAAGGCCAACTCCAGAAGCCCCTTTCAGGCTTCCTATTCGCCCTCTTTCAGCCCGGTAATTTCGCGGTGGCTCAGGCCGGTAAACCTTGAAATCTGTTCAATCGACAGCCCGGATTCTTTCATTTTTCGGGCAGCTTCACGCCGTTCTTCTTCCCGGCCTTCTTCCCGGCCTTTCCGCATGCCTAGTTTTTCACCTTCTTCCCGACCTTCTTCCCAACCTTTCTGCATGCCCAGTTTTTCGCCTTCTTCCCAACCTTTCTGCATGCCCAGTTTTTCGCCTTCTTGTCTGCCCTCAGCTTTTAGATCTTCTGCCAGTGTTGCCAACATCTTCTGTACCTCCTCTGGTGCGGTGATTTGATTGTATTCTGATTCGTTCATGCCCTCGCCAAACAGCAAGGCGATCCAGCGCCTGAAAATGGTGATTTCGAGCCCGGGTTCATCGCGCAGGAATTCTATGATTTGCGGAATCTGGGCTTCCCACTCCCCTGGTCTGCCGTATTTCTCGGCACAAATTACCGCGCTGATGAGGTTGTGCAGCTTGTGGATTTTTTGGTCGGGGATGCGTTTCTCGTCAATGAGAGCATATTGAAAGTGGGGTAGGTATTTTGCGGGTATTTCGTTGCTGCTGATCAGTTCGCTGGTGCTGCGGGGCGCATTCCAGGGGCGGTCTCCGTTGTAGAGCACCAACGGAAATACCGGGGGCAACTTGCCTTTGCTGTTTTTGCCTTCCTTGATGAGGCGTTCGTAAAACAGGGATATATAGCTGAGCAGGCGGATGGCCATATGCTTGGGGGCTGTGGACTGGAATTCGAGCAGGATATACAGATAGGCTGTTTGGCTGTTTTGGCTGTTCAGGCGCACCTCGTAAAGCAGGTCCGATTCGCGCTGCTGGAGCGTGGCAGAGAGGTGGGACGGGTCGAGTTTGCGCAGGCTGTCGGGCTGGATTTTGGCGCTAAAGTCCTCCTCAACGAAGGCGTGGATGAGTTTGCACAGGATTGCCGGGTTCGAGAACAGGTATTTGTAAGCGCTGTCACAACTTGCCATGGCTTCAATATAGCTGTTTTGTCCATATGGCGCAATAAAAAGAGGGATGGGAGAACGGGGGAGGCTCCCATGCGAGCTGGCGCAGCATGGGAGAAACAGGGGAGGGCCGTGCGCAGCCAGGCCCAACCTTCCTCTTTGACAATTGCGCCCAGCCCGGTATCAGAGCCCGGTAATTTCGCGGTGGATCCTTCAAAATGGCTGGCAACCTGGCCAGATAAGAGCTATACCTGTTTTCTTCGTAATATCTTTCTGATTATTTTTGCCAATGGCCGCAGCAGTTTATATATTCGTAGTTTTTTGCTCAAGACTTTGGCTATTGTCCAGAGTTTGCGCTTGCAAGAAAGTTGCCCAAAGCGGTACCAACGATTGTTCTGAAGGCCCTCTATTTTGCTCCCAAGATATGTTGTCAGCAGTTTCATAGTTTCGTCTATTGTAATTAAATTCTGACTAACACCTACAGAGAGATCATTAAATCGCTTTAAAGTTAATTCCACTATTTGGTTGAATTGGTTAATAACCGAGTTTTCGCTGAAACGGTTCTCTGCATGAATTCTGCAATTATTTGATAGTTTTTCGTATTCTTCTCGCGATAAATTAGCCATCCATGTAATTCCTGCTGCCAAATCATCTGTGGAAAATGGTCTGACCAAGTAGCCAGTGTCTTGATGCGAAACAATATCACTAGAGATTCCTCCTATATCAAAGGCTACAATTGGGGTCCCGCAAGCCAGGCTTTCCAAACACACCATAGGTAGATTTTCATGTAATGCAGCGCATATAAAGAAATCCGCAACTGCAAAAATATCAGACTTTTCTTCCTTAGGGGACCTCTAAAAATCGGCATTGCGATGTAAAATCAAAAATCCTTCCTTAATCATAACAAAATAGCACAAAAAATAGTTGGATCCAGATTAATTACGATCAATAAATTCTAATAAAATTAGAATTTACATAAAAAATCATTATTTACAGCATTTTAGATACAATTATCCACTATTATGCTGTAATTGAAACATATTTTAACATATTATACACAGTATTTCGTAACCCCATACGAAACCTTACCCGATCTATCCCTATACATCGCAACTCTAATCCCCTATTCATGCAATTGCGAAACCATGCAAATATATGCTCCACTTTCGCCCGGGTCTTTGACTTGCGGCGGTTACTTTCTAATTGCTTCTCTGTAAGTGAAGTATCTCGATATTTTCGGTGATGAATAAAGTTCCTCACACCTTTCTTCCGTAGTTCATTTGTTATCTTTTCACTTCGGTACGCACTATCCCCATATATCTGCGTGACGCCTTCGGATAAAATAGCTGCAAGCACCTGTGAGTCGTGCACATTAGCTGCACTTACTTCGTAAGCGGTAATAAACTGCTCGTTAGTCGCCGTTGCAATGTGATTTTTGTATCCATAGTGGCTTTTGCTATTTTTCTTTGTCCACCTTGCATCCGTATCTTTTTGCCTCATTTTATTCTCGTTTTCCTTGAATGATGGAGGGATTTCATCATTTTTGATCTGCTGGTTTTCTTCTCTGGTATTGCGCTGCACAGGCACTTTGACAAAGCTGGCGTCCACGATATTCCCTTTGTGCAGTTTTATCTTTCTTTCAGCAAGAAATTTATGGAACTCAAGAAAAAGCGTTTGCTCGAGATTGAGTTTGCGCAGCGTTTCCTTGAAGGACCAAATGGTTTTGGAATCGGGAGATTTATCAAGCAGGCTCATGTCAAGAAAGAATTTGAAATAGATGCTACCATTGATTTGGACCTCCATGGCATCATCAGAGAGGTTGTAGGTTTCCTGAAGGATGAGAATGCGCAACATTTGGGAGACAGGGAATCTTGGCCTTCCAGAATTATTTTTCTTTTTAGGGATATTTTGAGAAATAGTCTCTGAGATTCTATCCCAATCGATAGATTTTTTAAGTTCGAATATAAAAGGATTTGTACGTTCTACATCCTGATATATTATTTCACTTGTCATTTCAATCATAATGATCCTCCAATATTATTGTATTGTAATTGAATAATTGTGATTTGTCCAGTGTTGGATTTTTAGAGGTGCCCCTTAGACGTAATATAACTAAGATGATGTATAGTAAAACCATGTAGTTCTTCCCAGCACGGAGTTGGGACAGCTCCAATAGAACAAAATTCAATTTCAGCAGGGCTTAAGTTTAATTGGCTTAGAGACTCCACAAAAAGAAAATATCCCTTCCTATCATTCTGATCTTTTACATTCAAATTATGACAAATAACAAGCCCTATTTTTTTTATGTGGTGCAAGTTATATTTGCATCGAATAGCTTTCTTATCTTTTAAAGGTCTGTATATTTCTGTATCCACAATATTATATAATAGAGTTTTTGCATTCTCTTCCAAATACGGGATTTTATGCAATATATTTTCCATCCATGTGCTTACAGAAGCAAAAGTAAGATCTTTCCGATGCGCGAAGAGCTTGCGACGCAAAAGCAAGTTCAGTTGCGCTATCGATTTCTGGTCAGGCTGGACAATTAAGGGACAATCAGAACAGTCATCAAAATACTGCCGGCAGCTAAAGTTTTTATAAATTGAGTATTCTCTTTCTGTTTCTCCTGAAGGAAATAAATCAGATTGGAATAGACAACCCCCTGTAACTAAATACAAATCATGGAATATTATAATTATTGGTTTGTTTATTCTGTTAATAGATAATATTGATATTATTTCTCTATCAATAGCTCCTAATAACACAATATCTGGATTATATTTATCAATTTCATTTAATACTTCAATATCATGATACCCCAATGGATTTGCAGAAAAAGTACCCGTAGTTTCTGGGGAAAATAAATGATTGTGCTTGTAAGAATGGCAGAAACTCTCTCTTGAGATTTGTTTTACATCATATTGCGCCCTTTTTAACGCCTCTGCCAAAGCGCTTGAGGCTGTCGCTGCTCCACCCCCGTGTCGGGGATTGTGATATACTGTAATGATTAAAACTCTCATGGGAACCTCTAAAAATGGCCACCCCGGCATTAGATCCCGGTACTTCGGTACACCTTGAATTTCTAATCTTCGCGCTTCGCAACCGGAAAAGGCCTTACCGAGCCCCCCCTCAGTCCCACTTTGTTTTATAACCACGAAAAGCACGAAAGACACGAAAAAATGAATTTCGTGCTTTTCGTGTCTTTCGTGGTTCTCACTTCGGTAAAGGCCCCTGCGAAGGACTACCCAATATGCCTGCGCTGCCTGAGTGCCGTAGCAATTTCGCCTTGAGGTACGAAAGGCAGAAATTCAAGGTGTCCCGAAGGCCAACTTCAAAGGCCCGCTCAGACTTCCTGAGACAAGCCTCCGATTACAACACGCCCTTCAGTTGTCCCAGATCGGTAATGACAATATCCGGTTCGATGGCCTCGGGCATTTCCGTGCGCATGCGCAGTGAGCGCCGGTCTCCGGCAAACAGCGCGCTGTGGAACCCGGCCTGAGTCGCAGCCCAGACATCATTGCGCATATCATTGCCCAAGTACAGCAGCTCTCCTGGTTCCAGATCATGGCGGGCCAGTGCGCTCAAAGCTGTGTCAAAAAATTCTGCCTGCGGTTTGGCAGAGCCCTCTCGGTAGGACCAAAAACACAGGTCCGGCTGAATGTTGATATCGCTCAAATCATGGATATTCAACAAAGCAGACAGAATAATGGGTGTGTAGAACTGGGCGTTGGAAATAATACCGACATAAAAATTGCGCGCAGCCAGCCAGTGCAATAACTCCAGTGCTCCGGGCATTAATTGAACGCGATTGTGCAATAACTCATACTCCAGGGCAAAGCGGGCCAGAATAAAAGGGCTGAGGCTGCTGTGCATGCTCTGATCCAGCTGCTGCAGCAGCACCTGGTGCCACAACTCGACAATGTCTACCTCAGGATGCGCCAGTTCCGCAGATTGCAGTCTCTTGTGCTGCTCCCGGATGCTCTGTTGTATGGCTTTGCCGGGCACAAAGTCAGTGGGCAGAGCGGCGCGCAGTAGCCCCGGCAGGCTTTGCAGTGCCCGGAAGTCGGGCGTGCGGTGTTGCTGTGCACTCCCCTGGCTCGTTTGGCCCCGCCCGTCTTGCAAAACCTCCATGGTCTCCGGGGCCGAACTGATTTCGCCTGCGTCCGAAATGAGCAGAGTACCGTAAATATCGAATAGAATGCCGCGCACATTATCGAGTGGCAGCAACTTGGACTTGATTTCAGTAGCAATTGGCCGCAGGTCCGCCGCGCGGCTGCGCACCTGCTCCTGCAAGCGCATCCAGTCGTTGGGTTCAAGCAGCTGCTCCAGATCCTGAGAATTCCAGATACGGTTCATTGGTATCCCTTTAAAAAAGCTCTGAGAATTCCAACTCAGAGGCAATTGGACAGGGGGTTTCGATCCTGTCAGTCTTTCCACGGGAAAATGAAGTTGCGCAGACTGCGCGGCCCAATGCGCTCACGTTCTTCGCGCAGCAAGGCCCGCCAGGGGATCTCCGGTTTCCGGCGGCGTAAGTTGCCGCGCGAAGAACGTGCTTTCTGGATTTCCTCTTCGGGTAACTGCTGGATGTATTGATATTTATAGTAGAGGATGCGCAGGCTGACTTCATACCACAGACCCAGCCCTGCGGGGCCAAAGAACAGCATTAGTGGAGGGAGAAAAGAAATGACTAGCAGCAGCAGGCCGACCAGCCCCAGTGCCAGCGACAGCAGAAAGTTGTCGAGGCAGACCACCAGGCTCTGGCGCAGGGCTTTTTTGATCGAAAACTCTTCTCTCACCAAGAGCGGGAAGTAGAAGCCGGAACTGAGCAGCAGCAGCAGGGCCAGCCAGAAAAGCAGCCCCTGCGCCATCAGGCTCAGCAGGCCGCCCTGCTGAGTGTAGAAGCGCCAGCTGACAAAGTAAATCAAAAATAGCACACCCAGGCCCAAGTCCATCAATATCGCGGCACGCAAGCTGTCCTTGCGCCAGGCCCGGCACAGGCACTCTTTCCACTCGCTGCGCTCAAACTTGGCAATTGCATAATTGCTCAGGGCAAGGGTGTGCTGTAGTACGGTAGAGCAGAAGAGCAGCAGCAGAGATAGCAGGGCGGCCGGCAGTACTTGGGGCAGGCCGTCCGCGGCAGCGAGAAAAATCTGCAACAGATAGAAAAACAGCCCGACAGTCATAAGACAGCTCAGGTTCCATAGGATAATGGTCAATAAGTGATCCCACAGGTTCCAGAACCATTTGATCAGTTGAAAACCAAACATAAGGGCATTATAGCAAGTCAAGTCCCGAAAATAAAGTCGATGCTGCGCAGCAGAATGTAGAATTCTGCGCTGCGAACTTGTTTCCGTTACCTTTGCCGGATATACTCCCCGGTGATCTGCGAGAAGGGGACCTCTAAAAATTCGCTTTTGATGCTGAATCAGCGAGATTTTGCCGATAGCAAGGAAGTGAAGCCGAAGCATACTTTGTTGTATGGTAAGGCTTTGCTGACGGTGAGGAATGGCACATCGAAGCAGGCCATTCCTCACAAATCCTGCCGAAGGCAGAACCTTTATTCGGCGACAAGATCGCGATTCAGCGCAGAACTGGAATTTTTAGAGGTCCCCAGAAGCTTGTTTTGTTCTGAATGGTGATATTTTCGGTAAAAGCAGGTTTTGAAAACTCCCCCTTACATCCAGCTGCTTCCATTTGTCCATATGTAACGCAACATAACGCAACGGCACTCATCCTTGTGGTATACTTTCTGAACAGAATGCAGGAAGTGATGGCGCAGATAACCCGGGCAAGAGGAATGAGGTAAAGCTTCTGCTGTCTTTCGATTCACCGTATTTCCGTATTCGCAAATACCGCCTCATCAGTTTTGGGATCGCAGGGGCGCTGTTGCTGCTGCTCGCGCGCTACACCCTCGCCTACCGGCCTTCGGTCAACGTGGAAAACCTGAGTTATATTTCCGAAGAGACTGAGATGGCCAGAAGAGCTTATCTGCAAGCCTTTGGCAGCCCGGACAGCAACCTGTTTTACCTTGAGGGCATGGATTTTCTAAGCCGTGCGGGCATCAATTTCCTCTACCGGCTGGAGCAGGACATCGCGGCCGAAATCCCCTACCTGAAACAGATCTCTTCGGTACTGGACCTGTTCCCGCCCAATGTCCGGCTGCCGTTGTCGGATGCGAGCCCTGAACAGGACAGAGAAGCCGTGCGCAACCAGCGCTGGCTCTCCCGGAGAGCCTTGCACAGCCCGGCGGCGACCGGTCATTTGGTTTCGCGAGACGGACGCAAGGCCCTGATTGTCCTGGACTTTGAAACCCTGCCCACCGAAGAGGAGCTGCGTGCGGAGGGCCAGCCTCAGGAGTCACCCCTCATTATTATTGGCCGGGCCATGGAACAAATTCAGCAGCGCTACCGGAAGGCACCCTTGGTTCCCGCCGGGCTTAAGATATGGACCAGTGGCGCGGCCCACATTGTTTACCAGCAGTTTTCGTTTTATATCAGTGATCTTACGAAGGTATTCGTCCTGCTGCTGATAGTGATGCTGCTGCTGATCTTTTTTATGCTGCGTTCCTGGCTGGCATTTATCGGGACACTGCTCAGCTCTTTTATAGCCAACTGGCTGACCATTGGCATCATGTCAATGCTTGGACTCTCAGTTGATCTGACCTTTTTAATGATTCCAGTAACAATTGGAGTAGCTACTTCTATTGGATATTCAGTTCATTTCTATAACCATTTTAAGCATAGCTTACAGCATACCAGTGTCGATATGGCACTGGCGATTGCTTGGATGCGCTGTGTTCGTCCGATTACTTTTACAGCAATGACCACCATGTTCTCGTTCCTGAGCCTGCGTGTGGTGCCCATACCTGCGATACAAACAACAGGATATTCTTGTTTGCTGGAGGTATTATTCATATATCTTTTTACGATGACTTTGTTCCCGATGATACTCAGTTTTACTCGCTTCAATGATAAGTATCGGGCACTGCTGCGGCGCAGCAAATGGGCATTTTCTACACAGCTGGCCCGTGTGACTCAATTTTCCTTTCGTTTTCGCAAAATGATCATAGTCTCGGCGCTGCTTCTGTTCAGCCTAGCACTGTATTACATTATGGATTTGCGGGCCAATTATAAATTTTCCGAATTTATGGGCAGCGAGAACCAGGTGATCAAAGACCTCGCTCATCTGAGCCAGAGCGATTTTGCGCCTGTCGGTACTGTCAGCGTGGTGATCTACAACGAAGACGGCCTGTTCCCCCAAAGCGACAAGGGTCTTAAGATGCTCGGGCACCTGAACCAGGTACTGGAGGACATGGAGCGCGAAGACATCGTCAGACAGACTTTCTGGCTGGGCGATCTGATCGAAGACGCAGCCCAGCTCAAGGGCCGGCAGGACGGTATCGCTTCAGTTCAGAGCATGGCTCAGTTGAACGGCTTGCTACTGCTCTCCAAACGGCTCAGCGGCTTTGACGCGGTCAATTGGCTCTCTCAGGACCTCAAGAGCCTGCGTATCCTGCTGGAAGTCAAGTCCTTTGAGAGCTTGCCCTTTATCGATTTGGCGCGGCGCTATGAACAGCGTATCGCCCGGGCTGTGGAACAGAGTCCTGGGGATGCCGGGCAAACGCAGGTGTTTTTTACGGGCTTTATTATGGACACCAGCCGGGGCGACCTCCTGATGACCCGGAGTTTTGTCAAATCGATCATTATCTCGATACTGATCGTGTTTTTCTTGCTGCTGTTGATCTTCCGCAGGCTCTACGTCACGTTGATTTCATTGATTCCCAACGTTTTTCCGATCGTGATGATCGGCGGGATTATTTCTTTGCTGAACATTGACTTAAATTCGTTCAACTTTCTGATGTTTCCGATGGTGATCGGTCTGATCGTCGATGATACCATCCATTTTTTCTACACGGTGACCAGCCGCTTTGATTCATCGCAGAATTACGGGGCTTCGATTCACGCCACCCTCTCCCAGGTCGGGCCCGCTTTGGTGGAAACGACCATTATTTTGTGCAGCAGCTTTGCCGTGTTCATGTTTTCTAGGTTCCAGGGGCTGGCTTATATGGGTTTATTTACGGTGCTGGTCATTTTGATCGCACTGCTGGCCGACTTGATTCTGGGACCGATATTTCTGTCGCTGCTGCCGCACGAATACCTGAAGCAAAAGCCCTTGCGTCGCTGGGTGTTTTGGGGGCCGCCGCTATATGCAAAACCGCGCAGGATCGGCAAGGACAGAATACGCTAGAACAGCGGCCGCAAAACAGACTGAAAGCCCACGGCACTTCCCGCTTTGGGCGCCGGAAGGCGAAATGAAAGGATAGATTTTTGAACACCAGTATTCGGGTTGCGATTGTCGGAATCAGCGGTGCGGTTGGCTCCACCCTGCTGGATTTGTTTGAACAGCACGCACCCGCTCATGTGGAGCTGAGCCTCTACGGTTCGGCGCGGTCGGCAGGCTCTACTCGCTCTTTCCGGGGCCGTGAGCTGCCGGTAGCCGAGTTTGCCACCGAAGCTTTGAGCGCGATGGATGTGGTCTTTTTGTGTGTTCCCGCTGCTTTTTCGCAGCGGCATGCCCGCACTCTCAGCAGTGCGAGCATCGTCATCGACAGCTCTTCGGCCCTGCGCCATGAAGCGGATGTTCCCCTTCTCATACCGGCAATCAACGCTCAGCAATACCGGGGCCAGACTTTGCTGGCCAATCCCAACTGCTCCAGCGCCATCGCTCTGATGGCACTGGCTCCGCTTGACCGGCATATCGGGCTAGAGCATGTGCAGCTGGCCACTTACCAGGCCGCCAGCGGAGCCGGGGCCCCAGCCATGGCCGAATTACAGCGCAAGAGCCGTGATTTCCAAGGCTATGGACGCGATGACGGGAGCGAGTTCTTCCAGTACAACCTGGCCTACAACGTTGTACCACACATCGATGCCTTTCAAAGCAACGGCTACACCAGGGAAGAAATGAAGGCAAGCTGGGAGCTGCGCAAGATTTTAGGGCGGCCGGAACTGCCGGTGGCGGCCACTTGCGTGCGGGTCCCCACTCTGCGCTCGCACGCCGAGGCGATCAGCGTCAAACTGCTGCGCGAGGCCGAGTTGGCAGAAGTGCGCGAACTGTGGCAACAGATGCCGGGCCTGTGTCTTACCGAGCTGCGGCACACCGGCCGGGCTTATCCGATGCCGCTCTCCAGTTCCGGACGCTACGATGTCGAAGTGGGGCGTTTGCGTCACAGCCTGATCCACGGTAAGAGCGGGCTGGATTTTTTTGTCTCCGGCGACCAGTTGCTGCGCGGGGCCGCACTCAACGCCTACGAGATTTTCTGCCTGACCCAGGGCCTGGAATGGCCGCTTCAAAGATCTTCCTGAGCCCAAATGGCAGCAATGGGCAGACACAGGGAGCAAAGCAGCCAGACCTTTGAACAATACTACAGTGCATGTTTTGCCGAGCGATGGCCCGGCCTGCGCGCTGCGCTGCGCGCGCGCAGGCCGCAATTTGACTTGAGGAGACTGGGTCTGAACGGCAGTTACCGCCTTGATCCGGCCTCCCTCCTGCTGAGTCGGCTTTTGGTCCGGCAGCTCTCAGCAATCGGAAAACCCGCACTGCGGCTCTGGGACATGTGCGCCGCCCCCGGCGGCAAGATGCTGGGCCTCTTGCTCTTGCAACAGTCATGTCATCAGGCTGCCGGGGGTGGCAGTCAGACTGTGGAGCTGCTGGCCAGTGAAATATCGGGTGCGCGCTTTGCGCGCTTACAGCAGCAGAAAGCTCTGCTGCCCGAAGCCTTGCGGCAACAGGTTCAGCTGCAACGGGCCGATGCCTGCCAGCTGGCCCTGCGGCACAAGGCCGCCGGGCTCTTATTCGATGCCATCCTGCTGGATGCCCCCTGCTCTTCGGAAAGCCATGTTCTGCAAAAGCCCGAACTGCTGGCCCGGTGGCGCTCTTCGCGCAGCAAGCGCAACGCCCGGACTCAGCTGGCTCTGCTCTGTGCCGGGCTGGACTGTCTGGCACCGGGTGGCGTACTGCTTTACGCCACCTGTGCCCTCTCGCCGCTGGAAAATGCTGCTGTGGTGGCAAAGGCCCTGCGCAAGCGCAGCGGGCGCGGCCTGGGTGTTGCCGTGCCCGGCGGCTGCTTTGCGCCGCAGGACTACCCGGACTGGCACTTTGAGCAGCTCTATACCTTGAGTGGCGATTCGGATCCTGGTGGGACAGCTTCAAACCGGGCCGATTTCATCGGCTACAGCATCCTGCCGGACCGCCAGCTGCGCCATCCCGGTAGCGGGCCGCTGTACTTCTGTCTGCTGCAAAGGCAAGCTGTCTGAGCAGCCGCCACAGCGGTTTTTTGCCGCTGTTTCCCCCGCTATTCGGGGGTTCGGGGCCGGCCTTGTGGGACCCCGGATACAAGAAGGGTGCTTCACTTCCCCTCAGCATCGCTATATGATGGTCCTCGGAATTTTGAAGGAGAGCGAATCCATGCTGGAATTAACCAAACGCAGCAATTTATTGGAAGCCCGGAATTTTGAATACGCCCTGCAGGACATCGATGAACCACAGCTCTACCGAGAGCACTTCCCCTATGTCGAAGTTCCGCGCATCGCGTTTAACCACCGGGTTGTGCCGATCCATATGCCCGATGAGATATGGATCACCGACACCACCTTCCGCGACGGTCAGCAGTCGCGGATGCCCTACACTGAAGAACAGATTGTACAGCTCTTCACCTTTCTCCACCGTCTGGGCGGTCCGAAGGGTCTGATCCGGCAGTCCGAATTTTTCCTGTACAGCAAGCGGGACCGCGCAGCCGTTGAAGCCTGTCGCGCCCTGGGCTATGATTTTCCCGAAATCACCAGTTGGATCCGGGCCTCGGAAAAAGACTTCCAACTGGTCAAAGACATGCAGATTCAGGAGACCGGAATCCTGGTTTCCTGCTCGGACTACCACATCTTTAAAAAACTCAGGATGAAGCGCAGCGAGGCGCTGGAACACTATCTCGGCATCGTCAGAATGGCACTGGAGCTGGGCATCAAAGTGCGCTGCCACCTAGAAGATATCACCCGCGCCGACATCTACGGCTTTGTGATCCCCTTTGCGATTGAGCTGCGCAAACTATCCCAACAGGCCGGTATTTCGATCAAACTGAGGGTCTGCGACACTATGGGTTACGGCATCAGCACCCCGGGTGTGGCGATTCCGCGCAGTGTAGGGGGCATTATCTACGGACTGCTGCACCATGCCGGCTTCCCCAGCGGGCAGCTTGAATGGCACGGTCACAACGACTTCTACCGGGCTGTGCCCAACGCCAGTGCCGCCTGGCTCTATGGTGCGGCGGCGGTCAACTGTTCGCTGCTGGGCATCGGCGAGCGCACCGGCAACTGCCCGCTGGAGGCAATGGTCTTTGAGTATGCCCAACTGCGCGGCACCCTGGACGGCATGGACAGCACGATCATCACCGAAATTGCCCGCTACTACGAAAGGGAGCTGGGCTACGCCATCCCGCCGCGCACTCCCTATGTCGGTTCGGACTTTAACATCACCCGTGCCGGTATCCACGCCGATGGCATCCTCAAGAACGAGGAAATTTACAATATTTTTAATACGGAGTCGCTGCTCAAGCGTCCGGTAGCCGTGGCCATTTCTAACACATCAGGAGCCAGCGGCGTGGCGCACTGGCTGCAGCAGCAGCACCCCGAACTGGATGAGGCACAGCGCAGTAAGACGGCAGCTCTGGTACTGGCCATCAAGGACTGGATCGACCGGCAATACGAAGAGGGTCGTGTCACATCCATTTCCGACCCGGAACTAGAGGCGCAGTTGCAGCTCCAGTTGCATAAGAGTGGGTAATACCCGTGAATTTTTAGAGGTACCCTTAAGAGGTTTCCATAAAGCCTGGCACCGGAAAGTCGGTGCTAGGCTTATGGGCAAACAGCAGCAGAAGAACCCCGCAGCACAGTTCCGGTAAAGGCTGCTCCGCTCAGGATCAAGTCTAGATTTGCCAAGTTGCGCCCATCGGCAAAGATCAGTTCCAGCCCGATCTGGGCCGCATGACTGCTAGCCACCGGGTCAAAAGGCAGCGAACGTCCCGGCTGCCATTCGCTGCCGACCATCTGCTGGTATCTGTTCCAGTCCAGCTCGGCCAAAGGCCGGGCCTCAGGATTGCGAGCCGGATCGTCATCGTAGATTTGGGCAATATTCGAGAGGCACAGCAGGCGTTTTGCCCCCACGTGCTCGGCGAGCAGCACCGCATCATAGTCTGTGGAAAAGCCCGGCTTCCAGCCGCCACCCACCACTATACGGCCCAGCCGCGCAGGAGGCGGCAACCGATCGTAGCGATGCAGCAGCGGCTGAGTTACCAGACTGCGACCCGCTTCATCCTTCAGACCGACAGCCAGCAGCCGGACGTACTCACCGTTCAGATGTGTGGCACGAATGCCCAGCCAGTCCAGCCCCTCGTTTGGCACCGGATCTTGGTCGCAAGAGGCCGCGCCAATGCCTTGCTGATAGCGGCGCGCCGCCGCGCCGCCGCCGATTACCAGTCCCAGGCATCGCATCCGGCTCTCACCGGGCCGGCACAGCCAGCCATGCAGAAAGCGCAAGATTTCCGCAGTAAAGGCCGCATCCGGGCCCTCACAATTGGAAGGAGCGATTACCGAACCGCCCAAGTCAATCACCAGCCATTCAGAAGCTGCGGGATATTCCATCATCTTATAACATCGAGTCAAAGTACGGTATAACAATATTCGCGAAGCGATACCATTTTTAGAGCTTCCCTAAAGCAGAGTAGCGTCTGTGGCCAGTTGCAGGGAGATCTCCAGGCGCTGGGTCGGGTCCAGGTGCAGATCAAGGAATTCGTCAAAGCGCCGGGCGAAATCGAAGGGCAGCAGACTCAGCTGTTCCAGTTCGAGCTGCTGCAAGCGCAGCGGCGGTGTGAATTGCTTGTTGCTGAGGAACAGCACCTGCAGCAGGGCTTCCAGAAAGCGCCCCTGAGCCTGCAAAGTCAGAACCCGGTCGTGGTGGGCCAGGGCATCTTCGAGCAGTCCCAGATCCAAAGTCATGCGGCTCACCGCATAGCTCTTCAAATTGATCCACATCTGTTCGGGAGGATCGCTCAGGAACTCCCTCATCTGTTGCAGCGAATCGTCCTTATGGATCAGAATGCTACCGTTCAGGATGCTGTAAAAGATCTCGGTATTCTTCTCGTATGCGATCCAGTTGGCAGCATCCAAGTGCTTTATCAGGTAGTCGAGGCTGCGCTGATCAATGCAACGCAACTCTAAGGGCACCCCGGTAATATGGGCATAGGTACGGCTGCGCGTTTCATTGGAAATCTCAACGTCAAAGTCCTCGAGCACATGACGGCGCTCTTCGGGCTGCGGTGCCCCGCCCTCCGCATAGTAAATATTCAGATTGATGGACATGTAAGGGTGGGCATGGTCAAATTCCGAAAGGGAATTTTCCGAAATGATAGCTCGGACTTCGGGGAGTTTGCCCAGAGCTGTGGCGATGTTCTGCGCCAGTTCAACGTAATTGGTCATGCGCTATAGGTGCCCTTAATCGTTGCTAAAACCGTCAGGCGAATACATGGTACCCAGTGCCGTCAGCTCGCTATGGACAAATTCCAGCTCTGCGCTGTCCACGTAGGCCGATTGGGCCAGAAACGCCACGGCAAAGCCCTCCCCGGTGTTCTGAAAACTACTGCGCCTGCTGCGCAGATCGGCATCATCGTCCAGGCTGAACTTACGGCGAAAGGGTTTGCGAGAATTGTCCACCGCTGACGTGGCCACGTTGCGTCGCACATTGTGGACCTCATCTCCTATCCTAACCGTAATATAATTGGCAGTGTCCGTGGCAGTGTCCGGATTCCGCATGATGAACGCTCTCTCGCCGCTCTCAAGTCCCTGAAAATAATAGCCGCTATCGGGATTGGCACTGAGTCGCAGTTCGTGAAAGCCCCTTTTGCGGATATCGCTGGCACTACGGGTGTTCAAATCATCGAAGTAACGGTTATCAGCGCTTACCAAGTCTGTCGTTTGGGTTCTGGTCAGGTAGGGATAGATCTTGTACCAGATAATGTAGCGATCGATTTTACTGTCCGCCGGAGCGGCAAAAGACAGGGTATTGTCATTATCATTGTTGTCGATGGAAATCGGAGCATCGGGAATGGGGGGGCTGTCCGGCAGGCCGCAGCCGAACATGGTCAAAACGATCAAGGCGACCGGCAGGCAAAGGGCACCTTTAAAAATTCGCTCTTCTTGCCAAGCTGTTCGTTTCAAAAGAGCGAGCTGGAGCAGCATCTTTCTGTACTGGAGAATTTTAGAGGTCCCTTTTACCAGTTCAAATCCGGCCCAATAACTTCGCGCGGCCTCACAAAATCACTGTGCTTAATCAAATCGCGGTGCAGATTCTGACCCTCAAATTCAACCACAACGACCTGCACACCGTTTTTGCGGGCCTCTTTCATGGCCGGAATGCAATCGGTATCGTTGCTGATCAGAATAATGCGGTCTACCAGACGTTTCTCCGAATAATGGGAGATGTCCAGTCCAATACGCATATCTACGCCCTTCTGTTCAAAGCTGGGCAGGAAATCCCCATCGCTTAAGGGACGATTGAAAATATCGCTGTTCTGCTGCCGCAAGATGAAGCCGCGGAAGCGCAGCTCGCCCAGCCGAATGGCCATCAGGTCATAGGAACCCAGGCCGTCAAACTCGGTGGCGTTGCCATAGAAGCGCTTGCTCTCACCCGAGATCGGCATTTGCTGCTCGCCCTCATAGCGCAGACAGTCGTAGTACAGAATACGTATCTGAGCCTCGTCTTCGTCCTCGCAGGAGCGAATGTTCTCGTAGAGGAAGTCGGTATACTGTCGGTGTGCCAGTTTGTGTTCGGTGACCACCACCTTCTTGAAGTAACCACCATCTACAATTGTGACCGTCTTAGTCATAGTCTGGTTCCTTATTAGAGGCATCCTAATAGCAAAGTATCCTGCCAATTCATGTCGACTCTCATCAGAGACCCTTCACTCGGCGTCAAAAGCGAATTTTTAGAGGCTCTCTTATGTGTTAATAGCTGTCGGATTATATTGTTTTGGTCAGATCAGGGCAATTCTTTTTGCCTTCATATCCCAATTTTTGGGCGATGCACACGCGGAATTCATATAAATTTCGCGTGATGCTTGGAAAATTTGACGCGCGGGAGCAATCGGAATTTTACCCCTTGAGTCTGGGGCTGCGGCGAAATATCATGGCAGCCTGCCTCCGTAGCGACAAAATGAGAGGAAGAGAGCAAAGAATGTCGGACACGTTGCGAGAGAGTCCTTGGCCCGGATTTTGGCCCGGCAGCGCGGCGGGTCTGCTACTGCTGGGATCTTTATTGCTGGGAAACAGCCGATTGGCCGCGCACCCCCACGTGTTTATCGACGGAGTGCTTGAGCCCCGGGTTTCTCCGGACGGCCGCTATCTGGAAGGCACCAGTGTGAGCTGGATCTTTGATCAGATCTACAGCTCCCAGATGGTACTGGATTTCGATCGCGACCGGAATGGTAAAATCAATACAGCAGAAGAAGAAAGCGTTTACTCTCAAGCCTTCGTTCACCTGAAGGAACTGAATTACTTTCTGGAAGTCGTGCCCAAGTCGGGCCGGAGTATCACGCGCGGCCTGCCCCAAAAGGTTCCCCTGGGCACGGCCCGTAATTTCCATGCCTCTATCGACAATGGCAAGATGATCTACCAATTCTACGTGCCGTTTCCGGGGGCTACGGGGAAGGGGCTGGCTTTGAGCGGGCACAAAGAATTTGCGATTTTCCTCGAAGATCAGGAATATTTTATCGCCTTTGACTCTCTGCCCAAGTCGGGGTTGAACTTCAACGGAGTGACGATCAGCAGTCAGGAGTTCATGGTGCAAAACCTGCAATGGGGACCCTACCCGGTACGGGCCGTAAACGTGAAGGGCTCTTAGGATTCTTGATGTCGCAAAAGTCTCAACCCGGGCCGCGCAGCTTGCCAAGGCTGCTGCTGCCTTGCCTGCTGCTGCCTCTCTTTCTGGCCGGGGCCGCACTGGAGGCCCAGCAGGATCCATTTAAGCGCGGACGAGAAAACGAGCAAGACCAGGCTTCCGGGAGTGCGGCGGGTAATACCGCAAAGGGCCTCAGCAGGCGCTTACAGCAGTGGCTGCTCATGCCGCCTTGGTTTCTCAAGTGGCAGCGCAGCATTCAGGCACAGGTGAGCGACACCGCGCTCCGGATCAGACAGCTCAGCTGGCGCGATTCTTGGCATTTGTACCTGCTGGGTTTCGTCTTCTCCATTATATTTGGCTTTTTGCACATTGCCGGGCCGGGGCACGGCAAGTTATTTACCATCAGTTATTTTATGTCGCGCAAAACCTCCCTGAAGGAAGGAATGTGGCTCAGCGTGCTGATTAATATCGTGGACAGTCTGTCCGCGGGGTTGGTAGTGTTCCTGAGCTATGGTCTGCTGGGATTGACCTTCAGCCAGGGCAGCCGAGTCGAGACCATCGTGTCGATATTCAGCTACGGGATCATTGTGCTCTGGAGTCTGTGGCATCTGGGGAGCCACATTTTCGGCCATCTGCGGGGCGGCGGCCATCACTGCTCCCACCGCCATGCCCTCCGGCACAAGCCTCATTCTCATGACGGGCATCCCCATTGCGAGCATGCGCACACAGACTCACGCGATTCTGTTCAGCCTGCGGGGAGACCTGCTTGGTATTTCGCCTTGGGTATCGGTTTAGTCCCCTGTCCGATCAGCACGGCACTGCTGATCTTTGGCCTGCTGAACCAGATACTGGGAATTGCCATTTTTCTGGTGGCAGGGATCTCACTGGGGGGTATGCTGGCCATGACTCTGCTCAGTTTCGCCGTGATCGGCGGTAAAAAGGGACTCGGGGCCTTGCTGCTGCTGGGCGTCCGGAGCCCTACCGCCGAAAACTCCGGGCAGAGCAAATTGCTCAGCTTCCTCAGTGGGTCTGTGGAAGTCATCGCTCTGCTATTGATGATGGTGATCGGGACCCTGTTTCTGTTGCTGAGTTTGCCGGTGTGACGAACTGGCAGTGGGGCCCTGAGCAGGAGCTGCAACTGCGAGAGGGGTTGGACCAGCTGTGCCGGAAACTGTTCGAGGGTCAGGGAATACCTGCAGAACAACCAAAAGAGACCCGGACGGAGCCCCCAGACTCCTGGCAGGCGCTTACAGGCTTCCTAGCCGCTCACCGGCAAGAATTGCAAGAGGCCTTGGGGGCCTATGCTCAGGTGCTGCTGCAGTGGCACCGAGCCTTCCATCTGCTGGGCGAGCAGAGTGCGGAAGACTTCGTAGCTTTACACTTGCTCGACAGCCTCAGCGGGGCTCTATTCCTAGCGGGTGCGGGCCTCTTGCAGAGTCCTCCCTGCGAAATTCAGCTGGTTGATGTCGGCAGCGGTCTGGGCTTACCCGGGCTGCCACTGACACAGTTTTTGGAGCTGTGGCAGTCCGACGGACCGCCGCCACAGATATTTCTGGTCGAGCCCGCCGCGCGGCGGGCCAGCATTCTGCGTTCCATGGTTGCGGAACTGGGTCTGCAAAACAGGGTGGAGATCTGTCAGAACCCTGTAGCAGAGTGGTTTAAATGGCAGGAGCCCAACGCGCTTAAACCCTTCGGGCAGTCCGGACTTCAGCAAAGGATTGTAACCTGCCGGGCCTTCCGGCCCTTGAGCCCTGCTCTCCGGAAACAGAAGAATGTCGGCAAAAAGGAGCAAAAAGACTGGCAGCACCTGCTCCTGCCGCTAAAGGCCTTTCAGGGTCCCAGCGACAAGACAGGTGGGGTGCTGCTCTACAAAGGCAACTGGCACAAGGCGCAGCAACTTGAGGGTGCCGCACAACAGTGCTTTTTCACTTTGCCACACTGTGATCACCAGCGCAGTTTGCTGTATTTTAAAATTTGAGGTCCCCTTTGGAATTTACCCTTGACTCCGGCCCCAAAATCATTATATATTTCCGCTTTTGAAATCTTATTATTGTATCGGAACCATTCCGGCCTTGGTCGGAATATCATAAGGGGACCTCTAAAAATTCCCCATCACAGAAAGATGCCGCACCAGACTCGGTCTTTTTCACGGAGTAAAGGTTCTGCCTTACGGCAGGGTTTGTGGCAAACGGCCTGCTTCGCCCCGCCATTTACCACTGTCACGAAAGAGAGGAAGCAGGCTCTTTGCTGAAGGTCGGGCCTAGCTGTGCACGGGCCTTCCCATTTCTCCAATGCTGCACAGGCTCGCAGAAAAGGATGGTCGGGCCTAGCTGCGCAAGGCCCTCCCCTCTCCCATGCTGCGCCAGCTCGCATGGGAGCCTTCGTCTGGCATCAAAACGCGGTACAATCGCTGCGGCCAAGACAAAACAGAAGCAGAGCGATTGTACAATTCTCGCGAAGCGATACCATTTTTAGAGGTCCCCATAATTTATGCGTTATTTCGATTTATGCGTTATTTCGCGTAATCGCGTAATAATACCGAGGAGTATTGCACCATGGAACACAAGTTCAGTAAAAATCGCTCATCGCTCATCGCCCGGGAAACCCCAAACTCAGCGCTATACCGCAGGAAATTTTCTTTCCCCGTGGTGTTTTTGCGCCCATTCGCCCTCCTTTCCATCTTTTTCCTGGCACTGGCCTGTGGCCCCCCCGAAGATATTGGGCTCGGCCCGAATCTGCCGAAGGAGGTATCTTCGCTGAGCGCGGAGAAGCAGAAAGAACTGGCCGAACTTCTACAGGCGGGAGGCCTGCACGAAACGGAACGGAACCGGTTTGTAAAGCTTGTGGCTAGGCCTGAAGGTGATCTGAGTCCTGCGGAACAGGACGAGCTGGACGATTTTGTCGCGAGGATAAACAGTGCCCTGTCCGATAAGGATGAACAGGAGCTGAAGAAACTGGAGGCGGAGCTGAAGAGCTTGGAAAGCGGGGCTGCTGAGTCCGCCGGTGCCAACCGTGCGCCATCAATTGCCAGTGTGACGGCGGCGGGCGGTGCAACAAGTATTAAGGCAGGCGAGACTCTGGTCTACACGGTGAGCGCATCTGACCCTGAGGGGGACACGCTCTCGTACCAGTGGCATTACCGCAGAAGTGGCGCAACTTCCTGGACAGACTTTACCGGGAATACCACAGCGACATTTGCCCCGGCAGCAAACTGGCCGCTGGGCAACTATGAGATTGCGGTAACAGTGAGCGACAGCGAGGGAGGAACGGCAAATACCAAAGCGGGGCCGAAGGCAGTGGAAGTCAGGGCGAATAGTGCGCCCACAGCAAGCTTTACCGGAGCGACCCCGACAGAGAACAGCCGCTTTCAGTTGGCGGATGTGAATGCCCAAACCCCGGCACTGGGTTTCTTCGTGACTGCTACGGACCCGGAAGGGGATGCCCTGAGCTATAAGTGGTATGAGGGAAGCACCAAGATAAACGGTGCCGAGCAGTCTTCGTTACTTGATCGGCGATTTTACTCCCCCGTGAGGGGCAAGAGCGATAGCGAGATCGAGGCGATGGCAGCGAATGAGCGCCATAATGTGCTGGTACGGGCCGATGTGGGAGATGGGCAAAACACAGTATCGGTGACCCGGACACTGCGGCTGAACATCGCGCCCGCGATTGCCAGTGTGACGGCAGCGGGTGATGCAACGTATGCTGTGCGAGGCGGCAGTCTGGTCTACACGGTGAGCGCCTCGGACAAGGAGCGGGACACGCTCTCGTACCAGTGGCATTACCGCAGGAGCGGCGCAACTTCCTGGACAGACTTTCCCGGGAATACCACAGCGACATTTGCCCCGGCAGCGGACTGGGAGCTGGGCGACTATGAGATTGCGGTAACAGTGAGCGACAGCGAGGGAGGAACGGCAAACACCAAAGCGGGGCCACTGGCGGTGAGGGCAGATATCTCAGGTGCCACGGTGACGGTGGGTACGAATAACGCGTTTACTATCAAATCTACTACCACTACCACCGGGGAATCCCAGATTTCGGTAAAAGTTACAGTGGGAGGGAAGACCCTGAGATCTGGGGTTCACTACACATTGTCGATAGAGCCCTCGGCGACAGCTCTTTCAGGCGTAAGCTTCCGTATTGTTAACCTGCCTAGTGTTTCTGCGTTGATGGGTGGCTCCGATGGTACTGCTACGGCAGGCTCTTCTGCGAATTATGAGGTTACGGTCACGGGCAAGGGGAACTACACGGGTACAGTGACTCAAACCGTCGCCATCTCGGTACAATAGACCTGCCCTACGTGAAGTCCCTGTCTGGCCGGTAGCGGCCTCAGCGGCCCCGCCCTCTTTGCGGCCTCAGCGGCCCCGCCCAAAGCGGGGCCGCTTTGCTTTGCCTGTTTTCTGGCCTGCGGGTAGGGAACCACGGATCCGCAGAGTACGATACATGTTTGTCACTCCCGTAAAAATTTGTCACTCCTGCGGGAGTCTATTGGGAGGTCCCCTGAAGTTTTTAAGCGTCCCCATAGTGCTATGGGTATCTCCGATAGCCCACCGGGAGCTTCCCCAGAAAGCTTCGTTTTGCTACAATCCGACCTCAGAGCATGGAATACCAAGTAACTGCCACCCGCCGCCGCCCCCATAATTTGGCACAACTCTCAGGGCAGGACTTTGTGCAGCAAACCCTGCACAACGCCCTGAGCAGTGGCCGCATTGCCCATGCATATCTGTTTTCCGGGCCGCGCGGTGTGGGCAAGACTTCGACAGCGCGTATCCTGGCGCGAGCTCTGAACTGCGGGCAAGGGCCAAGCAGCAACCCCTGCGGGAAATGCCCCAACTGTCGCGATATCCTGGCGGGGAAAGCCATGGATGTCATCGAGATCGATGGCGCATCGCACACCAGTGTGGAAGATATTCGAGATATTAAAGACGAAGTACTCTATTCTCCTAGTTCTTCTAAATATAAAATATTTATTATCGATGAGGTGCACATGCTCTCCAACAGCGCCTTTAACGCGTTGTTGAAAACCATCGAAGAACCACCCGAATATATCGTCTTTATTTTTGCCACTACCGAAATTCACAAAGTACCGCTGACGGTGCGCAGTCGCTGTCAACACTATAACTTTCACCTGGTCCCATTAATTCTGATTCAGGAGAATCTAAGCAAAGCCTGCGGCGAAATTGGCTTGCAATACCGCAATGAGGCCCTGATCTGGATAGCTCGTGAAGCCAAAGGTTCCATGCGAGATGCCTATACTCTGTTTGATCAGGTGGTTTCATTCTGCAGTGGCGAAGCAGAAGGGCCGAAGCAGGTCCTGAGTCTGGAACTGATCCAGCAGAAAATGGGTCTGATCGCTGTCGATCAACTGGGCAAACTCTGCGATGCCCTGATCGACACCAATCTGGAAGTGGCCATCAGCCTGTATCAGCAGATCATCCATGGCGGTACTTCACTGGATCAGCTGCTGATCGATCTGTGCGACTACCTGCGGGCCTTACTGTTGTTGCAAAGCGGGCTCAACGAACAGCAGCTGCAACTGCTGCTGCCCTATCCTCCCGGCCATTACAGCTCCAAGGCCTTGCAGTGCTGGAACAGCGAGCAACTGTGCCACATCCTGGAACGCTGTTTCAGTCTGTACCGCAACTTGCGCTACTCGATAAACGAGCAATTTGAATTCGAGCTGTTGCTGTTTGAGCTTTCTCAACTGCGGCATTACAGCAGCAGTTCCCGACAGTTGCAGCGCCTAGAAGAATTGACCACCCGGCTTCAGCGGGGTCTGCCCGACTACGACCAACAGTTATCCGGCCCGATAAGCGCAGACACCGCAGCGGAGACCAAAAAAAAAACTTTGATCGCCTGAGGGATGACAGCTCCCCCCATAATTCCCCTCCGACTGTCCGCATTCACATGCAGGAGTCGGGCGCGGCCAGCTCCCCAGCACCGGAAACACCGGAAGCGAATGCTTCTAAAGCGGCCCCCCCCGAACCAACTCAGCTTCTCATATCTGAATCCGCAAGCGCTCCGACTGCGGTCCAGACAGGCAGTCCTCCGGGCCCGGAGCAGAAAGGGCCCCGTCCGGCCACCGTGTCTGAGCCGGTTGAAACAGATACGACAGTGGCGCCGGGACACGAAACACCGACCCTGCCCGCGCTCGCTGCTTGTTCTAACGTGGCCCGAGAACTGAGGCGCAGAATAGTTCAGCAACTCAAACATAAGCAGCCCCAGCTGGCCCGCTTTCTGGCCGAAGCCTGCTGGACCTGGCTGCCCGAAAGCCAGAGTCTCGAGATTATCCTGCTCGAGGCAAAAGTGCAGCGGTACTTCAAAGACAGTAACAGCCTGCTGCTGCGTTTTTTCCAGCAGGAATTGGCCTCTAGCCCGGTTTCGCCCATCGCCCGCCTGAGCTTCCTCAATCAGCACGACAATCCGCCCCCGCAGTGGGGGCCACCGGACGAAGTAAAACAATGCCCGCAAACAAGCAGGAAGGGAACCGCGTCCGGAGAGCAGCGGATTCAAGAAAACCGGCCAGTGCCTCAAGTGGCTTTAGGCGTAAAGTCAGAACAACAGACAAAGCCGGGCCAGGTGAAATCAGGTCAGGCAGAGCGGGCAAAGACAGGGGATAGAGAGGATCAACAGGCGGGTTCGCCCCCTGCCGGGACTGAACCCAGCAAGGATCTCGCTGCGACTTGGGTCAACGACAGCCGACCAGCAAATCAGCAGGCACAGCCGCTCACTGCTTCTCCCCTCAGAGCTTTGGAAGAGCAGGTGCTCTCAGAGCAGATTATCGATGACTATTCTCAGTTGCCCAAGGATTTACAGATATTACAGCGGGTGCTGCTGGCTCAGGTCAAAGAAGTTCGCTTGCGGCAAAAAGTCGAAACAAAGTTATAGGGGACCTCCCCAAATGGTATCGCTGTTTTGATGGGAGAAACAGGGGAGGGCCGTGCGCAGCAAGGCCCGACCTTCCTTGAAAAGCAGCAGGGGCCAGATAAGCGGAGCTTTGCTTTACACAGAGAAACCGGGCAGATATAATTGCCGCTGAATATAAGGAGAACAAACATGTCTGACTTACTTTTTTATATACACCGCCCCTTTGCTTGGTTCATGGGGAAGCCGGGCACTGGGCTCATCCCCGCCGGGGTGATATCGCTGCTTCTGTATGTCATATACATCGGGAAAGGCCGCGTTGCTCTCCCAAGAAGAACCGCCATCAGTTTCATTGTGATGATCGCTGTATGGCTGGCATACGGCATTTATGAGACATGGCTATATTTTTATTGGACAAGACATCAAGTAGGTGCGCCGATTCGAGTGGATCTGTTGGTTATCGTTCCCGTTCTGTATATCGTGACTGTGATAGGCTTCCTTGTGCTGGCGCTAAAAAAGCCCAAAAAACAAGATCCCGTGCCATCCTGAATTTCTGATCATAGTGAGTCTGTGGGGAGCCCGGAGGCCCTTCTTCGCGAAGCGAGCCTATCTATACGGGGCTCTCTTGACGATTTTGGGGACCTTTCGCTATAGTACCGCTACCGTTTGGAAAGGGCCGGTAGCTCAGCTGGTAGAGCAACGCACTTTTAATGCGTGGGTCACAGGTTCGAATCCTGTCCGGCTCAGCTATTTATGACAACGGTTGTGCAATTTGTCTCCATCGTCTAGTGGTTAGGACTCCAGATTTTCATTCTGGCAACGGGGGTTCAATTCCCCCTGGAGATGTCTTGGAGATGTCTTTCAGGGAGCCCGAATCCTGTTTTACGCTCCGATATTATCCACAGATGACGGTCCCGATTACCGACATCAATAAATCCCCTCCGAATAACAAAGCTTTGGGCTTCGGTCAGACTGTGGGGCCCTTCTAAAAATCCTGATTTTGCGCCAGGGCTGCCGACAGCTGAGGCGAGGTGTCCGTTCATTGGACTTCCCTCATCGAATCGAGCCGTTCTACCCTCCGCACCCCCGCAACGGGTTTTTTTTAAGGGGAACGGACAGCCGCTCCCATGTCAACCCAGCACGCAGTCAATCACCTGCTCGACTTCGGCATCCGTCAAATAGGCATGCATTGGAATCGTGATGACGCTGCGGGCGATGCGCTCGGCCACAGGAAAGTCTCCCTCGCGATAGCCTAGGTGTGCGACTGCAGCCTGGGTATGCAGACAGGGAAAATGCAGACCACAGGGGATCTGCTCCTTCCGGAGATTCTCAAGCAGCAGTTCGCGCTGCGCGCTCCCTTGTGCCAGAATCGGAAAGTAGCCATGAGCTGATTCATGGGCCGATTCATGGGCCGATTCATGGGCCGATTCATGGGCCGGCCGCGGTACTTCAAGCAGACCGAATCTGCTGCGCAATGCTTCACCGTAGCGCCGGGCGATCTCCTGTTTTCTGCGCTGCTCACCGAGCAGCAGAGGCAGCTTGGCCAGCAGTATCGCGGCCTGCAAAGTGTCCAGGCGGCTGTTGACGCCGATTGAGGTGTGGCAGTAGCGACCGTCCTGCCCGTGGTGACAGATGCGCCGGAGCCGGGCCGCCAGCTCCCCTGCATTATGATTACCGCTGAGGGGCGACTTGCGCACAAAGACCATCCCCCCGTCGCCATAGCAACCCAGTGGCTTGCCCGGGAAAAAGCTGGTGATGCCCAGATCGCAGAGGCTGCCCGAAGCCAGGCCACAGTGCCGGGCCCCGAAGCTCTCGGCCCCGTCTTCGAGCACGGGAATGCCGTGCCGGGCCGCGATGCGGTTGATTTCGGTGTAGTTGGCACACTGACCGTAGAGACTGACCGGCAAAATCAAGCGGGTCTTATCCGTGATAGCGGCTTCCAGACCCGCGGGGTCGAGGTTGCCCGTGGCTTCTTCCACATCGACAAAGACCGGCCTGAGTCCCAGCATTACCGGAGCTTCGACCGTGGCCATAAAACTCAATGCCGGGGTAATTACCTCAGCTCCCGGGCGGAGGCCCAGGGCCATGCAGGCCACCTGAATGGCATCGGTGCCGTTGGCGCAGCCTACAGCCCGGACCTGATCGCCCAGCAGAGCCTCCATCTTCCGCTCTAATTGGCCGACCTCCGGCCCGTCAATATACTTTCCATGCTCCAGCACTTTTGCTATATTTTCGCGCACAGAGTCACGGATCTGCTGCTGCTGCTGCTGTAAATCAATAAATTGCATGGCGGTATTCTGGATAAAAAGCTAGGCGCTGTCCAGCAGTCCGGTAAGCCGAGCCCCGGAGACCCCATGGCCCCGACAGCCCGCAAAACAGCTGAAAAGACCGCCCGGAACAACTTCGGCCTCCGGGGCTCCTGTGCCCCCATCGTGTTATTCTGCTACCAGCGCCCGCAGCTGCTGGAAAAGAGTCTGGGCTCCCTGGCGGCCAACGGCCTGGCCCCGGCCAGCACCCTGTATATTTATGCCGACGGGCCACCTGCGAACACTTCTAAAAAAACAGAGAGCCCGACCCGGGTCGATGCTGTGCGCCGGCTGATCCGGCAGGAGCGCTGGCAGCAGAGTTTCGCCCGGGTACACCTTATCGAAGCCGAAAGCAACCTGGGCCTGGCCCCCTCGGTGATCCGGGGTGTCAGTACGGTGTTGGAGCGGTACGATCGGGTAATTGTGCTGGAGGACGATGTGCTGCTCAGCCCCTACTTTCTCGAATTCATGAACCAGGGGCTGGAACTCTACCGGGATGATGAGCGGGTGGGCTCAGTGCGGGCCCATGTCTTCGACCTGCCGGAGCACAGCAACGCGCAGAACCGCGCTGCGAGCTTTGAGACTCCGGGGCTGTTCTTTGCCCGGATGAGCGGTGACTTTGCCTGGGGCACCTGGCAGCGGGTCTGGCAGCAGGTCCGTTTTGACGGGAGGGAGCTGCTGCGGGAACTGCGCCGGCGCAAACTGTTCTTTTGCTTTGACTACGATGGCTGCTATCCCTACAGCCAGATGCTGCGCGACCAGATCGCCGGACGCAACAGCTCTTGGGGCGTGCGTTTCTACGCCTCACTGTTCCTGCGGGACATGCTGACTCTCTACCCCGGCCGGGCTCTGGCCGCGCACATCGGTTATGAGGAGGGCACCCACTTTAGTTCCGGGGCTCAGAGCCCACTTGACGGCAGCCTGTATCCGGGCCGGATTCCGGTTGAGCGGATTGAAGCAGAAGAATCCTTGGCGGTCCGGGAGCAGATGAAGCAGTTGTTCCGCCAACAGGGTTTTGCCTCGTTGCACCTGCTCAGGGCCCTGCTGAAATCCCTGCTGCCGGGCCGGCTCGTGCAGCACCTGCGGCAGCTGCGCCGGAGGGCCCGCGGTGCGAGGCCCTGATGTCCCCCAAGGTATCATTTCTGATCCCGGCCCATAACTATCAGGACTATATCGGCCCCTGCATCGAAAGTGTGCTGAACCAGAGCGAAGCGGCTTGGGAGCTGCTGATTGTCAATGATTGCAGCACGGACGGGACTTGGGATCTTTGCCAAGACTACGCCCGGCGCGATGGTCGCATCCGCAGCGTCAATCTGGCAAGCAACCGGGGACAGTACCGGATTATCAATGAATTCAGTACAGAACTGTCGGGAGAGTACTGCTGTGTTCTGGATGCCGATGATTATCTGGGAAGTGATCATGTGGAGCGGCTCTACCACTACGCCCGGTCTCGCGACCTGGACATCGCCATGTGCCTGCACCAGCTTGTAGCCGGGAACCGGCGCTTGTTCCTTTGGGACTACGGACCGGGAATCCCGAACAAAGGATCCAGGAAAGATTTACTGGAAAGCCTTCTTTGGCTCGACTATTTTATTGTCGACTGCGGCACCCTAGTGAAAACCAGCCTGCGCCGCCGGATCTATCCCGAGCTGCCCAAACTACCCTTGTACGCGGCCACCGATGATATACAGGCTCTGTTCCTCGCACGATACGCCCGCAGCATCGGCGTGCTGCGCAAGCCGCTCTATTACCGCAATCTGGCCAGTGCCGGAACCTGGCGCAACAAAAGCGAGGCATTCCGCCTGAAAAAAGTCTCATCCGCGCTGCTCAGCTTAACTGTGATCAAAGGCGTGCTCGAAGAGCTAGCAGGTTCCGGAGCGGGGCCCCTGCCCCCGTTTTCTCAGCTACCCATGGCCCGGAATATCTGGGCCAAGATCTCCGAATCTTTGGAACTTCTGAGCCCTGCCGGGTACCGGGAGTTCTGCCGCAGGCTGGAAGACTATTTTGAGCAGCAGGGCTCTTTACCCGTCTCTCCACTGCGCCCGCAGGACTTGCTCCGCGAGGGCTTTACCGCACCGCAAAATGACATAGCAGAGCCTGCGGAGCGCAAGGCCGAATCTGCCGGATTTCCCCGGGCGGAGCGGAAGGCGCTTTGTAAGGCCCGGCTGCGCCGTTTGAAACGCTTCCTGCCCAAGAGCATGCTGCGCCGCTACCGGCTGCAAAGGATGCGTTAGCCGCAGGATTTCCTCCGATCAGCTCAGCTCCTCTTGGCCGCGTTGATGTGGATGTAGTCGTAAGAGAGGTCACAGCCCCAGGCTTTGGCTCTCTCAGAGCCGCAGTGCAGTTCGATGGTAAAGTAGATATTCGACTGGGAGAGCAGTGCGGCTGCCTCATGCTCGGAGAACTCCAGCAATTCGCTCCCACGCATCAACGGAATTGCATCCTTGCCGCGCCCTGCGCTCAGGTCCAGCTTGGAAAAATCGATCGGCAACCGGTGGGCGGACACAGCCGCGCCCAAAGCGCTGTTGATCCGGCCCCAGTTCATGTCTTCACCATACATTGCCGCCTTGAACAGACTCGAAGAAATGACGCTTTTGGCACAGCAGGCCGCTTGCTCTTCGCTGGGTGCCCCCAAAACTTCGACTTCGATGAACTTGTGCGCGCCCTCGGCATCCCGCACGATGGCGTGCGCCAGGTCCAGGCACAGGGCCTGCAACGCCCCGGCAAAGACTCCCCAAGACGGATGCTCCGGTCCCAGAGGCCGGTTGCCCGCCACCCCGTTTGCCATCAGCAATACCGAATCATTGGTTGAAGTATCTCCATCGATGCTGATGCGATGAAAGGAGCGATCGACACATTGCGCCAACAGAGGCTGAAGAACGTCCTCGGCCACCAGCGCGTCCGTGGTGAGAAAGGCCAGCATCGTTGCCATATTGGGGTGGACCATGCCCGAACCCTTGGCGTTGCCCGAGAGCGTTACCGGCTTACCGTCAATTTTCATGGTATAGCAGCTGGTTTTGGCCACTTGGTCGGTGGTCAAAATCGCCCGGCTGAAATTGCTGCCATCCTTGGGTGAGCTGCCGGGTCGCGAGCGCACGATACCGTCTTCAAAGCACTTTATATCAGGCAGTACACCCATTACTCCGGTGGAGTATACCCCGACCCATTCCGGTTTCGCTATCCCCATTTTTTGCTGGTATAGAGCCTGTACCTGCTGTGCGACTTCAATACCACGCCTGCCGGTCCCGGTATTGGCCTGACCGCTGTTGCAGATCAATCCTTGCAGCACTCCGCCACTTCGGGCCAGTGACTGGCGCATCAAAGTAACATGGGCACCGCAGAACTGATTACGGGTAAACATAGCCGCAGTCTGTGCCGGAACTTCTGAATAGATGCAAGCGAGGTCCAGACGGCTGGAATTGCGCCGGAATCCAGCATGAATACCGCTGGCGCGAAAACCTTGGGCTGTGTTGATCGTACCGTTGGGGTGTTTGCTCCAAGCGGGTTTGGGCAGCTTACTATTACTTGCTTTCATGGGAGGAAGAATTCCTTTTGTCTGGTGCGTTCTTCGGGAAAGCGCACGGCCGCTACTGTCCTTTTGACAGCAGAGTCTGGCATCACTATATTACAGCTTCTGTCGCAGTATCTGGTTCCTCTTGCGGCAGCTTGCCGGGGTGGTGGAATGGGTAGACACCTGGGACTTAAAATCCCATGTCCGGAAGGGCGTGCCGGTTCGACTCCGGTCCCCGGCAGTTGTTCCAAGGTTTCTAATGTAGGGAAGTTCATCTATCTCTCTCTGTAATGCGATATAGAAATTCATCGCCTTCCTGCCAAGTCTCGACCAGCAGGTGTGCCACTGCATTGACCACACTCCGTCGCAGTTTCAGGTAGTTTCCCCGGCTGCTTTTAAGCTGGTTGACCTGGTGCAACTCGCTGCCCAGCACAGGATCGACAAACCAGTCGCCCAGCTGCGTCCGGATGGCCAGCTCGGCCTGCTGCTCCAAGCTCGGCTTAGTGAGACTGAGCATAGTCGTAGACCTCATAGACATAGCGAATAATATCTCGCTACTCAGGGCTCAAGCGCCCATCGTTTGCTGCTGCTTCGGGAAAGGCCAAAGGCTCATGTCTGCCCCCCCCCTCAAACACCCCAACCTATAGGGTTTGAAAACCCTATAGGTTGGGGTTGCTATGTATCACTCAAGCACACGGCGGTAGCTTATTACGCGACGGGCCATCTTCATTGGAGAAGCAATAGGATTCTGCGCATAACAATTACTGCCTACAATCCAGTCGGCAGTGGTTTGGGCAGCCGAACCTGTGTCCGATAGACTCTCGATACTGGATTGTCGAATTGGTGACATCAAATCATAATAAGGACTCTGAATCCCGTTCTTATTGGTGATCACTAGGGCCCCGCTCGTTTGAGATACTTGAGGGTAGGTAAACTTGACAGAATTTATACTCGTCCCGGTATTGAAAAAAACATCGACCGGTCCCAAAGTTGTTATTTCGGATCTTATACATCCCACTGCTCCGGTTCCGGTGGAGGGGGCGACCATGCGGATCGGCAGATAGTAATTTTCGCCCCTTCGGACTTCTATGGTATGGCGTGCGGATTCACCGGTGGTGGACAGCCACATTCCCATCGCCCAGGAGTAGGAGCCGACAAAACCGGGTGCCTTATCGCTGCGGTAGGGGTTTTCGGGGAAGTTTCGGTTGGTCCAGTCCTCAGCGGAACTGGTCTGCGGGAAGCTGGTGGGATAGTCCATTGTGGTAATGGCCCCGGAGCGGCTCATGGGGACTCCTTCTTTGTAGGCGTGGACATAATATTGTGTTGCGGGGCCCATAAAGCCGATGCTCTTCAGCCGCTCCGCTTCGTTTTCCGTAGCTGCGTTGATAAGGTATCCGTCGGCTGTTGCCGTGCGAGCATTCGCCGGGCTGAAGGCATCTGTCAGGCTGAAATAGATTTCCCGGGGCTGCCCGGTAACGAAGGTTCGGCTGAGTTTCGCCGGGCTGTTCTCCACCCGGCTCCAGTCCGGCGGCGTGCTGGAGTCGCTGGCTATGAAGTCATAAGTTCCGCTGTCCGCTCGCACAGTAAGCAGGAATTCCCGCATGCCGATGATGCTCTGGCTTCGGTCGGAATGGTCGGAGAAGGCAAGGCGCACGGTCTCGCTGCCGCCCTCGCTGCCGCCCTCGCTGCCGTCCTTGCTGCCTCCCTCGCTGCCGGAGGGAGGATCGCAGGCGACCAACAAAACTAGGGAGCAGACAAATAAAAGGATAAATGGGCGTGAAATACCGACAGAGAAATAATTTCCTCTGCTATATGGGTTTAATTTTTTCGATGAGCGATGAGCGATGAGCGATGAGCGATGAGCGATGAGCGAATTTTACTGAACTTGTGTTCCATAGTGCAATACTCCTTGGTATTATTATGCAAAATAATGCATAAAGATGATGTTCCGGCCAAGGTCGGAATGGTTTTAATAAAAGATAAAATGGGATTATGAAATGGCTTGTTCTTCTCAAAGAATATACGATTTCCCCGCGGAGGGCAAGAAGATCGCAGGAAAATCTCCAAAAATTTGCTTTTCTTGCGAGCCGTCCTTGACAACTGCGCCCAGCCCGGTACTTCGGTACACCTTGAATTTCCGCCCTTCGTGCCTCTTATTATGGAGAAATTCCGCGGCACTCAGGCGGTGCAGTTGGTAAAGACAGCCTCATAGGAAAAGCGAATTTTTAGAGGTACCCTTAAGTTTTAGCGGTGCATCACGACAATAGAAACAGGCCGGAGCAGCTATTGTGCTGTTTTTTGCGAACAATTAATGGGAAGTTCCACCCCGGAGACGGCCTTTGCCAGCGAACGGCATTAGCCACGGCAGGCTTTTGCTGTGCATGCGTTTTCTGCTCATATGTTTCTAGCCTGTAAAGGGCTCTGCGCTCCTGGCTGTTACCTGATTCCTCCGTCTGCTCCCTTCGCTTGGCATCGGGGCGAATTTTTAGAGCCGCCTTTTAGAGCTTTCCCGATGAGAATTCCATCCCCTGAATTTATAGTGTTTTTGACTTGTAAAGAAAGGTGCGAAACTTAAACTGGCCGGATTCCCATTCTGTCAAAACTGGGGCTTGCAGTTTACTGCCGAGCCATATACCTTATATGCGCTCTGCTTGCCAAACAAATGGGAAAACTAGTGAGGGACAAATATGGCAGATAACATTGTAGAAAAAGTTGTAGATGATGAAAATGGGGATTCTGGAGGCACTGCCAAAAAACGCAGCAGAGTTGGCAGCATTATAGTCAAAGCTCTTGTCTACATCGCTATCGCTCTGGTGTTCCTGATTATGATGGTTGTGATCTCCTATTGGACCAATCGTGTTCTGGACAGCGGTGACCGCAATACCCAGCGGACTCAAATTTCCAATGAGTTCATCGCCAGCAACCCGATTTACACCTACTACGACCAGATCCCTGACTTGCGTACCCGCACCGCAGATGCTTCGCCGCGTTCGGTAACCGTCAAAATTGAGCTGGGCTATGACGGTGAGACCTTTGGAAATCTGAGTGAAGAGCTGACCCGCCGCAAACCGCAGCTGACGGACTTCTTTCGCAGATATTTTTCCAGCCACACCGCGTGGGAGCTGAACAGTACCAACGAAGACAGAATCAAGGAAGAACTGAAAATGATGATCAACGAGCTGCTGCAAAACGGCAAAATTGAAGAGGTAGTATTTACCGATTTACAGGTGCTGGATTTCTAAGCTATCTGATTGGGGTTTAAGGTGCGCGACTGCGGTGGCGTACACTGATATATTTAACCTGTCGGGACGGAACGGAAGTATGACTGAAGCGCTTTCACAAGACGAAATTGATGAGTTGCTGAACTCAATTTCCAACGGCGAAGACCCGGCTCCCGACATGGCCCTTACCGAACAGAGCAGCAACGATAAGCCTAAACGACGCAAGCGCGTGCGTCTCTATGACTTCAAGCGACCCAGCAAGTTCTCCAAGGAGCAGATGCGCACGGTCTCAATGATGCACGAGACTTTTGCCCGCCTGACTACTACTTCTCTCTCGGCACAGCTGCGCTCCATCGTCAACGTGCATGTTGCTGCGGTGGACGAGCTGACCTACGATGAATTTATCCGTTCGCTCTCCAGTCCCACGACCTTGGCTGTGGTACAAATGGATCCACTGAAGGGTTCAGCGATTCTGGAAATCGATCCGGCGGTGACTTTTGCTATTCTCGACCGTCTGCTGGGCGGGCCGGGCAAGACGCTGGACCGGACGCGGGAGCTGTCCGACATCGAAATCTCGATTACCGAAATGATTATGGTACGAATACTGGGCAACTTGCGCGAGTCTTGGAGCCAGCTAATCGATCTGCGGCCACGCCTGAGTCACATTGAGACCAATCCTCAGTTCGTCCAGATTGTGGCACCGGGAGAGATGGTGCTGCTGATCACCTTGGAAGCGGCCATTGACAAAACCGAAGGGATCATCAATTTTTGTATTCCCTATATGACACTGGAGCCGATCATCAGCAAGCTCTCATCACAGTTTTGGTATGCTTCGCGCAACCGGCAGACCTCACCGGAGAACCTGGCCCAAGTTGAAGAACGCCTGAACCAGGTGGAACTGGCTCTGGTGGCGGAAGTCGGCCGGACCACTTTAAATCTGCGAGAAATCATGGGTTTAGAGGTCGGCGACTTGATTAAACTGGATTCTCTGGCCAAAAATCCGATACTGTTGCATATTGGCGGGAAGGCCAAATTCGACTGCCGTGTAGGAGTGCTGGAGAACAAGCGCATTGGCGTGCAGGTAATGGACAAGACCTCGGATATTTACGAGATTGATGTGGATGATTTGATTATAGGCGGAGGAGATTCGATCTAGTATGAGTGACAACCTGAGTGAAGATGAAATCAATGCTCTTTTGACTCCGGAGAGCGATAAACTGACCCCGCAGCTAGAAGACTTCCTGCGCGTCAATCGGCGGCTGAGTCCCAGCTTTGCCGAAACTTTGGGCGGCCTGATCGGCAAAAACTGCGAAATCGGCGATCCACAGGTACTGCTGACTTCGCCCTCAGATGTGCTGAGCCGGCTGCCTGAACAGCTGGTCGATGTGCAGATCAATTTCCGCGGCTCCTATACTGGCGCGCACAGCTACTACCTGGACAAAGTCGAAGCCCTAGCGCTTGCCAACCCAATTGTCGGTGCTGAAAGCGCGGAACTGGACGAATCGGGCCTCTCGGCGCTCGGGGAAGCCTTTTCCCAGTCGGTCAACGCACAATTGGCCTTTGTCGAGGAGGAATTTGGAGAGATCATTTCGCAGGCCGCCTCGAATGTTCAGATCGTTCAGAAAGATTCCTTGGCTCTCACCCCACCAGTATTTACCTTGCTCTACGACATCAGCTTTGACGGAGAAAAGGCTCTGTCCATAGTCGAAGTGATCAACCAAGACCTCGCAGAGAGTGTCGGCAGACTCCTGCACTTACAAGAAGGGCTGTTTGTGCAAAAGAACAGCAATAGTTCGCAATCTGCCCCTAAAGTTGAAGGTGTCAGCTTTCCCAACTTTCGCGCCAACGAAATCGGCCCCCAGGAAGAACAGAACTTGGGTCTGCTGATGGATGTACCGGTAACTTTGGCGGTAGAGCTGGGGCGCACCAAGTGGCAGTTGCGGGATGTGCTGACCATCGGTGAGGGAAGCATCATTGAGCTGGAAAAACAGGCGGGAGAGCCGGTTGATGTACTGGTCAACAACAACCTGATCGCACGCGGCGAAGTGGTAGTGGTCGACGAAAATTTCTCGGTGCGAATTACCGAGATCATCACTTCGTTTGAGCAAATGATGCAGAAGGGTCTTTGAGGCCGCAATCGAAACAGTTCAATTCTGTTGCGGCAGAATAAACGGCGCAGCCTGACTATGGTCGGGCTGCGCCGTTTTTGTATACTACTGGCTTCTATTGGGAAGCTGTGAAGAGCAGCAGGGGATTGCCATGAGAAGGAACTCGTGCCTAGCTTGTTTGTACATAGTCTTGAGAGTCGTTTTGCCGCTTTGGGGCCAAGAGGAGCAAGAACAGACTCCGGCCCTGCTGAACGAAAGCGAAATATCGGTACAGTTGACCGGCAGCACGGAAGACGGCGAAGATCTGGCCGGTTCGGGCCAAGAAGGAGAGAACAGTGGAGAGCTGATCTCGCTCTCACTATATCTGAGGATATTTTTGATCCTCGGATTCCTGATCGTCCTGATCTATTTCACCCTGAAATTCCTGCGCCGTTTGTCATTTCAGAAGCCCACAGGATCGGGCAGCGGTATCCAACTGCACAACAGCCAGGTCTTGCACGGCGACCAGATGCTGCACTTGGTGGAAGTAGGGGGGGAATGCTACCTGCTGGGCACCGGCGGAGTACAGCTGCTCGACCACTATCGCGACCCAGAACAAAGAGACCGGGTTCTGCTGGAGGCCAGTGCCCAAGCGGCGACTTCCGGTGCCGCTCCAAGCAGCGTTGGCGCGCGGGACTTTCTGCTGCTGCTGCGCAGTCGTCTGAAACCAGAGAAAAACAGCGGCGGGGCGGGAGGCAAAACGTCACAACATAGCGCAGCGGAGGACCTCGTTGTTTTGCAACGCGGCAAAGAGTACCGCGAGCGCCTGCGCTCGGCGGCTCAGGCCCTAGGCTCGGGGCAAAAGCCGGCATCACAAAGACAGGTCTCGCAGTCCGAGCAGAAGGAAACGGTGCAATGACAGCACAATTGCCGCTACACTTGCAAGCAGAGCGAGAACTGTGGCGGCGGTGGCAGCTGCGCAGCCTGAACGCAATCGTGATCCTGATGCTGATCCTTATGCCGCTGAATACCCTGAGCCGACTGAGTGCCCAGCTCAGCGATGCGCAACGCGGTACGACCACGGGAGAAGGCCTGAGCGACCAGTCCCTCGGTGAGCTGGATCGGCAGAGCACCGGTACGGGAGGCAATGTCGGGCCCCTGCTGCAACTGCCTGACGTGCCTTACATCGACTTGAATATCCGGCAGCCGCAGACTAACCGCGAAGTGGCATTGTCGCTGCAATTGCTGTTGCTGCTGACCATAATCACCCTGGCCCCCACATTTGCGGTCTTGCTGACTTCGTTTCTGCGCATTTCGATTGTACTGGACTTTATCCGCCGGGCATTGGCCCTGCAGCAGTCACCGCCGACCAGCGTGGTCATGGGCGTAGCCCTGTTCATGAGCGCATTTGTGATGTGGCCGGTGCTCTTGCTGGTTTACAACAACGCTTTTGTGCCGTTCAGCGATGGACAGATTGACTTACAGGAGCTGTATCTGCGCGCCCGCGCTCCGCTTAAGCAGTTCATGTTTCAGCAACTGGCTGGCGATACGCGCTCGTTGGAGCTGTTCTTGGAAACCTCACGGCTGCCCCGGCCCCAGACCTTGGCCGACATTCCACTACAAGTACTGGTACCGTCCTACATCTTGCACGAACTGACCGTGGCCTTCCGCATCGGCATTCTGATCTATATTCCGTTTATTATTATCGACATGGTGGTCTCAGCCATTCTAATGTCGATGGGCATGATTATGCTGCCTCCTGTGATGATCTCCATGCCGTTCAAACTGCTGTTGTTCGTAATGGTCGATGGCTGGAACCTGATTGCCCGCCAGCTGCTCCTGTCCATACAGCAAAATATGGGAGGCTTTAGCTGATGGACAGTGCTGCCGGAGTCCTGATTAACCAGATTTTGCGGGGGGGCGTACTCCAGATCCTGCTGATTGCCAGCCCGATTCTGCTGGTGGCAGTATTGGTTGGGCTGCTGATCTCGATTTTCCAGGCCACCACTTCGATTCAGGACCAAACCCTGACCTTCGTGCCCAAGATTCTGGCGGTACTGCTGATGATGGCCTTCTTCGGCAGCTGGATGCTCAATACCCTGGCCACTTACACCATCCGCTTATTCGAAATGATGTCCCAAGCCGCCAATGTGGTGTAGGGTGAAAGGTAAGCTGGCAAAATTCTGGAAAGTCTGGGTTCTTCATTTTTAGGGGGTCCCCTTTAGAGCTTTCCCAAAGCTTTGCTTCTCCAAGCTCCTTCTGATGCCAATGTACTTTGAGACACAATTACAACTCTACTTTCTGGTCTTTGCCCGCATTGCGGCACTGCTGCTAAATATGCCGTTCATCTCCTCTTCTTCGGTTCCGGCACTGACTCGCGGCGGCCTGATTTTCTTTCTGGGTATGGCCGTAATGCCCATGGTACAAGACTATCCGGTACCGCTCAGCCCGGTGGCGGGCGAATTCATCTTCCTGCTGCTGGCCGAGATATTGGTCGGCATCCTGATCGGGCTGTTAATCCAGGCCCTCTTTGCGATCTTCCGCACGGCGGGCGAGGTATTCTCGCTGCAAATGGCCTTTTCTGCGGCCCAGATCTTTGACCCGGTGGGCGAGTCGGAGCAGCCACTGCTCTCCCAGTACATGGAAACCATTGCCCTGCTGGTATTTTTGAGCGTGGGCCCACTGCAAACCTTTCTACTGTGGGTGCTGGCCAAGGGTTTTAGCGTGCTGCCCACCGCAAAGACACTGCTTCTGGCCCACGAAAACCTACTGGAGGTCAGCATCCAGACCATCAGCTTTTTGCTGGAGCAGGCCCTGCTGATCGCCCTGCCGATCGTGGCCCTGGTGATGATTGTCTCGATTACCCTGGGCCTGATGGCCAAGGCCGCACCACAGATGAACCTACTGGTGCTCGGCTTTCCGATCCAGACCACTATGGGTTTTGTGGTGCTGCTGCTGATCATGCCCTTCCTGCTGGAACAGATAGCCCGGCTGCTGGACTACGGTCTGCGCGATATCCTCTACGTCCTTGGCGGCGCGTCCTATTCCGAGACTGCGGGACGCGGAGGCCGTTGATGAGAGAACCGGGCGAACAGCCGGGCAGCTTCGTTGCTTTGCCGACACGCAACCTGGAGCCTCCTTTAGAGCGAGGCGCGCGCCTGAGGCAGATGCACCTGTTCTGGTTTGCCGCAGAAGATGAGGGCCGCACCGAGGAGCCCACTGAGCAGAAGATCCGCAAGGCCCGGGAAGAGGGTCGCTTTGCCAAATCGGCAGACCTGACGGGAGCCATCACCATGCTTTTTGGCGTGGTGGCCCTGGCCCTGCTCAGCAGCTACAGTCTGAGGCGCTTGCTGGACATGCTGCGCTTTTACTTCTCACGGCAGATCAATTCGTGGAACGGCAGCGCTCTGTGGCAGGGTGCGCTCTCGTTCTTTTTGAGCCTGACTTTGCCGCTGATGGGAGCGGTGGTGTTGGGCGCGGTGCTGGGCAGCCTGCTGCAAGTGGGCGGCTTTCGCTTTTCCGGCAAGCCGATCCAGGCCGACTTCAAGAAGATCGCACCGAATTTTAGCAGATGGCTGCTGCGCTCCTTTGGCTGGCCGGAGGGGATTTTCAATCTGGGCAAGATACTGGGCAAGGTCAGTGTCGTACTGTTAAGTGTTTTCATCATGGTCTACCCCGACTTTCCGCGCCTGTTGATGCTGCTGCGTTCTCCCAGCACCGCCGCCGCCGCCAGAGTGCTGGGGTTTCTGGTGTTCAAGATACTGCTGCTAGCCACCGCGGTGTTCCTAGTAATTGCGATTCTGGACTACATCTTCCAACGACGCCAGTATCTCGACTCGCTCAAGATGACCAAACACGAAGTAAAGGACGAATTAAAACAAACCGAAGGAGACCCCTTGTTGCGCGCACAGATCCGCCGTAGAATGCGGGAACTGCTGCGGGTAAACCTCGGAAGGACCGTGCCGAAAGCCGATGTGGTGGTGAGCAACCCAACTCACTTTGCCGTGGCGCTGGAGTGGGAGCGCGAGAGCATGGAAGCCCCAATGCTCATTGCCAAGGGCGCGGATGAAGTTGCCTTTCGCATCCGCCGCATCGCCCGCGAGAATGATGTGCCGATTATGGAAAACAAGCCCTTGGCCCGAGGTCTTTACGACAACGTTGAAGTGGGCGAAATCATCCCGGAACGCTACTGGGAAGTGGTGTCGCGCATTTTGGCCGAAGTCTACCGCATGAAGGGCAGAACATTATGAGAGTTATTCTGACCTGGGCCCGGCACCTGCTGGGCAATCTCGGTGCCGACATTGCCGTGGCGGTAGCTGTCGTCTCGATACTGCTGGTTCTTATCGTCCCGATTCCCAGCACCCTGCTGGACTTCCTGATGATCCTGAACCTAGCGATCAGTCTGTTCCTGATCCTGATGGTGCTCTACTCCCGCGATCCGCTGGGTTTTTCGATCTTTCCCTCGGTGCTGTTGGTCTGCACCGTGTTTGGCCTGATGCTCAACGTGGCCTCAACCCGTCTGATCCTGACCCAGGGGCCCGGTTTTGGCGGCCAGGTGGTGCGGGCCTTTGCCCGCTTTGTAGTCGGCGATGAGGGGGCCAACGGCCTGGTGATCGGGCTGATTATCTTCATCATTATCATTGTGGTGCAGTTCCTAGTGATTACCAAGGGCTCCTCGCGCATTTCCGAGGTGGCGGCACGCTTTGCCTTGGATGCTATGCCGGGGAAGCAGATGGCCATTGATGCTGAGTTCGGTTCGGGCGCGATCACTGAAGAAGAGGCGCGCGCACGTCGCCGTACGCTGGAGCAGACTTCCGACTTCTATGGCCGGATGGATGGTGCTTCCAAGTTCATTTCCGGCAATGTCAAGGCCGGGATATTAATTACCCTGGCCAATCTCATCGGTGGCCTGATTATAGGTTCGATGCGCGGTGAGAGTCTGTTGCAGTCGCTCAATATCTATTCGCAGTTGACCATCGGCGACGGGCTAGTCACGCAAATTCCGACTCTGGTGATTTCGATTGCCACCGGCCTGGTCGTAACGCGTGCCGGGGCAAATGCCAGCTTCGGCGTGGAGACCCGGCAGCAGTTTGGCATGCAGCCCTATGTGTATTACATTGGCAGTGCTTTCCTGCTGTTGCTGGCACTGGTTCCGGGCTTCCCTTGGCTGATGCTGCTGGCACTGGCCGCCACCTCGGCATTTCTGGGCTACCACCTGGAGAGGCAGCGCCGAGCCGGCGAAGCCGAAGCTCAGCGCCAGGCTGAGAAAGAGGAAGTCCCGACCAACCGGGAATTAGCTCCGGTGGTGCCTTTGGACGCACTGTCGATTGAAATGGGCTACGGCTTGGTGCCGCTGGTCGACCAAGAACGCGGTGCGGAACTGCTCGACCGCATCACCAATATCCGCCGCGAGACTGCTCTGGAGCTGGGCATTGTTGTGCCAAAGATCCGCATCATCGACAACATCCGGCTGGAGTCGAGCTGCTACCTGATCAAACTGCGCGGCGTGGAAATCGGGCGCGGCTCAATCCAGATGGGCAGCCTGATGGCGATTAACCCCGGCGGTGCCCAGGAGGGTACCATTGAGGGCATGCCGACCATCGACCCGGCCTTTGGCCTGAACGCGATCTGGATCAACGCCAAGCAGCGCGAGCAGGCCGAGCGCTACGGCTACACCGTGGTCGACCCACCTTCCATCATGGCCACGCACCTGAGCGAGCTGGTGCGGCGCAACGCCGATCAGATTTTGGGACGCCAAGATGTCCAGGCCATGCTCGACTCCCTGAAAGAACATTATGCGGTGGCCGTAGAGGAAGCCCGCAAGGACTTCAGCGTCGGCGAAATCCAGAAGATACTGCAGAATCTACTGCACGAACAGGTTTCGGTGCGCAATCTGGTGCACATCCTCGAAACCATTGGCGACTTTGCCGGGGTGACTAAGGATCTGGCCTACATCACCGAAAAGATCCGCCAGTCGCTGGGGCGTCAGATTTCACTGCAATACAGCGGTGACGAGAAAACATTACAGGTCATCACCCTGGCTCCGGAGTGGGAGAACCAGATCATCCAAGCCCGCCTCGACACAGCCACCGGCCCCGTTGCCGCGCTGGAGCCACAGTTGCAGGACTTGTGGACGCAGGGCTTTTCCCAAGTGGTAGTCGATGTGCAGAACCGGGGCTTTCTGCCCATTGTCTTGTGCAGTGAGGCAGCACGCATTCTGCTGCGCTCGCTCTGCGAGCGCGAAGGGGTCGATGTGGCAGTACTCTCGACTCTGGAGGTGGTGCGCGAGGTCAAGCTGGAAGTAATCGCGCGGCTACCCTTTAAGGGGCCAGAGCAGACCGCAGTCTGACCCTTGGTATTCTTCTCTGGTATTCTCCTCCGATATTTTCTCTGCAAATACGATCATTGCTACAGCTGGGCCAGAAAGGCCCGGTTGCGCTCCAGTGAGCTGCGGAAACCCGAGAGCTTTCGCTGCTCTTCGGCCACAACCCCGGCGGGGGCCCGCTCGCAAAACCCGGGATTGGACAGCTTATCCTCCAGAGCCCGGAGCAGTTTTTCTTCCTTGGCGATCAGCTTGCTCAGGCGCTGTTGCTCCCTGGCCACATCAATCAGCTCGCGCACGTAGAGCAGTACCTGCCCCTCCTGCAGGGACACGCCGATGGCCTGTTCTGCTTGTGGCTCGCGTACTTCGGCCCGGCAGAGCATTTCGACCCAAGCCCGCTGCGAGGCAAAGAATTCGACAAATCCAGAGTCTTCCGACTCCGCCTGATAAGCGATGCTGATGCGCACACTCAGGCCGAACTCGCTGCGCAGAGTGCGCACGCTGCCCACCAGTTCTTGCAGCTGAGCAAAGTGGCGCAGCTGCTGTTCTGTGGCACCATATTTGGGCTCTGAGCCGGAAGCAGGCTGCGGATAGGGCGCCGAAACCAGGGATTCGCTGCTACGGTAAGCCGGGGGCAGAAAGGCATAGAGCTCCTCGCTCAAATGCGAGACAAAGGGGTGCAGTAGGCGCAGGCCGGCCTCCAGAACTTCAATCAACTTAGCAGCGGTGGCCAAGTGCCCGGAATCCTTCAGACGCAGTTTCGCCGCTTCAACGTACCAGTCGCAGAAATCGTTCCAGAAAAACTCGTAGCAGGCCCGGCTCATGTCATCAAAGCGATAAGCCTCCCGTCCCCGGACCACGGCCTGCACGGCCGCGTCAAAGCGCTGCCAGATCCACAGATCGGGCACCTCATAGCGCAGGTCCTTAATCTCTGAGAGCGGCGGCAGCTCCAGCGTATCGACATTGAGCAGCAAAAAGCGCAGCGCGTTCCAGATCTTGTTACAGAAACGCGAGCCGAGCTTAAAACTCTCCATGTCCAGCGGCAGGTCCTGGCCTTGGGTCGAGAGGTAACAGATGGTGAACTTCAGAGCATCGGCACCATAGCGGTCCACCACGTCCAAGGGGTCGATGCCGTTGCCCAAAGATTTGGACATTTTGCGGCCCTGCTTATCGCGCACCAGCGGCGTGATATAGATGTCGCGGAAGGGCACCTGGCCGGTGAAGTACAGCCCGGCCATCACCATCCGCGCCACCCAGAAAAAGATGATGTCGTAGCCGGTCACCAAGGTACTGGTGGGGTAGAAGCGGCGCAGATCGGCCGTGTCTTCGGGCCAGCCCAGCGTTGAAAACGGCCACAGCCAAGAGCTGAACCAGGTGTCGAGCACATCCTGATCCTGCCGGATATCACTGCTGCCACAGTGCAAACAGTTTGATAAGTCATCACGGCTGACGCTGATCCGGGCGCAGGAGTCGCAGTGCCAGGCCGGAATGCGGTGGCCCCACCACAACTGGCGCGAAATGCACCAGTCGCGGATATTCTGCATCCAGTGGCGGTAGGTATTGGCCCAGCGCTCCGGATGGAAACGCAGTTCACCGCGCTCTAAGGCGGCCAGGGCCGGAACGGCCAGCTCCTGCATCCTGACAAACCACTGTTCAGAGAGGTAGGGCTCAATCACTCCCTCGCAGCGGTAGCAATGGGCGACCTGATGACGATGCTTCTGTGAGCCGAGCAGCAGCTGTTTTTCCTTGAGGGCCGCGAGGACCGCTTTGCGGGCCTCGCGGCAGCTTTGATTGCGAAACCGCTCGGGCACCTGCTCGTTCAGAGTTCCATCCGGATTCAGGATATTGAACAGCTCCAGGTCATGGCGCCGGGCCACTTGGTAGTCGTTGGGGTCATGGGCCGGAGTGATTTTGACTGCGCCCGAGCCAAAGTCCATATCGCAGAAGCTGTCGGCGATAATGGGAATGCTGCGCCCGGTAAGGGGCAACTGCACGCGTTTGCCGATCAAATGGGTGTAGCGCGGATCTTGCGGGTGGACCGCCACGGCTTGGTCACCGAACAGAGTTTCGGGCCGGGTGGTCGCGACCACAATGCCCCGATAACTCTTCTGGCTCTTCCGGGAACTCTCCGGGCCGTCACTCAGCACCAAGCGGTCTGCTCCATCGACAAAGGGATAGAGCAGCTGATAAAGGCCGCCGTTTTCTTCCCGGTGCTCCACCTCATCATCGGCCAGGGCCGTGGTGCAGGACGGACACCAGTTGACCAAGTAGCGGCTGCGGTAGATCAGATTTTTTTCGTAGAGACGCACAAAGACTTCGCGCACCGCGCGCGAGAGTCCCTCATCCATGGTGAAGCGCTCTCGGCTCCAGTCTACCGAAACACCCAGACGACGGAATTGTTTACTGATGATGGCGTGATGTTCTTCCTTGACCTTCCAAGTCGCTTCCAGAAAGGCTTCGCGCCCCAACTGGTGGCGGCTCAGTGAGCGCTGCATCAGGCGTTTTTCGACCACGTGTTGGGTGGCAATGCCCGCGTGATCTGTCCCGGGCAGCCACAGACTCTCCTTGCCCTGCATGCGTTCGTAGCGCGTGAGCACGTCTTGCAGCACGGCGTTGAGCCCGTGCCCCATGTGCAGCACACCGGTAACGTTGGGGGGAGGAATCACGATGCTGTATGTATCCGCAGCTTCGCTTGAGCCTTCTCTCGGGCTAAAGGCCGCTTGGTCCAGCCAGCGCTGGTAGACCCGCTCTTCGAAGCGGGCCGGCTCGTAGGTCTTGGGCAGTTCTTGCCGCTCTGTATTCACGGGAACCTCTTGCTCACTTACTACCAATCCGTAGAGTATGATGAATGTTTGTCACTCCCGCGGGAGTCTATTTGGCAAATGCTCTGTGCCTAGACTCCCCTGGACTCCCGCTTTCACGGGGAATGAGGGGATCAATCGGAAAGAATGCTGCGCCAGACTCGGCCTTGTTCGCGGAGCAGCTTTGCCATTCAGAGGAACAAAATCGCTCTAAACCATTGTTCTCACCCCGCAGTTCCGGACGGCGAGCAGCGGATTGCCCCCAGCGAAGGAGAGCATTCATCGTAGAAATTGTAGTGTAGGTCTTTCAGATGTTGATGAATATGCTGCACCCGAGATGCCTGTGTGATCAGCTCGACTTCAACTGCGCTCTCTTGCTGCAGAGTATTCCGGTTGCTGGATTCCAGCACCTTGACCCCGGCGGGAGCCGCGGGGTCTGTGCTGTAGTGGCGAAACAGCTCAGAGTCCTGTTCCAGCACGGCGTAAAAGCAGCCTCGGAATACCAAGTATTGCAACAGGACCGTCTGGCTGCCAAAAGTAAACTCCAGTAAGCCATGGTCGCTGTTATTCATCTCCATGCTTAGCTCCCATTCAGGCTTCCAATCAACGGGAATAGCGGAAGCCCAGATAAAAGGACATACCCTGCTTCATGTTAAAGTATTGTTCTTGTGTCTGCGAACCGCGAACGAAGTGGACATTGTTCAGCAAATTATCGATTCCGGCGTAGAGGCGTGAGCGCTCTGAGAGCGGTTGTTCCACATACAGGTTCAGCAGCAGGCGATCCGGACTATAATAACGGAACAGGTTGTCGATTAGTATGGGAGCATCCCAATTGGTATTGAGCCGGAACAAGGTTTTGAGCTTCGGAATGCGATAACTCAGATTCAACTTGATCTGGTGGCGCACGCGATCGGTAGTATCGACAAATGCTTCATTCTCACCTTCGCGCTGCTGGGCTGCGATCAGCCAGCTGTAGGCTACCTCGGCGCTGAAACCGCTCAGTTCTTTCAGGCCCAGCTCCAGGCGGCTGCCCAGCGTATAGGCCTGATTGACGTTTCGGTAGCGATATTGGGCATGAGTGCCACCAGATTCGCGCTGCTCGCGCTGGAGCAGCTCGGTGCCGATCATGTTGAAAAGGTAGCTGAAGTGCCCCAGCAGCTTCACTTCGAAGTGGTCTTTCTGGAACTGCACCGAAGCGTTTACCCCGTGTGATACCTGCGGCCCCAAGCCCGGATTGCCCCTAACGGTGTAGGACACTGTGCTGGTCGGGGCGTGCGTCCAGTTCCAGTAGCGTTGCTTGAGAGTAGGGACCTTGTAGCCCATACCGTAGGAAAGGCGCAGGTTCCAGTCCTCACCCGGCTTCCAGCGCAGGCTCAGCTTGGGGCTGAGCTGAAACAAAGGCACATCGTCTTTCTGGCTGGGCACCTGCAAATCGGCGCGGAGACTGAACATGATGTAAAACAGGTCCAGACTCAGGATATTCCAAGAGTCTTGCAGGTAGAGGGCATAGAGCTGCGAGAAATTCTGCCCATTGAGCGTGTCGCCGCGCATAGTCTCGACATTGGCGTTGATTCCGGCCAGCAGACTGTGCGAAAACAGGTTGTGGCTGTAGCGCAGTTCACCCTCAAAATTCTCAAAAATATCTTTTGTGTCGTCCGTGTTGCCCATTTTGCTGTATTTGAAAGTCTGGTCCCGGGCATCGTGACGCTGCCAGCTGGCAAAGCCGTTCAGCTGGATGTCCCCACTCGGTTGGTAGCCAGCCTTCACATTGACATTCAGGTGCCGTTGGTCCTGATGCTTGCCCCTGCCCCCCCGTGGATCGCTGGTAAATTCCACATCGGACTGCTGCAAGCTGGCTGTCAAATCCACAAAAACAGCTTCATTTTGCAGGCCCAGCGTGCTGCGCAGCCCCCCCCCAAACAGCCGGGGTACGGTATAGATATTCCCTTTGGTTAGAGCCGATTGGTCAGTCGCGGGGAAAAACTTGGGCTCGCTCAGGCCGCTGATGTAGTTGTAGTTGCCGCCCAGCGAAGCGTGGAAAGGACCGAAGTTCAGCCCTGTAGCGAGCTGGCCGTTCATTTGGTAGGGCGCGCCCAAGTTGTAGCGTGAGCCCGCTTCCTGCTGGAAGTTGAGGTAGAACGGTTTATTGCGCTGCTTCCGGGTGATGATGTTGATTACCCCGGCGATGGCATCGCTGCCATAGAGCGAGGATGAAGGGCCTTCCAGTATTTCAATGCGCTCTATTTCGCTGGTCGGGATTCCGCTCAAGTCCAGCATGTCGCCGGCACTGCCCACTTTGACGCCGTCAATCATGAGACGAGTGAATCCGGGAGCCAGTCCCTGCAAGGAGACATGGGTGCCGGGTGCGCCATAGCGGCTTGAGACTGAGATGCCGGAGATCTGGTCCAGCACAGCACCCAGGTCCTTAGCGTTTGACTGTTCTATGGTCTCCCGGTCAATGACCCGTACGGCCTGCACCACCTGCTTCTCATCCTGCTCGGTCTTGGCCCCGGTAACTACCTTAGCCCCGGTAACTACAATGCGGGCAGGCTTTTCAGTCGTGGCATCTGCTTGTACAGTCTCCACCGCTTGATTCTGATCTGGCGGTACTGCTTCGGTTTCTTCGGCTTTTTCAACAGGCAGTTCCTGCGGCGTGGCTGCCGGAGACTGGGCGGGCAGAGCGCTGTTGCCGTAGTACAGCAGCAGCGCAGCGAAGAGCAGACAGGTGCTCTGCGTGCGAATAGATTCTTTACTTAACATGTTCTCACTTCAAGTGGAATTCCATAATAAAGCGGATGCGGAAGACTCCGCCATCTTGCGCCGCCTGCGCTGCGGCAGGCGGCGGCGGGAATGGGCTCGCGCGCCGAATGCTCTTCAGCGCAGCTTCGTTGAGCAGCGGATGGGTGGCGGGGCTGGGGAGCTGGATGTCCCGAATGGCCCCTGTCGCATCCAAGAGCAGCAGGGCTTCGACTTCGCCCTCCTGGCCCTTGAGTCGAGCCCCGAAGGGATAGACTTTGCGCGCGGCGATGAGCCGGAGTATCTGTTTCTGATAGTCGGCTTGACGGGCCGCCTGAGCTGCCTGCAGCGATGGGTCCGTCCGGATCGCCTGGGCTGTCTGAGGCTCTGTTTGGGCTTCCGGGCCCTGATGTTTTGCTGTCGTCTGTTCGGCAGCTTGCTGCACGATTCTGGCAAGCTGCTCTATGGGCTTGGCAAGCTGTTTAGCGGGCCGTTGTGCCGGAGGCTCGCTCTGCGACATTGCGCTCTTTTTTTCGACCTGAGGAGGGGTCAGGGCAAAGTAAATACGCGTTGTTCCGGGTGCCGGCTCAGCGAGCCGGGGTGCCGGGAGCGAATCCAGACGGTCCAGCCCCAGATTCAGTCCCAAGTTCAGCCCAAAGCCGAGTCCACTCACCAGCAAGACGCTAAGGGTTAAGCGTTTCGTATGGGAACTGAACATGTTCGACTCCTGCGTCCCGGACCTGCTGCAAAATCTGCAGGACAAATTCGAAATCCAAGCTTTTATCCACTGCCAGTTCCAATTCGGACTGCTGCCGGGCTTCCAGCAATTGGCTCAGCTCACTGCGGGGGACGATTCGGCCCTCCAGCTCCACTTGCCTGTCAGCCCTGAGGCTGAGTCGGATAAGCCCTCTGTCCGAGCTGCTTTGCCCAGCTGTCTGTACTTCGGGCAGCTGTAGCGGCAGTGTTCGCTCCTTAAATTCCATCGTGATCATAAAAAATATCAACAGGATGAAGATGACATCAATCAGCGGCGTCAGATTCATACCCGGGGTGCGGGGATGCGCGATCCGCTTTATGGGCAGCATCGCAGGTTCTCTTCGGATGAGCCGTCTGCGGGGGGAGGCAGTTCACGTTCTTCCACTTCATCGGCATTCTGCCTGACCTGCCCAACTGGAACGGCCAGGCCCATTTCCAAAACGCGATCTTCAATCAGCTTTGAGAAATAGCTGTGGAAAAACAGGGCCGGGATGGCCAGCAGCAAACCGATGGCCGTGCTGAGCATGGCCTCCCAGATGCCCCCGGACAGGGCCTGGATGTCAGCATGGCCGCTGCGGGCCAGCTCGCGGAAGGAGCGGATCAGGCCCAGTGTGGTGCCCAGCAGGCCCAGCGAGGGAGCCGCAGCGGCACTAAAGTGCAAAAACCACAGGCCGCGCTGCATTTCGTGCTGGAGCCGGGCCGCCAGCTCCTGCAGTTTGTCCAAGCTTTCTTGTCGGCTCGCACCCTGCGCCCGCAGCTGTAGGGCAAGCTCCCTCATGCGCCGGGCTTGGTTGCCGGGCGCCAACTTGGTGGATATAAAATAGAGGGTGCGCTCTACGATAAGGCAGGCGCAGCAGAAGGCTCCCAGCAACAGCACCCAAGAAACCGGCCCCCCTTTGTTCAGCAATTCTCTCATAAAGGACAGAGACCTAGCTCTTAGCCCACAGGCTGTCGGTGATGGGCAATTTCTGCCAGATTTAGAGGTGCCCTATACAGTAAAGCATAGTTCGGCTGGCTTCCCTCACTATCGCGAGAATCTCGGAAACCCGGCCTGCCTGTTCCCGAGGGCCTGCTAGGGCAGCTTTTATAATTTTTAGGCGACATAGTGTTTCTCCCTGCTTTGGGGGATTGCTCTTGGAAGTCATTCAAGGGGACCTCTAAAAATGGTATCGCTTCGCGAGAATTGTACAATCGCTCTGCTTCTGTTTTGTCTTGGCCCCAGCGATTGTACCGCCTTTTGATACCAGACGAAGGCTCCAATGCGAGCTGGCGCAGCATTGGTGAACTGGCAGGCCGTGCGCAGCAAAGAGCCTGCTTCTTCTCTTTTGTGACAAAGCTGCTCCGTAAAAAAGACCGAGTCTGGCGCGGCATCTTTCTGTGATGGGGAATTTTTAGAGGTTCCCTCAAGGGACTTCGTGTGCACACTTTCCGGTATACGGCGTTCCGCCTTCTGTATACCGCGGCTTTCCGGAGCCCTCCCCAAACAAGGCCCAGTGCAAATGGGGGGAGCCCCGCAAAGGGTCATGAATTCTAATAATAATGATACTTATAATCAATAGGGCGCCTCTGAAAAATCCTGACCTCAATCGGGAAGTGCAGCACTAGATGACAAAAAAAGCTGATGCTCACACCCTTTCGTTGGAGTGCCGGGAACGATATATTGCTCGCTACAATGCCTTGCTGACAGGGGAATATCATTTCGGGAGTTGGTAGTTTATGAATGTTGCAATTTTTATGGGAAGCAAAAGCAATGCGGCCGCGCTCAAGCCGGCCGCCGACTGTCTGGCCGAATTTGGCGTTGGCTGCCGGGCCCACATACTCTCGGCCCACCGCGTGCCGGAGGTGCTGGTGCAGACTCTCACCGAATGCGAACAGAATGGCACCGAGTGCATCATTGCCGCAGCCGGGCTGGCAGCTCATCTGCCCGGCGTAATCGCCGCCCACAGCACCCTGCCGGTAATCGGTGTGCCGATGCCCGATGCGATTGGCGGCTTGGATTCGCTGTATTCAATAGTGCAGATGCCCAAGCCAATTCCGGTGGCTGCCGTGGGTATCGGCAACGCTTACAATGCCGGGATGCTGGCAGTTGAGATTCTCGCGCTCAAGTACCCGCTGCTGAAAGAGCAGCTCCTGCAGTTCCGCCGGCAGATGAAGAGCCGTTATCTGGCCCAGAACCAGGGCGACCCGTTTGCGCGCAGCTGAGAACTATTTGGTTCTCAGCTAAATCATCCCCAAAGTTGTGCGAAAAAAACTTTCCGCGCTTTTGCTATAGGGAAAAACGCAGGCCTCTAATACAATAGTCGCAGCTCAATCAGCAGCAATTCTGCTCTAGGAAGCTCTCAAACTCCCCTGAGAAAATGCAGGCCGCGCGAGAGGCAGCAAGCGCTGGAGAACGGGGGAGGCCCGTGCGCAGCCAAGGCCGACCTTCCGCAAAGAGCCCGCTGCCTCTTCCGAGGAAGCTGTTCGTTTCAAAAGAGCGAGCAAGAGCGCGCCATCAAAATGGTGGGGAATTTTTAGAGGTGTCCATTACACACTCGGGGAAGGGTCTGTGTCGAAAATGGCAGCACTGCGCAAACACAAAGCTGAAATGGAAAACAGCCTAGAGCTGCTTTCCAACAGAGCAGAGAGCATTGACGAAGAAGAAAACCTTGAGTTTTGCGAAAGCATATGCTTGGAAATCCGGCAGAAACGCATGCTGCTGCTTTGCAGGTTTATGCAGGCAATCCAGGCCCTGAACGACCTGTTTGCCCACTACCTGCGCAGTCACGGCTACAACTCCGAAGCCCACATCTTTTCGATTCTCAATCTGCAACACGATCCCTATCGCATCGGACTGCACCACTATCGCAAAACCGATCTCAACCCGCTGATTGAGAGCAGCAAGTTGCAAGACTCACAGCAGCTGAGCGTGGTACGTGACAACGATGACCGGGATGCTTGGAAAGATCGGACCAGTCAAGCCAGTCAGCGCAAAAGCCAAAGCGATCTGGAAGCCTTGGACGCAGCCCTCAGCACCATCAGCAAACCCACTGCCTCTCTCAGTCGGACAACGGCTGGCAGGCCAGGGGGAGGGTCTGCCGGAAATCCATATGCCGATATCCGAACACAGACCGCGCACAAGGCCAACGGCAGCGAGAAGAATTTGTTTTACCGCTTTGTCTCTCAGTTTCTTGAGCCCAAGCTCAAAGATATCCTGCACAAAGCCGGGCGCAGGTACTTGGGACTGGATAGCATCCAGCTCAAGCAACTGCACATATTTTTTTCTCTCGGTGCTCTGGACTTCTATTCCCGCACTGAAATCCTTGTGGAACAGAATCCCGGGGGCAATATCTACAAATTGAACTACAATGGCATGCAGGCCAACGCCATTGCCGGACAGTGTGCCGAGCTGATTGGCAGTCACCCCGACCTGACCCGCACCCTCAATTACCAGATTATTTCGTTCCCCCCGCCTGCCCAACGCCGCAGCGAAGAACTGGGCAGCCTTTGCGGCGTGATCCACGAAATCTCGCCCCACCCGATACCGCTCATCAGCCAGGATCGGCACATCAACGGTCTGCTGCAGGAAGCCCGGGACCATATTGCCAAACCCTACTTGGTTGCCGATGTCCAGCTGCGCCTGATCGACAACAAAAGCGTGGGAGCCTATATCGTGCACAAGTTGCACGCCCGGGGGAGACACGACTTCTAAGCTATGCACACCGTTTTTGTTCCTTTGCTCAGGCCCGAATGGAGGCCTGGGCAGCTGCCGAACCGGGGCCCGGTGTGCCGGCTGCTTCTGGTTTGTCTGCTGGCCTCAATGCTATTGCCTGCCTGCAAGCGGGCCTACTTTGTCAGCGACCCCTACTGGGAGACGGTAACTGGTATCAGCCCCTTTCAGTTGCGCCGCATCGGTCTGAGCAAAGGTTACTTTGTCCATATTGTCCGCACAACAGATGAAACACTCTGGCTGCGCGACCAGCAAAGCGAGCAGAACTCTGCTTCGGGCAGCAGCTTTTCCCTCAAAACCCGCCTTGAGGAATTGCTCGGTCAAGGCCGGAAAGTAATCCTCAGTCCGTACTGGCTGCGCAATCTCAAAGAGCAGGCCGCAGAATTTCCGGTGGGTTCAAGCGGCCAATTGATTTTAATCGATGCCACAGCCCCGGCCAATGAGCGCATACAGAGCGTGGTGAGTGACTTGGCGGGGGGCTATCGCAAAATGGGAAAGATCGCCGGCAGCTATGTGCTCGAGCATCCCGAACGCGAGCAGGCCATTGCTTTTTTCTATCGGGGCAGTAGCTACGACCAATATCTCGCAGCCTTTACCGATGGTTTCCGCAGCAGCAACCCCAACGCTGAGAGTTTGGTGACACAGCGCTACTATGCCGCCGAAATCAACGATCTGAGCATGGCGATGGAAGAGGTGGAGCCGGCACGGAATCTGTTGATCCTGGGCATGGCCCACCTTTCTAATCTGGCGTACCGCAGGTTCGTCGCAGAAGAGCAGAGTCTGTTTATGGTCGAGAATTTCGGCAGCAACTCTGACCCCGGGCAGCAAATTCTGCTCAGTCTGGATACCGATCATCGCCAACTGCTAGAAGCGGCGTTTGCGCTGGGACCACCCGGCAAAGGCGAGCGCATCGAAACGCTGCCCTATCTACTGACTCTGCCCAATCCAGAACGCCTGCTCGGCTTGGATATTACCGGACAAATGGCACAAGAGGCCTTGGATCGCAGGCAGAAGCAATACAAGCGCATTGATCGCCGCATCGCGCGCGGCTGGGAACGCTTGCTGAAGTTTATAACCGATTTCCGTTTCCCCGAGCTGCCTTGGCCTGACTGGCTGCGCAGCTGGTTTTAGTAGACTGCCGTGCTTGGGAATGGTCTGGCTCTCCTCCACAGGGGACCTCTATAAGGGTCTATAAGGGGACTTCTAAAAATGGTATCGCTTCGCGAGCATTGTGCTATTGCCCTGCATTTGTTTGCTGGAGTTGACCGGGGGGCCGGGATTCGAACAATTCCTTCCCGCTTCCTTCACTTTTCACTTTATTTTAATCTGCGAAGAACCGTTTTTTTATTCACATCGCTTCGGAAGCTGCGATTTCCAAGACTGCAAATCCTTGTATTATAATACTTACAGCATTTTGTCTATCGCTGGGCGCACAGGCAGCCGATTGGCAGAGCCTTGTCTTGATCTCCGGACTTAATTACATTAGTCGCACTGAAAATCAACTTCAATATATAGTTCTACATCAATATATATCGTGCTTGATTGGAAGTTAATGAAAGGGAACTTCTGGAAACCGGCTTTCGATGCCAGCAAAGGGATAGGACAGCGAAGCAGTGAATCCACAGAATATCTTTTTGTATTGTAATGATCTGTTGGCAATGCTGGCTGCTGATAAGGGCCAAGCTTGGCACGGAACAGGTGTTTTTAAAGATTACCTGAAGAGGTTCCTGAGAATTATAGGGAGAATGAGAATGAGTATCAACATTGCATACCTTTTTCTGTTTCCCGTTATTGGTTTCATCTTAGGCTGGTTAACAAGATTCATGGTGGCGCGCTCCAATGCGAATTCCGTGGAGCGTGTTTCGCAAAACATGTTGCAGGACGCAGAAAGGGAAGCCGCGCAGCTCAAAAAAAATCGCTTATTGGAAGTAGAGCAACTGGTTCTGAAGGAGCAAAAGCACGCGGAAAAACTGACGGAAAATCGCAACCGTGAATTCCAAAAGCGAGAAAACCGCTTGGAGAAGAAAGAAGACAATCTCGAGCACAAACTGGAAGAGCTCCAGAAACTTGAAAACCAACTGAAGAAAACCAAAGAACGGCTGATCACAGAAGAAGAACAGATTGAAAATCTGAAAGCGGGTCTTGTCAACAAGCTGGAAAATGCTGCTGGCATGAACCGCGAAGAGGCCAGACGCCAGATCCTTGAGACGATGGAGAAAGAGGCCCATCAGGCGGCCTACGAGAGATTACAGGTGATTGAAGAGGAGGCGCGTGAGAATGCAGAACTGCGCGTGCGCGATATTTTGATTACCACCATGCAGCGTATCGGCACCGAAGTGGCTGCCGAACAGTCGATTACCATAGTACCCCTGCCCAACGAAGAGATGAAAGGCCGCATCATCGGCAAAGAAGGACGCAACATCCGCTCTCTGGAGACCCTGACCGGGGTCGATATCATTATCGACGACACGCCCGAGGCAGTGGTTATTTCGTGCTTTGATCCGGTGCGTCGTGCCATTGCCAAGATCACACTGGAGCGCTTGGTGCTGGATGGCCGCATCCATCCGGTCCGCATTGAAGAGACCGTGGAGAAGGTCAGCAGAGAGCTGAACCAGTTGATGCGTAAAGAGGCCGAAAAGGTACTCTATGAGCTGAATATCCACAATATGAAACCAGAGGGCGTACGGGCTCTGGGTCGCCTGTATTTCCGCACCAGTTACGGGCAAAATATTCTGCAACATTCGTGTGAAGTGGCCAAAATTGCCGCTATGATCGGAGCCGAACTGGGCCTGGATCCAGAAGTCTGTAAACGCGGCGGTCTGATGCATGATATTGGCAAGGGCCTCGTGGATAATCCCGACCTTGATCACGCTCACGCCGGGGAAGATCTGGCCAAGCGCTTGGGTGAGCACGAACTGGTACTGGAGGCGATTTCTGACCACCACGGCGATGCTGACCACTCTCACCCGGAACTGGTGGTAGTCAAGCTGGCCGATGCTTTGTCGGCGGCGCGCCCCGGAGCGCGTCGCGAATCGGTGGAAAACTACATCAAACGCTTGGAGAGTCTGGAGAGCATTGCCCTCAGCTATCCAGGCGTAGAGAAGGTCTATGCTGTACAGGCTGGCCGTGAGATGCGCATCATGGTCAACCACGAAAGTGTTTCCGATCTTGAGACTAGTGAACTGGCCAAGGCCATCGTGCAGCGCATTGAGTCGGAGATACAGTACCCCGGCCATATTCGGGTGACGATTATTCGCGAGACGCGTGCCATTGAGTACGCTAAGTAAATCTGCACAATTATTGCAACGGTCAATAACGATCAATAACGGCCAAAGCAGAGAGCAGCAGAAACGAGGAGGGAGCCTTCCGGTTTCCTCTTCATTTCTGCTGGATGCGCAGCATGAGAAACGGCATGGAGAGGAGGCTTTACCCGTACAGAAGAGAGTGCGGCTTCATTAAAAATTGGCTGACATTTCGATACTCTAGGAAAGTTGCGAATATAGTGGAGGAATTTTTATGGCGCAGCAGGTGAGCGTTCTCAGCAAAGTGGTGCAGGAAAGCTCACAGAAACTCAAAGAGTACGGTTTGGGCCTTCACAATCTCCTTGATCCTTCCGGACAAGATCGCAAGGCCGGTCAAAAAACCCGAACCCAAATACTGCGTAGTTCACTGGTGCTGATCGCCCAGAAACACAGTACCAATATTTCGGTGCGGGAAATCGCCCAGCACGCCAACGTTAATATTGCTTCGGTCAACTATCACTTCCGCAGCAAAGATCGCATGCTGGAAGAACTCTTCAGTGAGGTCATCCAGGGTTTTGACCGCTTGTTTTTTCTGCTCGAATCCCAGACCCTGAGCGCCGAACACTGCCTGATTCGCTGGGCGGATCACTTTATGCGTTATCTGCTGCTTTATCCGGGTGCTTTGATTATTGTGCGCGACAGCGCCAAGTGGCAAAGAATTACCGAGCAGGTAGAGGCGGCTCTGGGGCGCCTGCAGGAACGCTTGGACCCACTGCTGATCCGATTATGCGAGGGTGGCTCTCAGAAACTTAGTGAAGAAGAACTGGGCCTGCGACGCTCCATTTTGCTGGGCAGTCTGCTGCAACCGATGTACCCCCTGACTCCGGCTTTCGACCTGCGGGCCCGCCTGCGGATTGAACAGTTCCGCCGTACCTATGTCGTTCAGGTTGTGCGTCAGCAGAAAGCGAAACTGGCCGATATTCAAAACGAAGGCCTGCCCTTTTAACTGCTTTCCTGAGAATCTGTTTAAGGGGACCTCTAAAAATTCCATTCTGCGCTCGCTCTTTTGAAACGAACAGCTTTGTCAGAAGAGGCGGCAGGCTCTTGCTGCGCACGGCCTGCATTTTCTTCCATACTGAAGCATGGAAGCCTATACAATACAACAAAGTATTCTTCGGCTTCACTTCCTCGCTCCAAAATAGCTTCGCAAGAAGACAAAAGCGAATTTTTAGAGGTCCCCCTTAAGATCTCCAATTCCGTGGTGAATCAGATCTTAAACAGATTTTCAAGGGAACCTCTCAAAGAATCCTGGACTCCACGAAACAGGTGAGGAAGCGTATGCGAGCAAATATGCAAGCCAAGTGGCTGATTTTCTTTTTAATCATGGGCGGGGCAATCACTTTTTTGAATCCTGCGAGTCTGGATGCCCAAGACCCCGATCCCAGTGTCGAGGCTAAGGTTCCTCAAGCACCCGCTCCAGCCCAAGCCGAGTCGGCAAGCGATGTACAGCAGGAAGCCCGCGAAGAAGCCAGACGCCGCGATGAACAAATCCGGGAAAGCATTGGCTATGGCACCGACTCAGATCTGGTCAAGGTGATGCAGACCTTGCTGCGCGATACACCGCGCCTGCGGAGTGAGGGAAATGATTCTATTTCGTGGATTGAAGAAACACCCTACAACGAGGCGATTTACCAGCGAATCCAAAAAGGCTACAGCAACAGTGAACTGGAAACCGAAGCCATCGGTTTTTTCATGCGCCAGAAGTGGGAGGGAGCCCGGGAATATGTAATGGAGGTGCTTGAGCGCAGTGCGGCAGAGGACAATGTCGATACCAACCTGCTCTTGAGGGCACTGTCCTACCTGCGCAATCTGAGAATCCAAAGCAGCGAAGCGCAGGTGCTGGGCCTGCTGAGCCACGACAACCCTCAGGTTCTTGAACAGAGCCTTATCACACTGGGCCGCATTGGCACGGCCCAAAGCGGAGCAAGGATTTTGAAGTTGTCCGAAGATGAGACGGGCACTTTCACCGAATTCAGTGACCGGGAAACCGAAGCACTGCGGGTCGCCGCAATCACCGCACTGGGGGAACTGGCATACGACGAAGGTGCCCCATACCTGCTCAGGATTCTCGAGGACAGCAAAACCGATGCTTCGGAATACAGCAACTCGGTCTGGGGCGCAGCGGCCAATGCCTTGGGCCGGATGCAACGGTTGGAGGCACTCCCTTTGGTGCTGGAACAGTTTCGCAGCGGCGGCACTCAGCAGCGCTACCAAGTATTGTTGGCCCTCAGTACTTTTCCCGCACAGCCCGAGTTTGCCGATGTTGTTTTGCAGGGCCTGCAGGAAGCCTACTGGAAGACGCGGGAGCAGGCCGCCAAAACAGCAGGCGAACTGCAGCTACAGGACACCATTCCCAGCCTGGTTTACAAAGTCGCCAACGATACGGTGGTGGCAGTGCGCAGGGCCGCAGTCCAGTCCCTGCGCCAGATGGGCACCGCCGGCACAAGCGCACTGAGCGGGATGCTACTCGATCCGGAGGTCGGAGAGACCCAGCGCCTCGATGTGCTGCGCACTTTAATCCTCGCACAGGATCAGAGTGTCGTGGCCGTTCTGCGCCAGTTGCTGAGCGATCGGGGCAGTGAAGCCAAGCTCTCGCGCAGTGGGATTTTCCGCGTAGTCAGCAGTACGCCCTGGACTGTGTTGGGCTTTGTCTACAAGGAAATGCTGGCAGACCGGGCTCAGAAAACCCGTTTAGACGCTCTGCGCGCCATCGCCCGCGAGCGGATCAGCAGCTTGCAGAGCAGTGTTGAAGAGTTGTCGGAAAACGATCGCGATTCGGTGGTACGGAGCAGGGCCAAAGCGACCCTGACGACCTTGAACTCATAATCGCTCGTTTACAGCAACAACCCCGCCAGGAAGTTCTAAAGGGCACCCCTAAAGGGCGGCAAAGCCCTCTGCTAGGCCCCGAAGCAGATCTTCCGGTTCTTCTAGGCCTACGGACAGACGCAGCAGGCCATAGCGAATACCCGCCGCAGCGCGGGCTTCTTCGCTCATATCGACATGGGTCATGGTCGAAGGATGTGAGAGCAGACTGCTCACTCCTCCCAGCGAAACGGCAAATGAGGCGGCCTTTTGGGCATAAATAAAGGTTTTCAACTCCTCATCGGTAACTTCGGTCTTTCCGGCCTTCAGCTCAAAGCTCAGCATGCCGCCAAAACCGCTAAACTGCCTGCATGCCAGTTCATGCCCCGGATGCGACTCCAAGCCGGGATAGAAGACCCGCTCTACTTGCGGATGCGAATCTAAAAATTCGGCCAGCTGCCGGGCACTTTCCTGCTGGCGCCGCATACGCAGCGGCAGCGTGTGCAGACCGCGAGTGGTGAGCCAGGCATCAAAGGCCGCAGCCCCCAGACCCATGGTCTTGATCCACCAGTCCAGCTCATCGTGCAACTCCGGCTCACGGCAAAGAATGGCCCCGCCAATCAGGTCGGTGTGGCCGTTGATGTATTTGGTGGTCGAATGCCAGACCAGGTCCGCGCCCAAGTTCAAAGGCTGGAAATTTACGGGGCTGAGCATGGTGTTGTCCACGGCAACGATTGGCCGGCGCCCTTTCGGGTCGCCGGCCTGGGCAGCAGCAGCTACCCAAGCCGCCACATCACAGATGCCCAACAGCGGGTTGGACGGCGTTTCGAGCAGCAGCAAACGCGGACCGAGGGCCAGTGCTTGGCGGGCAATCGCCGGGTCCGGGTCGTTGATGTCGCAATAGTGCAGACGCAGTAGGCCGCGCGCGGCCACGGCGTCCAGAAAGCGCTGGGTGCCGCCGTAGGCATCGTGCCCGCAGATTACCCAGTCGCCCGGTTCGACCAGCTGCAGCAGCAAATTCAGCGCTGCCATGCCCGAAGCGGTGATGATGCCCCTGCCGCAAGCACCTTCCATTTCAGACAAAGCCTCGCCCAGATGGCTGCGGTTGGGATGAGAGACGCGGGCGTACTCGTGCTCACCCTCAACGGCGAAGTCGGCCATGCGGTAGATAGAACTGGTATAAATCGGCGAAACCACGGCCCGGTACTGGCTCTCCCGGTCGATTCCGGCCAGAGCGGTGATGCTGTCCGCTGTGCGTTTGACTCCTGCCATAATATGCTCTCCTTGTATCCTCAGCTCAAATGAAGAGTTTCTAAAGGGGACCTCTAAAATCCCCGCCACAGAAAGATGCTGAGCCAGACTCGGTCTTGTTCACCGAGCAACTTTGTCACAAAAGCCTTACTACTTGCGGAAGCTTGACCTGTCTGCCTGCGGCAGTCTGCCGGACAGTTTTGCACTCAGCTCGCCTGAAAAAACACAGGATTGGTGAGCAGCAAGGCTTCGGTTTCTTCGGCTTCTCCTTCCTCTTTAGAATGAGTTACAGCCCTCCGAAACAACTCAAACCGTAGGAATTTACCGGCCCCCCGGACAGTATCCTGAGTTGCTGCCTCCGGTTTGGGTACCAAGTCGTTTAATTCCAAGCGAAAATGACGGTTGTGCATTTCCAGTCCCTCGTGGCTTTCCGGGCGCGGGCACTCGGTAAAATCGCTGGTGTTCAGTTGCCGTTTTAAGCATAGCCCGCGCTCGTTCCACGCCTTTAGCATAAGCTTGCCGAGATTTCTCAAATAGGAATCTGCCACCGTCAATTCCAGCACCAGCGGCGCAAGTGTTTGCCGAAATTGCACGGTACTGCCGAACAGCACCAGTTCCTGAGTGGGCAGGAACTGGCAGCGGGCGGCAAAGCTGGTAGCGGGCAAAGGTTCCGCCGTCAGATAGTTATGCCCTTTATGCAGTGCTTGCAAAATGTCTGCCGAAGTCTTTTTCCCGACCCAGATATTGTTACACGGATAGCCCTGGCTCTTTGGTCCCAAAATATGAAAATCGCTGTTGGCTGTGGCGGGCAAATAGCGACCCTGCTCCAGAAAGCTCTGCCACAGCGCCACATTGGCGATGCTGTTGTGATTCCAGGCACCGTTCCAGACCTCAATCCAGTCGAAGGGCATATTGTAGTCCCAGTTCCATTGGCAACCGGCGACATCACCCCGGCGGATCGGGTGGTTGAGCTGTATCATCAGGGGCAGCTGCTTTAGGGGCAGCTGCTTTTTGCTGTGGTTTTCCCCTCGCGCCTCAGCCTGCCGGGCATCTTCCTCTTTCAAATCCGTCAAAATCCGGCGCATATCCTCCGAGTTACGGCACATAAAATCGGGAATACGATGCTGCCGGTAGCCAAAAATATTGACGTGGCCGTTGTACGAAGTAATTTCGCAGGAAGGCAGCAGCAGCACATCTGGGTTGACGGGCAAGCAGCTGTTCTGCGAGATCGAGTTATGGTCGGTGAAGCCCAGAAAATCAAGGCCATTGTCTTTGGCCATCTGCAACTTGGTCTCAATGCTGTGGGAGCCGTCGCTGTAGAGTGAATGGCCGTGAACATCACCCCGGAGAATGCGTGGACGAGAGGGAATCAATTCCAGTTGCAACTCCACATTGATGCTGCTGCTGTGCTGGCGATTGTCGCCGAGCAGGATCTGCCAGGTCCCCGCTTGCAGAGGCCCGGCCAGATAGCCCAGGCTGGCTTGCTCCTCGCCTAAAAAAATCCGCTCCATGCGGTTCAAATTACCGCTCCAGCCACGAATGCAGCCGTCCGCATCGGAGAGCCCGATATCTATAGTGCCCACTCCTCCGTCTGACACCGTAAAATGGCCTTGGATTGCAATGTATTCGGTATCCGGGGGGACTTCAAAGGCGATCTGGCTGTAACTTTTGCCCTCTGCCGGAGCAAGCTGCTGCGAAAACTGCAAAAACTGACTATGCTTCATAATATGATATTCTAAGTAAATACCCGACAAGAGGGAATGCCTCCCGGCCTTTCCCGGAACTGCTTTGCGCCCTGTAATGCTCGCTCTTAAACTTCCCCCGGAGTGACAATTTACATAGAGTATGGGCTCAATCTGATCTGTTCCTTCCTCCATTGCCTTTTTATGCCCAAACCTTCTGCCCTTCGGCTCACAATCGAACCCAAAACCCGGTATGCATCCCAGTCCAGAGCCCGGGCCTGGTTGATCCCCGTGCTGACCAACTTGGCCATGCTGCTGGCGTTCTTTCTGGCCCCGCAGTTTCCCGACCTAGAATCAATGCTCAAGCCGTATGCCAAATACAGCCTCAGCGTTTTGCTGCTGGTCAATGCCCTGCACATTCACTACCCCTCCTTGGGAACCACCATATTGAGCCGTCCGGGACTACTGGGCTATGGCATTCTGGTCAACAATATTTTGCTGCCGTTGTTGGTCTATGCGGTCTCTTATTTCCTCTGGCCCGATTTGCTGCCTGCTGCGGTATTGCTGGCCGGTACCAGCTCCGGATTTTCCTCGGTGTCCTTTGCCATTTTGCTGCGCCTGAAACCGGAGACCAATTTGCTCATCACACTGGGCTCATCGTTTCTATTGCCGCTGTCGCTGCCATTTTTGCTCTATACGCTGGCGGGTACCAGCATCAAAATCGACCTTCCCGCGATGATCTGGCAGACCTCCTGGATGGTCTTTGTGCCGATGGTTCTGGAGCGCATACTCTACTTTAGAGCGTGTCGCCTGCACAGCTGGTTCAAATTCCACTCCCACCTGATAGTGGCACTTACCATGTCGGTGACGGCATTTATTCTGATGCTCTCCGGGCAGAGCGTACTGCGCCATCAGGCCCGGAACTTCTGGTATATTCTGTTATTTACCATATTTGTGGTGGTACTGGTCTACGTCTGCACTTTGTTGTTGTTTTGCCGCGCTTCGCTGGAGACTCAGATGACTATGCTGACAGCTAATCTGGTAGCCAACACCGGTATGGCCGCAGTATTGGCCTTAGATTATCTGGACAGCAGCACCCTCTCCATCTCAATTATTTTTAGCATTTTGTGGAATTTTAATATTGTTTTTTTGCGAATCTGGCCGTTTCTGCGCCAACATTTACGGCGCAAAAATAATACAGATTCTGATTTTCTGTGATACGCGGAGCCTTGAGGGACGCTCCCAAAATCGGATCGCTTTCTGCGAGAATTGTATAGGGCACCTCTAATCGTTCTGCTTTGTCTTCGCCGCAGCGATTGCACCGCGTTTTGATGCTGAATCAGCGAGATTTTGCCGATAGTGAGGAAGTGAAGCCGAAGCATACTTTGTTGTATGGTAAGGCTTTGCTGACGGTGAGGAATGGCACATCGAAGCAGGCCATTCCTCACAAATCCTGCCGAAGGCAGAACCTTTATTCGGCAACAAGATCGCGATTCAGTGCAGAATTGGAATTTTTAGAGGTCCCCTTATGCTGCCACTGCTGTTATAAATGATCCTGTTAACGAATATATGACAGATAGTTGCTCCGATTCGGCCCTTTCCGCAATAAATCTGACCAAAGATTCTCCGATTTCGATCGCTCTGCAACGCCTATTGCTGGAGCTGCATTTCAGTGCCATACCTGCCCGGCTGGCGGCACAGCTCACTGCCCTGGCATTGCAACGAAGCCGGGCTGAGCCTTGCTGTGCCCGGCAACTTCGCTTGTCCGATTGGCAGCTGGGACTGGCGCAATGCTACGAGGCTGCTGCCGAACAGGAATGTCTCGTGCCGGAGGCAAACTGGCGGCACTGGCAGCAGTCCCTGGGTAAGGCCGAAACCAAGGTAGCTGAACTGATGGCGAGGTCTCCCACAGGGGTCCTCTTGCCCTTAATAATCTATGGCACAAAAGAGTATCCGGAGGCCCTGTACCGGCTGTACCGGCCACCCTTTCTGCTTTTTGCCAGAGGCAACACAGAGTTTCTTGCCACAAAAAAATTCTCCGGCTTTGCGATCTGCGGCAGCCGCAAAGTGAGTCTGCGGGGACGCAGTGATGCCTATGCCCTGGCCTGTGGAGTCTCAGCGACCGGAGGCTTCCAACTGGTCAGCGGTCTAAGTGAAGGCATTGAGTTAGCCGCCTGCGAGGGGATGCTGCAGGGAGCCCTGCAAGTCCGAGAGGAGATGGCCCTCAAAGCAAAGATTGCTCACTGCCCTGTAATTGGGGTTTTGTCCTGTGGGCTGGATGCGATTGCCCCCCCGGAAGCCCGTCAGATGGCAGCTCGGATTCTTTCTTCCGGTGGTCTGCTGCTCAGTGAATATCCGGCCCATCAGCCGCGCCAGCGCTATACTTTTTTGCAGCGCAATCGCATCTTGGCAGCCTTGGCCGCCAGCCTGATCATGGCCGAGCTCGGGCCCAAGAGCAAAGCCTTCAACTTGGTCGACTATGCTTTGGAGCTCAATCACGATGTGGCGGTACTGGGCGACTCAGCCGGGGCGCAGCGGTTGCGCGAGCAAGGTTGCAGTCACTGGCCGGATGCTCCATCCCTGCTCCGGGCTCTTGGACTGCCTTGTGACTGGAAAGATGATATTCTTCACCGGCACAAGAGGTCTGCGAGCCCGGAAAATGGAGAAGGTCGCGACAAAGGAATGGGCTCTTTGGTGGCAAAAAATATGCAGGCCGAACTACTGGGCCACAAGCAACAGTACTTGGGACGTGCGATGTACCAGAGTCCGGATTCCGGCACTGCGGTATGATTGTCTTTAGAGGTCCCCTTTAGAGGTGTCCTGAAGCTATTTTGAGAAGAATAGGTTCTGCGCTGCAATGTGGGGGAAAAATGCAAATCAAAGTCATGTCTTTCAATATCCGCTACAGTGCCAGTCCGCAGCAGGATGGCAAAAACAGCTGGGAGCATCGGCGCTGCTATGTCTGTGATCTGCTTCGCTTCTACCGGCCCGAGATCTGTGGCTTACAGGAAGTACTCAGACACCAGTTAGAAGACATAAGTTCTACCTTGCCCGAATACGCCTTTGTCGGAGTCGGACGCGATGATGGCCAGGAGGCCGGCGAATATGCACCGATATTCTACTTCCGGGACCGCTTTGCCCTGCTAAACAGCGGGCATTTCTGGCTTTCCGGGCAGCCGCAAGAGCCAGGGCTCAAAGGCTGGGATGCCGTGGATCCGCGCATGGCTACCTGGGCTTTGCTCTCATGCCGCAGTAATAATCGCTCCATCCTGGCTTTAAATACTCACTTTGATCACTGTGGCATCCAAGCCCGCCACAACAGCTCCAAGCTGCTTCTGAGAACATTGGGGGAAATCACCGGCCAAGAGGAAATACCGGTTTTTGTTACCGGAGATTTCAATGCAGAGCCGGGCGAAGACTGTATTCGGGAACTGCTTTGTTCAGATATCCCGCTGCAAAGTGCTTCTGAGCAAAGTCCATTCTGTTACGGCCCCCGCTGGACATACCATGAATTTGGCCAGCTTCCCTGTTCGGAGCGCCCTCAGATAGATTATATTTTCATGCGGAATATTACAGAAATCATCAGCTATGCGAGTCTTTCCGAATCCCGCTGCGGCCTCTACCCTTCGGACCACAATCCCATATTGCTCACGGCAGTACTGTGAACTAAAGGGAAGCTCTAAAAATTTCCCACCATTTTGATGGAGCGCTCTTGCTCGCTCTTTTGAAACGAACAGCTTCCTCAGAAGAGGTGGCAGGCTCTTGCCAAAAGGAAGGTCGGTCCTGGCTGTGCTCGGTAAAATCTTATCCGCCCAGCACCAGAACGCGGTACCATTCTCACAGAAGGCGATACGATTTTTAGAGCTGCCCTATATTTCGACTCTGCGTTCAGCCAGTGACCTTTTGGGTCGTAAAGACTAGAATACTCTTACCATGCAAACCAAGGTCCATAAAATTGACAGCAGTCGCATCGAAATCCGCACCGTACACGAGATTGCGACTGCGGGAGAGACAGAAACCCGTGCTGTGGGAAAAAACAGTAAGTGGTGCGGTTTTGAGCTGGAGGCCTACTTTCACGTGCCCCGCAGGCTGGCTTACGGGAATGGCGATGAGCCGGATGGTGCCCAGACTCTGGCCCAGTCGGTAGTCTTCCCCAAAATCCAGCGCAAGAACTACTACGAAATCTTTGCCATGAACCTAGCCGCGATTCTGGATCCGGCCAACGAACTGAGCCCCTTGACTCGTCTGGAGCATATGGCCCAAAAGGTGGTGCTACAGGCCGAGCCCGTGTTCTACGAGCTGCAAATGCTGCTCTGCGTGACCAAAAACGCCTCGAATAACGCCCGCCGCGCCCAAATCCAACGGCTGCGAGCGCGCAGTGCGGGCGAGCAAGCTGCCGGACAGCCCCACAAAAGAATCCACGAACAGAATCACTATGCCCGTCAAATCCGTGAGGCGCTATACTGCGAAGTCGAGAGCGAATTTACTCAGATCAGCAACTCCTACCTGCAAATCCAGAACCGACTGGAGCAGCTGGGCGAACGCTACCTGCACGAAGTCCTGAACCACTTGAACGAGGCCTATCGCTGGACTCTGGAAGATCTCAACCACCAGATCCTCGACTGGATGCTGCGCTCCCTGCGTCTGAGCGAGCACTATCACTTTAGTAACGAGTTTCAGCAATTTATCCAAGCAGAACTGGAATTGCAGTGGCGCTACCAGAGGCAGCATGGCTTTGCCACCCTGAGTGACGATGAATACAACAACGAGGGCTATCTGTTCCACCAGAGGGAGCTCAAGGCTTGGCGCTATGGTGGCCTCTCGATGTCCAGCAACAGCGCGCGCAGTCAAAGTGTGATGGCACACTTTTGGCTCTCAATGGCCAGCGCCGTGGCCATGATCTTCGCCCTGGGCGTAACGCTGATAACCATGTATTACTACGGCCAGTGGTCAATGCCCTTCGTGATCTTTGCCGTGCTGGGCTATATGTTCAAAGATCGTATCAAGGAGGTTCTGCGCAAGCTGTTTGCCGATAAATTTGGCAACTACCAGCTGTTACACCTCTACGACCCGCGCAGCAAAGAACAGTGCGGCAGCATCCGCGAACACTTGGACGTCTGTGACCAGCTGCCCGCAGAAATCAGCACTCTGCGCCAGTTACACAAGAATCCGCTGAGCCAAATCTACAACCGCGAAGTCGTCATCGTCTACCGCGAACGCCTGAGCATCAATAGCACCAAGTTGTTCCGCACCCACAAGCGCTTGCAGCGCGGCTGTCAGATTCTGGAGTTTAATCTGCTGCCCTACCTGCAGAACATCAAAGACAGCGAAGCCAAGCAGCTCTGGCACCCCCCAAGCCCGGAAGAATTTTCACAGAATAAAGAGGAGAGTGCTTCGACTAGTATTTTTCTAAAGGCCTATCGGAAATTGCGCATTCAGCGCAGCTACCATTTGACCCTGATAATTCAGGCCCGTAGTTTCAATGGCCGGGTCAACTGCGAGCGCTACCGCATTGTGCTGCGCGGTAGCAAGATCGCCTGGATCAAACAGGTGGTGTAAGGGAAGCTCTAAATGATTTCTGAGAGGCTGCTACACAACCGAATATCCGGCCTCTGTCACTGCGGTCTGGATCTGCGCCACGACTTCCGGGCTGAGTTTCCCTCCCACGGTTAGAATAGCAGCGGCCAAATCTACTTCGGCTCGCTCGACTCCCTCGACTCCCTCTACGGCCTTTTCCACATGCGTCTTACAGTGATTGCAGGTCATGCCCTCTATTTTCAAGCTTGTTTCCATGGTTTCCTCCCGGGGACGCGTTGCCCTCATATTGGATATTGGGGGTATTGCTAATATTTCGCTCCGGCTTCGTGACTGTTGATCCTTGTAGGATCCCTGTAAACCCTGTGAGCCTTTGGGGGTAAAGCGGCGCAATCTCAGCGCATTGCTAAGCACCGAGACCGAGCTGAAAGCCATGGCAGCTCCGGCAATCAATGGGTTGAGCAGACCCAGAGCGGCAAACGGTATACCCACCGAGTTGTAGAAAAAGGCCCAGAACAGGTTCTGCCGGATATTGCGCATGGTTTTCTGCGACAGCTCAATTGCCGTGGCAATGTGGCCCAGATCACCGTGCATCAGGGTGATGTCCCCCGCCTCCATGGCTACATCCGTACCCTGCCCCATCGCTATGCCCACATCGGCCAGAGCCAGGGCCGGAGCATCATTGACTCCGTCCCCTGCCATCGCCACGCACTCACCGCGCTGCTGTAGTTTCCGGACTTCTGCGGCCTTTTGCTCGGGCAGAACTTCGGCCAGTACCTGCTGCACTCCGGCCTGGGTAGCGATGGCCTGGGCGCTGCGCCGGTTGTCGCCGGTGAGCATGTAGACTTCGATGCCCATGTCCCGCAAGCACCGGATGCCCGCCGCCGAACCGCTCTTTATCTGGTCGGCAATGCCAATCAGGCCCATGATCTGCCGTTCGCACAGCAGCATGACCACGCTCTGGCCCCGCTCTTCCAGTGCCACTTTGTGTTGCTGCTCCCGCTGTGTCACCTCCAGGTCCAGCCGCCGCAGCATGCGACTGTTGCCCACTGCGTAATGCCGACCCTCAATCCAGCCTTCAATGCCCTCACCGGGCCAGGAACGGAAATCCTGTACCTCCGAGAGAGTGAGTTCCCGGCCTTCATATGAACGGGCCGAAGCGCAGATGGCAATCGCCAGAGGGTGCTCGGAATAATGTTCCAGTGAAGCTGCCAAGCGCAAAAGTTCCGCCCTGTCAGATCTTGGATCGTCGGTACTTTGTATTACATGTATTTGCTCTACTTGGGGGATGCCCCGGGTGATCGTTCCGGTCTTGTCGAGTACCGCGCTGCTTATTTTACCCGCCTGCTCCAGAGTCTCGCCGGAGCGGATCAGGATGCCGCGCTCGGCACCCAGTCCGGTGCCGACCATAATCGCGGTGGGCGTGGCCAGTCCCAAGGCACAGGGGCAGGCGATGACCAGCATCGCCACAACGGCCAAGATGCCTGGCACCGGCTGTCCTAACACCAGCCACCAAAATAAGAAGGTGAGGGCGGCAAGCAGCAGCAGCACCGGCACAAAAATACCGGATACCTTATCGGCGATCTTCTGGATCGGAGCCTTGCTGGCTTGGGCCTGCTCGACAATCTGGATCATGCGGGCCAACACTGAGTCTTTGCCCAGATGTGTGGCGCGGTAGCGCAGCGAACCATAGCTGTTGATCGAGCCACTGACCACCTTGTCCCCGGGGCCTTTTTCGACAGGAATGCTCTCACCGGTAATGGTGCTCTCGTCCACGGCACTGTGCCCGGCCACGATTTCACCATCAACGGGAACGCGTCCGCCAGGTTTGAGCAGCACGATCTCGCCAATGGTTACATCGGCAAGCGCAACTTCGCGCTCGGGGCCTTGGCCTTCTTCGTCAATGATAATGGCCTTTTCGGGTTGCAGACCCATGAGTTTTTTGATGGCTTGGCTGGTCTTGCCTTTAGCACCGGCCTCCAGATACTTGCCCAACAAAATCAGGGTGATGATGATTGAGGAAGTCTCGAAGTACAGATGCCCCGTTGCCCCGGCAAAGCCGTTGTACAGGCTGAGGGAGTAGGCGGCTGTGGTACCCAACATTACCAGCAGATCCATACCCGGATGGCCCGCCAGCAGGCTGCGAATGCCATTGCGATAGAAGCGCCAGCCGATGATGAATTGTACCGGGGTGGCTAAAAATGCTTGTAGCACGGTTGAATGTAAGAAATTCAGGGCATTGTGCCGCCCCAAAATACCGTCCAGCATGGCTAAAAACAGAGGCAGCGTCAGGATGGCCGAGCAGCTGAGCAGCAGCAGATCGCGCTGCTGCTGCCGTGCGGCATTTTGGTCCCGACTCGCAGAGCCGACTTCGTCTGCCGGGCTCGCGCTGTATCCGGCGGCAGCTACGGCTTGAATGATATCGCTTTCTCGCAGTCGGCTCTTATCGTAGCGAACCGCCACCTTTTCCGTGGCCAGGTTCACTGCGACTTGCTCGATTCCGGCCAGCTTTTGGATGCTCTTCTCAACATGTGCCACACAAGAGGCACAGGTCATCCCGTGGATGCGCAGTTGAATATTTTGTATATCATTCTTATTACCCATAACATTAGTCCTTCATCGGTTTATTTTTTTTATAGTAATCAACAGTTCATCTAATACCTCCAGCCGGCCCGCCTGGATCTGCTCGACCACGCAGCTTTTGAGATGGGCCTCCAACAAAGCACGTCGTACGCCGTGGAGTGCCGCTTCAACGCTGGCAAACTGATGCAGGATATCATCACAATATAGATCTTCAGAGATCATTCTCGCGATACCGCGTATTTGACCCTCAAGGCGATTCAGGCGCCGGACTAGGGTATCTTTGGTTTGATACGGGTGATGTGCCTTACGGGGTTTTTTTATAGTATTTCCAGACATAATATATACCCCCCTATCCTATAAATGTAATATAGTAGCTACACGGGAGATTGTCAAGAGGAATTTCTACAGGCACCTCTAAAAATTCGCTTTTGATGCTGAATCGCGATCTTGTCGCCGAATCGCTTCCTCAGCAAAGAAAAGCTTACAGGCTCTTGCTTAAAAGGAAGGGCGGGCCTTGGCTGCGCACGGCCCGCCCCTCATTCTCCCATGCTGCGCCAGCTCGCATGGGAGCAATATGTGGAGCAGAGAGAACAACGAACTGTCGTATCTGGGGGTAAAGCCCTGCTCTTTCTGGTATAAAATATTATAATAAAATAATTTATCCTAGGCGGAAACTTTTTTCAAAAAAGGTTTGACAGAACAACAGAACCATGTAATAATAAGAATATGAAATATGAATTCCGTATTTCGGGATTCATATCCGTTTTGGATTGTCGGTTTTGGATTGGCGATGGAAGAAGCAGATCAAATAACAAAGCGGCTGTGCCGGGAGAAAGTCATTGCCGTGGTTGTGTTCGAGCGGGAAGGGGAGCTCGCGCCGACAATGGAGAGCCTCCTCGAAGCTGGGATTGCGGGGATCGAATTGGCCCTGCGCAGCCCTTACGCCCTTGCTGCCGTAGAGCTGGTGCGCCGCAGGTATCCCCAGATGCTCCTCGGAGTGGGTACGATCATCAGTGCTGAGCAGGTGGAGCGGGTCAAGGACCTAGCAGACTTTGGGGTGGCCCCTGGCATGAACCGCCGTGTAGTGGAGGCCGCCATCCAGAGGGGCTTCCCGTTCTACCCTGGCATCAGCACGGCATCTGAACTGGAAGCGGCGCTCGAATACAAGATCTCCCTGCTCAAGTTTTTCCCCGCCGAGCCGCTCGGCGGCCTGCCATACCTGCAGAGCCTGAATACGCCGTACTCCCATTTGGGCCTGCGCTATATGCCCTTGGGAGGGGTCAATGCAGGGAATCTGGGCGCGTACTTGCAAAGCCCGATGATTGCTGCGGTGGGTGGTTCGTGGATTGCTGCGCGTAAATTGATTGCGGCGCGGGACTGGTCTGCAATTCGCGATCGGGCCCAGCAGGCAATGCGCATTGCCAAGGAGTGCGGGGAGTTGGTCGGATGAGTGGCGTAGTCGTGACTTTCGGTGAGGTAATGGGTCGTCTGGACGTGCCCGAGCACGGTAAGTTGCTACAGGATTTGCCGGGTATGCTGCGCTTTACTTTCGCAGGGGCCGAGGCCAATGTAGCGGCTTCGGTGTGTATGCTGGGCCGGGAGGAGGGTCAGGTAGGGCAGCCGGTCCGTTTTGTCACGGCTTTGCCCGAGCATGAGTTGGGCGGGGCTTGCGTGCAGCGTCTGCGCGGGCTCGGTATTGATACTCGCTTTATCGTGCGCAGCCGGGGGCGTCTGGGGACTTATTACGTAGAGACCGGGGCGAATCAGCGTCCGGGCAAGGTGATTTACGATCGCGAATATTCGGCCATCAGTTTGATCGAGTTCGATGCTTTCGATTGGTCGGCCATCTTTGATGGGGCTTCATGGTTGCATATTTCGGGGATCACTCCGGCTCTTTCGCGCCAGTCGGCGCTCAATTCGCTGGAGGTTTGCAAAAAGGCCAGAGAGTGCGGCTTGTCGGTCTCCTGCGACTTGAATTTTCGCAAAAAATTGTGGCAGTGGCTGCCCGGTACCAGTGCCCGGGAGCTGGCCCGCAAGACCATGCCGGATATTTTGTCCTGCGTCGATGTGTTGATCGCCAATGAGGAGGATTCGGCGGATGTCCTGGATATTCACGCTGTGGATACCGATGTTTCCTCGGGTCGGATTTCACAACAGGCTTACGTCGGGGTTGCGGAGCAGATTGTGTCCCGTTTTCCCAATATCCGTCTGGTGGCCACGACTTTGCGCGAGAGCATTTCCGCTTCCCACAATAACTGGGGGGCGATGCTTTACGATGCGGAGTCGTCCCGTGATGCAGCTCCGGCGGCGTATTTTGCTCCGCTGGATTCCAGGGAGAATTACGCTCCGTACGAGATTCGCGATATCGTTGATCGCGTGGGGGGTGGGGATTCGTTTGCTGCCGGTCTGGTCTTCGCTTTGAATTCCGGTGCTTATCCGCTGCGAGATGCTTTGCGTTTTGCTGTAGCGGCTTCCTGTCTGTGCCACAGTGTCCGGGGGGATTTCAATTTCAGCAGCCGCTCGGAGGTCGAGTTGTTGATGGGTGGTAATGCTTCGGGTAGGGTGCAGCGGTGAGTGAAAAACCAGAGGGCACCTCTAAAATCTTATTCAAATCAAAGTGATCATCACTTTGGGGGAGTTAAAGTATGAAAAATACTTGGTTGAAAATTACTTGCTTAGCTGTGGTTTTGAGTACGGCTATTGGGAATCTCCATGCAAGAGGTGCGGGGGAAAGCCAGGGAGCACCCAAACCTGCCAGGGAGATTAAAGTGGGGATATCTTTGCCTTCATATCAAGAAGAACGCTGGGCAAGGGATCGAGATGCAATTATTGAGGGTCTTCTATCATCAGGGGTCCAGAAGGGCAATATTCTGGTTCAAGCTGCTGACGGAGATGAGCAGAAACAATTGCAACAATCTGAGAGCCTGATAACTCAGGGTATTGATGTCCTTATCATTATCCCGCTCAATGGTAAGGCGGTGTCACCTGTGGTCACCTCTGCTCATGAAGTTGACGTTAAGGTTGTCGCTATTGACCGCATGATTGAAAATTCGGATGTGGATTTTTATATATCTTATGATATGTTTACCATAGGAGTATTACAAGCAAAATATCTAACAAATATTACCAGTAAAGGTAATTGGGTTATGATCGAAGGCGCACCACAAGACTCGAATGCAGCTGTGATTAAGGAGGGCCAGATGTCGGTAATACAGCCATATATTGACAGAGGTAATATCAAAGTTGTTGCCGATCAGCCGGCAAATAATTGGAATCCAACAGAAGCTCTACGCATTATGGAACAGGCTCTCACGGCAAATAATAATCGGGTTGATGTAGTTGTTGCCTCCAATGATGGTACAGCCGGTGCTGCAATTGAAGCTCTTCAGGAACAAGGGTTAGCCGGAAAGGTGCCAGTTTCGGGCTTGGATGTCGATTTAGCGGCGGCGCAGCGTATTGTCGCGGGAACTCAAAGCATGTCGGTTTACCGGGATTTCTTTCTGATGGACAGGATTGCAGCTCAGGTAGCTGTGGGTTTGGCAGAAGGTAAAGAACTGACAGACATAGCGGCGCGTTTGGGTCATTCTGATGAGCTTACAGTGAAGAACAACGGTAAGACAGATGTTCCTTCAATTATTTTTAAGAGTCAAAAACTCATGCTTGCTATAGATAAAAATAATATACAGCGAGTTATTGATGATGGCTGGTTGAAGAAAGAGGATGTCTATCGCGATGTCCCAAAATCACAATGGCCCAAGTAAAAAGCCGGTAAAAATAGAATAGGGCAGCTCTAAAAATTTCCCACCACAGAAAGGCGGTGCGCCAGACTCGGTTTTTTACGGAGCAAAGTTTCTGCCTTGCGCCAAGGTTTGTGGGGAAGGGCCTGCTTTGCTCCGCCATTCTTCATCGCCACGAAAGTCTTACGGCTTCCGTTCCTCACTGCCGCAAAAAAGCAAACTCGGCCTTGGCTGTGCACGGGCCTTATCATTTCTCCAATGCTGTGAAGGCTCGCATCGAGCCTTCGTCTGGCATCAAAACGCGGTACAATCGAGAGCGGATTGTACAATTCTCACAGAAAGCGATCCCATTTTTAGCTACTAAGTGATTATTTTATCCATAATCCTTATAAAGGATATATTTTTAATGAGTAGAATTATTCTTACTATGGAAAATATCTGTAAAGAATTTCCTGGTGTGAAGGCTCTTGATAATGTTAATTTATCCATAGAAAAGGGAGAAATACATGCATTATGTGGAGAAAATGGTGCAGGTAAATCGACCTTAATGAAGATTCTTGGCGGTGTATATCCATATAAGACATATACAGGTAAAATCAGCATCGATGGAGAGATTTTAAAGTTTTCTAATGTCCGGGACTCAGAAAATGCAGGAATAGCTATCGTTTATCAAGAACTTGCCCTTGAGCCAGAACTGGAGATTGCAGAGAACATCTATTTGGGCAACCTGCGCAATAAATATGGGCTTATTGATTGGGATCGCATCTATCGAGAATCTCAAGAGCTGCTAGAATCCCTTGGCCTAAGTATTCCTGTTGATAAAAAGATCAAGGAAATCGGTATTGGACAGCAGCAGCTTATCGAAATATCAAAAGCTCTGGCTCTGGAAAAAAATATACTGGTATTGGATGAGCCTACAGCAGCTCTCACAGAAAAAGAGATTGAGATTCTTTTCAAGGTTTTATTAAAGCTGAAAAAACTTGGGGTAACCTGTATCTTAATTACGCATAAGCTAAATGAAATATTTTCAATCGCAAATAGCGTTACCGTGCTGCGCGATGGTTTCACTGTCGGTACTCACAGTATCAGTTCCATGACGGAGGCGAAGATTATTAACTTGATGGTAGGTAGGGATATAAAGCAATTATATCCTCCCAAAGAATACAATCCATCAAGTAAGGTAATTTTCGAAGTCAAAGGTATTTCAGGGCACCTCTAAAAATCCAGCACTGGACAAATTACAATTATTCAATTACAATACAATAATATTGGAGGATCATTATGATTGAAATGACAAGTGAAATAATATATCAGGATGTAGAACGTACAAATCCTTTTATATTCGAACTTAAAAAATCTATCGATTGGGATAGAATCTCAGAGACTATTTCTCAAAATATCCCTAAAAAGAAAAATAATTCTGGAAGGCCAAGATTCCCTGTCTCCCAAATGTTGCGCATTCTCATCCTTCAGGAAACCTACAACCTCTCTGATGATGCCATGGAGGTCCAAATCAATGGTAGCATCTATTTCAAATTCTTTCTTGATATGAGCCTGCTTGATAAATCTCCCGATTCCAAAACCATTTGGTCCTTCAAGGAAACGCTGCGCAAACTCAATCTCGAGCAAACGCTTTTTCTTGAGTTCCATAAATTTCTTGCTGAGAGAAAGATAAAACTGCACAAAGGGAATATTGTGGACGCCAGCTTTGTCAAAGTGCCTGTGCAGCGCAATACCAGAGCAGAAAACCAGCAGATCAAAAATGATGAAATCCCTCCATCATTCAAGGAAAACGAGAATAAAATGAGGCAAAAAGATACGGATGCAAGGTGGACAAAGAAAAATGGCAAAAGCCACTACGGATACAAAAATCACATTGCAACGGCGACCAACGAGCAGTTTATTACCGCTTACGAAATAAGTGCAGCTAATGTGCACGACTCACAGGTGCTTGCAGCTATTTTATCCGAAGGTGTCACGCAGATATATGGGGATAGTGCGTATCGAAGTGAAAAGATAACAAATGAACTACGGAAGAAAGGTGTGAGGAACTTTATTCATCACCGAAAATATCGAGATACTTCACTTACAGAGAAGCAATTAGAAAGTAACCGCCGCAAGTCAAAGACCCGGGCGAAAGTGGAGCATATATTTGCATGGTTTCGCAATTGCATGAATAGGGGATTAGAGTTGCGATGTATAGGGATAGATCGGGTAAGGTTCCGTATGGGGTTACGAAATACTGTGTATAATATGTTAAAATATGTTTCAATTACAGCATAATAGTGGATAATTGTATCTAAAATGCTGTAAATAATGATTTTTTTATGTAAATTCTAATTTTAGTAGGAATTATTGATCGTAATTAATCTGGATCCAACTATTTTTTGTGCTATTTTGTTATGATTAAGGAAGGATTTTTGATTTTACATCGCAATGCCGATTTTTAGAGGTCCCCTTCAGTTTATAAAAACAAAAATAAATCAGATAAAATTTTAAATAATATAAATTTCTCTTTGTATAAAAATGAAATACTTGGTATATCAGGTATAATTGGCGCTGGTCGTACTGAGCTGTTGAGTACAATATTTGGTTTTATGGAAAACAGGCGTAAAGGTTTTCTGCTTTTAAAGGATCAGGAAATTTCTATAGATAGCCCGTATGATGCTATTTGTCATGGTTTGGGCATGGTAACTGAGGATAGAAAAACATTGGGTTTGATTCTGCATGGCTCAGTTGCTGAGAATATCTCTCTGGCAAGTTTAAATGAGTTGAGCTCTCGTGGGATTGTCAATAGTAATCAGGAAATCATGGAAGTGAGCAGATATATAGAAGACCTGGGCGTAAAGACTCCATCCATTGAAACTCGCATTGAAAATCTCAGTGGAGGAAATCAACAAAAGGCTTTACTCGCCAGAAGTCTAATGAGAAAGCCAGAAGTATTATTTTTAGATGAGCCGACACGGGGCATTGATGTCGGCGCAAAATATGAAATCTATATCTTAATGAATGCTTTAGTGAAGCAGGGAACATCAATCATTATGGTTTCTTCTGAATTGCCAGAAATTCTTGGGATGAGCGATAGAGTACTTGTAATGTGTGAGGGGGAGATCACAGGCGAATTTTCTGCAGATGAAGCAACTCAAGAAAAGATTATGGCAAAAGCTGCAGGACAAAAAGTATGAAAATAAATTTTAAATCTTATATGTTAGTTTTTGCGTTAGCCAGCATTGCAATTATTTTCGCGCTCTTGAGTAGAGGGCTTTTTCTGTCACCGCGCAATCTGACCCTGCTGGCGAGGCAAACCGTCATAGTAGGGATGTTGGCCATTGGGGTCATGTTCGTGATGGTCGCAGGCCATATCGATTTATCTGTGGGGTCTCTGCTTGGGTTTTGCGGGACTTTGGCGGCGATATTACAAGTCTGGTACAAATGGGAAACGGTCCCCACAATTTTGATTGTCTTACTCGTTGGGGGAGCTATAGGTTTATTTCAAGGATTTATCATTGCGCAATGGAAAGTTCCTTCATTCATCATTACGCTGGGAGGACTTCTGGCCTATCGTGGGCTGAAGCTGGGGGTGGGGAAAAGCCTTTCCATTGCTCCGATGAATCCCAGTTACAGTTATCTGGGTCAGGCTTTCTTAGCTCCTGTTCTTGGTATATATATTAGTATTACTGCAATTTTTCTATTGGTACTGGCCATCTTTCTCAAACGAAAATCTAGGGGAAAATATAACTTTTCTGTAGATCCTATTATATCAGATATTTTTAAGATATTATTATATAGTTTTTTAATTATTTTGGCAGTATATATTATGAATTATTATAAAGGAATCCCTGTTCCTGTGGTTATCTTACTATTTTTTGCATTGATATTTTCCTTTGTTGGAAACAAAACTGTCTTTGGTAGGAATGTTTATGCCGTTGGAGGAAACCTGAATGCAGCCAAATTATCCGGAATAAAAACGCAGCAGATCGTTGTGTCGGTATTTGTTTTAAGTGGTATGTTCGCCGCACTTGCGGGAATTGTTCTTACGGCACGTCTAGATGCTGCCACTGTGGTTATCGGTGACACAATGGAACTTAATGCAATTGCGGCCTGCGTGGTTGGCGGAACTAGCATGACCGGTGGTGTCGGCAAGATTCCAAAAGTGCTTCTGGGGGCCTTGGTGATGGCCAGTCTGGATAATGGGATGAGTCTGATTAACTTGGAGAATTCCTGGCAGTTTGTCGCCAAGGGCTTGGTATTGATGCTTGCTGTCTGGGCGGATACCAGAAATCAGGATTAACAGGAAAATCGTTTTAGAGGTGCCCTATACCAATTACACCCGAGCTTCCCTGTCAAAACTCATTGATGGCGAAGGACAATGGTTTGGTTTTTCAAGGGATCTCAAGTGACATGGGTATATGAATATCTACTTTCATAAGGGTTTTGAGCGAATCTTTGGCACTTTCCCGCTGCAAGGTAAAATTCTGCGCCAGGCGCTTGAAGCTGCTGTTGAAGTCGGTTATCGAGCGATTGACACAGCGCAGCAGTACGGAAATGAGGGAGATATTGGTGATTTTATCGCTTCTTCCGGGATTCAGAAAGATGAATTCTGTATAACAACCAAGGTTTGTCCGAGTAAGTTTTCCAAAGCAGAGTTCTTGTCTTCTGTGGAAAACAGTTTAAAGCAGTTAAAAATAAGTGCTGTGGATGTCCTGTTATTACATTGGCCTCCTATCGGGGGAGATATTGCCCCCTCTTTGAAATTGCTAGAGAAGGCCTATCACCTTGGCTTGGCTCAGAATATAGGGATCTCAAATTACACGGCGAAAATGATGCGCGATACGCGGAAGATTATAGATGTTCCTGTCGTAATTAACCAAGTGGAGTTTCATCCTTTATTGTCTCAGGTGAAGCTGCTCGAAGCAGCGGAGGAAACCAATATCCCCCTCTCTTCGTATTGTTCTTTAGCCCGTGGGGAGATTTCTAAAGAGCCTGTTTTTAATGAAATTGCCAAGGCTTATGGGAAAGCAGGGACGCAAATTGCTTTGCGGTGGATTCTCCAAAAAGGGATTCCCGTTATCACAATGTCAACGAAAAAGGAACATATCCGTGCTAATTTTGAGGTTATGGATTTTATCTTGTCTTCCATTGATATGGCTCGGATTGAAGCATTAAGCAGCAGGAATCGTCGTATTATTACGGTTGATAACGGAGCACCATGGGCCCCTGAATGGGATACTCCGGTTTCATCAAATCAAGTCGAGGAGTGAGAGATAGAAATATGTATTTAGAAAAATTGAGTATGAAGGGAAAGACGGCGGTAATTACCGGAGGAACGCAGGGTATAGGGTACGCCTGTGCCCAGGCCTTGGGAGAAGCGGGTGCCCGATTGATTATCCTGACAGATGATTCGCAACAAATTCCAGCAGCGCAGGCGGGTCTTCGAGAAGAAGGTTATGTCGTTGATGCTTTTCAAGCCGATGTGACAGATTCTGCTGCAATTAATGCTCTGGTGGAGAAGATTGAAAGAGATATTGCAGCGGTGGATACGCTGGTTTGTAATGCGGGAATTTCACCCGCATTCATCGGAGCTGAAGACGTTGAGGATGATTTGTTTTTGAGGGTTATGGATGTCAACTTAAATGGGGTTTTCTGGTCTTGCCGGGCTTTTGGTAGAAAAATGCTTTCAAGGCAGAGGGGAACGATTGTAAACATTGGTTCCATGTCCGGTGTGATCTGCAATATCCCGCAGGATCAAAGCTATTACAATGTTTCTAAAGCCGCTGTGCACCACCTGACCCGCAATTTGGCAGCAGAGTGGGCTGCAGAAGGTGTGCGGGTCAACTGTGTCGCCCCTACGTTTATCGAGACGGCCCTGACTCGTTTCGGTATGGAAGACAATCCAGATATGGCAAAAGTCTGGCTGGAGATGACTCCGATGAAGCGGGTCGGACAACCTGATGAAATTGCATCTGTAGTTTTATTTCTGGCAAGTGATGCTTCCAGTTTGATGACTGGCTCGGTAGTGCTCGCTGATGCTGGCTATACGCTATGGTAAGCAAGATTCAGAGAATTTCCCTGCAAAGGTATTGTGGGAAATAATAAAAGGAGGCTTTATGAAAATGCATCATATACAAGGCATTCCCAATCTCGTTTCTGCGGTAGGTCTGGGAACAATGATATTCCATCCTGATACCAGGAAGCGCGATTTTGCTCTATTGGATGCTTTTGTAGAAAGGGGGGGAACCTATATCGACTGTGCCGAGGTATATGGAGCGGTGGAAGAATATGGCTATTCGGAGATGGTCATCGGGGAGTGGCTCCGTTCCAGAAAGGGAATGCGGGATAGGATTGTCCTTACCTCCAAAGGATTGATTCCGGGCTATTGTGCCCCGCTCCATCCTGGAGGGGCTGAGATTGACCCGGAATCCATTCACCGTGCTATTGATGGCTCCTTGAAGAGGTTGGGGGTGGACACTCTGGATATGTGGATGTTTCATCGGGATAAGCTTTCCCATCCTGTCGGTCCTCTGATAGATGCTCTTGATGAGGAAGTGAAGGCGGGTCGTCTGCGTACTTACGGGGCTTCAAACTGGACCTGCGAACGTATTGAAGAGGCGAATAACTACGCCAGAGCTAGTGGCAAGATCGGGTTTGTGGCTTCCAGTCCCAATTTTTCCCTGGCCAGGGCCAATGAACCCTTCTGGCCGGACACCGTTTCTGTCGGGGAGAAGGAAAAACTCTGGTTTGAAAGGAATAATTTTTTACTGGTTGCTTGGTCTTCACTGGGCAGGGGCTTTTTTGCTAAAGGGGATCCTCAAAACACCAGCGATGCAGATTTGGTACGGGTGTTCTACTCGGAGGCAAACTTTGAGAGGAAACGGCGGGCCGAAGGCTTTGCCCGGCATCGGGGGCTCAGCTTCTTTGAGGTTGCCGTTGGCTATGTTATCAATCAGAAATTTCCCGTAGTGGCGTTGTGTGGATCTCAGACTCCTGAAGAAGTCAGATCTTCTCTGCGCGCAGCGGAATTGCAATTTTCTCAGGCGGAATGTGACTGGCTGGATCTGAGTTCGGAACAGAAACCGTTCTGATTTGTGAATCTTTGTTTTAACTTTAAGGAGAATTGGAGTATGGAGAATATGACACACACTAGCTTTAGGGCACCTCTAAAAATTCCAATTTTGCGCCAGACTTGCTTTTTTTCACGGAGCAGCTTTGTCAGGAGAGGCAGCAGGCTCTTGCTGCGCACGGCCTGCATTTCCTCCCAGGTGGAAGCATGGAAGCCTGTACCATACAACAAAGTATACCTCGGCTCCCGTTCCTCGCTGCTGTAAAAAATCCCTTCGTCTGGCATCAAAAGCAAATTTTTAGAGATGCCCTTTAAGGAGACAAAAGTGAGAAATATTGCGTTTGTTTTTATATTGTTTTTTTGTACCACAGTCAGTCTGCTTGCCCGGGGGGGCGGTGGTGCTTCTGATACCATCACAATGAAGCTTGGACTGGTAACACCATCAGAGCATCCACACAGCATTTCTTCCCGTGAGTTTGCGAAACTCGTATCGGAAAAAACCCAAGGGAAGATCGTCATAAAAGTCTTTGACAACGGCAGCTTGGGTTCTAACCCTGAATTATTGGACGGAGTCAAAACCGGCAGCATTGATCTTACTGTGAGCACTCCGGGAGTTATGGCGGAATATGGCCCGGTGACCGGGATTCTGGAACTGCCATACATTTTTTCCAGTAAAGAACACATGATGAAGGTAACTCGCGGCAAGGTCGGCTCGGATATTGCAGCAGAATACGAGAAACAGGCCGGAATTAAAATCATAGGATACTTTGGCGGTGCCCACAGAAATATGATTACGACCTCTAAGCCGATCCAGTCCATTGCGGATCTTAAAGGTTTGAAAATGCGCACCTGGGAATGGGATGTGATGATCAACTGGTGGAAGGCCTTGGGTGCGATAGGTTCTGTGGTGTCATTCCCCGAGGTATACACAGCCTTACAGACCGGTGTGGTCGACGGTGCGGAAAACGAATTTTCTACCTTCACTACCGCTCGCTGGGCAGAAGTGGCCAAGAATATTGCCTTGACACAGCATAGCATAACGGTAAGGCCCCTGATTATTAATGAGCAGAAATTCTCTTCGCTCCCTGCTGATTTGCAGACGGCCTTTTTAGAAGCAGCCAGGGAAGCGGCCGACTTTGATGTAAAGCTGGAAGGCGAATTGGATCAGAAAAATATGGACAAACTGAAGAAGGATTACAATGTAAACTTCACAGAGCCGGATAAGCAGCCTCTGATCCAGGCTTCTGAAAAGATTATTGCCGATTTTGCCAAAGAAAAGGGATTGGAAACGGTCGCTGCGGCAATAAAGAATGCTGCGGAATAAGTATTGTTGTGCTTGAAATGAAAGCTTTGAAAGTCTACACGGCATTTATTGATATCCTGGAGAAAGTCTTGGAGATTATTTTGGCAGTCAGCTGCCTCTTGTGCCTGTCCGTTCTCTTTATCCAGGTATTGAACCGCTATGTGTTTGGCGTATCCTGGCCTGTTTTGCAATTTCTGATTCCATTGTTCTTCTTGTGGATGTGTATGATCGGAGCCGCCCTTGCCGTCAGGAAAAGCCAGCATTTCAAGGTAGATATTCTCTCCAATTTGCTGAATGGCAATGGAGAGATTGTTTACAGGATAATTATGAGTGTTCTTGTCCTGCTGGGCGGGGCTGTTTTTGCCTGGAGTGCTTATGGCTTTGTGGAGCTGGGCTTTCTGAAAAAAAACTCTGCAACGGGCGTAATGATGGTATATATCTATATATCCCTGTTTTTCTCAGGGATCTTGATCGTTCTCATGGCCCTGGACAGGCTCTTCCATACGTCTCATTCTGAAAATAATTTGTCGGCGGGGCAGGCTAGTGAGGGGTAAATGGATTCTTACATAATGCTCCTGTCCCTGATTGGCAGCTTTACACTGCTCCTGTTTACAGGTGTCCCACTGGCGTTTTCCCTGTTTTTTTCTTCTCTGCTGGCCGTGTTGCTGGATCCCGGACTCGATTTAATTATCCTTCCGCTACGCATTTATTCCGGCATAGACAGCTTCCTGCTGCTCGCAATTCCCGGTTTTATGTTTGCCGCACTGATGATGAACAAGGTCGGTATTACAGAAGACATTGTCAAAATATCGGACCTCCTGGTCGGGCGTATCCGGGGGGGACTGGCCCATATTAACGTCGTCTCCAGTATGCTCACGGGGGGAATTTCCGGCTCTTCTACGGCTGATGTCGCGGGAATAGGCTCTATTCTGATCCCTGCGATGAATCAGAAGGGCTATGATAAAGGATTCAGCGCAGCTCTGACGGCGGCCTCTTCTTCCATCGGAAGCATCATTCCGCCGAGTATCCTGATGATCATTTATGGGGCAGCAGCCAATGTTTCTATTGGAGCGTTGTTTGTCGCAGGATATATTCCCGGAATTTTGGTCGGACTCCAGCAGTTAATCATTGCTTATATTTATGCCCGCCGGAATAATATCGGGAAGAAAAGCAATATATGCTATACCGCAAAGGAAAAAATAAGCATACTGGGAAAAGGAATCATTCCTCTAAGTGTTGTAGTGGTTATAATAGGTGGAATATTGACCGGTGTTATGACGGCTACAGAGTCTTCTGCGGTTGCCTCTGTCTACATTGTGCTGGTTGGAACATTTATTTACAGAAAAGTCAGCCTGAAAATTTTATTTGAAGTGGCCGTCGATACGGCAAAGTTGACCGCCATAGTCATGTTCTGCGTCGGTACGGCAACGGTATTTGGCTGGTTGCTCTCATACTACGATATTCTCGGTGTGTCTGGAAATATTTTCCAGATGTTTACAACCATTCCCATTATATTTCTGCTATTTGTAACATTGTTGTTTTTGTTTCTGGGGACTTTTATGGATCCGGCTCCGGCAATGTTGATCTTTGTTCCGGTCCTCGCAGCTCTGGCATCTCAAGTTGGTGTCAACCAATTGCAGATGGGGATTTTGATCATCATGGCACTGTCCATAGGGAAAATCACGCCTCCCTACGGAATCAGTCTTCTGCTGGCATGTATGATCGCCGACATTTCCCTCAGCAGAAGCATGAAATGGACGTTGATATTCTTTGGCGCATTCTGCTTGTTGTTGCTTTTGATCATTTTGTTTCCGGGGGTTACTTTGTTCCTGCCAGGGTTATTGCAATAAGGTTATCTGAAATGAACCACAAGGCAAGAAGAAGCAATATATTATTCATTATGACAGACCAGCAGAGGTTTGACACCTTTACATGTGTGAACCCTGCGATAATAACGCCCAATATAGATACGTTGCTTCATGACAGCATCTACTTTGCGAATGCTTACTGTACCAGCCCCTCTTGTATTTCTTCACGCGCTTCAATAATGACAGGGAAATATCCGTCTGAATGTCGGGTTCCGACTTTTATCACAAAGCTACCAGCGGACGAAGTGACGTTTATGAGCCGCTTGCAGGATTTGGGTTACTATACTGCAGCAATAGGGAAACAACATTTTGCCGGTTCCAAAGTTCACCGTGGGTATGATTACGAAAATATCATTGACGGCCATTCGCCGGACGCGGAACCGGAAACAATCCAGGCTTACCTGGAATATCTGAAGAGCAATCAAGTTGATATTTCCAGCATGACGGAAAAGAATCCCGGAGAACTGATCAGCGGCTGCAAATGGCTGGCGGAAACGAAATATCATCTCGATTACTTCATTGGAGAACTCGGTAAAGAGTGGCTGAAGGAGAGAGTCTCATCTGATTCCGGCCAGCCCTGGTTCCTGAATCTGTCTTTTCCGGGGCCGCACCATCCCTATGATTGTGAGGGGACGGAATACGCCGAATTATATCCATTGGATAGCATACCGTTGCCTGAAACCAGTTTTAAAGACCTGAATAATCGCCCCCGGCACTACAGGAAAATGGGAGGATATTCACAGATATATCTAAAGGACTATAGCCGGAAAGCTTTTTTGAGAACTAAAAGGGCTTATTATGCCAATATTACACTGATAGACCAGGAAATAGGGGAAGTGGTTAAAACATTAAAAGATACGGGCGTATATGACAATACCACGATTATTTTTACTTCAGATCATGGTGATTTTATGGGACATCTGGGTATGGTTGAAAAACTGCAATGCCTGACAGAGAGCCTTATGCGCATTCCTTTATTTGTCAAACCTCCCATTGCAAATTTCAATGGCAAGGTAGTCAATGACTTGGTTTCCAATATCGACATTGCGTCCACCTGCCTGCAAATAGCCGGATCAAATATTCCTGACAATATTTCTGATTTTCCGTACAGCATGTACTGGAATGACGGCAAAGATATTAAAGTTCGAGAACATATTTATATGGAAGCTGGCGGGATACGAGGAATATTAAAAGATGGAGTTAAGGTTGTACATTATATCAACAGGGATTATGGGGAGATATATAATATAGATATAGATTCACAGGAGTGCTGTAATCTCTGGGATAATAGTAAGTATGACTGTTATAAGATGGAAGCTTACAGGCTGCTGCTGTCTTCTATGAATCGGGCGGTCCCCTTGTCTGATACCGAATGGAACCACGGAACACCGTTATATTAAGGTCCCGTTAGAGACTTGTCAGGAGGATCCCAGCATATATGAAAAGTAATAAGTTTTACCGTAAAAACATCTGGGGACTGATATTTGTCACTCCATTTTTACTGGTTTTTTTATCATTCCAGATTTATCCTATCCTGTATTCATTTTATTTAGGATTTACAGAGTACAGCGGATTCACCAATGCCCGTTTTATTGGCCTGGGGAATTTCCAGAAACTATTTTACGATCCGGTATTTAAACTCGCTGTATTCAACACATTTTATATTTGGATAGTGTGTTTTGTCTTTCAGTTACTGTCTGCGTTTTATTTTTCCGGGATATTCCACTATATGAAGATCAAAGGGCTCAAGATATGGCATGCGATCTTTTATTTCCCAAATCTGGTTTCTTCTGCGGCTATCGCGCTGATATTTCTAAATTTATTCAGCCGGGATTCCGGCCTGATTAACAGCCTGTTTGTGCATTTGGGTTACCAGGGCGAATCGATCAGCTGGATGGGAAATAAATGGACCGCACGTGGTATTGTATCTCTGATGATTTGGATGCAATTCTTTGGAGTCTTTATCCTCTATATCTCTTCTGCGATTGCGGCGATTCCGTCCTCTTTGTTTGAATCGGCCAACATCGATGGCTGTACCCCTTTCAAAGCATTTTTACTGATTACCCTGCCTATTCTGCGGCCGATCATATTTTATATTCTGGTAACATCTCTGGTTGGAGGCCTGCAGATATTTGAGCAGCCATACTTGCTGACTGCAGGGACGGGCAGTCCGGAAGATTCCCTGACTACCATGATTTTTTATCTGTACCGCAAAGCATTTTATGCCAATCAGATGGGTTATGGTGCTTCCGTTGGAATTATACTATTTTTTCTTATTTTATTGGGAACCGGAGGGATCAATAGAGCAAATAAATTCTTCAAAGAGAAATACATTTAGGGAGAGAGCTTGTTATGAACGATGAATCAATAAAGAACAAACTATCTTCTCGTCTGTTTGTGAATTTCAGTCTGTTTTTTGTGGCTGTAGTGTGTATTATTCCATTTATCAGTGTATATATCAATGCGACAAGGTCTAATGTAGAAATAGCCCGGGGCTTTTCTTTTATCATTGGAAAATCTCTGGTAGAAAACTGGACTATCATGGAATCTAAAATTAATTTCCTGAGAGCCCTTTTAAACTCAGTAATCATTGCTTTTTCCGGGACTGCCTTATCCTGTTATTTCGGATCTATGGCGGGATATGCCTTGTCAAAAATTAATTTTACCGGCAGGAAAATTGTATTTGCGATTGTAATCGGGACTTTAATCACACCTTGGCAGATCGGGATTGTGGGTTTTTTCGACTTAGTCAACAAATACAATATGCTGGATACCTACTGGCCCCTGATTATTCCGGCTATTGGCAATCCGGCTACGGTCTTTTTTACCCGGCAATATATAGAGCGGGCGGTGCACGATGAGTTGATTGAAGCCGCAAGGGTAGAGGGTGCCAGCGATCTCACAATTTTTCACCGGCATGTGCTTCCGCTTGCAGCTCCTGCGATATTTACAATGGGACTAATCGTTTTCGTCAGCCTTTGGAATAATTATATCAATCCTCTCGTTGTTCTTATATCGCAAGAAAGAATGCCGATTCCCGTAGTTTTGAATCTTATTACATCGCCCCAGGATTACAATCCCGGAGCTACATCACTCGCTTTAGCCTTGTCTGTATCCATTGCGGTATTAATATTCAGTTTGTTTTACAAACAAATTTTCAACGCAAACAATATGGGAGCAGTTAAAGAATAACTGTATGCCAATCTTTTGTAAGGAGTGTAACCATGAGTAATCGTAACTACTATGGAAGAAAATTAATGAGTATGTACTTTTTATTGGCTCTGTTCTTTGCTTCGTGCGCTAAACAAGCCAATCAAGAAGCGCAGGAACGCATTCCCATTGAAATATGGAGTTGGGGAGCCGGCGAAATGCAGTCATTTGCTGACGCTGTGGCAGATGAGTTCCCTCAGGTCGATTTTACGATCAATGCTTTTCCTATGAAGGAGTACCAGAACAAACTGCAAAATGCTCTGCGCTCCAAAAGCGGTCGTCCCAATTTATTTTATCAGGGCGATGAGAACATGGAGCGTTTTTTTCAATACAGCCTTGCTGTAGACATGAAAGAATACGGCTTTGACCCGGAGCAGGAATTGCGTGGAAATTACTACGATTTCGCTCTTGATCTTGGTATGCGTGATGGAAAATTTCTGACCATTGGCTGGAAAGTCGCCCCTACAGTGCTTTTTTACAGCAGTGCCAAAACAATAGAATACCTTGGCACAGATGCCCCTGAGGGAATTGGTGCCATGACGAAAACTTGGGATGGGTTTCTCAAGCTTGCCCAGATTGTTTCAGAAAAGTCTGGCCGCAGAGATTTCATGATTACTGAATTTGATTCCTTTGTGCGGGCATATTTGCGTTCCACTAACCAGGCTTTGATTGCTGAAGATGGCACAATTAATTCGGCACTGATTCGCGATGCTTACACGTATATGAAATCCTTAATTGATTTGCGTGTCGTTTCAGATACATCGGGCAGTAACGCAGTAGGCAACCTTTATCCACAAGGGCGGCTTTTTTCTGTCGCCGCTGCTCCGTGGGCACTGCCGTTCATATTGAAAGCCGCCATTCCTGATAGTTCCGGGGAATGGCGCTCGACCTATTTGGCTCCGTCCTTCCAAGGTTACTGGGGACTTATTGTCAATCCATATTCGGAACATATCCAAACGTCTGTAGACATTATCAAGGCGTTCACAACCAATCCGCAGCGCGGGTTTTCCTTACTCTCTCCTTTAAATGACTTTCCCGCGGACAAGAGGATTACGGCGATGATGAAAGACAATACATTTGAATTTCTTAATGGTCAAAATCCTTTGGCTTTGTGGCAAGAGAGTGCAGAGCATATCTCCATAGGCCCTTCTTTTGGAAAAAATTCTAATCTGGCCATGAAGATAGTTGGGGCTCCCGTATTGAGTATGATTCTGGACAGCAGTGTTACGGTGGACGATGCGGTGGAATCCTTTGTTCAAGATGCGCTGACTTCGATTCCCGGCTCCCATCGCTAGGGACTAAGGGATAATAAATATACTCCCATTGCCTGCTATGTGAGGGGATGGGGTATGTAAAGGCAGGATAGACCATGTTTGAACGGGCAAAGATGACCCCCTCACTAGAAGAATTTTCCTGGCAGGCAGGTTTCTGGGGAGACCGCTTTGGTCAATGTCGCAGGGAAATGATTTTTGTGTTGGAGCAAGCCTTTCTCAATCCGGATAATGGGGCATACCTGCTCAATTTCAGAAATTGCGCAGAAAATAATGGACAGGCTCATCGCGGCACATTCTGGAGTGATGGGGACTGTTATAAATGGCTGGAAGCTGTCGCTTCCGTGTATGGACAGACAAAAGATGCTGCTTTGAGCGCGAAGATGGACGAATATATTGATGATATTGCACGTGCCCAGGAGCCGGACGGGTATATTTGCACACAGATTCAGATGTCCGATAAAGAACGCTGGCAAGATTCGCGCCACCATGAGCTGTATAATCTGGGCCATTTGTTTACCACATCATGTTGTCATTACTTAAATACAGGAAAAGAAGCTCTTCTGAACATTGCAAAAAAAGCCTGTGACTATCTGTATTCAGTGTTTCAGCTCAGACCATTGAACTACTTTGGTTTTAATCCATCACAAATTATGGGTTGTGTGGACCTCTACCGCTTAACTGGCGACAGAAAATACCTGGAACTTGCAAATATATTTGTTCGTATGAGGGGCGCAGGCCAGGTACAATCAGCCCGTCAAAGCAGTTTGGCCGATGCGGGGAATATCGAGCAAGACACAGATCTGCCTACGGACCAGACTCAAGCCCGCATTCCTCTGCCGTCTGAAGATGAAGCCGTGGGTCATGCTGTCACGGGGACATACTTATGGGCTGGAGCAAGCGATGTGCTTTCTGAAACCGGAGAGTTGGATTTAAACACAGCACTATTGCGTTTATGGGATAATGTAGTCAGCCGGAAACTTTATATCACGGGTGCTGTGGGGGCACTGTATAATGGTCTATCCAGCCGCCACGACTTAGTGCACGAGGCTTTTGGATATGAGTATCAATTGCCTAACAGAAGGGCCTATAATGAGACCTGTGCCAATATTGGTATGGCTATGTGGGCACAGAAAATGTTGCAAATACATGGTGAAGGAAGATTTGCTGATATTATAGAATTAGTTATGTATAACTCTGGATTATCTGGAGCGAATCTGAAGGGAACAGCATTTTTTTACGCGAATCCCCTTGCCAAAAGAAATCGAGATCTATGGAAAAGTGGAGACCAGGTTTCTGTTGTTGCAGCAGCTGCTGGCTCTGCCCAACATCAGCATGAAGCCAGAAAACGCTGGCTAGTGCATAGCTGTGTTTGTTGTCCCCCCCAATATGTGCGCACTATAGCCCGCATACATGAATGGCTGACAAGTATTGCCCCTTCTGCTTTGTATTTGCACTTGTACAGTAGCTGCCAGATCCGGCTGGATTTGCCAGAATTTGGCACGGTCAAGCTGGGCGTGAAGACCGATTATCCATGGAATGACAAGGTGGTGCTGCAGATCTTAGAGGGCAGTGGGTTCTGGAAGTTATTCACCCGCATTCCCGGTTGGTGCCAGAACTGGGGTGTGAAAATTGATGGTGCCGAAATTGAGGCTTCTGCGGAAAACGGATATCTGGAATTGGAGCGTAACTGGAAAACAGGGGACACCATAGAACTTGACTTGGATATGCCTCCGGTTTTTATGACAGCCAATCCTCTGATAGAAGAAGCCGGTGGAAAACTGTGCATTCAGCGGGGGCCGCTAATCTATTGTTTGGAGTCCGATGATTTGCCTAATGATGTAAATTTGGATGACATACGCCTTATTCCGGAAAATCCGTTGATTCCCGAATTCCGCAAAGATTTATTGGGCGGGGTCACTGTTATTAAAACAGACGGAAAATATTGCCAGACAAGCTGGAAGGGCCTTCCTTATCAAAAAATAGATATGGAGAATTATCAAAATATAGCCTTAACACTAATTCCTTATTTTGCCTGGGCCAATCGTTCAGATAGCGAGATGAGTGTCTGGCTGCCTGTTGTTTGAGTGTTCTGTGTCTCATCTCCCCTGTGTTTTGCTTTGTTTGAAGAATAAACAGAGGTAATTATGCAAAATCATGTAATATTTATCATTTGTGACGAATTGAGAGCTGATTCTCTGGGTTTTATGGGAAATCAGATTGTGCAGACACCCCATCTGGATCGCTTAGCTGGTGATTCTGCAATTTTTTCTAGGTGTTACTGTGCGTCGCCGATGTGTTGCCCTTCGAGAGCCAGTATTGCTACAGGATGCTATCCTCTTTCCCATGGATTGATGGACAACGGTTCTCAGATGTTTCCTGGCCGGAAAAGTTTGTATTCTCTATTTCAAAAGGCAGGTTACAAGACGGTGAACGTCGGCAAGTGGCATATCAACAAAGGCTCGCAAGAATTTGGCATGGATAGAAATATTTCCAATCATTCCATATCTGCAAATAATAGCATTGCGAATAAAATTAATTGTTTTGGTATTACTGATGAAGAACTGCGCCAACAAGTTCGGCATAAAAAATTACCTGGCAGCGCACTTTCGCTTATTATCCATGGAGAATATCCCACTGCTCCCGGCGAAACTACGGATTCACTGTTACTGGACTATTTTCTGGAGGAATTAGAGACTGCCAGCGAAAGTGAGCAAGCCCATTTCCTGCGTTATTCAATGCACGATCCGCATTCTCCTTATATGCCTTGCAAACCGTATTCAGAATTGTATACCCCCGATAGCATTGACTTGCCAGCCAGTTATAGAGCGTCGTTAGAAAACAAGCCTTTACTACAAAGAATTTTCTATGAAATCCGGGGATTTCAATATTTAGAAGAGCATGATTACAGACAAAGTAAATCGGATTACTTTGGATTGGTTAGCCATGTAGATAATCGTGCAGGTGAAATAATCAATAAGTTAAAGGGCCTTGGGATGTATGATGATGCTATTATTATATTTACTTCAGACCACGGAACCATGATGGGGGAGCATGGATATATTGAAAAATGGGGCCATATGTATGAGCAGGTTGTCCACATCCCTTTTTTAATTAAATTCCCGAAACAATTATATAGTGGTGTCTATAACGATATATTTGTAGACAATATTGATACTTTGCCAACTATATTGGACTTCCTGGACATTTCTCTTCCCCGGGATATGGATGGCAAAAGCCTGATGCCATTTATATATGATAATATGATCGGTCATCGTGACGAAACTTATTCCATGATTTACAGCGGGGCCTTCCAGGATAAACCCGCTGTTATGGTACGAGATGCTGAGTGGAAATGCAGTATCTATCCCGACCCTGCATTGGTCGAGCGAGGCTTGCCTTACGATCATTATCTAAAACATTCTGATTTGTTTGTTAAGCCTTATATGGGTGGAGAGCTGTATGATATGGCAAATGATCCTCACGAGATGAATAACCTTTTTGAATCATCAGAATATCGGGAAACACGAGAAAGGTACTGTAAAAAAATAGAACGATGGTGTTCGATGCAAAATCCTGAGGTCTTCCTCGAACAAGAGCAAACAAGCCCTATCTATTCTTCAGACCCTTTTGCTATGTATCGATTGTTTCAAAATAATCTTTTGAATGAAATACTACCCATTCTTGGTAGTCACGAAAGTGCTCGCAATCAACAGTAAAATTAAAACAGAAGAAAACTCATACCCCGGAGCCCACCCATGAAAATCATCGCAGTCCAAACCTACGCCCTGGAACAAAAACTCCCGGCAGAAGAACAATTCGCCTTCTCGCAGCACCGCGTCACCAAACGCAACTCTCTGATCTGCCGCATAGACACCGACACCGGACTGACTGGCTGGGGAGAAGCCTTCGGCCCCAGCCGAATCCACAAAACCATTATAGACCACTACTACGCTCCCAGCATCTTGGGGAAAACCCCCTGGGACAGCGGAGTGATCTGGGAAACTCTCTATAACCTGCTGCGCGACAACGGACAAAAAGGCGTAACGATCCAAGCCCTGAGCGCAGTGGACATCGCTCTGTGGGACCTGAAAGCCAAAGACGCAGGGCTACCGCTCTACCAGCTGCTGGGAGGAGCATTTCGGGACAAACTGAAACCCTACGCCACCGGAATGTACCGCAAGTACACGAAAAACGAAATCGAAGAAACCGTCTCTGAAGCGGAATCCTACGTGGAACAAGGCTTTACCGCACTTAAAATCAAAACCGGTTTTGGAATGGACTACGACCGGCACCTGGTCCAAAGCATCCGCAGGGCACTACCCGAAATCGAACTGATGATCGACGCGAACCACGCATACAACGCGATGGAAGCCATCCGGGTCGGGAAAAGTCTGGAAGAATTTGACATCCGCTGGTATGAAGAACCCGTCCCCCCGGAAGACCTTGACGGCTATAAAGAAGTCAAAGCCAAAGTCGGGATACCCATCTCGGGAGGGGAAGCCGAATTTACCCGCTACGGCATGAAAAAGCTCCTCGATGAGCGCTGCGTCGACATACTCCAGCCCGACTGCACGATCACCGGGGGACTCTCGGAAGTCCAGAAAATTGCTGCGCTCTGCAGCATAGCGAACATCCAGTGTATCCCGCACGTCTGGGGCAGCGGAGTGGCGCTGGCCACCGGAATCCATGCCACTTTTTCGCTGCCCGACTTCCCTCCAGCGTTGGAACCCGCCCTCATGTATCTGGAATATGACCGTACCAGCAACGTGTTCCGCGAAAAACTGGCCAGCGGCATTCCCCAGCTGCAAGACGGCATGCTGCCTCAACCCGTCGGCGCGGGACTGGGCATTGAAATTGACGAAGATATGCTGGATTTTTACTCGGTAAAATAAATCGAAGTAACTTGTGAAGTATATTAAATGAAAATTTCAGGCTATCAATTATATAAAGTCCCCCCACGTTGGCTATTTCTGAAAATTGAAACCGACGAGGGACTTTCCGGCTGGGGAGAACCCGTTGTCGAAGGGAAAGCAGATACAGTTCAGGCCGCTGTAACTGAATTTATGCAAATTCTAATAGGGGAAGACCCTATGAATATTGAAGATATTTGGCAGACACTTTACCGCGGTAGCTTTTACCGAGGGGGGCCTGTGCTGATGAGTGCTATTGCAGGGATTGATCAAGCTTTGTGGGATATAAAGGGAAAATATTATAAAGCTCCTATTTACGATCTGATGGGCGGCAAGTGCCGCGAGAAAATACAAGTATATTCTTAGATTGGCGGAGACGAGCCGGACAATGTAGCGGAACATGCCCGGGAAAAACAGAAGCTGGGCTCCCCAGTAGGCACTATCGGGAACTTGTACCGGTCCCATTGAGTCGCTTTCGGTTCTGCTGTCGTTGTTTTCCATTCTTATGTCTGCCTTGTATGTGGATTATATCAGACTGATTATATCAGACTAATTATATTAGATGTGTTCGGGTTCGCTTGAAGAAATTTTTTCAGAAAATTCTTGACAGGGCCTGGATTCCGTGCGAGAATCTAATAATCGGAAATAATATTCCTGTAAACGGAATTTTCTGAATACAGATGGAAGGCGGGAAGCTTGTCAGATGAGTGGCGTAGTCGTAACTTTCGGTGAGGTAATGGGTCGTCTGGACGTGCCCGAGCACGGTAAGTTGTTGCAGGATCTGCCGGGTATGCTGCGCTTTACTTTCGCAGGGGCCGAGGCCAATGTAGCGGCTTCCGTGTGTATGTTGGGCCGGGAGGAGGGTCCGGCAGGTCAGCCGGTCCGTTTCGTCACGGCTTTGCCCGAGCATGAGTTGGGCGGGGCTTGCGTGCAGCGTCTGCGCGGGCTCGGTATTGATACTCGCTTTATCGTGCGCAGCCGGGGGCGTCTGGGGACTTATTACGTAGAGACCGGGGCCAATCAGCGTCCGAGTAAGGTGATTTATGATCGCGAGTACTCGGCCATCAGTTTGATCGAGTTCGATGCTTTCGATTGGTCGGCCATTTTTGATGGGGCTTCATGGTTGCATATTTCGGGGATCACTCCGGCGCTTTCGCGCCAGTCGGCGCTCAATTCGCTGGAGGTTTGCAAGAAGGCCAGAGATTGCGGCTTGACGGTTTCCTGCGACTTGAATTTTCGCAAAAAATTGTGGCAGTGGCTGCCGGGTACCAGTGCCCGGGATCTGGCCCGCAAGACCATGCCGGATATTTTGTCCTGCGTCGATGTGTTGATGGCCAATGAGGAGGATTCGGCGGATGTCCTGGATATCCATGCCGAGGGTACGGATGTTGCGTCGGGTCGGATTTCGCAGCAGGCTTATGTGCGGGTCGCGGAGCAGATTGTGTCCCGGTTTCCCAATATCCGTCTGGTGGCCACTACTTTGCGCGAGAGCATTTCAGCTTCCCACAACAACTGGGGGGCGATGCTTTACGATGCTCCGGGTTCGGCGGCGTATTTTGCTCCGCTGGATTCCAGGGAGAATTACGCTCCGTACGAGATTCGCGATATCGTTGATCGCGTGGGGGGTGGGGATTCGTTTGCTGCCGGTCTGGTCTTCGCTTTGAATTCCGGTGCTTATCCGCTGCGAGATGCTTTGCGTTTTGCTGTAGCGGCTTCCTGTCTGTGCCACAGTGTCCGGGGGGATTTCAATTTCAGCAGCCGCTCGGAGGTCGAGTTATTGATGGGTGGTAATGCTTCGGGCAGGGTGCAGCGTTAATTCTAATCATCGTTTTGATGAAATATTTCTTTTGAGGAGTTTTGTTATGAGGAATATATTTTCTTTAACTTTATTGTTTATGCTAGGCTTGCTGCTTTTTGCGACCTGTACGAAGGCAGAAGAAGCAGAGGCAGCTAAAGAAGATGAGCCTGTTGTACTGCAAATTATGTCATCGACAATTACAGAAAAGCCGGAGGGCGTTGTCGAGCAAGGTATAGCAGACAAGTTTATGGAACTAAATTCTAATATTAAAATAGAGTTTATTCCAACACCGTCTAACCAAATGAACCAGCAAATTCTGACTCGTGCTACAGGCGATAATTTGCCTGATGCATTTATGGTGTTTCCCGACTTTTTACAGCAGGCGCATTCTATGGGTATTTTGCTGGATCTAAAAAAAGAGATGGAGCCGGATTATTACAATGGTTTTCTTGATTCTGCACTATCACAAATTAGTATAGATGGTGAATTGCCTTTATTTCCTTGGCATATTATTCCTCCCGGAGTGATGTACCGCACGGACTGGCTGGAAGAGACAGGTTTAGGTGTGCCAACGAATTGGGATGAGTTTTTAGAAGTAGCTAAGGCCATGACAAAAGATACAGATGGGGATGGCAATGTTGACCAATGGGGCTTTAGCATGGTAGGTACGAACAATGGTTCAGGGCAGAGCCGCTTTATGCACATGGCTAGAAACTTTGGTATGGATGATGTGCGAGAAGTTGATGGCAAGTGGGTGAGCGGTGCAGATGCTCCGGAGTTTGAACAAGCATTAAAATATTTTACAGACTTATTTACAAAGTATGCAGTTGTGCCTCCTGGACCAACAGAAACTGGTTATCCTGAAGCAGCAAATTATTTTGCTACCGGAAAGACGGGTATGATGCTCACCGGCTCTAACGGGCTGGGCTTTGTTATGGCGAAAAACCCTGATTTGAATGGTAAAATTGGTAGCTTTAATGTTCCTTTAGGCTCGCGCCAAGTTGGTATTTTAAGCCTTTCGGGTTATGGAATTACTTCGACAAGCAAGCACCCAAAAGAAATGCTGGAATATCTAAAGTTTATGGTTAATAAAAAAAATGCGGCTAAGTTTTCAGAGATGACAGGGCGCATGCCGACACGAAAAGAAAGTGCCAGTAGTGATTTCTTCTCTCAGCCAGTATACAAAGGCTTTGTAGAAGCAATGCAAAATCCTTATGTGATTCCTAATTTTCCAAGAGTACCGGAATTGTGGAATATTTTTGGAGAAGCTTATACGGCAATTATGTCAGGGACACAGAGCTTTGATGAAGCACTTAGTGATGCTAGGGCTAAAGGCGAGCAAGTAGCTGCTGAAGTCAATAACAGTAACTAATTCTGCGTGATTCGTTCTTATTTTTGTGCATTAAATGCATACGGTAAGGTATTGCTTTTTAAATAAGGGGACCTCTAAAAACTCGCTTTCAATGTGGATTGCTGAGATTTTTCGCGACAGCAAGGCGGCAACTCATTTTAATACTTTGCTGTATTGAAATGAGTTATCAACGAAGCTGCTCGCCGAAAAGATCGCGATTCCACGCGAAATTGGAGTTTTTAGAGGTTCCCATAAGATTTAGGAGGATTTATGGTCGGCCAGGCATTAAATTCAGCAAGCCCAGTAGTCGTAAACCGTCAAGGTTATATCTATATATTACCCGCATTTTTTATCATTGTAACTTTGCTTGTCTATCCATTGTTAAATGGGATTTATACCAGTTTATTTAGTACAAACTTAGTTACAAAACATGATTTTGCTGGTTTTAAAAATTATTTTTGGGTTTTAAAAGATAATGGATTCTATAATTCCTTGTTAATTACCGCTAAATTTACTATTGCGCTTGTTATTGGTCACTTTTTAATTGGTCTTGTACTTGCAAATCTGCTCAACCAGAATATTCGGGGTAAGATCTTTTTTCGGGCAATATTAATTATGCCGTGGTTAATTCCGGAATCTGTTATAGCCATGATTTTTAAATGGTTATTTAACCCTTTATATGGTCTTGTCAATCATTTTCTAATGTCAATTTCTGTGATAGATGAGCCTATATCCTGGTTTGGAAACGGAGGTTCTGCTTTTTGGGTTGTGGTGTTTGTCTGTATTTGGAAAGGCTACCCTGTCATTATGATGATGATACTAACAGGTTTGCAGAGTATTCCGGGGGAACTATATGAAGCTGCCAGAATGGATGGCGCAGGTTCTTTTCGCCGTTTTTTTAGTGTTACAATTCCTAGTATGAAGGAAATTTTAAATACAGCGTTAATTTTAGATGTAGTATGGTGGTTTAAGCATTATACCATTGTGTGGGTATTAACTCAGGGTGGGCCGGGTAGCTCAACATCGCTGATTAGTATAGATGTGTACAACAGAAGCTTTAAGTATTTTCAGTTTGGCCGTGCAGCCGCTTTGGCCGTGATGATTTTTATTATCTGCTTTTTGATTGGCAAAACACTGGAAAAGGTTTTAAACCGAGATGAAAAATACAAAAAATAACATAATCACTTATACTATTTTGATTATTTGTTCGCTTTTTGTGCTTGTCCCTATTTTGTGGATGCTTTCTACTGCGATTAAGACCGAGCAAGAAACAGTGGCAATCCCTATACGCTGGATGCCGGAAAACCCTACCGGGGAGTCATTCCGGCGTGTTATATTTGACTATCCTTTTCTTTTGCAATTGAAGAATAGCTTAATTGTGGTGCTTGGTTCTTCTCTTGTCACGCTGATTTTTTCTGCTTTAGCCGGTTATGGTGTCACACGGTTTAACTTTAAAGGGCGTAAGTCATTTATGTCTTTTCTACTTGTTACACAAATGTTTCCTTCTATCATGTTGCTTGTACCGTTCTATACTATTTTGCGGCAAGTCAGCCTGCTGGGTACTTACTTAGGGCTTATTGTTGTTTATGTTGCCATGATGATGGCGTTTGCGACTTGGATGCTGACCAGTTTTTTTCGTTCTATTCCCACTTCGCTTGATGAGGCTGCTATAATTGACGGTTGCAGCCGTTTTCAAGTCTTTTACCGCGTGATAATGCCTTTGACTCTTCCGGGAATGATATCGGTATTTATTTATACTTTAGTTATGGGTTGGAATGAATATATGTTTGCGGCAACGTATATGCAAAGTGTTTCTATGAAAACACTTGTTGTTGGTATTGCAGAATTTAGCGGTCAGTACAATGTGATGTGGAACGATTTAATGGCAGCTTCTTTATTTGCCAGTATTCCGCTTGTAGTGATGTTTGTATTTTTACAGAGATACTTTATTAGTGGCATGACCGCAGGTGCAGTGAAGTAATGATTCGGAATGATAAATAGGAGAGGTAGTTTATGCGGATTCGGGATATTTGTTATTATAACAAACTTATTGGACCAAGGAACCAGCTTATTGTCAAGGTAGAAACTGACAATGGTTTTTATGGAATAGGGGAATCTGGTTTTAGTGGTCGTGAGTTAGCAGTATGCGGTGCGTTAGATCATCTAAAAGAGTTTGTGATTGGAAAAGATCCCCGAGCTATTGGAGCAATCTGGCAGGAGATGTATCGAGGTGCTTATTTTGAAGGTGGACGGACTATCAGTGCAGCAATTTCAGCTCTTGACATAGCACTATATGACATCCTTGGAAAATATTTAAATACACCTGTATATCAGTTACTTGGGGGAAAACAACGAGATTATATTCCTTGTTTTGCAACTACTTCGGCACAGGGAGCAAAAAAACTGATTACTGAGGTAGAAGCTCTTCTAGCTGACGGTTGGTCCGTGATTCGTATATCTCCCCAATGTGAAGAAAGTAAGAAAGGGTATTTTGATATGACAATGCTGGAGTTTGATCCCTTCATGTGTGTTGTGGAAACCGCATCTGCAATCCGTAGTGTTCGAGATGCCTTGGGATATCACTTCCAGCTGGGAATTGACCTGCATCACCGTCTAAGTCCATCTGAGCTTCTTTCTTTCTGTAATCGATTGTATCCAGGTGATTTAGATTTTATTGAAGAGCCACTAAGGGCTCAGAATCCCAACGTCTACAAAAGTTTGCAGGATAGAATCTCGATACCGCTTGCCATTGGAGAAGAAATATCAAATAAATGGGACTATTTGCCTTACCTTTCTGAAGGGTTAACCCAATTTATTCGGCAAGATATTTGCAATATTGGTGGTTTTACTGAGGCCATGAAAGTCGCTGCTGTAGCTGAGACTTACTATATCGATCAGATGCCTCACAATCCATTGGGGGCAATATGCACGGCTGCCACAGTTCATTTTGCTGCTGCTGTGCCTTTGTTTCATTCAATGGAATATCGATCTATGTCTAAGGATATGGAAGGACTTTATGGTTCTGGTTATTTCCGAGGAGAATTATATGCTGAAAAAGGAGCGATTACCGTTCCTGAACGTCCAGGACTTGGGATAGAACTTGAGATTGATGCCATAGAAAAGAGCGAAGATTTTCATATGTGGGAACCCAAACATTTACACAAGCCTGATGGTTCTTACACCAACTGGTAAGAATGTTTATTATATAGTGTCTTAAAGGAGAAATATCGATGAATTACTTACACAGTATGCTGAGGATTACAGACGTGAAGGCCTCGCTGCATTTTTATTGCGATTTACTGGGACTAAGAGAACTTCAACGTGAGGAAAACGAAAATGGACAGTTTACCAATATCTTTTTAGTCTGCCCAGAGGATTTTTCCAAATTTGGAAAAGATGCATCTTGCCTCGAACTGACTTATAACTGGCAAGTAGAAGACTATGGTAATGCCCGAAACTTTGGTCATCTGGCATTTCATGTTTCTGACATTTATCAAATTTGTCAGAAATTGCAAAATGGAGGAGTACGTATCCATCGCCCTCCCCGTGACGGAATGATGGCCTTTGTTAAGTCTCCAGATGAGATTTCAATAGAGATCCTTCAGAGGGGAGTGGCTTTACCCATCGTCGAACCTTGGGCATCCATGCCCAACAGCGGTTCTTGGTAAAAATGATTTGACTTCTTTCGGAATAATCTTAATTTAACATTTTTAGATGTTGATAATTAGATATATCCTCTTACTTAATTAGGTGAGATCACTTTGTCTACCACCCAAAGTGATTTTTTTGTGGCCCCCTCATGAAAATCATCGCAGTCCAAAGCTACGCCCTGGAACAAAAACTCCCGGCAAAAGAACAATTTGCCTTTTCGCTGCCCGACTTCCCTCCGGCACTGGAGCCCGCCCCCATGTATCTGGAGTATGACCGTACCAGCAACGTGTTCCGCGAAAAACTGGCCACGGGCATACCGGAGATGCAAGACGGTTATATTGGCCTCCCTTCAGGGGATGGCTTAGGGGCACCTCTAAAAATCCAACACTGGACAAATCACAATTATTCAATTACAATACAATAATATTGGAGGATCATTATGATTGAAATGACAAGTGAAATAATATATCAGGATGTAGAACGTACAAATCCTTTTATATTCGAACTTAAAAAATCTATCGATTGGGATAGAATCTCAGAGACTATTTCTCAAAATATCCCTAAAAAGAAAAATAATTCTGGAAGGCCAAGATTCCCTGTCTCCCAAATGTTGCGCATTCTCATCCTTCAGGAAACCTACAACCTCTCTGATGATGCCATGGAGGTCCAAATCAATGGTAGCATCTATTTCAAATTCTTTCTTGACATGAGCCTGCTTGATAAATCTCCCGATTCCAAAACCATTTGGTCCTTCAAGGAAACGCTGCGCAAACTCAATCTCGAGCAAACGCTTTTTCTTGAGTTCCATAAATTTCTTGCTGAAAGAAAGATAAAACTGCACAAAGGGAATATCGTGGACGCCAGCTTTGTCAAAGTGCCTGTGCAGCGCAATACCAGAGAAGAAAACCAGCAGATCAAAAATGATGAAATCCCTCCATCATTCAAGGAAAACGAGAATAAAATGAGGCAAAAAGATACGGATGCAAGGTGGACAAAGAAAAATAGCAAAAGCCACTATGGATACAAAAATCACATTGCAACGGCGACTAACGAGCAGTTTATTACCGCTTACGAAGTAAGTGCAGCTAATGTGCACGACTCACAGGTGCTTGCAGCTATTTTATCCGAAGGCGTCACGCAGATATATGGGGATAGTGCGTACCGAAGTGAAAAGATAACAAATGAACTACGGAAGAAAGGTGTGAGGAACTTTATTCATCACCGAAAATATCGAGATACTTCACTTACAGAGAAGCAATTAGAAAGTAACCGCCGCAAGTCAAAGACCCGGGCGAAAGTGGAGCATATATTTGCATGGTTTCGCAATTGCATGAATAGGGGATTAGAGTTGCGATGTATAGGGATAGATCGGGTAAGGTTTCGTATGGGGTTACGAAATACTGTGTATAATATGTTAAAATATGTTTCAATTACAGCATAATAGTGGATAATTGTATCTAAAATGCTGTAAATAATGATTTTTTATGTAAATTCTAATTTTATTAGAATTTATTGATCGTAATTAATCTGGATCCAACTATTTTTTGTGCTATTTTGTTATGATTAAGGAAGGATTTTTGATTTTACATCGCAATGCCGATTTTTAGAGGTCCCCTTAGGAATTGAAATTGACGAAGATATGCTGGATTTTTATTCGGTGAAGTAATTAAGCAAGAGGAGGATAGTATGTTTGGCTATCACAAGCTGTATATTGACGGGAAACTACTCGATGCCGAAGGCGAACGCAAACAGCCGGTGCACTGCCCTGCCACAGACGAAGTGGTGGGCGAAGTCGCCTGGGCCGGCTCCGCCGATACCCGGAAAGCTCTGGACAGTGCCCAGACCGCATTTCCGCTGTGGAGCGGACTCAGTGTCAAAGAGCGGGTAAGCTATATGCTGCGTCTGCGCGAACTGGTTACCGGCCGGGAAGAAGAACTGCGCACGGCGGAGATGTACGAACACGGCAAAACCTACGCCCAGACCGAAGAAGGCTATCAGCGCGTGCTGGATACTCTGGAATACTATGCGGTGGAAATACAACGTAAACACGGCCATCTGCTGGTGGACCTGGAAAATACTCATGAACATAAAATTATCTATCAGGCAGCGGGCGTGGTCGGGGCCTTTGTCGCCTGGAATTTCCCGCTGCTGAATCTGGCCTTCAAGCTGGGACCGGCTATGGCCGCCGGCTGCCCCCTGATTCTGCGCCCGGCCCCGGAAACTCCGCTCACGGCTTATATGATTGGGGAACTATGTGCCAAGGCGGAACTCCCGCCGGGAGCGGTGCAAGTATTGACCGGCCCCGTGGCAGAAACCGCCGAAGTCATCAGCCGGAGCCCGATTCCGGCCATGCTGACTCTGATCGGCTCAACGGCTACGGGCTGCAAGGTGATGACCAGCGGTGCTGCGTCGGTGAAACGCTACAGCATGGAACTGGGCGGCAACGCCCCCGCACTGGTGTTTGCCGATGCCGACCTGGAATTGGCCGCCAGCCTGATCGTTATCCTCAAAACGGCCAATACGGGACAAATCTGTGTTACCCCCAACCGCATTCTGGTCCACGAATCGATCCACGACGCATTTCTGAGCAGGGTACTGGAAAAAGTGCAGGCCATAAAAATCGGTCATGGCCGGGACTCCGCCGCCGACATGGGACCATTAATCCACAAACAGGCCCGCGAACGCATACACAACTGGGTAGAAGAGGCCGTCCGCGACGGTGCCCGACTGTGCTACGGCGGCCGCATCCCACCGGGAATGGAAGACAAAGGAGCCTACTACATGCCCACCGTACTGGATCAAGTCTCCGACACCAGCAAGCTGTGCTGCGACGAAGTCTTCGGCCCGGTACTCAGCATCAGCAGCTTCGGCAGTTACGACGAAGCCATCGCCCGGGCCAACGACACCCAATCGGGCCTGGCCTCCTACGTATTCAGCCGGGACGGGAATCTGGCCAACCAAGCTGCCCGCGAACTCAATTTCGGCGAAGTACAAATTAACGGAGTGAAGTACGCCATCGACCTGCCGCACATGGGAATAAAGCAGAGCGGTGTGGGTCAGGACTGCTCCCATTTTGCCCTAGAAGACTATCTGGTGAAGAAACGAATTACCACGGCTTTGTAAGTGTGGGGCAGGGGAGCTATTGTTCCGGGGCCTTTACCGAAGTGAGAACCTAACCCGTGAAGGATTACAAAATTATTCTAATAACCATCCCAGGGCTTGAAATATCGTATTTATCTCTATCTATATTTCCTATATATTCAATCAAATCACCTTGGATTACTATTTTATTCTTGTTTATATCTATCTTATTAGTAATATCTATTGATTTTTTAGACAATAAATCCTGACCATAAATTCTTAATTTACCAGGTAATTTTTTTTTATAATCTAATAATAATGATAAAGATTTATAATAACCAAAGATACCAATGGGACTGTTCAGTTTTACTTCCTTTAAAACAATATCTGCTTTGGGATGAATCCAGCTTTTATCAGGTGTGACTCGCCCTTCCGTAGCAATTGCAACTGCTCCATTGGGGAACTTTGAAGCCATAACATAAGGTGCGAGTCCTTTATGTTTAATTTCAGGAAGAGCTATATTCCGGGCCATAATTGCCGGAGCACTTTGTCGCACCATTTTCCCGTGAGCTGGTGTGTACCAAGTATCGTTTGCTTGAAAAACAATATGATCAACAAGATTGTGTTTTGAAAACCGATAGGTTCCGTAACCAGCAGGCATAGGAGGGGCAATACGCTGCCATAATACAAATCTGTCCATTTCATTTAGTCGTCGGTCTACATGGCGTTCACCGGAGATTTGGAAATGGAAGTCTTTGCCATTATACATTCTGGGTGTTTTCATGGGGTGTCGTTTCGCTGCAACAAGCAATCCCAAAGCTGCCGCAATATTGCAATCATCCTGAATATTTAAAAATGCTTTGTACTCACTATTTCCTGCTGTTTCTACCAGTATATCATGTATTCTTTGCAAGGTGGTTGTACTCACCAGCAAAGGTGCTGCATCATAAGTTCTAAACACATCTGTATTTTTAATTACATCCAATGATCTTTCTACTGTTTCTGTTGCTGAATTTAGTGAAGCATCTAGTTTTTGGGAAACAGCTTCTTCTTTATTGTAGACAGACGGATATAAAGATAATTCGGGGATATCCCATTTGGGGTTTATAGGTGCTGCTCCCGTGATGTGCTCTAATGTCAGTTCCGGATAAAGTTCATTTTTAATTTTTGATGCATAATAATACTCTATATCGCCTCCATCTATCTTCCAATATTCAATTCTTGCATATTTACTCCATTCAATAAATTTTTTCATTTCTTCCTCCGATGGGTTTCCCCTGACCCATAAACCAAGCCCTTTCCAGCCTAAAGATTGAATATCAATATTCATCTGCTTGATCTTTTCTTTTGGTTCCAAATGTGCATATCCGGGGAAATCAACAGGATCCATCCTTAAAGTAAAGAATTTGTTTTCAGAAATGTTTTTATCCTGCCATCCATGATCAATTACAAAATAATAATCACTCCTTGTTTTTGGCAGCATAACCACTGCCATACCCTGCTTCCCAAAGATGTTCTCTTCGGTCATCTCTTCTCTTGCAGCTTCATTTGTATAAATATTTTTTGCATCAGGGTTTGTTACTTCTTGTCCCTTAAGAATCAGGTAATTTTGCCAGTACCATGTGCACCAGTAATTAGGGGCTACACTAACTTCATTTGGCACTAAGCTGCTGTAAATTTGTACTGGATCATCATCAGCGACACTGGCAGAGTCGCGTCTAATTTCCTCACAAGCAGCAGATGTTGTATGGGTATTTTTGTGTAGATTTATGTTCATGGGGACCTCTAAAAATTCGCTTTTGATGCCAGACGAAGGGATTTTTTGCGGCAGCGAGGAACGGAAGCCGAGGCATACTTTGCTGTATGGTAAGGCTTTCGTGACAAAGCTGCTCCGTGAAAAAGACCGAGTCTGGCGCGAAATTGGAATTTTAGAGGTTCCCTCATGATAGTTCCTTAGGTTTTCACATTATACTGGTAGCAGAGATCTCTTTCTGCTCAAGCAATTTTTAGAGGTGCCCTTTAGAGGTCCCCATTAACAGCTACCAAGGTCAGCTATGGATAAACCGCTCATAAGCGGCCTGGTAAATCTCGATATATCTCTCCAATCCAATATTTTCGAGGCGCCGGACAAAGTCAGGCCAAGCTGCCCGGATATCTGTTCCCTGAGTGATCCATTTGACATAACTTTGTTTGAAAAAATCGGTTATATCAGTCCGCAAGATTGCCAGTTCAGCGTCTTCATCACTTGTGAAATTTAGTGAGGGTATATAATTATCTCGCTCTGGCAGAAATGGCAGCAGTTGGGCGTAACGTTCCTTCTTTCTCCGGATGGTGCGGGGAGCCAGCCATTTTTCATATTGATCCGAGAGCAATGCGGCAGGGAAGCTTGAGGCTGGAGTATTCTGGTATCTCCATTCATCATCCGTAAGGCCTTCAGGTGTAGGCAGGGTTCTGACCTTGCCGTCGGGCAGTTTCTCAAGAACGATATCCCAGGGGCCGTGAGCAATCTGCCAAGCGTATTCAGGATCGTAAGCCAGGTCCATAAAACGCATGGTGCTGGCCGGATACGGATTCTGAGTCGGCAACAAAAACACAACGGCTCCGCCGGCACTGTTAATATTCCGAAACCACTGTTGCCTGCCCTTGGGGCCCTCCAGTGGCGGTAGCATAACATAATCCTCACTGCTCATTTCATTCCCGACAACCTCTTCGTCAAACCAAGAGACAAAAACCCCGTACAGGCCTGTTTTGCCTTTGACAAAAAACGTCGATACATCTTGTGTATAGGACTCAACGTCCACCAACCCGTCCTGATATAGTTTCTGCCACCATAGCAATAATTCCTGAAAGTCATCCGCCTCAACTACAGGGACAAATTCCAATTTTTGCCCTGCGCCCACTTTCAAATATGTGCCGTCAAAGGGAAAGACAAATGACCCTGCAAAACTGTGCAGAGCCGTAAAAGCCCACCAGACGTTTGCCATGAGCGAGACCGGAAGCTCATCGGCAATCCCATTGCCATTGGGGTCTCCTTCTTTAAAGGCTTTGAGAACTTGATGGAACTCTTCTGTTGTCCGGGGAACCTCAAGACCCAGTGCATCGAGCCATGTTTTATTGATAAATGCGTGATTGGGGGTCTGATTCTGTGTTTGTTCGCCTATCCGGGGAAGCTGATAAATATGGCCATCAGGGAGCACCGCGCTCTTTTTGTAGGAAGGACGTTTTTGAAAGAGTTCCCGCAAATTGGGCATATAGTTTTCAATATACCCATCCAAAGGGCGAATCAGCTCGCCGGCGTAATTCATGAGATTATCGGGAGGGTCCGAAAATATGACATCGGGCAAATCGCCACTGGCAAACAGCAGATTAATTTTCTGGCGATAGCCGGTTTCTGGTATCCCTTCAATATCCAGAAGAATCCCGGTATGGTCCATCATTCTTTGCAATGTAGGCATCTGATTGTAGTTGCCGTGAATTGGTCTTTTTGCTGCAATCCCAGACAGGGTAATCTGCTCCGAAACGATTGGGAAACCTGTCTCATTAAAAATGCCTTTCTCAGCTTCTCCCATTACTCCAGACAGAGAGCCCGAAACCGCAGCTTTTGATTTCCCGGCATTACAAGAATATAGTACTATTGCGCAACTGATAAATATCGCTGTCCAATATCGCTGTCCAATATTTTTAGAGGTGCCCTTATGATTCATTTCAAACTCCTTATAAAACTGCCTTGATAAACATTGGATTAAGATATATCCGGATATTCATTTGCGATAGGGACAAATGTCCCTTCGCGGTAAGAAAACCCGGTTCTATGCTGAGCTTAGTGTTCTGCTCCCCTTGTATTACATTTGCTCAAAACCAGCCTGTCTGTAGTAACGTCTGATACCAGGCTTCGGCCATCAGTTGGTGGCCTGCTGCTGTGGGATGTATTCCATCGTAGAGCCAATACGCAGCCTCTGCCTTTTGGCAAGCCCGATCAAAGACCTGCTGGTAAGGAACAAGCGGCAATTCCATCTCTGTGGCAAGATGCCGCACGGTATCCCGCTTTTCCCCGACAGCGGCAACCCATTTCTCACGAGCCGATGCCTTTTCAAATAGCACAAAAGGCTCTCCAAGCAGCAGGCGGCACGAGGGCAGCTCTTCTTTCGTCCAAGAGAGCAGATCCCGGTAGATGTGGTAAAATCGCTTCGTTTCTACGCCGTTATTACTGGTAAAGTGTTGACAGGAATCATTTACTCCGATCAGTATGGAGATTATATCTGGTTGTAAATTTAAGCAGTCAATGCGCCAACGAGCATATAGATCGACCACCCGGTTGCCCAAGATTGAAGCAGTATACAATGAGCTGCAGGAATTGATTCTGACAAACCTGGTAATGATCAACGAACAGCCCGCGCCAACTTTTGAGGAAGCCCGGCGCAGCAAAATTTTGGCACCTCGGTATATCAAGTTGATTTTAGGGGCCCCCTTTAGAGGTCCCCTAAATTTTTTCGCAGTGCCGCAGCACCGCGCGCAGCTGCTCTTGCTCCGCAGTGCCCAAGGGCCACAGCGGTGCCCGGACATGCTGACCCACGCGCCCTTCCAAATACAACAGCGTCTTTACCGCCAACGGGTTATTACCCACGTTGAGCAAGGCCCGCATCAGTTCCAGCCACTGAAACTGCAATGCCCGGGCCCGCTCGACATCCCGGTCGGTCAAGGCCGTAATAAGCTGATGCATGACCCGGGGCCGCAGATTGCTCATTACCGAAACCGCTCCGCTGCCCCCCAGCAGCATCAAGTGAAAAGCCAAGGTATCATCACCGCTGAGCACTGCAAAATCGGCTGGTGTCTGGCGGATCACATCGCTGATCTGCTCGAGATCGCCACTGGCTTCTTTGACTCCCCGGATGTTCGGCGCAGCCTCGATCAGCCGCAGCAGAGTGACTGTTTCCAGATTGACCCCGGTACGGCCCTTGATGTTGTAAAGCAGGATCGGGCGCCCGGTGGCCCCCGCTAGGCGGCGGAAATGGTGAAACAGGCCTTCCTGCGTGGGTTTATTGTAGTAAGGATTAACGATCATCATGGCATCGACATCCAGGCGGTCGCACATGCGGGTCTCTTGCTCGGCAAAAGCGGTATCGTTGCTTCCGGTGCCGATGATGAGTTGGCAATTACTGCTGCTCGTCTGCCGACGCACAAAACGTACCAGACTCTCCATTTCGCGATCATAGATCACCGGGCTCTCGCCGGTTGTGCCCATGACGACCAACCCCTCCACCTGCGCCTCCAGCTGCTCGGCCAGCAGTCGCTCCAGTGCCGGGTAGTCGATCTGATTATCATCAGTAAATGGTGTGACTAAGGCGGTGTACAAACCGCTAAAAAAAGTACTCATTGTCGCTCCCCGGAAGGCTGGCCCCCGACTTTCTATTCTGAAAATCCACGTTCGATGCACACCTAGATTTTTTTACAACAGCTTCGCAAAAGACCAAGCTTGACACAGAATGAAAATTTTCAGAGATCCCTTAAATGAATGGCAAAAGGGTACGCAAAGGGGCAGAGCTGTGCAAGATTGACTATGATCTCCAAGACTTATCCTTAGCGTTTCGGTTGTGCCAAACAACTATAGGGGACCTCTAAAAATTCCAAGCCTGGCGCACCATCTTTCTGTAGTGGGGAATTTTCAAAGGTCCCCTAAAGCAAAACTTGATTTACCAGTAGTTTTTGCTCCCGGTGGAACACCGGTAAACTGATGCGCAGCACACTGCCCCGGCCTTCTTCCGTCTGTATCTGCAAGTCACCGTTGTGGGTCTGCAAAATACGCAGCACCATGGTCATTCCCAAGCCGGAACCCTTGGCTCTGGTAGTGAAAAACGGCTCCAGTATTTTCTTTTTGACTTCTTCGGACATACCACAACCATTATCCGCGATTTCGAGGTAAACTTTGTCGTCTTGAAGATAGCTTTTCAGGAACAACCGACCACCATAGTGCTGAGGAGCAACAGGAACTCCCGGGATACATACCGCGTCCGATTGCTGTTGCTCTTCACGCTCCTTTTTTTCTTCGATGGACTGAATGGCGTTTTGCAGCAGGTTGAGTAAAAGCCGCTTGAACATGCCAGTATCCAGCGCGACCTTGGGCAGCTCTTCTGCCAGTGCCAGTTCCAGCGCGATACCTTTGTTTTCCAGCTCAGGCTGCAGCAATTCCAGACAGGCCCAAATCACTTGATGAATGTCCTGACTGAGCAGCTCCAGTTCCAAAGGACGAACCGTCATCAGGAAGTCGCTGACAAAGGTGTTCAGGCGTTCAATCTCCTCTCGGATGATGCCGCAGTACTCTAGCAGCTGTTCCTGTGGCAAGCATTCCGGGTCGAGGGGCCAATCGGCCTGAGAGCTGTGCCGGGACTTGCTGCACGCGGGCACCTCCGCCATGGGCCCCGCCGCTCCGAGTTTGTGCAGCAGCCGCTCCATCAGCTGTACGTGCAGGCTCATTGCAGTCAGCGGATTTTTGATTTCGTGAGCCACTCCGGCGGTCACGGTGGCCAAGGAAGCCAAGATGTCCAGCTGTTGCACTTTGCGCTCCTGCTGACGCAGCTCACTGATATCGCTGATCAGAATAATCCAGCCTTCAATGAAGCCGCTGCGCACCTGTGAAGAGATTTCAATCCGAATTACGTGCAGCTCATTGCGCTCATCAAAGTAGTGGAACTCACGGGGCTGCGAGACTCCATTCGTTTGCAGCTCGCTCTCGAGCCAGTGGGCCAGCTCTTCATTGCTCAGACCTTGCCAAATGGGCTTTTGGGCAAGTGGGCCGTGCTGGGGGAAGGCGGAGAAAAACAAGGGGGAGCGCCTAGCAGCGCGATTTGCCAATTGCAAATGAAAGTCCTTGTTCAACAAAATGATGCCGATGGGGAGGGATTGCAGCAGGATTTCGCCCTGTTCCAGCTCCTTGGCCAATTCTTTGACCAAATACTGCAAGCGCTCTTTGCTCAGCCGCTCACTGCGCTTGAGCCACTCGCCGGAGCTGCTGAACAGTGTGTCGCAGCCGCTGAAAAACGCCATTTATCCTGTCCTTTTTTCATAGAAAGCCGCTGAGAGGGTCTGTTCCCGTTTCCATTGCCCCAACAAAACTTGCTCTAGGGGCCTCTGAGCAGCTGCTACATCCGGAGGATTCTAAAGGGAACTTCTAAAGAGGTCCCCTAAAAATTTTTGTGACTCACGACAAAAACAAGATACCAGAGCCTTCCCCGAAAGTTTCTGATCTCAGATGGTCATTCGTTGAGCAGTTCCAGGTAGAGGTTCTGTAGCAGCAGCAGAGCGGAGTCGTGATAGACCTTATGCCGTTCTATCGCCTCGCTTCCGAGTTGCAGAAAGTGCTGGTACCAGAAGAAATTGTGCTCTGCCTGCGGTGCTTGGCTCTGGCGGTGCTGCCCCATGCATTCTTGTTGCAGTGAAAAGCCGAGATTTTGTAGAAAGGCTTCGAGATCCAGCTTGTCCAGCTGCGATTTCAAGCTGAAGAAAGGCCGCTGCTCCCGAAGCGAGCGCAGGAAAATATCACATTTTGACCGGAGCTCTGAAAAATCCTGTTCACCCGTCAGGAATAGTTCTTTTAGGGTGGCGGTATCTTGGCTGCGGAAGACTCGCTGCACAATTTTCTGTTCTTCTGCTGGACTGCGCTCGCACAGGCCGAACGAACGCAGGCGCGAGAGCACCGTGGGTAGCAGGGCCTGCCTGCGTCGAGTGGTCAAAATGAAAAAGCAATTGTGGGGAGGCTCTTCGAGCAGCTTGAGCATCGCGTTGGAAGCCGCCAGATTCATGTTGTCCACATTTTCCAAGATGGCGACCTTACAAGTTTCACTGGTCTGATAGCTCCACTGCTGGAGCTGCCGAATCTGCTGTACCGGGATGCCCTGCGGAATGGCCGCAATCAGTAACCTAGCCAGTTCCTCACATCGATTCAGGTCCCTGTCCAGTGCCTTGGCCTCAGAGAACATCGCTGCACAGTCCTGAACCTCGGTGGGGGTGCTCGCAAAGATATCTTTCGGGTGCAACTTGGCCAGCAGTTCGACAAATTCTTCTTGGGCCTTCTGAGCCTTGCGCTCCTTATCGGTTTTGGCCTTACCTTCTTGCCACAGCGCCTTGTCATAGCGCTTGAGTACTTTGTTCAGACTGCGCAGCCAGACCAGCAGCAATATCCTCAAGTGCCGCAGTTCCAGCCCCTTCTGCCGGGCCTGATCCAGATATTTCCGGCAGATTCTAATTTCACCGGCAAAATCTGAACTGCCCATCGCTAATACTTGACTCTGGGAGAGTTCGCGCTGTTGTTGGCAGGACCAGCAAGGGCAAGCCCAAGCTCCCGGCTCAACGGAGTTTTGGCAGGTCAGCACCCGGGCCAGTTCCAATGCCAAGGTCGTTTTACCGCTCAGCGCCGGGCCATGCAGGAGGATGGACGGAGGCAGAGATTCACTGGAAATATCTTTTTTTAATTCTTGACAAATATTGTTTTGAAATAATATATTATCGAGCATAGTGCAGCCTTTCGATATATTACTATGCCAAAGTGGTCGACCGGAGAATGGCCCGGCTCAGAGCGCGAGAGCTGCATCAATCGGGAAAGTTCCCGCGCACAACCGGGTAAAGCTTGAGGTCACCTCTAAAAATGGTATCGCTTTCTGCGAGAATGGTACAATCGCTCTGCTTTTGCTTTGTTTTCGTTGGAGACTGTACCGCGTTTTGATGCTGAGCGAGTGAGATTTTCACGATAGCGAGGAAGGAAAGCAGAATGATACTTTGTTGTATCATGGAGTTTTACTGACGAAGCTACTCGTGAGAGAGGTCGCCGCGCAGCGCGAAATTGGAATTTTTAGAGCTTCCTTTAATAGAAATATAATGATAGCATAGCACCAAGGGAAGATTCTCGTTTCATTTTCGATCTTCCGGGGTTGACGAATTATCAGCGATTCTCTATACTAGCCCGCGCCAGCTTGATATTCAGAAATCGTATATAAATAGCATCTTCAGGGAACCTCTAAAAATTCCATTCTGCGCTCTTGCTCGCTCTTTTGAAACGAACAGCTTTGCCAGTAAGGCCTTACCATACAACAAAGTATTCTTCGGCCTCACTTCCTCACTGTCGTTCAAAATAGCTTCGCAAGAAGACAAAAGCGAATTTTTAGAGGTCCCCTTATAATTTTTGTAATTTTTGGAATCAATTTTACCCTGGTCAAGGGCAAAAAAACCATAGCACTCCCTCATCCCAGAGAGAGTATCTTATATCTCAGGAGTTGTGTAGTTATGATTATCAATCACAACCTCAGTGCCTTGAATACTTCTCGTCTTCAAGGACTCAATTATTCGTCTGCTGCGAAGAGCATGGAGCGCCTCTCGTCTGCTGTACGGATCAATCACGCAGCTGATGATGCTGCCGGGCTCGCTATTTCCGAAAAAATGCGTGCTCAGATTGCTGGTCTGGGTCAGGCCAGCCGCAATATCCAGGACGGTGTTTCGTTCATTCAGGCCACAGAAGGTTACCTAGATGAGACCACCAGTATCCTCCAGCGCCTGCGAGTGCTGTCGGTACAGTCTGCCAACGGTATTTACCAAGAGGAAGACCGCAGTCAGATTCAGGTGGAAGTCAGTCAGTTGATTGATGAAGTAAACCGCATTGCCAGCCAGGCCCAGTTCAACGGCATGAATCTGCTCGATGGTACTTTTGCCAGCAACGGTCAGCAGCAGGCCGCAGCTCCGGCGGCCGCCGAGGGGCAGGTTGCTCCAGCTCTTCAAGGTGATGGCTCCGGCCTGATTCTCCACATGGGTTCCAACGCCGATCAGCGTGCCAGCATCTCGATTGGCGACATGAGTGCTGTCAGCCTCGGCATGGATACAATTGATCTGTCCGACATGAATGGCGCAAACAACGCTTTGGGTCTCTTGGATAATGCTCTGCGCATCGTAAACAAGCAGCGTGCTGACTTGGGCGCCTACCAGAACCGCATGACCGAAGCTCAGCAAGGCGTTGATATTGCCGCAGAGAACCTGCAAGCTGCCGAAGCTCGTATTCGCGACGTTAATATGTCGAAGCAGATTGTTGACTTTACTCGCGATCAGATTAAGTCCCAAGCTGCAGTTGCCATGTTGACCCAAGCTAACCAGCGTCCTCAGCAGGTTCTGACTCTCCTCAACTAAGTGCGAAGCTCTGAGTACTGTTCAAATCTTCATTTTGAGCCGGGTCCTCGATTTTTAGCCGGGAGCTTGTCTCCATAGTTCGTCATACAGCTCAGTATGAATAGCTTTGGTTCCTCGCTCTGGCTGAAGGTTTTTACGGATCACAGCAAAAGCGGATTTCTAAATAGTGCTATGATAGCTTGTCAGTGCTTGGTAATCCAAGTAGAAGTCAGTTAACTTGGATTTGGGAGGGGGGGGAACCCTATAAAAAAAGCAGCGCATTTTGCGCTGCTTTTTTTATAGCTGCATTGCTTTGCGTTTCTTGAGCAAGAGCGGCGCAAGAAAATCCCTGAAAATTCCATAATTCCAACCGCTTAGGAACTCTTAGAAAACTTTCAATCGTTCCAATTCTGCGCTTGAAGCGGCGATCATGTTGCCGAGTAAAGGTTCTGCCTTACGGTAGGATTTGTGAGGAATGGCCTGCTTTGCCCCGCCATTCCTCACCGTCAGCAAAAAAAGCTTGCAGGCTCTTTGCCGCGTACGGCCCGTTATTTCTCCAATGCTGGGCCAGCTCGCAAAGAGGAAGGTCGGCCCTGGCTGCGCACGGGCTTCCCCTGTGCTCCAATGCTGCGCCAGCTCGCATTGGAGCACACAACAAAGCATTCTTTGAATCTCCTTAGTTGGCAAATAGCTTTGGAAGAAGACAAAACGGATTTTTAGGGGTGCCCTGAAAATAATATGCTGATAATGGCGGAAGTGATAAAATGATGAAAATCATTCTTGCTCAGATACTGTAAGTTTTTACAATGCAGGCAAGCATTTTCATACTGCACACAGCTTGTGGAGAGCTTCGGCAGTGCCCTCTGCTTGGCTAATGGCTAGAGGGACCTCTAAAAATTCCCCACCACAGAAGGATGGCGCACCAGACTCGGTCTTTTTCACGGAGCAGCTTTGTCACGAAAGAGAGGAAGCAGGCTCTTTGCTGCGCACGGCCTGCCAGCTCACCAATGCTGCGCCAGCTTACATTGGTGCCATACAGCAAAGTATGGCTCGGCTTCCGTTCCTCGCTGCCGCAAAAAAGGAAGGTCGGCCCTGGCTGTGCACGGGCCTTCCCATTTCTCCAATGCTGTACAGGCTCGCATCGGAGCCTTCGTCTGGCATCAAAACGCGATACCATTTTTAGAGGTACCTTAGAAATTGCTGGACAATTCGACTGGGCGGATTTTTGTGAAACACATCAATATACCGATTGGATTCAAGCTCATAACCATTACTACGTTGATTCTGCTGACTAGTCTCGTCGGCATCAACTACATTGCAGGTGTATTTTTTGAACGGGATACCATTACCCGCATTCAGGAAATAACTGCTGACAAATCCCGGCTCCTGTCGTTAAAAGTACAAGCCGATATCACCTACATGATGAGCCGTGTTCGCAATGTTTTCCAAGCTATGCTGAACGATCAGGAGTTCAATGGGCGAGGTGCATTGCCGGATTTGCCGAAAGAAGGAGCGCTGAGAGTTCTTCGTGCTGCCGGGCAGGCAGAATCAAACAGCGAAGAATTCCATCGGCCACTGAGAGAACCCAAGTACTTGTTCTATGTGGCGATATATCAGGCCTCTGCGGAGGCAGGAACTCTGCTGCAGGATCAGATCAACGCGGCAAATAGCATCGGGGCCACCGATGTTGAATTCTTCCGGGACATCACTCGGCGCTCGGTCTTTTTAAGCAAGCCTCCCAAGACAACCTTTTTGTATAATGTGACATCGGTTGCCGATCTCCCGGCACTGGCCCTGCTGTTCCCCCTGGAGGGGATGAGAGCTGGAACCACCGCTGCAACCGGATACTTTGCCCTGGCGTATCTGAGCGAAGATATATTTTCAGAGGCGATCAGTTCTGTAAGCGAGTATGAAACATATATCGTTAATCATCAGGGGGATCTCCTATCTCACAAAGATGCCGAACTACTGCGGGGGGAGGCTTCTTTTCTCACCGATGGCATCGTACAAGCTATGCTGAAAAGCCCGCTTAACAACGGACAGCTGAGCTACCAGGACCGCATGGGCATACAACGCATTGGCTCTTTTTTCAAGTTAGAACTCGGCACAATCGGGGTGGTCAGCACTGCTGAGCGGGACCAGATTTTGCAGGCGGTCTATCAGATTCGACGGCGGAATTACTACATCACCGGCATTGTGCTGCTCATTTCGGTTATGATCATTTATTTGTTTGCCAAGACGCTGTCAAAGCCCATCAGAAGACTGGTAGCCGCCTCTCGGGAAATAAAGAAAGGCAACTTCCTGCTCAATATCAAGGTCTCTTCGCGAGATGAAATCGGTGATCTGACCCAGTCCTTTATCCAAATGGGCAGGGGCTTAGACGAACGCAACCGCATGAAAGACGCCTTGGGCAAATTTGTCAACGAAGAAATCGCCAATATGGCACTGAAGGGCGAGTTGCGCTTGGGTGGTGAGCTCAAAGAAGCGGCGGTATTTTTCTCTGACATCCGCTCTTTTACCGCCATTTCGGAAAAGCTGACACCGGAAGAAGTAGTTGAGTTTTTAAATGAATACATGACTGCAATGGTTGGATGTATCGAAGCCACTTACGGAGTTGTTGACAAATTCATCGGCGATGCGGTGATGGCCGTCTGGGGGGCTCCGATCTCCCATGGCAACGACACAGAAAATGCCATCAACAGTGCCCTGCTGATGCGTCAGGCCCTGGAAAATTTCAACCAGGGACGGGGCGGGGAGAAGCAGCCTGTCATTAAGATTGGCTGCGGCATCAATACCGGGCCATTGGTTTCGGGCCAGATCGGGAGCGAAAACCGTATGGAGTACACCGTGATTGGTGATGCAGTGAACCTGGCATCGCGTATTGAGGAACTGACTAAGCCTTTTGGCGTGGACATTTTGATTTCTGAAAACTCCCACGCGCTGGTGGACGGGCTGTATTATACGGCGGAGATGCCACAAATTATGGTTAAGGGGAAGTCAGATCCGATCAAAATCTATGCGGTACTGGGCAGACGTGATAATCCCAAGGCCATCCAGGAGATTGCTGAATTGCGCAAATATCTGGGTACCGAAAATGTCGATTTGTCGAAGTTTGATAGAACAAGCAAGGAAGAGAAATTCAGTGCGGTGGGAAACAGACAGCTGGAAAAGACGGCCCAAGAGGTGTCCCATCCTACTGCCGAAACGGAAGCCGGGGACATTGCAGAGTTCATCCAAGATGCGGGGCTGGTACAGCCCCAACCTGTCGCAGAGCAACGCTACCTCACGGATCAATTACTGACCTTGCGCGAGGCGGTAATCAAGCGGAAGCTGGAGCCGGCAACTGCGGCTCGTCAGCTGCGCGAGCTGCAGGAGGGCCCCTTGTGGCCCCGTGGTAATAGAATCCTAGGCAATAGAATGCCGGGGCCGGAAGAAAAAATTAAGATCAGCTACGTCCGAAAATTACTGAACCTGAAAACAGCCTTGAAACTGGGGGAAATCCCCGAACAAAAGGTGAAATCTGAATTGCTGGAACTGAAACGCAAAATGTTGCGAGACCGTTCTCTGCACCTCGCGGATGAAGCTGGGGAACAAATGAGTCAGAGTAAAGCAATGGATGCACTGGACTATGAGCTCTCACAGCATGAGCAGGAATTGGGCTGGGACCTCTCCGCCCGGATTATGGATACCTTGAGCCATGTACAAACCGAACCACAAGAGAAACTTGACCTGAAAAAATCTGCCAACGGACATAATGCTTCTTGGCAAAGCGCTGAAGCAGAGCAAGAGTAAACGGAGTGCAGCACTGATGGCAGTGTTTGACAAAGCGGATTCTATACGGCCAGCAAGCAACGGAAGCATAACTGTTGAAATTCCCGGCAGCTGGCGCAAAGACTCATTGTTTCTTTTGCTGTTGTTGACTTTGCTTGCGCTATTGAGCTACTTGTTGCTGCATGACTTGCTTTCTGGTCTTGAGAGTTCTTCCGGCGGGGTGGTCGCCAGCCTTTCGTTCCAAAAGAACCGGGTGGAGCGCAAAATTGGCGGAGGAGTTCTCTGGTCTCGCATAGGTGCTCCGGATCAGATTTACAATTACGACAGTATCCGTACCGATGATGGCTCGCAGGCTCGTGTCAAGCTTCAAAATGGCACCGAGTTTGTGCTCAATGATGCTTCACTGGTCACTATTATTGTCGATGAGAACAAACTGTCCGTAAACTTTGAACAGGGTGAGCTTTCAGTGGTTTCCGTGGCGCAGGGGGCAGAGTCGGTTGAGGTACGCAGTGCTGATGGCACCCTGAAACTCGAGGGGGGAAGCAAAGCCACGATCAATCATGGAGAGAACGGTCTGCAAGTCGATGTACAGGAGGGCGAAGCTGCCTTTGAAGATACAGAAGGCCGGAATACGCTACTGCTGGAGAACCAGAGTCTACAACAACAGCCGGACGGTGTCCTCAGAGTAGAGGGCACTTCGTTTCGCGCGATCAGCCCGGCACCTTCAACGCTGGAACTGATCTTTGAAGAAACCCAGCAAGTTTTATTCTCCTGGCTTGCTGATGGCTTTCCGGCGGATCGCATCGAAATCTCTCCGGCGCAAGACTTTAGTGGAAACACCACACAAAGCTTTACATTGACTGAGCCCGGTTCCTTTCAAACAGCGCTGCAAGAAGGTACATGGTTCTGGCGCATCAGCGATGCGAATGGCGGGCGCAAGAGCCCCGCATCCCGGTTCACCTTGGTGCGGGAGGCGAAACCGGATCCACTGCTCCCCGAAGCGGGAAGTGAGTTTGTTTTTACCGAGAATACGCCCTTGGTTCCGCTGAAGTGGCGGAGTAGTGAAAACGCTCTCTGGTACAATGTCGAAATCTTTAGTACACAGGAACCAGAGACACCGGTGCAGAGCATTGCATCCCAAAGTTCTTCTATTCACATCGAGGGCCTGGAGGCTGGGGAATACTTTTGGCAGGCCGAGGCTGATTTCCCGGCCTTCCAAACCAAGATGAAAGGCAGTCCCGGCAGCTTCCGGGTGCTTCGGCTTGACCTAGAAGAATTACCTGAGCCGGAAATCCAGCTCGGAGAGACTGCCATTTCTCAATATGCTCTACAAAACAAGGGCTTCATTATCACTTGGTTGCCGGTAGGCGAATTGACGGAGTACCGGGCTGAGATTTCCCAAAATGGCACAGTATTACAAAGCACAGTTGTGAAGCGCACCTATCTGGCACTGCCACGGGAACTCGAAATTGGTGAATATGAGTTGAGCATTACCGCACTGAGCGGTGAGATAGGCTTGTCATCGCAAAGCAGGGAATTTTCAATAAAGAAGTTTGGACAACTCAGGCTGCTGGTGCCTGAGAATGGCAGCCACTACCTGAATACCAATGAATATCTGTACTTTCGCTGGCACGATAGCAACATCGGCAACCTCTATCTGCTCGAAGTGGCTCAAGATCCGGGGTTCGGAGACCTGCTGGTTCAAAAAGAGACTGATAAGCCCGCTTTGTCTGCACCCATGTTTGAAGCGGGCCGGTATTATAGCCGGGTAAATCTGCTTGATAAAAACAGGGATATCCTGATTCGCAGCGCAGTGAGCAGCTTCCAAGTTGAACGCCAGCTGAAAGAAGCCCCCATCCTTTCGGGCCCTGTGGTATCGGGATCAGTGGACCTGAAGATCTACGGTTCGCTGCGCTTCTTTTGGACAGAAATTGAGGGAGCCGAGTTCTACCGTCTGACCATTACCCCCAGTCTGTTGCCCACTGAGGCCCGCACTTGGGATGTTATCGGGGTCAGCAAGGAAGAGACAGATGTGCTGGGCCTGCCGTTGGGTTTCTATAGCTACTCATTGACAGCTTTTGCGACAATTAGAGGAGAGGTATTACCAATTTCTAAAACTAACAGTGGCAATTTTGTGCTGGAGCGCAGTCTTGTGCAAAAAGTAACCGGGATTGAAATCCTGTAGATTAGCGATCCCACTAATGAATTTTTCCTGTTTCCCTATATTCCCCCCCGCCATCCTGTCGTTCAGGCGATTTTCTATCTGCTTTATTATCATATTCGGAATTGCTTTTATTCCAGGGGTGAATGCCCTGTGGGCCGAGCCGGTGCGCAAAGAAGTCCGTTGGCAAGAGGTTCCCTACAGCGGGGGCTATATTGTCGAAGTTGTGGATCGGGAGAGTGGCAGTCGCTTGATCTATCAGCGGGTTGCCCGACCGCCATTTTTCTTTGAGCTGGATAACGGGGCTTATCGCCTGCGCATCCTGACCTTGAACCGCTGGGAGCAAGCAGAAATATCCAGTGACTGGGTGCTTTTTCGTATTGAGCCGCCTTTGCTTGCATCAGAGCTTACGCCTGAGCCCGAAGAAGTTGCTCTGCCTGCCCAGCCGCAGCAAGCTCCAGATATTGGACCGGGGCAGATACAAGAAACTGCTGAACCAGAGGCAGCTCCGGCCCTGCCGGATGAACCGGAGACAGATCTATCGGCCCCGCATTACCAAGAGGGGGCAATCATTGTCCCGCTTCTTGTCCATAAAGGGTTGAGCCCATTCCAGAGCTACGTTCGGGACAATTTCTACGGCGAAGTCTTCCTGCTGAATCGGCCTGTTCGACTGATAGGTCTGAATGAATCCAATGTTCTCGGCCTTCCTGTCGACAGGCTGGGATTTTGGGGACTGTGGGAACAGGATCATCTCGTCCGGGAGCTGCCGTACCGACAGCATGAACCGTTTTATTTTCCACTGCTGCGCTTCCGGGCGGGCTGGAAGAATTTATTGTTGAAAGGTTTATACTTGAGTATCCAGAGTGAATTTTTCGCATTGAGTGCCATGACGGTGCCCGACCGAGCAGCAGAAGTGTACCGTAGCTCCCCCTCGCATTTGCATTCACTGAATATCAGCTACAGGCTACCGCTCAAGGAGGGCTTGGATCTCGTTACCGGTATTCAACCGCTGGGTCTTATGTATCGTATTCTGGGTATCAGCAACGGAAAATTCGGGGTCGGTGCCCTCTTTGTCGGGCCTTTGGGTTATATTGCAAGCTCTGAGATGCTCAATCCCGCCTTACTGCTGTATATGCGGTCCCAAAATGATTTATTGGGGTTTTATATCTCAGCATGGGATCTGCTCTGGGGGGCTTCATTGGGCTTGCAATATAGTGCGGGCAAGCATATGGTCTGGGAATTGACCGTTTATGCCCGGGGCAGTTATCGCCCTTTTGCCCTGATTGACTGGGGGCTGGAGGCCAGCGCAGGATTCCGGCTGTAACATCATGAAAACTGGAAGGTCGGCCCTGGCTCCGCACGGGCCTCCCCATTTCTCCCATGCCGCACTGCGCTATCTTGCAAGACAGTGCAACATTGAACGGAATCTTTCTGTGGTGGAGAATTTTGGATTGAGTGAGGTCCCCTTAATTTAATGTTTATATATCACATCAGGCCGTCTCTCGGTGCTTGTTGTGGAGGAGTGCTACTACCTGTGTATCGATTGCAACCTTCCCTCCGGTTCTCTTTGCGTTATCTCTACCATGCTTCTTTGGGGCTGTGGGTGCTGCTGTTTGTGCTGCCGGTCAGTCAGCTCTATGCCGGAGGCCAAGTCCCGCGCCCGCTGCGTGATGCGACAGTGCAGCCGCCTCCGGGCGTGTCGGATAAGCTGCCCGAAGTCAAATTACCCGGTTCGGGACTGAGCCCCGATTCCCCGCCATCCTATGCCGATCCGCGCTACATCATCCGTCAGGATCCGGAAAAATCGATCACTGAAAAACTGGACACCTCGGTCAAAGATGGCATGATTTATGTCAACAGTGCCTATTTTATCATGGGCGGCAGCCAGGGTGAGTACAATTCCAAGACTCCGGGGCACCGCGTAGTGGTGCGCAGTTTCTGGATCAATCCCTACGAGGTCTATTGGAAACTGTGGAGCGACGTATTCTATTGGGCCGTGTCACGCGGCTACCGCTTTGCCCACCCCGGTCGGGCCCGGCGCACCACGCCGCTGTCGGGGCTCGACAACCCCGTCTTTAACATCAGTTGGTTTGACGCCATCGTCTGGTGCAACGCCTATTCCGAAATCCGCGGACTGGAGCCAGTGTATCGCTATAACTCCACGGTAACCAACTATGTGGTGCGCTCATCCGCTGATCCCAAGATTCTGGACAGCCTGTTCATCGACTTTAATGCCAATGGCTACCGCCTGCCCACCGAGGCCGAGTGGGAGCTGGCCGCGCGCGGCGGGGTCGCCGGCAAGGGCTACTTGTTTGCCGGGAGCAACCGCGAAGTAGATGTGGCTTGGTACCGGGACAATACCATCGGCAAGCGCTATGCACGCGCGGTCGGCCTGCTGCGGCCCAACGAGCTGGGGCTCTACGACATGAACGGAAACCTGACCGAGTGGACACACGACTGGTACGCCGAGGATTATTACTACAACAGCCCGGTGGACAACCCACAGGGGCCGGGAACCGGCAAGTTTCGCGTGCTTCGGGGAGGTTCGTTTCGCAGCAGACCTAAAAAAGATTTCTTCACCCGGCGCGGACGGCGCAAACGCAGACGTAAGACCTGGTTGGCAGTAGAAATGCGTGAATACAAGCGACCCAGAGTGCGGCGGCCTTGGATTGGGTTCCGTCCGGTACGCAGCGCCGTGTTCCGGCCCGTGGAGTACTTGCAGTTGCCGTATGACCCAAATGATGACACTTCCAGTCCGGAAGAGCGGGACAACGAAATCAATGATGCGACTCCATACATTTACTCACTGGACCCCGACTATGAACCGGATCACAGCGCCTACCGAAAATGAGCACAAATGGGAATTCCAACGCAAGCAGGCTGCCGGAGATTACTATTTCGGGCACCTCTAAAAATTCCAATTTCGCGCCGAATCAGCATCAAAAGCGAATTTTTAGAGGTCCCCTTTCTTATCTTTTAGAGGTCTCCTATAGAGTGTCGTCCCGAAAGGGGAATTCTCCCCATCATTTTCATGGCGTTCCCCTCAGCGCTCTTATTGCCAGAGGTCCCCTTTAGAACTCCCTGCAAGATGTAACACCATTCAGTAAAAGTAGCATTCTTTCCGATTGCCCCCTCATTCCCCGTGAAAGCGGGAGTTGAGGAGCATTTGCCAGATAGGCTCCCGTTTTCAACGGGAGCGACAAACATTTATCATACTCTGCTTCTACGGATTGGGATAAGGGTGCTTATGCAAAAACGAGAGAGTCGGAGGGTCCTACTGTTTCTCAGCGGTGGAGTTTCAGCGGAGAGCTCTGTCTCCCTGCTCTCGGCTCAGAATGTCTATCCCCATCTGGATCGGAAACACTTTGCTGTGCTGCCGGTTTTTATTGGCCCCAATGGCCGGTGGCACTTGCTGAACGAAGAGCAGGCGGGTGACTGGCCCCGGTTAGCTCACTGCGACTTTTCGCACGAATCCGGAGAGGTGGCCCTGCTGCCCCGTGAGCGCGGCCTTGTACTGCGCACGAAGGCCGGGGAGCGCGGAATTGACCTGATTTTCCCGATGCTGCATGGCCCGGGTGGTGAAGACGGCAGTATTCAAGGGCTGGCCGAATTCTTCGGGGTTCCGGTGCTCGGTTCGGACATGGGCGGTTCTCTCATCAATATGGATAAAGTGCTGATGAAGGCCCTGCTGGAGCAGAAACAGATCCCCTGCGCGCGCTATCGCAGTTTCCACAGCGCGGAACTGGGGCCAGAAGGCCCGATTTGCAATGGGGCCGCAATGCGGCAAAGCTATGCCGCGCTGGCCGCCGAACTGTTTGAATTGTGGCAGTGTCCTGCCCTCTATGTGAAACCGGCGCGCATGGGCTCTTCGTTGGGCATTTCGCAAGTCAGAGAGGCCGCCGAACTGGCAGCGGCCATTGTGCTGGCCCGGCGCTACGACGATACATTGCTGATCGAAGAAGGATTCTGTGCCGTTGAGCTGGAACTAGCGGCCCTTGAATTGAACAGCACGAGCCAAGAGCAGGTACAACAAGGCTCTAAAAATCACTCTTCTGAGCCAAATGTTTGCACAGGGCAGCTTCATCAGAAAGGCGTACAACAACGTATAGTTCATCAGTCCTGCTTCGCCGGAGCAGCCTCTCCGCATCGGAAGCAGACTTTGGGAACTTCTTTACAGATTTCCAATGCTGCAACGATTCACAGCAACGGTGAATTTTATAGTTACGAGCAGAAATACTTTCCCGAAACGCAGGAACATACCCTTTTGGTAGAACCTCACAACAATTTACCACCGCAGGTCGTCGCGCGCGCGCGCTCTCTGGCGGCTCAGGCGTTCCGGGCTCTCGGCGCCCGGCACTACGGCCGCATCGATTTGTTCTATCTGGTGGACGAAGATCGCTTGTTATTAAACGAAATCAATACTATTCCTGGCTTTACGGCTCAGAGCATGTTTCCCTGTCTGATGGAGGCCGAAGGTTGGCCAATGGAACGCTTGATTCCTCATTTGTTACAGTTGGCTTTACCGTGAGGTCGAGGTACTATTCACTTATGGGAACCTCTAAAAATTCCAATTCCGCGCTGAATCGCGATCTTGTTGCCGAGTAGCTTCGTCAGCAAAGCCTTACCATACAGCAAAGTATGCTTCGGCTTCGCTTCCTCGCCATCGGCAAAATCTCGCTGATTCAGCATCAAAAGCGAATTTTTAGAGGTTCCCTTATGCCATTCAGTAAAATTAAAGTCGGATGAATGCCCGTCTACGTCTGGTCAGTGATTTCAGTTTAAACCCGGCTGCGATAAAATTTTGGAGCGATAAATAAAACCCAGCCCTAGGAGTCCTCAGTGAAGAATCCCGCCGAGAATTGGCGGAGGGTGATTTTACTGGGGGAGGGTTTGTGCCCGGGTTCCTGATGCAGGTAGGCCCACTCTTCGGCCTCTTGCCTGTCGGTGCAGCCTGTGGACTGCCACTTGCCGGGGCTGTGGGCGAACGTAACGTAGTATTTGTCGCCGCGATCCTTGCGCCGCCATAGTTGAAACTTCTTTGTCATGGTTGACTCCTATCAACCACGAGAAGGCAATACTGCGGGGCCCCTTAAAATGGTGCCAACCTAGGGGCCTAAAGCCACGGGCAAACCCGCCGAAAATCAACCAAAAATCAACCGTTGGTGGGGGGAGCCGTTTTTATATTGTTATGGCAATACACATTAGCAGGCAGTATTAGACGGAGAGAGAGGGATTCGAACCCTCGGTACCGTTTCCGATACACACGCGTTCCAGGCGTGCACCTTCAACCACTCGGTCATCTCTCCCGGGCTCCCGAACGGGGAAACGTACCCAAGTGGATTCGAACCACCGACCTTCAGAACCGCAATCTGATGCTCTATCCAGCTGAGCTATGGGTACAATCACAGCAGCGGGCCCGGCCCGCAAACTTGTGGGCAGGAATATACTGCAGGGCCATCCCTGTGTCAAGAAAATCCTTGAATGAGCTCTGCACAGAGGGGAATATTCCTGTTAGAAACCAGAAATAAAAGGAAAACAGACTTATAAAATTGCTTTTAAAGGCTGCGAATAGTATGATTCTTGGCTCTTTCTGTTAAGATGTGGAAATCATAGAGTTACAGGGAACCTCTAAAGAGGACCTCTAAGGGGAACCTCTAAAAATTCCATTCTGCGCTCTTGCTCGCTCTTTTGAAACGAACAGCTTTGTCAGAAGAGGCGGCAGGCTCTTACTGCGCACGGCCTGCATTTTCTTCCATGCTGAGGCATGGAAGCCTATACAATACAACAAAGTATTCTTCGGCCTCACTTCCTCGCTCCCAAATAGCTTCGCAAGAAGACAAAAGCGAATTTTTAGAGGTCCCCTACTTCTACGGATTAGTATTACGACCCTCCAAAGAAAGCTAAACCGTGCGGATCGCATCGACAATGTTCTTGCGCACCGCCTTGGCCGAAGGCAGCAGAGTTGCGCACGAAGCCACCAGAATAGTCAGGACGGCAAAAAGCCCGATTGATCTTCCGGAGAGCAAAATCATCAAACGAACCGCATTGTTTACGCCCGGTGGCGGCGGTTGATAGATGCTCACATAATTCAGGCCCAACTGGAGTAGATACGAAATCAGCAACCCGCAAATAAAACCGGCAATTCCCAACATAAAGCCTTCCAGAAAGACCACCCGCACAACTTCGCCGCGTGAAATACCAATGGCCCGCAGCGTTCCGATCTCCGACTGCCGCTCCATAATGGACATATACAGCGAGTTGCTGATGCTAAAGAAAAACATCAACAAAAAAATCAGCGAGAACACATATAACTGATTATTATACAAGACCAATACCCGCTGGTAGAAATCCGCCAATTCCAGCCAGCTGGCGTGCTCCAACTCAGGTAACACAGCATTCTGTTGCTCCAGAGCCCGTATCGCATCCTGATACACAGCATCCCAAGGCCGATCGCTGTCAAAATGCACCAGTAAACGCTGGGCCCCGGCCCCGTTGTTCAGCGCTCGCGCCAACTGTAAATGACTCATGACATAGCGATTATTCAGTTCGGTGATTCCAAAATCAGCGATACCCACCACTTCACCCAACTCTGCCAGCGGATAACCATCAGGCTGAGGCACTTGCAAAATCAGCTCCGTGCCGATATCGGCTTCCAGTACTGAAGCCAGACCCTCACCCAGTAAAATCGCATTGGGCTTATTGACCGGCGGCAAGGAACCTTTGACCAACTCCATATTCTTCATCTGGCTCTCGCCGTAAACATCACCGCCATGGCCCATAAAAATCGAAGTTTGGTTCCCGTTACTGATTTGCCCCATCAAATACAGACGTAAGTTAATAAAAGAAATTTCTTCGCCCAAGGCATCGTAGAGAACATTTTCAATAGCCATTACTTCGTCCTGGCTAAACAGAACGCTGTTGCTGCTCTCATCACGCAGTTCGCGAAATCCCTTAGGGTAAATTTGGAAATCACCATATTGGGTATTCCGCAGCGTAGTGCCGAAACCGATTTTAACATAATTAATATAACCACTCAAAAATAACAAACTGATCACTCCAATCGAAATCACAACCAAAGTGAGCAGGCTGCGCCGCTTGTTGGCCAGCAAATTCCGCCAGGCCATCTTGCCTTCAATCGCATCAAATCCAAGCATTTTATGACTCCTTTACTCTGTTTCTTCTGCCGCAATCACACCATCGCGCAGCAGCACTTTGCGGTTGATATGTTCAATCACATTGCGATCGTGTGAGGCCAGAATAATCGAAGTGCCCAGTTCATCGTGAATGCGCTGCAGTAATTCCAGAATTCTGGCACTGGTGACCGAATCGAGACTGGCCGTAGGTTCATCGGCAATCAGCAGCCTGGGACGGACCACCAGGGCGCGGGCAATGGCCACACGCTGCATCTGCCCACCCGACAATTCGCGCGGGAAACGCTTGCCGTAGTCTTCCAGCCCGACTTCCCGCAGCAGAGCTTCGGCCCGCTCGCGCCGCTCAGCGGCGCTCACAAGGCGGCTCTTGTACAACGGGTATTCAATGTTATCCAATAGATTCAAACTCGAAATCAGGCTGAAGGCCTGAAAAATAAAACCCACATTATGGCGGCGGAACCGGCAGCGCTCAGTTTCAGACAGACCGCCTACATCCTGGCCTCCGATCAGCACTTCACCGCCGGTTGCTGTATCCAGGCAGCCAATCAAATTTAGTGCGGTCGATTTCCCACTTCCCGATGGACCCACAATCAAGTTAAAACCAGAATAAAAGGACACATTCAGCCCACGCAATGCCGGGACTTCCGTTTTGCCCAGGTGATAGGTTTTGACCACGTTGCGGCATTCGACAATAACTGAATCTGAAGCTTTATTCAGGGATGCGCCCTGTATCGTCTCCATAGAAATCTCCTTCGTTGCTACGTGCTAAGGCAAGCATGGCGCAAGAGGGTCTGCCCCGCAATCGGGAAAAAGGATGATCCTTATTATTTATTGTATAAAAATAAAATAGGTCGGAACTCTGAATGTTGCTTCAGCCACTTCAACCGCTTTCTTTACGCTGTCATCAGGCATAATGGTACCCCCTTTGTCTTGAAACTCAACCCAAAAGAGACCGAGTCTGGCGCAGCTGACTTTTGCCAGTAAATCTTTCAATTCATTGGAGTCGGCTTCCCCAGCTCCTTCAGAATTTTCTTTTGCTCTGATTTCTTGACTTAATTTTCGCCGAATTCCCGCATTATTCTCACCTATATAAAAATAATGTAAGTTGTCTTTTAGTTTGCCGTATACTTTATCCGGATTCTGCGGGTTGATATGCTCCAAGTCCCATTTCTTGCTTTTTTTTTGTGTTTGTCAAATGGGTAGCGAATATAGGCCGAATCCTTGAGCATCAAGGCAATATTAAACAATAGAAGGATTTTTCGTAATTCATCTTTCTTGTTATGAAATTCCAGTCCTGATAAATATTCTTTCAAGTCTTCTCTATGTCCTCCCCAAGAAATCATACTTCTAATCTTTTGATAGAGAGATTGCTTCATCTCACTCTTCGATGGGAGAGAAGCCGACTCCGTGTAAATATCCTTGATACTGGGACCGCAGCTGACTAAGTAACCAATCAGGTGATAAAATTCATGATCTTGATACCAATGCCGGAGGGTGGCGAAAATCTTTTTTACTTCGTGAAAAACTTTCGTCAAATCCTGGTCTTTCACGTAGTCTCGAAAGCTCAAGAATAAGCAGTAAGGATCTTCTGTGAAATGTTTGGAATGCCCTTCCAACAATATTTCAAACAGCAGCTCAATGCGTGTCGGACGGGAAGAGCCATCTGTCAGAAACCCCCAGAAGCCTTCTTCCTGCAAAGCATATTCCATCTCGTCCCACTGATGGGCCAGCTCCAGACGGCTCAGGCTCTCCAGTTGCTCCCCGTCTGTTTCTTGGATCCCGTGCAGGAATTCTGCTTTAATCAGCTCGGCACTGGTCAAGGGAATCTTTCCGGCGTTGATCCGCACAAACAAGGTGTTTTCATCTTCATTTTGGGGCACTTCATACCAGATAAATCGGACAGCATCCTGTTGTAACATCTTTTGTAAAAAGTCTACATCGTTCTTCCTAATTATTTCATTTTTTTGAATAACCTGATAGGCCTTCCACATAAAGTGAAAATCCGGACATTTTTTCGCATCATCTTCTGTTTTGGAGGAAATTTGTTCCAAAAATTCTCTGCTGTCTTTGCGAGTCTCATAATTCAAAGAAAATTCAGCTTCGACTTTGTCCTTATACTGAGATTTTAAGTACGCCAGAATTAACAATATAGTAGTCAGTCGCTGCTGTCCATCAATTACCCGCCAACACCCTTCATTTTGCTTCTCGCGTTTGACGATGATAGGTTGCAGACAATAGAAAGAGTCTTTTTCCGGTGAAAATCCGGCAATATCTTCAAGTAGAAACAGATATTTCAGTCCCGCACCGATACCGCAGACGGAAACCGCTGTAGTCTCCGGTAACCGGGCGGACCTGTTCTGATTTTTTAGTATGATTAACTAACTTTTCAGTTGACTGAATAGTAAAATTGCTTTACAATTCCAAGGGATTTATACGTCAGGAGGCTTTATGAAATACGCATTCCAACTATCCAAATTATCTTACTTATCTCATTTGTCGCGCTGGTCCATCGTCTTGCTGGCAACGGCGATTTTTCTGATTTTCCTTTCCTGCGGCAAAGCTTCGCAGGCCGAAGCTCCCAAAAGTATCGTTCTGTTTCAGAACAAAGTGGAAATCCAAGATCCTTTAAGCCAGTTTGCCGCAGAGTACAGCAAGGAATTCGGCGTTGATATTTCAATCAAGACTGTAGGGGGCGGGGCTCCTTACGAGGCACTGCTCAAGGCTGAATTCCAGTCGGACCGACAGCCGGATTTATTCGTCATTGAAGGAACGGGACACTACAACACTTGGAAAAATCAAATTGAGCCGTTCCAGAATCAGGAATGGATGAAGCACACAAATCTGGCCTTCAATGCCGACGGGCAGACCTACGGCTTCCCCGTGGCCATTGAGGGCTGGGGCATGGCCTACAACAAGGCCATGCTGGATCAGGCCGGCATCGATCCGGGGACACTGACATCTCGGGAAGCTTATGCCGAGGCCTTTGCCAGGCTGGACTCCATGAAAGACAAACTGGGGATTGACTCCGTGGTGGCCATGGGTGCCGGACCGGAACTGAAGTGGGTCACCGGCTTGCACAATTTCAACGGGTATCTGGCCGCCGGGCTGTCCTACGGAGACCGCAGCATCCTCGACATGCTGCTCCAAGGCAAAGTCGATGCACCGCGCCTGGCACAATATGCCAACTGGGTGGAGCTGCTGTTCCAGCATGCGGACAAGCGGGTACTGTTGACCGGCAACTACGATGCCCAGCTGGCCCAGTTTGCCACGGGCAAGTCCGTCTTTATCCATCAGGGCAACTGGATTGACCCTTGGCTGGAGGAGAATGGGGTCCACTTTGAAATGAGCTTTGCTCCGCACGCTTCGGTTGAGGGCACCTCGGATTCCATCTTTATCGGTGCGCCTTCCTACTACGCCCAGAACAAAAACAGCGAGGCCAAGGCAGAAATCCGAGACTTTCTCAACTACATGATCACAGATCCCAAAGGGCAGGATTACATGGTCAACCAGGCGAAGATGGTTCCCGCGTTTACCAATGTGAAGCTTGAACCGCAGACAGCACTCTCGTCTGCACTCTCCGACTGGAACAGTAGCGGTAAAGCCTATACCTGGCTGCAAAACGACCTGCCCGACGGCTTTGCCTTGGGGACGCTGGGCCCGATTTATGAGGCCTTTGCCAAGGGAGACATAGATAAGCAGGGCTTTATCGACCAAGTTACCGCCAGTATCGCCGAGCTGAAACAGTAGTACTGCTCTGAAAGCAAGCAGATGTCATCTCCGCTTGCTTTGTAGCAGGAAGATGAAGGATTCCAGTCGCAGCTAGACTCAGGCAGATTTATGGATAAAACCAATAAACTGGTTTTCTGGGGCTTTCTGAGTCCCGCATTGTTCGCGTACCTGCTGGTACTGATTGTTCCATTCCTGCTGGGGTTCTACTACTCCTTGACCGACTGGACGGCCGTTGCCGGAGACACGGTCCACTACATTGGATTGGCAAACTACCGCAGTATGTTTCATGACCTCCAGTTTCTTTATTCGCTGGGGCTGACCTTCGTGTTTGCGGCAATCTGTATCATTCTGATCAACTCTGTCGCCTTGATGCTGGCCATCCTAGTGACGCGCAAACTTCCGTTGCAGAAATTTTTTCGTGCCGGATTCTTTATTCCCAACCTAATCGGCGGTTTGGTACTGGGTTTTATCTGGCAATTTATCTACAACAACGTCATCCCTTCCATCGGAGACGCTCTCGCCTGGCCCGGTCTGGAGCAATTATTGATCCTCGCAGATGCCAAATGGGCCGTGCTGGGGGTTACCCTCGCCTATACCTGGCAGTACGCCGGTTATATCATGATGATCTACATAGCGGCCCTGTTAAACGTGCCACAGTCACTGATCGAGGCCTGCGATCTGGACGGAGCCAGTGCGCTGCAGAAGTTTCGCTACGTCTTGTTCCCCCTGATTGCCCAGGCTTTCACGATCTCTTCCTTCCTGACGCTGGTCACTTCGTTCAAGCAGTTTGACATCCTTGTTTCCCTCAGCTCCGGGGGGCCGTCGCTGCAGTTGGGCGGAGAAAGCATCAACGCCACAGAGCTGCTGACACTGAACATTTATGATGCGGCATTCAAGTTCAACCAAATGGGGCAGGGGCAGGCACGGGCCATCGTCTTTTTTGTCATTTTGATGTTCGTCTCCATCTTGCAGGTGCAATACAACAAGAAGCGCGAGATCGAAGCGTAAAAGGGCTCCCGATGAAGATGAAAATACCTGTGGCGAATATTTATCTCAAATGGAATCCGCAGGATTGGGCTCTGCTCTTACTGACTTCAGTTTTCTTTGTTGTCGCGATGTATCCCTTTTTTATCGTACTGGTAAGCTCCTCCAAGGCTTCCTTGGAGATTCTGAGCAACCCTTCCAGGCTCCCGGATAGCTGGGGGCAGCTGTTTACCAACATCGGCAGGGTATGGAACTCAAAAACCATCCCCTATCCTTCCAGCGTCTGGGCCAGCACCATCATTACAGTGCTCTCTCTGCTTCTGATCTGTCTTTGCTCTTCGATGGCGGCCTGGGTACTGGTTCGCAGCAAGAGCCGCCTTTCCCACATCCTGTTTCTGGTCTTTACTTCCGGCTTGGTGGTACCGTTTCAGGTCGTCATGTTTCCTCTGGTCGAGTTGTACCGCAACATCAACGAAATTTTTGGGCTACGCATGTTGCGCACTTACCACGGAATCATTTTTGCTTATCTGGGTTTTGGTGCCCCTCTGGCTGTGTTCATGTTCCACGGATTTATGAAGAGCGTCCCTTTGGAACTGGAAGAAGCGGCTACGATTGATGGTTGCAGTAAACCGAACATCTTTTTTCGCATCATCGTGCCCGTTTTGAAACCCATCTTCGTCACGGTACTGGTGCTGAATATGCTGTGGATCTGGAACGACTTTTTGTTGCCGGCCATGATTCTGGGCATAGGCCAGAAGCTCCAGACCGTCCCGCTGGCCATCCAGTCCTTTGCGGGCTCCTATGTCAAAAAGTGGGATTTAATTATGACCACCGTATTGATGGCCGCCATTCCTATTATTATCGTTTTTTTATCGATACAGAGATATGTCATTCGAGGCATGCTTTCGGGCTCCATCAAGTGATGAGGGCCCGTAAAATCCAAGGAGGTAAATTATGTCCAAACCGATTCGCGCAATCGCCTGGAACGAAAACATCCACGAACAGGAGATGCCTGAAGTATGTGGGATCTATCCCCGGGGCATTCACGGCTGCCTGGCGGACTTTCTCAACCGGGAAGGCGGGATCCAGGCCGAGACCGCTACCCTGCAGGAAGAAGAACATGGCCTGCCGCAAAGTCGGCTGGAGAATTGTGATGTGCTGCTGTGGTGGGGGCATGCGGCTCACGGGCAGGTCAGCGACCAGGTGGTGGCCCGGGTGCGGGAAAGAGTCCTGCAGGGCATGGGCCTGATCGCCTTGCATTCTGCCCACTTCTCCAAGATTTTCCGCTCTCTGATGGGGACCAGTTGTGCCCTGCAATGGCGCGAGGCCAATGAACAGGAAATACTCTGGTGCGTCAATCCCAGCCACCCGATTGCCGAGGGCGTTCCCGGACATCTGATCTTGGAGCAGGAAGAAATGTACGGGGAGCCATTTGTGGTGCCCGAGCCCGATGAGAGCGTATTTATGGGCTGGTTTACCGGGGGCAACGTGTTCCGCTCCGGGTTGGTCTACCGCCGGGGCGCGGGCAGGATCTTCTATTTTCAGCCCGGCCACGAAACCCACCCCACCTATAACCAGAGCGTTATCCAGCAAATTATCGCCAACGCCGTGCGCTATGTGGCCCCACAGCACACCAACGCCGCCTGGCCGGACGTGGAAGACGCTCCCAACGGAGCCCCGGTAATCCCCATTCCCGGCTACGTCCACAAGACCGAGCAGGGTCTGCGCTGAGGCGGACATTTCAAGGAGTCGGATATGATTTTCAGTTTACAGTTATATTCTTTGCGGGACTTTATGGACCTGGAGCAGAGCCTGTAATTCTGCCGGAGCAAAGGGCTGCGCCATGTAGAACCCGCAGGGCTTTACCAGTACCGCCCGGAACAGCTGGCCATGGAGCGAATCACGGGGCTGGCAGCGCAGCTGCAATCTTGCGGATTGACGGCATCGTCTTTTCACCTGGGGCTGGATGTGCTGGAACAACTGGCACCGGAGGCCCAAAAGCTGGGCCTCCGGTGCCCAGCTGCGGTACCCGGGACTTGGTCATGCCGTTTGCGGATGCTCAAAGTCTGGAGGAGCTTCGCGAGCTGGCGAGCCGGCTGCAAGCTTTGGCCGTGCGGTTCCGGGACTCCGGTCTGCGGCTGCACTACCACAGCCATGAGATTTCCCGCTTCTTTCAGGGCCGCTGTCTGATGGACTGGCTGCTGGATCTGGCCCCGGATCTGTTCTGGCAGGTGGACGTTGGCTGGGTGACCGCAGGCGGGGTGGCAGTTCCGGCCAAGCTGCGGGAATGGAAAGAACGCATTGCCCTGCTGCACATCAAAGATATTTGGCAGCCGGACGACAACGGGCCGGTACAAACGCAGCAAACTCAGGACACTCAAGTGCAGTCCCGAAACAGGGACGGCCTAGACCTCAGCGGGGGAGCGCCCAAGCGGGCGGGCAGCCTGCGCGCATGGGGCAAGGGATCGTGGATTTTGCGGGTATTTTTGCCACCGCAAAGGAGCTGGGCATCGACACATTCATTCTGGAAAACGATAATCCCGAAGATCCCGATGCCTTTGCCGACAGCGGTCTGGCTTTACTCCATAAATATATGAACGAAACTTAATTTTCAGGAGATTTACGTGATTCGAGCAGGAATTATCGGGGCGGGCATGATTTCGCCCAGTGGGATCGAAGGGTTCCAGAACAGCGGGCTGGCGGAGGTGTTGGCCATAGCCGACCACAACCCGGAACGAGCCCGGCTGCGGGCCGGGGAATACGGCATTGCCCGCATCTACGAAAGTACCGAAGAGTTGCTGGGGGACAAGGATATCGAAGTGGTCTATATCGCTTTGCCGAACAAGTTCCATGTCCCGGTGTCGCTGGCGGCTCTGGAGGCGGGCAAGCACGTGATTTGCGAGAAGCCGATGGCTATGGATTTGGGTGAGGCGCAGAAACTGGCATCGGCGCTGCGGGAGTTTCAGAGCGGCGGCCGGGATTTGAAATTCATGGTGGGTCAAAATCAGCGTTTTAACAGTGACTCGCAAAAGATTAAGTATTTGGCCGAGCAGGGCTATTTCGGCGAGCTTTATCACGCCAAGGCTTTCTGGCGGCGGCGCTGCGGGGCTCCCCGCAGGGGGACTTGGTTCGGTTCCCGCCAGCTGGCCGGAGGGGGCTGCATTCTGGATATCGGGGTGCACATGTTGGATCTTTCGTTGTTCATCATGGATAACTTTGCCGCGGAAGCGGTCAGCGGGGCGTCTTACAGCAAGCTGGCTTCGCGGGGGATCGGTTTTGGCGGCTGGGGCATGTCCGATGACAATGGGCTCCCTTTCGATGTCGATGATTTGTCTTGCGCCTTAATTAAGTTAAAAGGCGGCGCTACGGTAGCGTTGGATGTCTCTTGGGCTTCGCATTCGGAACATGACGATTTCCACAATATCGATTTTTACGGCACGGAAGCCGGGGCCCAATGCTACCCGGCCAAGGTCTTTACTTTTGATCCGGTGCTGCGCAGCAATGTCGATGTCGAGCTGAAGAGCGGGGAGACTCAGGAGTCTGCCTTTGATGGCTTGCCCATCCGTTATCCGCACTGTGACCGCTTCGTCAATTTCATTCGCGCGGTGCGCGATGAGGAGCCGCTGGGGGTGAAGCTGGAGGAATCTTTGCAGGTACAGCGCATCCTCGACGCCATTCATCAGTCCGCTCAGACGGGAAGAGAGGTGCGTCTGGATTCTTGAGCGGTTTCGTCTTTTCTTTAAGTTTCCTCGGAGTTTCCTCGAAAAAGCACCCGGGGTGCCGGGTGCTTTTTTTGTTTTGGGGACCTCTAGAAATGGTATCGCATTTTGATGGGAGACGAAGGCTCCCATGCGAGCTGGCGCAGCATTGGAGAACGGGGGAGGGTCGTGCGCAGCCAAGCCCGACCTTCCTTTCCTGCGAGCTGGCGCAAAATCTCATCCGCTGAGCATCAAAAGCAAGTTTTTAGAGATCCCCTTTAGTACTTGACCAGCCCCAGACTTCTCGAAGAACAATGTCGACAGGAAGGAGAATTTCCTTGCCCATTTCCGTAGTTTTGATACTGGCTTGGGCCTTGCCAGCGGGTTCTGTCGCATGCTGCTGGCTCAGGCCGATTTTCTCGATCAGGAGCTTGACCGCCGTGATGCTGATCTCTGTCGCAGGCTGGCGAACAATGGTCAGCGGAATCGTCAGAAATTCCAGCCAAGGGCTGTCGTCATAAGTGGCAATGGCAAAATCCTCAGGGCTCATTCGCTGCGCTTTCAGAACACTTAATAAGTCACAGCACACGTTGGTATTGAAACACACGATTGCTTGGTATTGTGCCTGTTTCCGCTTAGGGTCATAGCAGAAGTTCAGAACCTGCTGGTGCAGGTCCCCCAGCAGATCAAGGTAGCAGCAGCTGTATGAATCGCTCAGATGCTCTGTCAACATCGCAACCCGGCAGCCGTGTTCCCGTTCGCGCGCGGTACTGGTATCGCGATCCAGCCCCAGAAAACCGATCCGCCGAAAGCCCTGTCGAATCAATTGAGATGTCAGGTTAAAAGATGCGCGGTAGTTATCGATACCGACAAAATCGTAATAGTTCTCCTCCCATTTGCGGTCGATCAGTACTACGGGCAATTTGCGGAATCCCCGGATTTTTTCCAAGACCGCTGAAGAATTCAGGCAGGAAGCAATCAGCAAACCCTGCACCTGCCTGGTCATGAAATTGCGGACCAGTTCAACCTCTTTTTCGGCCGAATTTTCGGCATCGCCGACCAGCAGTGAGTAACCCTGTTCTCCCGCAATCGATTCGCTGATTTTGATCACATCCAAAAACAGATCGGAGTCCCGAATGTCGCTGATAATCAGGCCAATTTGGGCGCCAGGTATGGATTTCTTGCGCTGTATCGAATGTTTTTGTATATAGCCCAAGGTCTCGGCGCAGTCCAGTATCCTCTTGCGCAGCCCAGGATCGACAAAGCGGCTGTGGTTAAATACATGAGACACGGTCGCAATGGAAACGCCGATTTCAGCGGCAATCATCTGCATAGTTACTTTCTTTTTGGCTGCCATAAGTTTCAGTAATAGAAGGCGCTCTTCTCTGCTACAACTCTATAGGGCACCTATAAATGAGAAATAGCCACTCCTAAGAGCTCTCTTCGCTTGTGTCATTGGTGGAGCGTGCTTTTGCAGTCGCGGTTTTTTGCTGTCGATTTTTGTTTGGGCTGTTGCTGTGTTGTCGTTGGAACTCCAGTATGTTGAGTTGCAGCTCGCTGGGCTCGTGAATATACACATTGTAGTTGATAGTGTGACCAAAACTGGCCTGCGAGACGTGATGAAAAGAGTAGATGTGGATGTTGATTAGCCGGTCGTAATCATCATGGCCCAAAACAGTCAGCGGCTTCAGGTTCATCTGCAAATCATCATCGCTGAATTCCTGGTCCAAGAGCAGGAAAATGTGATAACTCGGGGCGTGATTGCGCAACCTGCCGGTATTGGCACCTTGACCGGGTATCCAATGCCCTCGGAAGTTCTGGACGATCAGTGCTCCGGCGGGAACGGGAAGTCCTTGGTTTTGGGTGGTTTCCGGGCTATTCTGCGCTATGTTTGGCATTGCCTTCAGGACGTGCCCCTCAAGCGCGTACATGGTTTTCAGAGCCCGGGTCTTGAGAATGTGGTCACATATTTTCGTACACAAATCAACGAAATCTTTGGGCTCCTCACAGCTGATATAGTTCTGAAAGACCCCTGCTTCAGTAAAGGGCTGAAACATCGCTAGCTTATCCTGGGCTTCTCGGTAGTAGGCATTCTCCAGACTGATACCGGCCCAGAGTTCGCAGGCCTTTTCCATCTGGTGCAAATAGCGATAGGAATTGGCCTCAAGGAATAATATTTCACTGAGCAGGCCCTCTCCGGTTTCTGCGGCGAATAAACTGTTGTAGCGTTCGGCGGCTTCGACAAGCTGTTGATGCTGTTCCAACTCGGCCGCAAGCCGTATCAGCCGTGGCAATGCCTGCTTGGCCCAGTCGGGGTCCTGCGAAACTCTTTGCAGTAGGAAAAGGGCAGTGGTATCCTTGCCGCTGGTCTGCACCAAGGTTAGAGCCAGATAATAGCGCAGTTCGTTGGAGTCACAGTTAAGGGTATAGGCGCGGTTTAGATAATCAAGAGCCTGGCTGTAGAGTCGTTTCTCACAGAAGGTACGCCCGAGTTTGACCAAGCTCTCTACATGGTCCGGCTGCATTTGCAGTACGCGTCCAAACAGCGAGATCCCCGTTTCGAAATGTTTCATTTCGAGCGCGTGACTGGCCGCGTTGAAAATATATTCAATATTCTCAGGCCGCCTCTGCATCAGAATCAGGTATTCGTTATAGGCTCTTTCGTGGTGTCCCAGTGTGGCGTACAGGATTGCCATGTACTCCAATAGTTCGATATCACTGAGGAAGCGGCTGTGGTGGAACTGTGAAGAGAGTTGTAAACCCACGTGCAGGGCATTGTGAAACTCTTTCAGCTCAAAGAAGGCCCGCAGGCGCAGTGCCAGAATGTCGGCGGCAGTGCGGCCTTTTGGCTTGCGATACAAGAGCTGTTCGACTACCAGCCGGGCGTTGTCCGTACCGCCCTTTTCAAGCAGTCTGGCCATTTCGGTCAAGTCGCCAATTCTATCAGCTTTGCCCTGGGCCTCCGCAGACTCGTTGCTATAATTGGTGCGGAAGTAGTGAAAAAGGTAAACGAAAAAGAGGGTGGTCGCGAACAACAACAGCAACACTATCAATACGAGCTGTAACATTTACACCTATATTACAGCCTGTAAATATTAAAGTCAAAGAAAAAGGAAATTATTGGGAAATTTTGGAAATTTGTTCGCTATACCGGGTGCGCGAGAAATACTCGCGATGCGGGGACGGGAATTAGAGGGACCTCTAAAGGGAACCCCTAAAAATGGTATCGCTTTCTGTGAGTATTGTGCTATTGCCCTGCTTCTACTTTGTTTTCAATGGGGTTTTCAATGGGCAATAGCACCGCGTTCCGATGCTCCCATGCGAGCTGGCGCAGCATGGGAGCATGAGGGGAGGGCCGTGCGCAGCCAGGCCCGACCTTCCTTTCTGCGAGCTGGGCGAGCTGCCGCAAGGCAGAACTTTTTTATTCGGCAACAAGATCGCCGCTCAGCACAAAATTGGAATTTTTAGAGGTGTCCTTTATAATAATGGGATAATAATGGGATAATAATGGGGACTTCTAAAAATTCGCTCTTCTTGCGAAGCTATTTGGGAACAAGGAAGTAAGGCCGAAGAATACTTTGTTGGGGACCTCTAAAATGAATAAGGAGAGAATATGGCCACGATTAAAGCAGGAGAATTGGCAAAAGGCTCATTTTTGCTAGAAAAGAATTTACCCTACATGGTGGTGGAACGAGAATTTGTCAATCCGGGCAAGGGTTCGGCGTTTGTGCGTTTGAAACTGAAGAACCTGCGCGATGCTTCGGTGCAGCGCGTCACACATAAGAGTCAGGATAATATTGAAGAAATTGATGTACAGGAATTTCGCGCCCAATATATGTATAAAGATAGCGAGAATTATTTTTTTATGAACAGCGAAACCTATGAACAATTCGAGGTACCCATGAGTACCTTGCCTGATTTGCAATACTTTGCACGTGAAGGCGAGGGAGAAGAATACCGTATCGTCAGCTGGGAAGATGAGGTGCTGGACGTGAAGCTGCCGCCCAAGGTCGATTTGCTGGTGATCGAGGCCGAAGAAGCAGTACGGGGCGATACCGCGACTTCGGTAACCAAACAGGTGGTGATGGAAACAGGTTTGCAGGTACGGGTTCCGGCCTTTATCCGCCAGGGCGACAGATTGCGTATCAACGTCGAAACCAAGGAATACCAAGAGCGCGTCAATAGCTAGGAAATACCGTATCCTGAAACGTATTCTTCCAAACTGCTGAAAACCTGGGCTCATGCATGGATCTGAGCCCAGGTTTTTTGTTCATTTCACTGTATAATATTCGTTTGGCGAGCGCAGGGATATCTCAAGGGCACCTCCAAGAAGCAGCTTGGCAAGAACGAGAAGGGGAAAAGGGAGGGCAGCATGCAGCAACAAGATAAGGGAACCTCTAAAAATTCGCTTTCGATGCTGAATCAGCGAGATTTTGTCGATAGCGAGGAAGTGAAGCCGAGGCATAATTTGCTGTATGGTAAGGCTTTGCTGACGAAGCTATTCGGCAACAAGATCGCGATTCAGCGCGAAATTGGAATTTTTAGAGTTCCCCATAAGATCCGGCTGCTCGAAGATCCCAGTCTGCTGTTGCAGTATACTGAAGAATGCAGCCCCGGTGAGCTACTGGCATTCTGGCACCAGCTCAGCGAGACCGCCTCTGATGTTATTGAGCCACAGCAGCGCTTACTTCGGCTGCTCTCACCAGAGAGATGCGGGGCCCTGCTTTTAGAACTGAGCGAAGACGAACAGGGCGAAGTACTTGCCCGGTCCCTGCACCCAGGCCGGAGCACATACCGGTCCGCCCTGGTGGCAGCTCTGGTGGCCATTGAGCCCGATGAGCGAGTTGATATTTTGCAACACGCTCGCCCCGATGTTCGTCGCGATTTTCTGCAATACCTGCCCGCAGAAGAACAGGCCGAAACCGAATTCCTGCTGTCCTTTCACGAAGAACAGGCCGCGGGCATCATGACCACCCGCTATTCGGTGCTCTATCCCGACATGACGGTTAGCGAAGCTCTGAGTCTGATCCGCAGTTCGGAGGAACTGGCGGACTTGGAAATCTTCTATTATCACTATATTGTTGACACCGATGGTGTGTTGCTGGGCGTGCTGACCCTTCAAAAACTGCTATTGGCAGCTGATCAGGAATATATTCGCGAAATCATGAACAGCAAGGTGTACTACGTAAAAAGTAACACCGAGCAAGAACAGGTGATGGAGCTCCTTGAAGAGCAGAACTTATTGGCGGTTCCGGTCGTAGATGACCGGCAGCGGATGCTGGGCATCGTGACTTTTGACGATGTGATGGATCTGATCCGCCAGGAGCAGGCTCAGAACATCAGTAACCTCGGCGGCGTGACAAGTCAGAGGGCCGATCTGATGGACAATTTTCTACAGGCGCCGATTCGCTACCTGCTGACCCGGCGCCTGCCGTGGCTGGTGCTGCTACTGCTGACCGGGACATTGACCAGCAGCCTGCTCAAGCATTTCCAGACCTTGCTGCTTACCTTGCCAATGCTGACTATGTTTATTCCGTTGATTACTCAGACCGGGGGTAATGTCGGGAGCCAGTCATCAGTGCTAATGATCCGCAGCATCAGTGCCCACAATATCCGTTTCCGCAATCTTCCGGCAGCTCTGGCAAAAGAGCTGCTGGTTGCCTTGGCTCTGGCTTTAATTATGGGTCTGCTGGTGTTTCTGCGCAACCAGTGGTTCCTGCCGGAGCTGGCCTGGCAGCACAATCTGGCCGTTAGTCTGGGTCTTGGAGCGGTAGTACTGTTTGCGGCCCTGATCGGCATCTTTGTACCGCTCTTGCTCAGTTTTATGAAAATGGATCCGACTGTGGCTTCGGGACCGCTAATGGCCACGTTGATCGATGTGATTGGACTGGGATTGTACTTTTTAGTTATACAGATTTTTGCGGAGCATTTTCATATTTAGGGGACCCCTGAAAATTCCAATTTTGCGCTTGAAGCGCCGATCCTGTTGCCGAAATGGAATTGCTTGACTTTTCCGACTGACCCAGTATTGTTTGCCCAGCCTTGGTAGCTCCCCGGAATTCTATCAGAGAGTGACTGCTAGGGAAGTTTTTTTGGAGGTGTGGTGAAGCTGGTTATCACGTCGCCCTGTCAAGGCGAAGGCCGCGGGTTCGAGTCCCGTCACTTCCGTCACTCATAAGAGAATGAAAAAGCTCAGGTTTATCCCTGAGCTTTTTCATTCCTTGGGGTCTCTCTAGTCCCAAGTTCTCCTTCCTCAAGTTCTCCTTCCTTGAGAGTGCGGTCAAACAGCCAGGTACTTCCGCACAAAACTGGAGAGCAGACGCACACCCATGGCGCGCACATTTTTGCCCAGCGAAGGATGCTCATCGGGACTCGACCAGGCCGCGAGGTCCAAATGCAGCCAAGCATGGGCCGGAGTCTCTTCATCCGGCTGTGTTCCTTCTGGTTCCTGTTTGTGTGGTGCTGCAAATTTCTCCAGAAACAAGGCTGCTGTTATTGAGCCGCCATCATCACTTTTGGTCGAAATATTTGACATATCGGCCAGCTTGCTTTCCAGAAAGCTGGCATAGGGCCGAAACAACGGCATCCGCCAGACATCTTCGCCGGTCTCCCGGCTCGCCTGGGCAAACAGCTCGGCAACCCGCTCATCGTTACTGTAGTAAGCAGCGCACTGCTCACCGAGGGCCACGATTGCCGCCCCGGTCAGCGTGGCGCAGTCCAGCAGCAGTCTGGGCTTCTGCTGAACCGCATGGTGAATGGCATCGGCCAGAATCAGGCGGCCTTCGGCATCAGTATTGTTGATTTCCACCGTGGGCCCCATGGCCGAGCGGATAATATCCCCGGTTTTAATCGCCTCACAGCCGATCTGATTCTCCACCAGCGGCACGTAGGCCCGGATATTGGCCTGAATACCGCTGGCCGCCAAGTAATAGAACGCTCCATAGACAATCGCGCCCCCCATCATATCGTACTGCATCCCCTTGAGGTTGGTGCTGTTCTTGAGGTCGGTCCCGCCGGTGTCAAAGCACACACCCTTGCCTACCAGCGCAATGTGCTCTGCGCTGGTAGGGTCTCCCTGGTAGTCGAGAAGCAGCAGACGCGACTCCTGCGGGCTTCCTTGTCCCACTGCCAGAATCAGATTCATTCCTTCTTTGGCCAGGCGCTCTTCACCCCAGATATCGCTGCGAATTCTGCTCGGGCGGGCTCCAAGGTCGGCCAACTGCTCAGCGACAAAGTCGCTGAAAAATGTAGGAGTACAGATATTGGCCGGGCTAAGCACCAGTTTCAGGGTCTGCTGCAGGGCCTCCGTCTGCAAGGCCATATCAGCGAGGATCACTTCCAGCTCGGCACTTGCGTCACCGAGGAGGGTCAGAACGGGCCCCGGCTGCTCTTTTTTCTTTTGCAACTCGTTAAACTGATAGCTGCCGAACCACAGCCCTTCAAGCACTAAGCGAAACTGCTCCAAGCTCAGACCGGGAATCAGCGGCAACAGCGGGCGCTGCCACTTCTCTTTGGAGATTACTCCTGCCAAGCTCTTGCCCCATTGCAGCAAGGCGGCACTCTCACTGCCCAGCTCGGTAGTTCTGCTCCCTAGGGGCAGACTGCTCAGGTGCACCGGTAAAAGCTCATCGGGACCCTCGCTGCGGGCCAGGGCACTGTAATCCTGCTGTTTGCTTTTACTGTCGGCACTCTCAATCTTGTGCTGCTGGAAATAGGCGATCATTCGGCTGATATCAGGTCGCCAAGGCTCCGGCACAGAGGGGAAATCCAGACAGTCTCGCCTAGCCAGAATCAGGGCATCAAAACCTTCTGCCGGTTCTACTTGTTGGAAAGTCATCGTCAACTCCTGAAGGCCTTGCCCTGCTCAACTATAAGAGGAAGGCCCTAAAAACTCGTTTTTTGCGAGGCTATTTGTGTGCGGGGAGCAAAGAATATTTTGCTGTATTGGGCACCTCTAAAAATTCCAATCCGTAAAAGTAGCATTCTTTCCGATTGATCCCCTTCTTCTTGTGAAAGCTTTGTAATGTATCAAATAAGTAACGGAGGAGCAAGAAGACAGCTTCGGGGTGGAGGGACTCGAACCCCCGATCTTCTGCTCCCAAAGCAGACGCCTTAGCCACTAGGCTACACCCCGATAAGAGACAGCATCGTACCGTTTCTCAAAGCCTTGTCAACAAATTGAACTTCTCAAGGGGACCTCTAAAGTCAGACATCTTAAGGGAACCTCTAAAAATTCCAGTTTCGCGCTGAGCGGCGATCTTGTTGCCGAATCGCTTCGCCAGCAAAGCCTTACCATACAACAAAGTATGCTTCGGCTTCACTTCCTCTCACTCGGCAAAATCTCATCCGCTCAGCATCAAAAGCGAGTTTTTAGAGGTCCCCTTAAGATGGTCGGGTCCCTTCGCGCATAAAAATCAGCCACTCCGCAATATTGACCATATGGTCACCAATGCGCTCAATAAAGCGCGAGAGAAACATGAAATTGACAAAAGAATCTGATAATTCCGGTGAGCTGTGGATCATGAGAGCATTTTCTTTGACAAAAGCCTTGTGCACGCTGTCCAGATCTTCGTCATGACGGATGATTTCCTGTGCCAGGCTGGCATCCAGCTGGCGGATGGCTTCCCCGCAGTGCTGGTAGATTTGGCCGATGCGCTGCGACATATCGAGCAGCCCCTGGGGCACATTGGTGCGCACCTTGAGCCGGGCGTTGCGGGAGGCAATTTTGACCATGTGCACGCAGTGGTCGCCGATGCGTTCCAAATCGCCGATGAACTTCAATACCCCGATGCTGAAACGCAGATCCGAAGCCACGGGCTGCTCCAGGCTGATCAATTGAATGCAATGGTGGTAAATCACTTCTTCGCAGTTGTTAACTTCGCGGTCCATCCGGCCCACCCGCTTCAACGTCGCTTCCAGCTCGTCTCCATCACTGACTTTCAGACAGTCGATCGCAAGACTCAGCATGGTCTTGATATGGTCCAGCATCACGATGGTTTCCTGCTGGATTTCCGCTTTGCGGTGCTCAAAGTTTTCTCGTAGCATGATCCCCGTCCTGTATCCCCTGCGCACAGGCTGCTGCAATTATAAGCACTGATCCAAAATATAGCCAGCAGTCCTTACCGCCAGGCTCGCTCAACGCCTGAGCAGCATAAGGGAACCTCTAAAAATGCGCATCGCTGTTGAGCGCAAAATTAGAATTTTAGAGGTGCCCATTAGTTTCAGGTAGCCGAGTTTTTTCTGTCGTTCTGTTTCAGTCATATTTACAACTCCTGGATTCCAAGTATCATTAGGGAAACCTTTAAAAACTCCAATTTTGCGCTCAACAGTGATGCGCGGATATCGCCGCTCATCGGAGAAAGTTTCCAAAGGGTCCTCTAAAGGGTACCTCTAAAAATGGTATCGTTTCGCGAGAATTGTACAATTGTACCGCGTTTTGATGCTCCAATGCGAGCTGGCGCAGCATTGGAGAATGAGGGGAGTGCCGTGCGCAGCCAGGCCCGACCATCCTTTCTGCGAGCTGGGCGAGCTGGCACAGCCAAGCCCGACCTCGCCTTTTTAAGCAAAGAGCCTGCCGCCTCTTCTGAGAAAGCTGTTCGTTTCAAAGAGCGTGCAAGAAGCGCAGAATGGAATTTTTAGAGCTGCCCATAAGTATCAGATCGCAGATCTGGCAGAAATTGCTCATCTCCGGCAGTCTGTCGGATAAGACCCTGGAGATTATATGATCTTCCAACTCGACACCTATCAGATTATTGTTCTGGTGCTGACCCTGCTGCTGAGCTTGAGTCTGCACGAATGGGCCCACGCCGGAGCCGCCTGTCTGATGGGAGACAACACAGCCCGGCTTCAGGGACGCCTGAGCCTCAACCCGCTCAACCACATTGATCTGTTCGGCTTTCTGGCCATACTGCTGGTGGGCTTCGGCTGGGCCAAGCCGGTACAGATTGACACCCGCAACTTCAAGCACCCGGTGCGCGCTGAGATTTTCGTGTCTCTGGCCGGCCCATTGAGTAACCTGCTGCTGGCCAGCCTGCTGCTGGCGGGGATGCTGCGCGACTGGTTCCCCTATTCGCTGGCGCTGGCACCGCCGGCGTTTTTCGGCGGTTTGCGTCTGCCCATCGTCCCCGCATTGGGTCTGGTGGTCCAGCTCAACTTGGTATTGTTTGTATTCAACATGCTGCCCATTCCGCCGCTGGACGGTTCACACCTAGTGACAGCCCTGATTCCGCGCCACATGGAACAGACCAGACGGAGTTTCCAGCGTTACGGTCAGCTATCGCTGCTGCTGATCTTGCTCTTAGGCGCGGTGTTCAATTATCGCTTCCTGCCCATTTCGGCCTTGACGGATCAGCTGATCCGCTTTCTGGTGCCGTTGCTGGGGCCCCGCAGTTGAGCCAATCGCAAAGGACAAATTCTTGAAACATCTGCCACCATTCCGGCACGCAACGATAAGAGTCGGAGCATTCAAACTGGTGTTAGCCCTGCTGCTGAGTGCCTGTTCCCGGAGTCCGCTACGCAGTTATAAGCTGATATTGGTGCTGGATTCAACAGCAGCGCAGTACGGGGCCCTAGCCAGCAGCATCAAGGCGGCCAAACTGGGGATCGAAAAGTTCAACGGTGTGACTAATATCAATGGCCTGCCCTTGGAACTGGAAGTTTTGGACCTAGGACAGACAGACCACGGCATCATTTCTTCCGCCGCGCTGCAACATTACACCAGCCAGTTGCAGCGTGGCAGTTTAGACGACGCAGAGGGCAAGCAGCGTTCGCTGATTCTGGGCTTTGTGCTCTGGCAGGAAGGGCAGAGTGTGCTGCAGGACCAGTTTCGCGAGTTGCTGTCCTCAGAAAGAACTGGACTATTTGTGCTGTTGGGCAACTGGCCGACTGCCGACTCCGGACATCGGGAACAAAACCAGCCGGCAGAGCCGATCGACCAAGGGGCTCACCTGCTGCTGAACCTGGCACCCCGTACATTCGCCGGGAATCAGCCCCTGGTTCGTTACATCCGTGAAGTGCGTGGGCTGAACTGGTTGTATCTTGTCTACGACGAGAGTGAACGCGAACGGGCTTTGGATTTTTCCGACCGAATCCGGCGCGCCGGAATTGAGCCCGGTGCTCTGGTCTCACTGGAGTACAACAGCCCTGAGGTAGCTAAGGCAGACTACAGCGCGGGCTATATCCAAAGCATGGCCGACTTGTTCCGCGACCAGCGCATACCCCTGCAAAGAGCCCCCGATTCACGGCGCGCCGGGCTGCTTATGTTCCTGAAACAGTCCAATGCCCGTAAAGCACATCTCTACCTAGCACGAAGCCCCTACAGCTACCTGTTCGATGAACTGGATTTCATCCTCTACAGCGAGGACTTGATTCTGAGCGAGCTCCCGGATCCGGAAATCGAGCGCTATTTTGTCTTTACACCTCTGCGCGGCAAGACCCAACAACGCAATTACCAGATCTTTGAGCAGCAGTACCAGAATACTTACCACCTCAGAGCAAGCCAGCAGGCTGCCCGTCTCTATGATGCGGTCTGCCTGCTGGCCAACACTGCTAAACAGACTATTGAGAGCAATAATTTCGATAGCCACAATCTGGCTAATGAACTGTATCAGAACTTGTTACAGAGCCGGTTTGACGGCAGCACCGGGCAAGTTATCTTTGATCACCGGGGTCAACGTTTACGCACTTACACCGCTGCCCGTCTGCGGAACGGAGAATTTGAGCCCGCAGGCCATTTTGCGGCGGACAGCGGTAATTTTGTGTCTGTCAAGCCCACCGGGCCGTAAGAGGAACCTCTTTAACGGAAGTTTCGCTCTAAGAACGATCCCTCAATATCGCGGCAGTTGTGGCATCAAAGGTAGAAACTCTGGTGGCCTGGCTTTCAAGCAACTTGTTAATTTTATCAGTTTCGTTTTCAAATTCGTAGACAGAAGCCGCAATCAAGTTACGCTCGTGATAGTCAATTTTCTCAATACGCATCTGAAGAATAACCACGTCTATCTCAATGTTACGCAATTTATTATAACTCATGATCTTGCAGATGAATTTAATCGGCTGATTGTCATAGGGGTTTAGATAGCTCACGCCAATATACGAATTTTGAGGGAGCTTGACGTGGGATAATACGCCACAACCAGTCATCGAAATGTCACGAAGCAACCCATTAACCATAGACCCGGTGGCTTTAAAAATATTTCCTTCCTTGCGCAGAGGCACCACCGCGACAGAAGTTTGCAATTGCCTGCGTTTGTAGCGCCGAGCGCCAAAAATGACTTGGGGCCGCTTGCCGTGCTCCATCATCAGTAACTTTTTGCGCTTGTGGTTGTTGCTATAGCCCTTGACTCTGCTTGAATAGATCGCGCGGTCGCCGTCTTTGATCAGCTCAATTTTGACTTTGGAACCCTTGGGGATATTCCGCGCATCCCCATTGAGCAACTGTACTTCAAAGTAGCTCCGATGATTGGAGCGCAGCTTGCCGGTGAAACGATTGTGCTGGTCGTATTGCTGGGCACCCTCCAAGTCGAGAGCCAGATAAAAACGAGTTCCTTCGGGAATCTTACAGGTTTTATTGGCAAACATATTTTTGTGTAAAAAGTTTTCTAGTTTCTGTGTTATGCTAAATATATAAAAACGTGCCAGCTGAATATCACATAGAAAATTCTCCGCATGAGTATAAGTTGCACGGTATATTTGACGCATGATGTTTTGACCGGAGCGGTAATCATAGAAAATCTCTAAGAATCGTGGTATCTGGGTACTGCGAAAATAATTTTCCAGAAAGATTTTCTCTTCGTCAGTAAAATTGGCTTCATCGGCTAATTCCCGGAACTTTCGGGGAGAAAACTTGAAGGTGGAGACCCTTCTCACCTGCCAGAGATTGGAATAACGGCTCAGCAACACAATGATGCTCAGCAGGCCCAAGCAGAGCACGACAATCAAAAATGAGATCGCACTGGCATTGGGCTCAATTGTTGGTAGTACATTCATTTCTTGCTCCTTCCCCGTTTTCCAGCGCTTGCTGCCTCTCGCGCGGCCTGCTATTTCTCCAACAAGATCGTAAATCCGGAAGAAATGGCTTGCCTCCGGGAGTCTGCCGGATGGGCTTCGAATCTGTTGTCAGCTCAGTTCGTTGATAATTTGCTGAATCAACGGCAAAATTTCATATTCGACTAAGTCGCCCATGCTTACAGTATCGGTATCTCCGATGGCCAGCGTCAATTCTTGTAAAAATGGATTCAACTGGCGAAACAACTCAGGCAGCCGGGAGTTTTCCCGTGACTTGACCTGCTGCAACAGCTGCTCCAGCAGTAGCGAAAGTTCGGAGACACAGTAGAGGCACTGGTCTATCTGGCCATTTTGCAGCTGCAATACTGCTTCTCCGAGTTCTCCACTTTTCTTTTTAAGTTGCAATTTGATCTCGCCCACACTCGAATCGCATAGGGCTCGGGGAGAAGCGAGCTCCGCCTGCGGCAAGGCATGCTGTGAGTGCAATGATTGGTTCGGATGCCGGACGCCGAAAGACTGGCGCAAATCCCTCTTTTCTCCTTCGGATGAGGCCGGAGAGGACAGGTACTGCTCATAATCTTTGTAAAGTTCCATCAACAGACCGACCACATCCTGCAATATCGCCAACATTCGATCCCGGTCTTCGCGGCCTGCGCCTTGTTCCCACTGTATGACAATCTGAGCATTCTGTTCGCTGTCTTGAAAATAATTCCACAGCTCTAAGCTGGAGCTGAATTCTCGCAACAAGGGGTTCTCATACTTTCCATGCTGAGGGCAAGAGTTCTCATGTGACTGCCCTTTATGAGAGATTTCAGAGGATCGAAAGCTTCGGACAGAGGGCTCCGGGTTGCCTTGCGACCAGGCCCCACCTGCTGATTCCCGGCTACTGCCATCGTGCCATAAGGCCGATTCGGCCTGAGTTACACAGCGCCCCAACAGCTCCAACAGAGACCCCGCCTCGCTGAAAAGGTCTTGTAAGAAGATAAACTTCCGGGATTCAAATGCCGAGTGGGCAATCTGAAAGTAATCGCAGAGGATTTTCAGCGATTCGAGGATGGTGTTTTCACCTGAGGTAATCGCGCCCTGACGAGCTTGAAGCAGTTGCTGCTGCTGGCTGTATGCCTGCAGTTCCTCACTGAACAGCTCCAGCTTGTCAATGCTTTCCAGCTCCTGCTGAAACAGCTCAAAATCCCATGTGCCATCCGGCTGCTCAGCCAATGCGTAACGGCTGCCATCGATCGTAAACTCCTTTAGATAGCAGGCATCAGCCTCCATCCAGTCGGCAATGCCGCACAGGAATTGTGTCAGTAGTTTTTCGTCTTCCAGCCGGACATCCAGTTCCTCGCCGTTCAGCAATATTTGCATGGAAATGTTCCTTTGGGGAGGATCCCCCCATTCGCTCTTCTTCACTCTTCTTGCGAGCTGTTTGGGAGCGAGGAAGTGAGGCCGAAGCATACTTTGCCCCATGCTTTATTGGCAGCAGCAAGGCCGTGTACAGCAAGAGTCTCACTGTAATTCCCGCCCGAAACCATTTGCTCATTTTCAAAAAGCGAACAAGTGTCCACAAAAATGGTGGGGGATTTTTAGGGGTTTTTCAGAATCTTGCTTTTGTCGCGGGCCATAGAGATTTCAGTTTCTCGCTACCGCCCCGGAAAAACAAGATTGCAGAGCGCGCCCGCCCAACATCGAAATGTGTTTGAGTTACCTGAGGCTGCTGATTCCAAAAAGTTTCACGAAGCAATCCAATATTTCAGGAGCTTCCACTAACGATACTGGCAGGCGCATGAGGTGCGGGCCAAAGGCTCGAATCCCAGCCATAGGCTCTCTGCTGCTTTTGTTATGTGGAACCCTTTTTCAGAGCTTTCCAAGTCAGGTGGAACAGCTCCTGCTGCACTTTTTCTATTCGCTCGGCATATTCGGCAGCCAGCTGATGGGCTTCTTCATCGTGGATGTGACCGGCTGCAGCATGGTCGTGGCAACTGCAATACAGGGCGTGGAATTGCAGTACCGAACGGGTCAACGGTGCCAGTATCATGATCATGATGCTGTCCGGCGAAATATCTTCGATAATGCCCTGCTCAATGCCGGACTCCCAGAATTCCCAGAATTTTCCATAGCGCTCGCTCAGTTCCTGAGCCGGATTGTACGGCGTGGTCTCCAGAATTTCAGTAAAGCGCAGACTGATCGGGTTTTTCCACATGTATTCAAAGGCATTCTTGTAGGCTGCGGCAAAGTTTTCGCAGAATGATAGTTCCGGTGAGAGAGCAACGGTGAGGGTATCCAGAATTGCCTGCTTCTCTGCCAAAAAGACCTTGCTTAGCAGATCCGACTTATCGTTGAAATACAGATAAATCGTTGCTGGAGATACATTTGCCTCTTTGGCGATGTTTGCTACGCTCGCGCGATCCAAGCCGTGTTCGCAAATAATTTTCTGGGTTGCATTGCTGATCGCTTCGGCCTTGCGATCATCTTTCTTTCTCATAATACCTCAAAATAATGAAAATCCCTTGGTACTGCAATAATCAAGGACTTCCTAAAGGGCAGCTCTAAAAAATGGTATCGCTTTGCGAATATTGTGCTATTGCCCTGCTTCTGCTTTGTTTTCAATGGGCAATCGCACCGCGCACACCCTGCCTCACTTTCCGACACCGAATAAGGCACAGAACGCCCAGTTCCAAAGTTTCTCGCCGTTTTTCTTGAATCCGGTCTCGTCAATGTTGCGCCGCTGCTCTTTTTTCAGAGCCTGCAATGCCTCTTCATGCCAAGCCCCAGAGACTTACTCACGCGCTGGATGAGTTTGGGAAAGCTTCCTGAGACCAGAGGGGCTCCCAGCATATCGCAGAAGAATTCCTGAACCCCGCGCGTATGAGGCGTGGCAGTTGAGAAAGGCTGCCAGATCCTCAAACAGGCTGGCATTGTCGATGTTCGGAGCTTGTGATGGGAAAGAAACCACAGATGAACACAGATAGACACGGATTTTTGTATAAAGGGAACCTCTAAAAATTCCCATTTCGCGCAGACTTGATCTTTTTCACGGAGCAGCTTTGTCACGAAAGAGAGGAAGCAGGCTCTTTGTTGCGCACGGCCTCCCCATTTCTCCCATGCTGCGCCAGCTCGCAAAAAAGGAAGGTCGGGCCTTGGCTGCGCACGGCCCTCCCCATTTCTCCCATGCTGCGCCAGCTCGCGGAAGAGGAAGGTCGGGCCTTGGCTGCGCACGGCCCTCCCCATTTCTCCCATGCTGCGCCAGCTCGCGGAAGAGGAAGGTCGGGCCTTGGCTGCGCACGGCCCTCCCCATTTCTCCCATGCTGCGCCAGCTCGCAAAAGAGGAAGGTCGGGCCTTGGCTGCGCCCGGCCCTCCCCATTTCTCCCATGCTGCGCCAGCTCGCGGAAGAGGAAGGTCGGGCCTTGGCTGCGCCCGGCCCTCCCCATTTCTCCCATGCTGCGCCAGCTCGCGGAAGAGGAAGGTCGGGCCTTGGCTGCGCACGGCCCTCCCCATTTCTCCCATGCTGCGCCAGCTCGCGGAAGAGGAAGGTCGGGCCTTGGCTGCGCACGGCCCTCCCCATTTCTCCCATGCTGCGCCAGCTCGCAAAAAAGGAAGGTCGGGCCTTGGCTGCGCACGGCCCTCCCCATTTCTCCCATGCTGCGCCAGCTCGCGGAAGAGGAAGGTCGGGCCTTGGCTGCGCACGGCCCTCCCCATTTCTCCCATGCTGCGCCAGCTCGCGGAAGAGGAAGGTCGGGCCTTGGCTGCGCACGGCCCTCCCCATTTCTCCCATGCTGCGCCAGCTCGCAAAAGAGGAAGGTCGGGCCTTGGCTGCGCCCGGCCCTCCCCATTTCTCCCATGCTGCGCCAGCTCGCGGAAGAGGAAGGTCGGGCCTTGGCTGCGCCCGGCCCTCCCCATTTCTCCCATGCTGCGCCAGCTCGCGGAAGAGGAAGGTCGGGCCTTGGCTGCGCACGGCCCTCCCCATTTCTCCCATGCTGCGCCAGCTCGCGGAAGAGGAAGGTCGGGCCTTGGCTGCGCACGGCCCTCCCCATTTCTCCCATGCTGCGCCAGCTCGCGGAAGAGGAAGGTCGGGCCTTGGCTGCGCCCGGCCCTCCCCATTTCTCCCATGCTGCGCCAGCTCGCGGAAGAGGAAGGTCGGGCCTTGGCTGCGCACGGCCCTCCCCATTTCTCCCATGCTGCGCCAGCTCGCGGAAGAGGAAGGTCGGGCCTTGGCTGCGCCCGGCCCTCCCCATTTCTCCCATGCTGCGCCAGCTCGCGGAAGAGGAAGGTCGGGCCTTGGCTGCGCCCGGCCCTCCCCATTTCTCCCATGCTGCGCCAGCTCGCGGAAGAGGAAGGTCGGGCCTTGGCTGCGCCCGGCCCTCCCCATTTCTCCCATGCTGCGCCAGCTCGCATGGGAGCCTTCCCCCTTTCAGAGCCGGGGGCTCTAATGCCGGGCTGGCCTTGCCCCACAGTTTCCCGGCAGCTACAATTCAGGCATGGTCAGCCCCACGAACGACTTCTACTTCCGCTACCTGTTCGGCAGCGAACAGCACAAAGATCTCACGCTCGGCTTTATCAACGCCGTCCTTTCCGACTGCGGGCTGGGACCAGTGGCCGAAATCACCCTGCTCAACACCTTTAACCTGAAAAATACCGCAGCAGAGAAAGAAAGCATCCTAGATATCAAGGCCAAAGACGCAAAGGGCAGAATCTACAACATCGAAATGCAGAGCATCGGGAACCAAGTCTACCGGAACCGCAGCCTCTACTACTGGGCCAGATCCTACAGTGAACAGCTCAAAGAAGGCTCCATTTATAAAGATCTCCAGCCCGTCATCTGCATCAATCTGTTGGATTTCGATTTATTCCCCGAAAGCCGGAAGGCACACCAGTGCTTTCTGCTCACAGAACAGAGGCCGCCCCACGAAGTGCTGAGCGAGCACTGCATGCTGCACTTCATCAGCCTGCCCAAAGCCAAGAAAGAACAACTGAAAGGGCCCGCGCTGAGATCATGGGTGGCCTATTTCAACAAGGAGGGAGTCGACATGGAGGGCCTGACCACACTGCTCGAAAGTGATGAAATGATCCAGAAAGCGCACCGCGCCTACGAGGATTTCACCCGGGACACGAGCCTGGTAGCGCAATACGAGGCGCGGCTCAAGCAGAACCTAGATCAAAGCAATCGCGAAGATACCATCCGGCAGAAAGGACGGGAAGAAGGACGGGAAGAAGGACGGGAAGAAGGACGGGAAGAAGGACGGGAAGAAGGTCGGGAAGAAGAACGGCGTGAAGCTGCCCGAAAAATGAAAGAATCCGGGCTGTCGATTGAACAGATTTCGAGATTTACCGGTCTGAGCCACCGCGAAATTAACGGGCTGAGAGAGGATAAATAGGAAGTCTGTGCAAGGAAGGTCGGGCCTAGCTGCGCACGGCCCTCCCCATTTCTCCCATGCTGCGCCAGCTCGCAAAAGAGGAAGGTCGGGCCTAGCTGCGCACGGCCTCCCCATTTCTCCCATGCTGCGCCAGCTCGCATGGGAGCCTCCCCAGAAAAAGCCAATTTTTAGGGATTTTCCTGCAATTTCTCTTGCCCTCCGCGGGGAAATCGTATATTCTTTAAGAAGAACAAGCCATTTCATAAACCCATTTCATCTTTTATTAAAACCATTCCGACCTTGGCCGGAACATCATCTTTATGCATTATTTTGCATAATAATACCAAGGAGTATTGCACCATGGAACACAAATTCAGTAAAATTCGCTCATCGCTCATCGCTCATCGCTCATCGCTCATCGCTCATCGAAAAAATTAAAACCATATAGTAGGGAAAATTATTCTTCTGCTGGGATTTCACGCCCATTTATCCTTTTATTTTTCTGCTCCCTGATTTTATGGGTCGCCTGCGATCCGCCCGAATCTTCTTCCGATTCTCCTCCCATAGCCGAAGCTCCTCCCAGAAGTGGTGTTCCCATACGCACATGGCAGGGGCTGCAGAAAATGCGGGAAAACCTTGCCGGCGACTACTACCTGGTCAGCGACATCACGTTCCCCGCGCCCGGAACAGAGGGGTTTCCGGCAGAAGGCTTTGAACCCGTCGGCTGCGATACAAACAAAACGCAGAGCGATTTCCAAGGAACCCCCTTTACAGGGAAATTTGACGGCAACGGCCACACGATTCGCAATCTTTTCATCCAACGCCCCGATGAAAGCTATGTTGGCCTGTTTGGGCGGAGCGAAGATGCCACAATCTCAAATGTCCGCCTGAACAATGTCAATATTCAGGGAGCTGAGTATGTGGGCGCCATTGTGGGCAGCAGCCGCAACGGCAGTGTCAGTGGGGCCGTGCTTGGCAACTCTCCAAACAATGTCGTAAAAAGTACAGGGGAAAGTACCGGCGGACTGGTCGGCTGGAGTTCCGGAGCCGTAACAGGATATGCCAAGGATCTCGAAGTATCCGTTGGTAAAGATTTTGTCGGCGGTCTGGTCGGTTCGAGCTTCGGGAATGTAACGGGATATACTCAAAACCTGATCGTATCCGGCAAGAATTTTGTCGGCGGACTGGTCGGTTGGACAGACGGAAAGATCGTAGGGTATAGTACTGATTTACGGGCTTCCGGAGAGGTTCGTATCGGGGGCCTGCTCGGCGGCACAGCAGTCTTTTTTCCGGGATTTCCGGAGACGGGGAACACCGTAGGCAAGGAAGCTCCGGAGATCTTCGGATATGCTACGGGTGAACTTACTGCCACGTTAAACCGTGCCGGCGGCCTGGTGGGCCAGCTGGGAGATGAGGGCAAAGTTGTCGGTTTCTACAGGGGTACGATTACCGGAAACGGAAATGTCGGTGGTTTAACGGGCTTAAACCATACCAATACTGCATTTACTAGGGGCTATATGCGCGGTACCTTAAAGAAGAACGGTTTTGACGATAAAACATATGGCTTTCTTGTGGCGGGAAGAACTTGTTCGAATTTCACTGCAAATATTCTGAAACGATTCCCGTTTGTGTGCACTAAGACGCTCAGAGGGGATATTGCCGGTTACAGCTCCGGAAAGCCCGGAGAACGCGAATTGGTCGGCATCTCGGGGAGCACAAGCGGAAATGACGGAACGAAGATCACGGTCGGTCCCGGCACCACGCAAGCGGATTTTTCGGACCTTGATTTTGGCTCGGAGCCGGGTCAGTGGGCGTTTCACGCGGGCAAGTGGCCCAGTATCAACTTGGGCCCTGATCCCCTCTTTGCCAATACCCGGCAGCCGATAGAGCCTTAGAGGTCCCCATTAAGAGCACCTCTAAAAAAGAGCACCTCTAAAAATCAGCACTGAGATTGCCCGCAGGAGGGCTTCCGGATATATTGTGCCTTTCGCAGCGCAGTCCCATAATTCTAAGGCAAAGCCGACCAGATGAACCCAGCTTCCGACCAGAACCAGCAATTACAGACTCAGCCCCTCAGCGATCATTGGGCTGACATCTGCGCCAGCAGGATTGTGCGCGAGCGCTCATTGGGCAAGCAGCCCGGGCAGCCCTTTGTCTGTGCTTCGGGAATTACACCTTCGGGCACGGTGCATATCGGTAATTTCCGCGAGATTATTTCGGTTGAACTGGTAGTGCGCGCCCTGCGCGACCTAGGCGCTCCGGTGCGCTTTATCTATTCTTGGGACGACTACGATGTGTTTCGCAAGGTTCCGGCCGATATGCCGCAGCAGGAAATGCTCCAGCAGTTCCTGCGCCAGTCCATCACCCGCGTTCCCGATGTGTCGGGCGGTGAAGAATCCTATGCCCGGGCCAACGAAAAGAAGCTGGAAACGGTACTGCCCAGGGTTGGCATCGAACCGGAATATATTTACCAAGCTAAAAAATATCAGGCCTCGGACTACGCCGCTGCTTTGAAAGCTCTGAACTAATTCGTTTGCCCATAGAGAAAGAGCCAACACGGTGTTGGCTCTTTCTCTATGGGCAAGGGAGTGGGAACATCTCGTGGACATAGAGTTTATCCATTTGCAAGTTCAGGCTCTGTAGCTTGTTCATCAACTCGGCCAGTACCTGGCAGCCCTTTCTCTCGTGTTCCCAAAGTAGCAGGCATAAATCATCCAGTCGCTTTTCTTCGAGGGCCTGAATAATTTCCAGGTGTTCGGGCAGGGTTTCTTCGGGACTGCGCAGCAGCCCACCCAGCGATACACGGGTGAAGACTTGGAATTGTTCATTGATTTTGGAAATCAATTGATTGGAACCCAAGCTCAATAGTAACTCGTGGAATTGGAAATTGCTTTTTTTGTATTCAAAGGGGTCAATTCCCTCTCCTGGAGCCAGGCTGGTGTAAGCAGCAAAGGCTTCTTTTGCTGCTTGGATATCTTCCTCCCGAATATCTTTTTCGCGCAGTTGGCTCATAGCCGCTACGTTCAGGCCCACCCAAAGGGCAAAAACATCCAAGAGTTCCTTGATATTCATTTTGTGCACAAAAAAACCGACGTTGGGCACCTTGTCCACCAGTCCGTCTGATTCCAGTTTGTGGAGCGAGTTAATGATGGGGGTACGACTTACCCCCAGTTTTTGTGCCAGCTCGTTTTGTTTGATTTTGGTGCCGGGTGGGATGGCCCCGGCAAGAATCTGTTCGCGCAAAATTTTGTACACGTAGAGGTTTTTATCTGTTGAGTCAGAGAGTCGGCTGATTTTTTTCGACACATTCTTTGCCATAGGCCCCATATTAAAGTGAAGAGCACTCCCAGACAATGGTAAATTTAGAGTGCATACACAGAGTACTCAGATTTTATAAAAAATAGTTGACAACTGGGAAAATGCATGTGATAATGTAATTATTGAATGCAATTTTCAAGAAGGAGGATTTGATGTTTCGTCATTCTGTTATTACAGCTTTTCTAGGCAGAACCAAGGATAGGTTTCAGTACTATAATGAGGAGCGAAACCTGGAGCAGAAATTTGCTTTAGTCAATTCAATAAAAAGGATGAGCGGTGTAGAGATCGTATACCCTTATGAGGTGGAACCGGCAGAGAAAACAAGATCGTTGCTTGATCAATACAAGCTAGGTGTCGCGGCTGTAAATGTGAATGTGAAAGCCGAGCCAGAATTCTTGCAGGGTGGTCTCAGTTCTGTCTCACGCCAAACTCGCGACCGGGCGGTGGGAATTATACGGGAAGCCAAAGATTTCGCTGTTGCCATTGGAGCAGATAAAGTTACTTGCTGTCCTTTGGGAGATGGTTATGAGTTTGCTTTTCAAACAAATTATGCTGAAGTTTGGGAACATTTTACGGAAACGCTAGGTGCGGCTGCGAGTTATAAGCCGGAAATCCCTTTGTTTATTGAGCCTAAGCCATGCGAAAGTAGGGGCTCCTGTTTCTTTGATACGGCTACTCGCACTGCTGTATTTATTCAGAAGTTGGGTCTTCAAAAGGGCTCCATGGGAGTTACCATTGACTTTGGTCATTCGATTTATGCCCGACAAAACCCTAGTGAGGAAATTTCTCTGCTCAATAGCTTGGGCATCGCTTATTACGTCCATATCAATGACAACGATAAGCGTTGGGATTGGGACTATATTTCTGCGACAAAGCATGTATGGGAGTACACAGAGTTTTTATATCACTTGATTGAACTTGGCTATGATGACTTCTTGACAACTGATGCACAGCCGACTCGCTGGGATATCCAAGAGTTTTTTGCTGATAACTGTGCAGTTACAGACGCGATTGTTGAGAAGCTGGAAGCATTGAATAAAGAGCAGAAACTGCATTTAGCTCCGGAGAAATATCTTGAGAACCGTCGTTTGATTGCAAAATCAATTTTTGGTCTTGCATAGTTTCAGCTAATGTTCCTTTCTAATCTATTTAATAATTTTTTTATATTTATTTATTTGCTTATAAAGTAATTTTATCGAATGGAGGTATCAAATAATGAAAAGGGTGAAAAAGTTACAAGTACTTTTATTGTCATATTTACTGGGAAATGTTGGTAGCTCAGCGTTAGTTGCGATGGGAAATTCAGAAAGTGGAGGGGCGTATCCTCAGAAAAATATTAATTTTATTGTAGGTTCTTCTGCGGGAGGAGGGACTGATCTCAGTGCCAGAGCCATTGCCGCCGTAATGGAAAAAGAGCTTGGCAGCAAAATTATGATTTCTAATGTACCGGGAGGTGCAGGAGGAGCTGCTGCAAGCCAAGTATTTAGAGCTCCTAGTGATGGTCACAATGTATTCGTTTTTACTGAGGGTATGTATTCATTTAATGTTATGGGTGTTTTTGATCAACCAATGGATGTCTGGAGTACTTACATAATTGGCGGAACCCCGAGTGTTATTTCTGTTGCAGCAGATTCGCCTTATAAAAATTTAAATGAGTTGATTGCAGCGGCAAAATCAAGCACTGTTTCAATTGCGAACTCAAGTACAGGCTGTATATGGGATGTGAAGGCAACCCTCTTAGGTCAGTACGGAAAGTTTAAATATAAATTTATCCCCTACAATGGTTCTAATCCATCAATACTGGCGGCACTTAACGGAGAAGTTGATGCCGTGCTTACCGGAGTAGGAGAGCAGTCAGAGTATTTAGCAGCCAAAAAGCTTCGTCCCTTGGCCGTTATTGAGCCTGAAAACTTGGACTTGCCCGGTTATCCAAATATTCCCTCTGTGACGCAATTTATACCGGACATGGCAAATATGCCTAAGGCGAATCAGGCTGTCATGCTTGCGATTAAGAAGGATACGCCGGATGCTGTGAAGAATATCTTCCGCAAAGCTTTTGAAAAGGCTTTAACATCAAGTCAAATGAAAGAGTTTGCTAAGCAACGATACATGAGCTTAAGTGGTCTGTCAGGAGATGCCGCAAAAGATTATAACCAGAAGATGGTAAAGCTATTCTCGTGGATTGTGTACGACAAGGGTATTGCTCCGAATAGTCCTGAGAAGTTCGGTATTCCGCGCAATTAGGTTTATAGGTCGTTTAAAAATATGTACAAAAATATCTTGGAATACCTATGGGTGATTTCCTTGCTGGGGTTTTCAGTGTTTGCCATTCAACAGTCCGGTCAGATTTTTACAGAATCGGCTACTAAGCTTTCAACTGAATGGTACATGAATCCTGGCTTATTCCCCTTGGCTAGTTCCTTATTTTTACTTCTGTTGAGTTTGATTACGTTTCTTAAAAAGAATTCTCGTAGTATTTTTCGACTAGTGTTTGATAAGAACACTTACGTAGGTTGTTTATTGCCAGTAAGAAAAATGGGCCTACTAGTGCTTGTTTTATTGGTTTATATCGGTTTGTTAGATTGGGTTAACTACTATGCACTTACAGCTCTGTTTGTGTTTGCGATGATGTGGAGTGCCCGATTCCTAGCCAAAAGTCGTGAAAATATTTGGTTATTGATCCTGATAGCGATCCTTGCATCAGCAAGCATTGGGCTTTTTTTTGGCAATGTCATGTCGGTAATTCTGCCATAAATGGTAACTCCAATATTGTAAAGTGGAAATTTATATGCCTTTTATTCATTTAATAACAGAAGTTTTTGCAATGCTGCGTTACGATGTAATGCTCTTGATTGCTGCTAGCGTTTCGGGGGGCATCATTATCGGAGCCCTGCCCGGCCTCACTGCTACAATGGGCATTGCATTGCTATCCAGTCTGACTTTTGGCATGGATCGCTCTCTGGCCATACCTATTCTAATTGGTATCTATGTGGGTGCTATTTTTGGTGGTTCGGTCAGTGCCATCCTGCTTAATATTCCGGGCACGGGAGCCTCGGCGGCTACGGCTTTAGATGGCTTTCCTTTGGCAGCTCGGGGCGATGCCAAACTTGCGCTAATTACTACTCGCATGGCCTCTATGTTGGGCACTTTGGTAGGAGTAATCTGCCTAATCAGCTTTGCTCCATTAATCAGCCAAGTTGCCGAAACGATGTTTGCTTCACCTGAATTTTTTCTGTTGGGAGTCTTTGGCCTGGTGCTTTGCGGTTCGCTTACTTCGGGAGGCGAGCCTTTGAAAGGCTGGGTTGCAGCTGTATTAGGGCTTTTGATTTCGGCGGTTGGCATTGAAGGCATCTACGGCTATCAGCGTTTCGTCTATACATCAAACTTGCTCAGCGGGGTTTCATTCATCCCGGCAATGATAGGGATATTCAGTATTCCGCAGGTGATTTCAATGCTTTGCAATAGCAGTAAATCAGAGGTTCGGAAGGTAGAACGAAAGCGTTCAGATATTCGGGGAATGTTCCGAATTCTGGGCAAAAATAAGGTAAATATTCTGCGCTCAGGGCTTTTGGGAGTGTGTATCGGCTCAATTCCGGGAGTCGGCGAAGATATTGCTTCTTGGATTTCGTATGACCGGGCAAAAAGAGCGAGTAAAGAACCTGAAAAATTTGGTAGTGGTTCTTATGAGGGGATTATTGCTTCGGAAACAGCAAATAATTCATGTATCGGAGGCTCTATCATCCCATTACTGACATTAGCCGTACCGGGGAGTCCTCCTGCCGCAGTTTTGCTGGGTGCCATGTACTTACATGGTATCCGGCCCGGCCCTATGTTGAGTTTTGAATTTCCTAATTTTATTTACGAGATTACAGCGATGCTCTTCTGGGCAACGATTGCTCTATTTATTTTTGGCACCTTACTTTCGTCGTTAATGGTGAGGATATTGAAAGTACGCCCGATTTTTCTGATGCCCATAGTTGCCGCTTTATCGGTTATGGGTGCCTATGCCATTGGCCTTAGTATTTTTGATGTGTATGTAATGCTGGCATTTGGTCTGTTGGGGATCATCTTCTACAAATTAAATATACCAGCAGCACCGCTGATTTTAGGTGCAATCTTAGGCCCCTTGGTGGATACCAATTTTCGGCGTTCACTCTTGGCATCGGATGGTGATCTGTCGGTATTTATTACTCGGCCAATATCCGTTGTATTTGTGGTGCTTATCATTTGGTCGATCGTCTCACAGCCTCAGTATGTGAGGCAGTGGATCAACAAAATCTTTTGGCGAAAAAAATAGATAAGGGTACCTCTAAAAATTCGCTTTTGATGCTGAATCAGCGAGATTTTGCCGATAGTGAGGAAGTGAAGCCGAAGCATACTTTGTTGTATGGTAAGGCTTTGCTGACGAAGCTATTCGGCAACAAGATCGCGATTCAGCGCAGAATTGGAATTTTTAGAGGTGCCCTTAAGAGAGGGAAACCATGGCCCCAAACACAATTCTAAACAACTTGGCGGTTAGTACAATTGCCTACGATGGCCTACCCTTTGAACAGGCTTTTGACTCCATTGCGAATCTAGGTGTCTGCAAAGTGGAAATTGCCCTGATTGATGGTACTTCTAGCGGATTTAGCGAAGAGAGTTTTGCCCGCCAAAATGCAGAAGAATACCGCAGAGTTGTGCAGCAGCATAATTTAGAATGTGTCTCACTGGCCTGTCATACGAATTTTGAACGCCCAGATGCCGATGATCTTTTGCTCCGCAGACTGGAGTTTGCTTACAGTATTGGGGCTTCAAAGATTGTAACCTATACTACTGGCAAGAATCATTTTGCAGCGTTTATGACAAAGGTGGATCGTGCGCTAGAGTTGGCGAATCGTCATGGGATTAAGATTCTGGTCGAGAACCCCAGTGATGGACGCGATCACATCATTGGTGGTGCCCAAGACATCCCTGCGTTTTTACAGGCTGTTGATGAGAGAATTTTTGGTTGCAACTACGATGCTGGGAACTTTGTGACCCATTGTCCTGAAGAGGACGTACTTGTGGATGCAATCGCAGCGATTCCTATGTGCAGTAATATGCATATCAAAGATATTCAAATTGTGAATGGCAATATTTATTTCTGTCCAATAGGGCAGGGTATTTGCCAGTACGAACAAGTATTTCAAAATATTTTATCTGCTCGTCCAGAATTACCGTTTGCATTGGAAATTCCCATGAGAGTATTCAAGGATTCTCAGGGGAACGCACATTTTAAGGAAGAAGTCCCCGCTTTAGCCAAGGTGGAGAAGACGCTAAACACTTCAATTGCATTTATTCGCGAATTAGAACAGAAGTTTGCTTAAAACAGATCTTCCGAGGAAAAATGCAGAGATATTGATATAAAGCCATTTATGTAATGCAATTAACTTTTTAAAATATGTGTGAGCGAATAGGATCCCGTTCTCAAGATTTTTGCAAAAATCCGGCTAATACTATTTTGGGGCAAACGCATGGTATCTTTCTGGAAATCTTGGTATAATTGGAGAGTATGAGCTGATGTTGTAGGTAACGAAAAATCGCTGGTACATCCGGTGTAAGAATTTTCATTCAAATAAATTAAGCACGTTCATATTGGCTTCTGTTCTCGGAAGCTCGGTTATAAGTATCCGGGAAAGCTCTAAGGGCACCGATAAGGACACCGATATGGCAGAATCAAGATCCATTGGCAAAGTAGCCTTCCTGGGGTTGGGAGTGATGGGCTATCCGATGGGCGGACACCTGGCCCGTTACCTGGCCCGGAATGGGCACAGCAATGAGCACAGTAACGGGCAAAACATGGCAGTGGCTGTTTACAACCGCAGCCCGGCCAGGGCCGCGAAATTCACAGAACAATACCGCCGGTACGGCGTCCGGGCCTGTGCACAGATTGCCGAGGCCGTAGATCAGGCCGATGTGGTACTCTGCTGCGTTGGCAACGACAACGACGTGCGCCAGGTACTCAAACAGCCGGACGGCGCTTTGCCGCACATGAAGCCCACTGCTATCTTGGTCGATCACACCACCACTTCGGCCCAATTGGCCTTGGAAATGGACGAAACCGCCGGGCAACAAGGCGTGCACTTTGTGGACGCACCGATCAGCGGGGGCCAATCGGGTGCCGAGAACGGCTGCTTGACCGTAATGTGCGGTGGCAAGGCCGAAGTTTTTGAGCAGCTGCAAAGCCGGATATTCCCCGCTTATGCCAAATCAGCAACCCTCATGGGCGGTTGCGGTCAGGGACAACGCGCCAAAATGGTCAAACCAGATCTGCATCAGCGGCGTGCTGAGAGGGTTGGGAGAGGGGCTGCTGCTGGCACAAAAATCCTGCCTGGACGTAGCGACCTTGGTCTCCTGTCTCAAAAACGGGGCGGCCGGGTCCTGGCAGATGGAAAACCGGGCCGAGACCATGGCCGAAGGCCGCTATGACTTTGGCTTTGCCATCGAATGGATGGCCAAAGACTTGGGCTACGCCCTAGAGGAAGCCCAACGACACGGCCTGGCCCTGCCCCAGGCCGGGCACTCCCTGAGTGACTATCGCGAGCTGATGGCCCGGGGCCTCCTGGCGTTGTGGTTTTCCACCTCGTCCCACGGAGTCGGGCTTGCCGTATAGCCGGGATAAAGACGAGTTCGGTGTTCTCGCTGAGGTTTGACACATCGACGGTCAGCAGAAATTCCCGCATGCCGATAATGGTTCTGCCCGTGGTATCCGCAGGATCGGAAAAGCTGATTGTAAAACTTTCTATCCATTTGGCATATAGTGTAATGTCTGCGGTAATAGGCGTGTCAAAATTAAATGCATCAGTGGTAGCTTCGTCGCTGTACCAGCCTTCAAAAATGTATCCGTCTCTACTGGAATCAGGCTCTGTGGCTTTGCCATTTTCGGCAACGGTCTGACTGGCTACTTCGCTCCCGCCGTTGGTCTCAAAGGTAACGGTAAATGTTTTGACGGTGGGTGTGTCGTCGCTCTCGGGCGGATCGCAGGCGACCCATAAAATCAGGGAGCAGACAAATAAAAGGATAAATGGGCGTAAAATACCGGCAGAGAAATAATTTCCCCTGCTATATGAGTTTAATTTTTTCGATGAGCGATGAGCGATGAGCGATGAGCGATGAGCGATGAGCGAATTTTACTGAACTTGTGTTCCATTGTGCAATACTCCTTGGTATTATTATGCAAAACAATGCATAAAGATGATGTTCCGGCCAAAGTCGGAATGGTTTTAATAAAAGATAAAATGGGATTATGAAATGGCTTGTTCTTCTCAAAGAATATACGATTTCCCCGCGGAGGGCAAGAAGATCACAGGAAAATCCCTAAAAATTGGCTTTTCTTGCGAGGTTCCCATGCGAGCTGGCGCAGCATGGGAGAAACAGGGGAGGGCCGTGCGCAGCTAGGCCCGACCTTCTTTTCTGCGAGCTGGCGCAGCATGGGAGAAACAGGGGAGGGCCGTGCGCAGCTAGGCCCGACCTTCTTTTCTGCGAGCTGGCGCAGCATGGGAGAAACAGGGGAGGGCCGTGCGCAGCTAGGCCCGACCTTCTTTTCTGCGAGCTGGCGCAGCATGGGAGAAATGGGGAGGGCCGTGCGCAGCTAGGCCCGACCTTCTTTTCTGCGAGCTGGCGCAGCATGGGAGAAATGGGGAGGGCCGTGCGCAGCCAAGGCCCGACCTTCCTCCTTGACAGCTGCGCCCAGCCGGCATCAGAGCCCGGTAATTTCGCGGTGGCTCAGGCCGGTAAACCTTGCAATCTGCTCAATCGACAGCCCGGATTCTTTCATTTTCCGGGCAGCTTCACGCCGTCCTTCTTCCCGGCCTTTCCGCATGCCTAGTTTTTCACCTTCTTCCCGACCTTCTTCCCGACCTTCTTCCCGACCTTCTTCCCGACCTTTCCGCATGCCCAGTTTTTCACCTTCTTCCCAACCTTTCTGCATGCCCAGTTTTTCGCCTTCTTCCCAACCTTTCTGCATGCCCAGTTTTTCGCCTTCTTGTCTTCCTTCTTGTCTGCCTTCAGCTCTTAGATCGTCTGCCAGTGTTGCCAACATCTTCTGTACCTCCTCTGGTGCGGTGATTTGATTGTATTCTGATTCGTTCATGCCTTCGCCAAACAGCAAGGCGATCCAGCGCCTGAAAATGGTGATTTCCAGCCCGGGTTCATCGCCCAGGAATTCTATGATTTGCGGAATCTGGGCTTCCCATTCCCCCGGTCTGCCGTATTTCTCGGCACAAATCACCGCGCTGATAAGGTTGTGCAGCTTGTGGATTTTCTCGTCGGGGATGCGCTTCTCGTCAATGAGAGCGTATTGAAAGTGGGGTAGGTATTTTGCGGGTATTTCGTTGCTGCTGATCAGTTCGCTGGTGCTGCGGGGCGCATTCCAAGGGCGGTCTCCGTTGTAGAGCACCAATGGAAATACCGGGGGCAACTTGCCTTTGCTGTTTTTGCCTTCCTTGATGAGGCGTTCGTAAAACAGGGATATATAGCTGAGCAGGCGGATGGCCATATGCTTGGGGGCTGTGGACTGGAATTCGAGCAGGATATACAGATAGGCTGTTTGATTGTCCAGGCGCACCTCGTAAAGCAGGTCCGATTCGCGCTGCTGGAGCGTGGCAGAGAGGTGGGACGGGTCGAGTTTGCACAGGCTGTCGGGCTGGATTTTGGCGCTAAAGTCCTCCTCAACGAAGGCGTGGATGAGTTTGCACAGGATTGCCGGGTTCGAGAACAGGTATTTGTACGCGCTGTCGCAACTTGCCATGGCTTCAATATAGCTGTTTTGTCCGTACAGCGCAATTAAAAGAGGGATGGGAGCGGCCCTCCCTTCAACTACGGTGCCGCAAGAGTAAAAGAAGGTGCCAATATACGATTCGCGGTGGGCGCACAGTTACTTGTGATCCAAGCCTCACTGTACTTGGTGGTATCGATTTGGCCCATCATATCGTAGTAGGGCCGCCGAGCTCCCTGAAAAGGATGCCCGTGGAACAACACCGAGCCGCCCTCAGGATTATCAGTACGATAGGAATTCCCCGCCACTGGAGGGTAAACCAAACGCACCACATCATTTTCTCCTCCCGGATTTGACTTGGTTTTTAAGAATAATCGATCCACAAAACCTAAAAAACAAGTATTCGTATCTGGGAGAGGCTGAATACTGCGTATCGGCAGGTAGAGGATTTCTCTGCTTCCCACCTCGATGCGACGCAGTGCCACATTACCGTTATGATTGTCCACAGCATTGATTATCGCGGCATCGTCAATATTTTGGGTCCACACATCCATGCCCCACAGGGCCCGGAGCGGGGAATCCGATATGGGGATTCCTGAACTACTTTGCAGACCTTTTTCTGATTCAGTCGTGATAGCAGCGGGCAGAGCATCGGGGTAGTTCTCGGTGCTGATCGTCTCAGAGCTTTTGAGGTGGGCCCGGTTCTGATAGGCGTGGACGTAGTACTGCTGCCCCGGGCTCATAAAGCCCGGATACTTATGTTCAGGCTCGGTGCGCAGATCCACCGCCGCATTATGGGGCGGGGCTACATAATCTTTGGTGACGCTGAAGTAGATCTCCCGCTGATGGTTTTTCTCGGCGGAGAAGCCGCGCTTTATCAGGGCGGGGTGGTCTTTGATGCTGGTCCAGTCGGGGGAGGCTGAGGAGTCGCTAAGGGGGACCTCTAAAAATCGGCATTGCGATGTAAAATCAAAAATCCTTCCTTAATCATAACAAAATAGCACAAAAAATAGTTGGATCCAGATTAATTACGATCAATAAATTCTAATAAAATTAGAATTTACATAAAAAATCATTATTTACAGCATTTTAGATACAATTATCCACTATTATGCTGTAATTGAAACATATTTTAACATATTATACACAGTATTTCGTAACCCCATACGAAACCTTACCCGATCTATCCCTATACATCGCAACTCTAATCCCCTATTCATGCAATTGCGAAACCATGCAAATATATGCTCCACTTTCGCCCGGGTCTTTGACTTGCGGCGGTTACTTTCTAATTGCTTCTCTGTAAGTGAAGTATCTCGATATTTTCGGTGATGAATAAAGTTCCTCACACCTTTCTTCCGTAGTTCATTTGTTATCTTTTCACTTCGGTACGCACTATCCCCATATATCTGCGTGACGCCTTCGGATAAAATAGCTGCAAGCACCTGTGAGTCGTGCACATTAGCTGCACTTACTTCGTAAGCGGTAATAAACTGCTCGTTAGTCGCCGTTGCAATGTGATTTTTGTATCCATAGTGGCTTTTGCTATTTTTCTTTGTCCACCTTGCATCCGTATCTTTTTGCCTCATTTTATTCTCGTTTTCCTTGAATGATGGAGGGATTTCATCATTTTTGATCTGCTGGTTTTCTTCTCTGGTATTGCGCTGCACAGGCACTTTGACAAAGCTGGCGTCCACGATATTCCCTTTGTGCAGTTTTATCTTTCTTTCAGCAAGAAATTTATGGAACTCAAGAAAAAGCGTTTGCTCGAGATTGAGTTTGCGCAGCGTTTCCTTGAAGGACCAAATGGTTTTGGAATCGGGAGATTTATCAAGCAGGCTCATGTCAAGAAAGAATTTGAAATAGATGCTACCATTGATTTGGACCTCCATGGCATCATCAGAGAGGTTGTAGGTTTCCTGAAGGATGAGAATGCGCAACATTTGGGAGACAGGGAATCTTGGCCTTCCAGAATTATTTTTCTTTTTAGGGATATTTTGAGAAATAGTCTCTGAGATTCTATCCCAATCGATAGATTTTTTAAGTTCGAATATAAAAGGATTTGTACGTTCTACATCCTGATATATTATTTCACTTGTCATTTCAATCATAATGATCCTCCAATATTATTGTATTGTAATTGAATAATTGTGATTTGTCCAGTGCTGGATTTTTAGAGGTGCCCTAAGGATAAATTCGTATGTCCCGGCAGGTTCTGCGGTAACGGTGAGCAGAAACTCCCGCAGGCCGATGATCGTTTTTTCAAAACGGACCGTGCGGGGCGCCCCATTATTGCCCCCATCATCGGGCGGATCGCAGGCGGCCAGTAGAATCAGGGAGCAGACAAATAAAAGGATAAATGGGCGTAAAACCCCGGCAGATAAATAATTTTTCCTGCTATATGGTTTTAATTTTTTCGATGAGCGATGAGCGATGAGCGATGAGCGATGAGCGATGAGCGAATTTTACTGAACTTGTGTTCCATAGTGCAATACTCCTTGGTATTATTATGCAAAATAATGCATAAAGATGATGTTCCGGCCAAGGTCGGAATGATTTTAATAAAAGATAAAATAGGGTTATAAAATAGCTTGTTCTTCTCAAAGAATATACGATTTCCCCGCGGAGGGCAAGAAGATCGCAGGAAAATCCCTAAAAATTTGCTTTTCTTGGGAGGCTCCCATGCGAGCTGGCGCAGCATGGGAGAAATGGGGAGGGCCGTGCGCAGCCAGTCCCAACCTTCCTCTTTTGCGAGCTGGCGAAGGCCAACTTCAGAAGCCCCTTTCAGACTTTCTATTCGCCTCTTTCAGCCCGGTAATTTCGCGGTGGCTCAGACCGGTAAACCTTGAAATCTGTTCAATCGACAGCCCGGATTCTTTCATTTTCCGGGCAGCTTCACGCCGTCCTTCTTCCCGTCCTTCTTCCCGACCTTCTTCCCGGCCTTTCCGCATGCCTAGTTTTTCACCTTCTTCCCGACCTTCTTCCCGACCTTCTTCCCGACCTTCTTCCCGACCTTTTCGCATGCCCAGTTTTTCACCTTCTTCCCAACCTTTCTGCATGCCCAGTTTTTCGCCTTCTTCCCAACCTTTCTGCATGCCCAGTTTTTCGCCTTCTTGTCTTCCTTCAGCTCTTAGATCGTCTGCCAGTGTCGCCAACATACTTTGTACCTCCTCTGGTGCGGTGATTTGATTGTATTCTGATTCGTTCATGCCCTCGCCAAACAGCAAGGCAATCCAGCGCCTGAAAATGGTGATTTCCAGCCCGGGTTCATCGCCCAGGAATTCTATGATTTGCGGAATCTGGGCTTCCCACTCCCCCGGTCTGCCGTATTTCTCGGCACAAATCACCGCGCTGATGAGGTTGTGCAGTTTGTGGATTTTCTCGTCGGGGATGCGCTTCTCGTCAATGAGAGCATATTGAAAGTGGGGTAGGTATTTTGCGGGTATTTCGTTGCTGCTGATCAGTTCGCTGGTGCTGCGGGGCGCATTCCAGGGGCGGTCTCCGTTGTAGAGCACCAACGGAAATACCGGGGGCAACTTGCCTTTGCTGTTTTTGCCTTCCTTGATGAGGCGTTCGTAAAACAGGGATATATAGCTGAGCAGGCGGATGGCCATATGCTTGGGGGCTGTGGACTGGAATTCGAGCAGGATATACAGATAGGCTGTTTGGTTATCTTGATTGTCTTGGCTGTCCAGGCGCACCTCGTAAAGCAGGTCCGATTCGCGCTGCTGGAGCGTGGCAGAGAGGTGGGACGGGTCGAGTTTGCGCAGGCTGTCGGGCTGGATTTTGGCGCTAAAGTCCTCCTCAACGAAGGCGTGGATGAGTTTGCACAGGATTGCCGGGTTCGAGAACAGGTATTTGTAAGCGCTGTCGCAACTTGCCATAGCTTCAATATAACCGTTTTGTCCGTACAGCGCAATTAGAAGAGGGACGGGGATATATCAGCGGCGGCGGCAATCTGTTGGCCGACCCCCTCACAGAATCCTGTTTGTCTTCTTCCAGCCCGGTAATTTCGCGGTGGCTCAGGCCCCCCCAATTACGGTGCTGCAAGAGTAAAAGAATGTGTCAATATACGATTCGTGGTGGGCACACAATTACTTGCGATCTGAGCCTTAATGTAGTTCTGGGTGGTATCGATCCGGCCCATCATATCGTAGTAGGCGCGTGGAAAACGCCCATGGAACAACACCGAGCGACCGTAATCAGGGTTATCAGCGTGATAGGAAGCTCCCGCCTTTGGAGGGTAAACCAAATACACTACACCATTATCTACTCCCGTATCCAACCCGATTCTATAGGGCACCTCTAAAAATCCAGCACTGGACAAATCACAATTATTCAATTACAATACAATAATATTGGAGGATCATTATGATTGAAATGACAAGTGAAATAATATATCAGGATGTAGAACGTACAAATCCTTTTATATTCGAACTTAAAAAATCTATCAATTGGGATAGAATCTCAGAGACTATTTCTCAACATATCCCTAAAAAGAAGAATAATTCTGGAAGGCCAAGATTCCCTGTCTCCCAAATGTTGCGCATTCTCATCCTTCAGGAAACCTACAACCTCTCTGATGATGCCATGGAAGTCCAAATCAATGGTAGCATCTATTTTAAATTCTTTCTTGGCATGAGCCTGCTTGATAAATCTCCCGATTCCAAAACCATTTGGTCCTTCAAGGAAACGCTGCGCAAACTCAATCTCGAGCAAACGCTTTTTCTTGAGTTCCATAAATTTCTTGCTGAAAGAAAGATAAAACTGCACAAAGGGAATATTGTGGACGCCAGCTTTGTCAAAGTGCCTGTGCAGCGCAATACCAGAGCAGAAAACCAGCTGATCAAAAATGATGAAATCCCTCCATCATTCAAGGAAAACGAGAATAAAATGAGGCAAAAAGATACGGATGCAAGGTGGACAAAGAAAAATGGCAAAAGCCACTACGGATACAAAAATCACATTGCAACGGCGACTAACGAGCAATTTAGCTTACGAAGTAAGTGCAGCTAATGTGCACGACTCACAGGTGCTTGCAGCTATTTTGAGGCGTCACGCAGATATATGGGGATAGTGCGTATCGAAGTGAAAAGATAACAAATGAACTACGGAGGAACTTTATTCATCACCGAAAATATCGAGATACTTCACTTACAGAGAAGCAATTAGAAAGTAACCGCCGCAAGTCAAAGACCCGGGCGAAAGTGGAGCATATATTTGCATGGTTTCGCAATTGCATGAATAGGGATTAGAGTTGCGATGTATAGGGATAGATCGGGTAAGGTTTCGTATGGGGTTACGAAATACTGTGTATAATATGTTAAAATATGTTTCAATTACAGCATAATAGTGGATAATTGTATCTAAAATGCTGTAAATAATGATTTTTTATGTAAATTCTAATTTTAGTAGGAATTATTGATCGTAATTAATCTGGATCCAACTATTTTTTGTGCTATTTTGTTATGATTAAGGAAGGATTTTTGATTTTACATCGCAATGCCGATTTTTAGAGGTCCCCTTGTGGATTTTAGGTAAAGATGATACAATGGGGAAATGAACGATAAGCAACTATGTGACTGTATTTGTCGATATGGATAAGAAAAAGGAATCTGTTATTTTTGCGACAGAAGGAAGGGATTCCAGTGTTGTTGAGGAGTACAAAGACTTTATAGAAGAACATAATGGGGAAAAAGAGAATGTTGAAGAAGTAGTTTGTGATATGTCAAAGCCTTTTTTGAAAGGAATCAGAGATAATTTTCCTGAATCTTCGGTAACAGCTGATTGGTTTCATATTTGTAAGAAGTTTGTAGAAGCATTAAATACAGTGAGGAAATCTGAGAGTAAACATAAGAATTTTCCTAAGCATGCACGCAGTAGGGCACCTCTAAAAATTCGCTTTTGATGCTGAATCAGCGAGATTTTGCCGACAGCGAGGAAGTGAAGCCGAAGCATACTTTGTTGTATGGTAAGGTTTTGCTGACGAAGCTATTCGGCAACAAGATCGCGATTCAGCGCGGAATTGGAATTTTTAGAGGTTCCCTATAGAATGAAATTATCGTAACCAGGATCTACAACGAATCCTATTAAAATTACTCAGAGAATCACCTCTTAACTAGCCAAGACCCAAACAGATTCTGAGAGTTCGGAGTTGAAGATTTATCAATTATTCGAGAGAACTGATAAAAGATCAGGACTTGTTAGAGCCGATGGCTAAAGCGTTGGATAACTTGGAGAAACATGGGGATAAGGTGGTGGAGCGCTGGCGCTCAGGTAAGACAAGCGCCCGTCTGGAAGGGTTGAACAGTATATTTCAAGCGGTTCGGGCTAGGGGTTACAGGAATACAGAAACATTTTTAATGATGATATACTTGAGGGCACCTCTAAAAATCCAACACTGGACAAATCACAATTATTCAATTACAATACAATAATATTGGAGGATCATTATGATTGAAATGACAAGTGAAATAATATATCAGGATGTAGAACGTACAAATCCTTTTATATTCGAACTTAAAAAATCTATCGATTGGGATAGAATCTCAGAGACTATTTCTCAAAATATCCCTAAAAAGAAAAATAATTCTGGAAGGCCAAGATTCCCTGTCTCCCAAATGTTGCGCATTCTCATCCTTCAGGAAACCTACAACCTCTCTGATGATGCCATGGAGGTCCAAATCAATGGTAGCATCTATTTCAAATTCTTTCTTGACATGAGCCTGCTTGATAAATCTCCCGATTCCAAAACCATTTGGTCCTTCAAGGAAACGCTGCGCAAACTCAATCTCGAGCAAACGCTTTTTCTTGAGTTCCATAAATTTCTTGCTGAAAGAAAGATAAAACTGCACAAAGGGAATATCGTGGACGCCAGCTTTGTCAAAGTGCCTGTGCAGCGCAATACCAGAGAAGAAAACCAGCAGATCAAAAATGATGAAATCCCTCCATCATTCAAGGAAAACGAGAATAAAATGAGGCAAAAAGATACGGATGCAAGGTGGACAAAGAAAAATAGCAAAAGCCACTATGGATACAAAAATCACATTGCAACGGCGACTAACGAGCAGTTTATTACCGCTTACGAAGTAAGTGCAGCTAATGTGCACGACTCACAGGTGCTTGCAGCTATTTTGAGGCGTCACGCAGATATATGGGGATAGTGCGTACCGAAGTGAAAAGATAACAAATGAACTACGGAAGAAAGGTGTGAGGAACTTTATTCATCACCGAAAATATCGAGATACTTCACTTACAGAGAAGCAATTAGAAAGTAACCGCCGCAAGTCAAAGACCCGGGCGAAAGTGGAGCATATATTTGCATGGTTTCGCAATTGCATGAATAGGGGATTAGAGTTGCGATGTATAGGGATAGATCGGGTAAGGTTTCGTATGGGGTTACGAAATACTGTGTATAATATGTTAAAATATGTTTCAATTACAGCATAATAGTGGATAATTGTATCTAAAATGCTGTAAATAATGATTTTTTATGTAAATTCTAATTTTATTAGAATTTATTGATCGTAATTAATCTGGATCCAACTATTTTTTGTGCTATTTTGTTATGATTAAGGAAGGATTTTTGATTTTACATCGCAATGCCGATTTTTAGAGGTCCCCTTGAGTCCGGTAGCTGCGACTCTAAAATCAACTTGATATACCGAGGAGCCAAGATAACGATGAAAAAATATTTAGTATTTAAGTATATAAATAGTTCTAACAAAAATAGAAGTTGTAATGTTGGGGACTACATTCAAACCATTGCAACGTTGCAATTCTTAGATGCTCCACTCAGGGATAATAGATTAAATTTTGTGGCTAGGGATAGCCTTGCCCTCTATGAAGGAGAGCCTGCACATGTTGTTATGCAGGGTTGGTTTGCCCATTATGGAAAACAATACCGCTCATTTCCAGTCAGTGATTTGTTGAGACCATTCTATTGGGGGTTTCATTTAAGTACTTTTATGGATACTCGCAAAATATTGGATGATGAGGGTATTGTGACCTCGCTCAGGAAGGCAGGTCCGATAGGTTGTCGGGACCCTTTCACGGAAGAGATACTTAGGGAAAAGGGAATTGATAGTTTTTTAAGCCGTTGTTTGACTTTGACTTTCCCGTTTCGCAATGCAGAAAAACAATATTCTAAAATTATTTCTGTAGATGTGCCTAATGCTTCTGAACTTCTACCTAAAAATATACTAGAGCACCATGATTTTTTTGCTTACACAAATACTTATGAATGCTTAGAAACAGATGAAACACCTACAGAAGATTGGTATTTAAATTATGCCAAGGAAATGCTCGGGCTTTATAAGAATGCTAGAGTCGTATTTACGGGTAACCTTCATACCCTGTTACCTTGTTTGGCGATGGGAGTCCCTGTATATTTTTTTCCAAATTGGCCTAACGAATTACATGACAGGTACAGTGTGATCCAAGGATTACTTGATTCTAAGTTTATTAATCCTAAATTGAAGAATACAGAAAATCTTAATAGTGATAAGCATTCCCAGTATTTTTTTAATAACCTTACTGTCGTACAAGAAGAGCAAAGACTTGTGATAAAACCGATTAAGTTAAAAATAATAAATGACTTTTTAGCTACTTTTATTAAATTTACCGATGAGAAGCATGTTTATAAGCCTTTCTATCCAGATGAAGAAACATCTAATATTCCTTCTATTAAACAATCATTAGCAAAAAGAATATTGTATGTGGGATTTGATAAATATAGTGATATATGTCGGGATGTTGTATGTAATTTCATCAGTGATAATTTTTCTGTGATAGAAGATGATAAAAATCCTGAAGTTATTTTCTGTTCTACTCGTAATAAAAACTTAGAAAATTATTGCTGTACAAAGGTATTTTTTACAAGCGAAAATGCTTATCCAGATTTTAACCGTGTTGATTATGCTTTTTCTTTCCTCCCAGATACTATAAATGGACGTAATTTTAGATTTCCACCATACTTTAAATATTTATGGGGTGAAAGTGGAAAGAATCTAATTAAAACAAAAAATCCTAAGTTAATTGTGGAAGAAAAAAGAAAATTTTGTAATTTTGTTGTTTCAGCAAGTAGTGAACTAACTGAGCCAAGGGAGCGATTTACTAAAATGCTTATGAAGTATAAAAATGTCGATTGCCCAGGAAAAGTTCTTAATAATATGGCTACACTGGATAATCATTATAGTGATGAAAATCCATGGGATTATACTAAGATCAAGTTTCTAGAACAGTATAAGTTTACGATTGCGTTTGAAAATCATTCTTATTCAGGTTATACGACAGAGAAAATTTTGCATCCTATGATGGCTAATAGTATACCTATATATTGGGGCAACCCTGATATAGGCAAAGAGTTTAATACTAAGGCTTTTATAAATTGCCATGATTTTGCATCATTTGATGATGTTGTTTGTCGTGTGATTGAAATTGATCAAAATGATCAGTTGTATTTTGATATGCTTAAAGAGTCATATTTCCCCGGTAATCAACTCCCACAATCTCTCAGGGAAAAAGCATTTAAAAGCCAGTTACAAAAAATATTTTTTCCACCAGACAGCTATATTCCTGTTTACCAACATAGCCATATACAATGCCATGGTGCTTGTGCCGGGCTTGAGGTTCAAGCCGCAGCTGATAATAGATGGAATCATTTTGGGAAACTTTCTAGGAAACGGAAAATTTGGGTGATAGCTAAGGTACTGAGCAAGAAACTAAAACTGTATGCGTTGCTACGTCCTCTAGCGAGACTACTAAAGGCGGCAACTCGTTTTAATACTGTTGTATTGTAAGGCTTTACTGACGAATCTGTTCGTTTCAAAAGAGCGAGCAAGAGCGCAGAATGGAATTTTTAGAGGTCCCCTAAAGCATTGGATAGCTTGGAGAAACATGGGGATAAGGTGGTGGAGCGCTGGCGCTCAGGTAAGACAAGCGCCCGTCTGGAAGGTTGAACAGTATATTTCAAGCGGTTCGGGCTAGGGGTTACAGGAATACAGAAACATTTTTAATGATGATATACTTGAGTCCGGTAGCTGCGACTCTAAAATCAACTTGATATACCGAGGAGCCTGATTTTTAGAGGTCCCCTTAAGGTGAAGGAGCTCCATGCAGTCATTTTTGTTTGCGGCACTTGCCTATATAATATTACCGCTCTGGACGCTGTACACCTGCTTTGCCAGTATCTATTTGTTGGATTTCAGCGACCCGGATTTTTTTTCTTATCTGGTACTGTGGATTCCCGGAATCTTTCTGTACTACATCTATATCGGGCAGCTGATTATCGGGCAACGGCTGCCCTTGCTCGACCGTATCTGGGGTTTCCCCAATATCATTCGCAAGCACCGCGGTCTGTTTCGCTATATGCTGCTGCTCACTTTGATTCTGCATTCAGCGGTCCACCTGAAAGAGGACGGGCTGCGCAAAGTGCTGCTGGAACCGGACAGCGGTATGATTGTGGTGTATGTCAGTGTGGTCGTTAGTATTTTGCTGATGATTGTGGCGGTGAGAGTCTGGCTGAAGCCACGCAACGACAAACTGATGAAGGTGGCTGACTACGCCAAGATGCATCGCCTTCACCAGTCGTTCTACCTGTTGGCAGCCGGGGTATGGTATCACGTGTTTACCGCGGGAGCCCTTGAAGAGAATCTGTGGGGTAAAGTACTGGTGACGGGTTACCTGCTGTTCGCTCTGGGCTGCAAGCTCTGCCTGATGATCTCACAGGCCACGGCACCGGTCTACCGTCTGGAAAGCGTTGAGGTACTGCACGAGAATTTTGTGCGCCTGCGCCTGCGTGTCCCGAATGGTATTCCGAACAAGCGAGCCCGCCGTAGGATCGGCATTCTGCACCAGCATCAGGCCGGCCAGTACGCCTATTTTTCGTTTGCCCTTGTTGGTCCGAAAGGCAAAACCTACTGGGAGCAGCATCCGTTTTCGTTTGCGGGCTACGCCCGGAAGGACTCTGAATCCTCTGATACATCGGTGCTGACGGTGGTGGTCAAGAAACTGGGGGACTTTACCGCCCGTCTGTCTGAATGGCCCGCAGATCCTTTGGGTACTCAGGTCAAGGTTCTGGGGCCCTATGGCAAATTCTCCTGTCAAAAGGCCGCATACTCGGACGGTATCCACTTGGTTGCCGCAGGTGCGGGGATCACACCGTTTTTGTCAATGCTGGAACAGATGGCTTTTGAGGCGAAATCAGCGGGGCAGAGCCGTTCGGCTCCATTGAACCTGCACTGGTTTGTGCACGAGGCAAGCGAGCTGGTGTTTGAAGATCGATTTCATTATTTTCAGGAGCAGCTGCCTCACTTGAGTATTCATACCTACGCAGGAGCACGTCTGACGGAGGGTAAGCTGCGGGATGTCTTGTCTTCACAGCCGCCAAGTCGCAAAACCGGGGTTTTGTATTGTGGCCCCGGCGCGGTCGTGCCAACACTGCGCAAAGTGATGAGCGGGCTCGGTATGCCCCGGACCAACTTCCACACAGAGTTGTTTTCGATGTAGAACAGATGAGAGCAATTGCCGTCTGATCGTTCAGAAAATCATGGCAAGGACTTATTTCCCGCTCCCGGGAGAAACCCTTTCGCTTTCATCAGAAGTGAATTTATAGAGGGCCCCCTTTTCGGGCTAGCCTGTTCGGGCCAGCCTGTTCGGGCCAGCCTGTTTCGCGTACGGAGAATTTCACATGCCTTCCCCCCCTGCCGAGAGTCACTCAGATTTATTTATTCCCAGCCTGGAACAGGCGCAGCAGGCTGTTGAGCAGGCTGGCAGCCCCGTTTATCTGAGTGACGTTGCCACGGTGTTGCAGCGCCTGGACCAGTTGCGAGCCGGTTTCCCGGACAATAGCAAGATCTTCTATGCCATGAAGGCCAATTACAACCCGGACCTGCTCAAGGTCCTCTTAATCGCCGGGCTGGATGGGATTGATACGGTCTCGCCTCACGAAATTCAGCTGGCTCTGCGCTGCGGTTTCCGCCCGGAGCAGCTGATCTTTACCGGAAACTATTCGGGCCGCGAAGAGCTGGCTCAGGTACTGGAGCTGGGCGTGCTGTGCAACATCGGTTCGCTAATGGAGTTGGAGCTGCTGGGGCAGCTGCGCCCCGGCACTGAAGTGGCGGTTCGGCTCAAACCAGGTGTGGGGGCCGGAGAGTTCCGAGGCACGATTACCGGGGGCAGGGACTCCAAGTTCGGCATTGCCTTGAGCGATCTGGACGCGGTCAAAGAGACGCTGCTGCGTTATCAGTTGGAGCTGGTGGGCATCCACTGCCATATTGGTTCGGGCTTCTACCAGACTGAGGAGTTTGAGAGGGCGGTTTGCTCAATCTTGCAGGTGGCTCGCGATTTTGTGCCGCTGCGCTTTATTGATTGTGGCGGCGGCTTTGGTGTGCGTTACCGTAGCGGCCAGAAAGGGCTGGACTTGAGCAGATTTTCCCGGGCCATCGCTGAACCATTGGCCGAGTTTCAGTCCCATAATTCCGGGCCTCCGGAGCTGCGCCTGGAGCCCGGCAAGTTCCTGGTAGCCGAATCGACCGTGCTGCTTTGCCGCATTACCACCATCAACCTTGGCGATTCCTGTGTCTTTGTCGGCACAGATACGGGTTTCAACCATTTGATTCGTCCGGCCTTTTACGGTGCCTATCATCACGCTGTCAATCTCAGTGGCGAGGCCGAAGGCCGAGGTCGCCAGAGTGTCAAAATTGTTGGTAATATTTGCGAGTCTTCGGATATTATGGTCGAAGAAGTGGAGCTCAGTGAGCCGCGCAGCGGCGATATTATTGCCCTGTTGACTGCCGGAGCCTACGGGGCTTCGATGCACTCGCTGTACAACCTGCGCTCCGCACCTGGCGAAGCCGTGCTGCAAGGTGATGGCTCGCTGCTCGTCAGCCGCAGGCGGGAGACTGGTAAAGCCGGTTTTGCCCGGCTGCTGAGAACTTTGGATTATGAGACTTTGTAAAAGGGCCACCCTAAAAATTTTCATTTTCGAAAAATTTCTGTGGAGTCGGACGGACCAATGATTCTGCTGCCTTTTCACTGACAAGCAGATAACAAAAGAGGCCCCGCCTAGCGGGGCCTCTTTTGTTTGGCGAAGCTACTCTTTGGCGGCTCTACGGTGCTGTGCCGCCAGACGCGAAGGCCCCCAGGTCCGGGCCCCCCGGCATCTCTGAAGAATAGTCATACCTATCAGGGTTTTTCTTTGCCGTGTTCCCGGAGTACTCAACATTGGTGGTCGTGGGGGAAGAGTCGGAATTAGCCATCCCGCCTCCCAATTCCTTTGCCGTGTTCCCGGAGAACGTAACATTGGTGAGCGTGGGGGAAGAGCCGGAATTAGCCATCCCGCCTCCCAATTGTTTTGCCGTGTTCTTGGAGAAGGTAACATGGCTGAGCGTGGGAGAAGATTGGCTATTTCTCATCCCGCCTCCCTTTTCAGTTGCCGTGTTCCCGGAGAAGGTAACATGGCTGAGCGTGGGCGAGGAGTCGGCATTGGACATGCCGCCACCATCACTGGCCGTATTTCCGGAAAACACAACATGGCTGAGTGTGGGCGAGGATTCGTTATTGAACATGCCGCCGCCATTAAGATTCGTAAGACCATTGGATATGGTCACTCCGGAGAGCACAGCCGTGTTGTCCAGTCTGATATTGAAAAAGACCCGAGTGTTGCCCCCGCCATCCAGGGTGGTAGTTCCGCCCCTATCGACGCCATTGCCGCTAAAGCCGCCCATGATGGCTACATGCTTTTTCATGCTCAGGGTTTCGCTGATGGCGTAGCTGCCCTCTGCGACCATTACCAGGTAGGGTTTCTGCTCGTTGGCTGCTGTTCCCGCGCTGTCAATGGCGGTTTTCAGCTTGGCTGCGGCATAGGCATTCTCCCAGCTGCTGCCATCCTGGGTGCCCTTCCCGGCTTCCGTAACATATATGATCCCCAGTTTTTTGGCTGTATTGCCGGCAAGAGGGGACAGAATATCCGCGGTAGCTTGGTCGTAAGCCGCCAGCTCCGATGGGGTCGGCAGGGTTCCGTCTTGCAGGATGCTCTGCAAGTTTTTCGACTTTTGGGCGGTGCCTGTCTTGGTACCGCTGGAACCCCTAAGCTTTTTCAGAAGTTCCGTCAACTTAGTTTGTTGTTGATCAGCGGAGGTCGGCTCTTTGTTAAGCGCCTCCTGAAGCTTCTTCTCAAGCTTCTCCTTCTGTTCCCGTTCCGCAGGGCTCAGATTAGGCTTGACCGCAAGCTCCACAAACCGGCTCCGTTCCGTTTCGTGCAGGCCTCCCGCCTGCAGAAGTTCCGCCAGTTCTTTCTGCTCCGCGGCGCTCAGTAAAGATATCGCGGCCGGTAGATTCGGGCCGAGCCCAATATCTTCGGGGGGGCCACAGGCGAGTGCCAGGAAAAGGATGGAAAGGAGGGCGAATGGACGCAAAAACACCGCGGGAAAATATATTTTCCCGCGGCATGGCCTTGATTCAATTAACTGCGATGTGCGATGTGCGATGTGCGATGTGCGATGTGCGATGTGCGAATTTTACTGAACTTGTGTCCCATTATGCAATACTCCCGGGTATTATTATGCAAAACAATGCATAAAGATGATGTTCCGACCGAGGTCGGAATGATTTTGGCAAAAGGGATCTCTAAAAATTCCATTCTGCGCTCTTGCTCGCTCTTTTGAAACGAACAGCTTTGTCAGAAGAGGCGGCAGGCTCTTACTGCGCACGGCCTGCATTTTCTTCCATGCTGAGGAATGGAAGCCTATACAATACAACAAAGTATTCTTTGGCCTCACTTCCTTGCTCCAAAATAGCTTCGCAAGAAAACAAAAGCGAATTTTTAGAGATCCCCAAAAGATGAAATAGAGATACGAAATATATTCCTCTCTTTCCTCTCTTTGAACTATATACTCTTTCTCTACGGAGGGCAAGAAAATCACAAGAAAAGCTCCCAGAATTTGCTTTTTCTGTGAAACTGTCCTTGACAACTGCGCCGCCTGAGTGCCGCTCCCATGCGAGCTGGCGCAGCATGGGAGAAATGGGGAGGGCCGTGCGCAGCTAGGCCCGACCTTCCTTTTTTGCGAGCTGGCGCAGCATGGGAGCCTCGCAAGAAAAGCCAATTTTTGGAGATTCTCCTGCAATTTCTCTTGCCCTCCGCGGGGGAATCGTATATTCTTTGAGAAGGACAAGCTATTTTATAACCCTATTTCATCTTTTATCAAAACCATTCCGACCTTGGCCGGAACATCATCTTTATGCATTATTTTGCATAATAATACCAAGGAGTATTGCACAATGGAACACAAGTTCAGTAAAATTCGCTCATCGCTCATCGCTCATCGCTCATCGCTCATCGCTCATCGAAAAAATTAAAACCATATAGCAGGGGAAATTATTTCTCTGCGGGGATTTCGTTCCCATTTATCCTTTTATTTTTCTGCTCCCTGATTCTACTGGCCGCCTGCGATCCGCCCGATGATGGGGGCAATGATGGGGCCGATAATGGGGCCGATAATGGGGCGCCCCGCACGGTCCGCTTTGAGAAAACGATCATCGGCCTGCGCGAGTTCCTGCTCACCGTTACCGCAAACTCTGCCGGGACATACGAATTCATCCTCAGCGACTCCTCAGCCGCCCCCGCCTGGAGCAGCGTCAAAGACCACCCCGCCCTGATAACGCGCAGCTTTTCCGCCGAGAAAAACTACCAGCGGGGAATCTACTTCAGCGTCACCAAAGATTATGTGACCCCGCCGCACAACGCGGCGGTCGATCTGGGCACCGAGCCTGAGAGCAAATATCCGGGCTTTATGAGCCCGGGGCAGCAGTACTACGTCCACGCCTATCAGAACGCCACCCACCTCAAGAGCTCTGGGGCGATCACCACAGCAGATTACCCTGACGCTCTGCCTGCTGCCATCACGACTGAAGAAAGTGGCCTGCGTGCTACACCGGATACACCGGGCACACCGGGAGCCCCCATATCGGATTCCCCGCTCCGGGCCCTGTGGGGCATGGATATGTGGACAAAGAATATTGACGATGCTGCGATAATCGATGCTGCGGACAATCATAAAAGTCGTGTAACACTGCATCGCATCGAGGTGGGAAGCGGAGAAATCCTCTACCTGCCCATACGCAGCATTCAGACCTTTCCGGATCAGAATACTTGTTTTTTGGGTGCTGTGAGTAAATTATTTTTAAAAACCGGGTTCAATACGAGAGCAATTAATAATGCAGTGCATTTGGCTTACCCTCCAAAGGCGGGAAATTCCTATCATGCTGATAATCCTGAGGGCGGCTCGGTGTTGTTCCACGGGCATCCTTTTCAGGGAGCTCGGCGGCCCTACTACGATATGATGGGCCAAATCGATACCACCAAGTACAGTAAGGCTTGGATCACAAGTAACTGTGCGCCCACCGCGAATCGTATATTGGCACCTTCTTTTACTCTTGCGGCACCGTAATTGAGGGGAGGGGCTGATGCCCTTGGGCACCTTCTCGATCTGCCCCATCTTCTTGTTGAGCCAGTCCATATACTCGATGGGCGGAGCCTCGTCGCGCAGTTTCCTGCGTGTTTCTTGACTTTGCGGCTTCCTGCCCATCCAGTATGGGTTCGGAAATCCCGTTTTTCTGATAGTCGTCAAACTGCTCTTTGGTGATAAAGCCCGCCCAGCATTTGCAGCCCCAGCCGTTCATCGGATGATGGGTGTTCCAGAAGGGGTGGTCTTTGGGCAGGCAGAGGCCGTCCCCACTGGGTGTGGTCCGCTCGGTGATGCCTGCTGGGGCCGAGATTGTAGAGAATGTACTCGCGCGTTATGCTGCGCATGCCGTCCTCGATAGCTTTGACCACTTCTTTATCAGCCAGCAAATCGCCCTACAAATCCTGCCGCAAGGCACAGGCCGACTTCTGCCCCGTTAAAAAGACCAAGTCTGGCAGCAGAATCTTTCTGTGGAGGGAAATTTTTAGAGGCTCCATATTGTGTGGTGTCCGTGACCTCAGGGTTACTCCACACATCACTTTGAAGGTTTGTGCACCAGCCTTCTATGGGACCAATAGCACTTTAATACTCTGATCGGTCCGGGATGCCATTTCCATGGCTGCCTGAAATTCTGTCAGCGGGAACTGATGGGTAACAATTTTTTTTGCTGAAATCCTGCCTTTTTGCAATAAATCGATGGCAATGGGGTAACAGTAAGGGCCTAAATGGGTTCCCCGGATATCCAGCTCTTTGCGATCTCCAATCACGGACCAATCGGTGCTCACATCCTGACCAAAGACGCTCATTTCGACAAAGCGACCCAGGCGACGAGTCATTTCCAGCCCCTGCTGAACACCCTGCGGGTGTCCGGAGGCTTCGATGTAAATATCGCAGCCATAACCTCCGCTAAGTTCCTTTACCTTGCTAATAACATCGACTTTTCGTGGATTTAGCGCAATGGTCGCACCCAGTTCCCGGCACAAGGCCAGACGTTTGTCGTCCAAGTCCAGAACGATCAGTTCTTTGGGACTCTGCAAGGCCAGAGCCTGAATGATCCCCAAACCGATGGGGCCTGCCCCCGCCACCACCACGACATCGCGCAGAAAAACCTGCGCACGCTCTACGGCATGAATGCCACAGGCCAATGGTTCAATAAATGCAGCATTCTCGATACTCAGTGTCTTGGGAACTTTATGGACGATGCAGTCCTGATTGAAAATCATATATTCGGCCATTGCACCGTCTGAACGACCTTTCTGAAAGCCAAAAATATCGTGTTGTTCACACATCCAATATTTGCCCGACTTGCAGAACATACATTTCCCACAAGGGATGATTTGCTCGGCTGTGACCCGATCGCCGACCGTCACGCCAAAATGTTCTTCTGCGCCTCCGCCGGCCGCGGCTATGTAACCAACAAATTCGTGCCCGGGCACAACCGGAGTCTTAACCCAGGAATCAACACCCGGCTCATCTCCGCTCCAGTACATGGAAGCACCGTGCATGCACTTGCCATCTGAGCCGCAGATACCGCAGGCCTCGACTTTTATCAGCAACTCCCTGATCTTGGGCCTGGGGCAGGGTAATTCTTCTAAGCGATAGTCATTGGGCCCGTGATTGACAATGGCTTTGATTGTTTTGGGGATAGAGTTCATTATGCAAGGCTCCTTTGCCTTTTGTTTTTTAAGTGCTCTAAGGGAACCTCTAAAAATTCCAATTTTGCGCTGAGCGGCGATCTTGTTGCCGAATCGCTTCGCCAGCAAAGCCTTACCATACAACAAAGTATGCCTCGGCTTCACTTCCTCGCACTCGGCAAAATCTCATCCGCTCAGCATCAAAAGCGAGTTTTTAGAGGTCCCCCTAAATTATTTGAAACTTGTCAATATTTGGTCTTGGTTTTTAACGCACTTATAGATATTGCAAGCAGTATGATGAAACCCTTCACTATTTGCTGAGCAAAGGGATTAATGCCCAGTAGATTTAAGCCATTGTTAATCAGACCCAAGGTCAAGGCTCCAATCAGTGTGCCCAGTACGCTGCCCCTGCCTCCGGTAATCAGGGTTCCTCCCAAGACAACTGCGGCAATCGCAGTTAATTCAAAACCATCCGCTGAATTGGGCTGTCCGCTTCCTGTGCGGGAAGCCAAGACAATTCCGCCAATTCCGGCGCAGAGAGAACACAGAATATAGGCCATTCTTTTATATTTATTGATATCAATACCAGAGTATAAAACAGCCGTTTCATTATCTCCTATTGCATAAAGATATTTCCCTGCGCGAGTTTGCGTGAGAAAATACCAGATTACCATGAATGTGCTAATGGCAATCAAAAAGGGGAAACTTTTACTTCCGATAATCCGGAAGGAGTCCGGCAGCCCGGATATGGGGTAACCTCCGGTGTAGACCAATGCAATGCCGCGCGCTATCAGCATCATGGCCAAAGTGACCACGATGGAAGGAAGTTGTAATCTGGTTACAACCAGACCATTGCATAAGCCAATGATGCCGGCAAAAACTAATGCTAATAGCAAAGCGACCCCTTGAGGCAGGGAATTTGCAACCATTCCGGCAAAGATTGTACCTACCAAAGCAGACACAGCACCGACAGAGAGGTCAATGCCGCCTGTCAGAATCACCAGTGTCATGCCGAAAGCCAATAAAGCATCAATAGATGATTGCCTGAGCACGGCATTCAGATTATCAAAATCCAAGAAATACCGTGAAGATACAGAGAGAATAATGAAGATTGCGAACAAGGCCATAAGAGGTAGCATAAAACTGTTTTTTAGAATTCTGGCAAGCATCAAAATAATCCCTTTAAATTGCACATGCCAATATCTCATTTGGTTTCGCATCGCCACTTAAGGTGGTTTTGATTTCACCATTTTTCATTACAATAATGCGATCGCTCATGCCGACAATTTCATTCATTTCAGAGGAAATCATAATGATGGATTTCCCTTCCTTAACAAATTGATCCATCAACCGATATATTTCATGCTTTGCGCCAATATCAATACCTCGTGTTGGTTCATCAAAAATCAGCAGCTGACAATTTGCACACAGCCAGCGTGCAATTACCACTTTCTGCTGATTGCCTCCACTCAAAAACTTAGTCTCTTGATAAATATCAGTACATTTTATATGAAGTTTCTTTCGATAATTTTGTGCTTTAACCGATTCGAATTTACTATTATAAAATATTTTTTTCATGTTATTAACAATAATATTTCCTAAAATACTGGTATTCAACATCAACCCTGCAAATTTTCTATCTTCAGGAAGCAATCCAATACCCAGCATCAATGCCTCAACCGGATTTTTTATTGTTATGTTGTCGCCTTTAAATTGCAAAAATCCACTAAAGCCTCCATTAAGGCCCAGAATCCGCAGTATCAACTCAGTCCTGCCAGCTCCCACCAAGCCGAATATGCCTAGAATTTCACCACGTTTTACGTGAAAAGAAGAGTTTCCCTTCGGTTTGGCTTCAAAAAATGCCTCCGTGTCAGGATTCCGTTTCAGCGGATAATTCGCGATATTTTCTCGCCCGACCATTTTTGAGATGAGCTGTTCCTCGTTTATTTCGGACAATTCATGCACTCCCAGAGAATAACCATCTCTCAGAATGGTGACTCTTTGGCAGATATCAAACAGTTCTTCGAGATGATGGCTAATAAAAATCATCGCCACCCCCGTTTTTTTGAGCTTGCGCATGACTTTAAATAAATGTTTTACCTCATTCGGCGTGAGGGTCGAAGTCGGTTCGTCCAAGATCAGTACATCCGAGTCTTCCAGCAGCGCCTTGGCAATTTCAACAAACTGCTGGTTGGCAATACTCAATTCACAAACCGGCAAGTCAATATCAATATCAATCTCTAAAGAAAGTAATCCGCTTTTTGCCTTATCCCTCATGTATTTTCTATCCAGATTCAGGCCTGTAGACTTTTCCCTCCCCAAAAATATATTTTGCCAGGTGTTCATATTGGGAATCAGACTAAGTTCTTGGAAGATGGTATTGATTCCATGTCGCTGCGCGTCTTTGACAGAATAAAGCCTGATTTTCTGGCCATTTTTGATAATTTCACCTGAAGATGGCTGATACAAACCAGAGAGTACTTTCATGAGCGTAGACTTTCCCGCACCATTTTCTCCGAGCAGGGCATGGATTTCTCCGCTCCGGACTTCCAAGTTTACACCATGCAGAACCTCGACATTGAAAAAACTTTTGGTAATATTTTTCAGTTCGATTACAACGCTGCCCATATCAGACCATCCGTTCAGGTACCCTTAACTACCAGCTGAACGTTGCAGCTGTATTTTTATCGACCAACTTTACATTCAGCGGCACAGTAGCCGGAACGACCCGGGCTCCCCAGTATTGGGCGAGAGCCATTCCCAGACCGATGCGGATCATATCGCGAGGAAACTGGGCGGAAGTCGCAATGAATGGGCCTCCCTTGGCAATCGCTTTGACCGCTTCCGGTGCCCCATCCACGCTTGTCAACTTGATCTCGCGCCCGGATGCTTCGATGGCCGCAAGCGAGCCCAAGGAACCTTCGTCATTGACAGAAAATATACCCTTCAAATCAGGGGCCGCCTGTAGCATGTTTTCTGTCACGCTCAGGGCCACGTCACGAGCCTGCTTGCCGTTCTGGATATTGACAATCTCAATGTTTGGGTACTTGGCAATGGCATCTTTAAAACCACGAACGCGCTCTAGAATCGGGACAACGGGGATACCGTTGAGTATGGCAACTTCTCCACTGCCGCCAATGCCTTGTGCCAGAGCTTCTCCGGCCTGTACTCCCGCATCGTAATTACGCGAACCAACAAAAACATTGACACCAGCTGCCTGTGCGTCTACTGCGACTACAATCACACCAGCTGCCTTGGCACTGTCTACAGCCCCTTTGACTCCTTCCGTGTCGGTGGGGTTGATGATCAGAATATCAATTTCTTTTTGTATCATATCTTCAATGTCGTTGATTTGCTTGGTTACATCGTGCCGGGCATCAGCAGTGTATGCGGTCCCTCCGATTGACCTTACTGCTTCCTCAAAGGCTTCGCGCATGACGACAAAGTAGGGGTTATTCATTTCCTGGAACGACATGCCGATAGTAATTCGCTTATGTTGCCCGTCGGATTGCTGAGTGTCCGTTCCCTTATTGCATGCTGCAAAGAGCAAGAATAGGACAGCCCACATGCTATAGTTAATCTTTTTCATGGATGGCTCCTTCGTTGTCCGTGATTTTGTTGGAGATACCCTAACACGGTTTTGAGGAGCTGTCAAGAAAATTTTGCATAAATCATATTTTTATGTTTTATATTATATATAAATGATTTATGTTCGATATCTTTCTATATAACTGAATTTATGATAAAATTATATCTTCATATAGATAAATTATAAATTTTGTTTCTTAAACATTGTTCGATTCCCCTGCAATAGTCAATCCAATATAGTGTTGGAGCTTATGAAAAGAAAAAAAGTTACTCTACGCGATATAGCAAAGCATTCCGGCTTTTCCATCTCTACGATCTCACACGTGATTAATGGTACTCGCTTTGTCGAGGAAAAGACCAAAGAAGCAATCCTTGAGGCAATTGACTCCCTTGGTTACGAGAAGGGGGCTAATTCCAGCGTGAAGCAGCAATTTATCGGTGTAATTATTCCGGATATCCGAGTGAATTATTTCACAGAATTGTTGAAGTATCTGGAGAGCTCATTTTCATCGAACAATTATCATGTGCTTTACTTTGATTCTGAAGAAAACCCCCAAACGGAACAGGAGCTGTTTCACAAGTTGATTGAGCTACAGGTTGCTGGCATAGTCATTGCTCCATCCGACTGCTATGCGAGGCTCCCGGAAACCGATATACCGACAGTCTGCATTGATCGTAAGGTTTGCCAGAGTCCGTGCGTATTTATCAGCATCGATCACTTCCGCAGTGCTTACCAGGCAACTGTTTTTCTCTTGGAGCAGGGCATTGGCAAAGCCGGGTTCGTCGGATTTACGGACAGAAATTTTACTTCGTCAGAACGCAAGCGCGGCTTTGAATTTGCCATTCAGCAAAAGGCAGAGGCAGTGACCTGCACCAGCTATCTGGTTGACTACCACGAACTGAAATGCAGTCATGGTTTTGACGATTTCTTGCAGGAACTGGCCCCTCAGGGAGGTATTTTGGCTTCTTCGTCTAATTTGGCGTTTAAGATTGTGGGAGCTTGTCGCAGATTGGGCCTGCGCATTCCTGAAGATATTAAGCTCGCTGCTTACGATAATGATAAATGGTTTGACTTTCTCTCGGTGCCCATTGCTGCCATAGATCAGCCCGTGGGTGATATTGCGATGGTGACGATGGAGCGCTTGATCTCTATGATTGAAAACCCCGCCCAGAATATCCCACAGGATATTTTATTGCCCTATCAGTTTATTGAACGGATGTGATATTTGGGCCAGAACCGCCATCAAGTATTTAGAGGTCCCCTAATGATAAAAATGCCGGACCCCGGTGCAAACCATGATGATACCGTGCTCATTGGCGGCCTGAATCACCTCCGGGTCGCGCAGCGAGCCGCCCGGCTGGATGATGGCCCGCACTCCATATTCTGCGGCCTGATCCACCGCATCGCGAAACGGGAAAAAAGCATCCGAGGCCATATAGCTGCCTTCCGGGGAAAAACCCATGTTCTGCATCTTCTGTGCCGCAATTTTGACCGAATCGATACGGCTCATCTGCCCCGCACCAATGCCCGGTGCGGCAAAGTCCTTACTCAGCACAATGGCATTGGACTTCACCCGGCTGGCAATCTTCCAAGCAAACAACAGCTCCTGTAAATCCCGCTCGCTGGGTTGAGCCTTGGAGACACAGCGGAAACCCGCTGCTTCCTCTGCCGCCTTCTCCTGAGTCGGATTCAAACTATCATCTAACTGCTGAACGGCAAAGCCGCCACTGATGGCCCGAAAATCCAGCTTCGGCAACCCCGCCACTTCATCGGGAATCTTCAGGATGCGCAGATTTTTTTTATCCTGGAGCTTTTGCAGCGCATCCACGCTGAAGCCCGGTGCCAGGATGATTTCATAGAAAGTCTTGCTCAGCTCCTGGGCCAGAGGCAGCCCGACCTCCCGGTTTACGGCGACAATGCCCCCGAAGGCCGAGGCCGTATCACAGGCCAGAGCCCGCTGATAGATGCTGAGCAACTCCTCGCCGCCTCTGCGGGCTGTGGGGCGCTCCAGTGCCGAGCCACAGGGATTCTGATGCTTGATGATGATCGCTGCCCGCTGCTCAAACAGGCGCAGAAAACTCAATGCTGCTTCCGCATCGAGGAAGTTGTTGTAGGACATTTCCTTGCCGTGAAGTTGCTCACAATGCGTTAGCAAGCCGTTGCCCGCTTGGACGCTACGGTAAATCGCCCCTCCCTGATGCGGATTCTCGCCGTAGCGGACCAATTGGCAACGCTCTCCGGCGATGACCAGTTTTTCGGGGAACAGCTCGCCGTTCTGGTCGTTGAGCCAGGAGCTGATCGTGGCATCGTAGTGAGCCGTGTGGCTGTAGGCCTTGGCCGCCAGTAGGCTGCGGGTCTGCGGTGCAATCCGGCCGCTCTCGCGCCACTCGCGGATGAATTCCGCATAATCGGCGGGTCGGCACAGCACGCAGATACTCCGGTAATTCTTGGCCGCGGAACGCAGCATGGAAGGCCCTCCAATATCAATGTTTTCGATCACATGAGCGAGGTCGTTACTGCCTTGAGCGGCCTTGGCGAACGGATACAAATTGACCGCTACCACACTGATATCGCGCAGTTCGCTGCGCTGCTGCTCCTCCAAGTGCTCGCCCTTGTCCCGCAGGTAGAGCAAAGAGCCGTGAATCTTCGGGTGCAGGGTTTTGACCCGGCCATTGAGGATTTCCGGTGAGCCGGTAAAGTCCGAAACATTTTCCACTTCCAGCCCGGCATTGCGCAGGAAGCGGGCCGTAGACCCGGTGGCGATCAAGCCCAGCCCCTGCTCAATCAAAAAACGGGCCAGCTCCACAGCACCATCAGTGTCGGACAGGCTGAACAAGGCGTATTGTCGTTCTGGCATAATTGTGTTCTCCGGTAAGATTTTTGGCCCCGCTAAGTCAGGGCAAAATTTTGCAGGACGCTGCGCAGCGCTTCCATCTGCTGCTTGCTGCCCACCGAAATGCGCAGCGCAGAAGGAAGCATCTCCCCACTGAAATCTCGCAAGATAATAGCGTGCCGACGACAGTGCCGCCATAGCTCCGAAGCTTGGTTCTGTGCAATTTGCACCATGATAAAATTCGCCGCGCTGCAAAATATGCTTTCGATATAGGGCAGGTTCTGCAGAAAGGAAAATAATTTTCGCTGCTCCGCGCACAATGCACTAAGCTGCCGGTCAATCCGGGCCAGAGCCTTCTGATCTTGTAGCATAGCGCTGACATAACGGCTGATTGAACCGGGCATGGGGTAGGGTGCTTGTATCGACCGCAGCACTTGCAGCAGCGGAGCTGCGGCCAGCAGGCATCCTATCCGTTCTCCGGCCAGGCCGCAGGACTTGGACAAGGTGCGCAGAATGACCAGGTTAGGGTATTCGTCCAGCAGGGGAATCAGGCTGCGATAGTGCTGAGGTTCCAGACGCCGGGCAAACTCGGCATAGGCCTCGTCAATTACCAGCAGTACGTCGTAGGTGGCACAGCAGCGCAGCAAGTCCCGCAGCTCTTCCTGCGGTATCAGGCTGCCCGTCGGAGCCTGCGGACTGGGCAGGAACAGTAATTTGGGGGCTTCATGCTCAATTTGCCAACGCAAGGTCTCCAGCGGCAGCCGGGCCTCGCACAATTGGGCAGCGCCACGCTCCGCTTTCATTTCCGCCCCATCCAACTCAACGGGGCGGATTTCCAAGGGCAAATCTATGATGCCACAGCCCTGGATTTCGGCGTAGCTGCGATACATACCAAAAGTGGGGGAACAAATCACAAGCGAATCACGCTTAGCGCAGAAGGCCCGGACTAACAGGTCGATGGCTTCATCGCTGCCGCGGCCAACCAATACTCCGGAGCTGTCCACGCCATAGAACTGTGCCAGAGATTTAAGCAGCTCTTGAGGCTGGGGTTCGGGGTAGTAATTATAGCCTTCGCTGTCCCAGACTTTGTCCGGGCAGACGGTGAGCTTGGCGGGGGGAGGGTAGGGGTTTTCGTTGGCGTTCAACAGAATGCTGCTGTTCAGTTCCCCGACATCGGAGTTCAGGCGCGCCGAAACATAGGGCTTCAGGCACCGGATGTGGGGTTGTAGGCGATCCATAATGCGAGACAAGCTGTTGGAAAAAGCTCTCTGCCGCGACATCGCAAATCCTTTAGAGGTCCACTTTGTTCTTATTTGCTGTCGGCCTGCTGCTTGAGTAGTGATTGAAGATGGCGTTCTTCGAGTACCGCAACGGCATCCTGTAGCTTCATGTCGCAGGCTTTTAGCAGTATCAGCAGATGAAAGAGTAGATCCGCAGCCTCACCCGCCAGCTCGCAGCGCAATCTTTCCAGTGGCTCTGCTTGTTGTTCTAATTGCTGTTGCCCGGCAGCTCCGCATTGCCGAGCTCTTCCGGTTTGTCCGGCCAGAGCCATGGCCGCCAGAGCCACTTCCACGCCCTCTTCGCCCACTTTCTGGGCTATGCGCTGCAAGCCGTCTTCAAACAACTGCTGCACGTAGCCCGGCTTGGCCGGCTCCGGATTTGGCCCTTGCTTTTCAGGCTTGCCGGGTGGGAGAGATTCCGGACTGTAGCTGCGTTCGTCCAGGCGATGCTCGATAATCGCCTCCAGTGCGCCCAGCCAGCCAACGCCCAGACTCTCGCGCTGCTGTGCCCAGTCCGCACCCGGTCCGCACAATTCGCGGCCCGGTTCTGCCGGGATGGCAGCCGCCGCGGTTTTTTCTGCCTTTTTGTCTGTTTGAAGCTTCGGAAAAGGCGTGCTATAACAGGAGTTGGAACCTTCGTGGCAGGTGGGGCCGCAGGGCCAAGCCAGGATCAGCAGTGAGTCGCAGTCGCAGTCCAGGGCCAGTTCGCAGATCTGCAATCGGTTGCCTGAGCTTTCGCCTTTGCACCACAGACGTTGTTTGCTGCGACTAAAAAAGCATACATTGCCGCAGCGCAGGCTTTGCTCCAAGGCTTCCGGGTTCATGAAGCCTTGCATCAGCACCTGCCGGGTTTGCACGTTCTGCACGATGGCGGGCAGCAAGCCGCCACATTTGCGCCAGTTGACCGGATGTGCCCGAAGCCATTCCTGCCAAGTGCTTTCCTCAGGCGACCAGTGCAGGCGGCGGGATGAGTACTTTGCCTTCATCAGGGTTCCTTCCCAGTTTCTGCGCAAGCATCAGGTCCAAGCATTTGTGTTAGTATAGTGAAAAGGAATCAAGCTGTCGCCCGTAACAGGCTTGGGAGCCGACAGCCTGTAAGCCACCCCGGCTTCAATCTGAAGCACTGCCAAACTCCAGTCCCAGCGCATCGAGAAAAAACCGGCACTTAGTCGCCAGTTCCCGCCATTCCTCTTCGGGTCGGGAATCCCAGACCAGACCACTGCCCACATGGTAGTCCAGCACCGCCGGAGCCGCCTCGTAGAAGCTGCGGATCAGCACATTGAATTCCATATTACCACTGCCATCGATGTAGCCCAGGTTCCCGGTATAGTAATGGCGGGGTTCCGGCTCCAAGTGCCGAATCAGTTCCATGGCTCGCAATTTTGGGGCCCCGGTGATTGAGCCGCAGGGGAACAAGGCCTGCCAAAGGGCCACCAGGTCGGGGAAGGGCGCTTCTGTGCCCCGAGCTCTGGACGGATAAACGCCCCGCAATGTCCCGCTGACCGAAGCCACCTGAGCCCAGATCGAGGGATAGCGCTCGATGATGAACGGCCAGCTCTCAGTTTGCTCACTTGCTATCCGATCACTTGCTGCTCTGCCGTCATCCACCCGAACGCTGGCCGCTTCACAAATACGGTAGAGATCATTGCGCAGCAAATCGCAGATCATCAGTAGCTCGGCCCGCTCTTTGGGGCTTTGGCACAGCTCCCGGTAGCCCCGCAGATCGAGGCCCGGTCGCGCGTTGCGCGGCCGGGTCCCCTTCATGGGTCGGGCCTCTATCCGTCTTGCTTTTCCCCTCCAGCGCAACTGAAAAAACCGCTCCGGCGAAAAGGACAAAAGATTCCGGCCATCGGACAAGTGGCAGAAAGCCCCAAAGGGCACCGGATGTCTGTGCCGCAACTGCAAATAAAGTGCCGCCGACTCCCATCCTGTCTTATCTGACTTATCCTTGGTTGCAGCGCGCAAGCGCAGTTTCTGTGACAGGTTCAACTGATAAATCTCACCTTGGCGGAGATACTCGCGCACTTGGTCGAATTTCTGGCGATACGCAGTAAAATCATACTGCTGATGCAACTGCCAGACCGCCTGCGCTGTTTTTTTCTCCCATGCTCCGGGAACATTAGCCGACTGGTCATTGCTCAGTGCATCAAGGGCTGTCGAGAGTTTTTGCTGCAGGCAACGAAAGTTATTGCTTTTGCTCTGGCCTGTCAGATAAACCTGAGAGAGCTGTAAATCAACTGCCAGCAGTGCCGGATAAGCTGCAAAATCCAGCAGCAACTCTGCGGGAACGTTTTGATCCGGGGCCTGCCGGCCCGCTGTGCCATGACGAAAGTAATCGTGGAGCAGGTAGCCCAACTCGTAAACCACCGTGCCCACCAGTCCAGAATGAAACGGCAATAAGTGCTGCGACCCGCTTCCGGCATGCTCCGACCGATAACGCCGGGCCAAGTGCCGCAAGGCCTCCAACGCCTGTTCGGGAGCACAGCAGCGGTTCTCCGCTGGGGGCAGTGCCACTGGTGCAGGCATAACTTCTGCAGCTTCGGGATAGCAGCGTAACTGCCGGTCGCTGCTGTATTGCAGGCGATATTCGGGGCGCAGCCCAAAAAAAGCAAAGCGACCCAGCGCGGCTCCGCCGGACTCCCCTGTAAACTGATTTTGGGAATTGGGGTTCCCCAGATATTCGCCGTTGCCACTGTCCAGCCAGAAGAAACCGGGTTCCCGGCAGTTCAGTCGGAAGAACGTTTCCAGAAAAACGGAAAGCTGAGCAGAGGGCAGAGTGAGCGGAATATGAGGCGAGAACATGGAGGCGGGCAAATATTGAGATAAATACCAAGGTGAATATCACGAAGCGCGGTGACAACGGTAGCTGTGAAAAGTACAGGGAAAAAACACAGAAGGGAACCTCTAAAAATTCCCCACCACAGAAGGATGGCGCGCCAGACTCGGTCTTTTTCACGGAGTAAAGGTTCTGCCTTACGGCAGGGTTTGTGGCAAACGGCCTGCTTCGCCCCGCCATTTACCACTGTCACGAAAGAGAGGAAGCAGGCTCTTTGCTGAAGGTCGGGCCTAGCTGTGCACGGCCCTTCCCCATTCTCCAGCGCTGCGCGTCTCGCGCTGGAGCGGCCTGCCAGTTCACCAATGCTGCGCCAGCTCACATTGGTGCCATACAGCAAAGTATGCCTCGGCTCCCGTTCCTCGCTGCCGCAAAAAAGGAAGGTCGGCCCTGGCTGTGCACGGGCCTTCCCATTTCTCCAATGCTGCACAGGCTCGCAGAAAAGGATGGTCGGGCCTAGCTGCGCGCGGCTCTCCCCTCTCCCATGCTGCGCCAGCTCGCATGGGAGCCTTCAAATTCCAGCCATCGACATTCTGGATTGGCAGAATCGTACGGAAGTCACCGTTTTGAAGCTGTTCCTGCAAGAGCTTGCTGCCAGGCAATTCATAGCTGCGGTAGCCACTGACCGTCTGCGCGCGAATGGTTTCGGAAACCTGATCCAGGCTCTGGATGGCCTGCAATTCGGTCTGAGAAAAGCCCCGGGTCTTCTCCAAAGAATAATACAGCTCAGTATGATACAGCTCATCATGGGGGCCTTGAGCTGAAAAGGGCCGGTTGCGGGCCGCTTGCTCGGCAAGCAAGTCATTCAGGTTCTGGCGGCAGGTGGCAGGTGCTTGCTCCAACGGCGGTCTGGAAACCACATCGCTCTGGCAGCTCAGCAATAGCCAACTGAACCCCGCTACCAGAATGGCAGGCAGCAGGGGAGACTCAATCGCCCTTGCTGCAGAAGGATACTGTCGGGGAACTCGTTGGTTTATTCTCATAAGGGCAGCTCTAAAAATTCCATTCTGCGCTGTGTATGAATTGTACAGCCGCCTGCTCTATTTTGGTAAGCGACCGCGTTTCACATTCAGTGCAGAATTGTTCGCGGTGGTACCTCAAGCGACAGGTTCGGGGGCAATCGCGCGCTCAATTAATGACCGGGCCAGTATTTCGGTGGCATCTAAGGCGGGAAAATCGCTCTGGCACAAAACCAAGGGTATTTCAGTACAGCCCAAAATAATCGCTTCGACACCTCGATCTAAGAGATGTTGCGCCTCTGTTAGCAGAATTTCCCGGGCAAACTTATTGTCTGCCTGGGTTACATTGGCTTTAATACCGCGCTCCGGATCATAAATTGCGCTGTGAACGTTGCGCTGCTGTTGTTCACTGGCCGGATGCAGTATCTCCAGCCCGTGTTCTCGGAAAATATCGTAATACAGACGAGAGTTATAAGTCCCCTGTGTGGCCAGTAAGCCAATCTTTTGTAATTTGTGCTCGGTCGCTGCGCGGCAGACCTCTTCAATCATATCCAGCAATTGCAGTTCCCCTTCCGGGAACCCACATTTTATATGCTGCCGGATTACCGAAAGAATTGACGGCGAATGACAGGTATTGCAGGGAATCCCGATCACCCGCGCACCGCTCTTATATAAACAATCGATTACCTGATTGATTGCTTCAGCCGGGTTTGGATGCTTCGCCGGAGAGAGCAGGTATTCGCTGCGGTCAGTGATCCGGGATGAAAAAGAAATATGCACCACGGGCAGGTGCTCCTGGTCCTTAGACGCCTGGGTTAGGTGAATTATTTTACTGTGCAAGTCCACACCTGCCTTCGGTCCCACACCGCCAACTATGCCAATAATTTTCAAGTATACCGCTCCATATTCTTAGGGAATCTCTAATATCAGGGAAGATCTATAGGATGAAAATTCTAATTTTGCGCCAGACTTGATCTTTTCACGGAGCAGCTTTGGCAGAAAAGGCGCAGGCCCTGGCTCCGCAATGAAGAGGCGGCAAAGTATAGCCTGGTTTTCCTTCCTTGATATCACAAAAATCTCGAAACTCCGGCTGGTCTGTTCCGGGAGTCTGCTAGATCCGGTATACCACCAAGCTGATCGCAATGATCGAAGCATAGGCAAACATCAGAATCGAAGAAAATTCCAAGGGGAAGGCCGCGAGCGGGCTCAATACTTTGTCGAGGAAGCGCAAAGTTACGGTATCCAAGAACATGCCAGGTACGCAAAGGCTGATCGCTGCGACCGGAGCCTGACCGGGCAGGGTGCTGGTAAAGCGCAGGCAGAGCAGGAATAGCCCGGCCATTACTAGAAATATGATGAACAGCAGGGCAATGAACAGAAAGCCACTGCCAAACACTTCAAGGATGGCAACACCGGCAAAGTACAGGGTCACAGTGAACAACACAAAGAAACCGATACCGATCAGGCAAAAGCGGCTCACAATGCTGCGAAAATCCTGGTTAAACTGCTGTTGCTGCATAAGTCATTCTTTCATTCTCAGAAAACTTGTGTCTTGCCCCTGCGGAATAGCAGTACCGTACTCAGAAGAACAGGCCTTAAGGAACCGCCAAGAACCGTATCGTTTCGAGAGATTTGTACTATTGCCCTGCTTTGTCGCGGCAACAGTATTGCCTTCCGATCGCTCAACAAACGAGATTTTATCGATAGCAAAGAAATGAAGCATACTTTGCTGCATAGTAAGACCTTACTGATGATGCCGGGCACAGGGCGAAGCAATGGCCTAGTAAACTACTCGGCAAAAAGATCGCTGTTGAGCATGCCATTAAAATGATGGGGAGTTTTTAGAGATTCCCTTAAAGTCAACCCGCCATAATAAAAGGTAAGAAGTAGTAGTACAAGGGGGCCACAAATAGCAGTGAGTCAACGGAATCCAGTACGCCGCCCCGCCCCCGGATCAGGGCTCCGGAATCTTTGACTTCGGCAGCGCGCTTGATCAGCGATTCGACCAGATCGCCCAGTATCACGCAGCAGGCGATGGCCAAGCCAAAAAACGGCAGGTACCAAGAAAGCCGAAACGTCTGCGGCCAGATTAGAGCAAATACCACAAACACAATCATGCCTGAGAGCAAGCCACCCAGAAAGCCTTGCAGGCTCTTGTTGGGACTGACGTCAATCAAGCCGCGGTTGCGGCCAAACAGCATGCCGAAGACCCAGGCCAGCGAATCGTTGGCCTGTACGCAAATAATGTAGAGCAGTACCAGCAAAGGGCCGGAACCATAGGCGGTCATCGCAATCGTATAGGTTCCCAAAAAGCTCGGATAAAGCAGAATAATCAGGTAGCCCAAGGCGGCAAACAGCCGCTCCCTCATGCCCCATTGACGAATGAAGATCGGCAAAGAAAGGGAAGCCAGCGCAATGAGGACCACCAGACTGGAAAACGCATTGTAGTGCTTTGCCACCGGGAACAGAATTTCCAGATAGCGCACAACGGGCAGCAGTATCCCGATCAACGTGGCGGGCAGCCGAAGCACCTGAAAGCCCAGCAATTTCAGCAAGCAGGCCATTTCCCGGGCTGCCATGCCTATAAAGACTGTGGCCACTATATTAAATGGCAACTGGTGGTAATAGGGCAGTAAAATAATTGCTACCAGTAAAGGTACGGCAATGATGAACAGGAGCAGCCGTTCGCCAATATTGCGACACTTCGCTGCCCGGGCCGGGGCAGCGTCCTCAGTGGTTTTTTGCGGTATTTTTGACCCCGCTTCTTGCACTTTGCCCCCTCGTTCTGGACCTTCTCAATCTCTGCCAGGCTAAGAAACAATCATATCGTTTATGTTGCCTTAGACATTCCCAAAGCGCCGCTCACGATGGCCAAAACTCTGCAAAGCGGTGTCGAATTCCACGGTTGTCCAATCAGGCCACAGGGTTTCGGTAAAATATAATTCGGCGTAAGCCGCATCCCACAGCAGAAAATTGCTGATTCGCTGGTCTCCGCCGGTACGGATCAGTAAGTCCAGCGTCGGCAGTTCGTTGCCGTGATAAATGCGCTGACGCAGGCTCCGGGAATTGATAACTCGTCCTTCCCGGCGCAATTGTTCGGCGGCTCGCACGATTTCCTGTTGCCCACCGTAGTTGATAAGCAGATTGACAGTCAGTCCACTGAAATCTCGGGTCTGCTCAATGACATAGTTGAGCTCGTCCTGTACCGGGCGAGGCAGTTCATCGCAGCTCCCCGAGTGCCAGACCCGAATCCGGTTGTCGATATAAAATTGCAATTCATTGCGTAAATGTTTTCGCAGCAAGCCCATCAGGTGCTCAACCTCTCTGGGCGGACGTTTCCAGTTTTCACTGGAAAACACGTATAACGACAAAAAGGGAAGACCCAGCTCTACGGCCCGGCGTACAATTTCTTTGCTGACTTTAACCCCTTCGCTGTGCCCGGCAATCCGAGCTTTGCCCTGGTGTTTAGCCCAGCGGCCATTGCCATCCATAATAATGCCGACATGGCGCAGTTCTCTGGGGACTAGCGGAGTCTCAGTCACAACTCAGATTTTTAGAATTTCCTGTTCTTTCTGCGCCAGAACCCCGTCCACCTTTTTGACCATCTTGTCGGTGAAGTGTTGGATTTCGCTAGTCTCATGTTTCTGCATGTCTTCGCTCAGTTCTTTGTCATTCTTGATCCGATCGTTCATTTCACGACGAATGTTGCGCAGCGAAACACGGGCCTTTTCGGCCAGGGCCTTGGCCTGCTTTACCAATTCTTTGCGGCGTTCTTCGGTCAAGACGGGCACCTGTAAACGGATATTTTTGCCGTCGTTATTCGGAGCCAGACCCAGATCGGAGACCTGAATGGCTCGTTCGATATCTTTAAGCATGTTTCGGTCAAACGGCGCAACCACGATTTCTCGCGCATCGGGGATACTGATATTGGCAAGCTGCTTAAGCGGAGTCTGCGTGCCATAGTAGTCGACCGTTACTTTGTCGAGTAGCTGAGGCGTCGCCCGGCCTGTCCGCAATAAAGCATAGTCCTGCTCCAAGCTGAGAATGGCTTTATTCATCTTGCTTCCCATTTCTTTGTCAAGTAAACCCATAAAAAAAACTCCTCGCTGACGAACTATTTTGGGAAGCAGTATTATAACAGGAAAGCCAGTCTGAGCCAGAGCGGGCATGTATCTACGCACCGGCTCGTTAGTGGCGCACGACTGACTTTCGCATTTTTCGCGCCTGAGAGAGAACAGGAACTTCAGGTAAAAACCAGGCAACAGCTTCATCAAGAGTCACGATCTTATCAGGGGGGGGCCTCTAAAAATTCCCCATCACAGAAAGATGCTGCGCACGGCCTTTCCCATTATGGAGGCCCCCTAATGAAAGTTTGCCCTCACGGTCTTGTTACGCGCCGGAATCCGGGGCCGAAAGCCCTGATTTTGGCAGCTTATCAGTTCTCCGCACCTACCTTCAGAAACTTATAGGCCTTCAGACAGACTTGGGTGTTGTGCTGCCTAGAGAAATCCTGCAGCACTTTGCTCACCGTGTTCTTGGGCTCTTTGACAAAACCTTGGTCGACAAAGCAGCATTCCGCAAGCCACTTTTTCAACCGACCTTTCAAATAGCCTTCGTGAGCTTTTTCGGGAATATGTTCTTTGGCGGCGCGTTCACGGAAAATTTCTTCCTGCTCGGAGAACACTTTGGAATCGACTTCCGAAGAGTCTAGAAAGGCTGGCTGATAGGCGGCGGCGTGCATCGCCAAATCGCGGCCCAAGTTCTTCAAAGCCTCCATGTCCGGGCTGCCGCCTTCGCTATGCAGTACTACCGCGCTGCCGATCGAACCGTTGTTGTGCGAATAGGTTGAGATGATATCGCCTGCGGCGCAGGCAATATTGGCAATCCGAGCAATATTGAGATTTTCCTTCAAAGCGAGGACCGCTTCTTGTACTTTTGTGGTCAGGGCTTCGTTGGCTTCGCTGAGATTTTCGGCCAGAGCTTGATGAGCCACTGCCTCGCCAAGCTTGCGGAATTCTTCATTCATTGCCACAAAATCAGTTTCACAACGGATTTCTACCATGACCAGACGTTGCTCATTCTGGGCAAAAAAAACCGAGCCTTCTGTGGTCTGGCGGTCGCTGCGCTTGGCCGCGCTGGCCAAGCCCTGTTTTTTCAGAATCTTTTCCGCTTCGTCAAAATTGCCGTTCGCTTCGACCAAGGCCTTCTTGCAGTCGCCCATACCGGCCCCGGTCTTATCGCGTAGTTTCTTGACATCCTGGGGACTGATGTTCATTTATTCGCCCCCCTCCTTAGCAGCGACAGCTGTGTCCGCAGATGCTGCGGGCTGAGTCATTTGTTCTGCTGTTTTTGCTGTTTCTACTTGTTCTGCCTGTTTCCCCCCTTGGGAGTCGTAGACTTCCTGCTCAGCACTTTGTTGCTGGGTCTCATAGTTGGCCAACTCTTCGGCCGGAGTCATGTAGCCACCTTCTTCTTCGTGCATGCTCTCAATTACTTCCAGACCGATCTCGTTTTCGGCATCCCGCACCGCCGAGGCAATAGTTTGGGAGAACAGCTGAATGGCGCGGATCGCATCATCGTTGCCGGGAATCGGATAGCGGATGCCTTCGGGATTACAATTGGTGTCGAGAATCGCAATTACAGGAATTTTTAGGCGATTCGCCTCGGCAATAGCAATGTGCTCCTTGCGGGTATCGACAACGAAGATCGCTCCAGGCAGTTTTTTCATTTCTTTAATACCGCCTAAGGTCTTCTCCAGACGATCTTTCTCCTTCTGTCTCAGGGAGACTTCTTTTTTGGTCATCGAATCAAAGGAGCCGTCAACTTCCATTTTCTCCAGTTTTTTCAGGCGGTAGAGCGAGCGTTTGATGGTGGAGAAATTGGTCAACATGCCGCCGAGCCAGCGATGGTTGACGTAATGCATGCCACAGCCCTCGGCTTCGGATTTGATAACTTCCTGAGCCTGTTTTTTGGTTCCGACGAACAGTATGCTTTTTTTGTTGATAATGATATCTTTGGTAGCCACGTAGGCATCCTTGAGGCAAAGCACTGTCTTCTGCAGATCCACGATGTGGATTCCGTTGCGCTGGGTGAAGATATATTTTTTCATGCGCGGATCCCAGCGCTTGGTTTGGTGTCCGAAATGGACTCCTGCCTCTAAGAGGCTTTTCATAGAGACTGTCGTCATCTATTTCCTCCGTGTACGGCTTGCAACAGACAGAATCTGCGAGCAGTACGGCTTTTTCTCTGAGTCTCACAGCCGGGCTGCAATAGGGCACCTCTAAAAATTCCAATTCTGCGCTGAATCGCGATCTTGTTGCCGAATAGCTCCGCAAGCAAAACCTTACCATACAACAAATTATGCTTCGGATTCACTTCCTCACCATCGGCAAAATCTCGCTGATTCAGCATCAAAAGCGAATTTTTAGAGGTGCCCAATAGTACAAGGACCGCTGTGGAAAATGATTGTAGCATCCTAGCAACTTGGAGGGGCTTTGGCAATGGTCGACAGAGGCAAAGAGGCCCTGTCTCCGGAGCACCTGCGATAATTGGATGGTGCTGAATAGCCTGATGGGTTGTCGGAGCCAAGGGGCATCTCTAAAAAATCCCCCACCACAGAAAGATGCCAGAGATAAGGGCAACTCCTGAGACAGAAAGAGGGCAGGGGAAGAACCCCGCCCTCTTTCTGTCTCAGGAGACTGCCTAGATTGAATAGCTTAGAACGGACTACTGTTGTTGCTGTCAAATGGATTGTCCCCCTCACTGAAGGGGTCGCTGCTGTTGTTGAATAGGTCACTACTGTTGTCGAAACCACCACTGCTGCTGTCCCAATTGGGATTTAGAGCCCCCGAACTATAGGGGTTAGTGTTGTTACTCGGGGGGGGATTGCTCGAATAGCGATTGTCGGCATCCTTCTTGCGCTGCATTTCTTTCAGAGCGATTTGGCTCTTATTGAGTAGATCCGAGTTAGAACCGAACAGTAGCTCCGGTCTGCGGTTCAGAATATCAATGGTGCGATTCAGGTCGTTGATTCCCGTGTCGTACTGGCTTATATCCCGATACAGCAACGCACGATTGAACAAAGCTACCACGTCTTCGGAATTGAACTCCAAGGCCTTCTGGTAATCATTCAGAGCGGCCTGGTAGTTGCCCATGTGATAGTAGACCATGCCACGGCTACCGTAGGCGTTGCCATAGCGCGGATCAAGCACCAGCGAAGTAGAGAAATCCAGCAGAGCAGCCTGGTTGTTTCCCTTGGCATAGTAGGACAGGCCGCGATTGGAATAAATTACAGCGTTCTCCGGGTCCAGATTCAGGGCGCGATTGTAATCAGCAATGGCCTTGTCGTATTCCTGATTCTCGGCAAAAGCAGTACCACGTGAAGAAAAAATCATAGCCTGAGTTCGCCCGGAAGTAAGCTCCAGAGCGAATGAATAGTTGCGGATTGCCTGGCCGAAATTGCCACTGTTTTGCTGGGCTAAACCTAAGTTATAGTAGGCTTGGCCATTGCGATTATCAAATTTTAGCGATAGATTGAATAAGGCCATGGCCTCGGTGTTCTGGCTTTTGTTGAGGGCCTCAATTCCCTTTTCAAAGTATTCTTGACTTTTTCGCTGGGCCTCTGAATTCGCATTGCTGCTTTGAGCATGCAATGTTGTCGCCAGCGAGCTGAACAGAATGATAAGTGCTGCATAAAGCAGCAGCAAGCGTAGATTTTTCTTGCGAAACTTGGTGTTTGTTCTTTTCATATTTGTCCCCTCAAACATGTTTCCTTGCCTCAGCAAGGCTAAGGGGACATATTAACTCAACGGAATATGGTGCGCAAGCTATTTCATTTTTTTTCTGAAGGGGACCTCTAAAAATGGTATCGCTTCGCGAGAATTGTACAATCGCTCTGCTTCTGTTTTGTCTTGGCCCCAGCGATTGTACCGCGTTTTGATGCCAGGCGAAGGCTCCCATGCTGCGCCAGCTCGCAAAAAGGATGGTCGGGCCTTGGCTGCGCACGGCCCTCCCCTCATTCTCCCATGCTGCGCCAGCTCGCAAAAAGGATGGTTGGGCCTTGGCTGCGCACGGCCCTCCCCTCATTCTCCCATGCTGCGCCAGCTCGCATGGGAGCGTATTTAGGGGTTCCCTTTATTTTACTCCAAGTGATTCCATGTAATGGGGGATCTCCCCCGGTGACTCTGCTAGCTTTACGGTGAAACTCAGGAAAAATCCAGTTGCCGGTAGCCAAATACCACCGCAAAGTGCTTTGCCAATTGATCTGAGATTTGGGACAGAGGGGCAAGAGGAACTAAAGGCCCGGTCGGGACGGAGCTCAGTTCGCGTTCCAAGCTGGTGACCGAGCGGTCCGGGATGCCGCAGGGCACGATCTGCTCAAAAAAGCGCAGGTCGGTGCAGATGTTCAGTGCAAAGCCGTGTAGCGAGACGCCCTGTTTGATTGAAATGCCCACGGCAGCTATTTTGGCGGCGGCTTGGGCGGAACTTTTGCCTTCCCGCGGCTTTAGCCAGACTCCCCGGTGTTCCGGGTCGCGACAACATGGCAGGCCATAGTCCGAGCGCAGCAGCTGGATGATGGTCTCTTCCAAACGCCAGATCAGTTCTTTGACACCGATTCCATAGTGTCTGTGTCGCCCAGACTGCTTGAGCAACTTGGTCTGCCCGGCTGTTTGCGGGCCATGATCGGTCTCGCCGACGGGGATATCATTGAGCTTGGCGTGAAAATAGCCGACCAGCTGGCCCGGGCCGTGGTAGGTCATTTCGCCACCCCGGTCGCAGTGCACCACCGGGGCCGAAAGCCAGGCTTCGGGCAGCAGCATATTACTGCTACTGTCGCGGCGGCCCATAGTAAACACATTCTCGTGTTCCAGCAGCAGCAGAGTGTCGCAGATTACTCCGGTGCTGCGCTGCTGCCAAGTCTGCTGTTGCAGCTCCAAGCCCTGTTCGTAGGAAAGCCGTCCCAGATAGCGCACCGTCAGCTTACTCACGTCTGTCCCTCAGAGCCGTTTGGAAGGCTTTTATCAGGAATCCTGATATGAATCTTGGTGGACATCGCGCACCGCCCGCCCCGAAGGGTCATCCAGCAGCCCGGCGGAGACCTTGCCGGCCCGCAGCAGCCACTCGAAGCCTGTTTCGGTGGAGCAGGCTACCGACTTGACTTGGGGCACGGTCAGAGCCGCTGAAGCTGCCGAGCTGTTGGGAAACTGCTTTTCAAAGATGCTGCGGTACAAGTAGGCTTCTTTAGAACCGGGTGGGTTGATGGCAAAACGCAGTTTCACGCGCTGCATCTGGGCATCGCTGACCTCGCGCTCTGCCAGCTCTTTCAGACTTTTGATCCAGTTGTAGCCCACTCCATCGGAGAACTGCTCTTTCTGGCGCCACAAAATCTTGTCGTCCAGATAGCCTTCGAAGGCCTTGCGCAGCAGCCATTTTTCCATGCCGCGCAGCGCGCCTTTGGCAGGGCGCACCATCTTATTCGCTGGGTTGAAGCGCATCGCCACGTCCAAAAAGCGGCGGTCGAGAAAGGGGACGCGCGGCTCAACACCCCATGCCATCATGGCCTTGTTGGCCCGCAGGCAGTCATAGAAGTGCAGGCGTTGCAGCTTGCGCACGGTCTCTTGGTGCAGTTCTTTGGGATTGGGTGCGTGGTGAAAGTATAGGTAACCGCCAAAAATCTCATCCGAACCTTCGCCTGAGAGCACCATTTTAATGCCCATCGACTTGATTTTACGCGAGAGCAGATACATCGGAATTGAAGCCCGTACCGTGGTTACATCATAGGTTTCCAGGTGATAGATCACCTGGCTCAGGGCATTCAGACCGTCTTCGATCGTAAAGTGGAAGTTGTGGTGCACGGTGCCGATCTGTTCCGCCACTCTGGCCGCCGCAGCCAGGTCGGGAGAGCCTTCCAGGCCGATGGCAAAGGAGTGCAGGCGTGGCCACCAGGCTTCGCTTTGGTCGTTGTCCTCGACTCGCTTGCGCGCGTAGCGCACGGCAATCGCTGCCACCAGGGAAGAATCCAGTCCACCACTGAGCAGTACGCCGTAGGGTACGTCGGACATCAGGTGGCTGTGTACGGAATCTTCGAGGCTCTGGCGCAGCAGAATCAGATCCTGCGCCGAGGCTGCGGGATCGACTTGTTCGGCGTCCAGTAACGGCGGAGAGCCTTTCCCGGAGAGCCGGGTAAACTCGAACCAGTGGGGCCGGTAGTAGCACTCCGGCATGCCGCTGTTGCTGTCTAGGCAGTGTCCCGGAGGGAAGGTGTTCAGCGAGGTGCAGGAGTCGGCGATGCATTTCATTTCGGATGAGACGTAGAAATGTCCGGACTCGTTGTAGCCGCTGTAGAGCGGGATGATGCCGATGTGGTCGCGCGCCACCAGATATTGTCTGGTTTCGGTGTTGTAGAGTATGAAGGCGAACATACCGCGCAGCTGGTTGAGGAAGTTATGTCCTTGTGTGGGGTATTGGTTGAGGTACAGGGGCAGGATTACTTCGCAGTCCGAATCCGACTGGTAGTCGTAGTCGGGGCAGTGGGCGCGTAGCTCTTTGTAGTTGTAGATTTCGCCGTTGACCACCAATACTAGTTTGCCGTCTGCTGAGTAGAGCGGTTGTTTTCCGGATTCCATGCCTATGATGGCCAGACGCTCGTGCGCGAAGATCGCTTCGCGGCTCATGTAGTAGCCGCTCCAGTCCGGGCCCCGGTGCCGCTGGCGCGTGGAAAGTTCGGTTAAATGTTCGCGCTGCTCTTGGCTCTGGCCGTTTTCCAGCCCCATAATGCCTAAGATACCACACATGTTTTTGTTTCCTTTGGCACAGTATGAATCCGGCAGGATACGAAAAAAGCAGGCTTCGGAAAAGGGAACCCTTCACGGAGTCTGGAAGAACGGAACTTTTCCCCAGTCCCTTATCTCCGACAGTCTGACCGCCCTCAGGTCTGCTAGACCTGCTGCATACTATAGTTCGGAGCCTCATTGGTGATGTGGACATCATGAGGATGGTTCTCACGCACACCCGCGCCGCTGATGCGGGTAAACTGCACCTCATGTAAATCGGCCACCTTTGCACAGCCGCAGTAGCCCATACCCGAACGCACCCCGCCGATCAGCTGGTAGACCACATCGGCGAGCTGGCCCTTGTAGGGTACTCGTGCCGCAATTCCTTCCGGCACCAGTTTTTTGATTTCTTTTTTAAGGCCCACATCACCTTGAAAATAGCGGTCTCCCGAGCCACGCTGCATGGCCTCCAAGGAACCCATGCCTTGGTAGCTCTTGTACTGCCGGCCATTGTAAATGATGGTGTCACCGGGAGTTTCCTCGACCCCGGCAAACAGTCCGCCCGCCATCACGCAGGAAGCCCCGGCAGCCAAGGCCTTGATGACATCGCCGGAATAACGCAGACCGCCATCAGCAATCACCGGAACTCCGTGTTCGCGGGCGGCGCAATAAACATTGTAGATGGCTGAAATTTGGGGCACACCGACTCCGGCCACCACCCGGGTGGTGCAGATAGAGCCTGGCCCGATTCCGATCTTCAGGGCGTCCGCTCCGGCCTCAATCAAGGCTCGCGCCGCCTCGCCCGTGGCGATATTGCCTACCACCACCTCAATCTGAGGCCAGTGCTGCTTTAAGCGGCGCAGCAGCTCCAACATGCCTTTGGAATGACCGTGCGCCGAGTCCAATACCAGCACATCGACATCGACCTCGATCAGGGCCTCGGCCCGCTGCCGCCAATCGGAGCTGGTACTGAGGGCCGCGCCCACGCGCAGGCGACCCTGGCTATCCTTGCAGGCAAAAGGCTTATTGTGAGCCCAGGTGATGTCCCGGTACGTCATCAGACCCCGCAGGCGGTCGCTGCTCGGCTCCACGATGGGCAACTTCTCGATCTTATGGCGCAGCAAAATCTGAGCTGCGTCTTCCAAGTCAATCATCTGGTCCACCGTGATCAGCTTGGCACGCGGTGTCATGACCTCGTCCACCGTCTTGCTGTGGTCTTGGACAAAGCGTAGGTCGCGGCTGGTCAGCAAACCCTTCAGACAATGCTGCGCATCGATCACCGGAATGCCGCCGATCTTTTCTTCCTGCATGATACGCAGGGCTTCGTCGATGTTGGAACCACTCAAGATGCAGCGCGGCTCCATTATGACCACGCTTTCAGCGCGTTTGACCCGGCGTACCATCTGGGCCTGACGCTCGATGCTCATATTTTTGTGCAGCACGCCCAAGCCGCCCTCCCGGGCCATGGCAATGGCCAGCTCGGCTTCGGTCACGGTGTCCATCGCCGCTGAAATCAATGGTATCTTGAGTTCAATATTACGGGTTAAATAAGTGTTCAGCACTACCTCGCCGGGCAGCAGTTCGGCATAGCGCGGCAGCAGTAGCACGTCATCAAAAGTTATACCTTCAAAGGCTACACGGTCTGTGATAAAGCGGTTGCTGTCCATAAAAAAAAGACCTCCTGAGTGTCAAGAATAAGTCCCAAACACGCAAAAGACCAACCTGCGAAAGAATACCTAAACAGCGATAAGTTGTACAGGCTCATGGAAGACCATCGCTGCCGGGAAACACGCCTTCCCTTGTTGTACGGCGCTGTTCTTTATATGCTCTTTCCCAATGCACCCCACTCGGCATCTCCGTTTCTGTCCCACAGCCGCTTTTCGGCCGCAGGCATTGCAGCTTGGACTGCTCGCGGCCCTATTTTCGTCTGCCTGCTCGCAGGCTCGCAGCATCGCCCGCACCGCAGAGCAGGCAAACGAATATAAAAAACAAGCAGAACAGCAAATCGCTCAGTTGATTCAGCAATCGCAAAGCGAATCCTGGCCCCAACTGCGCAGCCAGCCGGAACTAAACGATAGCATTACAACGCACATCAGTACCGGCAAGGGCGTACTCCATGTCGAGCTGGCTTTCCTGCTGGCCCCGCTGGCGGTGGCCCGCTTCCTCTATATGGCCGACAGCAACCGACTGATTGGAACTGTTTTCCGACACCCGGAGGGGGCCACCTATTTGGAAATCGGGGAAGCGAAGCAAAAAAATAACGCGCTCCAAAATATTGAGAGCAAGTCCCATCCGCCCGAATATTCGGAATGGCTTCGCTTTCTCAGGGCCGGAACACTGGCCATGCCGCCGCCAGATATGGAGGAAAGCAGTGCGCTGTTCCTTGTCAGTCTGAGTCCGCAACCGCTGCTGTGGGGCAAATTTACTGCCTTTGGCACGCTCAGTAATCCGGCGAGCTTGGAGCTGGCCCGCAATCTGAGATCAGAAGACCCAATTACTGGCGTACAAGTACAGAGCAACAGTGCGGCGGGAGAACAATTTCTGCGTGAATTAAAGAGAGAAGGCGTGAAGATGCTGGCGCGTCTGCGGGCCGAAGTGCCCTATCAAAGGCAGGGCTTGGCGGCCATACACCAGCACCTAGGCCGTGATTTTATCGCAGTGCAGTGGCCCCGCCACCAGAGCCAGCCATTGCATCAGCCTGTGGCAGAAGGATCGAAAGGCCACCTGCGCCGAATGAGTGACTGGGGCTTGGAGTACAAAATACTGGACGACAAACAAGCCTCCGGTGTTCCGTTGGCCGAACGCGACTTTGAAGAGCTGCATTTGCGGTACGCCGCTTGGGCCACGCAGAACGATGGGCGCAGCCTGCTGCTCGAAGACACGATTCAGGAGCAAAAAAGCACTTGGGCCCGCTCGGATCAATTGTTCCCGGCCTGGCAAGCCGCCCTGCTGGATATGCGACCCGGCGAACGGCGGCTCTACCTGTTTCCTCCCGAAGGCGCCTACGGCGTGCGGGGCGTGCCCCCCCAGATTCCGCCCTGGTCCTACTTGGTGCTGGAGCTGCAAGTGTTGGGCGTGCGCTGATATCAGGCAGGCATCAGGAGCATTTTGAGAGGTTCCCTTTTACAGAAATTTCAGAGAATGGAGTCCAATATGCTCATATAGATTCTGATGGCTTAATTGCATTACAAACATAGTCTTATGTCAGGATTCCCACCTTTTTCTCCGGAACTTCCGTTGAAAATAAAGGCACAGAGTAGTAAAAATCCGGTAAGCTCGAATGAATGAAAACAATGAAAGTAAGGAAGGAAAAAGGAGGTAACAATGTCTGATTTTATGGAAGAGCTGCAGAAAAAATTCAAGCAGTGGCAGCAAAACGATGCTTCCAATTCATCACGTGGCGGAGGTGGGGGTAAAATACTCTTGTATATTGCGTTGGTCTTGCTGCTGATTATTCTGGGCAGTAATTCGGTCTACAGTATTGACCAAAAGGAGGTCGGTGTGGTAACTCGATTTGGCCGCTTTCAGAGCAACCGCCGGGCGGGTCTGCACTTCAAACTGCCGTTTATCGACCGGCTCTACCGCGTACCGCAAACTACCCAGAGCCTGGCCTTTGGCTATCGCACCACCAGCCCCGGCGTGCAGAGCCAGTTCAGCCAGGAAGACTACAGCGATGAATCGACCATGCTCACGGGTGACCTGAACATCATTCAGCAGTCGTTTGCCATTCAGTACATCATTACCAATCCCCGAGACTGGCTCTTCAACGTGGACAGCGCACCGGTACTGGCAACCAACCGAAAGGGCCTGCTGGACAATCGCATCCGGACGATTCGCGATGTCTGTATTTCGGTGGTGAACCGCTATGTCGGCAACAACTACGCCGAAGCCGTGCAAGAACAGCAGCGCGAATTGATTGCCGAGCCGGCCCGACTGGAAATCAATAATATCCTGAATGAACAGTTGAAGTTGGGTGTAACCCTGCAAAACCTCAGCCTCAGTCAGGTGGTCTACAACGACTTGGTGCAGAAAGCCATCGAAGATGTCAATGCTGCCGAGCAGGACCGCGACCGCCTGATCAATGAAGGGCAAGAGGCCTACAACAAGGAAATCCCCAAGGTACGGGGTCAGGCCGAGCAGACTGTGTTACAGGCCGAAGGTGCGGTGGCTCGCTTTAATGCACTCTACGATCAGTACCGTGAAAACCCGGAGATTTTCCGCCAGCGCTACTACTACGAAACGGTGGAAAAGGTACTGGAGGAAGGCCAGGGCGAGCTGACCATCATCGACAAGGACCTGGAAAACTTCCTGCCTCTCAAAAACTTGGCTCCCGCGGTGATTGGCCCGCAGGTCCAATAATTTCGATTGAAGGAACTCTCAAATAAAGGGGACCTCTAAAAATTCCATTCTGCGCTCTTGCTCGCTCTTTTGAAACGAACAGCTTCGTCAGAAGAGGCGGCAGGCTCTTGCTGCGCACGGCCTGTATTTTCTTCCATACTGAAGCATGGAAGCCTATACAATACAACAAAGTATTCTTCGGCTTCACTTCCTCGCACCAAAATAGCTTCGCAAGAAGACAAAAGCGAATTTTTAGAGGTTCCCATAAATAAGGAATTACATTATGAGTGGACTCGTAAAAAAAATAGTCGGCCTTGGAATCGGGCTGTTTGTGCTGGCATTTCTGGCCAGCAAAGCATTTTTTATCGTCAACGAGGGCGAGCAGGCTGTGGTCACACGCTTTGGCCGGGTGCTTCCTTCAGACTATCGCAAAGCCGGACTGAAATTCAAAATGCCCTTTGTCGATGTGGCGCACAAGTATCCCAAAAAGCTGCTGTCGTGGGACGGCCAGGCCGATCTGCTGCCTACCAGCGACGATAAGCGGGTCTTGCTCGACACCACAGCGCGCTGGCGCATTGCTGACCCCAAGATATTTTACGCCAAACTGGCCGACATTATCGATGCCTTCAACAAACTGGACGACATCATCGACAAGCGGGTGCGAGCCGTGATCGGGCGCTATCCAATGGTTGAGATTGTGCGCACCAACAACGAAATGCTTGCCTCTATAGCCAAAGACGCGCAAACGGACGAAGAGGGCATTGCAAGTACTGAATTCCAAGGCGATAGCGCTTTGGAGAATTTGCTGACAGAGTCCGATGCCGGATTGAGCAGCCCGGATGACTCCAGCACCGCCGGAATTACGGAGGTCAACCTGGGACGTCTGGAATTGGAGCATGAAATCCTTGAATACTCCCGCCAGGAAATCAACCCCAAAAGTCTCGGCATCGAGTTGGTAGACGTTCTGATCCGTCAGGTACAGTACCCGGATAATGTGGCGGCCAAGGTCTATGAACGCATGGCTTCGGAGCGCAAGAAGCGAGCCGCCGAGCAGCGCTCGCGAGGTGAAGGACAGAAGGCCTACTGGTTGGGCCGCCTGGAAAAGGAGAAACAGACCATTATCGCTGTAGCGGAGGGTAAAGCGGCGGCCATCTACCGTGAGAGCTACAACCGCGATCCGGAATTCTATCGCTTCTGGCGCGCAATGGATTCCTACGGCGAAACTCTGTCTCACATGGACAAAGTGCTCAGCACTGATATGGCTTATTTCGACTACCTGTATAGCCCCAGTGGTTCGCGATAGACCTTCATACCAGAGGTTCCCTTTAGGGTACTTCTAAAGGGAACCTCTAAAAATTCCAATTCCGCGTGAAATCGCGATCTTTTCCGCGAGCAGCTTTGTTGGCAACTCATTTCAATACAACAAAGTATTAAAACGAGTTGCCGCCTTGCTGTCGCGAAAAATCTCAGCGATCCACATCAAAAGCGAATTTTTAGAGGTGCCCATTAATTGGCATGTTTCATATCCCCCGGTTTTCACAGCACATTCTGCGGTCCTCGCGCCGGATCGCCTTGGTTGGGTTGGTCGCAGGCAATCTGCTGCTCGGAGCTTGCAATTCACAGCAGGGCAATTCGATCCGGTTTTTTGCGCTGGACACACCGTGCAGCATCACTTTACAGGGCTATGTGCCGGACAGCGTTCTGCTCAATGCCGAAAAGGAAGTGCGGCGCATTGAAGCACTGATGAGCAGCTACCGCGACCAGAGCGAGGTTAGCGTCCTCAACCGCGAGGGGCAAAATGTGCTCAGTCCGGAAACCTTTACCCTGCTTCAGCAGGCCTTAAATTACGCTAAGCAGAGTGATGGCCTGTTTGATCCAAGCATCGGGCCGTTGAGCAGACTCTGGGATATTACCGGCTCGCGGGCCTTGAAGCACTATGAAGACGAATTGAAGGCCCGCGGCAAGCTGGCCGGGCAGGCGAATCTGAGCGGCGATGCCTCGGGAGAGGGCCCCCGGTCCCAGATCGACGGTGGTATCGCGCAGTGGTTGCGCGACCAGCGCAAACCGCCTTCACCTGAGAGCATTGCCGAAGCCCTGGCGCTGGTTTCGTACCGCGATGTGCAGCTGGATGCTGTCACTCGCCGGGTGCGCTTGGCCCGGCCCGGCATGAGTATCGACTTGGGCGGCATTGCCAAAGGCTTTGCCGCCGATCGGGTCGCTCTCATCCTAAAGGAGGCAGCCGCTCCGGCAGGAGTGATCGACTTGGGCGGAAATATTCTGCTCTACGGTCGCAAGCCGGACGGCAGCCCTTGGTCCGTAGGGGTGCGGGGCGAAGGCGAGAACTATTTGCTGGGAATGTTCCTGTCCCAGCCTCGTGCTGTAGTTACTTCCGGTATTTACCAGCGTTATTACATGTATCAGGGGCAACGCTACCATCATATTCTATCGACTCATAATGGCTACCCTGTTGGTGCTTCCGAAGGTTCAAAGGCTTCTGATGACACTGACGATACCAACGAAATTTTCAGTGTAACAGTTATTGCTAGCACTAGCACTGAGGCTGATGCCCTGGCCACACTATTATTTTTCTACGGGCCGGAGGGAGGGCTGGCAGAAGTCGCACGCCGCCAGTCTCAAGGCGAGGACATTGAAGCACTGTTCATAACACAAAAAAAAACCGACAGCTCTGAAAAAGGGTCAAAAAAACCGGCGGAAGCGAGCGAAACTTCGTCACAGAGCTATCGGATCTACGGCAGCCCGCGTTTTGCCCGGCTCAGTAACGAACAATACGAATCGTTGCAAAAAGGCCAGATCAGCAGCAAAAACCTTCCTGCCGATCGCATCTGGTTGTTCCCCTTGCAGGATAGTTTGGATTTTGCTGATATGTGATCTAAATTACTAATCGCTTATTTACCTATAAAGATCCCAAACTCTCTGTGAAGTCTCTCCGGTAAGACCATGGCAGCCCCTATGGGCCTCACTGTCACGGACATATGTCGGCCTTTCAAAATATGAGCACACAGCCTGACTCTGCCCACTGATGCACTGCACAATTTCAGTGATGTGATGGCCTTGGTCTGCTGGGGCTCCACCTGTTGCAGTGCAAGGTTTGCAGTGCCGGGGCAAAACCTTTGGCTACCAGCGCATTGAGCTGCTGATCGGCCTGCTCAAGGCCATCAGCCTGATTTTGATCGGTTTGTTTGCTCTGTGTCCTTCGCTGGGCTTTTTCTTGCAGTACGCCCGGAACTACATGCACACAATTCAGAACCAGTACGATATGCCGGGACTGCCAATCTTTATTGCCAGCCTGATCAGTATCAGGACGAAGAAGCAGAATCGCGAAGGCTTGTCGTCAAAGAGGCCGTAACGCTTGTGAAAAAACAGTCGCTACTTGTCACGCTGCAGCATCAGTACCCCCAACACAGTAAAGAGCAACTTTACAGCAAGATTCTCTGCGGCGAAGTTGTACTCGGCAGCGAGGCTTCGCAAGGCCGGGAGACGTTGCGCGACCCCGGACAGCCGGTCCCGCCGAATGCCTTGCTACTGCTGCGGCAGCCTCAGCGCTATGTTTCGCGCGGCGGCGACAAACTAGCCTGTGCCCTGGTTGAGTTCCGTCCTCAATTTGAGCGTAATGGCTTCCGGATAGCAGGTAGCATCGCACTGGATGCGGGTGCTTCCAGTGGCGGTTTCAGTGACTGCCTGTTGCAACACGGTTGCCGCATGGTCTACGCAGTGGACAGCGGCCGCAATCAGCTGGACTTCAAACTCCGCCGGAATCCGCGCGTACAAAGTTTTGAGAGCTGCAAAATCCAGGATTTTCTGCGTGATTTACCGGATTCCGGTCTGGCTGCCCCAGACTTTGTGGTGATGGATATTTCGTTTCGCTCGATACTGCCGCTGGTCCCCTTGGCTTTGAGACATTGTGGCAGTGGCATCTTCCTGTGCAAGCCGCAGTTCGAATGGCAGTCATACAGTCGGACTTTGCCCCCTCAGCGCCGAATCGACTTTGACGGAGTTGTCGAAGACGCTCTGGCAGAGCAGATTTTTGAGTGGTTCTGCCAGCAGCTGCGTCTGATTGGCCCAGTCCGCATCGAGATTTTGGCCACCTGTCCTTCTCCGCTACAAGGTGGACGCGGTGCCAAGGGCAACCGGGAATTTCTCTTGTATCTGCGGCAAGGTGAAAGTCTCGCAGCTCCGCACCGGTGATAGAGGTCCCCTTTTAGTGAAGGGAAACTCCCGAAATCCCGGCCTCGCGCTTTATGTCGGCCCGCTAGTGAATTTATTGTCATTCTCGTCATCGCTCACTATAGTCCTGCCCTGCCATGGCCTACATTGAAAAACTATTTTCCGACCACTTTCTCCAGTATGCCTCCTACGTGATCCGCGACCGGGCCATTCCGAGCCTGGACGATGGACTCAAGCCAGTGCAGCGCCGTATTCTCCAATCGCTGTGGGACATGGATGACGGCAAATTCCACAAGGTGGCCAACGTGGTGGGCCACTGCATGCAATACCATCCCCACGGCGATGCCTCTATCTACGGTGCGCTGGTCAATCTGGCCAACAAAGAACTGTTCATCGAAAAACAAGGCAACTTCGGCAACATTTACACTGGCGACCCGGCCTCGGCGGCGCGCTACATTGAATGCCGTTTGTCGGTGTTGGCCCGGCGCACTTTGTTCAACCCCGATGCCACCGAATTCCTGCCCTCCTATGACGGAAGACGCCGGGAGCCCATCTCCTTCCCGGCCAAGCTGCCCTTTTTGTTGATTCTGGGCGCGGAAGGAATTGCGGTCGGTATGTCTACGCGCATCCTGCCACACAATTTTGGCGAAGTGATCCAAGCCATGTGTGCTCATTTGAATGGTAAGGAGTTTGAGCTGTTGCCCGACTTCGCCACCGGGGGGCTGCTGGATGCCTCACAATACAATCAGGGAAACGGCAAGGTGCTCTCCCGGGCCCGGTTGGACTGTGAGGAAACCCAGATTGTAATCCGCGAACTGCCCTGTGGTGTGACCACCGAGTCGTTGATCGCGTCTTTGGAGACCGCCGTCAAAAAAAGCCGAATACGAGTGCAAAACATCCAGAATTTCACCGCTGAAGAAGTCGAAATTGTGCTGCAACTGCCGCGCGGGGTGCGTGCAGAAGGGCAACTTGAAGCACTCTATGCCTTTACCGACTGCGAAGTATCGATCTCCTGCAATCTGCTGACCATCGACGACAAACATCCCATAGAGCTGGATGTGCCGGCCGTGCTGCGCTATTCCTGCCAGCGACTCAAAGAAATTCTGCGGGCTGAGTTGGAGCTGGATGTGCGGGAGCTGAAGCAGCAGATTTTCAGCCGTACTTTAGAGCGCATTTTCATCGAAGAGCGCCTGTACAAGCGTATTGAAGAACTCAAGCAAATAAGGGAGATTGAACAGAGCATTCTCTCTGGGCTGGAGCCCTACTGTGCCGAGGGTGCCGAACTGGGGCGTCCGGTCAGCAAGGAGGAGCTGGCCGCCTTGCTGCGCATTCCGATCCGTCGCATTTCGCTCTACGACATCGAGCGGATGCAGAATGAACTGCGCGAGCTGGAAAAGCGCCTGCGGCAGGCCGAGCGGCACTTGAAGAACCTGACTCGTTACGCGTTGTCCTCTCTGGAGCAGTTGCAAGAAGAGTTTGGCCCGTCGTATCCGCGCCGCACCGAATTGAGCAGCTTTGCCAAAGTGGATGTGCGACAGGCCGCGAGGCGCGACCACTTGCTGCGCTACGAGGGCAAAGAGGGCTTTCTGGGCTACGGTTTGAAAAATGGCACCGAACTTTTTGCCTGCTCGGTCTACGACCGTATTTTGCTGTTGCGCAGCAACGGCTGCTACACGGTTTTCGATGTACCGGAAAAACTCTTTGTAGGCAGGGATTTGACTTTCTGCCACCTAGCCGACAAAGAAGAACTGGCCAAACTGGAAGCAGCGGTGCTCTATCGCGATGAGAAGAGTGGTTGTACTTACGGCAAGCGAATTCGCTTCGGTGGCTATATCTTGGGCAAGGAATACAGCGTAATTCCGGCAGCCTCCGATTCTTCTATTCAGCTGCAATGCTTTGTCTGTGTCAGCAGCGAGCGCAGCGATGAGCTGCGCTCGCTGCACCAAAAACTTTCCCAGGCAAAGCACGGTAGCAAAGAAAAAGCCAGTCTGAAGGAGCAGTTGCACGCTTTGCAAAAATTGCCCAATATGGTGGCTTGGCCCGATGAACAGGCAGCGGCCTTTGCCGTGTTGTTTACCGGCCGGACTTGTCCGGCCGGTAAACAACACGGCAAGCGAGTTTCCGGGAAGGGTAAACAGCCTGCCGAACTGTGGCACTATCGTTTTGCCGATCTGCCCGAAAAAAGCGCAAAGGGCCGGGGGCAAGTGCTGCGGAAGCAGAAAGTGGCCTCAATTAAAATCGTTGCCCAAGCCAGGCTGGAAGAGCTGCTCAATTCTCCGGGCAAAGAGGCCATCCTGGCTCCCGACTTCCCGGCCCAGGTTTTCAAAACTGATACAGCCGGGCAAAACCAAGCAACAGAAGGGCGTGAAGAGTCTAAAGACGCAAAGTCCGAGCAGGCAGCCCGAAATGAACAAAGCGACACCGGTCATCCCCCTCCCGCTGCTGAAAATACGGAAAGATCCGGATCGGGCGGCAGAGAGCTTTTTTAGAGGTTCCCATAAGTAATACCAATCCGTGGAAGTAGAGTACGATAAATGTTTGTCACTCCCGCGGGAGTCTATTTGGCAAATGCTCTATGCCCAGACTCCCTCTTTCACGGGGAATGAGGGGATCAATCGGAAAGAATGCTGCTTTTACTGAATGGTATAACTACTGCAACGAAATCCCTATAGGAAGACAAGCTATGAATCAACGCAAGAAGGCCCTGTTATTTTTGCTGCTGGCAACGCTGGTTAATCTGGTGATTACCATAGTGTACTTTATCGTGTTTCTATTATTGGCCTTGTATTTTCGCAATTATCTGGGAAACTACCGCGGCATACTGCTGCTAGGACCTCTGGTAGCTTCGGTCATCGCTTCCTTTTTCAGTTATCGGGCCCTGCTTCGTTGGGCCAACCGCAAGTGGAACATCAGTCAGCATCTCGATTTGCATCGTTAGCAGAATATCAGAGGGGAAGAGGCGGGAACTCGTAAGGAGAGCTCACCTTTGCTCTGTGTTGGAGCCTGCTCCGATGCTGTGGCAGGGCTGGAGGTCTTCCCATAAGCCCTGCAATAGATTATGGTTGTGCGGCGCAGGAACAACAGCGCTGGTCACAGGAGTCTTACCATGCTGCGAAATGCCAAGAATCTGGAGGGAACTTATATTGTCCGTGCGGTCCTGCTGAGTGCCATGCTGCTGTCTGTGCTCAGTGGTCTTCAGGCCCAGCTTTCCCGGCCCGAAGACCCACCCGATACCCGGCTGCGCGACAATGTAACGATTTATCTGGACTTTACCGGAGCCAGTCTCGGGCGCTCTCCCTACCGCCAGCTGTACTTTCGGCTTGATCTGGGTTCCCTCAAGCGTTACCGCTCTTATCCCGTTGCCGATCCCGATGGCTGGAGTACCGCCGTATTTGTCAGTGGAGCGACCGAAGAAAAATTGCGTCTGGGGAAGCTGCCGATTTCAAAGTACATCAAGCGCCGTAGCGGCGTTTATGCGCTGGACTATGAAGGCATCCACATTCGCTTTGACCTAGAAGAGCCGCCCCGCGCTGTGTTCAACCTGGTGGGAAGTACCTACCAGAATCTGCCGGACGTGGCGGAAGTCGTGGCCGCACGTTACCGCAGCGGCTATACGGTTCGCATCTACGAAGCTGAAAATGTACTGGAGCCCGAAAACCAGCTGATCAGCTACCCCGAGGCTGTGCTGGCCGCAACTATCATCGGCGACCGGGAGCAGTGGCTCTGGGGCGTCCACGATGGGCGGGATCTGCTTAACAGGCCGCTAAAATCTGCCCGTTAGGCCACACCACCCGCAATATCTCGGGTACGGTAATTCCCGGCGGTATATCTGCTGCCGGGAAGTTCTGAAAATTTCCATAAATAATTCAATGGTGTACCGGTTTCCCCTCTGTAAAATGGTTATATTTCAGTGCTTCTGGTGATTTTGTGATTATGCCCGGCATTTTTCGCTTGAGCCATTACCTGCACCAACCCGGCGAGAAACAGCCTTTATTGTTGCTGGAGCCCGTTCTGACAGCTGCCACAGTACGAGCACGCAGCGATGGAGGCACAGCTGCTTGTCAGTGGTACTTATATGACAAGACAGAAAACTGCCGGGCGGTTGAGCTGCGCAGACTCCAGCCCCTCTGCCGGAGCCGGGATGCCCAACGCCGCTTGCTGCGCGAACTGCGTCAAAACCGGCTCGGCGCAGCACAGCAGCACTCACCGGGAACTCCAAGGTCAGGCCCTTCATTTGGCTCAGGGCAGAATGACCCCACAGATCCGGGAGACCTAAACGGCCTGTGGCAGGCCCATGTCAAAGGCATTGCCCTGCGCCACTTGGCCCAGGGGCAGCTGATTGCGACAGAGGGCAACTGGCTGGTCAACGAACGCAGTTTCTATGCTTTGCTGCCAGCTGCCGGGCAGGAGCTGTCGGAGACCGCCGACTCTTCCCGTCTCCTCACTGAAAATGCTGCCGAACAGCGTATAGAGCTATGTGAACGCAGTACCGGACGCAGCAGCAGCGGACTGTTGACGGTGCTGGAACAATACCCCCAACAACTGCTCCTGTGTCGCCTGCGCCTGGAACAGAGGGCCCTGTATTCGATGAACCAGCTGCTCTCGCCCCGGCAGACTTTGTATGGCCTGCGCTTCTCTGGCCGAGTCGGCGAGCTTTCCGCAGCTCCGGGCCCGTCAGTCCCGGAGCTGCGGAGCATCCTGCTGTTTGCTCCGGTGCAGCAGGTAGCCGACAGTTTTGTCTTACATAAGTTTCTATCGACCCACCGAGCGGTCTGGAGGGCTCGTCCCGGCGACTTGCTGGTAAAGAGCCCGGAACCGTTGCAGGTTCTGCAATATTTGAGTATCGATTTTATTGGCTGGGGTGCTGTTTCTGTAATTACAGGAACAGCAGACGGCAAAACCATGGGTCTCATAAACGCAGGCGACTGGCAGCAGGTCGGAGGCTGGAGTCTGAAGCGGGAGCTTCTGCAAAAGCATGCCCGATACATGCAACGCCGCGCCTGCCGTTTCGGCGGCTATCCGATTGGGGACTTGGAGCGAGAATTGTCTGGCGAGCTGCCCCCGGCACTGTTCCGAAGCCTGATCCGCTATCTCTGCGAGGGCAGGGCTGCCCAATCTCTTGATCCGGTTCTGGGAGAAAGCGAGCAATCGTTCCGCTCTTCGTGTCGAAATGTGGAAGGCTACCTGCTGGCCGAAGAAGCCATGCACCCCGCACGGCGCCGGGCGCAGCGCGGAACCTTAGATGGCGGCGAGTCACAGGCAAGCGGCGATGCAGAAGGCAGAGCGGCCCTTTCACCACAGGGGCGCAAGCTGCTGCAAGACTTGAAAGCTGCCAGAGAACAGGGTCTGAGTGTGCATTCGCCGGGGGGCGAGCAGGATGGACCGTTACAAGCCCTGTTGCGCGGCGGCTGGGCCGTGTTAGTCGAGGGCTCACGCGCTAAGGCCCGCTGCTACGCCCGCGAGTATGGCCCGGCACCCGCTGAGGAAACTATGGCAACTGTGGCAGCAGAAACCGGGGAGACCAAAGAAGCGGAGCAAGGCTGTGCGACCAGAATGAACGGTGCAGAACAGTCTGAGGATTTGCTCCAAATCCTCTCTCACTACAAGCGGCGAAATTGGCGAGGAAAACCGACAAGTCCGCACATGCCAAAAGGCAGGAACAGGGAGCCAAAGCCGTGGGAGCACGGAGCAAAGCAAACGAGTGACTTTCAGACAAAGGACAAAGAAAAGCGGGAGAGCTGCAAACGAGGTTCGCAGAAGCAGAACTTTCGGAAAAAAAGCAAAGCACTTTGTCAGGACAGGAAGCAGGGCAGGCAGGACGGGCAAGGTGAGCAAAAAGTGCGGAAACGCTACCGCGTCCCGGCTGCAATGCGACCCGGTCGAGCTAAGGGGGCCCGGGGGATGACCGGATCTGCTCCCAAATCAAAACTGCGGAAGTCTCAATGACACGAGCCGACTGTTCGGAAGGGTACTTTGACAATCAGCAGGCCCTCTCTGTCCTTTACGGGAAAGGCAAAGTGTCGGTTGCTGCTGCACTTGTATTATTGCTGCTAAGCTGCGGTGGTACGGCCCCCCGAATCAACGAGCTGCGCTGGAGTCTGAACTTGCAGTTTACACCCCGCAGCAACGACAAACTAAACAACGCCAACACCCAAGGTTCCGAGGCTCTGTCGTTGTTTATCCGGCCCTTTGATGATGACGGCATCGAAGACCTCGATTCCATGTACCTGATTAAGCCCGATGAAGACTTGTTTTGGGCTCTGGATGCCAGCCAATGGCAGAGCATGACCGAGTCCCAGGCACTATGGATCGGCAGCAATCAGTTTAGCAGCGCTTATCTGGAGCGCATGCCGCGCGGCAGCTATCTGGTGGAGTTGTACGATAAGGCCGGAGAACGAGATCGGTGGACCTTTGAAGTACAGGCTCCCGAGAGACTCAACTCACAAGTCAGTGTACCGCCGATTGGCGATGAGCTGCTGTTCCTGCTGCCTGAGGATGTCTCGCTGTACTCCATTGTCGGCTATGACGCAGCCAATCGGGTATTGTTCACCGATGCCAATTACCAGAGTCTTGTCTCGCTTCGGGGGCTGAAGGCCCGCAATGACGAGCTATATAGAGTGATGCTGTTCTTTGAATTTCCTCACAGCAATGTTACGGCTCGGCTGGGGCCGTATCTGGTGCCCCAGGTGAGCGGCACACCGGAGGATCTGGGGCAGGCCTTGGAACAGGAGGGTGCCACTCTGCCGACAGAGAACGATGCCGAGACTCAAGATAGCAATCCGATCGTACCAGAGACCCCCAATCCGTCCGACGCTTCTGCTGGCAGCGAGGCGGAAAGCGTCCCCATTGATACTTATATCCCCACGCCTGAAGAGCTTGCACAGGAGTCGGAGGCAGAACCACAAAGTCAGGCACCATAAAAGTCAGGCACCATAGATGGGAAGCTGTTTCTCAGTTTGAGCTTCCGGGCGACTCACTCCAAGGCTATTCTAGCGGTTTTTGCTCAAGCTCTGGTTTTGAGTACAATATAAGGGGACCTCTAAAAATTCCAATTCTGCGCTGAATCGCGATCTTGTTGCCGAATAGCTTCGTCAGCAAAGCCTTACCATACAACAAAGTATGCTTCGGCTTCACTTCCTCACTATCGGCAGAATCTCGCTGATTCAGCATCAAAAGCGGATTTTTAGAGGTCCCCTAAAAGGAAGCTCTAAAAATCTGTCACCATTCTGATGGCGCACAGGATTCCCGGTCTTCCCGACGAACAGAGTTTCCTTCAACGTTTTTGAATGGGGGACATGCTATATGAAAAAAACCAAGACCGTCTGTACCCTGGGGCCGTCCTCTTGGGATATGGAAACCTTACTCCGGATGGCAGACTGCGGTATGAACGTTGCCCGCTTAAATTTCTCGCATGCGGACCACGCCACCCACCTGCGCAATATCGAACTGGTGCGTCAGATCAACGAAACGACCCATCGTCACATTGGCCTGCTGCTGGACACCAAGGGCCCGGAGATTCGTTCCCATAACTTTGCCGGAGGTGCGGTCAGCTTTGAGCGCGGTGATGTGACACGTATCTGCGGCAAGGAGATACTGGGTAGCAAAGAACGATTTTCCGTCAGTTACGAGCAGATTTTTGATGATATTGAGATTGGCCAGAAGATATTGATTGACGATGGCTATCTGGAGTTCCACGTCATCGACAAGGATGCGACCAGCCGGGACTTGATTTGCCAAGCGATCAACAGCCACCGAATCAAAGACAAACGTGGAGTCAACATTCCCGGTGCCTATATACAGCTCGATTTCATTTCGGAGAAGGATCGCAATGACATTGAGTTTGGCTGTGACCATGATATTGATTTTATCGCCGCATCCTTTGTGCAAACAGTAGCAGATGTCAGACAGATTAAGGCTATTCTGGAGCACAAGGGCAAGCTGGGCCGCATCAAGATCATTGCCAAAATCGAGACCGTGCGTGCCGTCAATAACATTTTGGAAATCTTGGATTCCTGCGATGGTGTCATGGTGGCGCGAGGCGATCTGGGTGTCGAGGTCGATGCCCAAGACGTGCCCGTCATCCAGAAACATATTATCAAAGCCTGCCAGGCCCGGGGCAAAGTCTCCATCACGGCGACCCAGATGCTTGAAAGCATGCAGCAGAACCCCCGCCCCACTCGCGCCGAGGTCAGCGATGTGGCCAATGCGGTGCTGGATGGCAGCGATGCGGTGATGCTCAGCGGCGAAACTGCGGCGGGAATGTATCCGGTTGAGAGTGTGAAAATTATGGGTAAGATTTGTGAGCGCATTGAAGCCGAAGCAAACTATTCCGGATTTCTGGACAACGCCCTGGGTTACAAGGACCACGAAAACCTCTTGGCCTATACTATCGCCAGCGCAGTCTGTCATTCAGCGCAGCACCTGGGCGCCAAAGCGATTGTCACCCCTTCGAAAAGTGGCATCACGCCGCGTCTGGTTTCCAAGTTCCGTCCCCTCACTCCGATTATCGTGATTACCGAGGATGCCAAGGTGGCCACTACCTTGTCACTGCATTATGGGGTTTACGTGGTGCTTCACCACTTTGTGCAAGACTACCACTTTCTGGTGGAAAGATGCCGCCAAGTAGCCAAGGATTACTTGGGATTGGAGCCGGGTGACCATGTGATTTTGTCGGCCGGCTTGCCCTTGGGCATCGCTGGTACCACTAATGAAATGCGAATTTTAACCATTCATTAGGGATGATTTAGAGTTCCCCCCTATTGCGGTTCTGCTACTGTGCACCAGAATCCGGGTCCCAAGCATTGAAAGACGATTTTCAGAGGCCCTTTGTGCTTGCTTTTTCTCTGAATATTACGGTATCCGAGTTTTTTCGAATAAAATTGTCAGGTGACAGTTCCCCTCGAAATCAACTTGACCCAGAATTGGGGCTCTTCTAGGATGAATGGAGCAAAGTACCAGAGAAACCATCCTACGCCGGCCCTAGCTGCGCACGGGCCTTCCCATTTCTCCAATGCTGCGCCAGCTCGCGTAAAGGAAGGTCGGCCCTAGCTGCGCACGGGCCTTCCCATTTCTCCAATGCTGCGCCAGCTCGCATTGGAGCCATCAAAACGCGGTACCATTTTTAAGGGAAAGTTTTGTCAAAGTATTGTCTATGGATAGAGTGAACAAATCGCCTCCTCAGAGGCTTTCTCGAAGACTTTCACAAAATGGGCAGGGCGACTCGTCAATACAGTACAGCCGTAGTGAGCGCCGTGGCTTGCCGTGGCGCAGCTACTTGTCCCGCAATCAACGGGAACATACCTGTGGATTTCGCAGCCCTGTCAGGACGGAACATAACTATGGACAGACGTTTTGCTTTCCGCCCCCCCGTAAGGGCTTGGAGCCTCGTTTATCAACAGCGCAAGTGGAGCAGGCTCCTGCGGGTTCTGCCACCTCACGAGGGGCACTCCGCCGCCGCAAGAGGCCTTCCTGGCTACAGTTGTCTTTGCTGATGGCCCTGCTCTCCCTCTCTGGTTTCGCCCTGCACCAAGTTGAAGTGTCGGGGCGCTCTGACAAACAGCAGCTTACAGAAAACCGCTTGCCTCCTCGGTCGCTCAGTGCCACAAAAAAATGGCAGAACTGGAAGGATGAATTGATCGAGCAGATAACTTATCTGGAACGCGATGAGCCTTTGGTGCTGATGTTGAAGCGCTATGGTCTGACACAGCAACAGAGCTCCGATCTGGTTCTCAGCATTCGCGATGATGTCGACCTGACCAGATTGCGGGCCGAGGATCCCATACCATTGCTCTTCCGCGTTCTGCCGGAAAACAGTTCCATTCCGGCCCTCGATTCCACATTTGAGAATCCAAGTGCTCCGGTCGGCCCGGGTTCAGCAAGTCGGCAATTGGTCGGCTTTCGCATCGCAAACCGTGAAAAAACAGTCGGTGCGTACCTGTATCAAGGGCAGCCTAAGAGTGAAATTCAGTACCATGAGCTCGCCCCCAAAACCTTCAGTGCCACTGTTCAAGTCAATCGTTCCCTGTTTCAGGACGGTATTGATGTGGGCATCCCGGGCGCGGTTTTGCTGGATATGTTTAACCGTTACAGCTTTGATATCAACTTTCAGAGCGATATCCAGCGCGGCACCCGCTATGAATTAGCCTATACAATGATCTACAACGAACAAGAGCAGCGAGTGGGCACCGGAGATATTCTGTATGCTAATATCATTCTGAGCGATGGGCGCAGTTTCCCTATTTTTAAATATACAGATTTGAGCGGTAAATCACAGTATTTTAACCCCAAAGGGAGCAGTATCAACAAAGCGCTGCTTCTCATGCCGGTTAATGGGGCCTATGTTTCCTCGCGTTTCGGCTATCGCCGCGACCCGATTCTCGGCACTTGGCGTCTGCACCGGGGCACCGATTACGCTGCTCCCATGGGTACGCCGATCAAGGCCGGAGGTACGGGCAGGATTATCGCGCGCGGCTGGAGCCGCGTGGGTTACGGCTACCACATCATCATTCGCCATGCAAATGGCTATGATACCTTGTATGGCCACATGAGTCGCTTTCAATCGGGCTACCGGGTGGGTTCGCGTGTGCGCCAAGGAGATATTATTGGTTATGTCGGGAGCACGGGCAAGTCCACCGGGCCGCACGTTCACTATGAAGTGCGGCGTTACGGTAAGCCCATCGGCCTGAAATCGCTGCGCTTGCAGGCCAATCGCGATCTGAAGGGCATCGATTTGCAGCTGTTCGAAAGCGGTGTCCGGGCCTTACAGGCCCGCTTTCAGAACATGCTACCGGACTTACAGCAGGTCCGGTTCCGAATGGATCTGGCTCGGAGCCGGCCCCCACAAAGACAGAGTATTCAATCTTCCGGTGTCGGCGGAGCGGATGGGTTCTGACTCTGTCGGCAAGAACACAACATGGGATTTTTAGGGTGTTCTCTTCAGGGAAGCCTCAAAACTCCCCATTATTTTGATGGCAAGCTCAACAGCGTCTTATTGCCGGGTAGTTGTACCGGGCACTTGTTTTGCCTTGTGCCCTTTGTATTCTTGCAATCCGGTATTGTCCTAATCGGTCAAGATGGTGCTGTATCATTTTGGTTCTGCACCGGGTCCATTGAACTTGCAAGACCAATGAGTTTCTGCACAATATGCAATTCCGTACCATTTCAGGGGTCCGGTGTAGCTCCTATACGTTTGAAAATCTTTGCAATAGGATTCTTATGGGAAATAAACTGCGACACTTGCCGCTACTATTTTCCGGCACCATACTGCTGCTGCAAGCCTGCAACAGTGCCGGTGTGGCACGGCAACAACTGTTATGGGGGGCAAGCCCTAAAGAGACACGCACAAAACTGGACCGGCGCGAACTGCACGAAATCAAAGCCTATTTGAACGAGCACCGGCAAGCTCCGGCCATGCAGGAAGCCCTGCTGCTGGGAGAGGACAGCCTCTATCTCATCGCCTTGATCTTTGCCGAAGAAAAAGAGTGGAACCTCTATCGCCGCGCCATGATAACCCAGTCCTATTCCGGGAGCCCGATTGGCCGGGAAATCGCGTTGGCCCACATGGCTGAACACAAAATTTTCAGCGATGATGAACGCCTGAGCAGTCTGCGCAAATACCTAGAAAATGCTCCGGAAGACCAGGAACAATTGCTGCAAGCTGTCTCCCTGGCACTGGGAAAGGGCAAAGTCGAAGAAGCTCAACGCTACTGGGAAAAATTCCTTGCGGCCAATAGCCAGCAAATAAAGGACTTCGGTCTTATGCCAACGGAACTTGGCCTGCGACTGGCCCTGCTGAATCGGAATCGGAGCGCAGCCAACCAGTATATGCGGCAACTTGTTCTCAATTTTACGGGGCGGGCTGCGCATGAGAAGCTACATCAGGAATTGCAAGTGCGCCCGGAGTGGAGTGAACTGCTGCGCTCGAGCACAGAGGGCCCCCAACTGCTGCAAAGTCTGGACTGGAAAGTTGCTCTACTCCAGAAAAGATACTCGGCAACGCTGCCCATTCTGTTTGCACCATTACCCGCAGGGGATGCGCGCGATAACGCACTGGCCTTCTGGTGGAGAGAGCCCACGCTGATCGAAGATAGCGGACGCGCCATGGTGGACGCAAACAACTACCGCTCGCAGAGCCGCAATGTGGAAAATGGCCGCAAGTACCTGCAATATCTGCTGGAGCGAACAGAGCACCTGAGCTTAAGTCAGAACGCCTGGAACAGTCTGGCCTATTGGTATCTGCGCAATCGGCGTAACTATGCCAATATGGAAAAATACCGTTCGCAGCTGCGCAAAGACGACCAATTGCGCTCTTGGCTGTTGGTTCAGTACTTGTATTTTTTCCAAAATGCCAAACACTGGCCCGACTTCAATGAATTTCTGCACTCTTGGTATCGCGAGCAGCCGGGGGACCTGAGTCTCAATCGCAGTAGTATCCGGCTGTTTCAGCAGATATACCGGGCTATGCTCTTCCATAAGAAGACCTCTTTGCTGAAACAAGCCTTCGCGAATGCGCTGGAGTGGGAACAGGAAGAATTGATTCTGGAAAGTGCTTGGAACTACCGTCTGGCCAAGGGACGGGCCCTGAGCCGGGCAGAGTGGCAGCAAATCCCCGCAACCTTGCGCCAGAGAGTGCTCGCCGATATTCGGCTCTTTGTGCTGCGCGCTGACCAGGGGGAGCCGATGCTCCCTCGTCTGGCCGAACATGAGCCCAAAAAGCCGCCGGCCAAAACCCGACAAAGCTTGGAGCAGCTTCTGTCCACACTGATCAGCCAAGGCTTTAACAATGAGGCACTGCGGCTGGCCCGTCTGTATCACAACGAGCTGGCAGCCAGCAGCATCGTTGATTTCGCACGGAGTATCCAGTTGCAGGGCCAGTATGATGTGAGTATGCGCATGGTGGCACAGCTGACCTACGACAAGAACTACTCGATGTCGCGTGAGGCTCTGGAACTGTTCTATCCAAAGGCGTTCTTTGATCTGATGAGTAATTACAGTAAAAACAATGATTTACCGCTTTCAATTTTCTATGGACTGGTGCGACAGGAGAGCTATTTCGCCCCGTTGGTAGTATCCCGCGCCGGGGCCGTGGGACTGAGTCAGTTGATGCCGGGGACCATGCGTGAAGTCGCCCGGAGAATCGGTTTCCGCAACCCCGATGCGAGGGATCCGGAGAGCAATCTGAAGATTGGCTCGTATTACCTCCGCTATCTGATTGACCACCGCTGGACCAATGATTTCGGCCAGGCACTGATGGCTTATAACGCCGGACTGGGCAATGTCCGACGCTGGAAGGCGCGCCTGCGCGGGCGCAGAGGCCTAGAATTCAACAGTGCCATTAGCATTCCGGAGACACGCCTGTACGTTCCCAAGATCAGTGCCGGGGCGATCTATTATGCGGAATTATACGGATGGGATCGGCCAAATTCAGTACTCCAGACTATCTACCCGGACGATTTTCCGCAATACTGAGATTAAGCATAGCTGCCTGACTCAATCTCCCTCATAAATAGAGCGCAGCAGCCCGAAGTTCTTTTGGGCCGTGTAGTGCCGCTCAAAACTACGCCGTGCCGCTGCGCACATGCGCCAGTATCGCTCCGGCGCAATAGTCGCAGCCTGGGTGATGGCGGCGGCCAGGCTCCGGGCCAGCTCAGCAGAGCCATGGCTCTGCTTGAGCAGCAGCTCGCGCTCGGCCAAGTCATTGCGGAAAAACGGCAGCAAAATGGCGTTTTCGCCTTCTGCGTCGGAGCACAGCATTTCAGCACTGGCCCCCAGCCGAAAACTGATGACCGGCCTGCCATGGGCCAAAATCTCCAGCAGCGTCATTGGCATACCTTCGTACCAGATTGAGGGCAGGAGCAGGAAGTGGCATGACTGCATCTGATCTTGCAACGCAGCGCCGGACAGAGAGCCCAGGTATTCCACAATGAGTCCATTACCTAAGGCAGGGGCGGGGGGGGACGCAGCGATGGACGCTTCCAGCTCCGGACGCAGCGGGCCGTCACCGGCAATGCACAGCCGGATGCTGCGGCTGCCCGTGTACTCCTGCTGCAAGGTCTGCACGGCCCTCAACAGAATCAGCAGGCCTTTTTCCACACTCAAACGCCCGGCAAACAGCAGGCGCAGGCTATCGCCCATCCCTCCTCCTAGCGGGGCCCACACTTGAGAATCGGCAGGCGAACAGGGCAGGAAATTGGGCTTGTACACAAACTTTTGCACCGGGAAGCCCACCCGGCCCAGCAAGGTTTTTTGCGCTGCGTTTAGGTAGATAAATGCATCGACATTGTTGTGCCAGGAGCCAAGAATTTTGTGGAGCAACAGCATTGCAGCCACCGCAGCGGTCATGGTCAGGCTATTGCGGTAGCAGCGAGCGCGCAGCGCGGGCAGGAAGCCGGCAAACTTCCCCTGCCCGAAGCAGCGTTGGCACAGCTCGCTGCCCTCTTTTCGGCCCCACACTGTTCTCAAGGGTCGCATCAGAGAGGCCTGCGGACAGTGCAGGCGGAAGTTGTGCAGGGTCATCACAATTTTGACCCGTTGACCAAGCTTGGCTCTGCGCCGTTTCCAACGACCTAAAGTGCGGAACACTGCGGGAGAGAACAGCGGAAAGGTGTTGTGTACGTGCACGATGTCCGGGCAGTGCTGGTCCAGGAACTGCCACAGTTCACGACACAACTCAAAGTTCCAGATGCTTTTGCCCAGCTGAGCCAGGCGGCCCAGCTGCCTTAATTCTTCATTTGAGCGGATAAAACGCAGCAATTGATAGTGTTGTTCCAGCAGGGCACTTTCATTCCGTACCACCGCATCTTCCCCGGCCTTTTGCAGGTATTCGCAGTGTAGCAATAAAACTTTTTTGCGGGGTAGCATGAATTGACAAAGTTTCCTTAGAATATTAACCAGCACCAAGTTATAGTTTTCATCATACTTTGTAGCCACTTTATAGGGAAGCTCCAAGTCTACCGCAGTCTTATTGTCTTGGAGGTACCTTAAAGCCCACTTGTCTCTTTACCTCTCGGAATTACAATGAGACAGCGTCGGCAAAATTTGGCAAGCCCAGACAAAACCCGGCAGATTGCCGAATATGAGCAATTTCTGCCAGATTTATGATCTCATTCGCGAATAGCTTTGTCAGGGGGAAGCCGGGCTATCGCGAAAATCCGACTTGGAAAACCAGGCTCCGGGAGCCTGCTGGGAGAGAGATATGGCCGTAATTCTCTGCACGGGCTTTGATCCGGGCCTGTATTCCTTGGTGCGCATCGAAGGCCGGATCGACCGCAGCACAACCATTACAACACTCAGAGCCAGTGACCTGCTGTTGACTATGGAAGAAATTTCCCAAAAAGCGGCCCTGCGCGGCAACATTGCCGAAGAAGCGTCACCGCTATCCAAGCAGCATACGGGGCGTTATGTCATCTTCGATGGTGAACGCAAAGATTTGAACAAGGTGATGAGTGGTTTCAGAAAGGCTTATAAGCCCGCTGCGGGCTCGGTGATTTTTGCCATGTTGACCGACACGGCCCGCAAGTGGACTCTGGAAGCGTACCTCAAGGAGCTGGGCGAGGAACATCAGGAAATGAAGCAATATCGGGCCCAAACCGCAGACTCCCGGGCCGAAGGCCCGATCATGAAACACAAATAAAAACTACCCCGGAATTCTTTTGGGTAAACACGGCATCGGTAATGGAGCATTTGTCCCGATCATACCGCCGCATCCTGCACATCGACTTGGACGCTTTCTACGTCTCGGCCGAGCTGCTGCGCCACCCGGAATTGCGCAGGCTGCCACTAGTAGTCGGCGGCAGCCCGGAGGGCCGGGGCGTAGTCTGTGCCAGTTCTTACGAAGCGCGCGCCTTTGGTGTGCGTTCCGGTACACCTTGCCGCAAGGCCAAGGAGCTGTGCCCGCAGCTACAGTTCCTGGTGCCGGATTTTCCTTATTACGCGCAGCTCTCGGCCCGGATGCTGCAAATCCTGGCCCGCTACACCGAGCGCATTGAAGCATATTCCTACGATGAAGCCTATCTAGATATCAGCAACAGCTGCCATCCAAGCCGTCCCGACACAAGTGGGGAAAGTTCGACAAGTGCGGGTACAGTTCCCACTGCCAAAGACCTTGCGGGGCAGATCTGCAACGCAATTCGCGGAGAAACGGGCCTGAGTGCCAGCGTCGGGGTCTCATACAACAAATTCTTGGCCAAACTGGCCTCCGACTTTCGGAAACCCGGAGGATTGACTGTGGTCAGCCCGTCGCGGGCCAAAGAATTTATCGCCCGACACAAGGCCCGCGACCTCTACGGCATCGGCCGGGTTCGGGCCAAGGCTTTGGAAGAGAGCGGCTTCCACAGTGCGGGCGAGCTGCAGCAGCTCAGTCCGGATCAGCTCGGTGAGCTGTTACAGTCCCACAGCTACGCTCAATTCCTCTACCATGCCCTGCGGGGGCACGATGAGCGCCCGGTGGCGCATATTTCTCAACACAGGGCTCAGCCCAAGTCCCTGGGTGCGGAGCGCACCTTTGCCGTGGATATTCCATTACAATCCGAACAGCCACTCAGGGGGCAGGCCCCGTGCTGGCAGGAGCGGCTGCTCCGGGCCGAGCAGCTTTTTGCGGAACTGCCCGTCCCGCCAAGGCAAAACCTCGCCTCTCTGCGCCAGCTGCCGCCGGAATCGCCTCATTATCGGGACTTGAGCCTGTGGCTCTACGAGCTGTGCCATATTGTCAGCAATATGCTACAGCAGCAGCAACTGGCCGCCGAGTCGCTGTGCCTCAAGATGCGCTGCGCTGATTTTCAGACATACAGCCGCACGGTGTCCTGGCAGGGGCCGGAAAATCGGTGTCGGGCCCTCTTCCCCAAAGCCGCGCTGGCGTTTCAATATCTTAGCGGGCAGCTTTACCAAAATTCTGCCGCGACAAAATTGCGGCTGCTCGGACTGAGTAGCCGCAGTTTCCGCTCTGCCAACGAGGTCAGTCGGCAGGGCTGGCTATTTTAAACCAAGTTCCTTAGCAGGCTTTCGGAGACGAGCAATTTGTGCCGGATTGGCGATCCTATTCGTGAATAGCCGGAGGGTGGGCAGCAGACTCTTGCTGCGCATGTGTTCTCCCCCATGCTGAAACGAGTTTTATACAGCAAAGTATCGCCCGGCTTTCCTTGTTCGCTGTCCGCGGAAGTCTCGAAAATTCGGTCTGCCTGGTCCCGGGAGTTTGTCAACGCGGCCTCAGCAACGGAATCCGCAGGCAACGGCATAAAACCGCAAAGCAGAGTAGCAAGATACTGCCGTGCAAGCCCAGCACCGCAAAATTACGCAAGGTCCCGCCGCTGCTCCACCACCAAGCCAAGACATCCGAAGCCTCGCTCAAAGCCAGATTCAATCCGCTCCAGTATGCGCTTGCGTCGAGGTGGCTGCCTGCCAGGAAAAACTGCTCCAGCCACTTGAGGCCGGCATCCACAGTCAGCAAAACGACCCCGATCAACAGTAATTTGGTAAACAATCTAATCACCGGGCCATGAATCAAACGGTGGAACAGCTTTTTCACCGAGCTGCTGCGCCACTGCCGGGCTGTGATGTAAGCAGTGTACAGCAGCACGAGTGAGTAACTGATACTATTGGCGATAGGCAGGGTAACCACGCCCAAGGCTCCCATCAGCATAAACGAGAACAGAATATCAATTGCAGCCACCAACAGCATTTGAAACAGAGGCTGGAACTTCAAAGAACGGGCGTAGAGATACTGCTGCAGGAAACGAAACAGAGAAATGGGCAGGATGCCCAGTGCATAATAACGCAGCACCTGTGCTGTTAGCAAAGTATTGTTCAAATGAAACGCACCCCGCTGGAAAGCTACCGCAATCAACGGTTCACTCATGATGACCAGCAGCAACGTAGCGGGCAGCAACAAGATGATCAGTTGACTCAGGCCATAGCGCAGAATACCGGGCATACCGCCTTTCCCTGAATGTTTTGTCTGGGTTGCCGGGCTATCCTGGCTCATCTGGGGCAGGCAGACTTTGGCAATCGAAGCGTAGATCAGACCCTGCGGCAGCTGGAAGAACAGCAGCGCGTTGGTCAGGGCCGAGATACTGCCGCTCTGGGCAGTCGAAGCTAGGTAATTGGCCACGAACTGCATCAGGGCCAGCAGACTGGTACTGCACCACAATGGCAGCCAAATCCCGCAAATACGGCGGATGGCTGGGTCGTTAAATCGAAAATCGGGCAGCATGAGATAGCCGGAGCGCAGGGTCGGTGGCAGTAAAAAGGCCAGTTGCAGCAGTATTCCGGCCAGCAGACCGAACAATACGGCAAAAACACTGTATACAGCTTGGAACAGCACTGTCACGGCAATCACGGCAAGCGAAGAGAGCACCGGGGTGAAGGCACTCAGGGTAAATCTTCGCTGGCTGGAGAGCAGGGCGCCCAGCAGCACACTCTGACTCAGCAGAAAAATATAGGGGCTGACTAGATAAAGCATGCGGCTGGCCATTTCCGTCTGCTCAGGCTTGGGAAAATGGGTCAGCAGCCCGATGACCGATCGGGGAAACAGCATCAGAAGCAGGCAGAGAGGGAAAATAATACTGAATTGGATGGCCAGTAGCTTGCGCCAGATTCCCTTGCTCTCGCGCAAACTGGGGTCGCGTTTATGGCTGCGCGAGAGTTCGGGAACCAGTGCGGTTTCTAAGGAGCCTTCGGCGGTGAGACGGCGCAGCTGTATCGGGATGGCTTGAATGAAGTTGAGCACATCGGCCTTCTGGCCCGCACCAAAATAAAAGGCCACAATGGCGTTGCGTAGAAAGCCCAGCAGCCGCGAACTGAGCGTTCCGAGCATTACCAGTATGATCGAGCGTGTGGGGGCGGCGGACTCTGCCTGCTCTCCGCCACCTGTTTGGGCCAAGGGGCTTGTCTGAGACGCTTCAGTCACTGGAGTCTCCTGAGTACCGGGGGAGTCTGGATTCCGACTCGCAGAAGTCTGGGCACGACCGCCCGGACTGTTGGATCCGTTTGGTCTGTGTCTCTGAGACGGCAGGGAGGCTGTACGTGCTGTTCTGGGCCAAGTGCAGCATCCCGAGACGCAATGGGAACATGGCTTGTTGCACAGCTAGCCAATGATAGGGAATTTTAGAGCTTCCCAAAAGTCTTTTCCGGCCTCAACTCTTCAGTCGCAGTAATCTGCGTCGTAGCTCGGCCTGCCAGTTCTCGCCTTCCACACCGCTGTCCCAGAAGCGAGGGCTGCCATGCCACCAGGAAAAGCGCAGTGCATCCGGCTCATTTACAAGCTTGTCTGTGGAACAGGCTGCTCCCCGCCCCGCGGATAACAGACTGCGCAGATTTAGCAGGGTCGACTCGGCATCAATGCCCGGGAGTGACACATTCAGCACGTGGGGCAAGATATAGCTTTGGTCTCCATGTAAGCGGGGACACAGGGGTCGCAGGAGTTCCTCAAAGTGGCGGCGGAACTCCAGGTTCCGCGCGCGTCGTGCCATGCGCGCCGACTCGCAGAGCAGCAAAGCATCGCGCAGGTTCAGCGCCAATGCCAGCGGCACACTGCCCGAACGCAGGCCCTTAAGGATTCTTAGGCCTTGCTGCGCGCCGCCACACAGCAGGGCCTGCAGCGGGGGGAATTCGGGCGGCTGCTTCGGATGGGTGCAGCGTCGTTTGAGCAGCAGAGCGGCAATGCCGCAGATACCGTACATTTTATGGCCGCTGATGCACAGCATGTCAATACGAGGATGGCTGAGCGCAGCCTCCGGATGCAGGCCCGCACCATCTGAACCGAGATGCGCGGCCCCTTGGGTTGCATCGACATACAGCCAGGCCGGATGGCCCTCTTGGGCCAGGGCCTCGGCCAGCTCGGCAATCGGTTGTACCACACCCGTCTCATTGCTGACCTGCATGCAACAGATCAACAGGGTCTCAGTACGCAACTGCCTTAGCAGCTCTTTTGTCTCGACCCGGCCATCGGAACCGGGAGCCAGTACAGTCAATTCAAAGCCGTAGTATTCTACCAGGTGCTCGCAAGCCTTCCTTACCGAAACATGTTCCAGCTCACTGGCGATAATATGCTTTCGACCATTTCGTTCCCCGACCTGACGCAGCCCCAGTATGGCCATGTTGTTAGCTTCGGTGGCACTGGCGCAGAAAAATACGCCCTCTGCGGCACAGCCCGTCTGGTTTCCGCCCACCTGAGCGTCCGGCTCTGAGCAGGGGATCCCATTGGCCCAGGCCGCCAATTGCCGGCGGGCCTTATCTAACGCAGCCCGGCCGTGCCGGGCGTGGCCGGCACTGATATTGCCCCAGTAAGCCGGGTCACTCAAGTAACTGCCAAAGCGGAGCAAGAGCTCAGGTTCTGTCGGTGTAGACCCATTGCAGTCCAGGTACATGGGCCTCAATGTGGCGGGTGGCAATTCAGTCATGTCCGTTCAGTGTGCTGCCGTGCTTGAGCTAACCCTTCTCGAAGTCCATCCAAGAAAACCGGAGAAGTTGTATTTTCTCCTTGGGGACTAGACTCTAGTCCCCACACTGAAGTGCAGCGATTTTCTTCTGCACTGCCCCCCAGTCCAGAGAGGGCAGGGGCAGGCCATTTTGGAGGCAGCTGGCCTGCACTGTATTGTAGAGTAACATTGTGATGGTCATCGGCCCAATGCCGCCGGGCACCGGCGTAATATAGCCGGCTCGGGGCAGCACCCCATCATAGTCGATATCGCCGACCAGCCGGTAGCCACGTTTTTTGCCCGCATCCTCCACCCGGTTGACGCCCACATCAATCAAAATTGCGCCAGGCTGTACCATTTCGGCGGTGACCAGACCGGGATAACCAGTTGCGGAAATAATCAGATCCGCGCTTCGGCAATGCGCAGCCAAGTCCTGGGTTCGGGAGTTACACTGAATCACCGTAGCATCGCCCAACCCCAGATTGAAACCCTCCTTCGGCTTTTGGGAGAGCAGGTGACAAATCGGATTGCCCACGATATGACTGCGCCCAATCACGCAGACATTCTTGCCCCGCACCGCGTCTATGCTCAGCCCGTAGGCCCGCATCAGAGCCAGGATGCCCATCGGGGTGCAAGGCTTTAAACCCTCCGGATGATTGCTGAACAGATGGCCTTGGCTGGCTACCGTAAAGCCATCGACATCCTTTACCTCTTGAATGGTCTCGATTATCTGGTGCTCCGCATCCACACCTGCTATGGACCAGCTCTCCGGCAGCGGCAACTGCACCAGAACTCCATTGCAGTCTGCCTGGTTTTGGACCTGCTCTAGTTTAGCCAGCCCCTCCGTCAGGCTGATATTCGACGGATAATGGTGCAATCTCCCGATGATACCCACTTTCTCTGCGGCCTTCTTCTTGCCCGTCACATATGACAGGCTGGCCGCCGAGTCCCCAATTAGCAGAACATCAAGGACGGGTATTAGATGGTGCTCGGCCTTAAGCCAGGCCACCATCTGGGCCAGCTGTTCCTGAATCACTGCGGCACAATGCTTGCCATTCAGGATTACAGGGAATTCGGGCCGTTCAGATTGAGTCATGAGAACTCCTTTATTGATCTTGAGGATTTACCTATGGGATGCCCTAGATATGCGGAATGCCGCTAATATACTGCAACAGAACATAGGCCATATATATCAGCAGCAGAAGCAGCCCATACCACTTGGGAATCACCCAGTGGCTTTTGTGCAGCTGGGCCAGAAAGATCAGGCGCAGCGTCCACAGCACCAGCAGCATCACCGGAAAGTGCAGCCGGAAAAAAGCCGCTTCGACTTGAATTGGATGGGTCGCCGCAGCCGCACCGATGACAAACAGGGCATTCAAGATATCCGCACCCATGATATTCCCCACGCCCAAGGCTTCTTTCTTTTTGCGAATCGCCGCCAAAGTGGTGGTCAGTTCGGGCAGTGAAGTGCCAAAGGCCACCAGGGTGGTGGCGATAATATCCTGAGAGACTCCAATGCGCCGGGCAAAGAGTTGCACCTGTGGCAGCAGCAGCCGACTGTTGACCACCACCAGCCCCAGCCCCAGCAGCAGGTAGACAATGCTCCGGACTAGACTCAATTGCCCGCTTCCTTCTTCGGCTTTTTGGTGGGTTTTGGGCTGAGCTTTCACTAAGTCGTTGTGAGCTTGGCAGCGTTGGATTTGTCGCTGCTGGTAATAAGTTTGCGCCAAAAAGAACGCCAGAAGGATCAGCGAAACAAAGCCCAGCCAACGGGGCAAAATATTTTTCGGCAGCAGGAAAGCGGCCAGCACTAAAACACTGGCCGAAATATCGCGCCACCAGGAAGCGTTGGAAATACCGCGCCGCTCCAGCACCACTCGACCGCACAGCACCAGCAGCCCCATAATCAGCGCAGTGTCTGCGATAATCGACCCGATGCCATTGCCCAAGGCTAGGCTGCTATCTCCGTAGAAGGCGGCAAACACCGAAACCACCATTTCGGGTGTGGTCGTGCCCAGCGAAATAATAGTCGCTCCGATGACCATTGGCGAAAGCCCGGTATGACGTGCCAGTGAGGCAGCTCCATCGACCATTTTGTCCGCCGAAAAACCCAGCAGCAGAATTGTGAGGATGATCACCAGCAGCAAAAGCCCGGTCGGGAAACTGGCAAATAATTGATTCAGCATGTGGGATAATCAGAGGGAGCCCTGAAAGTCGGTTTTCGGGGCTCCAAACGGGATTTTCTACCGAAGAAGCAAAGCCAAAGAATACTTTGCTGTATGGTAAGGCTTTGCTGACGAAGCTATTCGGCAACAAGATCGCGATTCAGCGCGGAATTGGGATTTTTAGAGGTACCCTAATGTTTGTGCTGCTCCAAACTCATCATATAGCCTACCCGTTCTGCATGTCTGCCACCCTCGAATTCTGCACTGAGGTAGGCATCAAGAATCTGCTCCGGGCTTTCCGCATAACCAATGCGGGCCCCGAAGGCGATGAAATTGGCGTTGTTGTGCCGTCTGGCCATATCGGCGGCAAAGACATTCTGCGGCAAAGCGCAGCGAATCCCGTTGATCTTGTTGGCCGAAATCGAGATACCAATGCCGGTGCCACAAATCAACACGCCAAAAGCATAACCGCCTGCTAAATAGCTCTGGCAAGCTTTCTCGGCCAGCTCGGCGTAATTTACCGAAGTGCTGCTGTGAACGCCCTGATCATCCACCTGATAGCCGCGTTGTTCCAAATGCTGCTTAAGCCTTTGCTTCAACTCCGGTGAACTGTGATCACCGGCGATAACCACTTTCATAACGAACTCCTCATTCTGAATAAGTCGGATCAGCACTTCCCTATAGACAATCATGGGTGGACAATCATGGGTGGCGGAGTGCCTTGGCCCAAAAGACAACGCGCTACCTGTTGTACCACTCATTTATTTTCTGGACCTCTTCCCAATCTGCTTTCTGCCCGGCCCGCTGCCGGATTTAGAGGCCCCCTTATGTCGTTTCTCAGACCGCGGCGTCTGTGGTGGTTTGTGAGACTTGGTGCTGCCCTGGGCCGGACGCTGCCTGCTCTGCTGCTTGCTGAATCGTTCTGCGGGGCCGCTTTGCCTCTTTTGTCCCTGGCTATTGCCAATATTGCCAGTGCGCGAAGGACGGATACCGCGAGCGGACCACGAGCGCTCTGTCTTACTCCCCAATCGCTTGCCGCCGACTTTATGGTAAGGGCGGGAAGGCGTGTTGTACAAGCCCCTGTTTACTTCGTCAGTGGCTGCAGGGATTGTCTTGTCGGTGAGCCGCAGCACTTGGCTGTCTCTAGGGAATTGCCTTCTGCCCGATTTGCCCAAGTTGTTCGAGGTTTTTGAGATTTGTGATCGCGATGCTCGCAACTCCTCTCTGTCAAAGCCTCCGTGCGTCGGATTATAATTGCTATCAGTGGCCCGATTCCTCTGCCTGAGTCTGGTTTGGGGTTGGCGGTTGCGATACCCGGCCTGCTTTCGGGTTGAGGCCTTTTGCCCGGAATAATCCGGGTACCTGTTGGCATTTCGGTTGCGTGCGGCGTAATTTTTGGAGTGAAGCCGCAACTGTGAATTGCTTTGTGCATACCATTGCTTTGGGGCACTCGAGCGAGTGCGCTCATCCGTTGTGCTGTGGCCTTTCGGTTTTGGATTACTGCCCGATTGCAGGGCCTTTTGCTCATAGGGTTTCAGCGGGCGGAACTGCCCCGGAGCCAGGCCATGGAGCTTTACGCTGCCAATGCGCAGGCGGTGTACACGCTTGAGCGGAATGTGAAAGTGCTCAAACACCCGCCGAATCTCGCGGTTCAGGCCTTCGACCAGCACCAGCCGCACTTCGCGGTGACCAATCATCTGGTAATTGCGCAGCCGGTAGCGCACACTATCAATTTCGATGCCGCGCTGCCAGTGTTCCAGCATAAACTCCGGGATGCTCTTGCGGGTCCTAACCAGGTATTCTTTTTCCACAGCACGTGAGGGGTGCTGCACATTATTGGCAAAATTACCATCGTTGGTAAACAAAAGCAGTCCGCTGCTGTTCTTGTCCAAGCGACCAACGTGGAACAGGCGTTCGTGGTACAGCGGTTGTATCAAGTCGATGGCGCAGGGACGGCCCTCCGGATCGGAGTTGCTGCTCAGATAACCGGGCGGTTTGTGTAAGGCAAGATACAGGCGTTTGGGATTGCCAGAAATACCTACACCCGCTACCCAAACACGCTGACCCGGCCGAACGGGTCGCCACGGCTCACTGCAGACCTCACCGTTCAGCTGCACCTTCCCCCCGGCAATCAGAGCAGCGGCCTTACGGCGCGAACAGTAGCCGGATTGCGAGATATAGCGCTGCAGGCTGGGCAGGCTCTGTTCTTCGCCAGGTGGGGAATTGTGCGGGATCATTGTTTATAATGGCCTGAAACGGACAACAAAGCTTTCAGAGCCCTGTTATGTCATTCAGTAACAGCAGCATTCTTTCCGATTGATCCCCTCATTCTTGCGCAAGCGGGAGTCTAGGTACAGAGCATTTGCCAGATAGACCCGGTTCCACGGGAGTGACAAACATTTATCATACTCCACTTCTACGGATTGGGTATTACAAAGTCACCGGAGAGATCTCATTCCTGTCTGCGAGGGAGGAAGGCCAAAGCTGATGCAAATAGAAGCTTTTTACAGCATCCCTATAGAGCCTACCGATGAGGGGCAAGCTGTCCATTACTCATACCAGATTTTGCCGTACCTGCCGCATCCTCTGATTCTGGGAGCGGCATTCCGGCTGACCTAACTGCCCTTGGTCTTTTGGGCATTATGGGTGCTTTCGACACTGATGCGGCGCAGGAGGTTCAACATATAGCTCTTGGCGACGTCCAATTTTGCCTCATCTTGATGCAAGGATAGTCGGGTGGAAATAATGCTGCGCAGGAAGAAATCTTCTACTTGGTAAATCAGCTCAAAATAACCGATCCCCTTAGCCAAATATTGCAACAAGCGGCCTTCAATACCGCCCTCAGTTTCAACCAATCCCAGATCTTTGGCACTTTCTACATGACCATAGTCATTGTGCATTAAAAAACTAATATGGTCTTTCAGACTGACATCCAAGCGTTTATTGATGATATACCGGGTCTGGAAATCAAATTCCCCGGACTCGGTCGCGCCGGAGAACAACAGATGGGAACCCTCTTGCAAGCGACTTTTCAACCGGGCCATCGCCTCTTGGTACCCGCGTCCCTGCTCACTACCGTCCGGGTAGATTTGCCAGGTTTTGTCAAAGGGGATCAGCAGGGTTGCCACCGGTTCGGCTGCTGTTTGGCCCCAGGCATTTTGCTGGTCTTCCGGAGGAATCAGCGGGAAACGCGTGATTGCAGTGCCCAGTTTGGCTGCTGAGCTGCTGGCGCAGGCCGAGAACCAAGTCGACAACAATAGGAGGGTGGTGACCGGCAGCAAGAGTTTGATCAGGCAGGCCGATCGCGTGTGTTTGAATCGGTTGGGACAAGTATGTTTCATAATGATAAGGATCTTACAATAACTTTGAAAAGAAATAAAGAGAAGGTTACATCCAATGAGCTAAGTGCACCTCGATAGACTTCGATAGGAATACGGTGCCCTAAAGTGCACCTCTAAAAATTCCAATTCCGCGCTGAATCGCGATCTTATTGCCGAATAGCTTCGTCAGCAAAGCCTTACCATACAGCAAAGTATGCCGCGGCTTCACTTTCTCGCTATCGACAAAATCTCGCTGATTCAACATCAAAAGCGAATTTTTAGAGGTGGCCTAAAGGGAAATTAGTATTAGAGCACGTCCTTCCAGTACTCCAGCTGCGCCAAAGTTTCGTTGATCTGTTGCTGCTGCTCAAGTAACTCTCTGTCCGGCTCCGGCATGCCGCGCAGCAGACTGGCATAGCGACGTTCTGTTTTGAGGAACTCAATGACATCTCGTCTGGCCTGGCGACTGTCCAGCGATAGACGCTCGCCCTTAGGGTTTGCAGGGTTGTAGCGGAACAGAGGGAAATAACCGGTTTCGGTCGCCAATTTTTCCTGCTGCAACATCTTCATCATGTCGATGCCGTGGGCGATGCAGGGTGAATAGGCCAGGATCAGCGAAGGCCCCGGATGGGCCTCCGCCTCCATGAAGGCACGAATGACCTGGGCCCGGTTGGCCCCCATTGACACGGTAGCCACATAAACATGGCCATACTGCATCATCATCAGAGCCAGATTCTTCTTGCCGTTGCGTTTGCCGCGCTGAGCAAACTTGGCCGTAGAACCCAATGGCGTGGCCTTGGACGACTGGCCCCCGGTGTTGGAATAGACTTCGGTGTCCAGCACTAAGACATTGATGTTGTGCGGCAGCGACAATACATGATCCAAGCCGCCAAAGCCAATGTCATAGGCCCAGCCGTCGCCGCCGATGGCCCAGACGCTTTTGTCCACAAAATAGTCGGCCAGGATGTGCAGCTCCTGTAGCGGTTGGTGCAGCGCAGCCCATTCAGCATTGCTGCCACTGTCGCTGCTCAGCTGTGCCAGTTGGCGCTTAATTTCAACCTGCCGATCGTAGGCCTCTTCGCTGGTGTCTTCAAAGCAGTCCAGAGCCTCCTCCAGCAATTCGGCAAATTCGGTCTGCTTGCCGAGCTGTGGCCGAGCCAGCAGTTCGGTGCCGAGACGGTGTAACTGCTCGCGTTTGCGATCCACGGCCAGGCGCATGCCCAAGGCGTATTCGGCATTGTCTTCAAACAGAGAGTTGCCCCAGGCCACGCCCCGGCCTTTGGAGTCTTTGACGAAGGGGGTGGTCGGATAGGTGCCGGCATAGATCGATGAACAGCCGGTGGCGTTGGCTACGATCATGCGCGAGCCGTAGAGCTTGGTCACCAGATTGTAGTACGGAGTCTCGCCGCAGCCGGCACAGGCGCTGTGGAACTCAAAGTATGGTTTTTTGAAACTGATGCCTTTGGGCGTGTTGAGCTTGGTACCATCCAGTACGTCTTCGGGCAGCTTGTCGAAGAACTGGTAGTTCTGCACTTCGCCCTTGCCAATTTCGCTTTCGATCGGCGAATATTCCAGAGCCTTGACTTTGGCCGGACAGACGTCAATGCAGACACCACAGCCGGTACAGTCATCGACAAAGATCTGAATGCGGAACTCCAAGTCGCGGCCATTGATGGTATTAGAGCGGATGGTCGGGAAGTTGTCGGGTTTGCTCTCCAGCTTGTTCGGAGCGATTTGCTTGGCCCGGATCACCGAATGCGGGCAGGCCATCACGCAGAGGTTGCACTGGATGCAGTTCTCGGGCAACCAGCGCGGCACTTCCAGGGCCATACGCCGCTTCTCCAGGCGGGCCGTTCCCTGCGGCATGGTACCGTCCGGACTGATTGCCGAGACCGGAATATGCTGGCCTTGAAAACGCAGGATCGGATGGATCACTTCGGCGGCAAAACTCTTACGCCCATTGTTTGCCCCTTTACTCAGCAGGGGATGGGCTGGCGCGGCCTGGCTCTCGCGCAGCTGCCGTTTGGCATTGGGAGCTGTGTCTTGTCTTGCCGTCAGAACACTTTTGTCCAGCGAGCGCAGGGCCGCCACCGCGGAGTCTACCGCCCGCCAGTTGTTCTCGACAATATGTTGGCCCTTGACGCCGTAGGTGTCGGCAATGCTTTGTTTAATCAGTGCCAGTGCCTCGCAGGAAGGTAGCACACCCGACAGATGAAAGAAAGCAGCCTGCATAATAGTGTTGATTCGGCCTTTGATGCCCAGTTCCAGCGCCAAGTGCGAGGCATCGATCACATAAAAAGCAATCTCGCGCTCACGGATGATGTTTCGGTCGCTCTCCTTCATGGAGTACAAGGCATCTTCGGGGCTGAGCCCGGTGTTGAGCAAAAAGGTCGCGCCGCGTTTGAGAGGCAACAGCAGCTCATAACGCTGTGGATAACTGGGGTGATGACAGGCCACAAAATCGGCGTGGTAAACCTCGTAGGGCATCCGTAAGTCGTGGGATCCAAAGCGCAGGTGTGAGACCGTCAGGCCGAAGGCTTTGCGCGAGTCATAGACAAAGTAGGCCTGGACTTTTAGGTTTGTGTGCTGGCCGATGATCTTGACCGAGTTTTTGTTGGCACCGATTGTGCCATCTGAACCCAGCCCCCAGAACAGACAGCTGGTAGTGCCTCTGGGCGTCAAATCCAGCTCTTGCGCAGCCGGAGGGATGAACAGCGAGCGATGACTCACATCGTCCTGAATGCCAACGCTGAAGTTGTGCCGCAGTGGAGTCGCACTGCCGGCATTGCCGCGGCTTTGGCTGTTATGGCCGCGCAAATGGTCGAAAACAGCGATGGCGTGGGCCGGGGGAAAGTCCTTGGACGAGAGCCCGTAGCGCCCACCAATCACTTCCTTCACTTCGCTATTCAGGCGGTGTACGGCACTCACTACGTCCAGATACAGTGGCTCGCCACTACTGCCTGCTTCCTTGCTGCGGTCCAACACCGCGATGCGCCGGCAACTTCCGGGCAGGGCTGCGACAAGGGACTCTGCGGCGAAGGGCCGGTACAAGCGCACTTGCAGCACGCCGACTTTGCGGTCTTGTCGGCGCAGATAGTCTGCCGCCTGACGCAGGGTGTCACAGACCGAACCGATGGCCACTATTACCTCCTCGGCATCCTCGGCACCTGAGTATTCAAACAGGCGGTAGCTGCGTCCGGTCAGCCGGGCCACCTCGTCCATACAGCCTTGCACCAGCTCGGGCAACTCTTCGTAGTAGGGATTGCGCCCCTCGCTAGACTGAAAGAACACGTCCGGGTTCTGCGCCCCGATGCGAACATTCGCACTTTCGGGGCGCATGGCCCGGGCACGGAAGCGCTGTAAGTGTTCCTGGTAGTGTTCGTGGAAGTGCTTGCGGATCTTTTCCTGATCCAGCCATTGAATTTTTTGGACTTCGTGCGAGGTGCGGAAGCCGTCGAAAAAGTGCAGAAATGGCAGCGAAGATTTAAGGCTGGCCAGGTGACTGACCAGTGCCATATCCAGTGTTTCCTGTGGGTTGCCCGCGTTGAGCATCGCAAAGCCGGTGTTACGTGTACTCATCACATCTGAGTGGTCACCAAAGATCGAGAGCGAGTGGCTGGCCACCGAGCGTGAGGCTACGTGAAAAACGCCAGGCAACATTTCTCCGGCGATTTTGTGCATGTCCGATAGCATCAGCAGGAGGCCCTGTGAGGCGGTAAAAGTACTACACAGGGCCCCGGCGCAGAGTGCACCGTGCACGGTGCCCGCAGCCCCGGCCTCGGACTGCATTTCAATGACTTCGACGTTCTGGCCAAAGATGTTGTGCTCGCCACACGCGGCCCATTCATCGGCGTTTTCCCCCATCGGTGAGGCGGGGGTAATCGGGTAAATGGCGGCCACTTCACTCAGAAAATACGCGATGTAAGATGCAGCGTAGTTGCCGTCTACTACTCGGAACTGTGGCTCCTGTTGAGTCGCATTTGTTCTGTGGTCTGAATCTGCTGTCATACCGGCCTCACGCTAGCCTCAGTATTCTTGAGGGGATCTCTAAAAATCCCAGTTTTACGTCAAGATTGATCTGTCTCCAAACTAACAAACTGTCATTAGAAACGACTTCTCACGGGGCTTTTCACAATACTGCGGGGCATACCTATGTTCAGAAATCTCGATTAAGTATTTGATTTAAAGGGGACCTCTAAAAATCGGCATTGCGATGTAAAATCGAAAATCCTTCCTTAATCATAACAAAATAGCACAAAAAATCGCAACTCTAATCCCCTATTCATGCAATTGCGAAACCATGCAAATATATGCTCCACTTTCGCTCGGGTCTTTGACTTGCGGCGGTTACTTTCTAATTGCTTCTCTGTAAGTGAAGTATCTCGATATTTTCGGTGATGAATAAAGTTCCTCACACCTTTCTTCCGTAGTTCATTTGTTATCTTTTCACTTCGGTACGCACTATCCCCATATATCTGCGTGACGCCTCAAAATAGCTGCAAGCACCTGTGAGTCGTGCACATTAGCTGCACTTACTTCGTAAGCTAAACTGCTCGTTAGTCGCCGTTGCAATATGATTTTTGTATCCGTAGTGGCTTTTGCTATTTTTCTTTGTCCACCTTGCATCCGTATCTTTTTGCCTCATTTTATTCTCGTTTTCCTTGAATGATGGAGGGATTTCATCATTTTTGATCTGCTGGTTTTCTGCTCTGGTATTGCGCTGCACAGGCACTTTGACAAAGCTGGCGTCTACAATATTCTCTTGATTTGGAGCTCCATGGCATCATCAGAGAGGTTGTAGGTTTCCTGAAGGATGAGAATGCGCAACATTTGGGAGACAGGGAATCTTGGCCTTCCAGAATTATTTTTCTTTTTAGGGATATGTTGATAAATAGTCTCTGATATTCTATCCCAATCGATAGATTTTTTAAGTTCGAATATAAAAGGATTTGTACGTTCTACATCCTGATATATTATTTCACTTGTCATTTCAATCATAATGATCCTTCAATATTATTGTAATTGAATAATTGTGATTTGCCCAGTGCTGGATTTTTAGAGGTGCCCACAAGAACACGAGAAAAACGGAATTACTATATGCTATGCCCCCCGCAAATAAACTCAACCCCTGTTCCGCGCCTGGCTCGACAGTGCCATGCCCCACCGCCAAGGCCCCGCCCTGGCAAGGTGGAGAGTGCGCAGAGCGATGGGCAGGGCGACCGCTGCTCGCTCAGCCTCCTCGATGCTCAGAGCCTCGAAGAGTCGGGCGAGAAGCTCGAAGATATGGGCATCAACGCGCTGTGGCTGGATGGTGAGGGCGGGGGATCTGGGCACTGCCCGCCCAGCTGAATGAGGCTGTGGCCAAGCATGCCTAGCATAGTGTCGAGGTACCGATGGCCAAGGCGGTGAGCAAGGGAAAAACAAAGATTGAGGTTTTGACGGCGAATTATCTGATTCTGTTTTAAATGGATTTTTCATTTTGCGTGCAAATTTTTTCCATTTTTCGTGCGCGGTTACAGGTGTGCGCAGCCAGGCCCGACCTTCCTTTCTGCGAGCTGGCGAAGGCCAACTCCAGAAGCCCCTTTCAGACTTTCTATTCGCCCTCTTTCAGCCCGGTAATTTCGCGGTGGCTCAGACCGGTAAACCTTGAAATCTGTTCAATCGACAGCCCGGATTCTTTCATTTTCCGGGCAGCTTCACGCCGTCCTTCTTCCCGGCCTTCTTCCCGACCTTCTTCCCGACCTTCTTCCCAACCTTTCTGCATGCCCAGTTTTTCGCCTTCTTGTCTTCCTTCTTGTCTTCCTTCAGCTCTCAGGTCGTCTGCCAGTGTCGCCAACATACTTTGTACCTCCTCTGCTGCGGTGATTTGATTGTATTCTGACTCGTTCATGCCTTCGCCAAACAGCAAGGCAATCCAGCGCCTGAAAATGGTGATTTCGGGCCCGGGTTCATCGCGCAGGAATTCTATGATTTGCGGGATTCGCGCTTCCCACTCCCCTGGTCTGCCGTATTTCTCGGCACAAATTACCGCGCTGATGAGGTTGTGCAATTTGTGGATTTTTGGGTCGGGGATGCGCTTCTCGTCAATGAGAGCATATTGAAAGTGGGGTAGGTATTTTGCGGGTATTTCGTTGCTGCTGATCAGTTCGCTGGTGCTGCGGGGCGCATTCCAGGGGCGGTCTCCGTTGTAGAGCACCAATGGAAATACTGGGGGCAACTTGCCTTTGCTGTTTTTGCCTTCCTTGATGAGGCGTTCGTAAAACAGGGATATATAGCTGAGCAGGCGGATGGCCATATGCTTGGGGGCTGTGGACTGGAATTCGAGCAGGATATACAGATAGGCTGTTTGGCTGTCTTGGCTGTCCAGGCGCACCTCGTAAAGCAGGTCCGATTCGCGCTGCTGGAGCGTGGCAGAGAGGTGGGACGGGTCGAGTTTGCGCAGGCTGTCGGGCTGGATTTTGGCGCTAAAGTCCTCCTCAACGAAGGCGTGGATGAGTTTGCACAGGATTGCCGGGTTCGAGAACAGGTATTTGTACGCGCTGTCGCAACTTGCCATGGCTTCAATATAGCTGTTTTGTCCGTACAGCGCAATTAAAAAATGGCGAGCTGGCGCAGCATTGGAGAACGGGGTACTTCGGTACACCTTGAATTTCTAATCTTCGCGCTCCGCGCTCAGATTGGAATTCTACGGGACTCAGCAACCGGAAGAGGGTTTTACGCTGTCCTGAAATCATTGACCAGATGTAGGTGGGCATCTATCCAACTCTAATTTTACTGAATGGTATAAGATTGTCATGAGCCCGGCAAGTTGCCATACTCAGGGCCCATAACCTACAACGAAAAAGCCAGCCAATCAATCTACAATGCCGTGCGCTGTGCCGGAGCCATGAGCCGCAGCGAAATTGCCGACTTTTGCGGTTTGGCGCGGTCGACTGTATCCCTGCAAGTCGCCGAGCTGCTGGCAAGAGGGCTGCTCACCGAGGAAGAGAAACTCCCAGCACAGCGCAAACTCAAGCTCTCCATCAATCCCAAACGAGGTTATTTTATCGGCGGATTGCTGGGCACCCGACGCTTTAGTGATAGAGGAAGAGACAAAATAACGGGATAAGACGAGACAAAACGGGATATTTTGGGACTGGCGACGGTTCCTTCAGACTCTACTTTCCGAAAATAAAGCCGGGAAAAATCTCAAAAAATTTTTCTTGTTTGAGGATTTGCAGGACGGGCACAAGTACCCGGATCGGGCGGTCAAACTCCCAAAAATCAGCGAGAACTTATGAGCCGAGGCAGTGTGTGCCTTGGCTTCATTTTTTGTAGGGTCCGGGGGACCCCCCCCCCCCGCACCCCCGTTTTTTGCATTTTTTGATCGCATATGCTAATCGCATATGCCAGTGGCATTTGCTGGTCTAGCGATGCTACTGGCATCCGCGATAGGTTTAGAACATAGGAGAATTCTATGTTCAAGAAACCAAAAATTGCTTTGGGTGTACTTCAACGAAAAATTACATACATCGAAGGCTTTGCGCGTTGGGGCTGCTATGTAGCGTGCATCATCACAGCTATCCAGCGCAGTTCAGGCCATTGAGGATTCAGAAAATGTCGAGGAAATCAGCCATGAGATGGATTCTTTATACGGCGATTTTGACACTGGCGATTAGTTGCCAGTCGCTTCCTGCTCCGGCGGACCCGGTTATTCCGTGCCCACAGCCACAGCTGTCGAGCAGCGAACAGCGGCAGGCCGGTATCGGGACTTTGAATGCTACTCTGAATCCAGAGCAGCGGAAATTGCTCGTGGAATTGTTGAAATTGTGGTCGCTGGATGTAGCGGAGTTGTTACGGATCTGGCGGCAATTAAAACTCCGGGCCGATTGTGAATAAAAATGAGGTAATAAAATTATGATTATCATAGGAATTTTAATGAATTCAGCTGTGCTCCTGGGGGTGCTGGGATTGGCGGTTGCCTACGGCCGACTACTCCAGAAGGTAGACCACATTGCAGAAATCGTGAAGCAGAGGTCTGAGGTTGAACAACGCTCCCAGGAAAACATGCAGGTAATCCGAGACGGCTTTGCCCGGCAGGACGAGATTGTCAAAGAGCATGATCGACGATTCCAGCGGCTGGAAGAGCAACTTGCGGCCATGAGAAGGTATCACAGTTATGGGACAGCGCAGTAGTCTCGAATTTTTACCCCAAGAGTTGCGGGCATTAGTCCGCCAGTTGTGGGGGAAAGGCGCAACCATTGATCAGCTCACAGAGTTGTTGCGCACTCAGCTTGGTAAGGATAGCCCCAGCCGGGCGGCAATCGGTCGTTATACCAAGCGATTGCGGGAGCAGCAGGAAAAAGCCAGTGCCCGCAATGCTTATTTGCGTGAGCTGATCCAGTGCTTTCCGCCCGAGAGCCGGGAGAACTTGACCGCAGTCGTTGCCGAGCAGTTGAAAGTGAAGGTCTTTGAGTTTCTGGGGGAACTGGAGGAACTGCACGAATTTCGCACCGACTGCCCGGATAAGTACGGGGTTCTAATGAGTAATTTAGGCCGTGCTTTGCAATCTTACGAATTGGCACTGAATAACAGCCAGAAACGCCGCCATGATGAGCGAAAGGCCTTGCTGGATGAGGTCCGGGCCAAGCTGGAAAAGGATAGGCGCATCGACCAACAAGCTTTGGGAGAAAACTTGGAGACCATGTATGCGTAAACCCGTTCTACAGTTATGCGACTACCAGAAGGCATGGCTCTCAGACCAGAGCCGTTTCAAAATGGGGATGTTTGCCCGCCAGACGGGAAAGACGTTGGTGGCTACTCTTGAGATTGTGGAGCAAGTGCTCAAAGCGGCGGCAGAGGGAAAGCGCAGTGATTGGCTGATTGTCTCAGCCAGCGAGCGGCAGAGCCAGAATGCCCTGGTGTATGTGCGCAAGCATTTATATGTACTCGACCGTATATTCCAGCAGAACAACAACGCCTATCTGGAAGATCGCACCGAGAACAAACATGAGATTGTCTTGCCCAACGGTTCCAGCATTTTAAGCCTGCCCTGTAATCCTGACACCATTCGTGGCTATACCCGCCATGTTTATGCCGATGAGTTTGCCTTCTACGAAGATGGTGAGGGTATGTGGAAGGCTTTATTCGCTGTGTGTAGCAATGGCAAAATGTTTCGTATCACCAGCACGCCCAACGGAAAGGGGAATCGATTTTATAGACTGTTTAACGAGGAAGATAACGGCTGGACTAAACACAGAGTAGATATCCACCTGGCGATTGAACAAGGCTTGAACCGGAATGTCACCGAGCTGCAAAAGGCCATGAACGACCCCGATGCCTGGGCGCAGGAATTTGAGTTGCAGTGGCTCGACGAGGCTACCGCCTGGCTGCCCTACAGCCTGATCGCCCAATGCGAAGCAAATTTTCTGGGTGTCTACGACCCCGCCAACAAAAACCCCTGCTATGTGGGGATCGACATAGGTCGGCGGCATGACTTATTTGTTTTATGGGTGCTGGAGCAGCAGGGGGAAATCTTGTACCAACGGCGGCTGATCGCTGAAAAGGGCATTTCATTTGCCCAGCAGGAAGCGTATCTGGCCGAGGTAGTCGAGAAATTCCGCCCGCAGCGAATTTGCATCGACCAGACGGGCATGGGAGAGCAGTTCACCGAACGCGCCCGGACCAAATACGGCGACTACACCGTCGAAGGCGTACTATTCACCAGCCCGATAAAGCTGGATCTGGCGAATCTGCTGCGGCGCAGCTTTGAAGACCAGCAGGTCAAAATCTGGTCCGGCGATAAGGTATTGCGAGACGATCTGCACGCCCTCAAGCGAACCACCACCACAGCAGGCAATGTTCGCTTTGTGGCCGACCGCAACGAAAATGGCCACGCCGACCGCGCCTGGGCTCTGGCATTGGCACTACACGCTGCACAAGAACCCCCGCAAATTATCGAATACGAAACCGTAGAGGCCGACGAGTGGGCCAGTGGTTTGAGATGGGATGCGTAAGATGAGTAAGAAGAACAAAGCAAAAGCCGGACAAATGCGGTTGGCACCCGGCAAACCGGAACAGGCGGAGTACACCAGCCCCAGCGTCGAAACGCTTGAGGCCATGAACGCCACGGAGATCAGCGCCAGCCTTTCCCCGTCCAAACTGGCCAGCCTGGTGCGGGAGGCCAAAAAAGGCAACAGTCTAGCTTTGGTTACCCTTGCATTAGAAATGCGGGAAGAGGATGCCAGCTTTGGAGGCAACCTCCGAACCCGCAAACTGGCGATTGTCAAACAGCCCCGAACCGTGAAACCCGAGAACCCCAAGGCTACGGAATTGATGGAACAATTTGTGCAGAAGCGGATGTTCAACAAGCTTCTGCTTTATTTGTTGGAGGCCATAGAAGTAGGCTATGCCGTTGTGGAACTGGTCTGGGGTCAAAACCCAAACGGCTATTGGTTGCCGATTTCGGCCCATCGCATCGACCCCCGGCGGGTGGGTTTCAATCCCGAAAATGAGCAGTTCTATTGGAGGAATTTCGATGAGGAGGAGGACAAGAGCAAAATTCTGGATGCCGCCCCCACCGGCAAAGATGCCCTGCGCTACGTACTGTACGCACCCGATGATGTTCTGATGCCCGAGCGGGGCAATCTGGGCCGACTGGCAGCGTATGCATTTATGGCCAAACGATTCGGGCTCAACGACTGGGTCAGCTATTTGTCCAGTGCCGGAGTGCCCCTGCGCTTGGGCCGCTATGAGCCCAATACCCCGGCGGAGCAGCACCGGATCCTCAAGCGGGCTCTGGCTTCGCTGGCAGCCGACAAAGCCGCGGCCATTCCCAAGAATTGCAGTATCGAATTTATCGAGGCCAAAAGCAACAACGGCGGGGGATTCAAGGCCCTTGCAGAATATTTGGACAAGCAGCTGGCGATTGCGGTGCTGGGGCAAACGTTGACCAGCGGGGCCGAGGGCGGAGGTAGTTACAATCTGGGCATGGTCCATGCGGATGTGCGCCACGATATTTTATGGGGCGATTGCTAAAGAGAGAAGCGATAAAACAGGGCAAATTGATGCGATAATTAGCGATTGGCTGCGACAAGTGACGCATAAATTCGCACAGAATGTGCGTATTAATCACAAACGGCTTCGGCAGGTTTATGGCTAATTTCTCCACAGCTCGTGCGAATTATTCACTGGCAAGCCTCGCAATCCGGATCGCCCAGGGGGCAGGATTGCTTTCTTTGTTCCGGGGGCGCAGAGGTGATTTCTTCTGCCTCTGCGTCGTCCGTGATTTCTTCGCTTTCCCAGTTGAGCATTTGAACCCCTTTCAGGTGGCACCTGAGGGCTTGATGGTGAAATTATCCGCCTTTTCCAGCTTCAGGCCCAATTTGGCCAGCGTGTCCCCATCCAGCTCTTTGATTTTGGCCTTGTCCGGGCCCTCTTCCTTTTTGATGCAGTCGCTGCGGCCAATTGCCTTCAGGGTTTCGAGCAAGTCTTTGAGTTTGTCCTTGGTCTTGGGGAAGTCGAATTTTTCCACCAGGCGGGCCGATACCGTGCCGAAAGTGAGTTTTTTTGTCCGGGTTTCGGCAAACTCGGCCTTGTTCTCCTGGCAATAGGTCTGGATTTGCGCCTCCAAGGCGTTTATCCGGGCTTGAAGTGGTTCCAGTTCGGCGTTCTGGGTGGCCTTGAGATCGTTGACCTGAGGCGTGAATTTGTTGTTCACCCCTTGGACTTGCATCTGCAGCTCACCGAGTTCGCGCATGGCTGTGTCCACATCGTTCCAGCTTGCGAGTTTTTTGGATTTGAACATGAGGTCCTCCTGTACTTTGGTGCCCCAAGTGTAGCCCGGATTCGGCCATTTTCCCGTAGGAAGGGTTTCTGAGTTTCGCCTCATCTCCTCATTCGGAACACATGAACGATGATAAGAATCAGAGCGAAGATTACCTGGTCGTGAATCGACTGGCCTTGAGTCCTTTCAAAAATCGCCCAGATGACATTTGCGACAAAAATAATTGCGGTGGTCATTTAGTTCTCCTTGCCTTTGCCGGGCTTTTGTGCTATAGTTTAAGTAAGCGTATGGCGGGGCGTGGTAGCCCGTTGGCACTAGACAGACTCCCCCGAAAGGCTCGGAGGTGAAGGTACGCCAGGTCATGCGCTATTTTTGTACGATCTCCAATCGCCCTTGGTAGCTGGCTTCGATTTCTTCCAGATTCTCAAATTCCCCAAAGACACTGGCGGCTTCGTCTATGGTGTAAATTGCTTTATGATTTCTGGGTAGTTTCCTTTGCCCGATTAGAATCAGTGTCAGTTTATCCCCGTTTCGCTTTCCCACATACCAGAAGCTTCGACTTCTCTCATCCCAGTAGATCGCTATGGGATTATTGGGGTTATCCACCCCGTCATGGGTGCTGATGATGCGCACTTCCCCGCCCCACATCAGCAGCGCAAGCGCGGCCTTGATAATCTTTGAGAGATCTTCGACAAAGGCCGCCTCGTCAATGCAGACGCGCCCCTGCTTGGAGCGCAGGGCGGTGGCCTTGCCCGGCAGTGCCTGAATGCTGAAGCCGGAGGCAAAGCGCAGGGTAAAAACCAGCATGTCCCTGTCCGGGTTGCCCGGGTCGGGCCAGATGTTTTCTTCCAGACGCTGGGCAACGACCCCGATCTTCTCGGCCCACCAGCGGCAGTCCTCGATAAACTGCCGGGTCATGTCTTTGTTGTAGGATAAGTAGAAGCAGTTCTTTCCCCCGGCCTTCCGGCTGGAGCTGGCCATCATTACCTGGACAGCCGCTTCTGCCCAGCTGAGTCCGGTGCGCCGGGACTTCTCGCAGATCGCTACCCGGCTGCGGTCTTCAAACCACGCCTTCTGGTAGGGCAGCAGTAGCTCAGATGCCGAAAATGCCACGGAGTATGGCCTCCTTTGCCTCTGTGCCCAGCCCCTGCTGCGCACAGACTTGTTCCACCTGCCGGGCCGCCTGCTTTTTCGTGCCTTTAACGGCTTCTTTGCGGGCCTGTTCCCGGATTTTCTGAGCCCGCTCCTGGGTGATTTTGCTGGCCATTTCGAGCTTCTGCGCCGAGCTGACCAGCGACTTGACCCGTTCGAGCAGGTCTTCGTCCGGCAGAAAGTCCCCGGCGAGTTGGGCTGCGCTGATTTCTTTCTGGATGGCCATTTCCAGTTGCAGCAGCATCTGCTTGAGCCGGTCGGCCAGTACGCGGGATACGTCGATGGAATCTTCTGCGTCCAGCAGTTCCTGCGAGCCTTTGAGGGCCTGCATAAATTCCTGCTGGCTGCGCAGGGCTGGCTCAATGACACTCTGCCAACGGTGGCTCAGGTTATCCTTGTTAATTTGTACGCCTTCGGGCAGCTCCGCTTCCAGCGCATCGATAATCTCCCCGAAACTCACCGACTCGTCGGCGAGCATGGCATCGATTCGGTCGCGCAATTCCTGCGGCAAGCGGGAGATTTTACCCTGCACGCCTCGCCGCTTTGGGCGGTAGCGTTCTACGCGCTGCTGGTGGTATGCCTCCAGCAAGGCTTGCAGCGTCCAGCCTGCGGGCTGTAATTGCTCATCGGCGGCGGTGCTGATTTCGGCGGGGATTTTGTCCGGTTTGTATTGGAGTTTAGGCATCCTTATTCCTGCCCTCATTTAAATTTTTGCTCAACAAGCCCTTCAGTTCGCCCAATGTCTCCATGATGTGCCCATAGTTGTTCTCCAAGATCAGGAACTTTTTCTCCAGTTCGTGAGAATGCTCGGTCATACGGTGAAGCTCTTGCTTGAGTTCTTTGATGTTCTCGTTGACAAGCTTCCGTATTTCCTGTTCTTGAAGCAGTTCCTTTCTCTCCTGTTCCGAGTTGATAATTTGGTACAGTTCCTCTCGCGTTTCTTTTCTGGAGTTTCTGCGAAATGTAAGAACGACAATAAATGCGTTGAGTCCGGTAAATAACAAAGAGATTACCGTGGTATAAATGATGGGATTCATCTTTGTCTTTCTACCGCATCCAGCAGTGTTTCCAGTTTCTTCGCGTAGGCCGTAAGCTCGGCCATATCGCGGGCGTAGAGTTTCATCAGGCCCAGCCAGTCATTTCCCTCAACGGCTGACTGGATTTCCTGTGCGGTGCTGAGTACGGGTCGTTCCGGGCGGGAGAGAAGGGCCGGAGACTGTGCGCTGGTACAGGCACTCGCCAGGCTGAGCAGCAGGGCAAAATTAATGGCCCGTATTCCAGCTGTGATTGAGCTGCGCCAGTACACCTGCCGCCTCCTCTGGCGTTTGCGCCGCCTGGATCTTTTCCACCTGTTTTTCCCGCGCTTCGTCAATCTTTTCCAGCCGCTGCTGCTGGCGCAGGAACTCCTCTTTCTGCGCCTTTAGCGCGGCTTGCGCCCGGCGCTCCCCGATCCTCAAGCCCCACTTGTGCCCGAGGATCAGCGAGGCAACCGAGCCAATGCCAACAAGAGCAAAGATCAGCCCGATGCTCATTCCTTGCCCTTCGCTTTCTGCTCGGCGTTTTTCTGTACCGCATTCGCTCCCATATAAACCGGGTACACGCTCGCCAAGATCGGCAAGACCGCCGTCAACCAAGCCATGTCTACCCCTTGGATTGAGCTGATCAACCCAGCCACCATGCCCAGCCCCAGCAGAACGGAGACGATAATCACCACTGCAAATTTGCGTCCTTTCTTCATTTCATACCTCCAATGCAAAAATCCGGTAACTATTGACCCGCAGCAGTGGGAGGTCAGGGTCCGGATTCACGGTCACATGCCCGTTGGAGTTGCCCAAAGCGAAGTGCACACCCCAAAGTGTATCAAAACAAACAAGCGTGAAATCACCCTCCTGAGGCTTGCCAACATGCATGCTCTTTACGCGGATATCTACCTTTGCAGCTTCAAGTAAGGTATTGGCGCACAATACCGGATTCTGCACGTAACAGCGCGCCCATCCTGGACTGCCAACAGGAATCGTGTTATGCAACACAGACCCATTATCTTTGACTGCTTCATAAGCCTTAGCAAATTTGCGCCGCCCGAAAGGTTTGTGCATATGGCGCTCGGCCAGACTGGCCAGCGAGGCTACGTAGCAGCCCCAGCGGGGGAAGTCCCGAATATAAGTGATTTTCTTTTGTTCCATAGGTGCTCCTTAAAAAGAGCCTGAGGTCCGCAAGACGGCAAAAAAACGGCCCCCAGGCTCGCTTTGAAGTGTAGCGAGGCCCGGGGGCTGTTGGACGTAAGAAGGGTTTCCTACTTAATGGGGGATTTACTGGGTTAAAGGGGCTCTTTGTTTGCTAGGGCATCGGGGCAACGGGGAGAATTGAGGGATAAAGTTCAATGTATCTTGTTTAAAAAGTTCAATGTATCTTGTTTAAAAAGTTCAATATCGGCCTGTTTTATTATTTGATTAAATAAGCTACGATTATTAACTTGCAAATAAGTTTCTTTGGGGTAGTGAGCAAATTTTTCGGGCCGATCACTGGGATTGATCTCCCCTAACCCGGTAAGGAGGCTGCGCCATTCCCAGATTGATAGGGAAAAATCTGATAGATTCATTTCAAATGAATTATAGATATATTGATTGATTTCTTCTAGCTTGTTCTGAATGGATAGGTGTTTCAGTACTTTGTAGTCTTGGTTTCGATTATTGGCTTGAATAAGAATATAGTTTACTCGCTCTTCAAAAACATCAAAGGGGTCTTTTTCTAAAGACAGCATTTTACGCTTTTCCTTGTCAGAACTCTTTTGAAAATGATGGATATAGGTCGTTGCCTGATGTAATTCCGCAGTCAATATAATACTATTCATCATGCTGTAATATCGCTCTACCAGAGTCCAGTACAGACAATCTGCCCACTCCCTACTTTTAAAGCACTCGATACGGCATCTTTCAGCAGTTGCCCCAAGAGTAGCAATTTTAGAATGAATGGGATGTGCTTTTATAAAACGTTTATTGTTGCACATCCTTTCATATTCTGCTTGAGCAACCTTGTAGCACTCTTTATAGAAATTTGAATTTTCAGAAATATGTTCCATAAGACAATCTCTTTAGTTTTTCCCTAATAAAATAATGCTATACTGATCGATAGACTAACACAACACCCTCAAAAATTCAGCATTACAATACCACTGCTCCCCTTTGCTCGGGTAAATACTGCGCCCAGAACCATCCATATACTCGAAATGAGGGCCGGTGTGGTCCAAGCGGAACTTCTTTATAGTCGCTTTTCCTTTGAGTGTAAAGACATAAACCCGCCCGCTGATAGGCTCCTGGCACACCCGCAGCAGCACCTTTGAGCCGTCGGGGATGATGTCGGCCATGCTGCCCCCCTCAATACGCACCGCAAAAACTTTTTCCCGATTTGGGGGCAGGAAGTCTTCCCGCACGGCGATCTGGTCTTCGATGGTGTCCAGCTCGCGCAGCGGCCCCGCCGCGCCACCAAAGCCCAGGTAGGGAATCAACACTTCTCGGATTTCCTCCGGCTCTTCTTTAATTCCGTGTTCTCTGTAGACGATTTCCCGCAGGGCTTCCACCCGCTCTTGCGTGTGTTCCAGCTCTCTCTGCGTTTTCTCCAGCTTCCGGGCCAATTCCGGCCCCCCCTCAATCCCCGGGGGGAGGCCTTCAATTGAGGAAACCGGCAGCTTTCCCCCTTCCTTCAGCAATGGCGCCAGGGGGGAGGCTTCCAGAGCGTCCTGCGAAATAAACACCTCTTCCAGGTACCCGAGACTGGGCTTCTCGGCGGCCTTCTGTTCCTCCGGCGATGGCAGGAACATCTCCCCTTCGCCGGTCAGGAGCCAAGTAGGAGAGACCCTAAATGATTTTGAAATTTTCCTAATAACATCAATTGAGGGTTTTACTTTTCCTCGTTCAATATCGGATACATTCATCAAACTTAGTTGTATAAATTCTCCAAAATCCTTTTGACTTAAAGATTTAAATTTACGCAGTTCTTTTATTCTATCTTCGGTATCCATAGTTCCTGTACAGAAAACAAGAGATTTTCAAAATTTCTCTTGACACTATAAGAGATTTTATTATAATCAAGCGAGAGCTACAAATCGTAATTCTAATAGAAAACAACGGAAACACCAAACCGTCTGGTTTTCCGGGAAAGGAGAGAGAAATGACTAAGGAGGAAAGAGAGCAAGTCGCTGCATACATTCAGTATCAGCTACGCCGCAGAGGTTTGTCGCAAAAGGACTTGGCCCAGGATTTTGGTTGTTCGCAGGCTGCCGTCAGCGGCGTGATCCAAAACCGCCCGGAGCATTCGGGGCTAGTGAGTATCCGCAAGTACATTGCGAGCCGTCTGGGTCGTGAATCGTGGCAGGAATTGTGCGCCGAGGCGCAGGAGGAAGTAGGAGTATGAAGGAGAATGACCCTGCTCATTCTCATTTTGGGCATTTATCGGCGCGCTATCTTCGCTCGCGGCCCTGGTAGTGCTGCTGTGGCCGTCCAAGGAACCCCGCGATGAGCGCCTGCGATAACTGCCTGCTCTACCAAGCAGAAATCCAGCACTGCAAGATCGGCAAACCCGTACACCAGTTGTTCTGTAGTATGCAGGGCTTTCAGGTCTCTTTAGAGAGCCTGCCCAAAGAGCTGGAGCAGCTGCGCCGGGATATGGATGAGGATCCTGCCGAGCCTGCGGCCCCGTTGCAAATTGGCAAGCCGTATGATGGAGATTTATTTGATGGATAAATTAAACAGCCAGCAACGCGCCCTGCGCCTGGTGGAACTGCTCTCCGAAGACGTACTTCTGGGCAAAAGCAACAAGGAACTCGCCAAGGCGGTGGGCAAAACCCACGACGTGGTGAGCCGGGATCTGGCGGTGCTGCGCGAAGCGGGCTGGGCGGAACAGCTGCCCTCTCGCAACTGGCGGGTAACGCATAAAGTTGGGCACATAGCCCAGCGCATTGCCCAGAAGCATCAGGAAGAGGTGCTGAAGATCAACATGAGTGCCAAAAACTACCTTGGAGGAGAACTATGACCATAATGCCCAAGTCGGAAGTGCCGACGGTGCAAGCCCCCACGACAGAAGAGCTGCATGAGGCGGAGGCCACAGCGGAAAAAATCGAGCAGCGCAAGCGGGAGCTGAGCGTGATTGATATACGCTACGGTAGCCCAGAGCTGCCATACAACAAGGATCGCGTAGAAGGAGAAATCCTGCAGATCGGCCAGCAAATTGCCTGGAGTTTTTATGAAATCGGCAAGCGTTTGATTTTACTGAAAGAGCATGAGCCCCACGGGGAGTTTACCGCAGCCTTGGAGCGTATGGGGATAGAACCCCGCAATGCCCGAAACTGGATGCGCTGCGCTTTGGTCGTGGATAAGCTCAAAACGGAAACGGTTTCCGATTTAGGTGTTCGCAAACTAGTGGCACTAGGGACGCTTACTGATGACGATCTGGAAGCCCTCGGCGAGGGCAAAACGGTAGCCGGTCTGCACCTGGACGATCTGGACAAGCTGAGCTACAGCGAGCTGAAGACACAGGTGCGGGGGCATCTGGCGGAGCTGAAGGCCCAGGAAGAAGCCTTTGGCAAGATATTCGAGCAGAAAGACAAAGCCCTGAATGAAAAAGACAAAGAGATACTGAGACTGGAAAAGGAGCTGGCAAAGCCGAGCAAGGAGGCCTTGCAGCGCATCAAACAGGGGGCGATTGACCGGGGAATACTGGGGGTACGCCGGGCTTGTGCGGAAGTGGTGAATGCGTATGAGCTGATGGAGCTGGCAATGCTGCAATTGTGCCAGGTGGATGGTATAGATTTTCCTGATCTCGCCAAAGCCAAAGAGCTAACTGAATTGGACAGCGAGCAGATCGGGGCTCGCATCGAACGCCTGGACAACGGCTGGAACAATATGCGTCCGTGGCGCGAAGGCGACGGCATGAGCATGTTCGAGGCCTGACGATGGAATTAAGCAGCTGGATAGAGAAGCTGGAATCCTCCGGCAGCAGAGGCCGGGGGGCGGTGCTGGCAGAGCTTTGCCGCATCAGCGGCTGGAGCCGCGACACGGCGTACCGGCGGCTCAAGAATGCGGGTTGGGTTTCCGGGCGCAAAATTCGCAGCGACTGCGGGCGCAGCAGCGTGAGCGAAGAGAATATCGACAAGGCCGCGGCCCTGCTGAGTTCGAGCCAGCGCAAAGACGGGCGCAACCCGATGAGCGTTCGCCGGGCGTGGGGAGTACTGCAAGATAACCGCTGTGAGTTGCCGGTGGGCGATGCGCAGTTATCCCGCCTGCTCCGGGACCGGGGACTGGACAAAGCCAGCCTGAAACGCGGGGAGGCGCATGTCGATTTGCGCAGCCTGCATCCCAACCACTGCCATATGGTGGACCCGTCTCTGGCCCTGTGGTACTTCACGCCGCAGGGCTTGAGGGTGGTGCACGCAGAAGAGAGCTACAAGAACAAAGACTTTTATCAGGGAAACAAAATTGACAAGAAGTGCTGGCGATACGTTCTGGTGGACCATTACAGCGGCAGCATCTGTGTACGCTACTACCAGAGTGCCGGAGAAAATATTTACAACCTCTACGACTTTCTGCTGTATGCGTGGGGACGCAAGGCAGAGGACCTGTACGCCTTCTGCGGGGTGCCGGAGCTGCTGGTCTGGGACAAGGGATCTGCCAACCAAAGCCGGGCGATCAAGCGGGCACTGGCCAGTCTCGGGGTCGAACACTGGGCACACAAGGCGGGGGCTCCCCGTGCCAAGGGCTCGGTAGAAACCATGAACCGGCACTTTGAAGGCTGGCTGGAAACGGCCCTGCGCTTTGAGCCGGTGCCCGACATTCAGAGGCTGAACGAACTAGCCTCCAAATACTGTGCGGCCTTTAATGCGAATGCCTTTGAGTACCACGACAGCCAATTAAAACGCCGCCAGCAAGTCGTCGGGGTTCGCTTGGAACTGTGGCAGCAAATGGAGGCCGGTCAACTGAGACTGCTGCCCGACGATAAGCTCTGCCGCAGCCTACTGACCGAGGATCCGGTGCTGAAGAAGGTCGGAAATAACCTGATGCTGAGCTTTCGCGGGTATATCCAAAAAGAACAACGCTACTACACACTGGCGGGCCTGCCGGGAATTGAGGCGGGAAAAGAAGTAAGCGTACAGCCCCTGCTCTTCAGCGGCAATGATACGGTGCGGGTCTCGTGGTTCCTGCCCAAACACAGTGGCGGCGAGGCGATGGCCTATGAGCTGGAGCCGATAGCCATCAATGCTGCCGGGTTCCCGGAAACGGCGGCGGTGATCGGCGAAGAATTTAAGGCCCTGCCGCATACCGACGGCCAGAAACGGCGCAAGGCCGTTCAAGAACCAGAAGTATTGGAAGGGCTCAAAACGCACAGCATGGTGCAGTACAAAGCCGAGCTGCCGGAAATCAAGGACTTGGGCGGCCAGCCCATCGAGCTGCAAACCGGGAACCTGAGCTTTGCGGGTGATTTTGTTTTGCCCCTGCGCCCGGAAGCGGTAAGCAGCGCGGATGTTCGTTACAGCGTGAGTGAGGCCGTGGCCCGCATCCGCAGCGAACTGGGCAGCCTGCCCGAGGGCCTGAGTGCCCGGCTGCGGGCAAGCTATCCGAACGGGCTCAACGCGGAAGAAATACAGGAGCATATATATCCCTATCAAGAGAAAAGACAGGAGGCAATATGATTGCAAAGACGGTACTGGAGCACTTCCAGCTAAAACAAAACCCCTTTGAGGGGGATATCCGGGCGGACAAGGATATTTTGCTGACGCAGGAAAACCGCTATCTGCCCGACTACATGCAGCAGACCATGAAGCTGGGGGGCATGGTGGCCCTGGTGGGGGAAGTGGGGGCGGGCAAGTCCACGCTGCGGCGGCTGGCGATGAGCCGTTTGCAGGCTGACGGTACCAGAGTGAAAGTGATTATGCCCCGCACCTTTGACAAGAGCCGCCTGACGGCCAGCAGCATCTGTGCGGCGATACTCGATGATCTGGGCTGTGCCGAGGGGCACAGGCGGTCGCTGGAGGCGCAGGCCCGGCAGGTGGAGCGGCTGCTCATCGAAAGCAAGAAAGCGGGCAACCACCACGTGCTGCTGATCGAGGAAGCCCACGACCTCTCGCGCCAGACCCTGAAATACCTGAAACGTTTCTGGGAAATGGAATACGGCTACGACAAGCTGCTGGCGATATTGCTGGTGGGGCAGAACGAACTGCAGACCATGCTGGATTTGTCGAGCAACTGGGATGCGCGTGAAGTGATCCAGCGTCTGGAAGTACTGGAGGTGCGGGCACTGCAAAATGCCGGGGAGCTGAAAGAATACCTGGGGCTGAAACTGGAGCGCATCGGGGCGCAGGTCTCCCGGATCTTTGATGAGGGGGCGTACGAAGCTTTGTTCGGGCGGCTGGTCTCCCAGCAGGGCAAGCATCTGGTGAGCGAAGCCTATCCGCTGCGGGTCAACCGGTTGGTGAGCGATGTGCTGCGCCTGGCATTGCGAAATGGAGAGACAAAGGTCTACGCCGACCTGGTGGCGGGGGTCTGAGATGTTTGAACGAATCAAAGACTCCCTGATCCGAGCCCTGCTCTGGGGCCTTTTGATATCCAGCCTGGTGGCCACCATCACGAATCTGGCATGGGCCTTTTCTGTAGTCTCGCCTACCGGCAGCAAGGCGGCGTGGTTTGGGGCCATCAGTTTTGACTTTGCCAGAGAACAGAAAGCGGTTTCTGGCGACTGGGCTGGCGAGAAGGAGGCCAGCTATGCTTAACGAGCAGCAGCAAGCCGAACGCAAGCGGCTGCTGGCGCAGGTGCACATCAACGCAAAGGGGCTGGGGGAAGCGGACTATCGCTCTATGGTGGCCGGGCACAGCAAGTACGGCTATGAGAGTGCCGGGGAGCTGCGGCTCACCGAGCTGCGCTTGCTGGCCAGAGCATTGCGCCCGGAAAACCGCTCCCAGCCAGCTGCCGCGCCGGGCATGATCACCTCCAAACAATTGAAGTTCATCCGGGTGCTGTGGTCTCAGAAAAGCCGCGACAAAGGGGATGAGAGCCTGCGCCGCTGGGTGGCCAAGTGCTGGCACATCGACCGGCTGGAGTGGCTGCCCCGCAACCTGGCCTCGCAGGTGATCAAGGCTCTGGAGAAGTTCTGATGCGCAACGAGAGCCTGCTCCAGCTGATGGCGATACTGGAGCTGAGCGGTGTTCCGGCGCACAGCCTCCGGGTTTTGTGCCGCAAGCTGTGCCGCAAACTCGGGGGCTGTGATATTTATATGCCCTGCGTCATCAGCGCAACGGAGGTCTGCTCTGCCTTTATCGAGGTCTTTGAAGAGACACTCGGCGACTATGGGCTGTACTACCTGAAAGAGGTACTTTCCCGCTTCGGCGGCTCTCACTGTTACATTCCCAAAGAGATCAGCGCATTCCGCAGCGACGTAGCCTTTGAAATTTTGCGAGCAAAAGAGGATGCGGTCTCCACCATCAGTTTGGCACAAACCTACCGCTTATCGGGCAGGAGTATCAACGCACTATATAATTACGCGTTAAAATTGCGCTCGGAGCGATGGCAAAGGGAGCTGTTCAAGTAGGAAAAGTTTCCTACGGATTCCAGCTCAATAAAACAGCAGACTGAGGCCATGAAGCAGACGAAGCACTGGCCCTTTCAGATCGAAATCAACGTCCAGCAGGACGGCAGCCTGCCTGGTACTGTGCAGCATTGAAGCTCGCCATAAAAGTGAGCATGAGACATACCGGCGTTGCGGCCTGGTCTTTGGTAAAAGATGGGCAAAGTACGAGGTCGACGAGGAATCTCTGGAACGCTTGGATGCGGACCCGTGGGTAGAACTGCGGGAGCCCGGCGAGAGTGTTGAGGGGGATTCTGGGTCGGCACCAGAGGATGAGCTTCCGCAGCCTGCAGAAGGCTTTCCGGAGGGCTGGATGTATACACAGAATGGCTCCTGGGGCAAGTTTGTCGATCCGGCAGACGCAAAGATTTATTCGCTGAATGGCGGGAGAAAAAGGGACGCAATCCCGGACAGGGGCTTGGTATTTTAGAGGGCCATATGTTGCAAAGTTTGGAGTATCGATTTCAGGGCAATTACGCCGTGCGAGCTGGTTCCAGTATGGAATACGCAGGCTACTTTGACGGGGAGGCCAGAGAGGACAAAAGCCTCGGGCGGCCTTTTGTGGGCTTGAGCGATGACAATCAGGAAGCTTTGCTGGAGATTGTGGATGATTTTATGGAGGGCTTGATTCGTGGCTAGACTGAGTACGGTTTTAGAGGCTTTAGCACAGCACTTGCAAGGTGATCTGGGCACCCTGGATCCGCGTATCAGGAACACTTTGCAAGTGCGGCCCATGCGCAGCGAGGAGTTGCTGAAGCAGGTCAATCAGGACCTGTGTATTGTTACCAGCCTCTCGCGAATGAGCTACGATTTCGGCGACAACGTTCAGAGTCTGAGGCTGCTGAGTGTGCTGCCGTACAGTACCCCCTCGGGCGATGCTGCCGGGCTGCTGGCTGTGGACCTAATCAGTGCGCTGGTGGCCAGCCTGCGGCGTTTCACTGCACCTGAGCTAATGGAGCCCCCCAAAAGTATCAGTGCCGACAACCTGAGCCTGCCGCAGCGCGGATTAAGTTTGTGGGGCGTGAGTTACACTTTGGAACTGCGGGCCAGTGCAATTATCCCGGACGGCGCAGCAATCGGGCAATTAGTGAGCTTGAGTGAATTGGGTGAGTTTTTAGAGGCCGGGGGCAGCGGGCCTCTGGTAGACGAAGAAACAAGATTAAGGAGTTAGATATGGGGTTAGTACCATTAGATAAACTACCCGAACAGCTGAGACCGGGGCAGCGGCAGTTCGTAGACAGCAGCGGAGCCGGGTCGGTCGGCGAGGTTAAAACCTTTCTGGCGGTGGATATTATGGCGAGCACTGGCACGGCCACACCCGGAACGGCGGTGCAAGTCAGCAGTGCGCAGCGGGCCAGGGATTTGTTCGGCGAGGGCAGCCCGCTGGCTGCGGAGTGCATCGCATTTCTGGCGCGCAATACACTGGTGCAGTGCTGGGGCCTGCCGCTGGCTCAGCCCAGTGGAGGAGTTGCTGCGGTGTGGGAGTTGCCCATTACCGTGGGTACAGCCGGGGCCGGTACGATTGCCCGGAAGCTCAACGGCAAGCTGTTCCAGGTGGGGATAGCCCCCGGAGATGCTGCTGATACCGTTTGCGCCAAGCTTGTGGCCGCAGTCAACGCCCTGCAGGACTTGAATGTAGAGGCCAGCACTGCGGCGGGCGCAGGCAAGGTTACTTTGACGGCAAAAGTCAAAGGGGAGTACAGCAGGCTGGTTCTGTCCGTGCCGGATGGGGTAAAGGATGCCGCCGGGGTGACGCTGGGAGACCTTGTCAATCCCACGGCGGGCAGCGGAACAGTTACGCCTGCCGGCCTGCGGACGGCTCTGCGGGCCAATCCGCGCAAGTGGCACTACCTGGCCAGCAGCATCAACGACAGCGGCAATCTATCGGTCTGGGAGGAGGAGCTGGAGTTGCGCTACGCGCCCGCTCAGCAGGCGGATGGGCGCCTCTTCCTGCCGCTCAGCGGCATTGTCGGGGACGAAGCGCAGGGCGGCAGCATGGTCGAAGTGGCCGGGCGCATCAACAGCCCACACATCGTGCTGCTGCCGCATGGCCAATCGGAACAGGAGGCCGCGTTCTGGGCCGGTGTCTGGGCCGCTAATGCCAGTGCGGTGCTGAGTCAGGATCCGGGGGCCAATACGTTGGATGTCGCTCTGCCGGGCCTGCGGGCGCAGGAATACAACGGTACCGAGCGCGAGGCCATGCTGCGGGCCGGGATTGCCAGCTATACCGTAACCGACAGCGGGGCGGTACAGGTGGAGCGGTTGGTGAGCAGTTACAACGAGACCACAGAGGGGGCGCGGGACACGGCCTACCTGGACGTGCAGGTGGTCGAGACGGTGAGTGCCATCCGCACGCGGATCAATCTGGAGGCCCGCAAGCGATTCGGCCAGTGGAAGCTGGCGCAGGTTCCGGGAGACTACGGGCCGGGAGCCCGAGTGATGGATGCCGAAAAGTGGCGCAGTTTTCTGTTGGGCTTGTACAGTGAGGTTTTTATCCGCGACTTGGTCTGGGCCGAAGACCTGGACGGCTACAAGAAAAGCATTCAGGTCGAGGTGACGAGCAAGACCCGGCTGGAGTACATTCACGAGCCCCGAATTATCGGGCAGTTTCTGGAAGGCGCGGGCGTTCTGGCCTTTCGCTAAGGAGTGAGACAAATGGAACTATTAAAAGTCAAAGAAGTCAGCAGCGAGCAGTTCGGTAACATTCCGCTGGGCAAGGGGGACAGCACCCTGCGTCCCAGCTCGACCACCCGCGAGACCAAAGAGGCCGAGAAGTCGGCAAATACGGGCTACACTGAGAGCCAGCAGCATGCGGTACTCAGCATGAACGTGCAGGCTTTTATCGGGCCGGAGGAGTATGCGAATGCCAGTCCGCACAGTTATACGGTGCGCTGTGGCAGCCGTTCTTACAGCTTGCCGGGAGCCTGGGTGATCGCGGCCACCGAGATCGGGGACGGTACCTTCACCATTGAGGTGCATGCGCCCCGCAGTATTGCGCTGTAGGATACCGTTATGACTATCGAAAAGATCGAATTGCGCAAGCCCATCAGCTTTGACGGGGGGCGCGAAGAGCTGTGCGAGCTGTCCTTCCACGAGCCCACCGTCGGCGACCTGCTCAAGGCCGATGCCTATGAGTCGAACAGCTACGGCGAAGAGCTGGCTTTGCTCGCAGCCCTTACGGGCCAGCCGGAGGCTTTGCTCAAACGCATGAGCGTGGAGGACTTCGGGCGTTGCCGGGCGGTGATGCTGCCTGTCTCTCTGATGGTGGAGCAGGGTATCAGTTACGAGGCAGCTAAAAGTGTAGTGGCCGAGGCTCAGGCATTTATCTCCGAACAGGCGGGGGAACTCTCGGAGCCGCCGGGGGAGCCGGAATCCTCGCCCGCTGGCGGGGAAGAGCGCAGGGCCTTATAGCGGATTTGCTGCTGGTTAGCGGTCTGAGTCTGGAAGATTGCCGGGGGATGCGCCTGGCGGAGCTGGGCCGCTGGCACGCTTTGATTGTGGACAGGTATAACAAATTGAAGGGGTCTGGAAATGGCTGATATGACGGCGGCTTTGCTTTTGTCTCTGCGCGACCGGCTCTCTCCGGGGCTGGGCCGGGCCAGCCAGAAGTTTGGTCGCCTGCAGAAGAGTGGACAGGCGGCCATCGGCAGACTGAATGCCGGGCTGGGGAAGTTAAATGGGACGCTGGCTACCCTTGGGGTGACTGTAGGTTTGGGGGCTGCTGTCAAAGGCGTTGTCGAACTGGATAAACGAATAACACGCCTGCAAACCAATGCCGGAATGACTGCCGAAAAAGCACAGGCGTTAAAAAAGCAAATCTTTGCTGTGGCGAATATGCCCGATATCAAAATCGGCACGGATACGCTATATGAGAGTATCGAAAAGATTGTTGAAAAAACGGGGGACATTCAATTTGTAGAAGATAATATGGAATTGCTGGCCCGCACAATACAGGCTACGGACGCTGCGGGAAGGGATGTGGGGAGTTTTGCGGCAGATTTACAAACCAGCGGTTTTAAGCCCGAGGAGATGCAAGGAATATTGGGTACGTTGATTCAACAGGGTAAAAATGGATCGTTTGTTTTTAAAGACTTAGGTAATAAAATGGGCAAGTTGTGGTCAGATTACCAAGTAACAACAGGTAGAAAGGCTGCAGAGGATATCATTAAATTAGGGGCTACTTTGCAGGTAGCTCAGAAAGGTATTAACGATGCCGATCAAACGGCTACATCGTTTATGGCTTTAATGAGAAGCGTTGCCAAACCTGCCACACAAAAGGCTCTCCAGAAAACTTTTAATTTTGATGTACTGGATGCAAACGGAAAAATTAAAAGCATTGATGTTCTTACGAAAGGTCTTGCAGAAATCGCTCTAAAATCTACAGAAAGTTCAGGTAAACTCCGAACGGTATTGGCTGATTCAGAAGCATTTAAATTTTTAGGTGGGGCAATCAGTTATGGGACAGAGCAGATTAACAAATTTAACAGCTATACAGGTGATATGAATACCATTCAAAAGGACGCTGCAATTAATGCACAAACCTTTGCAGCTAACATGCAAAGCTTACAAACCAGTTTCGCACAATTTGCTGATGCGAATCTGGCCGAACCAATCGGTCGCTTGGCAGATAAGCTTAACGAGCTGAAACCCGAACAAATCCAAACAGCTTTCAGGGCTATCGCTTGGGGATTGAGAGCTATAGTTGCTGCCAAAGGTATCAGTTCGGTAGTAGGGATGCTTAATAGTTTACGTCCTTTACTAAGCCGAGGGCGCAAGGGCCTGCCGGGGATGCCCTCATCTCCTGTGTCCGCCATCGGTGCCCAGCCCGTATTTGTGACCAACTGGCCCGCTAGTATGGGTGCTAACCCTCTATTGCCAAATAGTGGTGGTGGGAAAGGGCTGACAAAAAAAGGTTACCTAGCAGCTTTGAGCCGCCGCAAGGGATTCCTTGGTATGGCTGGCCGGGGAGTTCGGCTATTCAATACTACAGGGACGGGGCGGATGCTGGCAAGGGGCGGGCGGATGCTGGGTCGTTTCGGCGGGCCTGCTCTTGGTGTTGGGCTGGGTGTTTTAGACGCTGCCAGGGCTCTGGGTAACGACCAATTGAGCAGCAGGCAGAAGAGCAAGGCAGTCGGTGGTACTGCGGGTGGAACTATCGGGGCAATTGCCGGAGGTGCATTGGGCACCTTGATCCCAGTGCCCGTTGTGGGCACTGTTTTGGGTGCTATGGCGGGAGGCTTTATCGGCGACAAGCTGGGCTCTTTGGTCGGCGGGATGTTTGGCAGTGATGCCAGTATTATGCCAGAGCCCCCCATGGCACAGAATATAGCCCCGGAACCTGTTGAAGTTACGATTAATTTAGATGCCCAAATGGACGAATCTACGCGCCTGCGAGTGTCTAAAGTAGCCAGCGAGAGCCGAAATATACAGGTAAACACCGGTAACTGGGCAGGAGCCAATCCATGAAATACGCCAAGGCAGGAAACACGGACTGGCGCACCGCCCTCGAAGCAGCGGGCTTCCCCGGAAAGGGCAGCATCACTATCGCCGCGCCCAACGGGGAACGGGCCTTCTTGAATTACGAATCGATATCCAACGAGTTCGGCCAGCGCATCGACACCCACAACTTCCCCATTATGGGAGATTACTGGGCCCAGCCCCTGAGCCGGGAAGTCAACCAGTTCAATATCAGCGGCTGGATTATCGGCGACGACTACCTGAAGCAGCGAGACCAGCTGAGTGCCGTACTGCACAGCCCCCACGACAGCGATACCCCCCTGACACTGGAACTGCCCAACTATGAGCCACTACCCGTACTCTTCCGCTCGGGCAGCTACAGCGAGCGGGGCAGGGCTCAGGGCATGGTGGATATCCGCATCCGCTTTGAGAGAGTGCTGCGCCCCGCACCCACCCTTCAAATTCTCGATACTACAGTGGTTGTGCTCGATGCCCAGAATGCTGCGATTGCCGCTGCGGGAGCGGAGCAGGATAGCTTTGTTGACAGAGCGGCTGCCGGATTCAAGGCGGCGGCCAAAGAGCTGACAGGACTAATCAGCGGGGCACAGCAGGGGATCCGCCTGCTGGAAAGCACCGCCTCCGAGATCCAGCAGACAACACAAGAAATTCTGCGGGACATCGATCAGGGCCTACAAACTCCGGGGAAGCTGCTGAGCTTGATGAGCAGCACGGTGTTGGGCGCAGTACAGGGCATAGCCCAGCTGCCGGAAAACGCCGAGCGCGAAGGCCGCAAACTGCTACAAACCTTTATGAGCTGGGCAAATTACACCTTTGATGCAAAACCGGTAACGTCTGCGCAAGCCCGTGAGCAAATGGCGGTAAGTAACGGCATGAAGGTGTTGGGAGCCATAGGAACTTCTGAGCTGCTGCCGCAGTTAAAACCGTACTCGCTGAGCGATGCCAGAGCGTTGTACCGGGCCATTGATTTGATAGCGGAGAGCCTGGAGCTACCGGGTGCGGAGCAGCTGGAAGCATTGGAAACCCTGCGCCTGGCCCTGCGCGAAGAGCTGCGGGACAAGGGTTGGTTTGAGCTGGCCTCCGAACGCCGGACGGAGATATGGAAGCCGCTGCCCAGCATTGCGCTGGCGCACGAACTAGGCAGCGAAGAACCCCTGCTGCGCCGGATGAATAGACCGGCAAACACCTGGTTTATGGGCGGGGAGCTGCTGTATGTCTGAGTTGGTCGAAGTGAGAGTGAACGGGAAGCAGTACGCCAGCTTCCAGCGTTTGAACGTGAGAATCAGTCTGGACGATATCTGTCACAGTTTGGAAATGGATGTCAGCGAAAACGTGGCTTGGAATGTTCACAAACATGATATTCTGGAAGTTAGGTATACCCTTGGTGGGGTGCCTCGCCTGGTGACTACTGTAGAAATTGATGATATTGACCGCCTGCTGAACGCCCAGAGTAAGAGCTATCGAATACTGGGACGCAGTCAGGCCCGCAATTTAATTGACAGCAGTTACAGCGGACAGTTCAGTCAGTTGACGCTCAGCCAGCTGTGTCAGCGCATTTGTGGCGATTTTAAGATCCCCTTTAAAAACTGGGCCGGAAAGACGGATTTGATCGAGTCTTTTGAGTGGGAGAATGAAAGTGTCTGGCAAAAACTGGTGTCTCAGGCTGTCGCTCAGCAGTGCCTTTTTTACAGCAGTCAAGTCGGAGGTTTGTACCTGGACCGAGTATCCGGGAGGGCCAGACCGGAAGGTTTTGTTCTGCAGCAGACCCAAAACATAGAAGAGGTGAACAAGCGCGAGATCGGGCGGGAACAATTTCGCCACTATGTGGTTATCGGAGAAAATGGGAAAGGTAAGGCCACCGATGCGACTTGCCGCAGACCGCGCACACTGACCTTGAATATGAGCGACTCCACGATGAGCGAGCAGGATTTACGCCGCTGGGCCATTGTTCAAATGAGGCGCAGGCGCGGGGTTGAACTGCAGGTGAAGCTGCCCGGATGGGGCCTGGATGAGCAAAAGCTGGACGTTGTGAAACAGCGTGTTGCAGTAAGCGATATGACAGCTGAAAAAAAGAAGAAACTCTTCGGCTTTGAGATTTTTTGGGGCGTGAATTTCTACACGCTGGTCGACCTGCCCGACTATGGCTTTGACAAGAAGTACCTGCTCACAACGGCGGTGGAGTACAGCGTGGAGTCGGACAAGATCAGCTGCAACGTAACGTTAAAAGATAGGGAGAACTACCTTGCTCAGTGATGTACTCTCGCGGCTGCGCAACGTGCTGGTCAAAGTGCGCCTGAGCCGCCGCAAAGACGAAGAAGTCGAAATCCAAACCAGCTACGGCAAAGTCTACCAGCTCAAAGAGCTGAAGCCCTACGGACTGGGCAGCAAGCCGAAGGCCGGTAAAGGCGTGTGCCTTTTTGTCGGCGGCGACAGCCGCAGCCCGGTGCTGCTGGCCCTCGGAAGCGAGGAAGGCCTGCCGGAGCTGGAAGACGGGGAAGTGGCCATTTACAGCGAATACGGCAATGAGGTTGTGCTGCGCAAAGACGGCACGCTGGAATTGAACGGCACCGGCAATGGCGGCCTGCTCAAATGGGAAGAGCTGCAAAGCCAGCTGGATAAAGTAACCAAGATATTGCAGAAATTGCAGGAGAAATTACAAACGCCGGTCAACGAGCCGGGCAACGGCAGCCCCAGTGCGTTTCAAGCCGCTTTATTGGCTGCGCTCGGAACCTTGCAGCTACCGGACTATTCGCAGGTGGAAAGCGATAAGGTCTTGCACGGAGCAGGCTCTTCAACAGGCTCAGATGGCAATGCTGTGGCCGGATCGGGACAAGAGTCTCAAGCCTCCGGCGACCAAGAGGGCTCCACTCTCGGCGACCAAAGTAGTGACACCGTTGGTATTTTTGAATTAGAAACATAGGAGCTTAAAGAAATGAATATATTTAAAGGTGAGATTAAGGCAAGCATCAGCGATGCCAGGCTGCAAGAACTGGCCATGGAAGTCCTTTTGCCCCAAGCGCCTTTGCCAGAAGAGTTAAAGGCTTTGATAAAGCCCGCTTTGATTCAGGGCATTATCGATGCCGAAGCTGCGGATTGGGAATGGAACGATGATTTCCCCAGCATTCCCAATGCTTGGGGCAGGGCTTTGTTTGCCATGAGCCTGCCGGTCAAAGGCATCGCCGAAATGGATGATGCGGGCTGGGTCGCCGCAGGAGGTGCTGGTCTTGGTGCTGGTCTTGGTGCTGGTCTTGGTGCTGGTCTTGGTGCTGGCATAGGCACTGTCGCTGCCAAATTCGGAATCGGGATTACTCTGGGCTCACTTGCGGGTTGGCTTGCCTTGGCAGGGGCAGGGCTTGGCATCGTGCTTGTCGAAGGGGCCTATGGTGTTTTGGGGGCCATCGGTAATCCCAAGAATCCCACCCGTGATATTAATAGTTCAGTAGGCCGCGGCCAGATCAGCCAAGGGGCTTGGGATCAAGCAGTAGCGGCTTATGGGGCCTACTTCCCGCAGTATCTGGACAAGGTTATGCAGGAAATCAAACTCAAAACTCGCATGCAGCTTGCCATGAGTAGCTATAAGCTGAATGACATCAGCGTAAAGTACAACCCGATGGACAAGCAGAACGTCAAGGTGCTGGAGAATTTTATGATTGCGGCGGCCTTGCTGAAGAAGTGCCATAGGGCCGGAGATAGAATCAGCGAGGGGCGCAGCGCAGAAGATGCCCTCAAGTACGGCATCGCCGCCTACCACGGTGTTGATATGAATGCAGTCAACAAGGCTTTGGGCCGCGAAGGGGCCTTGGGGTTCCCCAGTGAGGCGGAGTTTGCCAGTTTGAAACGAAAAGATGACTATAACTATGTGATGGAAGTCGTCAAATGACCTTCGATAAGCAGTCCATCAGCGACTTAGTGCAAATGAGCCTCGGCACGCACAAGGGCTCTTGGTGGGCCGACCCCGCCTTCGGCTCGCAGATCTACCGCATTGAGAAGGTGGATTCCCGCACGCCTGCGCTGTTTCAGAGCTACTGTATCGCAGCCCTGCAATGGCTCCTCGATGACGCACTGGCCGCCGGAATCCGGGTGGAGACCGAACGCCGGGGGCGGGGCGGCATCGCTTACAGGATTGAAGTTACCCGGCCCGGAGGCGAGACCGAGCTGTTGGAGGCCATATGGCAAGTTTAGATGAACTGATACGGGCCGAAGAGCAGAAGACCCTGGCGGCCTACTCTCCGCTGGCCAATACCCCACGCCACAGCCTGCTGAAGGTGCTGGCCGGAGTGCGGGCCGGTGGGCGTTATCTGACGCAGGCGAATATTGAGACCCTGCTGCGGGAGATTTTCCCGGACACGGCCTCCGGAGAAATCCTGCGCGAGCACTGGCGCGACCGGGTGCCGCCGCTGGATCCGACTTACGCTGTGGGGGAGGTGGTTTTTAGCGGGGTGGACGGCACGGCGATTCCCTCGGGCAGCCTGTGGAAACATCGCGGCGGGCAGCTCTACGGTCTGCTTACCTCTGGGGTGGTCTCGGGAGGGCAGTATGTCGGGCGGGTACTGGCCCAGAAGACCGGCAGCGCGGGCAATCTGGCAGCAGGCGAAGAGCTGGCACTGGCGAGCAGCCGTCCTGCGGGATTGGATGCCACGGCAACGGTTGCCGCAAGCGGCATTGGCGGGGGCGTGGATACCGAAGACGATACCACCTACCGGGCTCGGATCATAGCCTACGAGCGACAAGGCGTTCGCATTGGACGCTCGGGTGATTATACGGCCTGGGCGGTGGACAGCAGCCCCGAAGTGAGTAAGGCCTGGGAATTTGCCAATTTCAACAGCAGCGGGGCGGTGTTGGTGCAGGTGGTCAGCGGCAGTCAATCGACCAGCGTGGCTCCGGTGCAAAACCTACAGGCGGTGAAAGATTATCTGAGCCGTGTTGCACCCATCCAGATGGTGGATGTGCGCAGCCCAAGCATCAAGCCTGTGGCGATGGTTATCAAACTCTTATCGCCAGAAGACACGGCGGCTAACCGCGCTGCTATAGAAGAGAGGCTGCGGCTGTTTTGGCAGACGGCAGCCAAGCCGGGCGGCAGTTATACCGAAGCGCAGCTGCGCATGGTGGTCGAGTTTGGGCTCAAGCAAGCGCAATTGAGGCTATTGAGCAACCCGATAAGCTTTAGCAAGTTTGAGCTGCCCACCCAGGGGACAATCACGTGGCAAGTGCTCTAGAATTTGAAAGGCACTATAGTGCAGGCCAATACTTTGATGCCTTGGTGGCTTTGCTACCCAAAGGTCCGTACTGGGATGAGCAATTAGCCGAACCGGAGAGCGACTTGGTGCGAGAGCTTATGTTGCAAGCGGCAAGTTTTAAAACGGAAAACGATCAAGTAGCCAATAGTTTAAAAGAAGGTCTCCCGCATCGGGCAGTAGAGACCTTGGCCCAATGGGAGATGCTGGCCGGGCTGGATGGCGCAAAAAAGACCCTTGTCCAACGTCAAGAGGCTCTGCGCCGCTGGCGCAGCGGTATATTGCCTACGTGGGAAACGCTGGCAAGCATCGCAGCTAGCTACGGCTATAAATTAAGTAGGAAGAGCTTCCCGCTAAAGGCGTGGACGACAGCCGCTACCATGGCAGATGTCTTGGCAGATGGGCGAGGCAATAACGTTGTGCATTTGATCATCAATGCCAACGGCAAGCAAGTACGGCCTGCGGGCATGGATGCAAGTTTTACGATGGGCAGCACGATGAGCGCACCGTTGTTTTTGCCGTTTACTATTGAGGCCTACTTTCCGCTAGTCCCTGTGAAGCTGAGGCAAGAGTTGGAAGCAGCCTTGCCGATCTATAAAATTGTCGAGCTGCGCTTTACGGCGTAAGGAGTAGATATGAGTGATACAAGAGATCTCGATACGCGGTTGATCGAGACGAACCGGACGCTGGTTTTTGACGGGCAGTCGGTGAGCTATCCGGGAACGAACCAGCTGGGAGATCTGGTTGGGGGGCCAAGCGATCCGAATTCTCCGCCCAGTTACCCGCCTTTGAATTGGTTGAATAAGGTGAATCGCTTTTTGGGGCGGGTTTTCAATGCCCGCGGCCAGGGGGCCCTGGGTGATGGCACTACGGTGGCGCAGCTTGCAAGCGCGATCAGCCCTTACTGGATGCCCGGCGGGGTTTATACAGAGGGACGGATCGTCCTTCACAACGGCACCCAGTACCACTGCAGCAGCACCCACACGGCAACTTCCGCCAACAAGCCGGGGGTGGGGAGCGAGTGGGTACAGACAATTGACGCCGTTATGCCCGAGTTCCCAGGTGATGCACCCGATTTGAACCATTGGAACAGCTTAGAGACAACGCTTGGGGCGCAGTGGTGGGACAACAACGGCAAAGTTTACGTCTTGAACCATCCCTCCACCGGGCCGCGCAACCCCGGCAGCATCTGGACAATCAAAGTCCTTCCGGACGCTGTAGAAATGCAAATGACGGTCTATCCTAGTGATGAAAAGCCGTACATATACCTGAAAGTCGCCCCGAAGACGGCCGGCCCGGATGTGAGTAATTTCCCATGGACGCAGCTGTGGGATAAAGACCGAATTGTCGCTGAATCAAGAAAGCCCGTGTATTACGTGGGAAGTTTTAGCGATAAAATCGTTATGAACGGCAGCGGGAACTTAGGAGAGGTGCATAGTAGCCCGTATCAAGTCCTAAAAATTCCCGTTTCCGGGAAATACATGTTAATCTGCATGGTACGAGCCTTTTCCGATAAGCGCTATTCCCCAGATGCAATGGTTGATTATTGGTGTGTAAGGTTTTATAACCCATATCTGTTCCTTATGGGCTCCAATGCTGCCGACTGGGGTACTGGGAAGAATTTCGGATCGAATTTGGACGCGGCCTCGTCCAAGACTATCATCGCCGATATTTCGGCGGGACAGTTGCTGACAAGTAAGCTATCGGCCAAGATGAAAGGAAGGGCTGAATTTCATTTTGAAGCGAGAATCGTTGCATATAAAATTGATTGAGGAGTGAAATATGTTGATTGCAGTGAAAAACGATGGAATTATATCTGGCAGTTGGAATGTTGCCGACTGTGTCCCTCAGAAAATTGACGTCAATAATCTCATTGAAGTGCCTGATGGTGTTATTGTTGGGCATAGATCTTCATTATACAAAGAGGATTGGACGCTCAAATCCCCCGAGGAGCTGGCCTCCGAGGGGTTGGATGAGGAGGGCGAGCCCCCGCTGAGCCCCGAAGAGCTGGCAGCGCAAAAGGCGGCAGAGCTGGCAGAGGAGGCACGCGAGAAGGCAGAAGCGCAGTATCAGTCTGCCCTAGAGAGCGCTGAGGCGCGCTTTGGCGCTAAGAATACCGCGGACGCTTTATTGAGAGCGAAAATCGCGCGATTGCAGGATGAGATTATGTGGGCTGTTGACCAAAGGGATGAAGCAGCACACAACGCGGTTCTCCTGCACCACTTGGGCGAGCCGGGCGACCACTTTGGCATCGCGAGCGCAAAACAATTAGAGCGCTATAAGCTCAAAATCGAGCTTGCACGCAGCGATTCTGATCTCTACACGGCATCAGAACGGGGGAAAATCATCGCAGCGTATGAGGCGGCTGAAGCAGCTCTGCGGCCTGTTCTCGTAGCAATCGATGAATGCCGCAGAGTTTTGGCCCACAAGGCCGCCGCGGTCCAAAACGATGAGGATTTAGCAGCGGTACGGGCTGCGATCAAAGCACTGCAACAACACCCGCCGAGCGCCAGGCGCGGGGAGCTGGCCCAATGGGCCGCCGAGAACGGCGGCTGGCGCTCGGCGGAATGACTGGGTGGCGGCTTGCTGTGAGGATTGGCAACCTGGGGCGCAGCATCGAACTGCTGGAAGATATAGTGCTTCTGGGCATCGTGGTGCCTTCTGGCTTTCGCAGCGATGGCGCCAGCATCCC
>CBDHHO010000003.1:0-92763 GCA_965263485.1 Spirochaetia bacterium | reverse complement strand
CAGCTGTGCCGGATCGGTGCCAGTTCCGGTGCCAGTTCCAAAGCACTCCGGTGCCAAATCTGTGCCAGTTTTGACCAGGCGCAAATTCGATTCTTTATCCGCTTTGCGGTGCTGGCGTTCCTGCTTTTTCTGGCGCCGTTCAAACTCGTCGGCCCTCTGGGTTTCATCGAGCACCAGCACTTCGGCCAGGGCCAGCGTGAGCAGCGGCAGCGCAAAGCCCAACACGATAGGCATACTGACCCAAGCCGCCCCATTGATGCGCTGGAGCTGCTGCTGGAACTCTATGGCCCGATACACGTTGGCGTAGATAGAGATGATGGTGTTGGTCAGCACAATGCCCCGCGCCAGTTTGCGGGCGTAGCTACCGCCCTCAAAACGCCGGGCGTAAAAGGAGATGATCAGCACCGCTCCGTCAAAGCTCACGGCCCCAAACCAGGCGGCTTTTGAGCCCAGCGGCGAGACCACCGAAAAGGCCCATGCCAAATTGGTGATCGTGGCCACGAGGCTGGAGATCAGCAGCAGCCAGAGCAGCAGTCGGATTAAAGCATCTTTGTATTGGTCAAACATCTCTATTTCCTTAGTGTGAATCGGTTATCCACGTACGAACGCCTCTCTGTGCGCATGTACGTGGAGCACCAGCCGCCCATAACGGGCTTGCGCTCTAACAGGCAGGATTTCCTGCCCCCCCAGGCGCAAAGCTGGCAAAGCTTAGGCTGCCGGGGGTTCGGTTCCATTAACCTGCTCCAACTTGTTAAAAAAACGATTGAGGCTTTGGCCCAATTCAAACGCTGTGCGTATGGGCAATTCCGCCTCTCCGCTAATTTGACAAACAAAGTCCAAAACCTTGTTTGCTTTGCCCTCTTGTGTGTTCATACCTTTACTCCTTTCTGGTTTTCGTATGCTTCTACTTTCGCTTTGGCCAGTTCTATTATCAGTTTTTGCCAGCGCCGGATGTTGCCGGGGTCGCGGCCCAGTTTCCGGGCGATATACTGGTGGCCGTAGCCTTCCAGACTCAGCTCCCAGATCTGCTTTTTCTCTTCCAGCGTGATTTTGCTCCCGCGCTTTTTATGGCGGTCGAGCAGCCCCAGATGCTTGCGGTACATTTCCAGCAGTTCGCGCTCGGTCTGGTGCAGGGCCCCTTCTTCGTTTTCTGTGCGCAGTTTGCCTTCCATTTCGTTGAAGGCCGCTATATAGCGTTCCTTCCACTGGGCGGCCTGTTTGCCGGTAAAGCCCATCACCAGAAAGCTGAAGCCGTCCCGGCTCATCAGATACATCTTCTGTTCCCGATTCCAAGAATCGTGGTAGGAGGTTGGCTCAAAATTGAGCCGACCAAATTCAGGGCTACACTCCAGATTTTCAATGTCGCGCAACACATTTTTGTGCTCTTTGTCGAAGTGGCGGGCTACTTTGATGCTGTCGGCCATGGCTTTGCCGTTCTGGATTTGCAGCAGGGTGGCTTGTTCTGCGGAAAGTCCGTTGTTCATGCTCCTACCTCCTCCTGCGCCTCGGCGCTCAATTCCTGCCACGATTCACGACCCAGACGGCTCGCAATGTACTTGCGGATACTCACTAGCCCCGAATGCTCCGGGCGGTTTTGGATCACGCCGCTGACGGCAGCCTGCGAACAACCAAAATCCTGGGCCAAGTCCTTTTGCGACAAACCTCTGCGGCGTAGCTGATACTGAATGTATGCAGCGACTTGCTCTCTTTCCTCCTTAGTCATTTCTCTCTCCTTTCCCGGAAAACCAGACGGTTTGGTGTTTCCGTTGTTTTCTATTAGAATTACGATTTGTAGCTCTCGCTTGATTATAATAAAATCTCTTATAGTGTCAAGAGAAATTTTGAAAATCTCTTGTTTTCTGTACAGGAACTATGGATACCGAAGATAGAATAAAAGAACTGCGTAAATTTAAATCTTTAAGTCAAAAGGATTTTGGAGAATTTATACAACTAAGTTTGATGAATGTATCCGATATTGAACGAGGAAAAGTAAAACCCTCAATTGATGTTATTAGGAAAATTTCAAAATCATTTAGGGTCTCTCCTACTTGGCTCCTGACCGGCGAAGGGGAGATGTTCCTGCCATCGCCGGAGGAACAGAAGGCCGCCGAGAAGCCCAGTCTCGGGTACCTGGAAGAGGTGTTTGTCTCGCAGGAAGACTTGGGAAACAAAGCCGACAAGGTGGAAACCCAAGCCTTGCGGCGGGAGCTGGAGCACACGCAAGAGCGGGTGGAAGCCCTGCGGGAAATCGTCTACAGAGAACACGGAATTAAAGAAGAGCCGGAGGAAATCCGGGAAGTGTTGATTCCCTACCTGGGCTTTGGTGGCGCGGCGGGGCCGCTGCGCGAGCTGGACACCATCGAAGACCAGATCGCCGTGCGGGAAGACTTCCTGCCCCCAAATCGGGAAAAAGTTTTTGCGGTGCGTATTGAGGGGGGCAGCATGGCCGACATCATCCCCGACGGCTCAAACGTACTGCTGCGGGTGTGCCAGGAGCCTATCAGCGGGCGGGTTTATGTCTTTACACTCAAAGGAAAAGCGACTATAAAGAAGTTCCGCTTGGACCACACCGGCCCTCATTTCGAGTATATGGATGGTTCTGGGCGCAGCATTTACCCGAGCAAAGGGGAGCAGTGGTATTGCAATGCTGAATTTTTGAGGGTGTTGTGAGGGTTATTTCAAGTGTTCTGATAGATGGAGGATTTATTATGTTTTTAGCTGCATTTTTAATTACGCTAACGATTCTTTTTATATATGTTGGAAAGACAAAAGCTCTGCGCAGGCGGTTTAAGGGTGTTATAGACAAAGATGAAGAGCTTGCAAGAGTCCAGGCTTTGCTTGATGAAGCAGGGATCCACATGCAGCAGACACAAAGACAGCAGGAGATCTTAGAGCAGGAAATCGGAGACCGAGAAGCATATTTAGAGCAATTGGAAAGCTCAATTGCTGTTATAGAAACGGGCGTATATGAGGCCGAATATGACTTTGAGACGGCTGAAAAATATAAGCAGGAGCTGAATCGTATTATAGAGAAAGAAAAAGCAATGATTAAAGAAAAGAAAGCAATGCTTTTGCACGATGGAAATATTTCCAAGGAGGAGAAAAAGAGACGTAGAGATCAAATGAAGTTGATGCTGCGCGTTTTTAATAATGATTGTGATAGCGTTATTAAAAAAGTTAAGTGGAATAACTTTGACCACATGAAGAATAAAATAAGCACCTCTTTTGACACGATAAATAAGCTGGGAGAAAGCAGTGATATACGTATATCTGGCCATTATCGGAACTGGAAAATAAAAGAGCTGCATCTGGTTCACGAATACCAGGAGAAACTGAATGAGGAAAAGGAAGAGCAAAGACGGATAAAAGAACAAATGCGCGAGGAAGAAAAAGTCAGGCGCGAGATTGCAAAAGCGGAAAAGGAAGCAATAGAAGAAGAGAAACGATACCAAACAGCGTTAGACGAAGCTATGAAGGAAGCTCAGAATTTGCAGGGAGATGAACTAAATACTTTAAATGAGAAAATAGCCCTTCTGGAACAGCAATTAAAAGAAGCAGAGGAAAGCAAAGAACGGGCCTTATCAATGGCACAGCAAACCCGAACAGGACACGTATATGTAATATCTAACATAGGTTCTTTTGGAGAGCGCGTTTTTAAGATAGGGATGACCCGTCGGCTGGAACCGATGGATCGTGTGAAAGAACTTGGAGATGCATCGGTGCCCTTTGAATTTGATGTACATGCGATGATTAGCACAGATGACGCACCTGCCCTGGAAAACAAACTCCACGGCATTTTCGAAAACAGACGGGTAAATATGATTAACGACCGGAAAGAATTTTTCTTTATCGATAATATTCAAGAAATTGAAGATGCAGTAAAAGATGAGCTAAATACAGAAGTACACTTCACGAAGTTAGCGCAGGCGAGAGAATTCCGCGAATCAGAAAAGCTGCGGGAACAGACAGCCTGATCCCTTTAGCCCCCTGATTAAGGAGGCTAAAGGGAGACAACTAGAAGTATTCTTCTAATTAACCCCTATAACTATTTATCCTTGCGATCATAGTGTGAGTGCGTGTCCAAGTAATCATAGACTTGATCGTGATTCAGGTGCTCGCTGCGCTTTTTCCCAAAATGCTCCTTGATCTCCGTTTCAGAAAAAAGTAAATAGCCAACAATCTCACGCATAGACCCTTTATATTTCTTAGCTATATTAACCAGTTCATGGCACGGATTTTGGGCATTAGTATCCCAAAAACTTACAGTATCCCAGTCAGACATAATAAGCTCCTTCTTACATAGTGTCCCCATAACGTAAACCTAATTCTCCCCAAAATCAATACTCCCTCCAAAATACCCCAGAATTTTTCACCCAGGTCAAAAGAACCGAGGCCATACCGCCGCTAAGCTGTGCGCATGATTATCACACAGAGATTCGGCAAAGCAAACACGGCACCAAAGCTGCTGCCGCTGTATGCGAAGTACGGACTGATCGGCCATAACGGAATCGACATTGTGATTCCGGCGAAGAAGATTTACAGCCCCGTGGACGGGAAGATTATCTACCTGGCCCCGGCTTTAGTTTCTATGATAGCCTTTCTTCTCTAAAAGCTCATAAATCTCTGTATGTTTGGTATTATTGATTGTCCCATCCTTACACCATTTCTTTAGTAAATTACGGACTTCCTCCTTTTCAGCTTTAGGGTAAAGCCCTACGACATAATCGTGCTCGTGCGGTTCGGAACAGTTGAAAAATTCCCAGTCACTTTTAGACATAACAAACTCCTTCATTCATTGTATTTTTGCAATGCAAATCTGATTACCTTTATAACATAACCCTAATCTTTTCAAAAGTCAATTTTAAACACCACCCATCCCAAATTTTGGCATTTTGGCTCCTCGGTATATCAAGTTGATTTTAGAGTCGCAGCTACCGGACTGGCGAGCAAGTATATCATCATTAAAAATGTTTCTGTATTCCTGTAACCCCTAGCCCTGGCTCTAACCGCTTGAAATATACTGTTCAACCCTTCCAGACGGGCGCTTGTCTTACCTGAGCGCCAGCGCTCCACCACCTTATCCCCAAAATCCACGTACTTATCATCTTTTGCTTTATCTCTACCCATAGTTTTCAATCTCCTTTAGAAAATCAATTAGTCCTTATAGCGTAAACCTAATTCTCCTAAAAGTCAATAAAAAACGCCCCCACCCCCTCTTAAATTTTTCACCCAGGTCAAAAGAACCAAGGCCATACCGCCGCTAAGCTGTGCGCATGATTATCACACAGAGATTCGGCAAAGCGAACACGGTACCGAAGCTGCTGCCGCTGTATGCCAAGTACGGACTGATCGGCCATAACGGAATTGACATTGTAATTCCGGCGAAGAAGATTTTCAGCCCCGTGGACGGGAAGATTATCTACCTGGCCCCGGCTTTAGTTTCTATGATAGCCTTTCTTCTCTAAAAGCTCATAAATCTCTGTATGTTTGGTATTATTGATTGTCCCATCCTTACACCATTTCTTTAGTAAATTACGGACTTCCTCCTTTTCAGCTTTAGGGTAAAGCCCTACGACATAATCGTGCTCGTGCGGTTCGGAACAGTTGAAAAATTCCCAGTCACTTTTAGACATAACAAACTCCTTCATTCATTGTATTTTTGCAATGCAAATCTGATTACCTTTATAACATAACCCTAATCTTTTCAAAAGTCAATTTTAAACACCACCCATCCCAAATTTTGGCATTTTGGCTCCTCGGTATATCAAGTTGATTTTAGAGTCGCAGCTACCGGACTGGCGAGCAAGTATATCATCATTAAAAATGTTTCTGTATTCCTGTAACCCCTAGCCCTGGCTCTAACCGCTTGAAATATACTGTTCAACCCTTCCAGACGGGCGCTTGTCTTACCTGAGCGCCAGCGCTCCACCACCTTATCCCCATGTTTCTCCAAGCTATCCAATGCTTTAGCCATCGGCTCTAATAAATCCTGATCTTTTATCAGTTCTCTCGAATAATTGATAAATCTTCGAATCCTCCACTTGGCTCCCTGTAAAGTTTTCGCGCCTCTTATCCAAGATAATTTCTCTTTTATCTGATACCCCGTCATCGTCTGAAAACCTCCCGCTTCAAGCTCCAGTAAAGCTTCCAACTGTGACTTTGTCAGGGCATTGTTCGCCGGGTTCTTTACTACTGCCCATCGTGCATGCTTAGGGAAATTCTTATGTTTACTCTCAGATTTCCTCACTGTATTTAATGCTTCTACAAACTTCTTACAAATATGAAACCAATCAGCTGTTACCGAAGATTCAGGAAAATTCTCTCTGATTCCTTTCAAAAAAGGCTTTGACATATCACAAACTACTTCTTCAACATTTTCTTTTTCCCCATTATGTTCTTCTATAAAGTCTTTGCACTCCTTAACAACACTGGAATCCCTTCCTTCTGTCGCAAAAATTACAGATTCCTTTTTCTTATCCATATCGACAAATACAGTCACATAGTTATGTCCTCGCTTGCTTGATGTCTCATCAAGTCCAATAGATTTTAAATTAGATAAATCTATTTGTTTTTTGCCTTCTTCAACGTAATGTTTGATAATTCTGGCAACTCTTTTATCTTCGATTCCAGTTTGTCTGGCTACTGAAAGCATAGGCATTTCACGCATGAGAACAGCCTGCTCAAAGAGTAAGGTAAAAGAGCTTCCATTTCTTGCCCATGGGACCAGAATACGCCTGATACCATGCTCTAAACATTTTGTTCGGGGTACTTTTGCGCGGATGTAGCAATGGTGTTGAAAGAAGTTTAAATGCCGCCATTCAAGTTCCTTAAAGTCGTGAGCAGGGCACATTTTCTTACACTCGGGACACGGATACTTGGAGCCACGCTCAGCTTTAATTGCGATGTGTAATTCATGTGGCTTCTTGTCTTCTCTGAGTTCCTGACTGATAATCTGCCATGGTTCGCTCAGTCCCAGGCCCAAAATTAAAAGTTGCTTATCGTTCATTTCCCCATTGTATCATCTTTACCTAAAATCCACAAGACGTACCGAAGAGCCAAAATAAAATCCACTGAGCGAAGAGCAGAAAATTGAGCTGATCACTCGGGCCAAAGAGAAGGCCGGGAGCAAATCTTTGTTCCTGGCGGAATACAGTTTCCAGCGGCGCGATGGGGGCACGGAGCATTTGTGCTTCGCCTTCTGCGAGCCGACCACGGCCCAGATGCAGCTATACAGCGAGCAGTCCCAGCGCGATGGAATGGGGGCCAACGAGCAGCTCTTACACCAGTTGGCCCTCGAGTGCGGCAAGGATGAGTCGGGCCTGAGCCTGGCAGAACAGATCGGACCGCACAAGGCGGCTCTGGGTACCTTCGTGCAGGAGTACCTCAACCCTTTGTACGGAATGCCGCTGGAGCACAAGCCTCTGGTGGCCGTTTAAGTGAGCTGGAACGGGCTCTGCTGTTTGTAGAGCGGTTTGGAGCCTCCCCCGTTGGAGCCTCCCCCCAGCCCCCTCCTGAAGGAGGGGGAGTTCCGTTGTCCCGCTTGCCCGGCCTGGTAGTTCGGGCGGAGTATTTGAGGGACTTGGAGGTCGGGATTGTGCAGGAGGCGATTTGCCGGGCTCTGGGGGAGGATTAGGATTTCCCGCTGGAACGGTCTATTTCCTGCCAGCCTGCTTTAATTTCTCTAACCATCTTATAGAAAAGGCATAGCAGCCAGATCAAAGGAATGATGATTAATGGTGGGAATACCACGGAGATTGCTGACCAGAGCCACATCTTCATGAGGGAATTATAAGCGATGGCCGATTTGATTGCAAGTGTAGCTCTTAAATTACACGATCAGTTTTCTGCTCCGGCTCTTAAGGCCAAGGCAGTCTGGGCAGATTTGGAGACCGGGGCACAGAGAGCCCAGTTTGCCGGGGCAAAGATGGTGGATGTCGGCAAGAAGGCTACAATGGCTATGTCGGTTCCTTTGGTTGGAATCGGGGTGGCCGCCCTTAAAGCTGGAGTAGATTTCAATAAAGGTCTGGCCAATGTAGCCAGTTTGGGTGTTGCTGAGAAGCGGGTGCAGGAACTTGGGCAAAATGTACAGAATATGGCTGTGCAATTTGGGCAGAGCACAGCCAGTTTAAATGACGGACTGTACAACGTTATATCGGCATTTGGCGATACCGCTGATACTTCTAAAACGCTGGAAATTAATACCAAAGCGGCGGCTGCGGGTATGGCCACGACCAGCGAGGCTATAGCCCTGACTTCTGCGGTAACCAAAGGCTATGGCGATACCAGCGCGACCGCAATGCAGAAGGCCGCTGATCTGGCTTTTCAGACGGTAAAACTGGGTCAGACTACGTTTCCGGAGCTGGCTGCCAGCATTGGCAAGGTGACTGGCAATGCCAATGCGCTGGGGGTGTCTCAGGAGGACTTGTTTGCCGTGTTTGCCACGACTACCGGCGTTGTCGGCTCCGCAGCAGAGGTAAGTACTTCCACAGCCGCAATCCTCACTGAGATGGTAAAGCCGGGGAAGGCTCTAGCCGGGGCTATTGCCGACTTGGGCTACAGTTCCAGTGATGCGATGATTGCACAACTCGGGTTTGGCGGTGCCATTCAAGCTCTGGGGGCTTCTGCTCAAGCTTCAGGACAGAAGATAACCAATTTATTCAGTTCCTCTGAAGCTGGGAAGGTCGCTATGGTGCTTGCCGGGGCCTCAGCGGATACATATAACGAAAAATTAAAGGAAATGTACAGTTCCAGTGGGGCACTGGATGCAGCTTTCACAGCGCAGACCGGGGGCATCAATAAGTTGGGATTCCAGTTTGAACAGTTAAAAAGCCAGGTTGCAGTGAGTGCCCAGAATATTGGACAGGGCTTGATGCCTGCGTTGGCTTTGGCTTTGAGGGTTGCCGAACCGCTGGCAGCTGGAATTAGTAATTTAGCTATTGGGTTTGGCAAGCTCTCTCAACCGATACAAAACACGTTGCTTTTGCTGGGTGGGGTTGCCGTTGCTGCCGGTCCGGTGGCTATGGTGGCGGGGGCTGTCATGAATTTGGGGGGTAAATTTATGGCTGCCATCCCCAAGGCCTACGCCTTCGCGGTGGCTCACTGGGCAGCTCTGGGCCCGATACTGCTGATAGCCGCCGGAATTGCGGCAGTCGTGGCGATTGGTGTGCTGCTGTATAAAAACTGGGAAACGGTTCGGGCCTTTGCAGTCAAGGTGTGGGATGGGATTGTCTTCGGCGTAAAGACGGCAATCAGCTGGTTCAGCAATTTATTGAACAACCCTTTTTTTGCGGCAATTGGTGTTCTATGGGCTCCATGGGTCACGATACCTGTGCTAGTTGTCAAAACGATTATGACGCACTGGCAGCCGATTAAGGCATTCTTCGCGTCTTTATGGCAGGGGATCACTGCCGCTGCGAGCGCGGTGGGCAATTATTTGATGAATATCTTTGCCCCGATTGGGAATGCTATTATAACGATATGGCAGCCGGTACAAGCGTTTTTTGTCGGTCTGTGGTCGGGGTTGCTGTCGGTTTTGCATACGGTTGGCGATTGGTTTTCTGGAATATTTACAAATCTAGCCTCGTTGGTTATTAGTGTTTGGAAACCAGTAAAGGAATTTTTTGAAACATTATTTGCCCCCGTGAGCAAGGGCATCAATATGCTGACCGGTGCCTGGCAATGGTTGGTGGGCGGCGGGAAAAAGGCCCCCGGGAGCGTCCCGGCTGGCGGAAACATCAAGGGCTTTACCGGGGGCGGTTATACCGGCCCCGGCTCGGTCAATCAGATTGCCGGGGTGGTCCACGCCGGGGAGTATGTTTTTTCTCAGGACTCGGTAAAACGGATTGGGCTGGATAACTTGGAGCGGCTGCACCGGGGGCGGATCCGCAATGTGCCCGGAGAAGGCGGCGGGGATTCCCGCATCCGCGGGAATGACAGCGTGTCGGTTCACATCGAGAATCTGAGGGTCAACGCAGAGGATATTGAGGAGATTTCCGACTTTGTACGATTGTTGCAGGCAGCTGCAAGAGGTGCAGCCTGATGATCCTGGCTGCCTTACCCCAGGGCAAAGAGCTGACCCTGAACCAGAAGATCTTGCCGGGCATCGTGCGCAGTGTGAACGTAAGCGCCCGGATGCAGGCCGACCGCAATGTGCGCGCCGATGGCGGGCGGGACTTTACGCTCAAGGGCTGGGAGCCCGCAGAGGTGAGTGTGGAAGCCGTGCTGCTGGGCAAGGGGGCTGAAGAGCTGGATACAGTGCTCGAAAACGTAGTGGCCCTGTTCAAAAAAACGGAGGGCGGGGAGGCGGTGCAGTACGAGCTGTCTTTCCCGCAGACGCGCTCTTGGGGGATCGGGCGTTGTTACTTGACGGAGCTGGCCAGCAATCAGGGCAGCGCACAGAGCTATCGCGTGAGTCTGAAGTTCGTCGAGTTCCGGCCGGAAATCGATCAGGTGAAGCGGCAGCAGGGCGAGCAGGCCGCAGATCCCAATGCTCCGGCGGGCCCGGCACCCGCATCACCACCGTTGCTGAGCCGGGAGCAGCAGACCCCCGAAAAGGGGACGCCATATCCGGCGGATCAGGAACAAAGTCCCCCGTTTAACGTTATAGATAGTAAAACTTTATCCAGCTATAACGCCGAGCTTGACGATTTGCTGCAATTATCGAGGCCAGACCTCGACAAGGCCCTGGTGGCCTCCAAGGTCTCGGAGGTGCAAACCAAGATCCAACGCCTGATGCATCGGATGGGTGTAGACAAGGGGAATTACATTGAACGGGCCAAGGCCAAGGAAATTTTGCTAGAGGGCCTGCAGGCGATTGTCTCTCCATTGGTCAACTTCGGTGCCAGTCCCATTGCCGAGCGTCTGTCCGAGATATACCTGGAGAAGATCCCCTTGGAAGAACAGAAGCAAAAGGCCTCCGAGCTGATGACCGAATACGTCATGAGCTTTGAGGAAACCCTGGTCCGCTGCGAACAGGAACTCGACAAGGCTTGAGAGGAGAAAGCAACCATGATCTACCGCGCCAAATATGACGGCTTGCACGAAATTGGCGACAAGACCGAATCCCGATTTGTGATTATGGGAGAAGTCGCTGCCCGTACCGGGATCAATTTGGTTTATCCCCCCGGCCTCAGCCGGGACCTGGTTGCGGGTGAGACGATTTATGTGGCGCGGGTGAACAACAATGCCAGTGATTATATTTTGGTCGGTGTGGAACGCGAGACGGTGGCTGATGTCCACCTGGACAACGACAAAAATGATGTGACGGTCAAGGAGGACGGCACAGTGGAATTGTCCGGCAATGACTATGGTGGTTTGGTGAAATGGGAAGAGTTGCAGACCCAGTTAGAGAAGGTCAGCGACTATCTGAAAGGAATTAAATATGCCCTGAGCGATGCGGTGACGGCGACTCAGGATGGTGGTGCGACATACAAGGCCAACGTTGTCGCCGGTTTAAAGAGTCTGGAGTTACCCGACTACAGCGAGGTGGAAAGCGAGATGGTGCTGCACGGCAGCGGGGCGGAGAGTGAGGAAGAAAACGGGGGCGGTGAGGAAAGTGGCCAAGTCGGGCAAGACAGCGAGGCGGGAACTGGGCAGAATGAGGGCGGGAAGAGCAACCGGCATCTGGTGAATAGTGAGGAAGGCAGTCCAGAAGGTGCGGAGCAGCAAGAGGTGGTATGGAAAGCGATGAAACTCTCTACCAGTAGCCAAGGCAGTGCCTTTATCAAGGGGTATGAGAGATTCCGGCCAAACCCTTACCGCGCCACTGCAGGAGGGAATTGGACGGTAGGTTATGGACATGAAATTGATGCCCATGCGCCGGAGAGATTCAGTCATATAGAAGGATTTACCGAGTTCTATCAACAGTATCAAAAAGACAGAAATAATCCGGCGAATATTGGCATTGTTGATGGGAAGACGAGTATCACCATCGTCCGTATTTCCGAAACAATGGCATTGGCTATTTTTGAAAAAGATATAGAATCTCTTGAGGAAGGGATCAATAAAGGATTTGAGGGTGGCAAACCTGACTCTACGTATGCCTTAAGAGAACTTGGCAATGCTAAGGCTTATTCGAGTGGCAGACATTTGAGGCAATGTGAGTTTGACGCTCTGGTATCATTTGGCTTCAACACGAGTAGAGACCGAGTATTGAATGCAAGTTTTTTCCAGACAGTGCAAAGCCATGAAGATTTTGATGAACCAAACGTTCAGAGTCGCATTTTAGCAGATTGGCAAAAACATACAGGCGGTGATAGAATACTCCGGGGTCTAATCCGCAGGCGCAAGGATGAAATGGAGATGTTCTTTCGCGGCCAATATGGAATAAACCCAGCCAATATTGAGACTTCATTTGTCGCCCTTACAGCAAGGGATTTAGCAAATATGCCAGACCTTGGGGGGCCTGTACCCGCCAGGGAGACCTATCTGATACCACAAAAAAGAGGAGGGAACACCGATGACCGGGTCTAAACTGTCAATTTATCTATACCTTTGCCTTACTGTATTTCTGTTGATCACCAAAGGGATTCAGGCTGAAACGCCGAAAGACTTTTCCCCATTTACCGAGTGCATAGATGATCCTACGAGAATGTATCGCTATGCGGTGGGTGAATGGAGAGTCAAGAACATTCGGGTTATGCCAGATGCCCAACAGAGGGTTCTTCCTTCAGAGCATATACTTACCAAAGAGGAATTTGCCGCAATAGAAGAAAACCACTTAATAATCAAGAAAGAAGATATTCAGACTATTGGGTATATTTGTTTCAATGAATTTAGAGGTATGTTCCCAGGTCATATGGCATACTTTTCTGATACCTTTGCTGAAATAGGTATCGCCCCTGATGTGAAGTATATCTATAAGATTACTATCCACGAAATTGGGTATTTTTACTTTCTGATTAATTATGATGAGTTGTTGGCAATGCCCGCAGTATTATTTGACACAGCCATAGGCAGAATCAGGCTACCAGAGGCTCATTACGTCATCTTTGAGAGGGTCTCCCATAATTTTTAGTTACTCAAGATAGTCCCGCCCCCTTGCATCCGCGCCTTTCCCTTTTACACTGGCGTTATGGAGCCAAGAGATTCCCAGGTCGCGCAGTTTTTCCGTTCGCTAACGCCAACTACGCTGAGTGTTTCGGACTTTGCTGCGCTGAAGTATCGGGTTCAGCCTCCCGGTTCGTTGTATTGGGAGGGTTTTGACATTTCCAAGACGCCGTATCTCCGGCGTCCGATGGACTTGTGCAGTTATTATTCTCCGGTGCGTCAGGTGGACTTTATCAAGGCGGTGAAGATTGGTGCGACTGTGGGCATGATCATTCCGGTGTTGTTTTACAATGTGATGGTGGCCCGCAAGAATCAGTATTATGTCAGTGCGGACCAGAAGTTGCTGGACGAATATATTCAGGTCAAGGTGCGGCCACATTTTTTGGCCTCCGGGGCGATGGAGCAGATTGGCCTGAAGGACCGGCAGAACGACAGGAAGAAGAACAAAAAGACCGGCGAAACGGCTCAATTGTGGCAGTTTGTCCACGGCAATTATTTGAAGTTTTCCGGGGCCAACAACCAGAATAATTTCCGCCAGCACGAAGCGGACTTTGCCGTGTTGGACGAACGCGATGTTTTTCCTACCTTCCCCAATGAGGGCACGGCCAAGGATCTAATTGCCGGGCGCATGGAGGCGAATCCGGACGGTGCGATGCTGGCGGTTTCCACGCCAACCCTGGCCGGCAACGATTTCCACAAGGACTATCTGGCCGGGACTCGCGAGAAGTGGTTGTCGCCCTGCCCGCTTTGCGGTCAGTGGCAAGAGATGATTTTCGGCGAGATGGGGCCGGAGGATGAGCAGGGCCAGCGCAAGTTGCTTTATGGTTTGTCTTTCGGGCACAAGCACAGCCAGGTGGTTGGCGAGGTGCGTTATCTCTGTCGTTACTGCCAGGCTTACTGGACTGAGGACAGAAAGTACAAAGTCAATCTGGCCTCGCGGTGGTATGCGCTCAAGGGTCTTTACCGGCATCTGTCGGACAGTGAAATTGATGACAAGCTGAAGGAATCCGGTGTAAATTACCTTGATTTGTATGAGGAACCGCAGAACCCGCAGCCCCCGCAGCCCCCGCGCCAACGACCCACAGCCCTGATGTTCCCGTTTCGGCGGCAAAGGTGAGGGGCAGGCTCATGGCAAACAAGGCGCGAACGAGCGCTTGATAGGCCTTGTTGTGCTCTGGTGCCAGATAATCAAAACTGGGCAGATTGTCGTTGGCCCTGTTCCAGCGTCGCTCCTCTGCCTCCAGAATCCCCTCGATATAGCTTGGGCGAAAGGACTTTGTGATCTCGGTGAGCCGTTTGTGCGCCCTTTGGCGCTGCTCTTCGTTCATTTCGACTCGCTTGAGCCTTCCCAAAATATCTTTGGCCGTGTTTCTGAGCGTTCTGATCCTGCTGCTTTTCTTGCGCTTGCTGGGCCTCGCGCTGCCTCTCCGCTTCCTCGCTGGGCTTTTGGCCCTGTTGCAGCAGCTTCTCCAACCGCTGGGCAAGCTCGTCCAGCTTCTGAGTCGTTTCGGCGTTTAAGCCCACACCGGCATTCTTGCCTGTGCCCTCGACCGAGCCGCCCGTCTTGCTCGACCCCGTTACTGCTGTATCGATCTGCGCCGTAGTCAGCCCCTTAATTGCCGATAAAAGGTCCTTGAGCAGGCTGTATAGGTCTTCTTTTTCACTGTGCAGGCTCAACTTGCCTTGCGCGCTTCTAGGTGGATTGAGCCGTCATCTTTAAAGTACAAAACTTGTCCGTGCGAACTGTACAGGGCAACTTCGCCCTCTTCCAAACCGTAGGGAACTTCCTTTCTATAACCAAGCACGGCAATGCGCCGTTCTTCTCCATCTGCTTTGACGACCAGACTCATGGAGTCTGAGGGCAAATGGCGCAGCAGGCCATAGGGCTGCGCAGTTGTCAAGGACAGCCTCACAGCAAAAGCGAATTTTTAGAGGTCCCTTAAGTTTTAAGCGAGTGAGATTTTCACAATGGCTAGGAAGGAAAGCTCCATGATACTTTGTTGTATCACGGAGCTTTCCTGACGGTGAGGAATGGCGAGGCGAAGCAGGCCATTCCTCACAAATCCTGCCGTAAGGCAGAACTTTTATTCGTGAAAAGATCGCCGCTTCAAGCGCGGAATTGGAATTTTTAGAGCTTCCCTTAAACAGATTCTTGGAATCTGGCTGATATTCGCGGCCGGAATTTTTTTGCTTGACGATGTCTGTTCCCCGTGTTTATATTTGCAGCGCAAAATCATGAAACCAAATTTTCCGAAGTGAGGGAGAAATCTATGGCAGTAAAACCACTGGGCAGTCGCGTGTTGATCAAAATCCAGGAGGCCGAAAGCAAAACCGCTTCCGGATTGTACATTCCTGACACCGCACAGGAGAAAACCCAGACCGGCACGGTTGTAGCTGTTGGTGAAGATAAGGAAATTGTGGTCAAAACGGGCCAGAAAGTCATGTACGATAAGTATGCTGGCTCTTCGGTCAAAATAGACGGGGATGAACACCTGATTGTCAAAAACGATGACATCATTGCCATCATTGACTAGCAGGTTATCGTAACCAGGCAAGCCGGGTTTTTGAGGTTTTCACGGGGTAGCTAGGGAAGGGGCCGGGCTTTGTAGTAAGGACTCTCGCTTCAGCATAGAAGAAGACGTATCAAGAGTCTGCTCCCTGACAAAGCTATTCGCAAACGCAAATAAGATGCAGATCCTAGCAGAGGGTACTCATCTCCGAAAATCTGCTGGCAGCATTTGCTTCATTCTCTCAAGCCCTGTATTCATACAGGGCTTTTTTTGAACTTCCCTTCAGAAATTTCCCCAATGACTTTGCCAAAAGTCGCGCAAACCCTCGCGGTACTCTTGACACAACATCTGTTCTACATGGCAAGACACTCCACTGTACAACTCAAAAAGTTGAAAATCGAGCCGGGCCAGTAAGCTGCCCAGCTCCATCGAAGGCCACACCCCGAAACCCGGCCGGGGGACTTGATTTGCCTGGTTCGCTTGCCCCCCTGCCTTCCGTGATGGAAGGAAGAGCTGCGAGAGTGGGGCAAAGCCCAAAAACAGCAGCAACTCTGACTCGCTGCAACGGAAGCCCCCATTGTGTCGTTGTCCTGTTGACGAGCCGGACGGTAGAGCCCGGAGCTGAAACAACAGCTGCTCCTTGGTTGCCGGGCTGAGTCGCGGTGGTGCCCAAGGCAGACTTTCGGGCAGTGGATTCTCGGATATGGCGGGAGGCAAGGTTTCTGGTGAGCTGCCAGGAATCCTGTCTGCCAGCAGTTTGGCCAGTAGTTCCGGCTCAATTCGCTGTGATCGCAATATCAAAGCGCGGCGGGACCGGGCCACAAAATGATTCTCATACCAGAGTGGCAGTGCCCAAGTATCAGAAAAAAACTGTTCAATCAATGCGTGCTGCTGCTGCTGCTTCAAACTTAGCAGCAAGCCCAGCGGTATCTGCCAGAGCAGCAGATTTGCCTGCCGTTCCCGATCGGCTTGTCTTAATAGACACCGGTATTGCTGCCAGTCTCGGAACAACCCGTTCCGAACTTGGCCCCCTGTAGGTTTAGATTCTGCGAATCGGTAGAGCAAAAAATACAAAGTACTTTGCAGCAGCATATTTAATTCGCTACCGCAATGGGCAGCCAATTGTTGCCAGCAGGCTTCAGGGGCAGAGGATTCCGGATTCTCAGTGGCCATGTGTAAAGCATTCACGGGAAGAAACGAGGTGTCATATAGCGGTGGAAGGTGATCGGAATCCAGTTCTGCAAGTCACGCAGCGGTGTCCGGGCCCAGCCGATATAAATCCGGGCCGTCAGCTCGCCAACCAGATAGCGATTATTATACCAGCTGATGCTGATACCATTGTATTCCCGAAACCGGCTCTGCTCCGGCCTGTAGCTCCGGGCCAGAAACCCCTCATCAACATTCAGTTCTTCCACTCCTACGAGCAACTGCGAATACTTGGGCGCGTATAAAATCAATCCATTATGTTGAAAATGGGCATTGATTATATTGTAGACCAATGCCAGAGTCTCGATATTGAGCGCTTGCACTTCATTACTGTTCGGCAGGTGCTCTAAAGCCCGGCTCGGCAGTTCCAGCGATATCCCGGCTACCGTCTCGGTGTTGCGCCCGGAGTCGAGCAACAGATCCTGCAAGTCGTAAAGCAGGTATTCATACAAAGACAGCTCCTGTTTATCAGCACGATTACCCTTCGGGGACCAATCTGTGTCCTGAACACGGTAATTCTGGTAAATACCGTTCGCCTCATCAGTCCTGCGTGATTCTTGGGCGTGTTGACGGTATTTACTGCGCAGTAGTACCGCAAAATCTTTGAACAACGCAAAATTCTGCCGGAAATTCATGTAATAAAAACGCGCCAACGCGTAGGGATAAAGCCTCGGAATCGATTCTACCGCTTGTAGGATGCGCTTCTCCCGCTCCAGTATTTGTCTGGCAACCTGTTCTTCCTTGGATCTGCGCAGAATGCGAAAACTATAGTCTCCCAGCCGCCAGATACTGAACAACTGCTCCTGCCCCCCGCCCGGACTCGAAGGAGTCCGGGCATCTTGGTGGTCGTACTGAATGAACAAGCTCGATACCGGCCCCCAATGCCAGTGATTATGGTCTTCAAAGCCAAAGGAATCGAGTACCGACTGCTGAATATCGCGCTCCAGACTTGTGGCATTGCGCGGTCCGATACTGGCCACCCGATAGGCGTATTGCGCTCCATAAAAATACAAAACATACGCCACCGTATTTGCTTCGGGATACCCCTGTAGAGAACGATCCTCTGCCTCGTTGGCTTGCCTGCCGCCCCCCAGCTTCAGATCATGGGGATCATTCAGACTCTGGTCTGCGTTGCTCTCCAGCCTGCCATCCAAATCTGTAAGCGGGCTGTGCCCCTCTTCGACTCCGCCACTTGGATCATTGTCACTCTCCAAGCGACCTTCAAACTCAATGATCTGCAGCGTCTCGGGCCGCCCCGGGCCGATGCCGGGATCCGACTCGGCGGCGGGCATCACCGGATTATCCCCGCGACCCTGGTCCGTTGAGTCTTTATCGCGATAGTAATCAATGCGTGCCAACAGCACCGTATAACCCATGTGCTGGAAACGGCTGACCACGCCACTGCCTTTGATGCTCTGCAAGTGCCAGATATACATCGAATCTAGGCTCTGCACTTCGCGCCGCTCCCAAGCCTGTATCTCCAAGCCCAAGTGCCCATTCAGGCTGCGAAACCGCTGGAAGCCGCTGCTGTCATTACCTTCTTTTGGCAACCAGCTGGCTGGGACATTCAGCGAATAACGCCAGCGATAATTGTGAATTTCTTTAGCCCGCAGGGAACCGGGGGCTGCTGCCAAAGCAACAATGAGAAAAGCCGACAGACTGACGGGAATAGGCCCTCCGGGCCATAATTTGCGAGCCCGGTATTTTCCCCGACATGATAGCAAGGAAATCAAGTCACAGAATATTTTGCGGTTCTGCAAGGTCTTATTGGCACTGGCAAGACATAGCAGGGCCCTGCCAGTAATCTCGCCACAAAAACCACTATTTGCGCATAAGGTCGCTATTCTGACCGAAATCGCGGATCTCTGAGAGCCTGTCGGATGCCTAGTGCTTAGCATTGGCCAAAGATAACGGAGCAAAGAAACCCAGTTCTCCGATGCCACTGCGCCGGACATAACGCACCGCAACTTCCACTGGGATATAGCGCCGGGCCAGATCAGTGTAGGCTTGCGATTCATAATGCAGGGTGTAATAACCGGTCAATTCATTGCGGTTGAACCGGACATCACGGGCAAAACCGCGCACGTTGGCATCGTAGTAGAGCCGGCCATTGGTATTGTTCACCAGATACGAAATGATCTTGTTTTCGTTTGAAACAACCCCGTACATATTACCGTTCTGTAATTCCAAGTAACTCTTCAGGTCCGAAATATTATACGTTTCAGCCACAATCCGGGTTGCTGCGCCAGAGACAAAAACCACAATCTTCTGCTGTCGTGATCCCACTAAGCTGTCCAGAGTAAAACGCAGGGAAATATCAAAATTCGCTTCCGGAGAATCTGCTCCTTCCTCTGCCTGATAGGTGGCCAATTCCTCCATCAGATACTGCGGATCATCGCTCAGAATCCTGGGGCTCTTGGCTCCCTGCACCAGCAAAAAGCCGTCACCGGGCAGCATGCTGTCCACCAGATGTTGAACCGCGCCTTTGTATGCCTCAATATTACTGCCAAGGATGATGGCCAGAGCCACAGAACGATCATCAACACTGGTGTATGCCAAATCGGCAGCTTGAATTTGATTGTTTTCAATAAGCTGAAAATTCCTTTTGCCCAATCCCACAATCGGAGAGCCTTCCCGGTCTTCGACCAGCAAATCCACGCTAAGCTTGGGATACTGCGAGGTGACAACCCGATCGACTTGGACAAATAAGTCGGTGTAGAGCTTGTTGACCGGGGTAATGAAATCAATTTCTTCGTTGGCGAAATCTACGGCGAGAATATTGAGATTCCGGTCATAGTTCAGATCAATATACCTGCGGTTCTTATCACCGGTATAGATGGTCTCCAAGCTTCGCTGGTTAAAATCATAAAGCTTGATCTGATTGCCATCGGCAATCAGCAGATTGCCCTCGCGATTCACCAGCAGAGATTCGGGAGCACTCAGCTCAGAGCCAGGCAATGTTTCGAGGTAGCGACCCTCTTGGTTGAAAACAAAAATCTTGCGTTGCAGGGTGTCCGCCACATAGATTTTGTCATCCCGCACCACTATGCCGGTCGGCCCTTTCAGCCCTCCAAAATCTGACCGACCGACCTGAGCCAGACCGAAGGTGAAGATAAAATTGCCCTCATAATCCAGCTTGACGATGCGCCGGTTGCCCCAGTCAGTGACGTAGAAATAACCATTGCCCGCGTCGGCCAAATGCTGTGGCCCCAGAAACTGCTCCGCCCCGCTGCCCTTGCTCCCGACTTCTCGGATCGGGTAGCCTTTTTCATCGCAGAACAGCAGGGAGTTGGTCCCTTCCTGACTGAGAATAAAGCCTTGACCCTTGGGACGCAGCAGAATATCGAAAGGATGGTCGTAGACTTGCTTCAACGAACCACGGAACAGAGACTTTGCCGAACCGTTCGCATCAATGGAAACTACTTTATTGTCACGATAATCAACGATATAAATCTCGTCTCGATCCTGCGCCGCGCGCGCGGCTGTCGGGCCGACAAAATAAGCACTGCGCCGTGAACTGACTTTGTTAGACTCCAGCTTCATGAACAGCGAATAATTTTCAGGTACGTTCAGTTTAGCCACTTGGCGGTAGCGGTAGTCCAAAGTCTCATAGAAGCTTTGCAGACCGGCCTTAGCCTCATTGCGATCAATCAAGGTTTTCCACTGCTCTAACCCCAGCCGGACATAGCCACTGGCGTAATAACTGCGCCCCAACCAGAATATGGCAGCCGGGTCATCCGGATGCAAGGCAAGAGAATGTTCTAAAGAGACAATAGCACGATTATAGAAACCATAATTAAAAGCATTCACGCCCAAGCGGAAATTTTCACGCGCCTGAATAGTACTGTATTCAGCTCTTCCTTCTGTACTTTGAGCAGAAAGGAAACCCTTTATTGTCAAATAAAGAATCGCTGCAACTATGAACAACAGTAGTAAACGTATGCTCAAGTTCTTTATAATACCTGACTCCGGTGAGGCGGAGACACAAAATTTCATACACCCTCCTCAAGACAGCAGAATCAAATCGGGGCCTGTGAGGCAGCCGGGGGGTTCTGTAAAGTACCAGAGACTATCATTTTTCTGCATTTTGGCAAAGTATAAAAACGCACTACAAATGTTGCTCAAATCAATAAGTGGCAACGGTCGCACAACTCAGGTGCCGGCGCACTTCCTGGTTTTCCGGGCTCAGGATCATGGCCTTGCGCAGTGTGTAAATGGCCTTGGCACGCTGCCCCAGTTTGTGCAGAGTCCAGCCGAAGGAATCCAAGTAGGGGCTGTAATCGCTCTTCAGTTGATTGGCACGCACACACAGTTCGTGGGCCTTGGGCAAATCCGTATCGGTGTCGGCCAGGATAAAACCCAGAGAATTAAGGGCAGAAGCGTTCTCGGCATCCATTTGTAAGACCCGCTCCCAATGGTATATCGCCTGAGAGGGATTCTCGCTCTGCCAGTAGACATACGCTAAACTGTTGCTGACCTCGCGCTCGTGGGGGTAGGCCATACACAAGAGCTCTTCCAGATAAACGATCGCGCCCTCCCAGTCAAGGTCGACCAGTGAAAGCTGACTGCGAATAAAGCGGGCGTGCTTGGCCCAAATATTTTCTTCGCTGGCGCGTTCAATCACAAAATCAACACAGCTGCGGCTCTTGGCAAATTCCTTTAGTTTAAAATAGGCCAGTCCCACGATCAACAAATCATTGATTTCGTAGTGCTTTTTTTTCTGAACGGCACTTAACAATTGGCGATAGGCTCCTCTGCGATAGCAATGGAATAAATCCGGATCTTCGGAAATCAGCCCCATTTTTCTAACCCATACCCACTTGGCCTGCTTGCCCCGCCGCCTGGACAATGCGTCGCACAGCCTGCTCAGCCCGTTCGGAAGGACCCAGCCGCAGTGGCCCGGACCTCATGCTCTGCAAGGCCGACTGATATGGCAGCGGCTGTAGTGCGTGGAACGAACCCAGACTGATGCTGATTTGCGAGAGCCCGTCAGCTGCCGTGTCCACGCCGCTGAGTGAAACTGGTCTGAGACAGGAATCCTTGTCAATTTCGCCGCGGAGCGCGTAGCGATGCTCGCTGATCTGTTCTAGGTGATTGAGGTAAGGGCGTGGCTCAAAGCGACTGACAAACTGGATTTTGCCGTTGCAGTCGGCGGGTATGTTGATGTTTAGAAAACCAGTGAATCCTGCTCCGATACCATGCTTATGTCCAGAGACTTTCGTTGCTCCGGACAATTGCTGTAGTTCACAGGCCCGGAGCAAGTCCTCAAGGTGTGCGCCCAGAAGGCCTGCAAAATCTGAAAAATCTGCTTCGCAATAGGGCGGCGGACAGCTGTAGGACAGTGCCAGAGCTGGCAGCCCCCACTTTGAGGCCTCGCGGGCCGCCGCTGCCGTGCCGGAATACCACAGATCATCGCTGAGGTTGGAGCCACCGTTGATTCCCGAAATCATCGCATCCGGACGAATGGGCAGCAGGCCGTGAATAGCGAACAGCACGCAGTCTACTGGTGTCCCGGAACAAGCCCAGCTGCGCTGATCCAGAGGCTTACATTCCAGATCCTGATCCATGGTCATTTTCATCCCGACACCACTCTGATTCTGCTGGGGAGCGACACTCCAGACTTCATGATCCAGTTCTTGCAGTATTTTCTTGAGGCTGCGATGCCCTAAATGATCGTAGCCATCGTCATTTGTGATTAGTATCTTCATAAAATATGTGCTTTGTGCTTGAATATTCGGTCAGAAACGGCAATTTCTAAAGAGAACATCTAAAGGCTCTTCTAAAATTGATAGTAAATGAACGGCGCAACCCCGTCGGGCAGCACCACTTGTAATAAGGCCAGGCTAAGGGCAAAGAGCAGTACCTGAACTATAAGGGGCAGCCGGTCCAGCAAGTGGGTCAGCAGAGCTGTCGTGCGCGGCAGCAGTATCTGGGGCAGGATTCCCAACAGAATGGCCAGCAGAGCTATGTGGGTCACATGAGTCAGGCCTCCGGCCGTTGAGTTGGCAAAACTCAGCAGACGGGCAAAGTACTGGCCTGCTATATCAAAGTTTGGAGCGCGGAACAAGATCCAAGTCAGCGTGACGAAATGGAAACTGTAGAACCAGCCGCCCCACACCTTCAGTTTTGCCAGATTTCTCGGCAGTTTCTTGTGGAGCTCCCCAGCTGCCTCCCATTTGTTTTTTTTACGCCGGGCACTCCGCACCAAATGTTCTATGCTGATAATGATGCCGTGCAGGGCACCCCACAGCAGAAAGGTCCATGAAGCCCCGTGCCAAAAGCCACCGAGCAGCATGGTCAGAATGATGTTGGCATGGCGATGGCCCCTGCGATTGCCGCCCAGCGGTATATACAGGTAGTCACGCAGCCAGGTGGACAAGGAAATATGCCAGCCTCGCCAGAAGCTTTGCACCGAGTAACAGGCATAGGGCCGGTCAAAATTCTCCATCAGGCGGATGCCGCAGAGCAGCCCCAGTCCTACCGCCATATCGCTATAGGCACTGAAGTCGCAGTAGATTACCGCACCGTAGGCGTAGGCGGCCAAGAGCAGTTCCCAGCCGGAGTGAGCTGATGGCACTAGAAATACCGGGTCGACAAAGCTGGTGCTGAGGGTGTTGGCGATGAACAGCTTCTTGATCAGACCAATGGAAATCCGGCTGAAGGCATCGCTCAGGTAAATATTTCGCGCATCGGGAAGGCGCTGTAACTGGGGTAAAATATTGTTGGCTCGCACAATTGGCCCGGCGATCAACTGCGGAAAAAATGCAATATACAAACTATAATCAGCATACGAACCACTTCTTTGCAATTTACGGCGATAGATATCAATCAGGAAACTGATGTTCTGAAAGGTAAAAAAGGAGATTCCCAAGGGCAGAATGAAGGTAGTTTTACTGAGCAGCAGCGGTAGCCCGGCGGCATGGAACAGGGTATTGAGGTTGATGAGCAGCCAGTTGCTGTATTTGAAAAAGATCAGACTGGCCAGATTCAGACCGATGGCAAGCCCCAGCAAGAGTCTGGCCCACTTTTGCGGACGCAGGCTCTGCTGCGACAGATCCGCACTTTGCGCTGGTGACACACCGCGATAAATTCTGAGCAAAATGCGGGCAAACAGGTAGTTGAGTGAGCTGCTCCCCAGCAGCAGAGGCAGGAAGTGCCAGTCCCAGATACCGTAGAAGACATAGCTGGCCAACAGCAGCACAATTTTGCGCAGCTGATTGGCCAGACTACTGCCCAGCAGCCTACTGCCATGGATACAGGCCCAGTACAAGCAGATGGTGATGCTGAAGAAGACGGCAAAGGAAATGGTGGGGAAGAGCATGAAGGAATTCAGCTATCCGGCGGGCACAGGGGCACTGTGCAGCCGGAGATATTTTTCAGGCCTTTCTCAAGATCAGCCGATTCTCCGGTACCGGTTGCAGCGCAGGTTCCGGGAGCTGTCCGTTCTCCGCACTTTGCGCTATAATTGCCGAAATGGCGGGTAATTTGTCCGGTGCTTTGCTTCTGCGCCGTTTTCGCGGGGGCCCCACAATCAAACTTATTGCCGTCGCATCATACAGAAAAACCCTCTCCGATAAAAGATTCGACAATTGACTCTCAGGGAGCCTTCATTGCCCGGCCCACAATATTTTAGGTACCCGAGAGTCACTCAATAGCGCAGATCATCTTCACTCAGAATCGTGCGGTGCCTGGGGTTGCGGGGGCTGCGCGAGGGATTGAGATAGTTGGGAGTCCTTGGCCCCGGAGGAGAACTGGCCTGGCTCTGAGTTACGCCAAAGGCCTGGGCAATCGTCAGACTGCCTTCCGGGCCCACCTGACGCTGGCCATAGCGCCCCAACAGGAAATATTCTCCGCTCCTGCCCTGTTTTTGACCGCTGTACAACAAAAATGCCGCATATAAAGAAGCATATGCCATCGCCTCATATTGCAAAGGAATCAATAATTGGATATTGCCGCTGGCCAACAGCGGGTCACTACTATCCAGCCAACCCAGCCCGGCAACTTTCAGACCCAGGCCATAGCGCTGTAATATCTGCGAACTGCTATACAACAATAAAGGCTCCAGCACGATAATGCGGCCATCAGCCGGCAGGTCCAGCACTAGCTGGCGCAATTGATTCTGAGCATCGATGCGCAGTGGATCAAGAAAGCGCACGGCCTGTATCATATCGCGGTTTTTGCGGATACTCGGGCTCATTTGGCGGTAAAGCCTGCGGGTCGCAGGCAGCTCGCTGGGACCAAAGAGCAGCAGGGATCGGGCCGGTCGGCGAGTCTCCATATTCTGCGCGGCTTCCACAGCCGTGCCCGCCGGCCCCTGCGTTTCATTCAGCTCTGGCGTACCGGTAGTACTGTTCAACATAAATTGCGTCAGCATGCGAGTTACAGCCTCCAGGCTGGCGGGCTGGATATTGATATGCACCAGCCCTGGCTCTGCTTGACCTGCCCCTTCTCCCGCGGGGATACCGAGTGCTTGATGATCATTCAAATGGGCTGCCGGATGCAGCGGAGTGCTCACCGCCTCTTCTTCCAATCCCTGCGTCAGGTAAGGCAGACTCGCATCAGCTCCAGGATTGACCCTATCGTTCTCTGTTTGGTCGGCACTTTCATTCAGGATGCCATTCCGGGAGCCCTCAGGATAGGGCCCGGTTGCAGAACGCGGGGCCACCACTCCCTCACGCAAAATCAGTGGCTTGCGGGAAAAACCGCAATAAATGATGAACAAGCCCGCCTGTCGAACAGCACGCAGGCTTTCATTCAAGTCAGGCAGTTCATCGCCAAACAAGACTAGGATGTCAAAGCCTTGGCTGATGATTTGCTGAATTTGCTCTTTCTTCCAGTTGCCGTACTCCAGATAATTACTTTTTATATTGCGGTTTAATTTTGCTTCACGCCGGTCAAACTGCGTTTCGGGCGGCTGGCCAAAGACAACGGCATTGACTTGGGTCAGCTCTCTCATAGCATCTGCCAGACCCGCCAGCACATTACGATGGACCGAAGGATGCTCATAATTGAGCAGGACGGCAACCTGAATCAGTTTCTGCGGCCTCAAGTCCGGTGGAGGAGTCTTACAGGATGCCAGGAAGACCAGGCAGAGTATTGTTCGACCGGAAAGAATCAGAGGCTTGGACAGAATCGGGCTCATGGACTGTACTCTGTTTGACAAGCAGGGAACCTAATGGGAACCCCTAAAGGGCAGCTCTAAAAATTCCAATTTCGCGTGGAATCGAGATCTTGTTGCCGAGTAGCTTCCTCATAGATAGTTTTACCTTCTACAGGGTACCTCTAAAAATTCCCCACCACAGAAGGATGGCGCGCCAGACTTGGTCTTTTTCACGGAGCAGCTTTGTCACGAAAGCCTTACCATACAACAAAGTATTCTTCGGCCTTACTTTCTTGCTCCCAAATAGCTTCGCAAGAAGAGCGAATTTTTAGAGGACCCCATAGGCGAAAATGACAGAGCGCATTTTCACCTGTGCTTTTACGGAAACAGGCCGGGAGTCACAACAACTCCGGAAAGCTCTTCTTGAGCTTCTCCGAAGAGTTCCTGCCTTTGCCCGGGCCATTGGCAACAGGAGGCTCCACTTGCGGAACAGTGACTTCCAGGTCACGCAGCAGCCCGTTTTCGAGACTGTAGACCCAACCGTGGACCTGCAGATTCTGCCCCCGACGCCAAGACCGCTGTACCACGGAGCTTCCTGCCACGTTGTTCACCTGTTCTATCACATTGAGTTCGCAGAGTCGTCGGCAGCGTTGCTCAGTATCCTTGATGCTTTGCAACTCGTTCCGATAGAGGCGATAGACATCGCGGATATGGCGCAGCCAGTTGTCGATCAGTCCGTGTTCCTCGCCACATTCTTGGGAGGCCAGGGCCGCTGCCACTCCGCCGCAGCGGTAGTGCCCGGTCACGATGACGTGCTCTACCTTCAGCACTTCCACCGCATAGTGCAGCACCGAGAGACAGTTTAAGTCCGTATGCACTACCAGATTCGCAATATTGCGGTGAACAAAGATTTCGCCGGGTGGCAGCCCTACGATTTGATTGGCTGATACACGGCTGTCAGCGCATCCGATCCACAGGTATTTGGGGCTTTGCCGCTGCAAACGTTCCCCGAAAAAACCGGGCTGTTCTTCCCTCAGAGTCTTAGCCCAGACCCGGTTGTTGTCGAAGAGCGTTTTGAGGGTATTCATCTGGCATTTCTCCTGGTGGACTTTCGGGAACCTCTAAAAATTCCATTCTGCGCTCTTGCTCGCTCTTTTGAAACGAACAGCTTTGTCAGTAAAGCATTACAATACAACAAAGTATTCTTCAGCTTCACTTCCCTCGCTCCCAAATAGCTTCGCAAGAAGAGCGAATTCTTAGAGGTCCCCTGAAGAACAGACAGAGAGCGTACCCGCCCCACGCCTCTGCTTCATCCTTCCTCATCCTGCAAACCCTTCATCAGCTCGTTCAGACCGTCCCGTATATAGGTTGGCATATAGGGGTACTGGGCCAGGTCGCCGCGCTGGGTCACGCCGGAGAGTACCAGCGTAGTAGTGATGCCGGACTCAATCCCGGCAATGATGTCCGTATCCATACGGTCACCGATAATCATCGTGTCTTTGGCCAGAGCGTCCAGCAGCTTCAGGGCATTGCGCATCATCAGGGGGTTGGGCTTGCCGCAGAAATATGGGCGCACGCCTGCCACCTGAGCAATCGGAGCAATCAGGGCTCCGGTCGAAGGCATAATGCCATCCACCGTTGGATTGGTAGTATCTAGGTCGGTACCAATCAACCGCGCACCCTTTTGCACCAGTTTGACGGCGTGGGCAATTTTCTCGTAGTTATAGTCGCGAGTGAAGCCCACCACCACATAGTCCGGGTTCACATCATTCATCGAAAAACCATACGAATATAATGCATTGATCAGGCCCGGCTGGCCAATCACGTAGACACTGCCCCCGGGGCACTGCTGGGAGAGGAACAGTGCCGTAGAGAGCGCACTGGTATAAAAATGTTCCTCGCCCACTTCCAGCCCCAGACGCCCCAGCTTCTCGGCCAGCTCCCGCGCCGAGCGCTCAGACGAATTGGTCAGGAACAGATATTTTTTGTTCTGCTCTTTGAGCCAGGCCACAAACTCCCTAGCCCCGGAGAGCAAGTGGTTGCCGTGGTAAATTACTCCGTCCATATCACTGATGAAAGCCTCTTTGTCGTGCATTTCCCGGCGTATTTTATCCAGTGTAGCATTCATTAAATTGTATCCTTTAACAGGAAACCTCTAAAGGGCACCTCTAAAAATTCCCCATCATTTTGATGGCACGCTTTCTGTTATGGCACTGCCTCCATCAGATGGGGACAAGCTATAGGGAACTTCTAACAACCCGCTTTGCTGACGGTGACAAGCTGCCAGTGCTTCAGTGCAAAGGTTTGCCGTACATATAATGCTGATCTGTCAATAAACGTACGGCTCCCTGCAGATCGCGGACAAGACCTTGCTCGCGCGCGCGATTGCTGCTCTCAGGATAGGCGGTACCATCGTATTGCAACTCGACATAGCCCCCCGGAGCACCGCCGCCGCCACTGTAGGCAATCAGATTCTGCCAGCCGTGACCACTGCGCGGCGAAACGAAAATCGGAGGCCGCACCAGCACGGTTTCCCCAACCAGCCGAAACTCTTTTCCCTCGCGCTGCCAAATCAGCATTGTGCAGCCACCCGTGCCGCAGGCCAGCGGCCCGACCAGCATCGTAATGAGCTCCTTGCGGCCATCACCGTTCAGATCATATTCAGCATCAATGTAGCGCAGTTCATCGCGCCGGGGTGGCTTCCACTCTGCGGTTGCTCCGTCCGGGTAGCGATCCTGCAAATGCTGCAACAGGGCCTGACGCAAGCCATCCTGCTCTTGCGCTTGGCGCAATACTTTTTGCTGCAAGGCCGGGCTTTCCCAGCTCCAATCCTTCTGCGGTGACGAAGCTGCCCTCGCATTGCTGCTGCAAGCCACCACGATCAATGACGAAAATAAAACCAACAGCTGGATGATTTTTTTCATACTATTTTCCTTATTTAGGGAAACCCTGAAAATTCCAATTCCATGTTGAGAAGCGGTTCAAACTTCTAGGCCAAACTCGCACCTTCCGGATGAAGACCCGCCCCTATCACAAATGTTCGGTAGCTGCATCGGGGCCCTGCAGCATACCTCAGCCCCTCACCCCAAATATCTCGCAACGAGAGCAGGATCCTGAACCGTTTTTAGAGGTCCCCTTTAATGATTGGCACCACAGCAATGTTTGTATTTCTTGCCGCTGCCGCAGGGGCAAGGTTCATTGCGCCCGACCTTGGGCTCCTGGCGGCGGATCTGTATCTTCTCAGCACCCTGCATTGCGGTGCCCCGATTGCGCACCGCGTCAAAGGATTGCAGTTGCTGGTGCCTGCTGCTGTCGGCCTGCAGGGTCGCCCCCCGGCGCTGTCGCGCAGCATTAGCCCCTTCTGTACTTTGGGGCTCAAGGGCGATGCGGATGTTATAGAACTTGCGAGTCACACCGATTTGCAGGTTCTCCACCAGCTCTTCAAACATCGAAAACCCTTCGTTCTTGTATTCTACCAGGGGATTCTTCTGAGCCATAGCCCGCAGGTTGACTGCTTCGCGCAGGGCCTCCATCTGCTCCAGGTGCTCCTGCCAGCGCAGATCAATGGCCCGCAGGTATTCAAAACGCAGCAGCTCGTTGATCAGTTCCGCACCGGCCAGTTCGCATTTTTGCCGGTAGTCCTGCTCGCAGTGCTCACTCAGCAGACTGTCCATCGCAGCGCGTGCCTCATCGGCGCGCCGCCGCTCCAAAAGAACAGACAGCTCGTCTTGACGCTCGGCCAGCAGCAGGCCAAAATTGCTGCGCACACGCTCGCTCAGACGCTCCAGCGCAAAGTCCCAGTCCCGGTGATTGGAGTCTTCAACAAAATCGTCCAGCAGTATATCACGCATCTGGCCGGCCGTTTTGCGGATGCGCTCAATGACCTGAGAATCGCAGAGCAACTCATTTCGCACTCGGTAAATATATCCACGTTGCTTCTGCATTACATCGTCATACTCAATCAAATGCTTGCGGACTTCGTAGTTGCGGGTTTCCACCCGGGTCTGAGAACGCTCAATGGCGCGGGTAACCATGCCGTGTTCCAGTGGCTCATCGCCGCTCATGCCGAAGCGGCTCATCATATTTTTCAAGCGATCGCCACCGAACAATCGCATCAAATCATCATCGAGTGAAACGTAAAAACGCGAAAAGCCCGGGTCGCCCTGGCGGCCCGAACGGCCGCGCAGCTGGTTGTCGATGCGGCGACTCTCATGGCGCTCGGTGCCCAGCACATAAAGCCCGCCCAGCTCCTTGATTTTACGGTGCTCCTCCTGCCACTTACGAGTCTCTTCGCCCAGCAAGCGAAAGTAGACAGACTCATCTTCATTCTCGCGCATGCGCCTCCGGGCCCGCATATCGGGACTGCCGCCCAGTTTGATATCGGTACCGCGCCCGGCCATATTAGTGGCAATGGTCACCGCCCCCAAGGCCCCGGCCTCGGAAATAATCAGGGCCTCGCGGTGATGGTTCTTGGCATTCAATACTTCGTGCGGCACCCGGTATTTGGTCAGAACCCTAGAAAGCCGTTCCGAACTTTCGACCGACACCGTGCCGATCAACACGGGCTGACCACTCTGGTGTACAGCCTGTACTTCTTCGGCGATGGCCTTGTGCTTGGCCTCGCCGTTGAGGTAGATCAAGTCGTTGGCATCGATGCGGGCCAAGGGACGGTGCATCGGCAGCAGCACCACATCCAGACCGTAAATCTTGTCGAACTCGCGGGCCTCGGTAACAGCTGTGCCGGTCATGCCGCTGAGCTTACCGTACATGGCAAAGTATTTCTGGTAAGTAATCGTGGCTAGGGTGCGGTTGCGCTGGGCGATCTTGATGTTTTCCTTGGCCTCAATGGCCTGGTGCAGTCCATCCGAGTAGCGTCGCCCTTCCAGAATGCGCCCGGTGAACTCATCGACAATCTGCACCTTGCCAGCCTGCACTACATACTCCTTATCGCGATCAAACAGCTTGTGGGCCCGCATGGCCTGATTGAAATAGTGCACATACTCAAAATTGCCCTCATCATAAATTGATCCTTCAATGGCCTTGCTGCGCCTGAGCAGTTCTTCGATCCGTGTGATGCCATCCTCGGTGAAAGAAATACGCTTGTTTTTTTCGTCCAGCTTGTAGTCCCCTTCCAATAACACCTTTTCAAATGGGTTGTCGCGCGGGTATTCGCCGGTGTTCGGATCTTTTTTGACCTCACTCAACGAGCCTTGAAGGCGGTTGGCAATCATAATCCTGGGCGTATCGTCCTCCACCGAGCCGGAAATGATCAGCGGAGTGCGGGCCTCGTCGATCAAGACCGAATCAATTTCGTCGATGATGCAATAGGCAAAAGGCCTCTGCACCTTATCTGCCAAGCTGCCGACCATGTTGTCGCGCAGAAAGTCAAAGCCGAATTCGTTGTTGGTACCGTAAGTCAGGTCACAATTGTAGGCCTTCTTCCGTTGTTCGCGGTCCATGTGCGAGAGCACGGCCCCCACGCTCAGGCCCAGATAGCCGAAAATCGGGCCCATCCACTGAGCATCGCGTTCGGCCAGATAATCGTTGACGGTAACAATATGCACACCCTGCCCCGACAAGGCGTTGAGATAGGCCGGGGCCACCAGCGACAGCGTTTTACCCTCTCCGGTCTTCATCTCCATGATCTTGCCTTGGTGCAGGACCAGTCCGCCGAGCAGCTGTACATCGTAGGGCCGTTCACCGAGTATGCGTCGGGCCGACTCGCGCGCCACGGCAAAGGCCTCCGGCAGAATGGCCTCCAGCGCATTTTTCAAGTGAGGGCCCGCTTTGTTGGTGAGGGGATCACCTCCCGACCCGGAGAGCGGTTCGGATTGATTTGCGGACTGCGAGAGTGCATCCTCAACTGGCCCACCTTTTGCGCCATCCCTGCCTCGGGCCTCGACCAGACACTGCTGGAACTTTCGGGTCTGCTCTTTGATCTGCTGAGAGCTGAGGCTCATCGCCCAAGGTTCCAACGCATTCATTTTGAGCAGCAGCGAGGCCATGGCCTTCAGGTCGCGTTCCTGTTTGGTGCCAAATAGTGCGGCCAGAATTTTGTCGATCATGGAATCCTCACAGGCCAAGGAAAGCTGGTAAAAAAACCGTCCGGGATTTTGTTGCCAGAGCATGCTTTTTTTTCGCCGAAGGCAGTAAGGCTGTGCACAACAAGAGCTTTACTGCCATTCTCACCGCATTCGAAACTACTATTTCTCGGCAAGATTACTACTCAATGCGCCAAAGGGTACCACTAAATATATCGAAATCCGATGAAATTATGGAGAATTTTTGAAGCTTTCCTTTTATCGCTCAAAACAACCAGTTTGAACTGTTCTGCTTAAGGGCACCTCTAGAAATTGGCTTGTTATGGAGACGAAGACTCCCATGCGAGCTGGCGCAGTATGGGAGAAACAGGGGAGGGCCGTGCGCAGCCAGGCCCGACCTTCCTCTTTGCGAGCTGGCGCAGCATCCTTCTGTGGTGGGGAATTTTTAGAGCTTTTCTCCAATGCATGCTAAGTGTCCATACCCCAAAAGCTCTCTCCATCACCCAGGACAGCTCTGAACTTCCCCTCCATCTGCAATATGGCTAGAATGCCCCCGATATGAGATAAAGCGAAGCTCAATCAGCAAGTGCAGGGGGGGCCAGAGATGCCTTTTCAAGTACTCCACAGTTCGGACTGGCACTTGGGCAAGCGACTCTACCACAAAGGCCGCGAGCGAGAATTTCGCCTGTTCCTCGACTGGCTATTGGATCAGCTGACAGATGTCGACTTGCTGCTGATTGCCGGAGATATTTTTGACACAAATGCTCCTCCAGTCTGGGCCCAGGAACTGTACTACCGGTTTCTGCACCGGGCATCACAGCACTGCGAAATCGTAGTCTGTGCCGGCAACCACGACTCGGCCCTGTTTTTGGAGGCCCCTCGCACCCTGCTCAAAAGCATGTGCATCCATGTGGTCGGCAACCCCAGTGCCCTCTTGCAGCACAAGGTGCAGCAGTATCTGCAAACAGAAGAGCAGCAGGAAGCAGCCTCCGATGCCGAAACAGACATCTATCCCCCCGAACTGCTGCCCATCCGCTCTGCCGAGGGCCGCTTGCAGGCCCTGGTCTGTGCCCTGCCTTATTTGAAGGACAGCTACCTGCGCAGCAGTACCTGGGGCGAGCAGGACAGAGAACAAAAGCTGCGCCAGGGAATTGCAGCCTACTACCGGGTACTCACCGATGAAGCGCAACGCTATCTGAGGCAGTGCGAACAGGGCACTCTTTCGTCTGCCGACCCGTCCTTCAGCCCGCCTCCCGGCCCGTCTGCCAATCTGAGCAGTACGGTGCCATTGATTGGCATGGGGCACCTCTTTGCCAGCGGTGCCAGTACCAAAGAAGACGATGGAGTGCGCGAACTGTACATCGGTTCGCTGGGACACTTTCCAGCATCGCTGTTTCCAGCCGAGCTGGATTATGTGGCCCTGGGTCATATTCACCAGCTCCAGCAGCTCCGGGCCCCCGGAGAAGGGCAGCTGCGCTACTGCGGTTCTCCCCTGCCCTTCAGCTTCAGCGAATTGTCCGGCGAGAAAGTGGTACTCAAGCTGACCTTTACGGGCAAAGAATGTGAATGCTCTCCCATTACCGTACCCCAGTGGCAGCCTCTGGTGCGGCTGCGCGGCAACGCCACCGAGCTGGAACAAGGCCTCCGGGAGCTGGCGGAGCCTTCCCGCACCCAAGACAGTGGGGAGACCCAAGGAGACCGGAAAATCCAAGGGGACCAAGAGACCCGGGACAACGGAGACCCGAACGATGATGCAGTAAAGCCCGGCGTATGGCTGGAGTTGGAACACAGCGGCGAGCTGTCCGAAAACACCTATCTGCGTGAAGAACTGGTCAAACTGGCCCGGCAGCACAATATGGAGATTCTGCACTACCGCAGCCTGAACCTGCTGGCCCTGCGCCAAGCGGGCGGTCTGGGAGCGCTGTGCGCCCGCCTGGCCCAGGGCCGGTCAAACGATGCCGGAGAGAACCACCGCGGAATTCCCGCTCAGATGCTCCGCGAATTGAGCCCGACCGAGGTGTTCCGCCAACTGTTGCTGCAAACGAGTAGCACAGAGCAGGCATCCGGTGAGCTCACCGAAACAACGAATGCAGAACAGGGCTCTGAAGTACTATGGCAGCTCTATCACAGCCTGCTCGAAGACATCGCCTTGGAGCGAGAAGCAGCGGAAGTGAGCGATGCAGCCCACACCAAAAATCATATGGAGACTGACGAAACGCACGATGTAGCACCTTCAAGGAAGCCGGAAACCCAGTGAAACTGCACAAACTGCGCCTGTGCAACCTCAATTCGCTATACGGCAGCTGGGAAATTAACTTTGCCTCGCCCGCGCTGCTCAACGAGGGCTTATTCCTGATCTCCGGGCCGACCGGCTCGGGCAAGACCACGATTCTGGACGCGATCTGCCTGGCACTCTATGGTCGAACACCGCGCCAGGAAAGCGTCAGCCAGAGCTCGAACGAGATCATGTCGCGCGGGGCCGCCGAGTGCAGCGCTGAATTGAGTTTCTCCTGCGGCCCGCCCGCTGCCGGGAGCCCCGGAAGAGAGCAGGAGCCGCCTGTTTATCTGGCGCGCTGGTATCAGCGCCGGGCGCACGGCAAGACGGGCGGCAGGCTCCAGAAGCCCGAGCGAAGTTTCGGTCTGGCAGACAGCGGCAGGATTCTGGCCTCCAAAGTCCGCGAGGTGGATGCCGCAGTTGTGGCCCACACCGGCCTGCAATATGAGCAGTTTACCCGTTCCATCCTGCTGGCTCAGGGCGACTTTTCGGCTTTTCTGGAGGCCAAGGCCGGCGACCGGGTTTATATTTTGGAAAAGCTCACCGGCACGGGTATCTACCGCCGGCTCTCGCGCTTGTGCTTTCAGCGCAGCAAGGAAGAACAGAATGCCTTGGCACTGCTGCAGAAAGAACAGGAACTGCTCCAGCCCCTGAGCCTCGAAGAGCGCAGAACCTTAGAGCAGTTGCTTCAAGAAGCGGAGGCGCAGCTGGCACGGCGCGAGGCGGAGCAGGAACAGCTGCGGGCCGCCGCCGATTCGTGCCGGACTGCGGCTCAGCTTTGGAAGCGCAGCACCGAACTGTGGCAGCAAGGTTGGCAACAGTTTGGCCCGGAGCAGCAGCAGCTCCATCAGCAGCACCAGTTTCGCTTACAGCGGGATCGCGCCGGGCGCGAACTGCACCCTCTGTATCAGGGAGCAGCACAGGCAGAGCTGACTCGCCGACAAAAAACAGAGCAGGAGGCCCAGAGCCGTAGACAACTGCCTGAGCTGGAGCAAAGCCGCCAAGTGGCCCGCAAGGAGCTCTCTGAAGCCGAAAGGCAATGGGACGAGCAGCAGCAGCTTCGCGATCGGCTCCGACAGCAACGCAGCGAGCTGGAGCAGCTGGAATGGCGCAACAACAGCTGCAAAGAGCGATCAGCAGAGCTGCGCTGTGAGCTGCAAAACTGCGAGCAACAACTGCGTGAGGCCGGCACAGAGCTGACCGAGCAGCAGCAAGAGACCGAGGCTTTGCAGCGGCGCATCGCCGAACTGCAAAGCGGTCCCCTGGCCTCTCTCTCCCCGCTCGGAGCCGGGCAGAGCGCAGGCGAAGAGGCAGAAGAGCAGAATGCCCGGATCTGGGACGAACTGCGGCAACAACAGCACCAACTGGCACAGCTGAGGGATTGGTTGGAGGCACAGCAGCAGGATCCGCCAGAGTGGCAGAACTGGCAGGCTCAATACCAGCAACTGTGCCGACAATGGCAGAAAAAGCAGGAGCTCTGGCAGCGTGAGCAGCAGCGCGACTACCAAAGAGAAATCGCAGAGCTGCAAGAGCGACAACGGGCTTTTCCCTACGCTCCGGAATGGGAACTCCCACCCTTACCAGAAAGCCTCTCACAGGTGCTGGGCCCTGTGGCTTTGCAGGCAGAACAACGCGATGCGGCTTTGCAGCAGGCCACAAACTGCCTCAGTCTCTTGCTCTCGCCTTTGGAGCGTTACTTGATGGAACGCTCCAAAGGTGAGCAGGCCGTCCGGCAAGCCGCCCGGCAGCGGGCCGAACTGGAGCAGCAACAGAAGCAGCTGGCCCGGGTCGAGACCGACCTGGCAAAACAGCAGAACAGGCTCAAGCAGCAGGAACGCTATTGCCAGACTCTGCAGACAGAGCTGGAACACTATCAGCTGTTGCTGCTGCTGGTACAGGAGCGGGAAAAACTGGATGAAGGCAGCCCTTGCCCGCTGTGCGGCTCCCGCGAACACAGTCTCGATGAGGCCCCTTCGGCACCCCGGGACCCTTTGGCGATGCAGTCCGCCCTAGAGCAACAGCAACAGGAGCTGCAAGAACTGCAAAATGCGGTGCGCGGCGACCAAGAAGAGGCCACAAAACTGCGCTTGCAGATCGAAAACAGCAAGCAGAACCAACGCAAACACGAGGCGGAAGCCAGGCACCTGAGCAGTGAGATGGCAGAACAGGCCGGATTGCTGGACCAAATACTGGCCAAGGCTCCGGAGGGCCTGCTTCCCCTGCTGTGTCGCGAACTGCAAACCCGCGCTGCGCAAGAAACAGATCCGCCGTCCCACATGCCGGATGTCGAGCTAAGCAGCTCTGAACAAGCGGACTCGGCCCTGCGCCGCGAGCTGGAGACGCGAAGGGCGGAACTGAGAGCCCTTCGCTGCGCCGAAGACCGGGCTTGGGAAGCCCACCAGAAAGCTCGCGAGCACTGGCAGCAACAACAACAGGAACTGCGCGATGAACTGACGAAGTGGGAGGCCGAACAGCAGCAGAGTCAACTGCGCTCGCAGCAGGCCCGCACCGAAGTCTCGCACTGCAAGGGCCTGCTGCAAGATTTTGCGCAGCGCCTGCGCCAAGATTTCAATCGGGCCTTTGAGCCCTATTTCCAATGGCTGCGATGGAAGGCCCGATGGGACCACTCCGGTGCCCTGGCAGCTGCGCTGCCGCCGCTGAGCAGCTCGCAGGCAAAGTTGCAGGATCGATTGCTAGGGCTGCAACTTTGCCTGCGAGCCTCCGCTTCGCCGACAGAAAAAACAGACACAGTGCAAGCAGCAAGCAAAGCAATGGAAGAGGCCGAGGAGCTGTTGTTCTTTGTCGATGAGCCGCAGCGAAGCAGTTTGCAGGCACTACTGGAAGATTATCTGCGCCACTTGCAGCAGCTGCAAGTGGCCCGGCAGCAGCAGGAACAGATGCTCGGCGAGCTGCCGTTGGTGCAGCAGCGCTGCAAAGCCGCGCAGCAGCAGCTCGGGGCCGCCGAGGCGGCACGGGACAAGACCGCCCGACTCATCCGGGAAACCGAATGCGAATGGAACGACTCAAAAGAGCAACTGCGCCGGCAACTCGAACAACTACCTTTTCCTGCCCGGACTCAGGACGAGCAAGCCCCCACCGACTGGCATTCGCTCTCATTACAGGAACTGTTTGCTCAAGCCGAGGCCCGCTGCCTGGCTGCGGACGAAACCCGGCAAAATTGCCGGGAGCGATTGGGGCACTGCGAGCAGCAGCTCACCTTGCAACAACGTGAGCTGAAACGACTGCAAGAGGAGCTGACGATGGCACAGGCGGCAGCGGCACAGCAAGCCTGGCAGGAAGCCTTGGCGCAGTCGGACTTCCGCGATGAGGCGGACTTCCTCGGAGCAGAACTCGATGATGCAACACGGGCGGACTGCGAACAGGCGATCGCTGACTGGGAGCAAGCCCGCGCCCGACTGCAAAGCCTCTGGCTCGAAAACAGCGCCCGGCTAGAGGAAACGCTGCCGGAGCTGCAAAAGCAGTTCCGGACATCCGAGCCCGGCGCGCTGGCAGCCCGATACGCTCAGGATAGTGAAGTCCCTGCGCAGCAGGGGCGCCAAAATCAATGGCAGCAAACCTTACAACAGTTTGACCACAGCTCCGAAGCTGCCCTCCGGCGGCTCCGGGACTCTCCGGATTTCCCGGCCGGCCTGCCCGACACCCAGAACGCGTCAGAGCAGCTCACCGGGGGGCAAGGCCCGCCCGGAGAACAACTTGGAGAACAGCTGGTGCGACTGGAAGAGTATCTGAGCGAAGCCTTGGAACAGGTCAAAACGGCGGCAGCGGCGGCACGCGAGGCCCTGGGCGCTCAAAAACAGAAGCTGCAAGACGACGATGAGCTGCAATTGCAGCAGCAGCAGGGCACAGCACAGCTGCGCGAGCAGACGCAGCGCAGCAAGCACTGGCAGCAACTCCGGGAACTGATTGGCTCGGCCGATGGCGATAAGTTCAGCAAGTTTGCCCAGCAGCTCTCGTTTGAGCAACTGCTCTACCACGCCAACCTCTATCTAGAAAAAATCAGTGAGCGCTACTTGCTCTACAGCCGCAGCGATGCGCCGTTGGAGTTCTTTGTCATTGACCTTTACCAGCCACAGAGCCTGGCCACAGCCCCGGCAGCCCAAGCGGGGGCGCTGGAACAGTCCCCTGGCCAACTACTGCAGTCCGATCAAAGTATACGCCCGTCCAGCAACCTTTCGGGAGGAGAAAAGTTCCTGGTCAGCTTGGCATTGGCATTGGCCCTAGCGCGCATTTCGGTCAACGAAGTCCCGATCCAGTCGCTGTTTCTGGACGAAGGCTTTGGTACCCTCGATGAAGAGGCCCTGCACAGCACGCTAGAGGCGCTCGGCTCTCTGCACAGCGACGGCAAACTGATCGGCCTGATTTCACATGTTCCGGCCCTGAAGGAGCGCATAATCTGCCAGATTCAACTCGAAAGTCTGGGACAGGGGCGCAGCGAAATCCGCAGTCAGGGACTTGAGCAGCTGGTACAGAGGGTGGGTTTGCTCTCAGAACAGAGCCCGATGAACAATATTGAGACCCAGACGGAAAGCAAATCGGAAAGCAAATCGGAAAGCAAATCCAAGCAGAAAAAACGGACAATCCAGCAGGGTCGGAACGAGGGGAGGGCCCTTCCCCGCAGGAAAAAAGCAGTGACCGCACGGCAAGCAGTACCACAGGAACAGCCACCGGCAAACAGTCCGGGGCATTCCGGTGAGCTGTTTTAGAGCGTCCCCTAAAATCTCATTTTTCAACAGCCATTTTTAGAGGTACCCTTATCTCTGAATTCCCTTTTAGGAGTGCCCATGATTCTCGATTCCCACGTGCATTTGCGCGACTGGTCCCAGGATTATAAAGAAACCATTTCCCATGCTTTTGGGCTCGCGTCCCGGTTGGGTATCGCCGGATTGATTGAGATGCCCAATACCAATCCACCGCTCACCTCGCGCCGGGCGGTGGAACAGCGGCTGGAACTGGCAGCGCAAGCAGCACAGTCCCTGTGCCGGGAAGTCGGAGAAACTGGTGGATCTGCTGCGCCACCTCATTATGCCATGCATATCGGGCTCTCGCGCCAGCCGCAGCAGGCCTGTGAGGCCGTGCGCCTGCATCGCGAGTTTTTCCCTCAAATTGCCGGTTTGAAGATCTATGCCGGGCATTCGACCGGTGAAATGGGAATTATCGAAGCTTCGGCTCAGCACCAAGTCTATGCCGCGATTGTCGGAGAGGGCTACGATGGCGTTTTGGTAGCACACTGTGAGGCTGAGGAACTGATCGACAACGGATTTTTTGATGCGATGCGCCCGGAGAGCCACAGTGAGGCGAGGCCGGTTGAGGCCGAGTGGCGCTCGATTGAGCAGCAGTTGGCCTTGACAAAGCTCACGGGCTTTCAAGGCCACCTGCACATCGCCCATATTTCCACACCCGAAGGAGTGGCCTTGATACAAGAAGCTAGGCAGGCAGGCAGGCGGGTCAGCTGTGGTGTAACCCCACACCACTGCCTGCTGAGCCTGAAGACCCAGGCCGAACTGGGAAACCGGGCGATAGGCCAGAACAATGTGAATGGCAACCTGCTTAAAGTCAATCCGCCGCTGCGCGATGAGCAGCGGCGGGCCGGTCTGTGGCAATTGCTGCTAGAGGGACAAATCGACTGGATCGAAAGCGATCACGCGCCCCATGCACTCCCGGAAAAACTGGGTCGGGAAGGGAAGGCGGTTGCTTCCGGCATTCCGGGGCTCAGTGGTATAAATTTGCTCTACACCAAGTTGTGCGCAGCAGGTTTGTCCCGAGAGCGATTGGCCGCTTTGAGCTACCGCAAAGCCTTATATACTTACGGCTTGCCATGGCCGGAGTCTGATTTTTTTACCGAGCCCCCCACATTTTCCGCACGGGACTTTGCGGCCCTGAGTGAAGCTGATGGGAGCCCGCTCTACTCCGGTAGCGACCCGTATCCGCTGCTGACCAAGGAACCGGCCGTAAGTGCCAAGGGTTTCCTATAAGGGAACCTCTAAAAATTCCATTCTGCGCTCTTGCTCGCTCTTTTGAAACAAACAGCTTCCTAAGAAGAGGCGGCAGGCTCTGTGCGGAAGGTCGGGCCTGGCTGCGCACGGCCCTCCCCCGTTCTCCCATGCTGCGCCAGCTCGCGGAAACGGAAGGTCGGGCATGGCTGCGCACGGCCCTCCCCCGTTCTCCCATGCTGCGCCAGCTCGCGGAAACGGAAGGTCGGGCATGGCTGCGCACGGCCCTCCCCCGTTCTCCCATGCTGCGCCAGCTCGCATGGGAGCATCAAAACGCAGTACCATTCTTGCGAAGCGATACCATTTTTAGAGGTGCCCTAAAGGCCTTAATGTTGCATTTTTAGTCAGAGTCATCTATATTGCGGTTGTTTTATGCAATCTCCCTAGCTTAAAGTAGCGATTAGGGCCCCCATCAGCCGCTTTTTTAGAGACGCCCTAAATATTTGCATGCCTCCCCGCCCGGGAGGCTCCCTATGGAATTGATGGAAGAAATACAGCAGCCCGAAGGCTTACAGCCACTGGAACAAATCCATTTTAGCGACAATTTCTTTTTGCTGCGCAACCGCATCCAGGTACTGCAAGAACTGCTCGAGCTGGAAATCAATGCCCGGCTGTTTAACCAGCAGATTATGGGGGAAGTGCGCCAACTCTCTGAGCTGCTGGAACGACACGAAGCGTTGCTGAACGAGCGCAACCAACTGCAGGATTTTGCCGAGTTGGCTCATCAGCTGTTCCGCATCAAGCATGCGTTCTTGGTGTTTTTGCGCAGTGCCATGTATTCGCGGAAAAGCTTTTTGCAGCAGTTGCTCCAAGAATACAGCAGCGAATGGCACAAGGTGATTGTCCGGATCAGCGAGGGCAACGAGAAGCTGGCCGAAGAGTTTCGCAACCACAGCGAAGGGCGCGATGATGATGGAAGCATGGTCTCCGATGCCGAACTGGAACTGTTGTTCAAAAATGACGAAGCATAAGCGGGGCAAAGACGGTCCGAAATCTTCATTTTGCTGCGCGCCCTGCATGTTCTCAAATACCTTTGCCCCCGCCGAATGCTTCTGCTCTCCGCCTCTGGGTCAGTATGGTCCACCGGCAGCAAAAGAGTCGGGAGCTTTACAGGTATGGAAGCCAGCACCTTGGGAAAAGCGAGGAAAGAGATTATGGACAGCGACTTGATTCAAAGCCTGAGAACACAGGCAAAACAATACATCCAGGATGAACCGTTCCCCGTTTTTCGGGAGCAGGTGGCAGAGTTGCTGGGGCAACTGGACTCTGAGACCACCAGCGAACAGGCGGCCGCAGAATTGTACGAACGTTTCTACAAGTCGCTGGACTTTGGCACGGGCGGCCTGCGCGGCGAAATGGGAGGCGGACTCAATCGCCTGAACGGCTATACCATCCGCAAAGCGACTCAGGGTCTGGCAGACTATATTCGCCAAGAAGTGGCCCCGGAGCACCGGGACGTCTGTCTGGCTTATGACAGCCGCAACTACTCCGATCTCTTTGCCAAAGAAGCGGCCCTGGTTCTGGCGGCGAACGGCATTCGCAGCAGTATCTTCAGCGCCCTGCGACCCACTCCCGAACTATCCTACGCAGTGCGCAGGCTGGGCTGCTGCGCCGGTATCGTAGTTACGGCCAGCCACAACCCGGCCAAGTACAACGGCTACAAAGTCTACTGGGAAGACGGCTCCCAGATTGTGGCTCCGCACGACAAGGGCATCATCGCCAAAGTGGCAGCGGTCAACGGCCCGCTGCCCGCGATTTCGGAACAGGAAGCCACAGACAAAGGCCTCCTGCACTGGATTGACCAAGAGATCGACCGGCCATACCTAGACATGGTGAGAGCCTTGTCGCTGCGCCCCAAACTGGTAAGGCAAGAGGCTCCGCGCTTGAGTCTGGTCTACACGCCGCTGCACGGGGCCGGACGGCAGAGCGTGGAACAGGCCCTGGCCCAAATGGGCGTGAGCGTCTTTACCGTGCCCGAACAGGCCGAGCCGGACGGCAATTTTCCCACGGTATCCTTTCCCAACCCCGAGATCGCCCCGGCAATGGAATTCGCCCTGAAATACGCCAAAGAGCGTCGGGCCCACCTGGTGCTGGGCACCGATCCGGACTCCGACCGGCTGGGCATCGCCGTTCCCGCGGATGTCCCCCGAGAGTCCGCCAATAATGGCGAATATGTGCTGATATCGGGCAATCAGCTGGGCGCGATGCTCTGCGAATATCTGCTGCTGACGCGCAAGGAGCAGGGCAGCCTTCCCGCCAATGGCGCCATCATCAACACCATCGTTACCAGCAATTTACACAACCGCATTGCCCGGGCCTATGGTGTGGCCGACTTCAAGGTACTGACCGGCTTCAAGCATATCGGGGCCCTGATCCGCAGCTGGGAAGAGAGTGGAGCACAGCAGTTCCTCTTTGGGTGCGAAGAGAGCTACGGCTACCTGGTGGGCAGTAATGCAGGCAGCGAGGTGCGCGACAAGGATGCGGTTTCCGCCAGCACCATGACCGTGGAAATGACGCTGTGGAATTTGCAGCAAGGCCGCTCTCTGTTGGAGTTCCTCAACGATATTTACCGGCGTTATGGCTATTACCAGGAGCTCCTGCTCGATCACTACTTTGAGGGCTCTCAGGGCATTGCCACCATGCGGGCGATGATGGACAGACTACGCACACAAAGCCCGGGGAGCATCGGCGAGATTGAGATAGAAGCGATTAAGGACTACGCTGCCGGTACTACCACCCGGCTCAGCAATGGCCGGGTAGCGGGGACAGCCCGGGACATCGATCTGCCCTCGTCCAACGTGCTGCAATTTTACGGCACAGATGGTTCGATCATCACCGCGCGCCCTTCAGGCACCGAGCCCAAGATCAAGTTCTACGCCTCTTGCCGCAGCAGTGACCCCGGGCAGGCCAGGACCCAAACAGCAGCTAAAATTGCCGCTGTGGAAACCTTTGCCCGCGAGCAGATCAACGCAGCTGTGCGTGCCTGAGCCAACGGGGGGGCAGAGAAGTGATGGAGAAGCGTATGAGCAATGCGGGCAGCGGCCCGCTGCGGGAAGTCCTCGACTACCTGGGCAACGCTTTCGACATTCCGTTGCGCGATCCGCTGTGGAAGCATGTTTATCTCAACCGACCTTTTCAGAAACTGATTCACTCCGAAGTCTTTCTGCGGCTGGGAGGCATCCGCCAGCTCAGCTCGGCGACCTTGGTCTATCCCGGCTCGCGCCACACGCGCTTTGAGCACAGCATCGGTGTGTTCTCGATAGCGCGCCGCCTGCTGCTGGCCCTGCTGTGCAGCAGGCACAGCACCGAAGCCGAATTTGAACCCAGCCTGCACGGAGCCAAAGCCTTTTTGGCGGCGGCCCTGCTGCACGACCTGGGGCACTTCCCCTACGCCCATGTGCTCGAGGGTCTGCAAAGCGAACATGAGGAGCTCTCAGCGCGCCACATCTTGGACGAACCACTGGCCGGCATCCTCTCGCGCGAGTTGGGCACGGACCCTTTGCTGGTGGCGGCTCTGGTCGATGAGACCTTGGCGGTACCGGCGGAGTACCGGAACGAAGGCCTGTTTTACCGCTCTCTGCTCTCCGGCACGCTCGACCCCGACAAACTGGACTATCTGAACCGCGATGCCTATTACTGCGGTGTACCTTACGGCATTCAGGATTTGGAGTACTTGTTCTCACAGGTGCACCTATGCCGCCTGAGTGAGGAGCAATCGGGCGGAGATCCGGCAGCCGGCCCGGAGCAGCTTCCCGAGCGCTCACCGTTCCGCATCTGCATCCCGGAGCACGGCCTGACCATCATCGAAAGCCTGATTTTCTCACGCTACCTGATGTTCCGCACAGTCTACTGGCACCGCAACGTCCGCGCCCTGTCAGCTCCCGTAATCGAAAGCGCGGCGCGGGCTCTGGAACTGGGTCTGCTCAACGAAGAGCAAATTTTTGGCAGCTGCGACCTGAGCTTTCCCCAATTATTTGCAAACTTAAAGATGCCCGAAAAAGAACTGTGCCTGCTGGCTCAGGAGCCACGTCAGTTCGTGGTGGCTGATGAACTTTGTCCCGGACAGCACCCCGCATTGCTGAGCCGCCTGCGCGATGGCCGGGAGCGGCACGGGATATCACACTCTCTGTGCCGCTATCTCCGGCAACGCTACCCTGGGCCGCTCCGGGGTTTGCAGGACTGGCAGGTGCTGTTGGACCTGACCGGCCCTAAGAAGATGCAGATTCAGGATATCTACGTTTCGCGACCCCTCGGCTCTGACAAGGCTCCAGGCCCTGTACCGTTTGCCCAGACTTCGACCGTGCTACAGCCCGGCACACTGGATGATTTTCGCAAGTCGCTGACCATGCTGCGCCTGGTCCTGCCACTGGCGTATGGCGAGGCCATTCAAGGGGAGGCGTCTCTGCTCAGCGATTTCCTGCAACAGGAGCTTTCTGTTGCGGGAAAGGGCTCTTGACCCTCAAAGCGGTTCTGACAATCATGTGCCGACATTTGATTGCGGGCTGTAGCGCAGAGGTTAGCGTACAAGTCTGGGGGACTTGTGGTCGGCGGTTCGAATCCGCCCAGCCCGATATTTTTGCGGGGGAGCCCGGAGAAAAATCCTGCTGAGGAAGATAGGGCAGTACTCAAAATTCCAATTTTGAGTACTGCCTTTGTAGCGAGTGCTGGATCATTTCCCTTGCGGCTTGGATCAGGCCCTTCCTCTCAGGCAACTGTTCTCCCAGCCTGCGGGAAAGTTCTCTCAGACGATAGCACGGTACCGAAGCATAGCTGTGATGCTCAATGTGCTATCCCATATGCCAGTACAGAAAAGATGTTGCCAAATCCAGCCGGATCGAACGACTGTTGAGGCGGTAATCAGGAACTCCTGCTCGCATGCCGACATGCTGGGTATTGTTTATCAGGTTTTGGTACCACCTAGCACCATAAAAAGGGGCTCCCGTGGTCAGCAGCAACAGGAACCAATGCCCGTTGCTTATGGCATAAAGCATCCACAGTAGATGAACGAATAATTGCGCCCGGGCCATTCGCTGAACGGCCCGCTTCTCTGAAGCTTTTGCCTCAGTCAGGATGTATTTGTTCCAGTCACTCAGGTGGCGGTTGTGCTCAAGGGGCAAAGCAGAGAGAACAAAAGTGCTGTGGAATGTAGATAAGAGCCCCACCAGGCTGATCAGAGAGCAGCAGCTCTTTGCTATTTCCCGCCTGCCATAGCGGCGCGGGTGTACTTCTTCGCCATCGCTATCTCTATAGAGGGTGTAGCGATGGTGCAGGCGATGACTCAAGTTAAATAGGTAGGGGTTGGAGCCAAAGAAAAGCAGGCCATAGAGCACTCTGAATAACGAATTGAGATATCGGTAACGGAATACCGTATTATGGCTCAACTCGTGGATGCCATTGATTGAAAAAGCAAAGAGGCCTCCATGAAGATAGAGCAGCAGCGACATGGCAACCCATCGCCGGGTGCCGTAGCACCACCAGGAAAGGAATCCGGTAGCGCTCAAAACTGCGAGGTAGCCTACAGACTGGAGCAGCCCCAGCCGATCGCTGCGTTGGTTCAATGCTTGTAATTCAGCAGTCGTCAACTGCGCTTTGAGCCACCGAATCTTCTGTTTACAGTAAGCTCCATCCGCCCTTTCTCCTCCCGGAAACTGTCCGGGCAATCTTTTTAGAGGTACCCTAATGTATATCCTTTAAAGGGTACCTTTAAAAGATATGTTCCGGAGTTTGTGCCCCGCCTCGGAGGTTTCGTAATGGATGCATTTAGAGTCCCTTGCTATTGCTGTGAGAACGGCAATAAAGGTTCCGAACGGTTTCTGAGAAATTTCCCATCAGCTGAGCTCGCGCCGCAGTACTTCGGCACTTACACGCGGCCAATCGCGGCCTTGAGCTTCGACAATCTGTGAAACATCCAGCTGCATCAGCTCCGCAAGCAAGCTCCGGAGCCTCGGTTTACAGAACTGTCCCTGACAGAAACCCATAGTGGCACGGGTGCGCCATTTAATGAAGTCCAAATTGCTTGCTAGAGCCTTCCCATCGCCCAAGGGTGTGGGGAAGCGGCGCAATGTTTGTTGAATTGTGCTGCTTTTAACCTGTTCACAGCGACAGATCAGACATTCGGGGTCGTTCAGGGGCAGCTCGGTGTAGTGTTTCAGTTCGCGTACTGGTATCAGAACTTTGTCGCGTTGGCTGCTAATATATGGCGTTCGTTCGTGCAGAAAGTGGTTTTTTTTATACCAGCTCTGCCCTTGTTCACGCCTCCGAACTGCCAGTTTCTCCGCCATCTCGCGGGCGATTGCCGGGGCTGAGCTGAGCCCTGGCGAGGCGATGCCCAACAGTTCGCAGCAGTCTGCCCGGTAGTGGATCAGAAAATCGCCATAAGGCACCTCTCCCTTTTGGCAAAGAGAAGGATTCAGGCGCTTCAGGCGGGGTCGCATGCCGGCGTAGCTGCGAATCACTTTGGAGTGTGGAATGCCTGGTACCAAGCGCAGCCCTTGCCGATAAATGCCTTGCAAGCGTTCCAGCTGAGTTGAGAGATCCGAAATTTTTTCTGTCTGTTCCCATGATTCTGCCACGATTTCCGCATCGGGGCCGAGCAGCAGGTTGCCGTGGTAAGTAGGACAGACTGTTACGCCTTTGCCCTTCTTTTTGTCGGGCAGGGGGAAAAGCACGTGCTTGACCAGTTGGCCGCAGCTGCGGTCAAAGACCAGGTACTGGCCCTTGACCGCCTCCAGTTCGTAGTCGAGCCCGGCCCGCAAGGACTCCTTTTTTTTGCTGCTTTGCCCGTTGCTCGCGATCAAATCCGAGATCGCTGCCGCACCCCAGCCTGCAGCATTGACCAGATAGCGGCAACGATAGCTGCCCCGTGCCGTTTCCAGCGTGTATCCCCCGGAACTCTGTGCATGGGTGGCCCGCAGTTTCTCGTTTAAATGCAGCTCTGCGCCGTTGGCAACCGCATTTTCGGCTAGGGCGATGCAGAATTCCGGGGCAATCACCACTCCACTCTTAGGGGCGTACATGGCAAAGCAGGCTTCCGGGTTCAGCTTGGGTTCGCGCTCCAGCAGCTGTTCGCGTCCCCATAGTTCCAAACCGCGTACTCCGTTGTTCTGGCCATTGGCCAACAGGGCTTCGAGCCGGGGTTGCTCTTCGTTATTCAAAGCCACGACCAGCGAACCGCACTTGAGAAAACCAAAGCGCAGCTCCCGGTCTAACTCTTCGAATAAAGCCGCCCCTTGGGGCGAGTAGCGGCTTTTGACCGAGCCCCGAGCATCGTCAAAACCGCTGTGCACAATGCTGGTGTTGCCCCGTGTGATACCCGTGGCCACATCTCCGGCTTTTTCCAACCACAGGATAGCCAGCTCGTAGTGGGAAAGTTCGCGTGCGATTGCTGCTCCCAGCACTCCAGCACCAATGATGGCCACGTCATATGTGGTCATAATGTGTCCTTATAATCTATAAATTCACCAACAAAAACTTTAGGGGTCCCTTAGAGCAGATTTTGGCGTTTAATCCTCCTCCCATTGCAAGGCTCTCTTTACGGCTTTTTTCCAGCCGGCGTACAAGCTGGCTTTTTGTTCTTCGGACATTCGGGGTTTGAATGTCTTCTCAAGGCGCCATTTTCGAGCGACCTCTTCTTTGTCTTTCCAAAAGCCAACGGCTAAACCAGCTAATAAAGCAGCTCCCAGAGCTGTTGTTTCAATAGTCTCAGGACGCACGACATTTTGACCAATAATATCAGCCTGAAATTGCATTAAAAAATTATTGGCACTCGCTCCTCCGTCCACTCTTAGTTCGGGTAAATCCATACCAGAATCCCGGCTCATGGCGTCAATCACATCTCGTGACTGATAGGCAATGGCCTCGAGTGCGGCACGAATCATATGTTCTCTACCCACTCCTCTGGTCAAGCCCACAAAAGCACCTCTGGCATACATATCCCACACCGGAGCACCCAGACCGGTGAAGGCTGGCACCAAATAAGCCCCTTCTGTGCTACTCACTTTATTGGCAAAGTACTCTGTATCTTTGGCATCGTGTATCATGTTCAGCTCATCTCTAATCCATTGAACCACAGCACCTGCTGCAAATACACTACCTTCGAGTGCATATTCTACTTTGCCGTCGATTCCCCAGGCCAGAGTCGTTAAAAGCCCATTGGAAGATTTTTTCTTTTCATCGCCGGTTTGCATGATAATAAAACTACCCGTACCATAGGTATTTTTAACCATGCCAGGTTCATAGCAGGCCTGCCCGAACAAAGCGGCCTGTTGGTCGCCTGCGATTCCCGCAATAGGAATAGAGACCCCGCTTGTCCCTATGCTTACCTTACCGTAAATTTCACTACTATTACAGACTCTGGGTAGCATGGCCTCAGGTATCCCTAAAGTCTCTAAAATTTTCGTATCCCACCGAAGAGTATTAATATTAAATAGCAAGGTTCTCGCGGCATTGGAATAGTCAGTAATATGCACCTTGCCCCTGGTAAGGTTCCAGACTAACCAAGAATCAACCGTTCCGAAAAGCAGCTCTCCATTCTCGGCTCGTTCTTTAGCAGCATCTACATTTTCTAAAATCCATTTTAACTTGGTTCCAGAAAAATATGCATCAATCAAAAGCCCTGTCGCTTCTTTGATATAGGCATCGAAACCACTTATCTTTTTCAGTTCATCACAAATTTCTGCAGTTCGCCGGCATTGCCAAACAATGGCATTATAAATTGGTTTCCCGGTCTCTTTTTCCCACACAATGGTGGTCTCCCGTTGGTTGGTAATGCCAATCGCCGCGATTTCTTGATGGGGAATGCCGCTCTGGTCCAAAACTTCTATCATGACAGAGTGCTGAGATTGCCAAATTTCCATAGCATCATGCTCCACCCAGCCTGGTTTCGGATAGTATTGCGTGAATTCACGCCGGGAAACTGAAGCCATTTTTTGATTATGATCGAAAATAATTGCCCGGGAACTAGTCGTTCCCTGGTCTAAAGTTAAGACATACTTTTTCATAAAAAATCCCATGAGGCTAGTGCACAAACCCTTTTAAAAGATAACCCTTCTCGGAGGCTGGAGAAAAAAGCCGCAGCGGAGTCCCGGTTCCATTTGGTTTTTGGGGGAGTCAAAAATTATGGTTGCTCTAAAAAAGGGTGTCGCTTTCTGTGGGTATTGTGCTATTACCCTGCTTCGCCTCGGCAATTTTGCTTCTTCCCGAAGGCGAACAGAATCAACAGTGCGCCGCCCAAGTTACTGAAGCCGCTTACTTCTGGAATAAAAGAAAGGGTCTTGACTAGTTAAGAGGTGATTCTCTAAGTAACTTCAACAGGATTTGGTATAGATCCTGGTCGCGATAATTCCATCTATATTCACACTCTTTAAGGTGTAAATGAAAAGTCTCATCTGATAAACCATTAAATTTAGCTAATCTCCTTTTTGCAAAGCTCCAGAAAGATTCAATCCCATTAATATGGCTTTTTTCTCTTGCAAATTCATTGTGACTATGGTATACACGATAATGTTTATACCTATTTAATACCAGTCCATCATATGCTTTCCAGCCATCTGAGTAAATTGTTGATCTTTCTAAAACTCTACCCTCAATTATAAGTAATAACTTTTCTTTTGTACAGTTCTTAACAACATTAATAAAAACCTTGCCATCACGCTTTAATATACCAAACACAGGGGTTTTACCTGCGGCACCACGTCCCGTTTTCCCCGGACTCTGCGCATCGCCAAAGTACGATTCGTCAACTTCAAAATCACCGACTTCCCGGTGAGCATCAATACTTAGCTGAGTAATTTTCAATCGTATTTTTTGATAGATTGAATTGACTGTATTTCGATTAATGCTGCAGAATATGGCTGTTTTTGAAGCATCAATGTCGTTGGTAAAACAACGGACAATATCTCTAAATTTTGCTTCTGAAATCCGTGAACGATAAAAATATTTATTTTTCATTCTCTCCCCGACTTTTAGAGAGAATCAAGGGCACCTCTAAAAATTCGCTTTTGATGCTGAATCAGCGAGATTTTGCCGATAGCGAGGAAGTGAAGCCGAAGCATACTTTGTTGTATGGTAAGGTTTTGCTGACGAAGCTATTCGGCAACAAGATCGCGATTCAGCGCGGAATTGGAATTTTTAGAGGTTCCCTCAAGATCTTCTTAGATAGTCAAGACCCTACTTATTTTGTATCAGGGGAATCCCAGTAATTATAATGCGCTAAGATTGCAATATCCGCAGTCGGACTATGAGAGTTTGAATCCAGGGGCTGATCGCTCGGTCTTATTTACGGGTAAGTTTGGAACAAGGAACTATTATGACCTTATGCATGGTGTTCAGGGCCTCACAGATTCGAGACTAGGGTCTAGCGGTCCGGTTTTACAGGTAATCTATGAAAAATCCAATTGTAGTCCAACTTCTTCATTATCCTTTTACTGGCCGGGGTTTGGTATTGATGTGGTGACGGGATAGGCTGTTCCCGGCAATCATGCCCAAACCTGCAGGGTTTTCAAAACCTTACAGGTTTTACTCGCGCTTTAAAATCCTAAAAACTTCCTGAATATTGCATTACGAAATCAACGTTATCACTCTTTCCAGCAATTTCTGCGGCAAAAGACTGAGCAGCAGCATAAGTCGATACACTTCCACCAGGCTGCCTACCATAATATCGCATTTTCGTCAGGCTGATATTATTGCCCTCAATAAGCAGTTTGTACACTTGAATATACGAAATATCAACTATAGCAAATGCTTTTACCAGACTCACCTCCAGTCTCTCATCTGTGAGGCGGTAATAATTCAGACTATTATGTTCCACCACAAAATCAGGAGTATTACTGTTGAGAACACGAAGGTTTGAGTACTCCTCTCCCTGGACTTTGGCAATATCCTCAATACTTTGTTCGCTGATAGGTTTATTATCGGGCAAACCGGTGGTGTACTCTTTATGGGATACCTTGAAAGAGCCATCGTCCGCAAAAGTCAGCGAACTACGGGCAATCCCTCTAGCAACAGCAACAGGGCTGGCTTTGACCAGACGCTCAAGCAAAGTGGGTGGTGGTGGCGAGGGCGGGGAATCCGCCTCTTCGGGCGGCGGGGCAGGCGGGTTTGGGGCGGAGCCTCCGCCGGATCCGCCGGGCGGGTCGCAGCCGAGCAGGAGGGCCGGAAAGAGCAGGAGGAGAAACAGGCGCAAAAAGACCGCAGAAAAATATATTTTCCTGCAGTATAGCCTTGATTCACGCGATGAGCGATGAGCGATGAGCGATGAGCGATGAGCGAATTTTACTGAACTTGTGTTCCATAGTGCAATACTCCTATTGTATTATTACGCGAAATAACGCATAAATATGATATTCTGACCAAGGTCAGAATGGTTTTGATAAAAGATGAAATAGGATTATAAAATAGACGAACCTCCTCAAAGAATATATGATTTCCCAACGGAGGGCAAGAAGATTGTAAGAAAATCCCTAAAAATTTGCTTTTCTTGCGAGGCTGTCCTTGACAATCACGCCCAGTCCGGTACTTCGATTTCATTGCCGTTTTATCCGCATTGTTTTTAATCGCCAACCCGCCGCCGCCAGCCCGGCCTGCCCCCTTACCGACACCGACTGCGAGGCCTGCCAGTGACCGCCAGACAGCTCGGCGAACAACCCTGGAAGTGACGGCCAGCAGTGAACAATACACACAGCCCGTGCAAAACCGACAGCAAAACCAGCCGGGGCCGTTTGTGGTGAATGCACACATTCCGTGTGTTTTTCTGCCTCAGCTATTCGCACCGTTCCCCGACTTATCGCACGTTTTTACTTTTATTATCGCTCTCTTGTTTACCGTGACCGTTTCATTGCCTGTCTCCTTTGTCGGGGAACAAGCTAATCTGAAAACACGTACAATTCAGGGGGTAGCCGATCCGTTTGACTTGAGGATCGTTCATCCTCGAATATTTTTTGCCAAAGCTCGACAAATGTCTGCTTCGCACCGGCGTTCAGCGTTTCGCCTGGCTTTTTCCGCCATTCATCTTGCGCTTGCCCTCACTGGCAGCAACCACAGCACCTACGAGTACAAGCGGCGCGGCGAGCAGAAAGCTAGTGGCAAGTGGCAATCGAAAGATCAACAGATCAGCGGCGACTGGCCAAAGAATGGCGATATATTCGAAAGGGGCAAGGCGGGAAGCTTCAGCATAGCGGAACGCCAATGTCATGGAGATGTGGGCGAAGCCGCCAAATAGCCCGCAGGCAATCAGAAGTAACAATGATTGTCCATCGGGATAAACCCAACCCCGGGGAAGGGTAAAAAGCGAACCGATAATGGCGGCAAGAACGAAGTAGAATGCAATGGCACCCGGGCTTTCGGTTGTGTTGAGGCTGCGTACCACAAGAAGCGCGAACGCTATAAGAACTGCAGAACAAAGTGCGATGATATAACCAGTCAGCCGTGCACCGCTTGCACCGCCCGCTCTCAATTCCGGCCAAACCAGTACAATGACACCGGCAAAGCCGAGTGCCAAGCCGGCGATGCGCCAGATGGTCAATCGTTCCGACAGGACGGGTACCGCCGCAACGGCCATGATCACGGGCGACAATTGGGCGATCAGGACAGCTTCCGCCACATTCAGCCGGGCGATAGCGGCAAAAGTACCAAATAGTGCCATAACCCCGAAACTCGCCCGCAGAAAATGATCTAGAGGTCTTTTGGTTGCCAGGCCATGTGGAAATTCATGTCTCACCCAAAGAAACAATATCAAGGGCGCAAGTGCGAAAAATGAGCGGAAAAAGACAATTTCACCAAGGGGTATGTCGTTGCTTACCGCCTTCACAGTGACGTACATTCCCGCAGAGAACACACCCGATAGAATGCGAAGAGCAATGCCAAGACCCGGTCGATCTGTCTCGTTCATGTGTCTTGCCTCTTGACAGCCAGTCTGTCCCGCAATGCGTCACCGACCAGATTAATGCTCAACACACAAATCAGCACCGCAAGGCCAGGCCAAATCATCAGCAGGGGGGTTGACCGCATGTGGATGCGGGCATCAAGCAACATGGTTCCCCATTCTGGCAGTGGCGGTTGAACGCCAAACCCCAGAAAGCCCAACGTGGATATGCCCAGGATTGCGCGGGCGAACATTCCGGTCCAGACGACCGCAAGAGATGGCGCGAGAGATGGAAGATAATGCCATCGCGCAATCGACAGCGCCGAAAGGCCTGCGAGTTTCGCTTGAACAACATAACCGCGCGTAGCGAGCGACAGGCCGATTCCTCTGGCTACCCGCGCATACCGCATCCAGCCGACCACGCTAAGTGCCAGGATCAGGCCCCCGGTACCGGAACCAAGCAAACCCGCGATAACCACAGCGGCAACCAGCTCGGGAAAAGCAAGAAAAGTGTCGGTTGCGCGCATCACCAGCCAGTCAGCATATTTGCCCCCGAGTGCCGCAGCGAGCCCGACAAGGGTTCCAACAAAAAGTCCGATGACCGAAATGAGGAAAGCAAGCCCCAGAGACCAGCGGGCACCGTGAAGCAGCCGGGACAAGATGTCCCGACCGAAGGCGTCGGTTCCCAAAAGCCAAGTTGTTCCCGGTGGGCGCAGGCGGTTTGGAATGTCGATGGCCGCTGGATCGCAGGGCGCAAGCATCGGCCCGAAAAGAACCAGTAAAACCAGGCAGGCGAACAGAACGGCTACACTACGCATCCCTTTCTCCGATACGGGGATCAATGAGGCGGTAGAAAAGATCAATCAGCAGATTGATTGTGACAAAAATGAGTGCTGTGACAACCACAACGGCCTGCACGACAGGAAAGTCGCGGGAGAAAATAGCGTCCACGAGAAGGCTTCCAAGGCCAGGTCTGGCAAAGATAACCTCAACAACCACCAAACCTTCCAGAAGAAAGGCCAGTTCGAGGCCGGCGACTGTGATCACAGGAATGGCGGCATGGGGCGCAACATGGTCGCGGCCAATTGCGGATTGACGGACGCCCCGTCGTTGAAAAGCGGGAAGAAAAGCCATAGCGCGGGCTTCAAGAATGCCGGAGCGGATGATGCGGGTTAGGGAAGCAGTGACACCCAGTCCCAGTGTTAGTGCCGGAAGGATGGCGTGGGCTGGAGTTCTCGCGCCCATCGCGGGAAGCCAGGAAAGTTGAACGGCAAACAGCCATATGAGCAGCAGGCCGAGCCAGAAGGAGGGTATCGCAGTCCCAAGAGATGCAAGCGCCACTGCCAAACGATCTATCCATCCGCCGGAACGTCCAGCAGCCATAAAGGCAAGGCAAATCGCCAGAACCAGTCCGACAGCCAGTGCGGCAAAAGCAAGCGGCACTGTGTAGGATGCGGCATTTGCCAGTTCCGGCCATACCGGGCGACCCGTCACGGACGAGTTGCCAAAATCGCCTCTGAGAAGTGGCCCTGTCCAGCCCAAAAATGCTGTCCAGAAGCCGCGATCCAGTTCTGCCTCCGCCCTGATCTGAGCGACAATTTCGGGAGAAACGATCGCATCGTACCGTGCCAGCGCGATTGCGAGAGCCGGATCCCCTGGCGCGTTCCAAAGAAGCGCGAATGTAACTAGGGCCACGCCGCCCAGAACCACGAGTGCGCGCACCAGAAATTCAAGCAGAATGCGCATCAGGCATCGCGCTCCAGCGAACCGAGCGCAAAAGCCGCGTCACACAGGCTTTGGCCATATTCGGTCTTCGGTGACTGGATGAAATCCTGCGTTGACGCCACTTCTTCAAGGCGGCCGTTTCTTAGCACTGCAATCTGGTCACCAAACGCCGCCGCGTATCCCAAATCATGAGTCACCAGAATCGCCGCAAAACCTTCTTCTGCCTGCAATTGAGAAATCAATCGTGCCGTTTGTTTTTGCGTCACCGCATCGAGCGCGGATAAAGGTTCGTCAAAAAGAACAAGTGATGGTTCGGCAATCAGGGCGCGCAAAATTCCGACGCGCTGGGCCTGACCGATAGAGACTTCATCGGGTCGCCGTTCGAGTAATTCTTGCGGCAAGTCCAGTTCAGCGCTCAAGCGTTCCAACCTGCCAGCGGAAAGCTTCAATCCGCGCCCCGTCAAAGGCTCCATCACCGATCGCTGCAACGAAATTGCCGGATTGAAAGCAGCGCGGGGTTCTTGCATCACCAGAGAAGGGCGGCAGGAGCGAACAGGTGCCCCGTTCCAGGTTATTCCACCACTGGTCAAATTGACGAGGCCCAGAATTGCGGCGATAAGTGTTGACTTGCCCGCGCCGCTCTCCCCGACAACGGCAAGTGTCTGGCCCGCTTCGGTCGACAAAGTAATGTTTCGAAGTGTGGCAGCTTTTCCCCGGCGAACCGAAACATTGTCAATCGTCAGCATGCGATGCGCAACCAGCTTCGGTTTGCCGAAAGAGCCTGCGCTGCATCGGTTGCAGGTGACTTTAGCAAGAGATCTGTCGGTGCGTCTTCCACAATGCGGCCCTCACGCATAACCAATAACCGATCAACATGGCGCGATGCCAGTCCCAGATCGTGAGTGATAAGAAGCATTGCCGTTGAACGGCTGGAAAGGTAGTCGTCCAGCAGTTTCATCGTCTTGACCGCAACAATCGGGTCGAGAGCGGATGTAGGCTCGTCCAGAACAAGCAGGTCGGGCAATCCTATCAATGCCATGGCAATCACAAAACGCTGCTGCATGCCGCGGCTCCACCCCCAGGGTCGCCTGCCCGTGCCGCCTTCAGCCAGGTGCAATGCCTGAAACAGCGCATTTTGGCGCTTTTCGTCTTTGTTCAGACCAAGTGCGCGCTCTGCCTCGCGCCAGTGGAAGGCCATGGTTCGAAGGGGATCCAACGCCTCATCAGGGCTCTGCGGAACATGGGCAACGCTTTGCCCCTGAAGGCGCAAGTCATCGATTAACGCATGGCCCAACGTTGACTTGCCGGAGCCGGAGGCTCCGATGAGTCCGACCCTCTGTCCAGGTTCGATATCCAGCGATGTTGGTTGAAGAATCTTCCGGCCCGAGCGCATAACGCTCAAACCGGAAACAGAAAGTGTCATTTGCCAAACCTAGTCTCGTGGGTGATCCAGTAGCTTTCTGCGGGATGCACCGCATATCCGGTCAATCCTTCTTTCGCCACATTGACTTGAGCGACATGGAATACCGGGATCAAAGCTGCTTCCGAGGCAATAATCTCCTGCACTTTGTCGTAGATCGCTTTGCGCTGTTTCTGGTCAAATGTTGTACGCCCTTTCCCCAGCAATTGATCAAGCTCGGCATTTTTGTATTTGCCGGAGTTCGAACCGCCATCCGATTTCAGCAGGGTTTCCAGTACGCCGCCCGGGTCCCCCCTGAGGCAATGTCACCCATGCTTGCAGGAACAGGTCTGCCTCACCGGCAACAATGGCATCATTGCTTGCACCATATTCACCAACCCGGACAGTCGCCTGGATGCCAATAGCTTGCAAAAATGCCTGTGTTAATTCTGCTGTCGGCGGCAATGCGGCACGGGAGGAATAAGTGACAATGTCGATCTCCAACGGTTTGCTGTCCAGCATCCACGCGCGACCTTCTTTGGTGGCTCCGGCTTCTGCGAGCAATGCTTCGGCTTTGGCGGGATCATAAGTTGCAGGAATGTCCGCAGCCCATCCTTTGCCCTCAGGATAGATTGTTCCTGCGGGAACGCCGCCCACACCGGAAAGAACAGCATCAACAATGCCCTGTCGATCAATGGCCAGCGATACGGCGCGGCGGATGAGTGGATTTGACAACGGTCCGCTGGCGGCATTGACCGTATAGAAATAAAGCCGGGCTGTTGGTGCTGAATAACCTTTGGCGCCGGTTTGCTGAATGCGTTTGAAATCCGCTTCGGGATAGTTGATTACCATATCCACTTCACCTGCCTCAAACGCGAGCGCGGCGGTTGCCGGATTGCCGGAGACAACCACACGCACCTCTTTCAGGCCCGGTGTTCCAAGACGATAATCTGCGTTTGCCTCTGCGCGATACAGCTGCTTCGGGACCGCTTCACGGAAGATGTATGGCCCGGTCGCGTTAATCGGGAATTTTTCTGAAGCGGAGCCGAGTACAGCAATCGCTGGTTCAGACAGCGTCCATGGAAAGGCCGCGTTGGGGCTATTGGTCTCAAAAACTATGACCTTGTCGCCATCGGCAGTCATACCTTTGAGATCAAGCAGTTTCGCAACTCGTTTGTTGTGCCCGGCGTTTCCTTCCTGGGAAATGGCCGAGATTGCCTTGACGACTGATTCTGCAGTCACAGGTGAGCCATCATGAAACTTCACACCCTCTTTGAGAGTCACTCGCCAGGTGGTTGGCCCGGCCTGTTCGATCTTTTCCGCCACCCTTGGATAGAGATTGAGATCATGGTCGATACCCATCAGCGTTTCGGTAACACCGGTTTGATTCGACAACCATCCGTTATATCCGGCTCTTGGATCCGGCACTTCGGCGCTGGGGCCCCAGGGGACAGCAATCGACAGGCCGTCGTCCTGGGCCAAAGTTGGCGATGCCATTGAAATTAGCAGTGCGGATGAAATAGCAACCCGCTTCCAAATGGACATGGTTTGCCTCCTTTGACTTCCAGATTTGGATAAATAGGCGAAGATAAAGGCTGTTCAGGCATCTTCTTCAGGTTCAGCAACGCTCCGAGAAAGGAAAAGCCCGAGAGTACGAACAGCCCGCCACTCGAACCACCAAATACCAGGATGGCGAAGGCCGCACCCGAGGAGGCACCGGAATTGACGCCCAGAATGTGCGGATCCGCCAAAATGTTGCGCATTATGCCTGTAATGCTGCGCCAGCTCGCAGAGAGGAAGGTCGGGCCTGGCTGCGCACGGCCCTCCCCATTTCTCCAATGCTGCGCCAGCTCGCATTGGAGCCATCAAACCGCGATACCATTTTTAGAGGTGCCCTTGATTCAAATGCCTCACTGATTTGGTGTCACGATTATAACATGAATGACACCCAAAGTCCAGTAGAATTTTGAAAATTTCACCGTCTTTTTCATTTTGCGTGCCCCCTCTACAACTACGCTGCCTGAGTGCCGCAGAATTTCGCTTTGAGGAACCCTTGAGGAACGAAGGGCAGAAATTCAAGGTGTACCGAAGGCCATCTTCAAAGGCAGTATCAGCTCCGGAATACCATACCGCGCACCCAATGGCCACTTCGAAGCCAATGGCACCGGTCGTTCCGCCCGCACCCGCCTGCACACACTCCGGCTTGGCCATATCCAGCGCCGCAATGTTCCCGTCATGGTCGCCCGGCGCGGCAAACTTGATCAAAGCCTACTCGGCCAGCAATTTCTCGAATCATTGACAGCCTACCAAAAGCGCGGCGACCGGCTGACGCTGGAAGATTGAGCACCTGCAACTGGTCAACAACCGGTGTGCCCCTGCAAAAAGTTGCGGCTCCTGAAGCGGGTGATGGGAGCTGTCCAGCTTTCTCAAAAAACGTTTAATTTCAACGCATTAAAAACCTGCGATGTGCGGTTATTATAGTAGCTTTGTGTAGCAATGCAATCAAGCCTGTCATCTCAACAAAGTTTCAGCCTGACTTAGCACGGTGTTGATAGCGACTGGTGCAAGGTCTGGCGGGTAACCATACTTCTTCAGGATGCGACGTACCAAGACGCGCAATTTCGCACGCGCGCTTTCCTTGAGGTGCCAATCAACGGTGACGTTTTGTTGGAGCTGCTCCACCAGCACATGCGCAATTTTGCGCAGCTCTTCGTTGCCCATCATTTCAACGGTGCTTTGGTTCTGCGCCAGTGCATCGTAGAAAGCGAGTTCTTCTTCGCCCAGGCCAAGGTCATCGCCACGCTGAACCGAGGCTTTCAAGTCCTTGGCCATGTCGATCAGTTCTTGGATCATCTCAAGGCTTGTGATGGCATTGGCATGGTAGCGCGCCACAGCAGCCTCAAGGCGCTCTGAGAAGGCCTTGGCCTCCACCACGTTCCGTTGCCCCCGTGCCTTGATCTCGCCCGCCAGCAGCTTCTTGAGGGCTTCCAGCGCCAGGTTCTTGTGTTCCATATTCTGTATCTCGGACAAAAACTCTTCGGACAGCACCGAGATTTCGGGCGTCTTCATGCCTGCTGCAGCCAACACGTCGATGATGCTGGCATCGGCGATGGCGTCTGAGAGAAGAAGCCCACCTCTTCCTTGACCAGAACAAATTACAGTCTCTGGTCGATATGGGTTCTGGCCGATACCGATGTAATCGACAACCAACCCACCCGGCTTGTCCTTGAAGACCCGGTTCACGCGCGCAATCGCCTGCATCAAGCCATGGCCACGCATGGGTTTGTCGATGTACATCGTGTGCATGCTGGGCGCGTCAAAGCCGGTCAGCCACATGTCCCTCACGACCACGAGCTTGAGCGGGTCATCGGGATCACGCGCCCGCCTGGCCAAGAGGTCACGGCGCATCTTGCTGCCGGTATGTTGTTGCCAATCCAGCGGGTCAGTCGCTGACCCAGTCATGACCACTTTTACCGCACCTGCCTTATCATCCTCTGAGTGCCAGTCTGGCCGCAACGCGGTGATCCTATTGTAAAGACCAACACAGATTGCCCTACTCATACAGACAATCATTCCCTTGCCGGCCATCGCCTCCACGCGGTCTTCAAAATGGGTGACGATGTCCTCTGCGACCTTTTCCAGCCTTGGGGGCGCACCCACCAGACGCTCGACGCTGCTCCAGCTCGACTTGGCCTTCTCCTGCTCCGAGAGCGTTTCGTCATCGAAGAGTGCATCCACGGCAGCATCGATTTCCGGCAGCTTGTCTTGCTCTAGCTCCACACGCGCAAGGCGACTTTCGTAATAGATCGGGACGGTAGCCTTGTCTTCGACCGCGCGGCTGATGTCGTAAATATCGACATACTCACCAAAGACGGCGGGTGTGTTTACGTCAGCTGGCAGTGCAGTCTTTCGAAAGCTCCGGCCGAAGGGCAAATGCAAACGACTTGTCCTTGACGATATTTTCTCGCTTTGGAGAACTGATATAATTATCCATTTTCAATTCTCCATTCTAAATTGATTTAACATCGACAATGCCAGCCTGTTTGAGAATCTGAACCGCATTGGTTTTGACCACGTCATCTTTGAACCCAGAGTCCTTAAATACCACGCGCATGATTTCCGGATTGAGCTCATCCTTTAGCTTGGCAATGCCTTCAACCACTTCGAGAGAGATGGCATCTGAAAGACAGATAATGAGTGCTCCCATGCCGATGTCGAACACCTTTTGTCCAGCAATGCTGTGTTCTGTGATAGGCAGGGTCAGGTCGAGGCCATATTTAAGCAGGATCTCGTAAAGGACATCTTCTTCACTTCGGTCGGTTTTGATGTTGGAAATAAAGTCTTCGAGGGTGCGCTCCGTCATTTCAAAGTCAACTTCCCATGGTTTGATATTGGTGGAGTCGAGTTTGAATACCTTGAAGCCAAGGTCGGGGAGTTTGGAACCACTAATGGACACTAATTTACACGAATTATCATTCTTATCTTGGAACAAATCATCTTTTTTTGTATTGGTGTCTATTCGTGTTGATTCGTGGTTTTCTTTGATTTTGGCGGCAGCCCGGCGGATGCGTTCTTTGCTTATTTCCGCGATGGTTTTGTAGCCTGCTTTGTTGGCTTCAGATTTTTCGTCACATGTTTCTGGGAGTTGAACTGTTATACATTTCCGAGTTCCTTGATCCGTTGTATTTAGTTGCATGACAGCATGCGCCGTGGTTGCTGAACCTGCAAAAAAATCGAGAATAATTGAATCTTTATCACTTCCTGCACGAAGAGTTTCAAATATTAGCTCTGTAGGTTTTGGATTTTCGAAGGTTGTTAATTTTCCAAAAATATTTGTCATTTCAGATGAGCCAGCGGTATTAAAAGGAACAAAATCCCAAAGCGTAGTCCAAGTTATGCCTTCTTTGACATCACAAAGGAAACGTTTTAGTTTGGGGCGGCCATTGTCATCTTCTCCAAAGTAAATCTCATTATTTTTTATAAGTTGCTCTATTCGTTCTTTATTGAACCGCCAATTTCCATTTGACGAAGGATAATGTTCTTTCCCTGTTCGTGGATTAATTATTGGGAAATACAAGGAGTCTACATATCTTCCACCTTTAACATTGGCCATTAAATCACCTGCCGTCCAAGGCCCTTTGGGGTGACTATCTGGATTCTTGTATCTATCGATTTGTTTTTCTGTCCGAGGGCGAAGGTTTAAACCTGATTGATTGCTATTTTTAACAAAACATAGAATGTATTCATGCTGAGCGGCAATCACCCTATCATTTGGTGGGGTGCTTCTTTTTTTCCAAATCAATTCCGCAATAAAATTCTCTTCCCCAAAAATCTCGTCACACATTTTTCGGAGATTTGCCACTTCATTATCATCAATACTTATAAAAATAACCCCATCATCCTTCAGCAGGTTTCGGGCAAGCTTCAAACGTGGATACATCATATTCAACCAGTCGGTATGATAGCGCCCACTGGTTTCGGGATTGTTTGAGAGGTTACGGCCATTGCCGTCTACCTGTCCGGTAATCTCCTTGTAATTCTGTATGCTGTCCGTGAAATTATCCTTATACACAAAATCTTTGCCCGTGTTGTAAGGTGGATCGATATAGATCATCTTTACTTTTTTGTGATAGCTCTTCTGCAGGAGCTTGAGCACCTCAAGGTTGTCGCCTTCAATGAAAATGTTCTGCGTGGTGTCCCAATCTACCGACTCTTTCTTGCAGGGGCGCAGCGTGCCGGTGCTGGGTGTTTGGGCGAGCATCCGGGCGTTGCTCTTGCCGTTCCATGCAAAGCTGTAGCGTTCATCGCGGTCGTCCACAAACGTGCCGAGCACTTCCTTCAGGGCGTAGAAGTCCACCTTGCCTTCGGTGAAGGCTTCCGGAAACAGCACCTTCAGCTTGCCAACGTTTTCGGCTACGATGTCCATTGTTTTACCATCCATTTTTTCCATGATTAAACCTCTCTATTTGTAACCACGAATGAACACGAATTTTCACTAATATTTTTCATAGTACAATTCGCTCCCATTCCAGTTTGGCGTGTTTAAAGTTCAGTAGCAGGCCTACTCGCAGGCCTGTAATTTTTAAATAATTTATGATCTGGGCTTTTTCGTTATTCCCGATCTTCTCTATCGCTTTTGTGTCCACGATGGCGGCGGGGTCGGTTGCGCCGTCCGCCTGGCGGCGGGTGGGGCCGAAATCGACAAACCAATCCCGGAACAGCGCCCGCGCCATTTCTTCCAGCGTTTCATTCATCCGCCGGTTCAGTTCGATTTTCTGGTCTAGTACCTTTAGAATTTTACCTATGTGCTGTTGGTCATGTAAATTAGGCAAGTCGAATTCAACTGCCATCAAATGAGGGACTTTGATGCTTGGTTGCACTGAGCTGATGTTTAGAGAAACAAGCTGGTTTTTGATTATCGCTGACGACAGAAGATAAAACAAGAAATCAGGGTTTACGAGTTTTGGGTCGGGGCGCATCGCAATGACATTCTGAGCGATTGATCCCGGTCGTCGTCCAAAATAGCTAGTTCGCCAATCGAGCCAACAGTAGAGATCAGAATGTCGTCGCGCCTCGGGTGCCCGGCACGAAACCATGTATCATAGGTTTCTCTGGTCAGATACTTCCGAACAGCCCCATAATTTGGGTTTCTGTCGGAGCCTTTGAGGCTGTTAACTTCCAGAAGCTCAAAAGGTGTTCCAGTTTCCGTTGTTGGTGGAGACTTCCCTCTATTGTCAATCACACAATCCAACACACTCTTGAGTTCAATCAGCATCGACTTGCCCCAATTGAGTTTCGATCTGGTCTTGAAGAGCTTTAGATGTCTCAAACTGCTGTCGTAGAGTTCTTCTGAGTTTCACTAATATTTGCCTGCGCACTGCCATCAGCAACCCCGAACATTTGTATTACATTCTTTTCCTGAGAAAGAACGTAATACAAAAAATTGTAGTCACATCGATTCTTGTCGTTGAGGTAAACTTTTCCAACACGATGATTTAGATAGCAGATTTCTTGGGTCTGTGGCATTCTCCCTACTTTTCCAAGTGTTGCTCCTGTCATAGCAATCAAGATGTCGCCTTTTGATAGTTCAAAACGTGAAACACGATTGTTTGCTTTAATAATCTGATATGGCACTCGTTGAACATCAAAAACGTCAACGTTAGGTGGATTGATGTTTTTAATTTTAATGATTGGAGCACCTATTTTCCCCATGTCCTTGCTCTTGAATGCAAATCCGGATTGAACAAATGCAACTTCACTAAGTTTGACTGGCGACCAATTATTCTCCATAGCCCAGCACCTCCTTTGAATTTTGAAGGGTGAACTGTGAAGGGTGAAAGGTTCCAAACTGGTCGAATTCGACGGGTTTAGAATCTGCGTTCATCTGTGTAATCTGCGGATAAGTTTTCTTCATTTCCCCCCTCCCGATAGTTTCATCCGTTCATCACCGGCAAGTAGTGTCATCTGATGAATAGCAATCTTGTTTAGCCGTTCCAAGCGTTCCTGTTGCGACAAACCTTCGGCAATAAAAAGAGCGTTGAGGTTTTCAAGATTGGATAGACAAACGAGTTGAGTCACATCGGCTTCGTCTCGCATATTGCCCATCAGGAGTCCTCCGTATTTTCTTCATCAGGCTCCTGCAAAGACAACAATCCTTCGGTCGAAATCTTCACCTTTAAGGAAATGCGTCTCTGCATGATAGAGCATTTCGAAGGGGCCCACTGCCCATGGCTTTAAATCTCCCATAAACTAATCGGTTATCTTTTTTCGATAAAAAACGGTTTTCAGATAGTCTTCTGTGGATTCAAAATGAGGATCAATATTATTCTGTTCTTTCATTAATGGAACTACCTTGGTCCTTATACCCATACCTCGATAATCTACATAGCCATAATCTCTTAAAACTTCCATTATGATGGGATTTCTTGGAGATCTTTGACCTGCAATCATTTTCTCGATAGTCATGGAATTAGGTAAAGTGCCAGGACTGATTACTTCCATTCGGTTTGAATAACTACCGACTTCAATCTCAACAAACCGGGTCCAATCCCGATGAGCCAATGCATTTATAAAAATTTCCCTTATAGCTTCCAATGGGTAATACCAAAGATAATCTCTACGAAAATTCTTATCAACAGAACCGGATTCCTCAGATATGAATGGTTTAATCATATCTATAAACTGTTCAATGATTCCGGGATCAATTAAGACTTTTTCAGAATCTTTTATCTCCCAGCGCCCAACCAATGGAGCGTCCAGTATTTCATCTAATAGAGCTTTATATTCTTTGTCTTCACTGTCAAAACCAAACACGCGGAGACCTGCTTGTCTTAGAAACCTTCTGGGAGATTTACCGAATAAAACCAGACCGGCAATGGTACAATAGTTCTCTCCTGAGGATTCTGTCATAAATCCCAATCCCGACAGCCGCGAGATCCAGTCTTCCTGAAGCTTTGGCCTAGTAGGATCTTTAATAATATCTTTTAGATAATTCTCTAACCTGGCCAGATCCAGATTATCAAAAGCAGTACCGGGAACAGGTAGTGATTCGGTATGAAGCATGCCTCCGAGCTCAAAGAGCCGCATTTGTTGTTCCCGCGTTGCAATCTGTGAAGTTGTTCCAACACGAATATAAATTTCTTCTCTACCAGAATGACGCAGTACATAGGGTTTCGAAATCCCCTGTGGAAATGTAATTACTGCAACAGAGGTATCTTCATCAATTTTTATTTTTTCATAGTATGGAAGCACAGCTGGGTGGACTTTATCGCGAATGACATTCATTACCCATTCTTCCGAGTTTTCTCGTTGAAGCCCGGAGATTGCTCCATCATCTTCAACCCCTAGAAAAACACGGCCTCCCTGAAAATTCACCATGGCGACAATTTCTTTGGCAAGCTGTTCCGGCCTGACATCATCTCTTTTAAATTCTACTCCGGAACTCTCCCCATTGGAGATTATCTCTAATAATTCTGATTTCAGCATAATATTTCCTTAAAGGGGGCCTCTAAAAATGGTATCGCTTCGCGAGCATTGTACAATCGCTCTGCTTTGCCGCAGCGATTGTACCGCGTTTTGATGCCAGACGAAGGGATTTTTTGTGGCAGCGAGGAACGGAAGCCGAGCCATACTTTGCTGTATGGCACCAATGTGAGCTGGCGCAGCATTGGTGACCAGCAGGCCGTGCGCAGCAAAGAGCCTGCTTCCTCTCTTTCGTGACAAAGCTGCTCCGTGAAAAAGACCGAGTCTGGCGCGAAATTGGAGTTTTTAGAGGTGCCCTAAAACCCGTATTTCTCTTTTCTTTGATTAAACGCTGTTTTTCCACCCTCAAGAATGTTTGCGGTTTTATCGCAAACTGCAGACACATCAATGGCTCCCTGATTTTCTTCAGACATATAGGCCTGATTTTCGGAAGATTCCAGTATTCCAATCCACTCAGCATCACCAAAAACCGGAATATTGGCATTATGGGTTGCAAAGAGGAATTGTCTGTTAATCTTTTCATGTCTTAGTTCAGTCACAATTCTATCGGCAATAAAGGCATTATCAAGATTATCTTCGGGCTGATCCATAATGAGAGGATCTTTATTCTGTAAAAGCAACAAGTGTAAAATAGCTGTACATTGTTGTCCCGTAGATAATTTATCAAGGCTCCGATAGTTTTCCTGTTCTCCGTGAGCCACATTCAGTTCAATCTTAATAATATCAGGCAGTTCCAGTTCTTCCATTTTCAGAATTTCCTGATTGGTCATTTTAGTCATGGAGTTTGCTGTTGACTGGGTTATTCCCCAACCTGCGTTAGTTAATGCCTTGGATCCTGAATTTATCAGTTCTGCTAATCTAATCGGTGTCACTTGATCCTTATCTTTTATCCATGACAGTCGTTTTTCGCCAACACCTTCAAGGTTACAACCAATAAGATAATTGACTAAAGGAGTTCTATCTGCTTCCGGTAGTACGGTAAGTTTTAATTGTCCTTCCAGTTTCTTTTTTATCTTTTTCAATGATCTTTCAAAATGGGCTGATCGTGCTGCTCTCTGCTCTGATAAATCAGATAAAATCGCACGCCGTTTACCTCTTAATTCATTTACAAGTTTTTCCTGATTTTCTGCAAGGGAGCGTTTCGGTTTAATTTTTTCGATCTCGGAAAGCAAACGCTGAAATTCCAACCCGATATCCCTTCCGCTTTTTCCTTCACTTGATGGCAATTCCTTAAAGGTGTTCTCCAGGCTCAATTCTTCCCGTTCCATCGATTCCGTTAATTCGGAAAGAAGCCTTTCAATTTCTTTAAAGCTGGGACTTGTAGCTGTCTGCCATTTTTGAATCAGGTTCTCGGTTTCTGTTTTTATTTTATCCAGACTGATTTTTATCTTATTCAGTATTTCCTTATGAGGAAGGTTTTCCAAGGCTTTTTCACTCAGGAAAACCGTGTCGGGAAGGTTTCCCAAAACATTTTCAATAGCCTGCTTTACGGATTTTATTTCTTCCTTTTGTATTCTTTCTTTAAGACGTTTTTCATTTTCCAATAAGGGGATAATTTTTAGCTTATCTTCGATTCCGAGGGATTTTAATTGATTTACCTGTTCTTCAAGCTTGGGAAGGCGTGACAATTCTTCTTCCGTAGCGGCCACATTATCCATGGCTGCGGCAAGTTTCACTCTATTTTCGGAAAGGGCTTTCAGAGATTCCTTTATCTTAAAATCGCTTTCTCCATAACCGGATTCCAGAAATCTCGATAGAAGTTTTCTTTGTGAATCATTATCCTGGGCTATTTCATATATTTCATTTTGTCCATAGATCTCAATCTCCGGCAGAAGATCAGAGGGTTTGAATGAGGAGATATTTCCTTCCTCATCTTTTACAAAGGCTCTATCGGGATATTTTCTGCTGATAGTGAACTTCTTTCCATTCATTTTGGAGGAACGGATTGTCAATTCAATTCTGGCTTTGGATTTCCCGATATTTTCTTTTATGATTTCATTATGTTGTTTGACGGCATTCTTCCCGATGGGTTCCAGTTCTAGGGCATAGCGGATACATTCCAGCAACGTTGATTTTCCCGTACCTCTTCCTCCGATGACAGCATTAAGATGTTCAGAAAAGTCAATGTTCAACTCATCCAGATACCCATTGGTTATATTCATGGAGAGAATTTGAGAATAGTACCGCTTGGAAACATCACTGTTCATTCTTATTCTTGAATCGGGGTCCTGAAAAGCTAATTTAAACGCTTCAAATCCCGGGTTGGTCATTTTTATCAAACAAGATGCTTTGGGATCTTTAAGTGTCTCCGGATTTTCCACATCTTTGGCGTTGATTATGGCTATTGGAGTGTCCCTTTTATATTCGGGTGTTTTATTCTGAAGTATTTGCCTGAAACCGTTTCCCTCACTATTTTTCAGCTCATCTAAAGAAGCGGGAATTTGAGCCGCTTTTAGCAATGAATTTTTCCAGACGTGGGTTAGTTTCTGTTTTAATATACCTCTATCATCGGTTGAATGGGCGGCGTAACATAAACCTCCTAATTCGTTTATTTTTTTTAGAAGACCGTTTGCGCATAGATCTAGTGGAGTAGTATTTGATTCTGCTTTTGCTCTTCCTAACTCTCCTAGAAACTGCTGTAATTGAGTTTGCGTTGTATTTTCCGGAAACAAACAGACAAAATGTGCCTTCTCTGTTGTGGTAATCTCAAAGCCGGGAAAAACAATTATGTCATGCTGAACAAAGATCTCCCGGATTTTATCCACACCGTCCACATTACCATGATCCGCAATACCAATAATCTTGATTTTTTCTTCTTGGCATATTTGCAGAAGTTGATTGTTATACTCATCTTCAGAGAGCTTATGTTCTGTTCCACGGTATCCGATATAGGTGGATGGATTTACCTGGAGAGCACATTTCCAGAATTGTGCTTTGGTAAATTTACCTGGCATTTTGACCTCCGTTTTTATCTAAATCCTCCACCAGCTTTTCCGCTTCGGGTATCCGCAGCTCACCCGACAGGAGTTGGGGGAGAAGGGTATCTCGCAATTCGGTGAGAGTTTCGGTTTGTTTTTGTAGCTCTTTAATTTTTGCAAATAGAGAATTAGAAGGATTATCAAAACCTCTCAAAGTCTCTTCGGAAGGAACAACAACTGGCATTGCTTTAGGGGACCTCTAAAAATTCGCTTTTGATGCCAGACGAAGGGATTTTTTGCGGCAGCAAGGAACGGAAGCCGAGCCATACTTTGCTGTATGGTAAGGCTTTCGTGACAAAGCTGCTCCGTGAAAAAGACCGAGTCTGGTGCGAAATTGGAATTTTTAGAGGTCCCCTTTAATTATTTTAGAGTTTACAGCAGTTGCTATTGAAGAAGTACTCCCTAGGTTCTCGTAATCAAACCTTTTCAAGTAATTATAAAGATAGCTTGACATCAATCCATATTTAGGATTCGTAAAATGAGCGATTGCTTCATTTGTACAAAGCTCTTTTGTAGTTATTGCTACTCTACCAACGGTTAATTTAAAACTTAGTAAAACAGTATCAGCAGGTATTTTTTTCACATTAAATTTGTCAACTGCTTCAGTTATCAAGTATTCATCACTATCTGAAATAAACACTCCACAACTCCCCATATTTTTGATTGAAACCCAAGTGAAATTTGATTCCGAATCATTCTCTTCGAACCATTCAGTTTCTTTTCTTGGCGGTGTTTTTCCAATTGAAATATCAGCTACTTCTTCCGCTTTCTTCACCTTCCACCCTTCAGGAATCCATTTGCCTAAGGTTTCGTTGTAGACAAAGGTGCTTGGGAATCCCATTGGGATTTACCTTTCTGCGTTTTTCGGCTTTGCTGTGAAGGTCTTCCGGGATCTCATTTCCGGCGGCAAGGGCATTGTCGATGACCGGATCAAAATCCACAAACCAGCTTTTAATATAGTGCCTGCGCCATTTCTTCCAGCGTTTTATTCATCCGGCGGTTCAGTTCGATTTTGTCATCCAATGAACCGAGAATGTGGGCAATGGCTTTTTGTTCCTCATCTGTAAAGAATGGAACCTTATGCCTGCTGACATGATTCCATTTTGCCCGAGGCATTTTTGTGCCCTCTGACCCTTGCATGGAAAAATCAACAAACTCTTGCGAGGCCATCCAGTAATACAAAAAACCTTGGTCTATTCCATTTGTTGAGCGTACAACCCAAATGTCGGTTGAACATACGTCATCGAAAGGTGCCCGGACAACTTTCCTGAAATACGGTCGCAACTTTCCAAAAAGAATATCTCCCTTTGAAAATTTAGATTTGGTGCTTGAAACATCATCAGCCGAACCAAAGCCGTTTAGATGTAAGGTGCCTTGCTCAATATGCTCAAGCCCAATGTACTTTGCACCGTTGGCACCTTCTGGCTGAACCTCGCCACGCACTTCATTAGCGCATTCGCCAAAGATGAAGGGGTTATTCTCCATCGCCCAGCACCTCCTTTGAATTTTGAAGGGTGAACTGTGAAGGGTGAAAGGTTCCAAACTGGTCGAATTCGACGGGTTTAGAATCTGCGTTCATCTGTGTAATCTGCGGATAAATCATCATTTGCCGCCTCCCGATAGTTTCATCCGTTCATCACCGGCCAGTAGCGTCATCTGATGAATGGCTATCTTGTTTAGCCGTTCCAAGCGTTCCTGTTGCGACAAACCTTCGGCAATAAAAAGAGCGTTGAGGTTTTCAAGATTGGATAGACAAACGAGTTGAGTCACATCGGCTTCATCTCGCATATTGCCTTTTTTGTCCGGGGTGGCATCGCGCCACTGGGCAGCAGTTTTTCCAAACAAGGCAAGATTAAGCACATCTGCTTCGCTGGCATACACAATTGAGGTCTGCTTTCTGTCCAGTTCAGGGGGAATAAGATGTTGCTGGATGGCATCGGTATGAATGCGGTAGTTGATTTTTGCCAGATTGCGGCGAATGTCCCAGCCAAGGGTTTTCCGTTCATCCTCTTTAAGACGTTGAAACTCCTTAATAAGGTAGAGTTTGAATTCCACAGAAACCCAAGACGCAAATTCGAAGGCAATATCTTTGTGGGCATAGGTGCCGCCATAACGACCCGATTTCGAAAAAATGCCTATCGCATTCGTGAGATCAACCCACTTTGTAGGGGTCATCACGAAGGCGTTACTCCCTGACTCGTTTTTAACCGCCTCGAAATCGACACGGTTAAAATCAGGGTTGTTGAGAAACTCCCAAATACCGAGGAATTCTACGGTCGAACGAGTTCGCATCCAGTTCTGTATGATAAATCTGGGATCATCCGCATTCCGGTGTTTTCAATATCGGTAAGGCAAATATAGTCGTCTTCCCTGATTTGGGTAATGGCTACTTCGCGATTCAATACATTGATTCTAGCCATGACTATTCTCCAAATCCGAGATGTTCGAGGTTTTTCTTAATCACCGCATCCAGCCGGGTGAATTCACGCATCTGCTCGATGTCCTCGTCTGAGAACTCGCACCGCACCCGGTCCACCATGTGGCCCATATTGCGGGCGTCGATGTAACCCATGCGAAACACCTCTATTGTTTCGCTTGCCGGATCGACATAGTCGGAACTCTTGAATGCAAAACCGTTGATGAATTCGCAAATGTCTTGCAACTGGACGTGCTGAAAGTCAGGCATTTGAAGTCACGTCTTCAAGTCGGATTAATTTATGGGGACCTCTAAAAATTCCAAAGCGAATTTTTAGAGGTCCCCTTATTACGGAATTCTACAGGCACTCGTTGCGCCTCCACAATCGCCCGAAACTCCGGCGACACGGTGTTCAGGTCAACCACATCCACGCGCCAAGGCAGGTCGGATTCGGAAAAGGCCTCGGCCAATTTAGCCATGATATCGGAGGGAATTGGGGCGGGGCCTTCGACCGCCAAATCCAGATCGGAAAACGGTTTCGCTGTCCATGTCACACGGCTACCAAAAGCCCAAGCGTGCACGCCTTTGGGAAGATGGTCACGCAGTATGGCCTGAACAGTTTGTAACTGCTCGGGGCTTATGCCGATTCTCTTGCTCATGTATTTCGTTTTTGTAATTCGCGCAGCAGGTATGCTGCCTCATCCCGAAAGGCGGGAATTTGTGCAAAGACTTCATCGGCCTTCTTTTCATTATAGGCATGGCTTGTTGCATTGCGGGCCTCACGAAATTGCCGCCACAGATCCCATCCATTGGCGAGCAATCCACGCTCTGCGCCAAGGCGTATCATGTCGGGAAAGCTCATCTCATCTATCAAAGTTGGGCTTGGCGACATTTCCTCAAGTTGTCGTTTCAGCAGTTTATGGGCAAGCTCGTATGTGTATTCAAAACGCTGAATGCAGCTATCTTTAATAAAGCTGCCGGGGGCGCGGTCGTATTCAAGTAATGCCTCGTTAAGCGATACAAGTGCATTTTGAAATGAGGATAGATCAATTTTCATAAGCTGCCTTTCATTTATCGGTAAAGCGGGTCAAGTTTGCCTTGATTGCTTTAGTCAGTAAATCGGCTTGGCGGAAATGTTCGCCCAGCTTTTCCGATAGGCTCGCAAACTTTTCCTCAAACGGCACCCCATCGCCTTCATCCTCAGCCGCCCCAACATACCGCCCCGGCGTCAGCACGTGGTTGAATTTGCGGATGGTCTCCAGCCCCTCGGATTTACAAAAGCCCGGCGTGTCGGCGTAGGCGTCCCAGCCTTTCTCCTCCAGCGTTTCGGGCTTGGCGCGCCAGCGGCGGTAGGTGCCTGCGATCTGCTCGATGTCCTCGTCTGAGAACTCGCGCCGCACCCGGTCCACCATATCCGACTGGATGAACATGCCGCCCGAGCCGCAGCAGGGGTCGTAGACGCGGCCCTGATAGGGTTCGAGCATCTCAACGAGGGTGCGGACGACGGAGCGGGGCGTGAAAAACTCGCCGCCCCGCTTACCTTCTGCGCTGGCAAAGCCCGAGATGAAGTATTCGTAGACCCGGCCCAGAAGGTCGCGTGCGCGGTCGGCGCTGTCGTGCATCTTGATATTGGAGAAGAGGTCCACCAACTCGCCCAGCATGGTTTTGTCGAGCGTGGGGCGGGCGTAGTTTCTGGGCAGGACGCCTTTGAGGGTCTCGTTGGTGGGTTCGGCTTCGATGGCCTCCATCGCGTCGTCGATGATCTTGCCGATGTTCTCAGACCGGGCATTTTTCTGGATATGAGACCAGCGGGCGGTCTCGGGCACCCAGAAGACGTTTTCGGCAAGGTATTCTTCTGGCTCTTCTGGGTCTGCGAATTCGTCTTGTGCCAGCTCGTAGTGCTTGGCCTGAAAGGCCTCGGAGATGTACTTGAGGAAGATCAGGCCAAGGGCAACGTGTTTGTATTCGGACGGCTCCAGGCCGCCACGCATCTTGTCGGCGGCTTTGAAGAGGTCTGCGGCAAAGTCGAGGTCTCTGGAATTGGCCATGAAATGAGTGCCCCCCTAAATTCTTCTTTGTTTATAGGCATTCATAGCAGGTGCCGGGCCGTAATCAACCGGCGGCGGGGCTTTTCAGGTAGAGAGGCCGTGCACCCCGGTTCATCAGGCCGATTTGAGAACCCGGCCCTGAGAAAACGCTGATGCACCCAATGTTGCTCCTTGGCTGTATGAGTGCGCTGATTGTGTGAGAAAAAGTGCAGAAAAGTCAAAAAATGCGTCCTGTATGGCCTAGCTTCAATCAAGAGCGAATTTTTATAGAGGTGTCCCTATGTATATATCAGAACACTAGCCAGGAAGACTCGAAAACAACACACTCAGCCAAGGCAAAGCGATAAAGGTAGCGGCTGCGCCGCCTAATGACACCACCACAAAAATCACCAGTGCGTGCCAGATACGATTGCTGCGGAACTGCCACCACTTTTCCAGTTCCAACAATTCTTCGGCATCTTTGACCCTAGGCTTACGCAGCAGAACCTCGCTCAACGCCGTGACCAAACCCACCGAAATAGTAGGATTCAGGGCCGTGAACGGCGATGCTAGAATCGCCACCAGAATGCTGAGCGGATGAGCCAGCACCAGCAGAGCCGCCAGACCCGCCAGTACCGAGTGCGACAAAGCCCAGATGCCCAGCCCCTGCAAGGCCTTTTGCGTATCGGCAAACACAAAACCCGCTGCCAGAATCGCCACTGCCAGCAGCGGAATCAGCCAAGGCAGAAAGCGACTTACCGCCGACTTCCCGGGCATGGTCAGCAACTGACTGATCTGCGGTATAGGATGGGCAGGATTTTTGAACCATTCGGGCTGTTGTTCCGGCACTCGGGCCTCCGTAGCAGTTCCCAGCGCTGCCGTGCTGAGGTTCGTCCCTGCAGTGTCGGACTGCGGCTCCGTTGTCTGCATTTCGGGTGCTTCGCTCTGCTTCGTCTGGTTCGCCCGGGCTGTAGCAGCAGTATAATCGATTTTCACCTCGGTCTGAGCATCTTCAGAAAATACGCGCTCCAGCACTTGGCAAACTCCGCGCAGATGTCCGGCACCCAACACCGCAAAAACATTCCGGCCGGGAGCCGATGCAATGGAGCGGGCCAGAAAAACATCGCGTTCGTCGATCAGGCTATCCTTAATGCGGGGTAGATATTGAGCAAACTCGTCCATCAGGTGTTCCAGCGTATTGGCCTCTTTGAGATCTTCGATATCTTCTTCTGTAATTTTCTCGTAATTGAACAGCGAAGCCAGCAGACCGTTGAGCAACTTGGCGCGCTGCCAGAAATTGCACGAAGCCCAAGCCCGCTTCAGCGTGACCTCCACCGGGCGGTCCACCAGTTCCAAATGCACTTGCTGTTCCTCGGCCAGCTCGACTGCCCGGAGCATTTCCTGCCCCGGCTTAATAGCCAAGTCTCGCCCCACGCGTTTCTGGAAAGAGGCCAAGAGCAGATTAACCAACAGCAGAAAGCCCTTGCCATCCTTGAGCATCCTGAACAGATCCAGATTCTGCCAGCGTTCCTTCTGGTGCAGGTTTTCATAACGTTGCCGATCTAATTCAACGCAAATGCAATCGGGCTTCAGGTCGGCAATTTTCTCTTCGGTCTGCCGGGTGCTCTGCTCCGAAACGTGAGCGGTACCCAGCAAAAAGATACTGCGCCCGGCTGCCAGACTTTGAGATTCCTGATCTGGCACATTGGCACTGCCGCGAAAGCGGATTCGTACTTCAATGGGGCTTAGGTACTGTATCTCGACATATTTCATTGTGGTTTTTGCATCCTCGTGCCGAACTCCGGAGCGAAGCCGTGTTTATGAGTCCTCTGCCCGAGCTTCCGGACCTTGTGTCCGCAGGAAGCGAGATTCCAGTTCAAAGATATACTCGCAGGGCAATAAACTGAGTAAACATATATTGATCAGGCTGTAGAATACTTCATTGACACGGGTAATGTTTTTGACGCAAAAGCGCATCAGGCATTCCTGGCGCAGTTCGAGAGCCAGAAGCGCCGGGTTTTCTTTGGACCCTTCCAAATTTAGGGGCAGGACGGTGTAGGGGACCAAGTCGAAATCATCGCCTTCGGCCACCGTGATGATAGCCATGTGATTTCGGGCAGTTAGCAAGCTGTGCAGCAGGTTGCGCTTCGCTATATAGTCTAAACCACGCGCCTCGCGGAAGTGAATGTGCAGCTGGCTCAGGTCGCTGTTGGCACAGACCAGTTGACGTGATTGGACAAAAGACAAGGGCGAAGTGGGCCAACTGTCCCAGGCAAACCGAGGGGGCTCGTCAACTGGGGAATCTGCAAATAATGCGGACTGTTTTTCGGCCTCATCCTGCGCGGCCTCAACAGAAACCTGCTGAGGCAGGCTACTGAGTGGGAATTCCAAGCTGACAATCTGTGGCATCGCTTCATATTGAGCTGCTTGGAGCCGTTCCATTTGCCCATCCGTCTGTTCCATAGGAGGATGGGCTTGCCCGGACAGTTCCCCGGTTTTGCAGACGGACCTGCTGAACGGTTCGCTAGGCTGAATACCGGCACTTCGCAGTTTTTTGAGCCACTGCGCGCGTCGTGTCTCGTTCAGGTAAAACACACCCGGCTGGGGGCAACACAAGATATCGGAGTCGGTCGGTTGGGCGTATTGCGCGACTGGATTTTCGCTCTGTTCTTCGGGCTCTACCGTTGCTTCATCGAGTACACGCCGGATCAACTCACCATAAGATGGCTGACAGACCAGCAGACAACCTTTGAACAGCTGAAAGCGGGCACTATCGTAAAACCATTCCTGCCACTGTTGGCGGATAAATTCCGAAATTTCTAGGCCGCAGCGCTCCAGTTGGGGGATCCCCTGCATAAAACGATCAAATCTGGCCTGTTCGGCATTGAAGTAACGCTGGAACAGATTTTTCTTGATGCGGAATAAACACAAGTCGTCGAACTGCTCCAGCCGGGCGCACAACAGCAGATCAACATAGTCTTTCGGGTGGCGCAGATCGCAGTACAGCTCCCAGTTGGAACTGAGTCGGCCAATGCCTTTTTTATTGGAACTACCGGGACTATCTTCAGACCCTGCCTCATCTGTCCTGGCCTTGCCTGACCCTGCATCCGACCCAGCATCGTCACTGCTCGGTGCTCTGTTGTAAAGTTGGGGATTGAACAGGTAACAGGCCTCAGCGGAATCGCTTCCCGGACCCTCGGTCGGATCGAAGCGGCACAGCAAGTTCCATTCAAGCATGGTTTGGACTACTGCTGCAATGCCATCGTCTTCCTTGGCTTTCTTCCCTTTTGTTGTGGACAGGCCCAACAGCACCAGCAACCTGTGAAGTTGAGAGCCTGCCAACATCACATTCCGGGGCCAGAGGCACAGCAACTTGGCAAAGGCCTGGCTGTGCAGGCCCGATAGCCAAGCTTGCAGTGCCAGCAGACGCTGGTCACAGGGGGCACTCCACAGTCGGACGAGTGCGGCGACCGAAAACTCCACTTGCTGTTGCGCATTTTCTTCGTAGATCAGGCCGCAATCCAAAGCTAGTTGCCACAATTGCAGGATTTGCGGGCCGCTGAGCTGTGGGAAACAGTCGCGGCACCTAGCCAGCTGTACCTTGCTGATTTTGCGTTTGCAGGAAAAGGCTTCTTGGACAAAATACAAAGCAGCGGCCAGAAGCAGTTCGGAACTGAGCAGCAGGGCCGGAAACTTATGTGGCAAAGCAGATTGGCCAGATTGGCTGACAAGACTCGGTGTCGGAAGAGATCTGCCGCCGAACATGGTGCAGAAATCCAAGTGTTCTTGCAGCTGAGCCAAGAACTGGGGTGCGATGACAAAAAAGGCCCCATCAGGATTTTCAATGTGCTTTTCCACCTTGGGAATCAGATGAACCAAGGCCTCCGGAGCATCATTAGTGCTGCCAACACTTTTGGCGGGCTTTACAGCTCGGAACGCATTCTTTGTGCTGGCAACAGAGCTTTGTTCGGCGCACTGTAAAGCGCGTGCCGAATCCTGAGGAAGACGCAGTACCAGCAGCCGTTCCTGTAAATGCAGTAATTGGAGACAGATTTCGATACAGCTGTATTGGGGCATACTGCCCGCAAGTTGCTGCACGCTTTGCAGACCCAAGTAGAGTAGTAACAGCAGCTGGGTATCGAAAGAATTCAGGCCCTTCAGACTGGCCCTGCTGAATTCATGGCGCCTGGCATGGTGCCACAGAGCTTCCATAATCAATTCACGAGAATGGGTCTTGGCTTGTGCTCCCTTCCCGGACAAGTAGAGTCGGGCCAGCAGGTGCAGGCTGTCATCGCTGAAGCAGGCGAAACTCTCGCGCCACTGCGGCGGGATATGGTCCGAAGCCTGAGAAAGGTCTTTGTGCTGTTCTGTTCGTTTTGCCATAACTCTCTGGAGAACCTTTAGAGGTCCCCTTTATTTCTCTCGTTATTTCTCTTGTTGTCCGGCCGTTTCAGGGATGCTATTCCCCTCAGCATACAACTCGTCCAGAGCATTCGGTTCAGAGCTGCTGCGCTTGTTATAGCTATCGCGGACTGCTTTGTGCAGAGCCTTCTCGCGTTCGGGGCTCAGTGGATAGTCTTTGGCATCACAGATAGTGATTTGGTATTTATAGCCCTGCTCAATCAGAAACTTCTGGCGGTTGCCGGAAAACTCTTCTTCCACCGTGTAACGTGAAATAATACTGTAAAAGTGGGCATCCTGCTCTTTGGGACGCAGAATTCGACCCAGGCGCTGAGCCTCCTCCTGGCGCGAACCAAACGAACCGGAAACCTGAATGGCGACATTGACATCCGGCAGGTCAATGGCAAAATTGGCCACTTTTGAGACAATCAACATACGGATGGTACCATCACGCAATTGCTGGTACAGCTTTTCACGCCGCTTATTGGAGGTCTTTCCGGTAATCAACGGAGCACCAAAGCGCTCGCTGAGGGCCTCCAATTGTTTGATATATTGCCCGATAAGCAAAATCTTGTCCCTACGGTGGTTCTCAACCAAGTCGGCGGCAACTTCTTCCTTTAGAATATTCTGTGCGGCGATGCTGATTTTGCGCCGGGGTTCGGCCACGGCATATTCCAGAATCTGAGTCTGGGGCAGCTCAATACGAAGTTCGCAACAGTTGGCCGTGGCGATCCAGCCGTCGCGCTCCAGCTCCTTCCAAGGCACATCATAGCGCTTGGGCCCGACCAGTGAAAACACTGCGTCCTCTTCTCCGTCTTCGCGCACCAAGGTCGCAGTCAGCCCCAAGCGTCGCACGCTCTGGATTTCGGCCACAATGCGAAACACGGGTGCAGGCAGCATGTGTACTTCATCGTAGATCACCAGGCCCCACTGCCGCTTGCGGAACAGATCAAAGTGGGGATGGGTATCGGTTTCGCGAGAGTGCCAGGTCAAAATCTGGTAGGTGGCCAAGGTCACCGGGCCGATGTTCTTGTGCTCCCCGCTGTATTCAGCCAGCTGTTCGCGCCGGAGGTCGGTTTTGTCCAGTAATTCACTCATCCACTGATGCAGGGCCGTTACATTGGGGGTCAGGATCAGAGTTTCAGTTTGCAGGGCTTCCATGGCCATGATTCCGACCACGGTTTTGCCCGCACCGCAGGGCAGCACAATCGAACCAAAGCCGTTGCCCGGCCCCCGTTCTCCCAACAGTGCTGCAAGCGCGTTTTCCTGATAGTGGCGCACCTGGAATTCCTTGCCGCCCAGAGTCTGCCGGCGCAGGGCTAAAGAGAGCGGTGCGCCTTCACAAATGGGTGCCAGATCAATTACGGGAAATCCTTGGCGAATCAGTTCTACTTTGACGATGCCCCGATCCAAGGCGGCAATCAGGAAACTGCGTTCGTTTTCTTCGGGAATCAGGTATCTGGCCAGGCGGCGGTTGCGTTGCAATTCCAGCCAGATGAGCTGGCTCTGAACGCTCAGGCGCAGCTGACCACAGGTTGTTGAGAGCTCTTCCTCTTTTGAGGCTCCTGCATTTTCTTCAGTATCTGATGAAGCTACTGTGTTTGCCTTGCTTTCTACATCTAATTCTTCGAGGCGAAGCTGGCCGTAGCGGCCCATGATTTCTTTTACTTGTCGGATAATGTTTTCAGGTACCTCGTGGCGGCTGATCTGCCGCAGGTGCGCAATGACGTCTGTACTGCTCAAACCGATTGAAGCCGCATTCCACAACGAGAGGGAGGTCAATTGATAGGTGTGAATATGTTCGGGTGATTTTTCGAGCTCGCAAAACAGCAGTAATAAGTCGCGGGCTTGTCTGCTTTCGGGGTGGTGCAGGTCCAACAGCAGTGTGCTAGGCCCTTGAATTATTACGGGTTTGTCATACATGGTAACGGGTAATTGTAGCGTCCCGTTCAGGGTTTGGCAATGCAATTGCAAAGCTGGTAACAGCTGGTCACTTGAGGGACCTCTAGAAAGGGTATCGGGAACCTCTAAAAATTCCAATTTTGCGCTGAGCGGCGATCTTGTTGCCAAATCGCTTCATCATTAAAGACTTACTATACAACAAATTATACCTCAGCTTCACTTCCTCGCACTCGGCAAAATCTCATCCGCTCAGCATCAAAACGCGGTACAATCGCCAGCAAAGACAAAGTAGAAGCAGAGTGATTGTACAATTCTCACGAAGCGATACGATTTTCAGAAGTTCCCCCTAAAATTTTGTAAAAAATTCTTGACAGCAGAAAAAAACCGTGCTAAAATCGTATTTAAATATTATTGACGTATATACGAATAAGAGGGGTATATTCCATGAAAAAAGCGGTCCTTATTTTTCTGCTCATCAGCACATTGAGTTATGGACTTTTTGCCAGAGGCAACAGCGGAAAAGAGAAAATCTACCAGGTAAAACTCGGCCTGCTGCACCCGTCCGGGCACCCCAACACTCTGGGTGCGGAAAAACTGGCCGAATTGTTAAAGGAGAAAACCGGCAATCAAATTCAGCTCAGCGTCTTTCCCTCTTCACAATTAGGCAATGAGAAAGATATGTTTGATGCCTTGGTGCTGGGATCACTGGAGTTTGCCATCCTGGGTTTTGGCGAACCCGCAAAGCAGTTTGCTCCGTTTTTGGTCTTTGACGCACCTTATATTGCCAAAGACCGCGAACATATCATGCGAATTATGAAGAGTACTATCGTGGCAGGCCTTTTTGAGCAAATGCACCAGCAGACGGGCATTTTGGGCTTGGGCAGTGTTTATTACGGCACTCGTCACCTGACAACTTCCAATAAGGCAGTGCGAGGCCTTGTCGACATGATTGGTCTGAAAATCCGGGTGCCCGACCAGGAAATGTATGTTGCGACTCTCAAAAATATGGGGGCGACGCCTACCCCCATGGCCTTTCCCGAAGTGTATCTGGCCTTACAGCAAGGCGTAATAGACGGGCAGGAAAACCCGCCGGCCACCATCGCGGCCAACAAGTTCTATGAAGTGCAGAAGTACCTGAACAAGACAGGCCATATTATTGGTTTGAACGCCATCTACGTCAGTGACAGATTTCTGGACAGCTTACCGCAAGAGTGGCGTCAGACTGTGCTGAGGAGTGGCGCAGAGGCTGCGGACTGGATCACTCAAAAGGCTTTTGAGCAGGAAGACCAGTATCTTCAGAGCATTGCAGACAACGGGGTCAAGATTATTGATATGGTGAATCGCAAGGAGTTTATGCAGAAGGCGAAGGAACTGCATCGGCAATACGGCGGGGCTTGGGGAGCAGATCTACTGGAAAAATTCCAGGCCGTACCGTAAGGAAACCACGGAGAAACAACGAATGGCATTCTCTTCAGTGAGTGATGATTTTGCCTCCGTCAAGTTATATACCAAGAATCTGCTACGCCCTATTGGATACAACGTTTAACCGAGCGGAGACACCATTCTGTAAAACTTGCTGAAACGCTGCAAGAGAAGAAGACATGATCGTTTTAGAAAAGAAAGAACACATAGCAAAAATGGTTATAAATCGACCAGAAAAGCATAATGCCTTAACACCGCAAATGTTCTCTGAATTCCGGGACCTTTGTGCTGATATAAATTCTGACCAAAACATACACGCAGTCTTCTTGTACGGAGCGGGAGACAAGGCCTTTTGTGCCGGAACGGACCTCCACGCCCTGGAAGAATACAAAAACCCCTGGGACTGGCGCAATAGAATTGACTATGCCACACAAATCAGAAGCGTGCGCCAACCGGTTATTGCCGCGGTTCAAGGCTGGGCATTGGGTGGAGGTCTGGAACTGGCCCTTGCCGCAGACATTCGCATCGCCTCTGAAAATGCTGTATTCGCCGCTCCCGAAGTTACCCTAGGATGGGTGGGAGCCAGTGGAGCTTCCCAATTTTTGCCGCGTTTGATTGGTTATGGACAGGCGATGCGTTTGCTTCTGACGGGCGACAGAATCCCAGCGGAAGAAGCTCTGCGCATAGGCCTGGTCGAAGAGTTGGTCGAGACGGGAAAAGAAGTAGAGCGGGCCTTGGAACTGGCCACTCAGATTGCGTCGTACTCACCGATTGCAACCCAGTCCGTAAAATCTGCTATCAGATCATCCTGGGGCAATATCCAGTCAGGCTTGCAGATAGAAAATGAACTGATGTCATTATGTTTTGCTTTAAATAAATCTAAAGGGCACCTCTAAAAATTCCAATTCCGCGCTGAATCGCGATCTTGTTGCCGAATAGCTTCGTCAGCAAAACCTTACCATACAACAAAGTATGCTTCGGCTTCACTTCCTCGCCATCGGCAAAATCTCGCTGATTCAGCATCGAAAGCGAATTTTTAGAGGTACCCTAAAGGGAACCTCTAAAAAATGAAAACTCAACGACTGTAAAGGTATATATACTTGGAAAAGACAGAGAATTTGTCCGTCAATCTTGTTTTGACAATCATTGGACATATTTCTGCAGGAGAAATCCATGAAGAAAACACTTCTCATTATGCTCGTGATGAGTTTCGCTCTCACCGGAATATTTGCCCGTGGGCAAGGATCATCAGAATCATCTGATAAAACTTATGAATTAAAACTAGGGATGCTGCTTCCAACAGGGCATCCCAATGAAGTAGGAGCACAGTTATTCACAAAACTTGTCGGTGAAGGAACAAATGGAAAGGTAAAAATCAGCATTTTCCCGTCGTCCCAACTGGGAAATGAAAAAGACATGTTTGATGCCATAGCTTTGGGGACTTTGGCTTTCGCGACACTCGGTTTTGGCGAGCCGGCCAAGCAGTATGCCCCTTTCCTAATCTTTGATGCGCCATTTGTTGCCCAAAACCGGGAAGACTTGATGCGTATGGTAAAGGGTTCCGTAAGTGGTCGACTATATCGCGAAATGGAACAAAAACTCGGCGTAAAAGTACTGGGAGTATTTTACTTCGGCACCCGACATGTGACCACCAGTGAAGTTCCCATTAGAGCTTCCGCGAATATCCAGGGCTTGAAAATCCGGGTGCCCGACCAGGAAGCCTATGTAAAAACATTGCAGACCATTGGAGCACGGCCCACGCCGATGGCCTTTCCGGAGGTATACCTGTCCTTACAGCAGGGCGTGATTGATGGTATGGAAGGCTCTGCTGCGACCATTGTCACCAACAAACTCTACGAAGTACAAAAATATCTGGCCAAGACAGCTCATATTATTGGTCTAAATACCCTATATATCAGTGACAAAATCTTCGGCAAGCTGCCTGCTGAATATCAGCAAGTATTAGTGGATTCCGGGAAGGAAATGGCCGACCAGATCACTCAAATGGCCTTTGAAAAGGAAGATGAGTACTTCCGGCAATTGCAACTTAAAGGCATGACGATTACCGAAGTTGCAGACTACGAAACCTTGCAGCAGCAGGCCCAGGTTCTTCATCGGCAGCTGGAACAGCGCTGGGGCAAAGGTCTGCTGGCAGAATTCCGCAATCAGTAGTTCTGCAGGGAGGAAACCTGAAAATCCGGAGAGTGTTCACAAAGCGATGGAAATGAAGCATAACAAACCTGCAAGGCATGGTTTCAGCAGGCCCAACTTATTGCTTGGAGAACACCCTCAATACCGAACAGATTCCAAGGAGCCCCGGAAAGGATCGTTTATTATGAATATTACACTCAGGGGAATGACTTGGAATCATTCCCGGGGCTTTACGCCAGTGGTGGCCACGGCTCAGCGCTTTGGAGAACGCAACCCGGACATTCAAATTACCTGGGAAAAGCGATCCCTGCAGGAGTTTGCGGACAAGCCGATCGACGGCTTGGCGAAATCCTATGATCTACTGGTCATCGACCACCCCTGGGCTGGTTTTGCGGCTGCCCACAAAATTTTGCAGCCGTTGGAACAATGGCTGCCCGCCACTTTTCTGGAGGAACAGGCGGCAAACTCTGTCGGCAAATCCCACGAGAGCTATCGCTTTGACGGCAGTCAGTGGGCTTTGGCCATCGATGCCGCCTGTCCGGTGAGTGCCTTCCGCAAGGATTTGCTGGACAGGCACAACGAGGCGGTCCCGGAAAGCTTCGACGAATTGATTGCCCTGGCGGAAAAGGGATTGGTGTGCTGCCCCTCGATACCGCTGGATGTTTACGGCAATTTCCTGAACCTGCTCCGGGCCGCGGGAGAAGAGATTTTCCCAAACGATGAAGAAGTGGCGCATGAAAGTGCTGGACTTCAAGCACTGGAACGCCTGAAGCAACTGAGCGACCGGATCCCTTCCGAGTTTTTGGCCAAAAATCCGATCCTCACACTGGAACACATGTCGACGACGGACGATTTTGCCTACTGTCCTTATACTTACGGCTACGTCAACTATTCCCGCCCCGGCTTCGCAGAGCGGCAGCTGCAGTTTGGCGATGTGATCGGCATGGAGAAAGGGCGCCCGGGAGCGACTATGCTTGGCGGCACCGGACTGGCCATTTCCGCCCACAGCCCCCACCCCGAAGCGGCAGCGGCCTATGTGATGTATGCTGCGTCCCCGCAGACCCAGAAGTGCCTTGCATACCCCGCAGGGGCCCAGCCGGGACACCGCAGCATCTGGCTGGATGAAGAAATCAATGCCACTTGCCAGAACTTTTTCCAGGTTACTCTGCCCACTCTGGACCGAGCCTTTGTCCGCCCCCGTTACAAACGCTACCTCGAATTCCAGGACACAGCGGGGGAGCCTATCCACAAGTTCCTCTCTGAAGGCGGCGAGGCGAAAACGGTGCTTGCGGAGCTGAATAAGCTCTACCGCAGCTCGGTAGAGGCCTCTTCGTGAGGCTGCCTCTGGCCGGCATTACCGTACTGGAATTCAGCCAGTACCTCGCAGGGCCGTACTGCGGCCTGCGGCTCGCCGACCTAGGGGCGCGGGTGATTAAGATTGAACGACCCAAAGGGGGCGATGCCTGCCGCCAACTGGCTCCCAAAAACCTCTTTGCCGATGGAGACAGCCTGGTTTTCCACGCCGTCAACCGTAACAAAGAATCCTATGCTGCTGATCTGAAAAACCCGGAAGACTTGGAGCGGGTCAAAGAGCTGATTGCCAGAGCCGACATCCTCACACACAACTTTCGTCCGGGCGTGATGGAGAAGCTTGGCCTGGACTACACTGCGGCAAAGAAGATCAAGCCGGATCTCATCTACGCACAGGTCAGTGGCTACACAGCAGAAGGCCCCTGGCGGCACAAGCCGGGACAGGACTTACTGGCGCAGGCAGTCTCCGGGCTCACTTGGCTTACCGGCTCCGCCGGGGACCCGCCCACACCGATGGGGCTTGCCGTGGGAGATATGCTCTGCGGCACCCACCTGGCGCAGGGAATTCTGGCGGCCCTCGTCCGGCGCAACAGGACGGGCGCAGGCGCGCTGGTGCAAGTGAGTCTGCTGGAGTCCCTACTCGACTTCCAGTTTGAAGTGCTCTCCATCTACTATAATCATGGCGGCAAAGACCCCGAGCGGAGCGCAGTCCTCAATGCCCACGCCTACCTCGATGCGCCATACGGCATCTACCCCACCAAAGACGGCCACATTGCGCTGGCGATGGGCTCGTTGGCAAGGCTCGCGGACCTGCTGCAATGCCCTGAAATTCAGAAATACAGCGAGGAGAGCAACGACTTTTCCAAACGTGACGCGATCAAAGAGACCATTGCAAAACAGCTGCGCCACAAGACCACTGCGGCCTGGCTCGAAATTCTGAAAGGAAAGTACTGGTGCTCGGATGTCTATAATTATAAGCGGCTCCTCGGGGACCCAGCCTACCGCGTTTTGCAGATGGAGCAGGAAGTGGAACGCCCCGATAGCGGGATTGAGAGCAAGGTCAAAACGCTTCGATGTCCGATCCGCATTGACGGAAGGCGTCTCTACAACCCAACGGCGGCTCCGGTACTGGGTAGCGGCAACGAAGCCATAGATGTAGAACATGAAACAGAGAAGCTGAGTCCTCCCTCCAGACCTCCTGCATCAGAACCCCAAAAACCGCTTGAAAGTATTACAGTGCTGGATTTCTCCCAATTCCTGTCCGGCCCTTCGGCCAGCCTGCGCCTCGCTGACCTGGGGGCAAAGGTGATCAAAGTCGAGCGACCGGAAACGGGGGACCTGTCCCGCCAACTCTATGCCTCAGAAGACGATCTGGGAGGAGTTTCCACGTTTTTTCAGGTAATCAATCGCAATAAGTACAGCATTGCAATCGATCTGAAGTCAGAGCAGGGCCTGCAGAGCATCGGAGAATTGCTGCCAGACTGCGACGTCCTGATCCACAATTTCCGCCCGGGAGTCATGGAACGGCTGGGGCTCGGCTATGAGCAGGTACGGCAGAAGAATCCGAAAATTATTTATGGGGCCATCTCCGGCTACGGCACAGAGGGCTCTTGGAGTGCCGATCCCGGTCAAGACCTGCTGGTACAGGCCCTCAGCGGCCTGACCTGGCTCAGCGGCAACAAAAATGGGCCCGTCCCTATGGGACTGGCGATTGTCGACATGCTCTCCGGGGCACAGCTGGCCCAGGGAATCCTGGCTGCGCTGGCTGGAAAGTTCTCGTCAAAGGAAGAAAAAAGCACCCTGCTTGAGGCCAGTCTGCTCGAAGCGGCACTCGATTTGCAATTGGAGCCTCTGACCTTTCACTTCCAGGACGGGGGCGCTGAGCCGGAGCGCACGGAATCGAATAACGCCCACGCCTATCTGGGGGCGCCTTATGGCATCTACGCCACTAAGGACGGCCACCTCGCCCTAGCGATGGGCAGTGTGGTACAATTGGGAGAGCTGCTGAACTGCCCGGCACTGCTCGATTACCGCGTCCCCGCACAGTGGTTTTCCGCCCGCAATGAAATTAAGACTATCCTGGCAAAGCATCTCTTGCTGCGCAGCACCGAAAAATGGCTCAGCGTGCTGGAACCCGCAGACATCTGGTGTGCCCCCGTGCTCCGCTGGAAGGAGCTCTTTCAATCGGAAGCCTACTCGGTGTTGCAGATGGAACAAGAAGTCCAATGCGGCAACAAGATACGTTACAAGACCACTCGCTGTCCCATTCGCATCGACGGCAAGTTTTTTTACAGCAGCCTCGGTGCGCCGCAACTGGGAGAACACCAAGCCCAAATACAGGTTGAATATGGGATAAAACTATGAAAAGATACGTTTATACACTGGAGACGGGACTTCTCGTCATCCTTCTGGGAGTGATGGGACTGGTCTTACTGCTGCAAGTGATATTCCGCTATTTTCTGCACACCCCCCTTTTGTGGAGCGAGGAGCTTGCACGCTACCTGCAGGTCTGGATTACCTTTGGCGGCATTGGTTTTGGCATCCGCCACAAGTCTCACGTTGCCATGTCGTTGTTGAAAAATCGCCTGCCTTCGTCTGTGCAGCATCTGCTGGGGATGGTAGCGAACACAATCATTATCACTTGCCTGATATTGCTCCTGCCCACGGCTTGGAATTTCACGGCCTACCAGAACCGGATCCTGTCCTCCACGCTGCGCTTGCCGATGAGTGCAGTCGCCTCTGCGGTGCTTGTGGGCAGCCTGATCAGCATTCTGTATTTCACTGTGCAAATCATACAGTTCATAATCGCACTGCGCAGCATTTCGGGCAGAAAGAAGGCTTGAATATGGCATTATTGTTTTTCGCGTTCTTTTTGTTCCTGCTCACAGGCATGCCTGTCAGCTTCTCGCTGCTCACTAGCTCGATACTATATATGGTCTATGCGGGAATCCCCTTTTCTAGTGCTATTCAGAGTATGATTGCCGGAGTCGATTCCTTTCCCCTTCTGGCCGTCTCGTTTTTTATCCTTGCCGGTAACGTGATGAACAAAGGCGGCATCACGACCCGGATCTTTAACTTTGTCGGCAGCCAGGTCAACCACCGACGGGGAGGCCTGGCTCACGCCAATGTCATTGCCAGCGTGATTTTTTCCGGCATGTCGGGCTCGGCCATCGCAGATACCGGCGGGCTGGGTGCCATTGAGCTGAAAGCCATGAGAAATGCCGGATACAGCGATGACTTTAGTCTGGCGGTTACCGGAGCGTCTTCGATTATCGGGCCCATCATTCCGCCAAGCATACCTGTCATTATCTTTGCGGTATCGGCCAACGCCTCGGTCGGTCGCCTGTTTATAGCCGGAATCATTCCCGGATTGTTGCTGGCTTTGATGATGGGTATACTCAACTATATTATCTGTGCTCATCAGCAATATACGATTGTTCCCAAGGCCGGATGTCTGCGTCGTTGGGAATTGTTCCGAAAAGCTTTTTTTCCGCTGCTGACTCCGTTTATCATCCTGTTTGGCATCATCAGTGGCATTTATACGGCTACGGAGGCCGCTATTGTTGCCGTAGTCTATGCCCTGCTGCTGGGGCTTCTGTATCGTGATATCCGGTGGAGTAGCATCGCCGGACTACTTAAAGAGACCTTGCTGACTACGACCGGAGTGCTGCTGGTGGTAGCTGCGGCCAATGTCTTTGGCCGGATTCTGGTCTCTGAGCAGGTTCCGCAGAAACTGGCCGGATTTCTGCTGCAAATTACGGATAATAAATACCTTCTACTATTGATAATCAATATTTTTGTGTTGTTTGTCGGTTTATTTTTAGATGTGACTCCGGCGATTCTGATCTTAACGCCGGTTTTCGCTCCGGTACTGGCCCAATACGGTATAGATGTCGTTCACTTCGGCATTATTTTCATCCTCAACCTGATGATCGGTTTGCTCACGCCGCCGATTGGAATGGTTCTGTTCGTGCTCTCGAATGTGGCCAAAGTCTCGGTCGAGAAAATCGCCAGGGCAATTTTCCCGTATGTGCTGGGCTGCATTATGGTATTGCTGATCGTCACCTACATTCCGGCCTTGGCGACCTGGCTTCCGGGACTGGCATTTGACTGATTTTTAGAGGGCCCCTTTAGCCATCGGCTCTAATAAATCCTGATCTTTTATCAGTTCTCTCGAATAATTGATAAATCTTCGAATCCTCCACTTGGCTCCTTGTAAAGTTTTCGCGCCTCTTATCCAAGATAATTTCTCTTTTATCTGATACCCCGTCATCGTCTGAAAACCTCCCGCACCTCGTGCGGGCCAAAATTGAATAAACTCAATTCGTTCATGCTCCTACCTCCTCCTGCGCCTCGGCGCTCAATTCCTGCCACGATTCACGACCCAGACGGCTCGCAATGTACTTGCGGATACTCACTAGCCCCGAATGCTCCGGGCGGTTTTGGATCACGCCGCTGACGGCAGCCTGCGAACAACCAAAATCCTGGGCCAAGTCCTTTTGCGACAAACCTCTGCGGCGTAGCTGATACTGAATGTATGCAGCGACTTGCTCTCTTTCCTCCTTAGTCATTTCTCTCTCCTTTCCCGGAAAACCAGACGGTTTGGTGTTTCCGTTGTTTTCTATTAGAATCACGATTTGTAACTCTTGCTTGATTATGTGGTATTACTCCTCATGTGTCAATGGAAATCTTAAAAATTGAGGATTTTTTCTTTATGACATTAGAAAATCGTTTGCTGGAAATAAGAAAAGCTCTGCATATAAATCAGACTGACTTTGCCTCGTCTATGGGCTTTGGTCGTTCTGTGATAGCTGATATTGAAAGAGGCCAAACTAAGGTAACGACTAAAATACTAGACGCTGTAATGAGGAAACATTCTGCAAATGTGTCGTGGCTCCTGACCGGCGAAGGGGAGATGTTCCTGCCTTCAGGGGGGACTGACTCGGAAAGGCCTAGTCTTGACAGCTTGCTGGTGACGCAGGACGCTCTGGAAGCCTCCCCCCTGGCGCCATTGCTGAAGGAAGGGGGAAAGCTGCCGGTTTCCTCAATTGAAGGCCTCCCCCCGGGGATTGAGGGGGGGCCGGAATTGGCCCGGAAGCTGGAGAAAACGCAGAGAGAGCTGGAACACACGCAAGAGCGGGTGGAAGCCCTGCGGGAAATCGTCTACAGAGAACACGGAATTAAAGAAGAGCCGGAGGAAATCCGGGAAGTGTTGATTCCCTACCTGGGCTTTGGTGGCGCGGCGGGGCCGCTGCGCGAGCTGGACACCATCGAAGACCAGATCGCCGTGCGGGAAGACTTCCTGCCCCCAAATCGGGAAAAAGTTTTTGCGGTGCGCATCGAAGGGGGCAGCATGGCCGACATCATCCCCGACGGCTCAAACGTACTGCTGCGGGTGTGCCAGGAGCCTATCAGCGGGCGGGTTTATGTCTTTACACTCAAAGGAAAAGCGACTATAAAGAAGTTCCGCTTGGACCACACCGGCCCCCATTTTGAATATATGGATGGTTCTGGGCGCAGCATTTACCCGAGCAAAGGGGAGCAGTGGTATTGCAATGCGGAGTTTTTAAGGGTGTTGGGGTAGGGGGGATTTGAAATGGTTATCTGGGTTGTCCTGCTGTCAGTTTTTACAGTTATTTTTTTGATATTACTGATAAAGTTATACTTGGAAAACAAAAAACTGAAATCCAAATATAGCAGTATTATTGATATAGATACAGAATTCCTGAAGCTTCAGAAGGAATCAGAAAAACTTGATGGTTCCATGCAGAAACTTCGCAAGCAATACGAAGCTGCGCTGGCCGTAAAAAATGGGCTGGAGAAACAGATCAATTTGTATCGGGACGATTTGGAAATTGCTGATTATGGCATCTATGAGCCTCATTATGGTTTCGATACTTCGGAAAAATTCAAAGGACAAATAAATAAAGTTCGCGAACAGCAAAAACAACTTATTAAGGAAAAAAGAGCTGCTTTGGGAGGAGAAGGGATCACCTGGAATAACAGCGTTGCAAAAGGAAAAGTTATCGTAAATCGAGAAAAGAAATTAATGCTTCGAGCCTTTAATGGGGAGGCAGATAATTTCATTGGGTCTGTTGCTTGGAATAATGTAAAACGAATGGAAGAACGGCTATCGAAATCTGTGGAAGCTATTAACACTACAGGGAAAGAGAAGGGAATCTCTATATCGGGAAATTACTTTGATTTAAAGATGAAAGAACTTCGTCTGACGCATGAGTATCGTGTCAAAAAGCAGGAAGAAAAAGAAGAGCAACGACGTATTCGAGAGCAAATGCGAGAAGAGGAAAAAGCCAGGAAGGATTTTGAAAAAGCTCAGGCAGAAGCAGAAAAACAAGAGAAGCTACTAAAGCAAGCCATGCAAAAAGCCCAAGAGCAAATCGCAAAAGCCACAGAGGAAGAACGGGCACGGTATGAAGAAGAAATCGCCAAGCTGGAGATTCAGCTCAAAGAAGCTGAAGAAAAAGGGCAGAAGGCTATCTCTATGGCCCAGCAAACAAAATCCGGTCATGTATACGTCATCTCTAATATTGGTTCATTTGGAGAGAATATCTACAAAATTGGAATGACGCGCAGATTAGAACCGTTGGATAGAGTAAACGAGTTGGGCGATGCATCTGTGCCATTTAAATTTGACGTTCATGCTATGATCTATTCAGACAATGCGCCTGAATTAGAGAATGCCTTGCACAAGAATTTTAGTAGATATCGGGTGAACCTTGTCAATACCAGGCGAGAATACTTTCATGTTTCATTGGAAGATATCCAAAAAGTTGTTATGGAAAATCATGGAAGCTTTGAATTTGTTATCGAACCAGAAGCTCAAGAATACAGAGAAAGTCTCATTATCCGTAATGCCGATTTGCAAGCTACCACAAAGGAAGATGAATTCCCCTCGGTAGAGGAATTATTTTCCTAATGACATGTTGATCAGGGGAATTTATGAACCGCGAACAGTCAATAATCAAGGAGCTGACCCGAGAGATATGGCAAGCCAAAAGTTAAAATAAGGAAAAAGGATAGAACAATGGCACCGGGAAAGCGAAAAGCCAATGCAATAGGGGTTCTGCTTATTGGACTTGTGGGCAGCGGCGTTATCTTTAAAGGCGCATCAATACTGTATGATGCCGGTATTCGTCTCGGCCAATTGGAATCGGTGCGGGGCGGAACAATAAATGAAGCCTACTACCAGAGCATTGGTATTTATGGTCAGGCATACAGCATAGTCGCCTACGGTCTGGCGATTGTCTGTTTAGCCATCACAATAGCTGCATCAGTTGCAATCTGGCCTAAAACGGAAGGGAACCGCAAAGAAATATCCCCACCGGAAAGCCAAGACAGAAAATACTGGGACGTATAGCCCTCCTCATTCGAGAAACCGAATTAGAGTATCGTCTGGCATACCCTACGGGGTTTGTGGATGGTGAAACATGTTTGAGGATACACAAAAGAAGGATCCGCCCTTGCCATTTAAGTAGGGCTATGTTATAGTAGAGGGGTAAGGCGTGTTTACGGGGCCTGTATCTGCTACAGCAACCCACGAAGTGCGCCTTATCTCTTTTTCGGATTCAGCAGCTCGTAACGATGCAGATCCTTCCACCGCTCATTGAGTGCTTCATTAAAGCTTTCTACTCGGTACACACTACGTAGTGTCCAGTGGTTGCCTTTTATAGCTTTAATACGATTGATGCCGATAGGCAGAAACAACAGCTGCCGCTGCCGGGTATGCTTTACTATTATATATTGCTGCCGCTTCCTGTCCCACAAAAGCATATCCGGGGTTTTAAGTATTTCGGGCACTCGTAGGAACTCTTGCTTACTTACACTACTGTCTGCATGGGCAAAATCCTTGTGTTTCTTATTCTTCACGTTAAGCACCTTATCCTGCATCATTACCAAGTCGGAATCCGGCAGATCGGCCTGACGTTTCAAGAAATCATCTTTTAAAGCTCCCTGTACCAGACCTACATCAATATTCTGCCCATTGGACTGTCGGCCATAGCGAGTATCCACAAAAGCCGCATAAGCCTGCTGCTGCGCCGGATTGGAAACAATCAACTGCTCCAGCTGCTGCAACTTTTTGGGAGCTAAATCCAAAGCCCTGGCCTTGCGCACGGCCTGATCTTTGAGCCAGGTACCCCGGTTAAACTTCCCCGGATTCCACTCAAAGCCCGGATCGATATCGGAAGGCACCCACACCGCTTTCCCATCACTGCGTCTGAAGTTCCGCCATTTAATTCTGGGGGCTTGTTCGTTGATCGGCTTGTTTTTCGTGATATGTCCGGTTTTCTGGTCTATGCTTTCTATATCCGGGAGCCCATCCTTGCGGTAAGCCTCCAACTTATCTGCCGTGATAAAGCGGGCATAACACTTGCAGTTCCAGCCGTTCGGCGGCCAATGCGTATCCCAGAACGGGTGATCCTTGGGCAAGACTGTCCCGTCAATGGCCACGTGGTCGGCGCGGTGGTTGATGCTCGGGCCGATGCGGTAAATGATGTGGGTATTGAACTCGTTATCCATTCCCCGGTTGTAGTGATGCTGCGCATAGGCTTGGCGGGTGTTGGTCTCAAAAATACGGCGGAGGCGGTAGCGGTCTTTTTTCTTCTTCCAATTCGCCAGATCCTCGTCTTCCAGTTCGGGAGGCGGATCCCGGCGAACGGAGTCCAGCCACTTCTGGGCTTTGGGTTGCATTCGCTCCCTGAAATGCTCGAAACTGTCGCCGTGCTCGATGCTCTGGCCGACTTCCTTCTGCACCTGGCCCAACAAACTCATGTCCTTGAGTTTGGCTACGGTAAAGGCATTGGCGTGTTCTGCTGCGTAGATATCCCGCCAGCCGGTTGGGCTGAGCTGCAAGCCCTTTTCCCGTATGTAGCGGGAAACATCTTTGCTGACATCTTGAATGCGGTAGTATTCAGGCATCGCGCTGTCCCAGAAGGGCACCCTTGACCGCCGCTGAAGTCAAAGCGGCCACCAGCTTCTTCT
>CBDHHO010000002.1:0-81550 GCA_965263485.1 Spirochaetia bacterium | reverse complement strand
ATTTGACAGTTGTGCCATCCTGAGGTAAAACATAGGCTCTTCGGTACGTCTTGTGGATTTTAGGTAAAGATGATACAATGGGGAAATGAACGATAAGCAACTTTTAATTTTGGGCCTGGGACTGAGCGAACCATGGCAGATTATCAGTCAGGAACTCAGAGAAGACAAGAAGCCACATGAATTACACATCGCAATTAAAGCTGAGCGTGGCTCCAAGTATCCGTGTCCCGAGTGTAAGAAAATGTGCCCTGCTCACGACTTTAAGGAACTTGAATGGCGGCATTTAAACTTCTTTCAACACCATTGCTACATCCGCGCAAAAGTACCCCGAACAAAATGTTTAGAGCATGGTATCAGGCGTATTCTGGTCCCATGGGCAAGAAATGGAAGCTCTTTTACCTTACTCTTTGAGCAGGCTGTTCTCATGCGTGAAATGCCTATGCTTTCAGTAGCCAGACAAACTGGAATCGAAGATAAAAGAGTTGCCAGAATTATCAAACATTACGTTGAAGAAGGCAAAAAACAAATAGATTTATCTAATTTAAAATCTATTGGACTTGATGAGACATCAAGCAAGCGAGGACATAACTATGTGACTGTATTTGTCGATATGGATAAGAAAAAGGAATCTGTAATTTTTGCGACAGAAGGAAGGGATTCCAGTGTTGTTAAGGAGTGCAAAGACTTTATAGAAGAACATAATGGGGAAAAAGAAAATGTTGAAGAAGTAGTTTGTGATATGTCAAAGCCTTTTTTGAAAGGAATCAGAGAGAATTTTCCTGAATCTTCGGTAACAGCTGATTGGTTTCATATTTGTAAGAAGTTTGTAGAAGCATTAAATACAGTGAGGAAATCTGAGAGTAAACATAAGAATTTCCCTAAGCATGCACGATGGGCAGTAGTAAAGAACCCGGCGAACAATGCCCTGACAAAGTCACAGTTGGAAGCTTTACTGGAGCTTGAAGCGGGAGGTTTTCAGACGATGACGGGGTATCAGATAAAAGAGAAATTATCTTGGATAAGAGGCGCGAAAACTTTACAGGGAGCCAAGTGGAGGATTCGAAGATTTATCAATTATTCGAGAGAACTGATAAAAGATCAGGATTTATTAGAGCCGATGGCTAAAGCATTGGATAGCTTGGAGAAACATGGGGATAAGGTGGTGGAGCGCTGGCGCTCAAGTAAGACAAGCGCCCGTCTGGAAGGGTTGAACAGTATATTTCAAGCGGTTAGAGCCAGGGCTAGGGGTTACAGGAATACAGAAACATTTTTAATGATGATATACTTGCTCGCCAGTCCGGTAGCTGCGACTCTAAAATCAACTTGATATACCGAGGAGCCAAAACACATATGGGAAGTGAGGCTGTATAGGGTACCTCTAAAAATCTCGCTGATTCAGCATCAAAAGCGAATTTTTAGAGGTGCCCTATAGGCTTTGTCAAAATTTTTGCGCTTCTTATTGGAGGATAGAATGAAGAAGTTAAGTATTGCAGTGCTGCTGCTTCTCTTTGTTGGCATGCAGAGCCTGATGGCTCAGGACCTTACCGTAAAAGTCACACCCAAGGCCGAGGGCAAAGGGAAGATTTATCTTTCCGGCGATGAGGCGAATGAGATCGCAAGCCCCGAAACTGACGGGGATGCCAAGGTCATCGTTGAAGGCGATTACAAGGGCGTTGGCGGTGTCAAGGTAGAGTTAAAAGCCAAATTCAAAACCGATGGGCAGCCCATGGTCGGTTTTGGCGATGATGCCTACGCCTATGCCCACGTTTTGAAAGCCTTTGGTGTAGATGAAAAGATTGTTGATCTCTATCTCCGGAGCGGTCGTTTTGAACTGGGCTTCAGCAACATCAAAGATGCCGGGCAGGGCACGAAGCTGGGCCGCGACAATAAAATTAACATGCAGTTGGACCTGAAGATCATGGACATGCTGATTGTCCGCTACGGTCTCAGTTTCCTCGGTTTCGACCAAAAGAATCTTCACCATGATATGGGCGTTGGCCTGCTGTTCGCGAAGTCCTTCGACAACCACAAAATAGAGGCTTCCGCCGCCTATGTTACCGACTTGATTGGCGCAAGGAAACCCGGAGATCCCGAGACTGTGGGCGGAGGCCGGGATTATGACAGTCTGGGCATTACATTGGCCTATACCGGCTCCTTTGGCAACATCAAGGTGATGCCCTTTTTCAACTTCGGCCTCAATGGCCTCTTGGCCAAGCCGGACTACGCTTACAGCAACCCCCTGATTCGCTGGAGCGCCGGTGTTAAATTCCAGCTGCGCGATGCTGCGGACGGCTATGATATCTTTGGTGCCGGCCTCGCCATCGGCGGTGCCACCCACACAAACTATAGCCGCACTGTTGACGGCAATACCCAAACGATCATGGACAGAAACCCCCTGATTAAGGATCTCAGGGATAATGCTGCCATCAAGGGTCTGGGCCTCAAGGTCTGGACTGATGCTCTCAAAGGAGTCATGGGTGATAACTACCTGAGCTTCTGGGCCAAGTTCCGCCTGGCCTTCGATGACCCGGCGTGGGTACTCGATGTAAACAACGAGGATCTGATCCAGCGGAAGGGTTTCTTGGATTTTTGGGCCATCGGTCTTGAGCAGCGTCTGGTCAATGCTGCCGATGCCTCGGTCAAGCTGAAGGCCGAATTGGGCTTTGAAAATGTCGCTCCGCTCCTTCTCACCAACATCGGCTACATTGGTGCGATAAACAATGCATTCAAGACCTATTTGCAAATTGGTCTTGAGGGCTCTTTTACCGCGAAGTACAGCAGGTAAAAGTTCCTTTGCCGCCGGATGGGCGGTGCTTCTTAAGGGCACCTCTAAAAATCCAGCACTGGACAAATCACAATTATTCAATTACAATACAATAATATTGGAGGATCATTATGATTGAAATGACAAGTGAAATAATATATCAGGATGTAAAACGTACAAATCCTTTTATATTCGAACTTAAAAAATCTATCGATTGGGATAGAATCTCAGAGACTATTTCTCAACATATCCCTAAAAAGAAGAACAATTCTGGAAGGCCAAGATTCCCTGTCTCCCAAATGTTGCGCATTCTCATCCTTCAGGAAACCTACAACCTCTCTGATGATGCCATGGAGGTCCAAATCAATGGTAGCATCTATTTCAAATTCTTTCTTGACATGAGCCTGCTTGATAAATCTCCCGATTCCAAAACCATTTGGTCCTTCAAGGAAACGCTGCGCAAACTCAATCTCGAGCAAACGCTTTTTCTTGAGTTCCATAAATTTCTTGCTGAAAGAAAGATAAAACTGCACAAAGGGAATATTGTGGACGCCAGCTTTGTCAAAGTGCCTGTGCAGCGCAATACCAGAGAAGAAAACCAGCAGATCAAAAATGATGAAATCCCTCCATCATTCAAGGAAAACGAGAATAAAATGAGGCAAAAAGATACGGATGCAAGGTGGACAAAGAAAAATAGCAAAAGCCACTACGGATACAAAAATCACATTGCAACGGCGACTAACGAGCAGTTTATTACCGCTTACGAAGTAAGTGCAGCTAATGTGCACGACTCACAGGTGCTTGCAGCTATTTTATCCGAAGGCGTCACGCAGATATATGGGGATAGTGCGTACCGAAGTGAAAAGATAACAAATGAACTACGGAAGAAAGGCGTGAGGAACTTTATTCATCACCGAAAATATCGAGATACTTCACTTACAGAGAAGCAATTAGAAAGTAACCGCCGCAAGTCAAAGACCCGGGCGAAAGTGGAGCATATATTTACATGGTTTCGCAATTGCATGAATAGGAGATTAGAGTTGCGATGTATAGGGATAGATCGGGTAAGATTTCGTATGGGGTTACGAAATACTGTGTATAATATGTTAAAATATGTTTCAATTACAGCATAATAGTGGATAATTATATCTAAAATGCTGTAAATAATGGGGACCTCTAAAAATCTGCTTCAATATCCGTGACAGCCCGTTGAGGCTCCGTAAACCACTTCCGGTTCGATATGTACCACCTCAAACGGCATCTCCGGGAATTGCAGGCGCAGCAGCAGCTGGCTGGCCAGGCGCTGGCCGATGTAATGGGCATCAACCCTCACCGTAGTCAGACTCAGAGCCTCGGTCAGAGGCGAGGGAATCTTGTCAAAGCCGGTGACCATCACATCTTCGGGAGTTTTGAGACCCTTCCCGCGCAGGAAGGTCAGCACCATGTAAGCGATCGAATCGTTGGCACAGACCCAGGCCCGGGGTTGACGCTCCAGCTGCTGCAGGGCGCTGAATAAAGGTTGCTGCTCGTAAAAATGGCGGCCCACGTCCTGCAGCAGGCAGTATTCCGGACGCAGCGGAATATCATGCTTGCTCAGAGCCTCTGCAAAGCCGCTCCAACGGTGGCGGATGCTCTCCGAATAATGAATATCACCGATAAAACCCAAGGAGCGGAGGCCCTGCTCGATCAGCGTTTGAGTGATCGCCAAGAGAGATTTATAGCCCTCCAGCAAAACCAAGTCTCCCCGCAGGCCCGGAGAGCGCTGGACCGCTACTGTGGGGCAGGTATCCAGGAACACAGTAGGCATCCGCAGTGCTTCCAGTTTGGCAATGGTCTGCCCATCGTAAATGTTCAGTACAATCATGCCGCGCAGATCGCTGTTTTGCATTTGCTTGTGCAGGGTTTGAGGCAGGATGTGTCGCTGCTCATCATCGCGGGCCAGAAAGTGATAGACCAGATGACAGTCCTTCTCGTCAAGAAAACTGGCTATGCCGTTGATGATTTCGACCCAGAACGCAGAAAAATGTGGTTCGGTCACCACCACCGCAATCTGCCCGCGCACCGAAACGTTCTGGTCTGCTGTCGGTTCAGCCGGAGTTCCCGGCAGCAACTCCAGCAGAGTGGAGTCAAACTTGTTGTAGCCGTTGTCTGTGAGTGACTGCACTACCTTGCGCCGGGTCTTCAGGGCGACTCCTGGTTGCTTGTTGACTACCTTTGAAACCGTGGCGCGGGAGATTCGCAATTGATCGGCGATTCCTTGCAGCGAGACCCGATTCATTATTTGAACACTTATAAACTGTTCCGTTTGATGTAGTCGATCAGCTCTCCCGCACGGCAGAAGGCCAGCCCGGTCACCGTATCGGCGCAGCCGTAGTAGATGGCGATGCGGCCCGAAGCCTTATCGCTGAGGGCGGCACAGGGGAAAGCCACATTCGGCACATCGCCAACGCACTCATAATGGGTCTGCGGCGAAAGCAGGTAGGGTTTACTGCGACAGAGTACTTTCCAAGGCTGCTCCAAGTCCAGCAGTGCGGCTCCAAAACTGTAGACGAAGCCGTTGCAGCTGTTCAGCACGCCGTGGTAAAACAGCAGCCAGCCCTCTGCAGTTTCAATCGGCACCGGACCCGCACCGATTTTTTTGGACTGCCAGGCCGAGTCGTTGCCCGGTACCGCACCCATTACGAAACGATGCCTGCCCCAGAATGTCAAATCCGGGCTTTCACTGTAAAAGATATCGCCAAAAGGGGTGTGTCCGGTATCGCTGGGCCTGCTCAACATGGCAAAATTGCCATTGATTTTACGAGGGAACAATACGCCGTTCCGGTTGTAAGGCAGGAAAGCATTCTCGTGCTGGATAAACTGCCGGAAATCCGGAGTGCTGGCCACTCCGATGGTCGGTCCGTGATAGCCGTTGCACCAGGTAATGTAGTAAGTATCCTCAATCCGGCACAGCCGGGGGTCGTAGCGGTATTCAAAGCGGCTTACTTCGGCGTCTCCGTTGTAGGGGATGAATGTCATGGGCTGCTCGGAGATCTGCCAGTGAATGGCATCTTCGCTGTGCCCCAGAAAAATATTCATGCTGCGGCAGCGGTCATCGCAGCGGAATACGCCGATAAAGCGCCCCTGGTAAGGGAGTACCGCACTATTAAAGATGCTGTTGGAAATCGCTGTGGCATCGCGTGCGATAATCGGGTTGCCCGAGTAGCGCCAGAGCGGACTGTCTGTACCGGCAGGGCGTTCTTCCCACGGAATATTGGGCAGCTCAGCCGTACTGGCCATGCCGGAGAGCGGATTGTCCGCGCTTGCTGTCATAATAGGCTCCTTGTTGCTCTGAAACAATTCCTGCATCGCGCTGCCATCGTACAATCCATTTGACAAATGTCAACAAATTTCCCGGATTCCATGTAAGATTTTTGTTGACATCCTATAATTATGGTGGTAGAATTCCAGTGTTACTCCAGTTTGTTCCGGTTCAGATTTTGTGCAGAGGATTGGACCGGAAACTTGTGGAATAACCAAGAAGGAACTGAGTGTATGGCCTTTGGCAAGAAAATGCAAAGATCGCTGCCGTTTCTCCTGATGGTACTGCCCGGTTTTTTTTGGGTTTTCATCTTAAATTACCTTCCCATGGGTGGAGTGATTCTGGCCTTCAAGCGTCTGCGCTTTCACGGCGGCTTTATCCGCTCGGTATTGTCAAGCGAATGGGTGGGCTTTGAGAACTTCCGCTTTCTGTTTGGCTCCGGTGATTCTTGGACCATCGTGCGCAATACTCTCGCGTATAATATCACTTTCATTATTTTCGGCACCGTTTGTGCCATCACTCTGGCCATTGCCTTCAGCCGCCTCCGCAGTGTAGGCGTGCGCAGTGTCTACCAGACAATGGTATTATTCCCCCATTTTATTTCTTGGGTTGTGGTCAGTTATTTTTCCATTGCCTTTCTGCATCCGACTAACGGCTTGCTGAATTCTTTGCTGGAGGCGATGGGTGCGGACTCGGTCAATTGGTATAGCATCCTTCCTCCCTGGCCGTTTATCCTTATAACCACCAATATATGGAAGGGGATTGGCTTCGGTGCGGCCCTCTATCTCGCTGCGATATTAAATATTGATCAGAGCCTGTATGAGGCAGCCAGAATTGATGGTTCCAATACGTGGCAGGAAATACGATATATTACGCTTCCCTTCCTTAAACGTTTGATTATTGTCCTGATTTTACTGGCCATAGGTGGGATTTTCCGGGCGGACTTTGGTCTTTTCTATCAGATTCCACGCAATGTCGGTGTTTTGTACCCTGTAACTGATGTTATTGATACCTATGTTTTTCGCAGCTTGATTGTGCTCGGTGATATCCCGATGGGAACGGCTGCCGGCCTGTTCCAGTCTTTAGTCGGCTTTGTCCTGATATTGTTCACGAATTCAATTGTAAAGCGTTTTGACGCAGATAGTAGTTTATTTTAATGGGGGTTTGATAGAAATATATGCTTTCTTGTTGGCTTTTTCATTCGATTTTTTGTTATTTGAATTGTGATTTTTAGAGATATGCGGATGTCTAACTCTTTGCTGCAGAAGCGGAATTTAAATCTGAAGCAGCTAATATTGGTTTTGATATTGGGGCTCTTCGCTTTCACCAGTATTATGCCGCTTTTTTTGGTGCTTGCTGTATCATTTAGTTCTGAAGCTTCCATTGGAGAGTATGGTTACAGCTTCTTTCCCCGGGAGCTGAGTTGGCTCGGTTACCGTTATTTGCTGGTGAATGGCTCAGCTGTACTGCGTTCTTTTATGGTCTCGCTTAGCGTCACCATAGGCGGGACTCTGCTGGGAGTATTTTTGATGGCAATGTATGCTTATCCTCTCTCCCGCAGAGATTTTTACTTCCGCAATTTTTTTACCTTCTATATTTTTTTCACGATGTTGTTTAGTGGAGGGCTGGTTCCGACCTACTTGGTAATAACCAAGTTGCTGGGGCTTCAGAATACTTTGCTGGCTTTGATCGTTCCTCTCGCGTTTAGTCCTTTCTCCGTTATCATACTGCGCACATTTTTCCAAAGTATTCCCTCTTCCATTATTGAGTCATGCCGTATAGACGGGGCCAGAGAATGGACTGTTTTTCTGCGTATCATACTGCCCATGTCTGCTCCCGGTATTGCCACCATTGGGCTTTTTTTGGCTGTAGGCTATTGGAATGATTGGTTTCAGGCCCTGCTCTATATTCGCAATGAAACCTTGCTGCCATTGCAGGCTTTTCTGCAACGGATCCAGGAGAACCTGCAATTTCTATCCAACTATTTAAATGTTTCTGTTGAGGTTGTTACTGCTTTGGGGCAACTCCCTACCGAGACTGCGCGAATGGCGATTGTGGTTCTGACCACACTGCCAATTTTGGTCAGCTATCCGTTTTTCCAGCGTTTCTTCATCTCGGGGCTGACCATTGGAGCAATCAAGGGTTAGAGGATTTAGAAAAAATAAGGGATATTCCCTTAAATAAATCAGGATATCATTCGGATATCACAAAGGAGATTGGCAGTTATGAAAAACCAAAAATTAAGGGTGGCTTTATACCTTTTGCTTGCAGTAGGCCTGCTCACAGGCTTGATGAGCATGGGGAAAAACTCGGGTTCTTCGGGAACAGGAGAGCTTCTGTGGTATGGTATCGGAGGCAAGGCCAAGGATGCGGATGAAGTCTTCGGGGAGGTCAATAAGTACCTAAGCTCAAAGAAAGAGCCTTATACAATCAAGTATGACGCCTTCGGCTGGGGAGACTACGGCCAGAAGATGGCCCTGATATTAAATTCGGGGGAACCGGCTGATATTGTTTTCATGGCATCTTGGGCGGGTAATTTTATTACCAATGCTGCGGGTGGTTATTTAACCGAGCTCGACGACATGCTAAACAAGGCCCCGGCTCTGAAGAAATCTATTCCACAAGGTTTCTGGGATTCTGTTCGGGTCGGGGGAAAGATCTATTCGGTACCCAATTACAAAGATATGGTGTTCCAGCAGTATGTCGCTTTTAAGGGCAGCATTGCCGATGAATTGGGGCTGGATAAGAGCAGCGTAAAGACATATGAGGATTTTACCCCCCTGCTCAGAGCGGTGCACAGAAAGAACCCAAAGATGGTAGCTTTCGACTCTCCGCAGAAAAATATGCGAGCTGATTATCTCTTTGGGGATCAGATTCCAATTGCCCTCTCCTTTGCCGAGCCGGGAAAGGGCTATCAGGTTTTGCCGGACATCAAGGCGTTTCAGGATTCTATAATGATGACGCGGAGCTGGTATGAGAAGGGTTATATCCCTCAGGATGCGCTAGTTGCAGCCAAAGACGGGCGCCCCAAGGGTTTTAATAACTGGTTTATACGCATTTACCAGGGCTTCCCGGGCTCAGAGGGAGGTATCAAAAATCTGTGGGGGAATGATATTACTATCCAGAAAGTTGATACCCCGGCGGTGCTGACCAGCTCCACCCCCCAGGGCTCGATGCTGAGCATCCCCAGTGCTTCGCCCAATAAAGTCCAAGCCTTGAGCTTTATCAGCCTGCTGAATACGGACAAAGTCCTGCGCAACCTGGTCGGTTATGGCATTGAAGGGGTTCATTACAATAAAAAAGGCGGAACAGTGATCGAGCAGACAGAGCGTGGAAAAAATGATTATAATGTTCCCAATTTTTCGCTGGGCAGCCTGCTGCCACTCTATGTCCTTCCGGGTGACCCTCCCGATGCCAGAGAGCAACTTAAAAAGTTCAACGAGTCGGCAGAGAAGTCTCCTGCCCTGGGCTTCAGCATTGATTCGACAGAATTTAAGCAGGAAATTGCTACGGCTCAGGCGATTTCGAAGCCCTATATGGAGAGTCTGCAATACGGTTTCGTCCCGGTAGGCAAGACTTTAACGGAGTGGCGCCAGAAGCTTAGAGATGCGGGTTGGTATGAGGTTGTGGCGAAGATTAACCAGCGTTATAAGGATTGGAAGGCAAAACAGTAGCAATTTGGGGAAGCTCTAAAAATTCTTTTCCTTTTAAAATGGCTTTCCAACCCGGTGGAAGGAAATTTTAGGGCTTGTTGCTCCATCAAGGAGGTGGTGCTCCGATTCAATATTTTTTTACTCTCAAAACAAGATTTTTATCCAATAAGCAGGTGCCGGTTTTCCCGGGGGTAATATATCTTACAGATATTTCGACTTTCCCCTTGAATTTACCCTGAAATTTTGGCTCTGTTTATCGTACTGTACTATTTGCTGTAATGGAGGCTATTATGAAGATTAAATTGGCAGTTCTGTTCCTGGCTTTTTTCTTTCTTGCATGTGAAGGCTTGGGTGCAAATTCTGAATCGCGTAATGCACGTAATGCAATTAAATCGGCTCCTAAAATGTCCGGAGTATTTGGGGGAGGCCCATTTTATAAAAAAGATCAACGTGTGGACACGATTAAGGATCTCAAGAGATCTGGTTTTACCATGGTGGAAATATGGACTATTCATGTTTTTGCCAATGGAGAACTGAATTTTAATGCAGAGTTCCCACTGGTCAGAGATGGAGAATATATTGGCGGGAAAAAATATTCGGACTTCAAGAATGACGTTGCCAGCCTAAAGCAGGGTTCTTCAAATATTACAAAGATTAACTTTGGCTTAAGTGGTTGGGGTTCCAAAACATTTGATAATATCAAGTCTTTAATTAAAGTCCATGGTACGGGTAAGAGTAGTGTTTTATATCGCAATTTTCGGGCATTAAGAGAAAATTTTCCCGATGTGGATGCGATTGACTTTGATGATGAATCGACCTATGACCTGCCATCTGCCACTAAATTTGGCATCATGCTCTCAGAGATCGGATTCAAAGTTTCCATAGCACCCTATGCAATGAAAGATACTTTCTGGGCTCCTTTGGTGCGCGGTATTGAAAAAAAACGACCGGGCACCATAGATGCGGTATATTTGCAATGCTATTCCGGTGGGGCTTGGAATAATCCCGGAGATTGGCAGTCGGCATTTCCTCATATCCCTGTATATCCAGGCTTAGACACTAATAGCGGTGAGTGGCATATTCAAACGAGATTGAATGGTTGGAAAAAAAATCAAGATATTACGGGGGGCTGGCTCTGGCTGTACGATCAAATTCCGGGAAAGGCTGCCCGGTATGCCAAAGTTATTGACGATGTTTTTAAAATTTCTCGCCCCGGAGTAAATTAGGACCAGCATTCTCAATCTGCTGAACAAGCATTTATGCTTGTTCAGCAGACTTTCTAATGGGGACCTCTAAAAATCGCTTTTGTCTTCTTGCGAAGCTATTTTGGAGCGAGGAAGTGAAGCCGAAGAATACTTTGTTGTATTGTATATGCTTCCATGCCTCAGCATGGAAGAAAATGCAGGCCGTGCGCAGCAAAAGCCTGCCGCCTTTTCTGACAAATCTGTTCGTTTCAAAAGAGCGAGCAAGAGCGCAGAGAGGTTCCCTGATGAGGCACCTCTGTCTAAAGCGGTTGGGTGGCTCCTTTCAGGCAGATAATCATACGAAATGGAATAAATAATGGAGGTTGTCGTGAAAATTAAATTAACGGTTCTGCTCTTGCTGTTTTTATTTTTTGCTTGTGAAAATCTGAATGAAAGTCCACAAAATCCAGATGCCCTGAGAATGTCTGCAATACCCAAAATGTCTGGAATATTTGTAGGAGAAGGTTTTTATAAAGAGCGACAACGCGAACAGACACTTCAAGAGCTCAGAGAATCCGGTTTTACCATGGTGGAAATATCCGCTATTCATCTTCTTGAAGATGGCAAACTGGACTTCAACATGGAGTTCCCGATAGTTGCCGATGGAAAATATATTGGAGATAAAACACATCCGCAGTTTAAAAATGATGTCGCCAGCCTGAAACAGGATCTTTTCTCAAGTATTACAAAAATCAACTTCGGCTTAGAGGCTGAAGAAACATTTGATAATATTAAAAGTTTAATTGAGTCCGGAAGTGGAGATATTCTATATCGCAGCTTCAAGGCATTGAAAAAGCACTTTCCCGATGTAGATGCAATCAACTTCCATGATGGCATGGCGACCTATGACCTAGAATCCGCTTCTAAATTTGCCATTATATTGACAGACATAGGCTTTAAAGTTGCCATAGTACCTTATAATGCAAATAGTTTTCAAGATTTTTGGGTTCCCTTGGGAAACAAGATTAAGGAAGATCGACCGGACTTTATAGATGCAGTATATCTACAATGCTATGCGAATGGAAACCAAAATGGTCAATTCATCGGGAATTGGCAGTTTTTGCTTCAAGATGTCCCCGTATATCCGGGCATGGACACCGCAAGGGGCGTATCTGCGATTGAGGACCAATTGAAATCTTGGAAATATTTTTATGGGACCAGGGGGGCATGGCTCTGGCAATATGATCAAATCCCGGATAATGCTGCCCGGCATGCTCGGGCTCTTCGCCAAATTTTTAAGATTACTCTCTAAAAGACCGTTCAGAATCCCCAAACAAAAAAGGAGTAAAACTGTGTATTCCCAAAAGCATATTATTTTTGTGGCGGCAGTATTATCTTTACTGTTGCCAATTGCTTGCAACCCGGTAGGAGAGGCGACTACACCCCTAAGGAAGCAAACCTTCCCCGAATGGATTCGGGGAGAATGGTACGAAACCGATTCCAGCAAGTTGCCTGTCGGGGATGTGGTGGCAACGTTTACCGAGACTCAGTACATATACAAGGGCAAAACCTTTGATTTAAACAATCCGGGTAACATGTCTTTTGGTCAACTTAACGTTTACAACGTCCGAATTTTGTATAAAGACTCGCCAGACAGGATGATATATACCCCGTGGGGCGACGACATAAGCCTCGTTCTAACCGAATATAAGGGCATCGGACGATCCAAGACAAGAGGCGGGAGAACCTTGGCTAAAAAACAGTCTTAGAGGTCCCCCTTAGTCTATTGCAATGACAGTTTTCCGCAGATGGACTTAATGGAACTTGTATATTGAGATTTATTTTTTTATTGATAATATTTATTGTAATAGATTCACTGTAATGGAGCGTATTATGGAAATTAAATTTTTGATTTTATTCTTGTTTTCTTTTTTTCTTGCTTGTAGTGATCTTAATGAAAGTGTAAGAAATCTGGGCATGGGCCTAAATATGTCTGAAATACCGAAAATGTCGGGCGTATTTGTGGAAGACCCCTTTTATGAAAAGGATCAGCGTGAGGAGACGGTTCAGGCGCTCAAAGAATCCGGCTTTACGATGGTAGAGATATGGACTATTCATGTTCTTAAAAATGGCACCCTAAATATAAACATGGAGTTCCCGATAGTTGCCGATGGAAAATATATTGGAGATAAAACACATCCGCAGTTTAAAAATGATGTCGCCAGCCTGAAGCAGGGTTCGAATATTACAACCGTTAATTTTGGCTTAAGTGCCTGGGGCTCTCCGACATTTAGCAATATTAAAGATTTGATTGACTCTGAAGGTATGAAAAAAGAAAGTATCCTGCATCGAAATTTTATGGCTTTGAAAGAGCATTTTCCCCATGTAGACGCGATTGATTTTGATGATGAAGTAACGTATGAACTGATATCAGCTACTCGTTTTGGTATTATGCTGGCAGATATAGGCTTCAAAATTGCTGTAGTACCCTATGCCAGGGGCCCTGATTTTTGGGCTCCCCTGGTGCGCAATATCGAAGGGGCCAGGCCGGGTGCCGTGGATGCGGTGTATTTGCAATGCTATGCCGGTGGCAGAATAAATACCAACTTAATTGGGCAATGGCAGCTTATGTTTCAAGATATCCCCGTATACCCGGGCCTGGACATCGCAGGGGGCGTATTTGCGATTGAGGACCAATTGAAACGTTGGAAATACCTTTATGGCACCAGAGGGGGCTGGCTCTGGCTGTACGATGAGATTCCGCCGGGAAATGTCGATCGGTATGCGAAAACCATTAACAGGGTCTTTAAAATCCCGAACTCCGGAGCAAACTAAGCCCTTATACAAACCCGTGAACGGTTACGTTTTATCAACATAGAAATATTTAAATGCTGAAGGTTGCCATGAAAATTAAATTAGTGGTTTTATTTTTGATTTTCACTTTTTCTGCTTGTGGAAACTTGAATGAAAATGGAAGTCCTCAAAATCCAGACATGGCCCTGAGAATGTCTGCAATACCAAAAATGTCAGGAATATTTGGAGGAGGACCATTTTATAAAGAGGATCTACGTGAGAAAACAATTCCCAATATTAAAAATTCCGGTTTTACCATGGTGGAAATATGGACCATTCATCTTCTTGAAGATGGCAAACTGGACTTCAACATGGAGTTCCCGATAGTTGCCGATGGAAAATATATTGGAGATAAAACACATCCGCAGTTTAAAAATGATGTCGCCAGCCTGAAGCAGGGTTCCAATATTGTAACTATTAATTTTGGATTAAGTGCTGCTGGTTCTAGTACATTTGATAATATTAAAAGTTTAATTGAATCTGATGGGTTGGGAAAGGAAAGTATCCTGCATCGGAATTTTATGGCATTGAGAGATCACTTTCCTGATGTAGACGCGATTGATTTTGATGATGAAGTAACGTATGACCTGATATCAGCTACTCGTTTTGGTATTATGCTGGCAGATATAGGCTTCAAAATTGCTGTAGTACCCTATGTCAGGGGCCCTGATTTTTGGGCTCCCCTGGTGCGCAATATCGAAGGGGCCAGGCCGGGTGCCGTGGATGCGGTGTATTTGCAATGCTATGCCGGTGGCAGAATAAATACCAACTTAATTGGGCAATGGCAGCTTATGTTTCAGGATGTTCCGGTATATCCAGGTTTAGACACCGAAGATGGTTTGCCTTCAATTGAGATCGATTTGAAACGTTGGAAATACACCCATGGTACCAGAGGGGGCTGGCTCTGGTTATACGATCAAATTCCGGGAGAGGCTGCCCGGTACGCTACGGTTATTAACGATGTTTTAAAAATTCCGAACACCGGGGCAAGGCGCTAATATTCTGGTATGGCGAGGCAGCGCCCAGGACGTTTGGCAGGCAAGACGTTTGGCCAAGGATAGGGCACCGGAAGGCTATCGCTTGCTTTATCTGCGTACTGGAGTAGGGAGAAGCTGCTGCTGGATCGCGATCTTTCAAAAATTTCTAATCGAATCGCCGTTCAGTAGCTCCACATGCTTGCCGCGCTGCCCCAGAAGGTAAATGCCAGCTTCTTTCGCCTTGGTGACCAAGTCTCTATGACTTACTGTTGATGCTAGGCCCATGTACAATTTATGGCCTCTGTACTCTCGGAAGTTTTTCCGAAATGACTTTGCCTTCCTCGTTATCAAGTCATCAATATCAGAGGGATGTGCTTTGTATTTTACTTCCACCAAAGCGGCTGAGTCGCCATTAAACAGCAGAATATCTACCTCGGTCCTGTCTTTGCCATCGCGAGTATTTCGTTCGACTGCGTCATAATGAATATTACCCAGCACTGGGTTCTCCTGTAGGCTGCTATAAAACAGCTCCTCGGCAAAGTCGCCCATATTAATGCCGATACTGCCCAGACGTTTGCCGACTTCTTCTAGCTTACGATCTGTTTCAGCCTGGGATTGTTGTAGCTCAGCCTGGGATTGTTGTAGTTCAGCCTGGGATTTTTGTAGCTCAGCCTGAGATTTTTGTAGCTCAGCCTGGGATTTTTGTAGCCCAGCCTGGGATTTTCGTAGTTCAGCCATGCCCTGGAACATAGCTTCGATCATTTTCTCTGATTGTTTGTTATCCATGGATTTTTTAGGTCCCACTGAAAATTTACAGACTGACGCCTGTAATTATGGCTCATGAATTACCTTGCGTCAATTGGGTACTTTTTAGAGGTGCCCTTAGCTCCTTTGGCCAAGCAAGACGTTTGGCCAAGATAGGGCACCGGAAGGCTATCGCTTGCTTTATTTGCGTACTGGAGTAGGGAGAAGCTGCTGCTGGATCGCGATCTTTCAAAAATTTCTAATCGAATCGCCGTTCAGTAGCTCCACATGCTTGCCGCGCTGCCCCAGAAGGTAAATGCCAGCTTCTTTCGCCTTGGTGACCAAGTCTCTATGACTTACTGTTGATGCTAGGCCCATGTACAATTTATGGCCTCTGTACTCTCGGAAGTTTTTCCGAAATGACTTTGCCTTCCTCGTTATCAAGTCATCAATATCAGAGGGATGTGCTTTGTATTTTACTTCCACCAAAGCGGCTGAGTCGCCATTAAACAGCAGAATATCTACCTCGGTCCTGTCTTTGCCATCGCGAGTATTTCGTTCGACTGCGTCATAATGAATATTACCCAGCACTGGGTTCTCCTGTAGGCTGCTATAAAACAGCTCCTCGGCAAAGTCGCCCATATTAATGCCGATACTGCCCAGACGTTTGCCGACTTCTTCTAGCTTACGATCTGTTTCAGCCTGGGATTTTTGTAGCTCAGCCTGAGATTTTTGTAGCTCAGCCTGGGATTTTTGTAGCCCAGCCTGGGATTTTCGTAGTTCAGCCATGCCCTGGAACATAGCTTCGATCATTTTCTCTGATTGTTTGTTATCCATGGATTTTTTAGGTCCCACTGAAAATTTACAGACTGACGCCTGTAATTATGGCTCATGAATTACCTTGCGTCAATTGGGTACTTTTTAGAGGTGCCCTTAGCTCCTTTGGCCAAGCAAGACGTTTGGCCAAGATAGGGCACCGGAAGGCTATCGCTTGCTTTATTTGCGTACTGGAGTAGGGAGAAGCTGCTGCTGGATCGCGATCTTTCAAAAATTTCTAATCGAATCGCCGTTCAGTAGCTCCACATGCTTGCCGCGCTGCCCCAGAAGGTAAATGCCAGCTTCTTTCGCCTTGGTGACCAAGTCTCTATGACTTATTGTTGATGCTAGGCCCATGTACAATTTATGGCCTCTGTACTCTCGGAAGTTTTTCCGAAATGACTTTGCCTTCCTCGTTATCAAGTCATCAATATCAGAGGGATGTGCTTTGTATTTTACTTCCACCAAAGCGGCTGAGTCGCCATTAAACAGCAGAATATCTACCTCGGTCCTGTCTTTGCCATCGCGAGTATTTCGTTCGACTGCGTCATAATGAATATTACCCAGCACTGGGTTCTCCTGTAGGCTGCTATAAAACAGCTCCTCGGCAAAGTCGCCCATATTAATGCCGATACTGCCCAGACGTTTGCCGACTTCTTCTAGCTTACGATCTGTTTCAGCCTGGGATTTTTGTAGCTCAGCCTGGGATTGTTGTAGTTCAGCCATGCCCTGGAACATAGCTTCGATCATTTTCTCTGATTGTTTGTTATCCATGGATTTTTTAGGTCCCACTGAAAATTTACAGACTGACGCCTGTAATTATGGCTCATGAATTACCTTGCGTCAATTGGGTGTTGTAGGTTCAGTAAATTTGAGACAAATGGGGTTCGGCTTCTTGAAGGCAGCCTTAAAAATTCCAATTTTGCGCCAGAATCGGTCTTTTCACGGAGTAAAGGTTCTGCCTGCGGCAGGATTTGTGAAGAATGGCCTGCTTAGCCCTGACTTTACCACTGTCACGAGAGGCAGCAAGCTCTTGCTGCGCACGGTCCGCATTTTCTCCCATGCGAAAGCATGGGAGCCTGTACCATACAGCAAAGTATGCTCTCTAGCCTCCCTCCCTCGCTACCTGTGATGAGCCTGTCGAAGCATCATGGAAATCGCGCTCGCTTCAAGCTTTTCGGAGGGCTCAAGGTTTCTCTGTTCGTACTGGCCATTGTTTTTCCCAATCATCCATTGTAGCTCGTTCCTTTCAAACTTTTTTCGAGAGACTCTTGACAAGGGAGCAAGACGGGCATATAATTCGATGGTTGAAATAATGATAAGAGAGTGGATTAAACGATGAATGGTAAAATGGTTTTTGCTTACATAACTTTGGCCATAGGGCTTTTTTCCGCGTGCACGAAAAGGGAAAACGGAGCGCAAAAAACAGATCTACGCATTATTATCCCCTGGGTCAATGAAGAACTGAATGGATTTCTCCCGGTGATCCAAGAATTTGAAGCACAGAACCCAAATATCAAGGTGCAATATCAAACAGCAAAGCCTGAAGATATTTCAACCATACTTGCCGTGCAATTTCAAGCCCAAAAGACTCCTGCTGACGTGATTGATACATCGTTTGCCTGGTATATACGACAACAGGCCAAGAGGGGGCATGTATTAGATCTCAGCGATGTATTGAATAAAGAGAACTTCGTAAAAGGCTCTTTTTCAGAAGTAAGCATAGGCAAAGCCATCTATGGAGTCCCTGGAACAGGGGGAATCACTGTGCCGGAATACAGAAAGAGCCAGTTTGCCAAAGATGGGATACAAGCACCTGAAGAAAAGAATGATGCAACAGTAAAAGATTTTCTGGACGAAGTACGCAGCGCTTCGGGCAAAGAAGCCGTGCTGGCAAGCGGCGGGGGCGTTGGCTGGACATTCACCAGTATTGCGGAGACGTGGATCTTGATCTTTGGCGGCAAGCGCATGCACGACCAACTGCGGAAGGGAGTACTGTCATGGCAGTCTCCGAGGGTGCGCGACATTTTTGCCCAGAAATTACTGCCGCTGATACGCGAGGGCTATTTTGGAGAACCAGATGAATACGAGGCCCTGCTCAAATCTATGTGGAACGGGAAATACCCTATATTTATAGGCGACAGCACAGATTCCCAGACTATTGACCCGCCAGAAGATCGGGGAGTTCTCCTCTTCCCTGGTCAAGATACTGTGATGTTGTGGAACGATTATTGGTTCACTCCCCAATATACAAAACACCCTAAAGCCGCAAAGAAACTCATCAAGTTTCTCGCCACGCGAGGGCAAGAGATCCAAATTGCCCATGGGGGGCGCATTGGCACCTACCTCAATATCCCTTCTTCTGCATACCCCGAGAGCGAGAGGGACATTTTTGCCCTGTTGCAAACGGTGCAGGTGGTGCCGGACCTCGATGATTCTATCGGTGGGAAATTTCAGTCTACAATATGGAAGCAACTTGCTCTTCTGTGGGCTAAACCGGATGAAAAAACTTTGGACCATGTTTTAGGAAGGCTGCAGGAATCTTCTGAGGAAACCTTGAAAAATAAGTAGACCCCCAGACTCTCCAATCTCACTTGAGAATGAAATCATTTTATGGGTAAAAACAGGTGCTATATGGTGTGGCCAGAAATCAGGTGGACAGATTTTTTATTTATTTTTCCAGCTATATTTTTGATCGTCATTTTTGTCGTTATACCTGTATTCCATAGCATTCTCTTGAGTTTTTATAATAATACCGGTTTTGTCGGCATACAAAATTATACTGAATTGTTTTCTGACAAGAGTTTTTTCAACCTGAATGGATTTTTTTCAGAAGAACTTGTCGGCACTCTGGGGAATAATATTATCTGGATCCTTTTACATATGCCCGCCTCTATTATCCTCGGCCTGACATTTGCTTTATTATTAAATTCCCATATCTATGGCAGAGGGAGTTTGAGGACTCTAATATTCATGGGAACTACGGTGCCTATGGTTGTCGGCGGCATATTGGCCAGGTTTCTATTTGCCCAGTCAAGCGGCCTCGTCCCCAGTTTCTTCCACCTATTGGGAATGGATGCTCTATATGTCAATTGGCTGGCCAAACCTGGGCTCGCCTTGTATGCCCTGGTTCTGATTTCGATCTGGCTATGGGTTGGCTATTGTATGATTATGTATATGTCTGCGCTCAACACTGTCGATCAGAGCATCATTGAAGCGGCACAAATGGATGGAGCCAGCCGGGTCAGAATATTATTTCAAGTGCTTCTCCCGCATCTGAAACCTGTGACTTATGTTATTGTCGCCATGTCTCTGATTTGGGAACTCAAGCTATTTGACATTGTATATGCCTCTACAGGCGGAGGCCCTGGAGACAGTACCAGTTTGTTGAGCTTAGAGATGTATCAAAGCACATTTCGGTACTTTCAAGAAGGAAAGGGCACTGCTATTGCTGTCCTGATGATGCTGCTTTGCGTAGCCCCCATCACGTTTTTAATCAAAAATCAAGCTGGAACAAACGCGATCTGAGCTATGGAAATAAAGAAACAACAGAGGATACTCAGAAGCGCTGTGCTCTGGTTCATAGGATTCATATGGATCAGCCCCATACTGGGGATCATTTTTGCTTCTGTGCGTCCTTCTGAAGAACTGACTGATGGCTGGTGGCAACTCAATCCACTTACTTTGTACGCAAAAAACTATACCAAAGTACTCTTTACTTCTGATATACCACTAATACGCCCCCTGCTAAATTCCCTGTTTATATCTCTGCTGGGAACCATTATGGCGATGACAATAGGTTCTTTAGCTGGATACGGCTTAGCAAGATTTCGAATTCCCTTAAAAACACAACTTGTCATCGTATTGCTGAGTACCATGTCGGCGCCGTTTCAGATGATCGCAATACCTGTATTCAAAATGATCAATACCCTCTCTTTGCTCAATTCTCTGTTCAGTGTGATCATTATGGATATAGTCACGGCGTTGCCGTGGATTGTTTTTTTCATTATGAATTTTATGAAGACGCAGAACATCCATCTTGAAGAAGCAGGCAGGATTGATGGCTGCTCTAAGTGGGGTGTCTTCTATAAAGTTGTGCTGCCCAATCTATATCCTGCTCTGCTTGCAATATTTGCCCTGCAATTCGTCTGGAGCTGGCTGGATTTCTTTTTTCCGCTGATATTTTTATACACCCCTGAGAAATACACCAGTGTACAGGTTATCCCCCTTTTGCGCGGCCATTTTGTCGCGAATTGGGGGGAACTTTCTGCCGCATCGGCAATTGTGATCTTTTTCCCTTTCATGGTATTTTTCTTTTTACAGAGATATTACATTATGGCTGCCGCTGGCTGGCAGGGAGAACAGTGATGAGAAACAGTAATGGGAAGCGATAGACCGTGAAAAAATACAGCATTGGAATGGTTGGCCTAGGAGAAGTCGCCCAGCTTGTGCACCTGCCTTTATTGCAAAGGCTCAGCCATCTGTTTCACATATACGGTATTTATGATGCCTCACACAGCGTTGCTAGGGCCGTTGCGGCAAAATACGGCATTGCCAAAGTATTCCACAGCGCAGAAGAGCTTCTCGCCGCTCCTGCTGTCGATGTCGTTTTCGTCCTCAGTCCGGACCAGTACCACTACACACACGCCGCCAGAGCGCTCCAGCAGAGAAAACATATCTTTATTGAAAAACCCATCTGCCTGAGTGCCCATGACGTAAAGAAACTCTGCCATCTCGAAAAAGAGGCGGAGAATTTGTGCCTTATGGTTGGCTATATGCGCCGCTTCGCAGAGCCATTTTTACTTTTAAAAGAACGTATTCAAAAACAAAATATTGAATATGTGCGTATACGGGATATTATCTGCGAAGGCGCATTTTTCATTGGGCAGAGCAATCATATCTTTCATCCTGTAGATATCCCGCAAGAGCTTCGAGCAGAAGGCGCCGCTCTGCTCAGAGAACAGCTTGATCTGATGTGTCAAAGTGGAGCCCCAGAGAGGCGGAGGGCCTACCAGGTGCTGACAGGCTTGTGTTCGCACAGCCTCTCGGCGATGAGAGAACTGCTGGGGCCGCCCCGGGCTGTTTTCCATGCCGCTGTGTACAAGGGAGGGGAGATGCTCTCGGTCACATTCGATTATGGAAATTTTTGCACCATCTATGAGTGCCTGATCCACAATGTCGCGCACTTTGATGCCTCTATTGAAGTGCTCGAAGACTCTACAATGTACTCCATGACATACAACACTCCCTACATACGCGACCTGCCGATGAGCCTTTATGTGAGAGAGGCAAACGAAAGCAAAAGCAAAGTGACGGAATTTGGCCCCTATTATACCGACCCATTCATGGCCGAGCTAAACTACTTTCACCATTGCTTGGAGCACAACAAAAAACCAAAGACATCTGTTCAGGATTCGCTGGCAGACTTTGTTCTGTTTGAAAAAATCCTGGAGAGGCTCTGAATTATGACAAAACCTCCACTCTATACCCTGGCGGCAGCTCCTTGCGCCTGGGGCATCTGGTATCCGTCCCATCCGGGCCAGATCCGGGGGGAGCGGTACCTCAGTGAAATTGCAGAGCTTGGTTTCTATTGGACGGAACTTGGGCCGCAAACCTATTTGGGCGACTCGGCCAGCACTATAAAGGCCCTACTCGGGGAGAAAGAAATTTCCATCTGCGCGGCGCCTCTGGTCTATCCTTTTCCTCTATTAGAGAGTTTTCCAGAACAGTTTATGGAGTCGGCGCGCAATCTGGCTGCCGAGCTTCAGGCCTACCAGGCAAAATTTCTGATTCTAATGGATGACTCAGGTTTTTATATCGAGTCGCAGCCCCAAGAGAGCCAGGGGCTTCAAGCATCAAAGCAAAGCTACCTTTCTTTCGCCGCAAAGCATATTGCCGCATTGAGAAGCGAGCTTTCTGATATGGGGCTCAGCCTGCTCCTCCATCCCCACGCCGGAACATGCGTTGAAACAGAAGATGAGATCGATATATTTCTAGATGCGGTCGAGGCGGTCCCCCTTTGCTTTGATATAGGGCACCACACCTACAGTGGAGGAAGCCCGTCCCATTTTCTTCGCACGCATTTTGAGGTGATTGCCTATATCCATATCAAGAATATCGACTTGAAGAAGAAGCGAGATCTGGAGAAAGAGGGGCTGTCAGTAGAAGACATTTTTACTGCTGGAGTCATGGTTGAGCTGGAGCAAGGCGATATCGATATAAAGCAATGGAAGGATGAACTGGTGCAAAGGCAATATAGTGGGTTCATTGTATTGGAACAAGATCGCTTTGGTATGCCTCAAGATCTTATGCAGGCTTCTGTCGGCAGAAATAAATCGTACTGGGAAAATGTATAAGGGGACTTCTGCAAGGAGATTTTTGACCTTCATTTCTAGACTGGACAACAGGGCCGTCAGGAAGCTCTCACAGGTAAACGTATAACAAAACTCATGCTGCTCAATATCCAGTCCTCAGCGGACATCCACACCCAGAACCTGCTGAAAGTCATCATGTTTACCATTGAAAAGAGCAAAACGTACAGGAAAGAGCTTGCCGAAGAGCTCTCCCTGAGCGCTGGGACAGTCTCGGCGCTGTGCAACAAACTCGTGTCCTTGGGCCTGGCGACCGAACGCAAGCACAGTGAAAAGAACTATGGTGCCAAGGTGAAAATCTTTGCCATGAGCCAAAACAGATACTGCCTCGCCATGCTCGACATCCACCAGGTCCACAGCGCCGAACTGCATATACTCAGCCTGGACGGAAATCTGCTTTCAAGCAGCTCCTTTCCCATAGCAGGCACCATAGAAGGGTTTCTAGTCGATTTCAGCCAGTCATACAGCGCCGAAAGAGCAAAGCATCCGCAGATCTCTCTCATAGGCATGGGGGTATCAGTATCGGCTACCATGCACCAGAAGAGCGGCCGGCTGGTGACTGCGGCAGCCCCAGTCTTTGAAGGAGTGAAGCTGCAAAGCAGACTCGAAGAACTCTGCCAGATTCCCGTACTGGTGGAAAACGAGTCCGTGCTCTGCAGCATTGCCAGCGTGATCCAGAATAAGGCGAGCGGACAGCGCAGCATCTATTTGTTTATCGGCGAGGGAACCGGCATCGGCGTGGTGGTGCAGAACAACGTGATCTGCGGAGATAATGGCCTAGGTTCGGACATCTGCAATATCCTCTCGCCACACACACGGCAGCGCAAAACGGTGGAAGAAGTGCTCTCGTCCAACTCTGATGAGAAAGAAGAGATCAAGGGAAAGACCCTCGGCTACCTGCTGTCGATATTAATCAACCTCTTTGACATCAATATATTTTATATTGGCGGCCCCTTTGCCCCGAAGGTAGCACCCCTGCTCCCCGAAATTGACGCAGTCCTGGACCAGCTGGTCCTGCACAAAGAGCTCAGAGACATCAAAATCCTGCCTGATCCGCTGTATGCGGAAACGATGAGGTATGGCGCCCTGGCCATGATTATGTCCAGGGTCATCAAAAGGCTGAGCCGTCGTCGCCCAGGAAAGCAGGGGGACCAGGGAACTCAAACGACCCAGGAGGCTGAACATGCCTGATCCCCTGCTCTGCGCAGACCTCGGCGGGACCCGGTTTCGGGCGGCAGTAATAGAAAGCAGCGGCACCATACATTCAGAAATTTCTCGCAGCATGCCCCAAAGCCGGGAAGACCTGGGGGCGTTGCTGCTTGCAGAAATGGATGCCCTGCTGCAGCACCATCCTAGGATCGGCGCAGTATCCTTTTCCGTGCCCTGGGTCATCTCCGAACAGGCCTCCCAGCCGATGGAATTTTGCCATCAGTCATCATACGCAACCAACTTTGCCGACATATCTTTTATGCGGCATATCTCTGCAAGCCTCAAGGTAAAGGGACATAAGCTCTGTTTCATCAACGATGTCAACGCCGCCGTCCTCGGCGAACAGTGGCAGGGGGCGCTGCGCTCTGTGCGCAACGGCCTCTACATCAACCTCGGCACCGGGGTCAGCATGGGGATTCTGCTCAATGGAGAGCTGTATACTGGCGCAAACTCCGTTGCGGGAGAACTGGCCTTCTGCCTGAGCTCGCCCGACGAGATGTACAGCAGAGCTGTCCAGATCCCGCACCTGGAAGACCTTGTCGGCGGCAAGAAGATCTTGGCCCAGCGCGAAGGCGGTGGGCGGGAATGGTTGCAGCGATCCTTTGATACTTTGAGTATGCATGTGATCAATCTATGCTATGTGATCAATCCAGAGAAAATCGTACTGGGGGGCGGCGTAGTCGGGCATAATCCCTCCTGCCTGCAGACAATCAGGCAATGGGTGGAGGAAAAAGTGCCCAAATCAATGGCTCCCGAAATATGCCAGAGCGCAATCTATGAACATGTATCTCTTCTAGGCGCTGCGCGCCACGCATGGAAATGCATTCCAAATGCATAAAAGGCCAAGAATGCCACCGTGACATACCATATCTTCGAAGACTACCAAGCGCTCAGCGAACAGGCGGCGCAGCGGATGCTCACCCTGCTCCGCGAAAACGAACATCCGGTCTTTGTTCTTGCTTCGGGCGCTTCTCCAGCTCTGGCCTACCAGATTTTTGCGGAACGCGCTGAGCCCAAAGATACAGCCCGGCTGACGATCGTCGTCTTGGACGAGTGGTTTGGCCTGCCGCAGGGACACAGTTCATCCTGCTATACCTTTATCCAGAGGTATGTGCTCAAGCCGGCCCGAATCCCTGAAGAGCAATGCATCGCATTCTGCAGCGACGCGCCAGATCCCACAGCAGAATGCGAGCGGCTGGAGCAGATTGTCAGCTCTCTCACCATCAGCCTGACGGTGCTCGGCATCGGGCAGAACGGGCACATCGGCTTTAATGAACCAGCGCCAGAATTTCGACTGAACGCCCATCATGCCCAGCTCTCAGAGACTTCGATGAGGCATCCGATGGTTTGGGAAAACAGATCCCAGATCCAGGGAGGGCTGACACTCGGGCTGGGGAGCATCTTCGCCTCAGAGAACATTCTGCTGCTGGCCAACGGAGCAGCCAAACGGGAAGTGGTCGCCAGATGGCTGAGCACTCCGCTCGTCAGTCCGCAGTACCCTGTCTCGGCGCTGCGCCTGCACCCTAGCGTCACTGCACTCCTGGACCGGGAGGCGGCAGAAGGGTTGCCAAGCTCTCCCCACCTCGCCCCCTCTTGATACTCTCACCGTTCCGCCTGATCTTTTTTTCGTCCAGCTGCGTTCCCATACCGACCTTTGGCCTCTAGCAGCGTTGGGCTGACTTCCCTTGCCCAGGGAGCATTAGGGAACCTCTAAAAATTCCAATTTCGCGCTGAGCGGCGATTTTGTTGCCGAATGTTCACCTTCTTCCCGGCCTTTCCGCATGCCCAGTTTTTCGCCTTCTTGTCTGCCTTCTTCCCGACCTTCTTCCCGACCTTCAGCTCTTAGATCGTCTGCCAGTGTTGCCAACATCTTCTGTACCTCCTCTGGTGCGGTGATTTGATTGTATTCTGATTCGTTCATGCCCTCGCCAAACAGCAGGGCAATCCAGCGCCTGAAAATGGTGATTTCGGGCCCGGGTTCATCGCGCAGGAATTCTATGATTTGCGGGATTCGCGCTTCCCACTCCCCTGGTCTGCCGTACTTCTCGGCACAAATCACCGCACTGATGAGGTTGTGCAGCTTGTGGATTTTCTCGTCGGGGATGCGCTTCTCGTCAATGAGAGCATATTGAAAGTGGGGTAGGTATTTTGCGGGTATTTCGTTGCTGCTGATCAGTTCGCTGGTGCTGCGGGGCGCATTCCAAGGGCGGTCTCCGTTGTAGAGCACCAACGGAAATACCGGGGGCAACTTGCCTTTGCTGTTTTTGCCTTCCTTGATGAGGCGTTCGTAAAACAGGGATATATAGCTGAGCAGGCGGATGGCCATATGCTTGGGGGCTGTGGACTGGAATTCGAGCAGGATATACAGATAGGCTGTTTGGTTATCTCGATTGTCTTGGCTGTCCAGGCGCACCTCATAGAGCAGGTCCGATTCGCGCTGCTGGAGCGTGGCAGAGAGGTGGGACGGGTCGAGTTTGCGCAGGCTGTCGGGCTGGATTTTGGCGCTAAAGTCCTCCTCAACGAAGGCGTGGATGAGTTTGCACAGGATTGCCGGGTTCGAGAACAGGTATTTGTAAGCGCTGTCGCAACTTGCCATAGCTTCAATATAGCTGTTTTGTCCGTACAGCGCAATTAAAAAATGCGAGCTGGCGCAGGCCAACTCCAGAGGCCCCCTCAGTCTCCCCTAAAGCTGATGACTCCAAGACCGGTGGAGCTACGGGGCTGTGCGCCAGACTCGAAGGCCCCCAAGTCCGGGCGCCGCGTTCTGGCATAACCGCGCGCATCCAAAGCCGTCAGGTCAATGGCCTCAGGGGGAAGAGGCACGGTGCTCAACGAGTCACCAAGGTGCCATCGTATGTTGTCCGTACTGTGGTAGAAATCCCGGCTACTTCTTTGTACTTGTATGTAGGCCCCCTTATTGATGGGTGGATTGATGGCCGGGCTGCCAGCGGGCAGAGCCATGGTTTGCACAAAGCCGCCGTTGTCTTTCAGGGCCCCCAATTGGGGATTTCTAGCTGACAAACCCCGGTCCGGATTTGCCGTTATATCCTTGACAATGGAGTAGAAAATATTCATATCACTAAATGGGACTTTGAGGCTAAGATTATTGAACTGAGCAATCTGATCTGGAGTATTGCCCCAGAAAATGCTGTTGAAAACCAAAGGTTTTTTGTCACCGGAGCTCCACATCCCGCCGCCAACGCCACGATGAATCGTGTTCCCGGAGAAAGTAACATTGATGAGCGTGGGGGAAGAGTCGTTATTATTCATCCCGCCGCCATTATTATTCGCCTCGTTCCCGGAGAAAGTGACATTGATGAGCGTGGGGGAGGAGTCGTTATTATACATCCCGCCGCCATCATTATCCGCCTCGTTCCAGGCGAAAGTGACATTGATGAGTGTGGGGGAGGATTTGTTATTATACATTCCCCCGCCGTCGTTGTTGCGAAGAGCCTCGTTCTCAGAAAAAGTAATATGGCTGAGCGTGGGGAAGGAGTTGTTATCATTATACATTCCTCCACCTTCATCAGCCGTGTTTCCAGAGAACGTAATATAGCTAAGGGTGGGGGAGGAGTTGTCATTATACATTCCCCCGCCCTTAGTAGCCGCATCGCCATAGGATATATTCACTCCAGAGAGCACGGCCGTTTCATGCAGGTCGGTATTGGAAAAAATTTGAGTACCTTTTATGTTGCCACTACTGTCCCTGCCATCAAGGGTTGTCTGGCCCTCTCTGTTCCCGCCATTGCCGCTAAAGCCGCCTATGATGGCTACATGGTCCTTCATGCTCAGGGTTTCGCTGATGGCGTAGCTGCCCTTCGCCAGTAATACCAGGTAGGGTTTCTGCTCACTGCCCGCCGCGTTGTCAATGGCGGTTTGCAGATTTGCTGCTTCATGGGCATTCTTCCAGTCACGGCCATCTTTAGCCGCGCCACCATCTGGCGTAACATATATGATCCCCAGTTTTTTGGGTGCATCGCCGGCCAGATTTTCCAGAATATCTGCGGTAACTTTGTCGTAAGCCGCCAGCTCCGATCTGGGCGGCAGGGTTCCGCTTTGCAGAATGTCCTGCAAGCCTTTAGGCGGGGCAGGGGAGGGCGGGGCAGGGGAGGGCGGGGCAGGGCCCCCGCCTGATCCGCCGGGCGAGTCGCAGCCGAGCAAGAGGGCCGGAAAGAGAAGGAAGAGAAGGAGGAGAAACGGGCGCAAAAAGGCCGCAGAAAAAGATATTTTTCTGCGGCATGGCCTTGTTTCACTGGCAGCGATGAGCGATAAACAGATTTTACTAAATTCGTGTCTCACAGTGTAATATTCCTGCGTATTATTATACCAATCTGCAAAAGTGGCATTCTTCCCGATGGATTCCCTCATTCTTGCGAAATCGGGAGTCTACGAACAGGGCATTTACTAAAGGGCTGCTCTAAAAATGGTATCGTTTTCTGTGAGAATCGTACAATCGCTCTGTTTCTGTTTTTTCTGCGCCGCAGCAATTGTACCGCGTTTTGATGCTCAAACCCATGAAGGGGCACCTTCGCTACTCTATCTGCTGCTGGCCACCACCCCGGCTGCCTCGGTTTTTGCTTGCTTTGCTGCCGTTTCGGGAGTTCTGGTGCCCTTATCTTGCCCGCAGGCCGACACATCGCTAGAATCCGGCGCTATGGCTCGACAGTTCCCTTTTCCCTTGGAGCGCATCCGCAACTTTTGCATCATTGCCCACATCGACCACGGCAAATCGACCCTCGCTGACCGTTTCATTCAAGAGACCCGGCTGGTCTCCGAGCGCGAGTTCCAAAACCAGTTACTTGATTCAATGGATATTGAACGCGAGCGAGGTATTACCATCAAATCCCAAGCCGTAACCATGTTTTACAGCGCCGCTGACGGGGGAGAATACTGCCTCAATTTCATTGACACACCCGGACACGTGGATTTCTCCTACGAAGTTTCGCGGGCCATTGCTTCCTGTGAAGGGGCCCTGCTGCTCATTGATGCCACCCAAGGTATTGAGGCCCAAACTCTGGCCAACTTTTACATCGCCTTGGAGCATAATCTGGAAATCATTCCGGTGCTAAACAAGGTGGACCTGCCCAGCGCCGACATCCCGGCCATTACCGAACAGGTGGAGCGCGACCTGGGCCTGGATCCGGATTTGATTTTTGCGGTTTCGGCCAAGACCGGGCAAGGTGTTCCGACCCTGATCGAGGGCATCATCCGGCACTGCCCGCTGCCCGGCCCCGGCCCGGGCTATCCCGAGCGCGGTGAGCGCGAGGCCGTGCTGAAGGCACTGGTCTTTGACAGCCATTACGATCCGTATCGGGGTGTAGTGCTGCACCTGCGGGTCTTCCAAGGCCAGCTGCGCAAGGGACAGCGCTTCCGCCTGATGCACGGCAATGCCGAATACGATGTGGAAGACCTGGGCTACTTCCAGATCAAACTGGTCTCCGGTGAGAGCCTGAGCGCCGGCGAAGCGGGCTACCTGCTCGGCAACGTCAAAAAAATCAGTGAAGTTACCGTGGGCGACACGATTACTTCGGCAACACAGCCGGCCGCTGAGCCGCTGGCCGGTTTCCAGCCGGTCAAGCCGGTGGTATTTTCCTCGATCTATCCAGTGGACAGCAATCTCTACGACGATCTGATCCGGGCTATGGAGAAGCTGGCCCTCAACGATGCTTCGCTGAGCTATGAAAAAGATGCCTCGGCGGCGCTGGGCTTCGGATTCCGCTGCGGTTTCCTGGGCCTGCTGCACCTAGAGGTAATTCAAGAGCGTCTGGAATCTGAATTTGGGCTGAACATTGTGCTGACTGCGCCTTCAGTGCGCTACCGCATCACCAATAATGACGGAAGCCGGTACTACCTGGACAACCCGGCCCACTATCCCAAGCCCAATAGCTTTCAGCAGGTTGAGGAGCCTTACATCCGGGCCAGCATCATCACGCCCGAAGATTATCTGGGCGGCCTGATGAGCCTGTGCAGCCTGAAGCGTGGCACGCAGAAGAACATGCACTACCTCGACCCCAAGCGGGTTGAATTGACCTATGAAATGCCGCTGGGCGAGATACTGTTTGACTTCTATGACAAGCTCAAGTCGCTGAGCCGGGGCTATGCTTCGTTCGACTACGAAGTGGAAGACTACCAGCCTACGGAGTTGAGCAAGGTTGATATTCTGATCAACGGCGATGCGGTCGATGCTTTGGCGCTGTTGACCCACAAGAGCAGTGCTCAGCAGCGGGGTCGGGCCATCTGCGAAAAGCTGAGCAAGGAAATCCCGCGCCACCAGTTTAAGATTCCAATCCAAGCGGCTATTGGCGGCACCATCATCGCCCGTGAGACCATCAACGCCCTGCGCAAGGACGTCACGGCCAAGTGCTACGGCGGCGACATCACACGCAAGAAGAAGCTACTGGAGAAGCAGAAAGAAGGCAAGAAACGCATGAAGATGATTGGTTCGGTCGAGCTGCCACAAAGTGCCTTCCTCGCGGCCTTAAAGAGCCAGGACACACAGTAACAGCCGCCCATCTTTAGAGAACCCCTAAAAACTTAGAATCCGCCAGCCTCAGTTTCGCGCTCCGGATAGCGCAGTTCCAGTTCCTGCATCTGCTCAATCGCCCGGCGCAGTAGGCTCACCACTGCTTTGCTGTTTCTGCGCCCCAACTCAGCCGGATAAGGCGGACTCAATAAGCGCCGCCAGGCGCGAGCTTCCGGCAGACCGTGCCAAAGATTCAGCAAGGGCCAGACTTGGGCCGGAATACTTTGCTCGGAAGGATACTGTTCCAGATACACCAGGTAACGCTGCAGCAGCTCCGAACGGTTGACGACACCCTTTATCGCACCGGAGACCGAAGGCTCCGAAAACTTTTGAACCTTTGCGAGTGCCGCAAGCTGCCCGTGTTTCCGCAGGCTCTGGCGGATACGGAACAGCTCCCAAGTATCTTCATAGCTAATCCGGCCCAGCATAGCACCGTCCAGCGACCCCGCTGAGTCGCCGCCTGAAGGCGGTGGGAGCAGCGCGGCAATCTGCTGATAGTTTTTCAGGCCTCCGTTGAGCTCGACCGGCACGGGGGCAAAGTCGCGGCGCAGCCGGAATACCAACGGATAATTCAGCGGTGGAATTTCCCGATTCTGCTTAGGGTTGAGGCCCTCAAGAATCGCGATGCGGGCATGAATAATCAGGCGGTCGCAGTGGGGCACAAGCCGCTCCACAAAGGCGTAGAGTTGTTCTGGGCTGCTCAGGTCGATGCCCCGGCTCTTCTGCTGAATGCCCAGTCGCTGTTTGAGCGTTACTTCGGGCAAGGGGCCGGGCACGCTTCGTTGACTGTCCCGCAGGGCCTGGCGCATGGCGGCCAAGATCTCGGCCACCAGCGGCGCATCGTTCATCAGGATGGCACCGATATTGCGGTTCTGCACCCGGTCGCTGGGACAGCCGGCGTTCAGGTTGTACTCGGTAAAACCCGGGCCGCTCGGCTCGGCGTACCGCCGCGCGAGCAAGACAGCCCGGTAGGCTTCTTCCGGACAGTGTGTACCCAGTTGCAGGGCTACGGGTGGCTCCGAAGGATCAAGGGCCAGAAAATCCCGGCACTGCCCGTGAATGATCGCCCCCGAGGCAATCATTTCAGTGTACAAATGCATTTCAGGAAACAATTGCCGGATCAAATAACGAAAGCGCGGCTCCGTTTTATCGATCATTGGGGCCAGCGATAGGCGGAAGGAGTTCGGAGGCATCGGGTTAACAGCGGCAGATTATCGGGAGGGGACAGCCGGGGGTGCCTTGGAATCGTGCGGGAACTTCGCAGCAGCTCCGTATCAATCCCCTTGGTCCTGGCATCTGGCAGACAGCCGGAGACCAGGTTACGAATCGCGGTATTTGAGGAACGGATTATCGGGGTTGCGGGTCTCTTCGAGCAATTTGCGGTAGACCGGCTCGGCTTCGCGGTGCAGTTTCTCCAGCTCGGCCATGATGGCCTCGCAGACCACACTCTTAATGTGTTTCTTGTCGGCCGTTTTGGGGTCGGTATCCAATTGATGCTTGCAGATCACCCGATCGCGGAACTCGCGGCCCCGCACAATGGTTCCGGCTGTCATCAACACCACATTCTCTTTCACCAGATCATTTTCCATGTTCTCATCGCGAGAAGGTATCAGGCAGAAACCATTTAGCCCAACGAACAGCACATTTTGGAAGACTTTCAAGTAGCTTTCCGCTTCTCTCACCGCACGTTTGCTATCCGGGTTCCAGGGGCGGTAGCGGGTACCTGTAGGGAAGACTAGAATAATGCGACCTTGGTATTTGCGTTTGGTCATCTCACCGATAGCCGCGTGATTCATCGGTGTCGAAATTTCTCTTACTTTGCGCCTTTCTTCCTCATCTTCAATCTGGTCGATGTGGCGGCTCGGATAAATGGTAATCGTTGAATACGCGCTGGACATCGCGGGGGTGGCCCGGTTGCCCGCGGTTAACTTGTAGGCCTGAATCGGAAGCAGGGCATTGGCCGCCTCCTCCCCCAAACCGGGAGTCTGTTCAAAAAAGCGCAGCAGAGCCGGGAAATCGAAATTGCTGAAATGTTCCATCATAATCAGGCAGGATTCACCCTTCTGAGAGCGCTGCCATAATTCAATGAACTGCCCGGTATTGCGCAGGCCGGAACCGGGGAGCATCAGCCCGTCCGCCATATCGCAAATGATCTTGCGATAGACCGGAATACCAGGGCTGTATACATTTGCTGGAGTGACTTCCGGTATTTTAATGTCCGGATTGGCCATAATCTCGCGAATGACAGGGGTAAAGAATTCAATAAATGTCATGCCTTCGCGAAGCTCTATTTGTTTCATGCGCCTCACCCTTCTGGCTGTACGGCAGGAAAGTTCATTGATTTGCTGAACGTGAAATGGTATTGCTCTGTGCTTCGGTGCTCAAAAACGCTTTTGAATCTTCATTCTCAAACGAGGCCGCAATTTTCTCAGCAGTACTCGCTCAGCATCAAAAGGCACTTGAATTGCCGGGGCATAACAGGGCAGCAGCTCTTGTGAAGCGATACTATCCGATCACCTTTTTACCGACTTGCAATGGATTCCCGATACAGGAAACCCATGTATCGGGGCCGCATCCAGCGGGTGATTATAAAGGGAAATTCTAAAAATTCCAATTTTGCGCCGGACTCGCAGATTCTGGCTCAGAGAAAACCTAAGTCCGGAAATTTGCTGGAAATTTTGACTCTTTTGCTTTACCATAAGGCTTATCTAAGCAAGTTTGCAGAGAGGAGTCTAAGCCATGTCCGAGCAAGGAAAAACCCAAATCCTGAAGAAATCTGGCGAACCCTATCGCACAATGGTGGTCGATGATTCAGTGTTCGTGCAGAAGCAAATGAGTACCATTTTGAATTCCGAAGGTTTTGCAGTAGTCGAAACTGCCGGCGATGGTCAAGAAGCCCTTGAAAAGTACCAGGCAAATCCCGATGGGATCGACTTCATCACCATGGATATTACTATGCCTCGTATGGACGGAATTACGGCATTGACCAAGCTGATTGAATTTGACCCTAAAGTGATTGTAATTATGGTCAGTGCTTTGGGTAAAGAAGACTTGGTCAAGAAGTCTCTGCTGATTGGGGCAAAAAACTACGTTGTCAAACCCCTGAATCGAGAAAAGGTTGTAGGCCGCATTTCCTCGATCCTACAGCATGCGCAAGATTGACAACTGCTCACTTATAGAGTACTGCGCGCATCACTTCAATGGCTTTGGCCTCACCTGCCAGTCGTTCTATCAGGCGTTCGGCCAATAGGTGTGCACTGCCTGCACCGCTTGCGGTAATCACATTGCGATCCTCTACTAGAGCCTGTTCCTGTTTTTTTGCATTGAGCCCCGGCGGCACCACCGCCTCTGCTCCGGGATAGCAGGTGTAATTCCTGCCCTTTAGCACACTGCCAGCCTTGCTCAAAACGTGGGCCGGAGCGGCGCAAATAGCCGCCAGATAGTGCCCCGCTCCCTCTAAGCCATGGTTGTATTCTTGTAGAAAAGTCAACAACTGGCTGTTTTCTGAAAGATGTTTGCTGCCCGGCATGCCGCCCGGCAAAAATACCCCATCGACTGCAAGCGTTTGGGCCCGGCACCGAGACAGAAATTCCGGCAAAGTCATGTGAGCCTGTATTGTCAGGCCATGAGAGCCGGTAATCCATAATTCATTGCCAAGCTCATCGCCCCCGCCAAGCTCATCGCCCCCGCCAAGCTCATCGCTAGGGACCGCAACGAAGATGAGCTCAATCCCCGCACGAAAGCACAGGTCAAACGGCACAGTGAATTCTATTTCTTCCAGACCATCTGCTAGCATAATTGCCATCAACTTGGGAGAACTCACTGAGCTCATTGCGAACTCCTGTAAACAAAAGAGGCAGCTTCAACAAGTAGATCCATACCTGCAAAGCTGCCACTTTTGTTTATTCGACTGTACACTTAGGGAGCTTATAGCATTTTGCTTCTGCCCCGATTCCCCAGTGTGTGTAGATGATAGCTGGACAGTCTATTGCCCAGATGTTGCTGCCGGCTCTCCTGTGGTATCCTGCGACGGATATTCCGCACGGTTTTCCAACTCTAAATAGCGATCTACAGTATTCATACTCGAATTCAGAGCATTATCCAGAGCAGCTTTTCCAGAGCTGAATGTATTCAACTGCCAGATCTGCTCATCGTCAATTTCTGTGTCGAATGTATCGGAAATAGCATCATCGTAAACAACACGAATTTCCTTGACATAGAACACAACCTGAGAAGCCTCATCACTGACATCGTTGATTGAACGATCAATACGCAGGGCACGCAAAATCATTGAAGGAACGCCACGAGGATATTCGGGAATATTTTCATAGCTGCGCTTGCGAACATCAGCAACATAATTCGGGTTGGTCCAAACAAGATCTTGCCATCCAGAAAACCTGAGACTTCCCATCGGATACTCGCGCTTGCCGATGTCAGTATGATCTGCTTCGATAAACAGAGTAACGGGGAAGCGGCGACCGTAAACAGTCGCGGTGATCGAACGAACCGGGCCCACATTACGCAATACGCCTTTGTTAAGGAATTGGCCCATTCTTTCCATTGCAGACTTTTGTGCATCTTCAGCCAAATCGGTACCCGGAGCCACAGAGTAAGGTGGAATAGAAAATTCAGGAACAATCCAAGCTTTAGAGTTGACCAATAAATCAGGCAAAGAAAAGTGTACGGCCATTATTTGCTCACCCGGATAGCGGCTCGAAGAATCTCTGGTATTGTAGGCGACAACCTGCGAACTGATTTTGTTTTGAACGAGATTGGAAGAACCCGAAAGCTTCACCTGCCAGCGATCAAGGGCCAAAGAAAGTCTCATCTCATCGTAAGCCGGGTTGCCGTTTGAGGCCGTCTGATTTTCAAAACGGCTGGGCAGCAGGTTCTGGGGCAAACGGGAAAAGGGATCATAGACATTAGAGTAATCCACTACGGTCTCATCATCCTCCTGTATCGGAGCAGGATCGTACTGGCGGGCATAAGCACCAGCTTCGGGAACATAGCCTGGGGGCAATGCACTAAAATCAATCCAGATCTCATCTTCGGCATACAGCGCAGTAGCGAACTGTAGTAAAACTAAGGGCAAAAGAATTTTGCGTAACATAACTAAAGGACTCCTTGGTTTTGATGTTGGCATACAATATACAGTTTATCGGCACTATGCCAAGAAGTTTCGCATTCATTCACATTTTTTTTCAACTTTTTTTTGTGTGGGTTGCCGAAATTTGATTTAAAACGTTTAAGAATAATAAAAAGTAGATTTTAAGGGAACTTGGTTTTGATTGATGTCGCAGATGCTGAATAGTGTTTTATCCACTGTCTCTACAGCTTGAAGCTCTTGTTTGGCATCTGTTCTTTCGGGAAAGCGGAGGAAAACTACTTGGCATTTTCATTCAGGGTCAGAGCCACAATCTTTTATAATTACGTCATTTAAGGTTATAAATAGACGTTCTTTAAAATAAGGGATCTCTAAAATTCTTCATTACAGAAAGATGCTGCGCTAGCTCGCAGAAAGGAAGGTCGGCCCTGGCTTCGCACGGGCCTTCCCTGTTTCTCCCATGCTGCGCCAGCTCGCAGAAAGGAAGGTCGGGCCTAGCTGCGCCCGGCCCTCCCCTGTTTCTCCCATGCTGCGCCAGCTCGCAGAAAGGAAGGTCGGGCCTAGCTGCGCCCGGCCCTCCCCTGTTTCTCCCATGCTGCGCCAGCTCGCATGGGAGCCTCCCCACATTCTCCCATGCTTTTCCAATGGCTGCGCCAGCTCGCGGAAAGCGATACCATTTTGAGAGGTGCCCTTAATAGATTCTAAAAAGGCAGCGGTTTTTGCCGCCGCTGCCTTTTTAGGCGCATTTGGTCTGTCCTGCTGCTGTGGAGGGCTCCGGGGTGTGGCGAACCACCAGAATCAGTGGGGGCAATGAAAAATTGAGAGGAAATAGCAATTGTTTCTGTGAATAATTATTGCAAATGAGTTGCACTTACCTGCCGTTCTTCCTATAATATACTCCTGCCGGGTGCAAGCTCGCATATTTCCAGAAACTTTGGGGAGGAATGTATGTGCAAAATATTTCAGAGGCAAAAGGCCGTGGGTACTACGGCAATAGCCTTCTTGTCTTTGATGCTGGTAATTGCCTGTAATCCGCCCGGAGATGAACGACTTGCTTTACCAGAGTTTCGCTTCCTGAAAAACCGGCATTCGTTTCTGGAGAGCGACCTCATCGGCAAAATTACAGAGAACGCCATTATCGTGGATGTTCCCGCCGGGCAGCTCGGCAAATTTAAGGAGAAACAGAAGGAACTGGTAGCCGACTTCTACTTTCCGGGCAGTGTTACGGTCGGTGGCATGCCCCAGACTTCCGGCACTACAGTCAATAATTTTCGTGAGCTAATGGTCTATATCGTCGACGGTCAGTCTTATCAAGTATTGTTGACGAGCGGCGACCGTGTCTACATTCCCGCTCCCGATTCATCCAACTCCCCCCATTCCAATGTACTCGGAATTTTGGATCACAATGACGGCTGGGCTCAAAAAACCGAAGTACGAACAATAGAGACTCGGTCTTATGGAAGCTTTGTGTCCGTACTGGTGCATGTGATAGAGAATGAGCTTTCTGACCACGATGATGATCACGATGATGACCACGATGATGACCACGATGATGATCACTATGATGACCACGATGATGGCAACCATAAGGAGCATCCAGGCCCTTATGCGCCGGTGGTTGTCACGAAACGTCCCGAAAGTCCGGATATTATAGGTTTTGATTTTTCATTATCTCCCATCTCCGATGAAAAATCAAAGCTTGAGCCCAGTCTTGAGAACTAGTCTTGAGAACCAGCCTTGAGAACCAGCCTTGGGGCCAGATTCCGGGGTACAGCATAATATGCCGCTGAGCATAAACTGGTGTACCCCAAAAACTTTAGAAGCAGGAGTATTGCACTATGAAACACGAATTTAGTAAAATTCGCTCATCGCTCATCGCTCATCGCTCATCGCTCATCGCTGCGATAAAACCAAGGCCGTGCCGCAGGAAGCTGTATTTTTCTGCGTCCTTTTTGCGCCCGTTTCTCCTCCTTCTCTTTCCGATCTTCCTGCAGGGCTGCGACCCTCCCGTAAACGACCTAAGTACCCCGAGTAACCCAAGTACCCAAAGCAACCCAAGTAACCCAAGCACCCAAAGCAACCCAAGTAACCCAAGTAACCCAAGCACCCAAAGCAACCCAGGTAATTCTTTGCAAGTTGCCTCAGTGCCTGCCCCCAAGGCCCCCAAGGCCCCCAAGGCCCCCAAGGCCCCCAAGGCCCCCAAGGCCCCCAAGGGCACAAGATTTAACTTTCTGCAAAGTCAGAACCCGTCCTTGGGGGGAAACAGCATCGGCGGAATGGCAGGAAACTTTATTCGTGTAGAAATCCCTGCGGGGCAACTCGCTGCGCTGAAGACCGCACAGGACAGCCTAGTAGCCGACTTTGACTTCCCGGGCAGTGTTACAGTCGGTGGAGTTGTCCAGACTTCCGGAACCAGTACCCGTGATTTCCATAATCCGGTGGTCTATAGCGTCGCCGGTCAGTCGTACCCAGTGCTGCTGACGAGCGGCGATTCCGTTTACATTCCCGACCCCGAATTTCGCACAATACTAAAGGCGAATGACGGCTGGGCGGACAGATCCGGGGTGGCAAGGATAGAGCCTCAGGACGCATCAAGCATCAAGTCAGCGCTGGGTGTGCAGCATTTCACCGACTTGACATACCTGGACTTGATCTCAGCCGAGCTCACCGCCATTGACCTGTCGCCCAACATTGCTTTGGAAAAACTGAAATTGAGCAAAAATAAGCTCACCGCCATTGATCTGTCGGCAAACACTGCTTTGAGCTACTTGGATCTGGGCTACAACAATCTCACCGACATCGACCTCTCGGCAAACACTGCTTTGACAGAGCTGTATTTGGAAGGCAATCAGCTGCAGCAAGTTGATATACGGGGAGTACGGAAAGGCAAGCTGCAACTCAAGGCCTGCGAGAAGAACTATAACCCGCTGACCGTGCTCAAGGTGCACGAAAGCATCAAAGATCACAGCCAAATTAAAGGTGCCAAAAACAGCTGCGGCAACAAACTGACCATTGAGGTTTACAGCGGCACCGGTCCTGCCGAAGCCGACTATCGACTGATCCACAATGACTATACGCCCCAATAATTGTCCTTACAATAGTAGGGCCTTGGAGCGTCTTGTTCTGGCATGTGATGCGCACAAAGGGTAGAACCTATGCACAAAATACTTCGACAACAAAAGGCCCCCGGTATCGCGACAGTAGTTTTGTCTTTGTTGCTGTTAATTGCCTGCAAACTGCCCGTTGCCGGGAAAGACCCCGTTGCCGGGAAAGACCCGGAAGACAAGCTCTCTACGTCGGGATTTGATTTTCTGCAAAGCAGGAACCCGTCCCTGAAGGGCGACCTCATCGGCAAAATTGAAGACTCTCTTATTTGGGTGGAGATTCCCGCCGGGCAGCTCGCTGCGCTGAAGGCCACACAGGACAAACTGATTGCCAGCTTCAAGTTCTTGGGCAGTGTTACCGTCGATGGCAAGCCCCAAGTCTCCGGCATCACAGCCAATGACTTCCGTGAACCCGTGCACTACAGTATCGATCACGAAGATGGAGACGAAGATGACCACGAAGACGACCACGAAGCTGGGCATAGGCAGCCGAGTTACCAAGTACTGCTGACGAGCGGCGAGCTGATCTATATCCCCGATGACCGGCTCCGCAGAGCTCTGAATGCGAATGACGGCTGGGCGAAAAAATCCGATTTGCCAAGATTTATCACTCTCAGGCCCGAAGCTGAGGCCATCGTTGAGGTGGCCAAAAGCGAAAATTCCAGTGCCGAAGATATTGAGCAAGCTGTTACTAAAGCTATTGGAGCCGGTGCTAAGTACAAAGAACTTGCCCTTGCTCTTGGCAAAACCTCTGTCCACCCGCCCAAGCTCGGGCCCGCTGCGAAAGCCATTGTTCAGGCTGCTGTTCAGGACGGTGTTGAACACAAGAGTCTTGCCGTTTATTTTTTCAGTGTCGGTATGCCCCCCTCTGTTGTTGGGGCCATTGCTGAGGCCGCTGCCGAAACAGCGGCCGAGCCCGCCGCTGTAGTCATTGCCCTCCACGATGCTGGTTTCCCCGATGACTATGCTCATGGCATTGCTGAGGCCGCTGCTAAAGCCGCTGCTGGTGCCGAGCCCGCCGTTGTCGCTGCAAAACTTGCCCGGGAGGGTGTTGATCCTTCCCTTGTCGATAGTGCGGCCCGGGCCGCTGTTGTGAGCGCTGTTGAGGCCGCTGTTCAGGCCGGCACCAAGCCTGTTGCTGCTGCCACTCAACTTGCTCAAGCCGGAGGTGATACCTGGGTGGCTGTAGAAGCTGCCCCTTCCGCTGCCGTTATGGCTGCTGTTAAGGCCGGTGCTGCACCCGGGGATATTGCCGTTGCCTTTGCCAAAGCCAATGTTGCTCCCTCGGTTACTGCAACCGCCGCCAAGGCCGCTGTTTTTGCCGCTGACATGGCTGATATTGATCCCACTTCCGTTGTCCTTGTTCTTGCCAAGGCTGGTGCTGAGGCTATTGTTATAGAGGCTGCTGTTTCTGAAGCTGCTATTCGTGTCCAGTCTAAGTTTGACCCTATCCGGCGTAGGTTTGGCAGGCCCGCCGATATTGTCGTTGCTCTTGTCACTGGCGGTGCTATGGATGCGGCTGTTAAAGCCGCGATTCAGGCCGTTATTCAGAATGCTGTGGGAAGCGGTGCTGAACCCGGGGAGGCTGCCAAGACCCTTCGCGGAGCCCTTGGGCCTGTAACTCTGGCTGACAAGCCCGCCATCGAGACCGCGATTCAGGCCGCGATTCAGGCTGCCAAGTGATTGCTTCCTGCAAGGGGCGCCTTTTCCTGTGCTGATCGCCCGCAAAAGGCGGCAGCATCATTAAGCCGCCCGACGCCACAGAAATTTTTAGAGGTCCCCATATAGTGATACTTATATTTCCGCAGAATTTGTTACAAGCAGCTTGATCCAGCGATCTTGAAAACGCTGTTATATTTTGATATAACGGGTGCCTTGACAAATTCCATTCTGCGTTCTTGCTCGCTCTTTTGAAACGAACCGCTTTGTCGGGAGAGGATGCAGGCTTTTTGCTTGAAGGGAAGGTCGGGCTTGGGCTGCGCGAAACAGGGGCTTGATGCCGGGCTGGAGCGGCCTCGCTTTCTCCCAAATAGCTTGGCGAACAGACAAAAGCGCATTTTAGAGGTTCTCTAAGGAAGTATCATGGCAAAATTTAATATCAATCTGCTGATTTTGATCTTGGTCATCCTGGTCATCATCATGCAAATGCGTTCGTGCCTGACCGAGAAGTCCTTCTCGGGTGGTTCCCTGGCCGGAAGCGGTACTACCAATGTCATTGTGACGCCCGGCAGCACTGCGGCGGCAGACGGCCTCGACTTGGAAGCCGTGGGTGCCCTGTTGGGACAGGCTCAGGATGCGGCAGGGCTGGAGCGCTTGCTGAATCAGGAAAACGGCATCAACAACTTGGACCTGAATCAGGACGGTGTGGTCGACTTTATTTCCGTGACAGAATTTGGTTCCGGCAACGAGCGCGGATTTGCTCTCAGCACCGAGATTGCCGCCGGAGAAGAGCAGGAAATTGCCACCATCCGCATCCAGCAGGATGCGAAAGCAGAGCAAGCTAATGTACAGGTCCAAGGGAACCAGGCCCTGTACGGCCCCAATTACTACTACCATTCTCGCGTCGGGCTGGGTGACATGCTCCTGCTTGCTTGGCTGTTCCGCCCCCATATGCCCTACTATTCGCCGTTTTCCTGGGGTTATTACCCGACTTACTACGGAAGGGGGTATCGCAGCGTCAGCGGTAGCCAGTATCGCAACCGGGCCAGTAGCGCCAAGAGTGCCGGCAGCACCACTGCTTTTCAGAAGAGTAGCAAGCCCCGGTTTCAGCCTAAGGCCAGTTCGCCCAAGGCCCAGGCCAACTCCGTGGCGCGGCGCAGTTCGCTCAGTAATCCTAGCCGCAGCCAACGCAGCTTCCGCAGCAGCAACAGCAGCATCCGGCGTCCTTCCAGCTTCCGCAGTGGGAGCAGCTTCGGCGGTGGCAAGTAGCCGCGCCTTCCTATATTTGGGACACCAGGGCCGACATGCAGGGAATGCAGAAAATTTCAGGAGGTTTTATGGCTGACCTATTACAGAACTTGCGAAACATTGCGGGCAATATATTTTCTCTGAGACCATTTGAGTCGGGCGAAACGATTGCCGGGCCCGACTGGCCCGACTGGCTGTGGACTCTGGCCAATCCCGAATTGATTCTGCAAGTACTGCTGGTGTTCATCCTGCTGCTGCTGGGCCGCTACATCTACGACCTAGTCACTCCCTTTTCGCTGTCTGAAGTCCTTACCACCAGCGACAACAAAGCCCTTTCGCTCTCATTCGCCAGTTACTGTGGCGGGCTGGTGATTGTAATTGCCGGGGTCTATAACAGCGACTCCGCCGAGCTCAACGCCGCACTGCCTTACTGGCGCTATCTGCTCTATAGCTTGGGCGACACTTTTCTCTGGGGTGCCATCGGCATCTGTCTGCTGCTGCTGGCCCAAGGACTTAACAACCGCTTTATTCTTTCTCAGTTTGACAACTATCAGCAGATCGTAGGTCAGCGAAATCTGGCTGCCGGGATTGCCGAAGGCGCCAGCTATCTGGCCTCGGCTTTGCTGATCTATGCCGTGATGCAGGGAGGCAGCCCCAGTCTGATCATCGACTTGCTGCTGACAATATTTTATTTTGTGCTGGGACAGCTGGCCCAGATACTTTATAGTCGGGTGTTTATTTCACTGCGCCGCAAGGCTCGCAATTTTTCCTGGGATTTCCAGCGTGAAATTGGTCGTCAGAATTCGGCCGCCGCAATCAGTTTTGCCTTCAGCCTGCTCAGTTTTGCTTTGTTATTGGCTGGTTATATTGCCAATTTCTTCTCGTTTTACGGCTACCTGCTGGCCATTGTGTTAAGCATTCTCTATCTGGGGTTGCTGCATTTCCTGATCGACCAACTATTTTTCCCAAAAGTATCACTGCGCAGAGAAATAGCCCAGGATGGCAACTGGGGAGCTGCTCTGATCGAAGGCGTCCTGCTGTTGGGGATCAGCGGCATCAGTGTTATTGCGTTTTCCTTTTATTTTGCCTAGACTGCCTCCTGCTGTTTTATGCGTGATTGCTCGTTGCGCTTGGGCGATGCTTGCGTTGGAGGTTTTCGCTATGTCCGGACTTGATATCGAGGCCCAGGAATGGAACGAGACAAAGGCTAACACCTTTGCTTCGATCTACCTGTTGCATCAGATGGACGAGGGCGCTCAAATCCCGATTATTCTGGACGAGAATTATGAATTTATTGAGCCCCTGTTGGAGCAGCTGCACAGCAAGAATTACATCGGCATTCAAGACGGATCTTACCGACTCGGTGAACATGGCGAAGAAGTATTGCAACGCTTCTACAGCCGCTACAAGGAATACCTTCGGATATATGATATTTTTAGCGCGGTAGACTTGGATAAAAAGGAATTTGCCTTTGCCAAATACTTCGATTTTGAGAGCGATGAGGCTTGGTGCGAATACCTAGACGATGAGCGTTGGTCCGACTTGCGCATCGCCGTGGCTCGCCTGAAAAAGCTGGATGCCCATGAAATTGTGTTTATGAGCTTCCTCAACGAGGGGCTGTTTGGGGCAGATGAAACGGGCTGGCAGTTTGACTTGATTTTAGGTTCGGTCTGGGACGAGATCCGCGATATTTGCCGCAATGCCTTGACTGAAAGAGACCTCGGCGGCGAACAGAGCCTGATGAGACTGATCCGCCAAGGCTCAGAACTGATGATTCAGCTGCTGGAACACGAGCAAAAACTGCAACAGTGGCAGCGCGAACAAGATAAATCCGACCCGAATGACGATGATGACTATGAAGTGGTCGAAATCGAAGAATATTATCCGTATCGCGATCCATTTTACGTTTCGCCTTTCTGGATAATGCCTCTGTTTTTTTTATAGGAACCCTCTGGGCATCTTCTAAAAATCAGAAATTCCCATCCTTTTCTTTCAAGGCGAATAAATATTTCAACCAGTGTATCTGGCGTACCCCGCCCGCCAGTGTGCTATAAAACAGCTGTCCGTTGCGGTAGGCCAGAGAGCTGATACTACCAAACTCCAGCCTCCTGCCGCTGTCCCACATGTACCATTTCTGGTCCGGCAGGTGATAGCCGACCAGACCGCCCTGTTCATCGCCGACAAAGATCCAATCGCTGCTGTACAACAGCGCACTGATGCGGTTGCTGCGCAGCAGGGAATCCTCGGCAGAAATTTGGTAGGCGCGGTTGTTGCGGTAGTCCCAGCGGAACAGACCCTCGCCCGAACTGGCAAACCACAGTGAAGTTCCATCATCGACAATATGGTTGACGTTTTTCAGGAGGCTGAATATCGGCTCGATATTTTCCAGCGACTCCATTACACCGTTTTTCCAGCGCAGGGCACCCTTCCCGACTGAGCCCAAGATCAGACCCAGATTTTCTTGGTATTCCAAGGCCGCCACCGGTGTGGCCACGCTGAGCCCGTCCGAACTCCCTGCTATGCTCAGCGGGAAAATATCACCGGAAGCAGTGCGTTGCCAAGCTCCGTGTGTCAGTGAGGCCACAAAAAGTCCCTCGGAACTTTCCAGAAAGTCGCTTACCGCCCCGGTCACTCCGGGCATCTGTAACCAGCCGCTGCTCCCGGTATGGTAATTGTAGAAGCGCAGCCCTTGATACATGGCAAACCAGAACGCATTGCCACTCTTGCGAATGCGGTAGACCACCTTGGGTACCAGCGATGGGGTGTCTTTGGCCAAGGCGTAGTGTTCACCACTGCTGAGGCTCAGACGGTAGATGCCGCCGTTCCAAGTGCCCAGCCACAAATCGTCAAAGTCCAAGTACATGGCCGCGACCTGCATTTCAGCCAAGTCAAGATTTTCTACTTTCAGGGTCTCGCTGAACAACCAAGTCTTCAACAGCCGGTAGCTCTCGCGGCTCTCATCAGTCGTGAGGTCTTTGAGGCTGGTGTTGTTCCAGGCGTACAGTGCCCATTTTCTATCGTCTTCTTTGTAGAATTGTTCAGCTTGGATTATGCGGTTGTCGGGCCGCAGACGGTCGATTTTCCAGCGGATACTCAGCTTTGGGGAATTCTGACACTGGAACCAAAGCAGCGGCAAGACAGCAGCGGTAATAAATAAATAGGGAAAGGAGGGGCGCTGCAGCCGGGTCGTGCAAGCTTTGCACTGTGGTGCTTTACTCACAGCCCCCCCCATGAACTATCATTCTTGGAACCCGGCCCATGTGATCCGATCCCCATTCCCTCATAGTCAGCGCAGGCCCGAAGAACCGAAGCCTCCCACACCGCGCTCGCTATCGGGTAATTGCGCAGCGGCCTCAAACTGTATTTGCAGTACGGGAGCCACTACCAATTGGGCGATCCGATCACCGTGCCGGATCAGAAAATCCTGTGGCCCGAAGTTGATCAGCAGTACCTGAATCTCACCGCGATAGTCGGCATCAATGGTACCGGGGCCATTTAATACGGTAACACCGTATTTGGACGCCAGACCGGAACGGGACCGAACCTGGCCTTCATAGCCTGGTGGCAGGACTATTTGCAAGGCGGTGGGCACCTTACAGTAGCTTCCCCTCACCACGGTCAGGCTGCCGTGGTGAGGGGAACCGTGCAGGGCAGCACGCAGATCAGCTCCTGCGGCCAGAACGCTGGCATAGCTTGGCAGAGACAGGTCCGCGCCGTGCGCCAACAGCCGGCACTGTATCGACAATCCAGAATTCAATGCGGACATTTTATTCGCTTGACTTGCCGGGACTCCGCTGCTGCATTACCCTGCCACTCAGAAGCCACCGGCTTCGATCATATCCAAGGCGACCTGACGGATTGCCCAAGAATAGGGAGCCAGAGAAACATCACGCAGAGCTGCCATCGTCTCGGGGCTGGTGTCTTTGGACACGTGCAACGAATACATCAATTGACGCAGGATGCGTTCATCGGTGTAGTTGATGGAACCGGAGCGCTGTTGCATGTTTATCTTGGAGATTTCATCCTGCAAAAATGCAATACCCTCAGGTGTTTTCAGGCGGCCAATGACTTGCAGAGCCAGCAGTTTAATGTTCATATTATCGGAATCAAAATAGGTCTGGCGCAGCTGTTCCGTGGCTTCTGGTTCACTGCCATCCGAGCCTTGGGTCAAGAGTTTATCGATTGTCTTGCGCAGTACTTCCGATTTGATATTTTCGCCGCCTGAAGGCGGAACCAGCCAAGTCGACTCGTTCATACGGGTCAGCAGGGCCAAGTTTAACTTGCCAATGGTCGCATCGCTGAAGCTGTAGTCTCCGCTATTGATACCATCGATGATAGCATTCAGGTAAGAAAGGTTCGGAGTCTTCATCGTGTAATTGAGGAACTGCTCTTCAATGCCTGCCTTATCTTGCTTTTGCAACTCTTTCATCAATTCGTCTGCCTTATTGCGAACCGATCGGGCAAACGGGCCATGTTTGACTTGGAACAATACCGGATAGGCAGCCGGGTCTTTAAATTCTGCCAGCGCATTTAGGCAACCTAGCGCAGAATAAATCAAATCGAGCTGATCCTCACCATTATCCATCGTTATGATACTGTTGATTTCTTCGAGCTGCCGAATAATATTGTTGCTGAACTCACTTGCACCCAGGCGCCCCAATGCGAAATTTGCGCTGCCCATTACGGCATCGTAATTCAGACTTGGCAGCAATGTCAGGGCGATTACGTTGGCGATTTCAGGATTTTCCTGTGTCACATCGTCCGCCAGCTCTGTTATTTTATCGAGCAGTAGCAGCAGCACCTGTTCGGTGTAGATCGGGTCCTTGATCTTGTGAGTGGTATATAAGTAAATCTGGTCCTTGAGCATAATCGCGTAGCTGGAGGCCAGCCCGGCTTGGTCAGATTCCAGCGCCATGCTTTTGAGCAGCTCAATCAGATTGCTAGGAGAAAAGGCACTGGCAATGCGGTAGTAGATTTCTTCCCAAGCATTGCGTGCCACCGGCTTCCCGGTAGTTCCTTTTGAAATCGCAGCAGAATTTTCCTGCGCCGAGAGCGCAGCTGTGCCTGGCATATTGGCAAGATTGCCAAAGGCATCCGGAACGCTCAGCAACACAATTCCCAGCACACATGTACTTAGCCATACACATAACAAAGGCTTCGCTGAAACGGGACACGAGTATTTACACGATTGTTTGCGATTATCCATACGCCCCCTCTTTCGAATATCAAACATATGTTAAATCCCTATATCTTGTGGTTTGGGTTCTCGTAGAAAAGCTCAAGCTTCTCTCGAAAACGCTCACAAATATATTCTATCGGATTAGAATATTTTAGACTACGAGTTGGGCACTGGGAATTATATAAAAGTAAAAAATTTATTACACGCTGCTTTATCTCTTGCTCACTCTCATAGTAAAGGGCACCCCTAAAAATTCCCCACCACAGAAAGATGCTGCCTTTGAAGATTGCCTTCGCCACACCTTCAATTCCCGCCTTTCATAGCTCAGGTCTTATTATATGGAGAAATCCCGCGGCACTCAGGCGGCGCAGTTGTCAAGGAGGAAGGTCGGGCCTTGGCTGCGCACGGCCCTCCCCTGGTTCTCTCATGCTGCGCCAGCTCGCAAAGAGGAAGGTCGGGCCTTGGCTGCGCACGGCCCTCCCCTGGTTCTCCCATGCTGCGCCAGCTCGCAAAGAGGAAGGTCGGGCCTTGGCTGCGCACGGCCCTCCCCTGGTTCTCCCATGCTGCGCCAGCTCGCAAAGAGGAAGGTCGGGCCTTGGCTGCGCACGGCCCTCCCCTGGTTCTCCCATGCTGCGCCAGCTCGCAAAGAGGAAGGTCGGGCCTTGGCTGCGCACGGCCCTCCCCATTTCTCCCATGCTGCGCCAGCTCGCAAAGAGGAAGGTCGGGCCTTGGCTGCGCACGGCCCTCCCCATTTCTCCCATGCTGCGCCAGCTCGCAAAAGAGGAAGGTCGGGCCTTGGCTGCGCACGGCCCTCCCCCGTTTCTCCCATGCTGCGCCAGCTCGCAAAAGAGGAAGGTCGGGCCTTGGCTGCGCACGGCCCTCCCCCGTTTCTCCCATGCTGCGCCAGCTCGCATGGGAGCCTCCCCAAAAAAGCCAATTTTCAGAGATTTTCCTGCAATTTCTCTTGCCCTCCGCGGGGGAATCGTGTATTCTTTGAGAAGAACAATCCATTTCATAACCCCATTTCATCTTTTATTAAAACCATTCCGACCTCGGTCGGTACATCATCTTTATGCATTATTTTGCATAATAATACCAAGGAGTATTGCAATATGGAACACAAGTTCAGTAAAATTCGCTCATCGCTCATCGCTCATCGCTCATCGCTCATCGCTCATCGAAAAAATTAAAGCTATATAGCAGGGGAAATTATTTCTCTGCGGGGATTTTATGCCCATTTATCCTTTTATTTTTCTGCTCCCTGATTCTACTGGCCGCCTGCGATCCGCCCGATGATGGGGGCAATAATGGGGCCGATAATGGGGCGCCCCGCACGGTCCGCTTTGAGAAAACGATCATCGGCCTGCGGGAGTTTTTGCTCACCGTTACCGCAAACCCGGCCGGGACATACGAATTCATCCTCAGCGACTCCTCAGCCGCCCCCGCTTGGAGCAGCGTCAAAGACCACCCCGCCCTGATAAAGCGCAGCTTTTCCGCCGATAAAAACTACCAGCGGGAAATCTACTTCAGCGTCACTAAAGATTATGAGCCCCCGCCCCACAATGCGGCGGTCGATCTGCGCACCGAGCCTGAACATAAGTATCCGGGCTTTATGAGCCCGGGGCAGCAGTACTACGTCCACGCCTATCAGAACGGGGCCCACCTCAAAAGCTCTGAGGCGATCAGCACCGAGAACTACCCCAATACTCTGCCCCCTGCCATCACGACTGAATCAGAAAGAGGTCTGCAAAGTAGTTCAGGAATCCCCATATCGGATTCCCCGCTCCGGGCCCTGTGGGGCATGGATATGTGGACAAAGAATATTGACGATACTGGGATAATCGATGCTGCGGACAATCATGACAATAAGGTAGAGCTGCGTCGCATCGAGGTGGGAAGCGGAGAAATCCTCTACCTGCCCATACGCAGCATTCAGACCCTTCTGGATAATACGAATAAGTGTTCTTTTGGCGTGGTGAATGCATTACTCTTAAGAGCCAAGTCAAATACGGGACCACACGAGAATGTAGTGCGCTTGGTTTTCCCTCCCAAGGCGGGAAATTCCTATCACGCTGACAATCCTGATGGCGATCACTCGGTGTTGTTCTACGGGCATCCTTTTCAGGGAGCTCGGCGGCCCTACTACGATATGATGGGCCAAATCGATACCACCAAGTACAGTAAGGCTTGGATCACAAGTAACTGTGGGACCACCGCGAATCGTATATTGGCACCTTCTTTTACTCTTGCGGCACCGTAATTGAGGGCTGGCGCCAGTTCGCGGAAAAGGATGGTCGGGCCTTGGCTGCGCACGGCCCTCCCCTGTTTCTCCCATGCTGCGCCAGCTCGCATGGGAGCCTTTCGGTACACCTTGAATTTCTGCCTTTCGTAGCTCAGTATGAGCCCCCAACCCCCTGAAGGGGGAGAATTCCAAATCTTTTCTATATTTCTATACTATTTTTACAGATATTCATTCTTCCTGTACAGATATTCATTCTTCCTGGCTTTTTCTGAGGTTTGTGCACCAGCCTTCTGTATGAAACTAAAAAAAAACTTGCCAAATGGAAAAAAGCGTGCAATAATCTTATGGGATGCTTCTTAAAGGGCACCTCTAAAAATTCTCCATCACAGAAAGATGCTGGGCCAGCTCGCCCAGATCGCAAAGAGGAAGGTCGGGCCTGGCTGCGCATGGCCCTCCCCTTTTATTCTCCAATGCTGCGCCAGCTCGCATTGGAGTCTTCGTCTGGCATCGAAAGCAAATTTTTAGAGGTGCTCATAAATAGCTATTTTGAAAAATTTTATGTGAAAAATCAAAAACTGAGGAGGTTTTTATGGGAGACATTGCAACTGATGCAACACAGATAATTGATAGTAAAAAGCGCTATAGCGCAGGTGTACTGAAGTACCGACAAATGGGCTACTGGGTCCCCGACTATCAACCTAAAGATACCGATACCATCTGCCTTTTTCGCATTACGCCGCAAGAGGGAGTGGACCCCGTAGAAGCAGGTGCCGCCGTAGCCGGGGAGTCTTCCACAGCCACCTGGACGGTAGTCTGGACCGATCGTCTGACAGCTTGCGAAAATTACCGCGCCAAATGTTATAAAATAGAGCCGGTACCTAACAATCCAGGCCAATATTTTGCCTGGGTCGCCTATGACATCATTCTTTTTGAGGAAGGCTCGGTTGCGAATATTACCGCCAGCCTGATTGGCAATGTATTCTCCTTTAAGCCCCTGAAAGCGGCCCGCCTGGAAGACATCCGCCTGCCTGTGGCTATGGTTAAAACCTTTCAAGGCCCACCTACGGGCCTGATTGTCGAGCGCGAACGTCTGGACAAATACGGGCGGCCACTGTTGGGCGCCACCACCAAGCCCAAACTGGGGCTTTCAGGACGCAACTATGGCCGGGTGATCTATGAAGGCTTAAAGGGTGGCCTGGACTTTCTGAAAGATGATGAAAATATCAACTCACAGCCCTTTATGCATTGGCGTGACCGTTTTTTGTATGTGATGGACGGGGTCAACAAGGCCAGTGCAGCTACGGGCGAAGTCAAGGGCGCATATCTAAATGTCACGGCCGCAACTATGGAAAACATCTACGAACGCGCCGAATTTGCCAAAGAGCTGGGCAGTATTATCGTCATGATCGACTTGATTGTGGGCTGGTCAGGTATTCAAAGTCTGTCTAACTGGTGTCGCAAAAACGACATGATCTTGCACATGCATCGCGCCGGGCATGGTACATACACGCGTCAAAAATCTCACGGAGTATCTTTTCGGGTCATTGCCAAATGGCTTCGGTTGGCCGGTGTGGATCATTTGCATGCAGGCACCGCAGTTGGCAAGCTCGAAGGCGACCCAATGACGGTCCAGGGTTATTATAACGTCTGCCGTGACACCTTTACCCGACAGGACCTGCCCAGGGGCCTCTATTTTGATCAGGACTGGATTGATTTGAAAAAAGTCATGCCGGTTGCATCGGGCGGTATCCATGCTGGTCAGATGCACCAGCTCATCGATTTGTTTGGCGAAGATGTCGTATTGCAGTTTGGCGGCGGTACTATCGGTCATCCGGCCGGTATTCAGGCCGGAGCCGTGGCCAATCGCGTTGCCTTGGAAACCATCATTAAAGCGCGCAACGAAGGGCGCAACATCAAAGAAGAAGGCCCGGAAATTCTGCAAAAAGCCGCTCAGAGCTGTACGCCGCTAAAACAGGCTCTGGAGATCTGGAAGGACGTAAGTTTTAATTACGCTTCTACCGATACGAGCGACTATTTGCCCACAGTCTCTGTAGGTTAATGCAAGACATTAAGGAGAAAGAAACTATGATGACCAACCCGACAGGGAGGCTGACTCAGGGACAGTTCAGCTTTTTACCTGATTTGAGCGATGATGAAATTCGCGCACAGATTGAATTTGGCCTGAGCCGTGCTTATGCCTGGAGCATCGAATATACCGATGATCCGCACCCGCGCAACACATACTGGGAAATGTATGGCATGCCGATGTTTGACTTGCAGGATGCCGCAGGAGTACTGATGGAACTTCAATCTTGCCGCTCGACCTTTCCCAACCACTATATCCGGCTGCTTGCTTTTGATTCTACACGCGGTGTGGAGTCAATCAAAATGAGCTTTATCGTCAATCGACCGTCCCAAGAGCCGGGCTTTGCCTTGGTGCGCCAAGAGTGGCACAACCGTACAGTACGCTATACAGTGCATTCTTATAGCACGAACCATCCTGAAGGCGAACGGTACTGACAGAGAGCAAAAACTTCCGTCAATCGGCAAAGCGATTACGATAACGTGTTTTTATTGGTGCTGCTTTCTGTCATTCTGCCCTGCCGGAAGCGGGTGTGGTGCGCTGGCATTGATCGCGGTTTTGTCGGGCATCAAAGACTGGCGCAAAGCGGGAAAGGAGCCTGGATATGTCGGACTACCAAATTTCGGGGGGAGGGAATTCCGGCCTTGAAAATGTCACTGAGAAACCTGAACAGGGCTCGCAAGAGAGTGAAGCAGCAGAACAATTTCACACAGTTGGTGAAGTGTTAGCGGAGTCTCAGGTTGAGGCCGTTCTGAGTGAGTTGGAGCAGGGCCTGGTGGGGCTGAAACCCATAAAAAATCGGGTACGTGACATCGCCGCTCTGCTGGTGATCGACAAACTTCGCGCCCAAAACGGATTATCTGCGCAGGCTCTCAGTCTGCACATGTGCTTTACCGGCAATCCGGGCACCGGAAAAACTACAGTGGCCATGCGCATGGCCTCAATTCTGCACCGCTTGGGCTATGTACGGAAGGGGCATCTGGTCAGTGTTACGCGCGATGATTTGGTCGGGCAATACATTGGGCACACTGCGCCTAAAACTCGTGAGGTTCTAAAAAAAGCCATGGGGGGCGTATTGTTTATCGACGAGGCCTATTACCTCTACAAACCGGATAACGAGCGCGATTACGGGCAAGAGGCCATTGAAATATTACTTCAAGTCATGGAAAACCAGCGCGATGACTTGGTTGTGATTCTTGCAGGCTACAAGAATCGCATGGAAACTTTTTTTTACAGTAATCCGGGGATGAACTCGCGTATTGCACATCACCTGAATTTTCCCGATTACACGCAGGCAGAGCTTTTGCTGATTGCCGAGAGTATTTTAAAAGAACAGAATTATCGCTTTAGTGCAGAAGCAAAGCATTTCTTTGGGGAATACTTGCGGTTGCGCATGGCGCAGCCGCATTTTGCCAATGCCCGCAGTGTGCGCAATGCCTTGGAACGCATGCGCTTAAGGCAGGCCAGTCGGCTTTTTGCCGACCGCGATGCGCAGTTGGGCGTGGATGAACTGTGTACTTTGGAGCAGTCGGATATTCTTGCCAGTCGGCTCTTTGGGGCACAACGTGAGAATACCATGGATACTCAAGATGCTCAGGCAAAGAGCTGAGGGATTGTATCTTTCAGAGTTTGAGCTAAACCAAACGGCCCCGGAGAAATGATTTTGAAAGCCTTGATTTTTGATGTCGATGGAACTCTGGCCGAGACAGAGGATCTGCACCGCCAAGCCTTTAACCAAGCATTCGTCCGGTCCGGCTCTCGATGGGGCATGGCCGACTGGTATTGGGATTCAAAGCTGTATGGGCACCTGCTCAGTGTTGCGGGGGGCAAAGAACGCATTTTGTTTTATTGGAGAGAAATCAGTTCGGAAGTCCCTTCCAATGCCTCAGAGTGTGCCAAGCAGATTCACAAGATCAAAACCGCAATATATGGGCAGTTGATTCGCACAACACCGCTGCGTCCGGGAGTTGCTGACCTGATTGAAGAAGCGTTTTCCCAAGGCTTGCAATTGGCCATTGCAACCACCACCTCACCTGAAAATGTCAGAACCCTGCTGCAAAATACCATCGGCGGCAAGTGGTCCGAATATTTTACGGTTATCGAGGATGCTTCAACTGCCAGCCGGAAAAAGCCTGACCCAATGGTTTATTCCCAGGCATTAAGTCGGCTGGGGCTGGAGCCTTCTGACTGTGTGGTTTTTGAAGATTCGGCTCTGGGCTTGCGGGCTGCACAGCAAGCTGGATTACAGCAAGTGGTGGTGACTCCCGCTATGTACAGCCAGCATGATTTGTTTGACGGTGCCATGAAAATCCTTCCCAGTTTACAGGGAATTGATCTTCAGACTTTAGCCGCCTGGCTTCAGTAATCGGGCTGGTGAACAAAATATCTTTCGGATTGTGCGCCTCATTCGCCGTGAAACCCCGTTTGCACAGCATCGGAAGCGAATTTTGAGAGGTGCCATTCCAGAATAAGGAACACAAAGATGCAACAAAATTTTGCCATGCCCAATTGGGAACTCCCCACATTGGCTCAATATCTCATTGAAGAAAGACGGCGTTACCCGGAAGCCATCGGCGAATTGAACAGCTTGCTTCTGGATATTGCCAGCGCCTGTAAAGTTGTCTCCAAAATGCTCGGCTACAGATCTTTGTGTGCCGAATTCAACACGGTCTTGACCAATACCAATATACAGGGGGAAAACCAGAAGGCACTTGATGTCCTGAGCAATGAAACATTTATTGAGGCGACACAGCGTTCCGGAAATTTGCTGGCCATTGTTTCTGAAGAATTGGAAGAACCGTATATCATTCCCCAAAACTTTGCACAAGGGAAATATCTACTGGTACTCGATCCATTGGACGGCTCAAGCAACATTGATGTCAATGCCGGTGTCGGGAGTATTTTTTCTGTTTTTCGTGCCCCTGAGCTTGTAGTTCAAGATCAACAGCCTATTACACAAGATGGTTTTCTGCAATTGGGTCGCCGGCAGATTGCTGCCGGATATGCCATATACGGACCCTCAACCATGTTGATATTGACCGTTGGCAGAGGGGTTAATGGCTTTACGCTGGAGCCGTATACAGGGGAGTTTCGCCTCACTCACCCCAATATGCGAGTGCCCAGGCAAACGCGTGAGTTTGCCATCAATGCTTCAAACAGCCGATTTTGGGAAGCTCCGATCAAGCGTTATATTGACGAATGTCTTGCCGGAAAGCTTGGAAAGCGGGGCAAAGATTTCAATATGCGCTGGGTGGCATCCATGGTTGGCGAAGCGCATCGCATTTTAATCCGCGGCGGTATTTTCATGTATCCATGCGATACCAGAGACCCGGAAAAACCAGGTCGCCTTCGCCTGCTCTACGAAGCCAATCCGATAGCCATGATTATGGAACAGGCCGGAGGTCTTTGCTCCAACGGTTATATCGCAATTAACGAAGTAGAGCCCAAGCAGATACACCAGCGGGTTGGCTTGATATTTGGTTCTGCTGAAGAAGTTGCCCTGATCGAATCTTACCATCATACGGAAGAAGAGCAGAGCGACTACGAAGAGTCTCCACTATTTGCCATCCGTGGTTTATTCAGAGCATAAAGGGAGGTCCGGAATGTCAATAAAACATCCTATTATCGCTATAACCGGTTCATCCGGCGCCGGAACTTCAACGGTGACACAAACGTTTGCCAATATTTTCCGCCGTGAAAACATTCAGGCTGTCTTTGTAGAGGGTGATAGCTTTCACCGTTATGATCGCGCGGCAATGAAGAAAGCGGCTCTCAAAGCAGAGCGAGATGGCAACAAACACTTTAGCCACTTTGGTCCTGAGACGAATTTGTTGCCTGAACTGGAAAAACTGTTTTGTTGCTACAGTGAAACAGGGTGCGGCAAGGTACGCAAGTACTTGCACGACGAAGTAGAAGCATCCCCGCATAAACAACAACCAGGGACGTTCACCCCCTGGACCGAACTGGAACAGGGAACGGATATGTTGTTTTATGAGGGCCTGCACGGTGCTGTGATTACTCAGGAGTTGAACATTGCCCAATATCCTGATTTACTTATTGGCGTGGTTCCCGTGATCAATCTGGAGTGGATCCAAAAATTATTCCGCGATAAAACCCAGCGCGGTTATAGCACAGAAGCAGTGACAGACACTATTTTGCGACGTATGCCGGATTATGTGAATTACATTTGCCCCCAGTTTACCCAGACCCATGTCAATTTCCAGCGGGTTCCTGTTGTCGATACTTCCAACCCGTTCATCAGCCGGGATATTCCCAGTTCGGACGAAAGTCTTTGCGTGATTCGCTTTGCCAAACCCAAGGGTATAGATTTTCCGTATTTGCTGTCAATGATTCACGATTCGTGGATGTCCAGGGCCAATATCATTGTGGTTCCGGGTGGCAAGATGGAGTTGGCCATGCAGTTGATTTTTACTCCTTTTGTGCTGCGCATGATGGAACGCAGGCAAAAGGCCCTGAAAGCTCTGTAGGACGCGACCCCGCAAGATGGTGTTGTCTCGTAAAGGGGGCACCTCTAAAAATCCCAATTCCGCGTTGAATCGCGATTTTGTTGCCGAGTAGCTTTGTCAGCAAATCCTTACCATACAGCAAAGTATGCTTCGGCTTCACTCCCTCGCTATCGGCAAAATCTCGCTGATTCAACATCAAAAGCGAATTTTTAGAGGTACCCTTACCTATAATTGAGGGTAGAGTTTTAGAAGGATCAACAATTTACTCAGATGGCTGGCAAGCTTATGATGGACTGGTATTAAATGGGTATAAACATTATCCTGTTGAAGTTACTTAAGGGCACCTCTTAACTAGTCAAGACCCTTACTGTTAACAATATTTCTCGGGCTAAAATTTTGAATGTCTTCAAGCAGGTCAAGCACCTTCTGTTTTGTCCAACGATACCCCGTAGGAGTTTTTCATGAAATCATTTTTCAATTCACTGTCTCCAAAGTATTGCCGGTACGCTAGCCTTATATATAGGAGTGCTCCACTCTAAACCCGCGCGCGATAAAATTCCAAAAATGATGCGATAAAAAGAAATCGCACCGTGCGCATTATCAACATTGAGTTTACATTACACACCGTCTTTTTATTTCTTATCCTTTCTGACAATTATTGAATAAATTCGCACCGCAACGTACAAGATGTATGGTTTGAGCTTGTATGGGGTCGTGGCCTTCAATGATGCCAAAAACAAGCGGTCGCATTCACGCCGCGAGAGCTGCGTCTCGGTCAATAAATAATCGTGTAACAGGGCGGCTGGCAGAGAACTGCCAAAGGGCCGGGCAACCGGCCAAAATATACGCGGGATGCTGGCGCCATCGCTGCGAAAGCCAGAAGGCACCACGATGCCCAGAAGCACTATATCTTCCAGCAGTTCGATGCTGCGCCCCAGGTTGCCAATCCTCACAGCAAGCCGCCACCCAGTCATTCCGCCGAGCGCCAGCCACCGTTCTCGGCGGCCCATTGGGCCAGCTCCTCGCGCCTGGCGCTCGGCGGGTGTTGTTGCAGTGCTTTGATCGCAGCCCGTACCGCTGCTAAATCCTCATCGTTTTGGACCGCGGCGGCCTTGTGGGCCAAAACTCTGCGGCATTCATCGATTGCTACGAGAACAGGCCGCAGAGCTGCTTCAGCCGCCTCATACGCTGCGATGATTTTCCCCCGTTCTGATGCCGTGTAGAGATCAGAATCGCTGCGTGCAAGCTCGATTTTGAGCTTATAGCGCTCTAATTGTTTTGCGCTCGCGATGCCAAAGTGGTCGCCCGGCTCGCCCAAGTGGTGCAGGAGAACCGCGTTGTGTGCTGCTTCATCCCTTTGGTCAACAGCCCACATAATCTCATCCTGCAATCGCGCGATTTTCGCTCTCAATAAAGCGTCCGCAGTATTCTTAGCGCCAAAGCGCGCCTCAGCGCTCTCTAGGGCAGACTGATACTGCGCTTCTGCCTTCTCGCGTGCCTCCTCTGCCAGCTCTGCCGCCTTTTGCGCTGCCAGCTCTTCGGGGCTCAGCGGGGGCTCGCCCTCCTCATCCAACCCCTCGGAGGCCAGCTCCTCGGGGGATTTGAGCGTCCAATCCTCTTTGTATAATGAAGATCTATGCCCAACAATAACACCATCAGGCACTTCAATGAGATTATTGACGTCAATTTTCTGAGGGACACAGTCGGCAACATTCCAACTGCCAGATATAATTCCATCGTTTTTCACTGCAATCAACATATTTCACTCCTCAATCAATTTTATATGCAACGATTCTCGCTTCAAAATGAAATTCAGCCCTTCCTTTCATCTTGGCCGATAGCTTACTTGTCAGCAACTGTCCCGCCGAAATATCGGCGATGATAGTCTTGGACGAGGCCGCGTCCAAATTCGATCCGAAATTCTTCCCAGTACCCCAGTCGGCAGCATTGGAGCCCATAAGGAACAGATATGGGTTATAAAACCTTACACACCAATAATCAACCATTGCATCTGGGGAATAGCGCTTATCGGAAAAGGCTCGTACCATGCAGATTAACATGTATTTCCCGGAAACGGGAATTTTTAGGACTTGATACGGGCTACTATGCACCTCTCCTAAGTTCCCGCTGCCGTTCATAACGATTTTATCGCTAAAACTTCCCACGTAATACACGGGCTTTCTTGATTCAGCGACAATTCGGTCTTTATCCCACAGCTGCGTCCATGGGAAATTACTCACATCCGGGCCGGCCGTCTTCGGGGCGACTTTCAGGTATATGTACGGCTTTTCATCACTAGGATAGACCGTCATTTGCATTTCTACAGCGTCCGGAAGGACTTTGATCGTCCAGATGCTGCCGGGGTTGCGCGGCCCGGTGGAGGGATGGTTCAAGACGTAAACTTTGCCGTTGTTGTCCCACCACTGCGCCCCAAGCGTTGTCTCTAAGCTGTTCCAATGGTTCAAATCGGGTGCATCACCTGGGAACTCGGGCATAACGGCGTCAATTGTCTGTACCCACTCGCTCCCCACCCCCGGCTTGTTGGCGGAAGTTGCCGTGTGGGTGCTGCTGCAGTGGTACTGGGTGCCGTTGTGAAGGACGATCCGTCCCTCTGTATAAACCCCGCCGGGCATCCAGTAAGGGCTGATCGCGCTTGCAAGCTGCGCCACCGTAGTGCCATCACCCAGGGCCCCCTGGCCGCGGGCATTGAAAACCCGCCCCAAAAAGCGATTCACCTTATTCAACCAATTCAAAGGCGGGTAACTGGGCGGAGAATTCGGATCGCTTGGCCCCCCAACCAGATCTCCCAGCTGGTTCGTTCCCGGATAGCTCACCGACTGCCCGTCAAAAACCAGCGTCCGGTTCGTCTCGATCAACCGCGTATCGAGATCTCTTGTATCACTCATATCTACTCCTTACGCCGTAAAGCGCAGCTCGACAATTTTATAGATCGGCAAGGCTGCTTCCAACTCTTGCCTCAGCTTCACAGGGACTAGCGGAAAGTAGGCCTCAATAGTAAACGGCAAAAACAACGGTGCGCTCATCGTGCTGCCCATCGTAAAACTTGCATCCATGCCCGCAGGCCGTACTTGCTTGCCGTTGGCATTGATGATCAAATGCACAACGTTATTGCCTCGCCCATCTGCCAAGACATCTGCCATGGTAGCGGCTGTCGTCCACGCCTTTAGCGGGAAGCTCTTCCTACTTAATTTATAGCCGTAGCTAGCTGCGATGCTTGCCAGCGTTTCCCACGTAGGCAATATACCGCTGCGCCAGCGGCGCAGAGCCTCTTGACGTTGGACAAGGGTCTTTTTTGCGCCATCCAGCCCGGCCAGCATCTCCCATTGGGCCAAGGTCTCTACTGCCCGATGCGGGAGACCTTCTTTTAAACTATTGGCTACTTGATCGTTTTCCGTTTTAAAACTTGCCGCTTGCAACATAAGCTCTCGCACCAAGTCGCTCTCCGGTTCGGCTAATTGCTCATCCCAGTACGGACCTTTGGGTAGCAAAGCCACCAAGGCATCAAAGTATTGGCCTGCACTATAGTGCCTTTCAAATTCTAGAGCACTTGCCACGTGATTGTCCCCTGGGTGGGCAGCTCAAACTTGCTAAAGCTTATCGGGTTGCTCAATAGCCTCAATTGCGCTTGCTTGAGCCCAAACTCGACCACCATGCGCAGCTGCGCTTCGGTATAACTGCCGCCCGGCTTGGCTGCCGTCTGCCAAAACAGCCGCAGCCTCTCTTCTATAGCAGCGCGGTTAGCCGCCGTGTCTTCTGGCGATAAGAGTTTGATAACCATCGCCACAGGCTTGATGCTTGGGCTGCGCACATCCACCATCTGGATGGGTGCAACACGGCTCAGATAATCTTTCACCGCCTGTAGGTTTTGCACCGGAGCCACGCTGGTCGATTGACTGCCGCTGACCACCTGCACCAACACCGCCCCGCTGCTGTTGAAATTGGCAAATTCCCAGGCCTTACTCACTTCGGGGCTGCTGTCCACCGCCCAGGCCGTATAATCACCCGAGCGTCCAATGCGAACGCCTTGTCGCTCGTAGGCTATGATCCGAGCCCGGTAGGTGGTATCGTCTTCGGTATCCACGCCCCCGCCAATGCCGCTTGCGGCAACCGTTGCCGTGGCATCCAATCCCGCAGGACGGCTGCTCGCCAGTGCCAGCTCTTCGCCTGCTGCCAGATTGCCCGCGCTGCCGGTCTTCTGGGCCAGTACCCGCCCGACATACTGCCCTCCCGAGACCACCCCAGAGGTAAGCAGACCGTAGAGCTGCCCGCCGCGATGTTTCCACAGGCTGCCCGAGGGAATCGCCGTGCCGTCCACCCCGCTAAAAACCACCTCCCCCACAGCGTAAGTCGGATCCAGCGGCGGCACCCGGTCGCGCCAGTGCTCGCGCAGGATTTCTCCGGAGGCCGTGTCCGGGAAAATCTCCCGCAGCAGGGTCTCAATATTCGCCTGCGTCAGATAACGCCCACCGGCCCGCACTCCGGCCAGCACCTTCAGCAGGCTGTGGCGTGGGGTATTGGCCAGCGGAGAGTAGGCCGCCAGGGTCTTCTGCTCTTCGGCCCGTATCAGTTCATCTAAACTTGCCATATGGCCTCCAACAGCTCGGTCTCGCCTCCGGGCCGGGTAACTTCAATCCTGTAAGCGATGCCGCCCCGCCCCCGGCGTTCGGTCTCCACCCGGATTCCGGCGGCCAGTGCGTCATCGAGGAGCCATTGCAGGGCTGCGATACAGTAGCTCTGAAACAGCGCAGGCGTGCGGGAATCCACCTTCTCAATGCGGTAGATCTGCGAGCCGAAGGCGGGGTCGGCCCACCAAGAGCCCTTGTGCGTGCCGAGGCTCATTTGCACTAAGTCGCTGATGGACTGCTTATCGAAGGTCATTTGACGACTTCCATCACATAGTTATAGTCATCTTTTCGTTTCAAACTGGCAAACTCCGCCTCACTGGGGAACCCCAAGGCCCCTTCGCGGCCCAAAGCCTTGTTGACTGCATTCATATCAACACCGTGGTAGGCGGCGATGCCGTACTTGAGGGCATCTTCTGCGCTGCGCCCCTCGCTGATTCTATCTCCGGCCCTATGGCACTTCTTCAGCAAGGCCGCCGCAATCATAAAATCCTCCAGCACCTTGACGTTCTGCTTGCCCATCGGGTTGTACTTTACGCTGATGTCATTCAGCTTATAGCTACTCATGGCAAGCTGCATGCGAGTTTTGAGTTTGATTTCCTGCATAACCTTGTCCAGATACTGCGGGAAGTAGGCCCCATAAGCCGCTACTGCTTGATCCCAAGCCCCTTGGCTGATCTGGCCGCGGCCTACTGTTGTTGTGTAGTCACTGGTAATGGCTGTCAAGACCCCCATGCCAAGACTGACCAACACAACTCCAATTCCAGCACCTGCTAAAGCCATCCAGCCAATCGGTGTTGACACAGCAAAGGCCATTGCAAATCCTAAACCAGCACCAGCACCAGCACCAGCACCAGCACCTATTCCTGCGCTTACCCAGCCAATATCATCCATTTCGGCTATCCCCCGGACCGGCAAACTCATGGCAAACAATGTTCTGGCCCATCTTCCAGGAATGGCGGGGAAATCGTCATTCATTTGCCAGAGTGTCCGCTCGGCATCGATAATACCCTGAATCAAAGCGGGCTTTATCAAAGCCTTTAACTCTTCTGGCAAAGGCGCTTGGGGCAAAAGGACTTCCATGGCCAGTTCTTGCAGCCTGGCATCGCTGATGCTTGCCTTAATCTCACCTTTAAATATATTCATTTCTTTAAGCTCCTATGTTTCTAATTCAAAAATACCAACTGTGTCACTATTTTGGTCGCCGAGAGTGGAGCCCTCTTGGTCGCCGGAGGCTTGAGACTCTTGTCCCGATCCGGCCACAGAATTGCCATCTGTGCCTGTTGAAGAGCCTGCTCCGTGCAAGACCTTATCGCTTTCCACCTGCGAATAGTCCGGTAGCTGCAAGGTTCCGAGCGCAGTCAATAAAGCGGCTTGAAACGCACTGGGGCTGCCGTTGCCCGGCTCGTTGACCGGCGTTTGCAGGCTTTGCTGCAAGGTCTGCAATATCTGCGTCACCCGATCCAGCTGGCTTTGCAGCTCTTCCCATTTGAGCAGGCCGCCCTGGACGAAATGCAGGAAGACTACTTTGCCGCACTGGAAAAAGAAGGGGACTTTGCAGGGGCATTCAACGCGCTTACAAAGCGGTATCAAAGCCGCAAACAAAGCAAACAGCGCAGCAAACTGGCCCACCATATAGACGAACTGCGCCACGTGAGCCGCAACAGCGGAGCCCAAGATGCGGGGGATAATGATGCCACGCCGTGATGCCGACCCGCCCAAGCCCAAAGAAGCCATCGACTTCCTCAAACGCAAGAAAATAGTCGAAAGCGAAGCCTGGGACGACCTAAAATGGGGCGAACACGCCCACGCCTTCACCGCCGCCCACAGTGCCGGGGCCGGAATTTTAGACGAACTGCACAAAATACTGATAGAGGCCCAGCAAAGCGGCCAAAGCTACCAGAAGACCAAACGGGAAATCAAGACACTGATGGCCGAAAAAGGCTGGTACGGGAGGCCCGACATCGACCCCGAAGCCCGCACCCCAGAGGGCAAACCCGACAAGACGCGGCGCAGACAAGCCAAAGAATACATCAACTGGCGCATCGGCATCATCTACCAACAGAACCAGCTCACCGCCTACAGTGCCGCACAGACCCGCAAACTCTGGGGAATCCAACACATCTACCCCTACTGGCAATACAAACAACGCCAACGCAAAAACAAACGCCAAAGCCACGCCGCCTGGCACAACATGGTACTCAAAGCCGACGACCCCGCCTGGGATACCATCACCCCGCCCAACGGCTGGCGCTGTGCCTGCTACCGCAGCCCGCTCACACAATCTCAAGCCGAAAGAGAGTGGCAGGCGGGAGCCCGGAAAACCCCGCCCGGACCGGGGGAAGGGGCCCCCAAACTCGACCCCACCTGGGCCTACAACCCCGCCAAAGAAGCCCTGGCCCCCAACTGGAAAAGCTACGACGGCCTGCGCAAAGCCGGTGCCCTGCGCAGCGTGATGGAAAACTACCGCAACGAACTGGCCAAAAAACAAATGAGCAAAGGGGAATGGAGAGAATACAGCAAACGCCTGCTCACCGGGAAATCCAGTCCCAACAAAGACGCACCGATCCACCTGAGCACCCTGGAGCAGCAAGTGATTGACACCCTGGGCGGAGCGGCAAAAGTGGACGCCAAACTGATGGCCACGGACAAAGCCATCATCCACGGAGGGCGGGGACGCAACAAAAACGGAGAGCCCCGCCCCGAACGCGACCTCAGCCTGCCGCAGATAGCCGACATGCCCGGCCAACTGGCCAACCCCGAACAAATCTTCCGGGACCAGCAAAACGGCACCTGGCTATTCGTCTACGGACTAAACAAAGAAGAAGAAGCGCGGGTAATATTCCGCCAGAACGGAAACAGACCCCTGCAACTGGTCAGCTATACCAAGGTATCTATAGGGAACACACGAGTAACAACAGGAGAGCCTGTATATACGAAATAAGCCCTTGCGGCGGGTCGACTCGAACGACATATACATATGCAAAAAGCAGGGATGCTCGCTTACCGACTAGCGTACTTACCACAGGGCTTATGAGGACACTATAGCAGAAAACGACAAAAAGGACAAGGAGAAAGACAATGAAAGCGTCAACAGAATGGAAACAAAAACTGCGCTATTTGCCGCACAACCTGCTGGGGCACCCGCTGATGGGGCTGTTCCAACTGTGCGGCCTGTGGAGCCTGAGCCAATGGATACACGACTGGACACGCCCACGATGAGCGCAGAAACAATCCCGAACGACGGGGAAAACTCTGAAGAAGACTTCCTCAAAGGCATCGAGCCGGCCCCCATCCCCGGGGACCCCGACGCTCTTACCAGTGCCTGCGCTCTGGACGGAGGATGCAGCTGATGGCAGCCACCAACGAAGCGGGCCGGAAACACGATGCCGGGAAAGCGGACTACAGCCTACTCCCCTTTGAAGCCCTCGAACAAGTCGTGCGCGTCCTCGACTTCGGAGCAAACAAATACGGACGAGACAACTGGAAACGAGTCGAAAACGCGGAACACCGCTACAGTGCCGCCGCTGGGAAGACATCCCCCTGGAAGAGACAGTTGAACTATTCCGCCGCACCATCCCCTCTGACGAAGAATACCCCGTAGCTGCGAACATCATCAAGACCTACAAAGAAATCGGCTATACAATAATCTTCGCCACCCGCCGCAGCAAATCCCTCAGACCGCAGACCAAAAACTGGCTCATCCGACACGGTTGGCCCAAGCCTCAACTACTCATGCGCAAACTCAGCGACGAACGCCCAGACCATGAAATCAAGGCTGAATTCTACCGCCAACAAATCTCTCCAAACTATGAAGTCCTCTTTGCCCTTGAGGACCGCCCCTCGGTAGCACAAATGTGGTGCAGCCTCGGCCTCACCTGCCTCCAGGTTGCCGACGGCCGCTGATGCCGGACAAAGATCTGCTCTAAAATCCGGGTAAAATTCTGCAAGTTTTTCGGGTACACACTCCAGAATACGTCAAAAACCTGCAAATTTTTTCAAACTAAAAACCCCTTCAGAGATCCTTTGAAGGCCCTTTGAATAGGCCTTTTCGCAACAACTCACCCGTATTCATCCCCTTCCATTTTCCATGCCCCGTGACACCCGACCTTCCTTTCTGCGAGCTGGCGCAGCATGGGAGAATGAGGGGAGGGCCGTGCGCAGCCAGGCCCTAGTATAATTCCACCACCGAAGAATCGTCTTGAGCGGCATAGCCGGCAGCAGCAGCCTTCTGGAATTGCTCCAAGCTTTTCTCGCCCAATAGGGGCTTCACCCCACTGTGCTCCGCCAAATCCAGTGCCTGGGTGAGGTCTTTGATAAAAATATTCACATCACTTTTGGGCTGATAATCCTGCGCAATCATACGGGGCGCGCGGTCGCCAAACAACCAGGATTGACCACCAGAATTATTGACAATGTCGTAAAATATATCCAAATCCAGACCTGATTTTCGGGCCAGTGCCACCGCTTCCGCAGCGGCCACTATATGGATTCCCGCAATCAATTGATGCGCAATTTTATACTTGCTACCCAATCCCGCTCTCGAGCCCAGATGGTAGATTTTCTTGCTGACCGCGCTTAGCACAGGATCTGCTCTCAGCAGAGCAGCTTCCGGACCAGCGGCAAAAATACTAAGAATCCCCTGCTCCGCCCCGGCCTGTCCACCGCTGATAGGCGAGTCCAATACTTCTATTTTATAGGGTGCACAGCGCTGCGCAAACTGCTCAATAAACGCAACAGGAACCGTGCTGGTCACTATAATGATGGCTCCCTGTTTCATTTCGGCCAAACGTGCAATGGTAAAAACAGATGCAATTTGTTTATCGCTAATCAAACAAACAACCAAAATATCTATCTCAGCAATACGTACAGACAAGTCCTGCTCTGCTTTGCCACCACTTTGCTCAAACAGCTTGCACCGCTCATCTGAGAGGTCTATACCAACGGGCGCAAACCCTTTTTCCTGTAAATTCCGGGCGATACCTAAACCCATATTCCCCAAGCCTAATACGGCAACTTGTTCCATGCTTCCTCACACTCCTCTGATATTTCTGATACAATCCACTGATTCGCGCAAGCAAGTTTCAATCACAGCAAAGTCGACTCGCTTGCTACTGCGAGCAGGATTACCATGGAGATCGCGCGACAAACGGAGCGGCAACTCAATGCTAAAGAACGGGGGCTGAGGCATCTTGCACATGTGTTGCAGCAACTCTCCAAAGTGACCATTCCCTTGCCCGATCGGCCGAAATACATAGCGCTCACCCTCAATGGCAACATCTTTGAGGTGCAGATGTTCACAATATTCCAGCGCTTTGATGGTATCCGCTAACACATTCTGACTCGGCACATGACTCATCAGGTTTCCAGGGTCATAATTAATGCCAAAAATACCTCGGTCAAAATATTGCAAGAAAGCTTTTATATCGTCAGCAGAGTTCAACAAATTGGGATTCTGATCTCCTGGATTTTCAAAGAGGATTTTAATACCAGCAGTTTGGGCTTTGGCGCATACTTCATCCAGCTGTTCGCGAAACAGCGCAAAACGATCAGGGTGTACCGCATTGAGGATGATACGATTTGTTCCGAGCATCTGAGCAAAATGAATGCGACGCAATAAATACTCAGGCGCTTGATCGTGATTCAAATTGGCGTGGCACGCCAAAGAGGTACAGAGGAGGCTGGCTTTTCCCAGCTCATTGCGCAATTCCGCAACAAATTTCTCGTTCCAGTCTTCTTCGGTGAAATCTGCTACATACCCTTCAATCAAGGCAACCTCTACAAAGTCACAAGCCAATTTGCGGATGGACTGAAAGGCTTCTCTATAGGAATATCCATCGTACGCAGCAGTACTAATTGAAAATTGCATACTGTATTCCTATCAATCCATATGTGATCCGCCGTTGATATCGATTTCTTCCCCTATGATATATCCGGATTCTACACTGGCAAGAAAACAGACAGCAGCGGCAACTTCATCGGCTGTACCCATACGCTTTGCGGGAATGTCTTTGGACATTTCTTTTTGCTGATCCTCAGGCTCTAATTCACCGCGAATATCGGTGGCTATCAGGTCCGGCGCCACCGAGTTGATCGTAATATTATCTGCAGCTACTTCTCGCGCATATGCCTTGGCGAAGCCCAGAATACCCGCCTTGGCCGCCGAATAATGCGCTCCGCCAAAGACACCACCGCCACGTTTTGCCGAAACAGAGCTGAGGTTTACAATGCGGCCGAATTGTTTTTCCTGCATATACGGGACGACTATCTTCGAACAAAGAAATGTTCCCTTGAGGTTAATATCCTGAACCAGATCCCAGTCCTGAATTGTAGTTTCCGCAACTTTCTTTTTTTGAGTAATTCCCGCACAGTTTACCAGAATATCAATATGCTGAAACTTGTAAAAAATCTTTTGAAACAGGGAGGATATCCCTTTTTCATCAATGACATCCAAGGCCTCTGCCCGGACATTAGGATCTAAACCGGAAACGGTATTTTGCAAGAGTGAGAGGTCACGGTCTGTCGCAATCACGGTAGCGCCCTGCTCCAGCAAAGCTTTGACAATAGCGATCCCGATTCCGCGAGGCGCAGCAGCGCCTGTTACAATGGCCACTCGATTTTTTAGACTGAATAACATGTCTGGTTTCTTTTACTTTATCATGTTTGGTATCATTAGTATTAATTGCGGCCAGTATGTAACCAGCAGCAATACTGCAAAACCTATTAGAAATAGGTGTTTTGCAGATTTGATCGACTCAGATAGGAGGCATTGACCGATACGGCTCGCCAAAGTCAAACAGAGTCCGACAGGAGGTGTGACCAAGCCAAGGCACAAGTTGAATACAATCACCATGCCCAGATGGACTGGATCAATATCCAAGGCCAGGGCCAGTGGGAATAAGATAGGGGCAAAGATGACAATGGCAGCATTTGCTTCGACAAACATCCCGACAAAGAGGAGAACCACATTTAACAGGAGTAATATCAGCCAGACATTATCTGTCATGGAGAAAATAAAGTTACTGATTACCGTAGGTGCTTGTCCTACAACCAATATCCAAGAGTACAACTTGGCAGCACCTATCAGCATCATAATGATTGCAACCAGACGCACGGAAGCAATCATGATGCCATAGACTTTTTTGCAGGAGTTAATCCCTTTATAGACAAAGATACCGATAAAGAATGCATATAGAGCCACGACAGCGGCAGCTTCTGTAACGGTAAAAATTCCCAGGAGAATACCGAACACGATTATTCCGGGCATAATCAGGGCCCAGATTACCTGACGCAACTGGCTCCCAAACTCTTTCCAGTTGCTGCGAGGATGGCTGGGATAGTTGCGAACCTTCGCAATATAGAGTACATACAGGAAAAACCCGATGCCCAGCAAAATGCCGGGAATAATACCGGCAAGAAATAGCGAAGATATCGAAGTTCCGGTAGTCACGCCGTATACCACCATGGTAATACTGGGTGGAATGATTGGCCCCAAACAGCTGCAGAAAGCCGATAGAGAAGTGGCAAAGCCCTTATCATATTTTTCAGAAATCATCGCCGGAATCAGAATGCCGCCAATTGCCGAAGTATCGGCGACAGCCGAGCCCGAGACACCGCCAAAAAACATGCTCGACATCACGTTAATCAGACCCAGCCCGCCCTTAAATGACCCGACAATCGTATTGCAAAATGCCACAATGCGCTGAGTCAATCCTCCGATATTCATTGCATTTCCCGCAATAACAAAAAATGGAATTGCCATGAGAGAAAACGCGTCTATACCAGAGAACAAACGCTGTGCAATAACGGCAAGGGGTTGATCCAACCAGAAAATCAGAATCCCCAGGCTGGATAATCCTAGCGCCGCATAGATGGGAATGCCGATCATGGCCAGCACAATAAAAGAGATAAATAGTGCAATAATCATTTTGATACGGCCTCAGCTATGCTAATGCTTAACACACGATAGCAGATTCTTTCCAGGCAAAACACAATCGCAGTAAATACCCCGACATTACTGATCAGAAAAATCACAGAAATCGGGATGCGCAGGCCAGGAGTTGTTTGACGCGCAGCCACAGGCAGCAACTTTAAAATAGAAATAAAAATAAATACTATAAAGATTCCCTCTAAAATCAGGGAGATAAGGGAGAGTATATTGCGGCCCTCCGCTGAAAGATTATAGTCGAGAAAATCCATGCGTATATGCTCTTCAGAGCGGGTTGCAATACCCATAACCATCAGTGCACTGATTACGTTCGCATAACGAGCCAGTTCTTCCGACCACGGGGTTGAGTTATTCATCACATATCTGGTGAATACCTGAACTCCGATAACCAGGAGAGCCACGCACATCAGCAATACCATTAAAAACAGGATAAGCTTCTCTGTCGAGTCCAGTATTTTTTTGATTGCCAGCATACCTTAACCTTCTGTCCCCTTAATTATTTTCAATTTGCTCAATGTATTTTCCCAAAACAGGATACTTTTTTGTGAGCATTTTCTTGGAGGTTGCAGCCATTCGGGATTGTTCTGCTTCACTAATGGAAACAATTTCTACATCTGGATTGTTGCTCAGATCATCCACAATCTTAGCCTCGCGAGCATTCAGTCCATCTGTATATTCCTTTGAAGCAGCAGATACGGCCTTCCGCACCGCTTTCTGTACATTTGCAGGCCAGGAGTCGAAAGTGGAAGCCCAAAACTGGAACTGATATGCTCCAATGACGTGCTCTGTCAGCATAATATAGGGAGCAACTTCATAAATACTGTCGTTATAGATAACTTCCAGAGGATTTTCCTGAGCATCAATCACCCCTTGCTGCAACGCGCCAAAGACTTCCGTAAAGCTCATGGCCTGCGGGTTAGCCCCCAGAGCCTTCCAAGTATCTATTGCAATGGCAGAGTTGGGTACGCGAATCTTGATGCCATTAATACCGCCCAGTGTTTCAATTTTCCCGCTGGCATTCAGGTTGCGAGCGCCCCGGTACATCAGGCCCATCAATTTGAAACCAGTTACCGATTCCACATCGTCTAATATCTGCTGGCCAATATTACCTTGCCATACATTCATAAAATGGTCGCGATCACGGTACAAGAAGGCGGCCCAGCCAATGGCTGCCAGATCGTTGAATCGCTGCAAACTGCCAATGTCCTCAATCACAATATCAACACTGCCCAGCTGCAAACCTTCCTGCATTTCCCGCCAGTCACCCAGGCTGCTTGCAGGGTAAACCTCTACGGAAACCTGCCCATTGGTTTCTGCTTCCACAACCTTCTTGAATGTGAACGAAGCTGTCTGTCTTGGGTCGCTAGTCACACCGCCGTGCCCCAGTCTCATTTTTATTGCTTGGGGTGCTGAAGATTTGGCAGCTGCCCTAGCAGAATCTTTTTGCTGGCAGCTAAATACCAGAATGGACAGTAACATGATTTCTGCTAAACCAACAATTTTTTTCATATTAAACTCCCTTCATTTGTATTTACTTTCCAAGAATCCTATCCTAGGTTTCGACTATTTGCAATAATAAAATTCAACTATTCTATAATAGAATATTACTATCAGGAGGTCTGGTCATGCGAAGTATGCTGTTGTTGCTCCGCCTAGATAGAATATTTGACCGCAATATTTTAAAAGGAATTTCACAATATATAGTGGAACAATCCGGCTGGTACATTGATATAGGCAGTGCCCAGATATGGAGAAACCTAGGGCATGCGATGCCCCAGGCAGATGGCATTATTGCAGAAATTAATTCGCAAGGTATCCGCGATTTTATTGCCACCAAACCACAAATACCCATTGTAGGGATCGGAAATGCTGGCTTTACTGCGGGAAATGTACCGATTAAACCGTATGTAGCTGTTGATAGCGGTGAAGCAATTCGCATGGCGATGCAGCACTTGACCGATATTGGGCATATACACGTTGCATTGTGCAGCTACCAAGCAGGCCAGGGATCGGATATCTGGGTAGACGCCAGAGAACAGGCATTCGTCAATGCCGGTGGTGATGAAGCATTGATCTTCCGGGGCAAAAAGTCCAACGGCCTAAATCAAGAGAGTGAAACGATTCCCGAGTGGCTACAACAATTGCCAAAACCGATTGGGATTATAGGGATCCGCGAAATGCGGGCTTACGATGTGTATACTGCCTGCCAGATTTTAGGTCTGAAAATTCCCCAAGAAGTATCTATTATCGGTGTAGATAACGATGATACCGTAAACTGCCTGACTGGCAACTTCATTTCAAGTATCGACTTGCGAACAGAATGGGGAGGCTATAAAGCCGCGGAATGCCTTGACAAAATAGTTTCAGGCAAAGCTTTGCCCGATATTATTACGGTGCCCAGTGGCAATTTAATTCAGCGACAATCAACGGCTTTTATCAATAGTCAGGATCTACGCGTTATCCGGGCAGTTGAATTGATCAATTCTGAGTTTCACAAGGCATCTCCTGAGTCCATCGCCCATCAGACGGGTCTGTCTCGGAGCCATTTAGAGCGGTTATTTATCCAAGAACTGAACAAGAGTATGCATCAATTTCTGATAGAGCGAAAGTTGAACTACGCTGTCCACTTGGCAAGTACATCCAGTATGACAGCAGGCCAGGTCGCGGAAGCGTGTGGATTTTCCACGGCCAGCTATTTGATCTCAGCCATGAAGAAACACTTGGGGCAAACCTTTTCTCAAATAAAGAGAAGCGAGTCAATTTGAGCCCCTTCGAGCGAAGGGGGTACAGTACAGGTGCGCACGCAGCGCGGGATGAACTGAGGGGGCGCAGCCAAGGCCCAACCATCCTTTCCGCGAGCTGGCGCAGCATGGGAAAATGAGGGGAAGGCCGTGCGCAGCTAGGCCCGACCTTCCTCCTTGCCAACTGGGCCCGCCCGGTACTTCGGTACTCCTTGAATTTCTAATCTTCGCGCTCCGCGCTCAGCTTGAAATTCCACAGCACTCAGCAACCGGAAACAGGCCGGCCCCTCAACTGTGCTGCCTGAGTGCCGTGGAATTTCTCCTTGAGAAAGTGGATTTGGCAACAAGATCGCCGCTTCAAGCGAGAAATTGGAATTTTTAGAGCTGTCCTTAATAGGGGGCCTTGTAATAGAATGCTTTTGATGTTGAATTACGAGGTTTTTGGCTCACTGACAGTTTTTTAGCGCAAAATCTGACCAGGCACACTCTTGGCAAAATAGTGACTCCCTTCGTTTGGCACTAGCACCGAATTCACCTATAATACATCACTTTGCCGCTTGTGCTGCCACATTGACGCACTGTGGCGGAGCTATTTCAGGGGAGGATATGAATGAAGGGAGTGCCGGGCTGGCCACTGAGCATGCTTAGATTCTTAGCTTCCTTATTAACCTTGCTTCTGAGCCTGTTCACGGGTCTGGTTCTGGGTGCTCAGAACCTCGGCCTTCCTGGCCGTAACAGCCCGAGCCGCATCTCAACCGTGCGCCGAGTGGGCTTGGCCATGCCCGGCATCCTCTACCAATACAACGGCTCGCCCAGCAACGTGCTCAGCAGCCTCAACCCATTGGGGGCCAATACATTTGAGCGCAAAGACGTGGCCGCCGCACTGGCCGAATGGAACATCGATAGCCGCCTGGACTTGCTGCGCCAGCTCAATCAGCTGATGGACGGTGGCAGCAACCGACACTTCCAGTACCTGCGCCAAATCTACCAAGAATATCAAGCCGCATTCCAAGCCATTCCCGACACTTACCAGAACGAAATCAACAGCCTCTACCGTATCGACAGTACCGAGCTGCGCAACACCATTCGCGATATCTGGGGCGTCTATTACGACCTCAGCTACAATGATGTGCGCCGATTGGTGTTTATCTGGAAGATGGAAGACTGGTTTGAAATCCGCCCGATTTCCATCCAAGGCTGGGACCAGGCCCGCATTGTGGCACTAGTTCGCTGGGGCTATGACATAGGTTACCTCAGCGAGCAAGAAGCTTGGCCCTACATTGAGAAAGCGGGCACTTGGCTAATCGAAAACTTTGCCAACTGGAACCGTTATGTTGAGAACTACATCTACGGCCGCCTGTTTGAATACGCCGGAACCATTCAAGCTGCCCAAATCTTCCGTGACAGCTCCCTGATCTGGTGGGAGCTGATTTCTCCGCCCCGGCAGAACTACCAAAGTGACGCATCCGGTCCAGAAACTGGACAAAGCGCAGCGCAGAATTTTCAGGGAGCCAGCTACGGGGCCTGGAGCAATATCCGCCTGCAAGCTTACAGCGACCCACAGGAATCCTTCTACCTGCAACTGTATCGCGATCTGTATTACTTTCAGCGAGCTGTGCGCACCGGCAACGCCACCGGCGTGCAGAACATCCTAGCACAGCCCGGAGCCATTATCTCGCCGGAGCTGGCCCGGGGGCAGCCGACCGTTGAGGTATCGGGCCACAAAGTCTTGCGGCAGCCGCTCGACCAACCCAGCGCGCGCGGCATGTATCCGGTGATCTTGGCGGCCATCTACAGCGATCCGGTAATGAACATCCTGGTCAGCCGGGGCTTTCGCTATCAAGTGGTCGACCGCAAAGGCCGCACAGCCCTGCACTGGGCGGCTTGGAACGGCAAAGTCTCGGCCATCAGTCTGGCCCTGCAACTGGGTCTCAACCCGAATCAACCGGACAACGAGGGCAAGACAGCAATCCACTTTGCGGCTCGCTACAATACTTCCCTGGCCCTGTACCGCTTGCTGCAAGACCCGCGTTCCAAGCAGCTCTACCCCGACAGAGAAGGCTATACTCCACTGCACGAGGCCTGCTACAACAACAGAGACAGCAACACCTTTGGCATTCTGCTCCAAGAACGCTACAGCCAGCTCGGCATCGATGCCCGTGCCGGTGAATACCAAAAAACTCCGCTGATGATCGCAGCCTCGCTGGGCAGTGCCGAGCAAATTGTCTCGCTGCTGCAGCGTGGTGCCGACCCCAACGCCCGCGACTCCCGGGGCTGGACCGCCCTGCACTACGCCGCTCGGTCGGGTGAACCTTCGGCAATCCGGCTACTGCTCTCTGAGGGCAGCAATATTAACGCTCGCAGCAGAGAGCAGGAAACCCCGCTGCTGATTGCGGTCCGCGAGGCCGACAGCCGGGTAGTGGCACTGCTGCTTCAAGGAGGAGCCGATGTGAGTTACGCCGACTTACAGCTCAAAAGGCCGGTTCACTGGGCCGGGCTCAACTCCGACCTGAGCGTATTGCAGCTGCTGCTGCGAAGCGGGGCTGACCCCAACGCCCAAGGTCCGAATGCCCAAACTCCCATGCATTTTGCCGCTGAACTGGGCAGCGTTGCTCACTTGGAAACATTGCTGGATGCCGGGGCACAGCTGGACAGCAGCAGCCGCTTTGGCTTCACCCCGCTGATGATTGCGGTCAGCCAGCGCAACTATGAAGCCGCCAATTTTTTGATCAACAAAGGGGCCGACTTTAATTACAGCATTGACGAAAATACAGAGCTGTCCCGTGATCAAGGTGGACTAAGTCCGGCAGTCACGGCTCAGAACCTGAACCCCGGCAACGCCGGGCAAATGGAGCAGGCTTTGTCCGAACAGCAGCGTGATATTTTCCAGCCGAAGCTGCCCAGTCTGAGGGAACTGGAGCTGGTCCAGCCCAGTTTGGAGGTCGATCAGCAGAGCCAGACTAGTGCGGTGACGGATTACTTTGGCTGGAGTCCCATCACCTTGGCCGCCCGCCAAGGGGACTACCAGATGGTTTGGAGCTTGGTCGAATCCGGTGCGGACTTTCAGAACAGCAATATCCGCGGCTGGTATCCAATTCACCTGGCCGCCGCAGTGGGAAGCACCGAAGTCTTGTCCTACCTGATTAGCCGGGGTGCTGATATCACTAGAGAAAATGCTTCCGGCATGGCCGCCATTGAACTGGCCGCTACCGACCTAGAACACGGTGCCGAAAAGTTACGGGTGCTGCTGCGCGCCGGAGCCAAACCAAACCATCTCGATGTCAACGGCTGGGGTGCCATGACCTATGCGTCCCTGCTGGGCAACCGCGAAGTGGTGCGCCAGCTGCTCAACCAGCAGATAGACCCCAACGACAGCAATGTGCTATTCCCGCCGCTGGTGGCAGCAGCCTATGCGGGGGAACAGGACATTGTGTTTCTACTGCTGCAACGCGGAGCCGATCCGAACCTGCGCTACCAGGATCAGGGCACCACGGCACTGCACTACGCTGTAGCGTTGAACCGACCGGAAATCTGGGCCAAGCAGGCAGCGCGCAGTATTCCCGCCCAGCTCTTACAGGCCGGAGCGGTTGTGAATATTGCCGATAAGCGGGGGAACACACCGTTGTTCTGGGCAGCCCGCTGGGGCAACGCCAGCTTGGTCAAGCTGCTGCTGGACAATAATGCCAACACCTTTCAGGAAAACCAGCAGCAGCTCACACCATTTTACTACGCCTTGGAAAACAGCTACGGTCCGGCCCGTTACCTGATTGACAGTTTCCCGCTGGCCAAAATCAACCAACGCGAAAGCACCGGTATGACACCGCTGATTCGCGCCGCGCGCTTCGGCACCCGCCGAATCGTGGCCCTGTTGCTGGCCGTCGGTGCCGACCTCAATGGGGAAGACCAGAACGGCTACAATGCCATGCTCTATGCCCTGTTTGCCGACGACCCGGAAAACATCTCGACCCTGATACGTGGCGGCTTCAAAGTCAAGCAGCGGGTTACGGTCCGGGAAGACGGCCGGCGCACTCGACTCAGTCCACTGATATATGCAGTGCGCGAACAGGCTCCGCTGGCCAACGTCTCGGCCCTATTGAACTGGCTGGACCCACGCGGTCTCAATGATTTGGACCAAGAACGCAAGGCGGCCCTGCACTATGCCATTGAACAGCAAGACTACGCGATGGTTGAACTGCTCTTACGCAAAGGGGCCGACCCGAATATTGCCAATCCGGACAACGATCCGCCACTGGTGATGGCAGTGCGCACTCAGGACATTCGGATGCTGCGCCTGCTGCTGGAGGCCGGAGCCAACGTGCGCAAACCGGGCAACAAATTCCAGACGCCGTTCCAAGTCGCGGTGAGCCTGAGCAATGCCTCAATGGTCGATCTGCTGCGCAGCTACGGTGCCCGGGGCGACTATGGCTTCCGCAAAGATCTGGAATCTACGCTGGTACCGGGCCGTAAGCTCGGAGATTCCGATCAGCTTCCGGAAAACACTGCACACGAGCAAAGTTCCGGGGCTCCGGTGAGCGGTGCAGGCGGTGTTGGAAATTCCGCAGAAGCAGGCAGTGGATCGCGGTTTCCCGACACCCTGCCGCCCCGTGGCAATTGAGAGAATTGGAACCAGTCTGACCCAAGTGCGAATACAGCCATGAACGAACAAGAAATCCTGCGAAATGCTTTGAATCAAGGCATCCAAGGAGAAGCTGAGTCCCGAAGTCTGGTCTTGACAGCGGCCCAACTGCAAGAGCTGGGCCGGGAACTACGCTTTGAAATCCCACCCCGGCCTGAGCTGGGAGACTGGGCCTGCCCCTGCTTTCCACTGGCCAAAGTCTTCCGGGCTGCACCGGCTCGTTTGGCTGAGGCTCTGGCGCTGCGCTTGAAGACTCTCGAAGATGAGGACAAAGCTCTCCCGGGCTGGCAAGTCGAAGCGGCCGGGCCGTACCTGAACTTCCGACTGCCGCGCGCCGCCGTAGCGCATGCTGTTCTCGGGCAAATTACTGCCGATGGCCAGGATTTTGGCCGCGGTCATGAGCTGCGCGGCCGGAAAATCATGATTGAGTTCTCCAGTCCCAACACCAATAAACCGTTACACTTGGGGCACCTGCGCAACAATGTGCTGGGCGAAGCCCTCAGCCGCATTCTGGCCGCCAGCGGGGCAGAACTGAACAAAGTGAATATCATCAACGACCGAGGCGTGCATATCTGCAAGTCGATGCTGGCCTACCGGCGTTTTGGCTGCACAGACGGAGTCTGGGATACACCCGAAAGCTCGGGCAAAAAAGGGGACCGCCTGGTCGGCGACTACTATGTACGCTTCAACGACTGGGTCAAAGAATACCACGCAGAGTCCGGCACTGCCCCGCAAACCCCGGATCCGGAACAACTGGCCTTACAAATGCTCAAACAGTGGGAAGAGGGCGATGGTGAAGTGCGGCAGCTGTGGCAGCAGCTGAATCGATGGGTACTGGACGGCATTACCCAGACCTATCGGCGCTGCGATATTTCGTTCGACCGGCTCTACTTTGAGAGCGAGACCTACAAGTTGGGGCGGGAACTGGTGGCAGAAGGGCTGGAGCGCGGTATTTTCCTGCGTCGTGAAGACGGTGCGGTATTCATCGACCTCTCGGAGCACAAGCTGGATCAAAAAGTAGTACAGCGCAGCGATGGCACTTCGGTCTACATCACGCAGGACTTGGGCACGGCGGCAGCCCGCCACCGCGACTTTCCGTTTGACGCTCAGATCTATGTGGTGGGCAACGAGCAGGACTACCATTTCAAGGTGCTGTTCCGGATTTTACGTCTCTTTGGCTATACTTGGGCGGAGCAGCTCTACCACCTGTCCTACGGCATGGTGCTGCTGCCCGAGGGCAAAATGAAATCGCGCGAAGGCAGCGTGGTCGATGCCGACGACCTGCTTGACCAACTGGAGGAACTAGCCCTGGACGGGCTGCGCGAGCGGGGCCGTTTAGGCGAACCAGACGGATCAGACAAACCTGGCAAAAACGCAGGGGAGTCCCGGGGAAAACCGAGAGCAGACAGCTCAGAAGAATTGAGCGCAGGTGTCCGGGAAACTGCTCAGAAAATTGCGCTGGGTGCTCTGCATTTTTATCTGCTGCAATTCAATCCTCAGCGCGAAATTTCGTTTAATCCCAAGGAATCACTAGCTTTTACCGGCAATACCGGACCATATTTGCAGTATGTCGGATCACGCATTTGTTCGATTTTGCGCAAAGCGAATGTTGACGTACAGCTTGAGGCCGCTCAAACCTATGCCCCGGCAACCTGGCGGGAACTGTTGGATGCAGACCGCCGGGCGAGTGGCTGTGAGTGGGAATTGCTCAAGCAGCTGCGGGACTATCCGCAGGCCGTTCGCCTCGCGGCGGCCGAGCACAACCCTTCGCACGTAGTTAAGGCTCTGGCAGAACTGGGGCGTTGCTTCAGCCGCTTCTATCACGATGTGCCGATCCTGAGCAGTGAAGAACCTTTTCTCGGCATGCGTTTGAACTTGTGCCGGGCCACACTGCGTGTGCTGCAGAACGGCATGCGGCTCTGTGTGATTCCGTTTCTGGAGTCGATGTAGGGCAGCTCTCAATCCCTTTGCTCGGCACTCCATCAGAACTGCCCCAATGCCTCCCATGCAATGGAGAGATGAGGGTTCCCCCAATGGAAGGGGAGATTTTTCCAAAGCATCCCTTATTGTCATTCAAAGAGAATTGACCCTGCAACCTGCTTGATTTACTATACTTTATACTGACAGGGTGCCGGCAAAGCAAAGATGTCGGCACAGGCCGGGGGAATGAGGGAATAACATGAGCGGCAGCTCCAAGCGTATTATTTTCATCAGTCGGAGACAGTTCCCCGTTGGAAGAATACAACAGTACTTTGCGCTGGAACATCAGAAAAACTATGACATTCGGCTACTGTCGGACTTTGCCGCAACCGAAGACTACCTGTTTGACCCCGAATATACCCTTCGCCTGATTGTTGCTGACTTCTGCAACAACGATCTGTTCAAAGATATCCGGCTGCTCAAAAACGATGAGATATTCCGCTTTTTGCCTGTTTTAGGAATCATTCCCAAAGTTAGTGCCGTGACTCTGGCGACACTGATCGACTGTGGCTGCGAGCACTACCTGGAAGAAACGCACCTCCAGACTTCGCTGCCCGAATATATGCGTATCATCCTGTGGCGTTCCGAGCACTTGGACGAAATGGCCCTGCAAGTTTCCCGGCTCCAAGAAAAGGGCATCCGCGACTTCATTCTGCTCGACATTATTAAAAACTACATTCCGCGCACCATCTGGCACAAAGCAGAAGACTTCGCCGAGGAGCAACGTCTGGAGCTGAACAGCGAAGAAACGGAACTGGCCATTTGCTTCGGTGATATTTGCAGTTTTTCGACTCTGTCCCAATACAAGCAGCCCAAGGAAGTGGTCGAAATGCTCAACGTGGTGTTTGAGGTAGCCACGCGCTATATCTTTCACTTTTCCGGCGATGTGGACAAATTTATCGGGGATGCTTTTCTGGCTATTTTCAGTGATTCAAGGCAGGCAATTGCAGCCATTTATGGCATTCAAAAAGAACTGGCACAGCTCAATCAGAGCAAGGCTCAAAACGGCGAAGAAATTGTGCAATTTCGCATCGGTATTCACGTTGGCAAAATCATTCGCGGGAATGTGGGGGGCAACGACCGCTACGACAATACCCTGATTGGCGACACCGTAAATACTGCTTCCCGCTTGGAAGGCAAGGCTCCGCACGGCGGTTTTGTGATCTCTGAGGCGGTCCGCGAATGCTTGGGACTTGCAATTCCTGAACAGTATCGCATGTCTTCCGAACTCAAGGGCCGAGCAGGTGAGGAAGTCTATTATTCCATGCTGGACTACCTTGATGAGTATCCCGAAGCGATACCTGGTTTGTGCGGGGACATTGAGGCGGCCAGAGATAGCAAGGGCAAACGCATTCAAGAGCTGCACAAAGATTTGCAACGCACGGATGAAGTACACTTGGCGTAATTGAAGTAAAGGGAAGCCCTAAAACTCCCCTCAATTTTGATGGGTGTTCTGGAGCTTCCTTGGATTGTTTTAGCGGGGTTCGTCCCGCCGGGGGGGGGCAATGGAACAGACACCGGGGCATAGTCTCGATCAGCCGGGCTGCCGGGAAGACGATGAGCATCAGAGCCTGGAACAGCAGCTACTGCTTCTGCCCGAACCGCTACACTATGATTTGCTGGATTATTTTTACTGTCTGAATTTTTCACAGCGGCGCAGTTTTATTTTGGAAATTCTGGATCGGCTAGGAATTGCTCATCAGGTGCTGCGCATCGGCAATGGGTTTCATATTATTATCAAGCCGGACTATGAGTTGAGCGGTCAGTCGGCCCAAGAAGAAAATGCGGGCCTGTTTCGGATCAAGGCCTTTGTGGCCCACTATGACCGCCGCTTGCAGACACCCGGGAGCAGCGACAACAGTGCGGCCGTCTGGCATTTGCTCAATCTCGCAGCACAAATGAAGCGTGAGCGGCCCAGCATTAAGACTCCGATGCAAATTATCTTCACCGACCACGAAGAACTGCGCCCGAAGGAGGATGCCGGCAAACAGGGGGCTTACTTGCTGGCCCGGCATTTGTATCAACTGAGCCCCAAGTTGCGCTATGTTTTCTTTGTCTTTGACCAGTGTGGCATCGGCGACACTTTGTGCTATCTGCCTAATATTGTCACCAGAAAAAGCGTCCTAGCACAACAAGACAAGATCCTGCGCTATGCCGGCCAAACGGAGCTGGGAAATATTCCGATTGAGGTAGTCCACCGCGACCAGTACTTTTTTTCCGACAATCTAGGCTTTAATTTGTGGGATTATCCGGCACTGCTGTTTTCCACCTTGCCTCGCAACGAAGTCCGGCTTTGGCAGAGCTCCGGTGAAAAACCGGCATCCTGGGCCAATGCTCACGCGGGCACTCCGGACTTGTTGGAGGCTGGCAGCTTTGCGTTGATGAACCAAGTACTCAGCAGGTTGTGTCGAATCTAATCCGGATCAGATATCTCTCTCAGGTTACTTCATTGCGGCCACCACGGTATTTAAGGGGACCTTTAAGGTTTGCTCGGGCTTATCGCGTACACTCTCAGCATCAACAGAATCTGCATCATTAATCCAAGTATTTTCTCCAGATCGACTTCTCTCACAAAAGCGCAGTACTCAAGACTTGGCGTTCCAATACAGCTGGCGCCACTTTTCGCGCTCAACAGCAAATTTCTCCGTAAATAATGGCTTTACTGCCAATGAGATATGCAGAGCGGACACTTGCCTACGCCCTCCTTGGGCTTCCCATACAACCCCATTCTGATTAGATTCCCATGAGATCGGTGGAGTGGAGAAAGCTAAGTTTATTTAGAGGTTCCCTTAAGCGTGGACATAGCTATGTTTCAGCCTTGATGGACCTGTGGGGAGGACGCATCCTTGATGTTGTGGAAGAGCGGACAGAAGAAAGTGCGCAGCAGCTACTGAATAAGGCTCGGAGCCAGCAGAAAGGAGTCGAAGCAGTGGCACTGGATATGTGGCAAGCGTTTGCTAATGCGGTTAGAACAGTGATACCCCAGGTCGAAATCGTCCATGATCGCTTTCACGTGAGCAAACATCTGAATGAGGCCGTAGACAAGGTAAGGCGGAAGGCGAACAAGGAGCTGCAGAAGAAAGGAGATAGCAGGCTCAAGGGGAGTCGGTATTTGTGGCTGCATAATGAAGAGAACATACGCGAAGAGTTCAAGGAAAGATTTAACGAACTAAAAAGTTGTGACTTAAAAGTCTCACGGGCATAGGAAATAAAAGAATTATGGTGGGATTTTTGGGAGTGTAGCAACGAGGAGTGGGCGTTAAGACATTTTAAGAAATGATATAGCTGAGCCATCAGAAGCCGATTGGAACCGATAAAAAAGGTGGCGCGCATGATAAAGTGGCATCTGATGGCAGAGGGATTAAACTCAAAGATCCAGACAATAAAATCGAATGCGAGAGGCTATCGTTCATTTGAGAGTTATCGAACAAGTATAGGGCACCTCTAAAAATCCAGCACTGGGCAAATCACAATTATTCAATTACAATACAATAATAAGGGAATATTGTAGACGCCAGCTTTATCAAAGTGCCTGTGCAGCGCAATACCAGAGCAGAAAACCAGCAGATCAAAAATGATGAAATCCCTCCATCATTCAAGAAAAACGAGAATAAAATGAGGCAAAAAGATACGGATGCAAGGTGGACAAAGAAAAATGGCAAAAGCCACTACGGATACAAAAATCACATTGCAACGGCGACTAACGAGCAATTTAGCTTACGAAGTAAGTGCAGCTAATGTGCATGACTCACAGGTGCTTGCAGCTATTTTGAGGCGTCACGCAGATATATGGGGATAGTGCGTATCGAAGTGAAAAGATAACAAATGAACTACGGAGGAACTTTAAGGCTCTTCGGTACGTCTTGTGGATTTTAGGTAAAGATGATACAATGGGGAAATGAACGATAAGCAACTTTTAATTTTGGGCCTGGGACTGAGCGAACCATGGCAGATTATCAGTCAGGAACTCAGAGAAGACAAGAAGCCACATGAATTACACATCGCAATTAAAGCTGAGCGTGGCTCCAAGTATCCGTGTCCCGAGTGTAAGAAAATGTGCCCTGCTCACGACTTTAAGGAACTTGAATGGCGGCATTTAAACTTCTTTCAACACCATTGCTA
>CBDHHO010000001.1:0-1090519 GCA_965263485.1 Spirochaetia bacterium | reverse complement strand
TCTTCGAATCCTCCACTTGGCTCCCTGTAAAGTTTTCGCGCCTCTTATCCAAGATAATTTCTCTTTTATCTGATACCCCGTCATCGTCTGAAAACCTCCCGCTTCAAGCTCCAGTAAAGCTTCCAACTGTGACTTTGTCAGGGCATTGTTCGCCGGGTTCTTTACTACTGCCCATCGTGCATGCTTAGGGAAATTCTTATGTTTACTCTCAGATTTCCTCACTGTATTTAATGCTTCTACAAACTTCTTACAAATATGAAACCAATCAGCTGTTACCGAAGATTCAGGAAAATTCTCTCTGATTCCTTTCAAAAAAGGCTTTGACATATCACAAACTACTTCTTCAACATTTTCTTTTTCCCCATTATGTTCTTCTATAAAGTCTTTGCACTCCTTAACAACACTGGAATCCCTTCCTTCTGTCGCAAAAATTACAGATTCCTTTTTCTTATCCATATCGACAAATACAGTCACATAGTTATGTCCTCGCTTGCTTGATGTCTCATCAAGTCCAATAGATTTTAAATTAGATAAATCTATTTGTTTTTTGCCTTCTTCAACGTAATGTTTGATAATTCTGGCAACTCTTTTATCTTCGATTCCAGTTTGTCTGGCTACTGAAAGCATAGGCATTTCACGCATGAGAACAGCCTGCTCAAAGAGTAAGGTAAAAGAGCTTCCATTTCTTGCCCATGGGACCAGAATACGCCTGATACCATGCTCTAAACATTTTGTTCGGGGTACTTTTGCGCGGATGTAGCAATGGTGTTGAAAGAAGTTTAAATGCCGCCATTCAAGTTCCTTAAAGTCGTGAGCAGGGCACATTTTCTTACACTCGGGACACGGATACTTGGAGCCACGCTCAGCTTTAATTGCGATGTGTAATTCATGTGGCTTCTTGTCTTCTCTGAGTTCCTGACTGATAATCTGCCATGGTTCGCTCAGTCCCAGGCCCAAAATTAAAAGTTGCTTATCGTTCATTTCCCCATTGTATCATCTTTACCTAAAATCCACAAGACGTACCGAAGAGCCTTAATATGGAACCTGTAATCTCACACTAAGCTGCGAAGAACCAATACTGTGTTGAAATGAGTTGACAACGAAGCTGCTCGCGGAAAAGATCGCGATTCCACGCGGAATTGGAATTTTTAGAGGTGCCCTAAAATACAAGTGGGCAGACATTCGGCCTGCTTCCGCTCAAAGACGCTTCCGGACTGGCATCCTTTCATAAGAGCGCAATGAAAGTTCAAAAAGCCTGTCGACAACCTGCTAGCGCGCATCTGTCCGCAGGCTATCGTCCTCGAAAGTAAGGCGACGCTTGATTAAGGGGATCGGAATCCAACGCAGGTAGAAGCCAAGGGCGTAATCAAAGGTCAGGTTGCCATCGACCTGCTTGGGCTTGCCGACAAATTCAAAAATCAAATCCCAATCTTTCAAGTGATGAATAGCTAGAATCCGCAGATCTTTCATATTGAACAAGCCCTGCTTCAGCCGAGATTCATCCCAAAAACTGAGACTGTTCACCAAGTCTTGCAGGAAGAAACGCTCCTGTGTGAAGCCCAATAAGTCTCTCATGCCCGGATAGTACAAGTACATTTTTTCGTTACTCATTCGGTAGGAAATCTGGAGGTTCAGGAACTCGTGGATGAAAAAGCTGAAGGTAAAATCCAGTGTCAGCGAGGAAGTCCGATTATAGCGGATCATATCCTGGTCCCAACGCGTTTTGAAGGTGAAATAAAACAATATCCGGTTCTTCCAGAAATAATGGTCCTTAGTGGTCAGCTCAAAGGACAGGAACGCTTTGTCGAGCAGCAGGTCCGGATCGCCCTCGGCCTTCCAGGCGAGGGCGCGTTTGTCCCATTGGTAGGGCTGGGTGTGGCGGAAGAACAGACCTCCGCTGAACCACCAAGCCTTGAATGAAATCTCTTCCCGGTCTACATGAGGTTCCTTGTCATCCTCCTTGGCTTCAAAGTTGAAAATGAACACGTTCTTGAATTCAAGCTTGTCCAATGGCTTGTAGATGGAGGTATAGTTCAGCGGTTGGGCATAGAAAGCAGGGTCATCATCGCCGCTTTGGGTAAATTCGATGGAAAGATCATGGGACCATCGGAAAATCTCGAAAAACAAGCGATTTTTCAGAGTGTTTTTTGACTCTGCCGGAGGCAGCTCATTGGTGAAAGTGATTCTGGCTTGCAGATTGTTGACCGGATTGTAGGCATTCTTAATCGGTTGGAAGTCCAACAGGGAAACTAGGCGGTGCGTGGGTATGCGCTTGCGCAGTGTTTCATCATCTGCGTCCAGATCCAGAAAGCTGCTGTCGTAGTCCTTGCGTTTGAGGTTGTACTGATGATCGTACATTACAAGTTTTAGAGTGTGTGTAATCGAACTGTTGGCAAACCAGTCCCAATTCTGCAGGGGTTTGAGGGCAATGGCAGACTCTTCGTTCCAGTTCCATTTATTGGCTTGTTTAGTCGCAGTCAGATCGTTGGAATTCTGGGGCTCATCAGTAATATCAAAGTAATGCCTTACATTGAAATCGAGATTATGTTTCAGCCTGATACTGAGAAAATTATCCAGAAACTTCCATTCGGTAACGAGCTGGAAAGCCTCCTTACCGCTGAGCTGCAACTCTTTGTTGTTCAGCTCGACATCTTCAATGCGGCGCCACAAAGCACTCTCCGTTTCACTCTGCACCAGATTTCTCAAGGACAGGTTATAGGTAGCCCTGAAGCTGATGGTTTCAACCTGCTGGTCTCCCCGGATCTTCTGCAGCTCTTTCGGCCCGCTGATGGCATAAGCGGCGGTAGCATCCTGGGTCTGACTGCCGGGGCTATCCGTTTCCTCATCATCCTCTGAGGGCGGCTGATATTTCCAGTCGCGCAGAATCGGCAGAGAGGCTTTCTGGCTGCTCTGCTGCGAGCTGCGCTGGCGCAGGGGCCAGATAGTCCCGGAAATTCTCAGATTGGTGTCCGGGAGAAAGAATTTGGTCGGATAGAAAAATTCCCGGGTTGGATCATAGGGTTCTCGGTCAATGTCATTTTTTTTGCTGAAGTTGGCCGAGGCAAAGGCGGAAAAATTGAAGGAAGAAATCAGGGAGGTATCGAAGCGCGGTTTCAGGTTGAGCTTGGCCTCCCACTTGAAGGAGGACAGCGTAGAGTTTTTCTTGCGCCATTCATCAAGCAGGCTGTCGCTGTCGCGCTGAACACGCTCTAAAGCATAGCTCAGCCAGTCAAAACTTTCTTTGCGGTTGAAATAATCCCTGCGGTAGAAGGGGTCGGAATAATACTGGAAATCAATGCTGAAAATATTGTTTTTGGTGGAGAGGTCGGTGTCAATGCCATAGCGAAACGGAAAAGGCTGGCCCAGAAACCGCGTTTCGACCGGTTTGAGCCGATAGTGTCCGTCATCATCGAGAATAAAGGGTTTCCCGGTGGCAAAACCAGTGCCGGAACGCTCTTCCAGAGCGAAAGCGTAGGCCATGGTGGCCTCCAGTTCCCAGTTCGTGATGAACGCCAGATTTTTGAACACTCCGTCAAAACCGGTAAACAGGCCCATATAACTGTAGTAGTCGAGCAGGAATTTCAGGCGGCTGCCCGCACCCGGCCTGCTCTTTTGCGAGCTCGTTGCATTGTCCTGCTCCGCTTTGCTCTCAGCTACCAGATAGAGGGCGTTCAGCTTCAGGTCGCTATCCTTATCAGCGCCGCTGCTGACAGGCAGGAAGGACAAGGAGTCGGTGTCGGCTGCCTCGGGTTTGCCCAACAGATAGGTGGTGGTCTGAATAAATTCGCCATATGCTTCGCGAAGGCCAAATACCGGGTGGAACAATAGCTGGCTGTCGTTGTGGTAGTAATAGGGCAGGTAGAGCACCGGGATGTTGCCGACATACAGCGTCGCACTGAGCATGGCCCATTCCGGCTCGCCAAAGATCCACAGACGGTGGAAACCCATGCCAAAGTATTTGTTTTGTTCTTTGTCGCTGGTGGCAATTTCGCCCTTCTCCAGCACCAAGATCTCATCGCTGCCCTTGCGTATTTTTTCGCCGTCAAAGTAGTAACGGATCTCGTTCTGAGCCAGCACGGTTTTGTCCAGCAGGCTTTCCTCATCGTTGCCGGAACTGCCGGCGTTGGGGTCGGCCTTGGTCTTTTCGGGGTTGGAGCTACTGCTGTGGACGTCAGCGGGGCGCTCGCTCTCCGTTGTTTGCGCACGCGAGAACACACCGTAGAAAATCACGCCGCGCCAGCTGCGCAAGCGGAAGACCAGCGAATCGCCGGTAAATCTCTCCGCATCTTTGTCGTCTTTGCTGTTAAGCTTTTGTTTGGTATATGTTATTGCGCCTTCAGCACGAATGGTGTTTTGCGGGCGGTTGAACACGATGCTATCCGCCGAGACACTGTGCTGATAGCCTTCGCGCTGATCGCTGATGGTGATGCGCACGCCGCCGCTGATTTTGAAATAGTCTTCGCTGTCGTCTTCTGTGCGCTCAATGGTAAAGACTTGGGCTTTCCGAGCAGAATCAATTTTAATTGTCAGGTCACCCGTCCCGTCAGCCTGCCGGGACGGGGCGGGAATTTTCAATTTGTTATACAGAGCGAGGCGGAGGTTGGCACTGCTCTGGTTGGGGTCAAGCCCCCATTCGCGGGCCAGCTGTTGTAGTTCGAGATAGGTAGCTGTGGCGATGTCGTTCTGCCGGGAACGGGTGCGCAGCTGGCTCAGGCGTTCTGCGCGCTCAGTAGCGGAGTCGGTAGGACTTTGTTGTTGGGCAGACAAGACACAAACTGCCCCTCCAGAGATTGCCAGCAGCAAAGTCAGGATTGCCGGAAGGCGAATGGAAGAGCCGGAAAAGCTGGCAGTATTGTACATCGCATTGGGAACGGGCGGATTATAATAAAATGATGTGGCTCTTCCAAGACTGGAAATCAAAAGCTGAAGGAAACCTCTTGAACAGGCTTTTCCGGGAAGCCCGGTACAGGACGGATACTTGTACTCGCGAGATTTCAATTCCGGGCCCAATTGCCTCTATTTTGGATGTAGCGACAAATTTATCGGCATTCCGGAAACGGCGCGATAACACAGCAGTGGATTTTTATCGGAATTTTTGGTATATCTGCTGCATTATACAGCAAATAGAAAAGCCCTGAAAATTTGCTTTTGATGCTGAATCAGCGAGATTTTGCCGATAGCGAGGAAGTGAAGCTGAAGCATAATTTGTTGTATGGTAATTCTTTGCTGACGGGGAGGAATGGCGAGGCGAAGCCGGCCATTCCTCCCAAATCCTGCCGTAAGGCAGAACCTTTATTCGGCAACAAGATTGCGATTCAGCGCGGAATTGGAATTTTTAGAGGTGCCCTAAAGCATACTCTGCTGTAAGCTAGGCTCTTATTGTAATTTCCGACGCAGGTGAGACATTATCCGCCGAGAAGATGGCCGTTTAACGCAAAGTCAGGATATTTAGGGCTCTCATCAAGGGTATCCAAAGGATCGGTGGCAGCAGAATGAAAGAAAAACAGATTCAAGATTCTCAGCAGCAAATCCGGGGCGGCCGCTTTGCGGTCTTGCCCGGCGACATTATGCAACAGATCAACGAGTCGATCAGCATCGATCAGCGGCTTTACCGCGAAGACATCCTAGGCTCGCTGGCACATGTGTGCATGCTGGCCCGGCAGGGAATTATCGAGGCCTCCGAGGCCGAGCGGCTTGCTGCGGGACTGCGTCAGGTGCAACAAGAACTTGCCGAGGGGAGGCTGGAGTTTCACAGCGAATTGGAAGACATTCACATGCATATTGAGGCCCGTTTGGGCGAGCTGCTTGGCCCCTTGGCCGGGAAGTTGCACACAGCGCGTTCACGTAACGATCAGGTGGCTACCGACTTCCGGATTTGGGTGCGCCGACACTGCGGCGTACTGCTGCGGGAAATTGCCGGGCTGCAAGAGGTGCTGGAACAGCAAAAGGCAGCGCACTCTGATACGATTATGCCCGGTTTCACACACCTGCAAGTGGCCATGCCCGTCACTTTCGCTCGCCATCTGGATGTCTATTGCCAGATGCTGCGGCGCGATGCCGGGCGCATCGCCGACTGCCGCAGACGGCTGAATGAATGCCCGCTGGGCGCGGGAGCCTTGGCGGGCAGTGGGCACCCCATCGACCGAAAATACACGGCTCGGCAGCTGGGCTTTGAGCGGCCTGTGCCCAATACCATGGATGCTGTTTCCGACCGCGATTTTGCCTTGGAATATTTGAGCACCTTGAGCATTCTGGCCACCCACTTGTCGCGTCTGGGTGAGGAATTGGTGCTGTGGTCGTCCTATCAGTTCCAGTTTGTCAAAATTGCCGACGAATTTACCACCGGCAGTTCGATGATGCCGCAGAAACGCAACCCGGATGCCGCCGAATTGCTGCGCGGCAAGGCAGGCAACGTGATCGCTCAGTTGCAGCAATTGTTGATTGTGTTCAAGGGCCTGCCTCTGACATATTCCAAAGATATGCAGGACGACAAGAAACCGGTCTTCGAGGCCACCGACACGGTACTGTTGTGCCTGCGGGCCGCCAGCGGCATGCTGAGCGGCCTCACTGTCAAGCGCAAGGCGATGTTTGAGGCGGTGCAGCAGGGCTACGCCAACGCCACCTATCTAGCGGATTATCTGGTCTTGGAGCTGGGCATTCCTTTTCGACGGGCTCACCATATTGTGGGCCGCTTAGTATCCCGAGCCGAGGAGCTGGGCCTGAGACTGGAAGAACTGCCGCTGGAAGTGTTACAGGCTGTGGAGCCGGGTATTACGGAAAAGGTCTACCTGGATTTGGAGTATGCTGCGGATAGGGCAGGTGGAGCCGACAATTAGATTTATGGGCACTTCTAAAAATGGTATCGCTTTCTGTGAGATTTGTCGGATTGCCCGGCTCGGCCATCAGGGTACCTCTAAAAATTTGCTTTCGATGTGAATCGCTGAGATTTTTCGCGACAGCAAGGCGGCAACTCATTTTAATACTTTGTTGTATTGGAATGAGTTGCCAACAAAGCTGCTCGAGGAAAAGATCGCGATTCAGCGCGTAATTGAAATTTTTAGAGGTGCCCATCAGTAATTCAGGTGTCTTTCAATACGAAGATTGTGGTCCCGGCTCGGGATGAGAATTCCTGACAATTTCTGAGTAGTTCAACAAATACTCACCAACAAGTATCATATTCACGGCACCTGAGAAATAAAAGTATAGGGGACCTCTAAAAATTCGCTTTTATCTTCTTGCGAAGCTATTTGGGAGCGAGGAAGTGAAGCCGAAGAATACTTTGTTGTATTGTATAGGCTTCCATGCTAAAGCATGGAAGAAAATGCAGGCCTTGCGCAGCAAGAGCCTGCCGCCTCTTCTGACAAAGCTGTTCGTTCCAAAAGAGCAAGCAAGAGCGCAGAATGGAATTTTTAGAGGTTCCCTATAACCTACCCAAAGCGCATACCCACAAGGAAAGCCTGTCCGAAAATGGAAATAGACCTGTTCTCCAACCTCTCGCCGTTGGACCACCGTTACCGCAACACCTACCCTGAATTACATCGGCAGCTGGGGCAGTATTTAGACGAACGCGCGGCCATTCGCTACCAGATCCAGGCCGAACTGGCCTTACTCAAGACTCACATGTTACAGCAAGGCCGGTCATTACCTGAAATTGAAAGTGAGCTGCAAGGCATTGAAATCGACCCCGCAGAAGTCAATCGCGAAGAGCAAAAGACCCGACACAACGTTCGCGCCTTGGTCAACGTAATAGTGAACAAAGTACCCGAGGGCTGTCGGCGCTACGTTCACCTCGGCGCCACCTCGATGGACATCGTGGACACCGCCAACGCCATGCGCCTGCGCGATGTGATGCAAAAAGTGCTGTTACCACAGCTGGGGCGCCTGCAGAGGCGCCTGATTGAGCTGGCCGAACGCGAAGCCGCAACACCACAAGTGGGCCGCACCCACGGCCAGTTCGCAGTGCCCGTAACCTTCGGCTTTGCCGTAGCTGCTTATGTCTCGCGTCTGGGCCAGAGCATTGCCAAGCTGAAAGGTCTCAGCAGCGACCTGCGCGGGAAACTGTCCGGAGCCGTGGGAGGCTACAACGCCCTCTCGCTGATTACCGGCCAGCCGCAGGAAATGGAACTCCAATACCTCAAGCTGCTGGGTCTCCGGCCCGCTGAATATTCCAGCCAAATCGTGATGCCCGAATACCAGCTGCGCCTCCTGCTCGAACTAAATACCGCCTTCGGCATTATCGCCAACCTGGCCGATGATTTGCGACACCTGCAACGCTCGGAAATTGCTGAAGTGCGAGAATACTTTGCGCCGACCCAAGTCGGCTCCTCCACCATGCCACAGAAGCGCAACCCTTGGAACTGCGAACACGTCAAAAGCCTTTGGAAGGCCTTCGCTCCCCGTGTCTTATCCTTTTATATGGACCAGATTTCCGAACACCAGCGCGACCTTTCCAATTCGGCCTCGGCACGCTTCGTGGCCGATTTTGTGGCCGGTTTCAGCTTCGCCACCGAGCGCATGTACAGCATAGTGGCCAAACTGGAACTTTCGCGCGAACAGCTGCAACACAACCTTTGGCGACTCGGCGATCTGGTGCTGGCCGAGCCACTCTATATTTTGCTGTCGCTGGGTGGTGTACCCGATGCCCACGAGGTGGTTCGTCGCCTGACCCTCAAGCGCGAAAAAACGGGCAAGGTACTGCCTGTGTTACTGCAAGACGAAGCAGAACTACTCCCGATAGTACGGGCCCAGCTGGCCAAGGTGGGCTATGATGAGAGTTTTTTGGCCAGTCCGCAACAGTACTTGGGGCGCTGTGAGCAACGCAGCCGCGAGCTGTGCCAACAGTACCGGGCCGAACTGGAACAACTGGGTCTGGGACGGTAAGCTGCCCCGGCAGCTGCCGGTTTTTCCCCAACTGTCCGGGAGCCGCCGTATGTCGAATGCCCCGCTCATGATATCATCGCGCCCTCTTACCCGGTCTTATGGCAAATGTTTTGCATGCCCTGCCAGGCACCTTGCAAAAAATTCCGGCTTTCCGCTAGTCCTCGGTATTTTGTTGTTACTCCTGCAAGCTTGCAGGAGTAACAACAACCTCTATCCGGTGCAGATCGACTCCTTCTATGGCTATATCAATCATCGGGGTGCACTGTTGATTGCGCCGCAGTACGCGAATGCCCGAAACTATGCGGAAGGGTTTGCTCCGGTACAGCGCAGCGATGGCAGCTTGGCCTACCTCAATCTCAAAGGAGAAGAACTGGAAGTTCCGGGCGGCTACGGCAAGGTCGAAAAAATCGATATCTTTTCCGAGGGTCTGGCTCGCGTAGTGGTGGACCGGAAGATCGGTTACATCAACAAACAGTTCCAGTGGGCGATTGCCCCACAATACCGACAAGCCGGGCGTTTTTCGGGCACTCTGGCCAGTGTGCTGGATGCCGATCGACAACAAGCCAGCTATATCGATAGGAATGGCGCAGAAGTTTTCTCTCTGGCGAACGTCAGTGCGATTGGCCCAATGCGTGCCGGTTATGCCTACTTTGTACGCGATGAGCGCTTTGGCATTATTGATGAGCAGGGCCGGGTCCAGCAAGAACCCGACTTTTTGTTCCTAGCCAGCGCCGACCCGGCATCGGGCTTGGCACGAGCCTTGGATGATAAAACCGAGCTCTACGGCTATGTCGATCGCAATGGCAGCTGGATCATCTCACCGCGCTATCCGGATGCCGGGGACTTCTCGAACGGTTTCGCTGCCGTATTTATCCGCAGCAAGAACCGCTACGGATATATCGACACGCGCGGCGCATTGAGAATACCCGGCCGCTATCTGGAGGCCGGAGACTTTCACGATGGTTTTGCCTGGGTACGTTTGGCCCGGGGCTCGCGCTATATTGACAAAGATGGCAGCTGGCTCTCGCCACTAATTTTCAGCCGGACTCATGATTTCCACGAAGGACTGGCCGCAGCCCTTCAAGGATCGGAGTTCCTGTATATCAGCAGCCGTGGAACAATAACCTGGCCTGGGCAAGAGGCAAAGTAAACAGGAAGCAGCCTATTCCAATGCTGAGCACAGGCCGGGTCATCCGGGCGATAAATCTGAAAATACACTGCTGCATTCACGCCCCCACATGAAAGAAAACGTAGGCAGCGGGAAACGGGAGTTTTACCCTTGTCGACAGCTCTGTTCGCTAATAAAGGCTGCACTCAGCGGCAAAACCGGACTTTTCTCGCAGTGAAGCCTCGCAGTGAAGCAGTAAAAAGCCGTGCAACTGCGAAAAAAAATTGTTGCGGAAAGCCATGAACGCTTGGGCTATCTCAGGTAAGATTACGCAGTCGGGCCATGTTTCGTGTCCGGCAGTACCTGTATGAACAGAGGGGCCATCTTGTGAGAGAACTGTCGATTCGTTCCAGCCACCGCAAACAGATGATTGACATCAGTCGCGATGTCGAGCAATTGCTAACAGACTTACGACAGAAGCATCCGGAAGCTGCGGTCTTGCTATTCTGCCCGCATACTACGGCTGCCTTGACGGTCAACGAAAACGCCGATCCCACAGTGCAGCAGGACTTTTTACAACACTACAGTGCCATGGTGCCGCAACACGCTCACTTTCGACACGGGGAAGGCAATTCTGATTCGCACATACAAAGCATCATGACAGGTCCGTCTCTGCTGGTACCGGTGTCGTCCGGCCGTCTGGTAATGGGTACTTGGCAGGGCATCTATTTTTGTGAATTTGATGGGCCAAGGAGCCGCAAAGTCTGGTGCCAGTTGTTAACAGCCTTGAATTGAAAACTTTCGCAGTACTTATTTAAGGGGACCTCTAAAAATGGTATCGCTTTCTGTGAGAATTGTACCGCGTTCTGATATGAATTTGTTGGCTCTACTGTTGAATCACTGTTTTTAAGGAATATCACCGAGTCTATGCGAAAACCCTCTAGGATTGGCAGATATGCCCAAAATGATAATGGGAAAATCATCAAAGTTGCTGATATTTATACGTATGATGATCACAAAATAGATACAGATAAAATTGATGCGAAAGTCTTTCAGATCGCCAGGCAGCTGTACGACCGTGGCTACCAGGTATATCTGGTTGGCGGAGCAGTGCGAGATCTGCTGTTGGGCAACAGACCTAAAGATTTTGATGTGGTAACGGATGCAATTCCTTCGGAAATCCGCAGCTTTATCAGAAACTCACGGATTATTGGGAAACGTTTTCGGCTGGTACATATTTTTTATCCGGGTGGCCAAATCATCGAAGTCATCACCTTCCGGTCCTTGGATTCGGGTGCGCACAACCCACTCTATGGTACCATTGAAGAAGACGTGCAGCGCCGCGACTTCACGATCAATGCCCTGTATTACGACCTGAACAAACAACATATCCTTGATTTTGTCGGGGCGATGGCCGATTTCCGTAAGCGGCAAATGCGTAATATCATTGCTTTGCCGCAGATTTTCAAAGAAGATCCGGTGCGCATCATACGTTGCATTAAGTACGCCGCCAAAATCGATTTCAAGATTCCCAAGAAGATCGCTTTGCAACTGCGGCGCGACTGTAAGATGCTGCACAACTGCTCTAAGCCGCGGCTGGCCGAAGAGCTGAGCAAGATCCTTTGTTCGGAACAGTGCCCTCGGATTATGGAGCAATTGGTGCAGTATAATATTCTGGAAATACTGCTGCCCTGTCTCAACTTCAAGAACTTTTCGGGTGCTTATAGGGCCGACTTTTCAGCCGATATGCTAGCTTGGCAGCTGCGTTTACAAGAGCATAACTTGGCTCTCGAAAAACTGGAAGCCGAACAGAAACAGCAAAAAAATGTCTCGCGGGGCAGAGGGCGAAGGCACAGCAGACAACGGGGCAATCAGGAAGCAAGCTCGGCTTCGCAGCCCGACTTAGGAACGGCAGAGAACCAAGGGCAGAATTTGCTGGGTATCGGGCTTTCCTATCTTTTTGAGGCCTATTTTACCTATTCCGATCAATGGCCCGAACTGTTGCGACTGAATGCGGAAGAGCGCAGTCTGCAAGCCTACCTCCATCTCAAAGAATGCCTGAACGAATTGAATATTCCGAATATCGAAATATCGGTAGCTTGCCGAGAACTGTTTGAACGAGAGAGAGTCGATTTTCAGCCGCGTTTGATCTTGAAGAAGTACGAACGTCTGAACAAATCCGGAGACAGGAGGGGAAGCCTGCCCTCCCGGCGTTCGCGCGGCAGCAAGCGCAATCAGAGGCATACCGTAGACAATGCCGGGGATGCAATTTGAGCCTCGTTCTGAGCCGGCCCGGCATTGGAAAAGCATGGGCCGGCAGACATGTTTTATGACAGAGACTTCCTGCCCTAGCGATGAGCCGAACCCTCCTCCGGCAGGGCGTTCCGCTGCACAAAGCGAGGTCACACTGCACCAATATCTGCAAAAATATTTGCAGTATCTGTCCGGCTCCGACCGGCGGAAAATCATCGTACTGCTCTCGGGCGGAGTGGACAGTTCCGTGGCTCTGGCCGGCCTGAAGCGCTATGGTTGGCAGAATTTGGCAGCCTGCTACCTGAAAATCTGGTTTCAGGACGATGCTCAGTTTCTGGGAGACTGCCCTTGGGAAGAGGACCTAGAATACGCCGCGGACGTCTGCGAGCAGCTGGATGTGCCGCTGCACGTAGTCCCGATGCAGCAGCAGTACTACCGGCATGTCGTAGAATATACCCTGAGTGAACTGCGCTGCGGCCGCAGTCCCAGCCCGGACCTGCTTTGCAATCAGTTCGTCAAGTTTGGGGCGTTTTGGCAGTACCTGCAAGAACGCTACGACGGAGTTGCTGCGCCGCTCATCGCCAGCGGACACTATGCCCGGCTTGAAGTACTGCCGGTTGGAGGGGGGATCAAGACAGCAGCCGAAACTGAACCGAATGAAATTTTGTTGCATCAGGCTCCCGATCCGATCAAAGATCAAAGCTATTTCCTCTCCCGTCTGTCGCAGATCCAGTTGCGCAGGCTGCTGTTTCCGCTCGGCTGCCTGCAAAAATACGAAGTGCGCCAACTAGCCGAAGCTTGGGGCTTGGCTAGTGCCCGGCGCAAGGACAGCCAAGGGATTTGCTTCTTGGGCAAGGTCAAATTCCGCGACTTCGCCCGCCACTATCTGGGTCGCAAGCCCGGTCCAATTCTCGATATCGACAATCCCGAGGGCCTTGGACAGACCCTCGGCCAACACGAGGGCCTGTGGTTCCACACCATCGGTCAACGCCAAGGCTTGGGGCTGAGTGGCGGGCCATGGTATGTTTGCGCCAAGGATATGCAGCAGAATATTTTATATGTGCGGCACAGTAGTCGGACTGCAGCAGTCCAAGCCGACAGCACTACAGTTTTGCGGTTGCCGGATCGTTTTCGGGTCGGGACAATTTCCTGGTTGCAGGGGCCGGAGGCTGGGCATCGGCTGCGCATCGCACGGCCGGACGAGACTCTGCGAGTCAAACTGCGCCACGGCCCCACCCAGATCCCCTGCCGCCTGACACGGCTGCCTGCACCTGTCCAAGATCCCCAAGATGCCCAAGATCCCCAAGATGAGGCCTGGAGTGAAATTGGAGGAGAAATCCCGGATGAAAGCCGCGAGCGACCACAGGCTGAACGCCAAGAAACCGAGCAATGGCTTGTCGAGATGGCGCAAGGGGACCGGGGTGTGGCCCCCGGCCAATTTGCCGTGTTCTACTGGGGCGATGTCTGTCTGGGCAGTGCCGGCATTCTGGGGTTGGAGTTTCCCGAGTCTCCACCCGCAAACGACGGAGCACAATGAATAGCCTCCCGGCAGGCGGTCGGCAGCTGAAGATTGTCCTGTTCCAGCCGGAAATTCCGCACAATGCCGGGGCCGCGATCCGGCTCTGCGCCGGGATGCGGGCGCAGTTGCACCTGATCCGGCCTCTCGGCTTTAGCCTCAGTGACAAGCACTTGGCGCGAGTGGCTTTGGGTTACCACGATGTGATGCGCCCGATACTGCACCGTAATCTGGCAGCTTTCCTCGGCTCCCTGGAGCAGGAGGAGCAGTTGCTCCTGTTTTCGAGCAAAGCCACCGTGCCGCTGCACCGGATAGAGGCAAGGGCCCGGGTCGCCCTGCTCTTTGGTTCGGAGACACAGGGTTTGAAGGCCATACAATCGGATGGAGCTTTGCAATTACGGCTGGAGCACAGGGCACTTGCGGTAAAAATCCCCCAGGCCGGGCACTTCCGCTGCCACAACCTGAGCAACAGCATCGCCATGGGAACCTATGAGATTCTGCGCCAGTGGAATTTTCCGGCGTTGAGCTGAAGGGAGCCCCTGAATCTCTTCTGTCCAATCTGCTCTGGTGACAATACGACCAAGCTGAAGGTGCAGTTGCTTCTTTCCGAGCTTCACCCGGTGTATTCTTGCAAGTTTTCGGCTGGGTTGCTTGAATTTTTTGGAAATCGAATCTATACTTATGGGCATCTGAGCTTGCCAGATACTTTCTGATCTGTGCATTATTTTCAATCACCTGAAAGCCCGCATCAGGAAATTCAGGCATAAGGGCACCTCTAAAAATCTCCGCGATCCACATCAAAAGCGAATTTTTAGAGGTCCCCATAAGGAGTATGGCTATGAAACAATGGCTTGCAATGTTTTTGGTCGCGCAAATAGTTATAATAACAAATTTAAACGCACAGGAAAGCACTGAAAGCTCTTCTGGAACTCAAGTGAAAACCCCGCAAGATGGGGGGCAGGTAATCATAATTAATAATAACAACAACAATAACAACACTGCTACAGGGATCGCAGGGGAGAACGCTGCAGTTCAGCCAAAGCGCAAAACACTGGGCACCCGGATTGCCAGTGTTTTGCGCTTTGGCTACGGTTCCATTGATAGTAAGGCCATTGCCAAAGGCATCCTGGATGATATAGAACGGCAGAGTTACCTGCGCTTTTTTCATTTGGGACTGGGTTTTACCATGACTGCGGACATGAATTCGCTGTGGGGTGCCGGATTTTACCTTTCAGCCAGGGCGACTCTGGTTCGTGAAGGTCGGTTCCCGATATTAGGACTAGGGACACAGACGGTTTCTCTGGATAATCGTGATTTCATGCTGGGCTTCGGCTTTGATCTCGGTTATTACATGCGGCGCGGCCTCTGGGGCAAGGACATGGGCGGAGGCTTGGGAGGCGGCTTGTACATCAGCATGAACATGCTTGGCGGCAACCCCAGTTCAACGCAGCCTCCAGTCTTACTGGGAGCCGGCTTGATGCTGGATGTTTATATTACCGGGAACTTCGGCCTCAGTGCCAGCTTGGAATTAATGCTTGCTTGGTATAAAGAGGATTTTGGGAATGATTTCATAAAAAACATTCCGGGTATTAAGGAGTCTGAATTCAGGGCACTCGGTCCGAGCTTTACGCTCGGCATCATCGTTGGGCTCGTCAAGGAAAGCGTCTCTCTGCTGGGGGGACCTACTCCTAGCTGAGTGGAGGTTCCCAGTTGCCTCGGGCGGGGACATGGCGGCCGCACACGTTGAATGTCCTGATAAACATAGTAAAGGGCACCTCTAAAAATAATGGGGAGTTTTAGTGCTTCCCTTGACAGCTCTTTGTTTCATGAGCCGGATGTGAGAATGGGTTGCGGTGCCACTGACGCAGTGTGTCGATCTCGGGGCTGCTGAGACTCCTTTGCTGCTCAATATATTCAAGCAGCTGCGGAAAGCTGAGGATTGACCGGCAGGACAGGCCCGCTTCAGTAAAGGCCCGCTTAGCGTAGGGGAAGGCGTAGCTGTAGATCACAAAGCAGCCGCGCACCGCGCCTCCGGCACGGCGCACGGCTTCAATGGCCTGTAAAGAGCTTTCTCCGGTGGAGACTACATCTTCTACCACTGCCACAGTTCGGCCCTTGTAATTGGCAGCCGGCAGCCCCTCAATCTTGCGCAAAAGCCCGTGGGCTTTTGCGCTTGAGCGCACATACTCCATTGGCAGACGCAGGCGTTGGGCCAGTAGTGCCGCATGTGCAATGCCTCCTGTAGCCACCCCGGCAATATGCTCGACATCCCCGCAGCCGGCCTCGCGCAGCAATAGCTCCAAGCCATCGGCAATCAGCTCGCGGGCCTCCGGGCGAGAGAGCAATAGCCTGCTGTCGTTATAAATGGGCATCATATAGCCCGAAGCCCAGCGGAACGGGAAACTCATATCAAGGAGCACAGCTTTCAGTTCCAAGCAGAGCTCCAGCAACCGGTGGCGGATTTCACTCAGCTCAGACATTCCAGATCTCCTGAAAATTGTAACTGGCATGGCAGTAAATGCAGATGAACTTATTTTCGGCGCTACGCTTAAACTCCGGATCCACGCCCTCACAATGCGACTCGTGGGAAATACAGTTTCGGTTGCGGCAGCGTGTCTCTCTGAAACCATAGATGCGTGGAGGTTGCAGCAGACGGTATTTGCTTCGTATCTGACCGTTTTCGATGTAATTGATGGTGATGTGCGGGGCGATTGCAGAAAGTTTACGCAGCTGCTCCGGGCTGAAAGGCCGGGCATCCGGCACAAAAATCAGCCCTTTATAAAGCAGTTCAGGTTGGCTCACATTGGTTTTTTTTACAATATTTTTGTGACTACTACCGACCCACTGACCACCACGATACTGGTCCAGTCCCATCAATTGGGTAATGAGTTGCATGTGTCGCCGAATTTCGGGCGGTGAGGCACCGCGCATGATGTGGTCAATGACCACGCCGTTGCGGATCGGGCGCAGCCCTTCGGAGTAGACCTTGGCTTTGCCAAAGTGCCTGGAATCTATTATGGGCAGCTCTTCGTACAACCGCACCGGCTTGGTTTCAGCCTCTGCTTGTGGCAGCAGACCTGGTGCCGCAGCGCGGCGCCCGGCAATCAACGCCAACAGGGTGATGCGCACCACCAGCCCGTTCGCACTCTGGCGTTCCCAGCCGTTGTACCCGGTGTTGTCGAGGAAGCGTGGAATTACAGGAAACTGCTTGTGCCGGGGCATTGGGTGATAGAACTTGAACCGGTAACCCTGCCGCTCTAATTCTTGCTTACAGTTCTTCAAGCGCGGTAGGTGTTCAGACCGCAGTGTGACACTGCGGCGCAATTCGTGTTCGCGCCGCAGAATGCTATCGTCCATCCGCTCCAGTTGTAGGCGAGTAAAATACCACATTGGGGCAATGTGCCGCTGCCCCAAGTATTCATCCAGACTGTTGAAAATACGAATTTTATAGCCCTGATCGGCCATGACCTGATAGTACGTGTGGGGCAGGCCGACATCCCGGGGAGCAATCAAGTCCACTTCGACTTGGTCAAAGATCTGCAAACCGTTCGCTTTCGAGTGTACGGTACGGCCGTGCAACAAATCACCAATCAGGGCGATGTGAATCCTCTCGTAGTTCCAGTCCAGATCCTCGAGGAAGCTAAAGTCATCGTAGAGTTCTTGGGTCGGATGCTCATGGGCACCGTCCCCGCCGTTGACGAACGAGGGCACATAGGGAATGGCCATGCGCTTGCAGTATTCAGCACTGCTCTTGGCCAGCCAGCGGCAGAGGCCCTCCTGGGCACTGCGTACGATGAAAATCTGGTTACCGTAGCCAATCAGGGTGTGAAAGGTGTCCCGGAAGCTCTCTGATTTATTGAGCGATGAGGTGCTGCTGATCAGGTCAGTAACGGTGACTCGCAAAAAGTTGGCGGCGTTGCGGAAGGATTCCTTGGTACGGGTGCTGTCTTCCAGAAACACTTCGTAGATGCCAAAGTTGGGGTCGTTGATGCGGAACTCTTTGAGCAGCTCTTCGTCCTGCTGTTGCATGGCCGTTTTGAGGACTCGGCTCTGCTCGAACAGATACCTGCGCTCGGCGAAATTACAGTCGGCAATCACCGAGAGACTTTTTTGGAACCAGCTGTTGGCGGCACTTTGGCTCAATTTGTCCGCCGTATTATCATTCGTGCGATCACTCACGGCGAGGCTCCCGGAAAACTGTTTCGGTTTGCACTGTTTCGGTTTGCACTGTTTCGGTTTGCAATGGAGAATCCTCGAAAAAGAGCCTCCAGACACCTTCGGGTAAAGGGCGCTGGAGGCTCTTTAAACTCTTTGGGGAGCAGGGTCCCATCGAGAACCGGGCTACAACGAAGCATTATTGATTTTATACCGGGTCGGGTTCCACTTTGTCAAGGATTTATGGCCCGTCTTATGCCCGACCTTCTTCCCGGCCTTTCCGCATGCCCACCCAGCCCGGCATTAGGCCCCCCTCAATTACGGTGCCGCAAGAGTAAAAGAAGGTGCCAATATATGATTCCTTCCTGCTGCGGAACAATTACTTGTGATCCAAGCCCTGCTGTAGTTCTGGGTGGTATCGATTTGGGCCATCATATCGTAGTAGGGCCGTTGAAAATGCCCGTGGAACAACACCGAGCGATCACCTTCAGGATTATCAGGATGATAGGAATTTCCCGCCACTGGGGGGTAAACCAAACGCACTACACTATCTTCTGCTCCCGTATTGAACCCGGTTCTTAAGAATAATTTGTCCACCAAGCCGAAAGTACAATTATTCGTATTATCCAGAAGGTTCTGAATACTGCGTATGGGCAGGTAGAGAATTTCTCCGCTTCCCACCTCAATGCGACGCAGCGCTACCTTATTGCCATGATTGTCCGCAGCATCGATTATCGCGGCATCGTCAATATTTTTTGTCCACATTTTCATGCCCCACAGGGCCCGGAGCGGGGAATCCAATATGGATGCCCCTGATGTGCTTCGCAGACCTCTTTCTGATTCAGTCGTGATGGCAGCGGGCAGAACATCGGGGTAATCTGCGGTGGTGATCGCCCCAGAGCTCTTGAGGTGGGTGGCGTTCTGATAGGCGTGGACGTAGTACTGCTGCCCCGGGCTCATAAAGCCCGGATATTTGCTCTCAGGCTCGGTGCCCAGATCGACCGCCGCGTTGTGGGGCGGGGGCTCGTAATCTTTGGTGACGCTGAAGTAGATTTCCCGCTGGTAGTTTTTATCGGCGGAGAAGCTGCGCGTTATCAGGGCGGGGTGGTCTTTGACGCTGCTCCAGGCAGGGGCGGCTGAGGAGTTGCTGAGGATGAATTCGTATGTCCCGGCAGAGTTTGCGGTAACGGTGAGCAAAAACTCCCGCAGGCCGATGATCGTTTTCTCAAAGCGGACCGTGCGGGGCGCCCTATTATTGCCCCCATCATCATTGCCCCCATCATCGGGCGGATCGCAGGCGACCCATAAAACCAGGGAGCAGAAAAATAAAAGGATAAATGGGAATGAAATCCCCGCAGAGAAATAATTTCCCATGCTATATAGTTTTAATTTTTTCGATGAGCGATGAGCGATGAGCGATGAGCGATGAGCGATGAGCGAATTTTACTGAACTTGTGTTCCATAGTGCAATACTCCTTGGTATTATTATGCAAAATAATGCATAAAGATGATGTTCCGACCGAGGTCGGAATGGTTTTAATAAAAGATGAAATAGGGTTATAAAATAGCTTGTTCTTCTCAAAGAATATACTCTTTCCCTACGGAGGGCAAGGGAAATCGTAAGAAAATCTCTGGAAATTTGCTTTTCTTGGGAGGCTCCCATGCGAGCTGGCGCAGCATGGGAGAAACAGGGGAGGGCCGTGCGCAGCCAAGGCCCGACCATCCTTTTCTGCGAGCTGGCGCAGCATGGGAGAAACAGGGGAGGGCCGTGCGCAGCCAAGGCCCGACCATCCTTTTCTGCGAGCTGGCGCAGCATGGGAGAAACAGGGGAGGGCCGTGCGCAGCCAAGGCCCGACCATCCTTTTCTGCGAGCTGGCGCAGCATGGGAGAAACAGGGGAGGGCCGTGCGCAGCCAAGGCCCGACCATCCTTTTCTGCGAGCTGGCGCAGCATGGGAGAAACAGGGGAGGGCCGTGCGCAGCCAGGCCCGACCTTCCTTTTCCGCTCCCTCCTTGTTGAAATAGGCCACCCATGATTTCAGCGCGGGCCCTTCCAGTTGTTCTTTTTTCGCCATGAGTAGCTTTGGGGAGGCTGATAAAGTGCAGCATGCAATACTCGCTGAGCACTTCGTGGGGCGGCTTCTGCTCCGTGAGCAGAAAGCACTGGTGTGCCTTCCGACTTTCTGGGAATAAATCAAAGTCGATCAGATTGATGCAGATGACGGTCTGGAGATCTGTGTAAATAGAGCCTTCCTTGAGCTGTTTACTGTACGATCTGGCCCAGTAGTAGAGGCTGCGGTTCCGGTAGATTTGGTTCCCGATGCTCTGCATTTCGATGTTGTAGATTCCGCCCTTTGCGTCTTTTGGCGTCTTTGGCCTTGATATCTAGGATACTTTCTCTGTCGGTCTTGGTGCACAAAGATTCTTGCGCGGGGAATCGAAAACAAATCTTTGGATGTCCCTTATATCAATATAATATAACACTATAGTGGCGCTACCCAAATTTTGTAAAATTCTTATTGCAAATATAAAAATATTATGTTATAATGAAAGCCCCGTTTTAGAGGTGCCCTAAGGAGCACGGATGGCAATGCGTCAACAGTTTCGAATTGAGGGCCGGATGACCGTAGCGGGAGCTTCTCTGTCGGGAGTGTGCGCAAGCGATATCTTAGAGCAGAGAATTAGCTCGTCTCCAAATGGATCGTCGACTTGGTTTGTATGACCAACAGTAAAAGATCGTTATGAAAAATAATAAAAAATACACGTTGTTTTTATTGATTACCCCGCTCTTGCTGCTCATATTCATCTTTTCATATATGCCTCTGTATGGCTGGCTATACGCGTTTTATGACTACAAACTGGGGCTGGGATTAGTTGGTTCCAAGTTCGTTGGCTTCAAGAATTTTGCCAATATCTTTATCGACAAATATATGCTCTCAGACATTCTCACAGTTCTAAAAAATACACTGGGCATCAGTTTCCTCGGCATATTGTTTTCACCGTTGCCCATGTTCTTTGCGATACTGCTGAATGAAATCACAAGAACAAATCTCAGAAAGTTTATCCAGACCGGCACTACAATCCCTCACTTCATCAGCTGGATTCTAGTCTACTCGGTAGCTTACGCAATGTTTTCGGTAAATGACGGCTTTATCAACCGTTTATTATTGTCCCTCAATCTGATCGACGAGCCGATCAATTTTCTGGCCAGTGACAAACATGTCTGGCTGAGCATGACCGGCTGGGGAATCTGGAAAGGTTTGGGCTGGGGCGCCATCATTTACATTGCGTCACTGGCAGGGATCAACCCTGAGCTATACGAGGCAGCCCGAATAGATGGGGCCAACAGGTTTCAGCAGACCCTGTATATAACAATCCCCGGTCTGATACCGACCTACCTGGTGCTGCTGGTATTGTCGATCGGCAACCTGATCAGCAACGGGTTTGAACAATTTTATCTATTCCAGAACCCTCTAAATAAACACTCAATCGAAGTATTGGATCTGTATGTCTACAATCAGGGCATCGGCAATTCGAATTATTCAATGGCTACCGTGGTGAGTATATTTAAGTCTGTAGTAAGTATCTCACTACTGCTTTTTGCCAATAATATGGCAAAGATACTGCGAAGTGGCCAGGGGATTGTATGAAAGAGAGCATTTCACGGTATGTCTTTGGCTTTGTGAATATCATAGTACTCCTGACATTTACCCTGATATGTGTTTTTCCGTTCTACTATCTTTTTATTAACACGATCAGCAGCAATGCACTGGTAACTTCAGGCAAAATCCTGTTTCTGCCAAAGGAGATTCATTTCTCAAACTATCTGCAAATTCTTTCCATACGAGGTATATACTCTGCCACTATCGTGTCTATAGCAAGGACTGTCATTGGCACTTTGCTTACAATTATCGGCACATCATTTTTGGCATACGTCCTGACAAGGCCGGAACTGTTTGCCCGGAAGATAGTCTACCGCTTTCTCATCATTACCATGTATTTTAACGCAGGGTTAATCCCCTGGTTTATGAATATGAAGATGCTCCATTTAACGAACAACTTCTGGGCCTATATCCTGCCCGTGATTATTTCCCCATTTTCTGTTGTTCTGGTAAAGACTTTTATGGAGAGCATTCCCAACTCTCTACACGAATCGGCGGAGATCGATGGGGCAGGCTATCTAATCCTGTTCAGCCGGATTATCTTCCCCCTTGCGATTCCTATCGTTGCCACCATTGCGATTTTTTCTGCGGTGGGTCAGTGGAATTCCTTCACCGACACCCTCATGCTGGTAAGTGAGAACAAATATTTCACCCTGCAATTCCTGCTCTACAATTTTCTAAGTGAAGCACAGGCGCTGGCAGCACGCATGCGGGAAAGCGCTGGCGACCTTGCCGCCAACCCCGGGCAGAGCCTGACCCCTGCTGCGGTAAAGATGACCGTCTCTGTTGTAGTCGTCTTCCCCATACTGTTGGTCTACCCGGTCTTCCAGAGGTTTTTCATCAAAGGAATCATGATTGGCGCAATCAAACAGTAGGGAACCTCTAAAAATTCCAATTCCGCGCTGAATCGCGATCTTGTTGCCGAATAAAGGTTCTGCCTTACGGCAGGATTTGTGAGGAATGGCCTGCTTCGCCTCGCCATTCCTCACCGTCAGCAAAGCCTTACCATACAGCAAAGTATGCTTCGGCTTCGCTTCCTAGCGCTCGGCAAAATCTCATCCGCTCAGCATCAAAACGCGGTACAATCGCTGCGGCAAAGCAGAGCGATTGTACAATTCTCGCGAAGCGATACCATCTTTAGAGGTCCCCTTTTAGAGGTTCCCAGTAATTTTGCACAAGCGGCGCCAAGAAAAGGAGGTTCCCATGAAATAAAAGATAAACTGCCCGGAGGGCTATAACAGAGAATAAATGGAGATTGTTGTATAGATGGAGATTGAGAAAATGAAAAATTTTACCCAAAAAATGCTTTCAAGCAAAGTAAAATTGGTATTACTGCTGACTTTTGCATCGTGCTCCGGCGCAAAACAAAGCACAGGTCCGGTAACCTTGCAGGTCTTTAGCCTCGCCTCTCTGATAGGAGTGCAGGATACTTGGTGGAATAAAATGTATACCGATGCTCTAGGAATTCATTTGGAGTTTCTGGCCAATGGTGGCGAGCAAATGATCCAGAAACAGCAAACTTATATAGCTGGAGGAAAACTTCCCGATATCATGTATTTTAATGACATGAATATTATGAAGAATGCTATTGATGCCGGACTGACAGTTCCACTTGATGAACATCAGGACGCCCTGCCCAGTATATATAAATATGCCGGAGCTATGGTCCGTTTTATGACGGATACCTATGGTGATGGGGAAAAATTGTATGCCGTTAAGGGGAACATAGCCAATCGTGTTCCTGAGGTTGGTGACAACAACTTTGGCCCGGTGCTCCGCTATGATCTGTATAAGAAGGCAGGCTCCCCCCCGGTACATACTTTTGGGGACTATATTGATGTTCTGGAAAAGATGCAGAATTTGGATCCTGTGAATGGCGATGGAAAGAAAGTATACGCCATGTCCATCTGGAAGGACTGGGATCGTTGGATTATGGCTTTTCCCAAGTATCTATCCAGTTTACAGGGAGTGGCAAACGGCTACTGGGAATTGGCCGAGTTGGACATTTCCAATAACAAAAGCATGGATAATCCGCTGCCCTTCAGCAGCTTCAAGATTACCCCCACGATTTCCCGGGATAGTGTTTATGTGCAGTCTTTGAAGTTTCTATTTGAGCTGAATCAGCGAGGCCTGCTCGACCCCGATTCCGTTAACCAGAGATTCCAGGATGCCATGGACAAATTCACTGACGGGCGTGCCCTGTTTTCCATCTGGAACTGGGGCACCGGACAGTTTGGCACCCTGGAACGTGCTGATCAAGGCATCGGGTTCAAGCACGTGCAGGCAAAAGATGCGAGCGTCAATGTTGCGGCACCCAAGATCATCGGCCAGCGGGGTATTGTGTTGGGCAAGGGTCAGGAACATCTCGAAAAATCACTGAAATTCCTAGATTACACTTTCAATCCCGATGCCGCACTTGCTTTGTACAATGGCCCCAAGGGCCTAGTCTGGGACATTGGGCCCCAAGGCAAACCGGTGGTACTGAAAGGTGGCTATCCGTATCTGCAGGATTCCCAGAATAACCCTCTTCCTGAGAGTTTCGGTGGTGCTGATATGTCCACAAACGGCGCAGGGGTAGGAATTCTGGGGTTATTTACGACCTATTATCATCCCGAATACAATGTGCCTTTGGCAAACAATTACTGGGATAAACCGGAATACGCTCCTGAAGAAACGCTGCTTGATAAAACTTGGGAGAAAGATATGCAGGCCAAAGATCAGATGGGCTTTCTGATAAAAAATAACCTGATAGCGATTGAGCCGTACAGCTTTACATTTCTCCCTCCCTTGCCGGATGACATTCTGCAAATCAGTAACCGCATCGGTGACTTTGCCAAGACAAGTTCCTGGAAAATAGTGCTGGCCAAAGATGAAATGGAGTTCAACCGGATTCTCGACGATATGATCGCGCGAGTCAACGATATGAACTACGACAAGGCCTTGGACTGGTTTCGCGGAGCCTTTAAAGAGGGTTTTGAAACATCCCGGAAATATATTCGATAGGCTTGCTAGGGGTGCTCTGAGCACTTAGTAACAGCTAAAGGGGACTTCTAAACTCCAGAGCAGAACACCGAAGAGGACTCCAATGAAACTATGGTATCGGCAGGCCGCAAAGGACTGGTCAGAAGCCCTGCCACTGGGCAATGGGCGCATAGGGGCCATGGTCCATCACCGCACAGTCGAGGAAAAGATCTCCCTGAATGAAGATACCCTGTGGTCGGGCTCCCCACGGCAAGATCCGGAAATCGCCAACGCGCCGCAGAACCTCAGCAAGGTGCGGAGCCTGTTAGGCGATGGGAAGTACCATCAGGCCCAGCAGCACCTAGAGGAGACTCTGCTGGGGCCCTACACCCAGTCCTACATGCCTCTGGGAGACTTTCTCGTTTCGTTTCCGGATCTCAAACAGTTCCCGCCGGTGAAACAATACCGGCGGGAACTGGACCTGGGGAACGCAGTTTCAACGTTGTCTTTTACCTGCAAAGGCATCACATATCAGCGTGAAGTGTTTATATCCGCCCCGGACCAGTGCCTGGTGGCAAAGTTCACCGCTAGCGCCCCCGGAGCCATCAGTTTGCAGGCAGGCTTTGCCAGTCAGCTCCCACATATGCTCTCAGGCGGAGAGAATACTTTGCTTATCTCGGGGTGCTGCCCTTCCCATGTCGATCCGCTCGGGCACCGACGCGCCATCCCCGTTCTCTACCTGGCAGAGCGGCCAGGTACCCGGTTCCAGGGCAAGGCAGTATTTGCGATTGAGGGAGGGAGCCTGCGCATCCAAAACGGGCAGATGTACGTATGTAAAGCCAGCACGATTGAAATTCGGATTTTCATCCGCAGCAGTTTTGGCGATGAGAGCGAGGACCCGGAAATCATCGAGAGGAATTTGCATGCCCGCATTGCTCAAGACGTGCATCAGGTTTCCGGGAAAGACCATCAATATCTCAAGGGACGCCATATTCAGGATTATCAGTTGTATTTTAACCGTGTTTCCTGCAATATTTCCGGGGCTTCGCAGACCAATGAGTCCGGCATAGCCAATGTATTGAATATACCTACGGATAGGCGCCTGCATAGATTTCAAGACTCTCAGGACGACTGTAGACTCTATGAGCTGTTGTTCCACTACGGACGCTACTTACTGATTTGCAGCTCGCGCCCGGGAACCCGGCCCGCCAACCTCCAGGGCATCTGGAATGATAGTATGCAGCCGCCCTGGGCCAGCAACTATACTCTAAATATCAATTTGGAAATGAATTACTGGGCAGCTGAAATCTGCAATCTCAGCGAGTTGCACACCCCGTTATTCGACCTGCTCGAAAGGATGCTCCCCAACGGCAGAGAATGCGCACAAAAATACTACGGTAGCCCGGAGGGTTTTGTCGCCCACCACAATACCGACATCTGGGCCAACTGCTTTCCCGTCGGTGAATATCAGGGCTGCGCGACCTATCACTTTTGGAATATGGGCGCGGCCTGGCTGTGTCGCCACTTATTTGAACATTATGAGTACAGCAATGACTACCGTTTTTTGCGCGATCGCGCCTGGCCCTTGATACGGCCTGCGGCAATCTTCTGTCTGGACATCTTGCAGAATGATGAGAAACAGGGGCTTTGTTTTCGTCCGAGCACCTCGCCCGAGCACTCATTCTACTATGAGGGAAAGATCTGCGGACTTGCCCAGAATGCCACTATGTCTGTGGCGATTGCCAGGGACATATTTACCATCGCGCTAGAATGTATTGATTTGTTGGGAGCAAAAGACGAGCTCCAGCTCAAGATGCAGCACGCCCTGGCGCAAATGCCGGAATATCCTGTGGGCAGCAAGGGCCAGGTGCTGGAATGGGAACAAGAATTTGAGGAAGCGGAGCCCCAGCACCGACATCTTTCCCATTTGTATTTCCTGCATCCATCGAGTGAATTATACACATTGCCCCGTTCACAACGGCAGAAACTGCTCACAGCCTGTGCAAAAACACTGCAGTACCGCAGTGATGAAGGCACGGGTTGGGCCCTTGCCTGGCGCATGAACATGTGGACGCGCCTGGGAGACGGAAATCACGCACTGGAGCTCCTTAAAAGGCAGCTCCGTTTAAGTACACCTGAAAATGGCATCGGAGGCTCTTATACCAATCTCCTCTGCGCCCACCCGCCATTCCAAATTGATGGCAATTTCGGTGCAGTAGCCGGTATCGCCGGCATGTTTTTGCAAAGTTTTGGGCATACCATCCTCTTGCTCCCCGCCCTGCCCGATGAATGGCGCACGGGAACGATCCGCGGTTTCCGATCCACGGGGAACCTAGAATGGCAGCTTGTCTTTGCGAATGGCCTGCTTCAGTCTGCCACGGTAACGGCCCTCTCCGATCCAGCCCAGTGCGAGCGAGAAATTGCCAAACCCAGGGAATTTACGGTGTCTTACAGGGGGAATGATATAAAGTTGAGTATTGAGCCCGGAACAACAAAAGTCATTAGTTCTCACGCATTCCAAGCAAGTTGTTCGTCATGATTTAAGCTCTTTGGTTTATGCCTGTCAGACCATACCTGTCCACTCCCCTATTTCATTCGCAAGGAACACTCAAGGAACACTCCATGCCAAGTCAGCGCGAAGAAGCAGCCAATCCGACTGACCCGATCGCCACGGATTCTAAAGCCCATGAACCCGGCCCAGGAGCTGTCGTAACGGAAAGCGGTAAGGCACTGCATTCTGACGGTGATGATTGGGGGCTGAGAGTTGTGCAAAAAGAAGGGGAAAAAACGGTTCTGTTGATTGGGGATTCAATTTGCAATGCGTACAAAGGTTATCTGGCAAATGAGCTCAAGAGCTTTCGGGTTGTGGCTTGGATAAATCCCTACCATCTGGGACAAGAGCATCTGAATGAAAATATGCTAAGTGTTTTGCAAAGAGAAAGATATGATCTTATCCATTTCAACATCGGCCTGCACGGGTGGGCGGAAGGGAGAATAAAAGAAGGGCAATATCAGCTGCTTCTTCAGCGATATGTAGATACCTTAAAAGAAAATTGCTCTGAGGCCAAAATGATCTGGTCATCGATTACACCGATTACCAGTGAGGAAAAACCATATCGAACAAATGACAAGTTGGATCCCATCATTTACCAAAGGAATCAAATAGCCAACGTGGTAATGACCAATGGCCGGATCCCGATCAATGATCTTTATACCTTGTGCCTTTTGAATCTAGAAAAAGCCCGGGGCGACAACTTTCATTGGACAGATCCAATGTACAAGATTATGGCCATTCAAACGGCTTCAAAAATCAAAGAATCATTGATGAAATGAGACATTGTGTTTTGTTCTGCATTCTCATTCGCGAGGAGCATTCCATGCCAAGCCAACACAAAAAAGCGGCCAGTCCAACTAGCTCTCCGGTTTCTAAAACCCGGAAGCTGAGCGTAGAACCGGGAGTTCTCTCATTCTCTTTAGAGGCAAACGGCATCCGGAACACTGCGGCACTGCAGGCACTGGTCGACCAGGGCGGCAGCATCAGCATCACCCAGCCCGGAACCTACAAAATCGCCGGGACGGTGTATCTTGGCAGCAATACCTCCCTGCACTTTGGCAGCGGCGTATTCCTCAAGAAAGTTCCGGAAAAAGGGCCGTTTACCCATGTGCTATTAAACAAAGGTGCCCTCACCCGGACCTGGGACCACAATATTGCGGTCAGCGGACTCCATATCATCGTAAATGAAGTAGATATCCGGGAGTTTGACGTCTGCGGCCTGCACGGCCAGCTGGCATTCTTCTATATCAAGGATCTGCGTGTTGAGCGCTTCCGCTGCATGGATCTGGGGCCCACCCAGTATGGCATCCATGTCTGCACGTTTGAAGACATTATTATTGACGATGTGCAGATTTCCGGCCTGAAGGACGGGGTGCACCTGGGCAGCGGCAGGCGCTTTACGATACGCAACGGCGTCTTCCAGACCTTTGACGATGCCATAGCGCTCAACGGTCACGACTATTGGGTCGGCAACCCGGAACTGGGCTGGATTGAGAACGGATTGATCGAAAACTGCCACGATCTCAGCGCCGAATCCACTACCGGTTACTTTTGCAGGATCCTGGCAGGGGCCTGGCGCGACTGGCAACCGGATATGGAACTGCAAAACTCGGACACAGTGGTGCACCGGGGCAAAATCTACCGCGTCCAAGGCCGCCCCGACGGCACCCCTTATGTCAGCAAAACCGCGCCCACGCACGATGTAGGTGTTGTAACTTCCAAAGCCGATGGCATTCCCTGGGGCATGATGCAGGAAGGCGCAGTCTACAATGCCGGGGTGCGCAACGTCAGCTTCCGCGATATCTTCTTGTATAAGCCCCGCACCGCTTTTTCCGTCCATTTTGACATCGGAATCTATAGCCGCTCCTACTATCCAGGGGCTGTGGCTCCCGTTCAGGGCCCGCTGCATTTTCAAAACATCCAGATGTTTCACAACGAGACCTTGCTGCGCATCAACACCCCGGTGAGAGCCATTACCTTGCAGCAAACCGTGCTGCGCAAGAACACCATACATTTTTGCGCTGTGGAAGGGCTGAGCAGCTATGGGCGCAGCCATATTTCCATGGCCAACTGTGTGTTTGAGCACTCTGGTTCAATGGATTTACTGGTCAATTCCGTCCCCCAAAAAGAAATCGTCTTCCAGACTGCTGCCAGCTCTGAAGTTGCCCCCAGATTCAAGGCCCTTATCCACAGCGGAAAGGGCCGGATCAAAGTCATCTCTGACTTGAACCACTTTGTGGGCACTTAGGAATCCCATACCAATGGCTACGAATAAAATAACGGTTTCCATCATAGGTGCGGGGGGACGCGGCATGGACTGCTATGCCCGATTGATGCAGGAGCACTTCAGTCAACAGGTCTCGATAGTGGCTGTCGCGGAGCCGGATGAGGAGCGCCGGAAGCTATTTGCGCAACGATTTGGCATTAGTCCGGCAAATAGCTTTGCCTCTTGGCAGAAAATCTTGCAACAGCCTAGGGTTTCCGATGCCCTGGTGATTGCAACGCAGGATAAAATGCATTTTGAACCATTTCAGGCAGCTGTCAAAAAGGGCTATCATATCCTGCTGGAAAAGCCAATGTCCAATAACAAAGAAGAATGCCTCAAGATGATGGCTATCGCAAAGGGATATCCGCAGCAGATTATTCTGGTTTGCCATGTACTGCGCTATACAGTCTTCTTCCTCAAGATCAAAGCATTGCTGGACGCGGGTCAGATTGGTGAAGTTCAGGCAGTACAGCACAATGAAAATATTGGCTACTGGCATTTTGCCCACAGTTTTGCGCGGGGGAACTGGTCGGTGAAGAGTTTGTCCGGCCCGCTGACGCTGACCAAGAGCTGCCACGACTTTGATATTTTAGTCTGGTTGCTGGGCAGCCCGGTAAAGCGCGTTTCTGCTTTCGGTACGTTGCGCCATTTCAATCGCGAACACGCTCCCACAGGTGCTACCGAATTCTGCTATAACTGCCCTCTGAGCCAGAGTTGTGCCTATTGCGCCCAGACCATTTACAGCAGGATGACCCTGACCGCGGTCAACGCCCACCGGAGCCCCGATGAGGTGGAAGAATTTCTGAAGGTCAGCAACTATGGCAGATGCGTGTACCAACTGGAGAATGACGTGCCCGAGAGCATTGCCATGAGTCTGGAATTTGCCAGCGGTGTGGTTGCCACATTCCTGCTCTCTGCATTCACCCAGAAGGTCACGCGAACCATCAAAATACTGGGGTCAAACGGCGAGCTGAGGGGCGATATCCACAAGAATGAAATCGAAGTTCTGCACTTTGATATGAGTACAGCAAAGATGAGCTTGGGCGACCCGACAAATGATGCCCATGCGGGAGGCGATACCGGTATCATTTGTGACTTTGTCGAACTGCTCCTCGGGCGGAAAACCGAGAAACTGAGCGATATTTCGGCCTCGATCAACAGCCATTTGGCAGCGTTTGCCGCCGAGGCATCCCGCCTGAATCAGGGTATGCCGGTAGAATTGCCGCTTTGAGTGCCGGTCAGCAGCACGGCTGTCCTCTCTGGGGTTGTCAGACCACAATAGGGAACCTCTAAAATATTTCCATAAATTTTACCAAAGGGATTCTCAATGGACATAAAAACCCCGCAAAACAAACCTTCAACATTCATTCCCGGCGAATTGTTGGAGCAGGAAATCCGGCGCTGCACCTCCAAAGTCCGGGAGAATTTACAAAAGTACCGCCATCAGTTTCCCGCAGCCAGTGCGGAAACTGATGGACACTACCGGCTTACCGAAAACCTGGGTTGGACTACAGGCTTTTGGAGCGGCCAGACCTGGCTGTGCTATGAACTCTCAGGGGACGAATTTTTCAAGCGGAGAGGCTTAGATCAGGTCCAGTCCTTTCGGCGGCGTCTGGAGCAAAATATAGAGCTGGATCATCATGATATTGGATTTCTCTACTCTCTATCCTGCGTTGCCGCGTGGAAGATACTGCAGAACGCAGTGGCCAGGAATACTGCAATAGAAGCGGCACAAATTTTGTGCAAGCGCTTTACTGATAAGGGAAACTTTATTCAGGCCTGGGGAAAAATGTACGCAGCGAACAACTATCGCCTGATTATCGACTGCTATATGAATCTTCCTTTACTTTATTGGTCTGCTTTGGAAACTGGAGAATCTTGTTTCCGGGAGATTGCAGACAAACATGCAAAGACAGCACTCCTGACCATCCGGCCCGATTTTTCGACGTATCATACTTATTTTTTCGATTTGGAAACGGGAGAGGCTCTGCGCGGCGTAACAGCCCAAGGCTACGCCGATGATTCGCCGTGGGCGCGCGGCCAGGCTTGGGGGATCTATGGCATGGCTCTGGCCTACGGCTACACGCAAAAACCGATTTTTATCGACAAGTTCCGGCCCGTGACTTCCTTTTTCCTGCAGCAGCTGCCCGAGGATCTGATTGCCTACTGGGATTTGACTTTTACATCGGGAGCGCAGCCTCGCGACAGCTCGGCGTCGGCAATTGCAGTGTGCGGTATGCTCGAAGGCCTGCCATATTTACCCGAAGGGCCGGAAAAAGATTATTTTGCACAGCAAGCGGGACGGATTATGACCTCTCTGGCCCAAAATTATGCAACCGATCACCAAGCCGAAGGACTGATTTCCCACAGCAGCTACAACGCCAACCCCAAGCACTGGTTAAAGGGAGTCGATGTTTGCTGTAGTTTTGGCGATTACTTTTACTTAGAAGCGCTGATGCGCTTAAAACGGCCAGATTGGCAACGCTACTGGTGATTGCCGCAATCGGGAATGAGGCCGTTATGAGGACACGAGAAGAGTTAAATCTGTATCTGGGCAGATTGCTGAACCCACTGCTACCGATGGTGCAAAATAATGTCGGAAATCGGTTGCGAAACGGACACAGTAGTATTTTGCAACCGGGGCACATGGCGAGCTATGGCCAGACTGCCATACGCTGCGAAGTTTTTTCCCGCATCCTGTGGGGCCTGGCTCCAGCGCTTGCCCAGGATCTTCCCAAAGACCCGGAATATTTAGACAAGGGTCTGAAGGGCCTGGTCGGTTTGTATGACGAGGAGCATTGGCAGGAACAGTGTGCCAGAATTTTCCAAAGAGGTTGCGACCCCTGTGACCCCGATTACTGGGGCCAGACTGTTCCCGACAGGCCGGATCAGCGCTATGTCGAAATGTGTGCGATGGCGTATAGCTTTCTGGTCGCTGCAGAGAAGTTATGGAAGAGTTTATATCCGAGTACCCAGGAAAATATCTTTGGCTGGCTGTCCCAGATCAACCAGCGGGATTGTTCGGTAGCAGACAATAATTGGCGCTTCTTCCGGATCTTTGTCAACGCATTTTTTCAAAGATATGGAGGGCCGTTTGACGCAGAACAGTATCGTAAAGACATAGCAGAAATAGATTCCATGTATCTGGGCGCTGGCTGGTACAGCGACGGACACAGCAACCAGCGCGACTATTACATACCGATGGCAATGCACTTCTATGCCTTGTTACATTCTGCTCTGATCGAGCACAATCAAAGTTATATTGATCGAGCCAGAGTATTCGCGCGTGATTTTCTGGCTTGGTTTGACAACGAGGGGGCCGCTTTGCCCTTTGGCAGAAGCCTGACCTACCGCTTTGCTCAGGGTTCGTTCTGGGCAGCTTTTATTTTGGCCAACTGCTGTTCGGAGGACTCAGTGAACCTGGCCGAGGCCAAGGGCCTGTTAATGCGCCACCTGCGCTTTTGGATGAATAAACCGGAAATATATGACAACGCTGGTGTTTTGACTGTAGGTTATCAGTATACAAATTTATACATGTCAGAGTCCTACAATGCCCAGGGCAGTCCGTACTGGGCACAAAAAATCTTTGCGATCCTGCTGCTGCCAACATCGCATCCATTCTGGAGCAGCCCGGAGGCCGTGCTGCCTGCGCACAAAGAGAATCATCAGCAGGAACACGCCCGCATGTTGCTGCAACGGAATCGGCAGGGCTACGTAAGGTGCTTGAATGCGGGGCAATGGGCCGGGTTTGAGCCCAACCACACTCGCGAAAAATACACAAAGTTTTCGTACTCAACGCTGCTTGGTTTTAATGTCAGCTTGCAGGCGGAAGGTTTAGAGCGGTATGCGGCGGATTCGATGCTCAGCTTCAGTCGCGATCAACAGTTTTGGGCGCACCGGGCACAGACGGAAAATCACCAGGTGCAGCACGATGGGGTTGCATCGAGCTGCCAGCCAATAAATGCGGTATCCGTACGAAGCTTGATTTATGCTCTGAATGCTTCCTACCACCTGCGTGTACATAAAATCACAGCGACAGAGCATATTTATTTTATGGAGGCTGCCTACAGCCTGCCGTTTGATTATATCGAAAATCCTGCCATTCATCAGTCTGTAACAGATACAGGCAGAGCATTTGCCGAGAGTACATATCGTGGTAAAACTATCTTTTCTGCCGTTATTGCACTGAACTATCAGGGACTTGGCAATGTGATTCACTGTTGTCCAAACATGAACATACTGGGTCCCCACTCGGTAATCCCGGTGATAACGGGAGAACTTGCAACTGGCCAGCACTTGCTTATCAGTATTTGTGGTGGTGATCTGCAAGAAAATTATTGTAGTGTGAATACTTCTTATAAAATTGAAAATAATAATTTAATACTAGATTTTCAAGGATATATCTATCGTATTTCCCTAAAAAAATGGCGTCTGAGTTGATGTTTTGAAGGGAAGAAAACTCAAACCATGATATTTCGCGGCACAGGCCCTATGCTGAAGCATGAGAGACAACACCTGAACATCAAGATCCTGCTACCTGAATTGACAAAGCCATATGCGAACTATGGGGGACCTCTAAAAATTCGCTTTTGATGCCAGACGAAGGGATTTTTGGCGGCAGCGAGGAACGGAAGCCGAGCCATACTTTGCTGTATGGCACCAATGTGAGCTGGCGCAGCATTGGTGAACTGGCAGGCCGTGCGCAGCAAAGAGCCTGCTTCCTCTCTTTCATGACAAAGCTGCTCCGTGAAAAAGACCGAGTCTGGCGCGAAATTGGAATTTTTAGAGGTCCCCTATGATCGTAAATCAAGGAGAAACCGCTTAAGGGAACCTCTGACAAAACTCTAAAGGAGATATCTATGGATATTCGCTACTCTATTCACCCCGAGCACGGCAAGGCTCTAGACACAGAAGGGCTGCGCCAGCAATTTCTGGTACAGAATATCTTTGTCCCTGGTCAGATTCAGTTGACCTATACACACGAAGACCGTCTGATTATTGGCGGGGCAACACCAACGGCGCAGCCATTACGTTTACAGGATGCCGTGACTCCGGCAGAAACCGGCACCGAATACTTCCTAGAACGCAGGGAAATGGGCATTATCAATATTGGCCAAGCCGGCACGGTGGTGCTTGACGGCCAAGCCTATGAACTGGGCAATCGCGATGGGCTGTATGTCGGTTCCGGCACCAAAGAAGCGGTGTTTATCAGTCAGAATACATCGAAAACCGCAGAGTTCTATCTGGTCAGCAGCCCGGCCCATACTTCCCACCCTACGGTGCGGACCTCAATTGCCGAGGCTCAGTCCGTACACTTGGGAGACGATGCAAGCCTGAACAAGCGCACCATTTACCAGTTTATCCACCCAAAAGTCTGTCAGTCCTGCCAATTGTTGATGGGACTGACCATGCTGGCACCCAACAACGTTTGGAATACCATGCCCTGCCATACCCACGATCGGCGCATGGAAGCCTATCTGTATTTTGACTTTGCCAGTGAAGACACGCGCATCTTTCACCTAATGGGAGCGCCGCAGGAAACCCGGCATCTGGTACTGCAAGACCGCCAGGCGGTCATTTCTCCGCCGTGGTCGATCCACTCCGGTGTGGGTACCGGCAGTTATACTTTTATTTGGGGCATGGCCGGGGAAAATCAAACCTTTACCGACATGGACCAATTATTGGTGAAGAGCTTACGCTAATTTTTGTCACCTCGGTATATTATAAGGGACCTCTAAAATTCCAATTTTGTCATAATCCTCATGGAGGCTGGAGCGAAGCAGGCCTTTTGTCACAAACCCTGCCGCAAGGTAGAACCTTTGCTCCGTAAAAAAGACCGGGTCTGGCACAGCATCTTTCTGTGGTGGGAAATTTTTAGAGGTCCCCTAAATATATTCCTGCATACGTTGGATTTCCGAAGGATATTTTGATGACCCTGCCATGTCCACAATCCTAGCCAGAACCCCCAACAGGAAATGATATACTTTTGCCGAATAAAAAAATACATCCGCTTCCCCTTCTATAAGCAGAGCTTGTAGAATATTCCATAATTCCTGAAGCTGTGTGTAATCCAACTGCAAAATCGGGCTCTGGTTCAACTCCAGAATCTTGGCGACAATTCTCTGCACTTCCGACCCCGTGAAGGTAAGATAAACAAACTCCCAGGCGAGGGGAGCATCCTTATTTTTGCTGTTCGCATGCAAAAGCTTCCCACCTCTTGCGTCTTGGGGTAAATAGAGGCTCTGCGCGGCGTAACAGCCCAAGGCTACGCCGATGATTCGCCGTGGGCGCGCGCCCAGGCTTGGGGGATCTATGGCATGGCTCTGGCCTACGGCTACACACAAAAACCGATTTTTATCGACAAGTTTCGGCCCGTGACTTCCTTTTTCCTGCAGCAGCTGCCCGAGGATCTGATTGCCTACTGGGATTTGACTTTTACATCGGGAACGCAGCCTCGCGACAGCTCGGCGTCGGCAATTGCAGTGTGCGGTATGCTCGAAGGCCTGCCACATTTACCCGAAGGGCCGGAATCTGAAGGGCTTGGTCGGTTTGTATGACGAGGAGCATTGGCAGGGACAGTGTGCCAGAATTTTTCAAAGTGGTTGCTACCCCTGTGACCCCGATTACTGGGGCCAGACTGTTCCCGACAGGCCGGATCAACGCTATGTCGAAATGTGTGCGATGGCGTATAGCTTTCTGGTCGCTGCAGAGAAGTTATGGAAGAGTTTATATCCGAGTACCCAGGAAAATATCTTTCGCTGGCTGTCCCAGATCAACCAGCGGGATTGTTCGGTAGCAGACAATAATTGGCGCTTCTTCCGGATCTTTGTCAACGCATTTTTTCAAAGATATGGGGGGCCGTTTGACTCAGAACAGTATCGTAAAGACATAGCAGAATTTTTGTAATACCTGCTTCGCAGGCCAGATCAAGTTGCCGGCAAAATGCGGATTGTCCTGTTGCCCCGGCGCCGATCTCAGCCCAGATTGAGAATTCCATAAGCGCGAGATTCTTCCCTAGTCCAGCCTGTAAAATGGATGGCTGGTGCCCAGTTCCGTGTTGCCGATGCCGTTGGCACCGTTGGCAAATTTGAGGATGTACAGCTGGCCAGGGCTCAATTGAGCGGTCCAAGAGGCGGGCAGGGCAAAGGAGCCGCTGCCTTGGTCTGCGGGCAGGTACTGGTAGATCCCCAGTGAATCCCCGATATCAAATGGCTGTGCTTCGTCAAACTGATAGATTCCAACCCAGTTGCTCTCATCGGGAGAAATAGAGTGAAAGCCGCCCTTAATCGCTTGACCAGAGCTATAGTAGTCCTGCTCTGTATAGGCTACGATCGGCAGATGCTGGTCGGGGTTTGTGTGCCAATCCATTAATGTGCGCAAATAGGAATACTTCCTGAGTTTAGGATCGTCTTGAGAAGGGCCCTTGCTCAGTTCCCAGGCGAAGACCCCTGGCTCCCTTCTCCCTGACCCACTCAGCTCTCCTACGTATCTCGTATAGGCCATTGTATCTCTGTTCATAGGAACCGGGATAACCCGGAGTGTTAAAGGACGAGGTCAAGTAGGCCCGGTAGTTTGATGAGGCGTCCTGCTTGAGCTGCTCAATCCAGCCCAAGCCATCGCTTGTGCCGGAATCAGGCAATTGCAGGCCCATGGGCCTTGCCGGATCGGCAATTTTGCTCCACATCGCCAGGCCAAAGGCCAGTTTATTTGCCGGAAACCCTTTTGCAGTCCAATTTTCATAATCTGCTTTAATGTTCCGATACCGATTGTACCTGAGGTAGTCCATCTTATCGGCGCTGTATGTCTGTATGCCCAGCATATCAAGGCTATTGATCAGCTCTGGAGTAATGATCGGGCGATTGTAGTCCGGGCCCGCTAGGGTCGCAGTGCAGAGCTTTCTTCTGCCCCGAGTCCCACGATCATGCAGGGCTTCTGCAAGTTCCCGGATAAAATCAGCATAGTGCAAACCTACATAGCGGTTTTCGAGCGTCTCATCTTCAAAGTCAATGTCTAGGCCATCGAGGTCATATAAGTCGATGTAGTTCTGCATCAACCATCTGATAGTTGTCTCCCGATTGTTACCGTTGAGCAGTTCTGCGGTGGCAGAGCGTTCTTCAGGGGTGTTGTGGAGGTCTGAAAGGCTCAAAATAATCTTCAGCCCCGGGTTATTATTTCTGATATAGCGAATCATAGCAGCGAAATTTACCTGATTAGAGCTGTGAGTTGCCTGATCGCCAAAAATGAGACCCTGGTTTGAAAGTACCGAATCCCTGCTGACTGTTGTAATGATAAACAGAGTACTCAGATCCCGATAATAATATTTTTTGTAGTTCTCTGTTCCTTGATCATTTTCGATATATCCCCAGTAAGGGAGGTAAGCCATGATCTCATAGTCACTGAGCCGGGCATCTCCCCCAGAACCGCCGGAAGCGGGAAAAACATATCCGGCAGTTTTCCGGGGGCTGTCTGGAAATTCTGAATGGGGAGATGAGCAAGAAACCAGTATTCCTGTCAACAATCCCCGAAATCGGGGGAAGCCATAGGCACCTCCCCAAATTCGCTTCCGATGTGGATCGCGCTTCCACGCGGAACTGGAATTTTTAGAGGTCCCCTTATGGCAAACTGCCTAGGCGCTCTGAACGGCAGTGTCAAGAATCTATTGTAGGGCACCTCTTACTCCAATAATGTTGAATGTTTTTTCGATCCACATTTGTCAGCCTGCTATAATGTTGTCCATTCCATCTCGGTTCATTATATTGCACTAGATTCCAGCAGGAAGCAGAAATCCCCTAAAAATTACTTTTCTTGTCGGATACCATCACGCTTGAGGTGGTCGAAGGCATTGCCCAATTTAAAGACGAACTTGAGGGCACCTCTAAAAATTCCAATTCCGCGCTGAATCGCAATCTTGTTGCCGAATAGCTTCGTCAGCAAAGCCTTACCATACAACAAAGTATGCTTCAGCTTCACTTCCTCGCTATCGGCAAAATCTCGCTGATTCAGCATCAAAAGCGAATTTTTAGAGGTCCCCTTGAGCCGGAAATCACGCGGGTGGTGTTCAAGGACTCCGGCTTCAAAGATGACGTGGTCAAAACCAATGCGGTTCAGATTCTCAAACAGGCCGGCATTGTCGATGTAGGGAGCTTGTGAGGTGAATTCGATGATGAATCCGCAGAATCGGAGGGAGAAAAAATGAGCCTCATACACACTGACTACCACAAAATGAGGGGAAGCCGACCCTGTATGTATGCTTGTCAGTTTTTGGACCACGAGCTCCAGATTGACGGAGATATAGAGAAACCAGAGTGGCAGGCTGTGCCATTCAGCTCAGAATTTGTTGATATCGAAGGGGATTCCCGACCCAGGCCTTACTACCGGACTCGGATAAAAATGCGCTGGAGTGTGGAATACTGGTACTTTTGTGCCGAACTGGAGGAAACCCAGGTTTGGGCCGAATTGACAAAGAAGAATAGTGTGATTTTTGAAGATAATGATTTTGAGATTTTTATTGACCCGGATGGTGATAATATCAATTATTACGAATTTGAAATGAATGCCTTAAACACCATTTGGGAGCTCAATCTTCCCGTTCCCTACAAGGACCGCGGTAGCCCGATAAACCCCTATAATTTAGCGGGACTCAAGAGCTCGGTTCGGGTGCAGGGCCACATCAACGATGTCCGCAGCCTGGATCGTTCGTGGACTCTCGAAGTCGCCATCCCTTGGAGAAGTTTGAAATCATTTCACAATAAAATTCAGGCCTTGCCCCGTATGAGGGATTACTGGCGTGTCAACTTTTCCCGGGTGGAGTGGGATATGCGGATTGTGGGAGACAGCTTGCAGAAACTTCCGGGGCGGGCAGAGCATAACTGGGTCTGGTCGCCGCAAGGGGTGACAGATATGCACCGCCCGGAGAAGTGGGGTTTTGCTTATTTTGTGGCAGAGGGCCAGGCTTCGCTCCCCCAAAACCTTCCCCCCCCTGAGCAGCTCAAGGAGCTGGCAATGGAAGTTTATTATCTGCAACGCTACTATCAGGACAAGCAGGGGACTTACCGAGAACTTTGTGGTCTTAAATCAGGGCTCAGTGAGCTTGCTGCGAGAGCCCTGAGGGAGGTAATATTATTGCAGGGGCACAATTGTTCAGGCGGAGGCTTCATCGCGAAACTTCAGGATGACTCGGGTAATACGGTCCTGGTCAATGATCGCTCTCAGTTGATTTTTTAGGTCTTCCAAAAGAGTGGGCCGCAGCGGTCCCACTCGGACGGGACCGCTGCGGCTGAATCAGCGATTATGACTTATGGGGCAATGCCACCGAACTCATAAGCCCCCAAATCCGGGCGCCCTGTTCTGGTATAGCCCCGCGCATCTATGGCTGTGAGGTCAATGGTGTTAGAAGGAAGATCCCCGGAGCTCTCCTTTCTATTGGCGGTATCAAAAATCTTCCAGCTGGTTTCGTCCTCGCTGTAGTAGAGCTTTGAGCCATCTTTTCGGATGTGGGCTCCCTTGTCGATGGCCGGGCTGTCCTTTCGCAGCGCCAGGGTCTGCACAAAACCTCCATTATCCTTCAGTGAATCCCATTTTGGGTCTTCATCTAACAAGCCATCACCTGTCGCCTCCTGTACAATGGAGGAGAAAATTTTCACTCCATCAATCCGGTCAAACTGGTTTGGAATAATATCTAAACCCGAGAAGTCAAGGGGGATCTTCGTATTGCCCCAGAAAATGCTGTTGACAATGAAGGGATGGCTGTCCTCATCGTTAGACATTCCACCGCCGTCCCCCGCCGAATTATCGAAAAAGCTTGTATTATTGAGCGTGGGGGAGGAGCTCACATTAGCCATCCCGCCGCCCGAAAGATCTGCCGTGTTACTGAAAAAGCTGACATTGCTGAGCATGGGGGAGGACTTCTCGTTATACATTCCGCCGCCCATACCGTAAAGACCCACTTCGTTTGCAAAGAAACTAACATGGCTGAGCGTGGGTGAGGAATTCACGTTATACATTCCGCCGCCCGAAAAATCAGCCAAGCCCTTGGAGATGTTTACTCGGGAGAGTACAGCTGTGCTATTTAGACCGGAATTGGAAAAGACCTGAATACGGCCCCCACCATCTAAAGTGGTGGTTCCAGAACTACTCCCGCCACTGCCGCTAAAGCCGCCGACAATGGCCACATTGTTCTTCATGCTCAGGGTTTCGCTTAGAACGTAGCTGCCCTTTGCCAGCAGTACTAGGTAGGGTTTCTGCTCACTGCCCGCCGCGTTGTCAATGGCCTTTTTCAGATCTGCTGCGTCATAGGCCTTTTCCCAGCTGCTGCCATCTTTGGGTGGTCCAGCTCCATCTGGCGTAACATATATGACGCCGATCTCTTTGGAGGTATCGCCGGCAAAATTGGACAGAATATCTGCGGTAACTTTGTCGTAAGCTCCCAACTCGGATTTGGGCGGCAGGGTCCCGTTTTGCAGGATATCCTGCAAGCCTTTCTTCAGAGGGGCTCCGCCGGATTCGCTGGGCGGGTCGCAGCCGAGCAGGAGGGCCGGAAAGAGAAGGGGAAGAAATGGGGGGAGAAATGGGCGCAAAAAGGCCGCAGAAAAATACGGTTTCCTGCGATATGGGCTTGATTCACGCGATGCGCGATGCGCGATGCGCGATGCGCGATGCGCGAATTTTACTGAACCTGTGTTCCATGATGCAATACTCCTTAGTATTATTATGCAAAATAGTGCATAAAGATGATGTTCTGACGAAAGTCAGAATAATTTATGGGGGACCTCCAAGAATCCCGTTCTGCGCTCTTGCGAAACTCTTTTGAAACGAACAGCTTCCTCGGAAGAGGTGCAGGCTCTTTGCGGAAAGCCGGGCTGGCTGTGCACGGGCCGGCCCCGTTCTCCAGTGCTTGCTCGCGTTGGAGCGACCTGCATTTTCTTCCATGCTGAAGCATGAAAGCCTGCACCATACAACAAAGTATTCTTTGGCCTCACTTCCTCGTTCCAAAATAGCTTCGCAGGCAGAGCGAATTTTTAGAGGTACCCTTTTGTTATTACAAACCCTAGGACACGGTTTCCCATATCTTTCGGCTGTCCCGGATGTGCTGCTGCAGGCCGTCAATATATCCTAAGTCGCACAGCAGAATGTTCTGCAAGAGGGAGAGCATGTCTTCTTACACGGGTGCCTCAATGCCGCTTCTCTCATCGACATGCAGGCTTTCCGTTGCTGAGTCTGATGTACTGAGATTTAATCATTTCGCCTCAATTACTGGGTATCCGGCTTTGGTAGGTGGCACTTTCGTGTTCAAAGGTAAAGACCCAGGCATAGTCGGATGGGCGCAAATGCTCTGGCGGCAAGTATAGTACGGCATGGTCGCCCCGGTCTTCCCAACGGATATCTTCGGAGAAGCCCAACATGCGCACTTTGGCAGCTTTGCGGGGCCGAAGCTGCCAAAGCGGCACCCGCAAGTCATCTTTGGGGCGTCCATTTTCAGACAAACAGGTCGCATACACCCTGCCATTCTTCTGGGTGAACCGAACAGAACCCTCTGCATGGGGAGCTATGGGGCGCGTAGAATGTACGGCCTCGCCGTTGATCTGCATCCAGTTGGCAATGTGTACTAAGGTGCGTACGGCATCGCTGTCAAAGCGCCCTTCCGGTGAAGGGGCAATATTCAGCAACAAATTGCCCCCCTTGGCCACAATATCCATTAAGAGCCGGATACATTCCGCCGCACCCTTATACTCATCGTTAAAATAGTATGCAAATCCGCTGCCCATGGTGATATTCGATTCCCAAGGGATTTCGGAAACCTCGGTTGGCACGAGCTGTTCCGGCGTCACAAAATTCTCATGCGGCCCACCAACGGTGCGATCCGCAAGCAGTAGTCCGGGCTGTAACTCCCTGGCCCAGACGGCAATCTCATCCATGCGGATGTCCTGTTTATAACGCGGACAGACCTGCCCCCCATCGAGCCACAGGCAGTCGATTTTGCCATATTCGCTGAGCAGCTCACGGATCTGAGTGTGGGTATACCGGACAAATTTTTCCCACAGATCAGGATGCCCGGCCGTGTCGTAATTGGGGTTGCGGTCTGCCTCTTCCATGCTGAACTGCGGGGACCAGTAGTAGGGGCAGTGCCAGTCACTTTTGGAAAAATAAGCCCAGATGGCCATATTCTCCTGCCGAAAAGCCTGGAAAATTTCTTTGGCAATATTGGCCCGTGGATTCTGACGGAAGGGGCTGTCCGGCCCTGTGATTCTGTAATCGGTGCTGCGGGTGTCCCACATGCAAAAGCCGTCGTGGTGTTTTGTGGTAAAACAAACGTATTTCATGCCGGCTTTCCTGGCCAGTCTGGCCCAGACTTCCGGTTCAAAATATTCGGGATTAAATTCCTTGTTTAGGTTGCGATAGGCTTTGGCAAACTGCTCATAATTTTTATTGTACTCGTGCCATTTGGCTGCTCCATTACGCGTCCAGTGCTCAGAGCGTACCAGTGGCCAAGACTCGCAGATTCCCCATTGTGCATAGAGGCCCCAGTGCATGAACAAGCCGAATTTCAGGTCCTTAAACCATTCCAGTCGCTCTTTGAGCCACGGTTCAAAACGATGGTAGGGAATATCCGTACTGTATTGATATACATCTTCCCGATCAGATTCTGCCATAGCTTACTGTTCCCTTTCTCTGCCAAGCTCTGGCTGGCAAAATTTTAGAGCTGCCCTTTATTGCTTCCCGCTCCGGCTATCCAGCCAGTTCTTTTGGGTGACGCCGGCGCAAAATCTCTGCTTTGTCGGATCGCCCGGACTCTTTTAGGCGCTTCAAATATTTGGGCAGATGTCCACGGGCATGTTCCGGCCCCCCCTCTTCCATTACAAGCCACATCGGGTCTCCGGTATATCCTTCCGGGCGGGAGTGCAGCATCTGGGTGTGCCAGCGATGAAGGCGATGGGCTCCCTCGTGGCAAAGCTCGGGGTGGCTTTGGGCCAGATCATTCTGTTCAAAGGGGTCCTTCTCCATGTCAAAGAGCATTTCCTCTCCAAAGTGAGGGTGCCAGCCATCGTGATAGGTATAAATGTAGAGCCAACTGCTCCCATCCCGGCAAAAGCGCACCGAACGTTGACAGACATGGGCATTCTGGCTGATGATCAGCTCATCGCGACCCGTTGTGGCATTTGCTTCTTCGGAACGGAGGACTCCAGCGAAACTCATGCCGTCCCAGATATTCTGGGAGGGAACACCGAGCAAGTCGGCGAATGTGGGAAGCAAGTCTATATTGTACCAAAAGCCATCGTGTTCGCTGTTGGGCCGGGTTTTCCCCGGCCAGCGCAAGATCAGCGGAATTCGGCATGTGGCAACATCGGCAGTGCCGTGTTCTGCGTACAGCCCCAGTTCGCCGAAGTTCTCACCGTGGTCTGAAGAGACTATCACAACCATGTCATCCCAGATTTTCATCTGTTGGAACTCAGCTGCCAGAGCGGCAATTGCATTGTCTACATAGCGGATCCCGCTGTCGTAGCCGTCAATCAATTCGCGCATTTCTGTCATGTTTCGCACTTCTCCGGGCTGTCGGGGGTATTCCTTCAATCGCATATTGTCGTACATATTAATATCCTGCAGGGTATGTGGCCCCCCCAGTTTGCGTTGTTCGCGGATGAAATCCTCGCTGTACAGCCCAATCATGGGCTCTCCGGTAAAGGGCTGGAACCCGGGGGGGGAGCGGTACGGGGTGTGGGGATCCCAGTAGTGAAGGTGCAAATACCAGTTATCATCATGGCCCTTTTTTCGAATCCACTCCAAGGCCATGGAGTGGATCAGCTCAGCTCGTTCGCCTCCACCGAGCCCCGTATCACAGATTTCCCGAAAGCCGGCATAGAAACTATAGATGCTGTGCCTTTCGCCAAATCCTCCGATATAAGCAGTATACAAGCCCGCTTGTTTAAGGGTTGCGGGAAAGGAAGAAAGGCTCAGTGCCGATCGCATTTCCCGGCTCTTTCCTTGCAGGCGAAAATCGGCGGTGGAGCCGCCGTGGTTAATCGCTCCGGTGTGGATGCCAAAACGCCCCGACATCATCGCCGAACGGGACGGCAGGCAAGGGGCATCTGAAGTGTAAAAATTGTTGAAGCGAATCCCCTCGCTTGCAATGCGGTCAATTGTGGGAGAGGTGCTGCGATGATAGCCGTAGCACCCCAGATGATCGGGGCGTAGGGTGTCAATATCCAAATACAGAATCCTCATTTTTTCTCCTAATATATATCTAAAGAATAGTTTTAAAAATTTAATCTATATAATTACCTATTTATCATAGATATATTTATTCTTTTATACCTCCAATTGTTAAACCATGGATAAAATATCTCTGTAAAAATGGATATAGCAACACTATCGGACCAACTGCAATAATGGTCATAGCTGCTCGTAAAACTTTCGGTGTGACCTCCATCTTGGATCCCTTGCTGGCAGCAATTGCAAATGCGTTCACATTTGCGTTCAGGGCCTGATTTGCCGATTGCAACTTGCGCATCAATTCAAATTGCAACGTGGTCAGATCAGGGTAATTCTGGTTATATATCAGCGTATCCATCCAAGAGTTCCACGCACCAACGCCAATAAATAGGGTTAGAGCGGCAAGCAGCGGAAGAGAGAGGGGCAATATCAGACGGGAAAATATAACCCAGTCATTAGCACCGTCCATATAGGCTGATTCTGATATACTTGCTGGCAAAGTACGAAAATAAGTTCTCATCAAAATTATGAAGTAAAATGTTGTTAGTACCGGCAGCCAATACACATGAAAACTGCCAACCAGACCCAAACTGCGCATCAAAAAATACGTGGGTATTAAACCTCCGCTTATATACATGGGGATGATATACATGGTGTTATAGAATTTTCGCAATACAAAATCTCGCTTGCTCAAGGCAAAGGCAACTAGGGCATTGCAAAATAGCTGTGTTATAATTGCAAGAACGGTTCTCAAAACCGAATTTATCGCGGCTCTGATTAATATTATGTCACTCAGCATATATTGGTAGTTTTCTAAGGTAAAACTCCTTGGCAAGACGTGAATCCCGGGCTTTACTGCATCCAGTCCATTGTTGAATGAATAGGCGATTAGATTTAAAAATGGATATGCGGTAATAATAACAGTAAATATTAAAAATATAATTTTACCAAAATCAAAAAATATATCTAATATAGTAGGCTGGCGTTTTAGTCGAAATACCTTCCAAATAAAAAATTCATATACTTTTTTCATGGTCATAACTCATATATGGCAAAAGGAATTTTTTAGAGGTTCCCTGATATTGAACGAACAATAGTCTTGTCGAGAGAGGTATTGCTTTTTACAACAATATAAGTTGATATTGCATAGTAGGCAGTATTTTCGGGCACATTATCTCGCTGCCAATCTTGGAAAGCATACTCAAACTCGAAAGAGCTACGGGTAATTTCTGCCAAGGAATCTACTCTGACAGGTACTTCCATACCCGGGCACCATCCTGCACGATCCACTTTCCAGTTCCCTCTTTGGCGAGTCACCGGGTTGTTTGCACAGCCAAGTGCTTCCAAGCTATGTGTAAATGTGGGTACAGCATCAATGAGAACCGAGTGCTTTCTAAAACACCATTCGGCACAAGTTTCGCCATCATCATCTGCTGGAACAGCATGCCCCCATCCGGAAATGATAGTCCTCAAATATTTATTTGCAGCGTTTATCGGAATTTCAATTGATTTATTTAAAACAAAATCATGATTTGTCCCATATGGGATACCACTCTGAGAATCCTCACTATAGTCCAGTATTTTGGCAATCGTGTAATATTTATAGTCAGGTTTCCCTTCAATATAATCAAAATCAACGGTCACATAATATCCTTTGTTATCCCAACATTCTGCAAAAATCTGTAATTCTGATGTGCCCGTCAAAAGTGTTTTAAAATCGGTTACGTCAAACTCAAACCCCCGCTGTAATTGACGATTGCCATACCCATAAGGAGTGATAAACCTACCCAATTCGAACCAGCCATCGGTGGCTTTGTCCTTTACTCTGACATGGGCATAAACATCCCATTGACCACAACCACCAGTCGGGCAATTTAATTGCACATACATTTTAATTTGTGCAATATTTGCAACATCATTATGAACTGTAAATGATTGACTCACTCTATTTTTCAAACCATCGCCATGTGCCAAATGTGCTCTATTAAAAGTAATATAGTTATGTGTACGATTATATGTTGGTGTATCTGCACCAATGGTTTCACCACTATATGTTGGTGTATCTGCATCAATGGTTTCACCACAATTGAACAAGAGGAATAATAATGTTAATAGAGCAAATTGTATGGTGAATCTTCTAAAATCCCGATTCTTCCTAAAAATAGTTCCCATAATTGAATCCTTCAGGGCGGCTCTAAAATGGTATCGCGCTCTGTGAGTATTGTGCCATTGCCCTTCTAGATGTGCCCCTGAGGCACTCTCAATAAAGAGTTTCTTGTCCTAAGCATTTAGCGGTCTGGTTGGCGCAAACCAGCAGCAGAAAATTGACCACGCTGACAAATAAACCGACTGCTGTGGCATAAGCATATTCTCCCTTTACCAAGCCTTCTTGAAAGGTATATATAGCAATTGTTTCGGCCTGTTCCTGCACCAGGGGGTTCCGCAGCAAGTACTGCTGCTCAAAGCCTCCGGCAAGCAGAGTGCCAATGCTTAGTATCAGAAGTAAGACAAAGGTCGCTCGTACGCCTGGCAAGGTTATGTGAAATATCTTATGGAATCTGTTGGCCCCATCGAGTTCTATGGCTTCATATAGCTGAGGATCTATTGAAGTCATTGCAGCAAGGTAAATGATCGCCCCCCAGCCCATACCCTTCCAAACATGGCTCCAACCAATAATCCACCAGAAATAGCCGAGCTCACCCATAAATAGAATGGGTTTATCTATGAGATGCAAACTCAGTAAAATATTATTTACTATTCCACCGTCAGGAGACAAGCTTCCTATTACAATATTTGCAGCGACAACCCATGACACAAAATGTGGCAGATAAGAAATCGTCTGAACAGACTTCTTAAATTTACCAGTGCGAGTTTCGTTAAGCAACACCGCAAAAAACAATGAAAAGAAAGTCCCCAATACCAAACTGATAAAAGACATACCAATTGTATTTTTCATTGTCAGATAGAAGTCAGATGATGTAACATAGTCAATAAAATGATCCAATCCAATCCATGTTTGCTTGAAAATGATGTCCGTAAGACTCGCACCTTTGGCAATTTTAAAGTTTTGAAATGCCATCAGGATGCCCCACATGGGCAGGTAGGCAAAAATAAAGAGATGGATGATCAGAGGGAACGACATTAAAACCGCAATTTTATCGCGCTTTAGGCGTAGCCAGAATCTTTTTCCCATCATCATCTACCCGCCCTGTGTAATATTTGGGGATTACTGATTCCAGGAAGCAATTCTCTCTCCCAGTCTGGTCTTCCAGGTAGGAAGCCAAATTGAGCTGTTCTTTATATTTGCTAATTTTTTATTGTACTCCCTCCATACAGAATCAAAAGAGTCACGCTCAGCAAAAATTAATTTTGCAACATACTCACTTGTCAATTTATCCCGATCTGCCTTTACTTCCAAAAAGTCTTTATATTGGTCTTTATCGAAGCGGAATGTCCACAGTGGGCTGAAACTTATGCGCCGATCCGTTGGCGGGGGGAAGAGCTCCGCCAGAGACTGTAATCCATAGGCTTTCGCTACTTCCTTTTCCGGTCGGCTCAGTGCTGCAAAAAATTCCCGGGGTTGAGTCCCCGGAGATATGGCATTCCCGTCATCGAACATTCCCTGAGCAGACCATTGAACAGTTTTGACATTGCCCCAATGTCGGTCTTTATATTTTTTGTCCGAAGCATTGGCACGCATTTCATCCGTACGATAAAAACGCCCCTCTTTATCCACCAGGTAGTCTTGTCCTTCTATGCCCCAGTTTACAAGGGTGATTACCTCATTGCTGATGGTCGCATCCAGGTACTTGATAGCCGCCACCGGGTCCGCAGCCTGTGTGCTAATGCCATAGCCAAAACCATAGTTTGGCGTTGCAACGCCCACATAAATTTTCTGGTCTTTCTGCAAGGTAATGGGGAGATTCACCAGCAGGCGGTCCGGCTTCTCTTTTTTCAAAACATCAAAGGCTTTATTGATTTCCCAGCCCTGGTCAAAGACCCCCAGAACACGGCCCGAAGCAATTTTTGCATTGTATTGTTCATGCGTTTGCACGACCATTTCCTTGGGTATCAGACCGTCTAAATAAGCTTGGTTATAGATTTTCATCACATCATGAAATTCCTGCGATTGATAAAATGGATCACGTGGCACCCATTTCCCAGGGCATGAAGCATTCGTTTTATCTGCCTTACCTGCCACCACACAATCGATCAGAGGGCCGCTTTCATTTGGGTATCCATTCAGAAACGATGCTGAATATATTGTGTAGCCAAAGCGCCAGCCCTCTGCTGGGAAGCCGAAGCCAATGGTATCTTCTCCGTCAATGGTTGGAAATTCCTCTTTATAGCGCTTGAGTAAATCAAAATATTCTGCCACAGTTTTGATTTGCGGGTAACCCGCCCATTCCAGAACGGCTTTCTGAATATACATACCGATGCCGGCACCATTGTTAGCCAGGCCTTTCCGTGTGGGATTGAATGGTATGCCCTGGGGTATTGTGTAGATATTTCCATCTGGAGCCTTAATTTGTGCCCAGTATGGTTCAAATATCCGATAGATATTCGGTGCATTTTTTCTGATCAAGTCCTGTAAGGGTATATAGACTCCCGCATCGACAAACTTCTGCGTGTCTTCTTTCATGTTCAAGATATCCGGATACTCCCCGGAAGCCAGCATAATACCACTGGTTGTAGCCTGATCCGCTACAAGAAATCTACGTTCAATTTTATAGCCAGTGATTTCCCTGATTTTCTCATCGATTTCGGATTCTCCCAGCGGGCTGGGCGCAGTAGATTGAACATACATCGTCAGAGTTACTTCGTCTGAACCCTTCCCCTGCTCCTTTTCTTTGGAGTTCGCGCAAGCAAGCAATAGACTGAACAACAGAAGGGCACCTCTAAAAATGGTATAAGATGCAATGGAACTTGTCTTCATATTTGTATATCCCCCTAAATATTTAAGGGAACCTCTAAAAATTCCCCACCACAGAAGGATGGCGCGCCAGACTCGGTCTTTTTCACGGAGCAGCTTTGTCACGAAAGCCTTACCATACAGCAAAGTATGCCTCGGCTTCCGTTCCTCGCTGCCGCAAAAAATCCCTTCGTCTGGCATCAAAAGCAAATTTTTAGAGGTTCCCTTAAGAAACCTTTCAAAACCCCCAAGGTGTTAAAAAAAATCAGCAAAATATTAAAAAGCAAGAGCATTTCCCCATTAAAATAGAAAATAGCTCCATATCTCATCTCCCCTGCTTGTTCAGCCTTGTTCGGCCTTGTTCAGCAAAGGCGAGATGCTTTAGAGGTCCCCTTTTATAGCACCCCAAACGCGGCATGGATGTTTTGGATTTCGGACGGACACTCTACAGTCTCCAAGTCGCAGAACAAGCGTTGCTGCACCATGCTGGCAGCCCCGTACGCTGCCGAATTTTCGGCAAAAGAAGAAAACCGAACCTGCCTGCTTTGCCTGATCTGTTTTTCAAAGCCTTGGTAAGAACAACGGTTTGCTATCTCTTGCTCAAAGACAGCAATGACATCCGAACCATATTTCTCACAAGCTCCCCCCAAGACGATGTTTTTAAGATCCAATGTGTTTACCAACAGGCCAATATGTGCTGCTAGCTCACGAAAAAATTTCTGTTGCAGCCCCTTGTTTGACTCCAGCGCAACTTCCTCTTCATTCGAGAGGGAGGACTGACCGGCAGCTTTGCTGCTGAGATAAATACTCCGGTATTCTCCGGCGCAAAAGTCTTGGCCATAATGGACGCGGCCATTGATCCCCAGCCCTATCCCTATGCTGATTTGCTCTTGAGACTGCACCCGATTGCGCTGATGCAGCTCCAGCAAAATAAAGATAAAATCGCCAGGTTCCCGCAGGCGACAAGAGCCCAACTCTCCCCATGCGCAGGCATTGGCATCATTGTCGATGATTATAGGCACAGAAAAAACAGAAGCGATTTCATCGCAGAATCTGAATGTCTCAGAGAATCCCAGGGGAATCGAATATAAAATCAGATTTTTTCTGGGGTCGACAATTCCCGGTATGGCTATCCCGATGGCCAGGATCCGGGGGAAGCTCTTTTCCACCCGTTTTTGGAGCAATCTGAGCAAGCGCAGACATTCTTTCCTGAAATTGTCCCTGCCGAGGCAAACTGGCTCGGTGTGGGAATATTGAATAGTCCCTTCAAGGTCTATGATCGTAGCCCTGCACAAATCAACAGACAGCTCCATGCCGAGAATGTAGCCATAGGAATTGTTCAACCTGATATTGATGGGTTTTTTACCTCCCTGAGGGCCGGAGGCTCCCTCCGAGACTTCTTGCAGAAAGCCAAGTTCGATTAGTTCGTTTACGTTGCCTGATATGGTAGATTTATTCAGGCCGAGGGCGGAGGCTATATTGACCCTGCTGGTTTCTTTGCTGCGCCAGACTTCCCTGATAATACGGGACCGGTTGATGATTTTTGTGCGCTTCGCCGCGGTTATCATGTATTTAGCCACTATTCTGTCATTGCTCTTACTCAGGTTGGTTCTAAACCGAACTAAGTAAGTATAGGAGGAGAATCTGTATTTGTCAAGAAAAATAATTTTATTTCGTATACAGGGGACCTCTAAAAATTCCAATTCTGCGCTGAATCACGATCTTGTTGCCGAATAGCTTCGTCAGCAAAGCCTTACCATACAGCAAAGTATGGCTCGGCTTCCGTTCCTCGCTGCCGCAAAAAAGGAAGGTCGGCCCTGGCTGTGCACGGGCCTTCCCATTTCTCCAATGCTGCACAGGCTCACAGAAAAGGATGGTCGGGCCTAGCTGCGCACGACCCTCCCCTCTCCGATGCTGCGCCAGCTCACATGGGAGCCTTCGTCTGGCATCAAAACGCGGTACAATCGCTGCGGCCAAGACAAAACAGAAGCAGAGCGATTGTACCATTCTCGCGAAGCGATACCATTTTTAGAGGTTCCCTTGAGTCCGGTAGCTGCTACTCTAAAATCAACTTGATATACCGAGGATTCCCAGGAGCCCCTCGGTTCCCGAAGGGGTGATATCTATTTTGCCATAATCCTCACGGAGGCTGGAGCGAAGCAGGCCTTTTGTCACAAACCCTGCCGCAAGGTAGAACCTTTGCTCCGTAAAAAAGACCGGGTCTGGCGCAGCATCTTTCTGTGGTGGGAAATTCTTAGCGGTTCCCCATTCAGCAAAAGCACAGTATGACAATACTGTGCTTTTGCTGAATTGTATTACTACTTGCGGTATTTTCCCGGAGTGATGCCAAAGTTTCTGCGAAAGACGCGTATAAAGTAATTTTCATCAGAAAAACCAACCATTACAGCGACCTCTTTAACGCTACGCAACGAATATCCCAGAAGATTTCTCGCCTGAGTCAGCCGAACTTGCTCCAGGCTCTGATGAATCGTTTTGCCGGTATATTCCTTAAACAGTTTCATGGCATAGTTTTTAGACAAACCAGACCTCTGGGTAATGTCGCTGATGCTGATATCCTGCTGATAATCAGTATAAATATATTCCTGCATACGTTGGATTTCCGAAGGATATTTTGATGACCTTGCCAGGTCCACAATCCTGGCCAGAACCCCCAACAGGAAATGATATACCTTTGCCGAATAAAAAAATACATCCGCTTCCCCTTCTACAAGAAGAGCTTGTAGAATATTCCATAATTCCTGAAGCTGTGTGTAATCCAACTGCAAAATCGGGCTCTGGTTCAACTCCAGAATCTTGGCGATAATTCTCTGCACTTCCGACCCCGTGAAGGTAAGATAAACAAACTCCCAGGCGAGGGGAGCATCCTTATTTTTGCTGTTCGCACGCAAAAGCTTCCCACCTCTTGCGCCTTGGGGTAAATAATAACAATAATCCTGCGGCACCGGAGCCAGGAATAGAGAGCCCGGTTCCAAATCATATATCTGCTTGCCACAACGCAGCTCCCCCTTGCCAGCCAGAGAGAATTGCAGGTTGCAGAAATAACGTTTCCCCCGTTTCAGACCGTCAAAGCAGTACTCATCCTCGGTATATAAAGCCTCGTGTCCTCCTCCGAGCAGGATACAGTGCAGGTGGAAAGCCCGGTTCTCTTTCTCCTGACGAAAGAGTATTTTTTTTTCCAGCGGAAGATGCCGGAACGGATCTAATACGATTATACTGTCTACTGTGCTGCTATCCATCTGCCATCCATCAGGCATCCCAAACCTATTTTGGGGAGTATTGTAACGGGCACCTCTAAAAATTCCAATTTTAGGGGACCTCTAAAAATCCAGCACTGGACAAATCACAATTATTCAATTACAGCATAATATTAGATAATTGTATCTAATATGCTATAAATAATGATTTTTTGTGTAATTTTTAATTTTATTAGAATTTATTGATTGTAATTAATCTGGATCCAACTATTTTTCGTGTTATTTTGTTATGAAGTATCTTTCATTTAATGCTCCTTCGCATATTTTCCACGAGACGGCATCAGTGCCGCTACTTGTGGGATGGAAGACAGATGTCACAGGACGTATCCTGCATTCCGTACCATCAGCCCGGCAGCGGTCGGCTTGAGTATGGAATTACGACAAAGTCTTGCTAAGGTGTAGCTGCTCGTATGTGGTTTTCATAGAATATTTTGAGCCAATCTACTTGATGTTCTTTCTTGCAGGAAGGCTTTTTTACGTGTTTTTTGATTTTTCCCGTGAAGGGTTACTTTCTGTGAGTATTGTGTTATTGCCCCTCTTCGCCGTACCACTACCCCAAGGACACGGCCATCGCTATAATGCGCAGCCTTCCTTTTGAGCATATCGCATTGACAGCAAAGCAGGATGTACATGTACCCCAGCGTAGACTCCCGCCCGGACTTTCCCCAAATGGAGCAGGAAATCCTGCAATACTGGGAGGAACACCGGGTCTTTGAGCGCTCTGTAGAGCAAAACAAAAGTGGCGAGCCCTTCACCTTCTACGATGGTCCGCCCTTTGCCACCGGACTGCCGCACTATGGCCACATCATGGTCGGTGTGCTGAAAGATGCCGTGCAGCGCTATAACACCATGCTGGGCAAGTACCTGCCGCGCCGCTTCGGCTGGGACTGCCACGGCCTGCCCGTAGAATACGAGACCGAAAAACTGCTGGGAATCTCTGGGAAAAGTGCCATTGAAGCCTACGGCATCGGCAAGTTTAACGAAGCCTGCCGCAGCATCGTGCAGAAATTCACCGCCGAATGGCGCAATACCGTGCGCCGCTCCGGGCGCTGGGTCGACTTCGACAATGAATACCGCACCATGGATTCCGACTACATGGAAAGCATCTGGTGGGTGGTAAAGCAGCTCTGGGACAAAGACTTACTTTACCAAGGGCACTATATTTTGCCCTACTGCCCGCGCTGTTCGACCGTGTTGTCCAACCACGACGTGGCCTTGGGCGGCTACCGCGAGATCCACGACCCATCCTTGATCGTGCGCTTCCCGCTGCTGGCCAGCGCGTATCCGAAACTACCCGCCAGCTTCCGGCAAGACGCGGCTCCGCTGGCCTTTCTGGCCTGGACCACCACACCCTGGACCCTGCCCGCCAATCTGGGCCTGGCCCTGAATCCGGACTTCGACTATGCCTTGGTGCCCGATCACAATGAGCCGGGCAGCTACCTGATTTTGCTGCACAGCAAGGTGGGCGAACTGCTGGGTGAAGGGGCGGAGGTCCTGGCCACAGCTCGGGGCCGCGAACTGGCCGGGCTCGAATACCAGCCGCCTTTTGATTACTTTGCCGAACTGCGCAACGAAGGGGCCTTCCGCAGCCACTGCGGCGACTTCGTCAGTGCCGAGGAAGGTTGCGGTGTGGTACACTGCGCTCCCGGCTTTGGCGAGGACGACTACCGCTTGCTGCAAGCCGCCGGAGTGCCGGTGCTGACCCCGGTGGACGAAGAGTGCCGCTATACTGAGGAAGTGCCGGACCTTGCGGGTCAGTTTGTGCGAGATGCTAACAAAAATGTAATCCACAAACTCAAAGAACAGCGCATCGTGTTTCGCCAAGAACAAATTCTGCACTCCTACCCTCACTGCTGGCGCTGTGAGTCACCATTAATTTACCGGGCCATTTCATCGTGGTTCGTCAAAGTTGAATCGCTGCGCGAGCGCCTGCTGAAGACCAATTCACAAATCTACTGGGTGCCCGGCCATTTGCGCGAAGGGCGCTTTGGCAACTGGCTGCGCAATGCACGCGACTGGTCGATCTCGCGCAACCGCTACTGGGGCAATCCGATTCCCATTTGGCAGTGCGAGGCCGGGCACCGGCGCTGTATCTCCGGCCGCGCCGAACTGGAAGAGCTGACCGGGCGGAAGATTGATGACCTGCACAAGCACTATATCGATGAGTTGGAATTTGACTGTTCGGAATGCGCCGCGCAGGGGGCACAGCGTAAGATGCGCCGCGTCAGCGAAGTATTGGACTGCTGGTTTGAATCGGGGGCGATGCCCTACGCCCAAAACCACTACCCCTTTGAAAACAAAGAATGGTTTGAGCAAAATTTCCCGGCCCATTTTATCAATGAATCGCTCGACCAGACGCGCGGCTGGTTCTATACCCTGACGGTGCTCTCGACCGCATTGTTCGACTGCCCAGCCTTCAAAAGTTGTGTTACCAGCGGCATGATTCTGGCCGAAGACGGCAAGAAAATGTCCAAGTCGCTGCGCAACTACACGCCGCCGGAAGAAATTATGGACAACTTCGGGGCCGATGCCATGCGACTCTACCTATTGAGCAGCGCAGTAGTCAAAGGTGAGCCGATACGTTTTTCGGATACCGGAGTGCGCAATGTGCTCAAGAATATCATCCTGCCACTGTGGAGCGCCTACAGCTTCTATGTAACCTACGCCAACGCCGACCGGATTTTTCCCTCCGGGACTTCTCAAAATCCCCTAAATCCCCAAAATCCCTTGGACCAGTGGATACTTTCGGAACTGGAAACCCTGATCGAGAGCTTCCGCACGGCGATGGAGCAGCTGTTCCTGCCACAGGCTGTCACACCGCTGCTGGGCTTTATCGACCTGCTGAACAACTGGTACATCCGGCGCTCGCGTCGCCGTTTCTGGCGCAGCAGCCCCCACAGTCAGGGCAATGGGCTCAGCGATGACCGGGACAAGCTGGAGGCTTACTCCACGCTCCACCATGTCTTGCGTCAGCTGGCGCGAATCTGCGCGCCTCTGATTCCCTTTGTCAGCGAAAAGATCTTCCTGGGCCTGCGAGTGGCGCAGCAGCAGATTGCCGGAACTCCGGACGCCCCAGGCACTGCGGGCGGACATGCTCAGGTCGACTCAGTACACCTGTGCCGCTTTCCCGAAGTGCAGCATACATTGCGCCGACCCGGGCTGGAGTCTCAAATGAGCTTGGCCCGCCGCTGCGTGGCTTTGGGGCGCAGTCTGCGTGCCCGAGAGCAGATTCGCAACCGCCAACCGCTCAGCGAAGCGCGCATAGTAACGCGCGATGAGCGCGAAAAGGCCCTGCTGCGCGAGTTGCTTGAACTGATTGCCGAAGAACTGAACGTCAAGCATGTGTACATCAACGAAAATGAAGAAGAACTGGTGCACTACAGTGCCAAGGCGAATTTTCGGGTACTGGGCAAACTGCTGGGCAAGGACATGAAGGCTCTGGCCGCCGAGGTCGAAAAATTGGGTTCCGAGAGCATTGTCCGACTGCTGGGCGGTGCCGAGCTGCCAATCCGTTACGCTCAGCAGCAGACATTTATGCTCTGCGCCGAGTATCTGGACATACGGCGCCGGGAAAGAGAAGGTTTCTGTGTTCTCAATGAAGGCAGCCTGACCCTGGCCCTGCAAACGAGCATCAGTTGCGATCTGTACCGCGAGGGCCTGATGCGCGACATGGTGCGCCTGGTGCAGAACCTGCGCAAAGAAGCGGATCTGGAAATCACTCAGCGCATTGAAATTCTGGCAGGCGGTTCAGCTACCGTCATGGAAACGCTCGACCAGTTCGGCGGCGAACTAATGACCGAGACCCTGGCCGATACCTGGCACTGGCAGGAAGCTACTGAAGCTCTGGAAAGCTACCGCATCGGCGGTGAGCAGAGCACCGCCGATGGGAGTGAAGGGGTGTACCTGGGAATTCGGGTGGCTGCCAATCCTTCCGGGAAGCCCTAAGGGCACCTCTAAAAATGGTATCGCTCCCCAAAAAAGCCAATTTTCAGAGATTTTCTTACGATACCCCTTGCCCTCCGTCGGAAAAGAGTATATTCTTAAAGAAGAACAAGCCATTTCATAAACCCATTTTATCTTTTATTAAAACCATTCCGACCTTGGCCGGAACATCATCTTTATGCATTATTTTGCATAATAATACCAAGGAGTATTGCACCATGGAACACAAGTTCAGTAAAATTCGCTCATCGCTCATCGCTCATCGCTCATCGCTCATCGAAAAAATTAAAACCATATAGTAAGGAAAATTATTTTTCTGCTGGGATTTCACGCCCATTTATCCTTTTATTTTTCTGCTCCCTGATTCTACTGATCGCCTGCGATCCGCCCTCCTCCAGCAGCGAGGGCGGCAGCGAGGGCGGCGGAGAGAGCGTGCGCCTTGCCTTCTCCGACCATTCCGACCGAAGCCAGAGCATCATCGGCATGCGGGAATTCCTGCTCACCATTACCGCCGCTGTGTCCCGGCCCAAGGACATATCCTTTATCGTGGGAGAAAGCAGCGCCCCGCCTCCGTGGAGCGAAGTGGCGCAGCACCCCGCAAAAATCACCCGAACATTCCGCCCCGAGCAAAATCAGCAGCAAAATCCGCAGCAAAATCCGCAGCAAAACCAGCGGAGAATCTATTTCAGCGCAACGGAAAAATTCCCCGCATCTGACATTCGCTATGACAGCAACGGCAACGCGGTTTTCACCGCCATTCGGGTCGATCTGTCCCAGGCGGGAGGAGGCTCGGCCGAAGCCGCTTATACCCGCGCCCAAGCCCCGGGAATCATGGTCCCCGGGGAAACCTATTATGTCCACGCCTACGCTTCGGGACGCTCTGTCGCCACCCATGCCGTGAGGCTGGAAAATTACCCGACCGACAGCAGCACTTTTGCCCGTCAGGTAGGGGGCGCTGCCCCCGATGACAGACCGGGGGGCGAAACCGTAAACCTTACCGAATTTATTTGGGGCATGAAGGGCTGGAAGGGCGCAAACGGCCAATATGTCCCCATTATAGAGGCCGATGAGATCGAGGCGAAGAAAAGCGAGATCTTCTTCATTCCACTCAGAACGAGGAGCCCCGATGACTGGGACGCTGCCTCAAATACGGTCTGTGTTACCTCTCATCCCAAGAAATTTCAATTCCAAAGTAGTCCGGTCGATACAAGTTATCAAGACGTAATCACTTTTAGAGAAGGGAATACGGTAACAGCGAATGAGAACGCCGTAACCTTTGAGAAGTCTGCGCATCTGTTCCCGAAGGTCTTGGCGGACAAGGAACAGGACGAAACATTCGACTTGCTCTATCTCCCCAAAGCTGGCACGGATGGATGGAGCCACTATCATCAGGCTAATTTTAAGTGTACGAAGGGATTTCTACCACAAATCGGTTCTAGAGGGGTTGGGAAATTTCGTTTTCGGATTATTGAGGAGTGAGGGGGCTTTGGAGTTCCCATGCTGCGTCAGCTCGCATTTTTTTATTGCGCTGTACGGACAAAATAGCTATATTGAAGCCATGGCAAGTTGCGACAGCGCGTACAAATACCTGTTTTCGAACCCGGCAATCCTGTGCAAACTCATCCACGCCTTCGTTGAGGAGGACTTTAGCGCCAAAATCCAGCCCGACAGCCTGCGCAAACTCGACCCGTCCCACCTCTCTGCCACGCTCCAGCAGCGCGAATCGGACCTGCTTTACGAGGTGCGCCTGGACAGCCAAGACAATCAAGACAGCCAAACAGCCTATTTGTATATCCTGCTCGAATTCCAGTCCACAGCCCCCAAGCATATGGCCATCCGCCTGCTCAGCTATATATCCCTGTTTTACGAACGCCTCATCAAGGAAGGCAAAAACAGCAAAGGCAAGTTGCCCCCGGTATTTCCATTGGTGCTCTACAACGGAGACCGCCCTTGGAATGCGCCCCGCAGCACCAGCGAACTGATCAGCAGCAACGAAATACCCGCAAAATACCTACCCCACTTTCAATATGCTCTCATTGACGAGAAGCGCATCCCCGACGAGAAAATCCACAAGCTGCACAACCTCATCAGCGCGGTAATTTGTGCCGAGAAATACGGCAGACCGGGGGAGTGGGAAGCCCAGATTCCGCAAATCGTAGAATTCCTGGGCGATGAACCCGGGCTCGAAATCACCATTTTCAGGCGCTGGATCGCCTTGCTGTTTGGCGAGGACATGAATGAATCAGAATACAATCAAATCACCGCACCAGAGGAGGTACAGAAGATGTTGGCAACACTGGCAGAAGATCTAAAAGCTGAGGGCAGACAAGAAGGCGAAAAACTGGGCATGCAGAAAGGTTGGGAAGAAGGTCGGGAAGAAGGTGAAAAACTAGGCATGCGGAAAGGCCGGGAAGAAGGCCGGGAAGAAGGTCGGCGTGAAGCTGCCCGAAAAATGAAAGAATCCGGGCTGTCGATTGCGCAGATTGCAAGGTTTACCGGCCTGGGCCACCGCGAAATTACCGGGCTGAAAGAGGGCGAATAGAAAGTCTGAAAGGGGCTTCTGGAGTTGGCCTTCGCCAGCTCGCGGAAGAGGAAGGTCGGGCCTTGGCTGCGCACGGCCCTCCCCGGTCTGTCGCAAGAGAACCGGTCAAGCTGGAATGTGGAGAGATTACACGATTTCACAATTTACCGTGAAATTCTGCAAGACGCTTTCCAAGCGCCGATAAGTCTCGCGGCGCTTGTGCACCGTCCGATACTGCGCCGTGATCTGAATGCCGACATCCGCGCCGTATGAAGGCTGATGACACAAGTCCAGCAATTGGCGGCGCAGCAACAGCATTTCGCGGAACAATCTGTAGTGTCTGCCGTTGCTGCGGAACTGCAACTGGTATTGCAGTACGATATGGGCTTTTTGCAAAAGCTCCAGCAGAAGGCCGGCTTCGTAGTGCAGATTGCTCTCAGAAATGAACGAGTCTGCTGGTGGTGCCATATCGCCTTGTCGTTCGGAACCTTGCGCCCCTGCCTGCGGCAGGCGCTCTTCAGGTCTCGCAAAATATGCATTGCTCGTGATACCAAACTGTTTTGCCCCGGTTTGAAATTCGACTCCACCGGACTGCCGGTGCGGCGGAAAGGCCCGGGTATACCAATGATAAGCCCGGTAGTAGCAACGGGCAAAGTAGCCGAAACGGGTGCTCTTTTCGACTTCGGTAAAGAATTGCTGGATCTGCTCGGAAATGGCAATAAATTGCTGCTCCCGCAAGTTTTTCTGCTGGTAGAGCCATTGAGTGGGGGCATGACGCAGTGTGAGCCGGGCCAGCTCATCGGGTGCATCGGGCTGAAAATCGCTATTTGCGACACTCGGGCTCTGCCATTCCGGATACTCGCTGTAGCAGGCACCGGACAAAGCCTCTGAATCCAAAGCCGAATCTGGTTTCTCCATTTGCAACGACAGGCCTTCGGCCGCCAAACTCTGCTCCAGAGCCTGACGCAGCCTCAGCAGCAAATCTTCCCACTGCCGACCCAGCTGACATTGCTGCTCCAGTTCGGCAAACAAGGGGATATAAGAATTCGTAAAAGGCACCTGCTGGCCGGCCGGAATGCTGCCTGCTCCAATAGAGTCTTCAGAATCCAAGAGGGTTCCGTCGCTACCGGGTACCGACGGATACGAGCCCGGCTCCAACCAGTCGGGCCAGTCGAGTTGCAGATGGTCCAAAGCCCGAACAAAGTTATGCTGCCAGAAATTTGCGGCAATGTCTCGCAGTTGCAGGATTCTAGAATGATGCTGAGAGACTTGGTCGGCGGTGATATCCGCCTCGTGAGTTGCATGAGAGCTCACAGCCGGTTCGGTTTCGCGGGCTGGGTGCGGATCGGGTTCAAAGCCCTCATTGTAATCGGGATTCATGTAGCGGCTCTGGAATTCCAGCCAGTGCTGCTCCATACGGTAGTACACTTTCTCAACATACCACAGGAGATGGTCGGCCAGCAGTGTGAGCGCACTGCGATAGATCTGCTTTTGCAGCAGCAGGTGGCCCCAGATATGGTGCTCGGCCAAGTGCAGATAGATATAACCGTCTTCAACATAATGAGGACGGTCGGGGTTGCGATAGCCACTGGAATACCATTGCCAACGTGTTTGCGCAGTTTGGAAAGGAAGTGTGCAGCTCTCAGACCTGGGTTCCCTGCCTGGGTGCCCTACCTGGGTGCCCTGATTGTCCATGGATACCACGGATACTATGGGGCCCGGGATGCCCAAGGCCTGATGAAGCTGTGCAAGCAGGTTCTGTAACAGTTCGCGGCTGCGAACCGGCAGATTGAAGCCGTTGTTAGCCAGTTTCTGCAGGGTGTGCTGCCCCAGTCGCCGGCTGATGTCATAGTCCAGGCGCAGCAGACAGGCATTGAGCTGCGTTTGCAGCTCATGGCGTAACAACTCCGGTGCGAGCGCCGGGTGGGTCCCGGCCCGGAAAGTACTGCCCATTTGTCCGGCGTTGGCGGTCGGGTGCTTGGGCGGAGGAATATCCGACAAATTTTTCCCTCTAAAAAGACAATCGGGTCAAAGGCTGCGCAGAAATCCCTGCACTTCACCCAGCAAAGCATCTGCGCTTTGCTGGGCATCAAAGCGCCGCACTTTTTGCCGGGTTTCGTAATGCTCCACCAAAGGAGTGGTGAGTTTGTGGTGCTCTTCCAGTCGTTTGCTGATTACATCTATATGATCGTCGGGGCGCTGGACAGGAACGGCACCACATTTATCACAGATGCCTTCCCGCTTGGGCGGACGGAAGCTGCGGTGGTAAATTTCACCGCAACCGGGGCAGATCAGGCGTTCGGCCAGGCGTTTAACATTGGTCGCTTCGTCGAGTTCCAGCAGCAGGACGCTGTCCAGCTCCACCACCTGATCGAAGGCCTCGGCCTGAGGAATGGTGCGCGGAAAGCCGTCGAGGATGAAACCCTGTTGAGCATCGGGCTCCCTCAGGCGCTCGAAAACGATACCGCAAGTCAGCTCATCGGGTACCAGTCTGCCTTCGGCCAGAATAGCCTTGACTTCCAAGCCGAGCTTAGTTCCATTGCGGATCGCGACTCGGAAAATATCGCCGGTAGAAATATGCAGAACAGAAATATTGGCACTTAAAGCCTGTGCTAAAGTCCCTTTTCCTGAGCCAGGCGTACCCAATAGCATGATCTTCATTGCCATATTCTACATATCCTTTAGCGCTTCCCTCAAGTCAGGCTACTGCGGATTCTAGTGGTTTTATGTGATTCTGTCTCGCGCTGTTTTGTGCCGTTGCACTCTCGTATTTGCAAGCAGTTAGAACCCGGCTCACACCGAAGGGTTAGGGTGTTGCAAATGAATCTTTTCGATTTTCGCCAGCTGTTCCTTGCTCAAACGCAGCCGGGCTGAATCAATGTTTTCCTTAAGCTGCTCCATAGTGGTAGCACCAATGATATTGCTCGCAACAAAGGGGCGGTCGTTGACAAAGGCAATCGCCAGCAGCACCGGGCTGAGGCCCAGTTCCTTAGCTAGGTCCACATAGGCATTCACCGCTTCATCAGTTGCCGAGTTCAGGTAACGAGACATGCGCTTGGCTCCCCAAGTGCTGAAACGAGCTCCTTCTGGTCGTTTGCCACCTTGGTACTTGCCGCTGAGCAGGCCGCCGGCCAAGGGGGAGTAAGGCAGCAGCGAAACCTGCTCGCGCAGCAGCACTTCGGAAAGATGGATGTCTGCAATGCGATTGACCAGACTGTAGGCATTCTGCACGCTCTGGATGCGAGGGTACTTGTCGGGGTTCCGGCGCTGTAGTTCGAGGAAGCGCATCACGCCCCAAGGCGTTTCATTAGACAGGCCAATATGGCGAATTTTTCCTTCGGCCACCAGTTCTCCCAACACTGCGAGAGTGGCTTCAATGCGGTCATCTTCTTCATACCAAGTCGGATCGAAGTCGTGGATGCCAAATTTGGGCACTTGGCGCTGGGGCCAGTGCAGCTGGTACAAATCGATATAATCGGTTCGCAGGCGCATCAGACTGGCTTCCAGAGCACTGCGAATGCCTTCGGGCGTGAAGCCTTCGCGTCCGGTCCGAATCCACTGCGGGCCGGGGCCTCCCACCTTGCTGGCCAGAATCACTTCTTTACGCTTGCCACTTTTGGTAAACCAGCTACCTATATAGCTCTCCGTCTTACCATAGCTTTCCTTTGAGGGCGGGACGGCGTAGAGCTCTGCCGTGTCCCAGAAGTTGACACCTTGTGCTAAGGAATAGTCCATTTGCTCGTGGGCCTCGGCCTCGGTGTTCTGATAGCCCCAAGTCATACTGCCGAGGCAGATTTTGCTGATTTGCAGCTCTGTGCTGCCCAGTCGTCGTAATTCCATATGCTGCTCCTTGGTTTCGTGGCTCGCCATCATAGCGGCCCGGCCCGGGATTCTCAATCTGGACTCCAAAAGCCGTCTGTTTTGCATCTACAGGGAAGTTCTCATGCTCGTCATAGGCGAACTATTATTTGTGGCAAAGCGCGAGTTTGCCGCAGAATTGGAATTTTGGGAACTTCCTTGGTATAATTGGTCTCATGGTAAGCCCTAAAAATTTGCTTTTCTGATGGGCAAAAGCATTTTGGGCAAAGAGTTGTAACCGCAGAATATTTTGCTGTATAGTAAGGATTTCATGAGGGAGCTGCTCCGTGAAAAAGACCGGGTCTGGTTCAAAATTGGAATTCTTAGGGGTCCCCTAAAATATCCGAAAACATGCTGTTGCAGTGATTCTAGGCGGTTTGGAACCGTTACGGCCCGGGAAAAGGAGAGGAACACCATGAAAGATGCCGACAAAGATACAGAAGAACAGTCCCGACAGATCGGGGCCGGGCCGGCAAAGCAAAAACCGGCTTCTTCGTTCCGGAGTTTCGTTCGCAAAAAAAGCAGGGAATATGGGGGGATACTCAAGGGGGATGTGCCCAAGGCTCTGGGGGCCTTGGGGGCCGACATTTGCATATTGGGGCGTCTGTTTCGGGCCAGTGCCGCCGGCAAGTATCCCAAAGCGCCAGTCTCGATAATTGTGGCAATCATTGTAGGTCTGCTCTACTTGATTTCTCCCATCGATATCCTGCCCGAAGTCCTGCGCTTTTTTGGCTATCTGGATGATGCATTTGTAGTCGCCTTGGGGCTGAGCATGATCCGGCGGGATTTGGAGGCTTTCCGGAGCTGGGAAAAAGACCAGGACTGAATCTGTTCAGGACTGAATCCTGTTCAGGGGGACCTCTAAAAATGGTATCGCTTCGCGAGAATGGTACAATCTCTCTGCTTTACCGCAGCGATTGTACCGCGTTTTGATGCTGAGCGAGTGAGAGATTTTCACGATAGCGAGGAAGGAAAGCAGAATGATACTTTTTTGTATTGAAATAAGGGCACCTCTAAAAATTCGCTTTTGATGCCAGACGAAGGCTCCGATGCGAGCCTGTGCAGCATTGGTGAACTGGCAGGTCGTGCGCAGCAAAGAGCCTGCTTCCTCTCTTTCGTGACAGTGGTAAATGGCGGGGCGAAGCAGGCCGTTTGCCACAAACCCTGCCGTAAGGCAGAACCTTTACTCCGTGAAAAAGACCGAGTCTGGTGCGAAATTGGAATTTTTAGAGGTTCCCTTATTATTGTATCGGGACCATTCTGACCTTGGTCAGAATATCATAATTTATGTGTTATTTCGCGTAATAATACCCAGGGGTATTATCATGAAACAAAGATTGAGTAAAATTCGCTCATCGCTCATCGCTCATCGCTCATCCCCTAACCCGCCGGAACACCCCCAAATTAACGCTATACTGCAGGAAATTTTCTTTTTCTGCGGTATTTTTGCGCCCGTTTCTCCTCCTTTCCATCCTTTTCCTAGCACTCGCCTGTGGCCCCCCGGAGATGATATCGGGCTCAGCCCGAATCTGCCGGCCGCGGTATCTTTACTGAGTGCCGCGGAGCAGAAAGAACTGGCGGAACTTCTGCAGGCGGGAGGCCTGCACGATACGGATCGGAACCGGTTTGTGGTGCTCGCGGTCACGCCCGTGCGGAGCTCCGCGGAACAGAAAGAACTGAACGAGTTTGAGAAGGGGATAAAAAAGGCCCTGCCCAGTGGGAAACAGCCTCGGCTGAGGGAACTCAGGTATCTGGTGGAACTTGCGGGTGTACTGGAAAAAGCGGAACTAAGGAGATTTGCGAAGATAAAGCGCAAGCCCGAGTCTGAGCGGACCGATGAAGAAAAGAGTCTTGTGAAGGACTGCGAGAAATTTGTGGAGCTAAAGAACAAGCTCAAGCGGACATCTGCGGAACAGCGAGAGCTGGAGGAGCTGGGGGAGCTGTTGTACAGGTAGTGCCAACGTCACTCCAGCCGCTACGGATCTCTCAGGTGCCACGGTGGGTACGAATAACGAGGTTACTGGTCCAGTGCGGTCGGTGTGTCACTCCCGTGAGGGCGGGAGTCGATTCAGGGAAGCTCTAAAAATCCCTTTTTCGCGAGCTGGCGCAGCATCTTTCTGTGGCGGGGAATTTTTAGAGGTCCCCCTTAAGCTAGGGGCAGGCCCCGTCCCGGCGAGAGGTATCCTTTCCAGCGGATTTTTAAAAGGATACAGCGTATTTTGCCCAAAAGGCGCTCAAGTCATCTGATGTCCCATTGAATCTGTCCCGGTCCACATTTTTGAAAAGGCCTTTCGCCTCTGACCCATCTGTATATTGCCAGATAGCCCAAGTATCCCATATCGTTGTGGGGATTTCTATCGGGCTGCGGTAGAACCCTTGCCAGAGAGGGCACGCTCCCAAAATCTCGCTCTTTTTATCTTTCAATTGCTCTATCATCCAATACCCACCATATACAGCAGGATAGGTCTGAAAATGAGAGTGATACTGTTCTACCACATCGATCAATTGCTCAAAAGATGCGGTTGTTTGACCTGGAGTTGTATCGGGTTCCCAGTCTAAGCAAGGCAGTACTTTTAGCCCTTTTGCCGTCAGTTTCTCCATCTTGGATAGCCAAAAAGCAAATTGTTGCTTCGTGTCGCTGCCCGATAGAAAGTGATAGCATCCCCAAAGAAGCCCCAGCCGTTGGGCGTCTAAAGATCGCTTAGCATACTGGTCATCCACAAAAGAGATATCCTGGGTGAGCTTGTGGATGACGGCGGAAATACCGGCTTCCTTTATATCGTCCAGTCTGAGATCGTCGTGGTGGCTTAGATCTACTAAGGCATCAAATGTATTGTCAGTCATGTTCTCTCCTTATTGATTGACTTTTATCGTTTCGCTACCCCTGTGCGAAAAGGGATGGCGCTGTCAATATTTGTTTCTCTTGAGGCAGGATGCCCTGCTCCCCGTTCAAAATAGTACCGTACGCCGCGACAACTTACAAGCTCAAGACATGAAACGGCCCTTATGGGCACCTCTAAAAATTCCCACCACAGAAAAATGCTGCCTCTGAAGATGGCCTTCGGCACACCTTGAATTTCCGCTCTTCGTTCCTCAGGGCGAAATTCTGCGGCACTCAGGCGGACCAGTTGTCAAGGGCAGCTCACAAGAAAAGCAAATTCTTGGAGCTTTTCTTTGCCCGCTTGTTTCAGCAACCCGCTCTGGATCTCCGGTGTTTGCCACCGGGCATACGCCCCGGCATAATCCTCCGCGAATCATGACAAATTACCCGCTCGACCACCCATGGCACAAACGGCACAAATGGCACAAACAGCTGCGGCGCCACCACTTTGTGCTCAACTACTACGGCACTCTGGCCCTGTCCGAAACCGGCGCAGCGCAGGCTGCCGCGCTGAGGCACCGCAGTGGCCTGCGCCTCTATCTCCTGGCCTGTGACTCGCGGGAATCAGCCTTCAGTTACTGCTTCGCCACCCCCCCGGAAAACGACAAGGGCCTGCCCCACATCGTTGAACACGCGGTATTCTGCGGCTCACGCCGCTACCCGCTGAAAGAACCCTTTGCCAACCTGCAAAAAACCAGCGTGTGCAGCTTCCTCAATGCCATGACCTACCCGGATCAGACCCTCTATCCGGCCGCTTCGGCCTTCGCTCCGGACTTTATGCAACTCTTCAAAGTTTACGGCGATGCCGTGTTCTACCCGCTGCTCGAAGACCAAGCCCTAGCACAGGAAGGTCTGCGCCAAAGCCCCGAAGGCCTGGACGGCATCGTGTTCAACGAAATGCAGGGCTATTACGGCGACTTTGACGCCTACGTGGCCGATTGCAGCCTACGCAACCTTTTCCGCCTCGAAACTTCCGCCGGAAACTCCCACGCCTATCAACACTACTCTTACGATGCGGGGGGCGATCCGCACGCCATCGCGGCCATCGACTGCCGCGACTACCACGAAATCCGCGACTACCACCGCCGTTACTACAGCCCGCAGAACTGCCGCATCGTTCTCTACGGTTCAATCCTCCGGCAACCGGAACAACTGGCCGAACTGCTGCACTTCCTCGACAGTGAGCTGACGGGCCCCGAACAGCCCAAAACCCCAGCAGAGCCGCAGGCAAACGAAAGCAGCTATGACTCGCTGCCACAACGCCAAGTGCTGTACCGAACCGTAGTGCGCCCGAAAGAGCCCGGAGAACAGGAGGACCCAAAAGAAAATGCAGAGCAGGGCGAAGCCCGGCGCAGCATCATGTTCAGCTGGGTGCTGCCTCCACCACAAAGCGTGCGGCAACTGCTCGAATACCGGCTGCTGGCCGAGTTACTGCTGGGCCATTCCGGCGCAGTGCTGGAGTTGGCACTCCTGCGCAGCGGCTGGGGAGCCGACCTGTGCTTCGGCAGCGGTCTGGAACTGGAGCTGGCCGCCCCCGTACTGCGCTGCGGCCTCAGTGCCTACCGACTGCCAAAGGGCTCGGAGCACCCGGAGCGTACAGAAGCCGCAACTCGCCGCTTTTCCCAATTGATTTTTGCTTCGCTGAAAGATTTCTGCGAGCAGGCGGAGGCCCCGGCGGGAGCAGGGCTGGAATCCCTATGGCAGGGGGCTTTGAACAGCCTGGAATACGAAGAGTACTCACTGGGAGAGCACGGGGGCGAAGAGGGCATCTGCGCCTTGGAACGCTGCCTGCAAATGGCCCGGGCCAGCCACTTCTTGCCGCTTACAGCCGATGGAGAGCAAGTGGTCTTTGACTCCCTTCAGGCTTTCAGCCAACTCGAAGCACTGCGCTCGGAGGGACTGGCGGCCTTTGCCCGGCAGCTGCGCCGCTATACCCTGGACAATCCGCACTGGACCGTTCAACTCTTTGAAGAAGTGTCTGGCACAGCTTCTGAGCCTGGCCCTCCCCCGGAACTGAGGCTGAGCGAACGCGAGCTGGCCCAGCACCGGGAAGCCTTTGCCGACTACCGGATGCGTAAAGATACTCCGGCCTTAAGCGCCCGCATCGCCGCGATGCTGCGCAGCGAGTTCGGCGAACTGCCACCGGAACTGCTTTGTGAGCGCGAAATCATCCCGGTCCACCCGGAGCAGACCCGAAAAGCAGCGAGCGCAGAACAAGCACCCCAGTTGACATTTTTCTGCAACCCCCGGAGCAGCGAGCAAAACCTGGTGCAATTGGACCTCAACTGGGAGATCAGCAACTGGAGTCATGAGCAGCTGGCCCTGCTTCCGCTGCTGCTGGACCTGCTGGAAGAAATGAGCCTGCCGGGCTTGTCGTACAGCGAAGTGGCCCGGCAGAAGTCGGTCTACATTGGCCACTGGGACAGCGAGCTCAACTCGCTGGCGGTCTTCCGTCCCCAGGCCGGGCAGCCTGCATTGCGCAGCTTTGTGCACATTCAGCTCAGTTTCCTGCCGCGCGAATGGCGCCGGGGCCTAGAGCTGTTCTGGAAGCTGCTCGGTGGCTGCGACTGGGACGAAAAGGAAGACAGGTTGCCGGAGCTGCTGCGCAGCCGTCACTACGAAAAAACCCAGGATCTTTGCGCCAGTCCGCTCAGTTATGCGCTGCGGCGCAGCCGCGCGCGTCTGGCGGCTCAGCTGTCCCAGGTGCCCCCAACTGCCGCAGCTGTTGGGGGCAGTACTTTGGAATCTACTGAACGATCCGGACTGCTCCCTGAGGCCAGCGGACAACTGGCGGACCAAAGTGAATGGCTGCACGGGCTGGGCCAGGCAGAGCTGCTCTCCCGGCTCTGCTTGGAGCCGGAACGGCAGCTGCCCCGGCTGATTGCGGACTTTCGCAGTCTGCAAGTGCTGTTGCTGCGGGACGCTCCGCTCAGTTGTGCTGCCACCATCCCCTTGCAGTGGCGCACAGAATTGCAAGAACAGCTTGTCGCCGGGCTGCGCAGTGCCGAACAAACGGCGCAGGAAGCAGCCCGGCGCGCAAAACCTGACTCATCGGTGACTGAGCCGGGTTTTGCGCGCTGGGCTGCGATGCTGGCAACCCTGTCCAGCCCGGCCCGGCCCCTCAGCAAGCAGTCCATTGAATTATGGCAGGGGGCCGTTGCTTTGGAATATCTGAGCATTGCGCTGCCGGCCCCAAGCTGGAGCTACCTGCCGCAGCAGCGGGCGGGGAGCGCACAGGCACTGCTGCATCCGGCACTGCTATTGCTGACCAGATTGCTGCAAAGCGGCCCCGCCTGGGAAAAAATTCGGCTTCAACAGGGAGCCTACGGCGTGCGGGTGCTTATGCAAAACGGCTTTCTGCTACTGTGCAGCAGCCAGGATCCGGATGCCTGCAACAGCGTGGACTTGTTCCACCAGGCCATTGCCGAATTGCGGTTCCGGGCACAGAACCCCGACCCGGAATTCCAAGAGGAATTTGAAGCCGCCTTGGTGCAGACTCTGGCGGAAAAAATCAAGCAGTCTCCGCCCAATGCCCACGAGCACGCCCGAACGGCCCTGCAGCACCACCAAGCCAGGATTTCCCACGACGATCTGTGCACTTGGCTGGAATGCCTGCGTCAGCTGCAAATAGCCGACTTGGAACGAGCCGCGGCTTACGTCCTTGAACTTTGGCCGCAGAAGGCCATTTGTATTTTTGCCGCACCTCATCCGGCTAATTTCCATGCTTCAAAAATCACGCAAGGCGATTGCGGGGTGGAGTCTCATTATCTGCCACGCTATACGGAAACTGCGCCGATGCATCATTAGGACGCTTTGAAACTCTTCGTAGTTCCACCGCCGTTTCCTTTCGCCACTTTCCAACGCGCTCAAAAGGGCGATATTTTATACGAATGGAAGTTTCACCGGAAAACCCTCTTAACAAACTCTTTGAGCTTCCCATAATTGTCTTCCATTATCCGGCATGTCTCAATGTTCGCAGTTTCCTGTCAGGAGGTTTTTGTGCTCTGGGCCTACTATCCGTGTAAATTCTGTGCCGCCATCACCTTCTATCGGGGAACCCGGGCTATCACCCTGGCACTGGGCTTCGGTTTTCTGCTGGGTGTGCTGCCGCCCCACAGCGGACTGCTGCTCTGGTTGCTGCTGCTACTGGCCTGCTTCATTCCAATGAACCACCTGTGCGCCATCACGATGGCACTCTGTACTCGTTTTCTGGCGGGACTGCTCTTGCCGCTGCAAGTCGGAGTCGGGTCCTGGCTGCTGCAAAGTGCGCTGCTATTTCCCTTTTTTCGCCTGTTCGACAATCTGCCGCTGCTACCGTGGTTTTATCTGACCCGCGCCGACGTACTGGGTGCTCTGATTCTGGGGTTGACGGCAGGGGCTCTTTTAAGCCTCGCGGGGCAACTGATGCCGGAGGCTCTGGCTCGCTTGGTCGGCAAGTGGTGGCGGCAGATGGAAGCTCGATTGCCTCAGCTTTTCCAGTTGCTGCGGAGCAAGAAACTCCAAGATTTAAAGAGTGAATACACGCAGGCCAAAGAAGTCTTGCACCTCGCTGAGAGCTTCTATAGCAAAGATTCTAGGCGAGTTACAGCCTCTCCAAGCCAAGAGAGCGCTCCTAGCTCTTAGCAGGCCCTCGCTGTGCATCGTTTTTGTTCCCCATAACTGAAGCATGGGAACTTGTACAGTATCGCTCGCCTCCCTTATCGCTATTGCGAAAATTTCAAAAATCTGGCCCCTGTACAGCCAGAAATCTGGTCTGTACAGCAAAGTATAGCATAGTTTCCCCTGAAAGCCTGACTCCGACAGTCAGCAGTTTCTTTGCCCTTGAAGTTCTTTCATAAGATCGGGCAAAACCGAAGAGAAGAATATGCCGGACAAACCCAGACAAAATTACGAACAAAAGCTCAAACGACCGCGCAGAACCCGTAAGGGCCTGCGCGGTCTACGCGAAGGGGTCAGTACCCGGGAACTGGAACGGGAATATCTCAATTATCTGTCTCAGGACGGCCAGCGAGGTGAGTTTTCCAACTTCCTGATGTCCGAGGGCCAACTGGTGCTGAGCCCTCACTTACAGCCGGACGAATATCAGCGCCTGTACAAGCTGGTTCAGACCGTGCAGCGCAATCGCCAGCGAGTCCGGCAGGTCTTGCTGGGCTCTTTAGTTCTGGTGCTCACCATCATCGCTGCCGCCTGGCTTATGTTGAAAAGCCCTTTGCTGGGCAGCTTTCTGGAAAATCACTTATCGCAAATGCTGGCTGCTCCGCTCAAGATCCATTCGCCGAAACTGCACTGGAATGGCAGGCTGGACTACACCGGACTGAGCATCGGCCAGCCCGGCACATCCAGCTCTGCGCGCAACGAGCCTGTCTTGCTGGAACTGGGGCCGGGTTCGCTGACAATCTCCTTGTGGGCCCTGCTCCACAACAAGATTGTACTCAATGAGGTTTGGAGTGAGGAACTCTCTCTGCGATCGCTGAATGCAAGTGAATCGACACAGCTGTCCACGAAGCCTTTGAAGCCTTTGGTTCCTTTGGAGCAGCAGGGCTTGATTGAGGATGCCAAGGCAAATTTTAACAGTTTTCGGCAGGCCGATCAGGTGGCGCAGAACTTCTCTCAGGGCAAGAGCCGGAACCAGGAGATTGAGCAGAACCAGGCCCGGATCAATCAGAACAATGCCCTGCTCAGCGGGGTCAATATCAACCTGGTCACTCCGACGAACAGCAAAGAGTTGGTGGCCCGGAGCCGGGATCTGTACACGCGAGTGGATCAGCAGCTGCAGAGTGTTTCTGCCCAACTGGCAGAGATCAATACCCAAGTAGCCGAAGCAAATTCGCTTATCAATTCGCTCAACAGTCTGTTTAACCAGGATTTTGCGCTGGTACAGCAGCGTATTCTGAGCGGTGAGGTACTACAGAACCCGGTCAGCTTCCTGGTCAAATCATACCTGAGAGAGCGACTGGGCAATTTCAACCGGCTCAGTCTGTGGCTGGCGGCATTGCTGAACAACTTGCAGCAATACCCAGGAGGTGGTGTCAACGGAACATTTTCCCGCAACCGGAAAAACAGTTTGACCTGCTGTGGCAGCATTCCCGCCCGGCAGGCACGGGACTATTCGCATCAGTTCCCCGCACTGTTCTATCCCCGTTTTGCGCTGAACTACCTGGACGTGGGCAGCCAAAACCTTTCCGAAAACTCCATTGCCTCCCGTCTGCGCATCTCGGCACTGAGCAGCGATGGCGATGCCCAGGGCAGCCCTGTGGTAGCGACCTTTGAAAGTCAGGCTCAGGGTTCCGACAATGTTTCCGTCAGTCACCTGCAGCTGCTCTACGAGAACCGCAGGAAAGGGGTCCGCAGACGCCATCCTTCCGACTGCGATATTCTGAGCCTGGATGTCTGCACCAATGAGGGTTCATCGGCCCGTTTTAAACGCAGCGAAGAGGTTTTTTCCATTCCGGCTCGCTTCTTTGAACAGGCGGCCTTGGAGTTTATCCGCAGTTATCGGGCTGCGCTGGAACTGAATATTGTGGTGACGGAAGCCCCGGAAACAGGGGCTGAAGTCGTAGAAGCGAAGGGAAATGATGCAGCTCAGGTTCCGGCCTTGCAGGTAGAGCTGAACGCCTCCTTACAGGATGCCAAACTGGAGATCACAGGCCAATTGAATGCTCTGCAGCAGGCTTTGGTGGAGATTTTATCCGACCACCCGTTGAACTTGAGCGCGCGCTTCCGTCTCAGCGAGGATCAGCCCGGCGAATTATTGGACATGGATATTTCCGGAAATATTGGCGATATTCTGAATTCAACTTTGCAAGAACAGGGTTCCAGCACCTTTCAAAATATCATTTACTTATTGCGCCTGAGCCTGAGTGCCGAACTCCAGGCGATTATAAAACCTTTGCAACAAGAACTTTCTGGGCTTCACGATTATCGTTATCGCTTGCAGTTGCAGTTCAACACTCTCAATCAGCAGCGCAGCAATGCCGAAATTGCGCCCGGACTGATCAATCGCGAACTGGAGCGGCAGAAGAGCTCCCAGTTTGGCGGTACAGCGCCCCAGCCTGATGCTGGCGAAAATGATTTTGTTTTTCCTTATTAGTGGAGCAGGGGCAACGAAAGCTGACTTTTGCTGTATGGTATAGGCTTCCATGCTTTAGCATGGAAGAAAATGTAGGCCGCTCCAGCGTGAGCAAGGGCTGGAGAACGGGGAAGGGTCGTGCGCAGCCAGGCCCGACCTTCCGTAAAGAGCCTGCTGCCTCTCCCTGACAAAGCTGCTCCGTGAAAAAGACCGAGTCTGGCGCGAAATTGGAATTTTTAGCGGTGCCCCTAAGGCTTTATCGGCTGCTGGGTATTGGCAAAGATGGGATCAGAACCCAGGTTAATACTGGGCCACTTGCCCGCATGAAAAGTCCACTGCCCGACATCGGAGCCGAATACAAACCCGGAATACTCGCTGTTGCTGTACTGTTTGGAACCATAATAATCATGTCCATAATTTGTACCGGACACTGAAGTGAAATCCTCCGCCCGAATACTGCCGGAAGGCCCAATTAGAGCACCGTCAACTCCGGCTAGAATCGGACCTCCCACGTCCTTGTCTGGATTCAGATCGGTCGATCCCGCTGCGGATGCGGAAGAGTGAAAACCTTGAACTGAAGGTCCCGGGATGGATGCTGCCGTGACCAAACCGATCAACAACGCCGATTTACGCCCCGGTCTGCTCGGACGGATCGTCCCTCTGAAAATTCCCGTGGTCCGGGATTTATGGCTGGCCTGCCCCACCAAACCGCCGATGTTGTCCCCATAGCTCGAAATTTCTCCGGTCGCGTAGCCGGACACCAAGCCCTGACTGCCTCCCGCCAGCCCTCCAACATCTGAACTTATATACCTTTGAGGCGACTTGCCTGTGATGTTCCCCGTGCTATATCCGATGATCCGCGCATTTCCTCCCATGCTGTATCCCGCAAGACCCCCTACCTTACTCAGTCCCTGTACCGTATTGCTGCTGTAACCGATCACGGTTCCGCCCTTGTTCCACCCAACCAGGCCGCCCACATTGCTGCCATTCGGCCCCGAGCTGCTCGTGCCGCCCTCTACGGTGCCCGCAGCATGGCCCTTGACCGTCCCATTGACATTGCTCCCTACCAGGCCGCCAATCCGGTCATTTGCCCCGAAGATCTCCATCTGGACGGAGCCCGTAAGCGTGCCGGAGTTGGCCCCCACCAGGCCACCGACAAAGCGGCCCCCGGCATTTCCGTTTTGGGGGGGGAGGCGCTTTTTTATGAGCTGTACCGGTTTTTCTGTGCCTCTGAGTGTGCCCCGCACCACCACCCCGCTGACGCTGCCGCCCCGGTTGAGGCCCACAATAGCCCCTACGAAGCTCTTGCCCCGGATATCGACATCTTCCATGCGCACATTGGTTATTTTGCTTTCAGCGGAAATCTGCCCGAACAGGCCGATGAAATCTTCATCGGGGCGTTGGATGGAAAAATTGCGAATCGTGTGTCCGTTGCCGTCGAAGCTCCCCGTAAAGGGCTGCCCCTGAAACGCGCCATAATTTACGGAAAAATAATCCCGGGTATCGCCAAGGTCTTTTTCCGTATCGCGGCCGACCGGTTCAAAGCCTTCTGCCGGAAACCCCTCTGTTCCGGGCGCGGGGAACGTGATGTCGCTGACCAAGTAGTAGTCTCCGGCAAGGTTTTCCCGCATTTTCTGCAGCCCCTGCCATGTGCGTATGGGAACACCACTTCTGCGGGGCGCCCCATTATTGCCTACGGGCGGGTCATTGCCTTCGGGCGGGTCGCAGGCGACCCACAAAATCAGGGAGCAGACAAATAAAAGGATAAATGGGCGTGAAATTCCCGCAGAGAAATAATTTCCCCTGCTATATGGGTTTAATTTTTTCGATGAGCGATGAGCGATGAGCGATGAGCGATGAGCGAATTTTACTGAACTTGTGTTCCATAGTGCAATACTCCTTGGTATTATTATGCAAAATAATGCATAAAGATGATGTTCCGGCCAAGGTCGGAATGGTTTTAATAAAAGATAAAATGACATTATAAAATACCTTGTTCTTCTTAAAGAATATACGATTTCCCCGCGGAGGGCAAGAGAAATTGCAGGAAAATCCCTAAAAATTGGCTTTTTCTGGGAAGCTGTCTTTGACAACTGGGCCCAGCCCGGTATCAGAGCCCGGTAATTTCGCGGTGGCTCAGGCCGGTAAACCTTGAAATCTGTTCAATCGACAGCCCGGATTCTTTCATTTTCCGGGCAGCTTCACGCCGTCCTTCTTCCCGACCTTCTTTCCGACCTTCTTCCCGTCCTTCTTCCCGTCCTTTCCGCATGCCTAGTTTTTCACCTTCTTCCCGGCCTTCTTCCCGTCCTTTCCGCATGCCCAGTTTTTCACCTTCTTCCCGGCCTTCTTCCCGTCCTTCTTCCCGACCTTCTTCCCGACCTTCTTCCCGTCCTTTCTGCCGGATGGTATCTTCGCGATTGCTTTGATCTAGGTTCTGCTTGAGCCGCGCCTCGTATTGCGACACCAGACTCGTGTCCCGGGTGAAATCCTCGTAGGCGCGGTGCGCTTTCTGGATCATTTCATCACTTTCGAGCAGTGTGGTCAGGCCCTCCATGTCGACTCCCTCCTTGTTGAAATAGGCCACCCATGATCTCAGCGCGGGCCCTTTCAGTTGTTCTTTCTTGGCTTTGGGAAGACTGATAAAGTGCAGCATGCAGTGCTCGCTCAGCACCTCGTGGGGCGGCCTCTGTTCTGTGAGCAGAAAGCACTGGTGTGCCTTCCGGCTTTCGGGGAATAAATCGAAATCCAACAGATTGATGCAGATGACGGGCTGGAGATCTTTATAAATGGAGCCTTCTTTGAGCTGTTCACTGTAGGATCTGGCCCAGTAGTAGAGGCTGCGGTTCCGGTAGACTTGGTTCCCGATGCTCTGCATTTCGATGTTGTAGATTCTGCCCTTTGCGTCTTTGGCCTTGATATCTAGGATGCTTTCTTTCTCTGCTGCGGTATTTTTCAGGTTAAAGGTGTTGAGCAGGGTGATTTCGGCCACTGGTCCCAGCCCGGAGTCGGAAAGGACGGCGTTGATAAAGCCGAGCGTGAGATCTTTGTGCTGTTCGCTGCCGAACAGGTAGCGGAAGTAGAAGTCGTTCGTGGGGCTGACCATGCCTGAATTGTAGCTGCCGGGAAACTGTGGGGCAAGGCCAGCCCGGCATTAGAGCCCCCGGTTCTGAAAGGGGGAAGGCTCCCATGCGAGCTGGCGCAGCATGGGAGAAATGGGGAGGGCCGTGCGCAGCCAAGGCCCGACCTTCCTCTTTGCGAGCTGGCGCAGCATGGGAGAAATGGGGAGGGCCGTGCGCAGCCAAGGCCCGACCATCCTTTCTGCGAGCTGACGCCCCTCAACTACGGTGCTGCAAGAGTAAAAGAAGGTTTCAATATAAGATTCGCGGTGGGCACACAGTTGCTTATGATCCAAGCCCTACTGTAGTTCTCAGTGGTATCGATTTGGCCCATCATATCGTAGTAGGCGCGTTGAAAACGCCCGTGAAACAACACCGAGCGATCGCCATCAGGATTATCAGCATGATAAGAATCTCCCTCTACTGGAGGGTAAACCAGATGCACTACATCATTAACTGCTCCCGTATCTAACCCGATTCTTAACAAGAATTTATTCACAGCGCTTAAAGTACAAGCATTTGTATCCGGGAAGGGCTGGATGCTGCGTATGGGCAGGTAGAGGAGTTCTCCGCTTTTCACCTCAATGCGATGCAGTGCCACATTACCGTTATGATTGTCCGCAGCATCGATTATCGCAGCATCGTCAATATTCTTTGTCCACATATCCATGCCCCACAGGGCCCGGAGCGGCGAATCCGATATGGGGGCTCCCGGTGTGCCCGGTGTATCCGGTGTAGCACGCAGGCCACTTTCTTCAGTCGTGATGGCAGCAGGCAGAGCGTCAGGGTAATCTGCTGTGGTGATCGCCCCAGAGCTCTTGAGGTGGGTGGCGTTCTGATAGGCGTGGACGTAGTACTGCTGCCCCGGGCTCATAAAGCCCGGATATTTGCTCTCAGGCTCGGTGCGCAGATCGACCGCCGCGTTGTGCGGCGGGGTCACATAATCTTTGGTGACGCTGAAGTAGATCTCCCGCTGATGGTTTTTCTCGGCGGAGAAGCCGCGCTTTATCAGGGCCGGGTGGTCTTTGATGCTGGTCCAGTCGGGGGAGGCTGAGGAGTCGCTGAGGATAAATTCGTATGTCCCGGCAGGTTCTGCGGTAATGGTGAGCAGAAACTCCCGCAGGCCGATGATCGTTTTCTCAAAGCGGACCGTGCGGGGCGCCCCATTATTGCCCCCATCATCGGGCGGATCGCAGGCGACCAGTAGAATCAGGGAGCAGACAAATAAAAGGATAAATGGGCGTGAAATCCCAGCAGAAAAATAATTTTCCCTGCTATATAACTTTAATTTTTTCGATGAGCGATGAGCGATGAGCGATGAGCGATGAGCGATGAGCGAATTTTACTGAACTTGTGTTCCATAGTGCAATACTCCTTGGTATTATTATGCAAAACAATGCATAAAAATGATGTTCCGACCAAGGTCGGAATGGTTTTGATAAAAGATGAAATGGGATTATGAAATGGATTTTCAATTCTAATAATATATTCTTTATCTGTCAAAAGCAAAAAAATCTTAAGGGGACCACTAAAAATTCGCTTTTGATGCCAGACGAAGGGATTTTTTTGCGGCAGCGAGGAACGAAAGCCGAGCCATACTTTGCTGTATGGCACCAATGTGAGCTGGCGCAGCATGGGAGAACCGGGGAGGGCCGTGCGCAGCCAGGCCCGACCTTCCTTTTTTGCGAGCTGGCGAAGGCCAACTCCAGAAGCCCCTTTCAGGCTTCCTATTCGCCCTCTTTCAGCCCGGTAATTTCGCGGTGGCTCAGGCCGGTAGATTACTACAAACCCTTTTCCATCAAACGACTGATGCGCGCGGCCATCGCCAGCGGGTCGGCGATTTGCAAACCCGCGGTCAGCAAGGCCTGCTCCAATAGCAGCCGGGCCGCATCCTCAATGTCTGCGCCCTCGGCCAGCTCAAGGCGCTTCTGCAAACGCTGGATAATCACGTGGTCGGGGTTGAGCTCCAGAATCGGCTTGCTCGCCGGGGCCTCTTGGCCCATGGCTCGCATCATTTGCTGTAATTGAGCACCCGGATCATCCTTGTCATCGACCACACAGGCAGGCGAATCGGTGAGGCGTAGCGACAAAGTAACATCCTTGACATCGTCCTTCAGAACCCCTTTGAGCCTTTCAAGCAGCTTGCCGTACTCTTTGCTCTTGCTCTCCTGCTGCTTCTCGCTCTCCTCGTCCTTCAGTTCATCGGTGCTGTCGCTGCGATTGACCGCTTTGACCGGAATATGCTTCTCATCCCATTTGTAAGGGCCCAGCTGCGCTGCTATGATCTCATCAATTTCATCATCGAGGACCAGCACCTCGAAACCCTTCTTCTTATAGGCCTCCAACAGCGGCGAGTTCGCCAGCTGCTCTGCCTTATGACCGGTGATATAGTAGATACTCTGCTGGCCGTCCTGCATACGACTGCAATATTGTTCCAGTGAAGTCCAGCCCTCGGCGCCCTCCTTACCGATGCTGGAAGTGGAGCGGAAGCGCACTAGCTGCTGTAATTCTTCGCGGTGCTCGTAGTCGCTGTACAGACCCTCTTTGAGCGGGCGGTTGTACTGCTCGATAAAGCTGCTGTACTTGTCGGCATCGCTCTTGGCCAGCTGGGCAAATTCACCTAGCAGCTTCTTGACCGAGGCCTTGCGAATCTGCTGCAAAATGCGGTTCTGTTGCAAAATCTCACGGCTGACATTGAGTGGCAGATCTTCTGAATCGATGATGCCACGCACAAAACGCAGGTAGACTGGCAGAAATTCGCGATTATCATCGCTGATAAAGACCCTGCGTACATAGAGCTTCAGACCGGAACGGTAGTCGGCCTGGTACATGTCAAACGGAGCCTTGGCTGGCACGAAGAACAGCGATGTGTACTCCAGCGTGCCCTCAGCGCGGGTGTGGATGGTCTGCAAGGGGTCGCAGTTGTCATGAGCTAGGCTGTGGAAGAACTCTTTGTACTCGTCTTCTCCAATTTGAGACTTGGGCCGCTTCCACAGGGCAGAAGCACTGTTGCACTGCTCACGCTTACACTCCTTGCCATCTTTTTTCTTACCTTCCTCATCGTACTGGTCCTGAAACGAGGTCAGGTAAATGGGGAAGGCCACGTGGTTGGAGTACTTCTGAATGATACGCTCCAAGGTCCAGCGATTGTTGAAGGCTTCGCCATCGCCACTGCCCTGAGCCTCTTCATTGAGATGTAGGGTTACTGTGGTGCCGTAGTTCTCGCGTTCAGCTTCCTTGATGGTGTACTCTTCACTGCCATTGCTGGTCCACAGGCAGGCGGCCTCACTGAGGGCCTTGCGGCTCAGCACCTCGACCTTATCGGCAACCATAAATGCTGAATAAAAACCCACGCCAAACTGGCCGATCAGATTGGAATCCTTGGCCTGCTGCGCCCCGCCTTTTTCGGTAATGGAATCGAGAAACTTTCTGGTGCCGCTGCTGGCGATGGTGCCCAGGTTGGCACTAAGCTCCTCTTCGTCCATACCGATGCCGTTGTCGGTGATTTGCAGCTGCTTGCCGTCTTCGCTGAGTTTGACTTCAATTTCCGGACTCAAGTCTAAATCTTTGTGGGCTTCATCTGTCAGCGTCAGGTACTTCAGCTTATCAATGGCATCTGATGAGTTGGAGATAAGCTCGCGCAGAAAAATTTCGCGGTTGGAATACAGGGAGTGGATCACCAGATCCAGTATTTGCTTGACTTCAGTCTTAAACTTGCGTTTGGCCATGGCCTATCCTTTCTAATAGCAGTAAGCGTCTGAGCCCAAAGATAGGCAATTTGCAGGTAATCGCCAAGGGGAAATTACACTGTAGGCAGCTAGGATAGCGACAATTGCTAGTCGAAATTTCGCCTCCGGCGGGAGAGGTGCCCATCCGGTTTCGCAATAAGCCGCTTCAAAATTATTTCCAAAATCATTTCCAAAATCATTTCCAAGCAGAATAGTCTTGCATAGCAGTATCTCTGTCAGCCAATATTGGAAGAGTGTTCTCTAGACAATAGTATCGGGCCTACTAAAACTATGCCTTGTAGGTTTGTTACGCTTCATTTCTATCGCTTTGTGAACACTCCCTGATCCCTTTCGGTCTTCGTTCTTGACAACGGGAGCTTTTTTGAACATGCTCTGCAAGGCTAGTTAAGGGCGCCTCTAAAAATCGTATCGCTTTCTGTGAGAATTGTACAATCACTCTGCTTCTTCCTTGTCTTCGCCGCAGCAATTGTACCGCGTTTTGATGCTGAGCGTCCTTTTACGAGCTGGCGAAGCATCAGAGAGGATAAATTTTGAGAGGTATGAAAATGAAAAACTGCAAAAGATTGGAGCATTGCATAGGTCGCAGAAGCTCATGGTTTTTCGGGGCAATCTCCATAGTGCTGAGTTTGTCCGGCCTGACTGCTCTGGCCTGCACCAGTACTGTAAGGTCTGTGGACAGCACGAAAAAACCGATTGTTTTCCACGCACAGGACTTGTTCCCGGAAGGAATTACCGCTTTGCCGGATGGATCAGGCTTTTTAGTCACATCCCTGAAGAAGGGCAGGATTGGCAAGGTGGACTGGCAGGGGAATTATTCGGTACTGGTTGATGATGCCCATCTAATTTCTGCACTGGGAGTCAAGGTAGATGCCAGACGGGGTTGGATTATCGTGGCTAACGGCGATCCGGGAGTAAGTGAGAAGCGAGATGAGTTCCTTCAGGCGGGAACAGTGGCCGGGTTGGGGATCTATCAGCTTGATGATGGCAAATTAGTGCAATACATTGATCTGGCCGCTGTTGCGGCGGATGGCGATGCGCATATTGCCAACGATCTGGTTATTGCACCCAACGGCGATATCTATGTTACCGACAGCTTTGCACCAATCATCTACAAAGTGGACTCGCAGCTGCAGGCCAGTGTGTTTGCACGCCATGCTGAATTGTGGTCGGGAGAGGGCTTTGGGCTCAACGGCCTAGTGTACGATGAAGGTTATTTAGTGGTGCTCAAGTATAACAGTGGCGAACTATTCCGCATTTCGGCACGAGACGGCAACGATGTGCGGCGCGTTGACCTGCCGCAGAAACTGCCCGGGGCGGATGGTGCAACTTTGCTGGATGGTAAGCTATACATCACAGCATCACAAAGTGCTCAAGCGGAGGCCAAGAGGCTGTATCTACTCAGTGGGCGCGAGAACTGGAGCAGTGCAGAACTGCTGGCTGCCGAAGATATTTCTTCTTTAACCACACCGACCACAAATACTAGTGTGGGTACGACAATCTACTATATTGATGCCAAGCTCGACACTTTGTTTGGTGGGGGCACAGCAGACGATTTTACCATCTACCCTTACTGAGACACTGTTTCGGGAAGTTCTATTCTCCATCGTGAGCCCGATGTATGAGCCTGTATTTTTTTAAAGGGCATCCCTAAAGTACAGGCTCATGATAAAGCACGGGAGAAGGCACACGCGTAGTGAAACCTGTAACTCTCCTGATGCTGGTGAGGCCCGGAGACTTCAAGGGACATGCAATTCTTGCCGGAGGAAAGTAAGAAATCTCTATTCACGGAAAAGACCAAACTCGGTGCACCAGTAAAGTAGATGGAAGTTTTTTTAAGATTTCCTAAAGTTTTATAGATTGTAGTCCGAAGATGGCAACAGACTGATTTTCATTGATAATGAAAATAGGTATCATAAAAATCTTTCTTGTGAATGCTCCCTAAAACTGGATATTGATGGCAGACGAAGAGTTTTTTTTGACACCACCCGGCAAAGAAGTGAAGTCCTAGCATAAGAGACGCCTAAAAATTCGCTTCTTGGCAGTGCTGCTCGTTTTTAAAGCGTGAGCAAGAATACAGAATGGGATTTTTAGAACTTCCCATAACTCATGTACACCAAATTTTCACCGAAAAAGCGATTTTGGGAGAAAAAATCAGTTCTGCCGCAAAATTGAGGTTTGATATCTTCCTACCCCTTTATTGAAGGATATTTATTATTATGGGCACCTCTAAAAATCCAACACTGGACAAATCACAATTATTCAATTACAATACAATAATATTGGAGGATCATTATGATTGAAATGACAAGTGAAATAATATATCAGGATGTAGAACGTACAAATCCTTTTATATTCGAACTTAAAAAATCTATCGATTGGGATAGAATCTCAGAGACTATTTCTCAAAATATCCCTAAAAAGAAAAATAATTCTGGAAGGCCAAGATTCCCTGTCTCCCAAATGTTGCGCATTCTCATCCTTCAGGAAACCTACAACCTCTCTGATGATGCCATGGAGGTCCAAATCAATGGTAGCATCTATTTCAAATTCTTTCTTGACATGAGCCTGCTTGATAAATCTCCCGATTCCAAAACCATTTGGTCCTTCAAGGAAACGCTGCGCAAACTCAATCTCGAGCAAACGCTTTTTCTTGAGTTCCATAAATTTCTTGCTGAAAGAAAGATAAAACTGCACAAAGGGAATATCGTGGACGCCAGCTTTGTCAAAGTGCCTGTGCAGCGCAATACCAGAGAAGAAAACCAGCAGATCAAAAATGATGAAATCCCTCCATCATTCAAGGAAAACGAGAATAAAATGAGGCAAAAAGATACGGATGCAAGGTGGACAAAGAAAAATAGCAAAAGCCACTATGGATACAAAAATCACATTGCAACGGCGACTAACGAGCAGTTTATTACCGCTTACGAAGTAAGTGCAGCTAATGTGCACGACTCACAGGTGCTTGCAGCTATTTTATCCGAAGGCGTCACGCAGATATATGGGGATAGTGCGTACCGAAGTGAAAAGATAACAAATGAACTACGGAAGAAAGGTGTGAGGAACTTTATTCATCACCGAAAATATCGAGATACTTCACTTACAGAGAAGCAATTAGAAAGTAACCGCCGCAAGTCAAAGACCCGGGCGAAAGTGGAGCATATATTTGCATGGTTTCGCAATTGCATGAATAGGGGATTAGAGTTGCGATGTATAGGGATAGATCGGGTAAGGTTTCGTATGGGGTTACGAAATACTGTGTATAATATGTTAAAATATGTTTCAATTACAGCATAATAGTGGATAATTGTATCTAAAATGCTGTAAATAATGATTTTTTATGTAAATTCTAATTTTATTAGAATTTATTGATCGTAATTAATCTGGATCCAACTATTTTTTGTGCTATTTTGTTATGATTAAGGAAGGATTTTTGATTTTACATCGCAATGCCGATTTTTAGAGGTCCCCTTATGAAGAAAATGATACTAGTGTTCTCTTTATTGTGTGTGCTGATAATCGGTACATTATCTTTTACTTCCTGCACCAAGCGCAAGGAACCAAAAGAAACGGCTGAAATGCAAAAAATAAAAGTGGCAACTTCTTTTGTTGTATTGGCTGACATAGTGAGAAATGTTGCCGGGGATGCCGCTGATGTTGTCTCCATTACTAAAATTGGTGCCGAAATACACGAATATGAACCGACACCGCAAGACATTGTAAATGCGCAAGATGCAGATATCATTATTTACAACGGCTTGAATTTGGAACTATGGTTTGAAAGATTTCTGCAGGATATTGAAGGTGATATACCTGTTGTGGTCGTTTCTGAAGGAATCGAACCAATATCTATTTATGAGGGTCCCTATGAAGGCAAGCCCAATCCGCATGCATGGATGTCCCTTACAGATGGCCAAAAATATGTTGAGAACATTAGAGCGGCGCTGGTGGATATAGACCCGGATAATGCTGATGTATACAACAAAAATGCAAAGGAATATTCAGATAAAATCGCGGGTATGCATGACGATTTAAAAAAGGTGCTTGATACTATTCCGCAAGATAAACGATACCTCGTTACCAGCGAAGGGGCATTCAGCTATCTCGCCAGAGACTTTAACCTTCAGGAAGTGTTTTTATGGGCAATAAATGCTGAACAGCAAGGCACACCACAGCAGGTGCGCAGGGTTATCGATATAGTGAATAGTGAAAATATTCCGGTGGTGTTCAGCGAAAGCACTATTTCCCCCAAGCCGGCCCAGCAAGTAGCTGCCGAGACAGAAGCAATATACGGAGGCGTCTTGTATGTCGATTCTTTAACCAATGAAGATGGGGCTGTTCCGACATATCTCGATTTACTTACAGTGACAACACAAACCATTGCCAACGGATTTTCCAAGGCTTTGTCTCAATAAAACTTCTTGGGGACTAGATTCTAGCGCAAAGGAGCACAGTCTCCACCCTCTCTAGGGAACCTCTAAAAACTCCCCATTCTGCGTTCGCTCTTTTGAAACAAACAGCTTCCTCAGAAGCGGCGGTAGGCTCTTTGCGGAAGGTCGGGCTTGGCTGTGCACGGCCCTGCCCTGTTCTCCAGCACTTGCTGCCTCTCGCGCTGGAGCCTTTGTCTGGCATCAAATGCGGTACAATCGCGAGCGAATATAAGGCAGAAGTAGAGTGTTTGTACAATTCTCGCGAAGCGATACTATTTTTAGAGGTGTCCGATACACTAAAAATATGAGCGAAATCATTATTTCCCTTGATTCTGTTAGCATAACATACCCCAATGGGTATCAGGCTATATCTAATATTACATTGCAATTACACAACAATATTGTATGTGGCCTTATAGGAATAAACGGATCGGGAAAATCTACACTTTTCAAAGCGATAATGGGGCTTCTCACTCCCACAAGTGGTATAGTACGTATTGAAGACAAACACGTAAAAGCGGCGCTTGCACAAAAAAAGATATCCTATGTTCCACAAACAGAAGAAATAGACTGGAACTTTCCCATTTTAGTTGAAGAACTTGTTATGACAGGACGCTATGCGCATATGGGTCCGTTGCGCATAGCTTCTGCGAAAGATAAAGAAGAAGTCGACAAAGCCTTGGAACATGTGAATATGCTTGAATATAAAAAAAGGCAGATCGGCGAATTGAGCGGCGGACAAAAAAAACGCGTGTTTGTAGCCCGTTCTTTGGCGCAGGGTGGAAAGATTATATTGCTTGATGAGCCTTTTACCGGTGTAGATGCATCGACAGAAGAAATGCTAATTGAACTTTTTGTGTCTTTTAGCCGCGCCGGCAGATTGGTTGTTGTCTCAACGCACAACCTTGGAAGTGTTCCCGCATTTTGTGATGAAGTTGTTCTCATAAACAAAGTCCTGCTGGCACATGGGTCAGTAGAATCGACGTTTACAGAAGAAAATCTAATGAGAGTATTTGGCGGCAATTTGCGCCATGAACGTTTTGTGGCAAAAGACATACACAAAGATCAGCAAGATACACGGGGTATCACCGTTCTTACTGATGAAGAGCGTGCGCTGGTATTATATGGCGAAGAGAAGCAAAAAAAAGATATCTTAAAGAGAACTTCTAAAACTTAGGAAATGTTCATGGAATTGCTGCTGATACCGTTTTCGTATACATACATGATATATGCAATATTTGTTGCAGCACTTGTTGGCGGATCCTGTGCGTTTCTATCATCATATGTCATGCTTAGGGGATGGTCCTTGATAGGTAATACCTTGGGACACGCCGTTGTTCCAGGTGTAGTTCTGGCATATTTATTCCAATTTCCATACAGCATTGGAGCCTTTTTTGCTGGTGCATTGTCCTTAGTAAGTATGTTATTTATAAAAATAACTACAAATCTTCGTGAAGATTCAATATTAGGTATTATAGCAACTTTTTTTTTGGCGATAGGGCTCCTTTTAAAATCAATAAACCCCATAGGAATAGATACAGAAGGTATTATTTTTGGCAATATTCTTACCATATCACGAATGGATGTAATACAAATTACAATTCTCTCAATGATAACGCTATCTGTATTGACAATAAAGTGGAAAGATTTTATGCTCATATTTTTTGATGAAGTACACGCAAGAAATATTGGTTTACGCGTATACTTATTGCACGCTGTCTTTTTTATGTTGCTAAGTTTTTCTGCAATCACGGCATTAAAGGCAGTAGGTGCATTTTTGGTAATAGCGATGCTCATTGTTCCGGGCGCATCTGCCTACATGCTAACCGACAGATTTGGCATGCTTATTATTATATCGGTGATAATTGGAGTCACCACAAGTTCCATAGGAGCATATACAAGTTTCTTTTTGGATATAAATACCGGAGCAAATATCATTGTATTGCAGACATTAATTTTCTTAACTGCATTTTTGTTTGCCCCCAAACACGGATTTTTAAGGAAAAAAATACTTATGGGCACCTCTAAAAATTCCAATTCCGCGCTGAATCGTGATCTTGTTGCCAAATAGCTTCGTCAGCAAAACCTTACCATACAACAAAGTATGCTTCGGCTTTACTTCCTCGCCATCGGCAAAATCTCGCTGATTCAGCATCAAAAGCGAATTTTTAGAGGTCCCCTATAAAACACGAATGCAATGATACAAAATATATATTTTTTCCTTGCCGAGCCGTTGATATATCCATTTATGCAACGTGCTCTTATAATGTCCTTGCTGATAGGTATAGCATGTTCGATATTTTCATGTTTTTTGGTGCTGAAAGGGTGGTCGCTTATGGGGGATGCCATTGCCCATTCTGTTTTTCCGGGATTGACAATTGCCTATCTGCTGGAAATACCGCTTATTATTGGTGCAATGATTTCAGGGGTGATCTTTACAGTAATCACAGGATATCTCGAAAAGCATAGTAGAATAAAACAAGATGCACTAATGGGCATAGTATTTTCCGGGATGTTTGCCCTTGGGTTGATAATTTTTACAAAAATAAAAATAGATATTAATTTACTCGATATTTTATTTGGAAACCTTTTGGGAATACGAACAAAAGACTTTATACAAACAAGTATTATTGCAATTGTATGTATTATCATAATGCTTCTAAAACGGAAAGACATTTCTTTATATTGTTTTGACCCGATATACAGCCACGTTATCGGACTTAAAGTATCACTGATTCATTTTGGTTTTCTGATATTATTGGCTTTTGTCATTGTGATATCTCTGCAAGTTGTAGGGATTATGCTTGTTTTCGCCATGTTGGTTGCCCCTGGCTCCATTGGCATTTTGGTAGCGCGTTCATTTAAGGCAATGCTTATTATAGCGGTGACATCCGTGGTTATTTCCTCGGTGTTTGGCACCCTTATAAGTTTTCATATGAATGTTGGCACTGGTCCCCTTATCGTAACGTTGGAAACAGCCTTTTTCATCGTAGCATTGTGCCTAAATAAATACAGGATATGGAGGGCGAGAATCCGAAAATGATTAAAGGAGCAGCGCCTTGACCCAGTGTTCGGAATTTTAAAAACATCGTTAATAACCGTAGCGTACCGGGTAGCCTCTCCCAGAATTTGATCGTATAACCCAGAGCCAGCCCCTTCTAGTGTTCTGATATATACATAAGGGTACCTCTAAAAATGGTACCGCTTCGCGAGAATTGTACAATCGCTTTGCTTTGCCGCAGCGATTGTACCGCGTTTTGATGCCAGACAAAGGGATTTTTTGCGGCAGCGAGGAACGGAAGCCTTACCATACAACAAAGTATGCGGTCTGCTTCACTTCCTGGCTATCGAACAAAATCTCGCGGATTCAGCATCGAAAGCCAATTTTTGGAGATGCCCCTTGCCCTCCGGAGAGAAAGAGTATATCCTTTTTCATCTTTTATCGAGACCATTCCGGCTTTCGTCAGAACATCACTATTGTGCGTTGTTTCGCATAATAATACTCAGGGATATTGCACCATGAAGCACGAGTTCAGTAAAATTCGCTCATCGCTCATCGCTCATCGCTCATCGCTCATCGCTGACATAAAACCAAGGCCATGCCGCAGGAAGCTGTGTTTTTCTGCGGCCTTTTTGCGCCCGTTATTTTTCTTTTCCCTCCTTGGCTTGCTGCCCGGCTGCAACCCGCCCGACGGAGGAAACTCCAACAAGCAGTTTACCGTCGTCTATGACTTGAATGGCGGTAGTGGCACGCCCCCCCCGACTGTGAAAGTGGTTGAGGGCGGTACCATTGCAGACGCACCTGCAGCACCCACGCCCCCGGCTGACAAGATCTTTGATAAATGGACAACGGATTCGGCCGGGAGCAATGAATTCGAATTTGGAACTACCAAAGTTGCTGCAGACACCACCCTGTTCGCCCAATATCTCCGTCTTTTTACCGTTACGTATACTCGAAAGGGCAGGAGTTTTCCCACTGTGACTATTCCCGATAGTACAGGCACGCCTCCCCCGCCTGTGGAAGTGGCTGTGGGGGGTACCATTCCGAGACCGCCTGATTCGAGTACGATGATGGTTTCCCTGCCAGGTTGGGCAGTAATTGGATGGCGCCTGAACAACACAAACTTCAAATTTGACTACGAAGATCAGCCGGGTACTCTGGTCACCTCCGACATCACCTTGGATCCCGATTATGGCGTGGCCTCCTTCAATTATGAAGGAACCGCTGGAGAATTCAATGAAATCACGTCCACTACGCCCACCGCCCCCAAAGTATCCGGAAACATTGTGGGCTACACATATGAGATTACCCTTGATTCTGGTGACAGCCTTCCTGCCAGTGTGTCGATTGACAGCGCAACCGGTGCAATAACTGCGAAGGACAATACTGCTAATGGTCGTTATACAGTCACGGCTACCGGGCCTACAGGTAGCCCAACACTCCCTACGGAATCTGTTACCATCAAAGTCCCATAGACCGAGCCCGATGGATACCCTGTTGGGGCTGTCCATTGGGCTCTCAGCGGCCCCGCTGAGCGGGGCCGCTTTTTTTGTGCCGGCTTATCATTTGCCTGAGGGGGGGGCGACAGGCCGGCTCTCTTCTGCTTGAAAAGATTGCGGCTCGCCGCAAAATGGAACAAAATGGAAGATGCAGCGGGTTTCCCGATACACTTCGGGGGCCACCTGAGCCTTCCGACAAAGCTCCTGAACATTAAAGGCATAGACCGGGGAGAGGTGGCATAAGTATAATCGGGGCTCTGCACAGCTTGCGTGGCGCAGGGGCCCGCAGATGGGACAAGTACACATGAGCGGAATCGAAATCAAGGTCCGGGAAGTACTGGAAGAGCTAAAAGAACTCGACCAACAGGTGCTGGAGCCGGATCTTATTAAAGACCAGAAGCGCTATGCCCGGCTGATGCGCCAGTACCAGCAGGGCCAGGAAATCAAAGGTATCTACCAAAACTACCAAGGCTTGCAACAGCAACTGGAGGATGTGCGCACGGCCCTGCAAAGCGAGCAAGACGAAGAAATGCTGAGCCTCTACGGAGAAGAGCTGCCGCTGCTGGAAGAACAGTTCGCCCAAGTCGGCAAACAGTTGAAGCTATTGCTGGTTCCGGCCGATCCGCTGGACTCGCGCAATATCATCATGGAAATCCGGGCCGGCACCGGCGGTGACGAAGCGGCTCTGTTTGCCGGGGACCTGTACCGGATGTACCTGCGCTACGCCGAAAAACAAGGCTGGTCTACCGAACTGTTGAGCGTCAGCGAGCAGGAGCAGGGCGGCTATAAGGAAATTTGCTTCGGTATGAAGGGCAAGGAGGTCTACGGCCTGCTGCGCTATGAGAGTGGCACCCACCGCGTGCAGCGCATTCCGCTTACCGAGTCGCAGGGCCGCATCCATACTTCGGCAGCCACGGTAGCCGTGCTGCCTGAAGCCGAAGAGATGGACATCGACATTCAGGAAAAAGACCTGCGCATCGACACCTACCGCTCCACCGGAGCGGGCGGCCAGCACGTCAACACCACTGACTCGGCGGTACGCATCACGCACCTGCCATCGGGGCTGGTGGTGCAGTGCCAGGACGAACGGTCGCAGCTCAAGAACCGGGCCAAGGCCATGAAAATGCTCGGCAGCCGCCTGCTGGCACACCTGAGCGAGCAGGCGGCTGCCGAGCGCGCGGCCGAACGCAAGAGCCAAGTGGGCAGCGGCGACCGCTCGGGCCGCATACGCACCTATAATTTCCCGCAGAATCGGGTCACGGACCACCGCATTGCACTGACCCTGTACAAGTTGGAACTGGTTCTGCAAGGCGAACTGAACGAATTGATTCAGCCGTTGCGCATCGCCAATTCGGAGCTCTGACGGATATCCACTTTGGAAAAGAAAGCAAAAGACATGAACACAGTCTCCTCTCGGATCTGCGCGCTGACTGACGGCCATATTTGCAGCCCACGAGGTTTTTCGGCCGATGGTGTGGCCGCCGGCTTCCGACCGGCCGACCCCGGGCGCCTGGACCTGGCGCTGCTGGTCTCCGAAAAGCCGGCCGCTGCCGCTGGGGTCTTTACCCGGAATTTGTTCTGCGCCGCACCCGTTATCGTAAGCCGCGCAGCCTTGGCGCAGGAGGGCAAGCTGCAAGCTCTGCTGTGCAACAGCGGCCAAGCCAACGCCGGAACCGGAGAAGCGGGTCTGGAGTTTTCGCGTTGGAAGCAGCAGGCCGTACAACAGAAATTTCAATTGGCCCGGCCCTACTACGCTGCTGTGATGTCCACCGGAGTGATCGGCGTACTCCCCGAGCGGGAACGGCTGGCTGCGGGCCTAGAACAGCTCCGGCCCGTTTCGGACTCGGCGGCGGCAGAGCGCTTCAGCCGGGCCATACTGACTACCGACACCTGTACCAAGACCAGTGCCTATCAGCTGGAGCTGGACGGCAAAACGGTAACGCTGGCCGGCAGCGCCAAAGGTTCGGGCATGATCCACCCCAATATGGCAACCATGTTGGCCTTTATCAGCACAGATGCTGCCGCAGAAGCGGTATTCCTGCAAGAACTACTGCGCAGCAGCGTGGAGCGCTCATTCAACCGCATCAGCGTGGACGGCGATACTTCGACCAATGACACCGTGCTGCTGTTCGCCAACGGCTTGGCCGGAAACCGTACGTTAAGCCGCTCCCATCCCCGCTGGCAGGATTTTCAACGGGCGTTGGAGCTGCTGTGCCAAGACTTGGCCAAAACCATCGTGCGGGACGGTGAGGGTGCTGGAAAGTTTATTGAAGTCGAAGTAGTCGGTGCACCGACCGAGCAGGACGCCGCACTCTGCGCCCGGCACGTGGTGTCCTCCAACCTGTTCAAGGCCGCAATGTACGGCGAAGATATCAACTGGGGACGCATTGCCTGCGCGGTTGGCAACAGCGGAGCCCAAATCTCAACCGCCCGGCTCAGCATTACCATGGGCCGCCCGGGCGATCCGGATGCCATTTGCGTACTGGATTCCAACAACCCTCAGCCCTTCAGCGAGGAACAGGCCGCCCGGCTGCTCTCCCGTTCCGAAATTTACATCCGTGTCGATCTGCATCAAGGGCTGAGTTGTGCTGCGGCGTGGGGCAGTGATCTCTCGGTCGAATACGTAGAAATCAACGCCCACAAGCGTTCGTGAGGATTGATTATGAAGGGTACCTCTAAAAATCCCAATTTCGCGTGAAATTGCGATCTTTTCCGCGAGAAAAAGGTTCTGCCTTGCGGCAGGATTTGTAGGTTGTGGCCTGCTTCGCCGCGCCACTGCCTACCGTTGGTAACTCATTTCAATACAAAAAAGTATTAAAACGAGTTGCCGCCTTGCTGTCGCGAAAAATCTCAGCGATCCACATCAAAATGCGGTACAATCGCTGCGGCCAAGACAAAACAGAAGCAGAGCGATTGTACAATACTCGCGAAGCGATACCATTTTTAGAGGTGTCTGAAGTACGTTTGTTCTCAGCTCACGCGGAACTGCGCCATCATGCCCGCATCTTCGTGTTCCAGCATATGGCAGTGCAGCATGTATGGAAATTCCGCCGAAGCCGTCTTTGTAAACTGCACCAGTACCAAAGCTTCGCCTTCGGTATTCAGAGTGAAGGTGTCTTTCCAGTAAGGGCTGCCAGCTTTCTTACCCATCTGCCAAGCAGACTGCAAAACGCGGAAGCGCAGCCCGTGGATATGCACCGGATGGCCCAGCATGTCGGTGCGAAAGTGCCAGACTTCGTAGCGGTTTTGCGGCAGGTGGAAATCAATGCGATCCACATCAAAGGATTTTCCATCAATACTATAAGGATTTTGTCCCATCATGGAGTGCATGCTGTGCATTTCCATAAAAATCTCCCGGCGGGGCAGTTTGGCCAAGGCAGGGCTGCCAATTTGCAAATCGAAAGCCCACTGTTCTCCCGCGTCAATTTGTTCGGGACTACGCAAAATTTTGGGCAAGCGAACTTGCTTTGGGGGCGGTGGGCGGGTGGGGTCAACCCGGATGCTCATTACAGGATAGGAATTCGTGTCCACTGCATTCAAATTGCGGTTCCAGACCGATAATTTCAAATCTACTGCCATCTCACCTTTGGGCAGGAGAAGCATCAGTTCCGCGCGGCTGCCGGTGGTCAGATCAATTGAATCAAGCTGTACCGGGCGGACCAGCAGCCCCTGCCCACTGGCAATCTGGTAAAAGGACAGGGGCTGCCGGGTAGAGTCGGCACTTGTACGGTCTGCGAAGTGAAAGCGGTAGCTGCTGGCGTTTGAGCCATTGAGCAGGCGCAGGCGCAGCCAGCCGCGGGCGACCGTAAGCTGCGGGCTGCGCTGCCCATTGACCAAAATACTGTTGCCGGAAGCACCGTTCATGGTAGTCATGTGCCCTTCGATTCTTGAGTAGGGCAGCAGCCTGCCCTGCTCATCGATCATACGTTCCTGCACGATCAGAGGGATGTCGTTGACGCCGTATTTTTGCGGCAGGGGCAGGCTTTTCGAGTTCTCATCTTCGATGATGTAGAGCCCGGCCAGACCCTGCCAGACCTGAGAGGCCGTTGTACCCATGGGGTGGGGGTGATACCAGAGAGTCGCAGCCTGCTGGCGAACCGCAAAGCGCAGTACCCAGGAACTGCCGGGCGCAATCTGGCGCTGTGGGCCACCGTCCCATCTGCCGGAGATGTGTGCGCCGTGCGAGTGGAAGGTAGTGACCTCGTCCAACTGGTTGGCAATTTCAATTTCCGCCTCACTGCCTTGGCGCAGCAGGATGGTCGGGCCGAGGAAAGGGCCGTTGTAGCCCATTGTTGCACTGGGCAGCCCCTGAAATCCCTGCTTAGTCGGCCCGACCGAGTAACTGGCGGATTGGGCACGCAGTATCACTTTACCCTTGCTGCTGTCTAGCAAGGGCGGAATGACTAATTCCGGAGCGCTCGCTGACACTGCTTGGCTTTCGGGTGTCTGGGAAGATGAAGATCTCTGGTTCCGGTCCATCATGTCGTTGCGTGCAAGGCAGCTGCTGAGCAGTCCGGCGGCCAATATGCTTGCCAATAAGCCAAATAAGCCCAATACGCCTACGGGGATGCGAAACCAGCAAGAGGAAGGCGGCGAGAGCCGGTACTGTGCTATACAGCTTTGATTGTTCATGGTGTTGAGCCTAGGAAACTGTTTAGGGGGACCAATAAGTATGGGAAAAAACGCATGTGCAGCAAGAGCCTGCTGCATCTGCATACAAGGCTGGCGGTGCCAACAATTAGATCTTGGAGAGTGTTCTATAAAAGGACGCCTCTAAAAATTCCAATTTCGCGTGGAATCGCGATCTTTTCCGCGAGCAGCTTCGTTGGCAACTCATTTCAATACAACAAAGTATTAAAAAGGCTTGTCGCCTCGCTATCTCAAAAAATCTCTGCGATTCACATCGGAAGCGGATTTTTAGAGGTGCCCTACGACAATGGTCTGGGCGGCTTGCCAGTCCGGTGGCTTATATCTTAAAATCCACTTGGTTTCATGGAGCCCAAGAAAAGGATTCCTATCAGCTCTCGGCAAACCGGGTTTTCATCGAGAGGGACAAAAACAGATACGGAATTGCCACCGGTGAGAGTCGAACTCACGACACAGGGATTTTCAGTCCCTTGCTCTACCGACTGAGCTACAGCGGCTAAAGGGGGACCTCTAAAAATTCCATTCTGCGCTCTTGCTCGCTCTTTTGAAACGAACAGCTTCGTCAGTAAAGCCTTACAATACAACAAAGTATTCTTCGGCTTCACTTCCTCGCTTCAAAATAGCTTCGCAAGAAAACAAAAGCGAATTTTTAGAGGTCCCCTAAAACTAACGCCAGAATATATTGCAGCTCCCGATTTTTGTCAAGGAGACTGGCACAAAACTACTTCTCTACGAGGACCCTTTATTATCAATCGATTGCGCACCATATTGGGTATGCAAGAGTGCTTTTGCCGACAAGAATTTGGCTCCGAGGAGATTATATATGTTTTCCAGCAATATTATTGAGACTCTACAAGGAATACCTATTCTGGGAATGGAGGTACTTTCTCTCATTACTTACTTCACAATTATTATAGTATTTTATGCATTACTAGGTAAAGAAGGTTTATATACATTTATTACTGTGGCAATAATTGGAGCAAATCTGCAAGTCCTTAAGGTGGTGCAATTCCCAATTTTCTCAGATCCGGCAGCCTTGGGGACGATTTTATTTTCCAGTACCTATCTATGTACCGATATTTTAGCAGAATATGAAGGTCATCGGGCGGCTCGCAAGGGAGTCTGGATCGGATTTATGTCCATGCTGCTATGGACAATCATCACGATGCTGACCATCGGTTTCCGACCGCTGGACCCTGCCACAACTTCGAGAGAGTGGGCTTGGGCCTTGTCGGCTCACGAGAAGATCAGCAGTCTGTTCAGCCTTGCCCCGAACTTGTTTGTTGCCGGTATGAGTGCTTACTTGTTCAGCCAGATACATGACATTCTCATCTATCGAGTCATGCGCAAGCACCATGGCAAGCGTTTGATCTGGCTGCGCAACAATCTTAGCACCATGCTCTCCGGCCTGATCGACAACACTGTGTTCAGCTTGCTGGCTTGGATTGTGCTGGCCGAGCAGCCGCTGGAATTGCGGGTCGTCATCCAAACCTATATTCTGGGCACTTATATAATCCGCGTGGTAATTGCCTTGCTCGATACTCCGTTCATCTATCTGGCGCGTTATGCTCATCGCTGGTACAATACCCGGCATATTAAGAAGGTGCTGCAAAAGCGGTAGTCGGATCAAAGGGAAAATACGGCAAAAGTAAGGATCACATTTCTCAAAAGAGTAGATGGAACTTCGGTTTGGAATTTGCTCAGAATCGTATCTTCATTACGCGTGATGTCTAGTCATGGCGGGGACTGAATATACCTGCTCCATTGCAAGGCTTTGCTGACGGTGAGGAATGGCGAGGCGAAGCAGGCCATTCTCACAAACCCTGCCGTAAGACAGAACCTTTATTTGGCAACAAGATCGCCGCTTCAAGCGCAAAATTGGAATTTTTAGAGGTTCCCTTATGCACTTGTCCGACAACTCTAGGGAAACTCTGAAACACCGGGCGCTCAAGCTACACGAGCACTATGGGGGCAAGATCGCCACCCAAATCAAAATACCTATCCATGGCCTGTCAGACTTGGCGCTGGCCTATTCACCGGGCGTGGCCGAGCCCTGCCGCAAAATTGCCGAGAATCCGGCGGATGCCTTTCGTTACACCAGCAAGGCCCACACCGTGGCCATCGTTTCGGATGGCAGTGCTGTGCTCGGACTGGGTGCCATCGGCGCGCGGGCCGGATTACCGGTAATGGAGGGCAAGGCCCTGCTACTCAAATACTTTGGCGGTGTGGACGCAGTACCGCTGTGCCTCGATGTCAAGTCGCCCCGGCAGTTGATTGATATCTGTTGTGCTGTAGAAGCCAACTTCGGCGGCATCAATCTCGAAGACATCACTTTGCCCAACTGCGTGACGATTGAACGCGAATTGCAAAAGCGCCTGTCGATTCCGGTGTTTCACGACGACCAGCACGGCACCGCTATTGTCTGCGCTGCGGCACTGCGCAACGCGGCCTTGTTAACCGGGCGCAGACTGGGCGATATGCGGGTGGTGATCTGCGGCGTAGGTTCCGCCGGTTCTGCTTCGGCCCGGATACTCAAGCAGGCCGGTGTGGGTCGGATCGAGGGATTCGACAAAAGTGGTGTTTTAAAGCGTAGCAGCACTGCAGTGGAACAAAATTTTGTGCTGAAAGAATTATTTGACGAAGATATCCTGGCAGAAGGGCAGGCAGGTCGTGAATTAAGCGAGATGCTACGTGGTGCGGATGCTTTTATCGGCGTCTCGCGCGGCGGTCTGCTGAACGCTGAGATAGTGCGCAGTATGGCCAAAGACCCGATCATCCTGGCCATGGCCAACCCGGAGCCGGAAATATTTCCTGAAGAGGCAATGGCCGCAGGCGCGGCCATTGTGGGTACCGGTCGCATGGACTATCCCAACCAGATCAACAATGTCCTGGTCTTTCCCGGCATCTTCCGCGGCTCGATGCAGGCCCAGCGCGAACGAGCGCCGAAGGGCCTGTCCACCCAGATTACTGCGGAAGTCCGGCTGGCTGCTGCTGAGGCCTTGGCCGGAGTGCTGGGCCCCGATGAGCTCTCGACAAATTGTGTTTTGCCATCGCCCATGGATCCACGCGTGGCTAATCAGGTCAGTACGGCGGTTTACGAGGCCTGCAAGGCTCAATGAACGGACCCCCGCAGCAGCAAGCTGGTGGGATAAAAGGTCCGTTCTTCCAGCCTCCGTAAAGGGTTCCAAATTTTTAGAGCTGCCCATAATCAGGGTAGTGCTATATCGCCTAAAAATTGTCTATTTGCCAGACTTCAAGTATTTACGCAGATTTTCAACCGGCATGCTGAATAAATCCAGATCGGCTTGGTCACCCAACATTTTGCAGTGACCACTGATTTGTGCTCCATTTTGGATCGACAGAGCTGCGGTCTCGATATCTCCGATTAATTTACATTCGCTGCGCAGTATGCTGCGCTTCCGGGATATAATGTTGCCAGAGACCTCGCCATAACAGTCGATGGCCTGGCAATCAATGTCGCCGTGTACTTTCCCGCTTCTGCTCAGCTCCAGCTTGCCTTCCTGGGCCTGGATCAGACCGTCCAGCCTGCCTGAAAAGTATAGATTACTCGAAAACGTCAACTCTCCCTGTATGAGAGCACCTTCCGCCACCCGCGAAGAGGTCGGATTCGACACCCCGGACTCTGCCCCGGATGATGCATTGAATGCCGCACCCAACGCATCGGTAATTTTCCCTTTTTGCAAACTGTTCCCAGAACCGCCCAAGCGAAATTTTGCCATACATCTCTCAGTTATCGAAATCTTTTCGGCCTATTGAGCGGGACTCGCCGAAATGGTATTAAAAATCATACACAAAAAAGCAAGCCACAGAAACCACCGGGGCATCTTACGGCCTGCTTTTCACAGTTGGTCCGCAAATCCTGTTCAAATCGCTTCAAGTATCCATCCATCTTTCAAAACCACACAGCTGTCCGCCACTGTTCCCTATACATATAGTAGAAAAGTAGGGGATCTAAAAAACTGCCTTTGCCTTCTTGCAGTTTGGAGGCACCCAGTAGTTTGTCCTAATCTGATGGAGTAGTGCTATATTCCCTGTTTGTATCTTTGATGGGATGAACGATCGGCCAAGCCAGCTGCTTCAATTCTTTGCCCGCCCGGAACAAGGGCACACCATGACTCTCGACCGAAGTGATTTCACCAGTCCTCGGGTTGCGCGCCTTGTCTTTACCTTTGCGGGTACGCACCTCAAAAGTACCGAAACCGCGCAATTCAATCACTTTATCTTCCTGCAGGGTGACTTTCACTTCTTCAAAAAACTGATCCAGAACCAATTTAATTTCTTTGCGATCCAAGCGCCCCTGATGTTTGAGTTGATCTTGAATCTGACCCACCAAGTCAGCCTTAGTAATCTTTTCTCTCTTCATCTAAAATTCCTCCATTCGCACCTTCATCGAATTGAACTGCGATCGTTAACAAGATTGGCGAAGCTCACTGAACTTAATTCTGAAAGATTAAACATCTAGACTAGGACATTGAGCTTTTTGGCCAAGCGGGATTTTTTGCGGGCAGAAGTGTTGGGATGATAGATATTTTTTCCAGCAGCAGTGTCGATGAGCTTGGCAAACGCCTGAAAACACTGTTGAGCAGTTTCTTTATTTCCTTCTTTCAGTGCTTTTTCAAAAGCGCGAATACTCGTACGAATCCGGCTTTTGGCTATTCTGTTGCGATCGCGCCGTGTTAAACTTTGGTGATAACGTTTTTTTGCATTTGACGAATTAGGCAAAATATACTCCTTCAGAGCCACAGTTCATTTTCTATGGCTCAATCCCATATTCTACTATTTAGAGGTGCCCCTACTATATATCCTGACTAAAAGAAGTCACTAGGCCTGCGTTCTTGCTGATTACAAGAATCACATTCTGCATAATGCTTCATTTTTCCATTTGAGAACATTGATTTCATCTTAATTTCTCCACCGCAGGAGTGTAAAACTTTTTGATTTGATGAGCCGGCGCGGGCATTTTTACTCTGCTGTGCCATACGAATTCCTCCTTGTCCGCTCTTGGAGACAATGCTGTTCAATGTACGCAAAACGTTTCATTGTGAATAGCTAGAACAATCTCCATCCCTTCAATAATGGTGGCAAAATATATCAAGCCACAGAAAAACTGTCAATACATAAGCTTCCACGGGACACAAGTGTTTATTATAGAATTAGTTATACCATTCAGTAAAAGTAGTATTCTTTCCGATTGATCCCTAATTCTTGCAAAAGCGGGAGCGACAAACATTTATAATACTCTACTTCTACGGATTAATATTGATGGGGACCTCTAAAAATTCCACTCAGGAAGCAGCAGGTATTTTTAGGTGTTAATCCCCATATTGGCGCATCTGAGCCAAGTGGTGTGGATGGATCAGGGTATCGCTGCGGGTGCTTCGCTTTCCGGTAGCAGGAACTGCAAGGCGTGGATTACTGAGTGAAAATAGTGGAATTCAATTGCTTCTAGGATCTGCTCCGGTAGTTTCTCGGTATCGCGCTGATTCTTCCGGGGCAGCAGGATATGCCGGAAACCCCGGCGATGAGCCGCTAAGACTTTTTCGCGGATACCCCCCACCGAGAGCAACTGGTCGGTCAAAGTAACCTCACCCGTCATTGCCACATCCCGGCGCACCGGACGGCCGGAGAGTGCCGAAAGCATTGCGGCGGCAATGGTAATTCCCGCCGAAGGCCCATCCTTGGGAATCGCGCCCTCGGGCACGTGGATGTGTAGGTCCTGCTTTCCCAGCTCTTTCACATCCACATTGTATTGAGCAAACAACTGCTGAATCAGACTGTAGGCGATCTGGGCACTTTCCTTCATTACTTCTCCGAGCTTGCCCGTCAGGATTAAAGAACCGGAACCCCGCACCTGACGCGCCTCAACCGGCAGCAGGCGGCCCCCGACTGGCGTCCAGGCGAGCCCTTGGGCAAAACCCTTAATGGCACTCTCTTGCAGTTGTTCGTAAGGATCATAGAGCGGAGTTCCCAAGTGCCTGCGCAGGTCTTCCACATCGACCCGCCATTTGTGTCCCATCAGCATTTCCCGCCAAGATTTGGGGCTATTCTCATCGACACAACTGAGCTCCTGATTTTGGTGCAGAAAGGCACTGCTGCGGGTATAGTAGCCGGGCCGGGTCTCCTGCTCACGTAGAAAGGCCCGCACCAGCTTGCGGATCAATTTGGCGATAACCCTCTCCAGATTGCGCACACCCGACTCCATGGTGTATTCGCCGATCAGGCGGGCGAGGACTTCTTCCGAAACATCCAGACCGCTCTCAGTAATGCTGTTTTCCTGTAATTGCTTGGGAATCAGGTGCTGGCGCGCGATGTGTAGCTTGTCATAAATGGTATAGCCCGGAACATCAATGATTTCCATACGATCAAATAAAGGCAGCGGAATTTCATCCAGATCGTTGGCTGTCATAATAAACAGGGCCTTGGACAGGTCGTAGGGTAGTTCCAGATAATGGTCAGTAAACGAGTGGTTCTGCTCCGGATCCAGGACTTCCAACAGTGCCGATGCCGGATCTCCGCGAAAATCGCTGCTGACTTTGTCGATTTCATCGAGCAGGATTACCGGATTGCAAGTCTGTGCTCGGCGAAAAGCCTGGATGATCTTACCGGGCAGCGCGCCAACGTAGGTGCGGCGATGCCCCCGGATTTCGGCCTCATCACGCAGCCCCCCCAAGGCGATGCGCACAAATTTACGGTTTAGGGTTTTGGCTATCGATGCGCCCAGAGAGGTCTTACCTGTGCCCGGCGGGCCTGCCAGGCACAGGATGGGACCGCGCAGACGCTGCTGGCGAGGCTCTGCGGCAAGTTGTCCCGAGTCTTCATCAGTATTTGAGAAAAATAACGGCGAACCCGATTCCCCTGTCTTTTTACCTTGCTTTTCGCGGTCGCTCTGCAAGCCCCGCACTGCCAGGTAGTCGAGAATACGCTCCTTGGCATCCTCCAGCCCGTAGTGCTCGCTGTCGAGAATGGCCTGAGCACCCATGATATCGATGGAATCTTCGGTAACTCGGCTCCAGGGCAGTTCGTCGATCAGCTCCAGATAGGCCCGCAGAATGCCGGATTCCGGTGAAGCCGCTTGCAAGCCCTGCAAGCGGCGCAGCTCTCGCTGCACCTTCTCTCGCACTACTTGAGGCAGCCGTTTGTCTTCGAAGCGTTTTTCCAGTTCTTGGGAGCCGCTGGGATCATCTGCTTCGCCCCGCAGCTCGCGCTGAATCTCTTTAATCTGCTCCTGCAGAATAAATTCTTTCTGATTTTTATCCAGGCGCTCGCGCACTCGTATGCTCACACTCTCCTTGATCTGGCCGACTTCCTTCTCAATACCCAGGGTGATACCCAGTTCCTCCAAGTGCGACAGTGAGCCGAGATGTTCCAGAAAATAGAGTTTCTGGCTGCGCGGCATTTTCACGTGGCTGCAAATCAGCGACATCAGTACCTGTGAATCACGCGCATCGCTGACCAGCTTGGGCAATTTGTGCGGCAATTTGGGATTGTCCCGCACATATTCGGAAAACGCTTCTTTAAGGACCAGTGAAATAGTGGCAAAAGCCTTCTTCTCGTCCAGGCCCCCATCCGTATCGCTTAGAGCCGCTGTTTTTTTTACTTCAAAATCGGCCAGCTGCACTGCTGCGCTGCTGCGCGAGTGCTGGCCAGCACCTGCTGCGGTGCTTCCCGGGCCGGAAACATTCTGCAACCGCACCGTGCGCATGGCTTCAACCGAGATCCGCACCGAGCTGTCCGGGTAGCGCATGAAGTTGGTGATGTGGCTCAGAATCGCCACCGGAGTCAGCTCTTTAAGCGAGTGACCACCGTCTTCTTTGTCTTTTTTGTAGCAGAGCAAGATATTGTGATCACCGCCCAGAGCGCGCTCAATGGCAGCCCGGGATTCGGGCTTGCCGACTACCAAATCCCCTTTGGTGCAGGGAAACAGCACCGGTTCGTAAATCGGCAGATAGGGCAAGCTGCCCGGAGAACGCCGGGAGGCTCCCCCGCTCTTCCAAGTATCCCTGAGCCCCCTCACGCCTCTGATCAATCGACTATTTTTGTTGCCGGATTTCAATGAGCCGCCTCCTTTGTTTCAGGGCTTCTCTGAGCAGCTGCTCAGGAAGCGGCCAGTTGCCGGGTTTTGGCTTCATGCAGCTTCTTGGGCCAGACGGCCAGCTTCTGCTCGATTTCCTGGTCCAGCAGCACAGAAGGGCTTATCTCTTTTTCAATTGATTCTTGGGTTAGTACTGTACACTTACGTTCTTCCCGTGAAGGTAGTTCATACATCAGGTTGAGCAGTTTCTCTTCGAGAATGGAGCGCAGACCGCGCGCACCTGTACCGCGAGCCAGAGCCTGCCGGGCGATGGCGAGAATGGCCGCTTCTTCGACTCGTAGTTCAATGTCGTCCATGCCCATCAGCACCGTGAACTGGCGCAGCACCGCATTGCGGGGTTCGGTCAGGATGCGCACCATATCCTCTTCGTCCAGATCGTTGAGCGTGCTCATCACCGGCAGGCGGCCGATGAATTCGGGAATCAGGCCAAATTTTACCAAGTCTTCCGGTGAAACCTGATTCATTAGGTCATCGTGTATCTTGTCTTTGTTGTTTCCGATCGAGCCAAATCCGATGGGGTTGCGCCCCACGCGGTGTTCGATGATCTTGTCCAGACCAACAAAGGCGCCTCCGCAGATCACCAGAATATTGGAGGTGTCCAGGCGCAGCATTTCCTGATTGGGGTGCTTGCGGCCGCCTTGGGGCGGAACCGAGGCCACAGTGCCCTCAATGATTTTGAGCAGAGCCTGTTGTACACCTTCGCCTGACACATCGCGGGTAATTGAGACGTTCTCGCCCTTCTTGGTAATTTTATCGATTTCATCGATATAGATAATGCCGCGTTCAGCGGCAGCAATATTGCCGTTAGCCGCTTGAATCAGTTTTAGCAAAATGTTTTCGACATCTTCGCCGACATAGCCCGCTTCGGTCAGAGTTGTGGCATCGGCAATTGCAAACGGCACTTTCAGTTTCTTGGCCAGAGTGCAGGCCAAGAGTGTCTTGCCCGAACCGGTCGGCCCGATCAGCAAGATGTTTGACTTTTCCAGCTCGACGTCCTCTTCGTTCAAATGGCTCAGATGTGCCATGTTGATGCGTTTATAGTGATTATAAACGGCTACTGAGAGCACTTTTTTAGCGTTTTCCTGGCCGATTACATACTGATCCAGAAACTCTTTGATTTCGACCGGACTGGGCAGGGCTTCGCCCGGACTTGGCTCTTCGTAGTCTTCCAGCATTAGTTCTTCATCAGCATCACGTTCTTCGGCCATCAAGTGGCTGCAAGCCGCAATACAGATATCACAGATATATACGCCCGAGGGCCCGGCAATCAGCTGATTGGTTTCAGCTTTGGCGCGACCACAGAAGGAGCAATCCTTTCTTTCACTGCCTTTATCTTTTTTCCTAACCATAATTCTACCTTGGTATTTCTCCTTTGGGAGTATCTCTAAAAATTCCAATCCCGCGTGAAATCGCGATCTTTTTCGAAAAAAAAGCTTGCCTTGTGGCAGGGTTTGTGACAAACGGCCTGCTTCGCCCCGCCTTTCCATTTCTCTCCTGTTGCGCCAGCTCACAAAAGGAGGGGTCGTCTTCCATCAAAACGCGGTACAATTGTACCATTCTCACGAAGCGATACCATTTTTTAGAGGCGCTCTTTTGCAGGTTTGGGAAGTTTCTGCATTCCCTGCTCGGAATCAGCGCTGCATCACTTGATCGACAATGCCATATTCTACGGCTTTATTGGCGGGCAGATAGAAGTCGCGGTCCATGTCTTTAGCGATGATTTTGTGGGTTTTTCCGGTATTTTCGGCGACATAGCCGATCAACAGATCTTTCAGTCTCACGATTTCTTTGGCGCTAATAGCCAGGTCGCTGGACTGTCCTTCAGCGCCTCCCCAAGGCTGGTGCAGCATCACGCGGCTGGAGGGCAGGATGAAGCGGGAGCCTTTTTCCCCGGCACACAGGATCACTGCTGCCATTGAGGCGGCCTGCCCCAAACAGAAGGTCTGGACTTTGGGCCGGATATACTTAATGGTATCGTAGATTGCCAGGCCCGCGGTCACCGAGCCTCCCGGCGAGTTGATGTACAGGCTGATTTCTTTTTCCGGATCTTGTGAGTCGAGAAACAGCAGCTGAGCCACTACAGCATCGGCCGATTCATCGTGAATCTTGCCTTGCAGAAATACAATACGGTCGATCAGCAGCCGGGAATAGATGTCGTAACTGCGTTCTACACCGCCTTGACGCTCAAAAATATTGGGGAGGTAGGGCATCATATATCCTTTGCGTGAGAGATTCCGGCTCTGCGAATGCAGAGCCGGAGTTTTTAAGGGACCTTTAAAAATTCCAATTTTATATCTGAATCGGCCTTTTGCACGGAGCAGATTTGTTAGAAGAGGCGGCAGGCTCTTGCTTAAGGGCACCTCTAAAAACCCCAATTCCGCGCTGAATCAGCATCAAAAGCGAATTTTTAGAGGTGCCCTTAAGGGGACCATCTGGAAAACTCCTCAAAGATAGTTTGGAAGCTCGCAAGCGGCAAGGCTTATTTATTGAGAAATGGGGAGTGCTATCTGATATTCCAATTTTTGGGGTTTACAGAGTTTTTGATGCATGAAAAACATTGGGAACCCTCCCCTCCGCAGCCCCAAATCCCCAAGCAGCGAATCCCTGTACCTGAGCATTCTTCGCCCCAGAGCCTTCTTCAGGGGGACATCTGAAGGGACCTTTGAAGTTGGACTTCGGTACACCTTGAATTTCCGCCCTTCGTTCCTCAAGTCTTATTTATGGCGAAATTCTACGGCACTCAGGCAGCGTGATTGAAGGCGGGGCTTGTTTCCGATTGCTGAGTGTCGTAGAATTCTAATCTGAGCGCAGAGCGCGAGGATTGGAAATTCAAGGTGTACCGAAGTACCGGATGAACTCTCCAACTCCGGGTTGGGTTGGTCATTTTTAGAGGTACCCGTTCCTACTCTTTTGTTCGAAGAACCTGGAAAATATACATCCACATGCAAAATAAAGAATTACCGCAATGGGGCGGCCATGCCTGGCTGCGTGGGCAACTGCCCAATCAGATTATTGTAAGAATCATGGGAGGTCTGGCGAACCAGCTATGGCAGTATTGTTTTGCATTAGCACTGTACAAGCAGCATAAAAATAAATTGAGGGGCTTGCAGATATTCTGTGATATATCATGGTATGAAATTCCAGATAATGAAATTCGACCGTTCTTACTGAAGGAATTCTTTCCGGAAATTAAAATTTGTCGAAATACTTCCGCTATGGAAAATCAGGGATATCCTGTTTATAATGAACCTCTTACACAGCAGTTTTCCTTTTTAGAAGATTTACCATCTTTTCCACCAGCCGTCATATTAGAAGGATACTTTCAGCATTATCGTTATTTTGAAGAAGCAAATTCTTTATTCCAGCCACGCTTACGGCCCCTGCCTCCTGAATATCAAGAGCCGGAGGCCCTGGGTTTTGAACTTGTGGCCCTGCATGTACGCCGAGGGGATTATCTGATTGAAAAAAAGCAGAACATTCATGGAATGCACCCTTTCGCCTATTACAAGGCTGCCTTGGAACGCGTAAAACAGGAACTTTCAAGACCTTATATCATACTGTTCAGTGATGAGATGTGTTGGGTGGAGCAGTATATCGTGCCGGAAATAAAACAGCTTGGCATGCCTTATGGCTTTTCTGACAGGGGTGCTGTAGAAGACTTTTCTACCATGGCGCAGTGCAGGCATTTTATTGTGGCGAATAGTTCTTATAGCCAAATGGCAGCTCTGCTCGGAGAGCAGAGCGATTCGCTGGTTTTTATGCCGACCATGCAAATGCTCAGTCATAATATCAAATGTCGGGACTTTTTACCGCCCCACTGGCAGGAACTGCCCTACCCATTTTACGAAGGAGAAGCCCCCCCGCCCAAGGTTTCGGTAATCATTCCGGTCCACAACACCCGCGACTACCTGGCTCGCTGCCTGGAATCGGTGTGCCTGCAAAGCGAGACTGCCATTGAAATTATCGTGGTGGACGACGCCTCACTGGACGAGAGTTGGGATATGATTCAAAACTATGCCCGACGCGATCCGCGCATAGTGCCGTTCCGCCACAAACAGAACAAGCATTTAGGTGGGGCACGAAACACGGGAATCGAAGCTGCCCGCAGCGAGTGGCTCTTGTTTCTGGACAGCGATGATTATATCGCAAGAAATACCGTGGAAATTTTTTTGCAAAAGGCTTCGGCACATCCACAGGCGGCATTGATGGTCTGCGGTATCGTACGTGTGTGTGATGGACAATTTTCAAATTTTGGTGGTGCACCCAAGAGCGATCTGTTGATCAATCAGCCCTTCGAACATTACAGTCATACCCGGCAACCGGGACTTTTCCACTGTGCCTGGGGCAAACTGTGGCGACGGGAACTTTTTGCTCAAAGTGGGCTCCGCTTTCCGGAGCACATGTCGATGGAAGATTTCGTCTTGATACCTCGTCTTTTATATTATATACAGAGTCAGAGCAATGCTGCCCTGTTTATTCCGGAACGACTGTTTTATTACCAGTATCGGGCTGATAGCCTGGACAACAGTAGAAACGAGAAAGCCATCCAAGATTTCGCTCGCGCCGTGGGCATCCTGGATGACTGGGAAAAAGCGCGGGAAGGCAGTGAAAGCCATTTTCTGCGGCATAGAGTCGGCAAAGAAGTGGAAAGTTGGCTTGTCCGGTATTCAGGAGACGGCGAATCATTGGCAGAGCTGATAAATGCCCTTCCAGCCCACCATACAGCCCAATCGCGCCGTGGGCATCCTGGATGACTGGGAAAAAGCGCGGGAAGACAGTGAAAGCCATTTTCTGCGGCATAGAGTCGGCAAAGAAGTGGAAAGTTGGCTTGTCCGGTATTCAGGAGACGGCGAATTATTGGCAGAGCTGATAAATGCCCTTCCAGCCCACCATACAGCCCAATATATATTACAATTCAAGGCAGAGCTGGGGCAGTCCAGAGAGACAGAGAGGGAACTGCAAACAGAACTGGAACAATCCCGGGAAAAGGAAAGGGAACTGCAAAAAAATCGCTGGTATTGTTTTGGGCAACTTTCTCGCAAACGCAAACTCTGGGTAATAGCCAAAGTTTTGAGCAAAAAACTACGAATATATAAACTGCTGCAACCACTGGCAAAAATAATCAGAAAGATATTACAAAGAAAGCAGGTATAGGGATCTCTAAAAATTCTCCACCACAGAAAGATGGTGGGTCAAAAGGGAGGATACAAATATATGCCTGTCAAACGTGTAATCCAAACAGGGAAGCCAGTCAAAATCTGGACCAATGAGATAGATGAGAATGCGGCTGAACAGCTGGCCAAAGTTTCACAGATGCCATTTATCCATCACCATGTGGCAGTAATGCCGGACGTTCATCATGGTATTGGAGCTACTATTGGCTCTGTAATTCCGACCAAAGGAGCCATCATTCCTGCTGCCGTTGGTGTGGACCTGGGGTGCGGGATGATGGCCGCAAAAACCAGCCTTACGGCAAATGATCTACCTGACAACTTACATGCGCTCAGGTGTGGTATTGAGGCTGCGGTTCCTCACGGTCGTACCGATAACGGCGGCCGTAATGATGTGGGTGGTTGGTCTGACCTCCCTGCGGAAATTGCTGAGCGCTGGAAGCTTCTGGCCAGTGGTTATGATCGCATAATAAAGAAGTATCCCAAAGCAAAGGGATACAACAATGCCAATCACTTGGGAACATTAGGGACCGGAAATCATTTCATTGAAGTTTGCTTGGACGAGGTTGATTCTGTCTGGGTAATGTTGCATTCAGGCTCGCGCGGGGCCGGTAATAAGATTGGCAGCTTCTTTATAGAAAAAGCCAAGCTGGAAATGGAGCGCTACTTTATCGGCGAGTATCTGCCGGACAAAGACTTGGCCTACTTGGTGGAGCGCACCGAGATTTTCGATGATTACTGCAATGCAGTCATGTGGGCTCAGGACTTTGCCGCGGAAAACCGTAATGTGATGATGAGTGCTATTTTGAGAGCTATGAGCCAGCATTTGGGAGATTTTATGATGCTGGATTCCGCAGTCCAGTGCCATCACAACTACATTGCGCGAGAACAGCACTACGGGGCCAATGTCATCGTCACTCGCAAAGGGGCAATCCGGGCCCGCGAAGGTGACTACGGCATTATCCCTGGCAGTATGGGCGCCAAATCATTTATCGTTCGCGGAAAGGGCAGTAAGGAATCGTTCTGCTCCTGTTCTCACGGGGCGGGCAGAAGATTGGGGAGGAAAGAAGCCCGGCGGAGGTTTACTACTGCTGACTTGGTCGAACAAACCAAGGGGATCGAATGCCCCAAGGATCAAGAGCGCGTAGATGAAATTCCCGCCGCATACAAATCAATCGACGAAGTAATGGAAAACCAGAGCGACCTTGTCGAAGTTCTACATACCTTACGTCAGGTGATTAATGTGAAAGGGTAAATCATGCCTTTTTGTCAGAAGAGAGGCAGCAGGGGCTCTTGTTTAAAGGGAAGGGCCTGACTGTGCACGGCCCTTCCCTTTAAACAAGAGCCTGCTGCCTCTCGCGCTGGAGCGGCCAAAGCATGGTCTCAGTAGGTCCGATCTATTGAAGAGAACACTTTCCCAAATTGGTGAAAACGATTTTGAGCCATCACTTAGTCACGGCGGCCCAAAATCATCAAAATGCGAAGAAACAAACCAATGAAGGTGATATACAGTGAAAAGGCTGCAATAATACTGATACGCAGGAAGCTGGCACTGTCCGACTGATTCATTTCATTGGCCATGTTTTTGAGTTGCTGAGTCTGGAAGGCAGTCAACAGGGTGTAAATTAACACTGCAGCATAGTTGATCAGCATGCTGAGGCCGCTGGAACGCATAAACATAAACAGGTTGACCAGAGAAGCGATAATGATGCCGATCAAGCCCATAAACAGATAAGAGCCCATGCTGCTCAGATCCTTTTTGGTAATAACACCATAGCTTGCCATGGCGGCAAAAGTCCCCGCAGCAATAAAGAAGGCACTATAAATGACGGATTGGGTGAATTTTTTAAATATCCATGCCAACAGCATACCTTGAAGCACCGCATAGAGGGCGTACAACAAGGTTGCAGAATTGGTGCTGAGCTTCATCACCAAGTTGGGCAGAAACCAAGTCAGGGCCAGCATGGCAATGACCAGTAACAGATAGCCACCTCCCTGCAGATAAGGGAGCAGGCCTGAATGCGCTGTCAGATAGGCAGTAAGCCCTGTAATAATCAGAGCCATGCACATCCATGTATACACATTGCGCAGGAAATTCTGTTCCTTTGTTTTGGCACGACTCAGCTCGAGATCGAGTGGGTTGCTCATAAATGAAACCTCCTTGGAATGTCTGTTTCAAATTATCGTCAAATGACTGTCGGGGACTTAAACTCTGGCACACTGGAAGCGATGCTTGCTACAAGCAGCCGCCCTGAGCATTCGCTCTATAGCCCGGTAGCATTAGAATACAGCGAAGAAGATACCGGGCTCGCAGATTGTGAGAGCTTATCTCCGATAAGCTGTCGGGCTAATTTCTGTCTGCGATAATAACCATTTCCAGTTACTTCGGCAAGACCACATAAGAGCTGCATCATCCTTAAGAGCCAGCCATGACTTAGAGGTGCCCTTAAAACGCAGCAGAGTTATATGGCTCGAGAAAACGCTTTCCATTGAAATGAATTAGATGCGATGGAGCATCTGCTACCCACACTTCGGTTTCCCAGGCGATTTCGGCGAGGTATCGGCCCATGATTGCTCTGTTCGGAAAGGCAGTAACAACGGGGACCTCTAAAAATTCCATTCTGCGCTCTTGCTCGCTCTTTTGAAACGAACAGATTCGTCAGTAAAGCCTTACAATACAACAAAGTATTCTTCGGCTTCACTTCCTCGCTCCAAAATAGCTTCGCTTTTGATGCCAGACGAAGGGATTTTTTGCGGCAGCGAGGAACGGAAGCCGAGCCATACTTTGCTGTATGGCACCAATGTGAGCTGGCGCAGCATTGGTGAACTGGCAGGCCGTGCGCAGCAAAGAGCCTGCTTCCTCTCTTTCGTGACAGTGGTAAATGGCGGGGCGAAGCAGGCCGTTTGCCACAAACCCTGCCGTAAGGCAGAACCTTTACTCCGTGAAAAAGACCGCGTCTGGTGCGCCATCCTTCTGTGGTGGGGAATTTTTAGAGGTCCCCTAAATTCTTTACACTCCTCAACAACACTGGAATCCCTTCCTTCTTTCGCAAAAATAACAGATTCCTTTTTCTTATCCATATCGACTTGATTCTATCCTGTTTTAGAGGTGCCCAAAAGCATGGTTCCCGAGGCGAGAAAAAAGGGAGGGGCTTGCACAATTCCCCCGATTTCTTATGATACTGGCCGATTCTTGAGTAATAGGGATAGTCCTCGCTCAACAATATGTATACAAGCGAAAGTAACTCAGTTGGTAGAGTGCAACCTTGCCAAGGTTGATGTCGCGGGTTCAAATCCCGTCTTTCGCTCAGCAAGCCCGGTTCTGCCGGGCTTTTTTAGCCTTGGAATGGGGTCTGGAACTACCCGGAAAAATATCGGGTTCGTAAATCCCAGACCAGAATGCCCACGGCAGCTTGGACAGATTCTTGGACAGATTACAGTGCCGCCAGATTCCGGCAAGTGCGCACAATCATCCGGAACACCTCCTGAAAACTCTTGTCCCCGTTGTAATAAGGGTCGGGGACCTCGGCTTGGGAAGCACCCGGAGTTGGCAGAGACTCCGCTGAATCCAGTAAGTGCGGGTCAAAGTCACGGAACAAATACAACTTGCTTGTCAATTGGGCATCGTGGTCCAACTGAGCGTAGACATCCCGATAATTGCGCAGATCCATGGCCAGCAACAAATCAAACTCATAGGCCATTGCAGGTCGGAATAGCCGGGCCTCGTGACGAAAGCCGCTGTAACCGTGTTGGTTCAGCACTTTCTGCATGCGCGCATCGGGCCCCGCGCCTTGGTGGAAGGCATCGGTCCCGCAGGAGTCGATGCGCCATCCCAGCCCCTGCTCCCGACTGATCTGCCGCATCACGGCATGGGCCGCCGGAGAACGGCAGATATTGCCCATACAAATAAATAACACATTCTGAATACTCATCTCTCGCATGGTCGTGATTGTAACGCACCGCGTAAGTGATGGCAAATGGTGCCACTCGCAGAGAGGAAGGTCGGGCCTGGCTGCGCCCGGGCCTCCCCTGTTTCTCCCATGCTGCGCCAGCTCGCATGGGAGTCTTCGTCTGGCATCAAAAGCGAATTTCTACAAGGGCGCTCACAAGCGCGGAATCTGGACTTGCCTGTATTTTCTCCACCTATTTCTATAATCTCGATCAAGTGGTGAAATATCGCTGCTGTCGATGTGCTTTGTCCTGGCTGTAATCCCATTCTCGGGATCGATAGAGTCCGCTGCGAGCAAAGCAGCACCGAAGGCACTCATTTCTGCCTCGGCGGCATAGAAACACTCCATATCCAAGATCGAACTGATTACCTTGATCAAGGGCTCAATATGGACCCCGCCGCCGGAGAAAATAAGTTTTTTGGTGGAAATATCGAGCGATTTCGCCTCTTCGATAATCGTGGAGAACTCCATTCCGATACCATTGAATATTGCCCTGAAGATATCTGTGACAGAAGTGCCCAAAGACAGGCCCATCAGCCCCCCTCTGAGGGCATGGTTTGGATTTGGCGCCCCCATTCCGCCGAGGTATGGCATAAACATCAGCTCAGCGTCTCTGCTTTGGGCCGCGTGAGCGAGCTTGCCAAACTCGCCTGCCGATGGGATCTGAAAGATATTTCTGGCCCAATGCAAGGAACTGCCAAGCGCTGGAACTGTGCCGATGGCCTGGTACATTGTTTCATGGCCTGACTTGTAGCCTCCCGACTTGTAGCCTCCCGATTTGTAGCCTAAGGGAAAGAGGTGGAAATCTCCCGCCCAGTCCTCTGCAATTTTTTCTTGCCGAAGGGGGAAGGATAAGACCCCAGAGCTGCCTAGCGAGGCCGATATAATGCCTTCCCGATCTGCTCCGAGGGCCCTGACTGCCGCCGCCTGATCCCCGGTTCCCAGAATCAAGGGTATGGAGTGGCCCTTGTGTTTCAGATAACCCGCTATCGCCCGGCTGTCCGATATTTTGGGCAGTATGCGCCTAGGGATCCCTGCCGCATGGAGTATTTTGCTCGCCCATTGGTCTGTAAATGGGTTGAAGCACTGCGTCCCTGTCGCCTCGTTTCGATCCAAGACAAAGGCGGCCTGGGGGTCGAGGTAGTGGCGCGCAATATCCTTGGCGCACAATAAGCGCTCTATCTGCGAGCTCGCCTCCGGGTATGCGTTTTTCACATATAGCCACTTCGCCAGAGTGAAGTCGGGAAGGGGTAGATTGGCGGTATGCTGGATAAATTCGTCATCAGAAATGCCCAGGTCTGGTAAATACCGACTGCCGTGCATATCGAGCCACAAGAGCGCTGGCAGGTCCAGGCGCGCCCCTGCCGTTTCTGCATACAGGGTGTGCATCTGGCCGGTAAAGCCGATGGCACAGGGAAGGTAAAGGGATAGCAGATCTCCCAAGATACCGTCCATCTGTTCATACCATTTGGCGACATCTCTTTCCGGACTGAAATCTCCGTTATATGGCCTTGCAGCAGACCAGAGCAGCTGGTAAGCATTCCCTTCTATCTCAAGCGCGACGGCCTTGATCGATGATGTGCCCACATCAATGCCACAGACAATATAGCTTTGATCACCATTCATTTTCAGCCCTTCAGCGCTCCTGTGGTCAGGCCGTGTATAAATAGTTTTTGTACCATAATATATACTATGATCAAGGGCAGGGCGATCAACGTCAGGATGGCAAATAGAGCCCCCGGGTTTGACATGTAAAACCCGGAATACTGCATTGGTATAATGGTTAAGGTCTTCACGCGGTCTTCTGTCAGGATGACAAAGGCCAGAAAAAATTCGTTCCAGGCGCTGATGAACTGCCATATCACGATAAAAATAAGGGAAGGGCGGATCAGGGGCAGGGCAATGTGGAAGTAGGTCTGGAAAATACTACAGCCATCGATGCGCGAAGATTCAAATAAATCCTTTGGCGAGTCGTCCAGGAAGCCTTTGACCACGATGGCGCAAAATGGTATGCCCAAGGCTGTGTAGGGCAATATAATGCCTGCGTAGGTATTCGAGAGGCCGAAGTTCTTTAGCAATATCGCCAGTGGCAGTACCAGCGAAGTAACAGGAACCATCAGGGTTATAATGATCATCAGATAAAGGGCCTTGCGGCCCCGAATCTCGAGTATGCTCACTGCGTATGCAAACAAAGAGCCAAAGAGCGCCACGAAAAAGACTGTGGCAACGCTTATGAGCAGCGAGTTTAAGAAAAAGAGTTCGAGCGGATTGTCGCGGATGACCAGAGAAAAATTGTCCAACTTGATCGGAAAAGTGAATAATTTGGGGTCAAACACTTGAGCTGGTGTCCGCAAAGAAAGCGTGAACATATATACTTCCGGGATCATCCATACGGCCAGTATCCCAAAGAGCAGAATGTGGATCAATAGAGTGTGTATGCCCTTCCTTTGCCCCATATGTTGACCTTCTAATGCCTTGATTTTTTGCCGAACCATGCCGCCTGCAGGCAGGAAAGGGCCAGGGCGATGGCGATCACGATGAGCGATAAGGCTGCTCCCTCGCCGGTACTATCTGTGATGAATGCCTTTTTAAAGATATATGTGCCAAATATTTCACTGGCGTGGTTGGGGCCGCCGCCAGTCATCAAGAAAACGATGGGAAAGGTCTGCAAGCTTCCCATAATTCCCAGCAGGAGCAGTGAGCGGGTGACGTAGGAAACCATCGGCACGATGATGCGAAAAGCGAGGGCCAGGCCCACGGCACCGTCTATCCTGGCTGCAGAGAGCGTCTCTTTTGGAAAGTTGACGAAACCGGCGATGTAAAGCAGCATGGAAAAGCCGGTCCACTGCCAGATATTGACTAGAATCAGGGCGTAAATTGCCATTCGGGTGTCCCCGATCGGGGAGTTCTCCAAGACAATGCCAAACCACGATAGGTACCTTTGGCCAATGCCGTAGTAGGGAGTGTATATCTGAGTCCATACAATGCTGACCACGGAGACTGAGGTGATCACGGGAAGAAAGTACATGGTGCGGAAAAAGCTGCGCCATTTCGATGTGTAAAATTCGATCAAGTAGGCGATTGTGCCCCCCATGATCATCTGCAGAGGAATGGTCAACAAGCCCCACAGCGCCATATTCCTCACTGCCAGCCAGAAGACAGGGTCTTTGAGCAGCTTAAGATAGCTGGAGGCGGGGCTGTGCTCTGCGGTATGGGAGATGCTCTGCGCCAGCAGCCAGAAGATTGGGTAGGCGATGAAGGATAAAAAGAGAATTACAGCTGGCAAGATAAAGAGGTAAGAAGATATGCCCTTCGGGGAGCTGTGGCCGTTCTGCTTCATCTACCTGTAGATTCCCCCATTTCTTTCCCGTCCTTTAGAGGTCCCCTCTAGTAGCTGAGCTTGGAGAGCTTGGAGAGCTTGCCTCCTGCTTCCTGAGCCGTCATATCCCCGGCAGCCAGGCCCGCGAGTACATTCTCCAGCGCATCCTGGAGTTTGGGACTGGCGATGCGCTGGTTTTCGGCGACTTGCAGATCGCCCAGGAACCTGTTGTACATGGCCAGCGTGTGCTCATTGATATCCCCTTCAGGCTGATGGCCTTTGAAGGCCGGCAGGTTGTTCAGGTCGTTCAGGGCCTGTTGCAGCCCTGATCCGTTGACCAGCGATGCCAGAAGTTTCCAGGCATCAGGGTTGTCTTTGCCATTCTGGGTCAGCCCGTAGCCGATGTCGATGCCGCCCACGGGGACAGAGTCATTCAGAGACCTAGGGAAGCGCGGGAAGTAGAAATAGTCGAGGCCCTGCATCCCTTCAATGTACTTTGAGAGCTTGCCCGGAAACTTACTCTCCTGCATATACCACGAGCCCAGGGTCATCATTCCGACCTTGCCGTTGGCCAGGAGCTGAGCTCCTGTCGGGTAGGCCCGCGTCCCCAGGGCACCCTTTTGAAAAACTCCATCTCGAAACAGGTTTTCCCAGGCCCGAAAGGACTCAATAATTTTGGGGTCGCTCCAGGGGACTTGTTTGTTCTCGGCCCTCTCGATAATGCCTGGACTGAACTGGTTGGCGATCATCAAAAAGACATTGATGTTCTGCCAGCCATCGGCAGCGCCTTGATAGAGTGGAATGTAATTGTTTTCTCTCAGGGTTTGGGCCGCTCTGACAAGCCCAGCGTAGCTCTGGGGCACACCGAGTCCCAGTTCCCGAAAAATGAGCCTGTTGTACCACACGGCCAGGACCTGGGACTCCTGGGGCAGGATGTAGTAGCCCTGGTCGCCAGGAGGGTTTCCCAGGCGCATCTGCTTGAGGTTGATCGGAAAGATTTTCTCGCTCCAGCCTTTGCCCCATTCCTCTTGGGCCAGTTTGTTCAGGGGAACCAGGTGCTCTCTGTACTTCTGTGTGAAGGCCCCCGGTTGCAGGCCGATCACGTCAGGGAGGTTTCCTGAAGTCGATGCGGCCTTCAAAGCGGTAATATATTCGGGAGAGTAGTTGTAATAAGTATATTTTACTTTTATGCCGGGGTTCTCTTTCTCAAAGGCCCGGATAATCTTCTCCATCGTGACCTGGATGAACCAGGACCATACGCTGACCGTGCGAGCACTTTCTCCCTTGCCACTAGAGGAACCTCCAGAGGAACCCCGGGCGCTGAGCGGTAGAATGAAGGCAGAGATACTCAGCAGCAATGCGCTGGTAAAAATAGCTGTTTTCTTCATGGCAAAGCCTCCTGATTATTTTTGACAAATAGAAAGCAATTTTTTGCGCAGTGGCTCACCGGCTAGACCAAAGAACTCCAGCAGCTCCCGGGGTGCTCCCGACTCGCCGAAGCGATCATTGATGCCGATCCGATGGATGTGGTGGGCTGTGCCACTCTGGTCCAAGCTCGCCGAGGCGGCATCGGCGAGACCTCCGTGGATCGAGTGCTCCTCCACACTGACCAGAGGAACTGAGGAAGCTGAGGCAGGTTGGGCTGCGAGCAGCCCTAGGATTTCCCTGAGCGCTCCCTGGGGAAAGGGTTTGAGCTGGGAGACGGCAATGATGCTTGCTGCCAGGTTCTGCTCTCGGAACAGCTGCTCTTGCAACTGCAATATGCTGGCCGTAAGCGTTCCAGTGGTCAGGATGACCAGATCGGGTCGGCGGTCTTGGCAATCTGGGCCACTACCGGGGGCAAAGACCCGATAGCCCGAATATTCTGGTACCTGTTTTTCTGCGGGCACCAACACCGGGGATGGGAACCTAGCCAGGCGCACGTAGCTGGGGCCATCATGTGCCAGGATATGGCGCACAATCAGGACCAAGTCGTTGGGGCAGATCGGGGAGTAAACGCTGATATTGGGAATCCCCCGCATAATGGAAAAGTCTTCCACCGATTGCTGGGTCGCCCCGTCTTCGCCTAGATTGATGCCGCCGTGGAAGCCAAAAAACTTGACGTTCAGCCTGGGGTAGGCTACGGAAATGGCAATCTGGTCGCAGGCCCTTCTGGTGAGGAAGGAAGCAAAGGTATTGACAAAGGGGGTAAAGCCCATGGTCGCGAAGCCGGCGGCGATACCGACCATATTTTGCTCAGCGATGCCGATGTTGAATGCTCTTTGGGGAAACTGCCGGGCAAAGGCCGCTGTCTTGGTCGATTTCGAGAGGTCAGCATCGAGCATGATCAGCCTTTCATCATCTTTGCCAATGGCCTCTGCGACCTTGGCAAAGGCATCGCGCAAGGAGAGCTCCCTGCCCAAGTCAAATTGCAATGAATCCATCATGACGAGCCTCCCAGGACTTCTGCGAGCGCATCTTGGTATTGCTCTTCGCTCAAAGAGTGGCTGTGCCAGTCGATCTGGTCCTCCATAAAGGAAACGCCAGCTCCCTTTCGGGTCTGGGCTACGATAAACTTGGGCTTGTTTGCATCCTGGCTGCCTTGCCCGCTTTGTCCGCTTTGTCCTGTGGCCCATTCGAGGGCCTGGGCCACCTCTCTCATACTCTGGCCATCGATGGTCTGCACCGCCCAGCCGAAGGCTGCCAGTTTCGCCTCATATGGCCTCATATCCAGGATGTCCGCGCTGAAGCCGTCGTTCTGTATGCCGTTGGCATCGAGAATAGCGATCAGTTTTCCTGCCCTGTGACCGCCCGCATAGGCGATGGCCTCCCATATCTGGCCGGAGTTCATCTCCCCGTCTCCGAGCACGACATAGGCAAAGTGCTCACTGCCCATAAGCTCCAGCGCCATCGCCTGCCCCAGGCCCACGGACAAGCCCTGCCCCAGCGATCCGGTAGACATTTCGGCCTCCGGGAGCCGCGAGCGGTCGGGGTGCCCCTGCAGCGCGGAACCGAGCTGGCGCAAGGTCAGCAAGTCCTTTTCCTCAATCAGGCCAGAGAGCGCCAGCACAGCATACAGGGCTGGCGCGGCATGCCCCTTGGACAGGATCACGTGGTCCCGGTCTGCCTTCTCAGTCCACTTTCCTTCTGGCCTGATCTGGTGCAAAAAGATGGCGCACAGGATTTCGATGCAGGACAGGCTGCCGCCAGGGTGCCCCGAACCTGCAGCATAGATCTGGTCCAGCACGTATTTCCTGGCCTTTTTCGCAGCCTCCATCAGGGAATGGCAGTCCATAGAATTGCTGTGCGAATGGTCATGCGAATGATCATGCATCGGAGAAACCTCAAACAGTGAAACAAAAGCTGGAAAAAATAAATCACGAATATAATCATATCACGCTTTATTTCGTCTGTCAATAAAAATTTTATTTATTTTACATAATAATATAAATAGTACTAAATAATTTTAGTTGATCGGAAGGCGCAACTTGGCTATGCTTGGTAAACGGAAGCAGAAAAAGGATTAATGGCAACAGTAAAAGATATTGCGCAAAAGGCGGGGGTTTCGCCTGCCACAGTCTCGCTCGCGCTCAACCATCGCAGGGGAGTCAGCAATGGCCTGGCCCGTCATATCCGTCAGGTTGCCTTTGAAATGGGCTATCACAAGGGCTTGCTGCCAAAGCCGAACATTGAAAAGCGGGCACGGGCCCGGATCTGCACCCTGCAGATTGTCAAACATGGCCAGATCCTCAACGCCCGGCACCAGGACTTTGTCGACGGCTATATCATGGGAATGATGCACTATGCGATGCACAATATGGTCCAGCTGGAGGTGCGGACTGTGCCCTGGGACAGGGCGGGGATCCAGAAGGCGATTGGCGAGGTCTTCGACCAGGAGGACAGTGGCAATGAGGGCAAACGCGCTCTGGCCGTGATTGCAGCCGAACTGGATGAAGAGGATGTGATGCAACTGACTGCCAGCATGACTTTGCCGATTGTCTTTCTCGACATTCTCTACAGTCGCCTCCCCTTCGATTTCATTGACATGGATAACAGCGATATTATGTATGAAATTGCAGATCATCTGAAAAGCCAGGGGCATAAACAGATCAGCTTTGTAGGCTGCGAGCCGGACACCCCCCATTTTCGCATGAGACAGGAGGCATTCGGAGATGCCCTGCATTCCAGAGGTCTCTCTGCGGCAAGGCCCTATGTGATCAATCCGTATCCCGAGGCATTGGAGTTTGCCAGGCAGCTAGAGAGTACGGATGAAGCAGAAAGGCCTACGGCGATGGTCTGCTGCAACGACCTGACCGCGTATAACTGCATGAAGACGCTCAAGTCTTTGGGCTATCGCATTCCTGAGGATATGGCTGTGGTCGGTTTTGACAATCTGGCGGCCAGTGCCTACTTTGAGCCGCCTCTCAGCTCTGTCGAGGTACCTCGCCGGGAAATTGGCGCCCGGGTGGTGCACCGCCTGCTCGAGAAAATGGACTTGATCGAACAGGGCAATATCAGTTTTCAGGCCCCGATCAAACAAAAGCTGAGCGGTCGTTTGATTTTGCGCGAGAGCTCTTTGGGCGCCCTAAAGGCAAGCTACAGTTGAGACACTTTTATCGCGGCAGAAAAATCCCCGTCTACGGTGCCAGCGGGGGGCCGGGGAGGGCTTTGTGCCGGGAATTGCAGGGGGCCTAATCTCTGCTGCGCCCGACCCTGCTGGCGCTGCCTCCAAATTTACCGTGACTTCTGTACAGGGAAAGATTCAGCAACAGCAATTGAATGATGGTGCTATTTGGCTGGATATGTTGGAAAAACGCAATGCGCTGTCCCACAGTTATGATGAGATGGCGGCTCAGATGGCAGTTGAGCTGATTTGTTTCCGATATTATCAGCAAGTTAAGAATTTAATTATCTGGTTTGATGAAAAAGTGCATGAAAAATAACTTTGGAATTGACGAAAAAATCCTTTTTTTGCTGCGACAGGAAATCGCCAAATTTAAGGATGTAGAACGTGCCACTATTTTTGGCAGCAGGGCGCTGGGCCATTATCGAGCCGGAAGCGATGTGGATATAGCAATATAGGGCTCTCACCTGTACAGGGAGAGGGCACTTTCCCTGGCGGCATGTCTGAATGAACGCTTGCCGATTCCGTACTATTGTGATGTGGTGGCCCCGGCTTTCATCAATAATACCGGGTTGTGCGAACATATTGAGCGGGTGGGCAAAGAATTATATTGCCAGAATCCAGACAGGCGGGAGATGGCGAAAAACTGTTCAGGGGACCTCTAAAAATTCCCTTTTGTCTTTCTGCGAAGCTATTTTGGAGCAAGGAAGTGAAACCGAAGAATACTTTGTTGTATGGTAAGGCTTCGCTGACGGTGAGGAATGGCACATCGAAGCAGGCCATTCCTCACAAATCCTGCCGTATAAGGCAGAGCCTTTATTCGGCAACAAGATCGCCGCTCAGCGCGGAATTGGAATTTTTAGAGGTACCCTAATATAAGGTCCTGGAATTTCCTGTTTTATCCGTTCCAGTGCAGCCTGCTAAACACGCTGCAGCATGCTCTCGTAGTTGACTTTACCAACGCTGATCGTGTCGCAAGCCTCGCGAATCAGCCCTTCGGTGCAGTCCCAGTCGATGCAGCCATCGGTCAGGGAAACCCCGTATTGCAGCAGGCTCTTGGAGTCGTGCTCACGGTTGCGCACCGGCAGGGCCTGCCGTCCACTGTTAATATTGCTCTCCAGCATCACGCCGCGGATGGCCTGCTGCCCCTGTACCCGCTGTGAAATCACCGAACGGCAAACTTCGGGCTGCCTGCGGAAGTCTTTGGCGGAGTTGGAGTGGCTGCAATCGACAATAATCGAACTGGGCAGGCCGCGTTTCTCCAGCCCCATGGCCGTCTTGCGGATGCTCTCTGCATCGTGGTTGGGCCCTGAACTGCCGCCACGTAAAATCAGGTGGGCGTGCTTGTTGCCCTTGGTGTCCAGCAGGCACAGTTCTCCCTCCTCATCGACACCGAGAAAGGTGTGCCCGGAAAAGGCCGCTTCCATACCGTTAATTGAATTGATGAAGGAACCATCGGTACTGTTTTTAAAGCCGACCGGCATCGACAGTCCGCTGGCTAGTTCGCGGTGGATCTGCGATTCAGTAGTGCGCGCGCCAATGGCAGCCCAAGAAATCAGGTCGCTGATAAACTGTGGTACAATCGGGTCGAGTACCTCGGTGGCGGCAGGCAAGCCTATTTTATTGATGTCCAGCAATATTTTGCGAGCCAGGCGCAGGCCCTCTTCCATGTCGTTAGTGCCATCCAAATGTGGATCGATAATCAGACCTCGCCATCCTTTGACCGTACGGGGCTTCTCAAAGTAAACCCGCATCACAACGAATATCTGGTCGGCTACTTCATTCGCAAGCTTCTTCAGACGTTCGGCATAGTCCATCGCCAGGTCGTAGTCGTGAATGGAGCACGGCCCGACGATCACCATAAAGCGCTGATCTTCCCGGTCCAGCAGCCGGGCGATGCGTTCCCGGCTCTTGCATACATGTTCGATGAGCTGCGGACTGCCAGGATTTTCCTTCTTGTATTCAATCGGAGCCTTCAGCCTTCTGCTGCTCAGGATGTTGATATTTTCGATTGCGCTGATGTCGTGTCCCATGGTAGCGGCATAATAGTAGGATGTCGAAGCTTCGTCCAGAATGGTTCCGGCGCGTCTTTTGTCCGGGGAACTGTGGAGCAAGGCGCAGAATCGCGATCTTTTTCGCGAGCAGCTTCGTTGGCATCTCATTTCAATACAACAAAGTATTAAAACGAGCTGCCGCCTCGCTATCTCGAAAAATCTCTGCAATCCACATCGGAACAGGGCAATAGCACAATTCTCGCGAAGCGATACCATTTTTAGAGGCGCCCTAAAGAATATAAAACGATATCCCTTCCGGATTCAGAACCGAAAATTCGACCCAATAATCAATTTTGAATCAATTTTTGCGTTCCAGCTGCACCGGAAAAACTATTAGAGAGGCATCAACGCCGAGTATATTTGTGGATCCTAAGGTCCAGGGGTCGGCAGCGGAAGTTCCGGCAATGATATTCACTTGGGGAATGCCATTTGAAGGAGTAGACTGAAAATCAAGAGCCAGCAAGTGCAGAGCTCGTTCATACGATGCCGGTATCTTGGCTGTAGTAGTAATAAACTCCTCGTTATTAAACGCAACGCTTTGCAGTGGATAAGCGGTTTCCGCAATACTGGCGGGAGGGTTATCGGGATCTTGTAGCGCTGTACTGAAATCTACCCGGTACTGGGCACCCGAAGCCTGGAAATCCGCCTCTATACTGGCGATACTGGCGCTGCGGTCGGCACCGACATGCAAAGTCCCCAGATACACGGAGCGGGCAGGGTAAGACCTCGCTTTGAAATAGGCACCGACCGGAGCGACAACGGCCTTGGTGCTGTTGGTGATGATATAGTCCCCGACCCATGCGAACGGCGGCGGGTCGGGAGGGTTTTGGGCAGAGCCTTCGGCGGATCCGCCGGGCGGGTCGCAGCCGAGCAGAAGGACCGAAAAGAGAAGGAGGGCAAACGGGCGCAAAAAGGCCGCAGAAAAATATATTTCCCTGCAGTATAGCCTTGATTCACGGGCCGCGATGCGCGATGCGCGATGCGCGATGCGCGATGCGCGATGCGCGAATTTTACTAAATTTGTGTTTCATGGTGCAATACTCCTAGGTATTATTATGCAAAATAATGCATAAAGATGATGTTCTGACGAAAGTCAGAATGGTCTCAATAAAAGAGCAAACAGGAATTATAGAATAGATTGCTCTTCTTGACAATATACCTTTTCCGGCGGAGGGCAAGAAAAATTGCAGGAAAATCCCCAGAAATTGACTTTTCTTGGGAAACGATGCCATTTTTAGAGGTGCTCATGGGGTTGTTTTACCGAGTGCTATTCAGCTCCAGCAAAGTATAAATCACATTAGGATCAATGTGGCTGACACGGATAATTTTTCGGCCAATATGATGGGAAATTGCTGGTGCCAGTAGAATCAAGCCGATGAATAAGCTGATAAACCCCGGGCTCAGCAGATACAATGCCGCCGGGAAAGACCCCACCAGACGGTAGATACGCGTTTCTTTATAGCGACTCACGGCTTGGTGGATACGGAATTTTATCAGAGAAAATATACACAAATAACCCAATAGCACGCTCAAAGCCTCCAAGGAGACAATGACCTGAGTGCTGTGGCTGCCTCGCATATAGTATGCAATCAGAAACACCTCCAAAATTGCCGGAATCGACAACAACAGCGTCAGCGACAGAACAACCGGAAATTTTTTGGGGTTAAAAAGATTGTTCAGCAACGAATACAATTCACTTTCCACAAAGTTCTCCCAATACTATTTCTAACAATAGGAAACCTCTAAAAATTCGCTCTTCTTGCGAAGCTATGGAGTGAGGAAGTAAGGCCGAAGAATACTTTGTTGTATTGTATAGGCTTCCATGCTTCAGTATGGAAGAAAATGCAGGCCGTGTGCAGAAGAGCCTGCCGCCTCTTCTGACAAAGCTGTTCGTTTCAAAAGAGCGAGCAAGAGCGCAGAATGGAATTTTTAGAGGTTCCCTTAATCCTTTTTCCAAGAGTATTATGGCGTTAACTCTGTAAGAAATTCTCTTGGGAACCTCTAAAAATTCCCCACCACAGAAGGATGGCGCACCAGACTCGGTCTTTTTCACGGAGTAAAGGTTCTGCCTTACGGCAGGGTTTGTGGCAAACGGCCTGCTTCGCCCCGCCATTTACCACTGTCACGAAAGAGAGGAGGCAGGCTCTTTGCTGCGCACGGCCTGCCAGTTCACCAATGCTGCGCCAGCTCACATTGGTGCCATACAGCAAAGTATGGCTCGGCTTCCGTTCCTCGCTGCCGCAAAAAATCCCTTCGTCTGGCATCAAAAGCGAATTTTTAGAGGTCCCCTCTTGTCTTTACAGGTCTTGTGAAACTTGACAAGTTGATCAAGCCTTTTATTAAATCTATTCATAAGGCCCATTATACCATATCCCATAAAATTTTCATGCTTTCTTCTTGAAATTATAAAAAAAAGCTATTTTCTGGTGATTCTAAGTGGAAGTGGTATATTGCCGAGTCGAAGCAGGGCAATAAGCATAAGGGTACCTCTAAAGGGGATCTCTTAAAACTCTAGGGGTCCCCTAAAGTTGTTAATAAAAATCCTGAGAGTCCTAGCGCATAACCTAATTGGAGTCAGGAAAAATCCATAGTGGGATTGGCATACTCTGCCCGGGCCAGACTGAGTGCTAGGCGAAACCCGATGCTTTGATGCGCTTGCCGGGGCAAGCCCGGCAAGCGCCCTGCTACCTGCAATTCGCTGGCCGGAGACAGATAGGCCCCCCCCTTAAGAGTTCGGAACGGCAAAGGGTCTGCAGAAGAGGCGGAAGAGCCCAGAATAGCGGACTGCCGTTTGGGCACAGACTCAAAAGTTCCGGGCAGGCTCGTCTGAGGCCGAAAGGGATCTTCGACCCATTCTGCCAAATTGCCGCTCATATCATAGAGCCCTGCGGCACTGGCTCGCCTGCCGGCGGGCGGTCTGCTCTCCCCTCCGCTGTTGGCCTTATACCAAGAAACCTGACTGTTGGCCCGGTGCCAAGAATAGTCGCCCCGGGCCCCTACGGCCCGGTTGCCTGCCAACCAGCGCCGCCCGTCAATCCAGCGGCCGGCCAGCTCCCATTCGAACTCCGTGGGCAAACGAAAGCCATTGAGCTCCGATGCGCGCGAATCAACGGACCTAGGGTCGCGGTAGAATTCCCCCGCATTGGCCTGTTCTGCCGAACGCAGCACACTTCCGTCCAGACTGCGATAGACCACCTCCAAGTTTCGGGGAAGCACAATATCTTTGCGATGGCGCTGCTTGGGGGTGTTCGTAATATTGAGGTACTGCTGCATCGACTGCTGCCAGTTATAATACTCGGTAAGAGCATTGGCCCAAACCACGGCATCTCCCCAAGTTACCCGACTGACCGGCTGTGAGAGTACTTGGGAGCGTTTGCCCACTGCTGTCGTTTCACCAAGCAGAGAAGGTGCCGCGCCCGGTTGGCCCGCACTGCCTTCGGCACCGGGCCGGGAGAATTGGTAGCCCCGTTTTTTCTCGGCCCAAAGCCGCACCGCATACCACAGCCGGTAATCCAACTCGGTAACCGCAATGGCAAAAGCGAACTCTGTCCGCCCCGATACTTGGGAATTCGGACTGCCTGGGAACGATGCATTGCGAAACTCATCCGAACCTTCTGCCAGTGGCGCAAACGGCACAAACTCCAAGCCCCTCACTGTATCTGAGCCGAGGCCCAAGGGTACCACGAGCAATGCCTTATGAACGCAAGAAAACAGTACAAAACTAAAGACAATACAGCACAGACAAAAGATCTTGTGGTGAAGGAAATTCATGGAGGTCTCTAAAAATTGTATCACAACGAAGAAGTACTTTGGCACATAGAGCAGGCGCAAAATTGGAATTTTTAGAGGTGTCCTCAATAATGAAAGCTGCTGCCGCCGATAAACTCTCGTAAAATTGAGTCCTTCGGCACCGAGCTGGAGGGCAGCGATGGAAAGAAAGACAGGATGCTCTCCAAGCGTTTGGCTGCCGCATAGGTCTCCTGGTCCGGTTTGACCTGTTTGAGCAGTGGTGCTACGTAAGTCTTGAGTATCGGGATCTCGTATTCCAGTGCCGAGTTGAACACTGCATCTGCATTGTTTTGGTGTGGAAAAATGTGCAGACGCTCACCACGCTGTACCGAATCCCACATTGCCAGAGTGTTGTGGGCACTCTGATTGCGGAACTGATAATCGCGTACGATGCGACGCAGCAGGCGGTTGTCGGAAGTGGGCATGCGCAGCGAAGGCAGGATGTTCAGCTGAGTCAAGGCCGAAATATAAACATGAAACTTGGCCTCACGCGCAATACTCGGCGTCAACTGCGGGCTCAGGCCGTGGATGCCTTCCATCAGCAGAATGGATTTGTCGCACAGACGGAGTACTCTCCCCTGTCCATCGGGCAGGGGCTGGCCGGTACTAAAATCAAAGCGCGGGAACTCGACTTCCCGGCCCGCCAGTAGTTCGCTCAGATTTCGGTTCAGTCGCTTTAAGTTGAGTGCTTCCAAGTGTTCCAGATCGGGCTTGCCGTCATCGTCTTTGGGAGCCAGCGTCTTGCCCAGATAAAAATCGTCCAGCGACACCACTACCGGACGAAAACCCAGAATCTCCAACTGCAAGGCCAGTTTCTTGGTGAAGGTGGTCTTGCCCGAAGAACTCGGCCCGGCCACCAGCAGCAGACGCACATTTTTACGCTGAATCACGGCATCGGCAATTTGGGCCATGGTCTTCTGCTGATAGATCTCCGAAAGGATCATCAATTTTTCAATGCCGTTCTTCTGCTCGGTGCGCGTCACCAGCTCGGCGACATTGTCCACTCCGACATTGTAGTTCCACTGCTTGTAGTTGAGGTAGACATCAAGCAGTTTTGGAGCATAGATTGATGAGCTGTCCGGGTTGTGCAGACTGAATGGCGTGTTGTGGCCGGGGTAACGCAGGAGAAATCCGTCTCGCTCCTTGCTCAGGTCAAAGTGCTGTAGCAGACCGCAGCAATGCAAGGCCGGAACCACCTGCGGACTGCTGAGCCGCTGCTCACCGTTGAGGCTGTATACGGGCACCCGGTTCCGGTTGGACAAGCTGAGATACTCGCTCCACTCGGCTTTGTTGGCGTAAAGTTGCCGGGCCTTTGTATAGCTGATATAGCGCAGCACAATCGGAAAATCGGCCTGTACCCAGGCCTGCATCTGTTGCTTGAGCAGCAGAACCAATTCTTCGTTGATATTCTGATCGAAGTAACAGTAAAAACTGGAGCCCATGGTCGGGCCGATGGTCAGGTGCCCCAGCGGCTCAAAGGACTGACGCAGCTCTTCGCTGCTCAGGGTCTCGGTCTGTTCCAAGTGCAGGCCATCTCCGCGCAGTGCATACCAAGCCTGCTGCAACATAAATGCCAAGGCATTGCGATACAGCATTGCTCCTTTGAGGCCCTGCAAGTAAAGCCCTTCCACTTCAGAGACAAAGGATACCGGTTGGTTCAGGCCGCAGAGTTCTCCATTGAGCAGAGCACCCACCAGCGGATAGCTCTGGCCATCTTTATCCTTTTTCTCTCGTTCTTCCGGCCCGAAGGCGTGGAGCAGTATTTTGCCCCCCAGATTGATGTCATGCTTTTTCAAGTATGCTCCTGTTCCCGCTTTCCCTATAGCAGCAAGCCGGGCAGTCACCCGGCTTGCTGCTATAGGGAACCTCTAAAAATTCCAATTCCGCGCTAAATCGCGATCTTGTTGCCGAGTAGCTTTGTCAGCAAAGCCTTACCATACAGCAAAGTATGCTTCGGCTTCACTTCCTCGCCATCGGCAAAATCCCGCTGATTCAGCATCAAAAGCGAATTTTTAGAGGTCCCCTATAGGCATTCATATCTTCGGGGATTTTTGGAAATTCCAATGTTGAGCAAAGGAATTTTTGGAGCGGCAGTGAGAAATGGGATACACAGATATTTTGTCATACGGGAAGGCGGGCAGACAGATAGTCCCACTTGGTGCAGTACTACTGGTAATACCATTCAGTAAAAGTCTGGTATGGCAATACTCCACTAAGTAATCTAAAGGTGACCTCTAAAAATTCCAATTTCGCGCCAGACGCGGTCTTTTTCAAGGAGCAGCTTTGTCACGAAAGAGAGGAAGCAGGCTCTTTGTTGCGCACGGCCTGCCAGTTCACCAATGCTGCGCCAGCTCACATTGGTGCCATACAGCAAAGTATGGTTCGGCTTCCGTTCCTCGCTGCCGCAAAAAATCCCTTCGTCTGGCATCAAAAGCGAATTTTTAGAGGTCCCCTAAAGGGAACCTCTAAAAATCCATTCTGCGCTTGAAGCGGTGATCTTGTTGCCGCTTTATTTACTATTCATGGCCTCACTAAAGTTTCTCAGTGCCTGTTGCTGCTGCTCCATCTGGTTCAGAGCACCTTCCATGCGGCCATATTTGCGCTTCAGGCCATCTTCATAGTCGACAAGATAATCCTTGTAATTGGCAATCTGATCTTCGCTGTTTTCAATACTTCGTTCCAAATCCTGCACCTGGTAGGGGATCGGCCCATTGACCCGGGTGTAGCTCTGACTGATGCGCTGTACTTCTAAGGCACTGCCGCTGTCTACCGCATAATCACCATCGTTGTCGCGGCCAAACAAATCCTGCACCATAGCAAAGTTCCCGGTCATTGCATCCCGGAGCACATCAGTGTCAAATTCCAAGTAGCCGCGCAGTTTACTTTGATCCAAACCGCTTTGGAAACCACTCAGATTGGTCGAGATTCCAATATCAGCCAGCACACGTGTGCCCTGCTCAGTCGGGTAGCCGTCAGAAACACTTTGCACCAGACGGTATTTCAAGTTGTTGATGTTGCTGTCACCGCGCATCAGGCCCAGCACCCTGCGGGCCTCTTCTTCCTGTTTCTCGGTAAAGGAAGTCTTTTCGCGAATCACGGCATCATCACCGCTGTAGACCACATTCAACTGGGTCAGCAGCTCGTTGTACGAAGCGACAAACTCAGTCACTTTTTCGATGATAGTGTCGTAGTCCGGCTCGGTGCGGATGATAATATCCTCGTCCGGCTTGGCTTTCTTAAGATTCAGGGTCAAGCCCGGCAGCAAATCATCGACACTGTTGTCCGCGCGCTGCGTCTCCACGCCCAAATAAGATATTTGGGCGTTTTGGGCAACACTGATCGGGTGCTTGGGCAAATAATCGTCTTTGATTTCGGCATCTTCAAAACGCAGGTTGCGAACCACGATTTCGCGGTCGGGGTTGGGGTTGCGGATTATTACTTCTTGGATACTGTGCAGGTTATTGATGCTGCGCAGTGCGAGGATTTCCTCGTGAGGCACCGCACTCGCTTGGACTTCGCCATTCTTCGGTCCGCCAGACACCCGGAGCCCGTTCTGCACCAAGAAAAAATTGGCGGTGGGATTGAGCAAATCCTGATCGCTTTGCTTAAACTGCTGGACCTGTTGGGCTTGTCGAACCTGCTGAGCCGCAGCCTGGGCTTCGGCAGCTTTCTGCAGAGCTTGTACGGTCTCTGCCTCTATCCAGGTTTCTTCCTGTTCGCGGGTCTCCACTCCGGGGTCAATACCGATAAAAGCGGTGTCGCTGCCTGCGCTGTCAATCCGGATATCATCGAACTCGGCTGATGGCGGTGGCGGAATCTCGCCGGCATCCCGGCTGCTGAAACGCGAATAGCCTGAATTCTCAAGCCCTTCTCCATCCTGCACGGATAAGGCCTTGGACACAGCGCTCTCTGTTTCGGCTCCGTAAGTCTTTGGGGGCCCTTCAGTGTTGTCAGGTGTGTTGCTGATGGGTGGCAGATCACCGCGCGGAGACTGAATATCGTAGCGCATTACACTGCCGGAACGCACCGTATAGCTATTGGGCAGACTGATACGCAATTCCTGCCCCGGCCCGACACTCACTTCATTTTTGCTTTCGGAGAACTTATAATCCGACAATTCATTGAACGGGCTGATCAAAGATTCGTGTAGCAAATCGACACGCAGAGATCCGGCATCGAGAATCAGGCCGATGTTTTCGGCCAGCTGCTTGCCTTGGTCGGCAAAGCGCAGGCGATGTTTGACACCGCTGTTCACCGAGCGCAGCACCAGCACTTGCTTCTGTCCCCGGCTGTTGATGAGGTCGAATTGGGCCAGATTGTGCAACTGGCGATTGGCTGTTGTGACGAATTGTCTTAGCGTACCGCCTTTGAAGCTAAACGACTTGGCATCTTCTCCGGAACCAAAAGTGTACTTTCCACCGGGCACTTGAAAATCATTGGTAATTTCATCCGAGCGCAGGCTGTCTTTGTCCGCAACTTGCAGCACACGCACCGTATATTCGCCGTTTTCAGCCTGCCGACTATTTGTGACGCTCAGCACGGACTCATTAGAGCTGAGCGAAAACTTCTGACGGAACGGACTGTCGACGTTGAACAGGTTCTGCGCCGCATTTTCCAGTCTGTTCGTCAGGATATTGATGCTTTGCCAGACATCACGTTTCAGTTCCAGCTTATCGCGGTCTTCTTCCATCCGGTCGAGCTGGATTTCCTTGGCCTTTACCAGCCCGGCGATAATCTTATCAGTCTTGTACTTACTGTCGGTAATTCCTGGAATACTTATATCAGACATGATTTATCCAGTTTCTTCAGAATTTATATCTGGGAGGTTCTGAAAACTATTTTGGGGACCTCTATCGCAACAATCCCGTGTTTTGTATTGGCAGCGAATTTTTAGAGGTGCCCTTATGTTCGGTATTTTTGAGCTACCCTTCTCATTCAATAAGTGGTCACCACATAGCTGTTACGATAGAGATTACGCACATCATCTGCCGTAATTACCCGATCCCACAGGCGAAAATCGTCCATCTGGCCAATCAGGTTAAAAGTGCTCAGATCTTCCCGCACCTTGCCCTCACCATCGGTATTGCGGTAGATTGCCGTCAGCAGCAGCAGATCAGAGCTGTTCTCCTGGTACAATTCATAGCTGATGTCGTTAGAAGAGACCAGATTGCCATTGACATAGACATTTAACTGTTGCTGACCCAAAGTGACCACCACGTGGTTCCAACTTCGGTTGTCCTGAATCGCATTGTCCACAGGATAGGGATGGTATCCTCCATTTTGATCGACCAGAAAAATGAACAAGCGGCCTCCGGGGTTGGTATAGCCCACCGTGAACATACCATCGGCAGTCTGAGAACCAAGGTAGGCGGCCCTCCACTTGCTCACCAGGTACTGGGGGCGGTGCGTGTCCAGACTGCGAAACCAGAAGCTGGTGGAAAACTCTTTCAAAGTGTTGAGCAGCGGCGTGGCTTTGATGCGCACATAGCTGCCGGTACCCGTACTCAACACCGATTTTTTGGGCTCGTTGCGCGGATCATCGCTGAAAGGGATGGTGCCGTTGCTGGCAATTTCGACGGTTTCGGAGCCCAAGTTCTCGAAACTCTGGTCAAACGGCAGGTGGATCAATGGCGGCCGGTTACTCTGTATGATGTTGTCGGGGACAGCTGTGCTGTTAAGAAGTGTATCACCAAAGCGTCCTCCAACCACTGACGCCTTGGGAATCCGGCGCTGGCTGTCGGCCTGAGCATCGTAAAATACGATGGTATCATCACTCATAGACAGGATGGAACCACTCAGCGTACGACCATCGTTTAAGATCAAGGTGTCTTGGGAGTGCAGCAGCGCTGCCGGGGCGAAAAAGCTGCCGATCCCGCCCAGCAACAGCAGCGATAAGCAGCAGCGGTACAGAGTATTTTGGGCCAAACTGAAAGTATTTTTTCTCATCACAGTATCCTTAGCGGGCCTCTAAAAAATTCCCTTCCGTATCGGCGGCACTATTCCCAGTGGGCAATAACTTTAGCGTGCGTGGCAGAAAGGCTCTGTGTCATCACAGCTCCACCATAACCAGCTATGCTCTGCCATAATAATGGGAACTATGGCCCCGCACAAGTTTTTGCAAGTTGCAGAGGTACCCACAAGCTCTCAGAGCTTCGCAAGAGGTTCCGCGATGATCGTTTTCAGCTCAGGATTGCTCTCCAGATCTTTGAGCAGATTTTTTTGCCGAGCCGGATTTTGGTAACAGGATTCGGCAAAGTGATAGTGGAACTTGGTATGAATGTCGTAGCTGCCATCCAGCAGTGCCACGGCATCAGCGGTCATCACCAGTTCTTCGTCGGTCGGAATGACAAAAATTTTCACCGGCGAACTTTCCTTGGATATTCGGGTCTCACAGTTGCGGCTGTACGACAGGGCATTTTTGGCGGTATCCAATTCGATGCCGATCATATCCAGCCCTTCGATCATACCCTGGCGGTACTCGGGACTCATTTCGCCGACTCCGGCGGTAAAAATCAGTGCATCAACCCGGCCCAAGATCGCCACATAAGCTCCGATCTGCTTGCGCACGCGATAGCATTCCATTTTGAAAGCCAAGCAGGCCCGCTCATCGCCCTGCTGATACTTGTCATAGACATCGCGGCGATCGCTCATGCCTCCGGTGATGCCCAGAATTCCACTTTCTTTGTTTAAGTAGTTATCGACATCTTTGGGACCGCAGCTCAAGCGATCCAGCATAAAAGGAATAATGGCCGGGTCGATGTCTCCGGAGCGGGTACCCATCATCAAGCCTTCCAGCGGCGTCAACCCCATGGTGGTGTCAATGCAGACGCCATCCCGGACGGCGCACATACTCGCACCGTTGCCGAGATGAGCAATGATCAGGTTGGTCTCTACGGCTTGCTTGCCCAGCAGCACCGCAGCCCGTTTAGCCGTGTACAGATATGAAGTGCCGTGGAAACCGTAGCGCCGTATTTGATAATCCCGGTACCACTTGTACGGAATGGCATACATAAAGGCTTCGGCGGGCATAGTCTGATGCCAGGCCGTGTCCATAATGGCGCAGTGCGTGGCGTGCGGAAGAGCTTTCTGTGCGGCCTTCACTCCGCTGATATTGGGCGGCATGTGCAAAGGCCCCAGATCAACCAGGCTTTCAAAAACTTTCATCGTCTCATCGTTGATGATGGTCGATTTAACAAATTGTTCGGCACCGTGCACCATGCGGTGCCCCACAGCCTTGATTTTTTCCAAGGACGGCACTGCGCCCGACCGGGCTATGGTCTCGATCACCCAAGAGAGAGCCTGTTCGTGGTTTTCACACCTGCGCTCTTCTTCCTGTTCTGTATCATTGTTCAGGCTCAATTCTAGGCGAGTATTAAATTGGCCGATGCGCTCTACGACACCGACCAACAAAACTTCTTTTGCATCCCAATCATATATCTGGAACTTGGCCGATGAACTCCCACAGTTCAGGGTCAAAACTAACATATAAGCTCCTTGTTAGAGGTACCCATTAAAACCATTCTTTAGGGAACCTCTAAAAATTCCAATTCCGCGCTGAATCGCGATCTTGTTGCCGAAGAGCTTCGTCAGCAAAGCCTTACCATACAACAAAGTATGCTTCGGCTTCACTTCCTCGCTATCGGCAAAATCTCGCTGATTCAGCATCAAAACGCGGTACAATCGCTGCGGCCAAGACAAAACAGAAGCAGAGCGATTGTACAATTCTCGCGAAGCGATACCATTTTTAGAGGTACCCTTTAAATGTACTTCTTTCCTAACCGGTAAAATCTCAAGGGGTGATGCAATTTTTAGAAAATTCCTGCATGCTTATTGTTTGCGCATCATAGCGCAAAGTTCTCTCTTTACTCAAGCGTATACATCAGTGGAATTGCATAATGGGTCGTCTTTATGCTAAGTTTAGAGGTGTCTTTTAGAGTTTCCCCATAAAGGATAATCTCCATAATGAGCAAAGAGTTTCTGCATATTGAACAAGCCGTCAGAGCGTTCCGCCAATTATTGGAAGAGCAACAGGCCCGAGCCAGTCGCATTCGGTCCGGCAAGGAGCCCTACGACCTGGCCTCCTTGCCCTGCATCCGCCTGGGCTTGGCCGGTGGCGATGGGGTTGGTCCGGTCATTGTGCAGTATGCCCGTCAAGTGCTGGAACAGCTCTTGGCGGGCGAATTGAACGCCGGGAAGATAGAGCTGGTCGAAATCGAAGGTCTGACTCTGGAAAACCGTCTGGCCCGGAACTGCCCGGTTCCGAGGGACGTGCTATCGCAGATTAAATCCTGTCAGGTATTGTTAAAAGGGCCTACTTCCACACCTCAGGCCGGTCAGGGTATTGCCAATCTGGAGAGTGCCAACTTGGCATTGCGCCGTGAGTTGGATTTATACGCCAACGTGCGTCCCGTTTTTGTGCCGGAGAAGGGCCTTGATTGGTGCTTTTTCCGAGAGAACACCGAGGGTGCCTACGTGCTGGGTTCACGAGGCTTGTTGCTGGAAGGCCGGGAGTCTGGTGCTGAGTTGGCCTTTGATTTTGCCGTTACCACGCGTCCGGGGGTCGAGCGCATTGCCCGCAGTGCCATGCAGTACGCCCGGAACAATAACAAAAAACGCATCAGCATCGTGACCAAGGCCAATATTATCAAAAGTGGCGACGGCGAATTCCTGCAGATTTGCAAAGAAATTGCTCGGAAAGAATTCCCGGAACTGATAATTGACGATTGGTACATCGACATTATGGCTGCTAATTTGGTAAATGAAAAGATAAGAGGGCACTTTGAAGTTTTTATCCTTCCCAATTTATACGGCGATATTTTGACCGATGAAGCGGCTGAAATCCAGGGAGGATTGGGCACGGCAGGCAGTGCCAACATTGGTGCGCGGTATGCGATGTTTGAACCGGTACACGGCTCGGCACCGCGTCTGATCGCCGAGGGACGGCTTCCCTATGTCGATCCGCGTTCGATTCTGCGGGCTTGCAGCATGATGTTGGCCCATATCGGTTGCGGGGACAAGGCTCGTCAACTGGATCAGGCGGTCGCTCACGCCTTGGCGTGCCACCCGATTACAGGCTTTGCCGGCGGTGCCCGTACGGATGACTTTGTGGCCGAATTATTGGGGCATCTTGCTGATGCCAATCCGTAGAAGTAGAGTATGATAAACGTTTGTCACTCCCGTGAAAACGGGAGTCTATTTGGCAAATGCTCTATGCTTGGACTCCCACTTTCACTGGGAATGAGGGGCTCCATTCTCGGAAAAGATCGCGATTCCACGCGGAACTTGTGCTGAGCCTGCCGAAGCATTGAAATTTTTAGAGGTTCCCTTATTCTCAGGCTTAAGGGCACCTCCCATAAGGAGTGAGACGCTTATGAATCAACAGGACATGATGAGCAGGGAGCGCATTCACACAGACAATGCTCCCGCGGCGGTCGGGCCGTACTCGCAGGCCAATGCCTTGGGGCAATTGCTCTTTACATCCGGTCAGATTCCGCTGAACCTTACCGGAGAAGTGGAAGGCTCTACGATCAGCGAGCAAAGCGAGCAGGTGATGAAGAACCTGGAAGCCGTTTTGAAAGCCGGAGGCTCCGCCTTGGATAAGGTCTTGAAAACCACCTGCTATCTGAGTGATATCGCCCATTTTGCCGAATTTAATACCGTGTATGGCCGTTATTTCAGTGAACCTTTTCCGGCACGGAGCTGTTTTGCCGTTAAAGACCTTCCCAAAGGCGTATTGGTCGAAGTGGAGGCCATAGCCTTCCGTCATCGGCCCACTTCTGTACAGAGCCATGCAAAAAAGCTATTCTAGCAACCATGAAGGCTGTCAGCTCCCCCAACCACTTATATCCTGGGATTTATGATTCTCACTGCCATCTCTTTCATCTGCGGCAGAAAGGTCTGGATATTCCTGCGGTACTGCGCCAGTGGCGTGCGGGAGGCTTGGAATCGCTGCTAAACATCGTGCTGGAACCAGAGGAAGCCGACTGGCTTTGGCAGCTCAAAATTTCAGAGCAGTGCCGCCAAGAACCACAACTCTACCCGCGAGTACTGATGGCCGTAGGCATCCACCCCTGCGATGCTGAGGGCAGTTCGCTCTCCGGCTATGCGTATTCGAAAGAAGAGTCGCAAAGCGGGAAACGCGACTTTGCCGGCGAAGTACTGGAACCCGGCTTGGAAATCTTGGCACAGAGAGCCGCCCGTCCGGAAATTGCCGCCATCGGTGAAACCGGATTGGATTATTATCACAGCCATGAGAACAAGCAATTACAGCAGAAAAGCCTGGAATTCCACATTCGTCTGGCGCAGCAGCACAACAAGCTGCTGGTGCTCCACAACCGCGACAGTGACCAGGACCTGTTATCTCTGCTTTGCCTTCCGGAAAACCAACTGTCGGCGGGTGCTATCATGCATTGCTTCAATGGCAACCCAATGCTGATTGAGCCCCTGTTGGACAAAGGCTACTACTTTTCTTTTGCCGGTAACCTCAGTTACAAAAATGCTGAAAACCTGCGCCGGGCCGCTGCTCTGATACCGCTGGAGCGCCTGCTGATCGAAACCGATGCACCCTTCCTCGCGCCGCAACCGGTGCGCGGACAGATCAACCACCCCGGCTTCATCGGTCACACTCTGGAAGTGCTGGCCCGGTGCCACCGGCTTTCGGCAGAAGATATGTTGAGAGAACTACGCAACAACTGGCAGCGGCTTTTTTCTGCTCAGCTCCGGGACAGCACCGCATCCCGTCCTGAATTTCAGAGTCGAGCCGAAGTCCTGCTTCCCACAGCACCAGGAGCCGCAGGCTGATGTTTGAGTCACTGCTACGGGGGGGCGGACGGGGCATGCCTATCCTGCAAACCACACTTCTACTGCTGCTGGTCTGCCTAAGCGGCAGCGCACTGCTTGCCCGGGGGAGAAGTTCAGCGAGAGAGCAAAGTTCCGGAACTGCGGATAGAGACAATAGCTCCACCGAGCCCGACGCAGACTCGGTGGATCATATAACGATTTCCGACCTGCCCTCCGAATTGAGTCTCCCGGAACAACAGCACGCCTATCGGGCCCTGTTGCAGGCAGAGCAGCGAACCCTCAGCTACCCAAACCTGCGGGTGCTGGCCGTGTATCCGAACAGCGCGTCCGAACAGCGCAATCAGAGCCGGGAAACCGTGACATTATGGGCTGAGCCCACTTTGTACGAGATATTTCTGTGGCTGGCTGATTTGGGTTTGGTGAGCAAACTGGAGCAGGCCGAACAGCAGAACCTGGCCGATATTTTGTTGCAAACGCTGCGCTGGGCGGGAAGTCTGGCAGAACGTGATCGGGCTGTTCAAGCTGCTCAGGCAGTGAAACAAACAGCAGAAACAGCCGATGCCACCGAACTGGTACGAGTCTTCATCAGGAACTACTTTCGGCCAATTGCCAGGAGCCCCTATCCCGGCCGAGGCTCTTGGCTGGTGCTGCGCATCTTTCTTGATCCGTATAACGAAGCCGACCAAGGTGTCCGGCGTCTGAGCATTTTATACAATGCTCATCACGAAGATGTGACGCAGACACCAGTCCGAGGGCCGGCCCCGTTGCCAGGAGCCCTGATAGGAGCCCTGATACAGCGCAGCAGCGTCTATCCGCAAAAGGACGGTGCCGGACATAGATATGCTTATTTGATTCCCAGTGTGCTTTCAGCCCCTTCTTCCCTGAAGTCCGCATTATCGGCGAACTCCGCAAACTCACAAAGCTCTTTAAACCAAGAGGGATCCCAAAGCGCAAGGGATGCTTTGCCCGGTTCTCCGGCGGGCATACCGGAACCGAGAAGCCTGGATAGCCGCAGGGCCACTCTTGGCAATAGTCCCGGAGATGCTGCTGAACCGGAAACAGCGGCTCAACTTCCACACTACCGCCTCAGTTTTATAGAAAAGGCCAATTTGTACACCCGACAAACCCTTTATCCGCAGTACAGCGTAACCAAATCGCTGGAAATTTTGCGCAATTATCTGCGCGATGCTTTCCCAGACAATGACGGCTTGGTTCCCCCTGCAGTCAATGAACTCCGGCAGCGGGAGCTGGACCCGGACAGTTACTTTCTGGTGCAGGAACTTATCTGGTATTACTATCTGCTGTATTTACCGCAGCGCTGCGAATATTTTATCAGTTCACAGCAGAACCGGTGGCAACTGCGTAATAGTTCGGCTCAGACCAAAGACCTATGGCGCGTTTTTATTCCTCGGATATGGCAGGTAATTGATGCGGTGCGCTTACGCTACAGTCGGGAATTTGACGCATTACTGCCGGGATAGCGGAACATCCACTACTCGCGGTTTTTAGAGGTGCCCTGAAGGGAACCTCTAAAAGTCGAGGAGAGAATGAAAAATCGCAATTCCCAAGTAATTTCAAGTGAACCGGTATATAGGGCTGTTGTACAACTCGGCACTTCTGCGATTGCGGAGAAGGCCATTTCACCCGCGGGCTCCCTTCCCGCTTGTTGACCCGATTGATTCGCAGAAGCTCTATCCCTACAATCGGGCCATGCTCAACGAATGGAAGACCCCCATCAAAAAACTGGCCGCCGAAATCTCTGACACTTGGAGGCGACTTTGACCCGGCACGCATGGAACGCGAAATTGCCGAACTGGAAGCTGTTGCCAACGATCCGGATTTCTGGGGCCGGTCCGGTCAGGCTGAAAGCACCTTTGGTCGGCTCAAGGCTCTGCGCAAGCGCCATGACAATTGGCAAAATCTGATCGCCCAGTGCGAAGACCTCGAGACCCTGCTCGATCTGGCCCTTGAAGAAAATGATGAATCGCTGGAAGAGGAAATTAAAGAAACCCTGACCCTGCTTGAAGAACGCTACGCCACGCTAGCCAACATCGTGCTGATGGGTGAAGAAAGCGATGCTCTTCCGGCCTTTCTGACCATCCACTCCGGCGCGGGCGGCACCGAAGCCTGCGACTGGGCCTCCATGCTCTACCGGATGTACAGTCGCTGGATCGACCAACAGGGCTTCAAACTCAGCCTGATTGACCACCAGCCCGCCGAAGGTGGCATCAAATCGGTAACGGTGCAGGTTGACGGTGACTATGCCGCGGGACTGCTCAAGGGCGAAAACGGTATCCACCGTCTGGTGCGGATCTCTCCCTTTGACTCCAATGCGCGCCGTCACACCTCTTTTGCCTCGGTTTATGTCTCTCCTGTGCTCGACAACAGCATTGATGTTGAAATCGTTGCTGAAGACCTGCGAGTTGACACCTATCGGGCCGGAGGCGCCGGTGGCCAACACGTCAATAAGACCGACAGCGCAGTGCGCCTGACTCATCTGTCAACCGGCATTGTAGTGCAGTGCCAGAACGAACGCAGCCAGCACAAAAACAAAGACATGGCGATGAAAATGTTGCGCTCCCGCCTCTACGAATACTACCGCTTGCAGCAGAAAGAAGAGCAACAGAAAACCGCCGCCGAAAAAAAAGAAATCGGCTGGGGTTCACAAATACGCAGTTACGTCTTCCAGCCCTACACCATTGTCAAGGACCTGCGCACCCGCTGGGAAACCGGCAATATCCAAGCCGTGATGGACGGTGCCATTGATCCGTTTATTCAGTCATATCTGCGCTGGGCCGCTGAGCAGTTTCACGCGGGCTCCTCTCATGAACGAGCATAGATAGAGCCCAAAGACAAGGCAGGGTGCTCATGCAGCGTTTCCGATTTCCCGCACTGTTCCTGCTGGCGGCTTTTTTTGTTGCCCAGGTTTCCGCGGAGCTCTGCGCCCAGAACAGCTCCCGGCAGGAATTGAAGCTGCCCCCCATCAATATCGAAAAGACCAGCTGGAAGGTTTTGTTCCAAGGTTTTGTCAGTCGGCCCGGCAGCCAGCCTCCCGGCAGCGAGATCGACAAAATCACCGGCCGCCTGGCCACCTCGTTGCGGAAGCTGGAAGCCCACGTACTCGATGACAACGAAAAAGAAAATCTGCGCGAAAAGGCTATCCAGGAAGAACTGTACAAACACTACAAAGAATACAACAACTTGGTCGACAAACATGACCGCGATGCTTTGAATGCCACTCTGAAAAGCCGCTCCAGTTTCACTCAAATTACCGCTCAGAGCAATTCTAACGACAAGATCAGACAGAAAGAGGACTTGATCAAACGCATCCAGGGCGTTAATCGGGAATTGATTTCGGTGCCCGAATCCCTGCCGCTGGAATTTGAGGATCAGAGCGCCGAGGCCCATGTACCGCCTAATATCATCCTGCTCAAAGAAGACTATGACGTGTTTATCTGGGGGATATCCAACGGGCGTAACAATGTTTTTGAGGTTGAAATACGCGCCTACATCGCTAATGCCCGGCGCGAAATTTCGCTGTGGAAAGGCATCATCGGCAGCAGCAACCATGACACGGCACTGAAATTGATTCGTTCGCGCACCATATCTTTGTTACTCGGCCGCCCTTGGGCGTCGATGAAGGTAGATGTGAGCACCAGCACCGGTGATCCTGCTCTGATTTATGTGGATGGCAGCTTGCAGGGCGAAGGCGGCCTGACGATGTACGGTCTTTTTCCCGAACACAGCTACGAGCTGGAGATTATTGCCACCGGCTTGCAGGGCAGGCATGTGTTCGTAGAGCTGGAAGCGGGCAAACTGAACAGTTTTGAATTTACCTTGGAAATTGAAGCCCCGGAGAAATTCATCCGGGTCGAAAGCTCTGGTCCGGCGGATCTGTACATGGGTGTGCGCTACTTGGGTGAAACCCCGATGGACGTGCGGGTACCGGCTTACGACAGTCTTTTGGTGCTGGTAGCCCCCGACAAGCGCACCATCAATTACGATCTGAGCCCAAAGCAGGAAAAGGATCTGTTCTTTGAGCTGGAACCGGCACCACAAATTACTTTGAAAGAAGAAAACGATGAGCGGCGCACCCGCTTCTATTGGTCCAGCGCTCTGTTTTTGATTTCGCTGGCAATTCCGGTTATTTCTTCCGGCATTGGCTTTGTCAACCAAGGCTTGTACTCTAATAATCAGAACAACAGCGATGGACCGAAATACCAGCAGGGTATGGCCGTTGGTTTCGGGGTAGCCATCGGTGGCGCGGTGCTGAGTGGAGTGTTGCTGGGCCTGAATATCTATGACTTTATCCAGTACACCAAATCAACGAGGGCCTTGGCCACCACCGAATTTACACCTCGCAAGGTTCCGTCCGAAGAAGCTGAGCTGGATAGCGATGCCAGGCAGCAAGCCAATGATGCTGCCGAGGATCCGGCACCTAGCGAGGTCACCGACCCGGTCAATAGCCAACAGGCTGTAAGCGATGAGGCGTTCTTGTAAAATTATGGGCAGCTCTGCTCCGTGGAAAACCGGGTCTCTGGCGCAGCATCTTTCTGTGGTGGGGAATTTTTAGAGGTTCCCTCTACTTCCGCGGATTGGTATTACTCCGTGTAAAGCCTTTCAAAGCAGACTGCACATCAGGGGCTTCAATCAGCTTCATGGACTTCACCGCCTCCTGGTATGCCATGTTATCCGCTTCCAGTTCCCTGAAAATCTCCTTACTGCTCCCGGTTGAAACAGAGACATTGGCACAAATATCCTCCACAATCTTCAAAGCCTCTCGCTCCAGATCCGCGGAAGGATAACAATGATTGATCAGTCCCCATCGTTCCGCCGTTACTCCATCGATCATGCGGCTGGTAAAGACCAATTCTTTAGCCCGTGAAATACCGATCCGGCGGCTCAGGCGACCGTGCCCTCCCCAGCCGGGAATCATCCCCACCCGATGCTCCGTCAGGCCAAAATGACTGTTCTCTCCCCCCAGAATAAAATCAAAGGCGAGGGCAAGTTCCAGCCCACCACCCAGGGCATAGCCATCGACGACCGCAATCGTCGGGATCTCCAAGGCTGCGATTTTATCCATCAACTGATGGCCCATAAGCACCCAAGCTGCAAAAGATTGAGGATCTATCTTCTCAAGGACCCTGATATCGCCTCCACAGCAGAAAAATTTCGGAGATTTGCTTTTGATGACCAATACCCGACATCGTTCTTTTTCCACTGACTTTTCCAGTCGATCCAGCGTGATGGAAAGCTGTGCAATCCCGGCAAAATCCAGCAAGGGAGGCTTTCCGGCTGGCGACACGAGGTGTACAGTTGCAACTTCACCAAGCTCCCATTCCACCCGGGTCCGCTCAGTCACAATAGAATTCCTCTCTCATCAGCTGCAAATCCGTACTGACGATTGGCCTGAAATCCATCAACGACAGAATGTCTTCCTGTACCCGGATGCCGGGGGCAATTTCGATCAGCAGCAGCCCGCGCTCCACCAGCTTGAATACTGCGCGCTCTGTCACATAAAGCACATCCTTGGCACTGGACAAGGCATTTTTACCGCTGAACGTGATCTGTTCCACACGGCGGCAGAACTTGCGGATAGAACCTTCTTGCAAGATTCGCAAACTCCCGTCTTGAGCCCGGACCTCCAGCCCCTTGCTGGTAAAAGTCCCGCAGAAGACCAGCTTCGACGTATTTTGAGAAATATTGATAAAGCCGCCGCAGCCGGTAAGCATGCCCCCCATCTTGCTGACATTCACATTGCCCGACTGGTCGCACTCTGCCATCCCCAGAAAAGCCATATCGAGGCCTCCCCCATCGTAAAAATGGAACTGATCACTCGCGCTGATAATCGCATCCGGATTGTAGGACATCCCGAAAATCACCCCGCCGGCTGGCCGACCGCCAACGACCCCCTGTTCTACTGTAAAGGTCAGATCCGGCAGCAGGCCTTTTTCTGCAGCGATATTGGCTATGCCGTCGGGAATCCCTACTCCCAGGTTGATCACAGCCCCAGGATAAAGCTCTTGGGCTGCGCGCCGGGCAATGATTTTCCGGCTGCTCTGGGGCAGGGGCGGCAATGTGTCCAGCGGCAGGCGCGAAGCCCCGCAAAAAGCGGGGTTGTATTCTTCCACTGCGCTCTGCTTCTGCCCTTCATCTACCACGATGTAGTCCACCAGAATCCCGGGAATCTGGACTTTCCTGGGATCTATCGAGTTTTTTTCACTCAGATATTTCACCTGGGCAATCACGATTCCCCCACAGGCTTTTGCTGCCTGGGCAATATTGATCCCCTCTAAAATCGCCCCTTCGCACTCCATCGAAATATTGCCGTCCAAATCGGCCCGAGTGCCGCGGACCAAGGCCACATCGACTTTCATCGCGGGGTAAAACAGCCATTCTTCCCCCTTCAGATGCAGAACCTGGACCAAGTCTTCTGTTGAAATCTGGTTCATTTTCGCCGCTTCGAGTCGCGGGTCAACGAAGGTATCCAGCCCGACTTTGGTGATCACGCCCGGCTTTCTGCCGCCAATGGCTGCGAATAAATGGGAAATAACTCCCTGGGGCAGGTTGTAACTCTCTACCTTGTTTTCGCGGATCAGTCTGGCAAAGGACGGCGCCATTGCCAGATGGCCGGCAATATCGCGTTGGACCAGTCCCTCCTCCGCCAAATAGTCCATACCAATCTCCGCCTTGTCGCCCAAACCAGTGGCATGGATCATGGTCAGGCCGGAAGGCCTGCGCTTCCGGGCATACGATGCTCCGAGTTCCTTCAGCAAGCGGGATGGCTCGTTCACTCCCCCTCCCGACCCTTGTACACCAATGCTGGCACCGTTGTGGATCTGATCAATCGCCTGCTCGAAAGAGACTACTTCAGCTTTCATTAATCTTCTGCTCCGTTCAGCTGCATCTTGTTTTCATGCCGATTCGCGGATGTATATTTTGGGGTCCAGAAAAATCTGCTGGATCGGGGCATCCTCTGTGAGCTGTTTCAACAGTAAGCGCACAGCCTGCTCGCCAATTTCCTGTGCCGGGACGCAGACCGTGGTCAAGGAAGGAATCCAGAACTCTGCCTGGGGGATATTATCGAAACCAATTACCGCAATATTGCGCTGGAAGCGGCTGGCGGCCAGGGATACCCCCAGCGCGACAATGTCGTTGTAGCAGATTGCCGCATCCAGTTCGCAGCTGGCAAGAATCTTTTCCAGACTTTGAAAACCACCCCGGATATTGATTTCAGAGGGTTGTACCAGCTCTTTTTTATAACGGATACCCGCTTCTTCTAGACTGCAGCAGTATCCTTCCAGACGCTCTTTGCGCGCCGAAGAATCAATATGCCCGCCGATATAAGCGATATTGCGATGCCCTTTTTCCAGCAGATACTTCGTTCCGATGCGGCTCCCTTTGACATTGTTCACACCAACGTAATGGATATCCTTCCGGCTCAGGTGCCTTGTGATAAATACATAGGGAATGTTCAGCTGCGATATCCTGTCAAATAAACTGTCGTCACTCCCCTGTGCCGGGCAGATAAAAATGCCATCGACCTGATATTCTTCAATGACCCTCAGGATTTCGTACTGGTGTGCGCTGTTTTCATGGCTCAGGTATATCTGTACCGAATAGTCCTGCGGCCGGACGATGCTTTCAATCCCGGCGATCATCTCGGCAAAGAACGGGTTGGAGATGGAGGGGAGAATCAAGGCTAATATTCCACTTTTCTGGGAACGAAAGCTGGCGGCAACCCGATTGTACTTATACCCGGATTTTTCAATGGCTTTTAGGACCTTTTGCCTGGTCTTTTCTGCGACCAGCGGACTGTTGCGGACCACCAGTGAAGCCGTTGCCCGGGAGACTCCGGCAAGCTCTGCAACATCTTTCAAAGTTAAGCGTCTGGACATGGTAGCCCCTTCAATGTGAGATTCACTCAAAATGCCTGCAGGGTTCCTGCCCATAAAAACGGTAGTACCTTCCGGCCTGGGTCTCACTCAGAATCAGAGCCAGCTCCAAAGCGTGGTAATCGCCCCACATGGTGGACTCTCCGCAGGGAGAGACGGCTCCGGGTGGAGTATAATCCCAGCCTTTGGGGATATGGTAGACTGAGTGCAGAATCAGTCCTTCACAGTTCTCAGAGGCAAGATAAGGTTCTGAAAACAGTGTTAAAGTAATTCTCCGGGCCGCTTGACGATAATTATTTCTCTCTTCTTTGGTAATGAGCTGACGGGATGCCATGCCGAATAGCGGGCTTTCTCCGAGGCGGAACAAGGCCTGGGCCGCAATTGCCGCCGCAGAGGAATCGAGTGCCTCCGGAGCCTGGCAGGGCTCCCAGTCTTTCTGGAGTGCGCCCTCGTAAAGCCCTGGTGCTGCGGTATCCCAGAACGGAATCCCCGAGGGAGTGCTGTTATGCATATAGAAATTGGAGCAGATGAGGGCCACTTCGACAAAGCGCTGCAGTACGGATGCTTTATTGGGAAAGTACGGCAGCTCCAAGGTCTCAATTTCTTCGCTGCCAACGCATTCAGCAATGTATTCCGCCAGTTCGGTATAGCCGAGCATAATCCAGGCCAGAGCCCGGGTCCAGGTCGAGTAAGCCGAATAGCCCTGCTGGGTCGCCGTGCTGCGGAACTGGCCATTGGCAGTGTTAAAGATCCCTTCGTGGGCCACACGCCCCGATTCGTCATAGCGATCCCTGCCCCTGCCGTAAGAAACCAAGAAGCGGGCTGTCGTTTCCGCATGGACCAAGAGACGCTGCAGAAGATTAATGCTCTGTTCATTTTCTCCCAGCAATACCTGGCCGAGTTGGTGGGCCAGGGCCAGGGAACGCAGGCTGCGTATGGTGTCTGCAAACAGGGAGTGGGGCCCGTGGAAGGAATAGATGTAGCCCAGGTGCTCCGGCAATTGGGTAAAGCGCATCGCCTGCACCGCTCCGGACACCCGCAAGGCCAGGCGCAGGGTTTCTTCGTCCTCATCGTAGTACAGCCCCTTTTTCTTCATTCTCAGGGCATTGCCGTAGGTACTGACGTTGTTGAAACCGTGATCGTGGACCCCTGCATGGCTCAGGTGGACGGGCATGTGTTTGCGGATGAGCGCACTTACCAGATCGCTGTAGTGTTTTTCTCCGCTGATTTCACTGTACAGTAAAGAAGAACCATAGAGGAACCCCCGGGTCCAGTCCGTCCATGGGCGGTCCCGGTAGCTGCCTTGCCAACTGTGTACCGGGGCGCTGTCGGCGTCCCCCCATTTCCGGATCAGTCGGTCTATTTTCCGGGGTGCGAGCACCAGAAAATTTTGCAGCGATCCAGCTAACGCAGAATCCGGTATTTCACTTGAGTCTATCATACCTTGTTCCGGGCCTGTGCTAAGAGGGAGAAACCCAAGGGCTTCTTTCGGAGCGGAAGGAAATATCGACGGTCTTCAGTTCGGTGAAGGCTTCGATGGAAAAGCGCCCCAGTTCCCGGCCCAGACCGCTGTTCTTCTTGCCGCCAAAGGGAAGTTCCGGGTAGCCGTCCATCCAAGTGTTGACCCAGACGGTACCGGCTTCGAGGTCTCTGGAGCAGAGCATGGCTGTGTTGAGATCCCCGGTCCAGACTCCCGCCGAAAGACCGTAGTCCGTTGCATTGGCCAATGCCATTGCTTCATCTCTGCTCTTAAACGTCATCACACTCAAAACAGGGCCGAAGATTTCGTCCCGGATAATGGCGTCACTGGGATCCTTTGTGAGCAGGACGCTCGGTGAGAGAAAGAGTCCGCTGCTGGATTGCAGGGGCTCGCTGCCGTAAATCAGCTCTGCGCCGGCATCCAGCCCTTTTTGCAGGCAGGCGCAGATTTTGTCGTAATGCTCCCGGTGGATAATGGCTCCGACCTGTGTTTTTTCGTCCAGAGGATCGCCTACTTTCACTTGGGAGAGTTTTGTCTTCAGCAGCGCAAAGAAGCTTTCGGCGCAGCTTTCTTCCACGATCAGGCGGCTCGATGAATTGCAGCATTCCCCCGCGTTGAAGCACAGGCCGAAGGCCAGCGCATCGGCGGCTTCTTCCTGTTTGGCATCAGCAAAAAGGACGAAGGGATTCTTGCCGCCGAGCTCGAGTTCCACATGCTTCAAGCGGCTTCCCGCTACCGCTGCAATTTTCTTGCCCAACGGACTCGAACCGGTGAACGAGATCATGCGGACTGCAGGGTGCTCCACCAATCGTTGCCCGACAGTATCGCCATAGCCATTGACAATATTGACGACTCCCGGCGGGAAACCGATCTCCTGTAGTATAGCTCCCAGCCGGAAGGTGGTGCCGGGGGTCAGTTCGCTGGGCTTAATTACTGTAGTGCACCCGGCAGCCAGAGCGAAGGGCAGTTTCTGGCTGACTATCAGCAGGGGGAAGTTCCACGGCGTGATAATGGAAACCACGCCTATGGGCTCGCGCACGACACAGGCTATTTTTTCGTTTTCCAAATTATTGTAGGAATCTCCGTGAACGGTAAGGCCGGAGGCGTATTGCCAGAGATTTGCTGCGAGTTCGACTTCCATTTTTGCCTGAACGTAGGGTTTGCCGCTTTCCAGACTTTCGACCAGAGCGAGCTCATCTCGATCCTGCCGGATCCGGTCGGCAACCTGCAGCAGCAGATTGGAGCGTTCCCGCTGGGGTAAGTGTCTCCAGGAGCCTTTTCGATGGGTTGTTTCAGCCGCAGAGATCGCCTGGTCCGCATCTTCTGCCGTGCCGGCCGGGGCCCGTGAGACCAGGGTATCGTGTGCCGGGCTCAGGCGCTCAATTACTTTGCCGCCAGCAGTATCTTTCCACTGCCCGCCGATAAGCATTTGATAGTGGGATACTTCTATCCGGGTTTCGGAAATGTGTAGCATGTGTGGGGTTCCTTTCTTTTCTGCAATTAGGGTAATGCCGAATAATTTAAGTAATCAGATTGATCTAATTACTAATCGGAATATTTACAGGCATTTCCGTAAAAGTTCTACGGCGTCAGATTTACTTACTTTGACGGGATTCGAGTTGCAGTTTGAATTCCTGCCAAGTGCATCTTCTGCCAGCATTTCCAAGTCTTTTTCCTGTACTCCGAAAGAGCTCAAATTTGGAATATTCATCTTCCGGTTTAATTCCGAAATGAATGAAATGGCACCTGCTCCTGTTTTATCGCTACAATTCATCACTGTTGCAGCTTCTGCGTAGTCCTCCTGCACTTGTTGCAAGTTATAGTCCATGACGACAGGCAACACGATAGCATTCGCCACGCCATGGGGCACCCCAAAATGCCCGCCCAGAGGAGCGGTAAGGCCATGAACGGCTCCTAAACCAGCATTTGGGAAGCTCATTCCGGCGATCATACTCCCCAGCATGACAGACCTCCTGGCTGCTTTGTTTTCAGCTTCACTGAATGCTGTGAAGAGATTGGCTGAGACGAGGCTGATTGCTTCAAGGGCTAAAGCTTTTGTCGGATTCCAGGAGTTTTGGGTCACCAAAGATTCAAAACCATGACACAGCGCATCCATACCAGTAGCGGCTGTAATGGCGGGGGGGAGGGTATATGTAAGTTCTGGGTCGACAAACGAAACCGAGGCTGCCATGTAGGGACTGCCGACATCAAATTTTCGGTGGGTTTTCTCGTTGGTAATGACAGACCAGAAGGTAGCTTCACTCCCTGTGCCGCTGGTTGTGGGAACTAAATAGATTGCCGGACCCCGCTTCGTGATTGCTTGCAGGCCATATTCATAATCTGCAATTGCGGTATTACGCCCCTGTGCGCTGAGCATGGACATAGCCTTGGCTGCGTCCATGGAACTTCCTCCCCCGACAGCGAGTACTGCATCACAGTGATTTTCGAGAATAATATCACGTCCTTGCTCCACATTTTTTTCTGTCGGATTCTCTCGGACTTCGGAAAACAAAATTGTTTGAATTCCTTTTTCCTGAACTAAGGTCAGAATCTTTTCGGGAATTCCTGTTGCTAAAAGATTTTTGTCTGTAACAACAAGAATTTTTTTATGGCCCTGTTCACTTAAAACAACAGGAATTTCCCGAATAGCACCTTCCCCAAACTTTAAATTTGCTGGGGTCAGGAAATTTGAGATGTTTCCTTTCATAACTAACTCCTTTATTTAGTAGTTTTCCAGTAATAATTATAAGGGAACCTCTAAAAATTCGCTTTCGATGCTGAATCAGCGAGATTTTGCCGATGGCGAGGAAGTGAAGCCAAAGCATACTTTGTTGTATGGTAAGGTTTTGCTGACGAAGCTATTCGGCAACAAGATCGCGATTCAGCGCGGAATTGGAATTTTTAGAGGTTCCCATAAGATTAGTTTTATGGAAATTCACAAACTTTGTTATCATCATTAATTACAATGGGTGTATGAATTTGTTTTTGCGTTAGAGCTTGCTTAATAACAACGACAATCAGGATTAACAGTCCTTTGATTACCCATTGAGAGTAGGGGGGGATGTCTAACAAATTCATCCCATTGCTGATTAGCCCAATGATGATGGCTCCTGCCAGAGTCCCTCCCATCGTGCCAATTCCCCCTCCGAAGCTGGCACCACCAATAATCACAGCAGTAATGGCATCGAGTTCATAACCTTCCCCTGCCAGCGGTTGTCCCGAACCGAGTCGAGATGCAAGGATAATGCCACTGACAGAGGCAGCTAAACCCGAATGAGCATAAACCAAAATTTTAATCAATTTAATTTTGATGCCAGATAAGCGAGCTGATTCTTCATTGCCTCCCAGTGCATAAATGTGTAAGCCAAAACGATTAAATTGCAATAAGTATCTAAAAAATAAAAACATTAATATGAGTATATATATGGGTATAGGTATTCCAAATAAATAACCATTGCCAATATATAAAAATTCTGGTTGATCGTTAAAAACAGGGGATCCATTTACCAGGATGAAAGATAACCCTCTAATCAAGATCATAACACCTAAAGTAATTACAAATGGAGGAATATCGAATTTTGCAACCAGGCAGCCGTTAAACACACCAATAATAGTTCCCAATAGAAGTGTCAGAAGCAGAGCAAAAAACAAAGAAAAACTATATATAACCATAAAAAAACAGAGTAAAACTCCCGCAATGGATATTATGGAACCTACGGAAAGATCAATACCATTGATGATAATGATCTGTGTCATCGCAAAAGCAATAATTGCATTAATTGCAACTTGATAAAGAATGTTCAGAAAATTTTCATAACTTAGAAAGATCCATGTTTCTGTATAGTTATTAATACGTAATATATCAACTAAAAAAAACAGAAGCGTATTAATAACTATAATTGCAACTATCGGGCCGTTTTTTCTGAAAGTATGCCAAATTGTTTTCATTAATCCCATCCTGTCGCATAATACATAATTTTTTCTTGTGAAAACTCTTCTTTAGTAAGCGTCTGTACAATTGTCCCGCCTCGCATTACTGCAATTCTATCACTCATACCCAAGACTTCCGGGAGTTCAGATGAAATCATAATTACGGCAATACCCTGATTCGCAAGTATCCTGATTAATTCATAAATTTCTGATTTTGCCCCTACGTCAATTCCTCTGGTCGGTTCATCTAAAATTAATACCTTAATGTGTTTGGTAAGCCAGCGGGAAATAATTAATTTTTGCTGATTACCACCACTTAAATTACTGACTAAAGTATTAATACTAGGAGTTTTTACTTTTAATTTAGTTACACAATCTTCTGCAAGAAATTTTTCTTTTCTGGTGTTGACGATCCCCATAAAACTTTTAATGAGATCCAGATTTGATGACAGAACATTATCTTTAACACTGGCAAGAAGATTAAGACCTTCCTTCTTTCGATCTTCCGGGACAAAAGCTATACCATGTTTGATTGCAGCACTAGTGCTATTAATTTGTACTTCTTCCCCCCTGAGATATACAGTTCCGGCATCTTTTTGCCAGCGACCAAAAAGCGTTTTGGCCATTTCTGTTCTACCAGCACCTATCAAGCCAGAGAAACCTAATATTTCTCCTTTTCGAACTTGAAAACTGACATTATCCACTAAGCCTCGTTTCTTAATATGTCTTACTTCAAAAACAATTTCTTCATCGCAAGTTCCGTTCAGATTATCTTTTGAGGTACACGGATAGATCATGTTAATGGAACGTCCTACCATTAATTCGATTAACGAATTATGATTTGTTTCTGCAATAGAAAGGGTTTGAATACAAATTCCATCTCGAATAACAGTAACTTCATCACAAATTTCAAAAATTTCATCTAATTTATGTGATATGTAGATAATTGAGACTCCTTGAGATTGTAGCGTTTTGATTATTTTAAATAGCATTTTTTCCTCTTTTTCCGTCAAAGAAGAAGTAGGTTCATCCATGATGAGAATGTTAGCATCGATGGAAATAGCCTTTGCAATCTCAACCATCTGTTGATTGGCAATACTTAAATGATCTACCAGATGGTCTGGACGTAGATGCCCCATTCCCAGCCCTGCCAGAATTTTTTCGACCTTCTGGTTCATCTTTTGGCGCTTGCAATATCCCAATAATCCAGTAGGCACACGGTTTAAAAGGATATTTTCTGCAACAGAAAGGTTCCAGCAGAGGTTAAGCTCTTGGTGAATGATGCTAATTCCTTTTTGTTGAGAATCCAACGTATTCCGGAAATAGACTTTTTCTCCATCTATATATATGTCCCCCCTATCTGCCTTGTAAATACCTGAAAGTATTTTCATTAATGTTGATTTACCGGCACCATTTTCTCCTAATAAAGCATGAACAGAACCCTTATTGAGACAGAAATTCATATTATCCAAAGCTTTTACACCCGGAAAAGCTTTGGATATGCCCTTCATTTCGAGAACAATGATATTATCCGTGCTATTCATAACGCATTGCCATTTTTAATCTTATCTAAAATAACAGCTCCTAATATCACAAGCCCTTTGACAACGAATTGCATATAAGGCGTGATACCAAGCATATTCATACCGTTACTGATAACTCCAAGTATTAAGGCTCCCATCAGAGAGCCTACAACCGTTCCAATGCCACCACGAAAGCTGGTACCGCCTATTACAACTGCTGCGATAGCATCTAATTCATATTGTACGCCAACATTTGGAGAACCCGAACCCAGACGGGAAGCTAATAATATCCCACTAAGAGAACTTAAAATTCCTGTTAAAGCATAACCAATTAGTCGAACCTTATTAATATTCACGCCTGAAAAACATGCTGATTCTGAATTTCCACCAGTTAAATAGATTTTTCTACCTAATATAGTACTGGATAACATAATATGTATTAAAATAAAACATAAAAACATGATTAATATTGGAATAGGAAATATGCTAATAAAGGAGTTCCCAATCACTTTAAATGATGGTTCATAGATAAATATAGAATTTCCATTGCTTAGTATAAAAGAAAATCCACGAAAAATTATCATAGTTGCCAGAGTCACAATGAACGGGGGGAGCTTGAAACGAGTAACTAGAAATCCATTTGAACTGCCAATAAGAAAACCCGAAGCTAATACGAAAAGATATGATAAAGGCAAAGGTATATGTAATATTTTAAAGAATATGGAAGTGAGAACCCCTGACACAGCTACCATAGAGCCCACCGATAAATCAATACCATTCAGTAAAATCACTATAGTCATACCAAACGCTATAATAGCATTGATTGATACTTGGTTTAAAATATTTCTAATGTTACTTTCAGTAAGAAACAATCTTTTCCCACTACTATTATTTAGTTGCAATACATCGGTTAAGAAAAACATCACAAGTACAAGAAAAAGTAATAACGCAACGGTACTTAGATAATTCTTACCCGAAGTACAATCACGGGAATACCTTGATTTTATTAAAAATACAAAATTCACTATTCAAAACCACCAGCGTGGAACATTGATTGGGCAGAAACAATGTTCCACGATAAACGATCTATATCCTTTTGATAAAGGATTATTGGCCGATCACATTCCCATTCAAATCGACTCGCCCTTTTTGAGTATATGTTCCTACTTCGACTGGCATAAAGTCAGGAAACTCAGTTTTCCGTCCACTTAAATATTCCAAGGCGACATCTATTGCCATTTGCCCCATTTTGCTGGGAAACTGGATGGTATCTCCGACTATTTTCCCCGCCTTTATTGCGGCGATAGACTCTTCTCCCGCATCATATCCGACAATGGAAATATCACTGAGGCGCTTTGCCCTTTCTACAGATGAGAGAGCTCCTAAGGATGTGTCATCGTTAACTCCAAAGATTCCTACTAACTGTTCCCCGAATCGCTGAATCGCATCTTCTGTAATATTCATGGCTTTATCTCGTTGACCGACTGCATTCATAGCCTCAATACTGATCTGAGGCATTTTTTCAGCCATCAAATCTTTAAAACCAGAACCGCGTTCCTGTGTGGAAGTTACTCCGGCATGGTCTGCTATCATGACAACTCCTTGTTGAACGTTTCGCTTTTCCAGAGCTTCGATCATCAGTTCCGCTGCAATCTTGCCTCCGAGGTAATTATCTGATGCAATCTTCGTGAGCCTTTTTGAACCAGGGGCATCCGTATCGATACATATAACAGGAATCCCTGCATCTACTGCGCTATTGATGCTGGGATTAAGTCCTTTTGCATCAAGTGGTGTAACAAATATCACATCGACTTTTTGGACAACAAAATCTTTCATTTGATTACTTTGTTTCCCCAGATCAAAGTCAGCATCGGCAAATTTTAAAACTATCCCTTTTTCCCCCGCATATTTATCCATGCCCTCTTTCATCGTTTGGAAATAAGGATGGCGTAGAGACATCAATGCGACACCAATAACAACCGTATTATTACCACTGCTCTGTCCTCTGGCTGCTATGTCCGATGGAATAACCATCACAAAGGCCAGTATTAGTATGAGAATTTGCTTTTTCATGAACTCCTCCCTTATTTGTTTTAAACGATCTTCTACGTATAGATAAATTTTCTTTTCATTCGTTTTAGATCGATCTAAAACAGCTTAGCACAGGTTGAAGAGCTTGTCAACAGTTTTTGAAATAAGTTTCAAGAGAATATGGATCTTTTTTTATTGAAAATAAATACCGCTTTCCGGGCTCTTCGCCAAGGGCGGATCATTTTGATTCTGCCGGTTGATTCTGCCGGATCTGGTCGGCGACTTGCAGCAGCAGCCTAGAGCGTTCCCAGTGCGAGATTGTCTTCTAGGCAATGCTGCGAAAGGCCTTTGCTGTGGCCTTGATGGCAAGGTCGGCATCAAGACACTGTGGGCCGGACTCAGGCGCTCAATTCCCTTGCCGCCAGCAGCATCTTTCCACTGCCCGCCGATAAGCATTTGATAGTGGGATACTTCTATCGGGGTTTTGAGAATGTGTAGCATGGGTATGTTTCCTGTTTTCAATTTGATAACTGGGAGCTTCTCACTATATCTTGGATCGGTCTAAATAATAATGATAAGAATAAGACCCAATCAAGACTTTTCCAGGGAAAATTCAAATTATTTTAATGCATGTACATATCCATCTGCAGACAGTACATATAGTTTCCTCTTATATATACAAAGAGTGGACTCTTCGACTCGCTGCTCCAGTTTATAGTACCAGCACAAAGATCCTGTCAGCTCATCCAGACAATACAAAAAAGGATAGTTTCCAGACGCGATATACACTTTTCCGCCTGCGATTGCAGGAGCGGACAACCCCCCTCCGTCTGGGAAGGTCCACTGCAGCTCGGCGGTTTCCAAGTCAAAACAATATACGCGGGAATGGAGGGGCACTCCGACTAGTCCTGCTCCTACTCGTGCTGAGAAAAATCCTTTACCAGCATGGATTGCAGGTGTCGCATTGAAATCAGAAAAATTCTTTTTTTCATCACCGTTTTTATTTCCCTCAGAAAGCACTTCACCCGTATCGGCATCAAAAGACATAAAAACATTTTGATGATGGGGAACATATATTCTTCCTTTATAAGTAATCAGAGTTCCAGAATCCAATGCTATCCCATTTGCTTTCCATATTAATTTCCCTGTCAATTTGCAGAAACAATATAAAGAGTGGCTCCATGAACCAAAATATACATAGGAATTATAAATTGCAGGCTCTGCGGGCATCGATTTAGCGGTGCGGTACATCCAGATAATATGGCCTGTCACAGCATCTAAACAAACAGCATAACCGCTGACGGTAGGAATAAAAACTTTGCCTTCATCTACTTTGGCGGAGCCCCAGACCCAACCGCCAGGCAAGGTTTGCGCCCATATCAGTGTCCCATCTTCTGCATTTAAACAGTAAAACAGGCTCTCCCCTCCCTGCTGGCCTGCAAACACTCGCCCGGAATCACAGGCAGGGCCTACCGATATGGCCCCTCCCATCTCGTATTTCCAAAGCTCTTCACCGGTTTCCGCATGGACGGCAAAGATGAAACCAGATGGTGTTCCGAAAATTGTCTTTCCACCGTAAGCAACCGGTTTTGACTGGTAATATGTTCCCCCGGATAATTGGTCAGTGAAGATACGCGTCCCGTCCTGTCTGTGAAATGCAGCTAAGATACTTTTTTTCCAGAGTAAATTACCATTATTCCCAACACAATATGTATAAAGATTACTGTCATTAAGCAATATATTCCCCGGTCCTGCCTTGATATCCGCATATATTGGGTGCTCGCTAATTTTTTTCTCCCATATCTTATTTCCTGATTCAGAAATAGCATATAGCATTCCATCAACACAGGCAACGAATATCTTGTCGGATACAATAACGGCTTGAGAGCGTATCCAGTCACTTGTCCTGAAAGACCATCGGTATTCGCCAGTTTCCAAATCGAGGCAGTATATATGTCGATCCGCACTGCCAATAAATACAGAATTCTTGTGTACTGCAGGAGTAGAAAACAATTTCCGGGCACGAGCTTCGATGTTCCCAACTGTTTTCTGCCATATGCACACGCCCGTCTGAAGTTTGAGGCAATAGACTTTTCCATCGTTTGCACCAAAAATCACCCTGTCAAGATAAACGCATACGCTGGTATTTATTGCAGCATCTGCATGAAAAGACCAGGCGATCACACCCTTGCTTTGGGCCCTTACATATTGGTGCTGCCCGGGGAGGATATGGGATTCCATTTCTTGATCGAGAGGATGTCCCGGCAGGCAGATCCCATAAAGATACCCGTCAACAGTCCCCTGAAGGACAAGCTTATCGGCAATTCTGGCCTGAGCCAGGGTGTCGATTTCCCCAAGATTCAGGTCCCATATCAATTGTTCATTATTCTGGTCTTTGCATATCAGTCGGTTAAAACTCTGACAAATGGGTGGGGTGCAATCGATATCGTGGACCCCAAAAGGGTATACGACGACAGCGTCATTGCCCGTAAGAGGGGCATATCGTGCCCGATAATCGATATGTCCAGCATATTTTTTAGCGACGATTTCACCTGTATTTTTGTCGATATAGACAAGATTTTTTGCTTGCCCGTCATTGCCCCCATGACTGTTGACTTCTCGGAGGACAATATACCGAGATTGTACCAGCGGGCTTGAAGATAGCGCAGGATATTCATAAATGCCAAATTTCCGATGAATTTGCCTGGATCGCCAGATTTCGTTTCCTGTATTAATGTCCCAGCAGAAGCATATGTTGCGCATCCCCGGCGAGGTACAGTACACGCGTCCGCCCTCAACAACCGGTTGTGAATACCAACCCAGACCAACAGGGAACTTCCATAACAGAGAACCTTCTTGTGGCCCCGGATCCTCAGTTGATCCGGTATTGTGTATGTTTCCCTGAAATGTGGGCCATTCACTATCTTGAGCGGTTAACAACTCACTCGATTTTTGTATTTTGCTTATTTGTTTTGCTTTAATCCAGGTTCCCCGTTCGCAGAAATCCTGTTGAATTTTTTCTAATATCACACGAGCCTGGTCTATAACAGTGCAAATCTCATTCTGAATTGGCTCCGGAGTTTCTGCAAGCTCCTGTTGATTCTGAAGATCGAGAAAATTTTGATTTACCTCGTAAAAACTACTGACATCGGCTCCCTGCTGCTGTAATATCCCTAACCACATGTGTAACATGAGGGCCCGCACATTTGCATTTCCCGGGGTTGTTTTACTTTGCTGTATTTGCTCCCGGAAATGATCGATATCCTTACTTCCGCTGGAATGAAAGCACGCTATATTTCCTGAAAATAAATTTGACATGACAATCGATTAACCTTTTACAGCACCCGCTGTTATACCTCTCGCAATATTTTTCTGCAAATAAAAGAATACGGCAATAACAGGGACTGAGACCAGGACTCCAAATGCGATTGTATTGCCCCAGTCCATACCATACATACCATTAAAAGAATTTAAGGCCAGAGGCAATGTCCACATACTTTGTCCTTTGACTAGGACAGATGCAAAAAGATAATCATTCCATCCCAGTATAAATGAAAAAATCCCTACTGATATTAATCCTGGAAGGACTATAGGGAAAATTATTCTAAATATAATAGTATGATAATTAGCCCCATCTATCATGGCAGCTGAATCAATTTCTGCCGGGATATCATCAATATAACTTCTCATCATCCATGTACAAATTGGCAAGCCAAAGATAATATACGAAAGTATCAGCGAGTATTTTGTATCCAGTAATCTAAAGTACGAAATCATTGTATAGTAAGGCAACAAATATACGATACCTGGCAACAGCTGTGTAATAAAAATCAGATATATAAAAATTTTTTTACCAAAAAATTGAAACCTTGATATCGCATATCCTCCTAATAAAGAAGCTGTCAGAGAAAAAACAGTTGCCAAACCGGAAGCAATAATACTGTTCAGCAGAAAATGATAAAATCTCACTCCCCTGGCATTAAACTTGAATATTACTTCATAAAAATTCCTCAGCGTGAATTGCTGCGGAATCCAAGTGGGTCGAACCCCAAACACTTCACTGTCCGGCCTTATAGAAAACATAACAATCCAGAACACAGGCCAAAGTACTAGGATAGAGATGAATATAATAAGAAATGAAAACAGGATTTTCTTATTCATAAGGACTCCCTTTTCAGAACCCTGGTGTACACGATAGCAAATAACAAAGAAATAGAAAGTAAAATAATCCCCTCTGCAGAGGAGATCCCCATCTTGTAATATTTAAATGCATTGTAATACATATCAATGCTTAACACAGAAGTAGAAAATCCAGGACCACCCTTGGTCATCAGATAAATTAAACCGAATTCGCGGAGAGTCCAGATCACTTGGAGTAGCAAAACTACAAACCAGACAGGCATCAGAAGGGGAAGCGTTATAGAAACTAAGCGTCGCGACCAACTGCAGCCATCGATCATGGCCATCTGCTCCATTTCCACTGATATGCTTTGCAATCCAGCAAGAAGGGTTATGGCGACAAAAGGCGTTCCAACCCAGATGGCTACGTAGGCAATACTGAAGAAAGCCCAGGCAGGGTTTTCCAGAAATAAAATCGGTTTGCTGATCAGCCCCAAATTTATTAATGTTGCATTGGCAATACCAATCAGCGGGTTTAGAATTAAAACGAAGCTGATACAAGTCACTATCCCGGGAATTGCCCAAGGGATGATCACAGCCGCCCGGAAAATCCCTTTTTCTCTGAAACTCTCATTCATAAGTAGTGCCAAGAATAAGCCTATGAGCATTCTGCCAACGACGACAAAAAAAGAGTATAATACTGTTATCCAGAGAGATGGGAAAAATTGGGGCAAGCGAAAAACAGCAATAAAATTTTTCAGACCAACCCAGTGATGCCCATCAGCAATTTTTGAAAAATCCCAGTTGGTCAAGCTCATATAAACACTTTTAATGATCGGGTAGAGTATAAATACAAACAGGATAAACGATACGGGAATGAGCAGTATATAAGGGGTATACCACTTTCGTATTGTGATTTTGTTATCCATATGACCTCCTGTTTTATGCTTGTCAAAGAATTCTTCCGAGTATCCTCATTCCGACATGATTCGCTTCATTTCGGCCTGTCCCCACTCCAAAGCTTCTTCGGGTGTCTTCTGTCCGCTCAAAGCATCGGATACTGCCTGCTGGTGAACCTTGTCTAATTGCTCAAACTGATCGGATACGGGGAAATTCACATGATCAAAATTATTACTGATGCTCCATTGAAGGCTTTGGGCTGCCAGCGGATCAATTTTGGCATACTCCTCAAGGACATCCGGGTTTGTAGGGACTTGTCCCTTCATCATCAATCTCTGTATATCTGGAGTCCCCCAAGTTTCAATAAAAGCAAAAGCTCCGTCCGGATTTTCACTGGTTTTCGGAATAGCCCAGGAAAGCCCCCAAGAAGGAGTAACGGGATTGTAATACTCCCCATCAATTATTACTCCAGGGAATTTAAATACGCCAAGATCATCGGGGTTATCCATCTGTCCTCTCATGAGACCACTGCCATAAGAGCCGTCAGTCATGATTGCCACGACACCTTTCATAAACAATTCTCTTGCCGTATCTTGTTTGATGGAGCCGATGGGAGCTGCAGCGTCTCGCAATTTTTTCAGATACTTTACAGTGAAGAGGTTTGCCGCTGAGTCGAAATTTACGGTCTCCGGGCTGTAGTCCCCACTCCCATCTTGCTGGAACCATCCGCCACCGGCTGCCCAGAAAAACTGGGTGCTCCACCAGCGGATAAACGGGGCATTGATGGTACTGAAACCTATGCCGAACTGGTCGACTTGCCCATCACCGTCTGTATCCTTCGTAAGTTGTGTTGCCACGTTGAGCAGATCATCCCAGGTTTTAATGCCAGCAGGATCAATTCCCGCTTCCTCGAAAATAGATTTTCGATAGTAAAAAGAACTCCAATTGGTATTTACAGCATTGATAGAAAGCAGCTGCCCCTTGTAGTTTCCCATCTCAAGACCAATTTGCTTTTTGACGATGGGGCTGTTTTCCGCATACTGCCGCAGATCCAAAAAAGTGCCGCCAGCTTGCAGCTTCTGATAGCCGGGAAGGTTTGTCGGCGCATCCAACATTATGACATCGGCTGCGTTCCCATTAGCAAGATCTAATCCCAGCCTTTTCCAGTAGTCATTATAGGGTAGGCCAGAGGCCTCATAGTGGGATCCTGAATTCTCTGAATCCTTATTCAGAGCGTCCACTACAGCAAAAATGGTAGCTGCGCTGGGACTGGATTCCGGGTCTTCTGCGGCAAACGTAGTGAAAATTTCTATGTCTTTTATGGAAGCATCGCTCCCGGCCCTCCCACAAGAATAAACCAAAATCGTGAAGCATAAAGCAAACACTTGGAATTTGAGTGAAAAAAAACTTTTCTGATTCTTCATACGGACCTCCTGTAGATTGCTCCCTCAGGGAGATGATAATTTTTAGATCGATCTAAATAAGGTTAGCACAGGTTGAAACGCTTGTCAATTGTTTTGTGGGCACCTCTAAAAATCCAGCACTGGACAAATCACAATTATTCAATTACAATACAATAATAAGGGAATATTGTGGACGTCAGCTTTGTCAAAGTGCCTGTGCAGCGCAATACCAGAGCAGAAAACCAGCAGATCAAAAATGATGAAATCCCTCCATCATTCAAGAAAAACGAGAATAAAATGAGGCAAAAAGATACGGATGCAAGGTGGACAAGGAAAAATGGCAAAAGCCACTACGGATACAAAAATCACATTGCAACGGCGACTAACGAGCAGTTTAGCTTACGAAGTAAGTGCAGCTAATGTGCACGACTCACAGGTGCTTGCAGCTATTTTGAGGCGTCACGCAAATATATGGGGATAGTGCGTATCGAAGTGAAAAGATAACAAATGAACTACGGAAGAAAGGTGTGAGGAACTTTATTCATCACCGAAAATATCGAGATACTTCACTTACAGAGAAGCAATTAGAAAGTAACCGCCGCAAGTCAAAGACCCGGGCGAAAGTGGAGCATATATTTGCATGGTTTCGCAATTGCATGAATAGGGGATTAGAGTTGCGATGTATAGGGATAGATCGGGTAAGGTTTCGTATGGGGTTACGAAATACTGTGTATAATATGTTAAAATATGTTTCAATTACAGCATAATAGTGGATAATTGTATCTAAAATGCTGTAAATAATGATTTTTTATGTAAATTCTAATTTTAGTAGGGGACCTCTAAAAATCGGCATTGCGATGTAAAATCAAAAAATCCTTCCTTAATCATAACAAAATAGCACAAAAAATAGTTGGATCCAAATTAATTACGATCAATAAATTCTAATGGGAACCTCTAGAAATTCCCCATCACAGAAAGATGCCGCGCCAGGCTCGGTCTTTTTTACGGAGCAGCTTTGTCACGAAAGATAGGAAGCAGGCTCTTTGCTGCGCACGGCCCTCCCCTTATTCTCCAATGCTGCGCCAGCTCGCATGGGAGCCTCCGTCTCCCATCAAACGCGGTACAGAGGCAGCTCTTCGTTTGTTTTTAGAAGAGGGTTTTACAACTCCCCTTTTTGGATCGCTCGGATAAAGTTTTGCTGCCTTGAGCCGAGAATCGAGAATGCCTAGAATCGAAATTAAAGATAAGGCATATGGGATGAAGCCGGGTTTGTAATTAAGGAGAGAACATGTATCAAAATTCGCAGCGTTATCGCCAGAATGATATCGTTACAGCCAATCAAGGACGCTTGATCGTCATGCTATACGATGGTCTGATTAAACAGATTGATCTGGGCACGGCGGAGCTGCGCTCAGAGAGTCCCCGGCTGGACTTTGCGCACAACGCTTTGATTAAGGCGCAGGAAATCCTTAATGAACTGCAAACCTCTCTCGACTTGGAACAGGGGGGGCAGATTGCCCAGTGTCTGCTCGGCCTGTATCGCTTTTTCACGCAGATTCTGGTGCAGGCCAACATCAACAAAAACCCGGAGAAGCTGCCGGGTATCCGCCAGCAAATCGCCGATTTGCGTGAGGCTTGGGTTGAAGTTCAGGCCACTCAGCACGAAGCGCCCGGACAGACTGTGGGTGTCAATATTGCCGGTTGATCGGACGGAGCTCTTGTTTTTAAAAATAAGGAAACCTCTAAAAATTCCCCGGCATTTTCATTATTTCAACGGGCCCGCTGCATGACAAAGTTTTGCTGCCTATTTCATGTTTTGATAAATATCACGAGCAACATCTTTTAAGGTCTCAGGCTGATTATCTTCGGGGTATTGTAGTACGTGTCGCATGAGTTGTTGCAACAGCAGTCCCATCTGCGGCCCGGGGGCGACCCCGCAGTCGCGACGCAGTATCTTGCCCTCAATGGCCAGTTCCTTGATGCTCAGGGCCGGTTTCTCAGTAAGAACCTGAAGTAAATCATCACAGAACTGACACCAAAGTGTTTTGTCCGGCATTTTTTCTGGTGCCGTGCCCTCCTGTTCGTTGGAAGCATGATCCGGCAGCCCGCGAAACACCGAAACAAATTGCGCGGTACTTCCCAGCAGACACAAAGCAGGCAGAGCAAAGTCCGGGCCCACGATGCAGAGAAAGCGGCGCAGCAGTACCGCTCGCTGTTGCTGTGCGCTGCCGGCACAGAGCTGCAACAAAGCGGGCCCCCAGACAAGGACTGAATGCCTCAAGATTGTCAGAGCTGCAGCTTTTTCCCGGTTTGTAAACAATAAATCATTCAAGCCCTGCTCGGCATTCTGAAGCAGGGCCTCCAGTCGTCCGTTTTTCTCCTGCGTGTCCGTCGAGCCGATTAAGCTGACCAAGCTGGCCGGATTTGGGAAGAACTGTAGGATATCTGCCTGCACCAGATGCAACAGAGCCCAAGCAAAGCTAAGACTCGGCACCTGTTCGCCGTGCCAGCGCAAGTACGGGCTGTCTGCCAGCTCTTGAGGCCCGGAAGTATCTTTCCCCGAAGAGTCCCCAAATTTGTGGGCTTTGTGCAGTAGTAGAATCGGCCATTTGTCGGAGAGCTCAGGGCCGGCAGTCATCTCTTCACAGCTGCGCAGTTCTTGCCACTGACTCCAGACATAGTCCAGCAAAGGGGAGGGACCTAGCAGTGGCAAAAACGGGAAAAGCTCCGGCCACAGCCCGGACTCCCGAAGGTAACCCAGGCCACGCAAGGCAAAGGGCGCGGTGAGTAGCTGGCGCAGCTCATCTTGGACGCGGGGACGGGATACCTTGTCCAGAGTTGCGTGCAGCTGGCGGATTGCGGCCAGAGTCTGCTCTTCTATGGCAAAGCCCAGTTTGGCACTGAAGCGGCAGGCCCGCAGCATGCGCAGGGCATCCTCCTCAAAGCGCAACACCGGAGTGCCGATGGCGCAGATGAAGCCATTTTTCAGGTGCGCAACACCGCCGTGCGGGTCGTGCAGCCGTCCCGGCAGTGGAACCAGCAGTTCCTGCTCCTGCCTTCCGGCCTCTTGATGCTGTCCATTATTTCGGGGATTTGCGGCAAGGGTTCGCGGCCCGATAGGGGCGGGTTCGAAGGCCAAGGCATTGATGGTGAAGTCGCGCCGCGCCAAGTCTCCCGCTAAATCACCGGTGAACTCGACTGTTTCGGGCCTGCGACCATCCTTATAAATGCCATCACTGCGAAAACTGGTAATTTCATAAGCATTCTGCCCCTGCATGATCGTGACGGTGCCATGTTGCAGTCCGGTGGGCAGGCAGCGTCGGAACAGCTTCTGCACTTGCTGCGGCAACGCATCGCTGGCCAGGTCATAATCGCTGACCTGCCGACCGCGCAAATAATCACGTACTGCGCCGCCCACAATCACCACCCGATGACCTGCTTGCTGCAAACGCGCTAAGATGCGCAGTAAGTGAGGCGGTACCGGGAACGAGAGATCCACTGACGAATTTGCACAATCTACACGGTTTGAAACGGACATTACCTGAAATTCCGGCTAATCATAAGGGAACCGGTCTCCCCGCAGGCTTTTCGCGCAGGATCACGGAATATCTATTGGGCACCTCTAAAAATTCCAATTCCGCGCTGAATCGCGATCTTGTTGCCGAATAGCTTTGTCAGCAAAGCCTTACCATACAACAAAGTATGCTTCGGCTTCACTTCCTCGCTATCGGCAAAATCTCGCTGATTCAGCATCAAAAGCGAATTTTTAGAGGTACCCTATTGCGAGTCAGGAAGAGCTTCACTCTGGCTCATCTACTCTGCATTTTTTTGAGAACATGGCAGAGCAAAAATAAATCGGGCACCAGGCCCTGAGTCTTCAGAGGCGGTATTGGCTCTTAGATGACTTTCCTCGGCCCAAATCCGGCCCCCGTGCAGCTCGACAAAACTTTTTGAAATGGCCAGTCCCAAACCACAGCCCCCGGAATGGTGACTGCGGTCACCGGCTACACGGAAAAAGCGCTCAAAGACCAGCCCCCGCTTTTCTGCGGCGATGCCACAGCCCGTATCGGCTATCGAGAATAGCAAATAATCCTTGCCGGGAGGCAGGTTTCTCGCCCAGTATGCGCAGCAGCTCTGTTCGTCAGTGTTACTATTATCCCAATTACAGTCGCTCTTGTCCTCGACGGGGCGGACGGATTCGGCCATTTCCCCGCTGAGCTCTGCTGTCATTTGCCTGCTGGGTAAGTGGCAAGCGGCTAACTCAATCCGGCCACCGCCCGGGGTATAGCGCATGGCGTTGACTAGGCAGTTGGCAAAGACTTGATGCAAACGGCGCGCATCGCCCTCCACACAGATATTCTCAGCAGTGAGTGGAGCATTAAAATCAAGACGTAGCGAAAAGTCGATATTCCTCTGCTTCATCTGAGTCTGGAAGGCACTGAAGGCTTCATTGGCCAACTGCAAGGCCGAAATCTCTTCCGGATAGGCCAGCTCCGGTTGTAGAGCCGCATCCTTCTGCGAGACCTTATACAGGATTTCCAGGTCCTGCACGATTCCCTGCATTTGTTGAACCTGATTGATCAGAGCCTGAATCTTATCTTTATCGGCCCGGTAGACTCCTTCCTGAATTAATTGCAACTCCCCGCTGATAATGGTAATCGGAGTGCGCAGCTCGTGGGCCACATCGCGGTATTGCTGTTCACGCAGCATCACTTCATGAGCCAGCGAATCAAGCATCTTGTTGAACTGTTCGGTCACGAGGGCCAGTTCGGCCTCTCTGGGAATCTTCTCCACTCTGGCTTCGGTATTGCCCTTGCGTACTTCCCCGGCAATATCGCTGAGTGAGCGCAGCGGCATGAACAACTTGCGCAGATGAAAGCGGTCGATCAACCAATAAGCCAAAGCGATAACCAGACAGGAAAGCAGCGCAATTTTGATAATAACCGTGTTCACTTCGTAGTTCAGTCGCTTCCAGATCGGGCTGACAATGCTCTGGGCATAGAGAAAACCGACCGGCCGGCCGTTGTTGCCGTTGATCACAAAAATATTGCGGTTGTCCACCAACGACGGATGGGAGCCAAAACTAAAGAGCAAATGCCTGCTGGCCAAACTGGCAGCAGATTCGCCATTGGAGGTATTTAAGTCATTAGAGCCATTGGCAGTCTGGCTGCTGCGTTCACCCGGCGCATATTTGGCAATATACTTTTGCAGGAGTGGCCAAGTAGAGCCCAGTTCTTCTACCAAGCTGTTTTCGGGGAGATTGCTGGCAATCACCTTGCTCTGCGGGTCGAATAGAACAAAGGTCTGATCATTGCGATTCGACATGTTCATATAGCGGAGCTGCAGACGACTGAGCAGGTTGTCCGGAGCCAGTTGTTTTACGGCAAACAAATCAGGGCGGTCTTCTCTATGAACCCAGCCGGCAAAGCCTTTTTCACGCAGGAAGTTTTGCAGGGATTCACCGCTGAGCAGTTCCATTCGCTGCGATGAGCTCTTTATAGATCCTTGAAAATCTTGGAGCTGAAAGAAGGTCTGAAACCACTGGTCGAATATCGGTCCCAGGACAGAACTTTCTGCTCCGCTGAACTTATCTGAATTGATGGGCAAGTTATTGCTCAACATACTACCCATACTAGAATTCAAGGTTTTGGGAAAAATCCTCAGCGACCTGAGATAGTTGGGATTTGCCGGATTGTCGTCCAATGCGCAGAAAGGATCCACCAGGCAGAAAGATAGTATGGCCGAACCGAGATATTTGCGACCCGAGAGCTGATCACTAAGCACCAAGTTCTGAGTGCCGGGCTCGGAGAGAAAGTAGAAATAAAAATTCGGAGGACTCAGGTGCCCCTGATCTTTCGGATCTTCATCGTTATGATAAAAAAATGATTCGTTTCCGAAAAACTCTCGTTCAATACCATCAGATTCCATAATGCTGATATGATTGAGAAGCATTGACAGCTGATTCAGGTCGTTGTGAAAAGACGGGTCGGGATACGGAACAGTGTTTCCGTCCGCTGCCCGCTGTTGTCCCGGCTCGGTCTCAAAGAGCAAATCATGCCCACCGCGGGCCATATTGCTGCCAATGCTAAAATTATACTTTTGCCCGGACTGCCGATTCGGTTCGGTACCATGCGAGCCGAGTGTCTCCGTTCCACCGCCTCGCCGCCGGGCTCCTCCCACTTTGATATGAAGCCGGTCCTCCAGTTGAATGTGGGGATTGAGCCGAGTCTTCCCCGCCAGATTAGTTCCCGCTGTTTCTGCCCGATTCACCTGCTCTGCTGCCGGACTTTTTGTCATCTGCTCGGCTGTTGACCCACTCTTTTGAACCATTTGAGCAGTTTGGGAACTGTTTTGCGTTGCAGTAAAATTCCTGTGCAACCATGTTCTGATCCCTTCCCAGGAATTCTGGGTATTGTGATACATCTCCAGCATTCGGGCGAATTGTACGGCATACTGGTAGCCGACGAATTGGGTATAGCGGTGCAGCTGATAATTGAAGACCAGCAACAGAGAGCTGCCGGCAATAGTAATAAAAGCGATGAGCGAGATGAGAAAGACGTTGGTAATACGACTGTGCAAGCTGGTTTGACGGGCGCGCAAATAGCGGCCCAGCAGGGTCGCCGTTTTTTTAAAGCGAGCACCGCGCAGCGGCTTGTGTTCGCCCGGCAGCCTCCCAAAAGCAGCTAACCGAGAGCCTATCAAACTGATCAAACGCATAATTCTGTGAATCCTGACTGGCCCGGGGCCCTGGTCCTATCCCCGAACGACAAATCTATAGCCCACGCCGCGCACCGTTTCAATAACATTACCGTCACAGCCTGCCGCCTTTAAAGCCTTGCGCAGATTTTTAATGTGGGCATCAATCGTACGATGAAAACCTTCGTAGGCACCATTCATACTCAGAGCATCACCGATTTGGTCGCGATTGAAGACTCGCTCGGCACCCTCCATCAGCAGGCGTAGTATGGTAAACTGCATTGCGGTCAAGCGCACTTCTTGGCTTTTGTAGGTGCAGCGGTGGAAGGCCGTGTTAAGATGCAGGTCGCTCAGTTTAATATCCAAGTCGTCCGAACCGGGCGTGGCAGTACCAGAGGCTCCATTGGCGTCCGCAGGGCTGCGTTGCGGGTAGCGCAGGTTGGCAAGAATGCGGGACTCCAGCTCCTTAAACGAAAAAGGCTTGCACACATAATCATCTGCTCCGGAATTCAACCCTTTGATGCGGTCTTCAATGTCGATTCTGGCGGTAATCATAATCACGGGCGTAAAGCTGCGCTCGCGAATTTTGGCCAGCACCGAAAAACCGTCTTCACCAGGCATCATTACATCCAGCAAAACGATGTCGGGCTGCACTGCGAAAAACTTTTGGGCTCCTTCGGTTCCGTCATTTGCCAAGCTGACCTCAAAGCCCCGGGAGCTGAGGAAGTCAAACAGCAGCTTGCGTATCTGGCACTCATCTTCAATCAATAGAATTTTCTTGCCTTCTGCCTGTGTAATCATCTGACTCCTCCAAGCTTAGTATCATGTAGCAGCATAGCTCGTAGTGCAATCTTGCATAGTGCAATTTAACAGGTAGCACAATATATTGGGAAGCCCTGAAAATCTCCCATCATTTTGGTAAGGGTTCTTGATCTCTCTTTTGGGACGAGCAGCTTTGTCAGCAGAGGCAACAGGCTCTTTGCGGAAGGCCGGGCCCGAGCTGCGCACGGCCCTTCCCCCGCTCCCAAACAGCTTCGCAGGAAGGGCACCTCTAAAAATTCGCTTTTGATGTTGAATCAGCGAGATTTTGCCGATAGCAAGGAAGTGAAGCCGAGGCATACTTTGTTGTATGGTAAGGCTTTGCTGACGAAGCTATTCGGCAACAAGATCGCGATTCAGCGCGGAATTGGGATTTTTAGAGTTGCCCGGAAGAGCAAATTTTTAGAGTTGCCTTGAATACTAGTCAATCAAAATGAATGAAAAATGAAAGCTTATGGCCCAGGCTCAGAATGACAGAGTTTTTAGAGGTGCCCTTGCTCCTGTCCGATGCTCTTACCAACGAGGCTTCTGAAAAAGACTGTTCAGAATATCAAGATTTAGCTACTCTGGAGGCTCCCGCATGCAGAGCCAGCATGTCCGGAATCTTGTAGATAAGTATCGGTAAAAAGGATGGATAGTATTTCAGATAATACGGTAGAATCTGTTCAGAAATACTGCAAAAAATATTTGAGCAAAGAACGCTATCAACATTTGGAGCGGGTTTCCCGGACTATGTGCGAAATTAACTCGCTAAAAGGGCTGGGAATCTGTGAAAAACGGCTGAAACTGGCGGGCTTTGGTCACGATATTGCCCGCGAGCTTCCGGGCGAGGTTTCGGCCCTGCTGTTGTTGCAGTCCGGTATGGAACTGAGACCTTGGGAACAGGAATGCAAGCTGCTCTGTCACAATCGGGCCGGAGTATTGATCTTACACCAATGTTTTGGTGTCGAGGATGAACAAGTATTTCAGGCAGTGGAGCATCATACCTTGGGCAGCCCCGGCATGTGTCCGCTAGCTGGTTTACTCTACATTGCAGACTTTCTCGAACCCAAACGACCATTCCTCGGGGAACATGAGCGTGAAAAATACTTGGCATTAGAGTTTGATCGCATCGTGTACGCGGTGTGTCTGTGCAGCTCCCGCTTTCTGCAAAGCAGTAGCAAACTCATCTTGCCACCGACACTGGCCCTGCTCAAAGAACTGGAACAACAATTGGCCATTGCGCCCGAACAGCGTTTTATTCCATAAAGGCCATTTTCTAAAGGGAGCCTCTAAAAATTCCCCACCACAGAAAGATGCTGCGCCAGCTCGCAGAAAGGAAGGTCGGGCCTGGCTCTGCACGGCCCTCCCCTCATTCTCCAATGCTGCGCCAGCTCGCATGGGAGCCTTCCCCGGTTCTCCCATGAATGTTATGAGATTTTATAAAGAACGCTGTGAGGACATGAATCGCTATGCCCAATAAGCCCGTCTATGATTCTGATACGAATAAGAAAGCTTTTTCACAGATTTATGGTACAGTATTCTTCATTCTGATAATCGCTCTGACCAGCATAATTTTTATATTAATACGTACCGATGTAGTTACCAATAGTGTCCTTAAAAAAGAAAATATTCCATTTTTGTTGATCATCAGTGATGAAAACGGGCCGGTACTCACAGAAGCTATTTTGTTCAACGCTCGCACCAAGCGCTTGGCACTGATCGACGTGCCCGCCGAGGCGGGCGATCTGCTGGCTCAACTCAAGCGTTCAGGTCGCTACAGTGTATTTTACCGGCAAGGACAGCAGGAAATCTATCAGCGCAGCATCGAAGAATTATTGCGGGTCAAATTTTTGTTTGTGCTGGATCTGCATATAACAGAACTGGTAAAACTAGTTGATCTGCTCGAAGGGATCAGTTTATATCTTTTTGCTCCGGAGGACCGGATCGATCCGATAAGCCGGCAGCGTTATATTTACCACGCTGGGGAGCAGCTGCTCGACGGTAATCAGTCGCGCGACTTCTTATATGCGAGCACTCGTACAGTTCCGTACGAAGACTACCGGTCGATGAAGCATGAAGAGTCGGGCCTGCCGAATATCGTAGATTCAGCGCAAACACAGGACAATGCCACTACCGGATTGACGAACTCTACAACCCGGGACCACACTGCGGAAAATCGAAAGACCAGTATCCTGCGCCAGCAAAACCTGCGCTTTTCTCAGGAGTTGCTCTTGGCCATGGTTGCGACTTTGCAGCAATATCATTTTGAACGAGAGCAGTACATAGACTTACTCTACAGTTATTTTCAGACGGCTTTGAGCAAACGTTCGTTTCGCAAACTCTTGCTCTACCTGAGTGAAATTGAGTTGAATTCCGCCGAAGTAATTTTGCAGGATTACTTGGGCAAAGAGCGAATGGTGCAAGACGAGGTCATCAACTTCCCGATCTATAATGGAGAAGTGATTCGTTCCCAAGTGGTACGGATTTCGACCCAACTGCAAAATCAGGAAGAAATTGTCGAAGAACAATACCCGGTGCGAGTGGAGGTGCTCAATGGCACCTATATCTCCGGCCTGGCCTCGCGGACTGCGGCCATCTACAGTCGTCAGGGTTTTGATGTGACCAAGGTGGATAACGCCAAGCGTTCAGACTACGAGCAAACCGTTGTGATCAATTTACATAGCAATAATCTGGATGATGTGCGCCGCGTAGCCGAGGTGATCGGTGCGCAAAATATGGTGTTGCGGCCCCTGTCTGGCGGCGAGCGGGCAGAAGCCGAGGTGCGGGTAGTGCTGGGAAGGGACTTTAATGGCAGTCAAGTTGAGAGATAGCGTGATGCAGCTGGCAGCTTTGCTGCGCGAGTGGAAGGCCGAAAACACGGTGGCTCTGCGTTTGGACGCGGGCGTATCTTGGGCCAGCTACTGCGTCATCGCTACTTGTAATAGCTTGACACACATGCGCGGAATTTTGGGCCAGTTGCGCGGCCTGTTCTGCGAAGGACGTTGCCCCGAAGAGTACAGGCCGCAGTGGGAATCCGTAGGGGTAACACTCCGGGCCTTGAGGGAGCTCTCGCCCTGTCATTTGCCACGCCGCTTAGAGCGGAGGCTGGAATCAGAAAACAGGGCAGGAGGAGACCGAAGCCTGGCGGGCTCTTGGTGTCCGGTAGACTTGGGGCTTGTAGTATTGCATCTGATGAGTCGTGAGGCCCGCGAATTTTACGAATTGGAAAAGCTCTGGCCTGTGGTCGAAGTCTTGGAGCCGGTCTATGTAAGTTCCAACGTGCCGATCTTGGCAAGAGCCAAGGGGGGAGGCTGTGCCTTTGACCCTCAGTGAAAAAAACACAGATCCAGAGAGATTTCTGTGTGAAGATAGGAGCAGCATATGGCAAACATTCTGGTAGTGGGAGGAGCGGGCTATATCGGCTCCCACACTCTCAATTATTTGATTCGGCACAGCGGCCACAGGGTTGTAGCCTACGATGATCTGAGCAAGGGGCATCGCGCAGCGCTACAGGCCATCTCTCCGGAGCTGCCCTTTGAGCAGGGAGACTTGGGAGATTGCGAGAATATGCGACGGGTCCTGCAACAATACAACATTGACTTGGTAATGCACTTTGCTGCTTTTATCGAGGTGGGGACTTCAGTGGTCAACCCGGCCAGTTACTACGACAATAACTTTATCAAAGTGCAACGGCTGCTCACTGCGATGCGTGACTGTAACGTAAAGTATTTTGTGTTCAGTTCGACCGCTGCTACTTTTGGCAACCCCCAGTCGGAGCGGATCGACGAACGGCATCCACAGCTGCCAATCAACCCATACGGGCGCAGCAAGCTTATGGTCGAATGGCTGCTGAAGGACTATGACCGGGCCTACGGCCTGAAGTCCACGATCCTGCGCTATTTCAATGCCTGTGGCGCGGATGAAGGCGGTGCAATCGGGCAGTCATATCAACCTGCAACCCACTTGATTTCCATTGTGCTGGAGACTGCCTTGAACAAGCGGGAGAAAGTCCTCGTCTACGGTGGGGACTGGGACACGCCCGATGGTTCTTGTGTACGTGACTTTATCCACGTCAACGACTTGGCCGAGGCGCATGTTCTGGGTTTGGAGAAAATGATGCGCAACAATAGTTCGGCCGACTACAACCTAGGCAGCGGCAGCGGCTATTCGGTGCGAGAAGTAATTGCCAAAGCCAAAGAACTTTCCGGCATTGATTTTGCCGTGGAGGATGGTCCGCCACGACCCGGCGACCCGGCACAGCTAATTGCCAACAGCGACAGGGCCCAGCACGAGCTGGGCTGGAAGCCCCGGCGGGAACTGCACGATATTGTTGCCACGGCTTGGTATTGGGAACAACACAAAACGTATTAGGGGGCACTTCTCGCGGGCTGCCCGAGTCAGATTTGCCGAGTCAAATGGCACTGATAATGAAGAAGTGAAGCAGGAAAATCTGGCGGATTTGCCGGAGCCAGACTGATAAAGTGCCGGAAAAAGGACTATTCGCAAGTAAGATCATGATTTTGGCAGGAATTGCCATTCCCTGAAAAGTCCGCTGGAAACTTTCGGGGTGGGCGGACTTGAACCGCCGATCTCCTGCACCCGAAGCAGGCGCCTTAGCCGCTAGGCCACACCCCGGTTGGGTAATCACTAAGCACCCGCCATTCTACTGAGTGGCAGTCATTGGGAAAAGAGAGTAGCCTGATTTAAGGGCACCTCTAAAAATTCCAATTTCACGCTGAATTGCGGTGCTACTGTCGAGGCGAAGCACGGCAATAGCACCATACTCGCGCGAAGCGATACCATTTCCAGAGCTGTCCTTACAGATGTCTCATTCTTCTTTCAGCACATTTATCCAAAAGGCCGGACGGGTTTGCGCTGTCGTCTCAGAATCTTCCGGGGCGGCATTGTTCGGCGCGCTCTGCTGTACTCCGTGGATATGAATTTCAAATCCGGGAAAGCTTCGCTGCTGCTGCTCGATGCTGACTAAATAGCGCTGGACCTCCGGTGAAATTACCTCGCCGGGAAAGACCAGCGGAATGCCCGGAGGATAAATCGAAATCATCGAGGCCGAAACCCGACCCTCGACCCTCCGGGCCGAAAGGCCCTCGTAGTGGCCACAGATAAACGATTTGTAAGCCTCGGCGGGCGTTACCCTGGGCAGCAGCGGCCGGGAGTAAGCCAGGTTGCTCTGCTCGGCAATGCGGCTCTCACGGTAAGCTTCGTGTAGCAGTTGGCACAGCTCCTGAATATTCAGATCAGCGTACTGCGGGTATTGCTGACACAGCTGCGGCATGCTCTGCCACAGTGACTGCTGCATATCGTAGTCCACCTTAAAGCGTTGCAGAGCACTGAGCAGGCTCTTCCAACGGCCCTTGGTGATGCCGATGGTGAACATGATAAAAATCGAATACAGCCCGGTCTTCTCAACAATAATACCGTTTTCCTGCAAATAGCGGCTGACCACCACCGCCGGAATACCGCGTTCTCGCAAGTGGCCGTCCGAGCCCGGGCTCAGCAGGGTGCACTTAATCGGGTCAAGCATATTGAAGTCGGAGCTGTGTGCGCAGTCAAAGCCGTGCCACTGATTTCCCGGATCGAGACGCCACTCTTTCTGCCACAGGTTTTCCGCATTGTTCTGCCGAGGATCAAAGTTGCTGAGGCCGGTCGCCTCATTGAGCCATTCGGGCGAGGGGTTACTGCCGCTGAAACGCTGTGGCCCCCAGTCCTGAAACCACCAGCTCCCGGGCTCCAGGCCCTCGCCGTAGTGCCGCAAGGCCTCGCGGAAACTCAGGGCTTCAACCAGTGCCTCTTCAACAATGGCACGGCCTTGCACACCCGACATCATGGCCGAAGTTACGTCCAAGCTGGCCAAGATCGAGTACTGCGGGCTGGTCGAAGTGTGCATCAGGAACGAGGCTTCCAGCGGCGCCGGGTCCAGCGGCGCGGCCCGGGCATCCTGCACCAGAATCTGGCTGGCCTGGGACAGCCCTGCCAGCAGCTTGTGGGTGCTCTGGGTAGCGTAGATGGTGCTGTATTCGGTGGAGGGGCGGTGGTCGCCCATGGCGTGCATGGCAAAGTAAAAATCGTGGAATACTGCGTGGGGAATCCAAGCCTCGTCAAAATGCAGTATCGGGATATAACCGTCCAATTTTTGCTTGATGATTTCGGTGTTATACAGGATGCCGTCGTAGGTGCTCTGGGTCAGGATCATGGCCTTGGGTCGGGGGCATGTCGGGGATTCCGGGCACTTTGCTGCCAGCGGATTGTTCCGAATGGCTTCTTCAATCCACTCGGGACTGAACTGCTGTTCGGGAATCGGACCGACAATACCGCAGGTACTGCGGGCAGACCGTAAAAAGATCGGAATCGCACCAGTCTGGATCACGGCGTGCAGGATGCTCTGGTGACAGTTGCGGTCTACCAGCACCAGATCTCCTTGGGTGATATTGGCGTGGGCCACGATCTTGTTGGAGGTCGAGGTGCCGTTGGTCACGAAGTAGAGCCGGTCGGAGCGGAAGACATGGGCAGCGTTGCGCTCGCTGGTGCCGATGTGCCCGCTGTGTTCAAGCAGCTGGCCCAGTTCTTCGACAGCATTGCAAACATCGGCGCGCAGCAGGTTTTCGCCGAAGAACTGGTGGAATATTTTGCCCACCGGGCTCTTGAGAAAGGCTGTTCCGCCCGAATGCCCGGGGCAGTGCCACGAGTAGGAACCGTTGCAGACATATTCCATCAAGTTGCGGAAGAAGGCCGGCAGGATGGTTTTGAGGTAGTAGCGAGCCTCTCGGCTGATGTAGCGGGCGGTAAACTCTACGGTGTCTTCGCCGTAGTGGATGAAGCCGGTGGTGCTGCGAATCACATTTTCACTCAGCAGGCTGTACTCTTTTTGCTCGCCGTACAAGAATATGGGCACGTCTCCGTTATGGTGCCGGATGTGACTGATGATTCCATCGAGCAGCCGGTATTCGTTGCCATCCGGGCTGCCGTAGCTCGGATTGTGGCTGGGCAGGGTAAAAATGCAGGCTGCAAAGTGCTGCTGTGAGCCTAAGTCAAGGAAATCGCCGTAGCGATCCAGTGCTCGGATGCGGAAGCCTCCGCGCTGAATCTGCTCGCGGATTTCGGATAGCAGGGTCAGGCTGTGCTCGCTGTATTCGATGGTTTTGCCGAAGCCGCCGAACTGTTCGCGAGATCTGTCCTGCTCCGGGTTTTGTTTCAGATCGGCTCGCCCAAGGGGCCCCGCTGCTGCGATAGAGCTTTCGGCATAAACAATCAGAATGGGCAGGCTGCCCAAGTGTTGATCCTGGGGGCTTTGGACGTTTGTCATGTCACTAACATAAGGGAACCTCTAAAAATTCCAATTCCGTGCTGAATCGCGATCTTGTTGCCGAATAAAGGTTCTGCCTTGCGGCAGGGTTTGTGAAGAATGGCCTGCTTCCTCTCTTTGCTTACAGGGAAAATCGGGCCTTGCTGCGCCCGGGCCTCCCCATTTCTCCAATGCTGCGCCAGCTCGCATTGGAGCATACAGCAAAGTATGCGCTCTGGCTTCACTTCCTCGCTATCGGCTTTAGAGGTCCCCAGTAATCATTTCAACGCAGTGCGCAGGGCCTGTAATACTTCAGGATAGTTGCGCGCATAGTGGAATGCCGACCATCCAACATCGTCCTGAGCCGCCGCCCTGGCTCCGCGGCTGAGCAGTAGTTTTACCGTAGCCAGTCGATTTTGTCGGGCGGCCCGAATCAGCGGCGTTTGGCCGTGCATGTCACGCTGTTCCATGGCCGCTCCGTTGTCCAGCAGCAAAGTCAAACTGCGCCTCTTGCCATTGCCGGCCGCTAGGTGCAGAGCACTCTGTCCAAAGCCATTGCGCAGGTCGATCTCAGCACCGTCCTGCAGCAATTGCCCCACTACTGTATGAAAACCATTGGATGCTGCTGCCATCAGTACGCTGAAGCCGAAATAATCCTGGGCGTTAATATCTGCCCCATACTGTATCAGCAGATCCAGCAGAGACTGCTTGCCGGTAAAGGCTGCGGCTATAATGGGCTGATAGCCGAAGCGGTCACCCTGCACGGCGCTGGCACCGTTTTCCAGCAACAGTCGGGCTGTCTCGTAATAGCCAGAAAAAGCGGCGCTAATCAAAGCCGTATAACCCAAGGCGTCAGGACAATCAGGTTGCGCGCCTTGGTCGAGCAATTGCCTGACCAGGACCAGCTGGCCACGACTGGCAGCTTTCGTCAAGCTCTCTGCCGCTTGGGAATCCGGGCCATCACAGCTGAGGGGAGCGTTTACAGAGACTGATTCCAGCAAAGGGCCTTCAGTTTGCAGCAGAGAGTCTTGAGCTTGCATATGCAGCTGAGACAAAAGTAAGTAGCATAATACAGCCGGCGAAACGAGACCCCACCGGCAAAAATAATCCAAACCAGACTTTTTCAAAATCCCACCTTTTTCTCGAAAAAAATCGCGATTTCACGCAAAATTGGAATTTTTAGAGGTCCCCTTTAGAGGTCTCCTTTAGAGGTCTCCTTTAGAGGTTCCCCGCAGGCCGTTCCAGCCTGATTCGACCCAGAAAACGGAGGCGAGGTTCGAACCGTCCCTCGCAAGAACCTCTGCCGCTCCTTCTGACAAAGCTGCCCGTTAGAGCGAGTGAGTACGCAGAATAGGATTTTTAAAGGTTTCCTTCAACTCTTCGCGAGAGCGATACTACTTTCACTTGAAATTACCTGAAAACCGCGTTTTTTCATGATTGTGTGGCAGAGATACAGCAGGGCGAGAAAGAAATTCCGGCCAAAGCCGATGAGAATGCTGAATCTGCGCGGTTTGCCCGTGCCTTCGGGGTGCTACAGCCAAATACCGGCCCTCTGTTTTAGAGGCCCCCTTGAGCTGGAGCCGGTAAGGATGTCGTAAGGAACGTTGATAAATGAATGCTGATGACTGTGTGTATCTGGATTGCGCGGCAAGTGCCCCGGTGTTTGCCGAGCTGCTGGAACAGAAGATGGATTGGGAGCATCAGTTCTGCGCCAATCCTTCGGCCAAGCATGCGTTGGGCCTTGAGGCCGCCCGGCTGTTGGACCGTCAACGCCAGCGAGCCGCCCGGCTGTTGGACTGTCTGCCGGAACAACTTTGTTTTTGCAGTGGAGCCACCGAAGCCAATAATCTGGCCCTGTACAATCAGCTGCTGCCGCAGCTTCTGGGCCCTGCTGCCGGCTCCGGGGCTACCGCCGCTTACAGCGAGCTGGATCATCCTTCCAGCCTGCGCTTGCTGCGTCAGCTCAAAACCTGCGGCTTGCGTCTGGAACTGATCCCACTTGGGGGCGGACGGGCCGAATTACTGTTGAGCTCTTATCTGGAAAGGCAACTACGCAGACAACTTGAACAGCAGCAAGTGGGCGGGGGATCTGCCGCGATTCCTCCGGTGACTGCCGTAGTAACGGCCGTGGACAGTGACAGTGGGCGATTGCAAGACATGGCGGCTCTGAGCAGGGATATTCAACGGGCGCAGGAACAGCGCCGGGCCGCCGGACTGGCACCTGTATATATTCACGCTGACATGTCTCAGTACGTGGCTGCCGAGGCCGGTAGTGAGCAGCTGCGGCAGTTGGGTTCTCTGCTGCGGCAGGGCTTTGACAGTATCGCCATCAGCGGCCAGAAGATTGGGGCGGGGCGGGGCGGGGCGCTCCTGCTGCAACGCACGCGGCGGGAGGATGGAAAGTGGAGCTTTTCCCAAGGTGGCGGCCAAGAGGGTGGGCTGCGCTCCGGCACTGAAAATCTAGCCGCTATTTGTGCCTTGGTGCGAGCTTTGGAACTGCAAGCTGAGCATTACGATCAGCAGCTCGAACGCAGCCGGACTTTTGCCGAGCTGCTGGCGGAGTATCCGGCAATTTCTCTGCAACCCGCATACCGTCAGCAGCGGCCCGAACTGTTTAGTCCGTTTATTTTCAGTATTGCGGCCCCGCCGCTGCCCGCTGAGGTCATGCAGCGCCTGCTGGCCGAGCAGGGCTATATGGTGGGCACGGGATCGGCGTGTAGCAGTAAAATGGCCAGGGAACGTTTGGTCAAACTGCAGGCCCAAGGCTATGAATCAGCATTGCTGCCTTCTGTGCTGCGCGTTTCGTTTGGCAATGGTGGCTCAGTGGCCCATCCGGACCGGCTGCGCGCTTTCTTGGATTGTTTGCAAGGTCTGATGCAGCAATATGCTTAGGGGTCCTCTTGGCAGACTCTCCAAGCCAAGAGTTCTGATCCGGATTTTCACGATAGTGAGGAAAGATAACCCTTCGCACGGAGGCAAAAAGGCAGCAGCCAGGCCCGACCTTCCTCTTTGCGAACTGGGCGAGCTGGCGCAGCATGGGAGAACGGGGTACTTCGATACACCGTAGAATTTCAATCTGAGCGCGGAGCGCGAAGATTGAAATTCTACGGCACTCATGCAGGGGGATTGAATGTCTTTATTCCGTAATGTGACGGAGGGCAAAGCCCGGATTTACCGGGGCAGCACCAAATGGAATAACACAATTACTGCTACTCCAGACTCGCTGATAGTCCTGAGAGGTTTCCACCTGCCCCATCACATCATAGTAAGCGGTGCCGTTTACAAACGAATGTCCGTGGAACAAGACCGAGCGGGCTCTATTTGCAGATGAAGGATAGTAGGGAGTCGCTGGAGGATATAGAAAGCTCGCCAGGGTCACGTCTCCTGTAGGGATCGTAGCCATTAAATTGAATACACTTGGAGAAATGATACAAGCATTGGGGGACGGAAAAATCTGAATACTGCGTATCGGCAGATACAGGATTTCGCCGCTCCTCACTTCAATGCGGTGCAGCGCTAACTCGCCATTGTTTTCCGCCGCATTGATCAACGCGAGATTGTCGACATTTTTTGTCCACATTTTCATGCCCCACAGGGCCCTGATGGAAGAATCCCATACCAAGAGAGGGGTTTGGCTTTCAGGAGCCGGGCTCCTTTCCAGCCCATTCGATTCGACAGTGATGGCAGCGGGCAGAGCATCGGGGTAGTTCTCGGTGCTGATCGCCTCAGAGCTCTTGAGGTGGGCCCCGTCCTGATAGGCGTGGACGTAGTACTGCTGCCCCGGGCTCATAAAGCCCGGATATTTGCTCTCAGGCTCGGTGCGCAGATCGACCGCCGCGTTGAGCTGCGGGGTCACATAATCTTTGGTGACGCTGAAGTAGATTTCCCGCTGGTAGTTTTTCTCGGCGGAAAAGCTGCGTGTTATCAGGGCGGGGTGGTCTTTGACGCTGCTCCAGGCAGGGGCGGCTGAGGAGTCGCTGAGGATGAATTCGTATGTCTTGGCAGGGTTTGCGGTAACGGTGAGCAAAAACTCGCGCAGGCCGATGATCGTTTTCTCAAAGCGGATCGTGCGGGGCACCCCGTCATCGGCCCCATCATCATTGCCCCCATCATCAGGCGGATCGCAGGCGACCCATAAAACCAGGGAGCAGAAAAATAAAAGGATAAATGGGCATGAAATCCCCGCAGAGAAATAATTTCCCCTACTATATGGTTTTAATTTTTTCGATGAGCGATGAGCGATGAGCGATGAGCGATGAGCGATGAGCGAATTTTATCGAACTTGTGTTCCATATTGCAATACTCCCGGGTATTATTATGCAAAACAATGCATAAAAATGATGTTCCGACCAAGGTCGGAATGGTTTTAATAAAAGATGAAATAGAGATATGAAATGGATTGTTCTCTTTGGAGAATATATGCTTTTCCAACAGAGTGCAAGGGGAATCGTAAGAAAATCTCTAAAAATTCGCTCTTCTTGCGAAGCTGTCCTTGACAACTGCGCCTCGCCCGGTACTTCGGTACACCTTGAATTTCTAATCTTCGCGCTTTGCGCTCAGATTGAAATTCTACGGCACTCAGTAACCGGGAACAGGCCAAGTCCCGCGCAGGAATTCGTGTTTGAGGCTGTGAAGGGCTGTGAGGGGCTGTGAAGGATTACGAGGAAGGCGGGCCAGAGCTATACTCTGCTGTATATATTAAGGATTCCCTGACGGCAGCTTTGTGCAGCAAGAACCTTGCTGAAATTCTCGCCACAGGCGAAATCACTATTCGCAAATAATAACGTAAATGAGGCAGAAATTGCTCATCTTCGATAGTCTGCCAGGGATCCTTTCAGAATGAAATGTCTGAGCAAATTCTTGGCAGGGGCCTCTGCAGGAGTCCATGGTCAAAGAAGGCGGATTTTGTATACTGGAATTTCGCGCAATGGTTTAGCACAGCGTACGTGGCGGCACAGGCAAAGAGCAGTGGTTCCGCTTCTGCGTACCAACTTGGAGCAAAGCTTGTCTGTGAACAGCCAGATTCAGATTCAGGTCGTAGACCTGAATAATCGCAAACAATTAAAGCAGTTTATCTATTTCCCCAGGCAGCTGTACCGGGGGAAGCTCTACTCCGGCCATGCCGGAGGAAAACAAGATCCGTTCTGGGTGCCGCCGATGTGGAGGGACGAATTTGAGCTGTTCACCCCGAACAAACACCCCATTCACAAACACGCTGCCATTCAACCCTTCTTGGCTATGCGAGAGGGATCGGGCGGCAAGAAACAGGTATTTGGACGCATCGCCGCCATCAAAGACGAGCTGTATATTGAGACACGAGGACGTCAGGCCGGCTACTACGGCTTTTTTGAATGTGTGCCCGATGGCAAAGTGGCCCGGACGTTGCAAGAGGCAGCCTGCGACTGGTGCCGCGAACGCGGTCTGAACGAAATCATCGGGCCGATCAGCCCCAACCCCAACCATATCATCGGTTTTCTGTGCAATCATTTTGTTGAACCACCCGTGGTACAGACCCCATACAATCCCGAGTACTATCTGGATTTTTTTGGTGAAGAACAGGGCTGGCACAAAGAAATGGCCTTCTATGCCTATCGCATAGACCGCAACGTCCACCAGCCTTCCGAACGGGCCTTCCGGGTTGCCAAACTGGCTAAGGAGCGCAATAAAGATCTGGAAATCCGACCCATCAATCTCAAAGACTTTTGGACTGATGTCGAGTACATCCGCGAAATCTGGAACGAGGCCTGGCTGGACCACAGTGAATTTGTGCCTTGGCCCGAGGACGAATTCCGCTTTATGGCGAAAAATCTCAAGATGATCGCCAACCCTAAACTGGCTAAAATTGCTTTTATCAAAGGTGAGCCGGCGGGTTTTGTGATTCCGCTTCCCAACATCAACGAAGCTTTGATCAAGTCTGGCGGTCACCTTACGCCACAGCTGCTCATCCGTCTGCTCAAAGTACGCAAGGGTGGTGACTGGCTGCGAATGGCCATTCTGGGCGTGCGCGAAAAGTTCCAGAAGGGGGGCATTGAGGCCATCATGCTCTGCGAAGCCTACACCACAGCTATTGAAATGGGCTACCAGCACGCTGATATGTCGTTTGTCACCGAGGAAAACGACAAGCTGCTCAAGCTCTTGGACCACATGAATTTCTGGCGCTATCGCGAATACAAAACCTTTCGCAAAGCCTTGTAGCTTGGGAACAGAGGTGCCCATAAGGGAAGCTGACTCTGCCCCCGCGCTCAGCAACGAGCTTGTTGCCCCTTGTTGCCCAATGGTGCTTCGGTGCTTCGGTGCTTCGCCCCAGATTTGCAGCAAGGCTCTGCTTTGGCCCTGTCATCATTCGTAAGACCTTCTTGTGTGGTAACATATGTCCCAGCTTCATTTTTAGAGGTTCCCATTAGAAGCCTCTTCGCTCAAAAATGAATTTTTGGAGCTTCCTTTAAATTTCTAGGAGTGATTCATGAGCACTATCTTTTTATTTCCCGGCCAAGGTGCCCAATATCCAGGTATGGGAAAGGATCTGTTTGATCATTTTGCCAGTGTCAGGGAGTTGTTCCGCTGTGCCAGCGACATTGCGGCACTGGACTTGCGACAGATCCTGTTTGAGGGTGACGAAGAGCAGCTCAAACAGACTAATATCACGCAAATTGGCATTACTCTGATCAACCTGAGCGCAGCCAGCGTGCTGCGCGAGAAGGGAGTCGAAGGGCAGGCCACTGCGGGCTTTAGTCTGGGAGAGTACTCGGCGCTGTGGTATGCCGGAGTGCTTTCCACCGAAGCGGTGTTCCGGGCTGTGGTTGAGCGCGGCCGGTTGATGGACGAATGTTGTCAGCAGCTGAACGCCTCTGATGACTCCGGTTCAGAGGCTTTGCCCGCAGGTATGGCGGCGGTGCTGGGCCTGAGCCATGATGAAGTTACCGCCGCGCTCCAGCCGTTGCAGGATGCCGGAGAACAGATTTACATCGCCAACCATAATGCCGCCAAGCAGGTTGTGATCGCCGGCAGCGGAGCCGCCATCGCTACTGCCGGGGCGGCAATGGATGCTGCCGGGGCCATGAAGTATGTAGTGCTCAAGGTCGGCGGGCCCTTCCATACACCGTTGCTAAAAAGTGCCGCCGACAATTTCGCACCCTTTCTACAGAACGAGCTGGAGTTTGCCCCGCCACAGATCGCCCTGTACTCTAATGTGACGGGACAGAAAATCGGGCCGGAGGCATCAGATCTGGCCGAACTGGCCTTTCGCCAGATATTCAGCCCGGTATTGTGGCTCAACATTGAAATCTCATTGAAGGCCGATGGTTTTGGCCCGGCCGTAGAAGTGGGACCGGGAAGCGTATTGAGCGGCCTGTGGAAACAATTCCTGCGCAAAGAACCCTGTCGGCCTCTGGGAACCTTGAAACAAATCGAAGCCTTTACCGCAGAATAGGGAAGCTCAAAAATACATGGGGAGATAATGTGAAGAATCAAAGGGTTGTGATTACCGGTATTGGCACGGTGAATCCACTGGGGGCGGACCCGGAAGAATTTTACCGGAACCTGCTGGCCGGGAAGTCAGGTATCCGACGTTGGGAAAGCTTGGACATGAGCCAGCTGGAATGTCAGATTGGCGGCGATATGGGGCACTTTGACCGCAAAGCTGCGATGGAGCCATTCTGGCAGTATTTTGAAGGCCAGCAGCTCAAGGCGGTGCGCAAGCTGTTTCGGGGCACCACCTTCTCGGCCCAGATGGCAATGATTGCCACCCTGCAAGCTTGGGAAGACGCCAATTTCTTTGAGAAAGCACCACTTGATTTGCGGGCGGTCAGCCTGCCGGTGGCCGGACATAATTTTAACTCCAACTATATCTTTGAGAATTACCGCAATTTCATGAGCGACCCGGATTTTATCGAACCGCTTTCCAGCATTGATGCGATCGATCCCAATCTGCCGGCGGTGATTTCGGAGACTCTGGGCCTGCACGGGCCTTCTTTTACCTTGGGTGGAGCCTGCGCCAGCGGCAATCTGGCCCTGCGTCAAGGTTTCCTCGACATAGTATCGGGTGAGTGTGATACCGCACTGGTGGTCGGGCCGCCTTTTGATGTGTCCCCGGCCGATATTCAGGCTTCGATCGTGCTGAGCGCGGTGGTAATCAAGCCGGAGTATCAGCACAACCCCGAGCCTTCATCGCGTCCGTTTGACAAGGGGCGCTGCGGTTTTCTCTACTCGCACGGCGGGGCCACGATGGTGCTGGAAACTCTGGAGCGCGCCCAAGCGCGCGGTGTGAGAATCTACGGCGAACTGCTGGGCGTGAGTGCCAACGCTAACGCCAACCATCTGCCCATTCCCGGTGCGGAGCACCAGGAACACGCTATGAAAAAGGTGCTGGCCATGGCCGAAATCCTTCCCGAGCAGATCGACCATATCAACTGCCATGCAACCAGTACCTACGAGGGCGACTTGCAAGAGATTCTGGCCTTGAAGCGCGTCTTTGGGACGCACATACACAACATCAAGCTCAACGCACCCAAGTCAATGCTGGGTCACACCTGCTGGGCCTCGCCGCTGGTTGAGACCATCGGGGCCCTGAAGTCGATGGAATACGGCAAGCTGCATCCGACCATCAACCTTGAAGACCCCGACCCGGAAATCGAGGGATTGGAACTCTGTGCCAACAAGGTGGTTGAGCACCAGATCGAAATGATGCTGAAAAATTCCTTCGGCTTTGGCGGCATCAACTGCTGTTCGTTGATCAGCCGCTTTCAAAGCTGAAAATCTTCACTCGGAGTTGCCAAATCACAATCTTTGCCATTAGGGAACCTCTAAAAATTCCCCACCACAGAAGGATGGCGCGCCAGACTCGGTCTTTTTCACGGAGTAAAGGTTCTGCCTTACGGCAGGGTTTGTGGCAAACGGCCTGCTTCGCCCCGCCATTTACCACTGTCACAAAAGAGAGGAAGCAGGCTCTTTGCTGAAGGTCGGGCCTAGCTGTGCACGGCCCTTCCCCATTCTCCAGCGCTGCGCGTCTCGCGCTGGAGCGGCCTGCCAGTTCACCAATGCTGCGCCAGCTCACATTGGTGCCATACAGCAAAGTATGGCTCGGCTTCCGCTCCTCGCTGCCGCAAAAAATCCCTTCGTCTGGCATCAAAACGCGGGACAATCGCTGCGGCAAAGCAGAGCGATTGTACAATTCTCGCGAAGCGATACCATTTTTAGAGGTCCCCATTAGCTTTTGCCACACAGCACAGTATGCCCACGAAAGCTCAGCGAAGCAGGATTCAGATTCCAAGGAGATTGTATGTATCTGCAAGGGTTTTCGATTGCAAACTTCAAGGGGTGGAAAAGTTCCCTTGAGAATTTTTCCGCTTCCCGACTGGAATCCATTGCAATATAATGAACCGAGGGGGGAAGACTGCTGAAATTTCTCACGGAGTCCTTATCTGGACCTGAGGGCACCTCTAAAAATTCCAATTTCGCGCTGAGCAGCGATTTTGTTGCCGAATAAAGGTTCTGCCTTACGGCAGGATTTGTGAGGAATGGCCTGCTTCGATGTGCCATTCTTCACCGTCAGCAAAGCCTTACCATACAACAAAGTATGCCACGGCTTCACTTCTTCGCACTCGGCAAAATCTCATCCGCTCAGCATCAAAACGCGGTACAATCGCTGCGGCAAAGCAGAGCGATTGTACAATTCTCGCGAAGCGATACCATTTTTAGAGGTGTCCCTGAGACTTTCTGAACGAGGAGCACATGAAGAAACACATTCGTAAAGCCTTTGTTACCGGAGGCTCTCGCGGCATTGGCAAAGGCATTGTCACGGCATTGGCCCAAGACGGCTACGATGTGGCCTTTACCTACGTCAGTAAGCCCAAAGTGGCTGAACAGACAATGTCCGAAGTCCGGGCCCTAGCCCCGAATGCCAGAATCCGGTCCTACGCCATGAGCCTGCAGGATGCCGGACAGATTGAAGAAGTGGCCGAGCAGGTACTCGCCGACTTTGATGAAATCGGCGTGCTGGTCAACAATGCCGCAATGCTGCGCAACAACGCCGCCGCAATTATGAGCAACCAAGAATGGGACGAAGTGATTGCGGCCGACCTCAGCGGGCCGTTCTATGTGATCCGCAGTTTCCTGATGCACATGATCAGCAACCGCTTTGGCCGAATTATCAACATCTCTTCATTGGCTCAGGACGGCGTCAGCGGCCAAGTCAACTATGCGGCGGCCAAGGCTGGGCTGGTGGGCATGACCAAGTCGCTCTCGCGCGAATACGGGCCCAAAGGCATCACCGCCAACGTGGTTTCGCTGGGTCTGGTCGACACCGACATGACGCGCGAACATGCCCAAGATGAAATGGTTCAGCTGCTGCTCAATTATTGTCCGCTGCGGCGCTACGGCGAAATCGAAGAGATTGGCAATACCGTCAAGTTTCTGGCCGGGCCGGAGGCGGGCTATATCAACGGCGAATCGATCCGGGTGGCCGGAGGTCTCTCTTATGTCCCGTAATTGTGTAAAAGCAGAAGGCCGAAAACCCTGTTAAGGAGATATAGCACATGAAACTGGAGCGCAACCAAAGCCTTGTCCTGATTGGGCTCAAGCACTGCGGCAAGAGCGGGGTGGGCCGTCTTCTGGCCCGGGAACTGGGGCGTCCCTGCTACGATGCCGATTTCCTGCTCGAAGAATTATACCACACGCGCTGTTCGCAGCGCCTCGGCTGCCGGGAAATCTATGCCAAGCTGGGGAAGTCCGGCTTTGACCATTTGCAGTTGGAAACGTTGCAGCAGTTCTTTGCCAGGTTTTCCATGTCCGCATCCGTGCTGTCCTTGGGCGGCGGGGCGGGCGATCTGGATGAGGTGGGGCAGATGCTGGCAGGCGAGAACTGCCGGGTGGTCTTGCTGGAAGAGGAGTTGGAAACACTGTTTGAACGCATCAGCGCCAAGGGCCCGGACAACCTGCCGCCCTTTCTTCAATCCGTTGCTCCTGAGACGGGAGCTATAGAGACGACAAGCTTTGCTGCGGCCCTAGCAGAATTCTGCCGGCTGGGTGAGGCGAGGCTGCGCCGCTATCGCAGCTGGGCCGATCTGTGCGTTCAATGCTGCGGACGTGGCCGACGGGAGCTTGCCATAGAGCTGCAGGACTTGCTGGAATTTTGAGGGAAACTCTAAAAGGGCACCTCTAAAAATTCGCTTTTGATGTTGAGCGAGTGAGATTTTCACGATAATGAGAAAGGAAAGCAGAATGATACTTTGTTGTATCATGGAGCTTTACTGACGAAGCTACTCGTGACAAAGATCGCCGCTCAGCGCGAAATTGGGATTTTTAGAGGTGCCCTAAAAAGCCGCTCCTGATACCACAGGCACCCTTGAGGGCCCTTGTGATGAAAGACGGAGAGGGGATTGGGCCTGCCCGGTTCGCTGTACAATACTCGCGAAACGATACCATTTTTCGACGCTCGCCGGAAAGAGCGAGTAACAACGCAGAATTGGAACACTCTCAGCCTTCCCCTTTAAATTCCGAGCAGTTTCTGCAGCTTTTGGCCTTCGGAACTCAAACGCTCGGGCCTTTCCGGCCGCAGCAGGGCAGGTGGCAGAATGAGCGGAGCCCAGGGGTGAGGCGGCAGCAGTAGACCTTGGTCAAAACCCTGTTGCCAGAGTTGAGCATAGCGGTCGTAGCCCGCCCCGTCGCGCCCCTGCCAATACAGGTAAATACCGTCCTGCTCCCAATCGCCGGTATTTTGACCAATGACCCGGCGCAGCCGTTCCAGCGGCGCAGCTCGCAGACCGGCCTCACCTTGGTCTCCCTGGTGCAGCAATTGCTCGCACTGGCCCAAGGCCAAGATCAATGCCTCCATTTGCAGCGGACTACATACATCAGAAGGCGGCAGGCAAGCAGTGGCATTGAGCAATAAATAGGGCAGGGGAATGGTCGATCCCAGCACCGGAAGGAGCAGTCGTGATGGCTGTTCAGCTGCTGCAGGCCGTGCCAGGGGGCGCCAGAGGGCAACTCCGGCACTCTGACGCTCCGATAGCAAGCGGGAAAGCGAAAAAGGCCGAGCCCCTAATTGTTCCCTCAGAACGTTCAGGCTGTGATACAAACGAAAATCCTGCTCCCCGTTTACTCCGGAGATTCCGGACGTGCCACTTGAACTTGGAAACAGACGGCGCAGCAGAGGCAGCAAGCGTGAGCTCCGGCCATGGGGCAGTGCAGCGCTCAGGCCGCGCGACATGGTATTCTTCAGACGCTTGTTGACGTTGAGAGGCCGATGGCCCGATAAGGCCTGCCCGGCATCTAAATATAAATCGCAAAAGCGCAGCAGCTGACCGCCTTTTTTTAACGACGCCTCTGTATTCTGCCCTTTGAGCTGCCCTGCTGCCTGTTGTTCGGGCAGCATTGCGAAGTAATCGAAGTATAGATAATACCCGCGCGCTCGGCGCAAGTGGCCGGCCACCAGCTGCCGCCGGCAGTTTTGCAAGTGCTGGTAGAGCCGGGCCTCCGCAGTAATTTTGATTTGTTCCTGAGCCGGGTTGTCCGGCCCGGCCGGGAACGACCAGTACAATGCAGAAAACATCAAACCCCTTTTATGGGCTCCTCTAAGTGTTGCTCAATTTGTTGTATTCGTTTCGGGCCTTAGCAGCTTTAGCATCATCGCCCAGCTGGGTATAAATATCAGCCTGCAGCTCATAGACCTCAGGCAGTTTGCGGTCGTAGAGCAGGGCCAGCTTGTTGTCAGTCAAGGCACCCTGCAAGTCACCCTGCGCCAGCTTAACCGCGCCTCGGCCCAGATAAAATATTGCTCGCATGTTGTTGAGCCGGATCGCCGTTTCAAAATCTGCCAGCGCCAGATCCAGATTCTGGTTTTTCAATAGCACCATTCCTCGGCCATAATGGCTCTCAGCATCTTGATCATTGTAACTCAAGGCCATCTGATAAGACTCATATGCCTTATCCAAATCTTGCAGGCTGCGCTGGGCATCGCCGAGGAAGCGCCAAGCCTGGTAGTTGCTGTCGTAGTTGTCCAAATAATATTGAAAGTCATTGAGAGCAGAGCCATAGCTGTTCAGTTTCATCAAGGTGCTGCCGCGTCCGAGATAGGCACCGGGTTCCGGTTCTTCCGGAGTTTCTATGGCAATGTCAAACAAGTCCAACGCCTCATCATATTTTTTCTGGTACAGCGCGATCATCGCCTTGCCGTAAAGACCCTGGGCCAGACTTTGCGGATCCGCGAGCAACTGGTCAAACAACGGTTGAGCCTGTTTTCCCCGGCCTGTGGCAAGCAGAACCTGGGCATAATTGAAGACCAGCAGCGGGTCGCTGGTATTTGAATAATAAGCCTCGCCTAGGTTCTGGCGGGCCCTCTGGTAATCGCCCAGCACAAAGGCCAAGTAGCCGAGCAGAAACCGGGCCAGCGAGTTGTCGTTGTCCTGTCCCAGTACTTCTTGGATATCGCGTTCGGCATTCTGGTATTGTCCCTGCCGGATGGCCAAGTTGGCCCGCTGTAAACGGAAATCGTTGAGGCGCTCTGTACTGATACTTGAACTGCCGAGCGCGGGATTTACAGCCAGTTCAATGGCCTTCGTTATCTGCTCCAGAGCCGGTGCCAACCGGTCGTTCTGAGCCAGTATCATACCCTTCTGGAAAATATTTTCGGCGTTCTGCGGCTGGAGAGTGATAGCCTTGTCGATGTTGTCCAAGGCCTGTTGACTATTGCCCAGTTTTTGCTGCAGCAGGGCTCGGCCCCGGTACAGCTCAGCGGCTTGGGGCAGGAGTTCCAAGGCCTGGCGATAGTCGTCCAAGGCCTGGTCGCTGTCCCCCTGGCTGTCGTGTAAGCTGGCTCGCAAGATGTACAGTTCGGCGTTCTGGGGGCTTACCTGTAAACCGGCATCGACATCGGCCAGTGCCTCATCAACCAGTTCCAGCTGAAACTTGGCCTTGGCCCGCAGCGAATAAATCTTTGGATAGCCGGGATGCAGCTGATCCAGTAGTTTCAGACTGTCCAGCACTTCGCTGAAGAAAGAGCGATGATACTGAACCAGAGCCAGAGCATAATAGTATTCGGGATTATAACGGTCATAGCGCAGGGCTTTTTGCAGGGCTTTTTGAGCTTTGCTGTATTCCGCCAGTTTGATGTAGAGCAGGCCTTGGTGGTAATGAGCCTGTGGGTTCTTCGGCTCCAGTTTGACGGCGGCGTTGACATCGGCCAATCCGGCCTCCAAGTCGCCCATCTGAGCCTTGGCGCTGCCGAGCAAATAGCGCGGCCGGGCCGAGCCCGTTCCCTTTGCTGGTGCCAGACTTAGTGCTGTCTCATAACTGCTCAGGGCCTCCTGAAAATTGTCCTGGACCACCTGTACATTGCCAATTCCAACGTAGACATTGGGGTTTTTGACCTTGCGCTGTAGCAGCACCTGATAAGATTTCATCGCAGCAGCGTGTCTGCCGAGCAACAGCTGAACATCGCCCCGGTATTGGAACAGCAGTAGCAGTTCGGTTTCATCCAGCTTCTCGCCCTCCCGGGTTTTGAACAAGTTGCCGTTCAGCTTAGAGATGCCTTGGTTGTAGTCGTTCAAAGCATCCTGATAGCGCCCCTGCCACTGGTAAAAAAGACCACGTCGCAAATAGACCTCAAAAGACTTTGTGCCCAGCTCTACCGCTTTGTCATAGTCATTCTCAGCCTCTTCCAATTGACCAAAACGCTGGGAGAACCGGGCCCGGCGCCAGTACAGCTCGGGAATCTTAGTATTGCGGGCAAAGGCCCTATCGAAGTATTTCCGGGCGGGTTTCTCCCGGCCTCCGGCCGCTTCGATTGTGCCCAGTCCGGCATGGATATAGGGGTTGTCACTCTCATAGCGTTCGGCCTTCAGAAATGATTTCTTAGCTGCCGCAAACTGCTGCTGACGCAGCTGGCTGCGCCCCAACCCAATATAGGCCAGCCCATCTTTGGCATTCAAGTTCAGGCTCCGACGGTAATCTGCCTCGGCATCCTGCCAGCGCCACTGAGCTAGATGGGCATCCCCGCGTGCCCGATAAAGCCGGGCCAGCTTGGTTTCTGTGCCTTTGTTTTCGATGGCCTTATCGTAGTCTAGCATTGCCAGAAAAGCGATATAGGGCAGCAACACATCACCGCGCAGCTCATAAGCCTTGGTGTTCTGTGGATCCAGCTGAATAATGCGGCTGTAGACCTTCCAGGCCAGCCTGGGGTTGTTGCGTTTGGAAGCGATGCGACCATAGGCATAGTAGGCTTCAAAGGCCCGGTCGTTCAAACTAATGGAGCGGGCATAGCTCTTGAGAGCGCTGTCCTCGTCACCAAATCCCTCAAATGCCTTTCCCAGAGCAATAAAGGTGTCGGGGGCGTAGCCCTTCAGCTGCAAGCTCTTGAGCAGAGATTTCTTGGCCTGTTCGTAATCCTTGGCTTCCAAGGCTTCGACACCTTGCCGGTAGAGTTCTTGGGCACTTTGCGCCACCAGCGTCAGGCTTCCTGTTGTGATAACAGATGTGCACAGCAGCACTACGAAAAGGCTTTTGTCCCAATACAGTTTCTTAGGTGGCAGTATTTTCATGCAGTTCATTCTTTTTTACAGATTCAAAGGGAGACTCAAGAGGGAGCCCTAAAAACCGAATTCCGATGCCAAGTGTAAAAATCTCCGGCGGCAACCGGGGAGATCTTTTTAGAGGTCCCTAAATTATGCTCTGCCTCTGGCAAAAACTCAAGGGAAGCACCGGGGGAAGCACCGGGGGAAGCACCGGGGGAAGCACCGGGGACTGGCTTTTGATACCAAGCACAGGGATTTTTGTACGACAATGAAAATGGAGAGTCAAAATCTAGGGAACCTCTAAAAATGGTATCGCTCCGCGAGTATTGTACAATCGCTCTGCTTCTGCTTTGTCTTTGCCGCAACGATTGTACCGCGTTTTGATGCTCCAATGCGAGCTGGCGCAGCATTGGAGAAACAGGGGAGGGCCGTGCGTAGCCAGGCCTGACCATCCTCTTTGCGAACTGGGCGAGCTGGCACAGCATGGGAGAAATTCCGCGGCACTCAGGCAGCGGCCAAGGCGGAAACCACGAAAGGCACGAAAAACACATTCTCAGGGCCAAGTTCGTTTCGTGCTTTTCGCGTATTTCGTGGTTCCTACAGAAAGGCCAAGGGAAAGCGAATTCTGTTCCCTGAGTGCCGAAGTAAAGGTGTACCGAAGTACCGGGCTGGGCGTAGTTGTCAAGGACAGTTTCGCAAGAAAAGTAAATTTTGGGAGATTTTCTTGCGATTTTTCTTGACCTCCGCGGGGAAAGCATATATTCTTCAGGTTAAGCAGTTTATTTCATATTCCCATTTCATCTTTTATCAAAACTATTCCGACCTTGGTCGGAACATCATTTTTATGCATTATTTTGCATAATAATACCAAGGAGTATTGCACCATGGAACACAAGTTCAGTAAAATTCGCTCATCGCTCATCGCTCATCGCTCATCGCTCATCGCTCATCGAAAAAATTAAAACTATATAGCAGGGGAAATTATTTTTCTGCCGGGTTTTCACGACCATTTATCTTTTTATTTTTTTGCTCCCTGGTTTTATGGGTCGCCTGCGATCCGCCCAAAGACGCAGCGTCCCCTCCTTCTGCTTTGCCGTCCCCGCCGCCTGCTTTGCTTGATCGTCTGGTTAAAGCGGGTACGATTATCCTTGGCCAAAAAAATGAGACTGGTTTTATTTCCTTGAAATTTGCAAATGATGGTTCGTTTCAAGCCACAGACCTCAATCCGCAAGCTGTCTCCGGGCTGCCTGTAAATAAGCCAATCAGTCAAAAAAGTATTGATGGGATTGCCAAAGATTTGGCAGGGGAGTACTCAAATTTTAGATCTTCTAACAATATATATATTGTTGAGAGTGCTCTGAATAACTACACTGTTACAGCTCAGAAACTCAACTTAAAGCTGGTGGGAGTCCGACGAAATCATCTGCGAAACTTGTTACTACCAGATTATGTTTGTATTTATACAATGACAGCAGAAGGGCGAAAAATAACTTTTAATGTAGAATTTTTTTTCCTGAATTTAATGCCTTTCAGTAGTCGGATTGGGAATTTAGAAACATACGCTGCTGCCAAAGAGTTTGCTAAACGTGCAGATCTAACAAAGGATTATAATTCTTCTTATGCAGGAAGTTTTTGATTTAGTCCCGGGAACTGGGCCCGGAACAGATTCGCGTCAACAGCATCCTGCCCGGTACCACGCGCACACAGCGCATCGATGAGTTGATGCAGAAACTGTCATTGAAGAATCATAGCAGCCCGGAGGAGGAGTTGCACAAGGCGGCGGCAGCGATTCCGTTAGGCCGCGTGGGCAGGCCCGAAGAATTTGCCAATGCCGCCGTGTTCCTCTGTTCTCCCGCAGCCAGTTTTATCAGCGGTGTATCGCTGCCGTTGGACGGCGGGGCACTGTGCCCAGTTTCTAGCAGACTTTTTTAGAGGTGCCCTTTAGAAAGCCTGGCTTCGAAAGTTTGCCAGCCTGCAGACCCTGCCAATATCTGTTTGCTGTGCTGTTTGGTGTTTGCTTTGCGGCACCCGGTCTTCTGAGCCTGCCCTTGCGAAATCATCTAAGGTGTGGGCAAAGCGCAGTTCCGCCTCATGATCGAGATATAAATCTACCGAACGGATCTCCAGCTTCGGGAAGATTTTGTGGAGTAGGGCATCCAGCAGATAATTTTCCAGATTCAAGTGCCGATAGCCCGAGTCGCAGCTGCTCAGAATGCAGCAGGCCTGAGGTTCCGGCCGGCCGCTTTGCCGTATTTCTGCCTCAGAGACAAAGGAATACTGCCAGGTCCAGTACAGTGCGGCCACGGTCTCGCCAAGGGGGCTTTGCGCCGCCAGGCAATTGAGCCAGGGAATTGTCTCGCAGAACTCGCACAGCACCCTAAAATTGCGGTCCGTTTTCAGCCCAGACTGGGCTGCGTCGCCATCGTTCGGCTTCTCTGTGTCCGGTCGGGACAGGAGCGCGAAGCCCCGCAACATGCTGTGTTGCATGGTTATGTTGGGAGTGGGATTGCTTTGCAGGAATTGCTGCCGCGTTTCACGCACAGTGGAATGCAGGTTAAAGTCCTCGCACAGCAGGTCCCCCGACAGTTCGGTCTCGTCTTCAGGATAACTACTGTGCTGCTCTGCTAGTCCTGCGTTACTGGTGCCTGTGTCCTTGTAAACAAGCTGCTGCACCAGCTGTTCCAGCAGCAGCAAGAGCTCACGGGCTTCCGGAAATTCTTTGGCATACCAGGACAGGAGATACCGGGCAAAATATCGGGTCTTGTATCCCTGCCAGCGCTCCCGGAGTAGCGGGCGTTCCTTGATGTATTGGCGGTAGCGTTTGAAGACTTGGTGCCGACTGCGCAGGATCTTCGACAACTCGGTATCCGGGGAATCTGCTGCACTGGCTGTGCGGGCGAACTCTGTAAGCAAACGGTAGCCCTGTGCGGAAGACCAGGGGGCCAATGGGAACACAGCAGTACCCAGCAGTTCCGGCTCTGCTTCCAGCTGCTCCGCTTCAATTTCCCGCAATCGACCAGAACGTAGATCAAGCCAGTAACGGTCAGAATTTTGCGTATCTTCGAGCCGGTAGATTGTGTCTTCCAAGTTGGGCAGTCGGAGAGCCAAGTGTATTTCCTTATAAAAGGTTTCCCGGAGGTTTTGCTCTAAACAACTTTTGTGCCATAAATCTATCTGGCCGGTAGCCCCACCATACAGCAGAACACTCTTCCGTTCTTCGCCATGGCGGAGTATTTCTCGCGGCAAGAGCAAGATTCTGAGCCGTTTTTCAAGGCGAGATCCGATATTCCGAGCTTAGGTCGGCAATAGCCCCTTGTTCCAGCAGTGTGGCGGCACTGTGCAGCTGGCAAACCTGTGGCGCTGCATTCACGTTGTTGCGCGCGGGAACTGCGTCTAAGGCGCACAGATAATAGAAGCGGAAATCGTAGTATGAAACGGGCACAATGTCGATGCGCAGCTTGCATTGCAGACGTTGGCATTCGAGGCAGAGCTCCAGCCAGAGCTTGCCGGGGAAGATTGGCAGTAGTTCTCCCAAACTCTCCCGGCTGAGCTTGCCTAAGTCCTGCCAAGATTTTTTCTGAACATAGAGGGGCAAAGCCTTGCGCTGCAAGGGCAACGGCGTCAGCGGGAGCTCACCGAGATAATAATGCCAGCGGTAGCGCCGCAGCCCGGAGCGGCTGGTCAGCACCAGATTCAAAATACTGCGAGGAGAACCTTCGATGCGGTAGATGGCATAACGTTTGCTTGGTTCGCCTTGGGTTTCCACTTGGGTTTCCATCGGTGCGCCGGCTTCCGGCTCAGATGTCGGGGGAGGTTGTAGCTGCCAATTGGCAGGCTCTAAAGGAGCGACTGCACTGGCTGAGCCTTTTTTGCTGAAATAGCGCAGCATCCGCTGGAGCTTGATGAGGTAGATCACTAAGGCGAGATGCAGCAGGAAAAGAAAGAAATTCCAGACAAAGCCAATGAAAATGCTGAATTCGCGCGGGTTGTCCGCACCTCGCAGCAGGTTTTGCAACGGTTGGCGGTAGAGCCAGTAGCCGAGTGACAGAGCACTCAGAGCCAGTGCCGGAAGGAGCCACTGATACAGGCTGCGCCAAGCATCTTTCCGGATGCTACGGGCCAGGTACCGGCCCTCTGTTTCAGTGGTGTAACGGTAGAAGCGAGCATCTTCCTGCTGCCATCCTACGGGCACTGGCGCAGGTGTTTTCAAGTTCATGGGGGCTATATTGTGGCCAAAACCGCTAGAGAGGCAAGGTGCAGGACCGCTTTGTGTTGAACCAAAATGATAATATCCCCTTTGGATAAAAGAAATTACTCACTTAAAGACCGGTAATGCAAATTTTTGAAACAGGGCGTAAAGGGCACCTCTAAAAATTCCAATTTCGCGCTGAGCGGCGATCTTATTGCCAAATCGCTTCGTCACGAAAGCCTTACCATACAACAAAGTATGCCTCGGCTTCCATTTCTCGCGCTCGGCAAAATCTCGCTCACTCAGCATCGAAAGCGAATTTTTAGAGGTACCCTAAAGTTTGTAGGGCACCCTCCCAAAATCTGGCGCCAGCTCGCGGAAAAGGAAGGTCGGGCCTCTGGCTGCGCACGGCCCTCCCCTGGTTCTCCCATGCTGCGCCAGCTCGCAGAAATGAAGGTCGGGCCTGGCTGCGCACGGCCCTCCCCATTTCTCCCATGCTGCGCCAGCTCGCAGAAAAGGAAGGTCGGGCCTGGCTGCGCACGGCCCTCCCCATTTCTCCCATGCTGCGCCAGCTCGCAAAAAAGGAAGGTCGGGCCTAGCTGCGCACGGCCCTCCCCGGTTCTCCCATGCTGCGCCAGCTCGCAAAAAAGGAAGGTCGGGCCTCTGGCTGCGCACGGCCCTCCCCTGGTTCTCCCATGCTGCGCCAGCTCGCATGGGAGCCTCGCAAAAAAAGCCAATTTTCAGAGATTTTCCTGCAATTCTTCTTGCACTCCGCCGGAAAAGAGTATATTCTGAAAGGAGGACAAGCTGTTTTATAATCCCATTTCATCTTTTATCAAAATCATTCCGACCTTGGTCGGAACATCATTTTTATGCACTGTTTTGCATAAAAATACCAAGGAGTATTGCACAATGGAACACAAGTTCAGTAAAATTCGCTCATCGCTCATCGCTCATCGCTCATCGCTCATCGCTCATCGAAAAAATTAAAACTATATAGCATAGGAAATTATTTTTCTACCGAGATTTCACGCCCATTTATCCTTTTATTTTTCTGCTCCCTGATTTTGTGGGTCGCCTGCGATCCGCCCAAAGACACGCCCCCCAAAGACACGCCCAAAGACAATGTTGATACTCCCAGAGACTTTGCTTTTGCGGGGGACTATATCATCACTAACAGCACCCAAGCGGAAGTCCAATATCCACAATTTTTTCAAGCAGGCACTTATGCCCCAGGCTCTGTATATTTGGGGACCCTGCATGTGGGCTCTGATGCCAGCCTCAGCATTGCCAGCATTGAGGCAGATTTTCAAACTTCAGGCGCATTGCACCGCATTGATTTTGAGACAGCAGAGCAGGATCCGAACAAGTCTCCGCCAAGCATTGCCGAAACTTCTTACAACATGGACGTTCTTCAATTGAATTCCAGTCCTCAGAAAACGAATATCATACCCGTATCGTATGAACGCGATCAGCATGCTGTATCCCTCCAGTTTGTCAATCCAACGGGGGGAGCGGTGATCGAAATAAATATTCCTGCCGGGGCTTCTGCCACAGATCCATGGAGATCAGGAACTACCAGTGCCTTAGGCCCTACATTGGCTCTGGAGAATTTCAGTATCACATTAATGCGCAAGCAATAGGATAATAGAAACATTGCAAATTTTAGAGGTTCCCTAAGCAGAAGAAAGATCGCGTTTGACGCGCCATAAAATAGCGAGGGTTTCGAATCCCATTAGTCATTTTCGATGATGGCCGTACCCGCAATTGTCTGTAAGCGCTGCCGGATAAGGGCCACGTCGAGCCATTGCTGATTGTGTTCGGAAGAGTAGCAGAAACCGTCTGCTACTTTCGTGCCCCGAATATTGCGCGGTGCGCTCCACCAGTTGTGTGCCGGATACACTACGAAATAATTATCACACTCGTAGGTATACGGCGCATCGTCTTTGGTAATCATCACCTCGTGAAGTTTTTCTCCTTCGCGGATGCCCACTATCTCAATGCTGCCACCTTCATCACGCGGGCACATGGCCTCGGCCAGATCGATGATTTTCAGCGAGGGAATTTTAGCAATATAAGTCTCGCCACCTTCAGACTGCTCCAGGGCCAGCAGTACCAGTTTTACGGCTTCTTCAGTCGAAATCCAAAAACGCGTCATGCGTTCATCAGTGATGGGCAGGCAGTTTTTGCCTTCGGCAAGCAATTTGCTGAACAGTGGCAGCACTGACCCCCGGCTGCCAAACACATTACCATAGCGTACCACGGCAAAGCGGGTGGGACGCACGCCTCCGACATAGGCATTGGCCGCTATAAAAAGACGGTCAGAGACCATTTTAGTGGCTCCGTACAGGTTGACGGGATTGACTGCTTTGTCGGTGGACAGCGCCACGACTTTTTCAATGCCGTGATTGAGTGCCGCTTCAATAAGGTTCTGGGCACCGTGAATATTGTTTTTGACCGCTTCAAAGGGGTTGTATTCACAGGCGGGTACCTGCTTCATGGCTGCGGCGTGGATCACATAGTCCACACCGCCTTCCAAGGCTCGCGAGAGGCGTTCTTTGTCGCGCACATCGCCGATGAAAAAGCGCAGACGGGCAAAGTGCCGGGGCTGTTCGGTACGGAAATGCCGGGCCATGTGAAACTGCTTGTACTCATCGCGCGAATAAATGATGATTTTGGCGGGGTTATAGTGCTGTAAGGTATACTGAATAAAGAACTTGCCAAAGGTTCCGGTTCCCCCGGTAAGCAAAATGGTTTTTTCGTCCAGCATATTATTTACCTTAGGGGAACCACTAAAAATTCGCTCTTCTTGCGGAGCTATTTGGGAGCAAGGAAGTGAGGCCGAAGAATACTTTGTTGTATTGTAAAGGCTTGCTTCAGAATGGAAGAAAATGCAGGCCGCTCCAGCGCGAGAGGAAGCAAGCGCTGGAAAACGGGGGAGGGCCGTGCACAGCCGGGCCCGACCTTCCTTTTAAGCAAGAGCCTGCCGCCTCTTCCGAGGAAGCTGAAAGAGCAAGCAAAAGCGCAGAATGGAATTTTTAGAGGTCCCCTAAAGTATATCTTCGACTTCTCTTTCTCATTATCGTGAAAATCCGACTCTTGGAAAGCTTGCACCGAGAGCTGGCCAAGCTACAATTGCCTCTTTAGGACAGCTTGCCCCCGGAGCCCTTTTTGCCTATTTTGGCCCCGGGTTTCCGAAGGTTGAGAGAACCCACACGCTTCCATCAAAGAGGTTGCACCATGCCTAGCTATGATTATCAATGTGATGCCTGCCAAGCCGAATTTGAAATCTTCCAGTCAATTCACGATGAAGCCCTGACTGAGTGTCTGGATTGTCGTAAACCGAAACTGCGCCGCCTGATCTCGGGCGCAGGAGTGATTTTTAAGGGCAGCGGTTTTTACATCAACGACAGCAAGGCCGGCAGCTCCAAAGAAAATGGTAGCGCGGAAAAGACAGGTAATTCTGCTCCCGCCACAAAAACTCCGGGATAGTGTTCGCTTTTGAGGCTGGTGCACAAACCCCTCTAAAAAGCCAAACAGATTGGAACTCTGGAAAAATAGAGTAGAAATAAGGCAGCTCAAACCAATTCAAACCAATTCCAATCCAAACCATAAGACATAAGGGGACCTCTAAAAAAACACCAAAGTAAATAAAACAAGAAGAAATTATAAGATTTTCCACGAATTCTCTTGAGCCCAACCGAAAAAGATACTACCATGTCTCCCATTTTGTCTTCTTGCGAAGCTATTTTGGAGCGAGGAAGTGAAGCCGAAGAATACTCTGTTGTATTGTAAGGCTTTACTGACGAAGCTGTTCGTTTCAAAATAGCGAGCAAGAGCGCAGAACGGAATTTTTAGAGGTCCCCATAAGAGTATTGCACTATGAAACAGGAATTCAGTAAAATCCGCACACCGCACACCGCACACCGCACACCGCACACCGCACACAAAAACCATGTCGCAGGAAATAAGCTTTTCTGCGGCTTTTTGCACCCATAGCCCATTTCCATAGCGTTCGCTACTAGAATATTGAAAATCACATTTCAATACCTGCTGTTTTTATTTACACACACTCCATCTGATGTAAAGGCTTGGTCCATGAAACATCGTCCATCCACTCAGCGATCTCTGCCGATAAGGCTGGCGATTGCCGTGCTGACCATTGCGGCCGCGTTTCTCTGGGGCTGTGAAGAACCCTCTGGTGAAACGGCCCGCGTGCCGCAATCCCTGGTGATTCTCAGGCAAGCTCCCGGTGTCTTCTTGACCGAGGCTCCGACCGAGCGCTATGTGTTTGAAGTACAAAACTTCGTGCGCGCCGATGTGTCGGTCTTTGAAGAAGGTGAAGTAAGCGGCCCGGCCCTGCAGCCATTGTGGGACTCCGCGGGCATACGCTGGGGCTTTCGCAAAAAAGACAATCCGGAGCGCATTTTCTGGGCCCAAAAAAATCAATCCTACAGCACCAAAGAAGGCGAAGCGAGCTACGCCATCCAGGTGGAAGATCGGCATAAAGCCAGATTCATCCCGCAGGACTTGCCCGCGGCACTGCTCCAAGAGAGCGAGGGCAACCTGGAAATCTATGGGGAAATTAATATAGAAGGCATCGCTATCGGGGGCACACTGGATCTGCCCCCCGACTTCAAGTCCAAGATCCTGCAAGTGACCGAGATATCGGGGAGAGTCCTGGACTTTGATCCGATTCGCGCTGAGAATGATCAGAACAAGGTCGTGCCCGGGGCCAGCATCTACTATATCCATAAAGAGAGCGGGAGGATCTTTCAGGCTTTCTCCGATCCCAATGGTCAGTATCGCGTCTCGGTGCGCTACTATGGAAATTTCTACCGGGTGGTCCTAGCCAGAGGCAGGAAGCCGCTGGTGGAGGACGATGTGCTGGTCCATGCAGCCGGTCGGCCGCTTATCAGCAATGAGGACCTGGGCTTAAACCTTCTGCCGCCGGGCACTTCGATAGCCGACAATGTGCTCTACGATATTACTGAGTACGATGATCTTGCGGACAGCGTTCCGCTTGAGGCGACACAGACTGCGGAGGCCCCTGTCCAGGGCAACGCTGTGGATATCCAGAATACCGCCATGATACCGGGAGCGTATTTGTTGTTTTACGACAAAACAGGCCAGAGGATCTTTCTTGTGATGGCCGATCATCAGGGTGCTTTTAATGTGAAGCTGCCGACTCTCAGTGGTGGGACGGTGAACGGCGTCAGTTTCGCTCCTTCCGCGCTTGGTTATATTCCGGAGGCTCCGTTTCTGGTGCTGGGTCAGGGGAATATTCCCAGGACCCTGCTACGGATTGTCCGCTTCCGGCCGGATCCGGGTGCTCAGATTAGCGACCGCGACATTGACAACACCCAGGACCGCGACAAGGACGGCTTGCCCGATGCGATAGACCCCAATTCCGACAACCGGGACACGGACGGAGATGGCATTCCCGATGGCGCAGATGTGGACGTGGATGGCAACGGGGTTCCCGACAACGGCACGGATGCGGACGGAGACGGCATCCACGATGCCGCGGATGTGGACGTGGACGGGGATGGTACTCCCGACAACGGCACGGATGCGGACAACGATGGCATCAACGATGAACACGACACGATCGACAACACCCAAGACCGCGACAAGGACGGCCTGCCCGACGCGGTAGACCCCAATCCCGATAACTGGGACACGGACGGAGATGGCATTCCCGATGGCGCAGATGTGGATGTGGACGGGGATGGGACTCCCGACAACGGCACGGATGCGGATAACGATGGCATCCACGATGCCGCGGATGTGGACGTGAACGGTGACGGGACTAATGACAACGGCACGGATGCGGACAACGATGGCATCAACGATGAACACGACACGATCGACAACACCCAGGACCGGGACAATGACGGCCTGCCCGATGCGATAGACCCCGATCCCGATAACCCGGACACGGACGGGGATGGGATTCCCGATGGGGTGGATGCCGATGTGAATGGCGATAATGTCATCGACAACGGCAAAGATGCAAACGGAGATGGCATCCGCGATGGCAGCCTCCTGAAGCCAGACCTTTCATGGGATGAGAGCGTAAGCACCAGCGTAATGGACAGCAACGGCGGCAAGTTCGATTTTGGCGGCAGTCCGGTGAGCGTCCGGCTCAAAGTCAATGCTGTGGCATTATCCGGGGGCAACTTCAGCTATGTCTGGTCTCTGAACGACACTGTGGACAGCAGCAAGACGGGAGATGATGTCACCTTCGCGTTAAGCAGTGCGGGCAGCAATACCATCAAGGTTGCTGTGAGCAACGCAGCGGGCAGCAGCGAGCTGAGCAGAACCTACGAGCTAAACAGCAATCCGAACAATGTGAGCATCACCGCGCCCACCGCCAACGAGAGGATTGACATTGGCAGCGGAGCGGCCTTTGACCTGGAGGCGAGCGCTCAGGACAGCGATAGCAACCAGAGCCTGAGCTACAGCTGGCATATTGACAGCGGTGCGGGCTTTCACAGCCTAGGCATCAGCAGCAGCGGCAGCCCCGGTGCGAGCAGCAGCAAGGCCTACACCTTTACCCAGGCAGCGGGTGACTACACTTTGAAAGTAATCGTCAGTGATGATGATGGGGGCAGTGCCGAAGCCACGGTCCCGATTACGCTAGTGGGAGATGCCTCTTCGCAAAGCTCGAATACCCGCCCCGTTATCGAGCATATTTCGGGCACCCGGGCAGCGCCCGAAAATAATCCGATCCACAGAGACGGCAGTGCGAGTGCGGAAATCCAAGTACGCAACCGGGTTAGCGCCAACACAATCGAGATCGCCTCGATCAGCTGGGAGCTTGACGGGGTGCTCCAGAGGGGCACAACGGCCTATGAGCCGGGGACTGATGAGTACGAGGAATCCTTGACCCTCACAGGGCCTTCGCACACGGTCACGATGCAGGTGCGCAACAAGATCGGCGAGCTTGCCGAGTGGTCCCGGACCTACCATCTGAACGAGGCACCCGAACTGGATGAGTTGGAGACTGCGGCCAATCCGGGCCCCTACAGCATTCCGGACGCACACACTATTACGGCACAGGCAACGGACGCCAACGGCGGGACTTTGACCTATACAGCCGCGATTGCCCCGGGGCACGATGTGGCCTCTGAGAGCGCCGATTTCCGGGCGTTGGGGGGCAGTCTCCCTGGGACTTCGGGGGCTCTGGTGAGCCTGCCGCTGGACTTTGATATCGGTCTGAGTGCGGGCGAGTACACGCTGCGCATTCGCGTGAGCGATGCGCACGGTGGTGCTGCGGATACGCTGAGGCGCAACATAGTCCTGACGGGGGCCTCGAGCACAGTCTCGGCCACTGCGCCGAAGATTTTCTGGACTGCCGCAACAACAGGCTTTGACAGCGGGGATGAGGCGGATGCAACGCTGACTGAGGCGGCGACTGTGTTTGATGCGACCAGTGGAGAGTCTGTGACTGTGGCCGTGAGGGTCGAGGATCCGCGCACCCCGTCCAAGACTACGGGCTTTACGTACCAGTGGGAGCTGAACGGCAGTGCCTTTACGCCGCAGAGCCCCGGTACCGGCACCGCGGCCCAAGTTTCCCGCACCTTGACCAAGGCGGGACTGAATACAATAGCCCTGGTGGTGGTCAACGATGATGGAGAGGCGAGTGCTGAGGCCCTGCGGAAGTTCTACCTGAACACAATACCGAGTGGGCTGCGCATCACCGCGCCCACGAGCAACCAGACGATCCAGCTATCGGGGAGCAAGGATCTCACCCTGAGCGCGAGCGCAACGGACAGCATCGATGACGCGCTGAGCTACAGCTGGAAGATTTACGGCAAACAGGCGGATGGCAGCTGGAGCAGCACGGGCACGGAGATCGGGACCCAAGCCACGTTGGACTACACCTTCAGCCAGGCGGCGGGGGACTACCAGATTCGGGTCAGTGCCACAGACAGCCACAATGCGGCGGCGGTGATGCAGTCGGCGGGCAGTGACAGGGTGGATGTGAGGCTGAACGCAGCACCGGTGGTGAGTTTTGTGAGTCCGAGCCGATCCGATAGTGGCCAGGCAACTGTGGGTGTCGATGTGGAATTTGAAGTAGGGGTAACGGATGCGAATCTCGCCAACCCGAATCTGGGCACTGACTTCACTTATACGTGGGAATACCAGAGCCCGGCGGGCACTTGGAGCACGTTGCCCAGCAGTGTTCCAACGCCGCATAAGATGACTTTGAAGACCACAGACTTTACTTCTACGGTCAGCGGCTCGCCGTACAAAGTCCGGGTGAGGGTGGCGGACGCAGACGGAGCCACTGCGGTGAGGGAATACTCACTGAGCATGCTTGCGAACCGCGCGCCCACAGTGGAATTTACCGGAGCGACCCCGGGGGAGAATGCCAGATTTCAGTTGGCGGATGTGAATGTCCAAACCCCGGCACGAAGTTTCTTCGTGACTGCTGCGGACCCGGAGGGGGACACCCTGAGTTATGAGTGGTATGAGGGAGGAAGCAGCACTGCAACCAGTACCGAAAGTTCGTGGACTGATCAGCAATTCTACTCCCCGATAAGGGGCAAAAGCTCGTCCGAAATCCAGGCTATGACTGAGGAAGAACGCCACAATGTGCTGGTAACAGTTGTAGTAAGTGATGGCCGAAACACAGTATCGGTGACCCGGACACTGCGGCTGAACATCGCGCCCGCGATTGCCAGTGTGAGCGCGTCAAGCAACGTAACGCGCATTTTGATAGGTGATGGAAGCAGCATTACCTACACGGTGAGTGCATCTGACCCTGAGGGGGATGCCCTGTCGTACCAGTGGCATTACCGCAAGAGTGGAGAGGCTTGGACAGACTTTGCTGCTGCGACGGAGGCGACTTATACAATGGTATCCCCGCAAGGTGGGTCTAATGATTTTCCGGGCAACTATGAGTTTGCAGTAACAGTGACCGACAAACCAGGGGCGACAGTAGATACCAAATCGGCACCACAGACGATTGCGATAGATGCCAAGGGGTTGGTTGTGAGAACTATCGAACGTTCTGCAGTGAGCTATATCGTGGAAGCAAAAGACCGTGCCACACAAGACTATCCCTCCGAGGCGAATAATCTTCCTTTTTCCGATCCCAGAGTGGGTAGTGCTGTCGTCTATCATGCATCAGCACTCACCGTTCAACCCGATGGGAGGTACCATTTGCCGATACTGGGTGTGGACTATGGTGATGGTGTATTTATCTTCAGGGCGGGCCATAGATATTTGATACGGGTAACTACGGTAGACTCTCAGGGTGAAAGAACCATAGGTCCAGAGATACCAGGCAATTTCTGATACTCCGGACGCATAAGGGTACCTCTGAAAATGGTATCGCTTCGCGAAAATTGTACAATCGCTCTGCTTCTGCTTTGTTTTCGTTGGCGACTGTACCGCGTTTTGATGCTGAGCGAGTGAGATCTTTACGATAGCGAGGAAGGAAAGTAGAATGATACTTTGTTGTATCATGGAGCTTTACTGACGAAGCTGCTCGTGACAAAGATCGCCGCTCAGCGCGAAATTGGAATTTTAGAGGTGCCATAAGCTGGTGGGCTTAGCCCTGTTTGCCCGTAGAGCCCCCTTGGCTGGCCTTCGAACCGGGGCAGCCCATTGGAGGCTAGGCTCAATCTTACCTGAATAGAGGTCTTTTTTATGAAACATCATTCATCCACTCAACAATCTCTTGGGATTAAAGGGGGAACCTCTAAAAATTCGCTTTCGATGCTGAATCAGCGAGATTTTGCCGATAGCGAGGAAGCGAAGCCGAAGCATACTTTGCTGTATGGTAAGGCTTTGCTGACGGTAGTGAATGGCGGGGCGAAGCGGGCCATTCACTACAAATCCTGCCGTAAGGCAGAACCTTTACTCGGCAACAAGATCACGATTCAGCGCGGAATTGGAATTTTTAGAGGTTCCCTTAAATCAGCTATTGCCATGGTGGCTCTTGCGGGCCTGTTCTTGTGGAGCTGTGAAGGCCCTGCCGGCCAAACGTCCCGCACGCCGCAGTCTTTCGTAATTCTCGGGGAAGCTTTCAATGTTCTGACCGGAGAGACTCAAGGCCATGTATTTGAAATGCAAAATTTCGTGCACACCGATTTGGCAGTCTTTGAAGAAGGCGAAGTGAGCACCCCTGCGCAACAACAATTGTGGGATTCTGCCGGAATTCGCTGGGGCTTTCGCAAGAAAGACAATCCGGAGCCCATTTTCTGGGTTCAGAAAAATAAATCCTTTACCACAAAAGAAGGTGAAGATTCCTACACCATTGAGGTGGAAGATAAGGATAAGGCTAAATTTGCCCCGCAGAACCTGCCCGTGCCGCTGCTGCAAGAAAGTGAAAGCAACCTGGAAATCTATGGGGAAATCAATGTAGAAGGCACAACTGTCGGAGGCACACTTGATCTGCCGCCTGATTTCAAATCTAAAATCCAGCAACAGAGAGTTATTTCTGGTAAAGTCTTAGATTTTGCTCAAATTCGTTTAAAAAAACCGGATAAATTTGTGCCCGAGGCCAGCATCTACTATATCCACAAAGAAACCGGGATGGTCTTTCAGACCTTCTCGGATCTCAATGGTGAGTATAGCGTGCTGGTGATGAGCTACTATGGAAATTTCTACAGGGTGGTGCTGGCCGAGGGCATGTGGCCACTGGTAGAAGATTACGAGTTGGCTTATGGAGCAGATCAATCGGTGTTGAACAACAACGACCTGGGTTTGAACGCTCTGCCTGGGGAAACTACAATAGCAAACGACGTGCTCTACGATATTACCGAATACAACGATAGTACACAGAAGATTCCCGACAAGGCGATATCAGAGGGTGATTCTATCCAGATTAACACTATCGATAATACATCTGAAGAGCCAAAAACAATACCAGGGGTGTTGTTATTGTTTTACGATAAGGTCGACAAGAAAATCTACTTTGCGAAAACCGGCCAGAATGGCTCTCCCAATGTGAAGTTGCCAACCCGCAGTAGCGGCACGGTGAGCGGTATCATTTTTGTCCCGGCAGCATTTGGTTATATTCCGGAGTATCGGTCTCTGGTGCTGGGTCAGGGGAATATTCCTAAAACCAAGCTGCGGACTATTGGTTTTAAGTCGGATTCGGGGGGCGTTTAGCTCTCCCTTGGCCGCAAATGCAACCACAGAATGCGCGAAAATTTGCCAGATATTATCCTGATCTAACAAGGTAGTGCTAATCAATCAGGAAACTTCTGTGAACTTGGTAGATAAACTTACGGACACATCCAAAGGGGACTTCCAAAGTTTTAACTGCCTGAACACTTGCCCTGTTGTTTCTGTTGCCAACGGTGGCGCAGCACTTGCTTCTGCTGTTTGGAAGTCCGTTCATGGCAGTGGCAGCAGGACACCCCATACTCCCAGAGCTTGTCCTTGGTCAGATCTTCAGGCTTTAATGCGCTGTGGCAATGCATGCAGTAACCTGACTCCCCCGGTTCCAGGCCTTGTTTTAGGGCGATGCGGTCATCGAACACAAAGCATTCGCCCTGCCAGCGATTATCTTCTATCACGTCTTCCAAGTACTGTAAAATACCGCCCTTCAAGTGGAAGACCTTGGCAAAACCCTGTTCCAGCATGTAGGCTGAAGCCTTTTCGCAGCGGATGCCGCCGGTACAAAACATGGCCACCTCCGGGAGCTTCTTGGGGTCGAGGCTGGCCACATAATCCTTAAATTCTTTGAAGCTATGAGTGTGAGGATTGATGGCACCGGGGAAAGTACCCAGTGCGCATTCGTATTCGTTGCGCGTGTCGATCACCGGAATGCCCCGGTCCAAAACTTCGGCGTTCCATTCGGTAGGCGCTACGTAGCTGCCCCGGTGTTCGGCAGGATTGATTTCGGGCGCGCCCAGTGTCACGATCTCGCGTTTAATGCGCACCTTCATGCGATTGAAGGGCATTTCATTGGCCCAAGAGTCTTTCATTTCGCTGCCGTAAAAGCGCTCATCCTGCTCAAAGCGGGCCTTGAAGGCGGCAATGGACTCCGCAGTACCGGCTACCGTGCCGTTAAAACCCTCACGGGCCAGCAGGATCGTGCCGTAAATACCGTGGTCTATGCAGAACTTTTTCAGAGGCAGCTGCAAGTCTTGATAGTTTTCCAGCGTGACAAACTTATAGAAAGCACAAACAATAAGCCTTGCCCCGGAAGTTTTGTTGTTCATTTGCTGTGTCTGCATCATTCGTACGCAAGGCTGTTCAGTCTCAGCAGAAACAGCCCTGAAATCCCGGTTCCGAAACGTCACCACAATCTTTAGAGCTGCCTTTGTGCAAATCTTTGTGCAAAATTCTGGCTCAATCCAGATGGCGCAGCCTGAGGATGCCGGGAATCGCCGAGAGCTCGTCCAGAGTGGCTTGACTGGGAGCTGAGTCCACATCAACGATGGTGTAGGCAAAATCGTCGTGGTGGCGGTTGGTCATTTCTTGGATGTTCAGCTTCTGTCGGGCCAGTGTTGAAGAAATCTGGCCCAGCATGTTGGGCACATTTTTATGGACCAGGGTCAGTCGGTGCTCGGTCTCGCGCTCCAGTTTGCAGTCGGGATAGTTGACCGAGTTGCAGATATTGCCGTTCAGCAGAAAGTCAGACAGCGCCTCGCAAGCCATCACCGCGCAGTTTTCTTCGGCCTCCGGTGTGGAGGCTCCCAGATGGGGAAAGCTAATGGCCCCCTCTAGGCCCTGAAAAATATCGCTGGGAAAATCAGACACGTAGTAGCTGATGCGGCCATTTCTCAGGGCCTCGGCCACCACCGTTTCATCGACCAGCTCGGCGCGGGCGAAGTTGATCAGGCGGGTCCCTTCCTTCACCGCAGCCATGTACTTCGCTCCGATCATTCCTTTGGTTTCGGCAGACAGGGGCAGGTGCAGGCTGATGTAATCGGACTGCTTGAGTATCTCGTCAATGTTTTCAGACAGGCGGATGCCTTTGGGCAAACGCAGTGCGTTTTTCACCGACAGGAAGGGGTCGCAGCCCAGTACGTTCATGTCCAGAGCGGCGGCGGCATTGGCCACCAGTGAGCCAATCGCACCCAGGCCGACGATGCCTAGTGTTTTCCCCGCTATTTCGGGCCCGGCAAACTTTTTCTTGCCCGCTTCCATTCGTTTGGGATCGCTGTTGCCTGGCTGGTCCAGCCACTGAATGCTCTGGCTCAGTTTGCGTGATGAGAGCAGCATGGCACAGATCACCAGCTCTTTGACGCTGTTGGCGTTGGCCCCGGGAGAGTTGAATACTACGATGCCTCGCTGAGTACATTCTGCCACGGGGATATTATTGGTGCCGGCTCCGGCCCTGGCGATACCGCAAATACCGGGCTCAATTTCTGAACTTTGCAGTTTGTGGCTGCGCAGCAGAATGCCGTGAGCCGGTTGCCCGGCAGCAACTTCGGCGGCAGTGTACCGGATGGACTCCGGCAGACGCCTGAGGCCTTTTTCCGAAATATTGTTGTAGTAGCGGATGTGGTACATAACGGCTCCTTCCAAAATAGCGGGCAAGAAGACAAAAGCCAATTTTTGAGGTTCCCATAAGCAAGAGCAGGGCTGATGCACCGCAGAATATAGTGAAAGCCTCAGTGGTACGCAATGTGGAGATGCGGGCCGCTAATCAGAAGGCTTCGGCACAAATTTTTATGAATTTTCGAGAACCAATCCGGGGCAGCCGGGGTGGTGGGCAAGCCGCCTTGAACAGGTGGGATGGCCTTGGTCTGGGGAATTTCGCAGCATATCTGACATACGTGCTCGCAGGGGCGGTGTGGTCCGAATAGAGCCAATTGCAGCCCCGGGACGCGAACATCCTGTTCATTTCAGTATGGGAAAGGGCTCTTGGTTTTTTCGTTGCAAAATTGCTCTTGAAATCTTTTCTCGATATTGCGCCTGCGGCGATCGGAAGTCTTATTTTTCTCGACAAACAAGCTATTTACAGTTGTTCCGATTCTTGGAACTGGTATAATCCTTTTGGGGCGCCTCTAAAAATCTTCCGGGGGCCTCTAAAAATTCGCTTTCGATGCTGAATCAGCGAGATTTTGTCGATAGCGAGGAAGTGAAGCCGAGGCATACTTTGCTGTATGGTAAGGCTTTGCTGACAAAGCTACTCGGCAACAAGATCGCGATTCAGCGCGAAATTGAAATTTTTAGAGGTCCCCTTCCATCATTAAAAAAATGGAACCAGCACATGACCAACTATCACAAACTCAACGGCAAGATGACTGCGGCCCCTTGGATAGCTGCCCGGATAGCTGCCCGGATAGATGCCCGGATAGATGCCAAGGGGGGCCACAAGTGGGGACTGCTGCTGGCTGCCGCAGTAACGGCAACTTTGCTCTCCTGTGTCGGCAACAATACTTGGCGCAGTGCTAACGCGGAACTGACCGGCAGCAGGGATTCCTACTATTACAATTCGCTATTTCGCCACTATCAGTTCCAGAATTCCGAAATCCTGACGCCTAGGGCCCGTCGGAAACTGGGTTTGGACGATGGCCGGGACACCCAATACGTACTTTTCGGAAAGTACAACCGCAACTTCAGCACCCCCGGCACCAATGATGTCTCCGTTTCCAAGCGCAGAGAGCGCTTGTACCTGATCGGCGAGCGCAGCTTAATAACCGAAGCAACCTTTCATATCCAAGAAGAGTTTTACGATCTGTGGCTGATCTTGGAAAAAGGTACAAGACAGCGTCCGGAGCGCCACAAATTCTCGCTGCGGCAGCTCACGAACAGCAGCGCCCGCGAAACTACCGGTGAAATCGTAAAGCAGAATGAGATTTCCGCCAAGACCAGTTATTCGCTAAAAAATTTTTTCCTGTCCGTACAGGACTTCACCGGAGATGGCCGGGACGATTTATTTTTTAGTTTTGAGCAGAATCGGCGGAATCAACAGTTTGCCTATTATCTATACCGCTTTATACCTGCTGACTCTGCACCTCCCGGTGAAACCGCAGAGGCCAGGAGCACAAATTCCGCAGAAAGCGTTCAGGCTCAGGCTATCGTCCGGCCTTGGGCTGACTTTTCCCAAGCCGAGCATCAGGATGGCAGCAGCAGGCATTACTCGCCGTTTATGCGTGAGCTCAGCGCCGACATTTACCCAGCCTTTATCGCCGAAATTGAACTAGATCTCAACTACAAGATCAATATTAATCTCTCCTCTCTGGCCGATAGTCTGATTCGTGATCAGGTATATGACAAAGATGGTATGATCTTAAAAAAACGTGGCATTCCGCACTTGGACTTCAATCCCATCCTACTGCCGGTGCGCTACCAATTGGGGCGGTACTTGCTGCGTTCCGTACAACAGGTGCGCAACCGCTATGGACAACTCGGCATCTTGGTTTGCAACTGGCTGTTTCGCGATGGACGCTGGCGCCCCGATGAAAGCAGTTTGGAATTCCTAGCCAAACCGAGAGTTTAAAGCTCCCCTCAGGCACAGGCAAAGCAGGCTTCGCGATGCAGCTTGGCAACACTCTTTATTGGCAAGCCCATTGTCGCTACAGTCTGTGCTTGGCAGACTGTACTTGGCAGGCTTCGGAGAAAATTCAATACGAGCTCTTCGATGAGCCCGCCGCCCGGATAAAAACCGGATGAGGGAAGGTATTATCATGGAACGGCTACAATCTTTGTTGCGTTTGATCGGGATTTTTTTTATTCCTGCCAGCATTCTATTGCTCGCGGCCATTATCTGGCAGAACAGTTCGGTCATGGTGGGCAAGTTTTTGCTGGTCGGAAAATGGTGGTACCTGGAAGAAGTGCGCCTGTCCTCCCTGCTATTTTGCTTTACCTTGTTGGGGGCCTTTGTCCTGATTTGCTTCGGTCTGTTGATCGCCAGCGAGCGCAAGTTGAACCGAAAGCTGGACGAGCTGTATCAAATCAAAAAACACGGAGGCAAGGTGAAAAATGGCGAGGTGCAAAATAAAGCAGAGAGCCCGGTAGAAAGCACAGGACACAGGTATAAATATGCCAGAAAACAAAAAGATAATAAGGGTAAACAACCAGAGGATAATCCCGGCGGCAAACTTTAGTTCCGCTTCGGATCCGGGAACCGGACAGCCTTACCAAACTGCAGACCGAATCAAAGATCATGGCCAGCCGTTAGCCGGCTTACCAGAAAACCCACATACCCAACAGAATAGTTGCCGCTCCGGCGAGAACACACCCGCCGGCCCTAATCCCCGACACAGAATCCGGACGGCTTTTGTATTGTGGTTGCTGGCTTGGAGCGCCGCCAGGATCGGGCTGCCCATGCTTCCGACGGCTCTTTGGGGGCAGCACTTGCAGAGCGAGGGTATGAGTCAGCTGCTGGGTGAGAATGTATACCCTCAAGATCAGTCGCTGGGCCAGCTGTATGTACCTGAACAGAATTCCCGCTCCGGGCAGGAAATCTTTGAACTCGCGAGTCGGTTCTGGAACGATGTCAATGTCGGAAGACTGGAACCGGGAACACTGAGTCTGGACGGCAAACTTCAGATCGAAGAGCAGCTTGCTCCTTTCCTGCGCAAAACGCCACTGCTCTATCGCGAGTCCCTGAAGGATCCCGACCAACAGTTTGAAGCAACTACTGCTGAGGCGAACCCAGTGCCCGCAGCGGAGGCCACAGGCCAAGGTAGCGAGACGAATCAGGGAGATGAAGAAGCAGACGAGAAAAATGGGGGAGCACAGCCTGAAGACAGCGGACTGCCGCCCGTCAGATACTTACAATTACGCCGGGTGCGGGTGGGGAACCCTCGGATCACAGGTGACTACGCACGGCTGCGCTGTCGACTGCAAGTTAGAGGGCCTGAGAGCGGCGAAACTGAACTGCGGTTTATACAGACCAGCATGTACTTTCTGCGGGAAGGCGGCTCTTGGAAAGTCGATGTGATCGACATTGATTGGAACCAGCTCGAAAGCTCAGAGCCCAAGGTATTTGGTCGGGGAATATACCCGGGGGGCCGCTGAAAACTCTGTGCCGCGTGCTGCTCTCCGGGAAACGCCCCGGAAAGCAGCAGTTCCTCCCGGAAAGCAGCAGTTTCTAACGGGTACTTCTAAACCAGAACCTCACGCCCAAATCAATGGGTGCATCAAGGTGAATCCAAGGGCGCAGCGGCTTACCGAGACCGATTCCCAAACCGACAATTGGCGTAATATTAAGATAAATCTGAAACCAGCGCCACAGCCAGAAACTCATGCCCAGCGGCAAACGCGCACCCGCCGAGAGTCCGGTCCCATTGCTATAGCCGTAAATAGAGGCTCCTACTCCCAGAAACAGATGCAGTTCGAACCAATTGGTAAGCAAAATACTACCCATGAAAAAGTCCGCATTCACATTGAGGCCGTAACCGCCAAAACCCAAACCGGTTACACCGGCACTAAGTATCACCGGGACGTTGGGAACGTGCAGTGTCAGGGCCAGCCAGGCGTCGGGGAAGCCGGCAATCAGTTGCCTCGCAGGAACAATGGCTCCAAGGCCAGCTCCCCCTTCAATACCAAGCCCCCACCTCCCCGATTGTTTCTGGAAACTGAGTGCTTCTTTCCCGATTCCTGCGGCATGCAGGCTCGACAACGAACCCGCGACAACGAACAGGAGTGATAAGCACAGATATTTTTGTTTAGCTGACATCAGCTACCTCCAATTATGAGAGAAGCCCCGGAAACCTGATCCCGACACCCAAATCCAAGCTCAGAAATCAACTTATTTCCAAACGTTGTTATGATAAGAATAGTTACAATTAGGTGATTCTTAGAGCTTCTCTATGATTATATTTAATATTCTGCTGCAATTAAGAACATGCAAAAGGAACCTCTAAAAATTCTCTTTCAGCGCTCAATGCGTGAGATTCACATGGGCAGCAAAGAAATAAACCCCTTTTCATATATCTATTTTATGAAAAGGACTCGTTTAATAAACTGCTTGCTAATAAATACCAACACTTAGCGAAAAATTAAAACTTTCAGAGGTCCCTAAAGCCAAAGGCATTAGAATATTCTGCGAACACTCTAATGGGTAGTGATAACTTTGTCAATTATGATTCTTCTCTAAAACTACCCCGACTATATTCAGCACCTTGGAACTGGATTTTAGCCCCACCCGGCAGAATATGCGCAAAGGCCCCGTATAATTTCTCTCAAAACGACAATATTTTGACCTTCTTTGGTTTACGGGTGGAACTGCTTTGCGAGATCTTCGCCAGTTCCGGCAGCAGCAGTGCCGCCACTTGGGCAAACTCTTGCACTGGATAGAAGCTCACGCCCTTCTTTACATAATCGGGAATTTCGTCCAGATCGCGCTGGTTCTGTTGCGGGATGATCAGGTGTTTGATGTTATAGCGCTTGGCGGCGATGGCCTTTTCACGTAGCCCGCCGATGGGCAGTACCTGTCCGGTCAGTGACAGCTCACCGGTCATGGCGAAGCTATTGTCCGCCATCTTGCCGGTGAGTAGCGACAGAATACAGGTGGCCATGGTAATGCCGGCTGAAGGCCCGTCCTTGGGAGTGGCCCCCTCGGGAATATGGAGATGGATTTCCGAGCGGGCCCAGCGCGGCAGGCGTGTCGCAGAAGCATCAGAGCCATCGGCTTGCAGGTCGGGCAGTTGCAGTGCCTGAGAGTCCAACAATCCCAGTTCGCCGCATTGGCTCAGGTAGTTCCGGGCCACCGAATAGGCAATTGCAGCCGACTCCTTCATTATATCACCCATTTGCCCGGTCAGCTTCAGTTCTCCGCGTCCGGTCAGCTCCAGAGACTCGATCACCATCGTATCGCCACCCATGCCGGTCCAAGCCAGCCCGGTGGCCATGCCCGGCTGCGTTACCATGCGCTGGGGGCTGATAGTGAAGTGGGGCTTTTTCAAGTACTGCTCCAAATCCTTGACGTCAATTTTGAGTGGAGCTCCGTAGAGAGGCAACGTTTCCCCGCCGCTCTTCGCTCCCTTGCCATTCTTGCCAGCTTTACCTGTCTTGGCGCGCTTATTTTCTTTGCCACTTTTTTGCGTTCCGACCTGCTTTGCATCGCCATCTTCCAGCACGGTCAGGCCAATGTTGTAAGCAATCTTGCGGTGGATCCGGTCGAGGGATTTCTCATAGTTGCGCATTCCGGCCTCGCGAGCATAGCCATTGGCAATTTGACGCAGCGCGGGCAGAGTGTACGAGACCTGCTCCCTGCACATGCCGTGCCGATCCAGCGAGCGCGGAATCAAATGGCGTTTGGCGATTTCCACCTTCTCTTCCAAGATGTAGCCCGGCAGCCGGATCAGCTCCATGCGGTCGAGCAGCGGGCTTGGGATGCCTTCCAGGGTGTTGGCGGTCGTTACGAACAACACGTGGGACAGATCAAAGGGCAGGTCCAGGTAGTGGTCGCGGAACTCACGGTTCTGCTCCGGGTCCAAGGCTTCCAGCAGGGCCGATGAAGGGTCTCCCTGGTAGGATGCGCCCAGCTTGTCGATTTCGTCGATCATAAATACCGGAGCCTGGGTCTTGCTGACCTTCAGTCCTTGGATCATTTTGCCGGGCATGGCACCCACATAGGTGCGGCGGTGTCCTTTGATTTCTGCTTCATCGCGCATGCCACCCACCGAGAAGCGGTAGAAGGGCCGCCCCAGAGTTTCGGCAATCGACTTGCCAACCGAAGTCTTGCCCACACCCGGTGCCCCCACCAAGCAGATGATTGCACCGCGTGCATCTTTCTTCAGATAGCGCACAGCCAAGTATTCAAGGATGCGTTTTTTGACATCTTCAAGTCCATAGTGCCCCCGGTTCAGGATACGCTCGGCCTTTTTCAGCGAAACCCGATCGGGCTCGGGCCGCTGCCACGGCAGGTTGACAATGGTATCCAGATAGTTGCGCGTTACCGTGTACTCAGCCGAATTGGGCTCCATTAGAGAGAATTTTTCCAGCTCGGAATCGACTTGTTCGCGGGCTTCTTCACTGAGTTCCAGTTTCTCAATTTTTTCGTGGAATCTGATGGCCTCGGAGCTGCGGGCATCACTGGGCTCACCCAGCTCTTTTTTAATGGCCTTGATTTCTTCGCGCAGAAAGTATTCACGCTGGCTTTTTTCGATTTTCTGATTGATGCGCTGCGCCACTTCACGCTGAATCGTCAGCAGATCCTGTTCGCGCTTGATGTAGATCAGCACGTGCTCCATACGCTTGAACACGTCCAACTCTGCCAGGATTTGCTGCTGCACCTCACGGGGCAGATTGAGAATGGAGGCCGTGAAGTCGGCGATGGTACCGGGACTGTCGATGTTGACCATGTTCAGCCGCATTTCTTCGGTAAACAGGGGGTTATTGTCGGCCAGTCGCTTCATTTCGGAGAGCAGAGCGCGGGTCAGGCCCTTCAGTTCGTCGGTTTTTTCAGGCAGGACGTCTTCGAGATATTCGACCTTGGCCACTAACGGATAGGTGTCAGAATGCAGCGATTGAATGCGAAAGCGTTTCAGCGTCGTGATGAAGATGTTGAGGTTGCCGTCCGGCAGGTTGATTTTACGGCTGATGCGGGCCACGGTGCCGATGTCATAGAGTTCCTGGCTGTGCTGGTATTCCAGCCCGCTTTCGCTCTTTCCGCACTTGAACCGGGGATTCGTCTCGTGCGCTTCATTAGTGTCACTGAGCCCGTCTTCCAAGCCCTCGGAGAGATCTTCGGAGAGCTCGGTAAAATGATCTTCTTCGGGTTCAGCTTCAGTTTCTGTCTCGCCATTTTCTGCCCTCTTGCGGGACATCGGTAAGCGAATTCTGAGCTTTGTTCCCTCCCGACCCGCCCCTCGGGATCTGGGAGGTGGGGGAGTTTTGAGGGACTTTGTTTTTTTTGTGCCTTGTTTGCCTGTGGAATTCTCGCTGTCGGTGTGCTGCTTCGTTCGTTTCTCCTGCTTTTCTGAATCTTTTTGCTGCTCCTCTGCGGCTTGCTCCGAATGGTCCGGCTCCTCACGGGTCAGCACCAGACCAATGGTACGATCCCCTTCATAGGCTTTTTCTACCAAGGCGATGTCGTCGGCTTCGTTGATAAGAATTGGCGTAAAAATACCGGGAAACAATGGTTTACTGGCCATTGGAATCAGCAGCAGCTCGGAAGGCAGGTCTTTATTGGCGATAATCAGTTCGTTGCTGGGCATTGCGGGGGTCCTTATTCGTGGGCCTTTAATTTGCCAAAAGTCAGAGAATCTTTCAGGATAAGTACGCCTTGAAAATAAGCGATCCTGCGGATGGCGGCAAGTTTTTTTCGGAGACTTCCGGCAGGGCTGTTTTAGGCACCTCGAAAAATTTGCTTTTGATGGGAGAACGGGGGAGGCTCCAATGCGAGCTGGCGCAGCATTGGAGAATGAGAGTTGGGCCGTGCGCAGCCAGGCCCGACTATCCTCTTTGCGATCTGGGCGAGCTGGCGCAGCATCTTTCTGTGGTGGGGAATTTTTAGAGCTGCCCTTTAGAGGTACCCTTAAGAGGTTCCTGTAAAAAAACTACTGATCAATGAAAGCTGCTTCTCACCAAGATGCACAACCGAGAAACGGCATATGTTCACCGGCGACGTATTTTGGTCTGGCGGCATAGTGGTTTGGCACATCAGGCATAGCCTTCCCCCGGAGAAGAATACATTTGTGCCCCTCCTCTTTGGTAACGCGGGTTGTCGTGGGAATATAGCGCAAGGTTAACCCCACTCGCCATTGCTCAGATTTGTTGGCGTTTGAGCCATGGATAATCAGTGGATTATGAATAGAGATATCACCGGCCTGTAATTCCAAGTCAACTGCTTTTGTGTCGTCGATTTTATCTGGGTGAATGCCTGCGTTCAGCACATAATCTTTGCCATCTAACTCAGTCATCTCCTCATAGCTCAACAGGCGATTATTCTGGCTGTCGGGAATAATCCGCATACAGCCATTTTCGATGGTTGAAGCAGTGCCGGCAACCCATAATGTGATTACCTCCATCGGCTGCAAAGGCCAATAGGATCCATCTTGATGCCAGCCAACCGCCTGGCCTTCAAGGGGTTTTTTGGCGATATAGTGGGCGGCGAAAAGCGCGATGTCAGAGCCAATAAACTCTTCGACAATATCCAACAGCCTTTGATCGCCGACTAAGCGATGAACAAAAGGGTCATTGACCAGCAAATGATGATGTAGCGCTTCCGGGCGCACATCAGGATGTTTTTGGGCCAACCAGTATATATGGTTAACCATTTCCTGGGCCAGGCCGGAATCAATGGCACCGGGGACAACTACATAGCCTTTTTCATCATATTGCTGTTGTAGTTCTGTCTTCATAAACGTCTCCTCCTCTCTCTCACGTTCCCAATTATCGGCAAATATTGGTGAGCTTTCTTGACAGGAAATCAACTAGACACAAGTTTTGAGTTTATTCTATAATAAAGAGTTAGAGGGAAGCTCTAACTCAGGAGGATGCTATGTCTGGATGTGGTTCGGAAGCCTGCGGCTGCGGCGCGGCGAATACAAGTGCAGCAAATATGAGAACAGGGGGGCAGCTGACCCGCTTCTGTCCCAAATGCGGTTCTCAGGCACACCCGGTCTCAATTGAGGTGCCGGGAAATATCCTGAAGCCGGAAGTGCTACAGGGCTATATCGGCGAAACGCCTAATCTGTGTCTGAATCCCGGCTGTGAAGTCAGTTATTTTGACCCGAATACCAACGAAGTCTTTACCAACGACGACTGTGTGACTGGCATTTGGTTCAAAGAGCAGGCGCAGAACAGCTATATCTGCTACTGCGAGAAAATTACCGAGAAAGAAATCATTGAAACCGTAGTGGAAACCGGCTTGGAGGACTTAGGTTCGGTAATGCTCTATCTGCGCGAAGGGATCAGCGAGGAATGTGAAGAAAAGCAGCCGGCCTCAATTTCCTGCAACCGATACTTTCAGGATGCGATTGAAAAAGCCCGGATTATTCGCGAAGCCTTACTCGAGTATCAGGGCCTAAAGCCCGACTCAAAGGAAGTCCCCCACCAGTTGATCGAAGAGCGCTACAACCATTATCTGATGGCTCGCAATGGCAGCATGGCAACAGCTGGAGCCGGCTGTTGTGGTGGTGGCTGCGGCTGCTCCTGAGAATACCGGGGCTTGCCAACAGATGCGGAAAAGGCGGGCTCCGGCCCGCCTTTTCCGCATCTGTTGGCAAGAGTGCCTCCATTATTGGACAAAGACAGGCAATGACGGGCAAAGATAAACAACGATGAACAGCAACTGCGTAATGGGCATTGACCCCGGCCTGGCGCATTGCGGCTGGGGCGTGATTGCCCTGCCCAGCGGCGGAAGCAAGGCACTGCGGCTGCTCGGCTGTGGCGAAATTCGCACCCTCGGCGAACGGCCGTTAGCCGTCCGTTTGCAGGATATTTACCGGGAACTGCGACAAATCTCCGAGCAGTACCGCCCCCTGGCCTGTGCAGTCGAGGAACTCTATCTGAACAAGAACAGCAGCAGTGCGCTGCCAGTGGCTCACGCACGCGGTGTGGCTCTCCTCTGCGCTGCCGAGCAAGACGTAGCGGTACTGGAGTTCAGTGCGAACCGAATCAAGCAAGCGGTCAGCGGCAACGGGAAGGCCCGAAAGCAGCAAGTGCAGGAAATGGTGAGCTTTCTGCTGGGCCTGAGCGAAGGCGCGGCACCACCTTCGCATCATGCTGCCGATGCCTTGGCGGCAGCCATTTGCCTAGTGCACCAGCGCGGGGCCGAGGCCCTGCAAAATGCAGCGGGACCGGAACTGCCGGCCGAGCCTTGGCGACTCGAAAAAGAGGCCACGAAAGCGGCCGCTCTGTCTGCTCGCACTTCCGAGTGTTATTTCCCAAAAGCCAAGGGAATAGGCTCCCCCGGGAAGCAAGCCGCAGCAAACTTTGACCGTTTGGCGGCGCAGGCACTGGCCGCCCAGGATGCCCCTTCGCATCAGCAAAATGTGCCTGTCCATCTTCTCGGGAAGTGACAGGCCGACAAGATGACAAGTTCGTGAATTCGGGAGATTTTTCCTGCCTTGAAGAACTTTGGGCCTGGGTTGAATCCACAATTCCCGCAGAGCGTAGCATTCGGCAGAACAATGCAATGGCTAAAGAGCGCTCCGAACAGCGCGCGGCTCAGTTCCGCCTGCTGTGCCGGGAACTCGGTCGGCCCCAGCAGTGCTTTCGCAGCGTGCATGTGGCAGGCTCCAAGGGCAAGGGTCAGACTGCCGCTTGCATTGCCCATGGTCTGGCGGCATCGGGCTACCGAGTCGGGCTGTTCAGCTCGCCGCATCTTCATTCTTATAGCGAACGTATCCAAGTGCTGGAACGCCATCCCGTTGGCGAAGTGTTTTCCCGCGCCGACACCGCCTGCTTGCTGCCGGGTTCCCTGAGATCACTCGGCCCGGTTGGGCTGCGCAGTGCTGCAGAAAATCATAATGCAGACTGGTACATCCGGGCCCGGAATATTGCTGAAACCTTGCGGGAACAAGGAAGCCTGTTGCGCCGGGACCTCGCGCGACTTTGCCGGACGAATGAACCGGCCGAAGCCGGAAACAAATCCTGCTTGCAGCCCAATTTTTTTGCGCTGCTGACCTTGCTGGCCTTCCGCGGCTTCGCTGCTCTGGACTGCGACTGGGCGGTGCTGGAAACCGGCATGGGAGGGCGCTTGTGCCCGACCAATACGGTACTACCGGAATTGTCGGTGCTGACACCGATTGAGCTCGAACACACCGAGGTACTAGGCGAACGCTTGGAACTGATTGCCGCAGAAAAAGCCGCCATTATTAAAAAAGGGCGGCCTTGCGTATCATCCCGCCAGCATCCGGAAGCAAGGGCCGTGCTGCGAGATTTCAGTGCGCAGCAGGGCAGTTCGTTGTATTTCCTTGAAAACTGCCTATCTGAGCGGTCTGATTCTCTGCAAGCCTTGCCTGAAGCATCCGGAGCCCTGTCTCCGGCAGCGTTGCTGTGGCAGACCCTGCTGCAAACCCGGGGCTTCCGCTGCCAACTAAAACTTCAGGACGATGAGAACAAAGCAGAGAGGGGAGCAGACAGAGCTACAGACAGAAAAATCGGTTTGGGGCATGATACGCGAACTGTGGAGCTGCTGTTGAGCGGCCTCGGCAGTACGCAGCTGGACAATCTGTCGCTGGCCTTATTGGCCCTGCTGGTCCTGGAACGGTGCGGCTGCTTTACGGATCTTGCCGGGGCCTCCGGCGGGACCGAGCCATGCGGGCTTTGGCAGCTGGCCCTGCAAGGTGTGCAAAACTGCCGGCTACCGGGCCGCTTTGCCGCCTACTGGCTGGAGTCACGGCAATGCCTGCTGCTGTTTGACGGGGCACATACGCCGCTTTCCTGCCAACGCTTGCTGCAAGACCTGCAGAGCTACCTCATGCTGAGCGGCGTGCCGCGCAACCAATATAAAACCGCTTTACTGTTTGGTGCCGTGCAGGGCAAAAATTTCGGCAAAATGGCCCACATTCTGGCACCCCACTTTGATCAAATCATGCTAACCCGCGCCGGAACCTTCAAACACAACGACCTGAACGCGCTGGAAACGGCCTTCCGCCAAGCCTTGCCCGCTGGCAACCCGAGCCAATGCCTAGCCAGCATTTCCGAGCCGGACTCTGCCCTACAAATGCTGCTGGCCGGGAGAGCAGACTTGGTTCTAGTCTGCGGCTCACTGTACTTGCTTGGCGAGCTGCTGCCCCGCTGACATATACAGGGGACCTCAGGAAAGCTCCCCGCAAATGATGGAAGTTTTTAGAGCTTCCCAATCGAATCTTTGTGTGCAGAGGCATCGGCCTTTAATGAGGATCTCCATGCTTCAAAAGAAAGATATTACTTTTATGTGTTATACAAATACTTCAAAGTAATATTTTGCGATTTTGGGCCTCCGGAGTTGGAATAATACTTGCTTTTCTCTTCAAAGAAACAGAGGTTCAAAAGAGAATGAAGCAATACAACGGAACAGAAGTACAGTCATTGGACCAGAAGTATGTGATGCACTCTTGGTCTAAACAGGGCTTAGAGCATATTCCTGTCGAAAAGGCTGAAGGGATCTATTTTTGGGATTACGAGGGCAAGCGATATACAGATATGTCTTCGCTCATGGTATGTGCCAATCTGGGGCACAGCAACGAAAATATCATTGCCGCAATCACAGCGCAGACCAAAAAAATGTGCTATATGGCACCTATGTATGCCAATAAAAATAAATCTGTATTGGCTAAAAAGATCATTGATATATCTGAAGACAATATGAAACGGGTATTCTTTACAAACAGTGGGGCTGAGTCCAACGAGAATGCCATTAAAATGGCCCGGATATATAGCGGTCGAACCAAAATTTTTAGCAGCTACCGCAGCTACCACGGAGCCACATTGGGAGCCAGTAATGCTTCGGGAGACTGGCGACGCTTTGCAGCCGAACTGGGCGGTGCCAATGGTTTTATCAAGTTTACCGGTCCATACACCTACAGAGACGGTTTTGCCGAAGGAGAAGATGAAAAAGCTTCTGCCCACTACCTGAAATTGCTTGAAGATCAACTTCTTTACGAAGGAGCCGGAAATGTTGCAGCCATTATTTTGGAAAGCATTCCCGGAGCCAACGGAGTCTTGCTGCCCCCGGAAGGCTACATGCGGGGTGTGCGGACACTCTGTGACAAATATTCTATTCTGCTCATCTGCGATGAAGTAATGACCGGTTTTTGCCGGACGGGAACGATGTTCGGCTTTCAAAATTACGGCATCAAGCCTGACTTAGTAACCTTTGCCAAAGGAGTTACTTGTGGTTATGTCCCGCTGGGAGGGGTCGTAGTTTCTGCTGCGATCTCCCGCTATTTTGAAGATCAAGTCTTGTTGTGCGGCCACACTTATACAGGCCACGCTCTGGCCTGTGCTGCCGGCATTGCCGCGCTGGATTACTATTTGGCACATGATATTGCCTCGCATGTTCAGGAAATGGGCGCAATTTTAAAAGATTTTCTCAACGAAATGGAATCTAAGCATCCATGCGTTGGTCAGGCCCGATCTATCGGTTTATTTTCGGCTCTGGAACTCGTCAAAGATAAAGCAAACCGGACTCCTTTAGTCGCATACAATCAGGCCAATACAATAATGCCGGGAATTTTTGACGAACTGCGCAAACGGGGTTTTGCCACATTTGGGAGGGAAAACAATATCAATATCTGTCCTCCTTTAATCATAGAAAAACAACAATTAATAGAGACTCTGCCCATACTTGATGAGGTCCTCAGTTGGGTAGACACAAATTACCTGTGATGGGAGAGCTTTAGGGTACCTCTAAAAATTCGCTTTTGATGGGTTCTCATACTAATCCGTATAAGTAGAGTATGATAAATGTTTGTCACTCCCGCGGGAGTCCATCTGGTAAATGCTCTGTGCGCAGACTCCCGCTTTCGCAAGAACGAGGGGATCAATCAGAAAAAATGCTACTTTTACGGGTTGGTATTGCTTGCTCTTTCAAAAAGTATACTTCGGTTCACTTCCCCGCTTCAAGGCCTCAAAATAGGTTTGAAGAAGACAAAAGCAAATTTTTGGAGTTGCCCTGAGAGGCTTCCGATAAAAAAGGACTTTTTTAGTGTTTTGGGACTATACTCAGCCTGTACGAATTATTTTTGGTTGCAGAGGCATTAGCCGCTTGCCGGAGCTTCTTTCCCGGCACAATTGCGAACGAGGGCTTCTGGTCAGCTCTCCCTTTTTTGTGCGCAGCGGCTTGGCAGAAGAATTGCAAAAGCAAAGCCACAGAAGAATCTGCGGGGTTTTTTCCCATATTACGCCGAATCCGGAAGTAACTCAGGTGGACGAAGGTGCCGCTGTGGCTCGCAGCTTAAAAGCCGACTGGATCATTGCTCTGGGCGGCGGCAGTGCAATTGACTGCGCTAAGGCCATTGCGCTGATGACCCTGCATGAAGGCTCTATCGCCCAGTATCACGGCACCGGAAGCCCTGTTCCGGACCGGGCCCTGCCGCTAATTGCCATTCCAAGCACTTCCGGAACGGGAAGTGAAGTGACGAAAGTCTCCGTGCTGAGCAATTCCGAAGCCGGAATTAAAAACCCGATAATCAGCGAGTGCTTCTACCCCCAAATAGCCCTCATTGATCCTGAGCTCACGCATTCGGCCACGCCCCATACTACGGCGAGCTGCGGTATAGATGTGCTTTGCCACGCTTTAGAAGGATATTGGAGTAAAGGCAACCAACCCATATGCAGCCTTATGGGCGCAGCAGCTATTGAATTGGTAATGAAATATCTGTTCAGGGCCTATGAAGATTCCCGGAGGAAAGCCGATGGAAGCAAGAGCAGCGATGAGGGAATAGAAGCGCGCGAAAAAATGGCAGAAGCCGCAGTGCTGGCTGGTCTGGCATTTGGCCTGCCGAAAACCACTGCCGCCCACGCTTGTTCCTATCCGCTCTCTGAACATTATCACATTCCCCACGGCGAAGCCTGTGGCCTTAGTATTGACTACTTTCTGCGAATCAACAGCGGGGGGAAGAGGGTGCAGCAACTCGCGCTCAGGCTGGGCTACTGCGACTGCAACGAATTTGCCGATGCTATTTTCAACCTGAAAAAGCAAATTGGCCTGAGGACCAACCTGAAAGAATTTCACCTCAGCACAAACGACATAACAAACTTAGTGCGCAACAGCCAGCACCCCAATTTAAAAAACAACCCTGTAGAGATCAGTGAAAAAATGCTCTACGACCTTTTCGAGCCCATGTGCTGAACTCCGGGGGGAAACCGCATGAAAATCAAACTGTCAATAGAGCGTATTTTGACGATAGCAACCTGGGTTTTGCTTCTGGGCACTTGGTATACTGTTACAGAATGGGGGCTCGTCAATACAGTACTAATCCCTTCTCCGTTGAAGGTGATTCAAACCTTTGGCCAGATCATACAAAAAGGCTACAACAACATGCCTCTACTGAGGCACTTGGGCAGCAGCTTCGAGCGTTTGTTTTCGGCGTTTGCTCTGGTAATTATAACAGCGATTCCCCTGGGGCTGCTCAGTGGATACTTCTCAAAAGTGCGTGCGATAATCGATTCAATTGTTGAATTCTACCGACCTCTGCCTCCTTTAGCCTACTATACACTTTTGGTGTTGTGGCTGGGCATCGACAACACTTCTAAAATTACTCTGCTGTATTTGGCCGGTTTTGCCCCTGTGTATATTGCCTGTGTTTCTGCCGTAACCAAAATCAACCGCGATTATGTGCTGGCTGCCCAGACTCTGGGAGCCTCTCAACGCCAGATATTTCTCAGAGTAGTTTTACCGGCTTGTGCTCCGGAGATCTTTGTCGGTTTGCGCACGGCTATCGGGGTAGAATACACAACCCTTGTCGCCGCAGAAATGGTCGCTGCTTCTTCGGGGATCGGCTGGATGGTACTGGATGCTTCGAACTTTCTAAAGAGCGATACGATGGTGGTCGGTATCATCATTATGGGGCTGACCGGTGTATTGATTGATTGGGTACTTCGAACTACTGAACGTAAATTTATTTTTTGGAAAGCTCAAATTTAAAGGAAACTCCAAAAATCCGCTTCTGATGCCAGACCCCGAAAATTTTGACCGATAGATAAAAGTATATAAGTAAGATATTTACTATATTGTGAATATTTTTCTGACAACACTATCCGTTAATAAAGACCCGGTTGGGTGCAGAATTGGAATCTTTTGAGTTCCCTATTTGAATATAAATTGCCTGAATGGAGGATACATATGCAATTTACAGTAAAAATATTCACCACAATCATGGTGCTTGCCATGGTATTGGTTTCATGTCGCAAAGGTGGTAAGGCAGAAGAGAATAGTCTGCCCGAAGAGATCAATTTTGGGATCCAACGTATGCCTAACGATGAGGCTATCGCCATTTCTCAGGGCTTCTTTGATAAATATTTCAGTCAGAAGGGCGTCAAAACCAATTTTATAGTGTTTGATTCAGGCAGTGCCGTGAATACAGCACTGGCTTCCGGGAGTATTGATTTTGGTCTGGAAGGTAGTTCTCCCGCTGTAATAGCCAAATCATTGGGTTTTGACATCGAGATGATTTGGATACATGAAGTCTTGGGTGAAATCGAATCGCTGGCGGTAAAAAATGATAGCGGGATCGAAACACTTGCAGACCTGGTCGGGCGGCAGGTAGCCACTCCGGTAGCCTCTACGGCTCACTACAGCTTGTTGAATGGCCTCAAAGATGCAGGCATTTCTGAGCAGGTGGAAATCCTTGATATGCAGCCCAAGGATATTGTTGCGGCTTGGTCCCGGGGTGATATTGAAGCTGCCTATGTCTGGCAGCCGGCTCTTGCCAATCTGCTCGAAGACGGGCAAATTATTCTCTCTAGCGAAGATATGGCTGCCAAAGGATTTGTGACAGCCAATGTCGAAGTTGTAAGTGGTAAATTTGCCCGGAAGTATCCATCGATGGTCGCCTCCTATATCGCGGCTGTGAGTGAAGCAGCTGAGATCTACCGAAACACTCCGTCCAAGGCAGCTGAAATCGTGGCCGGGTACCTTGAAATTTCTCCGGAATCTGCCTTGAATCAAATGAAAGGCTCCATTTGGCTTGACGAGCAGGCCTTGCTCAGCCCTCAATACTTTGGCACTTCCGATGCCAAAGGCGAGCTGGTCCAGATTTTCAAGGATACTGCCGACTTTCTGGCAGAGCAGGGTTCCATAGAATCGGCACCTGATCTGAGTGTCTTCCGGAATTTTATCGAACCGAAATATATCGAGATGGCAGCTCAAATCCTTGGGGATTAGCAGACTGCCCGGAAATCAGGTCAGCCAGATTTTCGCGATGGCCGCGATGGCCGTGATGACAAAGGAGAGAAGCCGAACTATACAGCAGGGCACCTCTAAAAATTCCAATTCCGCGCTGAATCGCGATCTTGTTGCCGAGTAAAGGTTCTGCCTTACGGCAGGATTTGTAGTGAATGGCCCGCTTCGCCCCGCCATTCACTACCGTCAGCAAAGCCTTACCATACAGCAAAGTATGCTTCGGCTTCGCTTCCTTGCTATCGGCAAAATCTCGCTGATTCAGCATCAAAAGCGAATTTTTAGAGGTTCCCAGCAAAGTATTTTTGGGCTTCGCTTCTTTGCTGTCGTTCGAAATAGCTCCGCAAGAGTAACCCTTCACGGGAAAAATTGAAAAACAGAGAAAAAAGCCTTTCAAGGTGCCCTGAAGGACTGGTTCATGAAAGAAGCTGCTTTAATACAGATCAAGGATTTGCACCTAGCTTACGGGAGAAAATCAGATGCGATTATTGCCTTAAAAGACATCAATTTAGATATCCGGTCCAAGGAATTCATTTGTGTACTCGGTCCTTCGGGTTGCGGTAAAAGCACCTTGCTAAAGATTATTGCGGGGTTTATACGACCCAGTTCCGGAATTTGCACTATGAACGGAGAAGAAATTCTTGCTCCAGACTGGCACAGAGGAGTAGTGTTCCAGTACCCCACTTTGTATCCGTGGATGAACATTCGCCAGAATGTAGAGTTTGGTCCTCGCATGCGCGGTTTGCCCAAGGAAGACATCGCAAAAATTCGACATCATTTTCTTGAAGAGGTTCAGCTCAGCGGCTTTGGAAACAAATACACCTTTGAGCTTTCGGGCGGGATGAAGCAGAGAGTGGCTTTGGCCAGGGTTTTAGCGAATTATCCGGAAGTGATACTGATGGACGAACCCTTTGGAGCTTTGGATGCCTTGACTCGCGCAAAAATGCAGACGTTAATTCGTAACATATGGAAGCGGAACGAAAGCACGGTTTTTTTTATCACTCATGACATAGATGAGGCCCTGTCCTTGGGAACACGGGTCATTATATTATCCAAGGCCCCGGGTACTATTCTCGAAAACGTGGAGTTGTCTTTTACAGAAGATATATATCAAAATAAAGAGGTGCATTACTCAGATGGATACCGCAAGATTCGAAAACATATGTTGGCACTTATTAACAGCCTGCATAACTAAATGAGACCTCTGAAGATTCCAATTTTGCGTGGAATTGCAATCTTTTTCGAGAAAGAGACAGAAATATGGATAAGCATTTTGTAGTAACCATCGGGCGCGAATTTGGCAGCAGCGGCAAAGAAATCGGGGAATTGCTGGGGCAAAAGCTCGGGATTAAGTCTTATGACCAGGAAATTGTTGAACTTTCCGCCCTTAAGTCAGAGAAGGAAAGCAGTTATTTAGAAGACTATGATGAGGCCATGGAAACCACTGCAATGCATGACCATAGCCTGATTTCTTCAATCCGCACACGCATTGTGCAGGATAATTTGTTTGAATTGCAATCCGGTCTGATCCTGGATCTTGCCCGGAGCGAATCTTGTGTTATCATAGGGCGCTGTGCAGACTATGTACTCCGTGAGCACCCCAATGCTTTCCATGTGTTCATCTATGCGCCCTATCCGGTAAAGTACAATTATGTATTGTCAAATTACGGTCTGACACCGAAAGCCACCGAAAATTGGCTCTATCAGGTAGACAAGGCCCGCCACCAATATTACAAACGCTATACCAAACACAACAGAGGCGAGCGCGCAAACAAGCATCTCTTAATTGACAGCAGCTTCTTGGGGGTGGAAGGAACAGCGAAACTGCTGGAATCCATGGTGCGAATCCATTTTTCCAAATAGTCAGCGGGCGTTCCAAGCCAGATTTGCCAAACTCCGGCAGCCTGCATGAAATTCTGGTCAGGAAGCAGCCTCGATCACAAGCTGCCAGATATAGCTGCCAGCGTCCACTTGCAAGTTCATATACAAGCGCTGACCTCTGATTACATAGCTTCTAATATATTTAGAATCACGGAGGAATTTTTCTCCCAGACCGGAAGAGCTTGGGGCACCGGACTCAGACAGGGCAACAGGCAGACAGGGCTCCCAAGTGCTCTCCAGCAGGTCAAAGCTTAGGGAACCACCGGAACTACTTCCGCTTCGGGTCTTCCAAGTACCCCCGCTCCAGTTGCAGCCCAGCTCCAGACTGACCATACCGTCTGTTGAAAAATACGCAAAATAGTTGCGCTCAGCGAATTGGGGGGCGTGCTGATCGTTGTTGGAAATGAAACCCTGGAGCTTCCAGCGCGTTCCGCCCAGTTCTGTGTCAATTGTCTGGTGCTGCTGTTCTGGATTTTGCCGACTCTGGCAGGTTACCAGCAGCAGGCAGGCAACGGCGCAAATTGTCGACCGACCAACTACAGCGAAGCACCACCGTGATTTTCGCCTCAACCAACCGGCAAAAGGATTCCACATACAGCTCAACCCCTGGACAACTAAAGGGGACCTCTAAAGGTCACCACTAAAAATGGTATCGCTTCACAAAAAAAGCGAATTTTGGACATTTTCCTGCGATTCTTCTTGAACTCCGTCGGAAAATCGTATATTCTTTAAAAAAAACGAGCTATTTTATAATCTCATTTCATCTTTTATTAAAACCATTCCGACCTTGGTCGGAACATCATTTTTATGCATTGTTTTGCATAATAATACCCGGGAGTATTGCAATATGGAACACAAGTTCAGTAAAATTCGCTCATCGCTCATCGCTCATCGCTCATCGCTCATCGAAAAAATTAAAACTATATAGCAGGGGAAATTATTTCTTTGCCGGGATTTCGCGCCCATTTATCCTTTTATTTTTCTGCTCCCTGATTTTATGGGTCGCCTGCAACCCGCCTGAAAGCAATAGCCCGCCGCCGTCGAAAACCTACCGACTGAGCTTTTCCGGCCCTTCAGACAGCCAGACCATCATCGGCTTGCGGGAATTTCTGCTGAGCATCAGCGTCAACCCCGCAGACCTCGACGAAAAAACTGAGTTCGTCTTTATGCCGGGCTACTCGTCGACCCCGCCTGCATGGGACGACATCAAAACCAATAATGCCAGAAGAACCAGAGCCTTCAGCGCGAGCGGCTCCCCGGGCAACACCAGGGAAGTCTATTTCAGTATCTCGCCCACCGGAGATAATAAACTCAATGGTATCAATCTCGACCTGTCCTCTCCCCGGTCCGCCAATACAAGCGAACGCGACTTGCTCGACAACAGCGGGAGCGGCGTGATGGCTCCGAACACCGGCTACTATATCCACGCTTACACGAAAGAAGGCCGCTATCTGGCAAGTTCTGAGAAAATTACCACGACCTCTTATCCGGCCTCGACCGACATACCGACAACCAACATCGCTCAGGGAGCCAGCATCTTGACAGCGTTCTGGGGGATGAGCATGTGGATAAGCGGTAACGCACTGACAACCCCCGAAATGAGAGCGGGAGAACCCAATTATCTACCCTACCGCTTTATTCCGCTGTTTAACACTGTGGGCAATCCTTGTGCTGGGGTTACTACTCTAACTATCGCAGCCAGAGGGACTTCCAGCTTCGATGTATATGTGGACAAATACCCGACAGTATCGACAGATGAAAATCGCCAAGGCGCAGCGGCAGTAAGGGGTGCATCGCAGTTCTCGTCGAATTACTACGATTTGTCTGTACCCTGGAATCCTGTGACCCAAAAGACAGGGGGTTATAGTATTCAGATGTCTGTGGATTGTGCTTTTATCCCTAGCAGTGGTGTCACGCCGACCGATATGGGCGCAGCAACCCGGCAGTTCACCATTGTGTCAGAATAGGCCTTTCCGGTGAATCGTTTACTACGCTGCCTGAGTGCCGTAGAATTTCAAGCTGAGCGCGGAGCGCGAAGATTAGGAATTCAAGGTGTACCGAAGTACCGGGCTGAAAGAAGACAAACAGGATTTTCTGTGAGGGGGTCGGCCAACAGATTGCCGCCGCCGCTGATATATCCCCGTCCCTCTTTTAATTGCGCTGTACGGACAAAACAGCTATATTGAAGCCATGGCAAGTTGCGACAGCGCGTACAAATACCTGTTTTCGAACCCGGCAATCCTGTGCAAACTCATCCACGCCTTCGTTGAGGAGGACTTTAGCGCCAAAATCCAGCCCGACAGCCTGCGCAAACTCGACCCGTCCCACCTCTCTGTCACGCTCCAGCAGCGCGAATCGGACCTGCTTTACGAGGTGCGCCTGGACAGCCAAGACAATCAAGATAACCAAACAGCCTATCTGTATATCCTGCTCGAATTCCAGTCCACAGCCCCCAAGCATATGGCCATCCGCCTTCTCAGTTATATATCCCTGTTTTACGAACGCCTCATCAAGGAAGGCAAAAACAGCAAAGGCAAGTTGCCCCCGGTATTTCCATTGGTGCTCTACAACGGAGACCGCCCTTGGAATGCGCCCCGCAGCACCAGCGAACTGATCAGCAGCAACGAAATACCCGCAAAATACCTACCCCACTTTCAATATGCTCTCATTGACGAGAAGCGCATCCCCGACGAGAAAATCCACAAGCTGCACAACCTTATCAGCGCGGTGATTTGTGCCGAGAAATACGGCAGACCAGGGGAGTGGGAAGCCCAGATTCCGCAAATCATAGAATTCCTGGGCGATGAACCCGGGCTGGAAATCACCATTTTCAGGCGCTGGATCGCCTTGCTGTTTGGCGAAGGCATGAACGAATCAGAATACAATCAAATCACCGCACCAGAGGAGGTGCAGAAGATGTTGGCGACACTGGCAGACGATCTAAGAGCTGAAGGAAGACAAGAAGGCGAAAAACTGGGCATGCAGAAAGGTTGGGAAGAAGGTCGGGAAGAAGGTGAAAAACTAGGCATGCGGAAAGGTCGGGAAGAAGGTGAAAAACTAGGCATGCGGAAAGGCCGGGAAGAAGGTCGGGAAGAAGGCCGGCGTGAAGCTGCCCGGAAAATGAAAGAATCCGGGCTGTCGATTGAACAGATTTCAAGGTTTACCGATCTGAGCCACCGCGAAATTACCGGGCTCTGATACCGGGCTGGGCGCAGCTGTCAAGGAGGAAGGTCGGGCCTTGGCTGCGCACGGCCCTCCCCATTTCTCCCATGCTGCGCCAGCTCGCATGGGAGCCTTCCCCCTTTCAGAGCCGGGGGCTCTAATGCCGGGCTGGCCTTGCCCCACAGTTTCCCGGCAGCTACAATTCAGGCATGGTCAGCCCCACGAACGACTTCTACTTCCGCTACCTGTTCGGCAGCGAACAGCACAAAGATCTCACGCTCGGCTTTATCAACGCCGTCCTTTCCGACTCCGGGCTGGGACCAGTGGCCGAAATCACCCTGCTCAACACCTTTAACCTGAAAAATACCGCAGCAGAGAAAGAAAGCATCCTAGATATCAAGGCCAAAGACGCAAAGGGCAGAATCTACAACATCGAAATGCAGAGCATCGGGAACCAAGTCTACCGGAACCGCAGCCTCTACTACTGGGCCAGATCCTACAGTGAACAGCTCAAAGAAGGCTCCATTTACAAAGATCTCCAGCCTGTTATCTGCATCAATCTGCTGGATTTCGATTTATTCCCCGAAAGCCGGAAGGCACACCAGTGCTTTCTGCTCACAGAACAGAGGCCGCCCCACGAGGTGCTGAGCGAGCACTGCATGCTGCACTTTATCAGTCTTCCCAAAGCCAAGAAAGAACAACTGAAAGGGCCCGCGCTGAGATCATGGGTGGCCTATTTCAACAAGGAGGGAGTCGACATGGAGGGCCTGACCACACTGCTCGAAAGTGATGAAATGATCCAGAAAGCGCACCGCGCCTACGAGGATTTCACCCGGGACACGAGTCTGGTGTCGCAATACGAGGCGCGGCTCAAGCAGAACCTAGATCAAAGCAATCGCGAAGATACCATCCGGCAGAAAGGACGGGAAGAAGGACGGGAAGAAGGACGGGAAGAAGGTCGGGAAGAAGGTCGGGAAGAAGGTCGGGAAGAAGGTCGGGAAGAAGGCAGACAAGAAGGTGAAAAACTGGGTATGCAGAAAGGTCGGGAAGAAGGTCGGGAAGAAGGCCGGCGTGAAGCTGCCCGAAAAATGAAAGAATCCGGGCTGTCGATTGAACAGATTTCAAGGTTTACCGGCCTGAGCCACCGCGAAATTACCGGGCTGAAAGAGGGCGAATAGGAAGCCTGAAAGGGGCTTCTGGAGTTGGCCTTCGCCAGCTCGCAAAGAGGAAGGTCGGGCCTGGCTGCGCACGGCCCTCCCCATTTCTCCCATGCTGCGCCAGCTCGCATGGGAGCCTCGCAAGAAAAGCCAATTTTTAGGGATTTTCCTGCAATTTCTCTTGCCCTCCGCGGGGAAATCGTATATTCTTTGAGAAGAACAAGCCATTTCATAACCCCATTTTATCTTTTATTAAAACCATTCCGACCTTGGCCGGAACATCATCTTTATGCATTATTTTGCATAATAATACCAAGGAGTATTGCACTATGGAACACAAGTTCAGTAAAATTCGCTCATCGCTCATCGCTCATCGCTCATCGCTCATCGCTCATCGAAAAAATTAAACCCATATAGCAGGGGAAATTATTTCTCTGCGGGAATTTTACGCCCTTTTATCCTTTTATTTGTCTGCTCCCTGATTTTGTGGGTCGCCTGCGACCCGCCCGAATCTTCTTCCGATTCTCCCCCCATAGCCGATTCTCCCCCCATAGCCGATTCTCCCCCCAGAAGTGGTGTTCCCATACGCACATGGCAGGGGCTGCAGAAAATGCGGGAAAACCTCGCCGGAGACTACTACCTGGTCAGCGACATCACGTTCCCCGCGCCCGGAACAGAGGGGTTTCCGGCAGAAGGCTTTGAACCCGTCGGCTGCGATACAAACAAAACGCAGAGCGATTTCCAAGGAACCCCCTTATACAGGGAAATTTGACGGCAACGGCCACACGATTCGCAATCTTTTCATTCAACGCCCCGATGAAAGCTATGTTGGCCTGTTTGGGCGGAGCGAAGATGCCACAATCTCAAATGTCCGCCTGAACAATGTCAATATTCAGGGAGCTGAGTATGTGGGCGCCATTGTGGGCAGCAGCCGCAACGGCAGTATCAGTGGGGCCGTGCTTGGCAACTCTCCAAACAATGTCGTAAAAAGTACAGGGGAAAGTACCGGCGGACTGGTCGGCTGGAGTTCCGGAGCCGTAACAGGATATGCCAAGGATCTCGAAGTATCCGTTGGTAAAGATTTTGTCGGCGGTCTGGTCGGTTCGAGCTTCGGGAATGTAACGGGATATACTCAAAACCTGATCGTATCCGGCAAGAATTTTGTCGGCGGACTGGTCGGTTGGACAGACGGAAAGATCGTAGGGTATAGTACTGATTTACGGGCTTCCGGTACCCGTTATGTCGGGGGCCTGCTCGGCGGTACACCAGTACCCAAGACTCCCTTGGGAGAAGAATATCCGGAGATCTTCGGATATGCCACGGGTGAACTTACTGCCACGTTAGACCGCGCTGGTGGTTTGGTGGGAAATCTGGGAGATAAGGGCAGAGTTATCGGTTTCTACAGGGGAACGGTTACCGGAGGCGCATTTGTCGGTGGTTTAACGGGTATAAACAGTGCCAATACTGCGTTCACTAGGGGATATATGCGCGGTACCTTAAAGAAGAACGGTTTTAGCGATAAAACATATGGCTTTCTTGTGGCGGGAAGCACTTGTTCGAATTTCACTGCAAATATTCTGAAACGATTCCCGTTTGTGTGCACTAAGACGCTCAGAGGGGATATTGCCGGTTACAGCTCCGGAAAGCCCGGAGAACGCGAATTGGTCGGCATCTCGGGGAGCACAAGCGGAAATGACGGAACGAAGATCACGGTCGGTCCCGGCACCACGCAAGCGGATTTTTCGGACCTTGATTTTGGCTCGGAGCCGGGTCAGTGGACGTTTCACGCGGGCAAGTGGCCCAGTATCAACCTGGGTTCTGATCCCATCTTTGCCAATACCCGGCAGCCGATAGATCCTTAGAGGTCCCCATAGAAAGAGTTGCCCAATTGCACCTGAGACTCCCGCTTTCGCGGGAACGAGGGCATCATTCGGAAAGAATGTCACTTTTACGGATTGGTATAATACCAATTTCGTGGTGATCCACAGCGAAACGCGAATTTTTAGTGCTTCCCTTAGGCCTGCCGCTTGGCCGGATTTGACATCGACTGCCGGGGCCACGTACTTTCGGCCCGCTGCGTGCCAGAAGTCTTGGTGCGGCCCCTTGCTGAATGTGGGCAGAATGGCACCGAGTGCATCATTGCCGCAACCGAGCCAACAGCTCGTCTGCCTCCACGATTCTCCCACACTTGGAGGAGCGTCCGCTACAAAGTTACCCCATCTTTGAAAATGGTCAGCTCACGAAAACCGTATTTTTCGTTTTTGGCGGGCTGTCCGTTGGCCGTAGCCTGAACCAAACGCACAAAATCGCACAGAACGCGATCACTCAGCCCGGTCTGCCCTGTTTCCAGCAGCCTACCTGCATCGAAGTCGATCCAGCTGCTCTTGAAACGGGCCAGCGCGGAGTTGGAGCTGATTTTTAGTGTCGGCACGCAGCAACCCAGCGGCGTGCCGCGACCCGTGGAGAATAGTATTAGCTGGCAGCCTGCCGCCGCCATGGCACTGCTTGAAACCCCGTCGTTACCCGGGCTGCACAAGAGGTGCAATCCGCTGCCCGCAATGCGCTCGGCATATTGATGCACGCCTTCGACCGGGGCGTTGCCGCCCTTCTGCACACAGCCCAAAGACTTATCTTCCAGCGTGGTGATCCCGCCCTGCTTGTTCCCCGGCGAGGGATTTTCAAATACCCGCTCGCCATAACGTTCAAAATACGCCTTAAAGTTGTCAACGAGGCGAACGATATCGTCAAAGACCCGGGGGCTGGCGGCCCGGTCCATCAATAATTGTTCGGCACCAAACATTTCCGGAACTTCGGAGAGTACCGTAGTGCCGCCTTGGGCAATCAAAAAGTCGGAGAAACGGCCCAACAGGGGATTGGCCGTCAAGCCCGAAAAGCCATCCGAGCCACCACACTTCAGCCCGATTTTCAGTTCGGACAGCGGCCGTTCGCTGCGCCGATCTTCTGCGGCGATATGGCACAACTGGTGGAGCAGGGCCACTCCGCTTTCAATCTCGTCTGCGCAGTCCTGAGCGCGCAGATAGCGGATGCGGCCTTCGTTATGCTCCCGGTCCGGAGGGCCGCAGTCCAAGCCCTCGCAAAAGTGCTGAAAAGTGTTGTTCTCGCAGCCCAGGCCCAATAACAGTATGCCTCCGGTATTGGGGTGCTGGCACATGGCTTGCAGGATGCGGCGGGTATTGCCCAAATCATCCCCCAGCTGAGAGCAGCCGTAGGGGTGTGGATAGTGATAGATACCGCTAATATCCGGTGGCAGGTTATGTTGGTTCAGGTACGTGCAGATGATCAGTTCCGCAGTCTTATTGACACATTGGACCATCGGCAGCAGCCAGATTTCATTGCGCACCCCGGTCAAGCCACCACCGGGATGCGATGAGCTGCGCAGATAGCCCTGAAAACTCAGGGGGCTCTGAGATTGTCCGGAAGGCTCCGAGGGCTCTGTGAGCAGCTGCAAAAACTGCGGACTGCAATAGTGTTGCTGCTGCTGCTGCCAAGCAGCCAAAACCCGACTGTGCGCCTCCGGGTCATAATGGTAGCTCTGGCTGCCCGCACCTTCCAACTGTGTGCTGAGGTTGTGGCTGTGGACGTGCTCGCCTGCGGCGATATCGCAGCTGGCCTTTCCGATCACTGTCCCGTATTTTTGCACAGATTCACCACAGAGGATCTTGCGCAAAGAAAATTTATGGCCTCGGGGAATGGGCTGGATGAGACGCAGTTTCTGCCCTTCAGGGAGCTGTAATTCACTTCTGGATTCCAGCAGCCGGGTGGCGATCATAACATTGTCGTCGGGATGCAGGTGTATTGCTTCCCGTCTAAAAGTTTTATTCATATTCCTGACAGTTGTGTTCACGTGCCCGAGCCTGAAGTGGCCACTTGCACAGTAATTTTAAAGATTTTATCTTGATGATCCTCCCAATAGGGCAAAGCAAGACAGCCTTCTTCCAGGGAAAACTGGGCACTGAGCAAAGGATTGAGGTCGGAACACTTTTTCTGCATGAAATTCTTAACGTTCTGAAAGTCCAAGTATTCGGCCCCTCGTGAGCCCATGATATCAAGTTCCTTGAGTAGGAAAATCTTGGTCTCATAACAAACTGGCTCCCTGGCATAACCGATATAGACGACCTTTCCAGCATAGCAAACCTGCTCGACACATTGCACAAAGGTTTGTCCCCGCCCTACGGCTTCAATGCAGACATCTGGCCCCATGCCCCCTGTAACCCGCTGGAGTTCAGCTTCCAGGTTTTGTTTTCCTGAATGGATACTGTGGGGAATCCCCAATGCCGAGACCTGTTCAAGTTTGTCTTCGGATATATCTATGGCAATGACATTATCCGTATACTCCATGGAGCCCAGTAATGCCCCTATGCCAATAATCCCACAGCCCCAAATTGCCACAGAGTTGCCCTGCTTTATTCGAGCCCGGCGTGTGGCATGAAAGCCTACCGCCAGAGGTTCGATGAGCGGAATAAAGGCCGGGTGAATCTCATTTGCATTTAGTAGTTTTGGATAGGGAGCAGTCAAGTATTCTGTAATGGCACCTTCGCGCTGCACTCCTAATGTTTGGTTGTTTCTACAGGCGTTGGGACGTCCTTTGATACAGGCACTGCATTGACCACAATTGGTGTAAGGCACAACGGTCACCAGAGCTCCCGGACTATATTCGGAAGGAACTTCAGATCCTGTTTCGACAATCTGAGCTGAAATCTCATGGCCAGGTATACGCGGGTATGAAACCAGAGGGTTTTTACCTAAATAAGAATTGAGATCACTGCCGCAAAGACCAACAGTGAGAACTTTCAACAAGACATCCTCGGGATTTCGGAGTTCTGGCTCCTCAATCTGACGTATAGAACATTTACCAGGTTCATCAATAAACAATGCATTCATGAATAGCCTCCTCAACGGTATAACAATCTGGGTAAAAATAAAGATATTTCCGGAATAAAAGTTAGTAACAAAAGACTTAACAGAATTGTAATGTAGAATAATTTTGATTCTCGTATGAAATCCAGTATGCGTACTTTGGTAATAGATGTTACAGTTAGCATTACTGACCCGACAGGAGGTGTCAGAGAACCAATCGCCAAATTGAAAATCAAGACGATGCCAAAGTGGACTGGATCAATGTGAAAACGATTTGCAATCGGCATAAGAATTGGGATCAGTATTACCATTAATGCGTTTCCTTCGACAAACATTCCCGCGATCAAAAGGAAGATGTTAAGAAAGAGCCAGAACTTCAAAGGGCTGTCTATAAAGCTTATCGCCCATTTAGTGAATGTCTGGGGAACTTGCTCCCATGTCATAATATAGGAAAGAATAGATGCCCCACCGATAATCAGCATAATATTTGTGGAAATTATGATTGTTTCTTTTAAAATATTGGGGATATCTGCCAAATTAATTTCTTTATATCTAAAAATACCTGTCAATAATGTTATTATTACAGCTACAGCACCGACCTCAGAGGGGGTCATAATCTCCAATCGTATACCTGCTATAATCAGCAGGGGTATTACAATTGCCGGATATGCTGTCAAGGCGGCTCTCAATATTTCAGAAATACTTGCGGCAGATTTTCGCGAAGGTTCATATCTGCGGTATCGTGATATCAGCCATGCGGTTATTAACAGCAATATACAAAGTACTATCCCCGGCAATATTCCAGCCACAAAAAGCTGCCCGATAGAAGTATTCGATATGGAACCATAAATAATCAACGCAATACCAGGTGGAATAATTGGTGTTATCTGCGAAGAAAATGCCGTTACAGCTGCTGAAAAGGCTTTAGAGTAGCCTTTACTTTCCATGGCCGGCACAAGGATTTTGGATTGCATCGCTGCATCAGCCAGGCTCGAACCTGATATTCCCCCTAAAAGTGTACTTAACAGAATATTTACGTAGGCCAGTGAGCCTGTCTTATGACCGATTAACAATTCACAGAATCCCATCAATCTTTTTGTTATACCCGTATAGTTCATGCAGACCCCGGTCATAACGAAGAAGGGAATTGCCAACAGAGGAATGCTTTCCACTCCCCCTACAAATCTCTGTATCCAAATCAGCTTGAATAGGTCAGGGTTTATCAAAAAGTATGTAAATGTACTGAGCAGGAATGCGAGAAATACAGGAACCCGAATAAAAAATAGAAATATCAGAATTATGAATAAATATAACATTATGCTATCTTTTGGCAATCAAATATTTAACAAGTATTTCTTTATTTAGCGAAAGGAAACCCAAAAATATAGAGATATCAATGTAGCTGTAAGGGATCCTTATGATATTGGTCAATTTCACATGGGCCTGTACAGATAGTTTTAAAGACCAGTACAAAACAAAAAAGCTGAATATACCAATTATACAATCGATAATATATGACAGAAAATTCTTTGCCTTTAGACTGATAACAGAATCGATCAGATCAATGTGAATAAACCCGCCATCTCGGTAACACAGGCCTATACTCCAGAAGGTCAACCAGACAAAACCTGCTACAAGCATCTCTTCTGCCCATTGAATGGGTGCATTAAAGAAATAACGCATGATTACGTTAGTAAAAGAGAGCAGCACAAGACCCAGAATAAGAAAACAGGAAATACAGTTTTCCAGTTTTTGCTCTATTTCAAGAACAAACTGTATCTTGCGCCTCATCGAAGTAGGTTCTATTTGCTTTCTGCAATGCTTTTGACTTTCTGTACCAAGTCATAAGAAAACAACTCCTTATACAGGGGCTGGACGGCTGCCTTGAAGGCAGGTACATCAACCTCATGAACTTGAACCCCATTTTGCTCCATTTTCTCAAGATATTCCTCATCATTCCTGATAGAAGTCTTTGCGGTTTCCAGAGCTGTTTGATCTGCTGCGTCTTTAAAGATCCTGACCAACTCCGGGTCCATGTCGGCAAAAAACTTACTACTTCCGATCCATATGGACACATTTTTCACGTGCCCGGTAAGGGACAAGTGCTTGACACTCTCGTATATTTTGGTTCCGTATAACACTGGTATAGGATTTTCCGCACCGGCAATGGTCCCTTGAGCTACAGCAGAATACACATCTGCTAATGGCATTGGCGTTGCTATTCCGCCCATGTAGTTGATGGTTTTAACTAACAACTGCATATTGGGGGTCCGCAGCTTCAGACCAGCCATGTCTGCAGGTTTCAGGACTGGCTTGTCCGCTAGAATATGACGTGTGCCGTAGACCCATTTAGCCGTGACAATCTCAAAGCCGCTTTGACGAACCTCCGGAATAATCTCATTCTGGAACCAATCAGAATCGATGACCCGGAAATAGTCCTCATAGGTATCTGTCAAATAAGGAGCATATAATATCCCTATATCCGGCACATAATCCATGAGAAAACCCGCATCGGAAATTGAGACAATATTGGCTCCAACCAGCACTTGTTCCATGACATCCTTCTGTGAGCCCAGCTGGGAGTTCGGATACACTTCCACTTTCAGCCTGTCCCCGCCAGCATTGTTGGCTCGATCTGCCCATTCCTGAGCTGCGATGCCATTAGGCTCATCCGGGTTGTTGCTGTGTGCGATTTTTATCACTACTGGTACCGATTTCTTTTCCTCGACTTGTGCACTTGGCTTCTGAGGATTCTTCCCACAACTGATAATTGTTATCAAAAATACAATCAAAAGGGCACCTCTAAAAGATTTCATAGACATCCTCCTTGATGTTTCGATTTTAGAGGTCCCCTTTAGAGAACCTCTAAAAATTCCCCACCACAGAAGGATGGAGCACCAGACTCGGTCTTTTTCACGGAGTAAAGGTTCTGCCTTACGGCAGGGTTTGTGGCAAACGGCCTGCTTCGCCCCGCCATTTACCACTGTCACGAAAGAGAGGAAGCGGGCTCTTTGCTGCGCACGGCCTGCCAGTTCACCAATGCTGCGCCAGCTCACATTGGTGCCATACAGCAAAGTATGGCTCGGCTTCCGTTCCTCGCTGCCGCAAAAAATCCCTTCGTCTGGCATCAAAAGCGAATTTTTAGAGGTACCCTTGATAATTTTCGTGGTGGATCGGTTCCTCAAACCAGTGTATACCCCTTCAATCAATGTCTACATTGAATCCCTCTCGGTCTAATTAATGCTTACTCCAATCAGATAAAATTGTAACATGGATATTATAATTTGTCAAATAAATTTTTCAAAACTATCAAATGGATGTTATCTTATGGGCACCTCTAAAAATCCCAATTCCGCGTTGAATCGCGATCTTGTTGCCGAATAAAGGTTCTGCCTTACGGCAGGATTTGTGAAGAATGGCCTGCTTCGATGTGCCATTCTTCACCGTCAGCAAAGCCTTCCCATACAACAAAGTATGCCTCGGCTTCACTTCCTCGCTATCGGCAAAATCTCGCTGATTCAACATCAAAAGCGAATTTTTAGAGGTACCCTTATTTCTTGCAAGATAATTAACTCAGGAATCCACTCCCGCCAACTCCATCAGACTCTGCTTGGTATTTTGAAAATGTTCGTGGAGCAGGTCGTTTGCCAACTGACCATCTCCTGCTTTCAGGGCCTGGTAAATTCTCCCATGGTCACTCACAGCTTTACAAAAATCCTCTACATTCTGACTAAAATGTTCATTCAATTTATTCCACAAAGGGCTCAGCTCTCGCATTCTCCAGAGCTGACGAATCACCTGATAAAGGGCTAAGTTTTGAGTCATCAATGCAATCTGCAAGTGGAAATCCTCGTCCAACTTGAGAAATTCGCGCGCAGGACGCTTATCTGATCGTTTTGCAAGTACCTCCTGTTGCATTTGCAGATTTTGTTTGAGACGCAATAGATCAGATCGATTTGCACCTTTAGCCGCTAACAACATAGAAGCACCTTCCACTACCTCACGAGCTTCTAAAATTTCAAACGGACTGACCGGTTCATTCTGTAAAATATCACCGGTGGAATCATCTATAACTAATTCAGAATTTGGTAAGATGTAAACACCCGAGCCAATACGAGCCTCAACTAGGCCTCGAACCTCTAAAGCCAAAGTCGCCTCGCGAATAGTCGGACGACTGACTTGAAACTGTTCGGCCAACTGCTGTTCAGGTGGTAGCCTGGAGCCTGCAGGATATTGGCCGTTTTGGATCGACTGCTCCAACTCTCGCATAATCTGTAAGTAGAGTCTGCGCTTATTTTCTTTTTTCACAACTTCACTCCCAATTTATCAGACAAGATTATGCAGGAACTCAGAGAAAAGTCGCGAAAATACGGCTCGGAACAAGTGGATGTCTCTAAAGGGAACTCTAAAACTTGCAGTTTTGCTCTGGGCGGCGATCTTGTTGCCGAATAAAGGTTCTGCCTTACGGCAGGATTTGCGAAGAATGGCCTGCTTCGCCCCGCCATTCTTCACCGTCAGCAAAACCTTACCATACAACAAAGTATGCCTCGGCTTCACTTCCTCGCACTCGGCAAAATCTCATCCGCTTAGCATCAAAAGGCGGTACAATCGCTGCGGCCAAGACAAAACAGAAGCAGAGCGATTGTACAATTCTCGCGAAGCGATACTATTTTTAGAGCTTCCCATATTAGCGATTCTCTGTACAATTCTAATCTTGACAGGTACCATGAGGTAAGAGTAGCTGGAATCATACGTGTTTCACCAGATTTTCAAGACCTGTGGGAAGTCCCCCATAAAGACAAAGAAAGTGTTCTCAGGGTTTGACAAAAGCAGCTGAATGCACACACTGAGGCGGTTTTGTTGTCTTCCGTATCCGGGTTGATTTTCAAACCCGTAAAGATCATATAAGTTTGTTATTTGCCATATCTTATTGTAAACAGGTTGCTTCTGTGTTTCGACTTCGGATTTTATGCCAAGGCTTGGTCATTCTATTGTTACCGGCCCTGGCCGCCGCCAGCCTGCTGGCCCAAACTGCTGACGATGATTTCGCTCCCACTGAAGAGTTTAATACGGTGAGAGGTCGATATCAGGGCGATATTGGTCTTCAGGTCAATGGCTACCTCTGGGTACCTCTGTTCAACATTGCTCCCAACGACACCCAGGAAGCTATCAAGAACACTAACCTCAGTTTAGGGGGGGGGGCCGATCTTGCAGTTATCTATTATCTGACTGCAAATCTGGGCATCGGAGGCTTCCTCGACTTGGGAATTACCGCTCCATCCAATCAGGCCAATATTCAGAATTATTTTCTGGCAGTATTGCTTGGACCGCGTATATCGTATGACATCAACATCTACACTCCCCGCTTTACATTGCACCCACTGTTTTCGATACCGTTGGGCTTTGGCATCGCAGCCTCTGCGACAAAATTCGGAGATATAACCAATATCATGCCTGTATTCAAGCTGGATGCGGGTTTTTATATCAACCCCTTCAAGCAGCCCGAATGGTCCTTCGGTCTGAGTTTGCACTACTGGTTTACTCCTGAGTTTACAAAAACCGAACTATCACGTATTGGCAATTACTTAATGATCGGTATTGGATTTAATTTTCACTCGGGTTTTTAGAGGTCCTCATAATGCGAACAGAAACTACGACAATGATACATCGAGAAGTATTGCTTCGAACAGCAACACCTCGCAGGACCGGCAAGGCACTTTTGCCCGGCTGTCTGGCAGCTCTCCTGCTCGCCATGTCTTGCACCGACACCGGTCTCATGAAGGCTGTTGAAGATGCCGAAAGACTTTCAGACGGCAACCTGAGTAACTACCTGTTTGCCCACAGCATTGCACAGATCGGCTCAACGGTTTATCTGGGCAGCAAGCACGTTTGGCAAAAAACAGATAGCTCCGGCCAGTGGGGCAAAATCGGTCTGCCACCCGGCCTAGACCCCGATGATACACCGGTTGTCAGCATCGCCGCCGATGATGATCAGAATTTGTTTTTGGCCAGTAGTAAGAAAGCCTATGTCCGCAGCGGCACTACATGGTCATCGACCGTTCTGGAATCTCCAGCAGGCTTTGCTTTTTATGCTCTGCGAGCAGCCGGCACTACTGTGCTGGCCGCAGATAAAGTGAATACCATTTATCAGTATTCCGGCGGAACCTGGGAGCGCAAGCTGCCCGATACCAAGCTGAACGATTTTACCATTGTGGGAAAAACGTTCTATCTGGCATCGGGCTCGAAGTTGAAAAAAGGAGATTCCGTGGACAATCTCCAAGATATGGACAATATGCCCAATGACTCCAAAGAAATCAGCAACCTGCTGGCCGTGAATTTCGACGCGATTGATTATCTGGCCATGCTCTCAGACGGCAAACTCTACCTGTACCGTGCTGACATTGACCAATGGGAGAAGAGGGGTTCGAACTCTTCAAGCAACATAGGCATGACCCAAGCAGGCAATAATCTGATCATCGGGCGGGCGGGCGCAGGCTACCACATCTACGACCTGGGCAACAAGCAGTGGAAAAGTTTGGCTTCCAGCGATGGCTTTACCGATATTGACAGTCTGGTTACGCTTTCCAGCGGTACCTCCATCAGCACCCTCAGCTTGTACCTCTTTCTCTTTTACGATGATCCCAATGATAGCAACGACCGCATCTATGCAGCGGTCCCTGGCAACCGCGGTGTGTTCGGTGCCAGGCGCAAGGGCGACCGCTGGTCCTGGGGCTTGGAATAGTGGCTTGGCAATACGCTGCTCCCGCACCTCGAATTTCTGAGGCTGGGATTTCCCTTGTAATTCCTGTTTTCCTGTAAGTATCCATGCAGAGTATTGTTCACATCGCCTTAGGCCTGTTAGGTCTTTCGTTTGTCGTTCTCATTCACGAACTGGGACACTTTGCCGCCGCCAGGCTATGCAAAGTGCACGTCGAACGGGTTTGCCTGTTTCTGGGCAAACCCCTGCTGCGCTGGAAGTGGGGCCGTACCGAGTTTGCCGTTGCCTGGCTGCCGCTGGGCGGTTACTGCAAAATGAAGGATGAGGGCCTAGCACTTCAGGACTTGGGAAGCAAAAAAAATACACCCGAAAAAACAGTAACCGAGAACGCTGCGCCAAGTTCTGAGGAAAAAAGGTTTCAGGAAGCGACTCCGTTGCAGAAGATTTTTATTGTCGCTGCGGGCCCGCTGGTGAATATCCTGTTTGCCTTTGTGGTCATCTTCTTATTCCAGCTGGGCGGGCACTTGGAAGTCCGGGAGAGCAACCGCATTGTGGTGCCTGATAGCCGCGAGCTACAACAGAACAATGTGGCCGATCAACTGCCCCAGGTTCCCAGCCCGGCGGAGCGGGCCGGTCTGCAATCAGGCGATGTGATTCGCAAGATAGGGAACAGCCCGATTGAGAGCTTTCAAGACTTGCGTCTGGCAATCGCTCTGCGCGCCGAAGAACTGCTGGGAGTTGAATACCTGCGCGATGGAGAATTTCACCGCACACAACTACAGCCTGTCGCCAATTCAGAGGGTCAGGGCTGGATCGGTGTTTCACCGTGGCGTGCCCTAGTGGTCCGGAAGCTGGCTTCCGACTCAGCCGCATACCGGGCAGGGATTCGGACCGGCATGCGTTTGATTGCGGTCAATGGCCGGCCTGTGGCCCATTGGTACGATCTGCTGCAGCAGCTACAGCCACAGTGGCCTGCGCTCGCAGAAGGCTCATCTGAATCTGCCGCGGAGACGCAGCCGGTCACAAACTTCACTCTACTCTGGCAGCAGGAAAAGCAAGGACAACAGGAAACAGGCACAACATCAGAAGCAGCACAGTGGGAGGTCTCTTTGAGCCTGAGCCAGCTGAGCGAACTGGACTTTCTGGCCGCAATCCGGGTACGCACTGCCAACCCCTGGCAAGCGGCAATGCAGTCTGTAACGCGCCTGAGTCAGGTACTGGACATGCAGGTCCGGGGGCTGATCCGGCTGTTCTCGGGCCGCCTGAGCTGGAAGGATAACTTGGCCGGACCGATTCAGATTTCTGACCGGATTGGCCAGATTATGACCCGTACGGGCAGCAGTTTTGGCGAACGCTGGTATGCCAGCTGGCAGTTCCTCAGCCTGATCAGTTTTATGATTGCTCTGGCCAACCTGCTGCCTTTGGCCGTGCTGGATGGAGGTCAGATTTTGCTCTACTCTACCGAGCTGCTCGTCCGAAGACCTTTGCCCCGCAAGTGGATCACGATATACCAGTCGTTGGGCAATGCCATGATTATCGCCTTGATGGTTCTGGTATTGGGCTTTGAACTATGGCACTACTTGCTGTAAGGCCGCTCTAAAAAAGGCTTGCCGTCTCGCTATCTCGAAAAATCTCTGCGATTCACATCGGAACGCGTTGCTGTTGCCTGCGAAGACAAAGCAGAAGCAGGGCAATAACACAATACTCGCGAAACGATACCATTTTTAGAGATGCCCAAAAGTTTTTTCGAGAAGTTTTTCTGCTGAAATGAATTTGTCTTTTTGGCTTAGATATGGTAATTTTTAGAGGTGCCCTTCAGAATAAAATGGGGGCCCGGAATCCGAGTTTTCAGAACTTTTCTTGTTGATGTGCCGGACTGCTGAAAAACAGATTCAGCGCGTCTGCAAAATGATGGACCAGTTTTGAGAAATCTCCATAGGGCACCTCTAAAAAACCCCTTCGTCTGGCATAAAATTGGAATTTTTAGAGGTGCCCCATTTAGAGGTGCCCCATAGCGAATATACCATGAAACACTTACCAGAAGACACTGCTGTAATCGCAGATAACAATGCCCATAATCCCGTGCTGCAAGTGAACATGCCATTTTCGGCTAACACTGTTGCCAAGGCTCCCCAAACTTCCAAGCCTTCCATACCTTCCATGCCTTCCATGCCTTCCATGCAGACCGGGCCTATTGGGCCCATTAGCCCAATAAGCTCAAGTGTAGCAGCCAAGACCGGCATCAGTCTGCCCTTCTCTCCAGAACTACGGCGGCCGGAGCCTGCGAAAAGCCTGGCGACTACAGCTAAAAGTAACAAACCCGGCTCGATTGTTGAGCATATCCGCAGCCATTACTCCAACTACCTGGTGGCCGGCAGTTCCATGAGCAATTCTCCCGTGGCTGGGACCAAAGAACTAAGCTACGATGTGGCCAATGAGCAGACTTGGTACAGCGGTGTCTCCATCCTGTTCCAGGAACTGTTGAACAATAGTGTCGATGAGTTTCTGGAAGGGCACGGCAAAGTGATTGATGTGCTATGCAGCTCCGAGACCATCACCATTCGGGATTATGGCCGGGGGCTGCCGCACAATCGCCTGCGTGCCGAAACACAGGAACTAAGCCGGAGCAGCAAAACCAACAGCACGGAAATTCAGTATTGCGAAGGGCTCAAAGGGCTGGGCCTGAAAATGGTCAATGCCTTGAGCAGTCGCTTTCTACTGCGTTCTTATCGCAGCCGCAAGTTTGCCGAACTGGAAAGTGCCCGGGGCGCAGTGCTGCGCGAGAGACACGGACGCTGTGACAAAAAGGACGGCACTTTTATCCGTTTCACACCGGATCCGACTATTTTTGGCAAACAATCAATCCGGGTGCCTGTACTATTCGATATCTTGTGCAAGGTCGCGGCCCTGCATCCCGGTCTTGAAATCCGCTTGAACCAGAACCACATCATCGCTCGGAAGGGTGTGGAAGACCTGTTTCAGTCCCTGCCCCAATGGCGCAAGCTCCAGTACCTCTACCCGGCCCTGAGCCTAGGTGGAGACAGATGGCAGCTCAGCTTTGCGCACCTGGCCGAATGGCAAACCAACGATGGCGGCCTGCATAACGAACGTCTGGTGCAGAGTTTTGTCAACGGTCATGCTTGCGCCGGCGGCTTGGCGGGTGGTGCTCACATGCGTCAATTGCAGGGTGCTTTCAGCGGAGCTCTCCGGGAAACCTTCCCGGACAAAACCGAACAGGTGAATGCGTTCTGGGACAAGGGCCTCACTCTCTTCTTCTCTCTCAAACTAGTAGAACCCGGCTTCCAAGACCCGGGCAAGACCCGGCTGCTGGGCGCAGAAGACGAGATCGCCGACATCGCTCTGGACTGCCGCCAAAAGCTCAGCGCTCTACTGGCCCGGGACGAAGAGCTCAAGGCCCAACTGGGAAAGTTGCTGGACGATTGCAGTGCCGTAGATGTGCATGATGAATACAAACTCTGGCAGTTGCGCCTCAGCGGCAATGTGCAGCAAGTCGAAGACCGGTCGCACAAGTTGGATGCATTGCTCCAAGGTTCGGAGACGAAATACCAGGAACTGGACGAGAGTCTGCGCACTGCTCTGGACGAGAGCGAAGAGATTCAGAAACACTGGAAAGAGGTTTCCAGCCAACTGACAATGGACCTGGAACAGGCTGAAAGTGACTTGGGTAAGCTGAAGAAATTACAGCGCGCCGAACAGCGTCGCTATCGCAAAGAACAGGAAAAACGGCTGCACAGCTTGGAAACGGAGCAAGAATCCTATCGGGAACTGAAAGAAGGTTTGGAGCGGCAGTCACAGGCTCAATTGGCAATCGAACAGCAGCGCCGGCTGTTGATCGACAGTGGCTTACAGAACTGGGAGCGCCTGCAACAGGCTTTGGAAACTGCGGGTGATCTGCAAAAACAGCGGGATCTGGAACAAGAGCAAATCTTGCAGTACTTGAGCAACGCAAAGGATGCTACTGAGGCAGAAGTTCACATCGCCCAACAAAATATCAAGATGGCAGAGCAGAAGATGCTGCAACGCCAAGAGGCATACCTGAAAAACTTTCAGGAAAATGCTAACGATGAATTTGAAAGCATCCACGATGAAATCGACCAGCACAAGCAAATCTTGCACAGCAAGATGGACGATGAGCAGAAAAAGGCCTACGAAAAACTGAATAAACTGCACCAGCGCTTTGCTCAGAGCTTGCGGGAACGTGAGCAGCGTTGGCAGAAGCGCCTGATGCAGGCCGAACAGGATTCAGAGCAGGAATGGCAGCACAAGACGGAACAGCGCCAGCAAGCCTTGGGGCAACTCGATCAGACTTGGCGGCAACAGGAAGCTACTCTCGAAGAGCAGCGTCAGAAACAGCAACAATTCCTGGAACGCTGGCAGGAGCGCCTGGATAAGGGCCGTGAAGAGCTGCAGGCGCATCAAGAGGCGCAACGCGAATTGATCCGCAGTCGCAAGGAGTTGAGGGAGTTCTTTGAGCAGCAGGAAGTCGCCCGCGAAGAGCAGGCCCGGCTCTGGCAGGATTGGCTGACTGAAAACCGTGAGAAACTGGACGACAAGCAGCAGTTGATCGAGGCTCAGAAACAAGAGCTGGAAAATGTCCGCATTCAGCAGCTGGAAACCCTGCACAAACTGGGTCAGAAGCTGGAGCACGAGGCCGAACAGGAAGTCCGCCACCGCCTAGATGAATGGCTGCAGCGCATTGAGCAGCTGGGGCAGGAAACGGAGCAGAATTTCAGTGCCCGGCAGAACTTGCTCCAGACCAAGCAGCGGACTTTGGAAAATGAGCTCACTTTGGCCCGGCAGGAAAAAGGCAAGGCTTGGAGCGAATGGCAGAAGGATTTCCTCAATGCCAAGGAGGAACTCGCCAAGGAACTGGCCGAACGCAAGAACGACTGGGGTCGCAGTCAGGAAGATCTGCTGCACGAGTTTGAAGAACATATGGACAAACTCAAGCAGAAGCTGTATATCGAGCAAAACCACATTGAAGAGGCCCGCACCGAGCAGGCCCTGATCCTGAAGCAGCTGCGACGATTTCAGCGCGATGTCGACCAGCGCCTAGGCGGCTTGAACAAAGACCTGGTCGCTCAAACCGACGACTTGCGCGGTGAAATTGAATCTTCGCTCGCCGATTTGCGCAGTTATACCGACCAGCAGTTTATTCAGGTGGAACAAAGCTCTCAGGACCAGACCCGGCTCTACGAGCGGGGTCTGTGGGAACGCGAGCAGGAAAGTCACGAGTTGCTACAGCAGTTCCGGCAAGACATTGATGCCAAGTGTGAAGAACAGAAGCGCACCTTGCGCCAGAACCTTGATGGGTTCAACAAAGAATTGCAGGAAAAACAGCGAGAAAATTTGTTGCAGGGACTGGATTCCTGGAATAAAAAGTTTTTGGCAGAGCAGACTGAGCACGAGGAGCAAGCCGCTCAAGAAGCCCAGCGTAAGCGCAGCCAGTTCTGGAGCGAACAGCAAGCAGCTACCCAGAAGGAAGCCCGAGAGCATAGGCAGGAATTCCAGGACTTGCATAAGCAATTACAGGACACTATGGAGCGCGAGCGCGAGCGCCTGCACAAAGAACTGGGGAATTTACAGCAGCTGACTCAGCGACAGGAGCGTTCTCTTGACAACCTGAGTCAGCGCCTGACACAGGATGTCGAACAGCAGGCCGAAAGCCTGAAGCAGGGCTTGGAAGAAAACTACCGACAGTTCTACGAAGAGATTCTGGGTAATACACGCGAGCTGCACCAGATCAATACGGATGAACGCCGGGCAGTGCGCGATGATCTGGCCAATATGCGCCAGGATGTCGATAGCCTGAAATCGACCATTGAGCATTCGGAGCAGACTTTGGCCGGCATGAAGAAGGCTCTGCCCGACAGCATCAAACTGGAGAAGAGCTTGCAGGAACTGAGCCGGAAAGAGCAATTGTTAAATAAGGTGGAACAGGAGATTTCCCAGTTGCAGAGCACTTTGAATGAGAACAGTCAGCTGGGTCAGAAGACTTCAGAGCAGTTGGCGGTACTCTTGGCCCGGCGCAATGAGCTGGCCGATATGGAGTCCCAGATGCAGCAAATATTGCAGCTTTCCGGTGACTTGTACCAGCAGCGCGAGAGCTTGGAGCAACAGCACGAGCGCGTTTCCACCTATCAGAACCAGCTGGGTAAGCTGGAGTATTTGTACAACGAGAGCAGCAATTTGCTCGGATTGTTCGACGAGCGCAAGGATCAGCTGGTGGAAGCAGTTGCCCTGCTACAAAACTACAGCGATAACTTGGGAGGGTTGGATCAGAAAATCCGGTTGCTGCAGGAACAGTTGCCGCCGCTGGAGTTGGGTTTTGGCAAGGCACAGGAATTGCAGCAGGAGTTGGCCGGACAGCAGGAGCAGTTACAGAACAGCCAGCAGGAGCTTGCCCAGATGCAGGAGGCCATTGCCGAGCTACATGAAGACAGCCAAGGCATCGATAAGATGCGCAAGTGGATTGCCAAGACCGAGACTCGCATGCTGGAGTTATCTCAGGATATTCAGAACAACTTGAGTACGGTGGAGACCATCGTGCTCAAAAATCGGCCCAACGAAAGGAATTCGGGTTCGGGAGGCAAGGTTGATATTGATGTGCGCAATACGGTGATCCAGCTGCACAGTAAAAACTGGAGCAATAATGAGATCGCCCGCGCCACCCAGCTGAGTGTCGGAGAAGTGGAACTGATTCTGGAAATGCTGCCTTCCGCTTCTTAAGGGGACCTCTAATTTTAGAGGTCCCCTATAGCATAATAAATGTTTGTCACTCCTGCTTTCATGAGAGTGACAAACATTTCGGGTATGACAAACATTTATCATACGCTTTCTACGGTTCCACCGGCTGCCGGGTATCGGCAAAGATCGGATCGTCGCCCAGGTTGATCCGGGGCCACTGGCCCGCCTGAGGCGTCCACTGCCCGAGCTCCGAGCCAAAATCCAGCAGCGAAAAATCCCCCTGAGTGGTGCTGGAACTGACTGTGATCTCTGTTCCGTCCTCCCCATGTCTGTTCCCGCTGATCCCGGAGACCTCCTTTTCCCCGGACTTCCCGGAGTGGTACCCGGCAATATCCCCTCTGAGTCTATTGGCTCCCGAGGGGTCTCCCGATACTAAAAACGCATAGGTGCGATTATCAAAGCCGCCGATCTTCCGTATGGTCCCGCGCATATAGCCCCGGACGAACGCAGAATCCTTTACGTTCTGGCCAACCAGTCCGCCGACAGAAGACCCCCCGGCAGCCGTGCCTTTGAAAAATCCGACAACCTTGGCCTTGTCCCCGATCTGCCCGACCAGACCGCCGACTAGCCGACTTAGATCCCCCTGTCCATTAACCGTACCCGTAGCGTATCCGGTAACCTCAGGAAACTGCTCTCCCAAGTTGCTTTGGGGACGCTGCAATGTGGCCCCGAGCAGGCCGCCAATACGCATACCTCCGGTAGCTTGTAAATTGATACTGTAGCCGGTGATATCTCCAGTTCCCCAGTTCATGCCCACCAGCCCGCCGACATTATCGGGGCCCGTAAGGTTGAGATTCTCGGTATACCCCACAACATTTCCGGCACCATCTGCGAAACCAACCAAACCGCCGACATCATAATTGTTGCTGCTGGTAATGACGAGGTCTCTGGCAAAGCCGCTGACAGCACCAGAACTCTTGCCGACCAAAGCCCCGGTTCCAGAATTTTGCCCGTAGTAAGTCAATCTATCTAAGGGACCTGTGTTCTGTATGGTGTTTTGGGGCGCACCGCCGCCCACCACGGACCCGCTGACGCTGCCGCCGCTGCTCTCTCCTGCGATAGCCCCCACGAATTTCTTTCCGTGAACCCGGACACCCTCCATCTGCACATTGGAGATCGTGGCGTCCTGGACTCGCCCGAACAGCCCGACATAGGTTTCCACCGGGCGGTCAATGAAAAAGTTGCGGATCGTTTTGCCGTTGCCGTCGAAACGGCCCGTAAACGGGGTTCCCTGAAAGCCGTTTTGGGTCTTGTCGATATCGTAGCCGACAGGTTCAAAGCCTTCCGCCGGAAAGCCGTCCTCTCCGGGCGCGGGGAACGTGATGTCGCTGACCAGGTAGTAGTCGCCGGCGAGGTTTTCCCGCATTTTCTGCAGCCCCTGCCATGTGCGTATGGGAACACCACTTCTGCGGGGCGCCCCATTATTGGCCCCATTATTGCCTACGGGCGGGTCATTGCCTTCGGGCGGGTCGCAGGCGACCCACAAAACTAGGGAGCAGACAAATAAAAGGATAAATGGGCGTAAAATACCGGCAGAGAAATAATTTCCTCTGCTATATGGGTTTAATTTTTTCGATGAGCGATGAGCGATGAGCGATGAGCGATGAGCGATGAGCGAATTTTACTGAACTTGTGTTCCATAGTGCAATACTCCTTGGTATTATTATGCAAAATAATGCATAAAGATGATGTTCCGGCCAAGGTCGGAATGGTTTTAATAAAAGATAAAATGACATTATAAAATACCTTGTTCTTCTTAAAGAATATACGATTTCCCCGCGGAGGGCAAGAGAAATTGCAGGAAAATCTCTGGAAATTGGCTTTTTTGGGGAGGCTCCCATGCGAGCTGGCGCAGCATGGGAGAAACGGGGGAGGCTCCCATGCGAGCTGGCGCAGCATGGGAGAAACGGGGGAGGGCCGTGCGCAGCCAAGGCCCGACCTTCCTCTTTTGCGAGCTGGCGCAGCATGGGAGGAATGGGGAGGCTCCCATGCGAGCTGGCGCAGCATGGGAGAAACGGGGGAGGGCCGTGCGCAGCCAAGGCCCGACCTTCCTTTTCCGCGAGCTGGCGCAGCATGGGAGAAACGGGGGAGGGCCGTGCGCAGCCAAGGCCCGACCTTCCTTTTCCGCGAGCTGGCGCAGCATGGGAGAAACGGGGGAGGGCCGTGCGCAGCCAAGGCCCGACCTTCCTTTTCCGCGAGCTGGCGCAGCATGGGAGAAACGGGGGAGGCTCCCATGCGAGCTGGCGCAGCATGGGAGAAACGGGGGAGGGCCGTGCGCAGCCAAGGCCCGACCTTCCTCTTTTGCGAGCTGGCGCAGCATGGGAGGAATGGGGAGGCTCCCATGCGAGCTGGCGCAGCATGGGAGAAACGGGGGAGGCTCCCATGCGAGCTGGCGCAGCATGGGAGAAACGGGGGAGGGCCGTGCGCAGCCAAGGCCCGACCTTCCTTTTCCGCGAGCTGGCGCAGCATGGGAGAAACGGGGGAGGGCCGTGCGGAGCCAAGGCCCGACCTTCCTTTTCCGCGAGCTGGCGCAGCATGGGAGAAACGGGGGAGGGCCGTGCGGAGCCAAGGCCCGACCTTCCTCTTTGCGAGCTGGCGAAGGCCAACTCCAGAAGCCCCTTTCAGGCTTCCTATTCACCCTCTTTCAGCCCGGTAATTTCGCGGTGGCTCAGGCCGGTAAACCTTGAAATCTGTTCAATCGACAGCCCGGATTCTTTCATTTTTCGGGCAGCTTCACGCCGGCCTTCTTCCCGACCTTCTTTCCGGCCTTTCCGCATGCCCAGTTTTTCACCTTCTTCCCGGCCTTCTTTCCGGCCTTTCCGCATGCCTAGTTTTTCACCTTCTTCCCGACCTTCTTCCCGACCTTCTTCCCGACCTTCTTCCCGACCTTCTTCCCGACCTTCTTCCCAACCTTTCTGCATGCCCAGTTTTTCGCCTTCTTGTCTTCCTTCTTGTCTTCCTTCAGCTCTCAGGTCGTCTGCCAGTGTCGCCAACATACTTTGTACCTCCTCTGCTGCGGTGATTTGATTGTATTCTGACTCGTTCATGCCTTCGCCAAACAGCAAGGCAATCCAGCGCCTGAAAATGGTGATTTCGGGCCCGGGTTCATCGCGCAGGAATTCTATGATTTGCGGGATTCGCGCTTCCCACTCCCCTGGTCTGCCGTATTTCTCGGCACAAATCACCGCACTGATGAGGTTGTGCAGCTTGTGGATTTTCTCGTCGGGGATGCGCTTCTCGTCAATGAGAGCATATTGAAAGTGGGGTAGGTATTTTGCGGGTATTTCGTTGCTGCTGATCAGTTCGCTGGTGCTGCGGGGCGCATTCCAAGGGCGGTCTCCGTTGTAGAGCACCAATGGAAATACCGGGGGCAACTTGCCTTTGCTGTTTTTGCCTTCCTTGATGAGGCGTTCGTAAAACAGGGATATATAGCTGAGCAGGCGGATGGCCATATGCTTGGGGGCTGTGGACTGGAATTCGAGCAGGATATACAGATAGGCTGTTTGGTTATCTTGATTGTCTTGGCTGTCCAGGCGCACCTCGTAAAGCAGGTCCGATTCGCGCTGCTGGAGCGTGGCAGAGAGGTGGGACGGGTCGAGTTTGCGCAGGCTGTCGGGCTGGATTTTGGCGCTAAAGTCCTCCTCAATGAAGGCGTGAATGAGTTTGCACAGGATTGCCGGGTTCGAGAACAGGTATTTGTACGCGCTGTCGCAACTTGCCATGGCTTCAATATAGCTGTTTTGTCCATATGGCGCAATAAAAAAAGGGATGGGGATATATCAGCGGCGGCGGCAATCTGTTGGCGCCCCCCCCTCACAGGCTTCCTATTCGCCCTCTCTCAGCCCGGTAATTTCGCGGTGGTTCAGGCCGGTAAACCTTGCAATCTGCTCAATCGACAGCCCGGATTCTTTCATTTTTCGGGCAGCTTCACGCCGTTCTTCTTTCCGGCCTTCTTCCCGGCTTTTTCGATTGAAGACAGATTTCTGCCGAATCATGCTGAACAGATAGAATAAACAGCCACAGAGTTTTCTGTTCTTGGCAAGTTCTTGGCAAGTTCTTGGCAAGTCCTTGGCAAAAAGACTTTTATCCCTTTAATTTAGTGCTATCTGTTGCTATCCTAGGCATACACAAAAAACTTGACTATAATGCTGCGCATGGCTCGAACATATGTAATAGCGAACCAAAAAGGCGGTGTGGGCAAGACTACCACTGCGGCAAACCTGGCTGCCTATCTGGCATTGGAAGCTCATCGGGTGCTGATGGTGGACTTCGACCCCCAAGGGAATCTGTCCAGCCACTTCGGGCACCACGACATTGAAGATGTGGGCATGTATGAAGTCCTGATGCGCCACTGCTCGATTCAAAACATTATTATTGACCTCAGGGAAACCGGGATCAGCGGGCTGGCATTGGCACCCGCCAATCTGCACCTTTCGGGTGCTGCGGTGGAGTTGGCCAAGATTGATGAGCGGGCCCTCTATCTGAAAACCGCCCTGCAGAGCGTGCAGGATTCCTACGACTATATCTTAATCGACTGCCCGCCATCCTTGGGTGTGCTGACGCTCAACGGTTTTGCTGCGGCCGACCGGGTTCTGATCCCGCTGCAATGCGAGTTTCTGGCTCTGGAAGGTTTATTGGGCATGATTTTTAATACCATTCATAAAATTCGGCAAGGAGTAAATCCTCAACTGGAAATCGGTGGGATTATTTTTACTATGTACGACAGCCGCACCAAGTCAGCCAACGCCGTCATCAATTCGGTACGCAATACCTTTGCCGACCACCCGGATTATATCTTTAACACCATCATTCCGCGCAATGTGCGGCTTTCAGAGGCACCGTCCCACGCCCTGCCGATTCCCCTGTACTTTCCCGACTGCATCGGGGCCAGGAGCTACAAAGCCTTGGCCAGAGAGGTCATCGCGCGTGGCTAAACGGGTAACAGGTTTGGGTCGGGGCCTGGATGCGCTGCTGCCTCCCGATGACTTGAGTAAACGCTTGCAGCAGATGAAACGAGGCAGCACTCAGGGCCATGACGGGAGTTCCGGGCCGGGCAAGCCTGCCGGTTCCCCGGCGGAGCCGGCAGGCAAGGGCGCAAAATCGGCCTCAGCGCAAAAGGCTGAGGGCAAGGCATCAATTTTTGAGGCCGGCCAGAAGAGCCTAGGCACACAGATCCAGGAGCTGCCCTTAATTGCCATCCAAGCTGCCAGCGAACAGCCCCGTAAGCATTTTGACGAAGTGAGCATCAGCGAGCTGGCGCAATCCATTTTTGAAAATGGACTGCTGCAACCCATCCTGGTCACACCGCTGCGGGAAGAAGAGCTGGCTGATGATGGCATCAAGTATCGAGTCATCGCCGGGGAACGCCGCTTCCGGGCCTGTGAAGTTTTAAAGTGGCAGCGCATCCCGGCGATTGTCAAAGCGGTCTCTGAAGTTGAACAGTTTGAACTGGCCTTAATCGAAAACATCCAGCGTGAGGATCTGACTCCGATTGATGAAGCGCGGGCCTACGAGCATTTGCTGCGCATTTCCGGGCTCTCACAGCAGGAAATGGCCCGGCACCTGGGCAAGGGGCGCTCAGCCCTGGCCAACAGCCTGCGCCTTTTACAGTTGCCATCTGCGGTCCAGCAGGGCCTGTCCGAGGGCGTGATACGTTCCGGCCACGCCAAGGCCCTGCTGGCAATCAAGGAACCGAAAACTTTACTTGAAGCCTATGAACGCTGCGTTGGAGAATCCTGGTCGGTGCGCCAGGCAGAACATTACAGCCAGCAAATCAATGAAGAACGCCGGTATGCGGAGGAGTCTTCCGACCTGACGGACCTTGCTCAGGATGTGGAAAGCAGTCTGTCAGAGGGTCTGCAAAGCAATGATATCAGTCAAGAACTCGATGTGTTGGAATCTCAGCTCCAGCAGCAGTCCGGGTCGCAGACTTGGGCGGACAGTGAGCCCGAGATTCCCGAAGATCGCGAAGATACAGAGACTCGGGCTGCACAGCGAAGCACCTCGCCGGGAGTAGCTCCGGCGACTCCGGCCGCAGCATCCGGCAGTTCTGCACGCCGAGAGAATGTCCGGAACGCTCGCCCTGTCGCAGATGAAACAGCTGCTCCCGGTGAGCCGGAGTATTGGAGCGTCAGCGGAATGCTGTTCCGTCAGGAAGAACTGGAAGAGCATCTGGCCAAGGCCCTGCGCCTGGATTTGAGCCTGCGTCTGGAAGGCAATCTAAACGAAGCTGCCGGGAGGGCAGGTTCGGGCAAGGCTGCCCGGCCGCGTAAGGCTCTGCTGCAGGTTGAGTTTGCGAACCAGAAACAGTGGGAGGAACTATTACAGCGGCTGGGCCTGAAAGAGGCCTTGGACGAAGGCATAACCGCTGATTTTGGCAGCGAGAACAAGGGCAAGCCTGAAAGCAATGCTCTGTTCTCCTGATTTTTGCCTCAAAAGGACCTCTAAAAATGCTATCGCTTCGCGAGTATTGTGTTAAAGGGGCGTTCTCGCAACAAACCGCAGTAAGAGATACAAGCCCGGACTTGTGCGCGTGGCCGAAAATGTGCCGGGAATGCGCTGGATAGGCCGGAGGCTCGCAGGAAATTGAAATGGCTCTATTGAATAAGCAATCCTGGCAGCGGAGGCTGCGCGAATTTTTTCAAAAACCACGCTTCACTGAGCAGAGCCTGGATGATCTGGAAGATCTCTTGTTGGAAGCTGATATTGCTCCTGAGCTGGCAATACGTTTTGGCGAAGTGCTGCGCAAAGCAGCGGTTATGCAAAAGCTACAAAGTGAAGAAGAGCTGTTGCGCTTGTTGGCTGGGCAATTGGAAGACCAGGTGCTGGGCAATGACGGAGTGCTGGAGCGGAGACTGCGAGAGAACGAAGACTTGCAGATTGTTATGCTGTTGGGAGTCAATGGGGTAGGAAAGACCACCAGTCTGGCCAAGCTGGTGCCGTACTTTGAGCAACACTGCGGTGTGCCCCGGAGCGAAATTACCATCGGCGCGGGCGATACCTTTCGCGCTGCGGCCATCGAGCAGTTGAAGGTCCACGGCGAACGCCTGGGGGTACGAGTGGTGGCCCAAGAGCAGGGCAGCGACAGTGCGGCGGTAATCTATGATGCGCTGTCGAGCGCTTTGGCGCGCAAGCACAGACTGCTGCTGCTGGACACTGCCGGCAGGATGCACACCAAAAAACTGCTGCTTGATGAACTGGCTAAGATCGACCGGGTGCTGGGCCGTCTGGCTCGGCAGCAGCAACGGGCCAATCTGCTGGTAATCGATGCCACTACTGGCAAAAATGCCCTCTCACAGGCGGGAGTCTTCAGCGAAGCATTACCTTTACAGGGTGTCGTCGTCACCAAGCTGGACTCGCGCTGCGGCGGGGGCATCGTGTTTTCCTTGAAGGACCAGCTCGGACTTCCCGTGCTCTACGAAGGGCAGGGCGAACAGTACAGTCAACTTGCGGCTTTCCGTCCTGAGCTATATGTGCAAAGGCTACTGGGTCTCCAGAGCACCTCTGGTGAGTTATCGGGCTCAGGCAGGCCGAGGTTTCGAGATTCTCACGTGTAGCAAGAGTCTGCCATCATTCCTGTAAAGAGTTACGAAAATAAAAAAAGGCAGCCCCATAAGCCGGGTTCTGTTCTATCCTGTCATTTATCTGGCCGTGCTGTCTCCAGCGCGGTCTGGCGATCTACCCATAATGTTTATAAGCGAGAAGCCCCATTATTGCTTGATCTTGCTTCGGATGAGGTTTACCTTGCCCCGCCTGTTGCCAAGTGGGCGGTGCGCTTTTACCGCACCATTTCACCCTTACCCATAAGACTGAATGGAGCCAAATGCTGCAACCATTGAGCCAGAGGGCGGTATTTTTTCTGTGGCACTGTCTAGCACAACTACTGCCAACGAACTGACAGCAGTTGCGTCTGGGAGTTACCCAGCATCCTTCCCTGCGAAGCCCGGACTTTCCTCTGCACCTTTGAAATGCAGCGACAGGTCGGACTGCCCCTATATTTTATCTCCAAAATATTTAAAAATTCCCTTTAGGGAATTTTCTCAGTCAAAATCATCAAAGTCGCTATCGTCTACCAAGTCAGCTAATCCTGCCACGTCATCCTGGTTGTTACTGTCGTAGTCCAGTACACCGGTACCGATTTTTTCGCCCGAAGCCGCTGCTTCGTCGTAGAACAAAATCCGACTGCAATACGGACAGAAATGGACGTCCTCACTGGAACGCACATCATTCATAAACTGGCGCGGCAGAATCATAAAACAGCCGCTGCAAATACCCTGGGAAATCGGCACGATGCCGCGACCACCCTTGCTGCGCAGAATGCGGTCAAATTTGTACAGCATTTCCTCGTCCATGTCCGGAACGATGCTCTGTTCTTTTTCCGCCAGATTCGAGATCTCACTGCACTTCTGCTGTAATTGCTCTTCAATGCGCAGTCTCTCTTCTTCGATCTCCGCTCCAAGCAGGTGGAGGGACGCTTCTTCGGATTTAAGCTGATCACTCAGTTCCAGGGCTCTGTTCTCCAAGTTCTGGATTTTGCGGCGCAATTCGAGTTCCTGCGTAGAATACCCGGTAATTTCCTTATCCAGGGTCTCGTAGTCGCGCTGAGTTTTGATCTGATCCATGCGTTTTTCCGCCGCAAGGCGCAGCTCTTCAATATGGCCAAAGTCGTTGCGCAATTGAGCAGTTTCATGTTGATTGGCTTGGTATTCGCTATCTAAGTCGATAAATTTCTTTTTCTGACGACTGAGAGCAACTTCCTTCTGCTCCAAGTTGCGGGGAATTTCTTCTAATTCCTCTTCCAACTGGTATTTATTCGACAAGACATTCTGTAATTCCTGCAACTTAACAAAAACTTCTTTCATTCGGCAAACTTCTCCTTACTTCTCGGCATCTCTATCATCGGGGAACCTGAGGCCTGTCCGGGAGTTTGGAGAACCCTCACAATGGGTACTCAAAAATCCGTTTGAACCTCAAGAACTTCAAGCACGAATAAAGGGAACCTCTAAAAATCTCATCCGCTCAGCATCAAAAGCGAGTTTTTAGAGGTCCCCTAAAAAAACCGCTCCCCAAACAGAAGGGCGCAGCATACACTATTCTTCCAAATAATCAAAGAGCCTGCGCGAGCGTCGCCTAGCACGCAAGCGCTTCAAACTCTTGGCCTCAATCTGGCGGATGCGTTCCCTCGTCACGTTGAAAATCAGGCCGACCTCTTCCAGCGTCAGGGCGTAGCCATCTTTCAGCCCAAAGCGCATTTTGATTACCTCGCGCTCACGCTCCGGCAGGGTTTTGAGCGTGTTGTCCAGCTGTTCTTTGAGTACCTGATACGCAGTTTCTGAGGAAGGATTGATCACCGACTTATCTTCAATGAAATCGCCCAAGTTGGAATCTTCATCATCGCCAATCGGAGTCTCCAAAGAAATCGGCTCGCGCGCCACGCTCTTGACGCTCTTGACCCGCTTGACCTGCCAGCCCAGGCGCTCGGCAATTTCTTCGTCAGAGGGTTCATAGCCCTTAAGTTGCAGCAACTGGCGCGATTCGCGCACCACTTTGTTGATTTGCTCGATCATATGCACTGGTACACGAATGGTGCGCGCCTGATCAGAAATCGAACGAGTGATCGCCTGGCGGATCCACCAGGTGGCGTAAGTCGAAAACTTAAAGCCCTTGGAATACTCAAACTTTTCCACAGCCTTGATCAAACCGATATTGCCTTCTTGCACAAGATCAAAGAAGTGCAGACCCCGATTGGTGTACTTTTTGGCAATACTGACGACCAGACGCAGATTCGCGCGAATTAAGTGGTCTTTGGCACTGCGCATCATGCGCGAACCGTACTCGACCTCTTCAGCCATTTCCAAGATTTCTGAGGTCTTGCTTTCAAGATCGGCCTCAATGTCCCTCAGGCTCTGGTCTGTGACCTGCACTTGCCGGATCAGATCCTTGATCCGGTTGGCATCCATCTCCAGCTCTTTTTCTAGGATGCGGCAACGGCTGTCATTTGCCAGGCGGCGACCCAGTTGACGTAGTTCATCGTAACTGCGAATCTGTAATATCTGTTCGATTTTGCGCCGCTCAATACGATACTGCTCAATGCGCCGGGCCGAACCAACAAATTTTTCGGCAAAATAGATGATCTCTTCTTGATGAATATCCATCTGCATAATCGGTTTGAGCAACTGAATGCGTTTGGCCTTCAGTTGCTCATTACTGAAAATGTCTCCTCTGCCGCGGATGATCGACATTTTCAGTTCCATATAATTCTTCAACTGACCAGCAATGGCACGCAACGGCTCTTTGTAGTACTGATTCAGGCGGCGCTTTTCCGTGAAAAACTCCGAGTTCTCACCATCTTTGCTGTTTTCTGTACTTTCTTCTTCAATCTGGCTTTTTTTGGCAAAGGCCTTCTGCGCTAGGCTATAAAACTCCGGAATAATCATACCCGAACGCTTGAGTACGTTTTTGATGATATTTTCCCCTTCTTCCATCTTCTTGGATAGTTCGACTTCCTGCTCGGCCCGCAATAGCTGTACTTTGCCGATTTCGCGCAAATACAGGCGGATCGGGTCATCGACATTGCCATCGTTGCGGTTGATGATCAGGCGCTGGGATTCACTGGGTTGCTCATCGCTGCCTGCCTCATCACCGCCTTCGCTGCTCTCTTCGGCATTATCGCTGCTCTCGTAATCGTCAAACTTTTCAGATTTAATGTCTTGGCTCAGGCGGTCGGTGTACTCAATGGAAACTTCTTCATCACTTTCCAATCCGGTATCGCCGCGATGCGCGGCAAAGGCCAGGCCCGAATCATCGTCCAAGTCATCATCCAGATCATCATCCAGATCATTCTCCAGGTCACCTTCCAGATCGTTGTCCAGGTTAATTTCCTCCTCTTCGTCAAAGCCATTCGGTTCCAGCAGTTCTTCACTGCCTTCGACATCGACGTTGATACCCTTTTTCTCCAGATAGGTCAGCAAGTCTTCCATCCGATCACTATCAAAGTCTTCGGGCAAAGCTGCTTCGACTTCTTCATAACTCAAATGACCAACTTCACTGCCTTTTTCGAGCAGTATGGCCAACTTGGGAATTGCGACTAATTCTTCTTCTGTCATATCTATACCTTAAATGGGAGGCTCCAAGAATCTCCATATGTTTGATCTATGCCGGGCAGGAATTTTCCCGACAAATTAAAGGGTACCTCTAAAAATAGTATCGCTTCGCGAGTATTTTGCTTATTGCCCCGCTTCTGCTTTGTCTTCGCTGGCAATAGCACCGCGTTCCGATGTGAATCGCAGAGATTTTTCGGGATAGCGATGCGGCAAGTCTTTTTAGAGGTCCCCTTTTAATACACCAATTGCACCTGAGCCTCCCGACCATTGATAGCGAAAGACAATGGTTGGGCTTTTCGCGGAATCTCAAGTGACATGGATATACTTTGTTGTATTGGAAAGACTCGCCAGCAGTAGGCAATGGCGCGGCAAAGCAGGCCACAACCTACAAATCCTGCCGCAAGGCAAAACCTTTTTCTCGAAAAAAATCGCGATTCAGTATTGAAAGCGAATTTTTAGAGGTGCCCTTAAAAATGAATTTCCAGTGCTTTTCATAAATCTATTCGCGGGAACCCGGAGAGAGGACAGGCTGATGGAGGCCTATCGGGTTGACAGACAACTCAGGCATGGGAGAGGGAGCTTTGCAGAGGGTATCTACTTTGTCGGCAACTCAATCCCATTTAGTCACCCCAAATAGTAAAATTTTTTGGGACCTCTAAAAAGGGTATCGCTTCGCGAGAATTGTGCTATTGCACTGCTTCGCCTCGGCAATGGCATCGCGTTCCGATGTGAATTGCAGAGGTTTTTCGAGATGGCGAGGCGACAAGCCTTTTTAATACAATACGGCTCCCCGGTATATCGGGTTGATTTTAGAGTAGCGGCTACCGGACTGGTGAGCAAATATATCATCATTAAAAATGTTTCTGTATTTCTGTAATATCAATTTTACTTTACTTATAGTCTGAATATATGTAAAATTATGCGACAATCTCCGATTCAAATCAAGGTGAGACTAGGGCAAAGCCCAAATATGTTATAGGGCACCTCTAAAAATGGTATCGCTTCGCAAGAATTGTACAATCGCTCTGCTTCTGTTTTGTCTTGGCCGCAGCGATTGTACCGCGTTTTGATGCCAGACGAAGGCTCCAATGCGAGCTGGCGCAGCATTGGAGAAACAGGGGAGGGCGGTGCAGAGCTAGGCCCAACCTTAAGCAAAGAGCCTGCTTCCTCTCTTTCGTGACAGTGATAAATGGCGGGGCGAAGCAGGCCGTTTTAAAATTCATTACACGCCAACACATTCATCTTGGTTGAATATGGTGGAGAGATTTTTTAGAGGTCCCCTAAAGTCAAAAATTGACTGGCTGAAAGATCAGTACACAAAAATGAATTTAGCAGAACACTAGAGCAGCCCGGCCAGTTTGGGCAGGGCCAAGGAGATTGCAGGGATGAAGGTAATGAGGAAGAGGGTGGCTATCAGTATGATATAGAAAGGGATTATCTTACTCAGGATGCGTTTGACCGGGATCCGCGATACGCTGGAGCCGACGAAGAGCATTGTGCCTACAGGCGGTGTCAGGATGCCGATACAGAGGTTATAGGTCATAATGATGCCAAAATGAACGGGGTGGATGCCAATTCCCGTGGCAACGGGCAGGAATATTGGTGTGAAGATCAAGACAGCTGGACTCATATCAAGGAAGGTTCCAATAAAGAGCAAAATCAGGTTAATGATCAAAAGAATGGCGTACTTGTTCTCAGAGAGGCTGAGCATGGTGCGGGAAATTGCTTCCGGAGCTTGGGTGTAAGCGAGTACCCAGCCCATCATGTTTGAGGCGGCGATGATCAACAGGATCACTCCTGATACTTGGGCAGATTCTATAAGGATTTGTCCATACCCCCTCCAATCCAGATTTCCGTAGAGCAGGGTCAGTAATAAAGCATAAAGCACAGCAATCCCGGCTGCTTCATTGGCGGTGAAAATCCCGCCGACAATTCCGAAGATAATGATAAAAATCAACAGCAGGCTGGGGAGACTGTCAAAGATAATCCGCGACGGTTTGCCCAAAGTGTGCTCAGCAGAACGTCCCGGCTTTTTTGACTGCGGAACTTTTTGGTTGGCACTACCCCAGATTCCAACCAGCAGCATAATCCCCAGCCCCATAATGACTCCTGGGAGATAACCGGCGAGGAAGAGAACGATTACAGAAGCCTGGCCAGAGACGACAGAATACAATATCAAGGTGTTGCTGGGTGGAATTAACAGGCCGGAGGGGGCTGATGTAACATTAACACAGGTTATGAAGGCGGGGTCATAGCCCTCTTTGCGGGCCTGAGGTTCGATAATACTACCGATCCCAACCGCAGCGGCAGTTGCGCTGCCGCTAATGGAACCGAAGAGCATATTACCTATAATATTAGTGTGCAGTATCGAATGTGGCATTCGCTGACCAATTAGCGTAGACAAACGGATCAATCTTCTGGCCACTCCACCTTGGTTCAAGATATTTCCAGCCAGAATAAACAAGGGAATTGCAATCAGGCTGAAGCGATCAACACCACTAAAAATTTTCTGCGAAGCAACCAGAACTGCCTGATCAAAGGGTAATACGCTCAACATTACCGCAAACGATGCCATGGCTATGGAAACCAACACCGGAACTCCCAGCAAGAGCAAAATAAGAAAAACACTGGCCAGAATCAGCATTAATCAACTTCTAAAAAATAATTTATACAGATTAACAATAGACCAGACTGAAATAATAAGGCCTGAGAACGGCATAATAAGATAAACATAAAACATAGATACATTCAGTGAGGACGAAAGTTGATGTATTTGACTGATCGCTTTATTCAATCCTCCATAGATTAATATAATAGAAGCAAATAAAAAAATTAATAAAACCCTGAAAATACTGATAAACAGATATCCCTTTTTATTTTCTCTGGGTTCCAACAGGTCTAAAGCAATATGCCCATTAGAGACAAAGCAGAACGCCCCAGCCAGAAAAGTAAGGAAGACCAAGGAAAAACGGATCAATTCTTCAGAATATTTACTGGGAACAGAAAAGATGTAACGAGAGAAGACCTGCCATACCACCCCTGTAAAAACAATTAGCAAGGGCAGAAAGCTAACTGTTTGCAGGGTGACAAAAATCACTTTTTTATATTTCATATACTTTAAAATCATTTCCAGTATATTCCCCACCAGTCACTTAAACAATTTCTTGGATGATATATTTCCAACAAAAATACTACTTAGCTTGATTTACCAGATCTAACAGCTCTGCAATTACGGGCTCTTTACTGGTTCTATCAGAAATCATTTTTTGAACTTTTCTCTGGAACGGAGCTTTATCAAGATAAATAAATGTACAGCCAGCAGCTTTGGCTTTTAAAATGGCATCTTCTTGCTGTTTATCCCAATCAGCAAGTGCCTGGTTCTGGGCTTCAAGAGCTGCTTTACTGATTATCCCTTGCTGTTCAGGAGATAAAGAATTCCATCTATCTACATTCATCAATAAGAAATCAGGAACACTCTGGTGCTCGTCAAAGATGTAGTATTTCGCAACTTCATAATGGCGTGCTGAAATATATGATGTCGGATTATTCTCCGCCCCATCCAGAACCCCTTGTTGCAATGCCGAATACACTTCGCCAAAAGACATAGGGGTCGGAGAGGCTCCAATCACATTGACCATTTCAATCGCAACACTGCTGGGCATGACCCGAATTTTTAAGCCAGCAAGATCTTCAATAGAATGAATTGGTTTTGTCGCATAGAAGCTTCTGGTCCCTCCGTAGAGGTAAAATGTACCACGAAATCCTATTTCCGCCGGTATCGGGCCTTGAAAACGCTTTCCAAAAGCTCCGTTCATTGCCTTCGCAAAATGTTCTTTGTTTTCAAAGATGTAAGGTAGACCGAAAACAGCGTATTCCGATGCAAAATTTTCAAGATATGCAGCACTGGAATGTACAAAATCTAAAGTATCTGCCTGAGCTTGCTCTACAAGTTCTTTTGTTTTTCCCAAAGTACCATTGGGATAAATCGTAATTTCAATATTGCCCTGGCTGTATTCTTTCACCTTGTCAGCAAAATATCGATAAATAATATTACCTGTATGTTCTGTAGATAATTCATTGGCAAGTTTCAGCTTAATTTTCTTCCCGCCTCCTGAAGAATTACCCGAAGATCCACCCATCGCAAAAAGCCCCTGTAAAAAAGCAATAGATAGCAGAAGTGATAAAATCGTTTTTTTCATACTTTCAGCCCCAGAATATTCCATTGTTGTCGTAGAAAACAATCCGCGATTAATTAATTAGGTTACTAGAACTATAACATAAAAATTTTCAGTTGTCAAGTAAAATTTATAAAAATCACCTGATCCTACACGGCCCGAAATCCAAAAACACAGAAGAAAGTCTTCCACCAATTATCCTGCAGGAATCCAAACATCAAGTGCCCGAAGCACTCTATGAGGATAGCGTCCCGCTGCAAGAACTTTGGAAACACTCTTCAGGGCGTCATAAAATGGTCCCATTCAAGTAGTATTTTCCCAAGATTCTTGCCTTTTTTATGCGCAGCACTGATTTCAGCAAAAACATCTACAGCATCAGTAAATCTTACCTTCTGACTAATCATGCTTTGTGGTATAATTTTCTTTGTGCAAACTAGATTGATGACCTTTTGGAATTGAAATGTCTGGTGTCGGGAGCCAAGCAGATCCACTTCTTTCCTGCTTAGTTCTAATGGAGAGATTGCGGCACTGGATTTTGAAAATCCCAAATTGACAATACGTCCTCCGCTGCTGACTAGATTGAGAGCTAAGGTCAAAAGTTTTGGTACTCCAGTAGCTTCAATAATGATGTTAGGGGGATTACTGTTGTGTCTGTGTTGAAATTCTTCGACCCAAAGCTCTTCTTTATCTGACAATAAAACTTCATCTGCAAAATGCTCTTGGGCCATCTTTAAACGGGACTTGTCAATATCCACGATAGCACAGTAGCAGTTTAACAGTTTGAACATATCTACCATTGTAATACCCATCGTGCCCGCCCCAAGTATTAAAACAAAATCACCCTCCTCCGCACGAGAGCGAAATGCAGCTTGTGCTGCAATAGTATAAGGCTCCACCAAGGCCGCATCTTCCCAAGGGATGTGGTTGTCTATGGGAAAAACAGACTTGGCGTTGATTATAACTTCTTCACTAAAGAAGCCATCTATATGGCACCCTCTTGCCTGCATAGAGGAGCATGCGTTGGGACGACCTTTCCTGCAGGCATAACAAAGACCACAGGAAACAAGAGGTTCCAAAACAACATGATCGCCCTGTTTACAATGGCTTACATCAGAGCCAATCTCCAGAATAACCCCTGCAGCTTCATGACCCAAGACTACTGGATAACAAGCCATAGAATTTGATCCTTCAAAAACGTGGATATCCGAACCACAGATTCCAGAAGCTTTGATTTGAACCCTCACTTCATCTGGCTGTAATGCCCTTGATTCAGAATCTATTAAAACGATTTTCCCAGGTTTTACTACTTGAATCTGCCTCATTGGAATCTCCTGTTAAGATCGACTCAGAAGTTCTGGTAAAAAAGTTGTGATCGAGGGTATGAAGCTTACCATTGCCAAGACGGTAAGCATACACAACAAAAATGGCATTAAAGCTTTGGCCGCTTCTCCAAGGGAAACGTTACCTATTTTTGCTCCGACAAAAAGACAGACACCTACGGGAGGGGTCGTCAGCCCGATAATCAAATTGAGAACCATCATTACGCCAAATTGTATAGGAGACATCCCTATACTCAGAGCAACCGGCAGCAAGGTAGGGAAAAGTATTAATAATGCTGATATCGTTTCCATAAACATCCCAATTATAATAAGCAGTAAATTGATCAGAATAATTGTGATAATTTTGTTGGCACTGATACCTAATATAGCATTGGCCAGCATCTGTGGGATTTTTTCACTACTGAGTATCCATGCAAAGACACTGGCGAACCCCACCAAAATCATAATTGATGCAGAAGACTTAATTGAATCCAATACAATGCTAGGAAGATCTCTCCATGATATTCCTTTATAAACATAAATACTAATAAAGACAGCATAAACCAGTGATATAATAGAAGCTTCTGTAGGAGTAAATAAACCTCCTAAGATTCCATATAATATTACGAATGTCATTATAATAGCCCAAAAAGCATCAAAAAAAGATCTGATTAGGGATAAAAAGCTTCTATCAACCTGAATAATATGGAAACCATTTTTTCTTGCTATTATGTACACTAGAAAAATCAAAGATAATCCTAACAGAATTCCAGGAATAAGGCCGGCAATAAAGAGCTTGCCTACTGGTATTCCTGAGAGGGTCCCTACTATAATCATCGGAAGGCTGGGAGGAATAATGGGGCCTACAGTAGAAGATGATACAGATATCGCGACTGAACGCCCTTTTCCATAACCTTCTTTTTGCATAGAAGGAATCATCACGGCACCGATACTGGCTGTGTCTGCAAGGGCAGTTCCTGATATCCCCGCAAAAATCATAGAGGATATTACATTTGAAATTCCTAGACCCCCTCTAATATGTCCAATAAATATTTTTGCAAACTGAATAATTCGATATGTCAGTCCTCCTTTGTTCATTAAGTTTCCTGCAAGCATAAAACCCGGAATACATAGCAGTGTAAATGAATCAATACCAGAATATACCTTTTGTGCCACTATTAATAATGGTGTTCCGTCAAATATAAAATAAATTACAGAAGAAATCATTAATGATAATGCAATTGGAATTCCCAATAATAACAGTATAATAAATGATATAAGAAGAATAAAAATCATATTAAACCCTTTTTCAACTTATACAAACCAAGATTTACAATTTTTTCTATTGAAAATATAAGCATAAATAGAAATGAAATAAAGGGCATAGAGTAGATTATCCACATTGGGATTTTCAGGACAGGTGATGTATTTGCGTATCCTAAGTTCAAAAAACCAATGGAAGAATACGCTATTATAAATAAAAACAAAATAAGCAAAAAGTTATTTGCTATCTCTAAATAAATCTTATTTTTTATTTTATTAATAATCAGGTCTACAAAGACGAACTCATTATGACGCAATGCCACTGGAGAAATTATGCATACTGCTGTAATGAATAGTATTCGGGAAAGCTCTTCTGTCCATGCAAATACCCAAGGAAGAAACAATCTTGATGTGATCTGAAGTAAAACAACGAAAATCAGGGCGAAGAAAGAAAAAAGAGATAGAGAACTCAGGAGAGATTCCAAAATATTCAAGAGCTTTTTGTATATCATACCTTCAAATACATCCCTCAAGAGACTTCTGAAGTCTGCTTTGGGGTCTCAGGTCTTCTATTCCGAAAACAAGCAAACCTGAGCCCAAAGCAAAAACAGAATTACACCTCTCTCAGAATTATCAATTGTCATAAAGACCCTGATACCATAGCACAAGCACGAAAGAATACCCTTGAAAGAATAGAAACGGAATCCGACAAAGCTACTATCCAGCACTTGATAAGCATCCCCCATACTAACTGATAAGAATGTGCCTCTTATTGAATTGTTTCAAACAATGCCAACTGTTCTTTGTTCAGGGCAGCAATAATTGCAGGCTCAGCTTTCTTGCGAAACGCATCTTGATCCACTTCAACCATCTTCATTTCTTTCTCGATCAATAGCCCTTTATATCGCTCCAGACCTGTTTTATAAACATTATAAGCATATTTCTGGCTCTCCGCGCTTGCTTTTTCTACAGCTGCTTTCTGTTCTTCATTTAACCTATTCCACTGCTTCATTCCTACAACAGCATAGATCCATTGGCGAACATGCTCAGTGACATTAACGTATTTTTGTACTTCATAAAATCCTGCCGAATAGATCAAATCGTAAGGGTTCTCCTGTCCTTCAATAGTATTTTGCTGCAAAGCTGTAAAAACTTCTTGAAAGGCCATCGGAGTCGGCTTTGCCCCCAGAGCTTTCCACGTATCAACAAAAATGGGTACATTGGGAACCCGTAAACGCATACCCTTCAGCTCTTCTGGCTTCGTAATCGCCCTGTTTGAAGTGAGATTTCTAGGTGCTCTAAGAATATAAAATAGTGGTTTTAACTCTGCCTTTTCTTCAATATTTTCAACTATTCTCTTCCCAATTTCTCCATCAACAGCGTTAAGCAACTGAGTCTCATTAGAAAATGCATATGGAACTGCCATTAAAGCTGCTAAGGGAGCCCAATTCTGCAAGGTCTCTCCTGTCAACGTCATATCCGCAGTCCCCCCACGGATACCATTAATATTATCTACCTCCCCTCCTAACTGGCTGCTGGGGAAAACCTCTATTTCCAATGTCTCATTACTATATTCTTTGACTTTATCAGCAAAGTATAATGAGATATCATTCCAAGGATGATTTCCCGAAGCGATGTGCCCCAGCTTCCAGACGGTTTTCTTCCCCTTGCCCGAAGAGTTCCCCGAAGACTCGCCCATAGCGAACAGACCCCGCGCAAAAGATGTGAGTACAATAAGTAATAAGAGCGTTTTTTTCATCATTTCATCTCCACAATGTTTCATTGGGATCATAGAAAACAATCCACGATTAATCTACTAGATTGCTAAAACTATAACATGAAAATTTTCAGTTGTCAAGTAAATTTATAAAAAATCACCCAACCCTTCACGGCCCGAAATCCAAAAACACAGAAGAAAGTCTTCCACCTACTGACACCATCAGGTAAATTGGACAACGAGGTGTCTTATGAGCGCCTCGTTGTCTAATTTCGCACTGAACGGCAATCTTGCTGTCGAATCGCTTCCTCAGCGAGGTTCCCATAAGCAGATATTTTACTTATGAGCACAGAAGGGCCCATTCGGCAGCAAGCATTATCCCAGACAGAGCGGTGCCGCATGCGCGAAGCCAATATCAATGTCGAATTGAGCCTGCAAATTCTCGGCACCCTCAATCAGGGCGGTTTTGAGAGTGCGGAGACAGGCGCAAAGTCTCGCACCGCAGTCGAAAATTTCCAGATTCCCGAAGTTGATGGCAGGAACATCGTCGATTTTTCTTCGGGCCTGAACTACTGCGTGAGCAACGAACGTCTCCGGAAACTCCGGGATCAGTATCCTGAACTGGAGCGGGTACTGAAACCTTCCTCCGGTTCTCGCGCGTATACCCTCAACGAAGCCGAAATTGCCGAAATCGGACTCTTGCTCAGCCCGTATTTTGCCTTTGGCCTGCTCAACGGCGGCTCGGCCTCTTCGTACTTTGACCGCAAGAAAAACCAAAGCTTTGCGCCCGAATTGTTCTCTCTGTTTGAAAGTGAATTTGAGGTACTGGCCCGGGACTTTGCCCAATTGCCCAAGGCCCTGTGCCCGGCGTTTGCTAGCGGCTCCGGCGCTGCGATTGAACCCGGCCCCAGTTTTATGGGCCTGAAGCTGCGTTCACTGCTGCACAAGATCCGTTGCCATAGCGAATTGAGCAACCGTCTTGGTTTGGCAGCACTGCCATCCGAACGGCAGCCCAAGTTCTTCCAGATGACCAGCGAACTGACCCAGGTGCCTCTGCAGCGATATTTGAGGCAGGAAGCAGGGCATACGGGCCGAGGCTGGCGCAATGACCCAGCAGACTTGGAATCCTTGGCAGCAGAACTGGGCTGGCTGCCGGAACAACAGGTTTTTTCTGAAAAACAACCTCTGATCGCCACCTTTGAGCCCGTCTCGGCGGGGCAAACAGGCCCGACGAGGGCAGACAGATGGCGTTTTTTCCGCAACCGCGACGGCGATTACCTGCCGATGCCCGGAGGCCACGGCCAATGCTTCTTTGCTCTGCGCCAACTCTTGCAGCAGCTCTACCGACAGGGAACGCGCTATATCTCGCTGGGCAATATTGACAACATCGCCTACAATCTTCAGCCTGGCTTTCTCGGCCTGCTGGCTCTCAGCGGTTGTGAGGGCCTCTTTGCCTGTTCGTACCGCAGCCCTCTGGACATCAAGGGTGGTGTACTGCTGCGCACAGGGGGCAAAACGGAGAGGCAGACAACCGGGTCGCAGAAAACTAAGCTGAACTGTTTTGACATCGGCGTCGGGGTCGATAAGGAGATTTTACAGGCGGCCCAAAATCTGGGTAAAGGCCTGCTGTTCAACTGTGCGATTGGCTACTTCAATCTGGAAGCCCTGCTTCAGAAAATAGACCACATCATTGAGCACCTGCCGCTGCGCATTTCCGAACAGAACAAAGACCAAGGGCACTACTGGCAGGTTGAACAGGTGGCTTGGGAAGTCATCGGCCTGCTGGATTCCGTGCTGATTGGCGCAGTGCACAAAGAAGAACATTTTCTGGCGGCCAAATTACAGCTGGAGGCCTTTGTCAATACCGGCTACCAGCTGGAAGGCTGCCACGACACATCAGGTAGCAAAGCTCTACAGGAATTTATCGCATTGGCCCGACACTTCGCTCCGGCCTGCCGCAAAGTTCTGGCGCGCGACTGCGCATTGCAGCTCTGAGGGCAGTTCATATCATTGACTATTATGACAGATAAAGCACCCTCTATTCCCCGCGGGAAGCCGCAGCAACGGGACAGTTATCGCGGTGAGTTGTATTCACGACACCTGCGAAATTCCAAGGGCAGCGACTATTTCATGAATCTAAAGGAAAACCGCGAAGGTGATATCTACTTGAATTTGGTTGAGAGCTGCAAATCGCAAAGCCCACAGGGCAAGCAAGCCACAAAACAGACAGCACAACCGATGGAGTGTAGTACCGAACCCCAGAAGATGGAAAAGGGCGGGAAAATTTTTCCCCGGCGCCATTCGATTCTGGTCTTCGCCGAGCAGCGCCGGGACTTTGCGGCTGCTTGCCTGGCCGCGCTGGCTGCTCTGAACAAAGGGGAAATGGGACACTGCACTCAGGTGGATGACATTCGGCGCCGTTTTTCCTTTCAGGTGCAACAGCGCAAAGGAAGCGCTGTTCTGAGCATTCGCGAAGAGGGTCTACACTATGGAAAAGTGCTGCGCCAGCAGTTGCAAGTAACACAGGATTGCGCCGAAGACTTCAGCCAATTGCTGATTCGGGTGATCGAAAAATGGCTCAACTGCGAGCAAAAGCCCCCGGGCCTTAGCAGTGTTTCCAACCAAACACCCCGATCCGCAGCTCCAAGCCCAGAAAATGGGCTGGTCAGGCAGCGGCAAGTCAGGCGGCAAGTTGTGCGCGCCGTGCGGCGGCCGACCCTGAATGAAGATAAGTTATGACCCTGATAGACCACTTCTTGGCCGAACATCCGTTTTTTTGTGCCTTGCTCGAACACGAACGCCGCATACTCTCATACTACCTTGAACTCTATCGCTGCCCAAAAGGCTCCTATCTGGTGCTACCCAATGAATTGCAGGAAGTCTTGTGGCTGGTGGTGCGCGGCCGCCTCGGTGAATACGCAGAAGAAACCAGAATGCCGGCGGAGCAGGCAGAGAAGAGTTCGGCAGCAGTATCGGTCGTAAATCCCGCTATGGACTCTGGTATAGGGCCCCCAAGAACCCAACCCTGTGTGGATGCTCCGTCCGATCCTCCAGACAGTGCTGCGGTCGCACAGGGTCCAGACTCACCCTATGCTCACCGGGCTGCAGAGCCAGGCCCCGGTGAAACCGGAAGCAGATCTGCGAATGAAGAGCTGTCCGCAGAAATTGAGAGAACCGGAACGAATACTCCCGCACCGGAGACGGTAACACAGAAAAAACTGCTACGTTACTTCTTCCCCGGAGATCTCATCAACGTCCGTGCGCTGACCCAGGATCTGTTGGCTCCTAATGCCATCATTTCGCGGGAAGACGATACCCAAGTGATCTGCATAACGGCCTTCCACCTGTCCAAGCTGGCCCAGCAGCAGCCCAAGATTCACCGGGCACTGCGGCCAGCTTACAATGAAGAGGGCCACCTGATCTCCGGTCTGCCCCTGCCGATCTGGCAGCAGATGGCCAAAGTACCACCGCCCCATACCCGCGACTTAGGGCGGCAGTGGTTGCAGCGCAAACCGCTGCTGCACAGTTACAATAGCTGGTACGGCGCTCTGCTGGCGTTTTTCGCGCTGGGTGCCCTCAATATCTGGCAATTCGCCCGGCTGCGCTGGGATGCCTTTCCTTTGATCAATTTGCTTCTGGGTGTGCTCTCATTGCTGCTGCTGGTTCTTGTCGTGTTGCAACGTTACCGCTGTGAATACACACTCAAGCGCAGCCTGCTGCACATTACCGAACGCAATTTGACGGGCTTGAGCAGCAGGATCAAAAGCTATCCGTTACTCAGTATCCGGCAACTTGAGCCGATTTCACTCCCGTTGCTGAGCCGGATTTTCGGTTTGGGAGGGCTGCGCATTTTGACGCAGCACGGTGAAATCATACAGATATTTCCCATCGACCGAATGCAGAAGTGGCTGACCATATTCCGTCAGAGCCTCGAAGATGCCCGCAAGCTACAGCAGCAGGTGCAGAACCGCTCGGCACTGCGCCAGTTCCAAAAGTGGCATAAATTACAGCCGGAACTGATTAAAGAAATCAACTACCGCAGTGCCGAGCCGGAGGGCAAATTGCAGCGAAGTCTGCGTGCGTTGGCAATCCAGGTTCTGCCGCCGGCGGGGCTGAGCGCGGTGGGCCTGTTCTACAGTCTGCGCTCAGAACTGTTGAAGATCTATCTGACTATTCCGCTGCTGGCCTTGGGCCTGCTGATGCTGTTCCAGCTACTGCGCTGGCTGCGCTACAGCTGGCGCATCAACGAAGAATTCCTGCTGCGCCAGGACAATTTTCTGGGGCACTGGCGCCCCCGGAAAATACCCATCCGGGAAATCCAGAATATACATTTGGAATACTTGAATATTTTAGGTTTTGGAACGATTTCCCTACAATTTAATGAGCATACCATTCGCTTGCAGAACCTGAAAAATCCGCAGAACATCCTCGATGAGATTGAATCGCTGCGCCACTCTGCCAAGGACTCTTCTCCGGGGCTCCGACCGGACGACTTCCTGACACACCGGCAATTGGAGCTATACCACGATTTCCATCATAGTCATTTGCCGGGATAGCAACAAAGCTCTGTTTGTCCCACTAAAAGGAACCTCTAAAAATTTGTTTTTTTGTGAAGCTATCCTGAACAACTACCCCCCGCCCGGCATTAGCGAGCCCCCTCACTACTCCTCAATAATCCGAAAACGGAAGTCCCCAACCCCTCTATAGCCGATTTGTTGTGCAATCACATTTCGACATGAAAAAAAAGCCTGATGATAGTAGCTCCATCCGTCCGTGCCGACTTTGGGGAGATAGAGGAAGTCGAATGTTTCGTCCTGCTCCTTGTCTGCTAGGACCTTCGGGAACAGATGCGCAGACTTCTCAAAGGTTACGGCGTTCTCATTCGCCGCTACCGTATTCCCTTCTCTAAAAGTGATTACGTCTTGATAACTTGTATCGACCGGACTACTTTGGAATTGAAATTTCTTGGGATGAGAGGTAACACAGACCGTATTTGAGGCAGCGTCCCAGTCATCGGGGCTCCTCGTTCTGAGTGGAATGAAGAAGATCTCGCTTTTCTTCGCCTCGATCTCATCGGCCTCTATAATGGGGACATATTGGCCGTTTGCGCCCTTCCAGCCCTTCATGCCCCAAATAAATTCGGTAAGGTTTACGGTTTCGCCCCCCGGTCTGTCATCGGGGGCAGCGCCCCCTACCTGACGGGCAAAAGTGCTGCTGTCGGTCGGGTAATTTTCCAGCCTCACGGCGTGGGTGGCGACAGTGCTTCCCGAAGCGTAGGCGTGGACATAATAGGTTTCCCCGGGGACCATGATTCCCGGGGCTTGGGCGCGGGTATAAGCGGCTTCGGCCGAGCCTCCTCCCGCCTGGGACAGATCGACCCGAATGGCGGTGAAAACCGCGTTGCCGTTGCTGTCATAGCGAATGGCGGATGCGGGGAATTTTTCCGTTGCGCTGAAATAGATTCTCCGCTGGTTTTGCTGCGGATTTTGCTCGGGGCGGAACGCTCGGGTGATTTTGGCGGGGTGGTTTTCCACTTCGCTCCACGGAGGCGGGGCGCTGCTTTCTCCCACGATAAAGGATATTTCCTTGGGCCGGGACACAGCGGCGGTAATGGTGAGCAGGAATTCCCGCATGCCGATGATGCTCTGGCTTCGGTCGGAATGGTCGGAGAAGGCAAGGCGCACGCTCTCTCCGCCGCCCTCGCTGCCGCCCTCGCTGCCGGAGGAGGGCGGATCGCAGGCGACCAGTAGAATCAGGGAGCAGACAAATAAAAGGATAAATGGGCGTGAAATTCCCGCAGAGAAATAATTCCCCCTGCTATATGGGTTTAATTTTTTCGATGAGCGATGAGCGATGAGCGATGAGCGATGAGCGATGAGCGAATTTTACTGAACTTGTGTTCCATAGTGCAATACTCCTTGGTATTATTATGCAAAATAATGCATAAAGATGATGTTCCGGCCAAGGTCGGAATGGTTTTAATAAAAGATGAAATGGGTTTATGAAATGGCTTGTTCTTCTCAAAGAATATACGATTTCCCCGCGGAGGGCAAGAGAAATTGCAGGAAAATCTCTGAAAATTGGCTTTTTTGGGGAGGCGTCCTTGATAACTGCGGCGCCTGAGTGCCGTAGAATTTCGCCCGATATCAATACAGTATCATGCAGAAGGCTTAGAGGTTCCCTATAGTCATATTTTTTTTAGAGGTTCCCTTTAGTCAGTGGTTTGGTCCACAAAAGATCCAACCCTGCGAGCGGCCGCAACGGCGGCCTGACCGAGGGCCAGGCCGCCGTCATTAGCCGGAAACTGAACGGGGCTGTAAACTTGGCCCAACACAGCTGCGCCCTGCCTTCGCTTTGCTGCGCCATATTGCTGCAGCAACTCACGGCAGAGCTTAAGTAGCAGGGCATTCTGAAACACCCCCCCACTCAAAATAAGTTCGGGAGCCACCGGCTCACCCTGTTCGGCAGCCGGCCTCCAAGCAGTTTCTGCCAGGTTACAGCAAATCTTGCAGATCGCCTGCGCCAGGGTCCAATGGAAACGCAACGCGCAGTAACCCTGCTCCTCCCGACTGAGCCAATCTTGCAGCAGTACTGGCCACATGGGAGTCAATTGCAACTCTAAAAAATTCTGCTCCGAGTTCGCCGTGGCAAATTCTGCAAGATGATACGGGTAGGGTTCAAGGTACTGGGCAATCCTTTCTGTCAGCAGTCCCGTCATTGACGAAAATCCCGCACCGATAAGTCTTTGCTCGTACAAATATTTCTGGGCCAAAGCCTCAAGTTCAATGGCGGCCTGGCCGTCATAGCTGGTACACAATGGGCCATCGGCCTTGGCCAGGAGCAAGGCCGCCACCGCATCAAAGAGTCTGCCCGCCGAAGAGCTCTGCGGAAAACTACCATTGTGGGCACCGTGTAGCAGGAGTTCCAGTTGAGGCACAGAGAGCTGTGGCAGACAGTCCGAAATCTGCCAGTCGGCGACAAGCTGCTGCAATTCGCTGCCTGTTATTCTCGCCGCTTTCTGTTGTGAATCGACAGCAGATGAGGGGCAGAGTTGCAGCAGCCAGGCCAGCAGGCAGCGCCACGGCTCTTTTGCGGCCAGTGCGCCCCCCATGAGAGGAACCGCCTGCAAACTGGCAACTCGCTCTGCCTGTGCGTAGCCCCCCAGCAAAAATTCCATGCCCCACAGCTGGCAGGCCTGGTTTTGCTCGTCTTCCCTCCGGTCAGTACCGTAGCCCAGACCATCAAGCAGCACTCCGATAACGGTCCGGCCCTCCAGGCCGTGTTCGAGCATACAAGCCGCCAGATGAGCGTGGTGATGCTGTACTTCTTCAATTTCCGGAGCGTGATCGAGGGAAAGACCCCCCGTAGCACTGACTGCCGAATTATATCCGCTACTTGGGAATTGACCTGCCAATTCCCGGGCATATTTGGAATTGAGATATTCAGGGTGCTGGTCGATGGCCAGCACTTCAGGCTTCAGTCGGTATAGTTGCTGATAGTGGCGCAGGTTTCTTTGAAAATCCTGCCAGTTGCCCGGTTCAGCCAGATTGCCCAAATACTGACTCAGAACCAGCTGATCCCCGTGGATAAAAGCCAGGGAGGCCTTTTCCTGAGAGCCCAGAGCCAAAATTTGAGCCGAAACCGGGCGTAAAGAACGGGGCAGCCTAAAACTGTGAGGGGCGTAGCCACGGGCGTGGCGCAGCATCTGCAAAGTACCTTCCAGGCTGTAGACACTGTGGTCGCGCAGCACCGAATCATCCACCCGGCACAGAATTTTGCGGTCGTGCAGCAACCAATAATCGGCAATCCATCGCAATTTGTCCAAGGCCTGCTGGTTGTCAATGCACTGAGGCTCATTGCTCCGGTTGCCCGAAGTCATCACCAAGGGGCCGTTAAAATCGCGCAGCAGCAATAGATGCAATGGCGTTCCGGGCAGCATAATACCCAGTTCGTTTAGGCCCTGTGCAATACCCGGAGCCAGCTGGGTCGCATCCGCAGCCTTGCGCGGCAGCAGCACGATCGGCCCGTGCGGGCTGCGCAGAGCCCGCACGGCGGTGACAGAAATCCGACAGCAGGACTCTGCTTGGTTCAGATCAGGGAACATCAGGGCAAAGGGCTTGTCCGGTCGCTGCTTGCGCTGCCGCAGCCGGGCAACGGCGAGCTCATTGCCCGCATCACAGGCCAACTGGAAACCTCCCAGCCCCTTGAGTGCCAAGATCGCGCCTTGCTTGAGCAGGGCTGCTGCTGCTCTGATTACATCGCCCGCCGCGACAAAATTTCGGGGATCGAGTTCCCGGCCCCGCTGGTCGCTGAGCCAAGCTCGCGGGCCGCAGGCCGGGCAAGCGATGGGCTGGGCGTGGTAGCGACGGTCCCCAGGGTCGCGGTATTCGCTCCGGCACTGATCGCACATTTGAAAGGTGGCCATTTCCGTACGGGCACGGTCATAGGGCAGTTCTTTGATGATGGTCAGGCGAGGACCGCAGTGGGTACAGTTGGTAAAAGGGTAGCGGTAACGTCGCATATCCGGTTCAGATATTTCTTTGGTACAGGCCAGGCAGCTCACAATATCGGGCGGGATTGCCGTAAGCTGCTTGCCGCGCGCACCCGGCGGGCTGGGAAGTATCTGAAAGCTCCGAGACGAATGTGCTGGATATTCATCACTATCCAGGGTCGTGCGTTCGATACTCTCCACCTCGGCCAGAGGCGGAGCCTGGGATTCCAGTCGGCGGGCAAACTGCTCCAGTCGGTTCGGGCTGCCCCGGACCTGAATGCTGACGCCCTGAACATCGTTGAAGACATGGCCGGAAAGGCCCAGTTCCCGGGCCAATTGCCAGACAAAGGGCCGAAAGCCGACACCCTGAACACGTCCCCGCACCTGAATGTATTCGGCTTTGCTATTCTTTCTGCCTTGCTCTGTCATCAATCAGTTCCCCGGCAAAAATTCCCCTGCGTAGCTGCCAGGCAAGCAATGCTGAATAGGGGACCTCTAAAAATTCGCTTTTGTCTTCTTGCGAAGCTATTTTGGAGCGAGGAAGTGAATCCGAAGAATACTTTGTTGTATTGTATAGGCTTCCATGCTAAAGCATGGAAGAAAATGCAGGCCGTGCGCAGCAAGAGCCTGCCGCCTCTTCTGACAAAGCTGTTCGTTTCAAAAGAGCGAGCAAGAGCGCGCCATCAAAATGGTGGGGAATTTTTAGAGGTCCCCAATAGTAATAGGACTAGCAGATGCGGGGTAACTGTTCACCATAGAGAACATCGACAATGCGTTCGGCACCAAAATTGTTTTGCATGGTGAGAATAGGCACTTCGCTTTCTTGCAGTGCCAGAACTCTGCCAATGATCGCGGCATTCCGGGCCTCGGGGAAGCGGTGCAGGGCCGCCAGAGCTGTGTTCGCTTCGCCAGAAGGCAGAACGGCGGCAAATTTCCCCTCATTGGCCAGGTATAGTGGATCGAGGCCCAGAAGCTCGCAAAGACCTTGAACTTCGGCCTGAATGGGCAGTTTGCTCTGCTGGAGCTGGATTTTAACCTTGCTGGCCCGGACAAACTCGTTGAGGATAGTGGCAAGGCCTCCTCGCGTTGCATCGCGCATGCAGCGCACACCGGGGCAGGCCCGCAGCAGAGCGTCAATTTGGTGGTTCAGGCCGTTACAGTCCGAGCGAAGGGAACCACTGCCGTCGAGGCCCAGCTTGTCGCGCGCTGCCATAATGGCGGCACCGTGGTCGCCCAAACTGCCGTTGACGAGCAGCACATCGCCCGGTTGGGCCTTGTCCGATGAGAGCTCAAGCCCGGGAGGAATCACGCCAATACCGCAAGTGTTAATAAAAATTTTATCGGCAGAGCCCCTATCCACAACCTTGGTATCGCCGGTGACAATCACGACACCCGCCTGCTCACTCGCCGCCTTTATGCTCTGCAAAATGCGGCGTAGCTCGGCAATGGGCAGCCCTTCTTCCAAGATCAAGGCGCAGCTCAGGTACAAGGGTCTGGCACCACCCACGGCCAAGTCGTTGACCGTGCCGTTGACGGCCAGTAAGCCAATATCGCCACCGGGAAAGAAAATCGGGTCAATGACAAACGAATCAGTGGTCATCGCCACTTGAGCACCGGGCTCATTTGCACCCAAGAGCTGGACAGGAATTCTCGCCTGATCTTCGGCAGCGATTGAGCCACCGGAAGGGCAGAGGATGGCCAGTATCTCCTGTTCAAGGAGCTGCTGCATGGCGTGGCCACCGCTGCCGTGCGCCAGAGTGATGACTTTGTCCATCCTACCCCGACTTCAAGCTCGTTCCGGATTCAAGCATTGCTGCCGACTAACCGACCTTGGGCCAAATTGCTCTCCGCAGCCCGTTTGTGGCGGATGCCATGCTGATAATACGCAGCACAAGAGCCCTCGGAAGAAACCATCAGGGCTCCTACCGGGCTCTGTGGCAGACATTCTTTGCCATAAAGCGGGCAGTCAATCGGTTCGAGCATGCCCTTTAGGACATCCCCACAACGCGATTGGCGGAGCAGTTCCTGGAATTCTTGCATGGCGGTCTGCGATGCATCGGTCTGAGGTTCCGAAGCGTCAGGAGCTGGTAAATTTTCTTTGGATCCAAATCTCTGAGAGGCATCGTAGTTCCGGTATGCAGGCCGGAGGCAGACACCGGCGTTACCGATCTCTCCAAAGCCGCGCAGCTCGGTGACTGGATGCGGCATATAGACTTGGGCAATGGCTTCGCGACCACGTTTATTGCCCTCAAAACGGACGACACGTTTGTACTGGTTCTCAACACTGCTCCGTCCCTCGGCAAGCTGACGCAGCACCATGTATATGGATTGCAGAATATCTCCGGGTTCAAAGCCGGAAACTACCAGAGGCTTGTGATAATCACGGCTGACAAACTGAAAATCATCCAGCCCGATGACCATTGCCACATGACCGGGAGCGACAAAGCCATCAAGATCAATGTCGGGGTCCTGGAGCAGGGCCTGTATGGTGGGTGCGGTCAGAATATGGTTGCAGAACAGGGAAAAGTTGCCCACCTTCTGGCGTTCGGCCTGGAGCACCGTCAATGCAGTGCTGGGCATGGTGGTTTCAAAACCGAGGGCAAAGAACACTACCTGGCGTTCCGTTTCCTGCAGAGCGATATTCAAGGCATCGAGCGGAGAATAAACAATGCGCACATCCGCACCGTGGGCCTTGGCATCCAACAGGCTGCCATGCATACCGTTTACCCTCAAAGCATCGCCGAAACTGCACAAAGTAACATCGGGCCGCCGGGCAATAGCCAAACACTCATCCACCCGACTCATAGGCAGGACGCAGACCGGGCAACCGGGCCCGTGCACCATTTGGATGGTTGTTGAGGACTGTCGGGGCAGGAGCTCCTCAATACCGTATTTGAACATAGTGTGGGTATGGCCGCCACAAAATTCCATAATGCGGATGGTTTTTCGAGCCCGGCCTGAGGATTCAAGAAACTGCAATGTTTTGGCAATGGCCTGCAGCAGATTCTTGATCAATCCGGGGTTGCGGAATTCATCGGCATACTTCATGGCAGTACTCCGGATGTTTCCGGCGTATTGGAGGGCGGCCCGGATTCTTGCCGCTCTTCTGCCCCTACCAGCCCCGGGTTTTCTGGCGTGGTTCCAGCTCCTGCTTTCTGTTCTGCCTTTTGCAGCTCTTGCTGCAACTCCCCCAGCTCCCGCAGTAGTTGCAAGGTTTCCTGAGCTTCTTGCTCGTCAATACGGCTCATGGCAAAACCGACGTGAACCAAGACCCAGTCACCCAACAGATCTTGGATTTGCTCGCCATCTTCAATGACACAGGCCACATTGGCCGAGCATCTGATGCCCGAAATATCGACATCTACCAGTTGCTGGTGTTCATTGTATATTCCCACAATCTGACCGGGGATTCCGACACACATAAAGCTTCCCTTAAATAGCCTTGAGCCGGGTTTCTTGTTCGATCCAGTTCTGCCAAGCGGGCATGCCCTCACCGGTCTTTGCCGACAATAAAAAGGTTCGGGCCTTGGGGGCCACGGCTGCCAAATGCTGCTGGCAGTTGTCCAAGTCGAAATCCAGGTGAGGCAGTAAGTCCATCTTGTTGATGATGACAATATCGGCACTGGCAAAAATGTTGGGGTATTTGGAAGGCTTGTCTTCACCCTCGGTGACCGAGAGGATGGCCACCCGAAAATCTTCACCCAGATCAAACGCAGCAGGACAAACCAAGTTGCCAACGTTTTCTATAAATACGATGCCATTCTGTGGCAGACTGAGATTTTCAAGTGCGTGACCGACCATGTGCCCATCCAGATGGCAGCCTTTGCCGGTATTGATTTGAATGGCCGGAACCCCGGTATCGCGAATGCGCCGGGCATCGTTGGCGGTCTGCTGGTCGCCCTCAATGACACCCAAGTTCAGTGTTTGTCGATCCAGTAGTTCCAAGGTCTTACAGAGCAGGGTGGTCTTACCCGAACCCGGACTGGAGACCAGATTCAAAGCCAGTTGACCGTTTTGCCGGAACAGCAGACGATTGGCATCGGCATAGGCCTGGTTTTTACCCATGATGTCCTGCTCAAGTTCAATCAGACGCGCTTGAGACATGCCCGGAACATGCAAACCCGCAGCCCCTGAACCCAAGTCGATGTGGTGATGCCCGTCATGATGGTGATGGTGGCTTCCGTCATGATGGTGATGGTGGCTTCCATCATGATGGTGATGGTGGCTTCCATCATGATGGTGATGGTGGTCTCCGTCATGATGGTGATGATGTTTATGAGATTGTGGGCCGTCTTCTTCCACCAATACTTCGGCTTCGCCACAACCACAAACGCTACACATAATCAGGTCTCCTTTGAGCTTTCATAAATTTAAACCACCTCAATATTCTGAATCTTCAACTCCGTGCCCGAACGCGGGAGCAGTCCTACAGCTCCACAGAGGGGACAGGGAGCAAAACGCTCGGGCAGGGTGACCTCTCGGGAGCAGCTATCGCACCAGCCCCGCCCCGCAATTTCTTCAATCTGCAATTTGCTGCCTTCGGCAACCGATCCCTGAGCAACAACATCAAAGCTGAAACATAGCGCATCCGGCTCAATACCCGAGAGCTGGCCAATACCCAAGTTGAGTCTGAGTATCTGCCGGAAACCCTGGGTAATGGCCTGCTCTTCCAAGATTTCAACAATGTTGGCACAAATGGACATCTCGTGCATGGGGCTGCCGATCGTGTTTTCCTCTATAACTTGGCTTTGCTCCCGGAGGCTAGGTAGTCGGTCATTTCGTCTTTTTGCCGACTAACCGAAGCAAGCGCACTGTGGTTTCTCTTGATAATGGCTTTGAGAAAGTCCAGCATCACATAGGGATGCTTTTCGTACAGTTCATCAATTTCCTTGCGGCCAAAGACATATACCGAAGACTCGCCGACAGACTGCGCGGAAACCCGGTGACTGTCTTCGGAAATAAAGCCCAGCTCTCCAACCAAATCTCCTGCCTCATTCACATGTAGGATACGAGGACGGTTGCTTTTAGCATTTTCCACGCACAAAGCCAGCTTGCCCGACGCAACCATAAAGAAACAGTCCGATTTTTCCCCGGTGCGGTATAGATACTCATCATTCTGCAATTTCTTCTCTATGCTGATCGTTTTAGCCAGAGCCGCACTGCCCCGCAGCCCCAAATGGTGCCCGATGGGTGCATTGTAGACAAACTCCTTGATTTCTCCGGGTTTATTTTCTTCCATACATTTGTCCTCCAATCACTTATGGGCACCTCTAAAAATCCCAATTTTGCGCTGTGCGGCGATCTTTGTCACGAGCAGCTTCGTCAGTAAAGCTCCATAATACAACAAAGTATCATTCTGCTTTCCTTCCTCGCTATCGTGAAAATCTCACTCGCTCAGCATCAAAAGCGAATTTTTAGAGGTACCCTTAATGAGAAAAATCAGATTGTTGATACAGCAGTGTTCCAAACAGGATTTTCAACAGCATCTTGCGCTGCTGAATGCCCGGAAAACACCGGACTGCCGACAGCCCGTACGCCTTCGCGGCCAATATAATGCAAAGCCCGATCAAGATTCTTTTGGGCTTGGGGACTCAGTCCCAGCTCCAACTCCCATTGGTAACCCTGTATCGACAGTAACCAGATCTCCGGGCAGTTCTGGTAGCACAGCTCACACATAGCCGCGATGCTGGGCAAAGAAATGGAATGGCTGGTAAAACTGAGGTCCATAGCGGCCTGTATCGGCTCAATGGCAAAGCCATGAACCATATCCTGCAAAATAACGGCGTGAGGCACGATAGGGTCGGGAACATCACGCTTGCAAGCATCGATGAATAAAACCAACTCCTTTTCCTGCAACAGGGCCACATCTTCAAAAAAAAGCTGATAATGGCGGATATATTCCTGAGCAGAATCCGGATACAGTACTTCCAGTCGATCTGCCGCAGCCCAGCCCAAGCCATCATCCTGGCGGCCCACATTGCCAATTCCATAGATCAAATCAAAATCGGCAATGGCAAGCCCTCTAGCGGCAGCACTCATTGAGCACTTTTCCACTGGTATTGACCAGTTGAATTTGCAAAGGCATTCGTCCGACAGCATGGGTAGCACAGCTCAGGCAAGGGTCGTAGGCGCGGATGCCGACTTCGATGGCATTCATCATGCCTTCGGTAATTTCGGCCTTGCCGTCGAGCCATTCATCGGCCACGCTCCGGACCGTGCGGTTGATTGCCATGTTGTTCTGGGTGGTCGAGACAATCATATTGGCAAAGGTCATCTTGCCCGACTGATCGGCACGGTAGTGGTGCAACAGAGTGCCGCGAGGGGCCTCTACCACACCAACGCCTTCACCCGTCCACTTGCTCTCTGAAATTTCATGGCACAGCTCTTCGCCTTGGAGCTCGGGGTCGGTAATCAGGGCCTTGATCTGCTCGGCAGAATGCAGAATCTCTATCGCGCGGGCCCAGTTGGTGTGTAGCACCATATCGTTGACCCTGTTTTCCGTGTATTCCTTAAAGCGTTCCAGCGCAGCCTGTGCCAGAGGCGTTTCATAGCTTTGAGTGATATTGACGCGAGCCAGCGGACCTACCCGAACTGAGCCTCTTTCCGGGCCCAAGGCCTTGAGATAGGGAAACTTCATGTAACTCCAAGTCTCCGTGCGCTCGGCAAAATGATCCAGATAATCGTGGTAGTCGCAGTCCAGCACAATGTTTCTTTCCGCATCCATCACCCGCAACTTGCCGTGGAAGTAATCGACATTGCCGTTGTCATCAACCAAACTCATATCCAAGGCTTTGGTAATGCCAAAATTGTCAATCAGACCGCGATTTTTCTCATGGTAGTCGTAGAAGACATTCAAGGCATCTTGGGCATAGTCAATCACCTGATCGATGGAGAGCAACTTCTCCTCACCCTTAAGGAAGCGATCGCGTTTTTCAATACTGAAATTGTTGTTGACACCGCCGGGAATTGAGCTGATACCGTGCATCCTCTTGCCCAGCACTGCGACAATCAGCTCCTGACCCCAGCGTCGCAGCTCCACCACACGTTTGACCAAGTCCGGATTGGCTTCAGCCAGGCCGATGGCGTTGCGCTTTTCGGGTGCGGCTTCAATGCCGAAGACCATTTCCGGCGCAATCAGGTAGAAGTAGGCGCTCACGTGCGATTGCAGCTGCTGAGCGTAGTGGCCCAGACGGCGGATCTTTTCAACGGTGGGCAGCATGGGAATGCCGTCTTTGAGACCAACACCGACCATATCATCGAGAGCCTTGGCTCCGCAGAGATGGTGAGAGACAAAGCAAATACCACAGATACGCTGTAACAGCATCGGTGCTTCCCAGTAGGGATGCCCCTGAATAAAGCGTTCAAAGCCGCGGAATTCAATCACTTGCAGCCGGGCATCCTGCACCCGATTCTGCTCATCCAGCACCACGGTCACTTTGCCGTGACCTTCAATTCGGGTCACGGGGTCAATTACTAAGGTTCTACTCATGATAGACACCTCCTCACAGATGTATTTCCAGATAGATTGCTATGGTGGATTTCCGACAATTCAAAAAATCAATCATAGCGGTTTCAATCATAGCGGTTGATTGAAGTGGGCAGGTCTACTTCCCGGCCGTTGACCAGGTCATCCAGCACTTTGAAGATGGCATCGCCATCGGGCGGGCAACCTGGAATAAAATAGTCCATCTTGACTACTTCATGAGCCGGGTAGACCTTGGTAGTGATGCGGGGCACATCAATATGAGGAATGACGGCGCCGTCCCTCTTTTCTTCCTGAGACCTAGTGACTGAGCTGACATAGGCCTCGTCCAAGCACTCGGTCAGAGAAACCTGGTTGCGCATGGCCGGAACCCCGCCCCAGACTGCACAGGCTCCCACAGAAATCATGATATCGCAGTTCTCCCGGTAGTGTTCGAGAGTCTCGATGTTTTCTTCATTCGCCACCCCTCCTTCGACAAAACCGATGGTACAACGCTCAGGTATACGTTTGACATCAGTAATGGATGAACGGGTAATGGTCACCTTGTCCAGAAGACTCAGCAACCTGTCGTCCATGTCTAAAAAAGAAAGAGTACAACCCCAGCAGCCGCAGAGACCGATCATCGCAACTTTGATTTTGTCTTCGCGCAGCCGGATGGTTTCATCATCCAAAGGGGTTTTGGGTAGCTCGTGTGAAAAGATCACATCGGGTGCAATTGCGTGGTGTCCACTCATTTTACTTCTCCTTTGTTCCTGATCTGGCCTTAAGATGACGGAGATGGTACCTGAGCAGCCTCTTCAAGGGCCCGCTCGCGAATACTCTTGATATCGTATTTTCTCTGCCCAATGGGATGGTTGAAGCCGACCCCCTTGCGCAGGATGCAGCCAACGGGGCACAGTTCCATAGCCTTTAAGGCCTGCTCTTCGCTCATTCGATTGGCCAGTTCCACATCAATTTCGATGCGCGCTTTTCCGCCACGCTTGCTGATATTAAAAATCTTCTTACCCGTCTCTTCGTCTTTGATCAAATTGACACAGCGCTGGCAAAAAATACAGCGATCCCGTTCCAGCCAGATTTTTTCAGAGCGATCATCGTTTTCCGTGACCGGAAAGCGATAGGGGAAACGCGAGACCATCATTCCTGTTTCGTAAGCAACACCCTGCAAATCGCAGCGACCACTTTTCTCGCAACTGGGACAGTTGTGTTTGCCTTCGGTAAACAGCATTTCGATAATGGCTTTGCGAATGTCCCTGTCTTCCTGAGAATTGGCCTCTACCTCCATGCCGTCACTGACAGGCAGAGTGCAAGTAGCGGCATAGTTGCCGTTAACCTTGCAGGTACAGACCCGGCAGGTGCCCAGACAACCATACTCTTTGCCCGGATAGCAGAGCGTCGGAATGTAGGTCCCACTGCGCCGAATCACATCTACCAGCGTTTCCCCTTCTTCTGCTTCAACCTTCACCCCGTCAATTGTCAAGTGAATTTTACTCATCAGCTGCCTCCTACACGTAAATTTTATATTAGTTTGTCAGCAATTTTTGCTTGGCTTCTTCAAAACCGAGCATGGCTTCTTCCATGGAAAAGGACTTTAACAGAGGGCCATCCTGCTTGCTGATTTTGCTGCGATATACTTCGGGAAACCGCTCTAAGGTCTGCACGATGGATTTGGGAGAAGTCGTTCCCAGGCCACAACGGCTGCCGCTGCGCACAATTTTTGACCAAGAAAGAATTTCCTCGATATCGGTCTCGATGGCCCTGCCTTCGACAAAGAGCTGAATCTTCTTCAGCAGTTCGACATTGCCTACACGGCAGGGAGTACAAATGCCGCAGGACTCGTTGACAAAAAACTGCATGTAGTGTCGTACTAGGCCCAGGATGTCGCGCTTGGAATTGAATACCATCACCGAGCCATTGCAGGACAAATCTTGGTAGCTGAACACCCGCTCTCCATCCTGTCGGGCGGAAACGCACTCGCCTGCCGGACCACTGATTTGTACAGCCTTAGCATCAACAGCTCCGACTTTTTGCAGGACTTCCCGCAGGGTGATGCCCCACTCAATTTCATAGATTCCCGGTCGCTCGACATCACCGGATACGCTGATCAACCTGCTTCCGTGCGAATCTCCCTGTGGCCCGTGAGTGCCCAAGCCCAGGTAGAAAGAAGCTCCCTTTTCAAGAATGCAGGCGACATTGGCAAAAGTTTCCACATTATTGACAATCGTGGGCCTGCCCTTGTAACCTTTCTGTACCGGAAATGGCGGTTTGACTCTGGGAGTCCCTCGCTTTCCTTCGCAAGATTCGATCAGAGCGGACTCATCGCCGCAAATATAGGCTCCGGCCCCCAGATGGATGCGGATATCAAAGTCAAAGCCCTGCTTGCCGAGAATACGTTGCCCGAGCAGCCTCTGTTTGCGCAAATTTGCCAAGATATTTTCGAGATATTCGTACAGATAGTTGTATTCATAACGCAGATAGAGTATCCCCTCTGTTGCACCAACTGAATAGGCAGCGATCAGCATGCCCAGAATCACCTGCTCCGGAGACCTGGTCAGCAGCACGCGGTCCTTGAAGGTTCCCGGCTCGCCCTCATCGGCATTACAGATAATCACCTTTTCATCGCCTTCAGCCCGGCGGCAGATATTCCACTTCAGCCCGGTCATAAAACCAGCTCCACCGCGACCGCGCAGGCGGGCATTGGTCAGTTCTGCAATCAACTCATCGGGCAAGCGCTCCATTGCCTTGCTCAGTACCTGAGCTGCCTGGGTCTGTCCGGTAAAAAAGACCGGACCGTTTTCCCTGATATTGGTGTCAACCAACTTCTCGACATACTCAAGTGAAGTTTTGTCAATGCCCTGGGGATTTGCCAGTTGCTCGGCGGTTTTGCCACCGCGGATGGCAGCCACAATGTCGTGAACTTTGGCCGGGGTCAGCCTAGTAAACGGAATCATGTCGATCAGGATTGCCGGTTCCTGGTCGGAGAGCCCGATACAGGAAGTCTCAAACAGACTGAACAGACCATCCGGGCTGCTTTGGCCCGAGACGCAGCCCGTCTCCTGTTCAAGTGCCGCCAGCACTGTATCATAGCCATTCATCCGGGCAATCACGGTATCGGCTAGGTAGATGATGTGCTTTCCGGTTGCTTGTTCATGAAGGAAGTGATAGAAGCTGATAGTTTCCCGCACATCCAAGGGCGATACGGCGAAATGCTCTGCCAGCACAATGACACTTTGGTCATCAATATAACCTGCACGCTGTTGCAGCCGTATCAGTATATCAATCATATAGGCCCGGTCTTGCGGGTACTCTGCCATAATGGACTCTATGATGCGATCATTCATTGTTTTCTACCTTTCTATAAACAAGCCCTCAAGTGATGAAAATCTGGAGGTTCGCTAGTCTGTATTACACTCATGCCACTTGAGATTGCAGGCAGACATCCTTGCAAATAAAGGCACAGACGGGGAAACCCGGACGATCCCTGATGGCATGAGTTATTTCCCATGACTTATGCTAACACGACTTTTCGCAGCCGTCAAGGAAAAATTTATATTTAAGCTCATTTATAAGCATAGCTATTTATTATTCAGGATAATTCAGATTATTATATATCATAATTCCATATTAATTAATGATTATAGAACAATAACTATTAGATAATAATGATATTCGTTATCGAAAAATTTATGAGAACCTTTACAAATGGTATCGCTTTCTGCGAGAATGGTCCAATCGCTCTGCTTCTACTTTGTCTTCGCTGGCGATTGTACCGCGTTTTGATGCCAGACGAAGGGATTTTTAGAGCGTCTTTGCAGGTTTCTCCCGCTTGTTTGCCTAGCCGTTCCAAAAGCAGTATATTGAACTGTTTACAGCGCCGGTCTCTCCAGTCCGGGGTTCGGAGGGACGGGAATGCCGCAGGTAAAAGCAGTAACATTTGATATTGATGGAACGCTATATCCGCAGTGGAAATTGCTCACTACCTCCTTGGGCTTTTATATTCGCAATTTTCAGTTGGTGCAACGTTATTGGAAGGTGCGTCACAACCTGCGCGAAGATGGCTACCAATACGAGGCCAAGGGGCGAGCCGGACTGCTTCATCACCAGGCTCAGATGTACGCTGACTTGACCGGTGAAAATGTTGATGAAGTTGAAAAACTGCTGGACGAAAAGATCTACCAAGTCTGGGAAGGCAGCTTCCGCTATTTGCGCCCCTTGCCTGGAGTGAAACAGGTTTTGCGAGAGCTGAAGGCGAGGGGGTTTATCGTAGCCGCGATGTCCGATTTCCCGGTGGATAAAAAACTGGAATATTTCGGTTTGGGTTCCGAGTACTGGGATCTGGCCATTACTTCCGAAGGCAGTGGCTACTTAAAACCTCACGCGATGGCCTACGAATACCTGTCGCGCAAACTGGGCCTGCAAGCGGCAGAGGTGCTGTATGTGGGCAACAACTATCGCAATGACATTGAAGGAGCCAAGAGCGCGGGCTGCCGGGCCGCCTATTTTACCTGGAGGAATCGCCGCGATTCGTTGGCGGACTTTCACTACCGCAGTTACAGACAATTCCTGTATCGTTTTGACAGGTTTCTACAATACTAATGGGTACCTCTAGAAATTCGCTCTTCTTGCGAAGCTATTTATGGGAACCTCTAAAAATTTCCTATCACAGAAAGATGCCGCACCAGACTCGGTCTTTTTCACGGAGCAGCTTTGTCACGAAAGAGAGGACGCAGGCTCTTTGCTGCGCACGGCCTGCCAGTTCACCAATGCTGCGCCAGCTCGCCCAGATCGCAAAGAGGAAGGTCGGCCCTGGCTGCGCACGGGCCTTCTCATTTCACCAATGCTGCGCCAGCTCGCATTGGAGCCTTCGTCTGGCATCAAAAGGCGGTACAACCGCTGTGGCAAAGCAGAGCGATTGTACAATTCTCGCGAAGCGATACCATTTTTAGAGGTCCCCTTATGAGGTTCCCTAATGTCTGACAGACAAATTAAGAGCGGGAATAATACGGAATGGGAGTCCCTTAGAATCTCACTCTGGATGAAGGTAGGGGAAATCACATCATTATGACCATATTTGACTTAGGTGATGTCATTAGTGTGTTGGTCTTGGTGCTGTTGGTACTGTATTTCCGAGCCCGCGACAGTAATAACCGCTCCATCAATGATGTGCGCCGCTTCCTTGACAACGTGCGGAGCAATATGGAACAGCGCTTCCAAAGTATTTTAGATGAATTAGAAGATCGCTCTGTCGATATGGAGGCTCAGCGCGACTTGAACCTGGAATTCATGAGGCGCGGCGAGCAGAGTTACCAGAGCTTCCTTCAGAGCGTAGAGGGGCTGGAGGCTGCCCGGCAGCGCCTGGAGACTCTGTTTGAGTCTGTGAATCGCTATGAAGAAGAGCTTGCCCGGATCGAGGAACAATTCAGCCGGACCGACCAGCAGACCGAGCAGGTTCACAAGCTGGACACTCACCTGAAGGAGCAGCGGCGTTGGGCTGCGGAATTGCAAAACTACCTGATGCAGAAGTTGACCGAACACGGCAATATGCTGCGCAGTGATGCCGATCAGCACCTGGAAGCCCAAAAGGAACAGCTAAGTGAAAATCTGATGAAGTTTGCCAAGCGCTTACAGCTCTTGGAGCAAGAGACCGGGCAGCAAGCCGAATCGTTGCAAAAGGTCATCCGGGCGCGCGGAGAATGGGACAAAATTGAACGAGTCTTGCAATCAGATGCCGAGCGCCTGCGACAGACTCAGAAAGCCCTGCGCGATAAACTGCAAGAGGCGATGCAGCAGAATAGCGGGCTGGAAGATCAGATCGCGGCCCGGCAGAACCAGTTGCAAAACTCGCTGGAGCACTTGGCAAAGAATTATAAAGATATCCAGAAAGAGCTGAGCCAGTACCAAGAGCACCACCGCCAAGAACTGCGTGAACGCTTGGAACATGATGTGCTGAACCTGCAAAATGAGCAAAAGGCTCTGCTGAGTAAAGAAACTGACTTGCTGATGCAGCAGACGATTGACCAGGTACACCAGCGCCTGCAGGAATTTGAGCAATGGTGTAGTGCCTATTTTGAAAAGTTTTCCGGTATTGAATCTGATATCAAGAAAGATCGAGACACCCTACTAGAACATTTCCGTGCTGATATGCAGGCCGAAATGGAACAGACCTGCGATTCGTACCGCAAGCAGGCCACTGAGCTGTTTGGTGATTGGAATATTCTGTCAGAGAATTACCACCGCTTGCAGGTCGATCTTGAACATATCGAAAACCGTTCGCGCGAAGAACTGAGTGCTCAGTTTGAGCTGTACGAAAATAATTTTGCTGATGAGCTGCGACGTAAGCAGAATCAGCTGAGTGGGCATTTGCAGAGCTGGGATGCTAAATTGAAACAGCAATTGGAAGACTTGGCAGCCCGGGCCGAGCGCACGCAACATGAAAACTGGGAGCGCAGCAGCGAACTCTGGGAGCGAGAGGTGGCAGGCGAGCGTCGGGAATTGAAGGAGCAACTGCGCAGCTCCCGGCAGGAGATGCAACAGCATTCAGCTGAGGCCGGGCGTGAAATTCAGGATGTGGTTGAGAAGCTGAAATCCGAGGCCAAGACCCGGCAAGAAAGCATGGCGCAGCAGAATAAGGAGCGCGATGCGGAACTTCGCAGGCGTCTGGATGAGCACGGGGATGAGTTGGAACAGTGGTCACAGGAATTCCAACAGATGGAAAAAAGCATACAGGATCGCGGTCGCAGGCTCGAAGAACAGTATGAGACCTTGGAAGTTCGTATCCAAACTGATGTGCAGCAGATGGCTAACAATTTTGAGACCATTGAGAAACAGCAGCAGCATATTCTGAGCAATGGCAAACTGATTGAACGAGCCGAAACTCTGTGGCGGGACACACGCGAGCAGATTGCGAAACTACGCGAACAGAGCTCAGTACTCAACACCTATACCGAGCAAAGCCAGCACTTGGAAAAAGAGTTTGAGTACATCCGACAGTTGGCCCAGGGCGTGGTCGAAAAATTGAAGGCTTTGGAAGCGAGTGAAGAGCGTGCAGAAGTCTTGCAGCAGAATGTTCAAGATTTAGAGCAGAGGCTGGAACAGACTCGCAGCAAGTGGGAGCTATTGTATGCCCAGCACGATCGTGTCCAGCAAATGGAAGAAACCTTTCGCCACATTGGAGCTGTCTATCAGGAAAGGGGCAAAGAATTCCTGGCTCTGGAAGAACAGGCTCGGAATCTTGAGGCCTATCAGGCAACAGGTTTACAGCATATTAGTGAAATGAAGGGTATTGAAGCGCGCATTCGTTCGGCAGAGCAACTGCTGGGCCCACTGGAGCAAAAGACCAAAGAAATCAGCAGCTTGCAGGCCGTGATTGAGCAGAATACCGAACAGACTGAGCAGGTGTTTGAGCAAGTCTCCCTGCTGCAGGAACTATTGGACGCATCCCGGCAGCATTCGGACGAAATGGAGAAAATGCGCGGCTGGCTGGTCAAGGCCGAAAAACGCATTCAGGAGATGAGCGAGGGGCTGGACAGTAATATTCGTCTGGCCGAACAGCTCACTCTGCATGGGCAGGGTGTGGGGCAAGGCGCTGGCGAAAGCGGTGCGGTTGTAGATTTGCCCCACGAAGAGACTCGCGGCATGGTTTTTCAACTGGCCGAAAAGGGCTGGGACAATGCCACGATCGCCAAACAATTGAATATCAGTGTAGGTGAGGTGGAATTGATTTTGGAGATGGGTTCCAGAATCTAACGGGCACCCGCTGCGGCGAAACAGAGCGATTGTACAATTCTCGCGAAGCGATACGATTTTTAGAGGTTCCCTTTTCTTTATCGAAAAGATTCATAGAAAGATCGGAAAGGCCGATAGAGCAATGAAAGGGCTTTCTTTGCTATGACGTTTTTTGCCGAAAATACGGGTTTTTTATAGAATCTGGACTTGGCTGTGGCAGAAATTTTATGGATAATGCAGAGGGCATTTTGAGAGGGAGGACGTTTGTGAATACCCAGTTGCAACGTATGATGGTCGTACTGTTTTTGGTACTGACGATAATAGTGATTACCGTGCTGTTCTGGCTTCCTGTCAACGATGATTCAAGCCGCATTCTGGTTGCCCGTGAAAGTGCTTCGGAGACTTTGCTGAGTCTGGGGACAACAGAATATCAGGATTCGGAGGTTCAGATTGTCGGGAGTCCTGAGGTTGCTGAACCTGAATCATTGGAGGTCGATAGCAGTGACCTTGGCGATGATCTGCTGATCGACGATAACGAACTGCGCCGTGATTACCTGAGCAATACTGTTGCAGAAGAGCCACAGACAGCGGATATGGGCAAAGAGCGAGCAAATAGTGCTCCGGTAATGCCTGCTGCCCCCATTGGATCTTTGGTAGTCAGCAGTCCTGCCAGTGATGCGGACTACGCTTATGATGTCATGGGCAACAAAAGGGTTCATGTTTCCGACTACAGCGTCCGCAAAAATGACTGGTTTGCCCGCATCACCGGCAAATACTGGGATGACTTGTTTATGTGGCCCGACCTGTACACCATGAATACCGATAACTTGCGCAGCAGTAACCCGGATCTGATTTTCCCCGGTGAGAAGGTCAGCATCTATGAGTCTTTGACCGCCGATGGTGATTTTTCCGAAGATGATCGCAAAACTTTGTTGAGTGCCTACTTGAAGGTGTACAAAACTTACAAGCAAATTGGGGAGAGGAAGGACCTGGCAGCTGCTCAACTGCTGGCTTCTGCCGTGCGCTACGACAAAGACTTTCTGGAAAATTATTCGAGTGTTATTACTCTCAAAGACCGCCAGATGGCAGAAAAATTGATCAAGGAACAGGCGTTCCTGGATTGAGCTGTCGGTACAGAACCGTAATTTGTGAATATCTGCCCAAGATTCCCCCAAGCAAAGAAACAGAGACTCCTCCAGCACATTTTGGCTCATTTTTAGAGGTCCCCCTAAGAATTCTTCAACATCATGAGAGCAAACTAAACGGCGATCTTTATGTGAGTAATAGTTGTGCCTGCGGCAGGAGTGGGCGCAAAACTTCGCCACAGCTTGTTGCCATAACTTTGCAGCAGAATATTGGTTCTCATTTCTTCGCCGTCACGAAAATCTCGCTCACTCAGCATCAGACTGTTCAAACATTTCAAATGACTACGGAACAAACGGATTCAGAAAGGTTTCTGCAGGGCTTGCTCCGGCTCAAAACACCCCGGCAGGACCGGACACTGAGTGCGGCTGTCCGGTGCGCTCTGAGCTATATACCACAGCAGCAGACCTACCAGCTGCCCGAACCCAACACCAGTTTATTAAGTTCGGATAAGGCACTGCTGACTCGCAAAGCAAATCAGTTATTTGGCCTGGGACAGATCCAAGCCGCCGAAAAAATCTATTTGGCCGTGGGTTACAACGCGGGCTTGCAAAAACTGGCAGATTATTACCTTGAAAAGCACGATTTTATAAAGGCGTATTTGCTGCTTGAGGCTGCGAACAATCAGCAAAAAGCAGATGAATTGATAGAGCGTTTTGTCGCTGTGCTGCAGAAATGGCTGAACCCGCCTGCCGACCGAAGGATGCAAAGGGAACCAAGAACTAAGTGAAAGGATAATCGGATGGCAAAGGGCAATTGGGATCAGGATATTGTGGTGATTGGCGGCGGAGTCGCCGGTATGACTGCGGCGCAGTACGGCGCACGGGCCAACTTGGATACTTTGCTGTTGGAGCGCTATGCCTTTGGCGGCCAGGCACTGATTATTTCGGAATTGGAGAATTACCCAGGTTTTCCCCAAATCATCACCGGTATGGATTTTTCGCAAAAGATGGAGCAGCAGGCTCGCAACTTTGGTGCCGGATTACAGGTCGAAGAGGTGAGTGAGTTACAGCGCGATGGTTCTCTGTTTGTGGTGCGAACCCCAAAAGGCGAAATGCGGACGCCCGTAGTGATTCTGGCCACGGGTGCGGTGCACCGTGCGTTGGGCATCAAAGGCGAAGAACGCTTGGTAGGGCGGGGGGTTTCGTATTGCGCGTCCTGCGATGGTCCGTTTTTTAAAAGTAAAAAGATACTGGTGGTGGGAGGCGGCGATGCCGCCTGTGACGAAGCGCATTACCTTGCCAATTTAAGCGATCAGATTGTACTGATCCACCGCCGCGATAAATTCCGGGCTCAGGATGCTCTGGCAGATCGGGTGGCCAGGAACCCGCATATCGAACTGCGCCTTTCTCATGTGGCACTGGAGATATTGGGTGAGAACAAAGTAGAACAGGTAAGGCTCCATAATCTGAAAACGAATGAGATTTATGAGGAAGAGTTTGCTGCTGTGTTTATCTTTGTCGGCTCACTTCCGAACACGGAGCTGGCTTTCCCGGAAGTGGAGAAAGACGGGCAGGGTTTTATCAAGGTTAATGAGCACATGGAAAGCGCTGTGCCGGGTTTTTTTGCCATCGGTGATGCACGCCAGACACCATTTCGGCAGTTGGCGGTCGGGGTAGGGGACGCCGCCTTGGCAGCTCACGCGGCATCTTCACGTGTTGAAGCCCTGAGAGCCTGAGAGGCTTCCAAGCCTATTTCCGTTTTTTCGATTTTGCCGCATTTCCAGCGGTTTATTCAACGTTTCCTGAACAGATTCCGCTTGTTCTCTAGATTCCCTTGCTCTGAAAGCCGCCTTGACTTTGACAGTTTAATTCAGTAAACAGTTTAATAGTAATGACTTAATTTTCCCAGCAGGCACTACACTATTACGTAAAATATTGATATATAGCTTTTTGAGCTGTCGTTGCTTTGGGTACCGTGATTTTCAGCGATTTCGTAAGTTTTTCCTCTTCTATTGAGGATGCGGAACGCAGCCAGAGCGTTTCTTTGCTTTTTCCCTCTCTTATCGGACAACTGCATCATGTCCATCGTATGCACAAGATTTTTTACCGTCATTCCCGTTTGTAAACGCAGATAATTCAACATTGTATATTCTATGAAATACATCGCTATATGACCTTCTATCCGCCGGTCTGTCCAGTTACATATCATTTTACAACAAATATCGGGGGGAAGTTCGAAACTTCCTTCCGGGCTGTAGCCCCTGTCTCTTGGGGGAGATATCTGTCAAGAGAAAAAGCAAACATGTACTTCTGACCACTTTTTCCACTATAGTGGGACAAATTCCTCTCTTGCTCAGCGGAAATCTTCAGCTGTCAATGTTTGCCTGGATTATAACCACAGGCTTGGCCGGCTCTTTGTTAAACAGCCTCTTTATCCTGCCTGTATTTTTGAACCAGATAAGGGCACCTCTGAAAATCACCTGACCTTGTATTGACATTTGGGGGCAGGTTATGGCATCTTTGGAAGAGAAATGATAACCGGGGCTGCGAAAGGTTACGCCATATTTTTTAAGGATCACAAGAATTCTAATGAAAAACAGTATACTTTTTTTTGAGAAACATAAATATTTTGCACTTTTTATTTGCATTTTTTTTACTTTCATCGTAAGAATTCCATTTTTACCTTCGGATATTCGTTTCAATAATGATGCAGAAATATATAACCGGAACATTGAAAGAAGCTTTTTCTCAGGTGACTATGATGTGCAAATGCCCGGTTATATAAGTTTTATCTATATTGGTCGCCTTATATCTCTTGTAATACCTAATCCGATTACTGTACAGCATATCATAAATATGGTTATTATGTTTTTTGTTACTATTTCTTTCTTTTTCCTTATCAAAGAGTTTCATAAAACAAACCTTGAAGCAGCAATTTTAACTATCATTTTTACAAGTAATCCCATACTGCTTCTAGGAAGTATTACTGGAGGAAACAGAATATTTTTATGTTTGGGATCAATTGTTTTGCTTTTTTACAGTATAAAAATATATATACACAAGAATTACGGAAAAATTCTCCTATACAGCTTTTTTTGGGGAATTTTTTCTGGATTGAGACAGGATATGTCCTTTTACTTTTTCCCTCTCTATTTTTTTTTACTTGCTGCATCAAAAGAGGTAAAAATAATAGTTTCCTCATTACTGATCTTTTTTGGAACCTGTCTAACTTGGTTTATACCGCTTATGGCAGAGTATGGTGGTCTTTCAGCATACTTGAGCAGTATGCAGTCTGCCGAAGCAGTCTACTCAACGAGTATTATCTTTTCAGGTATCTCTTTAAGTCCAATATTAAATATCTTCAGAATATTCATTTATATGATAAATGCCTTTATATTGCTAATTATTTTATTTATAATTGGGAAAAAATATTCTCTTCAATCTTACGATAGAAGAGACCTCATGTTGTTAAGTCTGGCCTTTTTCCCTGCCCTGCTCTTTCAACTCCTCGTCCACAATGGAAATTATGTTCAGCTTGCATCTTATGCAGTACCCCTTTTTATATTTTTAGTCTATCATTTCTCACTCAAATCTCTGAAAAAATTGGTGCTGAGCAGTATAATTATTATGCTTTTTTTATTTCAATTTTACGGAATGAAAATGTTTGACAGCAACTTCACTTTCCCCAAAAAACTAACAAATGTACTATGGCTACAATACACTTATGACGGTGTGAAGAGTGGGAAAACCCTTACCCTAAGAAGTATTGAAAAGGAATGGGAAAAATTTAAGAAAGGAAAAAGATAAAGGGCACCTCCAAAAATTCCAATTTCGCGCTCGCTCTTTTGAAACGAACAGCTTTATCAGAAGAGGTGGCAGGCCCTTGCTGAAAGGGAGGGCCTTGCTGCGCACGGCCCTCCCCTCATTCTCCCATGCGAGCTGGCGCAGCATCTTTCTGTGGTGGGGAATTTTTAGAGATCCCTAATTCACAGATTGTTATTCAGCGCAGCATTGCAATAATAGAGGATTTCAGGGAAGCTCTGACAGACTGCTGGAATGAGGCTTCCCAAGCCAGATTTCCGAGATTTTTGCGATAGTGTGGAAGGGAAGCCTGAAGCTGTACTACAGGGGACCTCTAAAAATTCCAATTTCGCGCCAGACTCGGTCTTTTTCACGGAGCAGCTTTGTCACGAAAGCCTTACCATACAGCAAAGTATGCCTCGGCTTCCGTTCCTCGCTGCCGCAAAAAATCCCGTAGTCTGGCATCAAAACGCGGTACAATCGCTGCGGCGAAGCAGAGCGATTGTACAATTCTCGCGAAGCGATACCATTTTTAGAGGTCCCCTACATTGTCAGGTTTTTTCTACGGATTTTAGAGCGCTCCCTTTAGAAGCATGGGAATCTTATGGACCAGCCACAACCCGGTATACATGACAACTCAGCAGGGACCGCAGGCCGGAATATCTTGTTTTTGGCACCAGAGTGGGGCAGTATCACCAAGGTGGGCGGGCTGGCCGATGTGGTGGTCTCGCTATCTGAAGCCCTGCTGGCTCATGGGCTGGAAGTCCGCACAGTATTACTGGGTTACCGTCACCTCCGCATGAAGCTGCTCCGCAAGTACTTTTACCCGCAGTTGCCGTTTTTTCTGCTTGAAGAATCGAAGCACCCCGACTATCCGGAGCACATTTTTTATGTGCTCCGGCATCCAGCCTTGGACGCGATCCACGAACCATACACACCCAGCTATACCAGCAACGACTCGTCGCTGGATCTGCTGCAGGCGCTGCTGCTGGCCTTGGCCCCTTTTGCGATTTTTGAAAACCCTGAAATTTCCTGGAAACCCGATGTAGTACATGGCCATGACTGGCTGTGTGGCTTGTTCCCCTACTTCAACCGCTTTCTTCCCAACCTGCTGCCCCGGCTTTGCTGCGCCCCCCTCCCCAGTCTGCTGACCATTCACAATGCTTCATATATGGGCACTTTTACCCCGGAGATTGCCGAAAATTTCGCGCAACTTCTGCGCCAGTGGGGAATAGCCATTGCCCCCGGCTTTCAAATTGACAACTGGAAATTCGAGGGCAAAATCAACCTTCTGGCCACAGGGCTGCGCTTTGCCCACAAGATCAACACGGTTTCTCCGACTCACGCGCGGGAGCTGCTGGAGGGCCATGATGGTATTTCTTCCATTCTGCGGGAGCGCAGTCCTGACTTTTGTGGCATTCTGAATGGAGTGGGCGACAGCAGCTGGAACCCTTCTTCTGACCCCTACCTGAAAGAGTATCCTTACGGGAGTACCAAGCGTGAAGTGATCAAGGCCAAGCAATACTGGAGGCAGAAGCTTGCTGAGAAGCTCCAGTTCCCCTTGAGCACCAAGATTCCGCTGCTGGTCAGCATCTGCCGGGTGGTAAAGCAAAAGGGTCTGCAAGATTTATTGATGCTGGACTACGACACAGGAAATGCCGAGTCTTCCGAGCCTTCCGGTACTTTCCGAGTCGGCAGCAAGCCCATAGGGAAAGGGCCCTTGATTGAATCCTTGGCGCAGAATCGCTGCCAGCTGATTATTCTGGGAGAAGGCGATTCTCAACTGGAGCTGTCGCTACAAATGCTGGCCTGGCAGCATCCGCAGAACTTTATGTTCTTAAACTATTTTCACGAGGAAATGGCCCATATTCTAACTGCCGCCGCCGATTTTTTTCTGATGCCCAGTCTCTATGAGCCTTGTGGCTTAAACCAGATCTACTCGCTGCGCTACGGCACCACGCCGGTAGTGCGCAAAACAGGCGGCCTGGCCGACACGATTCAACACAAAGTCAATGGCCTGGTCTTCGAAAATTGCAGTACCGACGAACTCCAAAATGTACTGAATGAGGCCTTTCAGCTCTGGCACCGCAAAGCGCGTCAGCTGTGGGGGCTCAAACAATACGGCATGATGCAGGACTTCTCGTGGCAGAAAAACCTCAATGATTATATTCAATTGTACCATGACTGCATGCAAGCGGCCTCTGCGTGAGCCTTCCAAATTCATGAAGCTGCACCTGAAATTCCGTGCGTTCTTCCTGTGCCGCGGTTGCGTTTTAGCTGGCTGTTTAGCCCTTCCCTTCATACCTTTATCGCTTGGGAAGATGGCCGCCCTGGCAGCACAGAATCAGCAGTATCCCCATATCAGTGGTACGTTCTGGCTGGACTTGGACCTTAACTTGGTGGTTTCCCCTTATAGCCAGGCCAGTGGTAAGACCGAGCAGCGAGACTACGAAGACAAGCTGTCCCAGTTGATTATCGATGCGCAGAATTTTGTGCGCGATGAGGCCAGCTACATTTTCCACGGCCTGATCTACGGCTTTCAAGTGGTCTATCGCCCACCGGACCGCTTTCACCGGCAGGATGAGACTTTGCTAGTGATTCCCGAGCACATAAAAATCATCCGGCCCGAAGACTTGGATATTTATCATGTATCCAGCCAAGGCGATCGTTACTACTATTCCATTCGCAAGCAACTCAGCAGTTTTGAAAGCCGCCGTATGGAGGCTTGGCAACAGGCCGATAAGAGAACGGCACAGGCCTACGGGGCCGTGCCTTTTGCTGCTGCCTCAGGCAGGGATTCGGACAGGGATATAGGCAACAATCAAGATACTTCACCGCAAACTCTGCGGCCGGAGCTGATGATTCAGCTGCGCAAAGCGGCGGTGGAGAATGCCATCAAAGAGGCCGTTCGGAGCTATTTCCGGCGCATACTGCGCAATAAGCCGTCCCAAATACGGGTCAATCTGGCCCTGAGCGATGTTCCCAAAATCGCAATTGGTAGCGGAGAACTGCTGGCCGAAGTCCGTTTGCACATAGGCCAGTATAGCGTAGATTACTACGAGACGCGCTGAGGTGCTGTGCGGAGCCACAGCACTTGCCCATTGCTTGCCGGGAGACCATAAGGGCACCTCTAAAAACCGTGGGCCTGGAGCTAATTGGCCACAATATTCACCAGGCGGCCCGGGACCACGATTTCTTTGCGCACCGTTTTGCCCGTAAGCTGTTCTTGTACCTTGGGGTCGCTCCGGGCCGCCGCCAGTAGCTGTTCTTTGTCGGCTGTGGCAGGCAGCAGAGCCTTGGAGCGCAGTTTGCCGTTGATCTGGAACACAATTTCCTTTTCATCGGCCTGGCACAGGGCTTCGTCCCAGCCGGGCCAGTTTTCATAAGCCAAAGTCTGGCCGCTGAGACCTTCCGCTTTCTGAATCGACTGCCACAGTTCCTCGCCTAAGTGCGGCGCGTAAGGGCTGAGCAGCAGCACGAAGGGACGCCAGACTTCCAGCGGACAGAACTCCAAGGCAGACAGGTGATTGCTCAGAATCATCATCTGTGAAATTGCTGTGTTAAACTCCAGATTTTCGGTGTCCTGACTGACCTTTTTGATCGTCTGGTGCAGCAGGCGGCGCAGTTCCCCGGCCTGCGCCGCGTCCCGCAGCTCGCCCGATTTTTCCAGAGTTCCGCCGCGCAGCGGCTTCTGCCCGATGGTCCACATGCGGTTCAGAAAGCGATGGATGCCCGCCAGCCCGCCGGTGGCCCAGGGTTTGACCATCTGCAGCGGCCCCATAAACATTTCGTAGAGGCGCAGGGTATCGGCGCCGTATTCGGCGATTACATCGTCCGGATTGATGACGTTGCCCCGGCTTTTGGACATTTTTTCGGCTTGGGCCCGCACCTTGATCTCTGCCCGCTCCTTCAGAACAAAATCGCTGCCCTGCTTGGTCACTTGCTCCTCACTGAGCCTGACAGCTTCCACGGGGTTGCCATTCTCGTCCTGTAACTCGTGAGCTGATGTGGTGGCCAGAGTATCGCTGCTCAACCAATCAAGATTCTGCGTGCGGTAACCGGTATATTCCATCTCGCCTAGGATCATACCTTGGTTGACCAGGCGCCGGAATGGTTCCCGGTGCTGCACCAGACCCAGGTCGTAGAGCACCTTGTGCCAGAAGCGGGCATAGAGCAGGTGTAGCACTGCGTGCTCGGCTCCGCCTACGTACAGATCGACCGGCATCCAATACCGCTCGGCGGCGGGGCTGACGAAGTGCTGTGCATCGTGGGGGCTGAGGTAGCGCAGGTAGTACCAGCAGGAGCCGGCCCACTGCGGCATGGTGTTGGTCTCCCGGAGGGCGGGGCCGCCGCATCGAGGGCATTCGCAGCGCAGCCAGTCTTCCATTGCGGCCAGTGGTGACTCGCCGCTGTCGGTGGGCTGGTAGCTGGATACTTCCGGCAGGCGAAGGGGCAATTGTTCTTCGGGCAGGGGCACGATGCCACAGTCGGGGCAGTGCACCACCGGAATGGGTTCGCCCCAATAACGCTGGCGGCTGAACAGCCAGTCGCGCAGTTTGTACTGCACTGTCTTTTCGCCCAAACCGCGCTGCTCCAGGATCTTGATGGCCTTGGCAATGGCTTCCTGCCTGCCTAGGCCGTCCAGTTCGCCGGAGTTGATGTGGATGCCGTCTCCGATAAAGGCTTCCCGCTTGATGTCGCCACCTTCCAGCACTGCAACGACGGGCAGATCGAATTTACGGGCGAAGTCCCAGTCGCGCTGGTCGTGGGCCGGAACGGCCATGATCGCCCCGGTACCGTAGGAACTCAAAACGTAGTCGGCGATCCAGATGGGGATTTCCTGACCGGTCAGCGGGTTGATCGCATAGGAGCCGCTGAACACACCGCTTTTGTCCTTGGCCAGATCGCTGCGCTCTAGGTCGGATTTGCGCGCCGCGGCTGCAAGGTATTGCTCGATCGTTTGTCGTTGCTCAGCGCCGCTTAGTTCGGGCACCCAGGAATGCTCCGGTGCCAGCACCATGTAAGTCGCGCCGTAGAGGGTGTCGGGACGGGTAGTGAAGACTCGCAGTTTCCTGGTTTTATCTACGGCCAGCGGGAAATCGACTTCTGCACCTTCGCTGCGCCCAATCCAGTTTTCCTGCATGGCTTTGATTGAGTGGGGCCAGTCCAGCAGTTCCAGATCCTGCAGCAGGCGCTCGGCGTAGGCGGTGATTTTCAGTACCCACTGTCGTAGCTTGCGCCGCACGACCGGGCTGCCACAGCGCTCACAGCAGCCGGCATCGACTTCTTCGTTGGCCAGTCCGGTCTTGCACGAGGTGCACCAATTGATCGGGGCTTCGCTTTCGTAGGCCAGGCCTTTGTTGAAGAGTTGAATAAAGATCCACTGGGTCCACTTGTAGTAGTCGGGTTCGCTGGTGCTGACTTCACGGCTCCAGTCGTAGCTCAGGCCCAGTGAGCGGATTTGCTCGCGGAAGCGTTCGATGTTTCGCTCGGTGGTAAGTTGTGGGTGGGTTCCGGTCTGGATGGCATAGTTTTCGGCGGGCAGGCCAAAAGAGTCGAAGCCCATCGGGTGCAGCACATTGTAGCCGTTCATGCGCAGGTAGCGCGAGTAGATGTCGGTGGCGGTATATCCTTCGGGGTGGCCTACATGCAGGCCGCTGCCCGATGGGTAGGGAAACATGTCCAGCACGTAGCAGCGTTTTTCGGGCGGAAAGGCGGGGTCTTCGGTGGCCGTAAAGGTCTGTTGTTCCTGCCAGTACTGTTGCCAGCGGGGTTCTATTTCGTGAAAGGGATAGCGGGGCATACATGTTTCTCTTCAGAACCGATTCTGATGCTTGGGCTTGCGGGAGTTTTCAAAAGCATCTTCCGGGTACCCCTGAAAATTCCAATTCCGCGTGAAATCGCGATCTTTTTCGAGGTCCCCTATATTTTCTATAGTCCTTGAGTATATCATATTTCGATCTTTTATAGAGTGCCCTCAAAATTCTTTCGAAACAAGAGTTTGTAAACTTCCTCAATAAATACCGAGAGGAACGACCTCCGGGCTCCACAATTCCTTGCGAAAAATACGGAACTTCAAAGTCAGGCCAAAGCTGAGCCCGACAGTATTTGTTTGTACTGAATTCACATTACTCAGAGGCAAGGGAAACGACATAACTTCCAGATAGGCACCCGCTGTGATGCGGCGGTACAACACAAAGTTCAGCTGAAAGCCCGCGCCAAAGAACATAATACTGTAGTTGTTATCGGTCAGGCCTTGGTTCACGATGGCAATGGCAGACAAGTAAAAATCCAAATCGAGCAAACGCGCCCCGGCAGAGCCGCCGAACACCAGCTTCCCTTGCAGCTGAATCAAGCTGGGCCCCGTGGCCGTGGCGTTGAAAAGGTGCAGAGTTCCCCTGATCCCGATACGCAGCTGAGAAATCATGAATAAAGCCTGGATATACATGTAAATATTGCTATAGCCATTAATATTGGTTGCGCTAAGGGTATTGGTCAGCAGCCTGCCCTCGAATTGCAGGTCCATCAGTCCCTGTATGCCGTAAAACAGCTTGGTATAAACACCCAAACCTAAAGTATTGGGGCGGCTCTCGCTAAGCAGGGTAAATTCCTGAGCCACCCCAAACAAAAGACCGCGGGTCTCGTTGCCCAGCCCAAAGGCAAAAATGCCCTGCTGATTGCGCAAGTTACTGAGCAGAACCTGGAAATGTAGCAGGTAGTTATTACGCAGCACCAGCATTGCTCCCATCCGGCCCTGAGGCAGCATCGCGGAACGCGCCAGACCAAGCTCGGTGGAAAACGCAAAAGGCAGGGCGACCTCGTTGCTGTCCGGAGTGGCCAGATTGCTGAAACCGGCGGCAAAGTCGAGCAGGAGCAGGTTCTCATACTGAAAGGAATAACTATATAAGGCCTGAGCCGGGGCCCAAAAGCCTCCGGACGTTGAGAGCAACACCCCGAGCAAGAACAGACCCGGCAAAGACCGTGGTTGTTTTATCAAAAAACCATCCATAATTTTGTAAAAGATTACGCTCTGCACTCAGATTGAAATTCTAGGGCACTCAGCAACCGAAAACATGCCTAACCAAACTCTGAAAAAGGCACTGGGGGGGAGGAGAATGCTCAGGTGCGGGGATTTAGGACTGTGAGGGAGGCTACTTAAGGTTTTCCTTTTTTAGGGTTCCCCTTTTTATATTTCTACTTCTATATTTCTGCGATGAAGCTCTGTCCAGCTTGCTGAGGAAGCCTTTGGCATCACAAGGTAGGAAGGCTGCGGCAGCCAGTATGGGTAAAAGCAACAGCCATGGCAAGAGTATATCCTGGGCAAATTGTGAACTCACAAGGCTATACAGCCAGGAGAACAACGGCAGGAGCAAGCCCAACCAAGCATGGATCCGAAAGTTCCACAGAAAAAAACGCAAGAGTGTCCTCCTCCAGGGCCGAACAGGCAGCAGCAGCAGTACCGGTATTTGCAAGGCGAGAAACGGACTGCCCAGCACAACCGATACATTTTCCAAGGCGACATCGTAGACTTGAAGCACATGCTCCAGCCACAGCACTCCGGAAAAGATGGCCATCGCCGAGCTGCTGACTGCGACCAAAACGAAGTAGCTGAGTGAGCGCAGGCTGACGTTTATGCCCGGCGCGGCACTGTTTACCGCCGGGAAAATACTGCGACGTTGCCAGTAATATAGCGCCAGCAGCAAGACGACAGAACCGTACAGCAGCAGCAGCCAGATGCTGCGCCGGAAAAATTTATACGTATGGATTGTCGCCAGCTCTTCTTTTCGGAACGGGAAAACCGTTTCCTTTTCGGCCAGCAGTGCCTGGTTGTCTGCCGGGATACGGAGCTGCTCCAAAAACTCCGGCATGTAGCTGGGTAAGAACAGCGTATCCCAACGGCTGTATTTCTGGTCAATTTTGGCGCCCTGGAAGTATTCGGCCAGTAGCAGGACCCAGAATTTGTCGCCGATTTCACGGCGCAGAATCTGCCGGAGGCTCCAAGGGCTTTGTTCGGAGAGCTGGTCCGCCAGTCGGCCATCGAAAACTTCGTTCAGCTGATCACGGATACGAGTCAGGCAATTATCAAAGTAAAAGTCGTACTTATAGAGGCGGAAGTCCGGACTGGTCTCCCGAAACAGGATTTGAGCAAAGCGCTGTTTGACCGTGTCATCCAGGTTCAGCCAGTAGATTTCTATGCCGCGTTTCTCACCGGCGGCATTGGCCTCCATGTAGTGCGTAAAATCTTTATAATACTTGTAGTAACTCAGCTCTCTTTTCAGAAAGCTGTAGAGAAAACTCTTGCCGGCGATGTCAAAATTGCCATAGTCGAACAGCAATTCTTGGCCCGTGTACTGGTCGGCGTGCTCAAAGTAGTGACGATTCTGTTGTGCCACGGCTTTCAGCTTTTCGGGGGGGCCGGCCAGCACAATACCCGCATGGCCAAACCAACTGTACAGAGCCTTACCCCGACCCTGCACCATGATACCGATGCGGACGTCCCGGTATATGTCCGGGGAAGCAGCCTGGGCCCACAGGGGATGAGCAATGACAGCGGAGAAGAAGAACAGTATCCGGAGCAGCCGGTCGATGCGCAACAAAGTTTCGGCCTCAGGAATTTTGCAGGCCCCGGCGCAGCACCGTTGCCGGCTTGGACCGGGACAGTATCAGAATGCGACCTTGGCGCAGAGCATCCCGCAAATAGGGATTCTCCAGTATCGCTGCAGCATTTGTGTTGCTAATAATTAAATCCGTAAGCCCAAAGAGCTCTTCGGCCACAATTCGTAAAGGATAGCTGCCGATCAGCTCCCGGTGTCGGGCTTCTGCATCGCTGTCCGCCATATCGTAGCGGAGCATGCCGCGTTGCAGCAGCGCATCTTTCTCTACGTTGCGGTAGTTCAGCAGTAGTTTCAGTTTCTTATCGTAAATGCGGGGGAACAAGGCAGCTTGCAGGCTGGCTCTGCTGTGGCCTTCACCCCGGATCGGCAGCTGCTGGTCCACATAGATAATTAAGCCACTGAACTCAGTCGCGTCCTTTTGCAAGATGGCAGGTGGCAATTCCTCCCTCTGGAAATTTTCGTTGACCCATATCTGAACCAGATCGGGATAGAGCCTGATTTCATAGGTGGATCGGAAGGACTTTAAGTCAGGGTAAAAAACCGAATGCTCTTTCCTCAGAATGTTTTTGAAAAAAGCATGTGGGCTCTTTAAAATATTGTTGCCCCAATAATCCCGCAAGGTTTGCTGCGAGTTGACTTGCAGGTCGCGGGTGGCGTCGTGGAGCCAGACCGAGAGATTGCTTTCGATCACGCTGCTGACGTAGTAGCGAGTCTGCAAGCCCAAGCGCTCAATCGGCACGGAAAGTTCAATGTGTAATCGCTGTTCATCCCAGTTGGCGCTGGCCTGAAGAGTAAATTTCTGTGGCTCTGGAACCATTGGTTCGGGCCAGACGCTGCGTGTATTTTCTGCGCTTTCGGGGAGGGGCACGGACCGTTGTATGGGCTGCTGCCCATCTGGAGGACTATAGGCCCGAAGCTTGGATAATGCAAGATATCCCGCGTGCGGTGTGGTTATTAAAACGAAACCACACAACAGCAAGAGAAGCCGGTTCCGGACTGAATGGTATGTTTTACGTGTCATCTCAGTAGAAATCTCCCAGATAAATCCCGGACCACTCCCAATTTCCATCAATTTCAGGGTCAGTCGGATAATGTATCTTTTGAAAATACAGGTACCATGTGGTGATGTTAAACGGCCAGTTGGTGCTGTAAAGCCATGCTTCTTCGTCGTTAGATTCGGGTGTTAAGCCGCCAAACTGAATGGTCCCGCCTAAAAAATGAGGCAGATAAATATTCGTACCACTGCGAGCCACGTCATCGCGGTAATCTGCACTGAGAACAAAGAAGCCGTTGGCCTGATAATACAGTACGGCCCCGACATCTTTGGTGTGTACCGCAGTTTTGATGCGGGTGATCAGATTCTCCAGATCGGGGTCGCTATACCAGTTGCGCCGGGCGTTGTAGATATTCAGTTTGCTGGTCACCAGGCTGCGCGCATTATGTTCTTCAGGAATCAGTATCGAATCCATCGAATCCAAACGGGAAAATTCGCTGTAAATATCCATGGCTGCACTAAGTTGCTGCCGGGACAGTTCGGGATTGATGTAGAGCTGTTCGGCGGCTTTACTTTCATAAGCATTGCCCAGCCGGTATAACCAGACTCCCCGCCGGTTGGCAGCGGTCATTCCGATGCTGCTGTCGGCAGGCAGGGTGTAGCTGTAGTTGCTGAGTATCTGCCGGATTGCCTCAATGCGATAGTCCACACTGTTTTCCATGCGACCCAGTGTGTCCAGTATCAAATAGTGAATGCTGGGATACTGCGGCAGTTGCAGGTCGGGAAAGTTTTGATAGAGGGAACGCAGCAGCCACAGGCCCAATGCGCGTTCGCCGCGCTCGATATAATGCCCGGCAATATTGTAGAGGTAGTAGCTGTTGTAGGGGTCTGCCGGGTGGGTGTTGAGGTAGGAGAGAAAGATGTCATCCAGGCGCTGAAGCTGAGGGTTCGAGGCAGGAACCCTAGCCGAGCCCGCTTGCCCGCTGTTTGCCGCTTCTGTGTGAGCCATTGCGCCGTTATAATTCGCCTCAGTTTTGCCATTGGCATTATGGGGGCTGTAAAATCTATAAAAGCTCAGGGCGTTGTTGTACATCGCAAAGCGCTCTTTGCGGTTATAGTTCAGCCATCTCCAAGGTTCCTCCAGTAGTTGGGACATTGCTGTCGTAGGGCTCTGTTGCATTTTTTGAGAGGTCTGGGCCGCAGTCCGGAAGCAGCCTGAAAGTAGCAGCACGCTGAGTGTGAGGCCAAAGAGCAGACAGGCATCAGCCCGAATGTGAAGCCGTGGAAGAGCCGCTTTGTCCATGTCACTATTCACTTCCAAACTACATCTATTCAGAAAAAGACGGCGCAGTCTTGATGCTCTGTAAAATAGAACTGCGTAAATTGAGGGCGTTGTTTGGGTCTTCTGCGGTGATGGCTAAGTACTGAATTAACACCGGATACCTGGTCAGAATTTCGCCCAGACGTTCGATGTTTTGCAAGTAGAGCTCCTGATCGATGCGACTGTTCTGCTGTTCGAGCAGGCGCGAGAGCGATTCACTTGAGAGTTCTTGCAGCAGGCTGTGGTAATATTGCCTGACGGTGGCATAGAGTTCCAGATCGGGCTGCTGGTATTGCTCCACTTCTAGGCTGAGCAGGTTCAGCTCGGCGAATTCCTGGCTTACGATGGTCTCCAGCTGCTGTGTCAGCGAGCGGACATCGGCACTGGCTGGAGCTACGTTTTCGGAGAACATATCGGCCAGTTCCCGGCTCAGGCGGCGTTCCAGCCTGAGGCTCAGGTTTTGGCCCAGACTCTCGGCAGAACTTGATAGTACTGTGCTCCGGGCTTCGCCGACTTCCCCGTCCGATCCGGCCTCCCCGATATGGGCGGGAGATCCGGCAGCACTCAAGCCAGACACTTTCTCGTTCAGGCCCAGCAACTCATTGGGGCGAAAGCGGTAGCTGAGACTGATGCTGACCCGGTATTCAAACGGGTTGTTCTGAGTTTCGGAATCGGGAACCAGAGTGGGCAGCAGCAATTGGTAATTGCCGGCAGAAGGCAGACTGAAACGGCGCTGCAAGCGCAGCTTCTGAACTCGGTTCGGTATGGCAAGCAGCGAGACGTTGCCGGGCAACAGATTCTGCCAGCTGATGTAGTACTGCCCCGGCTGCAAGATGCGATTCTGGTAGCCATTGAATTTGCTGTGTATCAGATACACATTGCCCGGCCGGTCGGGACTCGGTAGGCTGGCCCGGTAGGCAATAAAGCCCAGTACGGCCAGCCAGAATAGAAAGCTCAGCCCGGTGAAAAAATGATTGCGCTTTTTCTTTTCGCTTGCTGCCATTGAAACACTCACGTCCACTGCCGGAACACCCAAACCGGTGGTTGCATGTTCTTGCGGTACGCCCATTGTATGCTTCGGCAGCCATAAAGGGAAGAAGGGCAGGCTTGATGATCTGCGGCACGCGAGCAAAAAAGCGAATCCACAGTGCGGGGCCTCCAGCCAAGGCTTTAGAGGCCCCTTTATCAAGATTTTTCGATTTTTTGGGGTTTCCAGAAGAAAACAGATATTATTTATCTGGTGCGGGGTTAGTCTCCCCAGAATGATTTTGACTTCCACCCCCTATTATTATATTATTTGCATGATTTAGGAGCATATATGGAGCCAGAGACTACCTCAAATCTGCTTTTTGCCCGACGACAGCCAAGATTGAGATATTCCAAGCCCGGAATATTCACATGTAAACTTCTTGCCGCGAGAGCTCTATCGTTGTTCCTTCCTCTCCTGCCATTGCAGGCTTGCCTTGCTCCTGAGGATGCCGGAGGCTGGGTTTTTGGCAACTGGAATGCCATTGATAAGAATCTTGGCAACGAGGATACGGATGATGGAACTTCTGTGCTTCCTCGCATGGTCGTTTACGATCAAGCAAATCAGCGACTGGGAGTTCGCACGATTGCATTCATTGACCTAAGCTCAGGTATTTGGATTATAGAGTCAGATAAGGGTTATTTTTATCGTATAAGCCAGAAGACCGGGGAGTTGGAGACAACGACCAGTTTCTATTCTACTGAATATCATCATCAATTACATGAGCCTATGGGCAAGCTCTTTCTAAAAAAGCCTAAGGGTATTGCTGTCGATGGAAAGGAAGTCCATCGCAACCCCGTAAATGAGAGGCTGTACACCTATACTGCTGTTTCTGAGGGTTTTGCAGTCAAGGATACCAGTATCCAATCCTACGAGGCTGATGTCAGCAGGCCATATGGGGTCTATCAGTTCGCCTCTACTGCTGCGCCGGTACCAATAGAAGCATCAGAATCAGCATATGCGCTTAAGAAAATCACCTATAATGAGGCCGGAATTCCCAAACTCATCACTCCGCCACTTTCGATGCGTTACGAATAACACACCGCTTGACCCTGTATTGACATTTGGCATCTCTAAAAATTCCCCATCACAGAAAGATGCCGCGCCAGACTCGGTCTTTTTCACGGAGCAGCTTTGTCACGAAAGAGAGGAAGCAGGCTCTTTGCTGCGCACGGGCCCTTCCCATTTCTCCAATGCTGCGCCAGCTCGCAGAAAAGGAAGGTCGGCGCTGGCTGCGCACGGGCCTTCCCATTTCTCCAATGCTGCGCCAGCTCGCATTGGAGCCTTCGTCTGGTATCAAAAGGCGGTACAATCGCTGGGGCCAAGACAAAACAGAAGCAGAGCGATTGTACAATTCTCGCGAAGCGATACCATTTTTAGAGGTACCCATTTGTGGGAACAGTATAGATTGCCTTCGGTACACCTTGAATTTCCGCCCTTTGTGGTTCAGGGCGAAATTCCACGGCACCCAGGTAGCGCAGGTGCCCGTAAGATTTGTTTACAGCCCCTATGTATCCGTCTCCATCTTCTTTGTGGTGCTTTGATGGCTTGAGACTTTGGGCGGGATCACAAAACCCAGGCAAATACCAATAATACCACCACTGATATGGGCAATTTGCGAAACGCTATCGTTGGAGAACAACCCGACTACCTCTCGCGCTAGGTAGAGCCCCGCCATCAGGATCAAAGTCAGCGGAATCTCGTGGCGCCGGATATTGACGATGGAAATCAGGGTAATCATCATAAACACAATCCCACTGGCCCCCATCAGACCGCTATCGTAGTAAGTAACATTGATAAATCCGGTAATCAGTGCGGTGATACACAACATTAAAGCCAAGCGAAAAGAGCCAAAACGCTCTTCCAAAATTGGGCCAAGTAAGAGGATATAAGTCAGATTCCCCAGCAAGTGATTCCAGTCGCGATGACCAAAGACATGACTGAATAAGCGATAGTACTGGGATTTATTTTCCCAGGAAAACCACTCTCTGCCGTAGACAACAAAGTAATGGCTGCTCAGATCCAGCCCCAAATACTTGTCAGCGAGCAGCAGAGCCGTGCATATTAAAGAAAACGTCAAGGTAACAGGTGCGTTGTAGCGTACTTTCAAAATCATAGAGGCTCGCTGTTCTCTCGCCTGTTATCGGCATTATCTTTGCTGTCGCCGGAACGCTCCGCATCACAGAGTGGAGGAGGGGCCACGGGCTCCGATTGTTCGATAAAGAGATGCGGCCTCTGTTCCTCCCATTGTCTTTGCATTTCCTGCTGCAACTGCTGCTTAATAAATAAATCGTGGTAATTCTCTCCTGGCGGGGGGGGCAGACCTGGTACCTGTGCCTGAACGGCAACGGACTGTGGCGAGACCTGTGTCTGTTCTTGGAGCCCCGTTACTGTCTCACGAAACCGGGAATGGCCCACGCCGGGAACTCCGGAGACAGCCGACTTTTCGGTACCGGTTTCTGTGCCTGCTCCCGGTTGTGTTGTGGCAGACCGAATCTCAGGCCTTTCTGACTCATCCCCGGTAAATAAATTCTGATTTGTAGAAAGTTCGGGTGAAGAGCCCCAATCGTGCTCCGCTTCTTCTCCCCACAGAAAGTTCAGTTCGTCAACACTCGCTTCCAAATGCATTACCGGGCTGGCAATCCGGTAGAAATCCGGCCCAGTATTGGCTGCCCCAGAGCGCTCTGTTGCGCTGTTGGCAACTGCCTTAGCTACTGCTGTGTTCGCGGCAACACTTGTCGGGTCGGCTGCCCCGCCAAGCCGGGTAGTTTCGTCCATCTGTGCTTCCTGTGGCAGCCCAACGGCCCCATTTTCTTCACAGACTTCCGGCAGCAGATCTTTTGCTGCTATTTCCGACTGACCGGCCTGCTGAGAAAGCTCCGATGTCAAGGACGCTGCTTGGAATGCTCTCTGGCCCCGGGCCTTGGCCCAGGCTAACTGTTGCTGCCAGAAATCCAGCTGTTTCGCCTGTTGGAGGCGTACCACTCCGGCCTGACGGGACTCAGCAGTCCTTTGCGTCAGCGGCACTGTCTGCTGTGCAATATCTACACCGGGGGGCTGCCTGTGTCGGGATTGCCTCTGGAACTTCTGTTGTACCGCCTTGGCCGCCGTTTCGATAAATTCCTGCTCCGAAAGCGTTCCCATTCTGCGGCCCAAGCCTGCGGTATCAGTACCTGCTGAAGCTTGATGATCAGGATTCTCGTTCTGATATTGTTTCCATTGTTCAGCCGAATCCTCCGGAGTTACGGAAAGCTCTGAGGAACCGGCAGTGGCTTCTCCGGTTTGCGCAGTTTCTGCGGTGGGCAGGGTTCCGCTTTGCCTGCTTCCAATGCTCTGCCGTGATAGTCGTGCATCTATGGACAGGTAATAATAGGTCTCAGTCGAAAGCAGCCGACCTTCGGCAAAATTGCCTTGGTAGAGCGAGCCGTCAGCCAGGTAGTAATTGCCCTTACCTTCCATTTTGTTATCGCGGAAGTAGCCCTGGTAGACCCGGCCATCGGTCCAGTAAAAGCTGCCGTAGCCTTCCATACGCCCGGCATCAAAGCGTCCCACATAACATGAACCATCAAAGAAGTCCAAGCGGCCATATCCATGCATCATGCCCAGCCGGGCCTGCCCATGGTACGAGCCTTCCGGCAGCTCCAAGCTCTGCCGTGAATGCTGCAAATACTGTTCCATTTCTTTGCTGCCGGCCCGCTCTAGGCAGGGGCTGCGCCGACAGATTTGAGTCTGATGATGAGAAAGTTTGCCCCCCCGCCCGCTCACACGCCAAGTATAACGCTCCAGCCAGTCGTCCTGGATATAGTTGCTGTACTTATACTCTAAGTCGGACAGCACCAGTCCGTCCTGATTGACCAGTTGGTAGTTTGCCAGTAGTTGGTGCTGATTGTAACTATACTTGTGCAGGCGGCAGGTTTGTCCGGCCGGGCTTTCTTCCCACAACTCAGCTATATTGCCGTTGTCGCAGTAATGGTACAGCAACGAGCTACTGTGCTCGTTGTCAGAGAAGGTCTTTTCTTCCCGGCACAGGCCCCGCTCATCGTAAGAATAGGTCTTAATCTGCCGGAAATCTTCCTTGCGCAACAGCAGCCCGGTTTCGTTGTAGCTGTAGCGGGTTCTCTGTTTTAACGAATCGCCATCAATAAAATTTTTTTCGATCAGCAGTCTTTTTTCATCGTAAATCCGGTTTTCTTCGCGGTGGATATTGCGTCCTTCGCTGCGGGCTGTAAAAACCCGCTTGCGCAGCAAGCCGTCCTGATAGTGGCACTGGATCTCTTCGGTCCACAGTGCTCTGCCGTTATTCGACTGGATGGTACAGGACAGCAGTGCGCCTTCATCATCAAAGTGCAACATGCTTATCTTGTACTCTGCCAACTGCCCTGCCTGGCTTCCCTGGGCTCTTTGCCATCCCTGGTGCCAACTATGGCGCCAACTATCACGCGTGCGAAAGTTCGCAGGATCGCTGTGGTATTCGTCAATCCGAACAAACGGCACGGCCTGCCGAAACTGGTAATCCTCATTGTGCAGAATCACAATCTTCCCCTCCCCCCGAGTGGTGCACCGGGCCTCGCGGCCCAAGAGCTTCATTCTGCTTCTTGTTCCCCCTAAGTATGGGTGAAACCAATCTATTGGACACCTCTAAAAATTCCCCACCATTTTCAGAGGCCCCCTAAATTGTCAAAACTCCTCGTCAAAACCTGGCAGAATGCCGGACTTAAAAACAGTCCGAAATCTTGCTCTCGTTTCGGATTGCTGATCTCCGGCAGTCTGCTGGTGCAGACTGTGCCTCCAGTAGCCCAGTAAATCTTCGTAGGATTGCATGTCGGGAATCTGCGGAAACTGCTGCACAATATGCTCCGGTGCGAACAAAAAGGCTCCCCATTGCGCTTCCAGCAGCATTCCGATGTCGTTGTATGAGTCCCCCGCTGCACCGATACTGTAACCTTGGCTCGAAAGTGCTGCCAGCATGCCTTTTTTGCCGATACTGCTGCGCATAATGTGGTGTTTAATATAGCCCTTTTCATCAACTAACAAGGCGTTACAGAATACCATCGGGTTGTACAGTTCGCGCAGCACCGGCTCCAGAAACTCTACGAAGGTATCCGAAATAATGACCACCTGCCCCAGCCGGCGCAGCTCAGCCAAAAATTCTTTGGCACCGTCCAGTGGTTTGAGGTCGCGAATCATTTCCTGGATCTGCGGCAAGGTAGTGTGGGAATTTTCCAAGGCCTGAAGGCGCATGTGCATCAGTTCATCGTAGCTTTGGACTTCCTGAGTGGTTTTGCCCAGTTTCGCAATCCCGGTAAACCGGGCGACAGACTGCCACATTTCCGGCCACAGAACTCCCTCCAAGTCCAAGCAAAATAGAGGAAAGTGATGCTGTACCGACATTCCAATCTCCTTGTGCGGCAAACAAAGGGAAGCAATAGTATCGCTTCGTGGGGCATGTTGAAATTGTCCTGTTTCGACACCGCGCAAGCATCCCTTAATATCATAGATCGAGCAAAACGGGGAAAGCGGATAGCCGCGCTGCGCCAAGACCATACCCGTAGATATGGCTTCTCTTCCTAAATTTGAACAGTCGGTGATTGTACCGAATACCCGGCTTTTCGCAATTCGTAGCGGCACTAAAATCTAGTTCAATTATTTTTCCGGTGCTTGGTCCCGGTTTTGCCAATTTTCATCGGTCGGCACTCAGTTTCCCGACAAATCGCCTCCTTTTAGAAATTGTTTAGCTAAAGGGAACCCCTAAAGGAGTTACGTTATGAAGTCCCGATGCTATTTGTGCACAGCCTCACCGACCGATACAGGGCTTTCAACAGGGTTGCTGTGCGGGGGCTGCCTGCGGCAGATTACATGGGTGGACCCCGGTTCGATGGAATTTATGCTGGCAGCCCCAGGCCCCGAATGCCGCAGCTTCAGAGCCCCAGTATTTTGCAGGCGCTGCGGTGGGGAATATTTTTTCTCCGAGCCGACTGCAGGGCCCGAGAGAGGCCTGGCGTTTTGCCCATCCTGCCTGGACTCGCGGGAGCAGCAGCAACCTCGTTTCCAGCTCACCCACAATACGCCATTGGCCTATTACCAAGGCCTCTTTGCCGAGTTGTTGCAGTGGTACAAGTTTTCGCAGGAACTGCCGCTGGCCCGCTTCTTCGCCGCTCTGGTCCAGTTTCGCTACAGCCGGCAGTTTGCGGGCTATTACTTGGTTCCGGTACCGCCCCGTCCCGCCAGGCTCAAACAGCAGGCTTGGGATCAGGTGGATTATTTGTGCCGGATCCTGGAGCGGTATTTCCGCCTGCCTGTGCTGCGGCTTTTACAGCGCAACGCGGGCCCTCAGCAAAAGCGGCGCAGCCGCGCCGAGCGGATGAAGCAGTTGGATTCTTTGGACCATTACAGCCTAGAGCTTTCTGCCCGGTGCCGGGCTTACCGGGCCAGGCAAAGGCATGGCCCGCTGCGTTTGTTATTGTTCGACGATGTCTATACTACGGGCACAACCATGGACTTGTGTCACCGGGCTTTGGACCCGCTCAAAGAGATGGGCTGGGTGGCCGATTTGCGTTCGTTGAGCTTATCTTTGGTGCCATGAGAAACTGTTTGCAGCTCGATCAATGCAGCGTTCCCAAGATAAAGCGCAGCAGGAACAGCAGCATCAGGGCGTACATAATCGGATGGATTTCCTTCGCGCGCTTGTCGGCCAACATCATAATCGGGTAGATGAAAAAACCAACCGCTATGCCTTCGGCGATGCTAAAGGTCAGCACCATAAATACCACTGTCAGAAACGAAGAAATCGTGAGCGGCAAGTCCTTCCAGACCACTCGCCCCAGTGAGTCAACCATCAGGCAACCCACCATAATCAGCGCCGGAGCCGTCACAGCAGCGTTTATCACACTGAGCAGTGGCGAGAAGAACAGGGTCAGCAAAAAGCACAGTGCTGTGACCACAGCGGTCAGCCCCGTCCTGCCGCCTGCCTCAATGCCCGTCATCGACTCGATATAACTGGTCACCGAAGAGGTGCCCAGTAGTGCTCCGACCATCGTGCCAATCGAATCAGCCAGCAGCGCTTCTCGGCCGCGCCGGAGCACACCGTTCTGCCGGATCAGGCCAATTCGCTGCCCCACGGCGATCAGCACGCCGCTGGTGTCGAAGAAGTCGATAAAGAAAAAGGCGAAGACCACCGTCCAGAAATCTCCGCTCAACAACACATCGCTGCGGAAACCTTCAAATACCTTCAGCAGCAACGGTTCCAAGCTGGGCACGGGCGCAATAATCTTGTCGGGGAGTGAGGTCAGACCCAAGCCTAAGCTCAAAAGTGCCGTGGTTATCATGCCTAGGAAAATTGCGGCGGGCAGGCGCATCACAAAAAATATTGCGGTCATGATAAAACCGATCAGGCTGATCAGCACCGCTTTGTCGCCCAGGTTTCCGATACCAACCAGGGTGGCCGGGTTGTCCACGATGATTCCGGCGTTTTTCAGACCGATAAAAGTGATAAAAAAGCCGATGCCTGCCGCCACTGCATGTTTAAGCGAAGGGGGAATGGCATTGATGATCATGGCGCGCAGCCCGGTGAGAGAGATAATGAAAAAGATCACACCCGAAACCAAGATCGCCGCTAGGCCACTTTGCCACGAATAACCCATGTCACCGACCACGGTAAAGGCAAAAAAGGCATTGATACCCATTCCGGAAGCCAGTGCTACAGGGTAATTGGCCCAGAGCCCCATCATTTTTAGAAGTGCCCTTTAGAGGTGCTCTTATGGGGTTCTTGCTCGCTCTTTAGGGACGAGCAGTGGTTGGGTAATCCAACAATTCTCGCGAAGCGATGCAATTCCTGGAGCTTCCTCAAAAGCCCGAAACCAGGAGCTTCAACCGAAGTAGTTTTTGATATAGCTGGCCCTGGCGGCTTCGTGATCGGCAAAAGAGCCACTGAAGGTATGGGTACCTTTGGCCGCGTCCTTGACCACAAAGAACAGATAGTCGGTCTGAGCCTGGTGGAATACTGCGTCAATCGCGATGGCCCCGGGGCTGGCAATAGGTTGGGGGGGCAGGCCTCGATTCAAATAAGTGTTGTAGGCTGACTGTTCTTCTAGGTCGCGGAACAGAATGCGATTGGGATGCGGGCGCCCCAGCTCTTCGGTCAGGACGTAGACTATCGTGGCGCAGGACTCCAGCTTCATCCCGCGGTTGAGCCGGTTCTGAAACACCGAGGCTATGAGCGGAGCTTCTTCGGCGGCGCGGTATTCTTTCTGCACAATCGAAGAGAGGATCAGCCGGGAGTAGAAATCCGGTATTTCGCGCCAGCCGGGCTCAATTTTGTTGAGCTGAGCAACGAAGTTTTGCAGCATCAATGGCACCAACTGACTGGCACTGTAGCCTTTGGGAAGAAAGTAGGTGTCGGGGAACAGGTATCCTTCCAGCGTGAAGTCTGTCGATTGCAGGCCAGTGGGAAAGGGCAGGTCAAATTCCTCTGCGTAGCGGGCGGCCTTGGCGCTCTCCTCTAGGAAGCGTCGGGCCGGCATAATGCCCCGGCGCTCCAGCAGTAGGGCCACTTCCCGCCGGGTCAGCCCTTCGGGGATGGTGAGGGGATAGGTTTCCTGGGCTCGGGCAACTTGGAAATAATCGATAATCTGGCGCGTGTTCATAAAGTGCGGCCAGGGATAGGAGCCGGCCTTGAGGGTGGCCGGGTTCGGGCGCAAGCGCAGCTGGATTTTATACCACAGCAGGGAGCGGATCAGCTTTTCAGACTTCAGGCGCCGGCCCAGATGCTGCCAGCTGTCTCCTTTGGCAACTTTGAGCTCTTTGCCAATCCAGTTGGCCTGGGCCGGGCCGGGTTCGTTGGCAATCTGGCTCAGAAGCAATAGGCTGGCAGCTGCCAGAATCAGGGCCGCAATCAGAAAAATGAGTTTGGTACGGGACATCTGTTGTCTTTTATGGGAACCTGTATCAGCGATGCAGCAGCCTTCGCGCCGCCAGCCGGTCGAGGATGCCGGAGATTTTGCCGCAACTGTGGTGTTCGCCCTGGTTCATGCCCGGACAGTGCCGAGCTTCTTCGTCCCAGTCTTCCCGGCGGCCCAGGTTCTGCGGCCAGAAGGGGTAGGATGAGCATTGCAGCGGGCGGACGGGGTATATAGTGCAACCGCCGGACCAGAAAATACAGTCGTGTTCCGGGGTTTCAGACAGGGATAGGCGGTCGATGCCGCTAAAGGATACTTCGCGTGTGTATTTTTTGCGAAAAACTGACGGCGGAATGCGCAGGTAATCACAGATTCGGGCCATTTCTTCTGCGCTGAGAAAGACGTAGCCTTCTTCGTGGCGGCAGCAGGCGTGGCAGCCGGTACAGGAAAATTGCAGCCCTTCGGAAAAGAATGAGGGGCTGGCGGGGTGCTGGGGAAAACCGGGCATGATAGGTCGGGTATTGTTGGATAGGACAGAATCGCAAGGTGATAAACCATGCACGATCAATAGGTGCGAATCGTATCTGCGCACAGTTTGCGAGTCAATACACATGTTTGTCTCAAGGGAATCTCCAAAAATGCCAATTCCGCGCTCTTGCTCGCTCTTTTGAAACGAACAGATTCGTCACTAAAGCCTTGTCATACAACAAAATATGCCTCGGCTTCCGTTCCCCGCACTCGGCAAAATCCCGCTCACCCAGTATCAAAACGCGGTACAATCGCTGAGGCAAAGCAGAGCGATTGTACAATTCTCGCGAAGCGATACCATTTTTAGAGGTCCCCTTAAGATTTTTTGCTTTTGACAGATAAAGAATATATTATTAGAATTGGAAATCCATTTCATCTTTTATTAAAATCATTCCGACCTTGGCCGGAACATCATCTTTATGCATTATCTTGCATAATAATACCAAGGAGTATTGCACCATGGAACACAAGTTCAGCAAAATCCGCACACCGCACACCGCACACCGCACACCGCACACCGCACACCGCACACCGCAGCCCATGAATCAAGACCATGCCGCAGGAAAATATATTTTTCTGCGGCCTTTTTGCGTCCGTTTCTCTTCCTTCTCTTTCCGGCCCTCCTGCTCGGCTGCGAACCGCCCGGCGGATCCGGCGGAGGCTCCGCCCCAAACAGCGGTGGAGGCCCGAACCCAAACAGCGGCACTGACCCCGCTCCCCAACCGGAACCTCCGGTTACTGTGACTTTTGACACCCAAGGCGGCTCTCCCATTCCAGCTGTGAATTTGAAACGGGGAGAAAAGGCCTCTGAATCTGCGAATCCTAGTAAGGACGCTTTCTTTTTTGCCGGTTGGTACCCTGACACTAATTATTCCAAACCATTTTCTTTTACCAGTCCTATCACCGAGGACAGGACTCTTTTTGCCAAGTGGGGCGACCCTGCGAACAAGGTGACGGTAACCTTTGATGTTAGGCAGGGAGCCAGTGCCTCAACCAAGAAAGTAGATGTGGAAAAAGGTGATCATGTCGCAATGCCCGTTTTCTCGCGAGATGGTCATCGCCTTGACAAATGGTACTCAGATGACAGTTTCACCACAGAGTTTGACATTTCCACCCAAACTATCGACGCTGATATTACCCTGTACACCCAGTGGGTGCAGGTCTTCACCGTAGAATTTGATTCCGATGGCGGCACTCCTGTATCCCCCAAAGTGGTAGATAGTGGTGCGAACAGAGCTGATATTGAGCCTGAAGACCCTGTAAAACAGGGGCACACTTTTTTGGGTTGGCATACAAATCAGCAGTTTAGTACGCTATTTTTCGATGATACTACCATAACTGAGGATACCACGGTGTACGCTTGGTTTATCCCCAACAGTTTGCGGAGCATCGTGCTCAGCAAAACCCTGCCACCCCAATCGGAGCTGGCGACTTACGACAAAGTTACCGCAGGTATTCTGGAAAATCTGGCCGGCGATACAGCCAAAGAACTGGGGATCATATATGTTACGCCAGATGGTGGCAGCACAACAAAAGACGGCAGCAGCTGGGAGAATGCCTATGACGCAGCAAATCTGAAAACCGCCATTGACAACACGGCGAGCAGTGAGCAGAAACCCTACCTGGTACTGCTGGCGGAGGGCAGCTACGCCATCAGCAAAACCCTGAGCATGAAAAACCATGTAGCCATCATAGGCGGCTTTAGCGGCAATGGCCGGGACGGAACTACCATCCTGGATGGCGGGGGCAGCACTCAGGTCTTTTACAATACCGGCCTGGACAACACGGCTGTACTCTCCGGAGTGACCATATCCAAGGGTTTTACGGATCGTAAAGGCGGCGGCATGTACAGTGTCAACTCCTCTCCCACGCTCAGCCATGTTACGTTCTCCGGAAACACGGCAAAACAATTGGGAGGCGGGATGCATAATGATGCTTCTTCCCCCACGCTTAGCGATGTGACTTTCTCCGGGAACACGGCAAAACAATCTGGAGGCGGGATGTCTAATGACCACTCTACCCCCAAGACCACCAATGTTGAGTACTCCGGGAACACGGCTCCGAAAAACCCTGATAGGCATGACGCTTGATTCAGAAGATATGCGGGGGTGCGCGGTGTGGTATTCCGGAGCTGAGGGGGCCTTTGAAGATGGCCTTCGGTACAACTTGAATTTCTGCCTTTCGTACCCCTTCGGTACGGCTTGCATTGCAAGCCTCATTCTTCGGCTTGCATTGCTACGCAACTCAGGGGCCACTCAAGGCGAAATTCTACGGCACTCAGGGCGACGCAGGTATATTGGGTAGTCCTTCGCAGGGGGCCTTTACCGAAGTGAGAACCACGAAAGAGATGAAAAGCACGAAATTCATTTTTTCGTGTCTTTCATGCTTTTCGTGGTTATAAAACAAAGTGAGACTGAGGGGGCTCAGATCACAAGCAACTGTGCGCCCACCACGAATCGTATATTGAAACCTTTTTTTACTCTTGCGGCACCCGTAGTTGAGGGCGGGGGCCTTTGGAGGTGCCCTAAAGAGATCTTCTCTATCGGGAAATCTCAATCTTATTGTTTGGCCATGCGCATTTTGCGATTACGGAGCTCGGTGCGATGGGCGGATTCCACCGTTTTCTTCAGCTCTTCCAAGTCACTGCAATACAGCATTCCTTCCTCGGTCAGGGACATACAGCGATGCTTCATTAGCTCTTCAAAGGCGACCTGGCCTTCTTCGGGCGGCAGGCCACACATGTTGAGCAGCTCAGATTGGCCAAAAGTAAAAGTATACTTGCCACGGCGTTCGCATTTGACATGCTGCTTTAGTAACTGGGTCTGTAAAGTATCCCAGAGCCGAGTCAGCGGGGCTTCAATCAAGAGATTGGCCAGCTGTTTGTAAATCGTCCATAGCCGGTCGGCCAGCACCGTCATCAGCTTAGCGGCCAGCTCCTTATTCTGCAGGATAATTCTGTTGAAATTCTTCTTGTCCACTGCCATGATCTTCGTTTCGCCATAGGCAATAATATTGGCTGTACGCTCTTTATTGTTGAGCAGACTCATTTCACCGACAATCTCGCCAGCATCAAGAATTGCCAAAATCATCTCCTGGTTGTTGATCAGCTTTGTGATTTTAACTTTGCCACTCTGGATGATATACAATTCTGCCCCCGCCATGAACTCGGCGCAGATCATCTCGCCATCTTGGTAGGTACGATTGAAACCTTCACGCGGTTCAATTGCGACATTCATTTTTTTCAGGTAATCCTGAGCCTCCTGGCGACTTTCAGCTTCTGGGTGATGTTCCAGGTACGAGCTGAAAATCCGGGCAGCATGGCCGAAATTTTTTTCATTGTAGAAAAATTTTCCGGTTCGAAACAGGTTACTGGCAATGTCCGTGCCATGATTTTCATCGATAATGCGCGCAGCCAACTCATTGTCATAATGTCGCAAGTCGTTGGAAAGAGTGCGAATAATTTTCAGGGCAATAGAAGGTGCTTCCAACACCATATCACCAAAGCGCTCGCTCTTGACCATAATCATGGAACAATCTGTCAAAGCAACTGCGGTTTCATTGGATTCCTGAGCACTCATGGCACTAATCACACCAAAAAAGCCTCCCGGCCCCAGAACCTCATTCTTCAAGCCCAGCATCTGATCCACCAGAGTCTCGATACGGACTTTGCCGGAACGAATGATAAAAAAAGCACCTTGATTCTTTTTGCTATTGGGTTGGTCTTCAATGATAATGTACGAACCGGCCTGATACTTGACAATCGATAAAATAGCGTTTGTTGGAACCATAAATGTTGCCCAATCGTCAGGCAGCTTGCAGACTGCCGGACTTGTAAAAGGTTGAGGAGAATGTCCAAAAATTTCCTTTAGGGTACCTTTAAAAATAGTATCGCTTCGCAAGAATTGTTGAATGGATCTAACAGCCGAAGCATCTTTTGATGCTGAATGAGCAGCAAGATCTTTGCGACATCTAAGGAAAGAGCAAGACCTTGCGTAGCAAGAGTCTTGCCCCAATTTTAACCGGAGGCAAAACTATATCGTAGGAAAGATTATCATTCAGCGTGAAATTGAAATTCTTGGAAGTTCCCTTATGACCCCATTATACCAATAAGGAAGCCAGAGCTTCAAGTATAGACAGTTTATAATGCTTTCCGCTACAGTGGTCCGCCGGCAGACTGTCGGAGACAGGTTTTCCAAAGCTGGATTTTCGCTGGGTTTTCGCGATGGCGGGAAAGGGAAGCCGGACTGCTCTTTGCAAGAGCCTGCTGTCTTGCCTGACAAAGCTATTCGTGAATAAGATCGCAAATCTGTTCGAAATGCGCATCTCCGAGAGCCAACCAGAGGTATTCAAACGGAATATGAACCACAAGCAGATTCCGAATAAATTTCTTGAATATCTAAGCAGGGCCGATGTGCCGCCTATGCTGATGGGTATTCTCAACGTCAATCCCGACTCGTTCAGCGATGGGGGCAGGTATCAGAACCGTGACGCAGCGCTGAGTCGCGCACGACAAATGGTGAGCGAAGGGGCTACCATTATTGACGTGGGAGGTGAGAGCACTCGTCCCGGTGCCGAGGCCATTGATGTAGATACCGAGTGGCAGCGAATCGGCCCGGTGCTGATGGAGCTGTGTCACTGGCTGGCCGCAGAGAACCCGGTAAGGGAAGCATCCAAGGCCAGTCGCATCTGGCTCTCGGTGGATAGCTACAAAGCAGAGATTGCCCGGCGCAGCTTAGAACTAAGTGCCGATATCATCATTAATGATGTTAGTGGCGGCTGTAGCGAGCCCGCAATTCTGGACATCGTAGCCCGGAATAATGCCAGCTATATCTTGATGCACAATCCCTTTGTGCTGCCTCAGTACGGTGCTGCCACACGACCGCATGCTCGCAAGGATTCCATTTCTTATGCAGACCCATTGCGCGCGGTCGCAGCGGAGCTGCGGCAGCTGTACGACTGCGCAAGGGCGACCGGTTGCCAGAATATTGTGCTGGACCCGGGGCTGGGTTTTGGCAAGGACTGCGATTGCAACTGGCAGCTGCTGGCCCGGCTGTCGGAATTCTTACGCTTGCTGGAGCCACTGATCCCGCAAGCATTTGTGTTGGTCGGTGCTTCCAACAAACGCTTTGTGCGTCACTGGCAGGAGCAAGAAGAAGCGGCAGCAGAACTCCAAGGCCGGCAGCAGACTGATCCGATTCCGCCGGCAGACACCTATCAGCGCTTCCTCAGTGCCAATCTAGCCGCCTGTACCGCCGCGGTGCTGGGAGGCGCCAGAATTGTGCGCAGTCATGAGACTCTGGAGCACTACCGCAGTTTACGCAGCAGTTGGGAGTTGCGCAAACAGCAGCTCGCCGCCTCTGCGTGAGGAAAGCAGGAAAATATAGCAAGCATAGAGATGAGCAAGGATAAGATATTCTTTGATAGGCTGCGTTTTTACGCTTACCACGGGATCTTTCGGCACGAAGAACTGCGCGGCCAGCACTTTGAACTGGATCTGGAACTGTGCTGCGACTTGAGCCGGGCAGGACAGAGCGGTCTACTGCAAGACAGTATCGACTACGGTCAATTATACCAGCTCGTCAAAACCATCATCAGAGGGCGCCGCTTCCCGATACTGGAGCAGCTGGGCAGCTGCATTTGCACCGAGATATTGCAGCAGTTTCCCGTCGCGACCGAAGTAATACTACGCCTGCGCAAACCCGAAGCTCCGCTGGAGGGTGGACTGATTCCAGACGAAGAATTGGGACAAGGTGGAGGAATCATTGCAAAAAGGAACTGCGCATCACAGCTGAGAGAAGGCAGCTCCACAGCTTTGCCAGACAAGCTGCCGAACTGGAATAGTGGTTTTTTCGGCCCCGGCGGCAGTGTGGGCATCGAATTGCGTCGGCGGCGTGAATCGACAGATGAGTCAAGCCCCTAAACACATTGCTACGGCCTACCTGGCTTTGGGCAGCAATGTCGGTCAGCGGGGGGTGCAGTTGCGACAGGCAATTGAGCTGTTGCAAAGGCATCCGTCACTTACACTGGTCCAATGTTCCGCAGTATACCAAACCAAGGCTTGGGGGCCGGTGGCTCAGGCCGAATTCTGGAACCTGTGCCTTCGCTTGGAGGTGGATGAATCAACCCTGACGGGGCAAGGCGGAAATGAAGAGTGCCGGGCTCTGTGTGCCGAGGCTCTGCTGGGACATTGCCTGCACTGCGAACAGAAGCTGGGGCGCCGGCGGGGCCCCCAGCGCTGGGGGCCCCGCCGCATTGATATTGATTTGATTGATTACGCCCGGATTAGTTGCCACAGCGATTCCCTGGATTTGCCGCACCCCCATTTCCGACAGAGGCTTTTTGTATTGGTGCCCTTGGCTGAAGTGGCCGAAGAACAATTTGTTGAGGACTGGGAATTGCGGCAGTACATCCGGCACCTGAAGGCCCAAAACCGAGGCTGGGGCTTCCGCGTTGCGGATCCTCTGCCGTGCAACTGACTGCATTACAGCCGAACTTCCGAGTGAAAGGACCAAGATTTTCCCATTATAAGGGCACCTCTAAAAATTCGCTTTTGATGTTGAATCAGCGAGATTTTGCCGATAGCGAGGAAGTGAAGCCGAGGCATACTTTGTTGTATGGGAAGGCTTTGCTGACGGTGAAGAATGGCGGGGCGAAGCAGGGCATTCTTCACAAATCCTGCCGTAAGGCAGAACCTTTATTCGGCAACAAGATCGCGATTCAGCGCGGAATTGGGATTTTTAGAGGTGCCCTAAATATACACTCGGATTCGGCTGCCCTTGGGAATCACCCGCAGCTCGGGGCCTCCCAGCTGAGGGTTGGTAGTCAGCAGGAAGTCTAGGGCCGCCAGCTCGCTGGCCAGATCGCTGCGGTAGTACTGATCCAGCAGCTCGTGCAGCGAGCTGGCGCAGCCCCCACTCAATTACGGTGTCGCAAAAGTAAAAGAAGGTGCCAATATATTATTTTCCCCTATTCCCCCACCACATTCAGATCAAAACCGTAGCGGTAGAAATTAGAGTTGGAACCATTGGCACAATTGTCGACAAAGTACACATAGCTTAAAGAACGGCCTCGAAAATCAGCTGTATTAACAATGCTCATCAGATCATAGTAAGTTGCGGTAAATTTCCCGCGAAACAGGACTGAAGCACCCGCAGATTCCGTTGTGCCCCCGTTGAGAAATTCCACCGGACTGGAATAAGATATCACAGGGGAACTCAGGGTAGTGCCGTCAGAAAAGTAATATTGTGTAGCTACTATACTTGCAGCGACATTGCAACTGGAAGCTTGGGTAGGCGGAGTTACCTTGGGAGGGAACATGGGAATAGAGCGGAAAGGCAGGTACATGACTTCTCCCGGCCGGTATTCCAAAGTTCTGATTTTCAGGGCTTTCGGGGAGGAGGACAGGAGTTCATCATCAATGCTCAAGTCCGTGCCATCGCTTCGCCGCCTCCAGGCGTTCATGCCCCACATGGCCCGCAGGTGGTTGTCATCAGCATTGGAATTGGAGCTGCTGGGCTCACTGGTAATTGGATCCGGCAGGGAGGCGGGGTAGTCCTCAGTGGTAACGGCCCCGGGGCTGGCAATTTTGGAGCCGTCCCGGTAGGCGTGGACGTAATATTTTGTATTCGGGGCCAGCAAGCCGTAGCTGTCTTCCTTGCCTCCGTTATTCAGATCGATCACCTCATTGCGGGGCGGGCTCTGATAATCTTTGGTGACGCTGAAGTAGATTTCCCGCCGGTAGTTTTTATCGGCGGAAAAGCTGCGCCTTATCAGGGCGGGGTGGTCTTTGATGCTGGTCCAGTCGGGGGCGGCTGAGGAGTCGCTAAGGATAAATTCGTATGTCCCGGCCGGGTTTGCGGTGACGGTGAGCAGGAACTCGCGCAGGCCGATGATCGTTTCCTCAAAGCGGACCGTGCGGGGCGCCCCATTATCGGCCCCATTATTGCCCCCATCATCGGGCGGATCGCAGGCGGCCAGTAGAATCAGGGAGCAGAAAAATAAAAGGATAAATGGGCATAAAATCCCCGCAGAGAAATAATTTCCCCTGCTATATAGCTTTAATTTTTTCGATGAGCGATGAGCGATGAGCGATGAGCGATGAGCGATGAGCGAATTTTACTGAACTTGTGTTCCATAGTGCAATACTCCTTGGTATTATTATGCAAAATAATGCATAAAGATGATGTTCCGGCCAAGGTCGGAATAGTTTTAATAAAAGATGAAATGGAATTATGAAATAGATTGTTCACTTTGGAGAATATACGATTTTTGGATGGAGGGCAAGGGAAATTGCAGGAAAATCTCTAAAGGGCACCTCTAAAAATCTAGCACTGGACAAATCACAATTATTCAATTACAATACAATAATATTGGAGGATCATTATGATTGAAATGACAAGTGAAATAATATATCAGGATGTAGAACGTACAAATCCTTTTATATTCGAACTTAAAAAATCTATCGATTGGGATAGAATCTCAGAGACTATTTCTCAACATATCCCTAAAAAGAAGAACAATTCTGGAAGGCCAAGATTCCCTGTCTCCCAAATGTTGCGCATTCTCATCCTTCAGGAAACCTACAACCTCTCTGGGCTCTTCGGTACGTCTTGTGGATTTTAGGTAAAGATGATACAATGGGGAAATGAACGATAAGCAACTTTTAATTTTGGGCCTGGGACTGAGCGAACCATGGCAGATTATCAGTCAGGAACTCAGAGAAGACAAGAAGCCACATGAATTACACATCGCAATTAAAGCTGAGCGTGGCTCCAAGTATCCGTGTCCCGAGTGTAAGAAAATGTGCCCTGCTCACGACTTTAAGGAACTTGAATGGCGGCATTTAAACTTCTTTCAACACCATTGCTACATCCGCGCAAAAGTACCCCGAACAAAATGTTTAGAGCATGGTATCAGGCGTATTCTGGTCCCATGGGCAAGAAATGGAAGCTCTTTTACCTTACTCTTTGAGCAGGCTGTTCTCATGCGTGAAATGCCTATGCTTTCAGTAGCCAGACAAACTGGAATCGAAGATAAAAGAGTTGCCAGAATTATCAAATATTACGTTGAAGAAGGCAAAAAACAAATAGATTTATCTAATTTAAAATCTATTGGACTTGATGAGACATCAAGCAAGCGAGGACATAACTATGTGACTGTATTTGTCGATATGGATAAGAAAAAGGAATCTGTAATTTTTGCGACAGAAGGAAGGGATTCCAGTGTTGTTAAGGAGTGCAAAGACTTTATAGAAGAACATAATGGGGAAAAAGAAAATGTTGAAGAAGTAGTTTGTGATATGTCAAAGCCTTTTTTGAAAGGAATCAGAGAGAATTTTCCTGAATCTTCGGTAACAGCTGATTGGTTTCATATTTGTAAGAAGTTTGTAGAAGCATTAAATACAGTGAGGAAATCTGAGAGTAAACATAAGAATTTCCCTAAGCATGCACGATGGGCAGTAGTAAAGAACCCGGCGAACAATGCCCTGACAAAGTCACAGTTGGAAGCTTTACTGGAGCTTGAAGCGGGAGGTTTTCAGACGATGACGGGGTATCAGATAAAAGAGAAATTATCTTGGATAAGAGGCGCGAAAACTTTACAGGGAGCCAAGTGGAGGATTCGAAGATTTATCAATTATTCGAGAGAACTGATAAAAGATCAGGATTTATTAGAGCCGATGGCTAAAGCATTGGATAGCTTGGAGAAACATGGGGATAAGGTGGTGGAGCGCTGGCGCTCAGGTAAGACAAGCGCCCGTCTGGAAGGGTTGAACAGTATATTTCAAGCGGTTAGAGCCAGAGCTAGGGGTTACAGGAATACAGAAACATTTTTAATGATGATATACTTGCTCGCCAGTCCGGTAGCTGCGACTCTAAAATCAACTTGATATACCGAGGAGTCCCTCTCTGATGATGCCATGGAGGTCCAAATCAATGGTAGCATCTATTTCAAATTCTTTCTTGACATGAGCCTGCTTGATAAATCTCCCGATTCCAAAACCATTTGGTCCTTCAAGGAAACGCTGCGCAAACTCAATCTCGAGCAAACGCTTTTTCTTGAGTTCCATAAATTTCTTGCTGAAAGAAAGATAAAACTGCACAAAGGGAATATTGTGGACGCCAGCTTTGTCAAAGTGCCTGTGCAGCGCAATACCAGAGAAGAAAACCAGCAGATCAAAAATGATGAAATCCCTCCATCATTCAAGGAAAACGAGAATAAAATGAGGCAAAAAGATACGGATGCAAGGTGGACAAAGAAAAATAGCAAAAGCCACTACGGATACAAAAATCATATTGCAACGGCGACTAACGAGCAGTTTATTACCGCTTACGAAGTAAGTGCAGCTAATGTGCACGACTCACAGGTGCTTGCAGCTATTTTATCCGAAGGCGTCACGCAGATATATGGGGATAGTGCGTATCGAAGTGAAAAGATAACAAATGAACTACGGAAGAAAGGTGTGAGGAACTTTATTCATCACCGAAAATATCGAGATACTTCACTTACAGAGAAGCAATTAGAAAGTAACCGCCGCAAGTCAAAGACCCGGGCGAAAGTGGAGCATATATTTGCATGGTTTCGCAATTGCATGAATAGGGGATTAGAGTTGCGATGTATAGGGATAGATCGGGTAAGGTTTCGTATGGGGTTACGAAATACTGTGTATAATATGTTAAAATATGTTTCAATTACAGCATAATAGTGAATAATTGTATCTAAAATGCTGTAAATAATGATTTTTTTATGTAAATTCTAATTTCATTAGAATTTATTGATCGTAATTAATTTGGATCCAACTATTTTTTGTGCTATTTTGTTATGATTAAGGAAGGATTTTTTGATTTTACATCGCAATGCCGATTTTTAGAGGTCCCCTAAAAATTGGCTTTTCTTGGGAGGCCGTCCTTGGCAGCTGCGCCCAGTCCGGCCCCCTAAAGGGCTGTCTTTTCTACACATGTACAAAAATCCTAAATAATCGATATTTCCATTGAACATATATAATAATATCATCTTTATGTGGAATGGGGAGGGAATAGCAACGATTGAGAGGTTATACAAATGGCATCCACCCAAACTATCCCTAATATCCATACATGGGCTGTTCAAGTTTTTAAATACACTAAAGGGGACCTCTTAAAAATTCCAATTCCGCGCTGAATCGCGATCTTGTTACCGAGTAGAGGTTCTGCCTTACGGCAGGATTTGTGAGGAATGGGCTGCTCCGCCGCGCGTCTTGGAAGCTCAAGTTGTTTCAGTGCTGGAAATCTTGGAATCTCTGCCTGTTGCATAGGGGCGTTCATCATACGCTATCGTCCTCTAATCGCGTATTGGAAAGTAATTCAATGCTCTTGTAGAATAATTATTCGATTGTTCAATTTTTTAATTGACAGATTGTCAAACTTGTGCGAAAATGTGCAAAGTAGATTAGAGCCATGATAATCCAGTATGTGCTGCAGGAGATAATGATATGAAAGTCGGATATATGACCAACGCTTGGGGTAGTGTTGTAGGCAGTCCCGGAGGAGTAACCTCGGGCAAGGATTTGTTCTATTGCTCTACGGGAGGAGATCAGGAAGCTATCTCGGCGATCTCTGGTGGCGGGTTTGAACGAATTGAAATATTTGACGGCAATCTGATGGCATATCGTGGAAATCCTGAGATCTTTCGGGCGTTATTGGAGAAACACCATTCCACGCTATTATCTGTATATACTGGAGCTAATTTCATCTTTGATGATATTTACCCGGAGGAACTCTATAAGATAGAGCAAACTGCGGCACTTGCCGGAGAATTGGGCGCAAAGCATTTGGTGATTGGTGGTGGTGCGCTGCGTAGTGGGGGAGTGCAGGATCAAGACTATAAACTGTTGGGGAAACGTTTAGATGAAGCAGGTCAAATAGCTCGGAAATATAATTTAATACCCACCTACCATCCCCACTTAGGCTCTTTGGTTCAAGCCCCCGACGAACTCGACAAGATCATGACATTAACCAGCATCGATCTCTGTCCTGACACTGGTCATCTTACGGCAGGAGGGGGAGATGCTGCGCAAATCGTTGAAAAATATATCAAACGCATCCCTTATATTCATCTCAAGGATTACCAGGATGGTAAGTTTTTGCCTCTGGGGGCCGGTAACGTCAATATCGGCAAGATTATCCAACTGGCTCAGGATACCAGTCAAGAAATTGACTTTACGGTAGAGGCTGATGGCTATGAAGGTAGTCCGATAGAAGCTGCACAAACTTCATATCAATTTTTAAAAAGCTTTTTTAGGGCTTAACATACATTTTCTCACCATTAAAATTATTGTTTAACCAGGTGAAATTTGAAGGAGATACAAATGAAATATCGTACAAGATACTTTTTCATAATGGTTATGATTGTCTTATTAGTGACTTTTTCATGTAGCAAAAAATCACAGCAAGCCCTGCTCAAGCAATTCAGTGATGAACCCTTGGACATGACTGTTTTGAACAGCAATAAATCTTTGCCAAAAAGCAAGATCCTCAGTACTGGTCCAAACGGAGAATCTGCAACGTCGGCCGCAACCCTGAGTCTCAGTGAAGATGAAGTGCGTCAAGTCCGAGCCGGGAACTATACTGCGGTTATCGTCATGCACTATGCTGGCAACGACTGGTCTACGGCTCAGGAAAAAGGGCTGCGCGCTGCATTTGATGAACTGGGAATCAAGGTTCTAAGTGTTACTGATGCCCAATTCAAAGCAGAAAAACAAGTTTCGGATATAGAAACGGCTCTGGTTCTCAACCCCGATGTAATGGTGAGTATTCCTGTTGATGCGGTATCCACTGCTCCCGCTTATAAATCTGCTGCCGATCAGGGAGTTAAAATTGTATTTATGGACAACTCTGCCTCTGGTTTGGTCGCAGGACAGGACTATGTCAGTGTGGTCTCCGCAGACAATTATGGCAATGGTGTTGCCGCCGCAGAAATTATGGCCGAAGAACTGGGAGAGACTGGTAATCTTGGTGTTATCTACTACGATGCAGACTTTTTTGTCACCAACCAGAGAACAGAAGCCTTCGTCAACACTATACAAGACAAGTACCCGAATATGCAGATTGTCGAACAGAGTGGTTTTAATGATCCCAATAAAGTCTCAACGGTGGCCGATGCTATGCTGACTAAACATCCCGATCTGAATGGGATATTCGCAGTCTGGGATCTTCCGGCAGAAAGTGTGGTGGCTTCGGCGAAGTCTGTAGGTCGTGATGACTTGGTTGTGACGACTATTGATTTGGGAAATAATGCAGCACGCATCATCGCCGAAGGGGGAATCATCAAAGGATTAGGAGCGCAGCTTCCTTATAATCAGGGAGTAGCTGAGGCGACCTTGGCTGCCTATGCCCTGCTGGGAAAAGATGCCCCTCCCTACGTAGCGGTGCCATCACTGGCAGTCAGACAAAGTAACCTGAAGGAAGCTTATCAACAGGTCTACCAGAAAACAGCCCCTCCCGAAGTGATTGGCACAGAGTAAGCGGAGCCGATCTAGTAAGCTGTCAGCTGACTGACGGCTTACTCACATAATTATTATAAGAAGGAGTAGTCATTATGAGTGACGCGAAACAGTACAATGTGGGATTGATTGGAGCTGGATTCATGGCCAAAGCCCACGCGATGGCCTATTCATGCATGCCGATGTTTTTTTGGCCAGCCCCTGGTATGCCCGTTAAGAAAATCATTGCGGATGTCAGTGCTGAATCAGCAAAAGAGGCTGCTGCCCGCTTTGGGTTTCAGGAATCCACAGGCAATTGGCGCAATCTGGTAGAACGTTCAGACATTGATATTATTGATATCGCAACTCCCAACCACCTGCACGCAGAAATCGCCGTGGCCGCAGCCAACGCGGGAAAGCATATTATCTGTGAAAAGCCGATTGCCCGCACGACTGAGGAAGCCAAATCAATGGTCGATGCGGTGCAAACCAGTGGAGTTAAAAATTTATTGGCCTTTAATTATCGACGGACTCCGGCCATAGCTCTGGCAAAGAAATATATTGATGAGGGGGCCATTGGTAAGATTCTACATTTCCGTGGGGCCTATCTACAAGACTGGTCTGCCGATCCGAATTCTCCTCTGTCCTGGCGATTCCAGAAAAAAATTGCCGGTTCTGGAGCACTGGGAGATATAGGTACTCATGTCATTGATATGGCTCGCTATTTGGTGGGGGAATTTTCAGAAGTTCTGGGGGTAATGCAAACTTATATCCCGCAACGCCCCATTCAGGAAGGAGGGGTGGATCAGTTAGGAACAGTCAAAGCCAGTGGAAAAGTAAATTTAGCAGAAGTTGATGTCGATGATGAGATTGCTTGTTTTATGCGCTTCAGTCACGGTGCATTGGGCAGTATTGAAGCTACTCGAAACGGCTGGGGACGTAACAACTTTATTAACTTGGAAATTCATGGGGAAAAGGGTTCTATTCTGTTTAATTACGAGCGGAGAGATGAATTGCAAGTCTGTTTTTCTGACGACCCGGCCGACCGCAGAGGGTTCCGCACAGTGTATACCGGTCCAGCTCATCCATACGGAGAAGGACTCTGGCCAATTCCCGCCTTGGGCATTGGATATGGGGAGACTAAAATTATTGAATGCTATGATTTTATGCGTGCGGTTGCCAAAGGAGATAGAGTTGCCCCGGACTTTGCTGACGGCTATCAGATTTCTCTGATCTGTGATGCTATTGTTAAATCTTCGGGATCAAAGTGCTGGGAAAAGGTATAGAAAATATCCTTGCTTTCTCCCTTGAATTAGGTATAGATAAAAGAAAATGTATGACACACCATTCTTGGAAATGTCGGGCATTCACAAGGCGTTTTGGGGAGTCAAGGCCTTGGAGGGTGTGCATTTTCAACTTCATAAAGGCAGTGTGCATGCGCTGATTGGCGAGAATGGAGCCGGAAAATCTACGTTAATGAAAATCTTGACCGGTGTTTATCAGCCGGATCAAGGACAAATTTTGCTGGACGGGAACAGAATCGGCTTATCTGACCCTATACAAGCCAGGCAGCATGGCATCAGTATGATTTTTCAGGAACTCAGTCTGGTTCCCAGTTTATCGATTACAGAGAATATGTTCTTGGGCTGTGAAGTGTATACTTCCAGTGGATTACTGGATCTTCCCCGTATGCAGGAAGAAGCCAGGAAATATTTGCAGAAAGTCGGTCTTAATCTGGATCCGCGACAACGAGTAGCCAAGTTGAACACCGGCCACTGCCAGATGGTTGAAATTGCCAAAGCCTTATCAAAACAAGCCAGGATTCTGGTGCTAGATGAACCTACCGCTTCTTTATCGGGAGCGGAAACGGCTATTTTGTTTGATATCATTCACAAGCTCCAGGCCGATGGGATATCAATGGTCTACATCTCTCATCGTATGAATGAGATCCTCCAGATTGCCGATGCGCTCACAATTCTGCGTGATGGTAAGTTAATTACCGGAGGTGCAGCCGCAAATTTTTCAATAGAAATGATCATTGAAAATATGATAGGTTCTGATACTAAAGGGCATTTTCGATGGAAGGATCGCAAATTTTTCAGTAATACAACTATGCTGGAAGTGGAGGCATTGGAAATCAGCGGCACACGGGAGTCCGTATCCTTTCAACTCCGGGAAGGTGAAATTTTAGGATTGGCTGGATTGATGGGCAGTGGGCGCACCGAAATACTGGAAGCACTCTGTGGACTTCGTTCCGTGAATTCCGGAAAGATTATATTGCGGGAAAAAGAATTAAAAATCTCGTGTGTTGCCGATGCAATCCGTAGTGGCATCGCATTAGTACCAGAAGACCGTCGCAGACAAGGCTTAATACTCACCCACTCCGTCAAGCAGAACCTGTTGTTGCCTTTACTGGACAGGTTAACGAAGTTCCTGTTCCTGGATAGAGTTACTGCGTCAAGAATGACCCAGAAAAGCATTATAGATTTAAATATTAAGACTTCCAGTCCTGACAAAGTAGTTCAATTGCTTTCTGGAGGAAACCAGCAAAAAGTCGTCATTGCTAAGTGCCTGAAAATTGCTCCCGAAGTTCTGCTGCTTGATGAACCTACGGCGGGTATTGATGTCGGTGCGAAAGGCGAAATTTTGGAAATTATACGACAATTTGCGGATCAGGGAAAAAGTGTCATTATTGTTTCATCTGAACTCCAAGAGCTAATTGCTATATGTTCCAGGATTCTGGTTTTAAAAAATCACCGGATTGTGGAAGAAATTGTTCATAAAGAAATAGATGGAGAGGAAGTGTTACAGCATGCCATTCAACAATAAATTGTCTATAAAGAGGATTAGAGAAACTGACTGGACCGGATATATAGTCTACTTGGCCTTTCTGTTAGTTTTTGTGTTCTTTGTATTGACTTTAGGTCCCAGAGGCTTTGTTTCTTCAAAGAATATTTTGAATATTACCCGGCAGACCGCCATGATTTCTATTATGGCCGTAACTATGACTTTTGTTATTGGTGCGGGACTGATTGACTTGTCAGTAGGCTCTATTGCTGCGCTGTCCTCTCTGGTGGCGGCCCTTACGGTAAACAGTACTGGCAGCATTATCTTGGGACTACTCGCCGGACTTGTTGTTGGTTGCTTGATCGGTTGGGTTAATGGAATTTTAATAACCCATTGGAATATCCCGTCTTTTCTGGTGACTCTGGGGACCATGGGTATTATCCGGGGGGGGGCAATGTGGTTGACGAATACGGCAGCCGTTCCAATTTTGAACTCTCGATTTAATTTTCTCTTTGGTACGGGGGATATTATGGGCATCCCCATTCTGTTCTTCTGGACAATCTTAATTTTGCTACTCGGATTGCTTATGATCAAACGCACTGCCTTTGGCAAGCGCATTCTGGCTACCGGGGGGAATGAGACAGCTTCTATTTATTCGGGAGTCAAAACGCACCGAATAAAAATTTACGTAATGACGTTGTCCGGACTGATAGCCAGCTTTGCCGGAATTTTATATGCCGGCAGGCTCCAGGCCGGTCGCTATACCTATGGTGAAGGCGATGAACTTTCGGTAATTGCGGCTGTGATACTGGGGGGAACTGGTATGGCAGGGGGCACAGGTTTTGTGTTCGGAGCTGTGATTGGTTCATTGATGATGGGCATGATTAACAACGGTTTAGTGCTGGGTGGCTTGAGTGTCAGTCAGCAGATGATTGTCCGCGGAATTATTCTGATTCTGGCAGTTGCCGTTGGAAACAAGTACCAGAAAAAATAGTAAGGATATCTACCATGAACACTCTCCAGGGACCCGCCATCTTTCTGGCCCAGTTTGCCGGAGAGCATGAACCATTTTAACAGCTTGGAAAGCATAGGTAAATGGGCTGCAGAATGGGCTACAAAGGCCTGCAAATTCCCAGCTGGGACAAGCGACTCTTTGACATCGAACGGGTGGCAAAGAGTCAGACTTATTGCGATGAAATTCGCGGGAGACTAGCTGATTCAGGCCTATGCATTACAGAACTCTCAACCCACTTGCAGGGGCAACTAGTAGCTGTGCACCCAGCCTACGATGCTCTGCTTGATGTCTTTGCCCCCCAGGAACTCCATGGCAAACCCAAAGTACGCCAGGAATGGGCTGTCCGGCAATTGCTGCTGTCTGCACAAGCTTCGCAAAACCTGGGATTGACAGTCTGTGCCACATTCTCCGGAGCTTTGGCTTGGCCCTATTTATATCCATGGCCAGTTAATTACTTTATTACAATATTTTAATTATTTAAGGGCAGTTACATTTGATTTTTAAACTTTTTAGTTGACAAACCGGATACATTGTGCGAGAATTACGAACAATAGCTTAAGGGGACCTCTAAAAATTCGCTTTTGATGCCAGACGAAGAGATTTTTTGCGGCGGCGAGGAACGGAAGCCGAGGCATACTTTATTGTATGGTAAGGATTTCGTGACAAAGCTGCTCCGTGAAAAAGATCAAGTCTGGCGCAAAATTGGAATTTTTAGAGGTCCCCTTAAGAGTGAGCGATTACGTGAGGTCCGTAAGAGTCTGCAATAACTCTAATGTTAGTCTAAGATTATCTTGAGGAGGTACAATAATGATAAACCAAGTACAACAAAATAAATACCAATGGATTTATTTTATAATAATATCCATTAGTATTATATTTTCTTCTTGTCAAAAAAACGAATCTCAGATTCCCCAATTGACTATCTGGCTGGGGGGAGAACCTGGAAGTGCCAATGTTTACTCTGAATTAATTCAAGAATTTGCCAAACAACAAGAAGGAAAAATTGATGTTGAACCTGTATTTATTGGCGATGAATTAAAGAATCCGGCTCTCGTACCTTCGTTGAGCAGTGGAACAGGAGGACCTGATGTATTCCAATTCGGCACTGGTCCAGGGCAGCCGAAGGCAATTATTGGGGGTGGGCTGGTAAGCCCCCTGAATAAGTATTACAAAGAATATGGTTGGGATAAAGTTATTCCAGATACTGTCGTGAATTATACTTCCAGTGATGGGAAATTATGGGCTGTTGGGGATCAAGTAGAATCTACTGTAATGTTTTACAATAAATCAATTTTTAATGAATTGAATCTTGCCATTCCAGAGAACTATCAAGAATTTATCCAAATATTGGATACCTTGAAGCAGAACGGTTATGACACTCCCATTGGCTTGGGTGGCAGTGATCAATGGCCGATTTCTCACCTTCAGTCAATGGCTTTTGGGCGGTTCGCAGGGCCTGCTGGAATAGATGAGGTAATGTTCGGACAGGGTCGTTGGGATTCTGAAGAATTTGTTTCAGCAGCAACATGGCTGCAAGATATGTCTACCAAAGGTTACTTTGGGCCGAGTCCTAACGCCATAGGTTATCCTGAGACAATGAGTCATTTTTGGGATGAAGATACTCCCATGACCTATACTGGACCATGGGTCATTGCGGAAGCCATCCAAAAATACGGAAAAGACTATCTGGAACAGACATTTGGAGTATTTCAAATTCCTGCACTGGCGGAAGATCAGAAAATATATCCTACAGAAGATATCGGCGAAGGTTGGTATATCAGTGCTTCCAGTCCATATCAAGAAGAAAGCGCAAAACTGTTAGATTTTGTTTTATTTCGAGATAACTCACGCAAAACTCTTTTAGAAAAAGGATTTTGGCCTGTGGGACCTGTTGCCAGTATCCTCCAAAATGTAGATCTGCCCCAGTTGCGCAAAGAGATGGCTGAGGTGGTAGATAGAGATCGAGGGAATGGTACTATCCATGCGTTTCTGGATACAGTAGTTCCACCGGAAACAACTGAAGCAACCTATAATGGTCTCCAATCACTCTTAAGCGGCGACATTACTCCACTGCAATTTTGCCAGAGCATTCAAAATGCTTGGGAGAAAGAAAAAGAAAAAGGGTTGATCCTTCTTCCCGGAGGTGTCGTCAATTAAAGTACATATCCCTTCCCAGAAGACTCAATGAGGGAAGGGATATTTATACAAGATAGGGATTGGTTATGAAAAAGACTATTGTGTTGTTTCTTCTACCTGTTTTGATTGTATATACATTAATTGTTATTTGGCCATTGCTTTACATGATTGGCATCAGTTTTGTAAAATGGAACGGGATTCCAACTATTGATAAAATATTTGTTGGTTTTTCTAACTATGTGTATATCATTACGAATCGCGCTTTTCTATATTCCCTGCTGAATAATGTGATATGGTCTCTAATTATTTTCATTCTTCTTGTAGGATTGGGATTTATTATTGCTGTGTTGTTATCCGGATTGATTTCTGACACAACAAGAACTGTTATGCAGACAATCTATTTTTTGCCGGTTATCCAAGCCCCTGTCGCAACGGCGGTTATCTGGCGCTGGATATATCAACCGAACGGTGCCTTAAACCAGTTTATCCAATCGATATTACCAAATTTCCCCGATTTCGGCTGGCTTGGGGACAAGTATTTAGCTTTGCCGATGCTTGCAATTTCTCATGTATGGGGTCAGATGGGTCTTAGTATCGTCATATTCCTTACTGGATTACAGGCTATTGATCCCGGAATTTATGAGTCAGCTCGGATTGAGGGAGCTACGGGGTATCAAAAGCTGCGTCATATTACAATTCCCTCTATGACCGCAACGATTACAACGGTTTCCATTCTGGCTCTTTCTCAAGCAGTAAAAGCCTTTGCCCTTGTTTTAGCCACCACGAACGGAGGCCCGGCTGGAGCAACAGAGATATTAGCAACCTATGTCTATAAATTGGGGCTAACCAAAGCTAAATATGGAGAAGGGGCGGCAGCATCAATATATATTCTAATCATCATGGTGGCAGTGAACTTAATATTTGTCAATAAACAAAATAAACAAGAAAAGGCAAATCGATGAATCAGATAAATAGCAGACAAGAATACCGGTTTTCTATATTGTTTACTTATACCGTACTTTTTATTTTTCTATTCATTTCTATAGGACCTATTCTCTTAACATTATTCACAGCATTTCGACCTACCAGTCAAGGCTCCAGTACCCCTTGGGCAATTCCATTTCCACCTACATTTAAGAATTTTATTTATACATGGATTACAGGAAAGTTTTCTATATACTTTTTAAATTCTATATTAATATCATCTATTGATTCCCTTATTATGGTTGTAATTATATCATCTGCTGCATATATTTTGGCATTTTTCAATTTTAAATTCAAGAAAATAGTCCAGGTTTATTTTCTTATTGGAATGATTGTTCCTCCAGCAAGTATAATACTTCCTATATTTTTGACAGTAAGGGATCTTGGTTTATATAATAATCATTTAGGTGTTATTTTATCAGATATAGGTCTCGCTATTCCCATATTTATTTTTTTAGTGTATTCTTATATGTCAACAATACATTATGGGATCAGAGAAAGTGCAATAGTTGACGGTGCCAGCGAAATTATAATTTTGAAAGATATTATTATTCCAATATCAAAGCCTGTCTTACTGACTACCATTCTGCTGGAATTTATCTGGAGCTGGAATGATTTGTTACTTCGTCTGGTCTTTTTAACCCGAGATTCATTAAGGACGCTAACTATTGGGTTAATGTATTTTCAAGGAACTCAGACCCGGAATGTTTTTGGTATAACTTCTGGCGCAATTATTATAATGGTTCTACCGGTAATATTATTTCTTATTTTTAGAAGGAAATTCATCCAAGGTATAACATCAGGGTCTGTGAAGGGATAATTTTCAGGAAAGCATATGAAAGTAGCACAACTTACAGGACCCCAAACACATGAAATTGCAGAACTTCCCATTCCCGAAATCAACGAATTTGAAGTTTTGATAAAAATAGAGATCTGTGGGCTTTGTGCTTCAGAACTCCATACTTGGTCTGAGGCTGATCTGGCTCTTCCCGCACGTCTTGGGCATGAACCAGTAGGAACAGTAGTTGAAACGGGTAAATATGTCTCCAATGTGTCTGTAGGAGATCGGGTAACAGGATTAATTCACATGGCTTTTGCCCAATTTGCCAAAGCCCATTACTCCTTGATAACCAAGGTTCCTGAGCATCTCAGTCTGGCAGAGTCGATGGGTGAACCTTTGGGATGTCTGATCAGTGGTGCACGCAACACTCCAGTACATTTGGGAGATCGCATAGCTATAGTCGGCTTGGGATATATGGGGCTGGGATTTCTACAGTTGATGAAACTCAAAGGGGCATCGCACATTACAGGGTTTGATGTTCGACCAGAAAATTATGCTATTGCTTTGCAGCTTGGAGCTGATGAAGCCAAGCATCTTGAAGAGGTCAATAAAAAGGATAAGGTCTTGGAGTTTGGCAAGAATATGGAGGGTGGTTTTGATGTTGTTGTTGAAGCCAGCGGCACTTCTGCAGGCTTGGAATTTGCGGGTCAGATTGCGGGCGTACATAAGATTTTATCTATTGTGGGATATCATCAGGGGGCTAAACGAGAAATTGATATGTGTCTCTGGAACTGGAAAGCATTAACTGTAATTAATGCTCATGAGCGTCGTAGTAGTTATATGCTTGACTGCATCAATCGAGGTCTGGATTTAGTTATCAATAAAAGAATTCAAATAACTCCCTTACTAACGAATTCTTATTTATTAAAAGATATTGATCACGGTCTTAAGGAATTCAAAGATAAAAAAAGTGGGTATATTAAGGGATATGTGGAGATCCAGCCTTGAGAAAACTTGTATATATCGTCTCATTTACAATATCAAAATAACCGCAAACTCTTGGGTCTGGATTGAGTGATTCGGTATGCGAGACTCAGCAAGGAACAGCTATGAAAAAACTTAAACTCGGCATGGTGGGCGGCGGACAAGGCGCCTTTATCGGTGCGGTGCACCGCATAGCCGCCCGCATAGATGACCAGTGGGAATTAGTAGCGGGAGCCCTTGCGTCAAGCCCCGGGAAAGCCAGAGCGTCGGCTACCGAGATCGGCCTGCAGCGCAGCTATGACGACTACCAGCAAATGGCCGAACGTGAAGCCGCTCTGCCTCCCGATACTCGTATTGATGCAGTGGCTATTGTCACCCCGAACCACATGCATTTCCCCGTGGCCCAATGCTTCTGGCAGCATGGATTCCACGTGATCTCCGATAAACCGATGTGTCTGAATGTGTCCGAAGCCGAAAAACTGGCTCGGCTGATACGTCAGAAGCCACAGCAAATCTACGTGCTGACACACAACTATAGCGGTTACCCTATGATACGTCATGCGCGAAATCTGGTGCGTTCAGGCATCCTGGGTAAGTTACGATTTGTCGAACTAAAGTACATTCAAGGCTGGCTGACCCGTAATTCCCGCACCAAACAGGCCGCATGGCGTGGACAGCCGGAACTGGCCGGTCTGGGAGGTTCCCTCGGCGACATTGCTACCCACGCCTGCCACCTGTGCCATTTTGTTACAGGATTAAGCATTCTTGAACTGTCTGCCGAACTGCACACTTTCACAAACCAGCGCATTCTGGACGACAACGCCCAAATACTACTGCGCTTTGCAGGTGGAGCGCGCGGTCAACTGTGGTCATCACAGATTGCCATCGGCCATGAAAATGGCCTGCAAATTGCTATCTACGGAGAACGCGGTTCGCTTCAATGGCATCAAGAACAACCCAATCATCTGTATCACTGCAATGCAGATGGAATCCAACAGAGATACACACGCGGTGGGGTGGATACAGAAACAGCTCCGGCGACAATTCGCGTCCCGGCGGGGCACCCGGAAGGATATCTGGAGGGGTTCGCCCAGATATATCTGGACGCGGCAGCCTGTATCCGCGCCCGGAAGGCGGGGCAAGCTGCTCCTCCGGAGGCCGAACTGCTGCCCGAAGTCCGGGACGGGCTCGCTGGAATGCACTTTATCCAGGCAGCGTGGGATTCTAATCAACAAAATGGAGCATGGGTGACAATGAAAGAAACACAGAACTCCTGTGCATAGAATCTCTTAATTTTCCAGCCACCGCCCCCGCCACCCCCAGCCAGTAGAAACTCCCCCGGCTTCCAGGTAAGATGGACCAGACATCCCCTGCCGCAAAAGACCCGACAACGTGCCGGGCCCGGGCGAAGCCACCCTTGACCAATACCGCATCGACGACCCGAATTTTGGCATCTACGAAGTATTCCTGGAAGACAGCACCCGGACGAAAGAATCCTTCCGCAACGCCCGCCAGATTTCTGAGAATATCCCCCGTAGACCTGAGCAGCCATCCCTGCTCTCTGAACAAAGCGGAAAGCTTCCGCGACACCTTTCACACGCTTCATCGGCTACGGCAATCAAATCTTCATCGTGCGGAGCAAGCAGGAAGGACTGGGCCGCTGGCTGGAAAAGAGCAGCAAAGAATACTGCAAACGCATGGGCATCCAGCAAATGCCCAAGCTGCCTGTGGCCTCGGCCTCTGGCGACCCCAGCCCGACTTTGTCACCTCGGCCAAGGCTTGGATCTTGGCAGGCGGAGCGCATCATTCCTGCTTTACCCAGAACGTCAGCATCAGCCAACTGCGCCTGCTTGCTGACACGCTGGGCCTTGAGGGGACCTCTAAAAATTCGCTTTTGATGCCAGACGAAGGGATTTTTTGCGGCAGCGAGGAACGGAAGCCTAGCCATACTTTGCTGTATGGTAAGGCTTTCGTGACAAAGCTGCTCCGTGAAAAAGACCGAGTCTGGTGCGAAATTGGAATTTTTAGAGGTTCCCTAAAGAAACAGCTTCGCAAGAAAAGCGAATTTTGGGAAATTCCCCTAATACAAGCTGTCGCAGCGCTTCAGCCAGCGTTCCAGAGCTGCGGGCAGTTCAGGGCAGTCCATATTAGCCGCAAGCTGTTCATCCTGAATCAACCCGGCCAGAGCCTCCAGAGCTAGGCTGCTGATCTGCAACAACTCACCGAAGTGCTGAAACGGGCGAAACCAGAACTGATGACCACCGTCCGAATCCAAGCCGTACACGCCGCCCGATTCCTCCGCCGCAACCGGAGTGAAGAGTAGGTCCAGATGCCTGAGCAGGGCCTTGCGCTCGGACTTTGGACGACCTTTGGCCACGTCATAGCTACTGTGCAGCTTGCCCTGTTCCTTGCACAACTGCGACTGCCAGGCCCCCCAGCCACCCCATTCGGGCCAAGGTAACAGACGGTATACATCGCTGAGCATCAGCCCTTCCAATAGAAGCTGCTCATCAAATTGCAGGCGCAGCCCCAGCTCCGGGGCCACATCGGGCAAGAGGCCCTTTCGGTACAAGTCCCGCAACTGTGTGACCGAAGCCTGAATATGCGGTACTAGGTGTGGCAGGCGCGAGCCCTGTTTGTGGCGGCTTCTCTTGCCCGCAGCTCCGGAACTTCCACCCGTGGTAAAATGCCTGCGAATTTTGCGCAGCAGCTTGTCCCGGTTGAGCAGCGGAAAGCTCTGGCCCAAAAACAGCAGCTCTTTTTTTTCGATGCGCCACAGCTTGCCGCCCGCCTGCACCAGATATTCTGAGGGGTCCGGTACTTCCGTTTGTTTGGCCTGCCGCTTGGCTACCTGTTCCGCCGCGGACTGCCGATTTTCCTCAGCCGCTTTTCGCCCATCCTCATCCTTTTTGCTGCGGGTCGCCGACTTTGCAGCAGTTCCCGTTCGCCCCCGCCGGTCCAACTGCTTGCGCAAATCAGGATCAAAGCGATCAAGCCACCGAGCCTCAATCAGGCCCACCGAGCGCGCGTAAGTCTGTGAAGTGCGCAACACTTCGCCCGCCAGCACATACTTGGGCTGCTTCTGACAAAGGCTGGAACCGGGATGGAGAATGATGTTGCGGGTGGTCAGGCTGTGATAACTGGACCTGCGGCTGCGCCTTGACCGCCCCTTGGAGCCCTTGGAATCCTTGGAATCCTTGGCGCGCCGCTCACCGCCCTCATCCAGCACGCAGAGTCCGCTTTGCAGGCCCGCCAAGCAGGCCCTGCTGTATTCTTCGCAGTAACGCGAGCTATACTGCCGAAAGGCACCGCTCTTGCTGCCTAAGGGTTCGGGAATGGGAATTCCTTCGAAGTCCGGACAGCTGCGAATGATTTCCTTCAATTGTTCGACAATGCGCTGCAACTCGTGCATGGTCCGCTGTTCGAGAAAATAACGTTGGCAGAACTGCTCTTTTTCGTTCAGGTCGCGCATCGCAGAGTAGTGGCTGAAGATTCGCAAGTACAATTCAAAGTCCCCGAAATTACCTGTGAAACAGGCCTGAGCCTCGCGGGCCTCGCGTTCCTGGCCGTGGGGCAGCAAAAAGGGTGAAGAAGACGAGAGGAAAGCGGTAATCACGCAGGCCGGATGAATGCATTCCGGGCTGATGCGCAATGCCTCAATCAGAATCCGTGAATGGCGCGGCAGCAGCGGAAAGTAGCACATTTGTCGGCCGATTTCACTGAGTCTGTGGCTCCGGGGCACCAGTGCGCCCAGTTGCACCAGACTGTCGATGGCATTGCGGATATCCTCCAAAGTCGGCCGGGTCAGGAAGTCAAATTTTTCAAAGTCGCGGATTTCCAGCTCAGCCATGCGCAGGATCACTTCGGTCAAATCCGTGCGCTGGATTTCTTCTTGGGTATAGGCCCGCATCTCCCGAAATGCGGTGCGACTATAGAGCCGATAGCAGATTCCGGGCGCAACGCGCCCGGCCCGGCCCTTGCGCTGTTCGGCCGAAGCCTTCGAAATATTGCCTTCGCGCAGTTCTGCGTGCTGGCTGTAGCTGTCAAAATGGCTGAACTTGGCCAGCCCGGTGTCGATGACAACAGTCACCCCCTCTATGGTCAGGCTGGTCTCAGCGATATTGGTCGCCAGAATCACCTTGCGGCAGGGGCGCTGCCGGGAAACGGGCGCATCTTCAAAGATGCGCTGCTGTTCTTCCTTGCTCAGACGGGCATACAGCGGCAAGGCATAAAGCCCGTGCTGCTGCTCGCAGGGCAGCAGCACGGCCAGACAGGCTTTGATATGCGCCTCTCCTGGCAGGAAGACCAGTACATCGCCCTTGCTCTGTTCGCCGCCCTGCCGCTCTTCCAGACACAGGATCAAATCGCGGATCTGCAGCGCCACTTCCTCGACCGGACTGAGCCGGGGAGCCGGAGCTCTCGGGGCATCTTTCGCGCTTCGCTGCAAGTTGCCGGATTCGTTCGGAAATGGCCGGTAAATCACCTGCACAGGATAGCTTTCGGCCTGAATGGAACAGATCGGGGCCTGGTAAAAATACCAGCTGAACACTTCGGTGCGGATGGTGGCCGAAGATACCAGCAGGCGAAAGTCGGGGCGTTTGGGCAGCAAGTCCTTGAGCAGGCCGAGGATGAAGTCAATCGTCAGGCTGCGCTCGTGCGCCTCATCGACCATCAGCACCGAATACTGCCGCAGCAGAGGGTCATGCTTCAGCTCTTGCAGCAGGGTACCATCGGTCATGACTTTGATTTTGGTGTCGGCTCCGGTTTGGTCTTCAAAGCGCATTTTGTAGCCGACAAAACCACCCACCGACACTTGCAACTGCTGCGAAATGAAGTCACAGACCGACAGAGTGGCGATGCGCCGGGGCTGAGTGATACCAACCATGCCGCGCGAAGTGTAGCCTGCTTCGTGCAGAATCAGGGGCAGTTGCGTGGTTTTGCCGGATCCGGTAGGGCTTTCGACAATCAGCACTTGATTTTGCTCCAGTGCGGCAACAATTTCAGAGCGATGTTGGTATACGGGAAGTGCGTGAAAATCTCGAGACATCTTTGGCGATTATAGTGAGGACGGCCCCAGCCGTCATACCGGAGTCAGCCGGCTCATGCCGACTCGCCGACTTATGCAAGGTGGAACCAGGTGCGCAGGAACTGCGCGGCCCCGTCTTCTGTATGGGCGGGAGCCAGATAATAGCCCCGCTGCTTGAGCTCGGCAAAAGCGTTGCTCATCACTACCGGCACCGCAGCCAGTTCCCACATCGGTACATCGTTATTGCCGTCACCAATTGCCATCAGCTGCCTTGTCTCCAGCCCCAGACGCTTGAGAATATGAGAGACTCCCACCCCTTTATTCATGCGGTTGTCCTGAAGCTCCAAGATTCCGGGCATCGAATAATTGGCATAGAGGTATGCGCTGGAGCCGGGTTGCTGCTGTTCCAAACGCCGGCGCACCTCGCTCAGCACCGGGGCCAGCTGTTCTTGTTCACCTACAGTCACAAACTTGAGGATGCGATCCTGCGGCTGCTCGGCAAAGCGGATGTATTCAAAGATTTTCAGCTTCTGAAACTGGGGGCCATATTTGCCCAATAGTTCTGTATTGGCATTTTCACACCACAATTTTTCGCCGACATAGGCGTGCAGGTGGTATTTGTGGGCGGCAAAAGCCCCGGTCACGGCGCGGCTGAACAATTCGGGCAGGTAAGTTTCCTCCAGCGGCTGCTCTTCGTTCAGGTGAGCCAACTGGGCCCCATTGAGGCAGACCGCATACATGCGCGGCGGCAACTCGCCACCGGTTTTGAGCACGGACACGCTGCGCCCGGTGGCGATGATGCAGGCAAGACCGCGATCCATTAACTGATTGAGCACCCCCAGGGTGTAGGGGCTGACCCGGTGGTCCGGCCCCAGCAGAGTTCCGTCCATATCCAGAGCTATGGCGCGTATATCCATTGTTAACCTCAGTTATAATCATTTTTAGAGGTGCTCCAAATCTTCTCAAGAAGCAATCAGCAGACGGACAATCTTGCGTAATTGCGGCGCACCGACCTGAAAATCAAGCCCCTGCATGATGTCGCTGTAATATGTAAAGCAAATGCGGAAAATCGTATAAGCCAAGATATCCAGATTGGCTTTATCGTGAGCAATTTGCTTGTGAGATATTCCATGATTCAATACCACACTTAGTAAAAAAACATTCTGCTCCTTGAATGCCTTGACAATCGACTTGATCAGTTTCTGAAACGAATTGTATTCCAGCAATACACTCTTATTCTTATGCAAAAATGTATCACCAGTTTCTACAACCTGATCTACATAGCGGTCCAAGGCTGCCAAGCTATCAAAACAGGTATCGTCAAGCCCCTGATTCAGTTTTACGAGCGGAATTCCGGCCAGGGTACTGCCCTCAATACTCTGATAAATCTTTGATATTTCCCACTCAATCACCGCAGTGAAAATTGATTTTTTATTTTTGAAATAGTAGTACAGGGCAGTCTTGCCTTTCTTGCTGATCGAGGCGATCTCATCGAGCTTGGTATTTTTAAACCCTTTCTGACGAAATAAATGAGCAGCACTCTCGACCAATTCTTGGCGCTTGTTGTCCCGCTTGTTCAACTCTTCTTCCCATTCGATTTTCATGATTCACATTATAGGCCAGGTATATTCAATTTCAAGTCGGTCTCACTATTATTCACATTTTCTTCATAAAATTTAGAATTATATATAATATATTCGAAATAAGTATTTTAAAAATTTATATTTTATTTATTATAAGTTTATAAAAATTTTAAAATCACCTGAATTTTAGGATGGTTTAGAGGTTCCCTTTCGTTTATGTACTGCCCTCCACTCAAAACACTGTGCACTCTGAGTCTTCTCTCAATTCTAGGCTGTAATACGATTGCTCAACTGCCGGCTCAGTCGGGGGAAGCAGCAAAAAATGCCTCCCAAATCGCACAACAAAGCTTTGCTCTGCCCCGACCCGATACCCTGCGCCTGAAAGTCCGGCTTCTGCTGATGGATGCCAGAGGAGCGGGGAAAAGAGTTCGCATCATAGAATTCTGGCAGCAGGAACAGGATGAGCTGTCCCGACAGTTGATCGAATTTATCAGTCCGCAGGACGTAGCAGGCACCAAGTATCAAAGCCGCAAGTACGAAAAATATACGGAAACCCAAATATTTACGCCTGGAGACCGCAAGGTACGCACCATTGGCAGCAGCTCTAAGAAAAATTCTTTCATGGGCACGGATTTTTCATACTACGACCTGGAGCATCATGACTATGAAGACTTCCGATACAAGCTGCGGGGCAGTTTGCGGCAAATTCGGGATAAATCCTTTCAAGGAAGATATTTTTATACGATAGAAACCGTCCCCAAAGATGATGCAGCCCCCTACGACATGATGCTGTATTGGATCGATACAGAGACATTCCAGACCCGACGCATCGAAGCCTTTGTCAAAGGGGTGAAAGTAAAAGACACGTATGTTTTGAAAAATATTGCTGAAATCCCGTATCTGATCCCGCAGATTTTGCTGACCATCAACCTTGAAGATGATGGGCATCGCACGGTATGGCAAGCCTTGGAATGGGAAATCAATCCGGTGCTGGATGAGCGCTTGTTTTCACTGCAAAACCTGAAATAGGACAAGATTCCAATGAAAATCGAGATGAAATATTTTTCGTGTACGATTTTGTTCCTAGCCCTGGTCCCATTATTCCCATCCGTTCAGGCTCAGGAGGTAGAGCCGCAGTTGTCCGGCCTATTGGAAGGTCTTGGGTTGGAGAACACAACCGAGCAAGCAACCCGGCCTACCCGCTCTTCCCGGTCTCTTTGGCCCGCAGGGCTCAAGCTGAAGGGGGAACACCGTTTATCCGGAGCTCTGCCCCTGGTTAATTCAGGACTCACGGATCCCAGCCTGCGGCCCCGGCTGAGCAATCGCCTGGAGCTGAGTTTTGACCAGGGCAAGGGGCTGAGCCTGACAGCGGGTCTGGAACTGCAAAGTACCATGTACAAGGATAAAACAGGGCAACTACGGATGCAGCATGACTGGGAACCGGCCCGGCTCTATGTCGGTCTCTATGACTTGGAGGGACTGTGGAGCCTGAATCTGGGCTGGCAGATATTCAGCTGGGGTTCGGCCGACCAGATCAGCCCAGTGGATATTTTGAACCCGCGCAACCTGCGACTGGCGCTTCGCCAGCAGGAAAAACTGCCAGTCTTGGGGGCCCACTTCCAGCTCCAACCTTGGAAATGGCTAAAGCTGGAGCTGGCCTACCTGCCTTTTTACCGGCCCAATGGCTTGGACATGGCACCGGAGGCCCCAACAAATGGACTGAAGTCGCAATTGAGCAAACTGCCTCCCAATAATGAGCTGGATTTTTCCGAGCCGACTCTGGGTGCTCGTTTGCAATTTTTCCTGCCGCGCAGCCCTCAGGTGGCAGCAGACATCGGTATAAGCTACCTGTATGCCCCGGATGCGGCCCTGCTGTTCCGAACCCAATCAAGCCCGCAGCAAAATCCTTCGGGTACTTCGGATATAAATCAGCGTCAGGAATTGAGAGAGCAATTGCATCACTGGGGCCTGGACCTGCGTCTGGCTCTGGATCAGTGGAGTCTGTGGCTGGACACGGGTTTCAGCCTGAATACCGCATGGGAGCCGGGCACTTATGAGCTGCGCTCGCCGCAACTGGACATAGTCGCTGGAGCCGAATTCTACTATGGCTCCCGGCAAGAGTTTTACACCAACATACAGTATAGCCTGCGCTGGCTACCGGATTATCAAAGTGACCGCAGTTATCCACGCCAGCTCAGCGACTCGCTGGCCGGCTACCGGGAAGGATTGCTCCAGCGCTTTCTATTGCACCTGGACTTTCCGTTCAGTATTTCTGCCAAGAGTGCTGGCTCACCGCCGCTGAACCTGATGCTGGGACTGAACCTGACCTATGAACTGCCCCTGATTTATGATGCGAAGGATCACCCTAGGCGTTTGGGACGGTTTTATCTGAATCCTGAATTGAAACTGGACTGGGACTGGCAGATCAGCACGGTGCAGAGTGTGCAACTAAGTCTGGCCCTGGGCTTGGAATGGATTGCCCTGTTGGAATTCGACCAGAAACTGGAAATAAAAACCCCTGCATCTAATGAATCGGGCGCAAATGCCTTGAGCGGCCTGGGGCGCTATACGGCTTCCAGTGCCTTCTATTTGGAGCTCAGCGTGCTCTGGTGAGCTGGTCCTGCTTTTTTGTTCATTTTTTCCGGTAAGGAAAGGGAACCTCTCAGGCAATAACGCTATCATGAGAGCCATGCTAGTGAAAAAAAAACAGGGGAGCATCGCCGCTTGGTCCTCCTGCAAGGCAAAAACATTACCTGAGGCTTTCTGGACGGCCCGAATACTGGTATTTTTCTATCGGCACAAATGGCTGGGGCCGGGCCTGTTGCTCATCGGACTGAGCCTCTCGCTCTGGGGCATCTGGCAGCTGGAAATAGAAAGTGATTCTCGCAAGTTCCTGCCGCAGAACACTGCAGAACGTCGTGCGAACCAGAAGATTCAGCAGTTGTACAATGTGGATACGGAAATCATCATCGCCTATCGTTCGATTTCCGGGGAAGATGTCCTCAGTTCCAAGGTGATGAAAGTCGTTGAGCGGTTGAGCAATCGCCTGCTGACCCTCAAACGGAACTCCGGGTTAGAACAGGCGGACCAGACAGAGCCACCGGGAGAAGAGGACAGCGACTTGTTGGGTGGCGTATTATCAGCCACTGCCGACTCGGATGGCGATGCAGCCAAAACTACGGAACCTGAAGAGTCCCGCAGTCCCGGGGAGGGTCTGGTGCAGGACGTCCAGTCGCTCACTACGGCGAGCATCATGCGCCGCACAACGGCAAAGCAAGGGAATAGCCTAGAGCTGCAAGAAATCGGGCCACTGGCTTTAGGAGCTGACGGGCAAGGGTTATCGCAGTCCCGGCTTGAGCAGCTCAAAGAAGAACTGCACCGCTGGGGCATTTACGAAAGGCTTTTATATAGCGAAGACTTTCGTTATGGGGCCATCATCTTGCAGCCGCAGACAGGCCTCAGCTCGGCCGGACACCTCCAATTGTATCGGGAAGTAGTGGCTTTGCTCGGAGAGTTCGACGAAAGCGGACTGCGCTTCTTCCTCAGTGGCGAAGGCGTGGTCCAGAGCGTCTTTGGGCAATATATTCTGCGCGACCTGATCCGCTTGGTACCTCTACTGTTGCTGATTATCTTCGCGGTTTTGTATTGGTATTTCCGCAGGGTCTCGGCCCTGTTGATCATTCTGTTTCCGGTGATGTTTGCCGTGCTGCTCACCATCGGGTTGATGGGCTGGTTGGGTATTCAATTTACCTTTATTCACGCCAGCATTCCGGTGCTGGTGATGGCCCTGGGCAGTGCCGATTCGATCCACACACTAAATCGCTTCCGCCAGCACGGCTCGGCTTCGCACGGGATGGCTTTGCTCAGGCCCATCATCTCAGTGCAGCGGCAATTGTTACTGCCGATCACCCTGACCAGCGTGACCACCGGCATCGGCTTCCTTTCCTTCGCCTTCAGCGTGATGCTGCCGGTCCGCAGTTTTGGCTTGTTCAGTGCCCTGGGCATCGCTCTGTCCTGGTTGGCCAGTATCTTTATCGCGCCGTTGCTGCTGCCCTTGTACGGGGGGGGCAAAAGGCAGAAGCAAAGTTCTATCGGTGCGGACGGGGCTCTGAGTGGACCACAGAAAACGCAGGTCAGGCGAAGAATCTGCTTCTCTTCGGCCCGCCTGGCCTGTGGCAGTAACCGCTTCCTGCTGCGCTATCCGCGCAGCAGTTGCCTGCTGTTGCTGTTGTTCAGCAGTTCTCTGTTACTGGGCATTCCCTATATTCCGGTTGACAACGACACCATCAGCTATTTCCATCCCAAGGCTTCGGTGGTTCAGGACAGCACGTTAGTCAATCGGGAGCTGGGCGGTATCTATGGAATTCACATCAGCTTGCGGGGGCCTGAGCCCGGTGCCGCAGCGAACCCCCGGATTTTGCAATATATGGCTGGTCTGGCGGCGTATGTGCGGCAACAAAACCCAGAAATAGTCAGAAAAAGTATCGGTTTGCAGGACTTTGTCACACAGCTGAACCAACTGTTGAACCCTGGTGCCGTGGGTATTCCCGATACACAAGAAAGCACTGTACAGTATCTCTCGCTGTATTCGGGCAATCTGGACAATTTCGTAAGTCCCGATGTCTACGAGGCTCAGGATGCCCGGCTCTCGTTTTATCTCAACAGCGGCAGTAAAGATCGCATTCAGAAAGTGCTGACTGATATTGATGAGTTCAAAAAACGCTACCTGCCGGAGGCCTACAGTCAGCTGGAGAGTGGCTATTCCATCACCGTCAAGAGCATGAATCATCTGGTCGTGCGCGAGCAGATACGCAGTATTATGCTGGCCTTGGCAGGAGTGTTCCTGGTGGTATTGCTGAGCTTCCGATCACTGCGGCTGGGCCTTTTGGCCTGTTTGCCCCCGACCGTGACCCTACTGCTCAACTTTGCGCTGATGGCCCTGCTGCGCATTGATTTGAATATCAGTACCGCATTAATTAACAGCCTGGTAATCGGCGTGGGTATTGACTATAGCATCCACCTGATCAGCGCCTGGCAGAACAGGATGCGTAAATATTCCGAAGAGGGGGGCGTGCCTGCATCTACGCCGGTGATGCGTACGTTGGAGCAGTTGAGCAGCAGTATTTTGCTCAATGCGGTTGCCGTGGGGCTGGGCTATGCCACCCTTATTTTTTCGCAGTTTCGCAGCTTAAGCTATTTTGGCTGGTTCTCCAGTCTGGCCAGCTTTGTGGCGGCTCTGATCAGCTTACTGATTTTACCGATGTTGTTGGTCTTTGTACCCGCACCGGTTCTCAAGACGAATCTCAAAACGAAAGGGGAGACCGTAAAATGACGCTTTATCTCTTGCTCACTCTCATGGTAATACCAATCCGTAGAGTAGAGTATGATGGGGACCTCTAAAAATTTGTTTTTTTGTGAAGCTGCCCTGAACAACTGCCCCGCCCGGCATTAGGCCCCCCCTCAACTACGGTGCCGCAAAAGGAAAGGTGGGCTGAAATATACGATAATTCAAGGCGGGCACACAGTTGCTTGTGATCCAAGCCCTGCTGTAGTTCTGGGTGGTATCGATTTGCCCCATCATATCGTAGTAGGCCCGCCGAGCTCCCTGAAAAGGATGCCCGTGGAACAACACCGAGCCGCCCTCAGGATTATCAGCATGATAGGAATTTCCCGCCACTGGAGGGTAAACCAGATGCACTCCATCATTACTTCCTCCCGTATCTGACGCTTTTAAGGATAATTTACTCGCAGGGACAATACAAGCACTCATATTATCCGGGAGGGGCTGAATGCTGCGTATGGGCAGGTAGAGGATTTCTCCGCTTTTCACCTCAATGCGATGCAGTGCCACATTACCTTTATGATTGTCCGCAGCATCGATTATCGCAGCATCGTCAATATTCTTTGTCCACATATCCATGCCCCACAGGGCCCGGAGCGGCGAATCCGATATGGGGATTCCTGAACTACTTTGCAGACCTCTTTCTGATTCAGTCGTGATGGCAGCGGGCAGAGCATCGGGGTAGTTCTCGGTGCTGATCGCCTCAGAGCTTTTGAGGTGGGCCTCGTCCTGATAAGCGTGGACGTAGTAATTCTGCCCCGGACTCATAAAGCCCGGATATTTGCTTTCAGGCTCGGTGCGCAGATCGACCGCCGCGTTGTGCGGCGGGGTCACATAATCTTTGGTGACGCTGAAGTAGATTTCCCGCTGGTAGTTTTTCTCGGCGGAGAAGCCGCGCGTTATCAGGGCGGGGTGGTCTTTGATGTTGTTCCAAGCGGGGGCGGCTGAGGAGTCGCTGAGGATGAATTCGTATGTCCCGGCCGGGTTTGCGGTAACGGTGAGCAAAAACTCCCGCAGGCCGATGATCGTTTTCTCAAAGCGGACCGTGCGGGGCGCCCCGTCATTGCCCCCATTATCGACCCCATCATCGGGCGGATCGCAGGCGACCCATAAAATCAGGGAGCAGACAAATAAAAGGATAAATGGGCGTGAAATCCCCGCAAAGAAATAATTTCCTCTGCTATATAGTTTTAATTTTTTCGATGAGCGATGAGCGATGAGCGATGAGCGATGAGCGATGAGCGAATTTTACTGAACTTGTGTTCCATTGTGCAATACTCCTTGGTATTATTATGCAAAACAATGCATAAAGATGATGTTCCGGCCAAGGTCGGAATGGTTTTAATAAAAGATGAAATGGAGTTATGAAATGGCTTGTTCTTCTTTAAGAATATACGATTTCCCCGCGGAGGGCAAGAGAAATTGCAGGAAAATCCCTAAAAATTGGCTTTTCTTGGGAGGCTCCCATGCGAGCTGGCGCAGCATGGGAGAAACAGGGGAGGGCCGTGCGCAGCCAAGGCCCGACCTTCCTCTTTGCGAGCTGGCGCAGCATGGGAGAAACAGGGGAGGGCCGTGCGCAGCCAAGGCCCGACCTTCCTCTTTTGCGAGCTGGCGCAGCATGGGAGAAACAGGGGAGGGCCGTGCGTAGCCAAGGCCCGACCTTCCTCCTTGACAACTGGGCGAGCTGGCGCAGCATGGGAGAAACAGGGGAGGGCCGTGCGTAGCCAAGGCCCGACCTTCCTCCTTGACAACTGGGCGAGCTGGCGCAGCATGGGAGAACCAGGGGAGGGCCGTGCGCAGCCAAGGCCCGACCTTCCTTCTCCAGCGCGGAAAAGATCGCGATTCAGCGCGGAATTGGAATCTTTAGAGGTATCCATAAAAATATCTTTTCATAACAATACCCCAAATGGCTTTCCAACATTATTTCCCGGAGTCCACATGAGTACAGCCACACTCGCACTGCTGCTGCGGAATCTGCGCAAAACCTATGATAACGGGTTTACTGCTCTCCATGGTATCGATTTAGAGGTACAGCAGGGCGACTTTTTCGCTCTGCTCGGGCCCAACGGCGCGGGCAAATCCACCACTTTGGGCATTATTTCTACTCTGACGCGCAAGAGTGACGGCCTAGTCAAAGTGTTCGGCGTGGACCTTGACCGCGAGCCGTTCCTAGCCAAGAGTCTGCTGGGCATTGTGCCCCAAGAAGTCAACTTCCACAGCTTTGAAACAGTCAGGCAGACCTTGCAGCAACAGGGCCAGTACTACGGCATGAGCCTGCGTCAGAGCAGGCAGCAGACACAGAAATATTTGGCACTGCTGGAGCTGGAGGAGAAGGCCAGATCTCGCATCATAGACTTGAGTGGCGGCCAGAAGCGCCGGGTGATGATCGCCAGAGCCTTGATCCACGAACCGAAACTATTGTTTCTCGACGAGCCAAGCGCCGGTGTCGATATCGAAATCCGGCGCAGCATGTGGGGCTGGCTGCGTCGCCTGAACGAAGATGGCACGACTGTCGTACTGACCACTCACTATCTGGAAGAAGCCCAGAGCCTGTGCCGCAACATTGCCATTATCAATCATGGCCGGGTGGTGACCCGGAGCAGTATGCGGGCGTTGCTTCGTCAACTGGAGCAGACGACCTTTTTATTTGAATCCCAATGCCCGGTATCTGCTGCGCAGCTAGAGGCTCTGCGCCGCCACTTTCCCTTTGAGCAGCAGGACGAACACACGGTGCGCTTGGAAGTAGGCAAGGCGCAGAGCTTGAACCGGGTCTTACAGCAGCTCAACGCAGTGGGCCTGGAATTGCACAATATCCGGCCGGAGGCCAATCAGCTGGAAACTCTGTTCGTCAAGCTGACACAGCAGGATGCGGCTCCCAGCTTTCATATCTCCGGCGATAGCGCAGACTGAAGGAACGACAATGCGAACAAACACAGCACTCGAAACAGGACAACCGACAGAAGCACCTCCGGCCAGTATGGCAGCTGTGTCACTGAACACGATCTACTGGTCGGCTCTACTGGGCATTCTGAGTAAGGAGACCAAGCGCGTCCTGCGTATCTGGATGCAGACCCTGCTGCCTTCGGCGGTTACGACTACGTTGTATTTCCTGATTTTCGGCAATCTGATCGGGCCGCGTATCGGCGAAGTTGATGGCATACCGTACATGGCTTTTATCGTGCCGGGTCTGATGATGATGGCGGTAATCACCAATGCTTACAATAATGTGTCGGGCTCGTTTTTCATGGGCAAGTTCTCGCGCAATATCGAAGTACTGCTGGTGGCTCCGGTTCCCAACTGGGTGATTCTGGCCGGGTATGCAGGGGGCGGCATCGTGCGCGGCATGCTGGTGGGGGTGATTGTCGCGGGGCTGTCGTTGTTTTTTGTGCAGATTCAACCGGTCAGTCTGGCCATCATGCTTCTGGTGATTGTGCTGACCGCCGTGGTCTTTTCGCTGGCGGGTTTTATCAATGCCATAATGGCCCGGAATTTTGACGATATTTCGATCATTCCCACTTTTGTCCTGACGCCGCTGACTTATCTGGGCGGGATTTTTTATTCGATCAATATGCTGCCGCCGCTGTTCCGTAAGCTGTCTTTCGCTAACCCGATTTTGTACATGATCAATGCTTTCCGCTACGGCGTACTGGGAATTTCGGATATACCCATTTACTGGTCAATCGGCCTGCTGCTGGTCTTTGTCTTGTTTTTTATGCTGATCGCCCTGTTCTTGCTACAACGGAGCAGGAGCCTGCGCACTTAGACCGGGCCTTTCTTTTTGTCTGTTTCGTTGCCTGCTCTCAGTAGGAAGCTCAAGACTGTGGTCCCGGCCCGCCTCATTCTGGTTCCAGGAGCTTTCTCTTTTCGCATCGCTTTAGGCCAAAAAAAATCAAGGGAACCTCTAAAAATTCGCTTTCGATGCTGAATCAGCGAGATTTTGCCGATGGCGAGGAAGTGAAGCCGAAGCATACTTTGTTGTATGATAAGGTTTTGCTGACGGTGGTGAATGGCGGGGCGAAGCGGGCCATTCACTACAAATCCTGCCGTAAGGCAGAACCTTTACTCGGCAACAAGATCGCGATTCAGCGCGGAATTGGAATTTTTAGAGGTTCCCTCAAGTAATACCAATCCGTAGAAGTAGTGTATGATAAATATTTGTCACTCCCGCTTTCGCAGGAATGAAGGGATCAGTTGGAAAGAATGCTGCTTTTACGGATTGGTATTACCGGGCAGGTACAGTTTCCACACCGGCTCCTCTCACGGGCGAGACCCCGAGACCCCTTGGGTCGTGATGGTATTTTCGGGAGCCAGCATTTGGTAGCTGGTCAGCCGGGCTTCTTCCAAGTTTCCACTCATGTGCAGAAATGCGTAGGGGGCCCAGCCCTGAATGCTTTCGCTACTCTGGGCTTGTTCGTTGCCTCGCTCTTTCTGCCCGTTGCCCACAGACGGATCGGACTGCCACAAGATATAGGCCCATAACGTCTTATCATCGGGGTTTTCAACGATACGCTGTACTTCGACAATGTTGCCGAAGCGCACCATTCCCGGCAGTGCACTGCCTTCGGATTCGGCAAGTTTCCGGCTTACTTTGATCGATGGCAGATTGACCACCGCCCATAATTTTTCGGGATATAGAGGCGTTTCGTTCAGACTGATGTTCAGGCTGCGCTGTGGCACCGCACAGCCTCCCAGAAACACCAGAAACCAGAGGCTGCACAGATGCAGGGCGCTGGGCAGAGAACCCGGCAGACAGAACCCTTTTACCATATCCAGGACTACCGAGGCTAAACAGAAGGGAAATACAGGTAGCTACTCTGCATCAGCTCAAACTTACATTCGACTGCAAAATCAGGATAGCGGGCCGAAGCTGCTCGCCGGGCATTTTCCTGGGTGCGGGAATCGCCGATGATGCCGTACAGTGCGATGGTCCTTTGCTCTGTGTCCAGCTCGACTCTCAGCAAATCAATAAATAGCTTACGCTCAAACAACAGTTCCATGTACAATTCTTCGGCCTGAATCAAGTTCTGCAGCTGCTTTTTGCGCAGTGCAACCTGCTCCGGTGGAAACGGGGCACTCAGTGCCGCTTCCAGAATATTATTGAAATTGTTGGCGCTGAGGTTCAAAATCAGGTCGTAGCAGGATTCATCGTTCCAATTGGCATCAAAGAAGAAACGGTGGAAACCGATTCGCTCGCGTTCGCGCTTGTGGATTAAGGCTCGTGCTTCGTGCTCGCTGAGCTGTTGTTCCTTGGCTACCAGCTGAACGCGGTAATCTTCGGGTGCGATCAACTTGATTTTCATGATTGCGGGAAGCTGCGAAAGAATAAAACTGGCCCCGTGACCATAGATAATGCCCGAATCCTGGCTGGCGAAGCGACAGATACTGAGCCTCAGGAACGATAAGTAGTAATCTTTGTGCACACCCCAGAGGTCCCGGAAGCGCGGGCTGCGTTCGCCGAAGTTTTCCAGTAAGCGTTGCCCCACATCCAGCTTCAGTTGCTCTTGATGGAGTGCGTCTGAGTCCAGCACTGGAATGTCTTGTTGCTTTAAGTCATTTAGGATCGGACTGAAATCAATTCCGCCTTCGCGGGACAATGTGTAAATCATAATCGCACTCCTTTCTTTCAGTGATATAATTTCATCAGAGGTCCCCATAACATTTCCCGTCCGGAACAGCCAGCCAAATATGAGGGAGCCACCGGCGCCAGGGCATTCAGGTTCTCTGTATCAGTCGGTACAGTTCCGGCTGGCTGAGGCTATACCAAAGCGGGCGGCCATGCGGACAGCGTTCCAAGCCCATGGAAAACAGAGTTTGCAGCAATTGGTTGGCACTGATGGGGTCCAGAATATCGCCCTTCTTAATGGCCTTGTGGCAAGATAAATGGGCGAACAATTCGCGCTTCAGGTCTTCCGCTTCGCTGGCACCGTGACGCACCAGCTCGATCAGCTCTTCCTTCAGGTCGCTGACCGAAGACGGCAGACTGCAAATCTGCCAAATGCTTTCTCCATCACTTCCCTCAGTTTGGCGCAGCTGGATACCAATGGCTCCCAGTCCTTCAATGCGCTGAAGCAGCCCTTCTTCTTCGCCTTTTTCTGCCTCAAACTCAATGGGCAGGAGCAAGGACTGCTGTTGCAGCATCTCTTGCTCCAAGGTTTCATAGAGGATGCGTTCGTGGCTGGCATGCTGGTCCACGATCAGCAACTGTGGCACTCCGGCCAGCTCTCGCTCTACCAGCAGAAAGACTTGGAACAACTGGCCCAAGTAGCGGAAACCGCAGCCCGAATCCTCGGCAGCAAAGCCGGCAGTGAGCTGTACTTCACCCGGATGCCAAGAAGCGGGCCGAAAAGCTTCCGCATGTTCGCGCAGGCTTTCGCCTGCGAATGCTCCAGCGTGAGCTGCCGTATCCTCGCCTCTTCCTGAGAAGTCTCCGTCTGGTAAATCGCGGACGGAAAAGCCCTGGCGGCCCACCACACCTTGCAGGCTGCTGCCATCATTGTTCCGACTGGAGCAGGCGGAAGAAGGATGTGGCGAAAAGACGCGGGAGAGCTGACCCGCTGGTCTTCGTCCCGAGGCGGGAGAGCGGGACGTTTGTGCCGTGGTACCGTTTGACAGGCTCTCGCGCGAATAGGAGGCAGCAGGATTGCCGGGTGGGAGACCTATTTCCGGACCTGTGCCCGCTTCTGCCACTAAGGGGGTCAGTGCTCCGTATTCACGGCAGAAGTTGCGCAGGGTCTGCCGGATGCCGGCTTGGATCAGGTTGAGGTCGCGCAGACGCGCTTCGCGCTTGGCCGGATGAATATTGAAATCGACCCTCTCTGGCATGACTTCCAGAAAGCAAAAACAGATCGGGAACAGGCCTCCTGCGAGATAACCGTCGAAGCCGATGCGAATGGCTTGTTGCAACGAACTTTCGGCAATGGGTCGTTGGTTAATGTAAATAGGCATGCGCTTGCGGTCGCGGCGGTAGAGTACCGGAGCTGCGGCAAAAATCTGCAAAGCAAAATGTTCGGTGCGCTCACTGAGTGTGTGCAGCTGCTCTGGAAGCAAATCACCGTAAATCTGGCAAATGCGTTCCAGTCGCGAGGCGGGTGCCAGCGATTGCTCCATTTTACTGTTGTTGTACAGACGGAAATGGATGTGCGGAAAGACCAGTGCCTTCTCCAAGAATACGACTTTGCAGTGATGGAGCTCGGAGCGCACGCTTTTCAAGAACTTGCGGCGAGCCGGAAAGGAGTAAAACAGTTCCCGAACTTCCACCTGCGTGCCGCTGTGGGCTGCCGTGCTTTGCTGTAGACCTTGCAGCAGACTCTCGGAAACCTGTAGCTCAAAAGCGGTTATTTTCGCAGAGGCCTCGGGCCGCTGGGCACTGCTGATGCGCAGTTTGCTGCAAGCGGCAATTGAACCCAGGGCCTCACCGCGAAAACCCAAGCTGCATAGCTGCAACAGATCGCTGGTCCGGCGAATTTTTGAGGTTGCGTGGGCCAGATAGCAGAGCTCCAGATCTTCCCGGCTCATGCCGATGCCGTCATCGGTGACCCGGATCAGTTGCAGGCCTCCTTCTTCTAAGTACAGGGAAACCTGTGTTGCCCCGGCGTCAATCGCGTTGTCCATCAGCTCGCGCACTACGGCGGAAGGGCGCTCGATCACCTCGCCCGCCGCAATTTTGGCAGCGACTTGGGGCTCGAGAACAGCAATGTTTTGACTCATGATTCTTGTCTCCCTGCTGTCTGAATCCCTAAAGGGGTCCCCTAAAACTCTGCGCTCGGTATCAAGGCTAATGGGCTTTATTTAGAGGTCCCCTTTAAATCAGCCGGACCGGCACCTGCCTGAGTTTTTGTCGATTCTCTGTCGGCTTGGCTTTCTGCCGAATCAGCGGGCAGGCTGCCGTTGACCCACAGCTCCAACACCAGCGGCGTGGTCAGGAAAGTTCCGGCCCGGGGCTTCTGAGCCAGAATACTGCCCGTTCTGACATCGGGACGCGATACATAGTGTACTTGGCCTATCTGAAGGTTGTTGGCAATGTACTTGAGTCGGTTGACATCGTTCTGGATATCATAGAGCTGCTTGCCAATGTAGCTGGGGACCTTATCAATTAAGTTGCCCTTGCTGACTGTCAGCACAATTTCGCGGCCAATCACGACCTTGGCCCCGGAGGCAGGTGTCTGGTATAGAATGGTACCCGCATCGCCACTTTCGTTGGAAATTTTCAACAGCACCCTGGGTACCAGGTGCTTCTCCTGCAACTCGATCAAGGCGTTGACTAGGGGCTCTCCGGTAACCTGCGGCACAATGACCACTTCTTTTTTGTGAACGGAAAAGAAAAATACCACTGCCACAGTAAACAGCAGCAGTGCCAGACACAGCACAATAAAGCCAAAACCGCTCCAAAAAATCGACTCACCGCGCACTGCGGGCAAGTCTGCCCCCAAAATATCCGGATCCTCTGACTCGACCGGCGCAGCGGAATGCTCAAATTGCGAATTGTGCCTAGCATGTTTGCGAGGCAGTTCTTTGTTATGTCGCATGTGTACCTCTGGTACTGCAAAGTGATCCAGCACAGAAGACCCGGCAACAGAATAGATATTTGCAGTTAGTGCCTACTATAGCGAGATTCGTTAAACGGTCCAGCAGATTGCCGGGGTGTGGCAGGCTGTGTTTCGCGCCTTTCGTGGTTCATTCTTTCGTTCTTTCTCTGCTCTACGAGAATCCAAACCATAAGACATAAGGGGACCTCTAAAAAACACCAAAGTAAATAAAACAAGAAAAAATTATAAGATTTTCCACGAATTCTCTTGAGCCCAACCGAAAAAGATACTACCATGTCTCCCATTTTGTCTTCTTGCGAAGCTATTTTGGAGCGAGGAAGTGAAGCCGAAGAATACTTTGTTGTATTGTAAGGCTTTACTGACGAAGCTGTTCGTTTCAAAATAGCGAGCAAGAGCGCAGAACGGAATTTTTAGAGGTCCCCATAAGAGTATTGCACTATGAAACAGGAATTCAGTAAAATCCGCACACCGCACACCGCACACCGCACACCGCACACCGCACACAAAAACCATGTCGCAGGAAATAAGCTTTTCTGCGGCTTTTTGCACCCATAGCCCATTTCCATAGCGTTCGCTACTAGAATATTGGAAATCACATTTCAATACCTGCTGTTTTTATTTACACACACTCCATCTGATGTAAAGGCTTGGTCCATGAAACATCGTCCATCCACTCAGCGATCTCTGCCGATAAGGCTGGCGATTGCCGTGCTGACCATTGCGGCCGCGTTTCTCTGGGGCTGTGAAGAACCCTCTGGTGAAACGGCCCGCGTGCCGCAATCCCTGGTGATTCTCAGGCTAGCTCCCGGTGTCTTCTTGACCGAGGCTCCGACCGAGCGCTATGTGTTTGAAGTACAAAACTTCGTGCGCGCCGATGTGTCGGTCTTTGAAGAAGGTGAAGTAAGCGGCCCGGCCCTGCAGCCATTGTGGGACTCCGCGGGCATACGCTGGGGCTTTCGCAAAAAAGACAATCCGGAGCGCATTTTCTGGGCCCAGAAAAATCAATCCTACAGCACCAAAGAAGGCGAAGAAAGCTACGCCATCCAGGTGGAAGATCGGCATAAAGCCAGATTCATCCCGCAGGACTTGCCCGCGGCACTGCTCCAAGAGAGCGAGGGCAACCTGGAAATCTATGGGGAAATTAATATAGAAGGCATCGCTATCGGGGGCACACTGGATCTGCCCCCCGACTTCAAGTCCAAGATCCTGCAAGTGACCGAGATATCGGGGAGAGTCCTGGACTTTGATCCGATTCGCGCTGAGAATGATCAGAACAAGGTCGTGCCCGGGGCCAGCATCTACTATATCCATAAAGAGAGCGGGAGGATCTTTCAGGCTTTCTCCGATCCCAATGGTCAGTATCGCGTCTCGGTGCGCTACTATGGAAATTTCTACCGGGTGGTCCTAGCCAGAGGCAGGAAGCCGCTGGTGGAGGACGATGTGCTGGTCCATGCAGCCGGTCGGCCGCTTATCAGCAATGAGGACCTGGGCTTAAACCTTCTGCCGCCGGGCACTTCGATAGCCGACAATGTGCTCTACGATATTACTGAGTACGATGATCTTGCGGACAGCGTTCCGCTTGAGGCGACACAGACTGCGGAGGCCCCTGTCCAGGGCAACGCTGTGGATATCCAGAATACCGCCATGATACCGGGAGCGTATTTGTTGTTTTACGACAAAACAGGCCAGAGGATCTTTCTTGTGATGGCCGATCATCAGGGTGCTTTTAATGTGAAGCTGCCGACTCTCAGTGGTGGGACGGTGAACGGCGTCAGTTTCGCTCCTTCCGCGCTTGGTTATATTCCGGAGGCTCCGTTTCTGGTGCTGGGTCAGGGGAATATTCCCCGGACCCTGCTGCGGATTGTCCGCTTCCGGCCGGATCCGGGTGCTCAGATTAGCGACCGCGACATCGACAACACCCAGGACCGGGACAAGGACGGCCTGCCCGACGCGGTAGACCCCAATTCCGACAACCGGGACACGGACGGGGATGGCATTCCCGATGGCGCGGATGTGGACGTGGACGGGGATGGTACTCCCGACAACGGCACGGATGCGGACGGAGACGGCATCCACGATGCCGCGGATGTGGACGTGAACGGTGACGGGACTAATGACAACGGCACGGATGCGGACAACGATGGCATCAACGATGAATACGACACGATCGACAACACCCAAGACCGCGACAAGGACGGCCTGCCCGACGCGGTAGACCCCAATCCCGATAACTGGGACACGGACGGAGATGGCATTCCCGATGGCGCAGATGTGGATGTGGACGGGGATGGGACTCCCGACAACGGCACGGATGCGGATAACGATGGCATCCACGATGCCGCGGATGTGGACGTGAACGGTGACGGGACTAATGACAACGGCACGGATGCGGACAATGATGGCATCAACGATGAACACGACACGATCGACAACACCCAAGACCGGGACAATGACGGCCTGCCCGATGCGATAGACCCCGATCCCGATAACCCGGACACGGACGGAGATGGCATTCCCGATGGGGTGGATGCCGATGTGAATGGCGATAATGTCATCGACAACGGCAAAGATGCAAACGGAGATGGCATCCGCGATGGCAGCCTCCTGAAGCCAGACCTTTCATGGGATGAGAGCGTAAGCACCAGCGTAATGGACAGCAACGGCGGCAAGTTCGATTTTGGCGGCAGTCCGGTGAGCGTCCGGCTCAAAGTCAATGCTGTGGCATTATCCGGGGGCAACTTCAGCTATGTCTGGTCTCTGAACGACACTGTGGACAGCAGCAAGACGGGAGATGATGTCACCTTCGCGTTAAGCAGTGCGGGCAGCAATACCATCAAGGTTGCTGTGAGCAACGCAGCGGGCAGCAGCGAGCTGAGCAGAACCTACGAGCTAAACAGCAATCCGAACAATGTGAGCATCACCGCGCCCACCGCCAACGAGAGGATTGACATTGGCAGCGGAGCGGCCTTTGACCTGGAGGCGAGCGCTCAGGACAGCGATAGCAACCAGAGCCTGAGCTACAGCTGGCATATTGACAGCGGCGCGGGCTTTCACAGCCTAGGCATCAGCAGCAGCGGCAGCCCCGGTGCGAGCAGCAGCAAGGCCTACACCTTTACCCAGGCAGCGGGTGACTACACTTTGAAAGTAATCGTCAGTGATGATGATGGGGGCAGTGCCGAAGCCACGGTCCCGATTACGCTAGTGGGAGATGGCTCTTCGCAAAGCTCGAATACCCGCCCCGTTATCGAGCATATTTCGGGCACCCGGGCAGCGCCCGAAAATAATCCGATCCACAGAGACGGCAGTGCGAGTGCGGAAATCCAAGTACGCAACCGGGTTAGCGCCAACACAATCGAGATCGCCTCGATCAGCTGGGAGCTTGACGGGGTGCTCCAGAGGGGCACAACGGCCTATGAGCCGGGGACGGATGAGTACGAGGAATCCTTGACCCTCACAGGGCCTTCGCACACGGTCACGATGCAGGTGCGCAACAAGATCGGCGAGCTTGCCGAGTGGTCCCGGACCTACCATCTGAACGAGGCACCCGAACTGGATGAGTTGGAGACTGCGGCCAATCCGGGCCCCTACAGCATTCCGGACGCACACACTATTACGGCACAGGCAACGGACGCCAACGGCGGGACTTTGACCTATACCGCCGCGATTGCCCCGGGGCACGATGTGGCCTCTGAGAGCGCCGATTTCCGGGCGCTGGGGGGCAGTCTCCCTGGGACTTCGGGGGCTCTGGTGAGCCTGCCGCTGGACTTTGATATCGGTCTGAGTGCGGGCGAGTACACGCTGCGCATTCGCGTGAGCGATGCGCACGGTGGTGCTGCGGATACGCTGAGGCGCAACATAGCCCTGACGGGGGCCTCGAGCACAGTCTCGGCCACTGCGCCGAAGATTTTCTGGACTGTCGCAACAACAGGCTTTGACAGCGGGGATGAGGCGGATGCAACGCTGACTGAGGCGGCGACTGTGTTTGATGCGACCAGTGGAGAGTCTGTGACTGTGGCCGTGAGGGTCGAGGATCCGCGCACCCCGTCCAAGACTACGGGCTTTACGTACCAGTGGGAGCTGAACGGCAGTGCCTTTACGCCGCAGAGCCCCGGTACCGGCACCGCGGCCCAAGTTTCCCGCACCTTGACCAAGGCGGGACTGAATACAATAGCCCTGGTGGTGGTCAACGATGATGGAGAGGCGAGTGCTGAGGCCCTGCGGAAGTTCTACCTGAACACAATACCGAGTGGGCTGCGCATCACCGCGCCCACGAGCAACCAGACGATCCAGCTATCGGGGAGCAAGGAACTCACCCTGAGCGCGAGCGCAACGGACAGCATCGATGACGCGCTGAGCTACAGCTGGAAGATTTACGGCAAACAGGCGGATGGCAGCTGGAGCAGCACGGGCACGGAGATCGGGACCCAAGCCACGTTGGACTACACCTTCAGCCAGGCGGCGGGGGACTACCAGATTCGGGTCAGTGCCACAGACAGCCACAATGCGGCGGCGGTGATGCAGTCGGCGGGCAGTGACAGGGTGGATGTGAGGCTGAACGCAGCACCGGTGGTGAGTTTTGTGAGTCCGAGCCGATCCGATAGTGGCCAGGCAACTGTGGGTGTCGATGTGGAATTTGAAGTAGGGGTAACGGATGCGAATCTCGCCAACCCGAATCTGGGCACTGACTTCACTTATACGTGGGAATACCAGAGCCCGGCGGGCACTTGGAGCACGTTGCCCAGCAGTGTTCCAACGCCGCATAAGATGACTTTGAAGACCACAGACTTTACTTCTACGGTCAGCGGCTCGCCGTACAAAGTCCGGGTGAGGGTGGCGGACGCAGACGGAGCCACTGCGGTGAGGGAATACTCACTGAGCATGCTTGCGAACCGCGCGCCCACAGTGGAATTTACCGGAGCGACCCCGGGGGAGAATGCCAGATTTCAGTTGGCAAATGTGAATGCCCAAACCCCGGCACGAAGTTTCTTCGTGACTGCTACGGACCCGGAGGGGGACACCCTGAGTTATGAGTGGTATGAGGGAGGAAGCAGCACTGCAACCAGTACCGAAAGTTCGTGGACTGATCAGCAATTCTACTCCCCGATAAGGGGCAAAAGCTCGTCCGAAATCCAGGCTATGACTGAGGAAGAACGCCACAATGTGCTGGTAACAGTTGTAGTAAGTGATGGCCGAAACACAGTATCGGTGACCCGGACACTGCGGCTGAACATCGCGCCCGCGATTGCCAGTGTGACGGCAGCGGATGACGCAACGTATGCTGTGCGAGGCGGCAGTCTGGTCTACACGGTGAGCGCCTCGGACAAGGAGCGGGACACGCTCTCGTACCAGTGGCATTACCGCAGGAGCGGCGCAACTTCCTGGACAGACCTTACCGGGAGTACCACAGCGACATTCGCCCCGGCAGCAAACTGGCCGCTGGGCAACTATGAGATTGCGGTAACGGTAACAGACAGCGAGGGAGGAACGGCAAATACCAAAGCGGGGCCGAAGGCAGTGGAAGTCAGGGCGAATAGTGCGCCCACGCTAAGCTTTACCGGAGCGACCCCGACAGAGAACAGCAGACTTCAGTTGGCAAATGTGAATGCCCAAACCCCGGCACGAAGTTTCTTCGTGACTGCTACGGACCCGGAGGGAGACACCCTGAGCTACCAGTGGTATGTGGATGGTGCCGAACTAAGCGGTGCCGAGCAGTCTTCGTTGCTGGATCAGCAATTTTACTCCCCCGTGCGGGGCAAGAGCGATGCCGAGATTGCGGCGATGGCAGCGAATGAGCGCCATAATGTGCTGGTACGGGCCGATGTGGGAGATGGCCAAAACACAGTATCGGTGACCCGGACGCTGCGGCTGAACATCGCGCCAACAATTGCCAGTGTGACGGCAGCGGATGACGCAACGCATGTTGTGCGAGGCGGCAGTCTGGTCTATACCGTGAACGCCTCGGACAAGGAGCGGGACACCCTGTCGTACCAGTGGCATTACCGCAGGAGCGGCGCAACTTCCTGGACAGACCTTACCGGGAGTACCACAGCGACATTTGCCCCGGCAGCAAACTGGCCGCTGGGCAACTATCAGATTGCGGTAACAGTGAGCGACAGCGAGGGTGGAGCGGCAAGCACCAAAGCGGGGCCACTGGCGGTGGAGGTGAGGGCCAACCGTGCGCCCACGCTAAGCTTTACCGGAGCGACCCCGACAGAGAACAGCAGACTTCAGTTGGCAAATGTGAATGCCCAAACCCCGGCACGAAGTTTCTTCGTGACTGCTACGGACCCGGAGGGAGACACCCTGAGCTACCAGTGGTATGTGGATGGTGCCGAACTAAGCGGTGCCGAGCAGTCTTCGTTGCTGGATCGGCGATTTTACTCCCCCGTGCGGGGCAAGAGCGATACCGGGATTGAGGCGATGGCAGCGAATGAGCGCCACAATGTGCTGGTACGGGCCGATGTGGGAGATGGCCAAAACACAGTATCGGTGACCCGGACGCTGAGGCTGAACATCGCGCCCGCGATTGCCAGTGTGACGGCAGCGGATGACGCAACGCATGTTGTGCGAGGCGGCAGTCTGGTCTATACCGTGAACGCCTCGGACAAGGAGCGGGACACCCTGTCGTACCAGTGGCATTACCGTAGGAGCGGCGCAACTTCCTGGACAGACCTTACCGGGAGTACCACAGCGACATTTGCCCCGGCAGCAAACTGGCCGCTGGGCAACTATCAGATTGCGGTAACAGTGAGCGACAGCGAGGGTGGAGCGGCAAGCACCAAAGCGGGGCCACTGGCGGTGGAGGTGAGGGCCAACCGTGCGCCCACGCTAAGCTTTACCGGAGCGACCCCGACAGAGAACAGCAGACTTCAGTTGGCAAATGTGAATGCCCAAACCCCGGCACGAAGTTTCTTCGTGACTGCTACGGACCCGGAGGGAGACACCCTGAGCTACCAGTGGTATGTGGATGGTGCCGAACTAAGCGGTGCCGAGCAGTCTTCGTTGCTGGATCAGCAATTTTACTCCCCCATAAGGGGCAAAAGCCCGTCCGAGATCCAAGCTATGACTGAGGAAGAACGCCACAATGTGCTGGTAACAGTCGTAGTAAGTGATGGCCAAAACACAGTATCGGTGACCCGGACACTGCGGCTGAACATCGCGCCCGCGATTGCCAGTGTGACGGCAGCGGGTGATGCAACGTATGCTGTGCGAGGCGGCAGTCTGGTCTACACGGTGAGCGCCTCGGACAAGGAGCGGGACACGCTCTCGTACCAGTGGCATTACCGCAGGAGCGGCGCAACTTCTTGGACAAACTTTACCGGGAATACGACTGCGACATTCGCCCCGGCAGCAAACTGGTCGCTGGGCAACTATCAGATTGCGGTAACAGTGAGCGACAGCGAGGGTGGAGCGGCAAGCACCAAAGCGGGGCCACTGGCGGTGGAGGTGAGGGCCAACCGTGCGCCCACAGCAAGCTTTACCGGAGCGACCCCGACAGAGAATGCGGAGTTTGAACTGGCAAATGTGGATGACCAAACCCAGGCACGAAGTTTCTTCGTGACTGCTACGGACCCGGAGGGAGACACCCTGAGCTACCAGTGGTATGTGGATGGTGCCGAACTAAGCGGTGCCGAGCAGTCTTCGTTGCTGGATCGGCGATTTTACTCCCCCGTGCGGGGCAAGAGCGATGCCGAGATTGCGGCGATGACCTCGAATGAGCGCCATAATGTGCTGGTACGGGCCGATGTGGGAGATGGCCAAAACACAGTATCGGTGACCCGGACGCTGAGGCTGAACATCGCGCCCGCGATTGCCAGTGTGACGGCAGCGGATGACGCAACGCATGTTGTGCGAGGCGGCAGTCTGGTCTATACCGTGAACGCCTCGGACAAGGAGCGGGACACCCTGTCGTACCAGTGGCATTACCGTAGGAGCGGCGCAACTTCCTGGACAGACCTTACCGGGAGTACCACAGCGACATTTGCCCCGGCAGCAAACTGGCCGCTGGGCAACTATCAGATTGCGGTAACAGTGAGCGACAGCGAGGGTGGAGCGGCAAGCACCAAAGCGGGGCCACTGGCGGTGGAGGTGAGGGCCAACCGTGCGCCCACGCTAAGCTTTACCGGAGCGACCCCGGGAACGTATGGGAACTTGGGGCCGACTCCGGCAGAGAATGCGGAGTTTGAACTGGCAAATGTGAATGCCAAGACACCGGCACTGGGTTTCTTTGTGATTGCTACGGACCCGGAAGGGGATTCCCTGAGCTATGAGTGGTATGTGGATGGCGCCAAGCTAAGCGGTGCCGATCAATCTTCTTCGCTTGATCAGCAATTCTACTCCCCCATAAGGGGCAAAAGCCCGTCCGAGATCCAAGCTATGACTGAGGAAGAACGCCACAATGTGCTGGTAACAGTCGTAGTAAGTGATGGCCAAAACACAGTATCGGTGACCCGGACGCTGCGGCTAAACATCGCGCCATCAATTGCCAGTGTGACGGCGGCGGGCGGTGCAACAAGTATTAAGGCAGGCGAGACTCTGGTCTACACGGTGAGCGCATCTGACCCTGAGGGGGACACGCTCTCGTACCAGTGGCATTACCGCAGAAGTGGCGCAACTTCCTGGACAGACTTTACCGGGAATACCACAGCGACATTTGCCCCGGCAGCGGACTGGGAGCTGGGCGACTATGAGATTGCGGTAACAGTGAGCGACAGCGAGGGAGGAACGGCAAACACCAAAGCGGGGCCACTGGCGGTGAGGGCAGATATCTCAGGTGCCACGGTGACGGTGGGTACGAATAACGCGTTTACTATCAAATCTACTACCACCGGGGAATCCCAGATTTCGGTAAAAGTTACAGTGGGAGGGAAGACCCTGAGATCTGGGGTTCACTACACATTGTCGATAGAGCCCTCGGCGACAGCTCTTTCAGGCGTAAGCTTCCGTATTTTTAACCTGCCTAGTGTTTCTGCGTTGATGGGTGGCTCCGATGGGGCTACTGCTACGGCAGGCTCTTCTGCGAATTATGAGGTTACGGTCACGGGCAAGGGGAACTACACGGGTACAGTGACTCAAACCGTCGCCATCTCGGTACAATAGACCTGCCCTACGTGAAGTCCCTGTCTGGCCGGTAGCGGCCTCAGCGGCCCCGCCCAAAGCGGGGCCGCTTTGCTTTGCCTGTTCTCTGGCCTGCGGGTAGGGAACCACGGATCCGTAGAGTACGATACATGTTTGTCACTCCCGTGAAAACGGGAGTCTGTCTGGCAAATGCTCTTGGACTCCCGCTTTCACTGAGGGGATCAATCGGAAAGAATGCTGCTTTTACGGATAAGATCGTAAATCAAAATTGCCTATCTACGTGCGCCAGCCGACTCAGGATCTGCTGGCGCCGCTGAGCCCAGACGCCGCACATCGCTGACATGGGGCAGAATATAGCCCAAATACAAGTAATTATTGGGCTGGATCCCCGCGCGCAGGCAAGCAAAGCCGGTTATCAGCACCGCTGCTGCCAGCGGCTCTCCGGGCCCTCGCACTTGTAACTGCTGCCTCTGCTCCAGGCTATACTCGGAGCTGGGGGGCTCCGGAGGCAACGACACTTGGCAGCAACTGGCCCCCCCCGCGTTTGGCACTGTAGAGCCGGCCCGACACCGGGGCGTAGACAGCACCACAGAGGGACACACCATCTTGCTGCAAGGCAATACTGAGGCTGTAATACCCAAAACCCTTGAGAAAGTTTATCGTGCCGTCGATGGGGTCAATCACCCAGCAATAGTCTTCCGCACCGGGTTGCTCGGCACCTAGTTCCTCGCCGATGATCTTGTGCCCGCTATCTTTCGGGAATTGCTCCCGGATCCGCTGGCGGATAAACAGCTCCACGGCCCGATCCGCTTCGGAAACCAAATCCCGGACCGTGTCATTCTTTCTGCGAATGTCCAAAGCCGCCAGATTTTTGCGGTACTGCAAACTAAGGGCTCCGGCCGAAATAATCAACTGCTCTAAAAAGGGGTAGTAATCCATTCTCGTTCGCAAAACCTGCGCCATTTGCTTTAGGGTACCTCATGCCTGTCCCGAACGCTGAGGCTGAACATCGCGCCCACGATTAACAGTGTGATCGTAGAGGGGGGTGTGACCAGTGTTGCGCCATACACCCCTGTGAGATTCATGGTGGATGCATCGGCCAAAGAGCAGGATACCCTGTCTTACCAATGAAGTTTTTCCGCAGTATTGGAGCAAGCTCTTGGATACCCGGTCTGAGGGATGAGGCATTTGACATATCGATGCCGCAAGGCAACTTTGAGATTATGGTGAGGGTGAGTGACGGTGAAGGAGCATCGGTAGACTCGGCACCACTGACGGTGGAGGTGAGATAGTGAGCCAACAGCTCACGGTGAAGGGCTCCCACAGTAGGCTGGAGCCAACCCGGGGGCTGTCCGGGGGGCTATCCCGGTTTGCATTCAGATGCGTTCATGACAGCCATCTGGTCTGTAAGATTCTTATCATGTCCAATCAATCACACAGGCACCCTGCCGCAGTATTTGGGGCGGCTGATAACGGGCATCGACTACGGTTGAAGCCACAGTATTCCTGATCGATTCTGTTGGCAAGTACGGAACTACCAGCCGCGCCGCAATTTCTGGTGCAAAAACCCTGCGCAGTGCATCGACAGAGGACGGCAGTGGCCGACCGCTGCGGTTGGCGCTGGTTGAGTAGAGAGGGGTGGCACAGGAGCGGCACAGCTCTTGCAGTAAGTGGTGGTCGGGAATACGGACCGCCTGCGAATCCTGCCAGCAATAGGGCCGGGTTGCCTTCAGATACGCCCTGTGCTCGGCTTTCGGGGCCAGTACACAAGTCAGGGGCCCCGGCCAATATTGCTGCAAACGCTCAGGAGGCAGTTGCCAGGGGCCTTTGGCCAAGTGTTCCCGGTCGGCGAACAGTTGCACAAAAGGCTTTTCTTCCGGGCGTCCCTTAATTTGTTGCAGGGTCAGATAAGCGTCCGGAGCCTTTGCCACCAAGCCGTAGATCGTGTCGCAAAGCAGTAATAATGCCTTGCCATTCTGCAAAGCCTCAACCAAGTCCCCAAAGGACGGCCGAGGGGACGGCCGGGTGCAAGTAGTGCCCGATCGGATCTCAGGCAATGCCGCTGCCTCCATGGTTGTTCCGATTGCGCCGCAGTTCCTTCAGTGTAGAATGGCGGGCCGGTCTGCCATAGTGAATGTGATGCACCTTGGGAAAACGTTCGCCGTAGCCTGGCTCGCGGAAACCATTCAGCTTTCTGCCGAAGCGAATTGGCCGGTCCCACTGCAATAAACGAATCAGCAAAGCCAGCAGTCCTGCCGGGAACAGAGCGTAGAACCAGATGCCGGGAACCGCCTTAGGCTGCATGACCTGCGCCTCCAAGATGAGTTGGTCACCGGGGGAAGGAGCCGGCTGAGCCTGTGACCAAGTGTTGACTAAAATCAATTTGTCATTTTTTTGGTAGTATCCCAATCCGCGCGCCTCAATAGCCATATAGTTTTGGTCGCTTTGGATCTGGTCTGAGAGAGTCAGCAGTTCATGCTGATACTTTTCCAATTGAATATAGTGGCTTTCCAAACGTTCCTGAGCTTGCAGCAGCCTGCGATGGACCAGCAAGCCGTGCCCACCCAGAAAAAACACCATAAACTGGTATGATGCAACATATAAACCGGCCAGAAAAAACAATTGCTCGACAAACTTCCCGATTTTGAACATGTTACCTCCCCGAACAAAACGCCCAGACAGAACGCCCAGAACCGGCCAGATCCCCGCTACCTACCGGATCTTGTTCCTCCGGCAAATGCTCCAACCGCTTGGAAACTTACATCCGCTGGGAGAAACTTTTTCGTGGAGAAATGAGTGGAGAAATGAAACGTGGAGAAATGAAATATGGGGACCTCTAAAAATTCCATCTCGCGCTGGCGGGGATCTTGTTGCCGAATCGTTTCCTCAGCAAAAAAAGCTTGCAGGCTCTTTGCTGCGCCCGGCCCTCCCCTCATTCTCCAATGCGAGCTGGCGCAGCATTGGAGAATACAACAAAGTATACGCTTTAGCTTCGCTTCCTCGCGCAAAATCTCATCCGCTCAGCATCAAAATGCGGTACAATCGCCAGCGAAGACAAACAAAAGCAGAGCGATTGTACCATTCTCGCGAAGCGATACGATTTTTAGAGGTGCCCTTACGGTGAACGGCACACAGCACTTACTCATTCTAGCCAGCCCCCGGCCCAAGTCAAGCAGACAACGGCAGTTTTCCCCAAACGCAGAAGCAGGCAGCGCCAAGGTTCTGCAAAAAAACCGAAAAGAAATCAACGGGCTCTGCTTGGCGCATACACGGAAACTTTGCTATGCTATGAATCATTAACGGAAAATTTCAGGGAATTTCAAGGATGATATATGAAGCTGTTTTCAGCTAATAATGAGGTAAATTACGGATCGTATGATGAAGGCCTGGACTGGAATATCCAAAATTGTCGGATCTATCATAACGGCAAGAGTCTGAGCGGTCGGAAAGCTCTGGCCCTGTTTAGCACCAGTCTGCGCCTAAATATTTTTGCTTCGACTCTGCAGGCAGAATTTGAATTCTTAAAAAACGACAGCACCTTGCGCATCATGCTGATCGGCTATGACCTGCTGCACGATTTGTACATCGAAAAGACTTGGGCACTCACCAACAAGCAATTCAGCTGGGAAGGCAGTCCGGAAAAATATCAGATCCAAGGCAAGAGCTTGGGTCTCAATTTTGATGTGCACTGCGACAGCTCGGGGGCTCTACACGTCCATTTCAAGCACTTTGACCACTACCAGTTACATTTTATCAGTCACATCCATCGCTCTTTGCGCAAGCCGCTACGTAACGTCAACCCCTTTGATTTCGACACTTGGAGCTTTAGTGAAAAACACGCAATGCTGGAGTGTCACAACATGCAGCTGGTTGTGGATGGCAACACGTATATAAGCCCAATGCAGATTCAGCAACTCTCCGGGGCAGCAGGCAGGCACCCCACCACAAAGGTCAGGCAAAGGGGCAAGGGCAGTGATGGCCAAGAGCAAGTCCAAGGCGAGGATTGGAACTTGAGCTACGAATGGTCAGGTGGTTACCTTCCGCCGCAGACCAAAGAATTGCGCTGTCAGTTCTGGCAGCAGGGCAGACTGTTGCCCGGGGCTGAGGGTGCAAACCAAGTTCCGCGTGCAACGATTCCCAAGCTGAAGCAGCCGCTGCAAGCGGATTCTGGTTTGCCGGAGCTGGCGGGCTCTCTGCTGATGATGGGGCACGACAGTTGCAGCAGCGAGAGCGCGATCTGGCTTGATCAGAAAGTTCGCTACCGTCTGCCACGCATCATTCTCTGCTTTGCTCGTTCGGAACAGGAACCATCGGCGAGGGGGGGCCGGAATAGCTCCCTGTTGCCGGATTTGGAGTGGGAAATTGCAGCAGGCAACTCGCTGAGTTTGAGCTTTCGGCCCTTCGGAACCAGCAATGTGTCCAAACTTGTCTTTCCGCTGAGCCGGATCCAGCGCATCTACGGTTTTTTTCATGGCAGGCTGCTGGATCAGCTCGGCAATGTCGTCCCCATTCAGCGGGCACTAGGCTTTATCGACTACCGCGAGATTCATTGGCGCAAGAAGCAATAATACCAAACCGATTTCAACACAGAGCTTCGCCCAGATGGCTGTAGGCCAGACTGGTGGCGATGCGGCCTCTCGGCGAACGCTGCAGCAAGCCGCACTGAATCAGGTACGGCTCATAAAAATCCTCCAGAGCGTCCCGGCTTTCGCCCACCGCGATAGCCAAGGTGTCAACGCCTACCGGGCCTCCGCCGAACTTGTGCACCACAGCGTGCAAAAGCTCCCGGTCTACCCGTTCCAAGCCCAGCCGGTCAATTTCGAGACGCTTTAAGGCTTGAAGGACGATGGATTCCGTGATATAGGGGCTGCCCTCGATTTGAGCAAAATCCCGTATGCGACGCAGCAGGCGGTTAGCCACGCGCGGTGTACCGCGCGAGCAGCGGGCCAGCAGCGTGGCGGCTGCTCCTTGGATTTCAGAAGGCAGCAGCCGGGCGCTGCGCATGATGATCTCTTCCAACTCACCCGCAGTGTAATAGCCCAGCCGCTGCTGGATGCCAAAGCGCGTCACCAAGGGACTGCTGACCGCACCGGGCCGGGTGGTGGCTCCCACCAGCGTAAAGGCTGGGAGGGGTATGCGCACAGCGCGTGCCGCCGGACCTTCGCCGATGACCCAATCCAGCTCGCCGTCTTCCATGGCAATGTAGAGCATCTCTTCGATGACCGGACGCAGGCGGTGAATCTCATCAATAAAAAATACACTGTTTGGTGACAAGCTGGTCAGCAGACCGGCCAAGTCTTTGGCCTTTTCCAATGCGGGTGCTGCCGTAACGCGAAATTCAGCGCCCAGCTCGTTGGCGATAATGCTGGCCAGAGTCGTCTTGCCCAAGCCGGGCGGTCCGCTGATAAACACATGGTCCAGAGCTTCGCTGCGTTGTAAGGCCGCACGAATGTATACCGAAAGATTTTCCTTGACCAGACTTTGGCCTTGGAAATCCAGCAAACACTTGGGCCGCAGGCCCTCTTCGGGCCCATCATCCTCACGGGGCTGGCCGTGCACCAAGCTGTCTTCTGCACTCATAATACGGGTAAATAAATCTATAGGGACTAAGCAGTTCTATACAGAGTTTGCAAACTGCTGTTCTGAGAGTTTTTGACGCAAGTGCTCAGCGACAAGCACCGGTACAAATTCGTCCACCACTGTGCCCATCGACCAGAGTTCTTTGACATACGAAGAGCGAATCACGCTCTTATCCTGCCGGGTTGGCAGGAACAAGGTTTCCAGCGAATGGCTCAGGCTGTGGTTGATGTTGGCTATGTCCAGTTCATAGGAAAAATCAGATTCGCTGCGCAGACCGCGCAGCAAGGCGTGGTAGCCCTGCTCCTTGGCATAGACCCCCACTAGACCGTTCCAAGCACCAATCGTCACGTTGTCCAGTTTACGGGTGATGGCGCGCAGCAATTCAACTCGTTCCTCCGGGCTGAACAGGCTGCCCTTATTGTTGTTGATCGCCACCAACACACAGACTTCCGGAAATAATCGCGCTGCTCGTTCAATCAAGTGTAAGTGCCCGTTGGTCGGAGGGTCAAAGCTGCCGGGGATGAGCACCCTAGTCATCGTGGTGTTCCAAACTCTCTTTCAGGTTTTGGTGCATAGTCAGCACTTCCTCGTTGCCGTAACCCTGGCTAATGTAGGAATCGAGATTTTCAAAAGCCTTCTCCGCCTGACTCAAAGCACAGTAATTCATCGCCAGCCCAATCTGCAGACGCGGGTTGCGGTAATGAGCATCCAGCAGAAATTCGAGCAATTGGATGGCCTTTTGATAGTTCCCACCCATGTATTCCAAGTGGGCCAGCCCCAAAGTGGCATACAAGTCAGGCCCCATACGCAAAGCCTGCTCATAAAGGCTGCGGGCACGGTCAAATTGCTTGGAAGCATTGGCCGTATCGCCCGCCCGCGCCAGCACGAACTGATTGGTATGGCCTTGGGCAAGAATCATATCCCAATAATCCATCGCCTTATCAAAATCCTGCAAGCCCCGATAGCTGTCTGCCATACCGTAGAGCACATAGAAATTATTCGATTCCAGTTGTTCGGCTCTCTGAAAAAATTCCAGTGCCTTACCAAAATCGCGCAATTTGCGATAGCAATTACCGATGGAAGTCAGTACCCGGATATCGACGCGGGCATTACTCTTTTTTAGAATGCGCTCCCAATATTCTATCGACACTTTGTAGAGGCACAGGTCATAATAGACATGAGCCAGTCCGATGATGGCGTAGACGTTCTCAGTATCAATTTCCAATACCTGCTCATAGATTGCTTGGGAGCGTTTGAGGTTTTTCATTTTGCGGTAAATATCTGCCATGCGGGTCATTACCGTAATATTGCGGGTGTCGAGCAAGGCGTAACGCTCCCAAGCCTGAATGGCTTTCCGGTAGTATTTCAAGGCCCGGTAGCCCTCCGCCATGCCAAACAGGGCATAGTTGTTCTCCGGATACAGCTCCAGACAGCTTTGGTAGTACTTGACGGCCTCTTTATTGCGCTGCTGACGACGCAGCGCATCGCCCAGCCCCACCATGGCATAGTTATTGGAGGCATCGTATTTCAGAATCTCTCGAAAATTGGCTTCGGCTTCCTTGTAACTGCCTTCTTTGATTCGCTGGTATCCCATTTTGGATAATTGGGTAATATATTCTGACCTTTTGCTTTGAGATGCATTTTTTTCCATAAAAAACTCCTTGAAAACGATTCAGAACCTTCAGAGCACCTTAAAAATGGTATCGCTTTACAGGAATGGTGCAATTGTACCGCGTTTTGATGGCTCCAATGCGAGCTGGCGCAGCATTGGAGAACCAGGGGAGGGCCGTGCAGAGCCAGGCCCGACCTTCCTTTTCTGCGAGCTGGCGCAGCATTGGAGAACCAGGGGAGGGCCGTGCAGAGCCAGGCCCGACCTTCCTTTTCTGCGAGCTGGCGCAGCATTGGAGAACCAGGGGAGGGCCGTGCAGAGCCAGGCCCGACCTTCCTTTTCTGCGAGCTGGCGCAGCATTGGAGAACCAGGTGTACCGAAGGCCAACTTCAGGGCCCCTCAGCCCCCACTCAGACTTCCTATTCGCCCTCTTTCGGCCCGGTAATTTCGCGCTTGACTCAGACCGGTAAATCTCGAAATCTGTTCAATCGACAGCCCGGATTCTTTCATTTTTCGGGCAGCTTCACGCCGTCCTTCTTCCCGTCCTTTCTCCCAGATGGTATCTTCGCGATTGCTTTGATCCAGGTTCTGCTTGAGCCGCGCCTCGTATTGCGCGACCAGGCTCGTGTCCCGGGTGAAGTCCTCGTAGGCGCGGTGCGCTTTCTGGATCATTTCATCACTTTCGAGCAGTGTGGTCAGGCCCTCCATGTCGACTCCCTCCTTGTTGAAATAGGCCTCCCATGCGCTTAGCGCGGGCCCTTTCAGTTGTTCTTTCTTGGCCATGAGTAGCTTTGGGCAGGCTGATGAAGTGCAGCATGCAGTGCTCGCTCAGCACCTCGTGGGGCGGCCTCTGTTCTGTGAGCAGAAAGCACTGATGCGCCTTCCGGCTTTCGGGGAATAAATCGAAATCCAGCAGATTGATGCAGATAACAGGCTGGAGATCTTTGTAAATGGAGCCTTCCTTCAGCTGTTCGCTGTAGGATCTGGCCCAGTAGTAGAGGCTGCGGTAGACTTGGTTCCCGATGCTCTGCATTTCGATGTTGTAGATTCTGCCCTTTGCGTCTTTGGCCTTGATATCCAGGATGCTTTCTTTCTCTGCTGCGGTATTTTTCAGGTTAAAGGTGTTGAGCAGGGTAATTTCGGCCACAGGCCCCGGAGTCGGAAAGGACGGCGTTGATAAAACCCAGCGTGAGCTCTTTGTGCTGTTCGCTGCCGAACAGGTAGCGAAAGTAGAAGTCGTTCGTAGGGCTGACCATGCTTGGATTGTAGCTGCCGGGAAACTGTGGGGCAAGGCGGCTGGGGGGGAGAATGCTCAGGTGCGGAGATTTGCGCTTAGGGAATTGGGGCAGTGTGGGCTGTGAAGGGTGACGAAAAAAGAAGGAAATAAAGTGGGTAGTGGCGGATTCGAACCGCCGACCCCATGCGTGTCATGCATGTACTCTAACCAACTGAGCTAACCACCCGGAAACCGGGCAGCATTCTGCGCGATTTCCGGGTCTGCGTCAATAGAAGTCGGGTCTTCTCAAAAAGTGAAGGTCAGATCCACGCCTATGCCTACGTGCATAAACAACAGTAGCCTGCCTCCACCACCCGTCAAATCGGCCGGGGCACTGAGGGTCAACAGGTCGCTGTGTCCATTGATGCGGAAGAAGCTGGGTACAATTAACGGGTTATCATAGTTGTTGATCAGAATCAATACATTAGGATTGACTACCAGAATGGGGGAAAGGGCAATATTCCTAGTTACATTGATACGGTATGAAATATTCACAAATAATGAGCCATAAAAGTCTCGCATATTCAGAGGATCTTCGCTCTCACCTTGCTCACCTTGCAGGTAAGAGCCGCTCAGCAAACCGCCGCCGAGCTTGAGTTGGATTGCCAAGCCTTGGACGTATTGCTGACTGACGTAAAAAGTAAAACCAAACATTGCGCCTAAATTCATGAAACTGTTGTTGTCGAACCCGGCGGGTTGGAACAGTCTGCGGGTCTGGCTAATTTCTGAAGCGTAGAAGGTTCCGCCCAAGGTGAAACCAAACATTCTGCCGATCAGGTGTTCCCATTCAATGTACAAAAAGCCTTGAGCCAAGCCGATCAGGCTGGTGCTGATGGTGTTGCGGTTGACCTGTTCCGGTCTGGGGTAACCAGTGGGATTGACCCTACTGTCAAAACTTTCGGTCGGAATGCGCGGAACCAGACCATAGTTGGTATCGTTGCCAAAGTCCGAATTTCGGTCCACACCCACTCCGGGAACTTCGTCGAGGTTCTGCTGCTGTGCAGCTAGGTGGCCTGAAGCAGCAGCAAGCAGCACAGTCAAAGCAATCATGGGGGAAACGTAGTTGCGCCCGGCGCAGGCAAACAGTGAGATCGTATTTTTCATGGGGACTCCGTTGAAGCTGTAGGGAACCTCTAAAAATTCGCTTTTGTCTTTTTGTGAGGCCATATTTGGTATATAGGGGACCTCTAAAAATTCGCTTCCGATGTGAATCGCTGAGATTTTTCGCGACAGCAAGGCGGTAACTCATTTTAATACTTTGTTGTATTGTAATGAGTTGCCAACAAAGCTGCTCGCGGAAAAGATCGTGATTCAGCGCGGAATTGGAATTTTTAGAGGTGCCCTATAGTGTTCCACTCAATTATATGGTTCCTTCCTCGGTTCTCAAGTCCCGCTGGTCCAGAGTAGCCACAGAAAGGCCAGGCCGTTGTTCTGCAAGTGTACCAGTATGCACGGGACGAGCCCGCCGCTGCGCCAGCGCAGCCAGCCCAGATAAGCAGCCAGCGGCAGCAGCGAAATGACTTCTACAGGGCTGCTATGAACGACTGCAAAGATCAGACTGCTGAAGCCTGCGGCCCAAGGGCCTCTCCAGCAGCGCGACAACAAGGTAAAACCGCGACCCCGGTAAACCAATTCTTCCAGAATGGCGGGTGAAACGACTATCAGCAAAAATACCTGTATTTTGGAATAGTGAGAAAATATTTTTTGTATCTCATCCATTTGGAAGCTTGGCAATTCCGGGAGCAGATAGTCTAGCAGTATGGCCAGCAGATTGCTGACCAGTATGACAGGCAGCCCCATTGCCAAGGCAAATAGCATCCAGAACAGCACGCTGCGTTGCCGACCCCGGAACGTATGGCTGTGAAATGGGGGATGAGGGTGTCGTCCCCGCGAAGGTCTGCCGGTCTGAGCCAAGCAGCCCCTCGCGGGGAGCTTGTGGGAAGCCCTGAAAATTCGTTTATGCCCGCCGATCAGCAAGGACAAAAGGAAGCCCAAGGGAGCGTCCAGGAAGAGCTGCCAGAAGTCGGGGAGCAAACCGAATGACGGTTTGGGCAGAGAGGCTCCGGGCAGGATGCTGTACAGCAGACTAAATATTGCAAAACTGAGCAGGGGCCCCAACAGCATATAGCACAGTACTGCCTGCAAGAGATAGAGGAACAGGACTCGCAGCCGGGCACAGGCCCGGCTGCGACGGTACTGCTTCAACCTGAAGGCTTCAGGGGCAATCATATGGGCTTTAGCGCACGGTCCAGCCGCCATCAACCAGCAGATTTTGCCCGGTGATGTAGCATCCCGCCCGGCTGGCCAGCAGCAGCAAGGCCCCACACAGGTCTTCGGGCTGGCCTACGCGTCCGGCAATAGTGCGGCGGGCCAACTCGGCGCGGAAGCTCGCAGCCGCGGCCAGCTCTTGAGTCGGCCCTTGAATTTGTGCTTGGGGAGCAGAGGCGCTCTCTTTCCGAGTGGCGGGGGGGCCTGCGGGGAAGGGGCCGGGGGAAACAGTGTTTACCGTCAGTTGGGGATATTGCTGGCCCCAGAAGGAGGCCCAGTAGCGGGTAAGCTGTATCAGTGCGGCCTTGGCCGCATTGTAGCTGGCGCGGCTGCGTTGCTGCGGGGCTTCACTGTAGAGTCCGGGGTCTGGCGCGACTACGCCATACATCGATGCAATATTGATAATACGGCCCTGTTCGGAGCTTTGCAGCATTGCCCGGGCCGCTTCGCTCAGAGCCACAGTACAGTTGAGCAGTCCGTCCATGTCCCGGCAGAATTGCCGGGCCTGATTTTGATCCGGACTTTGTTCCATATCCTTCTGGGCAGCTTCTGCATCACGGTCAGACAGGGGCCCCAGGAAAAAAGCGTTGTTGATCAGAATATCCAGGCCGCCTTCTTCGCGATAGATCTGGTGCAGAGCTTCCTTCCGGCTCGCTGTGCTCGCCAGGTCCAACGACAAATAGCAGATGTCGGCCATGCCCATTTCCGGATACTCTGCGGCCAGGGCCTCCAGCATGGCGAGGGGAAAGCGCTCACGGAAGTGCTCGCGGCTTGGCCCGGCACAGTAGACTTTGGCCCCGGCTGCCGCCAGTGCCCAGCACATGGCTCGGCCCAGATGTCCGTAGCCCCCGGTCACCAAGGCTGTACGCCCCTTTAAGCCAAATAATTCCTCAATATAAGTCATGCTCCCGGCCATTTTGACAAAAATACTGACCGTTGGCAATGAAGACTCAGGTGCCCTTAGTGCCGGAATTCTCTATAGTCCAGATCGTAGCGAGCCATGCGCAGACCGATTTGCCGTTCGGTAATGCCCAGCTGCTTGGCTGCCAAGCGCATATTACCCTTCTTGTCTTTGAGCGCATCGGAGAGCATGTCCAGCTCCAGACGTTCAACCGCTTCCTGCAAGGTATACGTTAGCGAGGACCGGCTTGATTCGCCCGACTGCAAAGTGGGTGGCAGGTGATGAGCGTAGATCACCCCATCTTCACACAGAATGCTGGCTCGTTCAATCACGTTTTCCAGTTCGCGCACATTGCCCGGCCAGTTATAACTCATCAGCAGGTTGATGGCACTGTCGGCTACACGCACCACGTTTGTACCCAAGCGTATCAAATTCTTCTCCAGAAAGTGGTCGACCAGCAGGGTAATATCACTTTTGCGCTCGCGCAGCGGCGGCAGGTGAATCGGGAAGACGCTGAGGCGGAAGTACAAGTCTTCGCGGAAATTGCGTTCCCGGATGTCCTGCTCCAGATTGTGATTGCTGGCCGCGATGATGCGCACATCGGCTTGGCGGGGCAGTTCGGAGCCCAGAGCTTGGTATTCTTTTTCCTGCAGCACGCGCAGCAATTTGCTCTGCAGGTGCAACGGCAGCTCGCTGATTTCGTCCAAAAACAAAGTGCCGCCCTCAGCCAGTTCAAAGCGGCCCTTGTGGTTTTGCAGGGCCCCGGTGAAGGCTCCCTTGACGTGGCCAAACAGCTCGCTGTCGATCACCCCTTCGGGCAGGGCCGCACAGTTGACGCTGACAAATGGCTTTTTTGCCCGGGTCGAACCCTGGTGAATGGCTTTTGCCACCAGCTCCTTGCCCGTCCCGCTCTCACCGCGGACCAATACGGTGGTATTGACCTTGGCTACTTGGGTAATCTGCAAAAATAGATCCTGCATGGCACTGGAGCGCCCTACAATCTGCTGTAAAAATTCATTTTGACTGGAACGGCTGCGCAAAATGGCGTTGGCCCGCTGCAAGCACTGGTGTTCATGCTCCAGTTCAATGCGCATTTTGACGGTATTGGCCATCAGGCCGCAGACTATTTCCAAGAAGGCGCCCAATTGCTCGACCGTCTCGAATACCGGGCTGCCCAAACGGTAGTCCTGTGCGACCTGCGCTGTGGATGGAGACTGCCGATAATAAATCCCGGTACTCAAGGTGCCGATAACCTGTTCACTGCCCGGACTTACCGAAACATCGGCTATCTGTCCGGATGCTGCACCGGCCAGATGGCCGATCGAAATATTTTGTGTCGTGTTCTGCATGATGGGAAGGCACAGAAACCCCACCGCAGCAGTGCTGAACTGTTCCTTCAGGCCCGTGCGGTTTAGGAACTCCGGGGCTTTGTGGATGTCCGGGCAGAAATAGGCCTTGCCACTTTCGACTACCATGCCGATGATGCCCTCGCCAAGGCGGTAGCTGTGGCGGAAACTGACGTTGCGGGTTTTTTGTCCGGCCTCATCGGTTTCACTGTTGCTGATACTGCTTTCGACAATAATTGCTTCGTCACTGTAATCATTCTGGATACTGAGCAGCAGGAAGGGTAAATGGATTTCTTTGGCCAGCAGATTCAGGCTGTTTTTGACCAGCAGAGGCAGGATCGAATACGCAGAAGAAACTTCGCTGCCGGATATCGGCTGCTGCAAGCTTTGGCTGAGTATCCGGTTGATGGCGTTGATCAGAAATAGAGGTTTGTTCGGGCTGTGAAGTTTGTCCAGAAAGTGACCGCTGAGCTGGTCGCTATTCTTCTGTTGTTCAGCAGATTTACGTTTTGCCGTTTTGGTCGGGTTTTCCGTCATTTTATTAAAATTACTCCGGATTTTTAGAGGTGCCCTTAAGGGAAGCTCCAAGAGAGAAGCTCCAAGAGCGTTCCGTCATTTCCCGCCATTTCAATGGTGTTTGACATCGAAAATAGATTTTAAAAGCGTCTCTAAACAGTTTCTTAAGGGACACGAGAATACTTAAAGTTCCTGCTCCTGACAAGCGAGTGAGGTTTTATGTCGGACAAAAGCAGTTGGGATGGAATCGCATTCCCTTGGCGCGATCTGGACCCGTGTAATTCCCGTGAGTTGAACAGCTTGCTGGAACGCTTGGGTGCCGCACCGCGCAAACGCTGGGGCCAAAATTTTCTGGTCGACCGAGCGGCTCAGCAACGCATTGTCGGGGCTGCGGGCATTCGGTCGCAAGATGCGGTCTGGGAAATCGGACCGGGGCCGGGTGCCTTGACCCAACATTTGTGGCGCAGTTGCCGCAGCCTGACCCTGTTTGAAATCGACCCCCTGCTGCTGGACTTTTATCGCAACCGTCTGAGTGTGGATTCGGTTGTCGGCTCAAGTGCCGGGGCAAATGAAGCTGCCCCTAAGCCTCCTTGTGGATTGGTCGCCGGAGATGTGGTGAAAACCTGGCGTTCGGTCTACGGTATTGCGGCAAAAAAAGATGCGGGAAATGTAGAAAATTCCGATGCAGAGTCGTGTTGCCCGGATATAGTAATCGGAAATCTGCCTTACAATACGGCCAGTTTGATAATGAGTGATTTTGCCCGGGTGGCCGCGTTCCGGCCGCGCTGCATGGTTTTTACGGTGCAAAAAGAAATGGCGGAGCGCTGGGGAGCCAAAGAACAAAGCAAAGCATACTCTTCGTTCAGCGTGTTGCTGCAAAGTCGGTTTCAGATGGAACACCTCTTTGACCTGAATGCCCGGCTCTTCTATCCACGTCCCCATGTACTTTCCTCTTGTGTACGGCTCTGCCCTCGCGAACACGGGCTCAGCCCGGCCCAGCTCAAAGAGCTGGAACGGTTTACCCGCAGTATTTTCCGCCAGCGGCGCAAGACCATCGCCAACAATATCAAATCCGACCACGGGCAGTTTGAGAAATGGGAGTCAATGCTGGCCAATATTGGCATCCAGACCCGGCAGCGCGCCGAGGAGATCAGCATTGAGCAGTTTCTGGCTCTGGGGCGACAGTTTCAATCCTAAAATGGGGCCTTACTGGGGTATATAGTTGTTGCTAAGCAACTTATAGTCAGCAGGGTCGGCACCGCTGTAGGCTTTGATGTTCAGATCGCTGCCGCAGCTTGCCTTAGCCTGTTTAGAGGTTCCCAATAAAGCCGCTCGGCAACAAGATCGCGATTCAGCGCGAAATTGGAATTTTTAGAGGTGCCCTTAATTTTGTAGTGGTCCTTGATGCTTTCATGTACCAATAGCTCGGTCAGGGGATTCTCGCCAGCCTTGCGGGCATTACCGGCCTGCCGAAGGAGCATAAACTGATCACTTTGGTGCTGTCAAAGCACGCGCGTATTGATCAGTTGATTTCTCAGTAACAGAGATATTCAACCCCCGCCCTCAACTACGGGTGCCGCAAGAGTAAAAAAAGGTTTCAATATACGATTCGTGGTGGGCGCACAGTTGCTTGTGATCTGAGCCCCCTCAGTCTCACTTTGTTTTATAACCACGAAAAGCACGAAAGACACGAAAAAATGAATTTCGTGCTTTTCATCTCTTTCGTGGTTCTCACTTCGGTAAAGGCCCCCTGCGAAGGACTACCCAATATACCTGCGTTGCCTGAGTGCCGTAGAATTTCGCCTTGAGTGGCCCCTGAGTTGCGTAGCATTGCAAGCCGAAGAATGAGGCTTGCAATGCTAGCAGTACCGAAGGGGTACGAAAGGCAGAAATTCAAGTTGTACCGAAGGCCATCTTCAAAGGCCCCATCAGCTCCGGAATACCACACCGCGCACCCCCGCATATCTTCTGAATCAAGCGTCATGCCTATCAGGGCCGGTCGGAGCCTTATTCTTAGAGAAGGTAACATGATGGCTGAGCGTGGGGGAAGATCTGACACTAAGCATCCCGCCGCCGTAAAACTTGGCCGTATTCCCGGAGAAGGTAACATGGCTGAGCTTGGGGGAAGAATTCTTGGCATTAGCCATCCCGCCGCCGGCATGATCGGCCGCATTTCCGGAGAAGGTAACATCGCTGAGCGTGGGTGAGGAATTGGCATTGTGCATGCCGCCGCCACTAAAGGCCGCATTTCCGGAGAAGGTAACATGGCTGAGCGTGGGCGAGGAATTGGTATTGTACATGCCGCCGCCATTAAGAGCCGTAAAACCCTGGGATATGGTCCCTCCGGAGAGCACAGCCGTGTTGTCCAGGCCGTTATTGGAGAAGGTAACATGGCTGAGCGTGGGCGAGGAGTCGGTATTGTACATGCCGCCGCCATTAAGAGCCGTAAAACCCTTGGATATGGTCACTCCGGAGAGTACAGCCGTGTTGTCCAGGCCGGTATTGGAAAAGACCTGAGTGCTGCCCCCGCCATCCAGGATGGTCGTTTCGCCCCTATCGACGTCATTGCCGCTAAAGCCGCCTATGATGGCCACATGGTTTTTCATGCTCAGGGTTTTGCTGATGGCGTAGCTACCCTCTGCCAGCAGTACCAGGTAGGGTTTCTGCTCACTGCTCGCCGTGTTGTCAATGGCGGTTTTCAGATTTGCTGCGTCATAGGCATTCTCCCAGCTGCTGCCGTCTTTTGTTGTGCTGCCACCATCTGGCGTAACATATATGATCCCCAGTACTTTGGCTGTATCGCCGGCAAGAGGGGACAGAATACCTGCGGTAACTTGGTCGTAAGTCGCCAGCTCCGATTGGGGCGGCAGGGTTTTGCTGAGCACGATGCTCCGCAAACTGTTGGGGATAAACCAAGCGTACACCGTGGTATCCTCAGTTATGGTAGTATCATCGAAAAATAGCGTACTAAACTGCTGATTTGTATGCCAACCCAAAAAAGTGTGCCCCTGTTTTACAGGGTCTTCAGGCTCAATATCAGCTCTGTTCGCACCACTATCTACCACTTTGGGGGATACAGGAGTGCCGCCATCGGAATCAAATTGTACGGTGAAGACCTGCACCCACTTCGCGTACAAGGTAATATCAGCATCGATAGTTTGAGTGAAAATGTCAAACTTTGTGGTGAAACTGTCATCTGAGTACCATTTGTCAAGGCGATGACCATCTCGCGAGAAAACGGGCATTGCGACATGATCACCTTTTTCCACATCTACTTTCTTGGTTGAGGCACTGGCTCCCTGCCTAACATCAAAGGTTACCGTCACCTTGTTCGCAGGGTCGCCCCACTTGGCAAAAAGAGTCCTGTCCTCGGTGATAGGACTGTTAAAAGGAAATGGTTTGGAATAATTAGTGTCAGGGTACCAACCGGCAAAAAAGGAAGCGTCCTTACTAGGCTTCGCAGGTTTAGAGGCCTTTTCTCCCCGTTTCAACTCCACAGCTGGAATGGAAGAGCCGCCTTGGGTGTCAAAAGTCACAGTAACCGGAGGTTCCTGTTGGAGAGCGGGCTCAGTGCCGCTGTTTGGGTTCGGGCCTCCACCGCTGTTTGGGTTCGGGCCTCCACCGCTGTTTGGGGCGGAGCCTCCGCCGGATCCGCCGGGCGGTTCGCAGCCGAGCAGGAGGGCCGGAAAGAGAAGGAAGAGAAACGGACGCAAAAAGGCCGCAGAAAAATATATTTTCCTGCGGCATGGTCTTGATTCATGGGCTGCGGTGTGCGGTGTGCGGTGTGCGGTGTGCGGTGTGCGGATTTTACTGAACTTGTGTTCCATGGTGCAATACTCCTTGGTATTATTATGCAAGATAATGCATAAAGATGATGTTCCGGCCAAGGTCGGAATGGTTTTAATAAAAGATGAAATGGGATTATAAAATAGCTTGCTCTTCTCAAGAATATACGATTCCCCCGCGGAGGGCAAGAAAAATTGCAGGAAAATCTCCAGAAATTGGCTTTTCTTGGGAGGCGGTCCTTGACAACTGCGCTACCTGAGTGCCGTTGGATTTCTCCATAATGAGAGGACGAAGGGCGGAGATGAAAGGTGTGGCGAAGGCCAACTCCAGCGCAGGAAAGATCGCGATTCAGCGCGGAATTGGAATTTTTAGAGGTCCCTATAGGGAATCTCTTTTACAATTAACTGGTATTATTTGTAGTAAGTCACTATTATTACGAAACTATGCGAGATTATCTTTCGGTCCTGCGGAATGCGTTTCCACAAAACTACCGTCTGCTGCTGGCCAGCGGAATATTTGTCATCCTGCTCAGTATTGCGCTGGGTACGACCCTGGGAAAGTTACTCAGTCTGGGGGCCTATGTCGGAGACTACGAGCCCCTGATTACCAACGATCAGCCTCTACCCTCTCGCATATATGACATCAACAACAATCTGATTGCCGAAATATCACAGGGCTCACGCGAACTGCTGGCTCAGAACGAGCTGACGCGCAACCTGATCTACGCCCTGATGGGCCGGGAAGACAGCAGTTTTTTTGATCACAACGGCTTCTCTCTGATCGGCACCATGCGCGCCTTAACCTACATTGTGCTGGACAAATTTTTCCAAAGTGGTACTGCCGGCGGCGGCAGTACCCTGACCCAGCAGCTGGCCGGTTCGCTGAAGGCCAACCGCAGTAATGATCGATCTGTGAGCCGCAAGCTGCGTGAGCTTTGGTGGTCGTTTATCTTTGAAAAATACTACGCCAAAAGCGAAATACTGGTTACCTATCTGAACAATGTCTACTTTGGCCAGCGGAACTACGGCATCGAGGCCGCCAGCCGCTTTTTCTTTGGCCATTCGGCCCGGGACAACAGCGTGGTCGAGTCGGCGCTGGCGGTGATTCAGCTGGCCCGGCCCAATGGAGATTTTTCGCCCCTGCGCCAACCGGAAATGGCCCGGCTGCGCCAGGAGGCGGTGCTGGACAAGATTGTCGAGCTCAAACTGATGACCCGTGAGCAGGTCGAGCTGGCCAGCCAGCAGTACTGGGACAGTTTTGACCTGACCAAAATCAGCCAACAGCGACCCAAGCGCATTGATGCAGCGCCCTATTTTACCGATTATGTGGCGCGTATTCTCAGCGAGCATCTCTACGGCACCAACAACCTGCTACAGGCGGGCTACAGCATCTATACTACGCTGGATCTCGGTGTACAGCAGCAAATTGATCAGATTGTCGCCGAAGAAATGAATGTGGTGGACAACCTTTATCAGAGCCAAAATTCTAACCTCTTCACTATTTTAGAAGAAGAAGAATTGCCTGATCTGGCACGGCTGCGCAGCATTTTTGGCTTGGACCTGGACCTCTCCGGCGGCCGTGCCAAACGCGCTACCGAACAGACCCTGAAAGATGAAATTGCTCCCACTCTGGAAGCTGCGGTAACCGCTCTGGGTCTGGAACAGCAGATCCCGACCCTGAAGTTGTCAGTCGGACACTTGGACAAGTTCTTTGCCCGCACTGTGCCCGAAACGGCGATGATGGCTGTTGATAACCGCACGGGTAATATCGTGGCGATGGTGGGCGGACGCACCTATAACATCAACGAAGCCCGGCTCTTCAACAGGGCAGTTGATGCCAGAGTACCGCCCGGCTCTGCATTCAAACCGCTGTACTACGCTGCAGCCTTTGAAGACCGGGCGGTGACTGGTAGCACACCCTTGGCCGACGGTCCATACCGCTTCGTCAACCCCAACGGCGAACCGTATTTCCCCGCCAATTATTATGCTGGGAGATTCAAAGGCACGGTGCTGCCGCGCCGCGCTCTGCAGCTCTCGCTCAACATTCCGGCAGTGCACGTGTTGGATATGGCCGGCTTTGCTAGGGGGATCGGGACGGCCACCCGCCTGCTGGATATCAGTGATCCCAAGGTCATCCGGCGCGACTTTCCCTATGTATTTCCGGTAGCGCTGGGCACTGCGCCTGTTTCCCCCATGCAGTTGCTGCGGGCCTATACTGCCTTTGTCAACCGGGGTATTCCGATAGAGCCCAACCCGATCCGCTATGTGGAGGATCGCAACGGCCAGGTGGTTTTAAATTACGAGCAAGAAAACCTGCGCCATCTGCAAGATAATGCCCGCAGGGTGCTCAGCGAGCAAACGGCTTATGTGATGACCACGATGCTGGAAAGCGTGCCCAATGGCGGCACATTATATAGCTCAAAACTGCGTTATGAAGAGAAATACGGCCGCTTTGAGTTTCCACTGGCAGCCAAAACCGGCACTGCGGAAAACTGGTCCGACGGCTGGGTTGCAGGCTATACCCCGAATTACAGTGCCGTGGTCTGGGTTGGCTTTGACCGGGCCGGCAATTCATTGGGCGAGTTGCTTTATGGCGGGCGGGCGGCCGGCCCGATGTTTTTGCGGACAATGGCTTTGCTGAACCAGGATGAACCGAAGGATGTTGATTTTGAACGCCCGGAAGGTGTGTCTCTGATTGCCATCGACAAACGCAACGGCTATCTCTGGGAGGCTTCCTGCGGCAAAGAAAATCAGACTCACGAATGGTTTTTAGAGGGTACCGGACCAACCGAATACTGCACTGCTGCACCGCAGACCAGTATTTTTAACTATAATATTGTCAATCCCCGGGCCCGGGACACCGCTGACTTTGTAGAGCAGGAGCCTTCTGCCATTGATGTTTCCAGCTTCGATTTTCTGTATGAACCACTGACCAATGACTTGGCAAGCGATGACGAATTCTCCAATGAGATCAGTGAAATCAATGAGACTGGCGAAACTGAGAGTCTAGGCCAGTCTCAAGGCCCGGATGGGGGGCAGAGCCCGCAAGAGGTTCCGTCGGCAAATGTGGCCACGCCTTGGGCTGTTCTGGACGAACAGCCCAAGCCAGACCCTGAAGAGAGAGTAGCACCTCAGGCTCCACTGCCTTGGGTCGAGAGCCCGGCTTCCACCGAGGAAGCTGTGGGCACAGACAGTTTGAATATTCAGGAGCAGGTACTGCAAGGCGAGAGTAAGTTTTCTGTCAATACCGAATCCCTGGAAAACGTCGATCAGTTCCAAGACCATGAAGAAAGCTCTCGTTTGGAGCTGGATTCTCTGATTGAATCGGATAACTGAGGCCATGGTCGAAAATATACGAAACATCGGTATCATCGCGCACATTGATGCCGGCAAGACCACCACCTCCGAGCGCATTTTGTACTATACCGGCAAGAGCCATCGCATCGGCGAGGTGGACAGCGGCAGCGCGACTATGGACTGGATGGAACAGGAGCAGGATCGCGGTATCACCATTGTCGCGGCAGCGACAACCTGCCATTGGCAGGTGCGAGACGATGAAGGGAGCATCAAACAGAGTAGCACCGAACAGAACAACGCCGAGCAGAGCAACGCCGAGCAGAGCAACGCCGAGCAGAGCAACGCCAAGCAGAACACAGCGAAAATACAAATCAACCTGATTGACACCCCCGGCCACGTAGATTTCACCGCCGAGGTAGAACGCTCGCTGCGGGTGCTCGATGGTGCTATTGCAGTACTGTGCGCGGTCAAGGGCATTGAGCCACAGACCGAAACCGTGTGGCGCCAGTCCGAGCACTACCATATTCCCCGCTTGGTTTACATTAACAAAATGGACCGGGCCGGAGCCAATTTTGAGAACGTGCTGGACCAACTGCGCAACAAGTTTGCCGTACGTCCCCTGCCCCTCTATCTACCCATCGGTGCCGAGAACAATTACAGCGGCAACATCGACGTGCTGCGCCGTGAAGAGCTGTACTTTCGCGGCGAAAACGGCGAACAGATTGAACGCAGGCCGCTTTCCCCGGAGCGAGAGGCGCTCGCCCGGCAGGCCTATGATTATTTGATCGATGTGCTGAGCGAGAGTGAAGATCGAATCGCCGAGCTGTATCTGGAGGGTGCTGAGATACCGATTGAGCTGTGCTATGCCGCGATTCGCCGCCTGTGTCTGGCCAAAGAGCTTGTTCCGGTCTACGCGGGTTCTTCGCTCAAAAATAAAGGGGTGCAGCAACTGCTCGACGGAACGTCCCTGTATCTGCCCGCACCGAGCGACGTGCCGCCCCTGAAGGTTCCCAGAGTCGGCGAGAAAAAGAGTAAGCTGAAAACGTTGGAGAGCAACCGCTTGGTGGAACTGCACTCCGACCCGGCAGCACCCTTGGCGGCTCTGATATTCAAAGTACAGTATCACAAAGAAATGGGGATGCTGTGCTACGTCCGGGTCTACAGTGGGACGCTGAAGGTCAACAGCAATATTTTCAACGTGCGCAAGGGCAAGCGCGAGCGCCTCAATCGCTTGATTCAGATGCACGCCAACAACCACAAGGCGATTTCGGAACTGAAGGCCGGAGAGATTGGTGTGGTTGTCGGTTTTAAGCTGGCCCAAACCGGTGACACTATCTGCGACGAGAAGAGCCAGGTACTGCTGGAATCCATGGATTTCCCCGAGCCGGTAATTTCGATTGCCATTGAGCCGCAGAGCAGCTCGGGGAGCGACAAGCTGAACTTGGCGCTGGAGCATTTGGAGCGCGAAGATCCCACCTTCCATGTCAAAGAGGACGGTGACACGGGCCAGATACTGATTTCCGGCATGGGAGAGCTGCACCTGGAAGTGCTGTGTACTCGTCTGCGCGATGAGTTCAAGTTGCAGTTCCGTACCGGCCAGCCTCGCGTGGCGCATCGCGAAGCCCTGTCTGGGCCCTGTTCCGGGACGGGGCGCTTTGAGCACGAAATTGCCGGAGAGCTGCACGAAATCTCGCTGAAGCTGGATTTGCAGCCGAGAGCAAGCTCTGCAACATCGGAAAGCTCAGGTGCTGCTATCAGCTCCAGCAACAATCATTTTGTCAATCTTTGTGATACTGTGCCCGGCGAATACAGCCAACTGATAGAGGCCTCGGTACTGCGTCACCTGGAGAGCGGTTTCCGGCTGGGCTATCCGGCAATCAATGTGGAGGTGCTACTGAAGTCGTGCAGCTATAACAACGAAGAGCCCTACGAGCCGGGCTTTGAGGCGGCCGTGGCCTGTGCCATCGATCAAGCTGTGCGCAAACAGGAGACCTTGCTGCTCGAACCCATTATGAAACTCACGATCATGACCCCGGCCGAGTATGTGGGCGATGTGATCAGCCAGCTCACGCAGCGTAACGGCCAAGTGCACAGCATGGATTCACAGCCCGGCTGCGATGTGATCCACGCCACGGCATTAATGTCCCGGTTGTTTGGTTATTCGACTACCTTACGCAGTCAGACCCAGGGCCGGGCTTCCTTTTCTCTGGAATTTGACCACTTTGCGCCCAATTTGTGAGAGCCTGTGATTCCGTCTAATGCCTGAAAATCATTGCACTCCCGGCTTTTCGCCCTCTCAATACCCGTTACTCACCCGCATCAATGATGCCCCGGATGAAGGTATCCGGCAATTGAGTCTGCGCCAGCTGGAACAGCTGGCCGCCGAACTGCGCGGCTCTCTGCTGGAAATTGTGCAGACGACCGGGGGGCACTTGGCCTCCAACCTGGGGGTGGTTGAGCTGACCATTGCCCTGCACTACGTATTTGACTCGCCAAACGATGCACTGTTGTGGGATGTAGGACACCAAGCCTATGTCCACAAAATGTTGACGGGCCGCTGGCGCGACTTTGCCGGCCTGCGTCAGTACGGCGGCTTGTACGGTTTTCCGCGCCGCGAAGAGAGTCTGCACGACCACCTGAATACCGGTCATGCCGGTACGGCCATTTCTGCCGGACTGGGCTTGGAGCTGGGCCGTGGCCTGGAGTCCCAAAGCTATGGGAAGGTACTTTGTGTGGTCGGCGACGCTTCCCTCACTTCGGGTATGGCCTTTGAGGCTATGAATCACTGCGGTCACCAGCCCAACCGTCTGGTGGTGGTAATGAACGATAATGAAATGTCCATCGCGTCCAATGTCGGGGCTGTGTCACGCATCCTGAGCCGACTGACAGCCGGGCATTCATATGTCTTTATCCGTGACCATATCAACCAGTTGGTCCGCCGCATCCCGCTATTGGGCGCAGCCGCTTATCGCGGCTTGTTGCGAATGAAGGGTGTTGTCAAAAAGGCAGTGTACCGGACCAATCTGTTCACCGAATTTGGCTTTAAGTACATCGGCCCGATCTATGGTCACAATATCCGCTTGCTGGTCGATACCTTTGAACGCATCGCCCAGCTGGATGAACCGGTGTTTTTGCATGTCAGCACTCAGAAGGGCAAGGGCCTGAAGGAGGCCGAGGAGGCTCCGGCCCAATACCACGGCATTTCTCCCGTTACTCCCGCCCGGCCTGTGGCTCAAGCAGCTCGGGCACCCGTCAAGCTGCCCACTTTCACTGCGAGCTTCAGTCGTTCCCTGCTGGAACTGGAAGCGACTTGCCCCGAGCTGGTCTGCATCAGTGCGGCAATGGCCGGGAGTACGGGTTTGCAGCCTTTTGCCGAGCGCCATCCACAGCGCTTTTTTGATGTGGGCATCGCCGAACAGCACGCTCTGACACTTGCCGTCGGTTTGGCACTGGCCGGGAAGTTGCCGCTGCTGGCAATTTACTCCACGTTCATGCAGCGCGCCATTGACCAGTTAATCCACGATATCAGTCTGATGCAGTTGCCTGCCATCTTTGTCTGCGACCGGGCGGGCATCGTGCCTGGCGATGGCGACACTCATCAGGGCATTTATGATATTGTCCAGTTCCGCAGCATCATCGGCCTGCGTCTCTACAGCCCGGCGACTCAGCAGCAGCTGCACGCCTGCCTGGAGCTGGCTCTGCGCCGCGCTCGGCGCGAGGTCGCCGAATGGCAGCGGCGGCGCGCCGAGCGCGGCCGGCACGAGTTTACCTCCGGGCCCCTAGTCATTCGCCTGCCCAAGCGAGACTGCCCGGATGGAGGCGCTCTCAGCGGCACTGCGGAGCAGTCGACTGCCGCGACCACGCAGTATTACCCCGTCTCTGCCGACGAAACCCTCCACACAGGACCCAGGGTCCTGTTGCTGTGTACCGGTAGTCTGCTGCCCGAGGCTTTGGCCGCTCAGAGAATTTTGCAGCAGGAAGCAGGGCCTGCATTGGACGTACTGCAACTATGCCAGCTGGCCCCCCTGCCTTGGCCTGAAATTGAAGCCCTGCTGACCTCCTGCGAATGGTCGATGGTATTCTGCATTGAAGATGGCGTAGTGCAGGGCGGCGTGGGCCAAGAGCTACTGCGCCATCTCATGGCGCTCCAGATTCACACGGGTCGCTTGCTGCCCACGTATTTGCGCGGGGTCGAGGGCGAGGTACCACAACTGGGCAGCTATGGCCAGTTACTGAGAGATTACGGCTTGGATGCCGTAAGTCTGGCTGGCTGGATATGCGATACCATTTTTAGAGGTGCCCTTTAGAGGTCCCCTTGGAAAATTACCCATTAAGCTAGTCAAAACCCTGACAGAATTACGTGGGCTTACTTGACTAAGAATATATTGGCGTATATTTTGCTTATATATCCAATGAACATCTCAAAAAATAAGGAGAAACTTATGAAATCATTACGCTTGACCCTCAGCCTGGCGCTTGTCCTGGTGCTGGGACTGCAGTCCTGTGTCCGCTCCGCTTCCCGCGGATCCCAAGGGACTCAAGGAGATGGAGAACAAAAAGCGGCCAGTCCGAGCCAGGCTTCCACTCTGCAAGTGGTCCAACAGCGTGGCGAGCTTATTGGAGGAGTGACTACGGGCATCCCCGGCTATTCGGCACCCGATGCCGACGGGAACTGGAAGGGCTTTGATGTCGATTTGATCCGGGCTGTGGCCGCAGCCGTACTCGGTGATGCGGATAAGACCAGCTATCGTCCCCTGACGGCCAAAGAACGCTTTACCGCCTTGCAAACGGGAGAAATTGACGTGCTTTCGCGGGTTTCGACTTGGACCACCGTTCGCGATACCACACTGGGGCTGAACTGGGCCGGCATCAATTTCTACGATGGTCAGGGAATTATCGTACCCAGAGCCAGCGGTATTACTTCCATCGCAGAATTAGACGGCGCAGCCATTGCCGTACAGGCCGGTACCACTACCGAATTAAACCTGGCTGACTACTTCCGCACCAACAACATTCAGTACGAGCTCATCACGTTTGAGCAAAACGAGCAGGCTGCCGCCGCACTTGAAGCGGGCCGCGCCGATGCCTTTACTTCCGATGCGTCCCAGCTTTATGGCCTGCGCAGCAAAATGGCCAATCCAAACGACTACATCCTGTTGAGCCGCCTGATTTCCAAAGAACCTCTGGGGCCTGCGGTGCGCGAAGGCGACGATCAGTGGCTGGACATTGTCCGTTGGACCTTAAACACAATGATCGCTGCTGAAGAGTTAGGCATCACCTCCACCAATATCGACCAGATCAAAAACAGCACCGATAACCCCGAAATCAAGCGAATGCTGGGGCTTGAGGGCAGTCTGGGTGAAGGCATGGGGCTGGACAAGGACTGGGCCTATCGGATTATCAAACAAGTTGGTAACTATGGCGAGTCCTACGAAAGGAACTTGGGAACCGGCTCTCCATTGGGTATGGAACGCGGGATGAATGCGCTGTGGACCGATGGCGGCATGCAGTACGCCCTGCCATTCCGTTAGAAAAGCACACCGCAAAACAAGGGGCACAGGCTCCCTTGAGCCTGTGCCCCTTGTTTTGCATTTATCTCTGTTTACGGCCCAGGTATTTTGCGCTGAGCGGTGTGAAATAAAAATTTTACCTGCAAACTGCAGGCGGGTTTCTAAGCCTGGAATCTTGAAACGATATGAGAACAAAAGAACCGCAGCTGTTTGTGCAGCTACTGGCAACAGGGTTCAGTGCTCTGATACTGGTCGTGTTTTTTTACAACTACCAGATCAATCTGGCCAATTTAAAAATCCAGACCGGCTTTAGCTTTCTGCGCGACACCGCAGGTTTTGCCATTTCACAAACACTAATTTCTTACGGTGAGAGTTCTTCCTACTTCCGAGTCTACTTGGTCGGATTGCTCAATACGCTGCTGGTAACCGGGCTCTCCATTGTGCTCTCCACAGTCTTGGGGCTGCTGGTGGCCTTGGCTTACTTATCCCGGAAAAACTGGCTGTTGCAGAAGCTGAGCCATCTTTATATCGAACTATTTCGCAACGTTCCGCCCCTGCTGCATATATTATTCTGGTATCAAGTTTTTTTCCTGAAAATCCTGCCCAAAGAACCACTTCGTTTTTTTCGGCACATATATGTAAATATTCGGGGAATCACCCTGCCTGCTCTGGAGTGGACCCGCGGCGGTCGCTGGCTGACTTGGGCCGTATTTGTGGCTCTATGCCTCGGGCTCTGGCTGTTGGGGCGCTACCGCCTGCACCGCATCATGTCGGGCCGACCCTGCCGGGCCTATAAGATCATAGGGAGGGGGGCCTGGCTGCTGGCTTTGGTAATATTGGCCATCGCGCGGCCGTTTTCATTGGTCTATCCGGAAATCGGACGTTTTGGTTTCACCCGGGGGTTTACGATTGGCCCGGAAATCATTTCTCTGGTGCTTGCTCTCAGTTCCTACACCGCAGTTTACATCAGCGAGGCAATTCGCAGTTCGGTAGAGGCTGTGCCCAAGGGCCAGAGTGAGGCCGCGCGCAGTCTGGGGCTGAAGCGCTCCCTCTACATGCGTCTGATTATTCTGCCACAGGCTATGCGCACCGTGATCCCTCCGGTGATCAGCCAGTACTTGAACATTTTGAAAAATTCTTCTTTGGGTGTGGTAATCGCCTACCCCGATTTAGTCAGTGTATTCTCCGGTTCCACACTCAACCAGGTCGGACGCGCTTTGGAAATCATCAGTATGACTATGTTTACCTATTTACTTGCCAGCATTGCCATTTCATACACCATGAACTGCTACAACGGCTATTTGCTGAAGCGGGGAGGCGTCTGATGTCGGCGTGGTCCAAAAGCTGGGCCAAGAGCTGCTTATGGCTGCGGTCTAACCTTTTTGCAAGCCCAGTCAATATTGTCATTTCTCTGACCTTGCTGTATCTGTTCGGCATAATGCTGTACCGATTGCTCAGTTGGGGGCTCATTCACTCCACTTGGGTTGCCCAGGATAGACAGGGGTGCGCGGAAGCTTCGGGGGCTTGCTGGGCCTTTGTGCGGGCAAAATTCTGGTTTTTTATGTTTGGCTTCTACCCCAAGCCATGGCTGTGGCGCCCCGTACTGACACTGCTGCTGCTGGTTGCCGGAGTTTTGGGTTTGCTGCGCAATATCGGCAGGCAGCATTTGCTGAGGAATTTCCTGCTCACCTGCCTAGTACTGCCCGTACTCATCATTCTTGTGCTGGGAGGTTGGGGCACCTTCCGCGTCCCGCCGGACCGCTGGGGCGGCCTGATGATGACTTTAATCCTCTCGGTGATAGGGCTGCTGTTTTCGTTTCCGCTGGGAGTTGTGCTGGCCCTGCTGCGAACCGGTAAACTGCGCATTTTGCGGATTCATGCGATCATTTTTATCGAATTTTTCCGGGGCATCCCGCTGATTACGATTTTATTTATGTGTTCGGTGGTATTGCCATTGTTTTTACCCGATCAGTTGCAGTTGCCCAAATTATTGCGGTTGCTCATCGGCTTGAGCATTTTCCAGTCTGCTTATCTGGCAGAGGTAATCCGCGGCGGCTTGCAGGCCATCGAAAAGGGGCAGTACGAAGCAGCGTATTCCCTGGGTATGCCAGGATGGCTGACAAATTATTTTATCATCCTGCCCCAAGCCCTGCGCCTGAGCCTGGCCAATATTACCAGCATTACCATTTCCTTTATTAAAGACACCAGCTTGGTCCTGATTGTCGGTTGGTTCGACCTGCTGGGAATCGTCAAACCCCTGACCAGTGATTCCAACTGGTTGGGAACCGAACCCGAAAGTTACTTGTTTGTGGGTTTGCTGTTCTGGATTTTGTGTGCCACAGTTTCCCGTCTGGGCAGGCGACTGGAGCAGCGCCTCAATCGCTATATGGTCGCCAAGCACTAGCAGACTGCCGAAGATGAACAATTTCTGCCGGATCTGTGGTATTCGCAAATAGCTTCGTCAAGGAAGATATAGCTCGACTTCCCTACTCCACGGTCGTTCCCAATAGCTTCGCAAGAAGAGAAAAAAAGAGGTTCCCATATGAAACCGATTATTCAAGTACGGCAACTGAGCAAATGGTACGATGACTTTCAGGCTTTGGAAAATATATCACTGGATGTTTTCCCGCAAGAAAAGGTGGTTATTTGCGGACCTTCAGGTTCCGGGAAATCTACTTTGATCCGCTGCATCAACCGGCTGGAGAAGCATCAACAGGGCCACATTATCGTCAAAGATGAGGAATTGACAGATGATACTAAAAATATCGCTCATATCCGCCGCGAGGTGGGGATGGTGTTCCAAAGTTTCAACTTGTTCCGCCACATGAGCATCCTGGAAAACCTGACGCTGGCTCCGATTTGGGTGCGCAAACTGTCCCGGAAGGAAGCAGAAGAAATTGCCTGGAAGTATCTCAAAAAAGTCAGTCTGGAAGACCATGCCCACAAATATCCCTTACAACTTTCTGGAGGCCAGCAGCAGCGGGCAGCAATTGCCCGCAGTCTGTGTATGGGCCCGGAAGTACTCTTGTTTGACGAGCCGACTTCGGCCTTGGATCCGGAATTGATTAACGAGGTTCTCGATGTCATGGTCACACTGGCCGAAGAAGGTATGACTATGATCTGCGTCACTCACGAGATGGGATTTGCCAAGCGGGTGGCCGATAAAGTTGTGTTTATGGACGAGGGCAAAATTGTCGAGGAGAACAGCCCGGAAGAATTCTTCCGCAATCCCAAAGAAGCGCGGACCCGTTATTTTCTCAGTCAGATCCACGCAATTTGATATTCTCTGACAGCCTGCTAGGCAAGGCCCTATTGGGCGCCTCTAAAAATTCCAAGGAGAAAGCATGAGCAGCGGCAGAAACCCAAACAACAACTGCATTGATTGCGTCAGCATTCTGGCTGGAGGCGGAGGTACCCGTCTCTGGCCAGCTTCTACGGAGCAGCGGCCTAAACAGTTTATGAACATTAGCTCCCCCAAAAGCCTGTTGTTGCAAACCTTGGAGCGCTCTTGGGCGCTCCAACCCCGGATCGGGGTGTTTGTGATCTGCAACCAACAGTACTGTGATGAGATTCTGTGCGAACTTGCCCGGTTGCCGCAGCAGCAGGCTCGTAGTACCTACGTGCTGCTGGAGCCCTGTATGCGCAATACTGCAGTGGCTCTGTTCTATGCCAACCAGCTGATGGAGCAAGTGGCCGGACCGGAAGCAGTGAACTTGGTACAGACTTCTGACCACTTGATTGGCCCGCCTGCAAGCTTTGCACAGGCCGTTGCGCAAGCCACAGAACTGGCGTGCCACCAGAAAATCGTGGTATTCGGGTTGGAACCTCGCTATCCGGCAAGCGGTTACGGCTATATCGAGCGCGGTGCAGCACTCGAAGCTTCATCTGGCAAGGCTTATCAAGTACTGCGCTTTACCGAAAAACCGAATGAACAGCTGGCCCGGCAGTTCCTCGCGCAAGGCAGTTTCTGCTGGAATTCGGGGATGTTTTGTTATTCGGTAGGGCTGTTTCGCGAAGAACTGGGCCGTCATTCTCCCGGTATCGTAGAAATCTTAGGCCCCCCAAGCTGTTCGTTGAGCGCACAACTGGAAGAGGGTGCAGTCGCTGGGGTATTGCGTCCCAGCACAGAGCTCACGGCTGCCTATGACAACTGTGAAAATATTTCCATTGATTATGCTTTGATGGAAAAGACCGAAAAATTGGCTCTGCTCTATGCCAACTTCGATTGGAATGACATAGGCTCTTGGGACGTACTGGCTGAGTTGGAACAGGCAACGGAGCAAACCAAGGCCACACTGGTCGAAGTCGGAGGCTCTACCGATAATTTTGTGCGCAGTAGCCTGCCGGTGGCATTGTGCAACGTCAGCGGCCTGATTGTGGTGGAAGAGAATGGCATGCTGTTGATCTGTCGCAAAGGTTCTTCCGAGCTGGTCAAAGAAGCACGCACCCAAATGCTTGAAAAGAGGGGCAGTGCACTGGATGGCAAACCTGCCTGACCAGAGTTTGAAGCAGCCTAGTGGCAGGCTCTCGGAGCTAGACGTTTTAGGTCAGATTTTTGCGGCGGCGGGGATCGTGCGGCTCGCTTCAGCATGGGAGAGAACGGGCTCCATGCAGCGAGAGCCGGCGGCCCCTTCCCTTGGGAGGGGCCATCATGAGAGGGGCCATCAGGAAAAGAATAAAAAAGGCAAATCCTGCCCCATGGAAACTTGCCGACCCGCCTCCACAAACAAAGCTCCGTTGGCGTTCACCAGGTTCTGTAGCGCTGCAGAGCTCTGTTCTGCACAGATGGAAATCCTTCCGCTGTTCCAGTCATAACTCGCAAAGAGAAACTGTGTTCTGGCATTTACCGGCAAATCTTCCGGGGCTTTTACAACGAGAAACCGATGCGGGTAGTCCGAGTGTCCCTGGCGGAGCTTGAGGAAGGGGATAACGAAGTACTGGAAGCATATGTAGGCAGACAGAGGATTCCCCGGCAGGCAGAAAACCGGGCAAGACCAGCCCTTATTTGCCAGTAAACCGAAGCTAAAAGGTTTCCCCGGCTTAATCGCCACCTTGTGAATGCGGATCTCGGCCTCTTCGCTCATAAACTTTTGAATGTAGTCCCTGTCTCCGACAGAAATCCCTCCTGAGCAAATGAGGCAGTCAGCCTGTCCGCTCAGCTCAAGGAGCTTTTCTTTCGTTTGCTCGTAATCATCTTTCAAGCGGACGACCGCAAGCAATTCACAGTGGAATGACTGGCAGAGCTGGCGTAGCAGAATCTGGTTTGAGTCATAAATCTGACCACACTGCAACGGCTCACCAGGGCTGACCAGCTCATCTCCGGTGATGCACAGCGCAATTCGCACCCTGCGATACACCGGAAGTTCTACAATTCCGGCCGAAGCCAAGACACTGAGCAGCTCTGCGTTGATGCTACGGCCACGGGGGCAGATCAGGGCACCCGCAGAGAAAACAAGGTCTTTGGCCCTGATATGTTTGCCTTCAGAGGGCCTGGGCCCACGGATCAGGATACTGCCGTTTTCTACAATGCAATCTTCTTTCGGCACAATGACATTACCGTACTCGGGAACCGGCGCCCCGGTAAAAATACGAAGGCAGCCGCCGGGAGGCAAGAGCTGAGGCAGTTCTCCCGCAGCGACCTCTCCGACAATGGGAATGGGCTCTGAGCTGCCTGGGGGGGAACTCGCACCGTAACGGACATCCTCCGTATGGAGCACATAGCCGTCCATAGCACTGTTGTAAAACCCCGGCACATCGGCAGGGGCTCTCAGGTCTTCGGCGAGCACCCTGCCCACAACCTCTGCCTCGGAATCGAGCCGGAGCTGTTCTACGGCACCCTGCTGCTGGAACAAGATCTTGGCCTCACGCTTGACGATGGCCAAGGCTTTTTCTGTACTGAGCATTTTTGAATCCATTTTCAGACTCCTGCGATTTCCCCGTCCTGCTTGCCGGAATCAGGTCGGGCCGGAATTCGCAAGATTGATTTTCTCTCTACACGACAACGAACAAGCCATGCATTTCTTGCTGGATGGCAAAGCTTTTCCGATGTTGGCAAGACGGCGGCAGAGCCTCGCTACAAATCCCACCGAAGGGCATCTCTAAAGGGGATCTCTAAAAACTCCCCACCATAGAAAGATGCTAAGCCAGACTCGGTCTTTTTCACGGAGCAGAGGTTCTGCCTTGTGGCAGGGTTTGTGGCAAACGGCCTGCTTCGATGTGCCATTTACCACCGTCAGGAGAGGCAGCAGACTCTTGCTTAAAGGGAAGGTCGGGCCTTGCTGCGCACGGGCCTTCCCATTCTTCCATGCTTCTCCATTCGAGGCGGCGTGGACATAACCAGTCTCATTGCAACTGCCGGATTTCCGCTTCGCTGAGTCCGGTTGCCGGGCTATTTGCTTGATGCTTATGTGCATTTCCAACAGGTTTTTTGCGGTTTCTTGTCTGCCTTCTTCCCGGCCTTCTTCCCTGCCTTCTTGTCTGCCTTCAGCTCTTAGATCGTCTGCCAGTGTCGCCAACATCCTTTGTACCTCCTCTGCTGCGGTGATTTGATTGTATTCTGACTCGTTCATGCCCTCGCCAAACAGCAAGGCAATCCAGCGCCTGAAAATGGTGATTTCCAGCCCGGGTTCATCTGGAAATACCGGGGGCAACTTGCCTTTGCTGTTTTTGCCTTCCTTGATGAGGCGTTCGTAAAACAGGGATATATAGCTGAGCAGGCGGATGGCCATATGCTTGGGGGCTGTGGACTGGAATTCGAGCAGGATATACAGATAGGCTGTTTGGTTATCTTGATTGTCTTGGCTGTCCAGGCGCACCTCATAGAGCAGGTCCGATTCGCGCTGCTGGAGCGTGGCAGAGAGGTGGGACGGGTCGAGTTTGCGCAGGCTGTCGGGCTGGATTTTGGTGCTAAAGTCCTCCTCAACGAAGGCGTGGATGAGTTTGCACAGGATTGCCGGGTTCGAGAACAGGTATTTGTAAGCACTGTCGCAACTTGCCATGGCTTCAATATAGCTGTTTTGTCCGTACAGCGCAATTAAAAGAGGGACGGGGATATATCAGCGGCGGCAGCAATCTGTTGGCCGATCCCCTCACAGGCTTTCTATTCGCCCTCTTTCAGCCCGGTAATTTCGCGGTGGCTCAGACCGGTAAACCTTGAAATCTGTTCAATCGACAGCCCGGATTCTTTCATTTTCCGGGCAGCTTCACGCCGTCCTTCTTCCCGTCCTTCTTCCCGGCCTTCTTCCCGGCCTTCTTCCCGGCCTTCTTCCCGACCTTCTTCCCGACCTTCTTCCCGGCCTTCTTGTCTGCCTTCAGCTCTCAGATCGTCTGCCAGTGTTGCCAACATCCTTTGTACCTCCTCTGGTGCGGTGATTTGATTGTATTCTGATTCGTTCATGCCCTCGCCAAACAGCAGGGCAATCCAGCGCCTGAAAATGGTGATTTCGGGCCCGGGTTCATCGCGCAGGAATTCTATGATTTGCGGGATTCGCGCTTCCCACTCCCCCGGTCTGCCGTACTTCTCGGCACAAATTACCGCGCTGATGAGGTTGTGCAATTTGTGGATTTTTGGGTCGGGGATGCGCTTCTCGTCAATGAGAGCATATTGAAAGTGGGGTAGGTATTTTGCGGGTATTTCGTTGCTGCTGATCAGTTCGCTGGTGCTGCGGGGCGCATTCCAAGGGCGGTCTCCGTTGTAGAGCACCAACGGAAATACCGGGGGCAACTTGCCTTTGCTGTTTTTGCCTTCCTTGATGAGGCGTTCGTAAAACAGGGATATATAGCTGAGCAGGCGGATGGCCATATGCTTGGGGGCTGTGGACTGGAATTCGAGCAGGATATACAGATAGGCTGTTTGGTTATCCAGGCGCACCTCATAGAGCAGGTCCGATTCGCGCTGCTGGAGCGTGGCAGAGAGGTGAGACGGGTCGAGTTTGCGCAGGCTGTCGGGCTGGATTTTGGCGCTAAAATCCGCCTCAACGAAGGCGTGGATGAGTTTGCACAGGATTGCCGGGTTCGAAAACAGGTATTTGTACGCGCTGTCGCAACTTGCCATGGCTTCAATATAGCTGTTTTGTCCGTACAGCGCAATTAAAAGAGGGACGGGGATATATCAGCGGCGGCGGGAATCTGTTGGCCGACCCCCTCACAGAATCCTGTTTGTCTTCTTTCAGCCCGGTACTTCGGTACACCTAGAATTTCCAATCTTCGCGCTCCGCGCTCAGATTGAAGTTCTACCGCACCCAGTAACCGTAAAAGGCCAAGCCCCCCAGTCTCACTTCGGTAAAGGCCCCCTGCGAAGGACTACCCAATATGCCTGCGCCGCCTGAGTTCCGTAGAATCTCTCCATATAATAAGAGGCACGAAGGGCGGAAATGCAAATTGTGTCGAGGAACCTATTTTTTTATTTATTTCATTTTTTCCCCATTTCCCCCATTTTTTCCATTTTTTAGAGTGCCGCGAACCTAATCATAGAGCAGCGGTGCGATGTCCACATCGTCCATGTTTTTTGCCGTATAGTATTTGGCCCCGGTATCGACATCGGATACAGCCTCGCCTGAATAAGCCTGATATGCCAGTTCGACCGCCTTGTAGCCAATCGAATAGGGATCCTGTGTGATTGATCCGGTAAAATAGCCTTTGCGCACCGCGTTTTTCTGACCGGCGCCGGCATCGTAGCCAATCACTGTCAGTTTGTTCTCGCCCAGATCCGCTCCATCATTGGTGGCGGCCAGCAGGCCCTTGACCGTGGCCTCGTTGGAGCAGAAGATGCCCAGGATATTGTCCGAAGCAACCTTGTTGAGCACAGCAGAGGCCGAGGCGGTGGCATCGGTGTTGCTCGTAGATGCCGGCACGATCATTTCGATAAAGACTCTCTTGCCGGAAGTCGGGCTCTCGGCAGCAATATATGCCGGGTTGCCAATCACAGCAATATCAATTTGGGAAATGCCTGCGCCAACGAGCAGTCTGAGCATCTCATCGCGGAAACCCTTGCCGCGACTGAGCAGGGATTCTCCTGTGGCATCTTGGTTCATGACCACAATTTTGGCGGGCTTTGCCACTGTAGCTGTCGTAACGGCTGAGCGGATCTCTTCGAACATTTTCTGAGCCGCCACACCGGCAGCGACGTAGTTGTCGGTGGAAGCGTTGGCAACAATAGAGCCTGCTGGCGCTTCGGGTACACCGGAGTCAAAACCGACAACCGGAATCTTTTGGGCCCTCAGCTCTTTGAGCTGGTCGAGTACGGACCTGGTGTCCAAAGCGGCCAAGGCGATGGCAACCGGTGCTTTGGCGATGGCGTTGTTGAGCATCTCCACCTGGATCTGGACATCGCTTTCGGAGGGAGGTCCTTCAAAAGTCATGTCGACATTATATTTTTGGGCGGCATCCTGTGCGCCGCGCTTGACCTGCTGCCAGAAATCGTGTTGCTCTCCCTTAGAGACTACAGCAATATAGGGCTTGCCGCTGCTTCCGCGCGAGAACAGGGGCGGAGCCGCCAATAAGGCCCATGAGAGCAAGATCAGTGAAGTGAGCAAAACTTTTTTCATAATATATCCTTTTCGAGAGCATGCCTTCTCTCTTGTAATAGTGTATCAACTGCCAGTTCAATGCAAAAATATTACCGGTTTCCCTGTATCCACCTCCTCCGCGCAGGCGAAACAATTCAAAAGATCTCGCCTGGTGCCGTATATAAGGGAACCTCTAAAAATTCCATTCTGGGCTTGAAGCGGCGATCTTATTGCCGAATCGCTTACTCAGCAAAGCCTTACCACACAACAAAGTATTCTTCGGCCTCACTTCCTCGCTCCAAAATAGCTGCGCAAGAAAAGCGAATTTTTAGAGGTTCCCTTCACTTTTTTCTTCGCCATATACGGGTTGGCCGGATTGACGACCAATTTCTGGGTCCTAGGCTCGATCAACACATCCATGTCTTCCATCGAGATGGCTCCCAGCAGGATTTCCGCCTCGCCGGGAAATACCAAGGCGTTGCAGGAGGTGAGACGATTTTCAAAGCAAACTTTAATTGGTCCCACTATATCATATTGGGCCAGACTGCCGTCCGCCAGTTCCACTTCCTGACGATCCTGCAATGCCAGATCCAATTGCTGGCGCAGGTGTTCATTGATACAGAGCATGTATGCTCCGCTGTCCACCAGTGCAGTTACTTTCGCCCGCTTCACTTCGCTTTCGACGATGTAGCCCCGGCGCTGGAGTTCCAAATCTCCCGCGTTGATCAATTCAATTTCTGCGTATACCAAGCCCATGATTTCCTCTTTCCGGGGCCTTTACCGAATGAGAACCACGAAAACACAAAAATTGCTTTTTTCGTGGCTTTCGTGCTTTTCGTGGTTATAAAATAAATTCAGGGAACGTTTTGCACAAACTCCCCATTAAAGAGCCCGGGCCCCGGATACCCTCCGGGGCCCGGGGCTCAGAGCTGGAAAGCTTTTACTCCACAACTAAGAATTAGTGAGAACAATTTTTACAGAAATTGAAACATAGGGGTCTCGTAAACCTAGTTTCTTCACTGCAATGAATCCATTACTTGCTGTGGTGTCATTCAGTTTCAGAGGGTCGGAACCGTCAAATGCCAGATTCTGCGTAGAAAGATAGCTGACACTCCCGGAATTATTCAAAACTACATTCATCGAACTGATACTTCCGTCATTTCCAACAGCACCAGGGTTCTGGGGTCTGTAATCAAAGTATACGGAACTACCCCATTTATCTCCTGTCGTTCCATTGGTATCCACATCATAGATATCCATTTGGCCGTTATTTGCAATGCGGAGTTCCAGAATAACCTCATTGGCCGCTACTGCTCTGGGAGTTATGTCGGCAACGCCCTCCCCCAAAGTTCCCGCATCGACTACGCTAACCCGATAAATTTTACCGGCGTAAGGATGTGCGAGCGGGGGTGGGTTCTGATTCGGGTTGTCATCGGGATTCTGGCTCGGATTCTGATCAGGTCCTTGAGAGGACCCATCATCGGGCGGGTCGCAGCCGAGCAGAAGGGCCGAAAAGAGAAGGAGGGCAAACGGGCGCAAAAAGGCCGCAGAAAAATATATTTTTCTGCGGTATAGCCTTGATTCACGGGCCGCGATGCGCGATGCGCGATGCGCGATGCGCGATGCGCGATGCGCGAATTTTACTAAATTTGTGTTTCATGGTGCAATACTCCTAGGTATTATTATGCAAAATAATGCATAAAGATGATGTTCTGACGAAAGTCAGAATGGTCTCAATAAAAGAGCAAACAGGAATTATAAAATAGATTGTTCTCCTTGAGAATATACACTTTTCCGGCGGAGGGCAAGAAAATCGTAAGAAAATCTCCAAAAATTTGCTTTTGATGTGGATCGCTGAGATTTAGCGAATTTTTAGAGATCTCCCTTAACTTTGCTGCTTGTCCCGTTTCTCTTGTCTGCGCATCCGGGCGTAGCGCAGACGGACCTGCTTGGCCTTGTTGTTGCGATACAAGTCCAGCAACACCGCCCCGATCACCACCACACCGGTGAAAAAAGTCTGGTAATGGGACTGCAAATCCATGGAAGGCAGACCCACACGCAAGGTGCTCATAATATAGACTCCGATCAGCGTGCCAAATACCGAGCCGATGCCTCCCGACAAGGAGGTGCCGCCAATAACGGCTCCGGCGATGGCATACAATTCAAAGCCCTGGCCTTGCGCGGGCAGTACCGTTGTGTAGACTGCGGCAAAGGCAATGGCTCCGATTCCGGCCATCAGGCCGCTGATAAGGTAGCTCATAAACTCCCAGCGGGCCACATTGATTCCCGATAAATGTGCGGCTTGCTTATTGGAGCCGATCGCAAAGATGTAGCGCCCCATTTTGGTACTGGTCAGTGTGATATGGCAGATGAGAGCAAGCAGCAGCAGCACAAAGAAGCCGGTGGGAATGATGGCTGTATCTCCTAGGTATTTGAAGACATCCTTAAACCAGCCATCGGGCTCTGAGCGGGTGGGAAAGGTGGCGCTGCGCACGTTGGAGATAATGGAACCCGCGCCCATGGCAATCATCATGGTGCCCAGAGTGGCGATAAAGGGGGGGATCTTCAGCCGCGTCACCATCAGCCCGTTGAACACGCCAAAGAGCAGTGCTGTGCCCAAAATCAGCAGCAGGGCCAGCCACATGGGCCAGCCCCAGGACTTATACGCAGTACCCCCGGCAAGCGCCGAAGCCATCAGCACCGTGCCGCAGGACAGGTCAATGCCTCCTGCGATGATCACGAAGGTGACTCCGATGGCCAGGAAGCCGATATAGTACGAAGCATCCAGAATATTGATCAAAGAGGAATACGAGAGAAAATTCCGGCCAAACAGCGCAAAAAAAATGTACAGAATGACCAAGGAAGCCGGAGCCAGAAAGCGTTGCAACAGGCTGGCCAGATTCTTGCGGTCAACATCTGCCCACATGCTTATGCCTCCCCGGCTTCATTGCGGGCCTCAAGTGGCTGAGTGGCATATTGCATAACGGTCTGTTGACTGAGTCCGTAGATATCCAGCTCGCCGGTGATGGAGCCTTCGCACATTACCATAACCCTGTCGCTCATATGCAGAATTTCCGGCAGCTCGGAGGAGATCATGATGATCGATTTGCCTTGCTGCACCAATTGGTTCATCAGAATGTAGATTTCGTTTTTGGCTCCCACGTCAATCCCGCGCGTAGGCTCATCAAAAATCAGTATCTGGGCATCGTTGATCAGCCACCTCGCAATGACAACTTTCTGCTGATTGCCGCCCGAGAGCTTGGTGACCTGCTGATGTACGGACGGAGTTTTGATTCGCAGTTTTTCCACATGCTCGCAAACAGCTTGCTGGGCCCGTTTTTGGTCGATGAAAGCGCCCATACCACTGAAATCTTCATAAGAGGCCAGCAACGAATTTTCCAGCACGCCGAGTGAAGTAGCCAAGCCAAAGCGTCTGCGATCTTCGGAAAGATAGGCGATGCCGCAGCGCACTGCATCCATCGGACTCCGTATCTGGACCATGGCACCATCTATCCGAATTTCGCCGCGAGTCACCGGATCGGCCCCGAAAATCGCACGGGCAGTCTCGGTGCGCCCTGCCCCGATCAATCCGTAAAAACCCAGTATTTCGCCGCGGTGCAGTTGGAAGCTGACATCCTCTACCATACGGCCCGCTTTCAAACCGCGCACTTCCAGCACTACCTCGGCAGCGCCGGAGACGCTGCTCCGGGACTTGGGCTGATCGTAGATCATCCGGCCTACCATCATATTGATAATGTCTTGGGTACTGACTTCGGAAGTGTTGCGGGTTCCCACGTATTCACCGTCCCGCATCACCGTTACCCGGTCGGTGATGCGATGAATCTCGTCCATCCGGTGCGAGATGTAGATCATCGACACACCTTGCTGCACCAGATTGCGCATAATGGCAAACAAATCGTTGATTTCCGTATCTGTCAGCGCCGCGCTGGGTTCGTCCAGCACCAGCACCTTCAAATCGAATGAAACGGCCCTGCTTCTGACTCATCAGCAACTCCGCCTCGTAACTGTGCTTGTAATTATCCGTCTGAACCACAGCCAGCATCGGCAATTCGGGATAGTGAATGTCGGAGACCACGTCAAACCCCTCGCGTATCGCGTGATAGATAGACAACGCCGAAGAAGTAAACGAAAGCAGGATCACCCCGTCCACCTCCTGCGCCGCGATATACTCACCCAGCGTCAAGCCCGGATAATCCGGCTCGGAAAGCTTTTGAAAAAGCAGCTGAACCTGTTCCACGTCCGCATCTTTGCGGATCTCGCCCAGGAAGACCTCGTCATATTTGCGATCATATTTGCGATCATAGAGATTGGAAAGCAGGAGGATTTTCTTCCCGGCAATGCTCCGGTAAGGGCGCAGGAAGGCGGATAGCGGGGGCATACTCAGGCTCCGCTGGCAGCAGCCGGTAAATCTCATCGCTAACCACTTAGGGTAAATGAACTGCCAAAATCAAGACAAATATCTTAGACGATGACATCATCCAGTTGAGAAATATGCCCAATTATAGCTGTTCCTGTTTTATTCCATTTGCTCTCATCCGCAAGACCAATTTTATGTTTACTAATTTCTAATATTTTACGTTTGAATCCAATTTCGTTGAAATTATTGATATAGAAATCACCATTTTTTGATATAGCTGTGATACCAAGAAAAGCAATATCAACACTGTAGTTATCCAAAAAATCTTCAGCAGGAGAACCGTAAGCACTATTGGCTTTTGAATCTACTAATCCTCCGATTAAAATCACTTGATTTCTAGCCAGAAGATCATGCAGTTGCAATACCGCCAGAGATGGCGTCAGAATACTTACCTTGGGGCGAGTTACCATCAGCTTCAACAGTTCAAAGCAGCTGGAGCCCGCATCTATAATGACCGACAAAGGTTCATCGGTATCGGGGATGTATTTCATCGCTTGGAGAGCCATCCGTTTTTTAGCCGCTAAATTAATGGTATTCCTCTCATTAAAGGCAAGTGGGGTTCCCTCCACAATGATTTTGGCACTACCGTGAATTCTTTGCAGCAAGCCCCGTTTTTCTAGTTCAACTAAATCCCTACGAATAGTATTCTCCGAAACCTGACATGACTCTGCCAGCTCGCGAACTGAGGCAATGATTTGAGATTTTAATTGCTCAAGAATCAGATGATAACGTTTTTGCGTTTTAGAAAGATGCTCAATGCTTTCATTCATGAGTTCCATGGTGTCACACTCTCCCAACGATTACACCACGCCCCCAAGTGCCACAAACTTCTCGGAAATTTGGAGGATAGGAGTCGAAACGAATCAATATAATTTACCGATTCATAGATTTTATATCGCATCCAGCTGTTTTTGTTATATGCAATATGAGGCGATATTTATTAATTGTACTAAGATCTTCAGAAAAATACCACGTGTTTGGTCTCAACATACGTGTTAGTCAAATTTTTACAGGGATTCCGAAAAATAAAATCCTAACCGTTCATATACATATAAATATCTAAGAAATAATTATAGGGCACCTCTAAAAATCCAACACTGGACAAATCACAATTATTCAATTACAATACAATAATATTGGAGGATCATTATGATTGAAATGACAAGTGAAATAATATATCAGGATGTAGAACGTACAAATCCTTTTATATTCGAACTTAAAAAATCTATCGATTGGGATAGAATCTCAGAGACTATTTCTCAACATATCCCTAAAAAGAAAAATAATTCTGGAAGGCCAAGATTCCCTGTCTCCCAAATGTTGCGCATTCTCATCCTTCAGGAAACCTACAACCTCTCTGATGATGCCATGGAGGTCCAAATCAATGGTAGCATCTATTTCAAATTCTTTCTTGACATGAGCCTGCTTAATAAATCTCCCGATTCCAAAACCATTTGGTCCTTCAAGGAAACGCTGCGCAAACTCAATCTCGAGCAAACGCTTTTTCTTGAGTTCCATAAATTTCTTGCTGAAAGAAAGATAAAACTGCACAAAGGGAATATCGTGGACGCCAGCTTTGTCAAAGTGCCTGTGCAGCGCAATACCAGAGAAGAAAACCAGCAGATCAAAAATGATGAAATCCCTCCATCATTCAAGGAAAACGAGAATAAAATGAGGCAAAAAGATACGGATGCAAGGTGGACAAAGAAAAATAGCAAAAGCCACTACGGATACAAAAATCACATTGCAACGGCGACTAACGAGCAGTTTATTACCGCTTACGAAGTAAGTGCAGCTAATGTGCACGACTCACAGGTGCTTGCAGCTATTTTATCCGAAGGCGTCACGCAGATATATGGGGATAGTGCGTACCGAAGTGAAAAGATAACAAATGAACTACGGAAGAAAGGCGTGAGGAACTTTATTCATCACCGAAAATATCGAGATACTTCACTTACAGAGAAGCAATTAGAAAGTAACCGCCGCAAGTCAAAGACCCGGGCGAAAGTGGAGCATATATTTGCATGGTTTCGCAATTGCATGAATAGGGGATTAGAGTTGCGATGTATAGGGATAGATCGGGTAAGGTTTCGTATGGGGTTACGAAATACTGTGTATAATATGTTAAAATATGTTTCAATTACAGCATAATAGTAGATAATTGTATCTAAAATGCTGTAAATAATGATTTTTTTATGTAAATTCTAATTTTATTAGAATTTATTGATCGTAATTAATCTGGATCCAACTATTTTTTGTGCTATTTTGTTATGATTAAGGAAGGATTTTTGATTTTACATCGCAATGCCGATTTTTAGAGGTCCCCTATAGGGGGACCTCTAAAAATTTCCCACCACAGAAAGATGCTGCGCCAGCTCGCGGAAAATGAAGGTCGGGCCTGGCTGCGCTCGGCCCTCCCCCGGTTCTCCAATGCTGCGCCAGCTCGCATTGGAGCCTTCGTCTGGCATCAAAACGTGGTACAATTGCTGCAGCGAAGCAGAGCAATTATACAATTCTCGCGAAGCGATACCATTTTTAGAGGTTCTCACAAAAATCCCTAGAAAAAGCTTGACATCTCCCAAAAAATATGTGAAAATGACTAAAAAAGGAGAGAAAAGTGAAATACTTCTTAGACAGTGCTAAACTTGATGAGATTCAATATGCCTACGAGAATTGGGGGATTGATGGGGTTACCACAAACCCCAAGCACATTCAAGCCAGCGGCAAACCCTTTAGCAAAGTTTTAGAAGAAATAGGCGCATGGGCAGCGAATAATAAACTGGAGGGCTGGACAAAATTCCCTGTTTCTATCGAGACAGATCCTCATGAAATGAATATCGACAATCTGGTATTTGCGGGAAAACGACTTTTTGCAATCTCCCCCAACTACGTGGTCAAGATTGCCTGCACAGAAGTTGGTTTAATTGCGGCCCGCAAACTAGAATGCCAAGGCATCCGCACTAATATTACATTAGTTTTTTCTCCATCTCAGGCAATTATGGCGGCAAGAACAGGTGCATTGTTTGTGTCTCCATTTGTTGGCTGGAAAGAAGCAAATGGAGAAGATTGTGGTGAATATATCAATAAAATTGTTAATATTTACCACAATTATGAATTTTCGACAGAAATTATTGTTGCAGCGTTGCGTACCGGCAAGCAGATAGCTGAAGTGGCTGGGTATGGGGCAGATATCACCACCTGCGGCTTACAAGTTTATCGAGATAGTTTCTATCATCCGTTTACTGATTTCGGATTGGATGTTTTTCGGCAAGCATGGGACGAGACGGAGAAGTAGAAAAAACCATGAGTACATTACGGTATGGGATTATTGGCTCAGGAATGATGGGGCGAGAGCATATCCAGAATCTAAAACTCCTTAATAATGCGGAAGTTGTCGGTATTTATGAGCCAGATAAAACGCAACTTCATTTATCGATGAGCATGGTACCTCAAGCGAAGAGCTATGATAGTCTGGGGAGTCTGCTAAAAGATACCGATATTGATGCTCTGGTTATTTCATCGCCCAATTTTACGCATATCGATATTATGAAAAAGATTATCTGTCATGATAATCGCCCCATGTTGGTAGAGAAGCCGGTCTGCACTACAGAGCAGGATTGCTTGGAATTGTTAGAATTGGCAGCAAATTACCAGTCACCTGTTTGGGTTGCCATGGAATATCGATATATGCCAGTATCCCAAATCCTGTTACAGAAGGTCCACCAGGAAAAAGTCATTGGTCATGTACAAGCACTATCGATACGGGAACATCGTTTTCCTTTTTTGAAAAAAGTAGCGGACTGGAATCGTTTCAATATTAATACAGGTGGAACTTTAGTAGAAAAATGCTGCCATTTCTTTGATCTCATCCGTCTACTGTCGCAAGATGAGATTATACAAGTCTATGCATCTGGAGGCGTAGATGTAAATTTTTTAGACGAGTGCTATTACGGACAGAGCCCTGATATTCTAGATAATGCCTACGTAATTATGGAATTAAAATCAGGCAAACGGGCATTCTTGGATCTCTGTATGTTCTGCGAGGGTTCTTACTACCAGGAAGATATTTGTGTCGTTGGGGATAAAGGTAAGTTAGAAGGGCGTATTCCTGGTCCGGAGCGTCTGTGGGCAGTAAACAGTTTGGACGAACTGGGAGCATCCACAGGATTCCAGGGAGATACCCGGCCTGCTCAGATTGTTTATAGCCCCCGAAACCCTAAGGGGCCTGTGATTGAAGAAATCAAAACGGACGACCATTTTCAGCAGGCAGGTGATCATCAAGGTGGTACTTACTACCAGCATAAGTATTTCTATGAAGCTGTGACAGCTGGTAGAAAAGTAGATGTCACAGTGGAAGATGGTGTCCGGGCAGTGATGATTGGCTTGGCGGCTCAAGAGTCCATTATGAGCAAATCAGCAGTCCCTTTGAGGTCCCCTTAAGGAAACCTTGCATGCTCAGAATACACAATTGTTGACTTGGGATGACTTTTTAGATGGAAATGAAAATGGATAAATCATCTCTAATGAAAAAAACTAGTTTCGAGAAAATGAGATTAGGATTTATTGGTCTGGGTATCATGGGGATACCCATGAGTATAAACTTAAAAAAGAAAAATCCTGATTTAGAAATGTTTGCCTACAATAGATCAAAGAAAAACTATGACGAGTTAGAAAGATTAGGAGTAGAGCTTACCACAACTGCTTCGGATGTTGTAGGTAACGCAGATATCATCTTTACTATGGTGCCGACTGGCAATGATGTTCAGCAATTGTACAAGGAAGTCCATTCAGAGATATGCACAGGTAAGATTTTTGTAGATATGAGCACCATTGAGCCTTACGTATCTCAAGAAATGGCGTCCATGGTGAAACAGTCAGGCGGTCAGATGTTGGATGCCCCTGTTGTCAAGTCTCATGCTGCAGCTGTAGATGGGACGCTCGGTATCTATGTCGGTGGGGAAACCCATATATATCAAAAAATTCTTCCATTTCTAAAATGTATGGGAAGTAATGTTATTTATTTAGGCAAGAACGGTGCTGGTCTTGTGATGAAGATTTGCCACAATATGTTGGTCGGCGAAATCCAGAATGGCGTAAATGAAATGCTCACTTTGGCCCAGAAGTTTGGTATTAGACCTTCGATTTTCCAGAAAGCGATCAGTTGTGGAGGAGGATCTAACTTCTATTTAGATACTAAAATTAAAAATATTGAAAAAATGCACTTTCCCACAGCATTTTCGATTCAAAACATGCACAAAGATGTGCATATTGCCCAAGAATTGATGCAAAATTCTGGTTTGCAATTACCTGGAGTAGAAAACGTGGTTTGCGTTTATGATCAAGCGATGAATTCTGGGTTGGGTCAGGAGGATTTTTCTGCAAGTTATAAAGTCGTCATAAAGGAGATCTTAAGAAAAGGAGAAGAATCGCTGTGAGTGCAGTATATTATCACTATAATCCAGATGAGTTAGTTCAAAAAGCTCCGTTTTCGATTTCCATTGTTGAGCATGATGTGGATTTATACTGGCATATGGGTCTTTCCATGTACACAGAAATCGAAAACAACAATGCCAAAGGAAAGAATACTGTTGCGATATTTCCGGTCGGTCCGGTATTTCAGCACCGCCGCTTTATCACCTTACTCAGGAAGCGGTCCATCGATCTCTCCCATATGCATATTTTCTTTATGGATGAATATCTGGATGACGAAGGAAATTGGATTGCCAAAGATAATTTTTTGTCATTTCGTGGTTTTATTGAGCGAGAACTGATCGAGCCGATGCCACAAAGCTATGGTATGAATGCTCAGCAATTGCATTTTCCCAATCCAGATAACCCCGATCTTTACGATCAGAAAATTGATGATTTAGGAGGTGCGACTCTTTGCCATGCGGGAGTTGGAATCGTAGGTCATTTAGCCTTTAACGAACCCGAAAATATCGATATTCGTACATTCGCTCAGTCCCCCACGCGAGTAGTGAAATTGACTAGAGAGACGATTGTAACCAACTCACATACAGCATTACGAGGGCTTATGAATTAATACCTCAAAAAGCGATAACTATCGGTATGGAATCTATTTTAAAGGCGCAGAAGCTGAGAGTCTATTTAAATCGGTCATGGCAATCTTCTGTTGTTTGGAAAGCACTTTTCGCAGAACCTTCTGCAAATTTCCCAGTAACCTTAGTGCGAGGGCATCGGGATGTCAAATTTATGCTGACTAGAAATGTCGCAAATAAACCGAAATTTGCACTGAAATAATTGAGGGTATTGCAATGTCTACTGAAGTATATCTCAAAGAACAATTAAAGCGACCTCCCAAACAGCCCAATTGGGAGAAAATTTCAATTTCCAGGAAAGATTTAAACGAACTTAATCAGAGGAGTAATTTTTGGGGATTTCTGCAATCACTTAGTTTTTTATCGTTATTTTGTTTGTTGGGTGGAAGTGCATACTATTTCTTTCAAAAAAATCACTGGATTGCATTTGGTATTGTCTTATATTTACATGGTATTCTTTCCAGTTTTACCGGTATGGAAGCTGCCAGTCATGAGTTGAGTCACAGCACTGTTTTTAAAACCAAGCGAATTAATGATTTTTTCTATCGGTTATTCTGCTTTATTTCTTGGAATAATTGGATTCACCTTCGTTACAATCACCGTGTTCATCATAATTATACATCTTTTGAAGGCCTTGATCCTGATATTTCTATCAATTCCAGAATATTAAAAGCAAATATCTGGAATTTCTTACTTTTATTTACATTTGATTTTATTAAATTTTATCGTCGAATTATTCCAATAGTCTTTCAGGCACTTGGTTCAACTCGTCCAGAATATTCTCTCAGCCCAGCTCTGAGCCCGGAAATTTTGAAAAAACAGAGTCCTAAAATGAGGCGAGTCGCAAGATTAATCCTTATTATTCATGTATTACTCATCATCTTTTTTATTTATTACGAGAAATATATCCTAATTATACTAGTGAACCTTCCTTCTTTTTTTGCCACGTTTTTAGCAAAAGCTTGTGTCACATTACAACATATTGGGTTACCTAAAAATAATCGTTACTGGAGTCAGAATAGCTACACGTTTTATGCGAATCCTGTCATCCGTTTTCTATACTGGAACATGAACTACCATATTGAACACCACAGTTATGCCTCTGTTCCCTTTTACCAATTGCCCAAGCTCCATAGAGCTATGAAAACACAAGGTCCGATTCCGATCTCCAGTTTTTTTCATGGTATCAAACATATCAATTTTATTCGCTGTCAACAACAGAATAATATAAATTATTTTTATAAAAAAGAAGACGGGAAGACGGATAATGGATTGTAATTCTTTTTATTTTGTAAGTCGTATGTTTATTGTTTGTAGCAAGTATTTTAAATACTTCCAAAAGGTTTTATAGGAGAGCTTTTTATGAAAAAAGTACAGTTTTGTCAAGTGGTATTTGTGGTTATGTTTCTGTTTTCTTGTGGTAATATAACTCCTAATAAGGAAAAAATAACTGAGAATTCCGCTGGTGAAAATCAAGAGAGTAATGGCTTGTTATGGGCTGCAAGTACCCCTCCTAATGCAAAATATAAAATCCTTCTAACTATTACTCAATTAGTTGAAGGTACTTATAACTTCGGAGGGATTGCAATACTAAAAAATTACATTGAATCACGAACTAATGGGGAAGTGGGTGTGGAGGTACAACCTGGTCTTGCCAGCAATTCCAACGAAGGGGTTCAAGGTTTAATGAACGACTCTTTCGACATATTTCAGACCACGGGTGATGCTGCTTCTTTCTGGAAACCATTGTCTGTAATGGATTTACCCTACATGTTCCCCGATGATCGAACAGCTGAAGCAGTTATGGATGATCCCGTCTTTAAAAAAGCTGTTCGAGATGGCTTTCTCAATGCAACGAATCATAAAGTTCGCCTGATGATCATGACGAACAGCGGAGGATGGAGAAATATTGCAACGACCCAAAAGAAAGTTCAAGAGCTTTCAGATATGAAAGGGCTAAAAATTCGTACTGTTCCTTCTAAGGTTCAGCAGGAATTAGTGAAAGCTTTAGGAGCAGCTCCGACAGCAATCACTTGGACAGAACTCTACACATCTCTTTCTTCTGGGGTGATTGATGGCACAAAAAACAGTATTGTCGATATTCAGACAGCCAATTTGGATGACAGCTTAAAGTTTTATTTACTAGACGGTCATGCTTATATGAATGGCTATTGGTGGATGAATAACGATAAATTACTGTCTCTTCCAGAGCAGTACCAGGCCGTGGTAGTTGATGGATTTAATGCCATGAGTTGGTATTTGCGGTCTTATCCCAAGTTCGCAGAAATCGATGCATATAAGCAGTTTTTGCAGAAGGGTGGGAGTATTTATAAGCCCAACACAGTGCAGTTAGCTGAATTTAAAAATGCCTCCCAATCCGTGTATGACTGGTTTTTAGATACGGCAGACCATGAAACAAAAGAAATCTACGATTTGTTTAACCAGACCATTGCAGAGAAAATTGCGGAGATTAACACGCTACGTGAGCAAGAATACTGATAATTTATAGAGATCTTTAGTTTAATCATGGGGCTCTATAAATTATTATTAGCATTAATGTAAGAGTTAGCGATATTAATTGATTGAGGGATTATGGGAATATACAATCTATTGGATAAGATACACCTGAAAATATCAAAAGCATTGATACAATTATCAATTTTTATGCTATTTGTTATGCTGATAATTATTACTATTCAGGTTTTTTTTCGTTATTTGTTATCTGCTCCAATTTTTTGGATCGAAGAATTGGCAATCTATTTGATGGTCATTTTGACATTTTGTATGTATCCAACCCTGATTTACAGTAACCGAATGATTGCAATGACATTGTTACTGGATAAGTTTCATAAAAAACGAATTGGGTATTTAATAGATCTCTTCGTATCAGTATTGATCCTTTTTAATGGGTTTGTATGGCTGCCATATGCCTTAATTCTCTTTCAAGGTAGTATTTATATTAGCGCAAATCAATTACCAATCAATCGGGGAATTTTGCATGTTATCATTCCTATTTCTATCACATTATCAATTTCTATTGGATTTCAAAAATTATTTCGTTCAGTTGTCTGTCTGATAAATACCCAAAAGCATAATATTTTTTACGGTGATATTCTACATTAAATAAGATGTGTCTTGGGAGAGCTAAATTATGAGTATGTTATTTTTTTGTATTGTTTTTATTTTAATGTTTTTGGGGGTTCCTGTATTTTTTGCTCTAGCCAGTGCTCCAACGATTGAGGTATTTTTGAGAGGGTTAGATCATAGAATTTTGCAGACACTTTTTAGTCGACTGGTTAATGGTACCGAAAGTTTTCCACTCCTAGCTCTTCCTTTTTTTATTCTAGCTGGCGCTGTGATGGGAAAGGGTGGTATTACAAAACAAATTATCTATTTTTCTCAAGCAATGATGGGGCATAAAAAAGGTAGCCTCGGACATATCGTTGTTCTTTCTTCAACAATTTTTTCCAGCTTAACTGGATCAGCAATTGCCGCCACCTCTGGGGTTGGGAGTATGCTAATTCCTGAAATGAAAAAAAAAGGATTTTCTACAGAATACGCAGCAGGAATCACAGCAGCAGCAACTGTTCTTGGACCGATAATTCCTCCTAGTGGAATTATGCTGATCTATGCGTTTATTATGAAAACTTCTGTCGGTGATATGTTTATTGGAGCTATTATACCAGGGCTCCTATTTATGGTTTCTCTGATGATTATCAACTATATTTTATGTTCTATAAAAAAATTTACATTTACAACACCCAAAACATCAATAAAAGAACGGCTTATTGCTTTTAAAGAAGCATTCTGGGCTCTGTTGACTCCCATAATCATATTGGGGGGTATCTACGGTGGAATTTTCACACCTACGGAAGCTGCGGCAATTGCTTCGAGTTATGCAATTATTATTTGTATATTCGTCCTGAGAACCATTAAATTTTTGGATTTGATTGAGATATTTAAAGAGGTAGTTATTAGTACTGGCAGTATCTTAGTTCTGGTTGGAATCAGTGCTGGTTTTGCTTCAATTGTGCAGCAATCCCCAGTGGCGGTATTTATGAGCAACTTTGTATCTACAATCAGTAACCCATATTTATTATTTTTTATTATTAATGTTTTACTTTTTATAATTGGTATGTTTTTAGATGCAGGACCAGCTATATTTATATTTGCGCCAATATTTGCCCCGCCACTTATTGCCATGGGAGTCGATCCATTACACTTTGGTGTCATTATGTCTATCAATGTAACCATTGGGTTAGCTACGCCACCTATGGGGCTTGTTCTTTTTGTAGCCTCTGATATATCTAAAATATCGTTTGAAAAAATTGCTCTAGCAGCTTTTCCATTTATTATTATGGAAATTATATTAGTTTTTGTAATAACGTATATTCCTAACCTGGTACTTTGGTTACCTCGGACCATGAGTTAATCTCTCTAAAGAGCACTCTATGAAATCAAAAGGACATTCCTTCATGCGACTATTCAAAGAACCTTTCGGCAAACTCTGGAACCAGGAAGCCAGTTTATATACATTACAAAACAATCATGGGATGTCCATAAAGATAACTGATTACGGCGGGATTATTACCCATCTTTTTGTTCCGGATCGGAATGGAGATAAACGGGACATTGTTCTGGGCTTTGATGATTTTAAAGAGTATCTTGCGGGACATCCTTTTTTTGGGGCTATAGTCGGTCGATTTGCAAACCGAATAAATGCGGGTAGATTTGCACTGAACGGTCAAAATTATCAGCTGGCAGCACAATCCTTTGGAAATCACTTACACGGGGGTATACGTGGCTTTGATAAATATATTTGGGAAAGTTATATTGAAGAATCAGAACAGAGTATAACCGTAGTACTACTCCATCATTCGCCCGACGGTGATGAGGGCTACCCCGGTAATCTGGATGCATCTGTTCACTATACATTACATGCAGACAATCGTCTGTCTATTACATATAAAGCAAGAACGGACAAAACTACCATTATCAACCTGACAAATCATAGTTATTTTAATTTATGTGGAAATCTATTCCAAGATATTACAGGGCACCGTATCCAAATTAATGCAGAACGATTTGTTGAGGTGAATGAGCAGCAAATTCCCACCGGCATGCTGCCGGAACTTAAAGGCAGTTATTTAGACTGTATAGATATGCGTTCCATGAAAGACATGTTTTCGGCTGCCCCGGAAGGGAGCATTGATCATTGCTATGTCTTGGCAGACAATGCTGGAAAAATGCGCCGGGCCGCTATAGTAGAAGCGGAAAATACCGGTATCCGTATGATTTTAGATACAGATAATGCAGGCGTGCAGTTTTACAATGGCAACAAATTAGGCGCGCAAGCTAAAGTGGGGAAAGACAAAATATTGTATCAAACTTATGGTGGGTTTTGCCTGGAAACCCAATGTTTTCCCGACACCCCGAATCACCCCAAGTTCCCCAGCTGTGTTCTTTATCCTGGCGATGAGTATTCATACAGTGCAAATTTTCGCTTTGAGACCTTTTAAAATACCTAAATGGAGAAAGATATGAAAACGAAAATAGGGTTAATTGCACTGGCAAGAGAAACTTTTGATGTTTCTTTCGCTGAAGAAATGCATAAGAATTGCTTGCAAAATTTGGAAAATCTTCCGATTGAGAGCACAGGAGGGAAAAAACTATGTTTTGACCGACAAAGTACTGAAAAAGAGTTAGATAGTATCCTTGCAGAAAGTCCTCACGCTTTGTTAATTCTACAAGTCACATTTACAGATGCTTCTATGGCAGTAGAGATTGCCGAAAAAGCAAGTTTGCCACTTTTGATGTGGTCCTTTCCGGAAGAGCGTACTGGCGGACGTCTACGCCTGAATTCTTTTTGCGGGATAAATTTAGCGGCACATGCTCTGAGTCGCAAGCAGATCCATTATGATTATCTCCACGGCTCCCCTGAAGATCAAAATTGCCATGCGAAATTACTTGCATTCACCCGTGCTGCTGTTGCATACAGTACCTTCCGCAACGCTACAATGCTTGTAATCGGTGAACACCCTGAAGGTTTTGATGCATGTGATTATGATGCACAAGAAGTGAAAAAGGCTTTAGGGGTTTATTTTCACAATATAGGGATTACTGAATTTATTGAAAAAGCTAAAAAAGTGCCCGAAGAGACTGCGCAGCAACATCTGGAAGAACGCAAAAAAGTTCTGGCTCGACTGGATGAGCTGGAACGAGAACCACTACTCAATACGATGCGTGTATACGAGGCTTTAGATAATTTGATAGAAGAAAAACAAGCCTTTGGTGCTGCTGTGCGCTGTTGGCCACATTTCTTTACAGAATGGGGGACCGCTGCCTGTGGTGCTTTGGCTATGATGGGGGAAAAGAAAACTCCTTGCGGGTGTGAAGCAGATGTCTATGGTGTGCTGACTTCTCGTCTCCTGAATGTACTCAGTGACGAACCTGTCTTTAACACCGATCTTGTTGATCTTGATTTTGTGAGCAATACCTGTGTATTTTGGCATTGTGGTCAAGCTCCTGTCCAGATGGCCGACCCGGACGTTCAGCCAGTGGGTACGATCCATACTAACCGCACACTCCCCTTACTAAGCGAATTCCCATTAAAACCCGGACAGGTAACAATAGCCCGTTTGAGCAGAGGAGGGGGGCAATTAAAATTGGTAGTTGGGCAAGCAGAGATGCTCAAAGCACCCTTGGCGTATGCGGGAACCTCCGGGGTAGCACGCTTTCCAAGACCAATGAAACAGGTTGTAGATTCATTGATGTCACATGGATTAGAACACCATACTGCTATTGTATACGGAGATTACCTGGCCGAACTTAATGCCTTTGCGAAACTCTTGAATATTGAAATAGTGGAACTTTAAAACATGTTTGAGTCCATTTTAATATTCTTGGGGATACTGTTTTTAGGTGGCTTTGTGCAAGGTCTGACTGGATTCGGCTTGGCTCTGATATCTGTATCACTGCTCTCGCTAATCATAGATCCCAAGCTATCCGTTCCCATTGCCAGCTTGTATGGCTGGCTTGTAACCATGCCTATCGTAGTCAGAATGTGGCGAAAGGTGCACTTAAAAGAAAGTTTGCTGCTTGTCATATCCTCATTTCCAGGAACTTACCTTGGGGCAATGGCATTGAAGAATCTAAGTTCTAGTGTTCTGCTATATACAAAAAAATGGATAATGGTATAATAGAAGTATGTCTGCTCCAATCAAAGTCAATGTGAATCCTGCCGAGATCAAAGTACTGGAAGAAGCACTTAAAATGCCTTCCCTTCGAGCATCTTTTGCCACCAGAATTAAAGTTATACTGGCAAGAATCAATAATATATCGTGTAAAGATATTGCTACTGTTGAAAGAATCCATCTGAAGGGAACCTCTAAAAATTCCAATTTCGCACCAGACTCGGTCTTTTTCACGGAGCAGCTTTGTCACGAAAGCCTTACCATACAGCAAAGTATGGCTCGGCTTCCGTTCCTCGCTGCCGCAAAAAATGAAAGAATCCGGGCTCTCGATTGAACAGATTTCGAGATTTACCAGCCTGAGCCACCGTGAAATTACCGGGCTGGAAATTACCGAGCTGAAAGAGGATAAATAGGAAGTCTGAGTGGGGGCCGGGGGCCTGTTTCCGGTTGCTGAGTGCCGTGAAATTTCAGGTGTACCGAAGTACCGAATGATGAACATTGACCTTAAAATTTTCCATCGCTATTATACATAAAAACGATTGTGATACAAACCCAAAAGGGAGATAAACGTCATGATGTATTCCCAAAAACATAAAAATATAATCCTGATAGCAATGGCTATTCTGCTTTTACTGCTGGGAATTGCCTGCGATCCGCCCGGAGATGGAGAAAGCGGAGGGGAAAATTCCCCTTTCAGTGATCCGGGGGAAAGTATCGAGAGAACACTTGCGAATATAGGTTCAGTCACACCTGATCAATTGGCGGCGGATTCTACGATATCTATTGCCAGCCTGAAAGGTCAGGGGCTTAAAAGTATTGATTTGTCGAACAATGCCAGGCTACGGAAGCTGGATCTGAGCGATAATCGGTTCCGCATCATTGATTTGTCGAACAATACGGAGCTGTATGTTATAGATCTGAGCAAGAATCAGCTCACCAATATCGATCTATCCGCAAACAGCAAATTGAGTTATCTGTTCCTGAGCGAGAATCAGCCCAGCGACATCACTCTGCTGCAGAACGGCAAATTGAGTTACATAAAAGTGAATAAGAATCGTTCACCGCTCAGCCTCAGCAGTCTGCCCCTAAGTTTGAAATACCTGATTGTGCGGGAGAGTCAGCTCACCAGTATTGATTTGTCGGGCAGGACTGCTTTGCAACTGGCAAACTTGAGCGGTAACCAGCTCACCACGATCGATCTGAGTGCAAATACTGAGTTAACCGCCCTGAATTTGGCCGATAATAAGCTCGCTTCCATTGATCTGAGTCAAAATCCGAAGCTGAAGATACTGGATCTGAGCGGGAACTCTCTGAAAGAAGTCGACATACGGGGTATGCGGGGTCTCAAGACCGTAAAGGATACGGGAAGTATAAAGCTCGGTGCTTGCACGGGCGGCAAAAACCCACTGACCCAGCTGCGAATTAGCGATAACATCAAGGATCACCCTGAAGTCAAAGAGGCCAAGGACGCCTGCGGCAGTACTCTGACCATTGCAACTTACGATTACGCGCTGACTGCAGATGATCTCAGCACAAGCTATACGCAAAATCAAGCCGACTTTACGCCTCCATAATCAACAGAAACTCCGTTCGGGGCTTGCTTGCGAGAGATTGCTAGCAGGGGGGCTGCAAGTATATAAAAATTCCGGGCAGCGAAATACGTATGAAAAAAATTAAGAAAGCCCTTTTGCTGGTTTTTGGCATTCTGAATATCGGGCTGGGTTTTGCCGGGGTTTTTGTGCCCGGGCTGCCGACAACCGTCTTTTTGCTGATCGCAGCCTGGGCTTTTCTGCGCAGTTCGGACCGGGCCTATCGCTGGCTGCTTGAACACCGGCTCCTCGGGCGCTATATCCGTGACTACGAGAAGCACAAATCCATGAAGCTCTCCACCAAGATCTACGCGATGTCGCTGATGTCGCTGATGATCATTCTATCAACCTATTTTGCCGTCTACCCCAAACTGGGCCTTAAGGGCGTGCTGATTATGGCGGTGCTGTTTATCGCGGGCAATGTTGCGGTTCTGTTGGTTCCCACACGAAAGAAGACGAGTGAAACGCAGGATTTGCAGGTAACGGAGCCTTGGGAATCGTAGAGCCCGGATGCAATTGCTACCATCACCCGGTGCCACTGTTGTGTAGTAATTCGTCATAAGCTGCCCGCAAAAACGCGCCTTGCTGGTCAAAGGCCCTCTCCCGCAGCCTCAGAAAGCCCCCCTGCCAGACAAAGAAGTCGGCGTATTGATGCATGCTCTGCGGCAGCATCCGGGCCAGCAACTGCTTCAGCTGGTCGCCGGCCCATTCCCGATATGAAAGCCCTGCCGTCTGTTCCGGGCCTGCTGGCCGAAACAGACGGGCAAACTCACAAATATCAATGCCCCGCTTCAGGCGCAGGGTCATCAACAAATATTCCCACAGGCTCTCGCCCGCTGACAAGCTGCTGAACTGTACGCCAAAGTCCCCACAATTGAGGTAACTGTGCCAGTCGCGCGGGCCTTCCATGCGCCAGACCTTGGCAGTCTGCTCTGCCTCCTCGCTCTGCAAGGTGCCAACGAGGGCTGCACCCACCGCCGAAGGCCCTAGGCCTAGGTAGGGCTGCCAGCGCCAGTATAGCTCGTTGTGCCGCGAAACATGCAGCGGCGGCTCGGCCACCGCTGTGGAAGGGCCGACAGAAGGAGCGGAGGCAGCCATGGGGCGGGCAAAGTTCGACACCTCGTAGCGCAGATAGCCCATGGCTTCTAGGCCCTCGCGCAGCAGTACAAACTGCTCTTCATTTTGCTCTTGCTGCTCCCGCAGCTCAGGCCAGCGGCCTTCGTCTTGCCAACGGCCGAACAAGGTCTCCTCTTCAATACTCAGCTCGTAGTACGAGACGTGATGGGGCTGGCGGCGCCGGATAAAGTCGAGGCTCTCGCGAATATCGTCCGGCGTCTGGCCGGGAATACCGTAGATAAAGTCAAAGGAGTATTCGCCGCTAAAATGACGCAACAGCATCCGCGCCAGCTCTTCGTGGCTGCGCCGCGAAGAGCGGCGGCCCAGCAGGCGCAGCAGACTGTCATTGTGGCTCTGCAAACCGATGCTCAGGCGGCGGATGCCCAGCTCCTGCCACAGTTCAAGGCTCTCTGGCCGGATCAGTTCGGGGTTGCTCTCCATGCTCACTTCGGCCAGTTGGGCCAAGCTATTGCGGCCCTGACTGCTCTCTTGCAAACGGGTCTCCAGCCCGCCCAACAGCTCGCTCAGGGCACCGGCACCCAGCAGAGAGGGCGTCCCGCCTCCCAGAAACACAGTCTCCAAGCCGCTCAACAGGTCAGGTTGCTGCCGCAGGTAGCAGTCCAGCTGCCCCAACACGCGCCGAACAAACAAAAGGTGCTGTTCTTCGCTGCGAGACACCAGCACATAAAAATCACAGTATGGGCAGCGGCTGGCACAGAAAGGCACATGTATATACAGGCCCTTGAACTTGGGAAAATGGCAAAGAGCAGTTGTGCCAAAGCCGCTCACGGGCTACTCAGGTAGTCCAGCGGATTTACCGCCTTGCCCCCGACAAAAATCGTAAAATGCACATGAGGCCCGGTGCTGCGCCCCGAAGTGCCAATGAGCCCGATAGTCTGGCCCTGAATCACCTTCTCGCCCTTGCCGGCCAGCAGCTTGGACATGTGCCCATACAAAGTTTTAATGCCTTTGGCATGCTGCAAGATCACATAGTTGCCGTAGAGCCGGGTGTAACCGATGGAAACCACCACCCCGTCCGAAGAGGCCTTCACCGGCGAGCCCCTCGGCCCCACGATGTCCAGGCCGTTGTGGAATTCGCGATATCCCCGTCGGAACGGATCGGACCGGTAGCCGAAGCGCGAGCTGAGGCGCCCGACATAAGGATAAATATACAAATTGCCAAAAACTTTGCGCAGCTCATAACTGCTCAGAGTCGCGCCGGGCACAAAGATCTGACTACCCGCGACTAGCATCTCGCTCTGCAACTGGTTGGCATCGATCAGAGCACCAATGCTGCTCTCGTAATGTTCTGCGAGGCTCTGCAGGGTATCGCCTTTCTGTACTTTGTATAGCAGGCCGTCCATATTGGGTATCTGAATTTCCTGACCGGCACGCAGACTCTTGGCACGCTCAATGCGATTGACGCTGATCAGGGTGGACATATTGATGCGAAAGCGCTGAGCCAACAGCGAGATACTTTCACCACTCTGTACCGTATAACTGCGACTGCGATAGGTCGGATTCAGCAGGGCCTGGACTGCTTTCGCATCAAGGGCCTGCCCAGGGTCTGCCGGGGTTGACAAAGTAGCAGGCATGGCCGCCAGGGCGATGGACACTTCACCACCACCCACGCCTTCTGTACTGTTCCCGGCCGAAGCCGTATTGGGAGCTGTATTGGCCAATAGGATGTCCTGATTGAGCAGTTGCTCCATGCTATCCAAAGCGGCTTCGCTTGATGGCAGCAACGCCTGGGCTGACCGATCAAAATAATAGCGGCTCAGGGGTGGCAGGTACTGCTGAACCAGCAGGGAAAACAGCAGCAGCTGGACAATAAAAAACAGACCCTCAATGCGCAGGGTGCGCAGCAGCCACAGCGAACAGTGGGCCAAAGCATCCCAGAAGCCTTCACCTGCTTCGTCGGCCCACACCCCCGCACCAGAACCGTGGGCAAAACTTTGCCCACGGTTCTGGTGTAAGTCCACTTGACGGGCTTCTGGCAGCAATTCGACAGGCGGTGCGGCTTGTGGCCCAGCCTTTGCGGTCGCAGAAATCAGCGAACGCCCCAGACCACCTAAGGCCGGGCGGTGTTGCCTCCCAGAAACAGGCGGCAATGGCTCGGCATCGTGCCTTTGTTCAAGTTCCAGTGTGAAGGCCTGGCCCCAGCCGGGGATCAAAGTTCCATCTTGTTCCCATTTGTCATCCGGCGTTGCACTATTCGGCCCCATATTCTGCTCAAAAGGAATTCCACAAGTTCCCGTTCCGGACTCTCTTTTTCGGGCAAACAATCTTGCCAATAAGGGCTTGGCATGGAACTTCTGCGGCTCCGCTTCCCGGTTGACCCTACGGTCCATAGTCCCGTAGGAAGGCAAAAACGAATCTTTGGAGTGCCAAAAATCGACTGACAACGGGAGTGAGCACATGGGTGCAAATGGGCGGTGGGAGTTTGCAGGTCTTATAAGGCGTCCTCTCCGGCACAGTAGCGCTTGGCTCTGCCCTGCTCTCCGAGCCTGCCGCCTCCGAGTTGCAAAGGGCCGCCTTCGGGCAGCCACGTGGTCCTCTCGATAGTTGTTATTCACAGCATTGCCGGCGGGCCTCATGCGCTGCCGGAAGTAACCGGAATGCATGGCGTCCCTGCTGCACTGCAAACGGGAGTCCGGAATGATTCCCCGGTAGTGATCCTCCGGGCGATCCTGCGAATAGAAATTTCGTTCGTTGCTAACGCGCATATATTCTGCAATCTCTCAGGTGCGATTTAATATGGCCCAATACAATCAAAACAAATGGATGGCGAAAAGATCCGGCATTTGCGTGCGGGAATGATAAGAGGGATTTTAGGGGTACCCTTTAAAAGTTCTCATTATATTTTCGATATTTTGTCAAAAAAGTCAGCCTGAATTCTGAGTTTTTCAGAAGTTCATAAAGGGCACCTCTAAAAGATCCCGATTTTGCGTGAAATCGGGATCTTTTTCTGCTGAGGTATTTTTCAGGTTAAAGGTGTTGAGCAGGGTACTTCGGTACACCTTTAATTTCTCCATATAATTAAGAGGCGCGAAGGGCAGAAATTCGAGGTGTGGCGAAAGACTCCCATGCGAGCTGGCGCAGCATGGGAGAATGAGGGGAGGGCCGTGCGGAGCCAAGGCCCGACCTTCCTCTTTGCGAGCTGGCGCAGGTGTTCATTGATACAGAGCATGTATGCTCCGTTGTCCAGCAGTGCAATTACTTTCGTCCTGAGTAACGAAAGCCCCTACAGCAAAACATCTACCTCATTGATAATTAAATTCTTCTCACTATGCTTGGTGTAGACCTCATCAATAGACAAACGGAAATACCGCGCATTCACCGGCAGATCAAAAGGAACCGTAATTTCTTTCGCATCATGGACAGCATCAACGCGGAACTCCTTTCTGCGAATCCAAGTAGAGTCATCGATACTGGTTTCCACCACGATATGTTTGGGATTGTAATTAAAACTCCGGAGGGAACTCTGCATAGAATAAATATACACCCCATTAATCTGTCTGGGTTCGCTCATATCCATTGTGATTACATGGGAGCCTCTACTGGCAATATCGTAATACCAGGCAGAATGCCACATAGTCGACTTGTCCCCGTCCAGCATATACGCGGCAGAAACATCATCCCCATAGCCCCTTGAATTGGCACTGGCGGTCCAGGAGCTGCGATCGGAAAGCCTGAAACGAGTCACAGATTGTTCAATATCAGAATCGGGAATTCGGTTCGTTATATGATAATTATAAGACTTTAAACCTATTCGGTAGCCCGTTTGGGTAATAACCCCGATGGCTAAATTCACTTCCGACTTCTTATCGTCCTGGTAGCCGTTAAACAGATCGGACCAGGGCATTTCCATGTTGAAAGAGTACTCGTCAGGCACGTCTGTTGGCTGCAATTCGGTAGTAAAGGGCACCATGCCATAGTCGCTGCCCCCATCAGCCCCCTGATGTGCGGCATACAAATAGTCCGCTGGAACATTGGATTTCAGTGTGCCGCGCAGTATCGTTGCTTGTCTGGCCGCATCTTTTTGAATGGAATACCCCTCAAGCGACACCGCGGGTCTCTGCTGATAAAACTGCTTGTCTCTGGTGTTAAATACCTGAGCAGAATCTAAAATGGCGGCGGTGTACTTATTTAAATAAACCTGGTCAATAGTGTTCCCATTCTGGTAGGTATGATTCCCATAGGACATCAGGGAAACCTTCGGCCGTTGAGAATTCCGGGCGGCCGAGTGAGGAACGTTCAAACCGTGCGCCAGTTCATGCATGATCCCTCCCAGGAAGTGAGTTGTCATCAAACGAAAATCACCCAGATACTTGTTAGTCGGCGTTAATGCGAAATTTTTAGTAGTGGCAAAGCCAAATTTGCCCCAGCCCACAAAAGGAACCCTGCTACCCGCCTTGCCCAGCACCATATAATGTTCGCTGCTTTTTGCGTCTGGATGGGCTCTGAGGTAAGCATGTACTTCGCTCGCTATTTTTCCGGGATTCCCGTTGTAATAGCTGCTTGGCCGAGTTCCCTGCACCACCAGAACCCGGACATTTCCCTGTTTATTGGTCATTAAGCCGAAAGTTTTCTTACCGAAGCCCTGCAAGTCCATTTGTTTTTCAAACCACTCTTGAATATAGAGCATCATGTCGGATACTTGCGTCGTTAAAGACTCGTCAACGGTAAAATCAGTAGGATTAAAAAGAATGACGTTCAGCGCATATTGATTTTCTCGATTGACCCGCCAGACTGTCTGCTGCGCATTGGAACTGGGGCCCGTGACATCTGCTCCCGGGGCGTTGGGCCACGGAGCATGTGGTCCCTGCTGGATTGGTTTCTGCTGTTCAGGAGTATCTGATGATGGCCCCACATCACACGCACTCAGAATCAAGGCAAAAAACAGGACTATATTGGTCCAGGGAGTCCTGAAAGGGATTCGCAGGAAGCTTCGACCATGAACTTTGCGCACACTTTTCACAATAGGCTCCCCAGTAGATGAAATAGGGTTATAAAATAGCTTGTTCTCCTTGGAGAATATACTCTCTCCCGATGGAGGGCAAGAAGATCATAAGAAAATCCCCCAAAATTGGGCTCCTCGGTATATCAAGTTGATTTTAGAGTCGCAGCTACCGGACTGGCGAGCAAGTATATCATCATTAAAAATGTTTCTGTATTCCTGTAACCCCTAGCCCTGGCTCTAACCGCTTGAAATATACTGTTCAACCCTTCCAGACGGGCGCTTGTCTTACCTGAGCGCCAGCGCTCCACCACCTTATCCCCATGTTTCTCCAAGCTATCCAATGCTTTAGCCATCGGCTCTAATAAATCCTGATCTTTTATCAGTTCTCTCGAATAATTGATAAATCTTCGAATCCTCCACTTGGCTCCCTGTAAAGTTTTCGCGCCTCTTATCCAAGATAATTTCTCTTTTATCTGATACCCCGTCATCGTCTGAAAACCTCCCGCTTCAAGCTCCAGTAAAGCTTCCAACTGTGACTTTGTCAGGGCATTGTTCGCCGGGTTCTTTACTACTGCGTGCATGCTTAGGGAAATTCTTATGTTTACTCTCAGATTTCCTCACTGTATTTAATGCTTCTACAAACTTCTTACAAATATGAAACCAATCAGCTGTTACCGAAGATTCAGGAAAATTCTCTCTGATTCCTTTCAAAAAAGGCTTTGACATATCACAAACTACTTCTTCAACATTTTCTTTTTCCCCATTATGTTCTTCTATAAAGTCTTTGCACTCCTTAACAACACTGGAATCCCTTCCTTCTGTCGCAAAAATTACAGATTCCTTTTTCTTATCCATATCGACAAATACAGTCACATAGTTATGTCCTCGCTTGCTTGATGTCTCATCAAGTCCAATAGATTTTAAATTAGATAAATCTATTTGTTTTTTGCCTTCTTCAACGTAATGTTTGATAATTCTGGCAACTCTTTTATCTTCGATTCCAGTTTGTCTGGCTACTGAAAGCATAGGCATTTCACGCATGAGAACAGCCTGCTCAAAGAGTAAGGTAAAAGAGCTTCCTTTTCTTGCCCATGGGACCAGAATACGCCTGATACCATGCTCTAAACATTTTGTTCGGGGTACTTTTGCGCGGATGTAGCAATGGTGTTGAAAGAAGTTTCAATGCCGCCATTCAAGTTCCTTAAAGTCGTGAGCAGGGCACATTTTCTTACACTCACGGATACTTGGAGCCACGCTCAGCTTTAATTGCGATGTGTAATTCGTGAGGCTGCTTCTCTGAGTTCCTGACTGATAATCTGCCATGGTTCGCTCAGTCCCAGGCCCAGAATTAAAAGTTGCTTATCGTTCATTTCCCCATTGTATCATCTTTACCTAAAATCCACAAGACGTACCGAAGAGCCCAAAATTGGCTTTTCTTGGGAAGCTGTCCTTGACAACTGCGCTGCCTGAGTGCCGCTCCCATGCGGGCTGGCGCAGCATGGGAGAACGGGGGAGGCTCCCATGCGAGCTGGCGCAGCATGGGAGAAACAGGGGAGGGCCGTGCGCAGCTAGGCCCGACCTTCTTTTCTGCGAGCTGGCGCAGCATGGGAGAAACAGGGGAGGGCCGTGCGCAGCTAGGCCCGACCTTCTTTTCTGCGAGCTGGCGCAGCATGGGAGAAATGGGGAGGGCCGTGCAGAGCCAAGGCCCGACCTTCCTTGCTCAGACGTCCTATTCGCCCTCTCTCAGCCCGGTAATTTCGCGGTGGCTCAGGCCGGTAAACCTTGCAATCTGCTCAATCGACAGCCCGGATTCTTTCATTTTCCGAGCAGCTTCACGCCGACCTTCTTCCCGTCCTTTCCGCATGCCCAGTTTTTCACCTTCTTCCCAACCTTTCTGCATGCCCAGTTTTTCGCCTTCTTCCCAACCTTTCTGCATGCCCAGTTTTTCGCCTTCTTCCCAACCTTTCTGCATGCCCAGTTTTTCGCCTTCTTGTCTGCCCTCAGCTTTTAGATCTTCTGCCAGTGTTGCCAACATCTTCTGTACCTCCTCTGGTGCGGTGATTTGATTGTATTCTGATTCGTTCATGCCCTCGCCAAACAGCAGGGCAATCCAGCGCCTGAAAATGGTGATTTCGGGCCCGGGTTCATCGCGCAGGAATTCTATGATTTGCGGGATTCGCGCTTCCCACTCCCCTGGTCTGCCGTACTTCTCGGCACAAATCACCGCGCTGATAAGGTTGTGCAGCTTGTGGATTTTCTCGTCGGGGATGCGCTTCTCGTCAATGAGAGCATATTGAAAGTGGGGTAGGTATTTTGCGGGTATTTCGTTGCTGCTGATCAGTTCGCTGGTGCTGCGGGGCGCATTCCAAGGGCGGTCTCCGTTGTAGAGCACCAGCGGAAATACCGGGGGCAACTTGCCTTTGCTGTTTTTGCCTTCCTTGATGAGGCGTTCGTAAAACAGGGATATATAGCTGAGCAGGCGGATGGCCATATGCTTGGGGGCTGTGGACTGGAATTCCAGCAAGATATACAGATAGGCTGTTTGGTTATCTTGATTGTCTTGGTTATCTAGGCGCACCTCGTAAAGCAGGTCCGATTCGCGCTGCTGGAGCGTGGCAGAGAGGTGGGACGGGTCGAGTTTGCGCAGGCTGTCGGGCTGGATTTTGGCGCTAAAGTCCTCCTCAACGAAGGCGTGGATGAGTTTGCACAGGATTGCCGGGTTCGAGAACAGGTATTTGTACGCGCTGTCGCAACTTGCCATGGCTTCAATATAGCTGTTTTGTCCGTACAGCGCAATAAAAAAATGGCGAGCTGGCGCAGCATGGGAGAAACGGGGGAGGCTCCCATGCGAGCTGGCGCAGCATGGGAGAAACGGGGGAGGGCCGTGCGCAGCCAAGGCCCGACCTTCCTTCCATGCGAGCTGGCGAAGGCCAACTCCAAAAGCCCCTTTCAGACTTTCTATTCGCCCTCTTTCAGCCCGGTAATTTCGCGGTGGATCTTTCAAAATGGCTGGCAACCTGGCCAGATAAGAGCTATAACTGCTTTCTTCGTAATATCTTTCTGATTATTTTTGCCAATGGCCGCAGCAGTTTATATATTCGTAATTTTTTGCTCAAGACTTTGGCTATTGTCCAGAGTTTGCGCTTGCAAGAAAGTTGCCCAAAGCGGTACCAACGATTGTCTTGCACAAGTTTTAATTCTTTCTGTATCTGGTCCCGCCCTTCCTGTACTTGGATCAATTCTTTCTGTATCTGGTCCCGCCCTTCCTGTACTTGGATCAATTCTTTCTGTATTTGGTCCCGCCCTTCCTGTACTTGGATCAATTCTTTCTGAAGGCCCTCTATTTTGCTCCCAAGATATGTTGTCAGCAGTTTCATAGTTTCGTCTATTGTAATTAAATTCTGACTAACACCTACAGAGAGATCATTAAATCGCTTTAAAGTTAATTCCACTATTTGGTTGAATTGGTTAATAACCGAGTTTTCGCTGAAACGGTTCTCTGCATGAATTCTACAATTATTTGATAGTTTTTCGTATTCTTCTCGCGATAAATTAGCCATCCATGTAATTCCTGCTGCCAAATCATCTGTGGAAAATGGTCTGACCAAGTAGCCAGTGTCTTGATGCGAAACAATATCACTAGAGATTCCTCCTATATCAAAGGCTACAATTGGGGTCCCGCAAGCCAAGCTTTCCAAACACACCATAGGTAGATTTTCATATAATGAAGCGCATATAAAGAAATCCGCAACTGCAAAAATATCAGACTTTTCTTCCTTAGACGTAATATAACTAAGATGATGTATAGTAAAACCATGTAGTTCTTCCCAGCACGGAGTTGGGACAGCTCCAATAGAACAAAATTCAATTTCAGCAGGGCTTAAGTTTAATTGGCTTAGAGACTCCACAAAAAGAAAATATCCCTTCCTATCATTCTGATCTTTTACATTCAAATTATGACAAATAACAAGCCCTATTTTTTTTATGTGGTGCAAGTTATATTTGCATCGAATAGCTTTCTTATCTTTTAAAGGTCTGTATATTTCTGTATCCACAATATTATATAATAGAGTTTTTGCATTCTCTTCCAAATACGGGATTTTATGCAATATATTTTCCATCCATGTGCTTACAGAAGCAAAAGTAAGATCTTTCCGATGCGCGAAGAGCTTGCGACGCAAAAGCAAGTTCAGTTGCGCTATCGATTTCTGGTCAGGCTGGACAATTAAGGGACAATCAGAACAGTCATCAAAATACTGCCGGCAGCTAAAGTTTTTATAAATTGAGTATTCTCTTTCTGTTTCTCCTGAAGGAAATAAATCAGATTGGAATAGACAACCCCCTGTAACTAAATACAAATCATGGAATATTATAATTATTGGTTTGTTTATTCTGTTAATAGATAATATTGATATTATTTCTCTATCAATAGCTCCTAATAACACAATATCTGGATTATATTTATCAATTTCATTTAATACTTCAATATCATGATACCCCAATGGATTTGCAGAAAAAGTACCCGTAGTTTCTGGGGAAAATAAATGATTGTGCTTGTAAGAATGGCAGAAACTCTCTCTTGAGATTTGTTTTACATCATATTGCGCCCTTTTTAACGCCTCTGCCAAAGCGCTTGAGGCTGTCGCTGCTCCACCCCCGTGTCGGGGATTGTGATATACTGTAATGATTAAAACTCTCATGGGAACCTCTAAAAATGGCCACCCCGGCATTAGATCCCGGTACTTCGGTACACCTTGAATTTCTAATCTTCGCGCTTCGCAACCGGAAAAGGCCTTACCGAGCCCCCCCTCAGTCCCACTTTGTTTTATAACCACGAAAAGCACGAAAGACACGAAAAAATGAATTTCGTGTCTTTCGTGTCTTTCGTGGTTCTCACTTCGGTAAAGGCCCCTGCGAAGGACTACCCAATATGCCTGCGCCGCCTGAGTGCCGTAGAATTTCACCTTGAGGCACGAAGGGCGCAAATGCAAGGTGTACCGAAGGCCAACTCCAGAAGCCCCTTTCAGACTTTCTATTCGCCCTCTTTCAGCCCGGTAATTTCGCGGTGGATCTTTCAAAATGGCTGGCAACCTGGCCAGATAAGAGCTATACCTGCTTTCTTCGTAATATCTTTCTGATTATTTTTGCCAATGGCCGCAGCAGTTTATATATTCGTAATTTTTTGCTCAGAACCTTGGCAATCACCCATAGTTTTCGTTTGCGCGAGAGTTGCCCAAAACGATACCAGCGATCATTTACGTAATTCTGAGGTAGATTGTCCCCCCCCCGATGACGGCTAAAAAGATTGGAATATCCATCCAACGAACCAGTCATATTATCATTAAATACATAATATTTAAAATAAACTGCATCAATTTCCCTGGAGTTTAATATAGCTTTTTCCAACAAATCAGTAGAAAAATTATTATGGCTATTTATAGCATCCAATCTGTTACCAAAAAATTTCAGGAAATCTTTGGTAAAATCAATAGCGCCTCTATGTGTCAACTCAAGTGCTACATCAGCATCTAAACTTTCATCCTGACTTTCACATACGGCATCTATTTTATCATTTTTATTACGACAGAAATCAACAGCTGTTCCATTTTGATAATCGGATATTAGAAATTCCAATTCCTCTGCAGGTATTCCAGAATATTCTTTTACACTTGCTTCTGCAAAACTCTTAATATTTACAGTATAGTCATATTTGTTTGTTAAGAACGTATCCTCTTGAATAAAAAAACCACCCTCCAGTTTATCTATCATGGATAATAATAACATATGAGATCTTCTGGCATAACCAACATCTACAAAGTAAGATTTTTTATTGGGAATCTCCTGTTGCAAATATTCTTTGAAGATTCTATTCATCCTTATATTTTCTGAAAAAATACTTTCCCCTAATTGTTCGACACTTTTTATTAATGTTAGTTTGTCACTATAAGATTTAATTTCACGCTGTATTTTATTTTGATTTTTTTTTGAGAAACTGAAAAGATTGGATAAATAAACTGGATTTAATGAACTTATATGATCCGAATAAAAATGCCGTGTCAGTAATTTTGCAAAATTCCTTATATTTGTATTAAAACTTCTATAAATAACACTTCTTGAAGCAAATAAATATTTGGATTCAGCACTTCCATGGAGATATGGTGCTATCATATCGTATATTTTTTGGGGCATGTATCCATCTCTGGAAATGAAGTATAATGTATTTATTTGATTATCCTGGGATTCTTTTGCCAGCCATCGACAAAAATAAAACAGCAATATTCCCAATTGGAAATACCCTAAATAATAGGGATTCCCGGAAAAAAGTGAATCTTTATAGGTCGTTATATAAGGATTATCAAAAATCTTATTTGCTATGATAGCCAATGTACATCTAACTCCAAAGTGTTCTTTTAGCTCATGTGATATAAATTTATAATAGCAAAAATGGTTCAGATTATAATGGGAACCTAAAAAAGCATCTATTGCTTTTGGAATAAAAAAACTCTGAATTCTGTGTTGATTACAATTCTTTATATCAGCCAGGGGATTATCGCCAATATGCAAAATTTTCTCAGGATCTACTTTCAAATCGTCTAGTATATATTTATACATATCACCATGATACTTAGTTTTTTTCAGAGTACTCGACAGATACAGCATATGATATTTAATATAATCATGTTTTAACAATATTTTTTCAATGGTATCCTGTGGCAGGTACATATCTGATACAATAATTATTTTTTTATTTAGGAATGATGCTAATTTATAGATTTCGCTGATACATATTCTTTTATCACTTAATTCTATTTCTAATTCATTTTCTTTTTCCTGTAAAATACGTGTAATATTTGCATCTATTCCATAAATATGTCGCAATTGGTCATAGATTTCATCTAATGTTATTTCTTGACCATCGCTTTTTTGTCTGGCGATCCTTTCACTTTGCTCTCTTGCCAACGAAAAATCCAAGCTAATTCCAGATTTTTCTAATTTCAAATATTCATATTCTAATAATACAAACAAATCTCTGGGAGTAAAAAAAGGTCTTTGGATCAATGTGTCAAAAACATCAAAACTAATTATTTCTATGTTAGAATCGGTTATCATCCTTTGAATTAAATCAATGCTATACTCCTTATTCCATACAATACTTTGAATAAAAGAACCATTATCATTATCTCTTTTCAAGAATCGCCTTATATATTTATATTTACTTCTATCCAATTTTCTAACAAGAAAATTTTGAATGTACCGCTTGGCTTCAGATTGAAAATTATTAGATACATTTTGGATTATGCGGGCTCCATGTTTACGATAGAAATATCCATCAAATTTTATATGGGCAATGGATTCTGCTTTGGAATAGAGTAAACAAGAGAAAATAACATCTTCCCATAAGGGGACCTCTAAAAATCGGCATTGCGATGTAAAATCAAAAATCCTTCCTTAATCATAACAAAATAGCACAAAAAATAGTTGGATCCAGATTAATTACGATCAATAAATTCTAATAAAATTAGAATTTACATAAAAAATCATTATTTACAGCATTTTAGATACAATTATCCACTATTATGCTGTAATTGAAACATATTTTAACATATTATACACAGTATTTCGTAACCCCATACGAAACCTTACCCGATCTATCCCTATACATCGCAACTCTAATCCCCTATTCATGCAATTGCGAAACCATGCAAATATATGCTCCACTTTCGCCCGGGTCTTTGACTTGCGGCGGTTACTTTCTAATTGCTTCTCTGTAAGTGAAGTATCTCGATATTTTCGGTGATGAATAAAGTTCCTCACACCTTTCTTCCGTAGTTCATTTGTTATCTTTTCACTTCGGTACGCACTATCCCCATATATCTGCGTGACGCCTTCGGATAAAATAGCTGCAAGCACCTGTGAGTCGTGCACATTAGCTGCACTTACTTCGTAAGCGGTAATAAACTGCTCGTTAGTCGCCGTTGCAATGTGATTTTTGTATCCATAGTGGCTTTTGCTATTTTTCTTTGTCCACCTTGCATCCGTATCTTTTTGCCTCATTTTATTCTCGTTTTCCTTGAATGATGGAGGGATTTCATCATTTTTGATCTGCTGGTTTTCTTCTCTGGTATTGCGCTGCACAGGCACTTTGACAAAGCTGGCGTCCACGATATTCCCTTTGTGCAGTTTTATCTTTCTTTCAGCAAGAAATTTATGGAACTCAAGAAAAAGCGTTTGCTCGAGATTGAGTTTGCGCAGCGTTTCCTTGAAGGACCAAATGGTTTTGGAATCGGGAGATTTATCAAGCAGGCTCATGTCAAGAAAGAATTTGAAATAGATGCTACCATTGATTTGGACCTCCATGGCATCATCAGAGAGGTTGTAGGTTTCCTGAAGGATGAGAATGCGCAACATTTGGGAGACAGGGAATCTTGGCCTTCCAGAATTATTTTTCTTTTTAGGGATATTTTGAGAAATAGTCTCTGAGATTCTATCCCAATCGATAGATTTTTTAAGTTCGAATATAAAAGGATTTGTACGTTCTACATCCTGATATATTATTTCACTTGTCATTTCAATCATAATGATCCTCCAATATTATTGTATTGTAATTGAATAATTGTGATTTGTCCAGTGTTGGATTTTTAGAGGTGCCCTCAAGTATATCATCATTAAAAATGTTTCTGTATTCCTGTAACCCCTAGCCCGAACCGCTTGAAATATACTGTTCAACCCTTCCAGACGGGCGCTTGTCTTACCTGAGCGCCAGCGCTCCACCACCTTATCCCCATGTTTCTCCAAGTTATCCAACGCTTTAGCCATCGGCTCTAACAAGTCCTGATCTTTTATCAGTTCTCTCGAATAATTGATAAATCTTCAACTCCGAACTCTCAGAATCTGTTTGGGTCTTGGCTAGTTAAGAGGTGATTCTCTGAGTAATTTTAATAGGATTCGTTGTAGATCCTGGTTACGATAATTTCATTCTATAGGGAACCTCTAAAAATTCCAATTCCGCGCTGAATCGCGATCTTGTTGCCGAATAGCTTCGTCAGCAAAACCTTACCATACAACAAAGTATGCTTCGGCTTCACTTCCTCGCTGTCGGCAAAATCTCGCTGATTCAGCATCAAAAGCGAATTTTTAGAGGTGCCCTACTGCGTGCATGCTTAGGAAAATTCTTATGTTTACTCTCAGATTTCCTCACTGTATTTAATGCTTCTACAAACTTCTTACAAATATGAAACCAATCAGCTGTTACCGAAGATTCAGGAAAATTATCTCTGATTCCTTTCAAAAAAGGCTTTGACATATCACAAACTACTTCTTCAACATTCTCTTTTTCCCCATTATGTTCTTCTATAAAGTCTTTGTACTCCTCAACAACACTGGAATCCCTTCCTTCTGTCGCAAAAATAACAGATTCCTTTTTCTTATCCATATCGACAAATACAGTCACATAGTTGCTTATCGTTCATTTCCCCATTGTATCATCTTTACCTAAAATCCACAAGGGGACCTCTAAAAATCGGCATTGCGATGTAAAATCAAAAATCCTTCCTTAATCATAACAAAATAGCACAAAAAATAGTTGGATCCAGATTAATTACGATCAATAATTCCTACTAAAATTAGAATTTACATAAAAAATCATTATTTACAGCATTTTAGATACAATTATCCACTATTATGCTGTAATTGAAACATATTTTAACATATTATACACAGTATTTCGTAACCCCATACGAAACCTTACCCGATCTATCCCTATACATCGCAACTCTAATCCCTATTCATGCAATTGCGAAACCATGCAAATATATGCTCCACTTTCGCCCGGGTCTTTGACTTGCGGCGGTTACTTTCTAATTGCTTCTCTGTAAGTGAAGTATCTCGATATTTTCGGTGATGAATAAAGTTCCTCCGTAGTTCATTTGTTATCTTTTCACTTCGATACGCACTATCCCCATATATCTGCGTGACGCCTCAAAATAGCTGCAAGCACCTGTGAGTCGTGCACATTAGCTGCACTTACTTCGTAAGCTAAATTGCTCGTTAGTCGCCGTTGCAATGTGATTTTTGTATCCGTAGTGGCTTTTGCCATTTTTCTTTGTCCACCTTGCATCCGTATCTTTTTGCCTCATTTTATTCTCGTTTTCCTTGAATGATGGAGGGATTTCATCATTTTTGATCAGCTGGTTTTCTGCTCTGGTATTGCGCTGCACAGGCACTTTGACAAAGCTGGCGTCCACAATATTCCCTTTGTGCAGTTTTATCTTTCTTTCAGCAAGAAATTTATGGAACTCAAGAAAAAGCGTTTGCTCGAGATTGAGTTTGCGCAGCGTTTCCTTGAAGGACCAAATGGTTTTGGAATCGGGAGATTTATCAAGCAGGCTCATGCCAAGAAAGAATTTAAAATAGATGCTACCATTGATTTGGACTTCCATGGCATCATCAGAGAGGTTGTAGGTTTCCTGAAGGATGAGAATGCGCAACATTTGGGAGACAGGGAATCTTGGCCTTCCAGAATTATTCTTCTTTTTAGGGATATGTTGAGAAATAGTCTCTGAGATTCTATCCCAATTGATAGATTTTTTAAGTTCGAATATAAAAGGATTTGTACGTTCTACATCCTGATATATTATTTCACTTGTCATTTCAATCATAATGATCCTCCAATATTATTGTATTGTAATTGAATAATTGTGATTTGTCCAGTGCTGGATTTTTAGAGGTGCCCATAAGTTTATTTTTAGATCTGTCCGAAACAACTCCAGATTATCTTTCCAAATGGCAGCTTTGTATAGCTTGCCCGAGACAATATGCCAAGTATATCGAAGGCCTAAATTAGCGTAAAATATTTCCTGGAGTCTGGGAGATTCTAAATAGTCAAATTCTATTTTATTGAGAGGTTCAACGCGATATTCTTGTGAATCTTCCATATATAACACATGATCCAATGCAGTGATATCAGCATTGGTATTGGTAGCTTCGTGAACCAACCTTCTTATACTATCAAGGCTTAACCAATCATCGCTATCCAAATGCATTATATATGTACCATTGGCTCTCATAATTCCAGAAATCCTTGTCTGATAGAGGCCATTATTTTGGGAATGAACAAGTGTAACGATCCTTGGGTCTTTCTTAGCGTAATTATTAATTAATATCTGTGAGTCGTCTGGTGACGCATCATTAATAATAATTATTTCTAAATTATTATAAGTTTGATTTATAACTGAATCTAAACATATTTCCAGATATTTTTGGGTATTATATACAGGAATAATTACGCTGACTTTAGGCTTATCAGACATTCGTCCCTCCAATAATCCTCATGCTTAAATGGCCATTACCATATGGGCACCTCTGAACCATACGGTTTGAGAAGCAACTTTCACTCGAGGCCGACTCTTTTTTGATACAACTGATAGACCTCATTGATATCACCAAAGGCCAAGGGCTCGCCGTGCTCCAATAGCAGTGCTTTATTGCAGAGGCGTTTCATCGTTTCAATCGAATGGGTTGCCAGCACCAAGATCTTGCAGCTGTTCATAAAGCCGTCCAAGCGTTTCTTTGCCTTGTCGATAAAAGCGGCATCCCCGGTATTGATCACCTCGTCCATTAAGAGGATGTCGGCATTGATTGAGGTCACTACGGCAAAGGCCACACGGGTACTCATACCCGAAGAATAGGTGCGGAGCGGCAGGTGCAAATAGTCTCCCAGTTCGGTGAACTCGGCAATCTCGTTGATTCGGGCCTTGATTTCTTTTCGGCTCAGCCCGAACAGCAGACCATGGTTGATAATATTGGTGATACCGTTTGCCTCCGGGTTCATGCCAATATTGATGTTCAGGGTCGAAACGATACGCCCCTGGGTCATCAGCTCCCCCGAACTCGGCCGGTAGATACCGGCAAGCACCTTGAGCAGGGTTGATTTTCCCGCACCGTTGTGCCCGATCAAACCCAGTCGATCTCCTTCCTTCAAATCGAAACTGATATTCTGCAGGGCCCGCACAATGGTGAGCCCTTTGTTCACCTGGATCAGTCCACCTGTGGCAACCTTGACCGCCGACAACTTAATGGAGCGATTTTCCGGCATTACAATGGGGTAATCCAGACCAATTTTTCTGGCTGAGATCTTCATGCTATATCCAGAATGCCACGCGCGTACTCTTGCTGCGATAGGACACCGCCGCCAGACAGGTCAGAATCAGCAGCAAAGCCAAAGCGACCAGCCAGGAATTGAGCTCTGGCAGCTGTCCCAGCATGGGTGCGCGAATCAGATCGATAAAATAACGAAATGGGTTAACCGTTGCCACCAAGGCAGCTTTGCCGCTAACTTCCTCGGGGGACCAATAGACCGGCGTCAAGAAAAATAAGACCCGAATCAGGCTGTTTACAATCTGGGCGAAGTCACGGTAGCGCACTCCGATCAGGCTAAAAATCACCGAGACCATAAACATATTGGCAACGACCAGCAGTAAGCCCGGCGGCATCAATAAAAGATTCCAGCTAACCGGCAATTTCAGGAATACAACTACCAACACAAAAATAATCAAATCGTGGGCAAAAATGAACATGCTGGTCATGATCGACTTCATGATCAGCACCAGCAGGTTGAGCCGAAGATTGGTCACATAGCGTGCATTTATTACATAAATATCTCCAGCTCCGGACAAGATACCCACCATCATTTGCCAGCTGATCAAGCCAAACGCAATATGAGCCAGGTAACTCCGTATCGAGCTGCCAGACAAGGCCCCCCGCATAAACCCCAAGGTGAATATAAAAAACGCGGTGCTGATGGTAATCCAGAATGGACCGATCTTTGAACGGCGGTAGCGCAGTCTGATTTCCTGCCAGGCCATGTTCAGCCACATTTCATGATGCTGTAACATATCGTTCAGATCTTTGGTAAAAGATGCATAACGAGAGTAAATAATTTCCTCGGGAACCTCTTTCAATTTCTCGGTCATATACTCAATGTTCCCTTATGGATACAGCTAAAAAGGTCTCATGTCGCTTTGCGTGGCAAGACTGCGGCCCTTAGGGAACCTCTAAAAATTCCAATTCCGCGCTGAATCGCGATCTTTTCCGCGAGCAGCTTTGTTGGCAACTCATTTTAATACAACAAAGTATTAAAACGAGTTGCCCCCTTGCTGTCGCGAAAATCTCAGCGATCCACATCGAAACGCGGTGCTATTGCCAGCGAAGACAAAGCAGAAGCGGGGCAACAGTACAATTCTCGCGAAGCGATACCATTTTTAGAGGTTCCCATAAGACCATGGCAGAGCCTGCGGCAAACTTTGCATGAAGAAAAGCTGCCATTCAAAGACAAGATCGCTACTCTGGTGGAAATTACCAAGCTCCGGCAGTTTGCCAGTAGAAACGGCGGTCATCATAAAACTCTGTGCAAATCGTGGGAACCCGTAGAGCTGACATGTCCCGTAAGTTTGTAAACCTATCGTTTGAAAACAAATAAAGAAGACAGCTTCGGGCAAACACTAAAGGGAACCTCTAAACTACGGATCCAGTAAACGGAGTTCTCTCACAAAGCGGGGGAATTCTCGGCCAAAGTGTTGCAGATGACTGTCCGAAAGCAGCAGATGGAACAACTGGCCACCCTCGTTCAGAGCCAATTCCTTGGACACCACCTTATGCCGGAACAACCAGGCCCGCAAAGCACCTTCCTCATGGGGCACTTCCAAGGCATAGGGCTCCCGTCGAACACCGCTCAAGTCGGCTAGGCGCTGTTGCAGCTCGGCCAACACGGCCTCCAGACCCCAACCCTGTTGCGCCGAAATCAACAGGGCTTGCGGAAATAGAGCCCGTATTTCTTCACGCAGCTCTTCACTGAGCAGATCAATCTTGTTCAACAGCAGAATCTGGGCCTTTTCATCAATTCCCAACTCTTGCAGTACCCGGTGTACCGTAGCCAGTTTTTCCTGCCATTCGGCATCGCCGGCATCCAGTACCAGCAGCTGTAGGTCCGCCAGCACCGTCTCTTCCAGCGTGGCGCGAAAGGCATTGATCAACTCGTGCGGCAGATTGCGCACAAAACCTACCGTATCGGTAATGACCAGCTGTTCACCGTTCGGCAGGGTGCATTGACTGCTTTTCGGGTCGAGGGTGGCAAAGAGCCGATCGGCCACATAGATTTCCTGCCGGCTTAGCGCATGCATCAAAGCCGATTTGCCGGCGTTGGTATAGCCCACCAGCGCAATATGGGGCAGATGCGCACCGCGCTTGCGCTGCTGCTTGCGTTGTCGCTGTACATGAGTAAGCCGAGCCTCCAGCTTTCGGATCTGGCCGTCAATCAGGCGCCCGTCAATCTCGATCTGGGTCTCGCCCTCGCCTCTGGTGCCGTAGCGACCACCACGCTGACGTGACAAATGGGTCCAGGCCCTTTTCAGGCGCGGCTTCTCGTAGTAGAGCCGCGCCAAATGTACCTGCAAGCGGGCCTCCCGAGTCTGGGCCCGTTGTTCAAACAAGGTCAGTATCAAGGCTTTGCGATCGACTACCTGCTTTTGCAGGATCTTTTCCAGCTGGAACAACTGGGTCGGGCTGATTTCATAATCAAGCACTACAAAATCGAGGGCCTCGGAGATCTCATCGCGCTGTTGGATTTCGACCTCGGCCGCCTCAATCGCACTGCCAATCATCTCAATCTGACCGTTGCCAAGCAGATGACCCGGATGATTTTTTTTCAAGGTGAATTGCAATTCCTCGCAGATATACCAACCCGCGCTTTCAATCAAAGCTCTGAGCTCCTGCTGTTGCAGCTCGTCTATCCGATGGCGGTCTTGCTCCCGGACACAGACAGCCAGCACAAATATCTGTTCGAGCAATGATAGGGGAAAAGTTCCGTGACCCATGCTACTCCATCACGGCGTATTGCTGTGCATCAATGTACATAATCCTCAGGTTCGTGCGAATCGCGGAAGCGGAAATTTTGCAGTTCAAGCGGCGGGATACCATTTTCTAGGGCTTAAGGGCACCTCTAAAAATTCCAATTTCGCACCAGACTCGGTCTTTTTCACGGAGCAGCTTTGTCACGAAAGAGAGGAAGCAGGCTCTTTGCTGCGCACGGCCTGCCAGTTCTCCGATGCTGCGCCAGCTCGCAAAATGGAAGGTCGGGCCTGGCTCTGCACGGCCCTCCCCTGTTTCTCCGATGCTGCGCCAGCTCGCATCGGAGCCTTCGTCTGGCATCAAAACGCGGTACAATCGCTGCGGCAAAGCAGAGCAATTGTACAATTCTCGCGAAGCGATACCATTTTTAGAGGTCCCCCTAAAGAAATGCCCTTCGTGTTACAGAGCATAAAGAAATTGGTAAATACTATGAGCGTCTGAGAATAATGGAACCCCAGCACAATAACTAATATAACAGCAAAAATAAGTGTGACAAGAGTCATGGCTTTGTGCCCCCGGGACAGGCTCAACCGTTATACGGCGGGGGGAATTCTATCGGGAAATTCTAAAAATGCCAATTCCCGGCCCGGCACTGCGGCCCTATTCACAGAACCCAATTTGTCAGAGTCAAGAAAACAGCTCCAATGGCCTAGGGGCGAACTTCAATGTCCGACCCTTCTAAATAACTTCACGGCAGGGGAGGGAGCTCGAGTTCTTCGAGAAATTGGTTAAGCTTTTCGGTTGCCGCCGCAATTTCCCGCTCCGGAATACAAACGGGAATCCCGGTCGAATAGAACAGATTGGCGGGCAGTCCGATTACGGTGTCAATATGGCCATCATCGAGCAGTTTGCTGCGTATGCGAAGCTCGGCACCTCCGCGAAAGAGTACGCCGTGCGGCAGTATGATGGCCATAACTCCCTCGTCGCTGAGGTAGTGAAACCCGTGCAGCAGAAAGGCAAAATCAGCGGCGGATTTGGGGGCGAGCCCGTACTCTTTGAAACGAAAATCTTCTGCGAGTATATCGCTGGGTTCCCAGCGGTAGCTGAAGGGCGGGTTGGCGACTATAGCATCGCATTCCAGTTTCTTGGCGGGATTGGGTTCGCTCAGCAGGTCCCAGTCGTTGCTCAGTGAGTCGCCGTGATGGATCTGGAATCTGGAATCCCGCACACCGTGCAGCAGCATGTTCATCCGCGCCAGATTATAGATGGTGATGTTTTTTCCTGTGCGTAGATCGTCCCTATCTTGTCTTTGCCTAACAGTCTGCTCAGGTTGAGCAGTAAGGAACCGGAGCCACAGGCGAAATCGAGCACCTTGTCCAGTCTGTCCTTTGTGCCCGATGCCGGATTCTGTGCGTCCAAGCTGACAATGCCGGAAAGTACATCGGATATAGGCTGCGGCGTGTAGAATTCTCCCGCTTTTTTGCCCGAGCCGGCGGCAAACTGGCCGATCAGGTATTCATAGGCCGCACCGAGGGTGTCGTTGTTGGTGGGATTTTCGTCCAGTTTCCGAGCGATTTCACAGATACTTTTGCAGAGTTGTTCGTTGCGTTTTTCGTAGGTCTTGCCCAGTTTTTCGGAGCTGAGGTTGATTTCCGAGAACAGGCCTTGGAAACTGCTGTCAAAGGAATGTTTTTCTATGTATTCAAAACCTTGTTCCAACGTACTTAAGGGAACCTCTAAAAATTTCAATTTCGCACCAGACTCGGTCTTTTTCACGGAGCAGCTTTGTCATGAAAGAGAGGAAGCAGGCTCTTTGCTGCGCACGGCCTGCCAGTTCACCAATGCTGCGCCAGCTCACATTGGTGCCATACAGCAAAGTATGGCTCGGCTTCCGTTCCTCGCTGCCGCAAAAAATGCCTTCGTCTGACATCAAAAGCGAATTTTTAGAGGTCCCCTAATGTTGTTAAGGACTGTACAAAAGAAGAGTTATTACCTATAATTGAGGGTAGAGTTTTAGAAGGATCAACAATTTACTCAGAGGGAAAAGCCATATTAATGGGATTGAATCTTTCTGGAGCTTTGCAAAAAGGAGATTAGCTAAATTTAATGGTTTATCAGATGAGACTTTTCATTTACACCTTAAAGAGTGTGAATATAGGGAACCTCTAAAAATTCCATTCTGCGCTCTTGCTCGCTCTTTCGAAACGAACAGCTTTGTCAGTAAAGCCTTACAATACAACAAGGTATTCTTCAGCTTCACTTCCTCGCTCCCAAATAGCTTCGCAAGAAGACAAAAGCGAATTTTTAGAGGTCCCCTATAGATGGAATTATCGCGACCAGGATCTATACCAAATCCTGTTGAAGCTACTTAGAGAATCACCTCTTAACTAGTCAAGACCCTAAGGTTTTAAGGCTTGTGTAGAAAAGACAGCCCTTGAGGGACTTCCTGGGAGCTTCCCTCCATACTCCGGGGTGCTTTGGGGTAGCTGGATTTATGTTTATATGAATCAGAAACGCTACTTTGGCTTTTTACTCCACGCGCATCTGCCCTATGTTCACCACCCGGAGCACCCTTCCTTTCTGGAGGAAAACTGGCTCTTTGAGGCCATCAGTGAAACATATCTCCCGCTCCTGAGTCTGCTCGAACGCTTGGAGCATGACCGGATTCCCTGCCGGCTGGCTCTCTCTCTTTCTTCGACTCTACTGGCGATGCTCGACCATCCCGGTTTGCAAGCCCGCTACCTAGAGTACCTGGAGCGACAACTTGCGCTGTGCCAGTCACTGCTTTGTGACTGGCAGTGCACTGCAGCAGAAAAACGGGTGCTCAGAGACTACCTCCGATTCTATCAATACAGTGCCCGGTGCTACGAGCAGCAGTATCGGCGCGATTTGATCGCGCCTCTGCGAGCCTTCCGTGACAAAGGTACACTGGAACTGCTGTGCACTGCGGCAACCCATGTATTTCTGCCCAATTTCCAGCAGTATTCGCGCTTGGTGCGTCAGCAGATCCGTCTGGCAGTTGCCACTTTTCAGAAATACTTTGGCAGGCAGAAACCTCTGGGATTCTGGCTGCCGGAGTGCGGCTACTACGATGGCTTGGACAAACTGCTGCTGCAGGAAGGAGTCCATTACAGCTACATTGCTCTGCATGGCCTGCTCGGCTCAAACGAACTGCCGCGAAACGGCAGTTTTGCCCCGATTCAAAGTCCGGAAGGCCTTGTGCTGTTCCCGCGCGACCGTGCCAGTTCGGCGATGATCTGGGATCAGCACATCGGCTATCCTGGAGCCGGAATCTACCGTGATTTTTACCAGGATGTCGGCTACCGCGCAGACTTGGATGTGCTGAGAGAGCATTTGCCATTTGGTCTGCGCTATTATACGGGAATCAAGCTGTGGAGCATCGCTCAGCAGCATGGGCGAACAAGGCAGGGCCCTCCCGGCGAAAAACCCTGTGTCTATCGGTCAAAGGAAGCCCGGCAACTCGCAGCAGAGCACGCCGCCAACTTTTTACAACACTTGGACTGCCACAGCGCCCGGGCATCGCGTTTGATGCAGCGTCCGCCACTGATTAGCACGGCCTTTGATGCCGAATTGTTTGGTCATTGGTGGCATGAAGGTCTATCGTTTATCGAAGAGCTGTTCCGCCAGCATCACGTAAAGAAAATAGCTGCATCGGAATTTGTGACCCCAAGCGAGTACTTACACAAGGAATCAAGCTTTCAGCCCTTGCGTCCCTGCTTCAGCAGCTGGGGCAAAGACGGCTATGCCCAAGCCTGGCTCGATCAGCAGAACGACTGGATCTACCCGCAGTTGTTTGAGCTGTATGAGAATATTGAAGTAATTCTGACACAGAAGCTGATCCAAAGCCGGGATCACCGTATCAGCCACGAATTCGGCCCCTATCAACAGCAAGCCATGCAACAGCTGGTCCGCGAATTCAGCCTGGCCTGCGCCTCCGACTGGGCTTTTATGATCAAGTCAGATACCAGCAGGGACTATGCGATTGCTAGAACCAACAAACATATCCGGAATACTTTCGAAATATTACAAGGATTTGCTCGTAAAAATTTTGATATCAACTGGCTGAATCAGCTCAGAACCGAGAGTCGTATCTTCATCAACCTGGATATTGAGAAGTTCTTTCTGTAAGGGCCCTCTAAAAAACCCCGTCATTTCAATGATACCAATCCGTAAAAGTAGTATTCTTTCCGATTGATTCCCTTATTTCCCGTGAAAGCGGGAGTCTACTCACAGGGCCAGATGGACTCCCGCGGGAGTGAGAAATATTCATCATATTAAAGTGGTAAGAATCAGTTTGAGCCCAGTTCTTTGCTCGTCATCGTCCTGCTTTCTTTCAGGGGAATGACTTCGTGACGGCTCATTGGCAGGCCTCGCAGTCGGGGTCACTCAGCAGGCAGGATTTGGCATCCTGCTGGTGCTATGGAGAATTGTTCCTGCGGGATGCCGTAGTGTTGTTCGATGTATGCGGGCTGTGGACGCCAGCCGAGGGCGTAGAGTTCCTTGTCGAGCCGGGCTCGGACTTCGTAGAGGTGGCGGGGGTTGAGTTTCTTCAGGTTGGCGATGTGCTTGGCCAAAGCATCGGCGGTGGCCGCACTTTCGAGTTTTTCGGGGTGCTTAAGCCTTTCCTTGAAAAGCACAAATTAGGTGAAGAAGACCTTGAATCAGCTGCGGCTGATACGGCAATTGCTATTCATGGCATATTGGAAAAACACAAGAAGGTTCACTTCTGGGATGATGAAGCTCTGCGAGTATTGGCAAAAAACACTAAGGTGGCTGATGCGCTTATCTCACGTCCAGAATCATTGTCAGCCCTGAAAAAAGAGACTCTCGGTTTCTTTACACAATGTCTCCATTTAGACGACGCAGCGGAGACTGAGGATGGCGAGGAAGATGATGCCACCGAGCAGCCGCTTGCGACCGGCCTCCATGCAAAAGTCTATCTGCTCGAGACTCGATACCATACCCATGTGATAATGGGGTCAGCGAATGCGACCAACGCGGCACTGAACGCTTCAAAAAATATTGAGATTCTGGTCGGGCTGGTTGGCAGGAAGAGTAAAGTCGGGGGTATCGACGAGCTTCTTGGTACTGACGGCTTAGGAGAGTATCTTGTCGATTTCGACACAACCACGGAAATTGAGACAGATGCTATCAGGCAAGAAGCTGAGGAATCTGTTGAGCAGGCTCGTTCCCTGATATCAGAAGCAACACTGTCTATTGAGTGTAACCTTGGCTCAAAGGATGGCCTGTGGGATTTGGTTTTGATTGGAAAAATCCCATCCCTTAAAGGAATTGTCAGTGCTTGTGCATGGCCGATAACTGTCATGAAAGATTTTGCAGTCGACATTTTGGAGAATGACGATCACGGCATGATTCGCCTTGGTGAGTTCTCAGCCTCTTCCGTGACCGGCCTTATTGCCTTTGAGCTTAAATCAAATCATCCTGATGTTACGGCAAGATTTGTACTTAACCTTCCCGTAACAGGCATTCCTGCTGAACGTAACTCTGCCATTTTGCAAACAGTAATCAGCAATCAGGATGGGTTCATTCGCTACCTTATGCTCTTGCTTGGGGATGATTCGGCATCTGGACTTGATCCCGGTAATGGGTCAGGATTTGCTAAATGGTTAGCCCAGCTGGCCGCTGGAGAGGATATCCCACTGCTGGAAGAGCTTATCCGGACGTACAGTCGACATCCTCATAGGTTAGAGGAAATATCTAACTGGTTCGAGACCTGTCTCAAGGCAGCCCGAATACGATAATACCTGACGCCTTTCTTGATCTGTGGAATGTTTTTGAAACAGCTATCGGAGGGCGTAATGCATAAAAGTCGCTTTTTGTCAGCACCCGCTCTTGCCGGGCTTAAAGATTTCCAGAAAAGGACCGTGGATTACGTCTTCAAACGATTATACGGAGATGACTCGACTTCCCGTTTTCTGATCGCCGATGAAGTTGGGCTTGGGAAAACGCTTGTTGCCCGGGGAATCATCGCTAAGACCCTGGAGCACCTTCAGGACGAGGTGGATCGGGTGGATGTGATCTACATCTGCTCCAATGCCGCCATCGCGACCCAGAACGTCAACCGCCTCAATCTCAGCGATACGGATGGCTTTTCAATTGCTACGCGACTCACTTATTTACCAAGATAGGTAAGGTCACTGAGAAAAAACAAGGTGAATTTCATCAGCCTGACGCCCGGCACAGCCTTTGACCATGCACGTAGCCGAGGTGGCCATGCAGATGAACGAGCCATCCTGTATCGGATGCTGTATGACTTGCCATTTGCTCAAAATGAAAGGCGAAGGCGATTGCGTGTAGGATTGCTCAACCTGCTTCAGGCAACCGCAGGCAAGGAAAACTGGCGAGCTAAGGCCAAGAATCTTCCTGCCGATGATCTGGACGCAGACCTTTCGAAGTCCTTCCGTCGGGCCGTCCTTGAGGATGCAGACTTGTATGCCACTCTCAAAGATGGGTGCGAGCGTTTTGCCCGATATAGGGACTACAGCAGAATCCCTTGGGAAGATTCAGATCTTCGCTACGACCTTATCGGAAAGCTCAGAAGCAAGTTAGCTTCTGTGTGTCTTTCCGCACTGGAGCCTGACTTGGTCATCCTTGATGAGTTCCAACGATTCAAACATCTATTGGATGGAGATGACGAAGCCTCAATGCTGGCGACCGCGCTTTTTGAACATCCAGATGTTCGGGTTCTTTTGCTTTCCGCAACGCCATACAAGATGTTTACCCTCGATCAGGAAAATGACGAAGACGACCATTATCCGGATTTTGTAAGAACGCTGAACTTTCTGTTAGATGACTCTAGCAAAGTAAATGAAGTAAAAAGCCTGCTATCAGAACATCGAAAGTCGCTTCATGCCTATGCGAAGGGCTCCGAACATTATCCAGAGAAGAAGACCGCACTTGAACAGGCTCTTCTCAAGGTCATGTGTCGAACGGAGCGGGTTGCCACAACCCGTGATCACAATTCGATGCTGAGCGAACTGGAACAGACAGCCCCCTTGATGCCCGCAGACTTGCATCATGCCGCTGCGGTTGACGCGGTGTCCAGACACGTCGAAACAAGGGCCATGCTGTCAGAAAAAACGTTGCAGAACGCTATGGCTTAACAGCTTTGTCAGGGAATCATGATGGAGGTGATCCATGGCAGACTCTTTTTCAGATTGCGACTCGAGGCAAATCCAATGGACATTCCGATCTTATCCCATACTGGATCTTTGAAGATGGTTCTGCTCGGGTAGAACGACGCATACCGTTGCTCCCATACAGCAAAGAGATTGGGAAGCTCAAACGGCTGAAGCAGGGCTTGGCTCTTTATCGGATGGTTTTCGGCCAACCCCGTCAGGAAGATCTTCTCTTCAGCCTTAGCCAGAATGGTAATCATGAATCGGTGGATTTGACTGATTGGCTGATCTCACTGCAACCACCAACAGTTGAGACACAAGCTCAGGCGGAGGATAGAAATAGTGAGTAGACGTTCTCAAATGATCGATCGTGCCCAAGGATGCCTGCTTGGTCAGCTTGCCGGTGATGCACTGGGGAGTCTGGTTGAGTTTCAGTCCGAGGTGCCTCCAAGCAATTTCTTACAGCAAAGCTTTTTGCAAAGGCAGACCCCTGCGAATTTTCTCTAGGTCATGCTGCACCATCAGCTTAACCAGAGACGCCAAGTCCATTTTCGGTTGCCAGCCCAGCTTTTTGCGCGCACGAGTCGCATCGCCAATCAAGATATCGACCTCGGTGGGGCGGAAATACTCCGGCGACACGCAGACCCTCAGCACACCATTCTGATCGTAGCCCTTCTCTTCGATGCCTCGACCTTCCCAGCGCAGTTCCAGGCCGGCCTCGCGAAAGGCCAGTTGACAGAAGTCGCGTACCGTAGTGGTCACGCCTGTAGCAATTACAAGGTCTTCGGGCTGCTGCTGTTGCAGCATCAGCCACATGGCCTCCACATAATCTCCGGCAAAGCCCCAGTCGCGCCGGGCGTCCAGGTTGCCCAGCACCAAGGTTTCGCGCTGTCCGGTGGCAATCTGGGCTGCGGCGATGGAAATCTTGCGCGTCACAAAGGTCTCACCCCGGCGCGGGCTCTCATGATTGAACAAGATGCCGTTGACGGCATACAGTCCATAGGCCTCACGATAGTTGACCACAATCCAATAGCCATACAACTTGGCCGCAGCATAGGGACTGCGGGGGTAGAATGGCGTGGTTTCGCGCTGTGGAACTTCCTGCGCCAGTCCGTAAAGTTCACTGGTGGCAGCCTGGTAGAAGCGGCACTGCTTTTCCATGTGCAACAGTCGCATAGCTTCAAGCAAGCGCAGCACGCCTATGCCATCAGCATTGGCGGTGTATTCAGGTGTCTCAAACGAGACTTTGACGTGGCTCTGCGCTGCCAGATTGTAAATCTCGTCGGGCCGAATCTGCTGCACCAGATGAACCAAATTGGTGCTGTCATTCATATCTCCATAATGCAGGTAGAAAGGCTGCCCCTCTAGCCGGGCCCGCTCAAAAATATGGTCAATGCGGTCGCTGTTATACGATGAGGCTCTGCGCTTGAGGCCATGCACTTCATAGCCCTTGACCAGCAAAAATTCAGCCAAATAGGAACCATCCTGTCCAGTGATTCCAGTAATTAGTGCAATTTTTTTATCCGACATATATTCTCTTTGCTCCTTGTGGGAATGCTACCGCATTTTGGTGCTGAGCGGATGAGATTCTGCCGAACGCGGGGAAATGAAGCTAGTGTTCTGCTAAATTCATTTTTGTGTACTGCTCTTTCAGCCAGTCTATTTTAGACTGTATCGTTTCTACTTCTGCTGTCCATACAAACTTCCTTTTACTCTTACACCAGTTTTTTATGTACGCCATTATCGCTTGTTCTAATGATTTCTTGCTCTTCCAGCTGCTATGAAGGATACATTTCTGTGTTATTTCTGCAAAAAATCTTTCTACCAGATTCAACCACGATGAATGTGTTGGCGTATAATGAAAAACAAAACGATTTTTCTTTTTTTCTAAATATGCTTTTGTTTCCTTCGATTTATGGGGAATATAATTATCTAGTATCACATGCAAAATTTTGCTTTTAGGTAACTTCTTATCCAATAATTCCAGAAAATCTATAAATTCAACGGATCTGTGACGATCGTAACACTTGCCTATTACTTGCCCTGAAGCGACTCGCAATGCTGCAAACAGGGTTGTATTACCGTGTCTGTAGTAATCATGTGTCTGTCGGGCTGGAATGTTTCGAAAAACAGGAAGTATCGGCTATGTTCTCTCCAGTTCTTGTATTTGAGATTTCTCATCAACAGATATTACAAAGGTAAAGACCAACTACGTCTGCCAGTTTTTCTTCAAATTCAGGGTCCTTACTAAAAGAAAAACTCTCTTTCAAATGTGGTTTGAGATTATATTCTTTTAGAATACTATGAATTTTAGAGTTGCTTATATTAAACTTTTTAGCTAAGCTCTATTACTCCAATGAGTAGCATTTTCAGGTTTAGTGGTACATACGCACTTGATAATAGCCTGTTTAACTTCCAAGGATACAGGATTTTTGCCAGGAGGCTTGGTTTTGTTCTGTAATAATGCCTCTATCCCACCTTTGTTGTATTGGTGCACATACTTAGTCACAGTATTCAGATGGATTCTTTCAACAGTAGCAATATCTTTACACGATATATTATTGATTCTTGCCAGTATAACTTTAATTCTGGTGGCAAAAGATGCTCGAAGGGAAGGCATTTTAAGTGCTTCTTCCAGTACTTTGATCTCGGGAGGATTCACATTGACTTTGATTGGAGCAGACCTACTTCTATTATACCATTATCCATTTTTTGTATATAGCAGAACACTAGGCTGCGCACGGCCCTCCCCCCATTCTCCCATGCTGCGCCAGCTCGCATGGGAGCTTTCGTCTGGCATCAAAACACAGTGCAATCGTCAGCAAAGACCGTGGTTTCTTTTTCATTATTATCAACTCATTTACTGTCTGCTTCCGGTCGGTACCGAGCCAGGAATTTACGCAGCAAATACAGCTCCGGACGGTATTCAAAGTGCATTGGGTCGAAGAACAGCCATTTCCCTCCCCAGACAAAGCCTTCGGCTTCAAAGGCATCAATCAGGGCCTTGGGAGGTGCCCAGCGCTTCTGATGGGGGATGTTGAACCAATCCTTGCGCGATTCACTTTCCCAGCTCCAGTAAACCGCTTTCCCGTACCAGCTGCGCGGAAGGAAATCCAAAGCTGTGCCAAAACTATGGTTGCTAAGCTTTTCAAAGTATTTAATCCTGCGCCAGGAATACGTTGAAATACTGCGCAAAGAACCCAAAAAACGCTCCAGTTCCGGATCTTTTTTGCGGGCATACAGCAGACGGCGCTCCACTTGCTTAAGCGGCCAGATGATTATGGGATGTACTTTGATGCGAAATTCCAGAAATGGAATTTCCTGAATCTGCTGATCCATCGCCTTTTTGTTGGGGGCCCGGTACAGAGCCTGACGGAAAGCATTACTTTCCTGAATCCGCAAACCTTGGCGGGTCTTCTTCATCCGGGCCAGGAAAGCCTTTTCTTCTTCGGAATTAAAAGGCGGTACGGGAGGCAGATCTTTGGGGTAGTAATACAGGTTAAAATTAAGATATTTTTCATATTGTGGGGTCAATTCATCTGGCAGGATGCGACCATGTGCCCAGTTGAACCAGCTGCCGTTGATTTGGATGGCCCAGTCTTTTGGGTTGCTGCGGTAGCTGAGCTTGCTGATCTGCTGCGGATAGGCCTGGGTCAAGGCACGCAGCACAACATATGCGGACTCCGGCTCTTGGCTGTTGTCAGCAGAAGAAAACAGCAGCACGCTAGGCAGAATACAGGCTGCAAACAATACAGAGCGGAAGGAATTCCTGCAGCCGCTGCAATTATAGACAAAAAATCTAATCATAGGGCACCTCTAAAAATTCCCCGCAACAGAAAGATGCTGCGCCAGCTCGCAGAAAGGAAGTTCGGGCCTGGCTGCGCACGGCCCTCCCCATTTCTCCCATGCTGCGCCAGCTCGCATGGGAGCATCGAAACGCGGTACAATTCTCGTGAAGCGATACCATTTTTAGAAGTGCCCAAAAATCACTCATGAGTAGCTTGAAAAAACTACAAAGGTCGATTACAGTGGCTGGGATCACCAAGCACCGGGGCTTGGTGAAAGAAAACTTTAGGGTGCTTCTAAAAGTTCGCTTTCTGCATTATCACCGACCTTATTCGTCATTCTGCGCACACAGTTTGCAACTTCTAATTTGTCTTGAGAGCATGCCACAGGAGATAGCAATTGTCAAAGCTCAAATTTTCCCGCATTTTTATGATTTTAATGATATTCCCAAAACTATGGAACCGTTTTCCCGCAGGGTTTGCCATGCTTGGACTCTTGGCTTTGCTGGCCTTGCCGGCCCTGCTCCCTGCTTTGCACGGCCAGGAAAACCTCGGCGTTGATATTGATGATTCTGTGTATGAATTGCTTGACGCGGCCGAGATGAAGGGCTATATCACAGATCTCTCTCAGTACCGTCCCTACAGTGCCCGGCAGGTCCGCGACTATCTAGAGCAAATTCATCGGTCGCAGCGATTGTCTGCGGCAGAACGCAAAGTGATAGCGCGAGAGCTGGAACGCTTCCACAGCATTGCCTCGTTTGCCGAGCCGGACACGAAGTTCCTCGACTTCTTAAAAGATGCTACGGTGTTGCTCTCTCAGCACGAGGCGCTGCCGCTGGCCCTGCGCTTGGAATTTGACTTTAAAAATCGTCTGGATTTTATTTCGGGGAACCCCTATTTATTCAATGTGATGCGTATGTACCTGGAAGGCAATATCACTTCTCACATATCCTACCAGGCCATGGTTGGGACGGGTTTCACCATGGTTCCGCGCAGTTCTCTGGATCCGAACAGTTCTTTGGTTCGGGTCAACTCTTTCGCACCGTACACCTATCGCCTAGAGACCGATGGCCATGCAATTTCCGGTGGCAACATCCAAGCCGGAGAGGTATCGTTCAGCGGGGAAAGGCCCTCGCTGGCGCTGCAAGCGGGGGGCAAGGTCGCCGCTTCATTTTTTGATGGCAAAGTGCGTACGAGCTTCGGCTACATGAAGCGCAATATCGGTGTTGCCAACACCAGTCTGATCTATTCTGGCCAGGCCAGCCCCTTGCCGGGTTGGGATCTGTCGCTGCGGCCATTCAAGTGGGCCGCCCTCAATTTTATGGTCGGCGGGCTGACCGGTGTCAATGGCAAGTTTTCGACCGCAGGGGCCATGTTTACCGCCCAGCAGTTTGAGTTCTTCCTGACCAAATACTTTTATATCGGCGTAACAATGGGATCGGTCTGGATCAAGCGACTGGAGCCTTATTACCTGTTGCCCTTTATGCCCGTGGCTTTCAGCCAGTCCCTGCTGGGCGATCACGATAATCTGGCAATTCAGGCGACTCTGGCTTTGAAGCTGCCGTATGTCACAATCTATGGCGTCGGCTTCACCGACGAAGTACAGCCGTCTGATGTCGCGAACCTGTTTTCCAGCCTGACCCAGCAGTTTGCCTTTCAGGCCGGGGTGAAGGTACTGATTCCCAAACTGCCGTTTACCACCTTTCAGTTTCAGTACACCAAAATCGAACCCTACACCTATACACATTACGCCCAAAAGCCCTTCGACGGATCGGTCAAGTACGGCACGATCAATATTTCCTGGATGAACAACCAGCAGAATCTGGGCTACTACCTGCCACCCAACTCTGACGAATTCCTGTTCCGACTGGAGAGTCAGCCCTTTGCCGGCTGGCATTTTGCCCTGAGCTACCGGCACATCCGCCACGGAGACGGCGCCCGGAAACGCGGAGAAGTCGAAGGGCGCTCCAATGCCGTTTTTGAACATACTGTCAACCAGCTTCAAAAGGGGGATAAAGTAGAAACTAATATAGCCAATGAAGTCAATACCAAGGAAGATTTGATTTATACCGGAATTTATTCGAAACTTTATTTTGGAGATGAAAGTGCAGGCGGAGGGAAACGGCCGACCAAAAACTTCCTGCACGACGGTGTGTACGAATACATTCACGTAATCACGCTGGACGTGGGCTATCGTTTCCGCAAGTTGCCCATCGAGCTGGTCGGTCACTTGATGTTTTCCCGCAACGATGGCCCGGTCTACAACGGTGTCAAGAAAGGCGAAGAAATCCGCGTGGCACTGGGCCTGGATCTGCGTTTCTACGGCAAGTCTAGACGCTAGCCGAGCATCTTCGCTACCCTGTCCGGTGCAGCGTGATGGCTCAGGCCCCATTCAGTAAAACCGGTACAGCGAAGCATGCTTCGGCTTCACTTCTTTGCTCCGGGATGACTTTGCAAGAAGACAAAAGCGAATCTTTAGGTTTTTTTGAGGAGGGATTTTTATGCTCAAATGGCTAAATATAAAACAACCCGAACCACTGCGGTATTTCCGATCTGATTTTCTGGAACGTTTTACGTTTTTCCGCCTGAGGACGATCTGGCTGATCTGGGCTCCGATCGCAACGATTGCCCTGTTTGCCAGCTTCTTTGCCGGGGGACGGAGTATGGAATCTTCCGGCTTTCTGACGGTGCTGGCCACTGTTCTGGCGACAGTGTTGCTGGGGCTGCTGCGTTGGACCCTGCTGGAATACTTCCTGCACCGTTTCCTGTTTCATTACGACGGGCCGAATGAGCTGCGCCGCAAAATTTCTTGGTATGTCCACGGCATCCATCACGATCAGGCCATGCTTTCCAGTCGTCTGGTCGCGCCTCCACCATTCAGCCTGGGCATAGGCCTGATTATCGGTTTACTTGACTGGCTGATATTGGGCCTGCTTTTTCGGGTGGGCTGGATCGGTCTGGCATTTTTTTCCGGTACCGCCTACGGCTACCTGATCTATGATACATTGCACTGGAGTGTACACTTCATCGATTCGGATTGGCCTTGGTATCGCAAGCTGCGCCGCCACCACATGCGCCACCATCGTTCCCACCACGAGCGCTTCGGGGTCTCCAACACCTTGTGGGATCACGTGTTCCGCACTTATCCCAAGAGTAATACGAGTAATACGGAAAAAAAGCCAAAGCTTCGCGCGCAGAACAGTCCGGGCAAGTCGTCTGCTGGTTCCACTCCCAAGCATTAGGGCCGTTTGGTCAGAATATGAAGAAAACAAGATTCAAGCCACGTTATTGCTTCCCGCCGGGCCTTTCACAGAGGGTTCGCGGGCCTCGGCTGCGTTGTATTTTCTGCTGGGTACTGGCCTTGCTGCTGAGCGGCTATTCGGGAGGGGCGGCCAGAGCCCCTTTCGGAGCCGGACTGAATGCTCGGCAGACGCCCGGTGATGTCGCGCCGCAGCTGGAATTGCAGCTCAATGCAGAATTCTGGCAGCTGCTCAGCTGGAACGAGCTGAAGTCTCTGGCCGAACTGCGGCGCAGTGCGGGAGCAGATCAGTGGGTGATTCCTCTGCAATATTTATATCCGCAGCTACTGCACACCGAGAGTATTGATTCTCGCAACGTTCAGGGTGAACTGCTGGAGGTTGAGGCCCGTGATCTGAAAAACAGCTACCTGCAATTGGGCCGCGATGGTGCGCTGACTCTGGTATTGCTTGGCGAGATCCAGGAAAATCCGCGCCAGCTTAACATTTACGGTGAGCCTTACTACGGCAGCGGAACCCGGTGGCAGGGAAAGGAACCGCCCACCCTGCGGCTCTGGATCGAAGAGGGCTTGGAGAGCTTTGGGCAGATTTCTTTCTTGACCGGATTGGAAACATACCAACGCTTTGCTCACCTGCGGATCGAAGTTCAGCTTGTGAGGGATATGACCAAAACCATGGTCCAAGTGCTGCGCGATAACAATGCGGCGCAGCACTTGCCCGACGTGATTCTGGCTGATCGCAGAGCGATTTCAATGCTGAGTGATCAGCTGGCAATCCTTCCCGGCGGAGAGAGCAGTGCCCCCAGTTCACTGGCCTTCCAAGAGCTGTTTGAGCGCAGCGGAACTCCGGAAGCAGGTTTCTATGCCTCACCGTTTGCGCTTGAGCCCTACAGCCTGATTTACAATACGGAGCTGTGGCAGCCAAGCGCATCCCGTGTCGGGCACACATCGGGTATGGGCCTCTCTGAGTTGTTTCGCGACTTGGAAACTTTGCGCGCTCGGGACGAGGGCTCTGCTGCCAGCCCCTACTTTTTGGGGCTGGACGACGAAGGGCTTCTGTTTAGTCTCTTGTTATCTTCGTTTGTGCAACCCGATGACTTTCGCGAGATGGGGCCCAAAATTCCCGGGCTGTACGCTGGTGTACAGTATCTGCGGGAGCAGAGGCAGAAAGGTTTGCTGCGCCAGCTGGATCATGGGGCAGAGCGCTTTGCTCAGGGTGATGTAGCGGCCATTATCAGCCGGGCCGGCAATATCCGCTCCATTACCCACTTGGCAAAGTCGAAATACGGGAATCACTCTGGCGAAGAACCCCACATCCGGCTGGCCCCGCTGCCCTATAATGATCTGAGCAACAATCGAATTTCGCAGTATGCACGGGTCTGGGCCGTGGGGATACTACAGACATCAAAACTGAAGGCTCAGGCACAGGGTCTGCGGCGCTATCTGCTTCAAGGGCGGGTGCAGGAGCAGTTTGATCTGACCGCAGGCCTGCTGCCGGGCAACACCGCATATTATTCGTTTTATGAAAAGAGCCCTTACTACTCACTATTGATCCCGCCGCACCAGTCGGGTACTGCTGTGTACACCGAAGACACTTGGGATATCGATCAGCGTTTTGAATTCCAACAGACGGAGGAGATCTCTCACCTGTTCGGTGAGCGCAGCAATGTGCTCTTGGATAGTGACATCGCCCTTTCTTTTCTGCTGACCGACGCGCAGCAGCAATGGCAACGCGAAATTCGTCCGGGTCACCAGTTTTTGTTCCTGCGCTGAAAAGCTGCCGGGGTGCCCTTAAGCTCCCTTCATTTTTTAGATGGGCGTTCTTGCCCGCTCTTTTGAACCGAACAGCTTTGCCAGAAGAGGTGGCAGGCCCTTGCTTAGAAGGAAGGTCGGGTCTTGCTGCGCACGGCCCTCCCCTTATTCTCCAATGCTGCGCCAGCTCGCAGAGAGGATGGTCGGGTCTTGCTGCGCACGGCCCTCCCCTTATTCTCCAATGCTGCGCCAGCTCGCATTGGAGAATCGAAACGCAGTGCTATTGCCGAGGCGAAGTAGGGTAATAGCATAATACTCGCGAAGCGATACCATTTTTAGAGGTGCCCTTTGGTATTTTGGGGTATTTTGGGGTATTTTGGCCAGTGGCGAAAGAGTGTGACATATCGCTAATCTCCTGTGGACCACCAATGATATTTGTGTGTGGCAATTTTAAGGGAACATGAACAAGAAAATTTCCGAACAACAATCCACCAGACCGAAACCAGCCACTCGTTCAGAGCCGGAACCGTTTTGCCCTTTTCGCTTCCAGGCTTGGCGCTTGGGAGCACTGGGGCAAGTCAGTCCGCGCTTGTACCTCCCGGCCTGCTACATTTTGGCGGTCTTGCTGATATTGTACTTTGTATTTGTGGATACGGGGCTGCGCTCACCGCAAGTACGGCTGCGTTTCTATGTCTTGAGCGGGGAGGCCAGCCTCTACCTTGATGGAAATTTTTACAGCAACTTGCAGTTTGCTCCGGACTGGTCTGCCAGCACGGTATGGATTCCGGCCGGGGCGCATGCTCTGCGCATCGAAAAAGCGGGAATGGAGGCGTGGACTGTAGAGCGGGAATTCCGGGCCAATATCTGGAATAATCGTTGGCGGCCTCGGCTCTATTCATTTGAAGTCCGCATGAAACGCATAGAACAGACCAAAACCGGGGAACCTTTCCACCTGTGGCAGGAAGCTTGGAGGGCCTATTTGTACCGGGGCCTGGAGGCACAAAAAGAGTTGGCGTTTGACAGCTCTCATCCGTATCCCTGGGTCTTGTCGAACGGCCTGCGAGCAGCTCTGTACAGCGAGAGCAGTGGCGGAACAGCCGCGGCTCCTTACCGTTCTGCAGACTTGCAGCGTGGTCTGGGCGCGACCACCAGTGTCTACCAGTGGGGCGACCTGTTGAGTGCCTATAGTCTGAGCGCACAACTGTCCCTGCCTGCTGTACCAACTGCTCTATCGGCTGAAGAGGAAACCGATCAAATTTCTTTTTCAGAGAACGTTGAGCTTTTGGGTCCCAGATCCCTGTCAATACTGGCCCGCACTACGGTCAAGCGCTTGCAGCGTCTGGAACCGGGGGCTGCGGCCCTGTCCCTGGCGTGGGACAGGGCGCACACAGAAAGCAGCGGTCAGTCCGACCAGCCCCCGCGAGCGGGTCAGCTCTCAAAACTAGGACAGCAGCTGAGGCAGCTGGCCCGGCAGAACGATCGGCACCGGAAGGAGACAGAGTCGCCTCCCGGTGGTATTGCGGCTCGCAATACGGTGGCCCTGCGTCTTGGCGATACATTGTTCATGAATATCCCCGGCCAGGACTTTGCACTTCAGCAGACCGAGGTCAGCAATCTTCAGTTCGCACGCTTCTGGTTCAGTCCGGCGGGGCGCAAGTGGCGCGAAGAGCGCGATGCATCGTTGCGTAGTAATCATACGGGCGCATATAGTGATTTTGCGGGCCTGGTCCTGTATAAGCAGGATCGGCAGCCAGGGGCACTGCCTTACGGCTGGCCTAGGGGGACTGATGAAGCCGGTATCGCCGCCAGTGCCCTGCTGAGCGAGCAACCGGTACGGGGAATCACCTGGGAGGAGGCCCGGGCCTACGTCCGATGGCTGCAACATCAGTTGCCAGTTCAGACAGAGCAAACAGAAGGAAGCTGGCAACTGGCGTTGCCGAGCCTGGCCGAACGCCAGGCTCTGGTACGGACTCTGAATTATCTGCATCAGAAACCAGGTGCCGAAACGCTCGGATTGGGTGCTTCGGCCTTTGAATTGAGCTTCAACATTCCGCAGGGGCCCCCGGATTTCAGCGTGCAACCCAGTGGGATACTTGGCATCAAAGGGCTGGACGGAAGTCTGTGGGAGTGGCTGTCAAGCGACTACCTGCCGCTGGACTGGACGGCTCCTGCCGCTCTGGCTGAAGGGACTGAGAGCAGCGACTTGCGCTATAAGGTCGTGGCGGGTGGCAGCTGGTTGAACACCCTACCTCTCTCCGAAGGCTCGCGCGACCTTTGGGCCAATGAATTCCTAGCCCAAGACAACGAACTCCCGGTAGTGGCCGACTACCGCACAATAGGCGGCCAGTTTGCCGGACTGCGTAGTCCCTACACCGGCTTTCGCTTGGTAGCCCGGCGCTCCGGGTACTAAAACCAATGGGCTGGGAGAGGCGGAAAGCATGGCAAAGAAGAAGGCCGGGGCAGCGGGATTGATTGCGGACAACCGCAAGGCTCGCTTTGAATACAACCTAGAAGACAGCTTGGAATGCGGTATCGAGCTTAAGGGCAGTGAAGTCAAATCGCTGCGCGCCGGGCAGGTCGCCTTCCGGGACAGCTTCTGCAGTGTGATAGACAGCGAGCTCTGGCTGCACAACCTGCATATTGCGCCTTACGTTTTTGCTTCCCATTTCAATCATCCTGCCGAGCGCAAGCGCAAGTTGCTGGTTCACAAAAAACAGATTGAGCAACTGCACCGCCGGGTGCGGGAGAGAGGGTATTCGCTGATTCCGACCAAAATCTACTTCAAGGGCTCACTGGTGAAGTTGGAAATCGCCTTGGGCAAGGGCAAAAAGCTGTACGACAAGCGTCACAGCATCCGCGACCGCGATCTTCAGCGCGATGTGGACCGCAAAGTGCGGATGAAGTAGGTTCCGTCTTTGGCCGGAATGAAGATTTTGCCGGGTTTCTGAATAGCCAATGAAGCATTAGTTCTCCATAATAGTGACTTGAGGGCATCTCTGAAAATTCGCTTTCGGCTTCCCTTTGCCTCACTGTCGCGAAAATTTCGAAAATCCGGCTGAGCAAGTCTGGCCCCGGCAGTCTGCCAGACAGCCACATGGGGAACTTTGTTGTGACAATTAAGCAACTCGCGCTGGTCGCAGCCATGTATTTGGGGACCGCTGTGCTGACCCTGCTGCTGTTTGAAGTTCCGATTGCTTATACCTTTGGCTTGCAAGCGGTGCAGAAATCGCTGCTGAGAGTCACGCCCACCGTAGTGATTTCCTTTCTGATCTCTTTCTTGCTGGCCCTGTTCGTTGTCGGGTTTATTTGTCATATCCTGCTCGACCGTCACATTCACGAATACAAAAAAGTGCTGGTCGGCGCGGATTCCAGCCTGAACAACGAACAGAAACGGCAGGGTCTGCACCACATGCACTTGCTATCAATAATCAGCGCCTGCCTGCTGGGCCTGACACCTTTGATATGCTACTTGTTGCTGATCGACATCCGCGACACCGCTGCCTTGCGCTCGCTGGAAATCAGCAAGCTCAATCTCATCCTGATTAATATCTGTTTTGGCCTGATGGCCGGAATGCTGTACTCAAGCAGTTCCCAGCTCCTCTTTGAACCGGTGCGGCGGTCCTTTCAGCTGCCGTTGCAGGGCAATTCACGTTCGGTCATGAGTGCGCTGTCGAAAATGGCCATCAGTACTCTAACCGCCTGTATCTTCGTGTTGCTGATGGGGCACCTGTTCTTTGATCTGAAACGCGAAATCAATTCCCGGATCATCTCGGCAATTTCAACCAGCATGTCGGACCCGGAAGCCTTCGCCAATATTGAGCAGGCGGTGCAAAGCATCTATGAAGAAGTGGCTTTTGAATACCCGCTGTCATTGGTTCTGTTCTGGGATAACATTGATTTTGCCAAACGCCTGAACTATGCCGAGAGCAGCCCGGATCCCTCAGCTGACAACCTCAGCCACCTCAATTCACTTTCTGCGTTGTGCATCGGCATCCTGTTGCTGCTACTGACTTCATTCAGCTGGCTCAATGTCTACCTACTGGCACGGCAATTCAAGATGCGAGTCAACAATATTTTTGGCCGGGTGCGGAGGCTGCTGCATGGGGAGGAAAGTTTTGCCGAGAATCTGCCCGTGCTGACCTTTGATGAGATCGGTTACTTTGTCGGCTACCTCAACCTGCTGACCATGACCAGTCAGAAAATTTCACAGGATGTACAGAAAGAGGCGAATAAGCTGGTCGAATCGCTGGACCTCCAGACTACCAGCGTGGCCACACTGCGCAGCATCGTCAAAGACTTAGAAGAAAATATTATTGTCAAGATCAACTCCAGTGTCGTCCGCGAAGAAGAAGAGCACCATCAGGTGATGGATGGGGGGCTCAGCAGCATGCAGGACATTTCCTTCAAGGTAAACAGCCTGCTCAATAACCAACGCAAATATGTTGATGTCATCGCCCACCAGGTCAACACCTTTGCTTCGTTGGTGGATAACGTCAAACAGATTACCGAGAAGGCCAACCGGGAAGCCGGAGTATTGGCCTTCTCGGTAGAGCGCGGCGAAGAAGCGGTCCAGAGCTCAATCATCGGAATGCGGGAGATTGCGGAAGCCTCTGAGGCAATTGAAAATATTGTCGGAGCGATTACCAAAATCGCGGCACAGACCAGTTTGCTCTCGATGAATGCGGCAATCGAAGCTGCACATGCCGGAGACTATGGCAGCGGTTTTGCCGTGCTGGCCCAGGAAGTGCGCAGCTTGTCGGAGAGGGCCACGGCACAGAGTCGTGCCATTCGCGAGCAAATCGAAAGTCTGATCTCGGGTATTGAATCTGGTTTGGGAATTTCACAAAATACTACGGGTATTTTGAATGAAATAGCTGATTCGATCGAGCAAAATAATGTGTTTGTCAAAAATATTATTGATGCCATGAAGGAGCAACATCAAGGATCACGTGATATTGTCCAACTGATTGAATCTTCCGTGAGTCGCAGTTCCCAAATTCGCAACCTCACTGATCAACAGATTCATAAGAGCAAAGAAATCATCAGCGCAATGTCGGTTTTCTTGCAGATCAGCGAATCGATTATGACACTGAGTAAAAATGCTTCCAACTCGATTGCCACTATCTCACATCGTGTGGAAGCCATCGAAAAAGCGATTCAACGCAATGAAGCTGTGGGCCGAAAGATGCTGCAAGATGTAGTGACAATCGACAACGCCAGGGCCCTGCAGGGAAATTAGAGGTGCCCTTAGGCCGCTAAGTGGTGGAGCAGACAATGGAGCAAATGTGGGGCGGACCATGAAACAGAAGGGATCGAACAAAATGCCTCGTGTAGGCTTGTTTAATCGCAAATTTACCTTTGATTTGATATTATTTTTCTGGATTATCATTATCGGATATTTGTTTACTCATGGGATGACAAAGTATTTTGTCATGCTTGGAATCTGGGGGAGTAATAACTTCGGAATTTTTTTATACAATTTTATACGTTATAATTTGGTAATCGGAATACTGATAGGAATATTTCACAGTATTATAATTTACTTTTCAACAGATCTTCCGGAACAAATAATTTTTCGTCTCAACCAAGACAAACATATCAATGGGAATTGGGTTCCCGAAGACACCAATCCCTTATTGGGTTGTCTGTATAAAAGACAAAAGTTTTTGCCGTATATATTTTTGAGCTATGCCTTTCTGTACTCACTTGCCACGACCACTGACTGGATCAGTACCCCAATCATGGTCAGTGCTTCCTATTGGATAATTCGTCTAAATACTTTCCTTATAACCTTTGTATTGGGGGTTCTATCGTTTCGTTTGTTTCATTTATCGGTCACTCGATTTATCGGAAACGTAGTCAACAAATTTAGAATTGCCCTGATGGGAAAGTACAGGCCTCTCAACATGAATTATGACTCATTGACTACCGGCATAGGAATGGGTGTTTTCTGCATCCTTCTATCGATTTATATTGATAATTTAGCTACTTTTCATGGAGAATCTGTCACAAAATATTTTTTTCATATTTCTAATTTACTGCAAAAAAGCGAAATTCCGTTGGATAATTTTCTAATAGGAAATATAATGAAACGTGAACTTTCTCAACAGGCCATTTTGCTGATGGGAGTAGATCCCTATAACAATCTGTACGATGGCGAGAGTATTACAGTATTTCGTGGTGTATTAAACAATAACATTAGTTTTTATATTCTGATATTTTATATTCTGTTTATTTTTATGATGTATTATTTTCGCAGCATTTATCTAATCAATCGTATGATCTATTATTTGTCAAATTATCTGAGAGGAGTTTTACATGGAATGACTAGTTTGAAGCAAATTGTTCCGTTGCTACGATTTGATGCCTTGGGATATATGACGGGTTATCTAAATTTATTATTTGGTCATATTCAAAAGATTATCATGAATCTGGTATCTTCAGTAATGGAACTTTCAACCACTTCAGAGATATCTATCACAGATACTGCCGATGGCACTAATGAAGTCTACAACATCATCCATAGTTTTGCTTCCATTGATCTGAAGGCAGATTTACAATTACAATCCATCCGCAGCATTCGCGAAGATTTCAACGATTTGCGCGAGATTATCAAGGCGATCGAAAACGAAGTCAGCATGCAAAAACGGCAGTTGGAGAGTACCAAGGCAACGGTCAATGGCATCAAGTCCGCAATCGTAGAAATGGAACAATCGAGTAAGAACGTCGCAAAATTATTTGAAACTCTCAATAATTCGGCGAGCGATGGGCTGAAGGTGGTCAGTAATGCCCATTTAGTAATGGAAGAAATCTCCCAGACTTCTTACGGCATTCGGGATATTGTCGGTTCGATTGAAAAAATTTCCGGGCAGACCGGGTTGTTGGCAATGAGCGCTTCGATTGAATCGGCGCATGCGGGCAATCACGGCTTGGGTTTTTCGGTGGTAGCCCAGTCGGTACGCAATTTGTCGGATGATTCGGGCTCGCAGAGCAAGGCGATCCGGATTCAAATCGAAGAAATGCTGCGCAAGGTCGAAATCGGTGTGTTGCTTTCGCGCCATGTCAATCGTTCATTCCAGTTAATCGCCAATAGTACCCAGACTTCGGCGACTTTGTTCCACCAGATTTACAATTCGATTGATGAGCAAAACAATCAGTCTGTCACCATTGCCACCGAAGTTGAGGAACTGCTTTCCACCACCGAAGAAATCTTGAGTTCTACCCGGCAACAACTTGGGGTTCTGGATGAACTGGCTGAGACCACGATGATTCTGGAACAGGAAATTCAAACCATCTGCAGTTCGAGTCAAAAGCAATCCGGCATGAGTGAAGAGGTGATTTCTTTGTTTGAGAGACTGAACAATCAAGTGGCAATGAATATTGAACGGGTCCATTCAATCAACGAGAAGATTAATCGCTTTAAGCTGGATTAAACCGGGGATCTCTCAATATGCAGCAAGCAGAGTCTCCGGATTCACGGATCGGAAGGATGGAGCGGCCCAGCTGGGATGACTATTTTTTTGAGGTCTGTGAGGCCATCGCCCGGCGTGCCACCTGCGACCGGGGCCGCAGCGGTTGTGTGATCGTCAAGGACAAGCAGATTCTGGCTACGGGCTATGTCGGAGCTCCGGCAGGCTTGCCTCACTGTGATGAGGTGGGGCACTTGCTGCGTGAGGTGCGGCACGAGGACGGCAGCTTCAGTTCTCATTGTGTGCGCACGGTGCATGCCGAGCAGAATGCAATTTGTCAGGCAGCCAAGTTCGGTGTGGCACTGGATCGTGCCACTTTATACTGCAGCATGACACCGTGTCGCAGCTGCGCCATGATGATTATCAATATTGGCATTCGGCGGGTAATGGCAGGCAAACGTTATCATCGCGGCAAGGAAAGCGAAGAGATGTTTGCAGCCGCCGGGGTAGAATTGTGGTATCGCTGTGCGGATATCATGGAGTATTGATGGACTGAGAGGCAGGATATGCCCGCTTGCGCCAGCAAGAAAATCCCATTTTAGGGACCTCTAATTAGGGACCTCTAAAAATTCCAATTTCGCGCCAGACTTGATCTTTTCCACGGAGCAAAGGTTCTGCCTTACGGCAGGGTTTGTGGCAAACGACCTGCTTCCTCTCTTTGCGGAAGGTCGGGCCTGGCTCCGGCACAGGCCTCCTGCAGAGTACCCTCATCTCTGTTCTGGAAAACAACGACTTGGAGCTGGAAGCGGGGTTCCTCCTGGACGAAGACGGGCAGCTGGACGGCCTGCACATCGACAGCAATGTGGAACACATCTTCAGCCGGGAGCTGCAGCGTCTCCAGCAGGCGGCGATCCAGGCAGCTTTGAAGGAGCTTGAGCTGCGCCTAAACTCCGAGTTGAATGCCGATCTCGCCCCGTTCCGGGGCGAATTGGAGCAGCTGAAGGAATATCAGCAGGCCCTCCTCAGCGAAAAGAGCCGGGCGGAGGGCTGGAGCAATTTCAGTTCGGCCTTGGCAGTGGAGAGCCGCATCAAAAAAGAACTGGCCGAGCAGCAAAAGAATGCCGCGGAACAGGCCGCAGAGAAACTGCTGACCGAGATTGAAAAGATCTCCAAGCCTTCACTGCCCAAGCTTCCGTTCTGATTCACGAAAGCACCCTATATATCGCACGCCCCCCCTCAGAAAAATTCACTTGACAACAGCCCACACCTGTGTTAGTATTTATAAATATGCTATAATAGCACTTTTGCAAAGGGCAACGGAGGCGAAGTCCATGCCAAACAAATTTTTTCGGATCCTGTTCCCCGTACTCCTGATGGCAATAATCGCCTCCTGCAAAGAAAAAGGAGAAGGACAGGAAGTAGGCCAACTCAGCTTCACCACCTGGCAACTGATCGATGGAGATCTGGTAAACTGGTGGGGTGGCCTGATCGACGATTTTGAAAAAGAACACTGGGGCATGAACATCGAAGTGACCGATCTGGCCAGAGACAGCTACGCCGAAACCCTGCTGTCCCAGTTTGCCGCCGGCTCCCCGCCCGACATTGTCCACCTGGCGTCCTTTGAATTCCCAGTATTTATGCAGCAAGGCTTTCTGGAAAACCTGGATCCGTATATAGAAAAAGCGGGCCTGCCTATCGGACAATGGGCCGGACAAAGCGTGCTGCAGAAAGACGGACACAATTACGGCCTGATGCTCCTGTACTTCGGCTTTAACCTGTACTACAACCAGCAGCTCCTGCAGGAAGCGGGAATCTCTGCGCCCCCCACGGGCTGGGAAGAATATTACCAGGCCGCCCAGGCCCTGACCGTAGATAAAGATAACGACGGCATCACAGACCAGTACGGCACCGGCTTCCAGACCGCACCCGGGCCGGGACAGTACCTTACCGGCCTGCTGAATTTTGTACTGGACGCCGGCGCCAAATGGACCGACTCCTCCGGCCGGCCCAGCATCGACACAGAAGAAATGATCCAGGCCTTCAGCCACTGGAAGACCCTGCTGCAGGAAAACTTGACTCCTCGCGGCATGAAAATCAACGACGTCCGCCAACTCTTCAATGAAGGCAAAGTGGTCATGCTCATCGAAGGCCCTTGGATGTGGGGCGTGTCCCGCAAAGCGGCACCGGAAGTCCTGCCGAACATCAAACTGGCCCTCTCGCCCTTCAGCCCGCCGGTGGGAGGCAGCAGCAATGGTCTGGCGATGCCCGCAAGCGCGAACCAGCAAAAGAAAGACCTGATCTGGGACTTCATTGACCTCGCAGCTTCGAGCAAGTGGCAGGAAGCTTACATCGCCAACGGCCAGACCTCAGCGCGCCCCAACGTAGCTATCCCCGCAGAGGCAAAGGCGAATATCCCGGACTTGGACCTGATCTTTGAATCGATGAACCAGGCCGCCGCTGCTGGAGTCGACCGCCTGCCCAAGGGCCTGGAGCTGGTCTACAACGACTTCGGCCGCCTGGTCCAGGACGAAATGGAGCGCATGGTTCAGGACGACCGGGATCCCGGGGAAGTCGCCGCCGAGCTTCAGCAAAAGACGGAAGCTTTGCTGGCAGACAACTAAGCAGTCCTCCAGTTTTACGGACTTTTCCGATGCTCCACCGCCGCCTCGAAGCCCACCTGTTTCTTCTGCCCGTGGTCTTGTTCTCGCTCCTGATCCTGATCTATCCGATTCTGTCCTCGATCCTCCTCAGTTTCCAGGACCTGCGCATCCCCTCCGGAGAGATCCCGCTGAAGATCGAGACCCTGACCAATTACCGCAAAATGTTTTCCAGCAGTGAATTTTACCTCACGCTGGGAAACACGGGGCTCATCGTCGCGATCACTTCTATTCTCAGTCTGATCGTCGGTGTCGGCACCGCCGTGCTGGTCCATTCCGCGCGCTTCTTCCGCGTACTGGCGATTTTGCCGTGGGCCATTCCGTCCGTGACCGCGGCCGTTGTCTGGGGCTGGCTCTTCGATGGTTCCTTCGGTCTGGTCAACTGGCTGCTCGTGCGCCTCTCCATATCCGAGAGGGCCATCACCTGGAATCAGGAACCCATCGGCGCGATGGCCATGCTCATTCTGCTCCTGGTCTGGAAGGGCTATCCCTTCATCACCATCATGAGCCTGGCCGGGCTGCAAGCCCTGCCGCAGAGCATATACGAGGCGGCCGCGATCGAAGGAGCCAGCCCTTGGAGGCAGCTCTGGGGGATCACCCTGCCCCTCCTGCGGCCCGTGCTCACCATCAGCGGGCTGCTCTCGGCACTGTGGATCTTCCGCGATTATCCGATCGTCTATTTGCTCACCGGCGGGGGGCCTTACGGGCGCACCCGAACCCTGGCCCTGGCCACCTACCAGCAGGCATTTGAGTCTTTCCGCATGAGCTACGGGGCCAGTATCGGCGTCTTTACCCTGCTCATCTGTCTGCTTTTGTCCTATCTCGTCATCGGGCTGCGCAACCGGGAAGGAGAACTCTAGTGCTGAAAAATCGCCTGAGAAATCGAATGCGGCGCAGCTGGAAGGCCAGCTGGATATGGGCGGGAATCGTCATTGTCATTCTCAATTTCCCGATCTACTGGACGCTCAACACCTCCCTGAAAAGCCCCCATTCCGTGCGCCAGTTCCCGCCCCGCTTCTTTCCCGAAGAACTTCACCTGGCCACCTACGCCCAGATCTTTGAGCAGACAGATATCCTCCTCTGGCTGGGCAACTCGCTGCTGCTGGCCGCAATCGTCATCCTGCTGACCCTGCTGGTGGGGATTCCGGGTGCCTACAGCCTCTCGCGCTATCACTACCGGGAAACCCGGCTCATTGGCCTGCTGATGCTCGTCAGCCAGATGCTGCCCGCAACCCTGCTCTCCATTCCCTTATTCATTATGTTCCGCGGCGCAGGGCTGACCGTGAGTCCCCCGGGCAAGCTGCTCGCCGTAGTCCTTTCCCACGCGGCCATCGTCCTGCCCTTTGTGGTCTGGATGCTGAAGGGCTACTTCGACACCCTGCCCCACGAAATCGAAGAATCCGTCTGGCTCGACGGCGGGGGGCGCCTGTACTCGCTGCTGCACATTATCGTCCCGCTGTCCCTGCCCGGTCTGGCGGCGACGGGCCTCTACAGCTTCGTGCTCTCGTGGAACGACTACATTTTTTCCAGGATCTTCCTCGCTTCCAGCCGCAGCCAGTGGACCATTTCACTGGGCATCTCCAGTTTCAAGGGGGAGTTCATCACACCGTGGAACCAGGTGATGGCCGTGTCCCTGCTCTCGGCCCTGCCGATTTTGTTTACCATGATATTTATGCAGAAATATTTTATTTCCGGCCTCACCGCCGGATCCGGAAAGTAGATGTAGATAATGAATATACTGATTACCGGGATGGTGCAGATAGACCAAGCGCTGTAACCTGGCTCAGATGGCAAAAATCACCGGGCTGGAACTGGTGAGGATAACTATGTCGTCAGCGGTGCATTACTGGACTTCAAACGCAAAGGCCAAAAGAATTCTGGGCTACCAGCCGCGCTTTTCCTTTGCCCAAATGCTCGAAGAGGCGGCACCGGTCTGGCGTTGAAAAATGGTCTGACAAGCAAAAAAGATTCTGAAAAGGAAAGCTGAGAAAGAGGGGAAAGTCCATTGAAACGAAATTTAAGAACTGTCAGCGAGCATTTTGACCTGATGGTGGTCGGGGGAGGACTGGCCGGGGTCTGCGCCAGCATCAGCGCCGCGCGCGGCGGCCTGAGCGTCGCCCTGATTCAGGACCGTCCCGTGCTGGGAGGCAATGCCTCAAGCGAGGTCCGCCTGTGGGCGCTGGGGGCGACGGCTCATATGGCCAACAACAATCGCTGGTCGCGGGAGGGCGGGGTCATTGATGAGCTGCTCTGCGAAAATCTGTACCGCAACCCGGAGGGGAATCCGGTGCTCTTCGACCAGGTTCTGCTCGATAAGGTGCGGAGTGAAGAAAATATTTCCCTGTTCCTCAACACAGCGGTGCATGACTGTGAGATAGCTGGAGAACAAGTTCAGTCCGTCACGGCTTTTAATGCCATCAACGAAACACGCTATGAACTGAGTGCCCCCCTGTTCTGCGATGCCAGCGGCGATGGACTGCTTTCTTACCTGGCGGGCGCAGAATACCTGATGGGGCGCAGCGACGACGAAAAGGACCAGTTGCAGTACCCCGAAAGCTTCGGCGAACTGCTGGGGCATTCGATCTTTTTCTATACCAAAAAACTCGACCGCGCCGTGCGTTACATCCCCCCGGAGCACGCCTTGAAAGATCTGAGCAAGCTCAAGCGCCTGCAGCACGTCCAGGCGGAGTACACCGGCTGCAACTACTGGTGGATCGAATGGGGGGGCCAGTACGATACCATCCGCGAGGCGGAGAAGATCAAATTTGAGCTGTGGGGAATCATCTACGGGATCTGGGACTACATTAAAAACTCGGGAAAGTTTCCGCAGGCGGAAAATCTGACGCTGGAATGGGTTGGCCTGATCCCCGGCAAAAGGGAAAGCCGCCGCATTGTCGGGGACTACACGCTCTGCCAGAAAGACCTGGTCGAACAGCGCAGGCACAGCGACGCGGTATCGCACGGGGGCTGGTCGCTGGATCACCACCCGGCCGAGGGCATCTACAGCGAAGACTATGCGCCCTGCTACCAATGGCATACCAAAGGCATTTATCAGATCCCCTACCGCGTCATGTACAGCCGGAATATCGTCAACCTGTTTACCGCCGGCCGCCTGATTTCGACCACGCGCGCCGCCTTCGGCAGCACCCGCGTGATGCTGACCTGCGCCGCCAATGCCCAGGCGGTGGGTGCCGCCGCAGTGCTCTGCAAACAGGAGGCTCTATTGCCCCGAGACCTGAGCCGGCCCGACCGGATGGGCCTCTTGCAGCAGTCCCTGCTGCGCTCCGGCCAGTTTATTCCCTTCCTGCCTTCCAGCGACCCGGCGGACAAGGCCCGGAGCGCAAAGCTGGAAGTCAGCAGCAGCTATACTTTTACCGGTTTCTGTGGGGGCGGCGGCTGGCTGCTGCTCGACGAGTCGGCGGCCCTGTTGCTGCCGCTGGAGGCCGGGACGCTGCCGGGGTTTTCCATTTCGCTGCGGGCGGCCGAAGAAACAGAACTCCACCTGCGGCTGCGCATTGCCGACAGGATAGGGAACTACAGCCCCGAAAAAGAGCTGGAATCTTTCCACTTCTCCCTGAAGCCGGGCGAGCAGAGTCTGAGTTGCAAGCCTGTGGAGGAATTATCCGAGGCGCAGTACGTCTTCTTCTGCCTAGAGGAGAATCCGCTGGTTTCAGTGGAACTCAGCCAGACCCTGCTGCCGGGAGTGCTCACGGTGCATCAAAGTGCTGTCCAGACCCCTCCTGCAGACATCGGGGTGGATGCCTTCGAATTCTGGACGCCCAAGCGCAGGCCGGAGGCAAAGAATCTGGCCCTGCGCTTCCAGCCGGGCCTGCAAAATGTCTATTCGAAGGACTACCTGCAAAACGGCTATCACCGGCCCTTCCTGCGCTCCAATCTGTGGCTGGCCGACCCGGAGGATCGGAAGCCGAGCCTGAGGATACACTGGAACGAAATGCAGGGCCTGAAGCGCATCCTGCTGTTTTTCGATGTCGACTGCGATTTTGCCGCGGAGTCGGCTCAAATGCAGCACTGTGATCGGCTCCTACCTTTCTGCGTCCGGAAATACCGGCTGTATGCGATGCGGGACGGCGAAAAATCCCTACTGCGGGACTGTGAAGAGAATCATCAGGGAAGGAATGAAATTCCGTGCGAAATTGAAACCGATACCCTGCTGATCGAATTTGAGCCGGGGGATATGCCGGCAGCCCTTTACGGCGTGCAGTGCCTTTAGACGAGGCCTCAGCCCTTGACCGCCCCGGCGGCCAAGGGCTGGGTCTTAATTATCAATATACGATTTTAAAGACTTGAGCAAAAGCTCTTCATGCTGAAAAATATCAGTCAGCGATTCAATTGGAATCCGGGCTGATTCGGATTTATCCGCAAAAATCACGATCATGGATTTTTTCCTGCCTTCCAAGAACAAACGGCAAATAGTCTTGCGATTTGTGTTGTCCAGCAGCACAGAAAAGTAACTCTGCGTGTCGCGGTAAACAATGCGATTTACTTCGACATGGCGGCAGAGTAACGCGCGAATAATTTGAAATCCCTCCAGCTCCTCGACGGTGGTAACGATCTTGCTGGCAGGTTCTTCTTGAAGATCTTCTACTGGAACTTCTTCAACTTCCTCTTTTTGCATAGCACTTTTGAGCCTGTCGCTGATTACCTCGTTAATAAAAAGACGGTAAGCTTGCTCAACGATGCCGTCAAACATATCAAGCACATTGGCTCGCACTTATCTTGGCTAATCTTTGGAGCTCCTTTTTCTCAGAAGGAGTTTTACCCTTTAAAAAAGATTTCGTGCTAATTTTTTCATCAGCAACTTCTGCGTTTTCGATCATGGCAGAATATGCTCGAATATATTTGCCAGATTGATCCCCAAAAGATTCCCGGAATGCCTCCTTATCGATCACTTCTTTGTACGTCATTTCACAATACCCTCTCTCTCCCCCTATTCCAACCTGCACCTTATACATCTCAACTATTATTTTGTTGAAATTCAATCCTTGGGCGACCAGTTTTTTACTGGCAATCCATCGACGTCTCTAAATGTGCCACAGAGCAACATAATGAGATCTATAAAATTCCAGATGAATAATGTAGCCCAGCCAAACAGGAGTTGTAATACTCCAGATTTTTTTTGCCTACATAAAATCTATGTACCCCAAAAGTACCCAAAAACCAGCACAACACTGTAGCAGTCAAACGACTCTTGGTTGAAACTTCTTCTCTTTCCATATTCTTGTTTACTCCTTTCAAGTTCTCGACTCTCTATAGAGAGTCGAGAACTACGCAAGATAATACAAACTCTCTTTAGAGAGTCAAGTATGGAAAATGAAATTAGCCCGGAAATTCTGACTGTTTTAGAAAAGATCCGTGAACTACGGATCGCAAAAGGGATGACTGTACTTGAGCTTTCCGTAGAATCTGGAATAGCACGTAGCTATTTGTTCTACATCGAACACAAAAAGAAAATCCCCACTCTGCTTGTGCTGGATAAGCTTGCTAAAGCTTTAGGCATATCAATGCGAGATTTTTTTTGAATAACCTGACACAAAAAGAAAAGTCTTGATTAGTTAAGAGGCGATTCTCTCAACATTTTTAATAAAATTTGGACTAATAAACAGTCTATTTATAAAAGGAATCGAGCAAGATGGAATGTAGCCAATGAAACATATCCTGAGAAATCTGAATAATAGGAACTTTCGGCTCTTTGCCGGTGCATCGTTGGTATCTGGTGCCGGAAACTCTTTAGTTCCGATTGCGTTTGCCATTGAATCTGTGAGTGTTGAACCTTCCGGTTGGGGAATCTCCTTGGTGTTAATTTTGTTATGGTCTGGAAAGTTTATTGGGATGCTCTATTATAAGAAGTATGGGTCTGTGTATAATCCTATTGTAATAATGATTACGTCTGATGTATTCAGAATCATTGCGCAGTCTGGACTTTTATTATGGATTATTATGGCAAAAAATAATATTTATGTTATGGCCGCTTCTGCATTACTGTATGGTATTGCGGCTTCTTTTTTTAATCCGTCCAGCTTTGTTGCAATTCCAGCGATAATTCCTGAAGAGGATCGAGTAGAGGCCAATGCATTGATGTCATTTGCCGGTGATATCTACTCCGTTATCGGGCCGCTGGCTGGGACTTCTCTGGTGCTCTGGCTGGGATTCCCGGCAGTATTACTTTTTGATACCTTCACTTTTCTGGTCAGTCTGGTTTTACTGTTCAGTATTTTCTTATGTAATAAACGATCCTGTTCGGGGCAACCGATAAAGCCTCAGGTAGCTGTCGAAGTTCATTCGGCGCAGGGGGTGTTTCATCCGAAATTTTTGCTGCCTCAGTGGACACTGTGGGGATTGCTTAGTTGGTTTGGCATTTCGCTTCTTACGGGTTTTATCGGCGTTGCTGGTCCGACGTTCATCATTGCGAATTATTCAGAAGTAATCTGGGCCGTGCTTGCCGTTTGTATTGCTCTGGGTTCCTTATTGGGTTCTGCCGCATCTTTGCTGGGCTATCTGAAAAAACTGTCCTGGCAACATCTGCAACTGTTATGCAGTCTGGGACTCTGTATTCAGATAGTTGCATTAATTTCTGCCAAGTCTTTCTCAATGATTGTTTTGCTGGGTGTGTGCGGATTTTTGGCTTCCTTATTTGCCACAGCAAGTGGTATCCGCTGGGATTCGATATGCCAATCCGCTTTTACTGGGGGAAACTTGCATCGTTTTTCATCGCTGGATCAGATGGTGATCACTACGGCAATTCCCTTGGGACTGGTGTTATTTGGATTCTCCAGTGCATTGCAGATCACGACCTTTATCGTCTACCTGATAGTTGTTCTGACGTGTGCAGTCACGTTCCCCTTAGTATTTTACAGGAAGATTTCCGGATGTCCTGAAATCAAGCATAATTGACTTGGCCAATATCGCAGAAACGATCTGGAGCCGCCTGGGACTGGGTTCGATACTGAGGCCCAAACGGGAACTGAGGTGGCGGCCTATATCCGCGAGCTGGCGCAGCATGGGAGAATGAGGGTACTTCGGTACACCTTGAATTTCTAATCTTCGCGCTCTGCGCTCAGATTGAAATTCTACGGCACTCAGCAACCGGGAATCAGCAACCGGGAACAGGTCGAGCCCCTCTCAGCCCACCCTGAAGGAGCTTGGGGGGCCTTATGCTGCCTGAGTGCCGTAGAATTTCTCCATATAATAAGACTTGAGGCACGAAGGGCGGAAATGGGAGGTGTACTGAAGGCCACCTTCAAACGCAGCATCTTTCTGTGGTGGGGCATTTTTAAAGGTGCCCTATAACACACATGTAGTATTCAAAACGAGCCGTCCTGCTTTGCCCTTGTCCTTGGTGGCAGAATTTACATAATACTATATCAGCAGGCTTTTGAAACTAGACTTTTTAGATACCCCCTAAATTCTGGTTGAGATCGCTGATTTTTGACAATTTCCCAAGTATGTCGGTGTATTTGCGGCGGAAAGGAGTTGGGCTGATGAGACTGGTTACCCGCTCGGATTTTGACGGATTGGTCTGCGCTGTTCTGCTGGAAGAAGCGGGAATCGTGGATGCCCATTTTTTCTGCCACCCAAAAGACTTGCAAGATGGCAAGATCCCGATCGACAAAAACGATGTACTGGCCAACGCCCCCTATGTCGAAGGTTGCGGTCTGTGGTTCGATCACCATGCCTCCAACATCGCCTGCGCTCCGGAACAGTTTGAAGGTGCAGCCTGTCCGGCGCCCAGTGCTGCGCGCGTGGTTTGGGACTATTACGGCGGTGAGAAGAAGTTTGGCAGCAAATATCTGGAACTAATGCGTGGTGTCGATAAATTAGACTCTGCGGATCTGAGCAAAGAAGAAATCCTCAACCCCCGTGGCTGGATTATGCTGGGTTTTATAATGGATCCTCGTACCGGCTTGGGCCGCCACCACCATTTTGACATCAGCAATTACAAATTGATGCAAAAGATGGTGCCGCTGCTCCGCAATAAAAACCTGGATGAAATCCTTGAAGACCCCGACATATACGCCCGAATGGCCTTTTACCATGAACACGTTTCGGACTGTATCAGCACCATTCAGGAAAACTGCCGCAAAATCGGCAAGACCGTAGTATTTGAGACCCGGTATCTCGAAAATATTCCCGTGGGAAACCGGTTTTTGATCTACGGCCTGTACCCCGAATGCAATGTCAGCGTGCAGATAGGTTGGGGCAGGAACAAAGCGAACGTCCTCCTGAGTGTCGGCAAGAGCATTCTGGAACGCTCCAGCCAGGTCGATATCGGCACCTTGCTGTACGATTACGGCGGCGGTGGTCACAAAAATGTGGGGACCTGCCAGGTTGATTCCGAACAGGTGGAAACGGTTGTACAAAGCATTGTGCAGCGACTCAACCAATAACAAAATACAACATAGACTTATCAAGGAAGGGCTCTAATGGGAGAATTTATTGTGGCGCCGCTGGTTGTCGGGGCTGTTATTGCTGTCTTAGGTCTGTTGATTACCATTTTGGATGCCATTGTCAACAACTACGGTGAAGTTGTTGTCAACATCAATAACCACACCAAAGACCTCAAGATAAAAGGAGGCGCGCCATTGCTGCGCAGCCTGTCTCAGGAAAAAATCTTTATTCCTTCTGCCTGTGGCGGGAAGGGAAGCTGTGGTGCCTGCAAGGCGGTGGTCAAGTCGGATGTAGGGCCCCTGCTGCCCACGGAAGCTCCTTATATGTCGGAAGAAGAAGTCGCCGGCAATGTGCGTCTGGCCTGCCAAGTCAAAGTCAAAAAAGACATTGACATTGAGATTCCCGAAGAACTGTTCAATGTTCAGGAATACCAGGCCGTAGTGGAAAGCAAGCGGACCATGACCTACGATATCGTGGAACTGCGTCTGAAACTCGACAAACCGACGAAGTTCAAGGCCGGTATGTACATGCAACTGGTTATCCCTTCGTATAAAGCAAAGAACAAAGGCGATATGTCGTTCAAAGGCAGCACCATGCGTGCTTATTCCATCGCTTCTCCCCCCTCGGACGAAATGAACGCTGAATTCCTGGTGCGCTCTATGCCCGATGGCCGCGGTATTGCTACCTGCTACATTCACAACCACTTGGAAGCGGGCATGAACATTCAGGCCATCGGGCCGTTTGGAGACTTCTACCTGCACGAAAATGACAGTACCATGATCTGTATTGGCGGTGGTTCGGGCATGGCACCATTCCGCTCCATTCTGCGCCACATGAAGGAAAGCAATATGACCAGCCGTGAAGTCTGGTATTTCTTCGGTTGCCGCAATTATGCCGATATTTACTATCTGGCTGAAATGCGTGCTCTAGAAAAAGAATGGGCCAATTTTCGCTGCATTTATGCGCTTTCCGATGAGGTGCTGAACGAGCCCGAAGAATGGAACGAAGAGCTTTGGGGTCCCAAGTCGGCCATCATCCAAGGTCGAATTGACCACGTGGTGATCCGCTACATGCAGGAAGAAATTTCTCGCGAGAAGGGTTTTGAAGGCTATCTTTGTGGCGGCCCGATGATGATTAAAGGCTGTTCGGCCGCGTTGATTGAACAGGGTGTTCCTGAGGATAAGATTTACTATGATGAATTTTAGAGGTGCCCTTTAGGGCTTTTCACAGGATGGTATCTGTATGACGTTTGAAGAGGTCAATGAAGTGTTGCAGGAAATACGTCCAGCCCTTCAGGGTGACGGCGGTGATATTGAACTGTTGGAAGTCAGAGAAACGGGCGAAGTGATCGTACAGATGCATGGTGCCTGCCACGGCTGCCCCATGTCGATGATGACTCTGAAGCAGGGTGTAGAGCGCTATCTGATGAGTCGGATGCCCGATGTTACAGAGGTCAATGCCATGGGTATGGAAATGCCCTTCTGAGAACTGTCGGAGAATTGCAATTCCTGTCAAAATTGTGACCTCTGACAGCCTGCTGCTTTCTGTTCAGCGCGACAAAAACAGGCAGGGAAAGACACGGAGGGGGAAATCGGGGTATTCAGTTCAATGCGTATTAATAGAAAAATTCGTGTAACGGGACACTGGTTGCTCGTTGCATTGACCGTCTTACCAATGATTGCGACAGTTGTGGCAGTAGAGTATCAAGCCCCGCCTGCCATGATTGCCCAGGAATTACAGAACTTGCAAGGCACGGATAGCCGTTCAGGCCACGATGCCTCTCAGCAAAGCCTTATAGAATGGGAAAGCCTCGGATTCTCTCAAGACGGTGCTTTTTTTGCCGGGATCAGCTACGGAGTCGAGTACAATCTGAATCGCGATGAAAGTGAGTATGTGGCCCGGCTGCAGGTGCTGCATTTGGGCGACAGCAGGGGGGGAGTGGTATTTGAGAAAACTCTGCGCAGCAGTGGCTCGCTGCGCTCCGGCCTGACGGCCCGCTCCATCATGCAGGACCTGCTGCGCAGGGAAAGCCGTGAACTGCGCAAATTTCGGATCCAGGCCTTGGAGCAGGGTGATGTGCTGTTGTTTGTCGAAGAAGGAACGCAATTGGATAAGCTCAGCGAATCGGACGGCCCCAACGATTCGGCTCGAAACACGGCTGATTCACCGGTACAGTCCTCCGCCGCAGCTTTGGGCAAAATGTCACTGATGGGGTTTGCCTCCGAAACCGGTGCTGCGAATACTGATAAAAATGATTTTGAGGTCGCGCTGACAGAGCTGCTCAAAGTACAGAACGCACAGGAAATGCTTGCACAGGAGCAAAGCATGGCGCCGGATGTGTTGGACCGGATCTACACCATTACCCGAAACGCCAATACTACGGTGTTTCAAATTAAGCAGCTGCGTCTCGACAGCGCGAATTCACTGCGGGGTCAGCTGCTTGCGGCGCAGTCTCGGGGCTTTCCTCATCGCTACAATTTTCAGCAGAACTGGCAGACCTTACTGGTACATAAGCTGTATAGCGATGAGCAATTGAACCTGCGCCCGGTGTATATCTCGCTATCGCCCGATGCTTCGCACTTGGTATTGACCATACGAATCTACCGTGAAGCAGACGAGCAGGGCTCTCCGGGGGGTGAAGAAGCTGCCCAAAATTCGGGTGGCCGGGAGAATTCGGTATCAACCGGGGCTTGGACCGGAGATGGCCCGCAATGGAGGAGTAACGGCAACTATGCGTTTGTGACTTTTGCCGTACAGGTGTATTAAACGGAATATGGAATTAAGGAGTCTATTTATGATACAGCAATTACAAGTTACCGAAATTTCCGGCAATGCAGTGCAGTTGAGTGCCGAGCCGGTACGTTCGTTTATGGGGCAAAAAGAGCGCAGTTTCTGGGTCAAAACCGCAGACGCTGCCCAATTGAAAAAAGGCTCTTGGGTCGAGGTTAGCTACCCATCTGGTCGGGGTTTGTTGGATGTTTTTCTGTTGTTGATGCTGCCCATTTTACTGATCGTTGCGATTGCTCACTCGCTGCCGGTGCTGCCACAGGCCCAGCAAGTGATACTGTCCCTGAGTGGTCTGCCGCTGGGCATTGCTATTTTTGCGCTGAGTCAGAAATTTTTGCCAAAAATACAGCCCGAAATCTCCCGGATACTGAGAGAGGATGAGCTTACAGGACGCAGTGTAGGCTGCGGTTCGGGCTGCGTCTGTAAGAGCCTGTCCTAAAAAATCTCCGAAGAAACGGCAGGGCCCATAGATAATCACTCCCGTGAAAACGGGAGTCTGAACCTATCCTGGCGCTGGTAAATGGCACATCGAAGCAGGGCCTTAGACTCTGCTGCAAGGAAGGACCTTTGCTCCGTGAAAAAGACCGAGTCTGGCGCAGCATCTTTCTGTGGTGGGGGATTTTTAGAGGTTCCCCTAAGACGAACGTCAAAGATCCGTTGGCACGTTGGCACTAGGTGGACAAATGGCGCAGCACCGAGACAGTCCTGACAAGAACCGGAAGCCCGAACAGAATCGGAACAGCAGGACAAGCGGGCAGGCTGCCGACCGAACTACCCGAAATGCCTTGAAAGGGAAGCAACATCCCGCCCTTGGCAAATCCCGTAAGCTGGATAATGTCTGCTATGATATCCGTGGTGAAAACATGCGCCTGGCCCAACAAATGAAAGAAGAAGGCCACCGCATTTATGAACTCAACACCGGGAATACCTATCCCTTTGGCTTTAACGCACCCGAGGAAATCATTCATGACGTCATTCACAATACGCCCCGTGCCCAAGGCTACATAACATCCAAGGGGCTGTTTTCGGCGCGCAAGGCCGTGATGCAGGAATCTCAGCTCTTCGGTATCCCCGATGTCGATACCGAAGATATTTACATGGGCAATGGGGCCTCCGAGCTGATCAATATCGCCCTGCAAGCCCTGCTAAACAATGGTGAGGAGGTGCTCATCCCCTGCCCTGACTACCCGCTGTGGACGGCCTGTACCAGTCTGGCGGGCGGTGTTCCTCAGCATTATCTCTGTGATGAGTCGGCGGGTTGGCGTCCTGATCTGGACGATATCCGCCGCAAGATTAGTCCGCGCAGCAAGGCGCTGGTCATCATCAACCCCAACAATCCCACCGGTGCTGTCTATTCGAAGGAGACCCTGCTCGGCCTGTTGGAGATCGCCCGTGAACACCAGTTGCTGGTTTTTGCCGACGAGATTTATCAAAAGGTTACCTTCGGAGAACACAAGGCCGTGCCTTTGGCCTCACTGTGCGATGATCTGTTTATCATTACTTTTAACGGCTTGTCCAAAGCCTATCGGTTGCCGGGTTTCCGGGTCGGCTGGATGATACTCAGCGGCCACGGCAAGCGCAGTGCCTCGGACTTTATCGAGGGGCTGGATATCCTTTCTAGCATGCGGCTCTGCTCCAATGTACCAGCGCAGTATGCCGTACAGACCGCGCTGGGTGGCTACCAAAGTATTTCTGACCTGCTCCTGCCGCAGAGCCGCCTGAACCAGCAGCTGGAATATTGCCATCAGCGCATTCTCGGCATTCCGGGGCTTAGTTGCGTCAAACCCACAGGCGCTTTGTATTTTTTCCCCAGACTCGACCCCAAAATATATCCGGTACCAAATGATGAGTCCTTGGCTCGAAATCTTTTGCACGAAAAAAAAATTTTTTTGGTGCAGGGAACGGGCTTCAACCAGAAGGATCACCAGCACTTCCGCATCACGTTCCTGCCTCCAATCTTTGATTTGGAAGTGATTTTTGACGGCATCGCCGACTTTTTAAACCACTACAATGACTAGCTCTCTGTGACTTCTGACCCCGAATCCCCGCCGAGAGAGTCTGAATCGCCGTGGATACTGCACCCAGCAGAGGTCGCCGTTCTGGACCGCAACGCCGAGGCCCTAGGGTGCTCCGTGCGTGAACTGATGGGTGCGGCCGGATCGGCCCTAGCCACTTGTGCTGCGCACATGGCCGTTCCGCACGCCGAAACAGGGGCTGATTCAGCCCACAGTATCTGCATCCTGTGCGGGCCGGGTAATAATGGTGGCGACGGTTACTCCGCCGCTCTTCAGCTTGAGCGGCAGGGCTTTTTGGTTCGGTTGCTGGCCTCGTCAGCGCGGCAGCATGGCTCGGAGGCCCAATACTTTCGCGAGCAGTGCCAAGAGCGCGGAATCCCGATCCACCTCGCCATTTCAGACAACGAACTTCTGCAGCAATCGCTGGAATCTCTGCTGCGTCCTGCTGCTTTGCTGGTGGACTGTCTGCTGGGTGCCGGTTTTACCGGAACTGCGCCGCGCGGCGCAGTTGCCCAAATATTAAAGCTCTGCTCTCATATGCAAAGGGAGGGGGCTCTGGCCCCCGTGCTGGCCTGTGATATCCCTTCCGGTCTGGGTGCTCACACCGATAGCCCGACACCTCAGCCTTCTTCCCGGCTTTGTGCCGTCCGGACCCTCAGTTTTCATGCACCCAAGCTGTCTATGTATGAAATACAGGGCGGCCCGCAGCCCGCCCTGCGCCCGGAGGTCGGCGAGTTACAGATCGCTCCCCTGCCTTGGCCCTTGGAGACCGGCGACTGTGGTCCGGGCGAACTTCTGCGCCTGCCGCCTTTGTGCACTGAGGCCCGCAAGGGCCAGCGCGGTCGCCTGTTGGTGGTTGGCGGGGGGCCCTATCACGGCGCCCCGCTGCTCGCGGCTTTGGCCGCCGGGCGCAGTGGCTGCGATCTGGTTCACCTGGCCATGCCGGGTAAAGCCGCAGGACGCAGCCCGTGGCCGCTGTTTGTGATTCCTGAAAACCTGCCCGACAAGGCCAGTCCGGATGTGTTCGATACGTCAGGCTGCGATTATTTGCTCCAACGCTGTGAGCAAATGAACTTTGATGCGGTGCTGCTCGGGCCCGGCCTGGGCCGAGAGTCCCAGACCATGGAAGCGATTTGGCAGTTGATTTTGGGCTTGATTCAGCTGGACGTGCCGTTGGTGCTGGATGCCGATGCCTTGTACTTGCTCTCCCTGAAAAGTCCGGGCCGCTGGCCCGCAAGCGAGAATTCCAAACTTCCTGAAGCTGTGCCCATGCGCGGCATTGTCACGCCGCACCGTGGTGAGCTACAGCGCTGGCTGGGAAAAGAGTGTTCTCCTGCACAGGTCTTGGCCGAGGTTTTGCCTGGCAGCCTGGCGAGTGCAAAGAGGGCAGGGGAGGCAGGAGCCGAAGAGCAGCTGATTCTGTGTAGCGGCAGTACGGATGTGCTGATGGGGCAGGGTGGTCGCCGTGCCCACTGTTCGGGGGGGGCAGCGCGTCTGGCCTGTGCCGGGACCGGGGACTTGTTGGCTGGTCTCTGCGTTTCGCTTTTGGCCCAAGGCATGAGTCCTTGGGCCGCCGGCCGACTGGCCTGTTATCTGCTGCGCCGGGCTGGCGACTTGGCGGCTGGCGATCTGGGGCTGGGCTTGGTGGCAGATGATTTGCCGTTATATATTGCCAAGTATTTGGGCCAAGTATTTGGCCCAAATACTTGAGGGCACCTCTTGAGATTGCGGCACACCTTGAATTTCTGCCTTTCGTGCCTCAATTCTTATTATGGAGAAATTCCACGGCACTCAGGCGGCGGGGATGAGGCGCTTGGCCTGTTTTCGGTTGCTGAGTGTCGTAGAATTTCAAGCTGAGCGCGAAGATTGGAAATTCAAGGTGTACGAAGTACCTAGGCCAGTTGTCAAGGACAGCTTCCCAAGGAAAGCCAATTTTGGGAGATTTTCTTACAATTTTCTTGCCCTCCGCCGGAAAAGGTATATTGTCAAGGAGAGCAATCTATCCTATAATTTCTGTTTGCTCTTTTATTGAGACCATTCTGACTTTCGTCAGAACATCATCTTTATGCATTATTTTGCATAATAATACCTAGGAGTATTGCACCATGAAACACAAATTTAGTAAAATTCGCGCATCGCGCATCGCGCATCGCGCATCGCGCATCGCGCATCGCGGCCCGTGAATCAAGGCTATACCGCAGGGAAATATATTTTTCTGCGGCCTTTTTGCGCCCGTTTCTCTTCCTTCTCTTTCCAGCCCTCCTGCTGGGATGCCCCGCCCCGGAGAGTCCGGAGAGCAGCGAGCCCCCTACCCAGCCTCTGAATATTCAATTTTCGGATACCCAACCCGGTAGTTCCGATGTAAGCGATGGCCGCAGTATCATCGGTATGCGCGCGTTTTTGCTTACCGTCCGCATCACAAAAGTCTCTCAGAAAGTCCTTTTAAATTTTATTGTCGGCGAGAGCCAGTCTCCACCCGAGTGGTCTGCTGTAAAGGATAGTCCCGCCAGGCTGACCCGCGCTTTCAGTCCGCAGCAGTCTCAGAGGTCCATTTATTTCAGTGCGACCGATAAGTATCGGGCAATCGACAGTGCGCACGAGGTGGATTTTGACGGTCAGGCAGATGAGGTGGACTATACCCGAACGCAGGCTCCAGGCATTATGATTCCGGGGCAGACTTATTACGTGCACGTATTTTCTCAAGAATCTCAGGGCCAGGCCCGGTATCTCAAAAGTCAGATGCTGACAACCGCAGCCTATCCCACTACGGGGTTTCCCGCTCAGCACGACGGAACGTCGAACGGACGGCAGCCCACTGATGGCAAGTATTATATCAGTCCCTACATGTGGGGGATGGATGGGTGGAAGGAGCCCGGTGTCAGCGGTTCTGAGTACGAAAACAGCCGATTTTCCGGTATCGAAGTCAATCCCGATGAGCTTTATTTGCTGCCTGCCCGTTTGTTGTTCCCGTTGAATCAGCCGCCGGGATCAAATAGTCCGTGTTTTTCTCCTCCCCTAAATCTATTAATACAGATTGCGCCTACGGATGATTCTCTAACGGCAGTAGCGCAATACGCATTTCGGCTCCAGAGTTCTGCTCAATCTATTGGCAAGCCCAATTATCGCTTTCTCAACACGGCCCATGTTTTTTCTGGAACTCCAGCATTGCTGTCCAGCACTAAGTCACTGGAATTTGTCGATGCCATGCTGCCATTGACCCAAAATACGATGTCAGCCATTGTAAAAACAGGGAATTATGTTTTGGAAATCAATTTTGCCTGTTTAACAGCCTTCGTCCCTTACCGGTATGGCCGTTTTACGGCGATTTCAGAGTAGAGGGCCTTTGATGTTTGCCTTTGATACACCTTGAATTTCTGCCTTTCGTACCCCTTTGGTACTGCTTGCATTCCTAAGCCTCATTCTTCGGCTTGCAATGCTACGCAACTCAGGGGCCACTCAAGGCGAAATTCTACGGCACTCAGGCGGCGGAGATGAGGGCGCTCGGCCTGTTTCCGGTTGCTGAGTGCCGTGTACCGTTGACAAAATCACAACGAAAAAACTATGATCCTGCGTGTAAGGGGATTTTATGGGCTTGGTATACGCAGAAATTGAATTGATCAATGCGGAAGATTTAGGCTTGGCGCGTCGGGGCTACATTGCGGAAAGTGATATAAAGCGGGCAAAAGTAACTGCGCTGGTAGACAGCGGAGCCTATATGCTCTGTATCAGTGAACACCTTCAGCACCAGCTGGGACTGGCAGTGAAAGATCGACAGGTCGTAGAACTGGCAAATGGGACACTTGAAGAACATGACATAGTGGGTCCTGTTGAAGTTCGCTTTGAAAATCGTCTCACCTCCTGCAACGCCTTGGTGTTTCCCGGCGAGGCGGAAATCCTGCTGGGAGCTATCCCGATGGAAGACATGGATGTGTTGATCGAGCCCAGGACCCAGAAATTGGTCGTCAATCCGGCCAACCCGTATATGGCGAAGAAAAAAGTGAAGTAGGGAAGGATGGAGCAAGTTGTTTCTGGCCGGTGGGGCCACACTGCTGGCTCCCGGTTCGCGTGGTCCCGGCCATCACTTTGTTTCTGATCAGTTTTATGGCGCTAGCGTTTACCGGTTTCACCGCAATAATTCCGGTAGCCTGAGTTCTAAACCTTCAAGTCCCATAGCACCGCCTTGTTGAGCAATGCCGAGCCCGGGGGAGCACAGAAGAAGCTTACAGTGTGCTTCTGCGCTCCCGGGTAGACGGAAAATGAGAGGGCCGTCCGGCCGCCGTCGGTGAAGAGCTCTAAAGAGCTGGTGTCGCTGAAAAGGCGAAGCTTCAGGGTTTCCCCGGAAAAATCTGAAAAATCCACCGGACAGGAGCGTATTTCCGCCCCACTTGTCTCCCCACTTGGAAAAGAAGCGGAACGGTCGAAGTTGAGGGTTTTCGCTTCTCTGTCCCAGAAAATCCGGCACTCTCCTTCTCGCTCGTAACGAATCCGCAGGCCGAAACAAACTGCGGTGAGGGCCTTCAAATCGATTCCGAATTCCGCCTCGTAAGCCCCCCCCTTCTACCAGTATATTCAAGCTGGAATCTTGCTTCTTACTGCAGGATGCAAACAAGAGAGCCAGCAGGATCAGTGCCATAATGGGCTTTTTCATAGTAGTCTCCTTAGAGTATTTTGGGATCTTTCCGGTCTTTCCAGACCTTTTATTTTCTGATTATCTATCCCACAAGCCGTGTTCCGGCCAGCGGCGCACTAGGCGATCTTTGACCGGCGGCAGGGGCGGCAGGGGCTTGTGCGGCCCTCTCTGGTACCAGTAGGCGGTACTGGAGTAGTCGTTGCCCTGGTCGTTGGCGTGTCCATGTTCAATGGTAACTTTGATGGATTTGCTGAAATGGACCGGGTCGTCGATGTGGAAGCGGTACAGGCTCCACTTTCCGAAGTGTTCCTGCACGTCGCTGCCCAGCGAAATTCCGTGATAGGGGTGGAGTGCTGCCCCGGTGGGAAGCCCCAGGCCATGCCAAAGTAATCCTCGGTGCCGGTACCGTGGAGTGAGGGCGGCCAGAGCTCCCCGTCGATGAAGATCATGTCGTCCCCTTCTCCCGGCCAGGTGTAGGCTTGGTTTGAGGCATCAAAATTGTCAATGCTCAGCACGCAGCCGACGTATTGGCCTTCTCCTTCGGCATCGAGGATCACGTAATTGTCGTCCCCGCTCAGGTTGATCCCCGCCAGGTCCCATGGTGCCGGGACTTGGGCCGGGTTTTCCTCCGCCTGTTGGTGCACGATCTTGCGGCAGGGGTTTTCCCGGTTCCAGGCGGCGTGGAAGCGGCCGATGTTCTCCGGCAGCCCGTCGGCATACATTTCAAAGTCGATATAAAAGAACAGGTTTTCGATGCTTTTTTCCGCTTCGTTGACGATCTGGATCTTCGCGCCCCGGGCGAACGGCATCGGGAAGTAACAGTTCATCGCTGCCGAAAAGGGGCCCTTGGGACCGCGCCGGTCTCCGAAGGTACAGACCAGCGGCAGGGAAGTAAAATGACTGGCCACCGCGTGCCCGATGCCAAAGAAATCGCCGACAGGCACGCGCACTGAAGGGCAATCTTCGCCGTCCCAGAACATTTCCAGGCTGACTTTGCGCAGGTATTGCTCGTCGTAGCAGCGTATGGTCATCCAGATATGCTTCACGGAGCCGGTTCCCTGTGCTTCGGCAAGCAGTTTGGTCTCGCCGGGCGCGACGACGTAGAAGTCTTTGTTTCCCCCGCTGCGATCATAGCTGGATTCCCGTTTGGAGCTTACGCCGGGGCGTATCAGTGGCAGGCCCGAGAGGGGGGAGTGGAAGAAGTAGCTTTCCGGTGTCATAGCTTGTCCTCAGTGAATATCTGTGAAATATCTTGGGACACTGTAAGCAACTAAGCAGAATATTGTCAAGTTTTATTTCGATTTTATGTGGATTTTATTTTTATATTATGTTATAATTTTTATTAAAACATAATAAAAGGGAGAAAGATGCCGAAACAGGTGATTGAAAAACTGCTTTCCCAGCTAGAGGCCGAGATCCGGAATGGCTATTCGCCCGGGGATCGCTTCTGGAAGGTCAGCGAGATCGCTCAGAAATACCAGGTGAGTCTGCAGACCGCACAAAAGGCGGTGAAGGCCCTGGTGGAATCCAATATCCTGCGTTCCAGTCCCCGGGCGGGGATTCGAATCCATTCCCTGCGCCCTTACCGGAGCATTGCCGGGAAGAAAATCCTCCTGCTTTCCAATCTCTATGATCGCAAGTATGACGAGGTCTTCCTGGGCGAGATCCGCAAAGATGCGGATGCGGAACAGGTTCAGCTGATTTTTCAAAAACTTTCCGAGCCGGATTATCCGGGCTTGACGCTGGGTGAGTATATCGCGGCGCAGCAGGCGGACGGGGTGATCCTGCTTTCGTTTACGGCTTCGGCGTTGTCCATCTATCACGCGATACGCGAGGGCTTTGACGTGGTCTCCGACATTCACTATCCCGAGCTGCCGATGCTGGCTGTGGTGCAGACGGATAATTACAAGCACAGCTACGAGGCGGGGTTGCTGATGAGTCAGAAACAGGGCCGGCGCGAGATTCTGGCCCTGGGTTTCCAGAAGGAGGAGAAAAATATTCGCTTTCACGGCCTGCAGCAGGCGGTGCTGGAGCGGGGGAATCAGGTTTCTTATTGTTGTGTTACGGGGCCGCAGTGGTCTCAGCAATTGGATACTTTTTTGCATTACTGGCACCGCAACAAGGCGGTGTTTTCCGCGGACTACCCTTCTAATTTTATTTTGGCCAGTAAATTAATCCAGCACCATATCCTGATCGAGAATTGCAATGTGCTAATGTACGACAATGCTCAGGAGCGGTTTTGTTTCCACGGTCTGCCCGATATTCCGACGGTGGCCCCTTCCATGGAAGTCCTGGCCAGAGAGCTTTGCCTGACTTTATTCCACAAGTGGAAGTGGGGGGATTGGCCGGTCCCCCGGCAGCGTTTGGTTTAGGGGGGCTAACGCCCTGTGGCAAAGCACCCAGAAACTTGTCTAATTCGGACAATCTGCCAAAGCTTGGCGATTGAAAATAAAAGGCGGCTCCCTGCCTTCAAAATAATCGACTACCTGCTGTGCTGCCAGTACGGCGACGTTGCGGACGCACTCCCGGCTCAAGGCCGCCGAGTGCGGGCTGCAGATAACGGTATCAAAATGAAATAATGGATTATCCCTTGCGGGGGGCTCCCGCTCGAAGACATCGAGGCCTGCTCCGGCAATGCGTCCGTCTTTCAGGGCTGTGGCTAAAGCCGCTTCATCGACAATAGAGCCTCTGGAAGTATTGATGATATAGGCCTGCTTCTTCACGGTATCGAGGAGCGAAGAGCCGATCAGATGATGTGTTTCCCGGGAATAAGGCACGTGCACCGAGATAAAGTCCGAGCGTAGGCAGATCTCTTCGAGGGAGCCCATTTCGATGTCCTTGGGGGAAGAGGTGATGAATGGGTCATAGGCGATGACGTTCATCTCAAATGCGGCCATGCACTTTCTGGCCACTTGGAGCCCGATTCGGCCAAGGCCCACCAGTCCGAGGGTTTTCCCTTTCAAGTCGGCGGTCTGATAGTCGTTGCGGCTGTTCCAGTTTCCTTTGCGGACATTTTGGTCCATGCGTAGCATCTGCTTTGCCGAGGCGACAATCAACCCTACCGCAAGCTCCGCCACGGAATTGGTATTGATACCGGGAGTATGACAGACACGAATCCCGCGCTCCGTTGCCGCCGCAACGTCGACATTGTCTACACCGACGCCGGTCCGAGAGATGAGTTTCAGTTTTGAAGCCTGCGCCAGGACCTCCCGCGTAATTTTGATATTGGTGCGAAGAACCAGAGCTTCGGCATCTGAGAGCATTTTTTCCACTGTTTCTGCGGTGGAGTCCGGCATGACTTCGGGGCCGTAAGGCTCCAGTATCTTCATTCCTTCAGGATGGAAGCTTTTAGAGATGACCAGCCGACTCACAGCAGACCCTCCGCTTGGAAGACTTCCGTCATTTCTGCTTTCTCCTCTGCGGAAACGGGGGGTAATGGGATGCGCGGATCGCCGCCGCGGTAGCCCAGGATGTCCATCGCCGCCTTCACCCCGGCAACGCCGAACTTTCCTGCGGTCGCTGCGCTGATTTTGTTGGCATACTCTTCTTTTGCCGCAGCCTCCGCTCGTTTCCCCTGGCGAAAGAGTTCCTGGATCTGGCTGCACAGATCGGGGAGATAGTCTGCTATGGAGAGCACACCCCCAATCGCCCCGGCTGCCAGGCCGCGGTAAAATTTTTTGATCGTGCCGGCGAGAACATGGAAGTCGGCGTCTTCAGGGACGGCGTCACAATACGTTTCAATCGGCTCTGCAGATGTATCCTTCAGTCCTGCAATGCCAGGGTGCCGGGCCAGCGTGCTGACCAGCCTGGCGCTGAAGACGAGTCCTCCGGCAAATTTGGGGATGTTGTAGATTAATATGGGCAGGGGAGACTGCTCTGCAAGCAGGGTGTAGTACTGGATCAGCACATCGTCTGTCATTTGCTTCACGTAGTAGTGAGGGGGGAGTACTGAAACAAAATCGGCGCCTTTGTCGGCAATTTTTTTGATAAATTCGATTGTGGCAAAGGCCGACTCCCTGCCCGCTCCAGCCAGAATGCTTTTACCCTCAGCCTTGTACTTGCCATAGAGCTCAACGAGTTTCACAGACTCTTCTTCTGTCAGGCTGCGGAACTCTCCGTTGCTTCCAAGTGGCATAAAGCCTCGAATCTGTGTCTGGTTGTATTTTTCTATGTTTTCCCTGACTTTGTCGTAGTCGAGTGCTTGTCTTTCGTTGAATACGCTGACACAAGGGGGAAATACTCCGTTCAGCTTTGCTTTCCAGTCCATTTTTATTTCCTTTATGGTTATATTTAAATAGATAATCAGAGAGTACATATTTATTGTGATAAATATATTCTGGGTAGTAATAGTGATATCTGAGGAAAGAATACTACCAAAAGAAGTAAAGAAACCATTACAAAAACAAAAGGAAGTATCCCTTTTGATATATCTTCCAGCGAGATCTTTGATATCCCACAGGCCACAAATAAATTTACTCCTAGAGGAGGAGTAATAAAGCCTATGGCTAAAGCTACAACCATTATGATACCAAAATGTATTGGATCCACGCCAAGATTGGTGACGATAGGGAGAAGTATCGGAGACAGGATAATAATGGCTGCCAGCGTTTCCATAAAACAGCCGACAAACAATAATACAGCGATTATTAACAAGAGAACAACGGTAGTATTTGAAGAAAAACTGGCAATACCGTCTGCAATCATTACAGGGATTCTTTCGAGCGTAAGGATTTTTCCAAAGGTTGTTGCTGTTCCAATAATGATCATAATAGTTGCAGAAGTCAGAGCAGAATTTTTAATAGCTTGATATAAGTTGGGGAGTTTAAGTTCTCGATGGATAAACGTACCGACAAGCAAGCCATATAAGACAGCAACTGCTGCCGCTTCTGTAGGCGTAAAGATCCCCCCATATATGCCCCCTAAAATTATGACAGGTGATAACAAAGCCCACTTAGCCTCATTAATAGCTCCCCACGCCATAAAAATTGTAAACGTAGAATCGTCCCCGACATATCCTTTTCGTTTTGAATATAAATAACTCCATACTATCAATCCTATACCGATTATAATACCTGGGACAAATCCAGCAAAGAACAAAGTACTTATCGAATTTTCTGTGGAGACCCCATAAATCACCATAGGAATGCTCGGAGGAATCATGACACCTATACTTCCTGATGTCGCGACAAGGGCTGCAGAAAATTTTTTACTATAACCTTTTGATACCATAGCAGGGATCATAATTCCTCCGATAGCAGCAACCGTTGCCGGGCCAGATCCCGATATTGCAGCAAAGAACATACAAGCAACTATAGTTACTATTGCTAGGCCTCCAGTGCAGCGTCCAAAGAATATACTGGCTACGTTCAGAAGTCTTTTTGAAATCCCTCCCTGATCCATAAGTTCTCCGGCCAGTATAAAAAATGGTACAGCCATCAGGGGAAATGAGTCTGTAGAGGTAACCAAATTTTGTGCAATATAACTAACGCTGATTGTATCGCTGTACAATATTGCAGCAATAGAAGCAAGTCCTAAAGAGAATCCTATGGGAACATTGAGAAAAAGAAACAGCAAAAACGTTCCAAATAAGACCAAAGAAAGCATAGTATTAATCCTTATCTAAAGATCTTATGGAACGAATATTTCCGGCTATATTTTGTAATAATCTTACACTTACCAAGGAAAATCCAACAACAGGGGCAGCATAAAGATATCCCATGGAAATACCCATAGCTGGAGATGCCTGTCCCAGTCTGACAATCAAACTTGTGACCTCATAACCATAGAATAAAATGATAATTGAAAAAATGAGTGATATGATATCAGATAATAATAATATATATTTCCGAGATTTTACTGGAAACAATAACAGTCCTGCGTCCATTTTTATGTGTCGCTTCATTTTTATTCCATAGCTTATTCCCAAATAGATAATCCAGATAAATATATATCTAGCAACTTCTTCTGACCAAGATAAAGAGTTTTTCATAACATATCTCATAAATACTTGAAATACGATGATAATACTCATCGAAGAAAGCAAGATAACTAGGCTAATTTCTTCGATATACTTATTAATATATCGAAGAAATTTTTGGAATTTACTGCCAGCAGACATTTACAATATCTAAAGCTACTACTTTACTGCATTAAGTAAAGTATCAACAACATCAGAGCCCGCTTTCTTTTTAACATCTTCAGTTATTGGAAGCAGTTTGTCTTTGAATGCCTGATTTTTTTCATCTGTTAGAGAAATAATATCTATCTTTGATTTCATCGAATCTTCGGCCTCTTTCTCATTTTCCATCGCAATCTTTCTTTGACTGACACCGGCGTCCATGACTGCGTCTAAAATCATTTTCTGATATTCTACAAGCAAGTCATTGAAAAAACTCTTGTTTATCAGGACAACATATGGGGTATATATATGTTGTGTTTTGGTGATGTATTTCTGCACCTCATAGAATTTCGTCAGATAAATCAATTCCAGAGGGTTTTCCTGTCCATCGACTACTTTTTGCTGTAAAGCGGTAAATAGTTCCCCAAACGCCATTGGCGTTGGATTGGCACCTAACATTTTCCATGCCTTCAGATGAATCTCATTTTCCATGGTTCTGATTTTAAGACCTGCTAAATCAGCGGGTTTTCTTACCGGAACCTTGCTATTGGTGAGATTTCTGAAGCCATTCTCCCAATAACCTAGTCCCACCAAATTAATATCTACTAATGAATCTAAAATTTTCTTACCGGCATGGCCATCCAGAGCACTATATACTTGTGCTCTATTTTTAAACAGGAATGGCATGTCAAAGACGTAGAATGCCTTATCAAAACCTGCTAAGGGTGCAGAACTTGGTGATGTCATGGTTACATTTCCAAGCTGAACTGCTTCAATCAGCTCTCTATCTCCACCTAACTGTTGATTAGGAAATATCTGTACTTGAATATTTCCATTGGAGTTAGTCTCTACAATCTCCTTGAATTTCAACCATCCCTTGTGCAAAGCAGTCGCCTCACTTACCCCATGCCCAACCTTAATAACGTAGTTCTTTTCAGAATTACTTGAGCTTTCCGAACTCCCTCTGGCATAAAGATTCATCAAAGCAAAGAAACATGTAGCCATGATTCCCAAAATAGAAATCCCTTGTTTTTTAGTATTGCTCACGATTCACTCCCCTTTTATTCGTGATGTATCTTTCTTAATTAACTATAAAGAACCAATTCTGTTAGCGGACTACTCTTGCACTTCCTCCCCGCATCACCTTCTCTGCCTCCTCTTTATAGGCCCAGTTCCAGTCTCCGAGAAAGCCGTGGCACAGGGCTGAATACGCCGCTGCAAAGTCAATCGTCTCCTGGTGTTCCTTGCCTTCCATGATGGAAAATATCAGAGCTGATGCAAAGCTGTCACCGGCACCCGTGCGATCTACAATTTCCAAGTCTTCATACTTTCGGGAGACAAAAAAGCCATCCCTGTTTATCATCACAGTCTGCCAATCGTTCAGGGTCGCTGTTTTCGCATCTCGTAGACTCGTACCGACGACTTGCACATCGGGATATTGTTCCATAACTTGTTCGGCCACGGACTGGTAGCTGATGGGATCTATGTTGGAAAAGTGATTCTTCCCCCTCCCTGCAGCACGGATTCCCAGCATGGTTTCAAAGTCTTCTTCATTACCAATGATGACATCAACATAGGGCATGACTTGCTTCATCACCGCTTGGGCCTGTTCTGCAGTCCACAAGGATGCTCGAAAATTCAGGTCAAAACTTGTTCGGACTCCGAGGCTTCTGGCTGTCTTTAAGGAGCTGATAACGTGGTAGATCACCTTTTCGGAAAGTGCAGTGGAAATACCAGTCGTGTGGTACCATCGCGTCTGAGACAAGATTGCTTTCCAGTCAAAATCGTCTTTATCTGCCAGACTGATCGCGGAATGACCGCGGTCATAGATTTGCCGATTCGGGCGAGGCCCAAAGCCGATTTCGACAAAGCACAGGCCATTTCGGATCTTGCCCGCCCCGTCAAAGGGAATCAGTTTGACCATGTCCATGTCGACACCTTGTTCCCGCCCTTTGTTGATGACATATTTGCCCGACCAGGTGTCGACCATTTGGGAGACCCAGGCCGTCTTTTTGCCGAGGCGGGACAAATTGACGGCAACGTTCAGTTCTGCTGCGGCGATAGCCAGAGACAGAGACGAAGCCTGTTCCAAACGGGCATTATGTAAAGGGCTAAATCGCACCATTGCTTCGCCAAAACTGAGCAGATCGTACTTTTCAGGCATCGCATTACTCCAAACAGCACCCAGTGCTCAGCCCAGGACCTTCAGACGAATGGAATCAATGAGTACTGCGATCAGGATCATCAGTCCCCCAGACATTTCGACATAAAACGAAGGAATTCCCAGTATTTGCAGGCCGACCTGAATAATGGTCAGCAACAGCACTCCGCCGAGAACACCACTGATCTTGCCGATGCCCCCTGTCAGGCTCACCCCCCCGATAACAGCTGCCGCAATGCTGTTCATGGTATAGCTTCTGCCAAATGAAGTCGTGACAGCCCCCAGGTACGCAGAAAGCAGATAGCCACTGAAGCCGGCCAGAACGCCGGCAATCACAAAGGCGGCGATCTTGATCCTGTCTACGTTAATTCCTGAAACCAAAGCCGTCCGCATATTGCCACCGAGGGCAAACAAGCTCCTGCCAAATACCGTTTTCTTCCAGGTGATACCAACTAATATATAAACGATGAGGAACACCAGCGGGAGAATGGGAAATTGATGCTCCCCCATAGGAACCGAGCCCTGCCCCACAAATTTGTAAGCTTCGGGGAAACCTACGATGGAACGCCCCCGGGTAACCGCAATGACCGCACCGACTAGGGTAATATTTACAGCCAGGGTCTCAATGAGGGAAACCGCTTTTAATTTCGTTACCAGGACGCCGTTGAGCAGGCCAATAAAAGCCCCGATAAGCAGCATTATCAGAGCGGCCAAGGGCCAGGGCAGACCTTGATTCATCGCCAAGGTTCCCGAACTGGCAGCAATACCCATAATACCCACTAAAGAAAGGTCGATTTCCCCCAGCAGAATGACAAATGACAAGGCGGCGGTCAGCAGGCCGAGGACTGTCGCCTGTACCATAATATTGGCCAAAATATTAAAAGTGAAAAAGATAGGCTCAATAATACCCATGATGGCCATCGAAAAAACAAGCAGGAACCATACAATATTATTTAAGATAAATTCTCCAACAAGGCGGATAAAGGAATGATCGATTTTCATTGCGGACACCTGGTAATATAATTGTCTCTGATATTGATAATTTCCTCAGGACTCAGATCTTCATTGATGATCTCGTGTGTAATTTTCCCTTTTCTGAAAAAGAGGAAGCGATCTGAAATTCGGCTCAACTCATCAAAATCATTCGTTAAATAAATTACGCCAACTCCATGAGAGCTGATTTCAAGGACAAGTTCCAGGATTTCTTCGCGGCTTTTGATGTCTATACCAATGGTCGGCTCATCGAGGATCAATACTTTGGGACGGGCACTGAGAACCTTGGACACAACGACCTTTTGTTGATTGCCACCGCTCAAAGCGTGAAGCCGATCTTCTATGGTATTCGCTTTTATTGAAAGTTTCTTCTTGTAATGCAAAGCTGTCTCCCGTTCCTTTTTTTCATCGACGAAGCCGCCTTTTTTGCGCAGGGCTGTCTTCAAAATAGAGAGGTTGATGTTCTCCCGAATAGATAATGTTCCGACTACGCCTTCAGCGTGACGATCATTCGGGACATAGGTCAGTCCTGATTGCAGAGCCAGTTCCGGGCTCATCAGTTTCATCTCCCGCTGCTCTATTTCCATCGTTCCCCGCGTTGTGGGGATCAGACCGAACAAGGCTCTGGCGATAGATCTGGCACCGGAGCCGGGGAAGCCGACAATGCCTAGGATCTCGCCTTTTCTCAAAGAAAAGGAAATTTCATCCATGTTCTTGCCGCACACCTTCTGGCAGCGCAGGATACAGTCCTCAAAAGCCGAAACTTTTTTCCGCCTCGTCAGTGCTACGTCCTCCCCCACGACCAGCTCGGTCAGTCTCTGCTCTGAAACACTCCCCTTCTGATACCCGGTAAAAGATTTCCCATCCCGGATCACGGTGATATGGTCCGATATCCTGGCAACTTCATTTAAATAATGCGATATAAAAATAAAAGAGCACTTGGTATCAGTCTGCTTTCCAATGAAACGGAACAGATTTTCCCGGTCATCATGGGACAATGATGTGGTTGGCTCATCCAGGATCACCAGTTTGCCGCCTCCAAACAGAGCGCGGACGATATTGACCTTCCTTTGATCGACAGCCGAAAGTGTTTTCATCTTCGCCCGTACGGATAGATTCAGGCCATAGCGGGTCAGTTCTTTGGAAGCCGAGGCGTACATTTTACTGAAATCGATAAACTTAGCCTTTTTCCGGGGCCAGAGACCGACAAAAATATTTTCTGCTACATCCAGTTCTGGAATCACTGCTGCCTGTTGGGTTACAATTCGTATCCCCAGAGCCTGCCTCTCCGCCACAGTTAAGTGGGATATATCCTCTCCTGCAAAGAAAACCTTTCCCCGGTCTGCAGCCAGCGTACCGGCGATAATGCCGACCAGAGTGGACTTCCCGGCACCGTTCCTGCCCAGAAGAGAGTGGATACTGCCCTCTGTTACAGACAGGCTGACCTCGTCCAGTGCCTTTGTAGCTCCAAAGTTCTTTTCAATCCCGGCTACTTTCAACAATTCCACTTACGGCTCTCCAGACTGAGTTTTCACCCCCTCAGGCTGTCGGAGCCGAGTTGTCCCAACCCAAGGCTCCGACAGTCTGTTAGTTTTTATAAGCGATGCCCCACTCTTTCTCAGCTACAGTACCCCAATGCCTGGGATCACGGACATTACTTTCATCCATAATATACGGCGGTATGACTACATAAGGGCCCGAAGGGCTGTCCCTGACCTCTGCCTTCTCCCAGTAGTAATCCTTGTTAATATACGGTTGCTTGGGAACTTTTTCCCCATTCAGGGTATATTTGGCCATTAACTCGACGCCGATTTGTCCATAGGAAATAGCGTCCTGAACGACTGAAGCGTCATAGTATTGAGCTTCAATCTGCTTGATGGCCACAGGCTCGCCATCGATGGTTACAAAAATAATGTGCCCCTCTTCCCCCACCTTTTTCCACATATTCTTCTGCTGCAATGCCTCGGCCAGACCGATTCCCGGGGTATCGCTGGGGCAGTGGACCGCATCGATATCGGGATGCTTTACAAGAGCGTTGATCAGCGCATCGTGGGTTTTAATCAGATCCCCTTCTCCGGGCGCTGCAATATATTCTATATTGGGATACTTGCTCATGACTTCTTCAAAGCCTTCTTTCCTCAGGCGCCAAGCCCAGCTGCTCAAAGCACCGTAGGCGTTAAAAACCTTACCCCTCGGCTCCCCGTACTTCTGTATCAGCCTTTTGACAATCTCTTCGGCGGCCATTATGCCCGCCTGTTTGTTATCAAAGGCCACAGTGACGGCAACATCCCCCCCCGTTGTCGGGGTATCGAGTATCCCTACAGGGATTCCGGCCGCAACCGATTTATTGACGGCATCGATCAGTCCCTCACTGTCAATCGGGTCGCTCAGGATTGCCAATGGCTTCTTGGAAATAAAATTGATAAACTGATTTGTCTGCACCGCAGAGTCGAAGTCGGCCACCGAAGCCTCAAACTCCCAGCCCCGTTTTTCAACAGCCCGCTTGACTCCTTCCTGCACTGCAACGAAAAAATAGTAATCGAGACTCTTGTTGGCATAAACGACAAGATTTTTTTCTCCTTCAGCTGCGCTCTTAGAACTCTTCCCTGCCGACTTCTTCGAACAACCGACTAAACTGGCAAGTAAAAGTATAAAAATACCTGAGAGTACTATTGCTTTCCTATTCATAATGACACCTCCTATATGAATTTTATATTTCAGGGAACCTCTAAAGGGCACCTCTAAAAATTCCAATTCCGCGTGGAATCGCGATCTTTTCCGCGAGCAGCTTCGTTTTCAACTCATTTCAATACAACAAAGTATGCCTCGGCTTCCGTTCCTCGCTGCCGCAAAAAGGAAGGTCGGCCCTGGCTGCGCACGGGCCTTCCCATTTCTCCAATGCTGCGCCAGCTCGCATTGGAGCCTTCGTCTGGCATCAAAAGCGAATTTTTAGAGGTCCCCTTCAGTATTTTATCTTCTCCAGAAGGTCAAACTCACCTTCTAAGGCGGGATAAAGCCTCCGATAAGATTGGAACAGATCTTCATAAATATTAGATTTATTTACATCTGGTTCTGTATAAGAACTTATCTTTAATACTTCCACCGCCTGCTCCAGGCTCTTCCACATCCCCGCAGAAACTCCGGCGACCAGTGCTGCGCCGTATGCTCCTCCTTCACTTGCTCCACTTACAGTGCTGACGGGCAGTTGAAAGACATCGGCATGGATTTGGCACCACAATTTACTTGCCGAGCCGCCCCCGGAGCTTCGGATCTCTGTAATTCCTTCCATATTGCACAAGAGTCGTACCTGCTCGTATACGTCGCGCAGACTGTAAATCACGCCTTCCATGACCGCCCGGGCCAGATCTCCGATGTCGTGGGAAAGATTCAGCCCGAAAAACACGCCCCTTGCAGCAGAACTGGTATGGGGACAGCGCTCTCCGTTCAAATAGGGCAGAAAAAGCAGCTTCTGTGCCCCTGGAGCTGACCTTGCCGCCCTTTCATCAATCAATTGGAAAAGCTTTGCATCGCTTTGCTTCTCTTCCAGGCCGCACAGATTACAGAACCTTTCGACAAACCAACGGTAGCTTGCCCCTGCGGACAAAGTTACCCCCATGACATGCCATGTATCCGGGGTATTATTGCAGAATACCTGGAGATTATGAGCGCAATTTTTTCGGAAGGAGCGCAGCCCTGTAGCCAGTATCCCGGCCGTGCCGATCGTGCTCATCAATTTTTTCTCATCCAGCACCCCAGTGCCGGAAGTCTGGATCACCGAATCGCCGCCTCCGGCACAAACTTTCGTACCCGGAGCCAGACCAGTTCTTCGGGCGGCAGATTGCGATATCTGTCCGGTGTTTTCTATAGACTCATACACTCTCGGCAACTTTGCGGGCTCAATGTCCAGCACGGAGAGCAGGCTCTTATTCCAGACTCTGTTTTTCACATCCAAGAGACCGGTTCCAGAAGCGTCGGAGACATCTGTCGCAATATTACCCGTCAATTGCAGGCGAAGATAATCTTTGGGGTTGAGGAAGTATCTGGCTCTCTCGTAGTTTGCAGGTTCTTCCCGGCGCAGCCAGAGAATCTTGGAGCCCGTGTACCCCGGCAGCATGAGGTTGTTGGTATAGTCGAGCAGCTTCTTCCGACCGCCCACAAGCTCATAAATTTGCTCACATTCTCCAGTCGTTCTCTGGTCGTTCCACAAAATGGCTGGCCTGATGACTTGCAGTTCTTTATCCAGGGCGACAAGCCCGTGCATCTGTGCTGAGAGGCCTACGGCAACAATTTCATTAGCTGCTATGCCGCCCTTTTCTATTACCGCAGAAAGCGACTTCGATGCAGCATCCCACCAATCTGATGGATCTTGTTCCACCCAGCCCGGTTCTGGCATGGAACAGGGATAACTGCTGCTGCTGGAGACGAGTACAGTTCCGCATTCATCGACCAGAATACACTTGCAGGCAGAAGTCCCTACATCAATGCCGACTATATATTTCCCAGCCATTTTTCCTCATCTGTTTAATATTTTCAGCAATATTTCGTCCTGATATGCTTCAGCCGCAGATACTCATAAAGCCCTTCCGGCCCATGCTCATGCCCGAAGCCGCTATCTTTCCAGCCTCCGTAAGGAGCATTGATGACCCCGGCATCAACATTGTTAATCGCGACATTTCCAGCATCAATCGAGCGAGAGAGCTGCCGCGCCGCATCCAGGTTCTTCGTGTACACTATTGCAGCCAGGCCGTATACAGTATCATTTGCCAGGGCGACAGCCTCGCTGAGCTGCTCAAATGGCATCACTCCAACCAAGGGGCCAAAAGTTTCTTCCCGCATTACTCTCATGCTGTGGTCTACGTCCTTCAGAATCGAAGGCTGGTAAAAATTCCCCTTGGAAAATAAATCTCCTTCTGGCCTTCTGCCCCCAGTGATAAGTTGGGCCCCCTTGCTCAAGGCATCCTTTATGTGCTCCTCTGTCGTCTCTACGCCTCCCTTCGTTGCCATAGGCCCCAAGTCACAGTCGTCGACCAAGCCATTCCCGATGCTGAGGGCTTCAGTCTTTTCTTTGAATAAAGCCAGAAAGGGTTCATAGACCTGTTTTTCCACATAGATCCGGTTGATGGCAATGCAGATCTGCCCCATATTTCTGAATGAGCGGCGCACCGCTCCAGTGACGGCAGCATCCAGATCGCAGTCGGCAAGGACCAACATAGGCAGGGAACCGCCTAGTTCCAGGGAAAGCTTTTTCAGCGTATCCACACAGCCGCGCAGCACCTCCCGTCCCACTGCCGTGGAACCGGTGAAGGCCACCTTCTTGACCTTGGGATTCTCGAAGAGCTGATTGCCCAGTTTACTGCCCGGACCTGTAAGGCTGTTTAAGACTCCCTCAGGAAACCCGCTCGCGATAATCCGTTCGAGGAATGCGGAGGGGGAGAGCGGGGTTTCCGAAGGAAGCTTGGCGACAATCGGACAACCGGCGGCCAGAGCTCCTCCGACCTTCCAGGCCAATAGCTCAATCGGATAATTCCACGGAGAAATTGCCACGGCAACCCCTACTGGCTGATAGATAATCTGGCTTTCAATTGCGGGATCCGCATTTTCGATAATCCTGCCGTAAACCCGCTCCCCTTCCGCCGCGTAGTAAGCGAGGATATCCGCACCCTTGAGGACTTCTCCTTCGGCCTCTTTGAGCGGCTTCCCCTGCTCGCGGGTCATCAGCTCTGCAATAGTACGGCTGTCCTCCCTTATGAGTTCAGAGGCCTTCTTGAGATACATCCCCCGCTCTGCAGCTGAGCGGGAAGACCATAAGGGCAGGACAGTTTCCGCAGCATCTACGGCTCTGGCCACATCTTCTGCTGTCGCGGAGGCAACCCGGGCAAAAATCTCGTTATCCACCGGATTCCGGACGGCAAATGTATTGCCATCTGCAGCATCCACCCACTCTCCTGCGATATACATCTGTTGCTGCATCATTTTTACTTCGTCTCCCCGTTATCAACCTTCACTTTTCCGGTCACCCAGAGAACCGTCAACGGCATATTGCCGCTTTGGTAGGTGGTATGGAAAACTCCAGGAGGAACATAGAGACCATCTCCCGGCTTCACGAGAAAACGGTCCTCACCCACCACCATCTCTCCTTCTCCTGACATTACGTAGTAAACCTCTTCCATATCGTCGTGGACATGGCCTGTCGTAGACCCAGAGGGATAAATAGTTGTATATCCCATCTTTAAGCTCCGGGAAGGACTATCCTCTGGATCTACCAGAAAATATGTATCCCTAAGTACCGTTTCTGCCCTGTCTTTTACCCGAGCACGTAAAGAACGGGGATCTTCATCAGCTGGTCTCTGCTGGACGTTGTTGACGTATTTCATCATATTACTCCTTAAAATAAGCTCTCAATTGCGGCCAGAGAACTCCCGAATTACCACATGAAAACGGGCGCCGAGAGCCAATGACTTCGGTCTTGTCTTCCCTGTCTCCGAGGCAACTCAGTACAATATCGGCCGCAGAAAGATCCTCTCCCGCCGTATAGTCATTGATCGTGGCGACCACATTTAAACCCGCAGCCTTAGCCGCAGTCACCCCGATGTGAGAATCCTCGAAGACCAGGCCCTCTTCAGGATGTATTCCCGCCTGATCTATCGCCTTCAAATAAATCTCCGCATCCGGTTTCTTGCGCTGAATCATGTCGCCCGCAATAATAAAGTCGAAGCGGATTCCCCGCAGAAGCCTGTTGGAAATAAGCTCTGCCGTCCGTTCATTGGACGTGGTGGTAATGGCCAGAACCAGCCCGGCATCGTTGAGCTGCTCCATCATCCTGCGGATGCCGGAGCGGAGGGGCAGGCCCCCATCTCGCAACATCTCAATAAAGATATCTGTTTTTCGGTGATGGCATTCCCGGATCTTCTCATCGAAGGCTGTATCGTCGAGATCGGCAAACAAGCCCTGCTCCCGGAAAGCCTGCCGCATACGTTCTTTCCCGCCACCTACCTGGAGCAAGTCGTGGTAGCCTTCCACGCTCCACTCAAGGGGAATCCCCGCCTGCCTGAACGCCTCGTTGAAGGCCACCCTGTGCCCGTCCCGCTCGGTGTCAATGATCACCCCGTCCTGGTCAAAAAAGACGGCCTTCAGCTCAGCCATTGGCCTTCCCCGCCGATCCGAACAGGTCGATCCAGTATGCGGCCCGCTCCCGCATGGCGAAACGCACCGCACGGTCGAGTTTCCCCGGATTATACTCCGCGCGGTGGGCATCCGTATAAGCGTACATTGCATCGAGCATGGTGTGTTTCAGATCTGTAGAGACATTGTATTTGGCACCGCCGGCAGCAATGAGTCTCCTGATGTAATCTTCCGGCAGGCCGGTGGAACCGTGAACCACCAGCGGCGTCTTCAGGCCGCTCTGCACAACCGCCGTGCGGATTTGGGCCAGCCGGTCAAAATCTATTTTGGGATTTGCCGTTTGATACACACCGTGCGCCGTGCCGATTGCCGGAGCAAAGAGATCCACCCCGGAATCCCGGATAAACTGCACCGCAGAACCCGGGTCACAGAGCTGAGCCTCGTCTTCGGCTACGACCACCTGATCTTCCACGCCGGAGACCGTTCCCAATTCCCCCTCGACACTGATATCGCCCTTGCCCCGGCAGTAGTCGACCACACTGCGGGTGATGCGGATATTCTCTGCAAAATCGAACTGCGAGGCATCGATCATGATATTTGTATAACCGGCATCGGCACAGCGCTTGCAGAAATCGACATCCGTGCAGTGGTCGATGTGCAGGCAGATCGGGATCGAAGCCCGTTCTGCCGCAGTCCGGCATGCTGCGGCAATCAGCTCCGGGCTGAAAAAGCGCGCCGGAGTCTCTGAAGTCTGGATAATCAAAGGAGAATTCTTCTGCTCCGCGCTCTCGATGATGCCGAGCATCTGGTTAATAGAAGTTATATTAAAGGCTCCGACCGCATAATTGCGCTTTGTAGCATCTTGGAGCATCGCTGTAGCCGAGACAAGCATCGTGTTTTCCCTGAAAAAAGATGGGAAAATAGTAACAGCAAAAATGCGGTAAAAATATCAGAAAAAGATTAATTTTATTCGGAATTCGAGCACCGGCTGTGATATCAGATGATAATAATGTGTTATCCGTTCATTCACCGGATATCTGCCGCGTGCCGTAGGCGGTTCCGTGTGTCTTGCGGTATATCGACGGGGTGATACCGGTTTCTTTTTTGAAGACCTGAGAAAAATGACTGTAGGAATTGTAGCCGACTTCCTCGGCAATCAGGGTGATATTGATAGTACTGCCGAGCAAAAGGGAACGAGCCCTTTCCATGCGGGTTTTGATGACTTTGTCCGTCAGGGTTTTTCCGGTCATCCCCTTGTACAGGCGAGCGAGATGGGAGGGAGAAAAGTGAAACGATTCAGCCAACTGCTCGCGGCTCAGGGGTTCCTTAATGTGAGAAAAAATGAAATGATCGATTTTCTGGATCAAGTCTTTTTTATATTCGTGGTTGAGAAAGGAGTCGTGATGCTTGGATTCCTTTCCTTCTGCCACAGAACGAAGCTGTGAGATCAGCAGACGGATGACCAGCGCATAGATATAGTGCAGAGAATCAGAGCAACCGGGGGATTTTAATTCTCCGGTCAAGGCCCGGACATCTTCAATCAGGGATTCCGAAAGAGATACCACCCGGTTTTCCAGCTGACCGAGCTCCAGATTCTGGTTCTCAAAGTACAGGCAGATGTAGCCGACCATGGTCTTCAAGGCCCGGGAGCAGCGTTCTGCGTTGGGCGGGATCAGCAGGGATTCTTCGGGCTGAATGACAATTTCTCTGCCGTCGACAATCATTTCGACACTGCCGTAAAGTACACAATACCATTTGTAAAAAGCAAAGCGGCCGGGTGTTTTTTCGTAGGATTTATCAGTTTCTTTATAATCAATACTTTTGATCTGTAAGGGATAAGAGACTTCCTCAAACATGGAAGCAGAATAGTCCTCCCAGTACTCCCTGTCAATCCCGCTGCGGACTTACTTTCCGGAACGAAACCCCGCAAACAACCCGACAAAAACCCCGGCAGGCTTGATTTAGGGGGTGGTGGAAGGGGCTGGCACTGAGTTTGGACCAAGGTATTGCTTATAGCAGTATACATCCCAGCAAAATATACAAAGTAAGTTGCTTAAAAACAACTCAGCCGATATACTTGAATTGTTTTTTCGTATTTTAACTTATTTTTAATAGGGATATATGTCTCCAATAAAACCAGTAATTCTAGCTTATAAAAAAACAGAAATCGATGTGGATTTCCGTGAATTTCTCAAAAAATATCAGCCTTTAGGTTTGATTGTCATGCAGGAAAATTGCCACAGTCCTGCCCAGCTGAGGGAATTTATCCAAGATTTTCGCGATTGTGTTGGGCGAGAAGATGCGCCTGTTTCTATCGACCAGGAAGGAGGCCGGGTGCAGCGGCTGGCGGGCCCGATCCATTTTGACCACAGGGAGCCTCATCCAAGAAGTAAGTGCTGGCCTCATTACCCGGAAGCAGCTCTCATTGGCCGCATCTACCGCAAAGACGAAGAACTGGGCAAGCAAGTCAGCCGCCAAGCAGGACGTGCCATTGCTTCCGTGCTGGCTTCCTTGGCAATCGATTTGAATTATGCCCCTGTAGCCGACATCCCTCTTCCAGACGCAGACCCGATTATCAGTGACCGGGCCTATGCAAGGGAGCCTCATACAGTGACGGTATTAGCCCGGGAATTTATCAGTGGACTGCATCAATTCGGTGTCAAAAGCTGTGTTAAGCACTTTCCTGGTCACGGTCGGGCAAAAATGGATTCGCACAAGGCACTGCCCGTAATATCAACCCTGCGGCCTGAACTGGAAAAGACAGATCTGCTGCCATTCCGTGCCCTATGTGGCGACTCCTCCGGGCCATCCACCTCTCCTCCATGGGTAATGGCCGGACATATGTTGATAGAGAGCTTGGATTCTCAAAATTCAGCCAGCCAATCTCAATATATTTTGAATGGGATTCTGCGCCAGGAATTGGGTTTTGCGGGAGTTATATGTAGTGACTGCATATGGATGGAAGCTCTGAAAGGGAGCTTGCCCGATCGAGCGCGACTTTCACAGCAGGCTGGCTGCGATGTCATCATTGCTGTACAAGGAAATTTAACCGAGCAGGCCGCCATACTGGAGGCCGTGCAGCCCATCAGCGATCGGAGCCTGGAGCGTCTGGCAAACGCGAATCTGCAGGTTCCAATAATTTCTGGCTCTATGGATCAGGTAAAGACTGATTCCCGCAGGATTGACCAATCTTGGCAGAGTGAATATAGGGCACTGCAGCAACTGGTCGAAACAGCAGGTTATGAGCTACAAGCACTATCCCAGCCAAGAATATAAAAGCTTGCAGGTATCTGCCATTTTTTACGGACTGCTCTGGCTCGCCAATATCTTTTGTCGCACAGCGGCTCTGAATTTAAGACTTAAAAGCCCTCTGCCTAGGCTGCCCTCGGGAATTTTCATTTCCTTGGACCATTTGACGGAGGCTGGGATTGCTCTGCAGAAATGTTTCCGCCTCCCCGCGCGTCTTTCCCGAAAGCAGCATGGCAATGGCGACCTTGGGTTGCTTGCCAGATTCCTGAAAGAATGCCCTTGCCGTTCTTTCATCACAATTTGTAATATTCTTTATCAAGTTGAGGGAACGCTGTTCCAGTTTTTTATTTGCGGGCTTTAAATCAACCATCAGATTCCCATAGACTTTGCCCAGTTTGATCATACTCACTGTGCTCAGCATGTTTAGAAGCATTTTTTGCGCTGTCCCGGCCTTCAACCGGGTTGAGCCTGCTATGATTTCGGGGCCAACCTCCACGCATAAGGGATAATCTGCAACCTGAAGAATCTCTGCAGCCGTATTGCAGCTGATTGCAGCGGTGACCGCGCCACAGGTACTGGCGTAGCGCAATGCGGCCACAGCATAGGAAGCACTGCCGCTCGCGCTGATGCCGATGAGCACATCACACTTGGAAAACTCAATATTCTGTAAATCAAAAATTGCCTGCTTTGCATCGTCCTCGGCGTCTTCAACAGAATGGACTAGAGCTGCAGGCCCCCCCGCAATCAAACCTTGAACCAGATCCGGAGCTGTGCCAAACGTAGGAGGGCATTCTGAGGCATCTAGGACCCCCAGTCGTCCACTGGTGCCCGCTCCAATATAAATCATTCTACCTTGATTATTTAAAGCGTGTACAATTCTATCAATCAATCTTGCTATAGCAGGCAAAATCGGCGTAATGGCACAAGCTACCTTTTTATCTTCATTATTCATTATTTGCAGGATTTCCAAGCTGGACTTTATATCAATATCTTGGGAAACATCATTAACTTGTTCTGTGATCGAAGTACCAATATCCATCTAAACACCTTTGTCTTACTGTTTTTTGACCATAGCACGAGTATTTTCTAATGCAAGCAACGCGCTCGGCGAGTCTTTCGCCGCCAGCAGGGCACAGAGGATATCCACTACAAGCAATTGGTGGATTCGAGAAACATCAGCTCCGATGTGCGCTCTGGGATCGTGAAAAGGGCTGGTAATGGAAAGCTCTACCAAGCGGCTCAGCGGGCTGTTTTTTCTGGCATACAGACCGATGTTTTGGATCTGATTGTCCTTGGCGTATTGGGCTATCTTACATATCGCCGGGCTTCTGCCAGAATAGGAGATGCAAAAGGCCAAGTCGCCCTTCTCCATGCTTTGAGATGCCATGACCTGCAGATCGGTATCCATAGACCAGAAACATTTTTTCTGCAAGCGGTACATCTTGTGGGACAAATCCAAGCCGACCACAGCACTGGCACCGATGCCAAAAATATAGATCTGCTTCGCCTGGTACATTGCATTGCTCGCTGAAAGCAATGCGGAGACATCTATCACATCCTTAAACAATGACAGTTGATTTTGCTCAAAGTGCAGAATATTCCTGCATATATTTTCTGGACTGTCTTTTAAATCAACTGATAGCTGCCGTGGTTCATTGATGTTCCTATCAATGGCGACACTCTGCCCCAGTAAGACTCTGAAGTTTGCAATGCTGCCTACGCGAAACTTTGAACACAGGCGACTGATAGCCGAGGGACTGGTATTAAGCTCTTCTGCGATCTCAGTGATCGGACGGGAGATAAAATCTTCTGGCTTTTCAAGTATGTAGTCCAGTATCCTTTTTTCTGTCCTAGAACACTGCTGTCGCATATCTTGCAACAGTCCCGGCAATCTTTTCACTTCCATTTGTGATAATATATCACACACAGATCTTTTCTGCAAATTTTTTTCAGAAAAAAATTGATTATATGAAAATTTCGTGTTACAATATTAGGATAACAAATACCCAAAATCACTGGAGGTAAATTATGAATACCAAATTTATGTTTCTGGACTGGATAGTTTTTATTGGGTATTTTGCCCTTTCTGCTCTCTTGGGCTTTATTTTGTCGAGGAGAAAGGTGAGCAATATGGATGAGTACTTCTTGGCCAAAAAACAGATGCCGCTCTGGGCTGTAGCTATTTCTCTATTAGCGACCACTCAATCCGCTGCCACATTCTTGGGAGGCCCAGGAGCTGCTTACGGTAGTAACCTCACATATCTGTCGACAAATATTGGCTATATTCTTGGTATATTGCTGGTTGCCTACTTTTTTATCCCCAGATTTTATGAAAACAGGGTCATGACGGTATACCAACTCCTGCACAAACGATATGGCGCAGCAGCACAAAGGGCAACAGGAATATGGTATTTCTTTGGCCGGGTTTTTGCCAGTGGCGCACGTTTGTACATGGCTGCAATTGCCATGTCCATGGTCTTATTCTTTGACATCGCGCCGACTCATATCCTGTTATCTACATTATTATTAGTTATTGTTGGCATCGCTTATGCCTATTTTGGCGGGATCCGTTCCGTAATATGGAGTGATGTCGTCCAGCTGGTCATCTATGTCAGTGCTGCACTGATCGCGATTATATCTCTATATTTAGCATTTTCTGCCACCCCTTCCGAAGTCATCTCTGCTCTCCAGACTGGAGGGGCTGAAGGAAACTCCAAATTGAAGCTGTTCGATTTTCAGTTCAGCGGCTTTACTGACGTGTATACCGTCTGGACCTCTCTGACGGGCTTTGTCCTGTTATCTGTAGCTTCTCACGCCCTGGACCAGGACATGACCCAGAGGCTGCTGACTTGCAAAAGTGCCAAGCAAGGTGCCATGTCTGCGGTGACTGGTGCACTGATCAGTCTTCCGGTCACCATGGTATTTATGTTTGTCGGCTTATTCTTGTATATTTTCTACAATCAACCTGACTTACTCCGCGGGAATTACGAGCATGTTGTGGATATGAGTAAAAATGCTCCTCAAACAGTACAGATTTTTATGTATTATATGCTAAATGAAATGCCAGCGGGGATAAAGGGCCTGATGACCATCGGAGTTATGGCTGCGGCAGTATCGACTTTGAATTCCGGCTTGAATGCCATGTCTTCAGTGTTGGTCAACGACTTCTACAAGCCGATACAAGAGAAGCGGGGCCTTAACAGGGATAGTCTGCACTATGTCAAGGCCGGGCGAATAGGTGTTATCGTGGCCGCTGTCCTTTTGGGTACGGTGAGCGTGTTAAGTTATTACATGCAGCAGGCAAGCAAGATGCCCCTGCTGAATTTTGCCCTCAGCATGATGGTTTTTGCCTATACGGGTCTGCTTGGTGTATTCAGCGTCGCAATGTTTACCAAACGCGGAAATAATGCCAGCGCAATTGCGGCTTTGTGCACTGGCTTTGTCTTTACCGTGTTGATGCAGCCTTACATCTGGAAACCACTGGTCAATGATCTGCTGGGCATTACTCTACCTAATCCTTCATTCCCTTGGGTGTTGGTCTTCGGCACATTGCTCGCAGCACTGGTTTGCTTCTTAGGAAAACCAAAGGAATCGGCAAGCGAAGAGTGGGATTCTCAGGAGGGCACACAGGACGCAACAGAATGAAGCGATACAAAGTTTTTAATGGCTTGGATGTACTGCTGCGCTCTCCCGGATACCAAAGCTGTCTCCGGGGCAACGTGGGTTATTTGTGCCACAATGCTTCTGTCACTAAGGATTTGACTCCGGGAGTCCTGGCTCTACAAGAAATTCTGGGCCCGAGGCTAAAAAAGATTTTCGGGCCCCAGCACGGTTTTTCCACTGATGTACAGGACAATATGATCGAGACGAAAGATTACGTTCATCCGTATTTCCATCTGCCCGTTCACAGTCTTTACTCTCATACCCGTGCGCCCACCGATGAGATGCTCAGTGGGGTGGACAGTATTGTCGTTGACCTTCAGGATGTCGGTACGCGCGTTTACACCTATATATCAACACTATATTTGCTGATGGAGAAATGCGCACAAAAAAATATTAAAGTGATTGTCCTGGACAGGGTGAACCCGGTCGGCGCAGAGCTTGTGGAGGGCTTTGTCCGGGAAGAGGCATTTGCCTCTTTCGTCGGTCTGCTGCCCATACCGCAGCGTCATGGTTTGACCATTGGCGAGGTGGCCAGATTTATCTTCACACACTGCAAGCTTGCCTGTGAGTGTGAAGTGATACCGATAGAAGGATGGAAGCGAAATGCTATATTTGCCGAGACAGATCTGACTTGGGTGCTGCCTTCCCCTAATCTGCCCGCTGCGGAAACCTGCCTTTCCTATATCGGCACAGTCCTCTTTGAGGGTACCACGCTCTCAGAAGGCAGAGGGACAACTCGCAGCTTGGAAATCATCGGGCATCCGAAGCTCGAACCATATGCCTTTTGTAAAAACTGCAATGGGGCTCTGGCAGACAATGGACTGGAGGGGATCTTTCTGCGTCCTGTAAGTTTTCTCCCGACATATGACAAGTTCCAAGGCCAAGCTTGCGGCGGGTTTCAGGTACATGTGACCGACGTACAGCGGGCCCGCCCATGGCTGAGTATGCAGCTGATTTGCCGGGAATTATACCACAGCTTGCCCTTGAAAACTTCTTTCTGGAATACGGAGCCCTATGAATACGAATTTGACAGACTGGCCATCGACTTGATTAACGGCACGGATCAAGTCCGGTACTGGGTAGAAAGAAATGGAACACTGGAGGAGCTGGAGCAACTTGAAGCAGTCAGCGGTTTGGCGGCTTATGTGGAACAACGTAAAGAGATCACCATTGATCTGTATGACTGCCAATGACGGTCTTTGGGATCAATGGTGGTGGCAGCACTTCCCAGCTCCGTATAGAACAGGGGGCTGTGCATCTCGGCACTTTCTCTGGTCAGGCTACAAACCTTCTGAGCGGTCCCTCGGAAGTAGTGCGCCGGACCATTGAAAATTTGTTCCTGCAGTCAAGAGAGGTACTTGGAATCGACATTAAAGACTTTGATGCTGGCTGCCTCGGAAGTGCTGGAGTAGAGAAAAATCGGCCTCAGACAGCGAAAGCCTGGCAGGATATCTTCGCTTCAATCTTTTCTTGGCCGACAGTGCAAAATATTTATATTTGCAGCGATGCAGAAATATTACTTGCAGGAGCCGCCCAAAACAAGCCGGGAAGCCTGCTCATTGCCGGGACGGGTTCCATCGCCCTTGCCAGAGATAGAAAGGGTAAACTGCATCGTTTTGGCGGCTTGGGTCACCTCTTGGGCGACGAAGGTTCTGCTTACTGGATCTCGACCCAAATCTTTGCCCGTGTGCTGCAAGATCATGAATGGGGCAAAACATCCCAACTGGGAGACAAGGTGCTGCAATATATGCAAAAAAACAGTGCGCATCGGTACAGGCTGATAAGCGATATCCTCCCTTATGTCTACTCTTTGAAGGGAAAAGCCGAGCTGGCCAAACATGCAGAGCTGCTCGATGCAGAACTTCTCAAAAACTGTGTGGATGCCCGGGAGATCGCTGGGGCAGCAGCAGTAGAACTGTGCAAACTGTTTATGCGTATGAGAAAGTGCTTCTTCCACGACATGCTGTTTCTCGACGGGAGTGTGTTACAGAAGAACCAGTACATACGATCCGAATTTACCAAGCTCTGCCACCAAAATATTGGCCCTGTCTCCATTGTTACAGTACAAGGTCAAAACACTGCAACAAAAGGAGCTTGTCTGCTGGCTCGCACATTTCTGAAAACTCATGAGAGTGAGAAAGTAAGGAGTGGGATTGATCTCCGATCAGGGCGTTGTTAGACAGTCTACGAATTATTGGGTTTCAGCAGATCATTGCCAAGCCTTGCCATCGCACATACATATTTTGATATGCTCTTTTGCGATCTCAGTCATCTTTTCACGTGCTGGGGAAAGTAATTTCATATAATCTAATTCTCCAAGATTTGAATTGAGAGTCTGGCGAAGAGTTTCTATCGCACCTTTTCTCATCACTGTACTGAAATTAATCTTGGCCACACCAATTTTTATCGCCTTCTGAATATCAGAGACAGGAATTCCGGTGCCACCGTGTAATACCAGAGGGATATTGGTTCTGGTTGCGATTTCATGTAGCAACGAAAATCGAATTTCCGGTTTCCGTTTATAAATGCCGTGAGCATTGCCAACAGCAACAGCTAAACAATCCACTCCGCTTTTCCGTGCTAAAATTTCACATTCTGTTGGGTCTGCAAGCCCGACGCTCTCCGGATCAATCGCCGGACCTTCAGGACCTTCAGATGTCTGGCCGATTACACCAATTTCTGCTTCAACACATAGGCCGCAAGCATGCGCTAATTCCACGACTTTCGTCGTATTAGCAATATTATCATCTAGCGGGAGAGACGATCCATCATACATTACAGAACTAAAACCATAACGAATACAGCGAACAACTTCGTCAACGGAAGGGCCATGATCTAAATGAATCCCCACAGGGATATCAAGGTCTTTAACCATTGCTGTTACCATGGCAACAAATGTAAATCCCCCCATATAATCAACTTCACTCTTAGCTGCTCCCAAAATCACCGGTGAGTGCAGCTCTTTTGCGGCCGAGATGATTGCCTGAGTATACTCTAAATTATTGGTATTGAAAGATGGAACCGCATATCCTCCTTGTCTTGCTCTAAGAATGATTTCTTTATAGTCTACAATAGCCATAAATCCTCCTTTTTTAACATATAAAATGTCAAAGTAGTCCTGTCAGAAATCCTCCAACAAAGGCATCTCCAAGCCCAACTGTTGTAAGATTCTTATTTAAAATATCAATAGATGGGACACAAGTAACTTCTTTATTTGAAATTATTTCTATTTTTTTACTGAATTCTATTGCCTTAATATCCCGATTCATTTTTTGGACATCATAAAAACTATTCATATCATAATTATTACCATACAAACCACGAGTGCTTGCCAAGATTATTGCAGAATAAAGACAATTTACAAATCTGTTTGAATTTCTTCCATATATTAATGCCCAATATTTTGTATGTAATAATAAGTATTTAGCATTAAATATATTGTTTTTAAACATTTTTAAATAATGAAAAACTAATTCTGGAATAAGTAAATCAATACTACTATTAAAGTATAAACTGAATTCATCTTCATTTAAACTATATATATCAATAATATCACCAATTTCATTTTGTAATATTGTACTTAGATCATTTATGTAAAAATTTGCGCTTTCGTAAAATATAAAAGGCTTAAGCACCATATTTGAAAATATCTTTTTGATATAATAAATTCTTTTTTCAAATAAGTTAATATCAGTCATCGCATTAAATCCCGAAAATAGTGTTACTTTTGACATATAAATACTGGCCATATACTTTTTATTTATCTCTACAATAGAATTATCTATATCATTTGTGTAAATTAATCGGTTGGAATATAAAGGAGATATATGTATATTATTTATATTAACTTCTATATCAGAACTATATTGTATAATAACATGAGGATATATGACTGTATCTTTTTTGCTTGAGATATATGATAGATCTGGATGGAGCAATTTTCTAATAATTCCATTGCAAGCCGTAAGGTGTAAATATAATTGCTTAGAATATCCTATCTTAGACATGGCAACAGCTGCTCTCGCTGCGGTTCCCCCTAAGGTGACAGAATATTCAAATAATTCAGCAAAACTCGACAATGTTGATGCATTAAAAATATATCTTTCTGTACCAATATTATTTTGTATGCAATATAGTGTAAAGGATATTAAATCTTTAATGTTGCATATTTTTTTATAGTCGACAAGATCACTTTGTTTTATATTGTAGTCTTTTATCATTTGGATAATTTCCTGACTGGATAAACTAATCTCATAGTCAATATTACTTGTAAAGCCCAAAAAGACAGGTTTAGTATTCATAATTACGAAACCTAGTGTTCTGCTATATACAAAAAAATGGATAATGGTATAATCGTATATTGCTCTCCGGGGGTTAATATTATTTCGTGAAAGACAGAATATCCTTCTTTGAAGTTTTCAGGAATTGAACAATGCAATTCTTCAGAAGGACTACCGTCAATGTATAAATATACAGTCCCATACCGACAGCGAAAGGTTTCTTCTTTCCCTGTCTGTGTCCCCATAGTGGGGTGAATATGTTCCGGGCACGTTTGATGGGGGAGTAAAACCATTTCTTTGGCACAGACGCGACTTGTGTTGATATAGGTGACGAGTTGAAGGCCGGTATGAAATAGATCGCCCAGTCCAAAATCTGCAATTTCAATGCTCATCTGTTCTGCGTTACTGAGGGCAATATTCGCTTTTGCGAATATCTCTAAGGCCATTTTTTTGGCCTGAACGTAAAGTTGTGTTGTAACCATGATGTGCTCCAGTCGACTCTATGTTTTTACGGATCCCGCAGTCATGCCAGATATAAAATATTTCTGAACTAATAAGTACAGGATCAGAATTGGGAAAGAACCCAAAAGGCTCATAGCCATCATTTCATTCCATTCATAGGCATGCTGTCCCATGAGTTGCTGAATCCCGATTGGTACAGTTCTCATGTTTGTTGTTTTAGTTAGAGTTAAGGCAAAAAGAAACTCATTCCAAGCTAATATAAAAGTATATACTCCAGTAGCCACAATTCCAGGAAGTGATACAGGCACTAGAAATTTCCAAAGAACCGAAGAGCGGGAGCCTCCATCCATAAGTACTGCCTCGTCTAGTTCTTTAGGGAGCGTATTAAAATAGCCTGTCATCATTAAAATCGCATAGGGCAGGGTAAATACCATGTAAGTCAAAATTAACGCAAAATAAGTATTGTATAGTCTCAATGAGACAAGCAGACCAAAATAGGGAATAAGCAAAGTAATTCTTGGTACAGCTTGAGTGCTGAGTATAATCAAATTTAGGGAATTCTTAAATTTAAACCGAAAACGACTGAAGCTGTATCCTGCCAAGATAGAGACAACCAAGGTCAGCAGTGTTACTGAAAAAGAAACAAAATAGCTGTTGACAAAAAAACGGACTTTTACAGAACTGAATAGAATCGAAATATATGCTCCAACAGTAAAATTTCGTGGAATGAGAGTGGGAGGAATCTCAAATATTTCTGTATTTGACTTTAGAGAAGCGAATAGCATCCATACCACTGGAAATCCAGCATATAGCATTCCGCAAAAAAGCCCAGCATAAATAAAGAGATTTAGTTTTACTCTTTGCTTTATATGTACCATCAGAACCTACTTCTCTGACTTTTAATATAGAATACTGCAACTCCAAGTGAGATTAGCAATATAGCTACGGCACTGGCCGAAGCGAGTGAAAATTGATAGGTACTAAAGGCTAATTTATAGGTATAGGTCCCCAAGACTTCTGTTGCATGAATCGGACCTCCCCCTGTCGTCATCCAGACTAAGGGAAAAACCTGCATAGTCCAAATAAAATCCAGCATAGAAATACTTATAATAATAGGAATCAAGCAAGGAATAGTTATATGAAAGAAATTTTGCCAGATACTTGCACCATCGATAGTAGACGCTTCATACAAGTTATTGGGAATTCCTTGTAATCCCGCCAGAAAACTCACCATATAAAATGGATATCCAGCCCAAATATTAATGAAGATCAAGATATGAATAGCCGTTTTTTCTGATGAAAGCCATTCGATATTTTTAGTAATCACCCGAGAGAAAATCAGTATGTAATTCATTATACCACCCGGATCCAAGATTAAACGCCAGATAATAGCAACAATAGTCGCCGTAAAGACCCAGGGGATGATATATATCATGCGTAAAACAGCCTTAACAATAGGCCCCAGGCAATCAGAATTTAACATTACAGCAAACAACAGGCCCAGAAGTAAGTGAAAAATTACGCTAACGATTGTAAAGTACAAAGTATTCCCCAAGGAAATCCAAAAGACACTATCGTTCAGAAAGATTGACCTATAGTTTCCTAAGCCCACAAACACAAGGTTCTTATTCGTGATGACATTGTCAAAAAAGGAATACCTTATTACAGTCAACATTGGCAAAAACATCAAGACTGCTAAGAGAATAAAAGCAGGTAACAGGAACATATAGGGGGCAAGATTCTTTTTTTCTCTAAGAAAAAACAGAGAAAGTTGTACCCCTTGTACATTGCTCCGCGAAAAACTATTTAAAACCAATTTACAAAACCTCATTGGGAATAAATTTTAGCGCATCAATTTGCAGTCTTGGAATAAGATTTTTCAAGAAAGACATAGTTATATAACTATTAAAATTTTGCCTTCCATTTTTGCTGAGCATTTTCAGTTGCCTGAATTACAGTTTGTTTCCCTTCAAGTATTTTCTGTACTTCGATGTCTAGTATGCGCATCAATTCTTCTGCAACAGGTAGTCCGACAAACTCATTCGCAAGGTAACCTGTTTGAAATATTTTAAATGTCTTTGCAAATAGTTTGTCCGATTTAACAAAATCTGGTTGTGCTTTTACATTTCCAGGAAAGGCATTGGCTATAGACACCAATTTACTGTTGACCTCTGTGCTCATTAGATATGCAACAAGCTTCCAAGCCTCTTTTTTATGCTTGCTGCTCTGACTGATCCCGATCCCCCATGCAGCATACGGCAATCCTTTCGGGCCATTGTAGCCGTCAATAACTGGAAAATCGGATATAGTAAAGTTCAAGTTGGGATTCCGTTCTCGTATCATATTAATATGAGCCAAAGAGCTGACCATCATCCCAATTCTTCCACTGACAAACTCCTCGACCTTATCCTGCTCTTGCTTGGCAAAAGAACCCGGAGAAACCAAGCCCTTCTGATACATGTCTCGAACAAATTCAAGAGCACTAATCACATCTTCATTGGTGAGATCAGGCATTCCATTCTTCATCATGCTCTTGCCAGAAGCCCACACCCAAGACATCACTTCATTCTGTATCCCATTTGGAGTCTGTAAAGATAGAGGTAAAACCCAACCATATTGATTGGCATTGGCATCGGTCATCTTCTGGGCAGCATCCATAAACTCAGTGCGAGTGTTCGGGGGATTCTGCAACCCAGCAGATTTCATCATGTCCAAATTAATAAAAACTGGATAAACAAAGGAAGCCACAGGGAACATATAACTTTTGTTATCAACTTTGATAATTGCTGCTATTTCATCAGAATCAAAGTCTCCATCTGTCATAAATTCATCAAGAGGTGTTATAGCATTCTGACTGGCCAGATCATTTACCCAAGCCCCATCCAAACCTACCACATCGCTCAGAGTTCCTGTGGCTGCGCCAGCTACAATCTGATCTCTGGTGCTGGAGTATGGACCAGAGATCAATTTTACTTTTATTCCAGGATTTGCGATCTCAAAGTCGTCCATAATCCCGCGTAACGCGCCAGAAGGCAATTCCGGCTCCCACCATTGAATAAATTCAATAGTGACAGACTTTTCCGTATTTTCTCCCTGCTCTCCTCTGGCCCAGGCCAATGCAGAAACCCCAAATGATATACCTAGAATCATCAGCGTCTTTTTCATCATGCAACTCCCTTTCTGTATACATAGTATCAGTATTGATATTTATAGTATAGTACACTGACCTGTTATTGTTGTCAAGACTTTTTTTAAAAAAGTTTAATTTCGGTAAATATTTTCTATATATGAACATATTGATTTTATAATTGTAACATTTTATTTGTTACTATGATGATTTGTGATTGTTGCAATCATTGGATAGTAGTTATACAATAGCTGCAAGATGATACAGCAAGAAGATGAAATATTGGCCATGCAGGATTTTAAATTATCTGCTACTGCAGAAGAGATACTTACTGTTATTAACAGACACGGTGCAACTACCAGCAAGATTCTTTGTGAGAGTTTTGATGTCTCCAGGATGACTGTGTATCGCGCACTGAAGCAACTGGAAGAGCTGGATTATATCACTCGTAATCATGGTTTTATTACAATGAAAGAGGTTGAAAGAGATTTTTCCAGTAAAATACACTTACAAAATGAGCAGAAAAAGAAGATTGCGAAATGGACAGTTCAAAATCTTATTCCTCAGAATATGAGTATTATGCTGGAAGCAGGGACTACTGTCGGATTTGTGCTGGAATATTTGGCAGAAAGACACCCCGCAGTGATCTTAAGTAATGGCTTGGAGACTCTGCGACTCGCCCGGTACTATCTTAAAGATACCGATATCTTTGGAGCGGGAGGCTTTTTGCATCATTCTCAGTTTGTGGGTAGCGAAACGGTTGACTTTTTTGCGCAGCATCATGCAGAGATAGTTCTGTTGAGTGCTGCAGCTTGTTCTTTTGAACTGGGATATATGGATGTTAATAAATTGCAGTGTGAAATTAAACACGCCATGATCCAAAACGCAGATCAATGCATCATGCTTCTGGATAGTTCGAAATTAAATAGACTCTCGGTCACCAAGTTTGCTGACATTAACAGTGTTAACCATCTTGTTACCCACACAGATGCCGACCCCAAGCTCATTGACAAAATTAGGGCAACTGGTGTCCAATGTCACTTAGTATCGTAAGTGGGGGGCAGACTGGCCGGTCCCCCGGCTGCGGCTGGTGCCAGTGCTTCACATTCAAACCTCCGGCAGATTCTGACTGGCTCGCTTCCAGAGCTCCAGTGCCTCTTGCAGCAAGTTGCGCGAGCAGCCGAAGTTGACGCGCACCCAACCATTTCCGTGGTACAGCTCACCCCAGCCAAGAGCCAGCCCCGCCTCCGTGAAGAACCGACGCAGAGCAGCAGGCTGCTCATTGGGAAACCATTTACGGCAGTCAACCCAGTACAGATAAGTGCCCTGTGGTTTAGCGTGGAGCAACTCAGGAAACTCAGCCTTGAGGGTATCATGCAGCAAGTCACGATTCTGCTCCAAGTGCCAAAGCACCTCTGCCAGCCAGTCAGCGGCCTCCTGCCGGGTGTAGCAGGCCTCCAGCGCCAAGTGGCCCGGCAGCGAAATATCGCCGAACTGGAACTGCTCACAGAAGCACCCGATTCGTTGTAAAATCGAACGGTTTCGGCTCACCAGATAGGCACTGCGCAGCCCCGGAATATTAAAAGTCTTATGCGGCGAAGAGAGCAGAATTAACCTGTCGTAGAGCTTCGCAAACTCCGAGCGCAGCAGACTCAAGTGCCGATGGCCCCGATAGACCAGATCGAAGTGAATCTCGTCGCTGATCAGATAAATCTGGTATTTACAACATAGCTCAATCAGCTGCCGGAGTTCATCTTCCGGCCAGACCTTGCCGATTGGATTGTGGGGGCTACACAGCAGGAAGATCCGGGGAGGACTTGGGCTGGCTTGGATCTGTTGCTCCAATCGGGCTAGGTCCATCCGGTAATTGCCGGGCTGGCCGCATGCGGCCAGCTGATTCTCGATTACCAGTCGACCCGAAGCCGCCAACGTCGCAAAAAAACAATTATAGGCAGGAGTTTGCAGAATTATGGCCTCGTCTTTGGCGCACAGCACTTCAATACAGACAGATAGTGCTTCCAGCACCCCGGCAAAGATCAGGCAGTCTGAGAGGGCAAGGCCCTCCACACCGTGTCGCTTGGCCAGCCAAGAGCAGATCGCCGCCTTGCAGGCCTCATTCTGCTGGCTGCTGGAATAGCCGTAGATTCCATGAGCCAGCCTTTGCTGCAGGACTTCCTGCACTACCTCCGGAGCCTTGCAGTCCATGTCGGCCACCCAAAGGGGCAGCAGGTCATCGCGCCCGAAGCGCTCGTTCAGGGAATCGTATTTCAGGCAGCGAGTGCCTCTACGTTGTGGAAATTCTAGCATAATCAGTCTTGCTCCGTTATTGAAAAATTGTTTAGGGACTCGCAAGTTCTCCACTCTGCCAGTGCTTTGCTTACTATTCCCACTCAATCGTGGCCGGGGGCTTGGCTGAAATATCGTAGACCACCCGGCTGATTTGCGGGAAACAATTGCTGATTCGGGTCGAAATCTTCTGCAATTGCTCGTGGCTGAACGGATAGACCTCGGCACTCATGCCGTCCACCGAGGTTATGGCCCGCAGGGCGATTACCGGCCCGTAGCGGCGGCTGTCGCCCGTTACGCCAACGCTCTGTACCGGCAGCAATACGGCAAAGGCCTGCCATATTTCGCCGTAGACTCCCAGTTGGCGCAGGGTCTCCAGGAAAATATGGTCGATGCCGCGCAGCAGCTCGAGCTTTTCGGCACTGACCGCGCCCAGAATGCGAATGGCCAGGCCGGGACCGGGAAAGGGCTGCCGCTGAGTGATGTCGCGTCCCAGGCCCAGCCACTCGCCCAAGCGGCGAACCTCGTCCTTGTACAGGGTGGCCAGGGGCTCAATCAGGCGGCCCTGGGTTCGCAGTTCCTGCACCAGCGGAGTGCTGACGTTGTGGTGCGATTTAATCACCGCTGCGTACTTGCCCACACCCCGTCCCGATTCAATCATGTCTGTGTATAGGGTGCCCTGTGCCAGAAAATATTCGGCAATAGATACTTGAGGGCAGGATCCGGTGCTTTGAGCGTTTTGAGCTTCGAACAAACTGCGAATCTCGCGCTCCTGAATCTGAATAAACAGATCGCCGATGCGGCTGCGTTTCTGCTCCGGTTCTTCGACACTGGCCAGGGCCGCAATAAACTCGTGACGGGCATCAATTTGGTGGAGGTGCCGGGCACCCAGTTGTGTCAGCTGCCGCAGCACTTCTTCGCTTTCGCCTTGGCGCATCAGGCCGGTGTCAAAGTAGAGCAAGTGGATTTGTTCGGGTGGCAGGTAGCGCAGCAGCAGAGCTGCCACCACCGAGGAGTCCACACCGCCCGAGATCAGCAGCACGACACTTTGTTTTCCCACCCTCCCGCGGATTTCGGACGCCACCGAGTGCTCCCAGCTTTCCAGGGCCCAATTGTTGGCACAGCCACAGATGCCCAAGGCAAAGTTGGCCAAAAACTGTTGGCCGAACTCGCAGTGGCTGGCTTCGGGGTGGAATTGCAGACCGTATAGTTGCCACTCGGCATCGGCGGGCAATTTCTCCGCCAGCCCGGCAAAACCTCGTAAACCAAGTTTCACCCGCGCATACAAAGTCGAATCGCGTAGGCTTAGGCCCTCGGAGTAAATAATTGCCGGCAGACCCTGTTCGCTCCGGCCCAGCAGCGCGAAGTGAGGCGGCAGACTTTGCAGGCTGTCGGCATGGCTCATCCATGAGGTGAAGCGGCTGCCAATGCCTTGCAGCAGTTGCGTTGGACTTTTGGTGTTTTGCCGGAAATCTTGCTGCTGCGAAGGTAGCCCTACTGTCAGCTCCACCGGATTGGGGCCGTATTCTTTGTGTTCCAAGGCCCGCACTGTTCCACCAAGCTGCTGCGAGAGCCAGTGCAGACCGTAGCAGATGCCCAGTGTCGGCACCAGCGCCGCCAGGGCCAGAATCTGGTCGGAAGGCTGGGGGGCGTCCGCTTCGTAAACCGAAAACGGCGATCCGGACAGGATCAGCCCCTTGATACAGGTCATATCCGTGCCGGATTCGCGCAGCCAGTCAAGGACTGGTGTCATCGGTGAAATGATCTGGGCGTAGACCCCGGCATCACGCAGGCGACGGCAAATCAGATGCGAGGTCTGACCGCCAAAGTCCACGACCAGTATTTGCTGCATTTGTTCGATTGCGGGGACGCTGCCATTCATAAAAAATACTTTCTTTTCAGGGATGCATGGAAAATTCTCAAGGGGGACCTCTAAAAATTCGCTTTTGTCTTCTTGCGAAGCTATTTTGGAGCGAGGAAGTGAAGCCGAAGAATACTTTGTTGTATGCTCCAGTGCGAGCTGGCGTAGTATTGGAGAAATAGCAGGCCGTGCGCAGCAAAGAGCCTGCTTCCTCTCTTTACTGACGAAGCTGTTCGTTTCAAAAGAGCGAGCAAGAGCGCGGAATGGAATTTTTAGAGGTCCCCTCAAGGGAGTTCTAAGAAATCATTTGGAATCCTCATTGATTTTTTGAGAAAATTGGCACAGACAAGTATTTGGTTTCTTAATCTTCAGGTGTCAACTATTGAGATCAAAGGTGCCCATAAATTCTCCGGTATTATGGGCAGTCAGCTTGGCAATTTCAAGAGAGCCTTAAATTCCCTTTTATTATCGGCAAAAAGCCCAATTGAAGCTTTGCTGACGGTGAGGAATGGCGAGGCGAAGCAGGCCATTCCTCACAAATCCTGCCGTAAGACAGAACTTTTATTTCGGCAACAAGATCGCGATTCAGCGCGAGATTGGAATTTTGAGAGGTTCCCTTCCCTATTTTCGCAAGAAGTCCCCGCACTTGGATCACTCCTGCCAGCGTGACAAACACAACCGCCCTTTTCCCCCGCCCGCATTTCAGTACAATGCCGCGGGAAATACCGGTCCGGAAACGGACTTTTAAGGGAATGCGCATGTCCAAAATGCCAAGTCTTCTCGCAGCATACCTTCAGAAAATGCCCGCCGGAGGAGACAGTGCCTGTGTCGGCTACCTGGCTCAGCTTGACCTGCTGTGCCACGCCGATCCCGAACTGGCCCGGGCCCTGCTCGCCGAGCTCAAAGACCAGAGCGAATCGCTGAAAATGATCGCCAGTGAGAACTACAGTTCGCTGGCCAGCCAGCTGAGCATGGGGAACCTGCTGACCGACAAGTACTCCGAAGGAGTGGCAGGCAAACGCTTCTACGCCGGTTGCGACCAAGTGGATCGAATCGAAACCTTGGCCCGGGACAAGGCCCGTGAACTATTTGGCGCCGAGTACGCCTATGTCCAGCCCCACAGCGGTGCTGATGCCAATATGATTGCCTTTTGGGCCATCCTGCACCAGCGCATCGAGCTGCCCGCGCTGGAGACCCTGGGCAAAAAATCGCTCTACGACCTTTCTGATGCTGAGTGGAGCCATCTGCGCGAGCGCCTGGGGAACCAGAAACTGCTGGGAATGGACTACTATTCCGGTGGCCATCTGACCCACGGCTATCGCTACAACGTCTCCGGACGCATGTTTGAGTCACACATTTACTCGGTGGACCCAAACAGCAAACTGCTGGACTACGAAGCCTTGGCCAAACAGGTCGCCGAGTTGGAGCCGCTGATTTTGCTCGCTGGGTACAGTGCCTATCCGCGCAAGCTCAACTTCGCCCGACTGCGCCAGATCGCCGACAGCAGAGGCGCGGTGCTGATGGTAGACATGGCCCACTTTGCCGGTCTGGTGGCGGGCAAGGTCTTTCGGGACGAGTACGACCCCGTGCCCTATGCCGATATTGTTACCAGTACCACTCATAAAACCCTGCGCGGGCCGCGTGGCGGCCTGATTCTGGCCAGGCAGGAATTTGCCGAGGCCTTGGACAAAGGCTGTCCTTTGGTGATCGGCGGGCCTCTGCCACACGTTATGGCCGCCAAGGCCGTAGCCTTTATTGAAGCCATGCGACCAGAATTCCAAAGCTACGCTCAGAAAGTGGTGGCCAACTGCCGGACTTTGGCCAAAGACCTGCAGGCCGAAGGCTTGAATGTCCTCACCGGTGGCACCGACAATCATTTGCTGCTGGTCGATGTTACGCAGATCAACGGCCTGAACGGCAAGCAGGCCGAAAACGCCCTACGCAACTGCGGCATCACACTGAACCGCAACTCACTGCCCTTTGATGCGAACGGCCCTTGGTACACCAGCGGTCTGCGCTTCGGCACCGCCGCCCTGACCACCCGCGGCCTGGGCACGGCCGAAATGCGGCAGATTGCCCGGCTGATCGCCCGAGTGCTGAAGGCCAGCAGACCTGCAATTTTGAGCAGTGGCAAAAATGCGGGCAAGCCGTCCAGAATCAAGTGCGATAGCGATGCGGCCATAGTTGAAGCCGTAAGCCGGGAAGTGCGGGACATTTTACATCAATTCCCGCTCTATCCCGAACTGGACCGAGAAATACTTTACAGTCTGCTCTCATGAATCCAGAACTGACTCCGCCCCGACAAGATCCAGGACAGGACTATAGCTCTGTATCTTTAAATTCCGTATACGGCCTGGGAACATTGGTACTCTTGCTGGGCATTATGCTGTTTAACAATACGATGGCCGCCTGGCATCAAAACCAGTGGGCCTCCTCCCAGAGTGCCTTGCAAAGCGGCTCTTCCGCTCCGATCCTCAGAGAAAATGGCGCAAATGGGAAAAGCCCGGTGCTTTCACAGACATCGGATATGTGGGAGCCTCAAACCCTGCATGGAGAGCGGCGCAGGCAGCGACAAACCTACCAGGCAATACAAATGCGCATGGCGCTGTATATCGGGCTTTCAGTATTTCTGGTGCTGCTCGGTATTCAAATACTGCTGAAGCGCTGCTGGGCCTGCCATTTCTTTGTCAGCATTCGGCAACTGGCCCGGTTGGCCTTGGTTCTGATACCGATCAGTACCTTTCTGATACTGTCCAACCGGCCACTGATGGACAGCCTGAGCGAGATCTACCTGCCAATGATACGCGCAGTGCTCCAGCAGCAGGGTCACCTGGTTGCCGAAGAGGCGGCCCAGAGCGCGGCGCAGAATCCCGAACTCATCAATAGACTGGGGAACGACCTAGACAGCAAACTGGTGCGGAGGGTTATCCGCGTCACCTTTTGGATCCTGGGGCTGCTCGGTATGGCCTTTGCCGGATTGGCCCTGCGCCTGAGCGGGCGCTGTCTGCGCCATGAGGTGCAGGAGGCTTTGTTCGCGCACTCTGCGCCTCCCGGCAGACTTAGCTTTTTCATCCTGTGCCTGCCACCGGAGCTGCTGCTGATTCTGCCGTTGGCAATTTACGGCACCGTGCTACAGCTGCTTGAACTGGTACGGATTTTCAGCCACCGGGGCTTGGCATCCGCTCCGGGGAACGGTCTTTTTGAAAGCATCTCGCTGCTTTTGGTACTGGCTGCCGGATTCAGCTTTGCCATGGCCCTGTTGCAGATTACCAACCGCAATATGCAGCACTTTGACCGGACCCAAAGATTACATAGCAAGTACCAACTACTCAAAAAAGCCCTGCGCTTCTGCGCTGCCGCCTACTTGTTGCAATTCCTGCAAAACAGTCTGCTGCCCTGGTGGCAGCGGAGCAGCAATGAAAGCGTTTCGCCGCTGCCGGATCAAAGTTTGAACATCGAGGCCCTGCAGTCCGTCATCAACCGGATTGCCAGCTTGAGCAACCTCGCCGTGTTGCTGTTGTTGGTTCTGCTCTACTATATTTTGCAGCGTTCGGAGCGGCATTACCTGCAGTCGGCCAATGAGCAGCGCAATGACCATGTTTCGGAGCAGGATGCAGGGCAAGGAATAAAACAAAGCAGAGAAAATGACCGCCATCCCGAACAGGTTCCAGATGAAGGTTCCGGACTATCAAGTCAAACGGATCTCTCGGAAACGGAATCCTCAGAGCCCCCAGGTCAAGCTGCGGAACAGAGTCCGCCCGGCGAGCCCCCGGATCCGGATGCTGAATAAGGGGAGGGTTCTTCGCAGATTAGAGTGAGATGGGAGGTTCCCTTTAGAGCTGCCCTTTAACATGTATTCAGACTAGAAGCAAAGTAAAATGGGTATTACATCTGCGAATTTTTAGAGGTGCCCTACAAAAGCTTGACATGTGGTTTACTTCCTATTATGATACTACCCAATATCGCAGGGTGGAGCAGTTGGCAGCTCGTTGGGCTCATAACCCAAAGGCCGCAGGTTCGAGTCCTGCCCCTGCTATTCAGAAGCAAGAGCTATTTACCTTCTCGAAAGGTAAATAGCTCTTGCTTTGTTCGGTGTGGGTGCCTTAACGGTGCCTTATGAAGAATTATCTGGACTACTTCACCCTCCGCACAAGCGGTGGAGCATGTGGTTTAAAATGTTTCTTAAATCGGAAGCAGAACTGAAATATTCCGAGAAAAAATCATCAAAAAGGTGAAAGTCAAAAAGAGTGCATATAAGGGTTGGGATTTAGATCAGGTTCTAACTGACACCTTTGACAACTGGTGGAAAACGCATTCCCATCTCTTTGAGGGTTATGCACCGTCCTTCCTCAAGTCTAAAGATGAATGGATAGACAGTGATGACTTCATCTATATCCGTATAGACAAGACTTCCCAGAGAAGAGATATCCAGGCATTCCTCAATGAAGAGATTTCACCTCGGTTAAAGGGCAAATCAAAGAAACTCTTTAAGGTCGATGGGAAGAGTCCGAGAGTAAATGTGATTCAAAACAACTATAACGCACTGGTTCTCACACTAGAGGGTTGGAGTGCAAAAGAGATAGTTGGTCACAAGAACATCTATATCCGTAGAACTGACGAATCTTCCCTGAGCACAAGGGGAGATGGTCTGCGTCCAAAATATTCAACAGACAAATCGATGGTGTCCAACATTGCAAAGAACAAAATGCATGGTGTTCATCACTTATTGGAGGTTTGTGAGGGAAGGTTTGGTTTAGCACCAACGAAATAAAAATGGGGAATGAATGTTAAAGGGTTGGATAGGAGAACTTAAAACAGGATTTAATCTGTGGGCAGGATTAGACAAAAATCTCTATCACAGATTTCACGATGTCATTATTCCATCAAGTCATGGAACAACTCAGGTCGATCATATTCTGGTTTCTCCGTTCGGGATCTTTATTGTCGAGACTAAGAATTACAAAGGGTGGGTTTATGGATCAGCAGATCAATCCACTTGGACTCAAGTTATCTACAAATCCAAACACAAGTTTCAAAACCCATTAAGACAAACCCACCGACACAAGAAAGTCCTGTCAAAGTATCTGGGTGTCAAAGAGTCCACCATTCAACCAGTAATCTCGTTTGTGGGTGATGTTGAGTTCAAAACTGAACTTCCACCCAACGTATTGCGTTCTGGTTTGAGTTCTTACATCAAACAATTTGGGGAGGTTGTATTCTCAGGTGATGAGGTGGAACGAATTACTGGACTTCTATCAAACGTGAAGTCTGAGTCTAAGATTTCCAAATCAGAACACATCCAATCACTCAAAGAACGTCATTCATCTAATACCATCTGTCCAAAGTGTGGGTCAGACTTGGTAATTAGAGAAGTTAAACAGGGTGAACGAAAAGGTTCTCAATTTTTGGGGTGCAGTAGTTATCCAAGGTGTCGTTTTACTAAAGATATAAAACAAGAGAGTGGTCGCAGTTGGACTCGCACAATCATTGTGATTCTGTTTGTGATCGGAATTATTTGGTGGGTTTTGAACTGATATGGGTTTCTTACTGTTCTGTTTATTGGTTGGTGCAATCATCCTTTATCCCAAACTCATCCTCAAAGGCATTTGGGCAATGATTGTCGGTGGGGCAGTAATCTTTGGTCTAATCATTGTTCTAGCAATTATGCTCGCATTGTTCTAGCAATTATGCTCGGTTCTACCCAATGAGGGTTAGAACCAAGGACTGTTATGTCTGTAATGACGCAAAGAACGTCCTGTATCGGTGTCGATACGATGATTTGAAGGATTGGGTGTTTCTCTGCGGAAAGTGTCTGGTCGAGGTTAAATCACGATTTGAGGAAACCTACCAATATGGTGGCACTTGGAAGAGTAAGAAGAAATGAATGGAGACATGGCAATCGTAAGTGAACTGGTGTTAGGTCGCTCGAGTGTCTGTCAGGCAGTATAGATTAAAAAGATAGGTCTAAGGAGATGGCAAAGAAAATCACCAAAGACGAGTTTTTGCGTCGTGCGAAGCAACTGCACGGCGATAGATATGATTATTCTGAAGTGCAATTCACTAATATGCGAACCGAAGTTGTAATACTTTGTCCTGTCCACGGCATTTTTAAACAACCTCCAAAAAGACACTTAAAATCAGGGTGCCGAAAATGTGCATACGCCCAAATGGGAGAAGATAACCGTATAGACGAAACTGAATTTAAGAGGAGAGCAAGTTCATTTCATAAAAACAAATATGATTACTCTAAATTTCGATATGTTTCGTTCACTTCTAAAACAGCGTTCTATTGTCCTAAACATGGAATGTTTGAACAAACGCCGAAAGGGCATTTGAGAGGTGGGTGCAAAGTCTGCGGAAAAGGAGTTGCTGTAAAGAAAAACAAAACCAAAAAAATTGATGCTGGGAAAGGGTTATCAGCATTTCCCAAATTACTTCAAGAGTGGGACGCTGAAAAAAATAGCAATAGGGAACCTCTAAAAATCGGCATTGCGATGTAAAATCAAAAAATCCTTCCTTAATCATAACAAAATAACACAAAAAATAGTTGGATCCAGATTAATTACGATCAATAAATTCTAATAAAATTAGAATTTACATAAAAAAATCATTATTTACAGCATTTTAGATACAATTATCCACTATTATGCTGTAATTGAAACATATTTTAACATATTATACACAGTATTTCGTAACTCCATACGAAACCTTACCCGATCTATCCCTATACATCGCAACTCTAATCCCCTATTCATGCAATTGCGAAACCATGCAAATATATGCTCCACTTTCGCCCGGGTCTTTGACTTGCGGCGGTTACTTTCTAATTGCTTCTCTGTAAGTGAATTATCTCGATATTTTCGGTGATGAATAAAGTTCCTCACACCTTTCTTCCGTAGTTCATTTGTTATCTTTTCACTTCGGTACGCACTATCCCCATATATCTGCGTGACGCCTTCGGATAAAATAGCTGCAAGCACCTGTGAGTCGTGCACATTAGCTGCACTTACTTCGTAAGCTAAACTGCTCGTTAGTCGCCGTTGCAATGTGATTTTTGTATCCGTAGTGGCTTTTGCTATTTTTCTTTGTCCACCTTGCATCCGTATCTTTTTGCCTCATTTTATTCTCGTTTTCCTTGAATGATGGAGGGATTTCATCATTTTTGATCTGCTGGTTTTCTTCTCTGGTATTGCGCTGCACAGGCACTTTGACAAAGCTGGCGTCCACAATATTCCCTTTGTGCAGTTTTATCTTTCTTTCAGCAAGAAATTTATGGAACTCAAGAAAAAGCGTTTGCTCGAGATTGAGTTTGCGCAGCGTTTCCTTGAAGGACCAAATGGTTTTGGAATCGGGAGATTTATCAAGCAGGCTCATGTCAAGAAAGAATTTGAAATAGATGCTACCATTGATTTGGACTTCCATGGCATCATCAGAGAGGTTGTAGGTTTCCTGAAGGATGAGAATGCGCAACATTTGGGAGACAGGGAATCTTGGCCTTCCAGAATTATTCTTCTTTTTAGGGATATGTTGAGAAATAGTCTCTGAGATTCTATCCCAATCGATAGATTTTTTAAGTTCGAATATAAAAGGATTTGTACGTTCTACATCCTGATATATTATTTCACTTGTCATTTCAATCATAATGATCCTCCAATATTATTGTATTGTAATTGAATAATTGTGATTTGTCCAGTGCTGGATTTTTAGAGGTGCCCTTTAGCCCGAAATATCCCGGCCAGAACGAGGGCTACCTCAAGAACTATCTGCTGCCTGCATTCGGCAGGTGCACGATGAGCAGCCTGGGCCACCGCGAGATAGAAGATCTGCTGTTCGAGATACCCAAGGCTGACAGCACTCGCAACAAAATTCTCAACTGCCTGCGCCTGTGCTGCAAGAAGCAGTTGCTCAGAATGTCAAACCCAATTAGAAATGTCCCCTTTGGGGACAAAACTAAGCATAGCAGAAGTGAGACTCCTTTCTTGTCTCAAATGATAGCTCTGTGAAATTCAATGCACAGCTCTTGTGGGCACCTCTAAAAATTCCAATTTCGCGCTGAGCGGCGATCTTATTGCCGAATCGCTTCGTCACAAAAGCCTTGTCATAAAACAAAGTATGCCTCGGCTTCCGTTCCCCGCGCTCGGCAAAATCCTGCTCACCCAGCATCAAAAGCTTTAGTTTAGGGCTCTTCGGTACATCTTGTGGATTTTAGGTAAAGATGATACAATGGGGAAATGAGCGATAAGCAATTTTTAATTCTGGGACTGAGCGAACCATGGCAGATTATCAGTCAGGAGCTCAGAGAAGCAGCCTCACGAATTACACATCGCAATTAAAGCTGAGCGTGGCTCCAAGTATCCGTGAGTGTAAAAAAATGTGCCCTGCTCACGACTTTAAAGAACTTGAATGGCGGCATTGAAACTTCTTTCAACACCATTGCTACATCCGCGCAAAAGTAGGTAGCTGCGACTCTAAAATCAACTTGATATACCGAGGAGCCGTTACGTTACAGTTTGACGGCTCCCCACATGGGTGCAGAACTTTGTTTTCAATCGATAGAGCGGCAGCATAGCGTTAAAGGGGCGGCGATTTGGGGATTTTATCAGTATGCCCGAAGATATTTATAATTTGGCTTTTTTTTGGAGAAGGGGACATTATTCCTAGTTTGAGAACAGTATGACACTAATTTTTTACAACATCAGTGCAAATTACTTCGAGCCCTCTGGCTTCGTAAAGTTGCCGAAGCTCTCTGTCCATTGAGTTTGTGATCAAAGTATTGATTTCTTCACAACTGGCAAAGCTCATAAATGAATTACTCTCCAGCTTGCTTTCGTCGCAGAGCAGAATTACCTTAGCCGCCGCTTGGATCATATGACGTTTGATCTCAGCCTGCGGGATACTGGGAGCACTGGCCCCTTTCTCAAGAGAAAAGGAGTTGGTGCCAATAAAGGCCTTGTCGACAGACAGGGAATCGAGTAGGGGATACATACCATAGCCCAGAGTGCAGTGAAATCCCCTGCGTATCAGCCCTCCGATCAAAAATATCTCACATGTAGCGTTGGATTCTAAAATACTGGCTGTCGCAATATCATTGGTAACCAGGGTAATATCCTGTTTCTGCCCCAAAAGATGAGCCAATTCCCGGACAGATGTCCCTGTGTCCAGAATAATAGTGTCGCCATTTTCAATCATATCCAGTGCTGCAAATGCAATGGCTCGTTTGGCTTCCCGATTGCTTTGTTCTCGCTGTTCGTTGATAAGTGTTTCATAGCTGGTTTTGGTCCTTTTGATCGCTCCACCGTGAGTGCGCACAATAAAGCCAGCATTATCGAGTTCGCGTAAGTCATTGCGTATAGTTGAACTGGAAACCGAGAATAAATCACATAGATCAGCAACTTTGACCTGTTTTTTTTCATTAATGTAGTCAATTAATTTCTTTTTTCGTTCCTCCGAAAAAAGAAATTCTGTGGAATTTGCCATCATCTCATTCATCGAGTAAATTGTATCGGCTTGTCCTGCATTTGAACAGCTTAAATTTTCTGTAGAGAAAACACTTGTTCTGCCTCGGCTGGAAAGATACGATTCCGCATTTCCGATTTTTGTATTTGCCTTTGTAAGGTTTCTTTAGGAATCGTGTTAAAAGAGAACATTCCGTAGTGGTGAGCCACCATATAAGGAATCTGGCAGTCTTCGAGCAGAGTAGAAGCCTCTTCAAGTGAAAAGTTTCCGGGAATTCCATTTTTGCTCAGCTCTGCCCGCCTACCGTTTACGGGTAGCAAGGCCAACTGGATGTCGTGTAGGCGCAGCGTCTCTGCAAGGTCTTTATACGGTACGCAATCGCCAGAATGATATATACGGTATGGTCCCAAACTCAAAATGTAGCCTAAAAAAATTTGCCTCCCGGCCTGGTCTGTTTTCAAGTCCTCATGGGCGGAGGGTATGGCGCAAACTTGAATGTTCCCGTTCAAATCTACAACTTGTCCGGCATCAATGCCTTGGATTTCGGTTGCTGGTGCTCCGCGCAATTCGGCGATATCCCGCACCGCTTCGGGAACAAGATAACGACACTTGGGGTTATTCTGCCAAAGATGGGTGTATAATTGAGGATCCATGTGGTCGGAGTGGCTGTGAGTGCTCAGTATCCAGGAAATGTCTTTCAGTTCTGCAATGGAAAGGGGAGCGGCCATCATCCGTTTGTGAGAGAAGGGGGAATCCCGATATTTTGCAGCCAGAACATCTGACAAATAGGCATCGATGACAATATTACAGCTTCGGTGGCGTATCAGAAAGCCTGCCTGTCCCAGCCACCAGAGAGCCACGCCTTCCCCTTGCCAGTTTGAATAATTCCGGATCGGACATTTTTGAATTTTAAACTGGGTCATGTTGGTGTACGGCATATTTCATAAGGGGACCTCTAAAAATTCGCTTTTGATGCCAGACTACGGGATTTTTTACGGCAGCGAGGAACGGAAGCCGAGGCATACTTTGCTGTATGGTAAGGCTTTCGTGACAAAGCTGCTCCGTGAAAAAGACCGAGTCTGGCGCGAAATTGGAATTTTTAGAGGTCCCCATAATATTCTCTTCGCTGGCTTCCAGGCGGGAGAGTTCTTTCACCATCTGGCCTTCCCGCATTACCAGAATGCGATCGCTGAGTGCCAGGACTTCTGGAAGTTCAGACGAGATCACAATAATGCTCGCCCCTTGAGCTGTCAGTTCGTGCATAAGGGAATGAATTTCAGATTTGCTACTTCCAGATTGCCCTAATATTTTAAGACAGCTTTTTTAATCAGTTGTCCTAATTGCACGAAACTACTGTGGAAAGAGCGGAGCCCCTCTGCTAATTTCTCTGTCGCCATAGCATCTTGGCTCATTAGCCAATAAAAATCTTTTTCAGCAATCAATTGTTTAGAATATTCTAATTTAGATTCTTCGTTCAAAATTATCGGCATGGTGCTAAGTTCTGTCTCTAGCTCTTTTAATAATGTCGGGGGCACAGTTAAATAGTCGCATCCGTATAATGCTCTAACTTGCTCTATATCACGGAATGAAGCTGCAATAATCTTAGTCTTATAACCAAATTTTTTATAGTATTTATACATATTAGATACATTTTCAACGCCAGGATCAAGTTTTCTGTTCTCGCCTCTCATCTTGTACCAATCTGTGACACGTGCAACGTAGGGAGCAATCATGCTAACTCCTGCATTTGCGCATGCTATGGCTTGTACAGGAGAGAATAGCAAAGTCATAGTACACTGAATTTTTTCTTTTTCAAGTTCTGCAGCAGCTTGGATACCGGGCCATGTTGCAGCGATTTTAATTTGTGTCCGTTCACGATTACAGCCAAGTTCTTCATACCACTGAATAATTTGGCGAGCGGCCATTTTTGTTTTCTCTGAATCAAACGATAATGAAGGATCTATTTCTGTAAAAATAAAACCAGAAACAATCTTAGATAATTCTATACCAAATAAAACACTCAATCGATGTCCCATATTAGCAAGAGAGCTTATTAATTCAGGGTTCTGCTTAAGCCAGAAGGCAGTTTCAATAAGTAAATCATTGTATTGAGGCATGAGAGATGCCTTTAAAACTAAAGAGGGATTTGTTGTACAGTGATGGACTTGAAATTTTTTCACTGTATTTATATCAGCTGTATCTATTGATATTTCTGTGTATTTTTCCACAGCACTAGTGTTATTCACGAATAGATCCCTAACATTAACTTCTATATATATCTATTTTAATTTTTTATTTCCAATGTTTTTAATGCATAATAAATTCTGTCAAATTGATCCTTAAGAAAGCTATATTTTTTGTTGTTTTTTGTTATAGGTCTGAAAGTTTTTAAAGTTTGTATAAATTGAGGGGTAACTTTAAAATCATTGTAAATTCCAATTCCAACGCCAGCTGTAATAGCTGCTCCGATTGATGTAGAATTCTCAATATTACTAGGGATTTTGACCTCAACGTTATAAGCATCAGCGATCATTTGGCACCATGCATTGCTCTTTGCCCCTCCCCCAGTCAAAATTATAGATTCTATTTTTTTATTATAATTTAATATAAATATATCAAATATTAAGTTTAGATTCAATGTAATTCCTTCATAGACACTACGAATTATATCAGAGCGACTACTATTAATCATCAGATTGACAAATGCTCCTCTTGCATTTGTATTCCACCTGGGGCATCTTTCTCCTAACAAGTATGGTAAAAACATTACTCCATTGGCACCTATTGGAGATTTTTGTAGACAATGTTCCATATCTTTATGTATGTCGATTGCTTTTTGATCACCGTAATACAATATCTCTTTTATCCAATCAACAGAAGCACCAGCAGATTGCATCGTTCCACACGGTAAATACATATCTGGGACAGCATGAACCCAGTTGAAGAGCTTCATCTCACTATCAAAAATAGCTTTTTTGGATGTTACGGCATTCCAAGCCGAGGTGCCAAGGGTGGTAAACATTTCTCCTTCGGCAACAGAACAAGCTCCCACAGCGGCAATGACCCCATCCCCCCCGCCAATGACTATAGGTGTAGAGACTCGTAATCCAGTCATAAGAGATGCTTCAGGTGTAATTTCTCCAACTATATCTGTAGATTTGCGTAAAACAGGCATTTTATCTGCATCAAGATCTAATATATCTGCAAAATCATATTCCCATTGGAGAGTATTTATATTTAATAGATTTGTGCCAGAAGCATCCGAAAGATCTGTGTAAATACCACCCGTTAGTTTATATATGACATAATCTTTAGCATTTAGTATTTTATACGTTTTATGATATATATCTGGTTTATTATTTTTTAACCATAGTATCTTAGATAAAGTATATGAGGAACTTATTCTATGCCCTGTTTTTCTGTAAAAATCTGATTGATCTATTTTACTTTTAATAAATCTTTCTTCATAATTAGCACGGGTATCTGCCCATATGATTGAATCCATCAATGGGGTTCCTTGTCTATCAATACACAGGCATCCCATCATTTGTCCACTGAATGACATAGCCAAAATATCTCTGGAGTCGATGTTATCCAAGAGCATTCTTGTTGTTTTGCAGACAGCTCGATACCAGCAATCTGGATTTTGCTCCACCCTACTCTCAGGCAGGTATGCGACTCGATACGGCTCAACAACGCTATTTATCAGAACGCCATCTTTGGCAAATAACGACGCTTTATTGCCAGATGTCCCAATATCATGAGATAATAAATATTTCATATAAATTTCCAAAACTATCTATACTTTACTTCTTTTCTGAATTACCACAGCTGAAACGATTAATAACCCTACTATTATTTCTAGAATGAAAGGATTTACCCCAAGCAAAACACCACCATTACGAATTATTGTTATCAATATTGAACCGATTGCAGTACTGAACGCCCCGCCTTGTGCCCCTAAAAGTGATGCTCCTCCCACCACACTTGCTGCAATTGCATCTAGTTCATATCCAGTCCCGGCCAGAGGCACTCCTGCCGTTAAACGTGATGCCAACATAACTCCAGCAATACCCGAAAGAAAAGCACTAATAGAATACACTAAGATAATATAACCACTGATATTGATCCCACTCAATCTAGCAGCTTCGATATTACTTCCTATAGCATATATGTTCCTGCCTACTTTAGTATTATTCAGTATAAAACAAGAAATTATAGTAATTAACACCCATACCCAAAAAAGATTAGGTAAATATATAGTATTGTTTTTAGAAAAATCTTTGAATGCATTACTAGTAATTGTTATCATTTTGGCATCTGATATTAATTTTATAAAACCTCTCAATATAGTCATAGAGCCAAGTGTAGCTATGAAGGGCGCAACTTTCCCATAATAAATAATATATCCGTTAATAGCACCAATAAAAATGCTTAAAAATAATGATATAGTGATAGATAATGAGATATTTATCCCTGATGTCTGAGCAAGAGATGCCATAATCATCCCAGAAAACCCAACGATAGCTCCTACACTTAAATCTATCCCACCAGTCAATATTACGAAAGTCATGCCAATAGCAATGACACCATAGATAGATGTTGAGCGTAACAAATTTGTAATATTATTATATGTAAAGAATGAATCTGTAATAACAGATAAAATCAATATAAAAAATATTAATATTATAACAATTATATTCTTTGAGTTAATATTTAAAAATATTCGGTTTTTTGTCCGTATGTTCATTTAGATCTCCCGAGTATTATATCTTGATACCAGAAGCAAGTTTAATAAACTTTTCTTCATGTTTGCAATCATATAAATTATAATTTTTTCTATCTAGAATCCCCATATTTTTACCCTCGTGCATAACCATCAATCGATCACTCAAACCCAAGACTTCAGGAAGATACGACGAAATAAGTATAATAGTCTTTCCTTGGGAAAGTAGCATTTCCAGTGAACGATATATTTCTATTTTTGCCCCTATATCTATACCTGTTGTAGGCTCATCAATGATTAAAATATTGCTTCCTTTACTTAACCATTTTGACAAAACTATTTTCTGCTGATTTCCGCCACTTAAATCCTTTACTTGTTGAAATATTGAGCGAGATTTAATATTTAGTTTATCCTTATATTTATTAGCATGATTTTTTTCGTCTTTATAATTAATGATACCAATAATATTTTTAATTATATTATATGATAAAAAATTGATATTAATCATGCAAGATAAATTCATAAAAAGTCCATTCTTTTTTCTGTCTTCTGTAAGAAATCCGATTCCTAATTTAATGGCATCTTTTGGGGTTTTGATATCAACCAGACTATGATTTAGTCTTATCGTTCCTGATGTTTTTTTTACGCTTCCTGCAATAGTTTCTACTAGTTTTGTTCTTCCAGAACCTACAAGACCAAAAATGCCGAATATCTCACCTCTTTTTATATTAAAACTAATATTATGTAAAAATGGATGTCTGGTTAGATTTTTGACTTCTAGTACATTTTCTTTGAATTCTATATTTCTTTTTATATTATAAAAATCACTGACAGTTCTACCAATCATTAGTTTTATAATTTCATCTTCAGAGGTATCAGATGTATTCAAGGTTTTTACATTCTCACCATCTTTAAATATTGTAACACGGTCAGATATTTCTAATATCTCTTCTAATCTATGGGAAACATATAAAATACCCAAATTTTTATTTTTCATAGCCTTAATTATGGAAAATAGAATCTCTGTTTCTTTATTTGAGAGTAAGGCAGTAGGCTCATCAAAAATTACAATTTTGCAATTATTATAAAACATTTTAGCTATAGTTACCATTTCTTGCTTTGCAACAGGCAATTTCCCCAAAATATCTTTTCCATTCACCTCTATTTTAAATTTATCTAATACCTCATCTACTTTTTCATATATTCTTTTCCAATATATTATACCCATTTTGTTCGGGATCTGTCCTAGAAAAAAGTTTTCAGCGACACTCAGGTCAGGGGCCATCATGACATCTTGATACACAGCTCCAAGCCCTAATTTCATAGCATGATTTGGACTATGGATTTCCGTAAGTTTATCGTTGATAAAATAAAACCCACAATCTTTTTGGTGTACTCCCATAATACATTTGATTATAGTTGATTTCCCGGCACCGTTTTCTCCAACGAGGGCATGAATCTCTCTAGGAAATATTTCCAGATTGACGCCTTTTAATGCTTTAGTTCCCGGAAAGCTTTTATGTAGATTAGAAACCCTTAATAGAGTTTTCCTCTGAGGTTTTTTATCTATGAACGATCCTGTAAACGACATTTCGATTAACCTTTCACGGGGGCACTAAGGCAACCCTCGGTCATTAACTCCAGTGCTTGGTCGCTTTGAATTTCTAGTCTCTTCACCCGGCTTATGTTGAACTGGAACTCTTAGCGACACTCAGCAACTGAAGGTAGCCCTCTGTCTTCCTTTCCGTATCCTATCGAGGGGACTTCCATTCTGAAGTGTAACTGGAAAACCCAGTAATACTGTGCTAGAACAAATATCCCCATAACTATTATATTATAGGATGTTCAAAATACAAAAACAGACTTTACAAATCACCAGGTTAATCCTTGACATTATCTTGCCAATGCTTTTTTTCGAGGATTTAAGAAAGTCTGCATGGAACCCTCGTCTACATTTTGGGCTGTGACAAGTACTGCTCCGGTATCGACATAATTGGGGATATCCAGACCGGCAAGTTTTTGTAGACCTAATTCAACTCCTTCATACCCCATTCGGTACGGATCTTGCACCACAGTGGCCTTTAGCCATCCATCTGCGATAGCTTGAAGCTCTATCTCATCTGAGTCAAACGCAATTGCGATAATGTCAGTCCTATTTCTCGACTCCAAGACTCTCCCAACCGCACCGCCGGTTACATTGTTGTTAGCAAAAACACCTACTAGATCAGGATTAGCATCTAGTACAGATTCAAAAGAGGACATCCCTAATGCCATATCATTATTGATATCTACAGAGTTAAGAAATTTTAACTGGGGAGCATTTTCTTTTATGTAATCAATAAAGCCCTGGTTTCTGTTTTCCAGAACCAGCTGTCCCGATATGGCAGTAACAATAATAATACTACCTGTTAATTCATTGGGAGAAGAAACATCTTGATTGTTCAGCAAATTCTGGACAAGGTGTTCGGCAGCCTTTTCTCCACCTTTTATGTTGTCGGTAGCGAGGAAAGCATCACTGTCCGTGGTAACTTTATTGTCAATCGTGATAACGACAATCCCTTGACTTCGAGCAGAATCTATTGCATTGTTTGCAGCATCTGAGGAGGTTGCAGCAAGTACAATAACATCTGGTTGTGTGCTAATGACATCCTCCAGTATAGTCACTTGTTGTGCGACCTCTGATTCGGCCGAGGGACCGTATGTCTTGATATTGACACCGGGGTGTACTACTCCGTAGTTTTCCGCCCCGACCAAGACATATTGCCAGAAATCTGAGCTTGTCGCTTTGATGATCGCTGCGACCTCAATTACAGAGTTTTCAGAGTGGGATATCTCCTCTTCCCCGCTCTTCTGGCAACCCACTAGAAATATTGCCACTGCCAATATATAGGCAGTTAAAGTAGAACCCTTTTTCATAACTAATTCCTCCATTAGAATAAGGATATTTGTGCTAATAATTAGCATCATTATAATTATCTCATGGCTATTCTGTCGTTCCGGCATCAAATGCTAAAATATATTTTCCCATAGTCTCTCCTGCCAGAGTCAAAGTTCCTCAAGAAGGTTCTTTACAGAGTCGACTGCCGCCCTGTCGATACTTTCTGTGGTGTAGCCACCGATGTGAGAAGAGAGTAAGACCCTCGGATGCCGCAAAAGCTCCGAAAACTCGGGAGGCTCCTGCTCAAAGGCATCCACGGCATAAGCAGCCACCATTCCGTCTTCTAGGCACCGCAGCAGACTATCCTGCTGCACCAGACCCGCTCGGGCGGTATTGATGAGGTAACAACCCCGTTTCACCCGGGCCAGGGCTTCCCCGTTTATAAGGGGCTCTCCTCCGGCAGGAATGGGGCAGTGGAGGCTCAGGATATCGCTTTCAGCCAACACTCGGGAAAGCGTGACATACGAAAACGGCACATTTTCTGTCGCTATTGGATACGGGTCATAGGCCAGTACCTTCATATCCAAACCTGCAGACATTTTAGCCACACGGCGACCGATCTCTCCGGTGCCGATGATCCCCAAAGTCTTTCCCTGCAATTCCATCCCGGAAATTCTCAGCCACTCCTGTCGTTTGAGCGCACGGTTGATTGGGTACAGAGAACGGACCATCGAGAACATCAAGGCAAGCGTCAACTCAGCCACTCCCTGGGCATTGGCACCTCTGGCGACTCTGATGGCAATCTTCTTTTTCCGGGCAAATTTGCAGTCAATATTGTCTACCCCGATGCCATTGCGGCTGATAACCTTCAATCTCACGGCTGCTTCCAGAACCCTAGCAGAAACCCATTCTCCCCCGGCAATATAGCCGGTGCAATCGGGGAGGACATCGAGAAGCTCTTCTTCTGACGGGCGCCGCCCCCGAAACGGAGCGAGCACCTGGTACCCGGCATCTTCCAGAGTTTGCAAACTGAAATGCTCCCGGCTCATAGCCCGAGGGGTAATCAGAATCTTTTCCCGTGCGTGCATACTAAAACCTAATAACGCGGATTTGCCAGAACTTCCCAGCTGCCATTCCGATCTACGACAATATTGCGGAAACCCTTCTCGCGAATAGTACCGTAGTCGTGTCCGGCATCGGCCCGAAACACAAAATAAGTGATCAGAGCTTCGGTGTTTGAGAGGTTGATACTTCGATGTGCATAGCATCCAGGAACATAAACCACCTCCCCCTTGCGTATTTCTTTCCAAAGGACATCGCCATCCTTGCTTTCCATAAGCATCAAGCCGTGTCCTCTCCGGCAGTAATACACCTCTGCCGTGTCGAGGACACAATGATAATGTCCATTAGTCATGTGAAACTCTTTCCCGACTTTGCCCGGGTAGACAATACTGGTTCCAAATGCCAGCTCTCCCGCTTTTTCAGGTACATGAAAATCATGGAAACGATAAATGATTTCATTCCCCTCTCGCTCCAGACAGATTCTCGCATCCTCGTCGAGATACATATCCTTCATGTCAGAATAACGGCGTTCCAGTGGTTCCAGGCTGTCGGTAAGTCCACTCTGCTCGTCAAACGATATTGTAGACTCAATATAAGAAGGGTATTTCATTTTTAGTTCCTCACAGTTTCTGCCAGTTGCGACAAGGCTTCAAAGTCTGGTCCGGAAGTTGGCATTTGCAGGTGAAAGACCTCCCCAATAACCTGTGTCCAACCATAGATAAAATACAGCCAACCGTCTTCGATCTGCAGTTCCCTGTCTTTTTGCTGTGCTCTGGCCTGGTCCAGGAATAAGAGGTCTCCCCGGTAATTGAAATCCCAGACAATAGACTTCTCCGGGAAAATAACCCGGTCTGTCAAGGGCGAACCCGGTCTGTCTTTACCCAGTCCCGTGCCGTTGGCAATGACCGAAAAGGGACGTAGCCTGGCAATAACCGCATCATTGCCCACAGGATTGGGACAGTGGTGATAATAAAATTTAATATTTGTTCCTGTTTGCTGGTGAATTCTCTTCATTTCCTGCAGACGCGCTTCACTGCGGTTGCAAACAAAAATTTGTTCAGGAACATCCCCGCCTTGCTTTTTTCGCTGGATCAGGGCCAGTGTCAGTGCCAGTGAGGAACCTCCGGCTCCCAGCAGCAGTAGGTCTGCGTTGTGTTCTTTCCAATAGCCATCACTGGCGATGGCATCTAAGGAGAGGATGCTGGTGACGGGATCCTTGGCATGGCCCCATAGCTCCAATTTCCGCCTCAATTTCCCCTTGGATTGCTCAGGGCGTTTAGATATAGAACTAAGTTCCTTTAAAGTCTTTGCATAGGGCCCCATCCCTTCAAAGAGATCTTCACATGCTTTATACAGGTCCAACTTGTGAGTTGTCACCAAGGCCCCTGATGAATTTTCATCATTCTTAATAAATTCTACTGCTTCTCGATACAACTCTGGAGGGGAATGGGGTTCAAAGTCGAAACCTTCAATAGCCGCATTCAAGTTTAAGTGCTCCGACCATTTTGGGAAAACTTTCATAATAGAAGACTTCGCTGTACTCACACCGATGAAGAACATGGAGCGCTTAGCCCTCGCATGGTAATTGTTTCCCATGGTAATGTAATCCCGCAAACCCTGTTCAACAGAAAATAAAGATTAATCAATATTAAACAGTACAATTCAGTAATTAATTCATCATAAAACAACAATCGCCAGTTGTCAAGCGTTTTTTTGACTTTATACCAGATTCCTTCAATGAAAGAAAAAAAATAATCATAAAATTATTTAATTAATGTAATTATATTACTAAAATTTTGTGTGAGCCAATCCAGAAATCCCAACACCAGTACCATTTCCGTACACACGGGCCGGGCCGAACTGGGGCCGCGCCGGGGCAGCTTTTCCGGGGCCCAAGTCAGCCTGGCCCAGGGGCTGCAGTAGCCGATGAGTGTCTATCAGCGCCGCCAGCAGGCCTACTACCGCTCGCCCAGCGGCAAGGAATTCCAGGCGCACAGCGACAGCGTGGGCAGCGAGTTGGCCAAAAAGGTGGCTGCCTTTGCTGTGCTCGACGGCGATGGCGCAGCCCATCAAGACCGCGGCCTGGAGCCCGCGCAGTACAGCCTGGACTTTGTGTTTTACGGCGAAGACTGCGACTTACAGGGGCGAGAATTCGAGGCGGCCATCGCCGAGCGCGGCGCGGGCCAGCTGGATAAAGTAACCAAGATATTGCAGACCTTGCAGCAAAGCCTGCAAACGCCGGTCAACGAGCCGGGCAACGGCAGCCCCAGTGCGTTTCAAGCCGCTTTATTGACTGCGCTCGGAACCTTGCAGCTACCGGACTATTCGCAGGTGGAAAGCGATAAGGTCTTGCACGGAGCAGGCTCTTCAACAGGCACAGATGGCAATTCTGTGGCCGGATCGGGGCAAGAGTCTCAAGCCTCCGGCGACCAAGAGGGCTCCACTCTCGGCGACCAAAATAGTGACACAGTTGGTATTTTTGAATTAGAAACATAGGAGCTTAAAGAAATGAATATATTTAAAGGTGAGATTAAGGCAAGCATCAGCGATGCCAGGCTGCAAGAACTGGCCATGGAAGTCCTTTTGCCCCAAGCGCCTTTGCCAGAAGAGTTAAAGGCTTTGATAAAGCCCGCTTTGATTCAGGGTATTATCGATGCCGAGCGGACACTCTGGCAAATGAATGACGATTTCCCCGCCATTCCTGGAAGATGGGCCAGAACATTGTTTGCCATGAGTTTGCCGGTCCGGGGGATAGCCGAAATGGATGATATTGGCTGGGTAAGCGCAGGAATAGGTGCTGGTGCTGGTGCTGGTGCTGGTTTAGGATTTGCAATGGCCTTTGCTGTGTCAACACCGATTGGCTGGATGGCTTTAGCAGGTGCTGGAATTGGAGTTGTGTTGGTCAGTCTTGGCATGGGGGTCTTGACAGCCATTACCAGTGACTACACAACAACAGTAGGCCGCGGCCAGATCAGCCAAGGGGCTTGGGATCAAGCAGTAGCGGCTTATGGGGCCTACTTCCCGCAGTATCTGGACAAGGTTATGCAGGAAATCAAACTCAAAACTCGCATGCAGCTTGCCATGAGTAGCTATAAGCTGAATGACATCAGCGTAAAGTACAACCCGATGGGCAAGCAGAACGTCAAGGTGCTGGAGAATTTTATGATTGCGGCGGCCTTGCTGAAGAAGTGCCATAGGGCCGGAGATAGAATCAGCGAGGGGCGCAGCGCAGAAGATGCCCTCAAGTACGGCATCGCCGCCTACCACGGTGTTGATATGAATGCAGTCAACAAGGCTTTGGGCCGCGAAGGGGCCTTGGGGTTCCCCAGTGAGGCGGAGTTTGCCAGTTTGAAACGAAAAGATGACTATAACTATGTGATGGAAGTCGTCAAATGACCTTCGATAAGCAGTCCATCAGCGACTTAGTGCAAATGAGCCTCGGCACGCACAAGGGCTCTTGGTGGGCCGACCCCGCCTTCGGCTCGCAGATCTACCGCATTGAGAAGGTGGATTCCCGCACGCCTGCGCTGTTTCAGAGCTACTGTATCGCAGCCCTGCAATGGCTCCTCGATGACGCACTGGCCGCCGGAATCCGGGTGGAGACCGAACGCCGGGGGCGGGGCGGCATCGCTTACAGGATTGAAGTTACCCGGCCCGGAGGCGAGACCGAGCTGTTGGAGGCCATATGGCAAGTTTAGATGAACTGATACGGGCCGAAGAGCAGAAGACCCTGGCGGCCTACTCTCCGCTGGCCAATACCCCACGCCACAGCCTGCTGAAGGTGCTGGCAAAGGTGCGGGCGGGGGGGCGGTTTTTAACTTTTTAGAGGTCCCCTTTACTGTATAAGAATATAAAATTTCCCTTGACAGCAGCAAAAAAAACTGTTAGGATGATACGGTTTGAACAAAAGCGGATTCTTGAAAACGGCTCTGTACTAGCTGGCTTTTCGCCACTGTTGGAAATGGATTATCGAGAATTCCTGCCATCTGGAGGATTTTTATGGATAATATTTTAAGCCGCATTGGCTGTAAATTTCTTGCGGGAGCAGCAGTGTTCCTGTTAATTTGGGGCAACGGTGCCAGTGTTTTTGCCCGCGGTTCTTCGAGTTCCGCCGGCATTGATGTTGGTATCCTGATGCCGGAGACTCATGTGGAACGCTGGGTGCGTGACGGGGCCAGCCTCAAAGAGGACGTTGAGGCAAAGGGCTTGAAAGCGGAGGTGGCCTACGGTGATGCCGATCAGGGGAAGCAAAATCAGCAAATTGAGGATTTTATCACCAAGGGAGCCAAAGTGCTGATTGTCGGCTCTGTGAATGAAGGAGCCGCCGAAGCCGTATCGAAGGCATCTGAAGAAGGGGTGCAGGTTATCGCCTATGATCGCCTGATTACCAATTCGGACAAGTATGACTATTACATCACTTTTGATAACTTCAAAGTGGGTGAATTTCAGGGGCAGGGGATTGTCAATGCCTTGAATCTGGACAGTACCAGTGGTCCGTACAATATTGCCTTGTTTGCCGGTGCTCCTACCGACAATAATGCCCGTTACTTCTTTGACGGAGCCATGAGTGTTCTGAAGCCTTACATTGACAGCGGCAAGATTGTGCTCAGCGGTCCGGCACCACTGTCCTCCGACGATCCCACATGGTCTCAGGTTACGACGGAGAACTGGATGGCTGAAAGGGCCCAGTCCCGGATGGAAAACCTTCTTAGCGGAGCTTTGCTGAATGTGAGCTTGAGTGCTGTGCTGGCACCCAATGACACTCTGGGCAGAGCTATTATTACAGCACTGGAACAGGACAGCAAATATGCGAACTCACTTCCCGTAGTGACGGGTCAGGACGCAGAAGCTCTTTCCGTAAACTGGATAGCCAAAGGCAGGCAGACGATGACGGTTTTCAAGGATACACGTGCTCTGGCTGCGGGTGCGGCAAATCTTGCAGTAGCCCTCCTTCAGGGAAATACTCCGTCCATCTCTGGTGCGCGCGTCGATAACACTACGTACAACACGGGTCTCAAGACGGTTACTTCTTATCTGCTGGAACCTGTTAATGTTACAGCGGATAATTACAAGCAAGTCCTGATCGATTCGGGCTATTATACGGCTGCAGATATCGGGAATTAATACTTGCAGTTGTCTGTGTAAAGAAAAATACGCTCCGTAGTTTCAAAATATGGAGCGTATTTTTATGTTCTCATAAAGGGAGTCTATGAATTCAGAATTCATTTTAGAACTTCAAAGTGTTTCCAAAGAATTTCCCGGTGTCCGGGCACTGGATGGAGTTTCGTTTTCAATTCGCAAGGGCGAGGTACACGGTTTAGTTGGAGAAAACGGAGCCGGAAAATCAACTCTAATGAAAATTATCAGCGGAGTGTATCCTTTTGAAACTTACGACGGTAAATTGATTTACAAAGGACAGGAATCGCGATTTCACAAAATTAAGGACAGCAAAAAACAGGGCATTGGAATCATTCATCAGGAATTGGCCTTGGTTCCTTACTTATCCATCGAGGAAAATATTTTCCTCGGGCATGAAATTGCCCGTAAATCGATTATCAACTGGCAGCAGACCACGCTGCGGGCTGTCGAACTGATGGAGCGCGTCGGGTTTGTGGAGAACCCCAAGAGAATCGTCAATACCTTGGGGATGGGCCATAAACAGCTGGTAGAAGTGGCGAAATCCCTTTCCCACAAAGTGGAATTATTGATTTTTGATGAACCTACTGCGGCTCTGAATGACATTGAGAGCAAAAACCTCTTGTCGTTAATAGGGACACTGCGGCACCAGGGAATTACCTGCATCATGATTTCACATAAATTAAATGAAATATTGGCAATAGCCGACTCGATCACAGTTCTGCGGGACGGAAAGACTATTTCATCTTATGACGTCCATAAAGAATCCGTCACGGAAGAGCAGATCATTCGGGACATGGTCGGACGCGAACTGTCTCATCGCTTTCCCCGGAAAACGCCGAAAATAGGAGATACTTGTCTGGAAATCCGAAACTGGACGGTATATCACCCCGATTTTCCCGAAAAGAAAGTTATCGATGATGTCTCTTTTTATGTTAAGCGAGGCGAAATTCTGGGGGTCTGCGGCTTGATGGGAGCGGGAAGAACAGAATTAATGCTCAGCATTTTTGGCAAAAGCTATGGAATCCGCCACAGGGGGCAGTTATTTTATCATGGCAGGGAACAGGAAATTCAATCTCCGGGAAAGGCAATCAAGAACAAGATTATGTACGTTTCCGAAGATCGGAAAGACCTCGGTTTGATTTTGATTCAGACTATAAAGTTTAATTCATCTTTGTCATCTCTGAGAAACCTGTCGAAACTGTTCGTTGTCGATCGCAATAAAGAAACTTTGCAGTCTCAAAAATACAAAGAGAAACTGAAGATTAAGGCCACTTCAATCGACCAGCTGGTGGAAAATCTCAGCGGAGGGAATCAGCAGAAGGTCGTGTTGAGTCGCTGCCTGCTGGCCGAGCCGGATGTCTTGATTGTCGATGAACCGACTCGGGGCGTTGATGTTGGTGCCAAATATGAGATATATTGTATTCTGAATGATTTTGTTGCTCAGGGAAAAAGTGTGATTATGATTTCCTCTGAATTGCCGGAAGTCATGGGAATGAGTGATAGAATTTATGTTATGTCCGAGGGTAAGTTCACCAAAGAATTGAATTGTGAGAATATGCCCGATGGGTTTGATCGGGAAACCATTATGGGCTTTGCTATTGGTTCTCAAACCAGTAAGTCCGAATATTCCAGCGAAGCAAATATCTGAGTTTTTTCAGATTTTTTATTTATTGATACAAACGGGGAATTATATGGCTCGTAACGTGCAGTCACATGGTATGACAACTTTTGAAAAACATTTGAGAAGCTATTCAATGTTTCTGGTGTTAATAGGGATTGCCTTAATTTTTTCCTTCATCACGGATGGGATCAACCTGACTCCGAGAAACATTACGAATATTATAATTCAGAACAGTTATATATTGATCCTGGCTATCGGGATGGTTCTGGTTATAATCACAAGGAATATAGACCTCTCTGTAGGTTCTATTGCGGCTTTCACGGGAGCCATCAGTGCCATGCTGTATAACACCGGGATAGGATTCCCGCTCACTCTTCTGCTGACCATGCTCGCCGGTGCCATTATTGGCTGCATGCAGGGATTCTGGATTGCCTATCGCGGGATTCCTTCGTTCATTGTGACCCTGGCCGGCATGTTGCTGTTCCGGGGATTGACCTACATTATCACAAAGATTTCCCCCATCGGACTCAACGATGCCGGCTTCAAGAAAATTGCCAGCGGGTTTCTGACGGAGCATAGTCCGAATGCAGGCATAGATATCACCTCTGTCGCAATCGGGATCCTTGGAGTTGCATTATTGATTGTACTAAAGGCTTACAAGAGAAAAGTAGATATAAAATATCAAATAGAGCAAGAATCTATAGTATTTTTGCTGGGAGAAATTATCTTTTTGTCGTTATTTATTCTCTATATTTCCTATTCATTCGCTTCGTATCGGGGCATTCCCATAGTGTCTATACTTTTGTTTCTTCTGATTCTGCTCTATGAGTTTGTTACCAGAAAAACCATATTTGGCCGGCATATTTACGCCGTCGGCGGAAACTCTCAAGCGGCAAAACTGGCGGGCGTTCCCTCGGAGAGGATCGTGTTTTTCACCTTTGTCAATATGGGTGTCCTGTGTGGTATTGCCGGAGTGGTGTTTACAGCCTATTTAAATTCCGCATTGCCGCAGTCCGGCAATCTGTTTGAGCTGGATGCCATTGCTTCAGCCTTCATCGGAGGGGCTTCGATGAGCGGCGGAATCGGCACTATCACAGGGGCCATTACCGGCGGTCTGGTGATGGGTACTATTAACAACGGTATGTCGCTGAGGAACCTGGGAGCAGAATATCAATTCGTTGTAAAAGCCTGTGTGCTGTTGCTGGCCGTTTGGTACGACCTTTATACGCGCAAGAAAAAATAATTTTTTAAATCAACTGGAAACTTTTTAAATCAACTGGAAACATAGTTGAACAGCAACGAATTCTGTTCCTTGGGGATAGTCCATTTGATTAACACCCGGAGGGAATAATCCTCTTACAGAAAACTCGTGAATGACATTCAGAGCATTGATAAATTCTGGGTCATCGAAAGAATTCTGTCCCGTAATGGCTCCGTCAGTGAGCCCAGACCATCAATCTGCCCCAGACCGGAGGCAATCTCGCCCCCGAGTCCCGCAAAGGCCGCGCCCAAAAGCAGGCCCTTGCCGTCCAGCTCCTCGCCGGTGATCGCCGCATTGACGGCGTTGCCGCCCATGCTCTGCAACCCCTTGCCCAGTCTATCTCCCACTTCACCCAGCGGGCTAAGGCCCGCGGTGGCTACGCCCATCATCCCGGTGCTCAGGCTCTGCATCAGCCCCCGCTCCAATTTCTTGTTCTCCAAATACGGGTCGGCACCGCCAATCAGGGTGGAACCAAGATAACTGAGCGCCTTTGTTCCAATCTGAACTCCCGTGCTGATCGCCGTGGCCGCAACCGCCCCGAGCACGCCAGCAGAGGCCAGCCCCCCGGTCGCCACCGCCGTCACCACCCCAATGACCATCGTTACCACCGAGCCCAGGCTCAGTGGCTTGATCAGGTCGTGCTGCCCTTCGGCCCACAGGCCGCGGTCCATCAGGCCCTTGTTAAATTCCCCCATGCCGTAGGCGGCTATCAATGCATAGCGCTGGAGCTCGGCGCTCAGCCGCCCGTTCTCGCCGCTGCCCGCCCGCGCAAACAGCAGGCTGCGCCAATCGTTTTTCTGTGCGTCAAAGAAGCCGTCTTTGAGCTTTTCCGGACGCGCGTAGCGGCTCTCCAGCTCGGCCGCACTGCCCAGGTGCAGCGCAAAGCCGCCCGCCCAAGCCCCGTTCCAGTGCGCATCCTCTTCTTTGATTTCGCTGAATATGGCCTTGCCCACCTTCTCCAGCAGGCCCTGCTGCGCCCCCAGATAAAAGCGCATCCCCGCCCGGTTCAGGGCGTGGAGATCATTCTTTTCAATCTCGGCACCCAGGGCTTCGAGCAGTCGCGCCCCGCCAACTCTTGCTTCTCCGCGCGCAGTTGCCGCGCCAAAAAGCGGCTCTCGCGCTGGGTGCCGAGATACTGGCTCAGGGCCTTATCCCGGCGCCACTCGTAGTCCATGTAGGCATCGACTTGCGAATTCTTAGAGCTATCCTTCAGGCCATAGAGCCAGGCGCAGCCCTCTAACCAAGATTTGTCTCCTTGGACAGCCGGGCATTCCATGGTCCCAGACTATCGCTGAGAAAAGCCTCGATACCAGCCTGCACAGCCGGATCATTCAGGCAATCGATCAAAGTCGCTTCGGCTAGGTCCTGCTGCTGCTCCAGAGGCAGGCCACTGATCTGTTGAGTAAAGGACTTCTGCCGGGCCAAGGCTTGAGGGCTACAGCGCAGCACGCTGCGCAGCAGCTTCTTCAACAGCTTTTCCAACTCAGCCACATCTGCCAGCGGGGCAAAGTCAATCAAGCCCCAGTCGAACAAAGTCCGGGCATCCAGGGCCTCGGGCACAAAGACTATCCGGTTGGCCCGGCGCTCGGGAAGCCGCATGCGCAAATAAGGCAGCACACTGGCAGGGATCAGACCGAACAGAGCCTCTCCCAGTGACAGACTGGCTTCCCGTGTCGCCAGCACCAGATCGGCGGCCAGCACCAGACCCGCGCCTCCGGCGCGGGCCGCTTTCTCGAGCAGACAAAAAACCGGAGCTGGAAAGCGGTAGATACTGTCCAGACAACGCCGATACAAGGCCGCCGCCTGCTCCCGAGCATCCGGCCCGTCCTGCGCCCGGAAAACGGCAAAGTCCATGCCCACCGAAAAAGCATCGGGGCTGCCGGAACGCAGAACGATGGCCCGGACAGGCTGCTTGCGCCAAGCTGCCAGCAGCCTGATCAAACCGTTGAGCAACTCAGTATTCAAGGCGTTGCCATTCCCCAGCGGATCGCTCAGGGTAATCAGACCCAAGTAACCCAAGGAGTTCAAAGAGTCTGAAGCACCCAGGTTGTCCGGGTCATCCGGCGCAGTGGACCAGCTGCCGGGAGCCCCCCCTGCCGCTTTGAGGCTCAGCAGTGCAGACTCAACTCCACTCATACTTACGCTGATATTCTTTGACACCCTTCAGAACGTAGAAACCCTTGTCTTGGTAATAATTCTCGTAAATGCCTGCCGGTTGGGAAAAATTCGGTTCAAAGTCCGGGTTTTCGACATAGGAATCGCGCAGCGACTCATTCTGTTCATATTCGGCCACACTCGCATCGTAGCGCGCTTCGAGCTTCTCAATAATCTGCAACTGCTGCAACTTCTCACGTGCGCCCGGGCAGACAATGACGCTGTAAAACTCGCCAATCGCGCCCGAACCATAAGCATAGCATCCCAACCGGTCACCCGGCTTCAAATCATCGCAGTCCAGCAACAGACTGACAATGCCCGCATAATTGCTCGAAGCATAGCAACTGCCCACCAACCGGGAAATGCGCAGCGCAGGCAATACCTTGCGCTCAAAGTCAGCCCGCAGCTCTGACTTCTTCTTGCCACTGCCCGCAATACTGTTGAGCGAGCGGAAAGCCTGGAAAGCCATACCGGCAAACGGCGTGTGGAACACAAATTTCTTAAAATAGTTATCAAAATCAAGTTTCCCGCTCTGCTCTGCCTGTTCTGACTGTTCGTTCTTCTTGCTTTGCACAATACTCAGATAATCGTTGTACGAACCGTCCAGAGCATCAATATACGAAAACAGACTCGTTTCGTTATTGCCCATCTCCTCACGGGCTGTGGGCCGATAAGTGTCGTAAATATTCGTGGTCCAGTTACCGCGCCTGCCCGGCTCAAACTCAATAATTTCCGGCTGGTCGCTGACGATCATCGCCGTAGCTACCCCACCCATCACAAATTCCTGTTTGGTATCCATGTGCACCCGGCTGAAGTCAGCGGCAATCACCAGAGCCTTGCGGCCCTGATTGTGACCTGCCGCCACCCAGTCAATCGCGCTGTCCAGTGCTGCCATACCGGAAAAACAAGCGTGCTTAGTCTCGAAGTTGCGAACATTGGACGGCAGCTCCAAGGCCTCGTGTAAGTTCGTGCTGATCGGCTTGCCAAAGTCAGTTGAGCCTTCAGTGCCCACGATAAACAAACCAATCTTACCGGCGATTTCCTCATCGACAATCGGCTTGGCTGCGTTGGCAGCGATACTGATAATATCTTCCCAGGGTGGCAGCAGAGTTCGGCGGTTCATCAGCAGCTCTGAGACATCCTTGTCCGGATCTTTGCCCCGGGCTTTGGCCAGAGTGCGCAAATCCAGCGACATGCTGCCGCCGTATAGATTGATTCGCTCAATGCCTATTCGTTGAGTCATGTGTTATAGCCCTCCGACAACACGATCGCCACTTCAAGCGCAAAATTGGAATTTTTAGAGCTGCCCTTGTATTTGAGGTTGATGGTAAAGAAGCCAAACATACGTTATTGTATGGTAATACTTTAAAGCGACACTAGGCAGACGCAAAGCAGGCGCAGGATACTACCTAGGAAGACAGTCGGGCACAAGCTCACCAAGTATTATAATTCACCGTGCGCTCGCGAGCCAAACGTTTGTGCCGCATATCGCGCTTCTTGCCGCCCTCCGGATAGCCCAGCAAGACTAAAGCCGCCACATACATGCTGTATGGCAAAGTCAGGGCACGGGCAGCTTCAGCCTGCGAAAACGAAGTCAGCGATTCGGCAGCCAGCCCTTCCCGTTCGGCCTGCAACATAATCTGGCCACAGGCCAGCCCCAAATCGAACAAATTCGCTGAAAAACCGTTAGGCATCTGATAATCGGTGGTGGCGTAGCAAGCGGCAATCAACGCCCCTTTGACACAACGCCCATCCCCGTAGCAAGCCTGCTGCAACTGACGCTGCTTATCACGGTCAGTAACCGCAATAAAACGCCAAGGCTGACGATTCTTGATCGAAGGACTCAGGCGGCCCGCTTCCAGCAGCCGATCCAGTACCTCGCCGGGAACCTCTTTTCCCTGGAGCGACAAGGCGTCATGGCGGTGCAGGATCTGAGGCAGCAACAATTTTAATCTCCTCACGCACTGTGAGCACAGAAGCCCCAGTCCATCGTGCCAGCTTGCCCGCATCCTATAGCAATTAGCCTATCTGTTCAATTCCGCCCCAGAAAAGCTCTAGGGTAGCTCTATTCTGCCGGATACCAAGTCTGCGTACGCGAGAAAATCGCCACAAAGCCCTGTACCTTGAGCTTGCCTTGCTCCCGCCAAATCCTACAGCGGTAGACTCCGCCATTCGCCGGATCCAGAATCGTGCCGCCCGACCAGGTCCCGTTTTTTAGCTTAAGACCACGCAGGATTTCCATCCCGAGAATTTTCCGGCCTTTATACTCGCCTTTGCATTTACTGCAAACAGGATCCTGCTCCTGCTCAGGGCCGCGGAACAGCTTGATGATCCGGCCATAGATCAAGCCCTCCCGTTCATAGATTTCGATGATCGACTTTGGCTCGCTCGTCTTCTCATCAATGGTCTTCCAGAGCCCGGTGACCATAGTTCGCTCAAATCCCTGTCTTTGTTCATTGGCAAACAGAGCTGATCCGGCAAATGAACCCCAGAGCAGCAAATATAAAAATAGCTGGGCTACAAGCATTCCCAAGATTTTCATGCCCTCTCTCCCGGAAGCTCTAAAGGGGACCTCTAAAGGTTTTTGTAGTTTGTGATAAAAGCAAAATTCCGAATCATTTCCAACAGGTAAGGCCCAAAAATCAGCAGCCCCTGAATCACCGCGTGGATCGCACTGAGCAGCACAAAAGCGGCGGCAATATCCTTGGCCATCATTGCCAAATAGCTGAATTTCTTCTCGTATAAATCGACCATATATTCCAGTGCCGTGTTTATCAGCTCAGCACCAAGTACCTGCGAAATTGCAAACAGCAAGATGCTCCACTGCCCTTTGCTGATTCCCAGCGCCAAGCCCAAAATAATGGCACACAGGGCCAACAACAACTCTATACGGAAATTGCGCTGCGTGCGGAAAGCGTAGTACAGGCCCCGGAATGACCAGCGAAAACTGGCAAAAGGGCTATGGCGATGGCGCTTGTCGATTTCGCTAAGGTCGCGTTTGCTGTAGTCCTTCAGGCTGGTGGACAGGTTTTGATGATACTGGTAGGCCTTGGATGTTTCCGCTGGTACAGGTGAAGACCGGCCCCCCCCGGCTCCCTCCGCAGACTCCTGCGGGAGGCTATCCTTTTTATCATCGGTCATTATAAATCATCGCCATACATCAGGACCTGACATTCTGCCAAGTGCAGCCCAAAGGGAACCTCTAAATCATTCTTATGCAAAACTGAGAAACCGTTTATATCGAGTCAAAGTCGAAATCTTCGGGAATTTTCAGATTGCTGGCCACGGTCTGCACATCATCGCAGTCTTCCAGTCGTTCGATCAGGTTCAAGACCTTCCGGGTTTCTTCGTGGCTCAGGCTCAGGTTGTTGTCCGCCACCCACTGGACCTCGGCAGAAACTTGGGTAAAACCCTTGCTCTCCAAGGCTTCCAACACCTTCTCAAAATCCGTAGGCTCGGTGTGGACCTCTGCCAAATCGCTGACATCTTCGGCTCCCGCTTCCAGAGCTGCTTCAAATAACTGATCGAAGTCGACCTGCTCCGGATCAAAAGCAATGACGCCTTTGCGCTGAAACTGAAACGACACCGCTCCGGCAGCAGCCAGAGAACCATTGCCCTTGTTCAAAATCGAGCGAATATCGGCTGCGCTGCGGTTCTTGTTCTCGGTCAGGGCCTCAATCAGCAAACCCACCCCGCCCGGTGCGTAGGCTTCGTACTGCAACTCCTGATATTCTTCGCCATCAAGTTCGCCGGTGCCTTTTTTAATGGCCCGCTCGATATTATCCTTGGGCATGTTGGCTGTGCGCGCTTTAATCAGAGTTGCGCGCAGGCGTGGATTCCCTTCGGGATCGCCCCCCCCCATGCGCGCCGTAACCGTGATTTCCTTAATCAACTTGGTAAACAGCCTGCCGCGCCTGGCATCCGCCGCACCCTTTCTATGCTTGATCGTAGACCATTTGCTGTGTCCCGACATAGCCCCTCACTGATTCGTCTGTACTTGTATTTGCATTATTCTTCGGTTGTCCCGTCAGCCCACTGCCCGCTGTAGTTCCCCAATTTTATCAGTCTTCTCCCAGGGGAATTCACTGCGCCCAAAGTGTCCATAGCTGGCCGTTGGCAAATAAATCGGTCGTTTTAAATCCAGCCCCGTCACAATACCCGCCGGGCTTAGGTCAAAGACTTTTTGCAGGGCCTTGGCAATCTGCTGTTCATTGGCCTGCCCCGTGCCAAAAGTATCCGCCATCACCGAAATCGGAAACGGCACACCGATCGCATAGGATAACTGAATTTCACAACGTTCGGCCAATTCCGCCGCCACCACATTTTTGGCAATATAACGGGCCATATAAGCGGCCGAACGATCCACTTTTGAAGGGTCTTTACCCGAAAAAGCACCACCGCCGTGGTGACCCATGCCGCCGTATGTGTCGACAATAATTTTGCGCCCGGTCAGCCCCGCATCGCCGTGCGGCCCGCCGATAACGAAACGCCCGGTAGGATTGATATAAAATTTCGTCTGCGCATCCAGCAGGCCGGTGGGATCCAATACATCCCGGATTACCTGCAGGATCAAAACTTCTTCAATCGCGCCGTGTTCCATGTGGTCATCGTGCTGCTGCGAAAGTACGACCGAGTCGATACGCAGTGGTTTGCCATCCTGATACTCCAGCGAAACCTGGCTTTTGGCATCGGGGCGCAACCACGGCAGCGCCCCGCCCTTGCGCAGCAACGCTGCTCTTTGCAGCAATTTGTGGGCATAGTGGATCGGCGCAGGCATCAATTCTGGTGTCTCGCGGCAGGCATAACCAAACATCATGCCCTGGTCCCCCGCTCCCTGCCGACCATCGTAGAGCCCGCTGGTGCCCGAAACCCCTTGACTGATGTCGGGCGACTGCGAGTGAATCGCGTTCAAAATCGACATTGAGTGTGCATCTAGGCCGTATTCGGCGCGGGTGTAGCCAATCTCGCTCACTACTTCGCGTACCAGCTCTTGGATATCAATGTAGGTAGACGTAGTAATTTCACCACCGACCAATACCATCCCTGTAGTGGTATAAGTCTCGCAGGCTACCCGGCTCTGGGTGTCATTACTCAGACAGGCATCCAGCACCGCATCAGAAATCTGGTCAGCTATTTTATCGGGATGCCCTTCGCTAACTGATTCTGAAGTAAAGATATATTTAGGCATAAGGAACCTTTAGAAATAAAACCCGGTAGTAATCGTGATATTGTACATCTCGGGCTTCTCTAGATCAAAACCAAAACTGAATCGCATATTCAGGCTGCGAAAAATCCAGATCAGCTCAAAACCAGATCCCAGCGAGGTGTTTTCCAACGCAAATCCTTTATCATTGTTGACCCAGGCCACATCCAGAAAGGTCTGAAACATAACATCTCCCAGCAGCTTATCACTGAATACCAGTACGCCAAGTTCCATATTCAGATACGCAATAAAATTACCCTTGGTTATTCTGTTCCGCTGACCCCGGTTGTAATTGCCGACATCGTAATTGTAGCCGTCTTTTTTGTAGACCCCGTTGGCAAAATCAAAAGATTTGCCCACCCCAAGGCGTCCTTTAAAGTTCAGGATATCAAAATAAGAGCGGGCTAACCGCAAGCTATAATTGAATTGAATATCTTCTAAAGCAAATGCTCGTGAATCATTGAGATTACCGGGATTGCTGTCCATACTGTAGCTGTTGCTCAACGACATACTATAACCATCGCGAAACACAGAGCCTGAAGAATAGCGCATTTTCTCAAGGCCAATATTATGGCTGAAGCCGGTCGAAAAATGAGGATGCGTGGTGACATTGCCGGTATAGCCAAACGCAATATTCGAATTGTTGCGGATGGAATAACTCATACCAATACCGGCCGATCTCAGCAAGCCAATATTAAGGATTGCCCCGACACCGGCACCAAGAAGCCAATTCGCACCATCGACCCGGGCATCGCGCTGCACATGAAACGAGCCGTTGATACCGAAGTTTGGTGTAATTTTAATCGTGCTGATGCTGATTCCACCTAGGAAATCCGCCCCGTAGCGACCATTGCGAACCTCTGTCACATCGACCCGGAAAGTCACATTGCCCAACAAACCCAAGAAATTATCCCACTTCAGGCGCCCTCTGATGCCGAAACCACTATTGGTGCTGTAATAAGGGTAAGGTACTGGGTAGATGGTCCATTCATCCTGGAAATCTGCTTCCAGCCGGACCCACTGCACAGTATCGCCTCCGCCTTCTTCTGGAATGAGGTGGTAGGGAATCCCATCGTCTTTTTTGAAATAACCGGTGCCCCTCAAGTCATTGAAACCAATATCAAGGATATTTTGCAATTCCCTCAGACTGTGAAATGTATCTCCTTCCTTCACGCCAATTCGGTTGCGCAGGACGCTTTTGTTTGACCAGCCTTTTACCCGAATTTCAATCTTTCGGAGCAGTACCGGTTTATCGTCCTCTTGGATTTCTTTCGCATTATCAGGGCTTTGTTCGGCAATGCTTTCGTCAGTTCCCTGGGCCGCCAGCGGAAACGCGAAGCAAATCGATGCCAAGGTCAGGCCCAAAAGGAAAGCTCTAAAGATTTTCATCCTGCGCCCCCGCTTTCCGACAAGCGGTGTTCCCAAGAAGCAAGCTCCCGCTGATGCCGCCCGTACCTTCTTCCATGCTTGGGAGATGGCACCATATCGCAAAGCATGCTTTGCCCCTGCTTCTCGACTGTTATCGAAAGCAAATTTACGCGAAGTCAAAAGCAGATTTTTAGGGTCCTCCGAAAATTTCGAATAGAAAATTTCCGGACAGTCCGGTCGAACTAGTTTCTCTGAGAACATATGGCAATGACAGATTCTCCAATCGTATGGGGTAAATGAGAAGTTTTCAGGAGAACTCTAAAGGGAACCTCTAAAAATTCCAATGGAGGATACCATTTTTAGAGCTGCCCTCAATCTTCCCGGGCCTTTTGCAAATCTTCAATCAGCCCTGTGTAAAAATTCTTGTCCAAAAACTGGCCAATCGACAGATGGATGGCATTTGGCAGCACCTCACGCGCCCGGTCGCTCAGCAATTTTTGAGTAATCACCATGTCTTCCGAGCCGTCCAGATTGTTGATGGCTTTGTTGTTCACCTGAATGTCCAGCCCGGCAGCCTCAATCTGCTTGCGCAACATACTGGCCCCCATCGCACTGGAGCCCATACCCGCGTCACAGGCTATCACAATCGACTTGACCCTAGAATAGTCACTGCTGTCCGCCGCTTTGTCTTCGCTCACAACTCGTCTCTTGCCGACAGCTTTTATCTCTTCCATTTTCTGACGCATTTCTTCGATATCTCCCTCATTAAACGAGTTGTCGATCTTGAGCAAAACCATTGAGACCAGAAACGAGACAAAAGTTCCCAAAATTATTGAGATATAGACGCCTACATATGAACCTTTCGCCGTCACTAGGCTCACCGCGATAATGCTCCCCGGAGAAGCGGGGCTGGTCAGTCCGGCACCTGTGAGCATCAGGGTCGTAACCTGCACGATGCCACCGGCAATCATGGCCGCAATCAAGCGTGGCTTCATCAACACATACGGGAAGTAGATTTCGTGGATGCCGCCAAAGAAGTGGATCAGAATCGCGCCCGGTGCGGACTGCCTGGCGTTCCCCTTGCCAAAGAACATATAGGCCAGCAGCAGACCCAGCCCCGGGCCGGGATTGGCCTCAATCAAATAATAGATGGAGTGCCCCAAGGACCGGGACTGTTCGGCACCCAGAGGAGTGAAGACCCCGTGATTGATGGCATTGTTGAGGAACAGCACCTTGGCCGGCTCCACAATAATGGAGACCAAGGGAAGTAACTTGATATCAACTAGGTTTTGGACTCTGCTGCCAAGCCATTCGGTGAGATCCTCTACGGCAGTGCCGATAAACTGGTACGCCAGAATCGCAATGGCACCGCTGATGATACCCAGACTGAAGTTGTTGATGAGCATTTCAAAACCAGCGGGAATATGAGGTTGTACGAGCTCGTCAAACTTCTTCATAACCCAGGCAGCCAAAGGCCCCATCAGCATGGCTCCCAAAAACATCGGAATGTTGCTGCCAACCACGACTCCAATTGTGCCGACTGCTCCCGCCACACCGCCTCGGTGACCGTGTACCATCTGCCCGCCGGTAAAACCGATCAGCAAGGGTAGCAAGTATCGAATCATAGGGTCGATCAGCTTGGCCAGATTTTCGCTGGGGAGCCAGCCCGTAGGTATGAAAAAGGCTGTAATCAGACCCCAGGCAATAAAGGCCCCAATATTGGGCATTACCATGCCGCTGAGAAAGCGGCCCATTTTTTGAATTTGGAGCTGTTTAGGCATCGCGTGTTCCTCCCATAAATTTTTGTGCTTAAAAATGCTGAGATGCTATTGAAAAGTATCTCAAAAGATCATAATCATGGGAAGTTCTAAAGGGAACCCCTAAAAATTCCAATTTCGTGTGTGGGATCGCGATCCACATCGAAATGCGGTGCTATTGCCAGTGAAGACAAAGCAGAAGCGGGGGAATAGCACAATACTCGCGGAGCGATACCATTTTTAGAGGTCCCCGCAAGCTCACAGTTTTCCAATCTCAAAATGCTGCAAAATATGCGCGGGATCGAAGTCCCGCATATCGGGAAAGAATAGGTCTGCCTTTTGCAGAGCCCGTAAACGCTCGGTCTCCTGCGCAAAGCCCGGAGAGTCAGGGTCTGTCGGAGGCTGGCTGTCAATAGTGAGCACCCGCATGCCCGCCGACCGGGCGGCCAGCATGCCGGGCACCGAATCCTCCAGTACCAGACAGTGCTGTGGGGCCATGGCCAGCTGCCGGGCACATTCGAGAAAGACATCCGGAGCCGGCTTGGACTTGCCGCTGCCGACTTCGCTGCTGGATAAGGCAACTTTGAAGTAGGATTCCAAATCCAGTTGCCCCAGCAGGGCCCGGATAATTTCCTTTTCCGATCCGGAGGCCAGCCCAAGAGGAATCTGTTTGGAGTGCAGGGATTTCAAAAAGTCCACCGTGGGCAGGAAGGGCTGCACATGGTGAATACCCTGTTCCAGGAACACGCGAGTTTGCAAGTCACAGAGCTGCTGAACCGAGAGTTCCAGTCGGTATTCGCGGCGGAACCACTGCATATATTCTGCGGTACTCAGACCAATAAACCGATCGGGACTCTCCGGTTGGAAATCCACCCCCAGAGATTCTGCGAGCCAACGCTCGCTCTGACGGTAAATCGGTTCGCTGTCGGCCAGAGTACCGTCCAAGTCAAAGATTACAGCTTGAATTTGGGGGGGCATATTACCTTCTTGTTTATAGGGTTTCCCTTGAGATTGATACTGGAATCAGGCAATGACAAGGGTTTTAAAGCTCCCCTTAACAAGGGCACCTCTAAAAATTCCCCACCACAGAAAAAGTTACTGCGCCAGCTCGCCCAGTTCGCAGATGAGGATGGTCGGGCCTTGGCTGCGCACGGCCCTCCCTTCATTCTCCCATGCTGCGCCAGCTCGCCCAGTTCGCAAAGAGGATGGTCGGGCCTGGCTGCGCACGGCCCTCCCCTCATTCTCCCATGCTGCGCCAGCTCGCATGGGAGCCATCAAAACGCAATACCATTTTGGGAGGTGCCCTTGTTATTCTCCCGCTTATTGCAAACATTTTGTACCCCAAAAGCTGTTTTGTCGAAAGGGGCATTTCTGTCTGGATATTATCATTTGGGTTCAACACTTGACAAAGCAAAGAGTGATCACTATTTTGGGCCAGTTTTATTTCCTCTCCCGTCAAGGAATCACAATGGAAGAACTATTTCGTCAGAAGATGCGCCAGCAATTAATTGATATGCGTGCCCAAATATTGGAAAATATCCTGGCTGAAAGTGCTGATTTTATGGACGCTGCCAGTAACGATTCTGTCAAGGATAGCGTTGACCTGGCTTCCAATGATGTCGATATCCGTCTGTTGGAAACCATTGGAACGCAAGATGTCAATCGTTTAAAGAAAGTTGAAGCTGCCATTGGCCGTATCAATAACGGTCGTTTTGGTTTATGTGTGAAATGCGGCAAAAAAATAGATGAAGAGCGTTTGACAGCAATTCCGTATGCTCCACTTTGTATTCACTGCCAAAAGGGCTCAGAAATCCGTTAACCAAGGCTTTCTGGCTGGAATCTCCACGTGCGGCCAGCGAATGAAGGGAGAAAGGGAGAATGCTTTGAAGGTGCCCTTTGACCCCTTTTGAAGGTGCCCTTTGACCCCTAATGAGGTTCTCAAAGATTTTATGGGAGGGATACACGATGCCCAAACAACTGCATATTCAAAAAACGGACCGCTTTCTCAATGGCATGATAATGCCCACTATGGGGGCCTTTATAGCTTGGGGCCTGATTACAGCCTTTTTCATACCTGGGGGCTGGCTCCCCAGCGAAAAGCTGGTCAAGCTGGTCGGCCCTATGATTCTATACTTACTGCCTTTGATGATTGGCTTTACCGGTGGGAAGATGGTATACGGTCACCGAGGCGGTGTGGCGGGGGCAGTCGGCACAGTTGGAATCGTGGTTGGCAGCAACATTCCGATGTTTTTGGGGGCCATGCTGATAGGGCCTCTGACTGCCTGGGCTATAAAGAAGTTTGACGAGCTCATACAACCACATATTCCCGTTGGCTTTGAGATGCTCATCAACAACTTCAGCCTGGGCATCATCAGCGGTGCCATTTCCATTTTGGTATACCGGTTTATCGGTCCTGAGTTAAGCCTTCTTACCTCAATACTTATCGAATCGCTTATTGACGAAGTCCCAAGCCTGTTCAATAACAAGTCGCTTCCCTTGGTCTCCATTATTGTGGAGCCGGCCAAGGTGCTGTTCCTCAACAATGGCATCAATCACGGAGTCTTTTCACGACTGGGTGCCGAGCAGTCCCGGTCCATCGGGCACTCTGTCTATTATTTGATTGAGGCCAATCCCGGCCCGGGGCTGGGTCTGCTGCTGGCCTATATGTTCTTTGGCAAGGGGGACGCCAGGCAGTCCACACCGGGAGCGATTCTGATCCACTTCATTGGCGGCATCCACGAAATTTACTTCCCGTATGTGTGGATGAAGCCGCGCTTGATTCTGGCCATGATTGCCGGTGGCATCGTGCAGGTCACGACTCTGATGCTCACAGGCGCCGGACTGACCAGCCCCGCTTCTCCGGGGAGCATTATCGCGGTGAGTCTGATGACGGCCAAAGGCTCATATTTGGGTGTCTATCTCTCGGTGATTTTGGGAACTCTCGTCTCGTTCCTAGCATCGATGATCTTGCTCAAGATCAATCGCTCTACCGATGAGGGCGACATCGAAGAAATGCGCCGGAAAATGAAAGGCATGGGAGCTGTCGGCAAGGGACAAGTTGTGGCAGGAGACAAAGCGGCGGACAGCAGTGACTATTCTAGGGTCAAGTCGATTGTGATAGCCTGTGACGCGGGTGTGGGCACCAGTGTGATGGGGGCCACTATGTTGCGCAAGCAGATTGCGGCTGCCGGGCTGGACATTCAGGTGAGCAACAAAGCCATCAACAATCTGGACGGCTCGGAAGACATGGTGATTACTCAAAAATTGCTGAGCGACCGGGCGCGTGAGGTGCAGCCAGACGCCATTCATCTGTCGATTGGCCAGTTTCTGGACAAGAATTTTTACGCAGGCCTGATTGAAGATTTGCAAAAGGCCCGGGAAGATTGAGGGCAGTTCTAAAACTCCAATTGAGGGTACCTCGAGTTTCCGCTGTGCGAAGATTGTGTCGCTGCTCTGGTAGCTTGTGATGCCGGGCACGGCTCTTTGGCCTTTGTTTTTGAGGTTCACTGTGGAAACCCTCCGAAAGGCGAATAGACATGCAAAAAACCGCAGTACATTTTGGTGCGGGCAATATTGGCCGTGGTTTTATTGGCATGATCCTGTCCCAAGCTGCTTACCGGGTGATCTTTGTCGATGTGGCAGAGCCTTTGGTACACGAAATCCGGCAGCGAGGTCGCTATACCGTGCAAGTCGCAGGCGAGAGCCTGCAAAGCATTGATATTGAAGGTGTCGAGGCCCGCCTCAGCAGCGATCCGGAACTGCCCGAAATCCTTGCTTCGGCCAGTTTGATTACCACGGCGGTGGGTGCGAACTTTCTGGTACACGTGGCCCAAAGTATTGCCGCCGGATTTGCCCGGCAGCGCGAACAGGAACGCGAACAGGAACAAAGCAGAGTGGCTGCTCAGTACATCATCGCCTGCGAAAATATGATCCGGGGCAGCAGCAGCTTGAAACAGGCCGTTGAAAGCGAGCTGCAAGCGACCGGAGGGCAGCTTCCGGCGTACGTTTATTTCCCCGATGCGGCGGTGGACCGCGTAGTGCCCGCCTTGGAGAACACGGGTGGCGACATCTTGGCGGTGCGCGTTGAGCAATACAGCGAATGGCTGGTTGAGGGCACAGCGCAGCAGTGCCCGGAGCTGGCCGAAATCTCCGGCCTTCAGCTGGTGGCGGACTTGACACCGTTTTTGAAGCGCAAAATCTACACGGTGAACACCGGCCACGCCTGCGCGGCTTGGCACGGCTTTCGGCTGGGTTATCCCAGTGTCAACGAAGCATTGAGCGACAAGGGCATTCGCGAACTGGTGGCGGGTGCACAGGCGGAAAGCAGTCGGGGGCTCTGTGCCGAATACGGCATGGCCGTAGCGGAGATGCGGCAATTCTCCGCAAAATCCCTGAGGCGTTTTCAAAATCCGTATATTATCGACGATGTGCTGCGGGTCGGGCGCCAGCCGCTGCGCAAGCTCGGCCCAGAGGAGCGTATTGACGGGCCGTTGAAGCTGGCTCAAAAGCATGGAGACAGCGGCGAATACCTGCTGCGAGGGGCCGCCGCGGCACTGTTATTCCGCAACGAGGTCGATCCGGAAGCCTGCGAACTACAAGAATTGCTCAATGCTCAGGGACCGGAGCTCGTATTGCGCCAGCGATTTGCCCATCTGGGCGGTGAGAATCTGGCAAAAATCCGGCAATATTACCGAGAGTACAAAGCATTATAAAACATAAAATCAAGGCATTTGGAGATATGAATTATGACTAGCAAAGTAGTGGAAATCGTCAATCCGACCGGTTTGCACACTCGGCCCGGAAATCAGTTTGTCAAGCTGGCAAAAGAATTTGAATGTGAGGTGATGGTTGCCAAAGGGGAGAAGAGCTTCAGTGCCAAAAGCCTGATGAAGCTGATGAAAGTTGGCGTCTCGCAGGGTGACCAGATTGAAATCAGCTGCGATGGCCCGGACGAAGAGCAGGCTCTGGCCAGGTTGTGCCAATTCCTAGCCAGCCTGACCGAATAGGAGCCCCGATGTTGGAACAAAAATATTCGGGAATCAAGGCTTCGCCTGGCATAGCCATCGGCAAGGCACTGATTTACCGGCAAAAAGACTTTCAAATACCGGAGCAGTCCATTAGCGAGGCGGCTGTGCCCGCCGAACTGGAACGCCTGCAGAAGGGTTTGCAGCAGGCCACGTCCCAGCTCGAAGAGATACACCGCAAGGCCTTGGCCAAGCTGGGCGAAGAAGAGGCCGAAGTCTTTGAAGGGCACTTGGAAATCCTGGGCGACGAAGAGCTGATCGAAGAAATCAGGGACAAAATCAAAACACAGCTCTACTGCGCTGAAAAAGCTTGCCAGGATGTCTACGAGGCCAACGCCCGTGAACTGTCAGAGCTGGAAAATGAATACATGCGCGAGCGCGCAAGCGACGTGCGTGACATTGGCAAACGGCTGGTCTATGCGGTCGGCGGCGTTGAGCTGGCGAACCTGTCCAGCCTAGATGAAGAAGTGATTGTCATCGCCGAAGACCTGATGCCCTCCGACACGGCCCAGATGGACTGCAGTAAGGTGCTGGGTTTTGCCACGGGCAAAGGCGGCCGGACTTCGCACGTGGCGATTATGGCCCAGTCTCTTGAGATTCCGGCCATCGTCGGGGCGGGCAATATCTGTGACAGAATCCAAAACAACGACATGCTGATCCTAGATCCAACCAGTGAGCTAGTGATTGTCAATCCGGCCCGCAAGAGCCTCGAATATTACCGGGGGCGCTTGGAAGCCTACCGGAGGGAACAGGGCGAATTATTGGATTTGAAGGACCTGCCGGCGGAAACTCGCGATGGCCGCCGGGTAGAACTGTGTGCGAATATCGGCTCGGAAAAGGACATTGACGGAGCCTTGCGCAACGGGGCCGAGGGAGTAGGTCTGTTTCGCACCGAGTTCCTGTATATGGATCGCAGTGCCATGCCCGACGAAGAAGAGCAGTTTGAATCCTATAAAACTGTTGCTGAAGGTTTTACCGCAGCTCGCCCGGTGATTGTGCGCACCATGGATATCGGTGGCGACAAGGAATTGAGCTACTTCGATATTCCTAGGGAAGAGAACCCGTTTCTCGGCTGGCGAGCCATCCGCATCTGCTTGGATGCGCCGGAGATACTGCGCGCGCAACTCCGGGCCATTCTGCGCGCCAGCCAGTTTGGCAAACTGCGCATCATGTTCCCGATGGTGATTTCCTGCCGCGAAATTGACCAGCTCAGTGAGATTCTGGAAGAAGTCAAAGAAGAACTGCGCGAAAGCCACATTCTCTTTGATGAGAACATTGAAATGGGAATCATGATAGAGACCCCGGCGGCGGCGCTGATTGCCAACAAATTGATCGAAAAGGTCGATTTTTTCAGTATTGGCACCAACGACCTGACTCAGTATACCCTGGCGGTGGACCGGGGCAACGAGAAAATCGCCCACCTGTACCAGAGCTTCCACCCGGCAGTGCTGCGCCTGATTAAGCAGGTGATTGATGCTTCGCACAAGGCGGGCAAGTGGACCGGTATGTGTGGTTCTTTTGCGGGCAATGAAGAGGCCACGCTGCTCTTGCTGGGCTTGGGGCTGGACGAATTTAGCATGAGTGCGGTAAATTTGCCACGTGTCAAAAAGTTGCTGCGCGCAGCATCGTACTCCGAGTGCCGGGAGCTGGCCGAACGGGCTCTAGATTTGAGCTACAGTCATGAAGTGCGTGAGTTGTTCAGAAGCAGGCAGTAAAAGGCAGCTCTAAAAATTCCAATTTTCGCCAGACGAAAGGATTTCTTGGAGGCAATAAAATGACGTTGGCAGAACATTTACTGAGTAAAAAGACCTTGGCCGTGCAGGCCGAGGCTAGCAACTGGCAGGAGGCTGTCAAGCTGGGCACCGACCTGTTGGAGCAGGCGGGAGTAATTGGCCCGGAGTATTACCAGTCCATCCTGAGAAACATGGAGAATCTCGGCCCGTACTTTCTGCTGGGACCCGGCATCGCGATGCCCCACGCCCGACCGGAAGAAGGCGGAGTCAACGATACCGGCTTTGCCCTGGTGACTCTAAAGGAAGGTGTTTCGTTCGGGGATGCGGAGAATGACCCGGTCTGGCTCTTATTGACGATGGCGGCCAAGAATGCCGAGACACAGAACCAAGAAGCGATTGTGCAGGTAGTCGAATTACTCGATGACGAAGATCGCGTGGAGGCTCTGCGCAAAGCCACAAGTCTGGAAGAGCTGGAGGGCGTTCTGGCGGGATTGTCTTGACAGTTTCCAGTTTGGGGGTATGGCGGATCGTGGTACGATCGGATTTGGGGCCCTGCTGCGGAAAATACTAAAACGAAGCGGCAAAGCTGCCGATGTAATATGTGCTTGTGGGCTGTGAACCGTGATGCTGCTGGGCCGCAATCACCGTTCGGGAGGAGGCAGTCCCACAAGCAATTTTTTTATTGGATTGCTCTATTGAATTGATTTTGAGGAAGCTCTGAAAATCCCAATTTTGGGCCAAGTTTGGTCTTTTTTACGAAACCAGGCGCTTTGTCAGAGAGGCTCTTGCTGTGCGCAGTCTGTGTCTTCTCGCATGCATGAGAGCTTTGAGACAGGTCGGTCTCTTCTCTGGCTGCCAAATGGCATCGAAAGCCGGTTTGTAGAGCTTCCCATTTGAGCTTAGCAAACATGTCTTGGAAATATACAAGCTGCTCCTTCCAGCTCTTTCTGCTGCTGCTTTTGAGCGGCATGGCGGCTGCTCTATCCGCGCAGGAGGGCTTCCAGCAAGGCCTCCTGGTGATCTCCGGTAAGGATGCTTGGTTACCGGAGACTTTTGACAGAATACATTTCCAGCGGACGGAAGATACGAGCAGTATCATTTCACTGCTCAGCAAGGAACGGTCCCTGCAGGATCGGGTTGATTTATTGCTGCGTTTTAACAACGAGCGGGAAACCGACGAAACGGACACATACCAAATTTTGCGCCAGCCGGTCTACAGTGACAAAAATGCGCTGTTTGGCTCGGGAACAGGTTTTTTTCAGGGTAGAGGCGGGCTGTCGCTTCGCCCCGGTTTCGGTACCTTTCTGGGCTACGGTGCCACCGAACATGACTTCAGTATTAGTTTCTGGTTCTATCCGTTTTTTGTTGCAAACGGTGAGGTGTTGTTTGAGTGGGAAGGCCAGCTTACACTCGGGGGCAGGATTATTCCCCAGCGTATTTCTGCTGTCTTTCAGGCTGGCCGGGTGGTTTGGCAGTTCCGCAACGTCTTTCTGGCTCCCGATCAGGATTTCAGTTTGTATGAGGTCAGCAGTGAGCCGTACATCCCCGATAACTGGTACCACCAGCAACTGGTTTATGATGAGGATAATGCCCTGCTAGAGATCTTCAGTGACAGGCGCTCCGAAGGGACAACGCACACTACGGTGGATCAGACGGCTCGTGGCGCACGCACGACTTTGATGATTCATAACCCTCATCTGAACAGTTTTTCGATTGGGCCCAAGTATTTTGGCTTGATTGATGAATGGGAGATTTCCCGTGCGCGGGCTCAGGTGCCGCTGACACCGATGCTGTTTTATTATCCTTCGGGTTCGGCTTATTCGAAGGTCATGGATCTGGGTAATCACAGTGCCCGGACACAGAAGGTGCGAGTCAATGGTCAGCAACCCGGCGACAGTAGATTTTTGCTCTACTTTGCAGGGAGTAATGACCGCAACGCCTTTCGTGATCCTGATTCTTTGCAGTGGCGGCGCTTGGAAGTTGACGATGCCGGAATTTTCAACAGCCTGAGTGATGAGGATGTCACGGGTCGTTATATTCAGTTTAAAATTGAGTTGTTTGCTGATTCGAAGACCCAGTCTGCGCCTTCGGTACAGGGTTTGGAGGTTTCCTATGTACAGCAGCGTCTTCCAGCCCCGCCGTCTGATATTCAGGTAGATGCTTATCATCAGGGCGGAGTCTATATTCAATGGCAGCCTTCGGTAAACAATCGAGTGATGGGCTATAAAATTTTTGTCGGCAGGTATAGCACTCAGTATCTGGAACCCGGCTATCCGATTGATGTCGGCGATGATACTTCGTTTTTGCTCAGCAATCTCCAGCCCAAGATGCAGTACTTTTTTGTGATTGCTTCGTACGATAAATACGGCAGAATTGGACCATTTTCTGAAGAATACAGCATTCGTTACATTCCGGATTAGTAGCGTTACGGGGACCTCTAAAAATTCGCTTTTGATGCCAGACGAAGGGATTTTTTGCGGCAGCGAGGAACGGAAGCCGAGGCATACTTTGCTGTATGGCACCAATGTGAGCTGGCGCAGCATTGGTGAACTGGCAGGCCGTGCGCAGCAAAGAGCCTGCTTCCTCTCTTTCGTGACAAAGCTGCTCCGTGAAAAAGACCGAGTCTGGCGCGCCATCTTTCTGTGGTGGGGAATTTTTAGAGGTCCCCTTATATTTCTTCCCCTATTTCTTCCCCAAAAACAACAGGGATCGGCCGGGGTGGCGTGTAGACGCCTTTTGACACGACCCAAGTATAATGGCCCTATCGCTTAAAGCAAATGCAAAACTCTCCCGCAGGGCTCGAAATGGCCCGAACAGGGGCCCATTGTCATCCTCGTTTATTTCTTCGCTATCGGTCTCAAAAATAAAACGAGGCTCGCTTATTTATACCAATCCGTAGAAGTAGAGTATGATAAATGTTTGTCACTCCCGCGGGAGTCTATCTGGCAGATGCTCTGTGCGCAGACTCCTTTTACGGACTGGCATTGGCATTGAAGACGGGTTTTTAGAGTGCCCCATAACTTTACTTTTCTATTCCAACCTTTTATATTGGCTCTATTATGGCAAAGTATCGCAAGTATCGCCCGGTCTGCCTGACAGACCGGACATGGCCGAACAAGGCCTTGGAAAAAGCCCCGCGCTGGTGCAGTGTGGACCTGCGTGATGGGAACCAGGCCCTCCCCACACCTATGGGCATTGAGCAAAAGAGTGCCTTTTTTGACAAGCTCTATGCCATTGGTTTCCGCGAAATCGAAGTCGGTTTCCCTGCGGCATCGCAAACCGAATACGATTTTCTGCGGCACCTGGTTGAGCAGCAACGGATTCCGGTTGATTGCTCGGTGCAAGTACTGACTCAGGCGCGCAAGCACCTGATCGATAAGACCATGGACTCTCTGGACTCTGTCTCAAAGGCCATTTTGCATCTTTACAATTCGACTTCCGAGCAGCAGCGCCGCATTACCTTTGGCAAAAGTGTGAAAGAAATCCGTCAGATAGCCGTTGACGGGGTGAAAATGGTGATGGACGGACTGAACAAACTCAGCGGCACGGAAATCACGCTGGAATATTCGCCCGAAAGTTTTACCGGCACTGAAATTGCGGTGGCCGTAGAAGTCTGCGATGCCGTGGCCGAAGAATGGTCTCGGACCAAGCTGCCGCTGATCATCAACCTGCCTGCCACGGTGGAGCTGTCCGGCCCTCAAGTCTACGGCGATCAGGTGGAATTGTTCTGCCGCGAATTTGCGTACAGTGATAGAACCTGCATCAGCGTCCACACTCACAACGATCGCGGCTGTGCTGTGGCCGCGGCAGAGTTCGGCGTGCTGGCCGGAGCGGAGCGGATTGAAGGGACCCTGTTCGGCAACGGCGAGCGCACGGGTAATGTCGATCTGATGACCTTGTCTTTAAACTGCGACAGCCAGGGGCTGGATTCCGGCCTGGATTTTTCGGATATCCAGAGCGTAGTGGATGTTTATGAACAGTTTACCGACCTGTCTGTGCCACCCCGCCACCCTTACGCGGGCAGCTTGGTCTTTACGGCCTTCTCCGGCAGTCATCAGGATGCGATTAAAAAGGGCATGGACAAGCGCAACGGCTTAATACAAAAAATTCTGGCTCTCGACGAATACCGCCGCCTAGAACAACAAATCAGCGGCGCGGCTCCGGATTTCAGCGGGCATGTGCGCAAGCTGTGCAACACCCTCTGGCCCGCCTCCGACCTCGCTGATCTGAGAGACCCGGCAAATAGTACAGAATGTGATGATCCGCGCAGTTGTGAAGTACAGCAACTGTGTCGCGATTCCTGGGCCCAGGAACAAGCTGCGCAATCGCTGCGGGCACTGCTGGAAGCCGAACTGCCTTGGGATGTCCCGTACCTGACGGTTGACCCCAAGGATCTGGGTCGTTCTTATGAAGAAATCATTCGCGTCAACAGCCAGAGCGGCAAAGGCGGACTGGCTTATATTCTGCAAGCGGAATTTGGCATTCAGGTACCTAAGGCCATGGGTGCCGATCTGGGGCGTGACTTTACCCGGGTAATGGACGATTTGGGTCGCGAATTAAAGAAAGACGAGATATATCGGTACTTTGCAAATTTCTATGTCAATATTGCCGAACCCTTGCAAATTGTCAGTTATCAGAGCCGCCGCAACAAGCGGGAAGCCCAGGATCGTCAGTCTCAGAGTACGGACTGCCAGTTCCGCTTTAATCTGAGGCCTGAGATGGCAGGCAACAGTGCTCCGCAGCAGCGACAGTTCCGCGGCCAGGGCAACGGCCCGATTGATGCACTGCTCCATTGCATGCGACAAGAGCTGCCGCACGCCGCCAGATTGCAATTGGCTTTTTACAGTGAAGAGGCTGTGCAGTCCGGTGCTGACAGTGAGGCCTGTACCTTTGTAGCTCTGGAGCAGGAAAGGGCCCAGGGGACTCAGGAAAGTGGTGAACGACGTCTGTTCTGGGGCGTGGGGCGGGATACAGATACTACGATGGCGAGTTTTCTGGCAGTTGTGTCGTGCTATAATAAATATTATCTGGCAAAGCAGCCCGATTCTCAGGGCTCACATTACTTCCGCGACCGACCTTGTGAAGCTCAGGTTGTTTAGAGGTTCCCGCCATTCAGGAGGCCAGAGTATGAATTTTGATTTGCCGGGCAGCAGGATGTCTCTTCTACGCCGGTTCTTGCTTGCCTGCCATTTGGCAAGTTGCCGGGCCGGGCTTGTAATATTCTTGCTGCTGACAGCTTGTGGTCGCAATGAGGAGAAGCAGCCCGCCCGGATCCAAGACGAAAATATCATTCAGGACAAGGTAGGCAAAATTCAGAATGCTGCTTACCAAAAATTTGAAATGGGGATGCCCATTTATCAGTATTACCAAAAGATTCCGGAAATGAGCGGTGTGACCAATGATCCGGAAAATCTGATTTTCACTTTGCAGATTGAGTTGGGCTACAAGGTGGGTGATGTGCGTACCCTGGAAAAGCTCAGTAAGTTCAACATAAAAATTGCGGGGGAAGTTCGCCAGAGTATAGCGGCAAAAACCAAGGATTATCTGGGTAATTTGGATAACTACCCGGAGATTGAAAAGGATATTTTAGAACTGGTTAACAAAATTATCGCGCCGGATCCCCGGGACAAAGCCCGGGCCAAGGATGTGATTATTGTGGAGTTATTTCTGCACGATTATCGCTAGAGCAGGCTGTCGGAGAATAGCAAATTGCGCAGGTCTGTGCTTTTCCGGATCTGCTCCAGAATATTCAAAAAGGGCACCTCTAAAAATGGTATCGCTCCCCAAGAAAAGCAAATTTTTAAAAGTTTTCTTAAGGGAACCTCTAAAAATTCCCTATCATAAAAAGATGCTGGGCCAGCTCGCCCAGCTCGCAAAGAGGAAGGTTGGGCCTGGCTGCGCACGGCCCTCTTTCTCCCATGCTGCGCCAGCTCGCCATTTTTTAATTGCGCCATATGGACAAAACAGCTATATTGAAGCCATGGCAAGTTGCGACAGCGCGTACAAATACCTGTTCTCGAACCCGGCAATCCTGTGCAAACTCATCCACGCCTTCGTTGAGGAGGACTTTAGCGCCAAAATCCAGCCCGACAGCCTGTGCAAACTCGACCCGTCCCACCTCTCTGCCACGCTCCAGCAGCGCGAATCGGACCTGCTTTACGAGGTGCGCCTGGACAGCCAAGACAATCAAGACAACCAAGACAGCCAAACAGCCTATCTGTATATCCTGCTCGAATTCCAGTCCACAGCCCCCAAGCATATGGCCATCCGCCTGCTCAGCTATATATCCCTGTTTTACGAACGCCTCATCAAGGAAGGCAAAAACAGCAAAGGCAAGTTGCCCCCGGTATTTCCGCTGGTGCTCTACAACGGAGACCGCCCTTGGAATGCGCCCCGCAGCACCAGCGAACTGATCAGCAGCAACGAAATACCCGCAAAATACCTACCCCACTTTCAATATGCTCTCATTGACGAGAAGCGCATCCCCGACGAGAAAATCCACAAGCTGCACAACCTCATCAGTGCGGTGATTTGTGCCGAGAAATACGGCAGACCGGGGGAGTGGGAAGCTCAGATTCCGCAAATCATAGAATTCCTGCGCGATGAACCCGGGCCCGAAATCACCATTTTCAGGCGCTGGATCGCCTTGCTGTTTGGCGAGGGCATGAACGAATCAGAATACAATCAAATCACCGCACCAGAGGAGGTACAGAAGATGTTGGCAACACTGGCAGAAGATCTAAAAGCTGAGGGCAGACAAGAAGGCGAAAAACTGGGCATGCAGAAAGGTTGGGAAGAAGGCGAAAAACTGGGCATGCGAAAAGGTCGGGAAGAAGGTCGGGAAGAAGGTGAAAAACTGGGCATGCGGAAAGGCCGGGAAGAAGGCCGGCGTGAAGCTGCCCGGAAAATGAAAGAATCCGGGCTGTCGATTGAGCAGATTGCAAGGTTTACCGGTCTGAGCCACCGCGAAATTACCGGGCTGAGAGAGGGCGAATAGAAAGTCTGAAAGGGGCTTCTGGAGTTGGCCTTCGCCAGCTCGCAGAAAGGAAGGTCGGGCCTGGCTGCGCACGGCCCTCCCCTGTTTCTCCCATGCTGCGCCAGCTCGCAAAAGAGGAAGGTCGGGCCTAGCTCCGCACGGCCCTTCCCATTTCTCCCATGCTGCGCCAGCTCACAGAAAGGATGGTCGAGCCTTGTGCTGCCCAGTTATCAAGGACGCCTCCCCAAAAAAGCCAATTTTTAGGGATTTTCCTGCAATTTCTCTTGCCCTCCGCGGGGAAATCGTATATTCTTAAAGAAGAACAAGCCATTTTATAATCCCATTTTATCTTTTATTAAAACCATTCCGACTTTGGTCGGAACATCATCTTTATGCATTATTTTGCATAATAATACCAAGGAGTATTGCACTATGGAACACAAGTTCAGTAAAATTCGCTCATCGCTCATCGCTCATCGCTCATCGCTCATCGCTCATCGAAAAAATTAAAGTTATATAGCAGGGGAAATTATTTTTCTGCCGGGGTTTTACGCCCATTTATCCTTTTATTTTTCTGCTCCCTGATTCTACTGGCCGCCTGCGATCCGCCCAATGATGGGGCCGATAATGGGGGCAATGACGGGGCGCCCCGCACGGTCCGCTTTGAAAAAACAATCATCGGCCTGCGCGAATTCCTTCTCACCGTTACCGCAGAACCTGCCGGGACATACGAATTTATCCTTAGCGACTCCTCAGCCGCCCCCGACTGGACCAGCATCAAAGACCACCCCGCCCTGATAAAGCGCAGCTTCTCCGCCGATAAAAACTACCAGCGGGAAATCTACTTCAGCGTCACTAAAGATTATGAGCCCCCGCCCCACAACGCGGTGGTCGATCTGCGCAACGATCCTGAGAGCAAATATTTGGGCTTTATGAGCCCGGGGCAGCAGTACTACGTCCACGCCTATCAGAACGGGGCCCACCTCAAGAGCTCTGAGGCGATCAGCACCGAGAACTACCCCGATGCTCTGCCCGCTGCCATCACGACTGAATCAGAAAGAGGTCTGCGAGACGCATCAGGAGACCTCATATCGGATTCGCCGCTCCGGGCCCTGTGGGGCATGGATATGTGGACCAAAAATATTGACGATGCCGCGATAATCGATGCTGTGGACAATCATAACGGTAATATTACACTGCATCGCATTGAGGTGAGGCGCGGAGAAATTCTCTACCTGCCCATACGCAGCATTCAGCTTCTCCCGGATACGAATACTTGTTCTTTTGGCATTGTGAATCAATTATTCTTAAGGGCCGAGTCAAATACGGGATCCGCAAATATTGTGGTGCATTTGGTTTCCCCCCCCCAGTGGAGGAAAATTTCTATCATGCTGATAATCCTGAGGGCGGCTCGGTGTTGTTCCACGGGCATTTCCAACGTGCCTACTACGATATTATGGGCCGGATCGATACCACCCAGAACTACATTAAGGCTCAGATCGCAAGTAATTGTGTGCCCACCACGAATCGTATATTGACACATTCTTTTACTCTTGCAGTACCGTAATTGAGGGGGGGCGCCAACAGATTGCCGCCGCCGCTGATATATCCCCATCCCTCTTTTTATTGCGCCATATGGACAAAACAGCTATATTGAAGCTATGGCAAGTTGCGACAGCGCTTACAAATACCTGTTCTCGAACCCGGCAATCCTGTGCAAACTCATCCACGCCTTCGTTGAGGAGGATTTTAGCGCCAAAATCCAGCCCGACAGCCTGCACAAACTCGACCCGTCCCACCTCTCTGCCACGCTCCAGCAGCGCGAATCGGACCTGCTTTACGAGGTGCGCCTGGACAGCCAAGACAACCAAGACAGCCAAACAGCCTATCTGTATATCCTGCTCGAATTCCAGTCCACAGCCCCCAAGCATATGGCCATCCGCCTGCTCAGCTATATATCCCTGTTTTACGAACGCCTCATCAAGGAAGGCAAAAACAGCAAAGGCAAGTTGCCCCCGGTATTTCCGCTGGTGCTCTACAACGGAGACCGCCCCTGGAATGCGCCCCGCAACACCAGCGAACTGATCAGCAGCAACGAAATACCCGCAAAATACCTACCCCACTTTCAATATGCTCTCATTGACGAGAAGCGCATCCCCGACCCAAAAATCCACAAATTGCACAACCTCATCAGCGCGGTAATTTGTGCCGAGAAATACGGCAGACCAGGGGAATGGGAAGCCCAGATTCCGCAAATCATAGAATTCCTGCGCGATGAACCCGGGCTCGAAATCACCATTTTCAGGCGCTGGATTGCCCTGCTGTTTGGCGAGGGCATGAACGAATCAGAATACAATCAAATCACCGCACCAGAGGAGGTACAGAAGATGTTGGCAACACTGGCAGACGATCTAAGAGCTGAAGGAAGACAAGAAGGCGAAAAACTGGGCATGCAGAAAGGTTGGGAAGAAGGTGAAAAACTAGGCATGCGGAAAGGCCGGGAAGAAGGTCGGGAAGAAGGTCGGGAAGAAGGTGAAAAACTAGGCATGCGGAAAGGCCGGAAAGAAGGTCGGGAAGAAGGCCGGCGTGAAGCTGCCCGAAAAATGAAAGAATCCGGGCTGTCGATTGAGCAGATTGCAAGGTTTACCGGCCTGAGCCATCGCGAAATTACCGGGCTGAAAGAGGGCGAATAGGAAGCCTGAGGGGGGTCAGCTCGCAAAAGAGGAAGGTCGGGCCTTGGCTGCGCACGGCCCTCCCCATTTCTCCCATGCTGCGCCAGCTCGCATGGGAGGAGGGTCAACTTCCCAGGAAAGCAAATTTTTGGAGATTTTCCTGCAATTTCTCTTGCCCTCCGTCGGAAAAGAGTATATTCTTTGAGAAGAACAAGCTATTTTATAACCCTATTTCATCTTTTATTAAAACCATTCCGACCTTGGCCGGAACATCATCTTTATGCATTATTTTGCATAATAATACCAAGGAGTATTGCACTATGGAACACAAGTTCAGTAAAATTCGCTCATCGCTCATCGCTCATCGCTCATCGCTCATCGCTCATCGAAAAAATTAAAACTATATAGCAGGGGAAATTATTTCTCTGCAGGAGTTTTACGCCCATTTATCCTTTTATTTCTCTTCTCAAACTGCGCAAGTCCCCGGGGGGGCAATTTAGTCCCCATTTTCCGAAAACTGTTTCAGAAATCTTTTTTCTGCGCTGCACTGCTTTCCGGCCTGTTCCTCAGTGCCTGCGGGCCGCCCGAGAGCGGGAGTGAGGCTCCTTCAGGCTCCCCGCTGGCCGGCACCTGGTACTTCCTCTCCGAAGTATGTACTTATTTCGACGCCAATTTCAACACACATTATGTCAAACGGAATCTTGTAGTACCCGGTACACCAAATTATATTTGCAAGTCCAACAAAAGTGTCTCCAATAACATCTATTACGCTGTTTTACAAATGGATATCACCACTGACGGCAATATCACGGTATCTTCCGTCGGCAGTGGCGACAGTGTGGGGACGATCACGGCTGCAGACGGGAGAGAATACAGCCATTTCATAAACGCAAATCAGTCCCGAAGTAACATAGAGGGAGCCACCGCAACTGTCAGTCCTTCCGCCAGCGACATCGACTTTGACAAGCTGGAGTTTACTCTGAACGACGGCTCTACCGGCAAGTTCCTTTCCGGCAGCTTCAACGGAGACAATATCCGGTACTTGAGGGAGTTTTATTTCGACCCGAATGCCGGACAAAACGGAGAAGAAACATCGGAACACTTGAAGCTTATCCGGGTCAAAGGCGTTTCCTACACTCCACAGTAGAGGTGTCTGAAGTAGCTTGGCGTGTGGGCGTTGTGCTTTAACTCTCCGCCCCGTCCAGCACCTTGCTGCCGGGGGTAGTGGCAAACTTGCAAAGCATTAGCGACGTCAATAATGTCCTGACTCTCGCGATTACCAGTGACGGGAAAGTATCGGCTACGCCTGTTGCTCCCGATGCCGGTAAATATATTTACACTGTTACCGCCACGGGTATGGTTAATTACGAGGGTACGGTGACCCAAGACGTTACCATCACGGTAGAACTTGCCTTCTCCTACACAGCAGCAATCACTGCCGCAGTTGGAATTTATTACTTTGAGCATGCCGCCCAACCGGAAGCCTTTTCGTCAATTTTCCAGAGTATCTGGTGGGCGCTGGTGACACTGACGACCGTAGGGTATGGGGATGTCTATCCGGTGACTACCGGGGGCAAGATATTCACGTTTATGGTGTTGGTGCTGGGCCTGGGAATTATTGCCGTCCCGACGGGCCTGATTTCTTCCGCCCTTTCTGCTGCAAGAGCCCTTGAGAAAAAAGATGGGAACGAAGGGGAAGCAGAGGGAGAAGGAGCTGTCCGGACAGATATTTCAATCCCGCGCTGGTATGGTAAGCATAAACCGCTATAGCTGTGGGACAATGGATTTTTCTGTATCCATTTCGTTTGATTTACTAATTTTTTAGTTGACTGGATATCAAAACCATGTTATAGTCTCAGATGTTTTGAGGTTGTAGGTTTCCTGAAGGATGAGAATGCGCAACATTTGGGAGACAGGGAATCTTGGCCTTCCAGAATTATTTTTCTTTTTAGGGATATTTTGAAAAATAGTCTCTCAGATTCTATCCCAATCGATAGATTTTTTAAGTTCGAATATAAAAGGATTTGTACGTTCTACATCCTGATATATTATTTCACTTGTCATTTCAATCATAATGATCCTCCAATATTATTGTAATTGAATAATTGTGATTTGTCCAGTGCTGGATTTTTAGAGGTGCCCTTGAGACGAGAAAGGAGTCTCACTTGTGCTATGCTTAGTTTGTCCCCAATGGGGACATTTCTACTTGGCTGAGGATGGGGACATTTCTAATTGGGTTTGACAGGTGTCATCATTGGACCTTGACGTGGAGATAGAGACCGGAACCGGAAAGACCTACTGCTACATAAAAACCACTTCGAGATGAACAAGCGCTTCGGCTGGACCAAGTTTATTATTGTGGTTCCCAGCATCTTTCTGTGGTGGGGAGTTTTTAGAGGTGCCCTAAAGGTGCCCTTTGGAGAGCCTATCTTCAACAGTCTACGAGCGATGATATACGGTCTAGAAAGAGTCGAACGAGGTTTTATCGGTCTTGCCCCGTGTCATTTTTGCCAGGTAGGCCTGGTGTGTGGGGCGCAGCTGTTGTTCATAGGCGGCATTAATGAGCTGCTGAATCATGACAATAGCGATATTCTGTTTCTGCTCTTTGAACAAATACGCAAACCAATGTTTGGGAGTCGCGTATATCTTCTGTATTTCGCTGCGCCTCAGTTCAATCAGCTGCTGATCTACAAGAATATGTGCCCCGACTCCGGCGGAATCTGAGTCCGTAGACTCGTTGTTCTGGGGGGAATCTTCCTGCAATTCTTCTAGCAGATGTATGCTTAGCAGTTGCAACAGGGCATCTTCGCGTAGTTGACGCCGGGCCCACAGCGAAGCTGGTTTCGCCCCGGCTGCCTTCAGCTTGAGAGCGGAAGAGCTGCCGGGCATCTGGTGCAATAAGATAGCTTCAAGCAAATTGGCTGCATATTGGAGTTTGCCCTGCACCAGCAAAGAAATGGCGTAAAACAGCTCGGCCCAGCGGTATTTGTGCCGGTAGCGCCTGTGGCAGAATGCGGGAAAGTCGCGCAACTCCCCAAAATATACCTCGCTCTCACCGCCCGGATCTTCCATTAGTTGCGGTAGCCCCAGTTCAATTGCGTGTTCACATAGGCAGCGTTTCGCCTTGCGAGTAATCCGGTGCTTTCTGCAATACCGCTTATAGGCCGCATGTCGGTAGAACCGACCATGGGAGCTGGCAGACAACTGCTCCGGCAGGCGGGCTTGGGACTGTAATTCTTCAAACAGCTCGCGCAGCAATTGCAGGTTGTTGAGCCGAATCGCTACTTCCACAAAATAGCAAATATAGCGGCGGCAGTAACGCTGTCGTTCAAAGATATGAACGCGCAGCAAAGCAAGCAGCTTACGCCAGTCCCCCTTTTCTAAATAGTTAAATAAAGGCCAGTTACAGACAAAATACAGGTTGATGGCTATAAAGCTAAACAGCATTATGCCGATACCTATTGTATTGCTGTGAAAGTGGCTGCTAACGTTGCGCCCCAGCAAAATGAGCGGCAGCGCCGCGCTGAAGAGCAAAATTAGAAGCAGGCTCAGATTAAAACCCACCAATAATTTGCGCAGAGTCAATGTTCCCCTCCTAGGGCACAACTCGGAGGGCGTTGGATATCAGGTTCCGAAGCTTGCCCATTCCGGCTGCGTGAAACTCCGGCCGGCTGCGTGAAACTCCGGGAAGCAGTTTAGGAAATCACCGAATGGCTGACAACTCAAAACCCAAACGAATTACCCTTTCGCAGATTTCTGCCCGGCGAAGTCTGGAGGGCGATCTGTACTGCGATGATTTTCTGCTCCATCCTCGTAACATTGCAATCAGAGAAGAAGATTTAGAGATTTTCAAAGCGTGGCAGATCAAAGAGTTTGAGCTGTGTGGCGCCAGCGCGGATAGTATCAAAGATCCGGATATGGCAACTTCAGCTCTCAGTAACGGCCTCGACATCATGCAGCAAGATATTGCCGATATGCAGCAGGCCCAAGAGTTACATCGGGCTATCTGCAATTTTATCACCGGCAGCTATCAGACGGTCAATAAGCAGCAGCGTTTTGCCCCGGAAGAACCGGCCCATACTGTAAAGTGTTTAATTGAAAGTGTGCGACGCACGGGCTCGCCTATTCTGCGTTTTCAGGAGTTCCAAGTGGCGGGCAGCCCGATTGAGCTTTGCGCGGTCAATTCGTTTATTTTGACAGTGGCCCTAGCCCATGCGGCCAAAATGCCACAGCATCGGCTATTGAACCTTGCTATTGCCGCAGTGTTTCACAAAGTTGGAATGGTTAAATATGCCAACTTGTTCCACAAGGATCATCCTTTAACAAATAAAGAATTTGAACAGCAAAAAGCTCATGTAAGGGAAGGTTTGGACTTACTTAATCCTTATGATTTTTCCCTTGAGGTGATAGAAGGCATTGCACATCACCACGAGCGTCTGGATGGCTCGGGCTATCCGCGCGGTCTTGCGGCAGCGGAAATTTCCAGTTTTGGCCGCTATTTGGGTCTGGTCACTTCGTATGTGGACATGACTGTAGAACAGAAATTCCGCAAGTCACACCTGCCTCATTCGGTACTACTCACCATTCTGAAAGGGGCAAAGGTACTGTATGATGCCGATCTGGTGCGGCTCTTAGTTCAGTTGCTTTCTCTTTATCCGGTTGGTAGTTATGTAATTCTTAGCAATGGAGCTACTGGCCGGGTACTGCGCAATAATCCGCAAAATCCTCGCCTGCCGGTAGTTCAGTTGTTGTTGGGGCCGGACCAAAAGCCGGTCAATGGCACAGTGATCCAGACTAACGAAAAGATACAGGTGGCACGGCCTGTTTCATACAAGAAAATTGCTTCGGTCATTCAAAAGTTATACCAGAGTCTTTAAGGGGTGGCCTCTAAAAATTCTGATTTTGCGCGAAATCGCGATCTTTTCCGCGAGCTGCTTTGTTGGCAAGTCATTTCAATGCAACAAAGTATTAAAACGAGTTGCCGCCCTGCTCTCGCGAAAAATCCCAGCGATCCACATTGGAACGCGGTACTATTGCCAGGGAAGACAAAGCAGAAGCAGGGCAATAGCACAATACTCGCGAAGCGATACCATTTTTAGAGGTCCCCTATAATATGAATGCCCGGTTTCCTCCCAAGCAATCAGTCGAGGCCCGCTCCCGCGAGCGATTATCGCAGCTGCTGTGCTTAGAAGAGTGGCAGCCGCCGCTGGATCTGCGCAGTGGCAGCTACCGCAGCAGTGCCGAAATTCCCCGCAGATACAATGACGAGAAGGCCGGTAGCTTGCTCGCTGGGCTGTCGATGTTCTGTCGGTATTTTCGCGTGGTGCAACGCGATCGGGCCTTGGCCTTGCGCGGCCATTACAGCGACTTTCTGTGGGCCCGCAGCGGTTTGGAATTGACCCGCCTCTTTGAGAGCTACGGTGCCCGCTTTCAAATTGAAGGCTTGGAACAGCTGCGCGGCTCTGCCGATAGCGGCCAGGCTTTTGGCCGGGAGGGGCCCTATGTTTTTGCGGTCAATCACATGAGCACGCTGGAGACTCAGACCCTCTGCGGCTACATCAGCCCTTACAGCCCGGTCACCTTCGTGGTCAAGGATGCCCTTGCCCAAGGCTATTTTGCGCCGCTGATCTGCTCCCGGCCCTACATTGCGCTGGCGCGCCGGAACCCGCTGCAAGATCTGGAAATCGTGCTGCACGAAGGGTCCGAAATCTTGAGCGAAGGGCGCTCCGTTATTCTATTCCCCCAAGGTACGCGGGAGGAAAACCAGTTCAGTCGCAGTCGCTTCAACTCGATTGCCGCTCGTTTGGCAGCCAAGGCAGGCGTCCGTGTGGTACCAGTCGCCCTCAGCACTGCTTTCTGGAGCCGTCTGGCGGCAAAGGCCGTCCAGTATATTCCCCGGCTGCATCCGGAGCGTAGGGTGCACTTTGCTTTTGGCCCGCCGTTGGCGGCGGAGGGCAGAGGCAGAAAAGCCCACAAGCATACTGTCGAGTTTATCAGCGATCACATGAGCCGTTGGGGCATAGCGGTATTGGATTGACGGGTGAGCACCGGCCTGCCAACGGGGCAAAGCATTCCCGAACCACCGAGCCGTCCAAGATTATTTCACTCATTGATGTGTCGTTGACCCTTCCGGCGGCTCTGTTTTTTTCCGGCTCCCAAAACGCATCTCTATGTCGTTCTTTGACGATGGTGCGCAGAGCCTCCAGCTGCCCTTGCGCATGCATCCAACTCTCTCTGCGTTTTTCCAGCCGTTGGGGCAACTCCGAGCTCCCAATCCCTCTTCCAAGAAGGGGGAAGGCCTTGTGGGCACCTCTAAAAATTCCAATTTTGCGCTGAGCGGCGATCTTGTGGCCGAGTAAAAGTTCTGCCTTACGGCAGGATTTGTGAGGAATGGCCTGCTTCGCCTCGCCATTCCTCACCGTCAGCGAAGAGAGGAAGCAGGCTCTTTGCCGAAGGTCGGCTCTTGCCGCGCACGGTCCTCCCCATTACTCCGCGTCTCCGCGGCAAAATCTCTGCGATTCGCATTGGAAGCGAGTTTTTAGAAGTTCCCGTTAGAAGTTCCGCTGCCATTCCCGTAAATACAGTGGTTCAGAATTCCCAGTTGTCGCCCCCTTCATTCCCCCTCTGATTGCACGTACTGCCCCGAAAAATCCCCAAACGAATTGGTAACGGCAAACTCCACCTCGTTGCCCAGAGCTTTAAAGTGTTCCTTGCCGCATGCGATTTTGGCTTTTTCATTCGGTCGAAGAGCATCGGTGAACAGAGTGCTTTTGGTCTCCACGACAAAGTAAAGTTTCTCTTTGCCATCCACCTCAACCAGCACAGCCCAGTCCGGGTTATAAGTGCCCAATGGCGTGTCAATTTCAAACCAGTCCGGGAGCTTGGTATACAGTTTAATGTCGTTGTTACGTTCAAAATCAGCGGCGAACCCCCGCTCTACATCGGAGTCGTAGACCACATGGTCAAAGACCGATTTCTGGCTTTCCAGCATGTTTTTTTGCAGATATCCAAACAGTTCGTTGTCGCTGAACAGTTCCTGAGCGTAAAAATGTTCATCCCCGATCTTATGATACTTAATCCCGTCCACCACAAAGAGACGCATCTGGTGCTGGATGATGGTCGATACTTGCTCGATGAATTTCTGTGGATTATTTTTGAATGACTCCAGACGACCGCTGTCGTTGATGATTTTAACGATTGTTCGGCGGGTAAGGTTGGTTTCGTTCTGGAGATAAGTGATCAGATCCGGGAGCGAAGATCGGTACTCGTAGACACTGGCTGTTTCCTGAACCTGTTCTGCATGAACGCCGCCACGGTCAATCTCGGCCTTGGCCTTCCGGTAAATAAACCTGGCTTTGCCCACCTGCAAATTGGCTTTAATTTCTTCAGCGCATTTTGTAGCAAGTGCCTCCACATCAAAATCGACTCTGAATGTGGTCTTGTATTTGATTCGATCCCATAGCTCTTTGAACTCCGGGCTTAGAAATACGGCCTTATTCAGCGACACCTTCTTCTTGTCGTCACGGTTCTTGATATTGAGATTGCCGGAAACTTTTTTCAGTACAGCAGCAATTTGCGGGACGAGGTGTTTGAATTCTTCAGGCAGTTCCAACTCGTCGCTTTTCAAGGCTGTTTTCAAGGAGTCTTGAACTTTGCCTTTAGTGTCAATGTAACCAGTGGTTTTCAGGTGATCCCACAGTTTTTTGGAGGCATCGACACCAAGGTATTCATTGTTGTAGTCGTCAACAGGAACAACGATGTTGGCAAACAGGTGCTCTTCAACCACACCGAATGTAATGCCTTCTTCCTGCTCAATCTCTTTCTGTAGTTGCTCGGCAAATTTCTCATAGGACTCGTTGGCCATAACCGTGAGGGTGTTGACCTCAAAACCATGGACCCGCTCACCATCCTGATTGACACATATACGCAGACCACGGCCAATTTCCTGCCGTTTCTTGATAACGGAATTGGTTTCGTTGAGCGTGCAGATCTGAAATACGTTGGGGTTGTCCCAGCCTTCTTTCAGAGCGGAGTGCGAAAAGATAAATTTTAGCTTTGAGTCAAAACTGAGCAGCTTCTCCTTCTCTTTCATGATGAGGTTATAGGCACTCTCATCCGCTGCAGTATTGCCAGAGGCATCCTTCAGCAGTTCGTTGCCAGCAGTGTCTTTCTTTTTATCAATGGCAAAATACCCGTTATGCACGTCGGTAGCCATCGTATCCAGATCGGCTCCTTCAAAGAGGGTGCTGTATTTAGGTTTGCGGATTGCCTGGGTATACTCCTTTTCAAACATCAGAGCGAATTCACCCCTTTGCGGATTACCGTCTTTGTCGTAGCAGCGGTAGTTGGCTACTTTGTCGATGAAAAACAGGCTGAGGACCTTAATGCCCTGAGGACGCAGGCGCATCTCTTTATCCAGATGCTCCTCAATGGTCTTGCGAATCTGCAGGCGCTTGTATTCAGCCGGGTCGACCTCGCCGATAGCCTGACCAAGTTTCAGGATCTCCGGCTTGCTGGTGAAGCTGATATATTCTTTGCCCTTTTCGCAATAGATATCTTCGATAATGTAGCCATCGTAAAGGTCGCGCCCGCCACTGTATTTCGCCTCCAGCAAGTCTGCACCACTGGATACCTTCACGGCCTTTCGTTTGATGCTACCGTTTTTCATGCGGCAGTCGATCTCGATTTTAGCGGTGAGCGGGCTCTTCTGGTTATCTACACTCAAGAGCTTGATATAGGCCTTGTTGTGTCCGTCTATGACTTCAATTCCGGCAACTTCAATCTGTTTGACCAGCTTCTGCTCATAGGCATCAACCGAATCCAGCTTGTAAAGCATGTGATGCTTGTCGATATGAGTAGCGGAGTAACGCAGCGTGCAGAGCGGATTGAGTGAGCGAATAGCCTCTTTACTCTTTGACGTGGTGTCTACACTCTGCGGCTCATCGACGATAACAATCGGGTTGGTTTCCTGAATGTATTCAATCGGCTTGGCTCCGGTCATCCGGTCATGGGAACGGTGGATAATGTTGGCCTTGTTCTCCGTCTCCGGCTCAGTAAAGCTTTTTCTAAAAGCATCGATATTGATCACCATGATCTGAATGTCCGGACTGGTGGCAAAGTTTCTCACGTCGGAAAGCTTGCTGGAGTCGTAGACAAACGCATCAAAAGTCACATTTTCGTATAGTTCTTTAAAATGTTCGGAAGTGATTTCTAATGCCTTGGCAACGCCTTCTTTAATGGCGATGGACGGCACCACAATGATGAATTTGGTGAAGCCGTAAAGCCGGTTCATTTCAAAGATGGAGCGTAGGTAGACATAGGTCTTTCCGGTTCCGGTCTCCATCTCTACGGTAAAATCCATCGAGTCCATTCTCTCGGAGGGGGGCAGTCCGTTCCGCAGCTGTATTTTGCGGATATTTTTATGTATGTCTTCGGGCAATAGCTTCAGTTTGTTGCCTATACCGAGATCGTTTTCCAGTCCGGGAAGGCTTTGCTGATCGGTGTACTGCAGCGGGGCCACCGTAAAATTGGTCTGGCATATTTCCTGGCCTTCAAATATTCCGGCGACGGATTCTATGGCCTGTTTCTGGAAGTCCAGATTAGAATCAAATTGTATCTTCATCTTACAAGCTCCTTACATCATTGATCCCGGCTGTCCTAAGAATCGCAACCGCATTCGTTTTAACCACGTCATCTTTGAAGCCTGCGTCCTTGAATACCACGCGCATGATTTCCGGTTTGAGTTTGTCTTTCAGCTTGGCAATGCCTTCGACCACTTCGAGAGAGATGGCATCCGATAGGCAGATGATGAGTGCTCCCATGCCGATATTGAATACCTTTTGCCCGGCGATAGGGTGTTCAGTGATAGGTAAGGTCAGGTCGAGTCCGTATTTGAGCAGGATTTCGTATAGGACATCTTCTTCGTGGCGCTCTGCTTTGATGTTGGAGATATAGTCTTCGAGTGTGCTTTTCGTCAGGTCAAAGTCGACTTCCCACGGTTTGATATTGGTGGAGTCGAGCTTGAATACTTTGAAGCCGAGGTCGAGTTGGGGCGATTCGAGTTGGGGCGATTCGAGTTGGGGCGATTCATGAATCGCCCTTACGGATTCTTCCTTGAGCTTGGCGGCAGCCCGGCGGATGCGTTCTTTGCTTATTTCCGCGATGGTTTTGTAGCCTGCTTTGTTGGCTTCAGATTTTTCGTCCGTTGCTTCGGGGAGTTGCACCATGATGAATTTTCGATTGCCACCGTCTCCAGCGTTTAGTTGCAAAGTTGCATGAGCAGTGGTGGAGGAACCAGCAAAAAAATCTAAAACAATATCTTCATCCTTTACTTTTGAAACCTCAATCAAATACCCAACTAGACTTGACGGCTTAGAATAATCAAATGGAATCTTTAGTGCACGTAACTCATGAGAGCCTTTTTGATTAATATGTCCCTCTATAAAACTATTTGGTTTTGCTGAAGAATTATCTATAACATCTTGAAGATAGGTTTTTGTGAACACATTCCAGCGAGCCGGAGAACCGTCATCGGTTACCAAATTAGATGAGTTCACTGGTTTAATAACAATTCTATCTTTCTCGGCCTCAAGCTTTTTTCTTGTCCAACGCCATATACCGTCCCCTAAATTAGGTCTTTCAGGGGGAAAAGTTGTACCAGGTGGTATTACCTTCTGACCATCAGGGCACTCAATCCAAAACCTTTGCTCAGGATTCCTATTTTGGATCGTTGACATATAAAGCCTGACCAATTGATACTTTTCTCCAGCTCTAGCACCTTGTGTATCTACGAGATTATATGCGTCAGTATTAACACCTCCAAAAAACGACTCAGCAACTTCGATATTCTTTGTATATGTCAGCAAGTAATCAAAATTTGGAGCCCAATAATCTCCTTTGTTATTACTTTTCTTTGTTATTCTTCCTGCACAGCCAACAAAGTTCTCTTCTCCAAATATTTCGCTACATATTTTCTTCAAGTTATCGACTTCGCCATCATCTATACTAATAAAAATAACCCCATCATCCTTCAGCAGATTCCTCGCAAGCTTCAGGCGCGGATACATCATGTTCAACCAGTCGGTATGATAGCGCCCACTGGTTTCGGGATTGTTCGAGAGGTTACGGCCTTCACCGTCTACCTGTCCGGTGATTTCCTTATAGTTCTTGATGTTGTCCTTGAAGTTATCCTTATACACAAAATCTTTGCCCGTGTTGTACGGTGGATCGATATAGATCATCTTCACCTTTTTGTGATAGCTCTTCTGCAGGAGCTTGAGCACTTCAAGGTTGTCGCCTTCAATGAAAATATTCTGCGTGGAATCCCAATCCACCGACTCTTCCTTGCAGGGGCGCAGCGTGCCGGTGCTTGGGGTTTGGGCGAGCATCCGGGCCTTGCTTTTGCCGTTCCATGTAAAGCTGTAGCGTTCATCTTCTTTGCTGACATGCTCGCCTAACAGCTCTTTCAAAACCTCAAAATCAATTTTCGTGTCTTTCGTGGTTCCGTCTTCGGTGAAGGCCTCCGGGAACAATTCCTTTAATTTTTGGATATTCTCTGCGGTAATATCTTTTGATTTTCTGTTTAGTTTTTCCATTATTTATTCTCCTTTTTCAGGCGCAATGAATCCAATTCCCCAGACAGTGTCTGGGATTTTTCCAAATTAGATTGGGCAGACAGTGTTTGCCCAATCTCAGGTTTACCGAAAAACGCAGACACTGTTTGCGTTTTTTGCTCTACCACTGAAGCATAAGCCAGATAAAACTGACGCATATACTTTAAATTTCGATGCGAATATCCTTTCCCGAACTCTTTCGTTAACTCGGTAGATAGTGACTGAAGCGTCTCTTTGCCGTACCCGGCGCGCTCTTGTCCGCCTTGCTCCTCAACGACTATCCGCATGCCAATAAGATAGTTGGATACAACCTGCAATGAATTAACACTACGCCGAGTTAGCGACCTAGCTTGAGAGATAATCTCCCGAACATCACCAACCAATCCACCAAAACCCACTTCTGTGTTTTCAGTGTGTTCCGTGGGGTTACCAATTCGTGTTTATTCGTGTCCATTCGTGGTTTCTTTCCCATTACAAGCTCCTTACATCGACAATGCCAGCCTGTTTGAGAATCTGAACCGCATTGGTTTTAACCACATCATCTTTGAACCCTGCGTCCTTGAATACCACGCGCATGATTTCAGGATTGAGTCTGTCTTTCAGCTTGGCAATGCCTTCCACCACTTCGAGAGAGATGGCATCCGATAGGCAGATGATGAGTGCTCCCATGCCGATATTGAATACCTTTTGCCCGGCGATAGGGTGTTCAGTGATAGGTAAGGTCAGGTCGAGTCCGTATTTGAGCAGGATTTCGTATAGAACATCTTCTTCGTGGCGGTCTGCTTTGATGTTGGAGATATAGTCTTCGAGTGTGCTTTTCGTCAGGTCAAAGTCGACTTCCCACGGTTTGATATTGGTGGAGTCGAGCTTGAATACTTTGAAGCCGAGGTCGAGTTGGGGCGATTCGAGTTGGGGCGATTCGAGTTGGGGCGATTCATGAATCGCCCTTACGGATTCTTCCTTGAGCTTGGCGGCTGCCCGGCGGATGCGTTCTTTGCTTATTTCCGCGATGGTTTTGTAGCCTGATTTGCATGCCTCTGACTTTTCGTCCGTTGCTTCGGGGAGTTGCACCATGATGAATTTTCGATTGCCACCGTCTCCAGCGTTTAGTTGCAAAGTTGCATGAGCAGTGGTGGAGGAACCAGCAAAAAAATCCAATATAATATCAGACTTATCACTACCTAAATGAATAATTCGTTTCAAATAACGTAGTGGTTTTGGACTCGTAAAAAAAGCTCCTTCTAGAATGTCTCGAACTTCTCTTGTAGCTTCTTGATTATGCCCAACGTCCTTATAAGTCCAAACGGTCATTGGAACAACACCGTCTCTCACTTCAGATAAGAACATTTTAGGAGCAGGGACATTATTTCCCGATTCACCAAATGAAATTCTATTGTCTTTAGTTAATTCTTCAAATCTTTCTTTATTGAACCGCCAACAATATCCTTTTGGTGGCCAGACTTTTCTTCCAGTAGGTGTTGTGATTTCATAAACTTGCGCTTCAACTGCTGGACCAACAGCTAAATTACCGGCTTTCCATGGACCACGAGGGTCATTATCCGGATTTTTATAATCGTCATCCTGTTTGGGGCTTCTAGGAAGTATGTTTGTTTTAAGTAAAGTAATGTCTCTGGAATAAATGAGAAGGTGATCGTGGTTTTCAGAAAAAAATTTCTTCAATGCTATTGGTGCATAAGATCGTTGCCATACTACTTGGGTAAGAAAATTTTCTTCTCCAAAAATTTCATCGGTAATTTTCCTCAAATTTGCAACCTCACTGTCATCAATACTTATAAAAATAACCCCATCATCCTTAAGCAGGTTTCGGGCAAGCTTCAAACGTGGATACATCATATTCAGCCAGTCAGTATGGTAGCGCCCACTGGTTTCCGGATTGTTTGAGAGGTTACGGCCATTGCCGTCTACCTGTCCGGTGATTTCCTTGTAATTTGTAATGTTGTCCTTGAAGTTATCCTTATACACAAAATCTTTGCCAGTGTTGTAGGGCGGGTCGATATAGATCATCTTCACCTTTTTGTGATAGCTCTTCTGCAGGAGCTTGAGCACTTCAAGGTTGTCGCCTTCAATGAAAATATTCTGGGTGGTATCCCAATCTACCGACTCTTCCTTGCAGGGGCGCAGGGTGCCGGTGCTTGGGGTTTGGGCGAGCATCCGGGCCTTGCTTTTGCCGTTCCATGTAAAGCTGTAGCGTTCATCTTCTTTGCTGACATGCTCGCCTAACAGCTCTTTCAAAACCTCAAAATCAATTTTCGTGTCTTTCGTGGTTCCGTCTTCGGTGAAGGCCTCTGGGAACAATTCCTTTAATTTTTGGATATTCTCTGCGGTAATATCTTTTGATTTTCTGTTTAGTTTTTCCATTATTTATTCTCCTTTTTCAGGCGCAATGAATCCAATTCCCATTTTAATGGGTTGTTTTGTATATATTCATAAATTCGATTGTAATCATTTTCATTGCGGATGATGTGTTCATAATAATTGCGTTGCCAAAGTTTTTGGGCGAGTGTCCCACGTATAATGTTGATTTGTTTGGAAGTTTGCATTTTGAACCGACCAACAATTTTTGGTAATGTCATATTACGACGTTCTGTTATGGTCATTCGTTGGGGCGATTCATGAATCGCCCCAACGGGTTCGGTAATAACAATAATTCCATGGAAATGATTGGGCATTACCACAAATATATCGCATTTTATATTTTGTCGTAATTGATCGGTTTTTAACCATTCATTTTCAACAATACGACCCGCATCATTCAATGCCATTTCGCCATCAATAATTTCCCCAAACATACATTCACGATTTTGCGTACAAATGGTTATAAAATATGCCCCGGGTTGAGAATAATCATATCCTTTTAACCTGATTGAACGACGCGTATGTTTAAAATCATTCATAAATTCCCCGCCAGTTGCTTGAGCTCTTGTTCAAATTTCTTGATCTGTACATTCAGCTCCACCTGCTGCTTAAACACCGCTTTTTTCAGCTGCCCGCGCAGCTCTGATATTCTCGACTCAAGCTCCCGGCACCGTGTTAATCGTTCCAGCCGGTCTCCGGCTTTGCCAATGGTAAAGGATCCGGACAACACCGAACACTCGTAGCCGACAAAGCGATCTGTCCAGGCATTGTATAAAGTGCCATAAGTCTGAATCGGCATATTGCCCCATGCAAGTGATGCGATAAAAGCAGATTCACAATTATTTAATGCCTCGCGGTTCATCCAGCCGGTAGTATAAAAACGCTCGGCAACGAAAGCCCCGCGCTCAGCCTGACTGAAACGCTTTGGAGCAATACTCAAGGCTACATCTCCGCTTTCGGTATAGAATCCCAGCATCAAAGGATACGGGATAACCCGGTGGAGAATCTCGGCGATCCGCTTGTGGCCTTTTCTGGAGTTTATTTCAACATCGAGAACGGCCACCTCAAGATATTCCCGTTCATTGTCTTTGTAAGGAAGAACCGGGCAAGTAGAAGGCTTGAGGGTAAACTCCCAATAGAAGGTTTTCACATTTTTCTGAAACAAATTTCTATCACTGGCAACGAGCTCTCCATTATCAAGAAACATCTTTTTGGGTATGCGTTTATGCAAATGGGCCGATTCTGGAAAATTAATATCCAAACCACGAAAGGAACTAGGATTACAAAAGTTATTCATTATCATGCTCCGCTTGTGGTTCTAAAAGAATCAGATACGAAACGACTTCAAAATCATCCATGCCCTTAAAGCTGTTTTTATTGATTACAGTTCCGCCGGGAGAGAACAGACTTTCCACACCGCACTCTTCAGCCGCGCCGAGCAGGGACTGAACGGTTTTGGACAGCAGATCGCGGTAGTGCGACATATCGAAACCATTGCGGGTCAGGCGGGAAAAGCGGGCTGTGGCTCCAACGTCAACGGATTTTCCGTGGATGCCCACCTTTTTCAGCATATCCAGAATTTTTTTAGTCTGAGTAAACTGCATAACAACCGAACCATTATTCTTTACGTAGATCAGATAGTAAGGAGACAAGGCATAGGTGGAGTCTGAAACCGTTTGGGAACCTTCATGCCTGAGGCAGAAAATCACTCCGGGAGAAAATTCCCCTTTCAGAGACTCATCGATAGTGGCCACGGCATAAGCTCCCGGGGGTATCCGCTCCAGCAGGGCCTCATGCTCTTTTATGTAATCGCTGAGATCCATACGGAAATCGTTCAACGTTAAATCTGTAATAGAAATACCGCCTTCAACATCATCAATATCGACGACTTCGTCCTGAAGCTTTTCGAGCTGTTTACGGCGATATTCGAGATCATTCATTTTACCGGGATTGGCAAATTCTATGACATTCTCTTCACCGGTGGCCGAAATATCCAGCAAGACCATACGCCCGGAAACACGGGACTCAAGATTGATGTATTCGTCCAGCTCCATGTTGGGCCAGAAGTTCACCAACTGGATTTTGTCATTCTTTGAACCCAGCCTGTCGACACGGCCAAAACGCTGGATAATCCGAACCGGGTTCCAGTGGATGTCGTAGTTGATCAGGTAATCGCAATCCTGCAGGTTTTGCCCTTCTGAAATGCAATCCGTGGCAATCAGCAGGTCTATCTCTTTGGAGATCTCAGGGGCAATCTTGTCTCGCTCTTTGGATACCGGAGAAAAGGACGTGATGATTGATGCCAGATCCTTTCGTATTCCGGGCATATTCGTTTTGTTCTCACCGGAGCCGGTTACCAGTGCGGCATACACGCCCAACTCTTCTTTTTCAGTCCATTCCGAAATATTATCATAGAGATACTTAGCCGTATCAGCAAATGCAGTAAAGACGATAATCTTTTTATTATCCGGATTAATAGGATGGGCAACTTTGCAACCGATAAGCTCCTTCAACTTACTGAGTTTTTTATCTTGTGGGGCCTTAACGGACTGTGAAAACGCAATGAGTTTTCTCAGAATTTCTCGATCCTCTTCAAGCTCCTGCTTCCAGCGAATCGTGTCCATGTCCTGGATCAGTACCTTGACTTTCTTGCCAACCACAAAGGGAGAGAATGCCTCATCTTCAATTTCGATCTCCTCAATATCAAACTCTTCAACATCATCATCGTTGTTGTGGTCTGCGATTTTCTGAAGCAGAGAAGTTACTTCGCCGAGCAGTTTTCCCAGTGTCGTTGTGAAGGAATTGATAGAACTTTCCATTCGTTTAAATAGATTCGCCCGCATCAAGTGAATCAAATTCTGCTCGCGATCCACCTGCCGGAACACCGAACCGCCCTTCAGCTCCTTGTCATACTTGCGGCTATACTCTTCAGCCTTTTGCGGCAGGACATACTTCAAAGGAGCATAGGCACTCAATTTAAGAAGTCGGATATTTTTATTAATATTCTCAAGTTCCGGGAAGTGCCCCTCTGTATCAATATCTGTCTTGATATTTATGGGTTTGAGCCTCTTCGGGAATTTTCCGATTTCGCTAACATCATAATATTTTTCGATATGCTTTCTGGAGCGGGCAATGGTCAGAATGTCCAGCAATTTAAAATAGTCAAAATTTAAAGTCACCAGCAGGGATTCGGTGGTTCTTTTGCTCTCGTCCAATTTCAGCCACGCATTGAAGCGCATCTGAGCCATTTTCAAGGTCTGTTCTATGCTGGGGATACCATTGCTCTTTAGCGCAGCATCTTTTGCTTCAACAATAAACGCAACCTGGTTTTTCAGATCGTTCATCCGGTTATTCACCGGCGTAGCCGAAAGCATCAGTACTTTGGTTTTTACCCCTGTTTTGAGGATCTCATTCATTAATCTGGAATAGCGAGTCAGAGAATCATCTTTGCGGGCCGGGGTATTTCTGAAGTTGTGTGACTCGTCAATAACGATTAGGTCATAGTTTCCCCAGTTCAAGGTCTCTAAATTGATCTCCCCGGACTTCCCTTTCGTGCGGGTCAGATCGGTGTGATTGAGAATATCATAATGAAACCTGTCCGAGGCAAGAATGTTCCGCTTGTCATTAATAGTATATAAGGACCAGTTTTCCCTTAACTTCTTAGGACACAAAACGAGAACTCTATCGTTTCGGAGTTCGTAGTATTTAATAACCGCCAGTGCCTCGAAAGTCTTCCCCAATCCCACGCTGTCCGCAATGATGCAGCCGTTGTAGCGTTCAATTTTATCGATGGCACCAATTACTCCATCCCGCTGAAATTTGTAAAGCTTCTGCCAGACCTGCGTGTCCTTAATTCCAGTCTGGGTTTTGATGATCTTGTCTTCATCGAGCTCGCCGATAAAATCCCTGAAAATATTGAACAGAGTTAGAAAGTAGATTTGCTGGGGAGTCTTATCGGAATAAACAAGCGCAAGAGCGTCTTGAAGAATCGTTTCAAAATCATGGCTATTTCTTCCTGAAGCCCACAGTCCATCAAACCACTTGATGAGCGAATGCGCCTCATCAGAGCTGCGAAAGCAGGTGTTCATATGGTGGGATTCAGATGGAACGATACCTAAACCATCGGTGGTAAAAGATGAACTGCCCACAATGGCAAGATGTTCATCGCTACCGGTATGAGATAAATGAATTAGGTTCTGGTGAACCGATGATGGCAATTCGCGGACTTCGCATTTTTGTTTCAGCCACTCTGAGCACTCCCGTGCAATCCGAGTAACATCAAGTCGATTGCGTAAACGACGGTCCAAGTGATTTCCAGCTAGGTTTTTAAGGAAGCCTTCTTCATCTCCATGACATGGAACAAGGAGCCTGAACTTAGAAACTTTTGAAAGCTCCTTTTTAAGCTCGTCATAGGCGTAAAGAGAAAACAGAGCGGAAACGACGGAAAGAGTGCATCCGGCAGCAATATTTCCTTTGAGCTCGGAAGCAACATTACCCAGAGATTTATTATCAAGTATTCCCGCAGACTGCTTCACTGATCTTCACCCTCTTTAGAATCACTTGCTTTCCCGTCACGAACCCATGTATCGACCTCGTCTTTCTTGAATTTCCAAAGACGACCGATTTTGTGGGCGGGCATGCCTTTTTCGCTTATCCACTTATAGACGGTATCTCGTTTGATCCCGAGATAGTCTCCAATTTCATCTACGGACAACCATCTGTCTTCCATTTTCGACTCCATCATTCTTTGAGGGCCGTCCAAACGGCTCGTCAAGTTGTTTAACCGGACGGCATCCCATAGTGGCACAATCCGGCTACATTAGGTTAAACAGGGTTAAAGATATATAGATGAAATGAAAAAATTAAGTTTTCTTTCCGGATTTAACCGAGTCTAGCCGAATTTCTTGCCGTCTCAGTACCCACGGGGAAGGTGCAAACTGCCTCGGAGGATATGGTCGAGGCCATGGTATGTCCAGCAAGAGAAAAGTCGATCTTGGCATTCAGCAACCACAAGAACCCGCAGATACATGCTTCTTCCATTGGGATCGAACGCCTCCAGCTGATCGATGGGCGGCAGATCGAAACCGGGATTGGCGAAGGTCATCAACTCCCCGTGGACCAGATCCCAGTCGCCTTCCGGGCGGATCATGGCATTTTCAGGTAGTTCGATGGTGTTCTGGGTTCGGGTATCGGCCAGCGGATCAGCGGTTCCGGTGCCCAGTATTGAGCTCTCCGGGACTTCCAATGCCGGGAATGACCTGTTGGGTCGTGTACTGCAGCGGGGCCACCGTAAAATTGGTCTGGCATATTTCCTGGCCTTCAAATATTCCGGCGACGGATTCTATGGCCTGTTTCTGGAAGTCCAGATTAGAATCAAATTGTATCTTCATCTTACAAGCTCCTTACATCGACAATGCCAGCTTGTTTGAGTATCGCAACCGCATTGGTTTTGACCACGTCATCTTTGAACCCTGCGTCCTTGAATACCACGCGCATGATTTCCGGTTTGAGTTTGTCTTTCAGCTTGGCAATGCCTTCGACCACTTCGAGAGAGATGGCATCCGATAGGCAGATGATGAGTGCTCCCATGCCGATATCGAATACCTTTTGCCCGGCGATAGCGTGTTCAGTGATAGGTAAGGTCAGGTCGAGTCCGTATTTGAGCAGGATTTCGTATAGAACATCTTCTTCGTGGCGGTCTGCTTTGATGTTGGAGATATAGTCTTCGAGTGTGCTTTTCGTCAGGTCAAAGTCGACTTCCCACGGTTTGATATTGGTGGAGTCGAGTTTGAATACTTTGAAGCCGAGGTCGAGTTGGGGCGATTCGAGTTGGGGCGATTCGAGTTGGGGCGATTCATGAATCGCCCTTACGGATTCTTCCTTGAGCTTGGCGGCAGCCCGGCGGATGCGTTCTTTGCTTATTTCCGCGATGGTTTTGTAGCCTGCTTTGTTGGCTTCAGATTTTTCGTCCGTTGCTTCGGGGAGTTGCACCATGATGAATTTTCGATTGCCACCGTCTCCAGCGTTTAGTTGCAAAGTTGCATGAGCAGTGGTGGAGGAACCTGCGAAAAAATCTAAGATAAGATCATCGCTATTTAGCCCAATCGAAATAAAATCTGAAATCAAAGTTGTTGGTTTTGGGTTATCAAAAATCCTTCCTTCAAAAAGTTTTTTTAATACCTCAGTGCCATTACCACTACTGTACTCTGGTTTATAGAATAGTGTTTTTGGTTTTTTCCCTCTTAGTTTATCATCAGCAAGCCGTTGTTTTTTGTAAAATGAAATTCCGTTATTTGTTTGTTTTACAATAAACTGACTTATTGTTTCTTCAAGGAATTTAGGAGAACGTCGCCAAGACATTTCTTTTCCTGAAACTGTTTTTGGATATACTTCAAAATCGTCCTCAGAAATCTTAGAAAGAGAAATCCTGCATAAATCTTTACTAACATAAATAGGGTAATAACCTTTTGGCCGTTTTTCACGCGCACCTGCTTCACCTGTTCGCATAAGCGTAGCCCCTTGTTTATACGCGCCAGAATCATCAGAATCTGAGTAATCAGAATAATCGGCTTCATCTAAGGGGATTCCATTTAGATCCTCTAAACTCTCTTTGTCTTTAAGGTAGACAACTGTAAGCTCATGGGTTCCAGCAAACCCAAATTGGTCATTATTTCCCTTCAAATTCATTACAGGGGACCTCTAAAAATCGGCATTGCGATGTAAAATCAAAAATCCTTCCTTAATCATAACAAAATAGCACAAAAAATAGTTGGATCCAGATTAATTACGATCAATAAATTCTAATAAAATTAGAATTTACATAAAAAAATCATTATTTACAGCATTTTAGATACAATTATCTACTGTTATGCTGTAATTGAAACATATTTTAACATATTATACACAGTATTTCGTAACCCCATACGAAACCTTACCCGATCTATCCCTATACATCGCAACTCTAATCCCCTATTCATGAAATTGCGAAACCATGCAAATATATGCTCCACTTTCGCCCGGGTCTTTGACTTGCGGCGGTTACTTTCTAATTGCTTCTCTGTAAGTGAAGTATCTCGATATTTTCGGTGATGAATAAAGTTCCTCACGCCTTTCTTCCGTAGTTCATTTGTTATCTTTTCACTTCGGTACGCACTATCCCCATATATCTGCGTGACGCCTTCGGATAAAATAGCTGCAAGCACCTGTGAGTCGTGCACATTAGCTGCACTTACTTCGTAAGCGGTAATAAACTGCTCGTTAGTCGCCGTTGCAATGTGATTTTTGTATCCGTAGTGGCTTTTGCTATTTTTCTTTGTCCACCTTGCATCCGTATCTTTTTGCCTCATTTTATTCTCGTTTTCCTTGAATGATGGAGGGATTTCATCATTTTTGATCTGCTGGTTTTCTTCTCTGGTATTGCGCTGCACAGGCACTTTGACAAAGCTGGCGTCCACAATATTCCCTTTGTGCAGTTTTATCTTTCTTTCAGCAAGAAATTTATGGAACTCAAGAAAAAGCGTTTGCTCGAGATTGAGTTTGCGCAGCGTTTCCTTGAAGGACCAAATGGTTTTGGAATCGGGAGATTTATCAAGCAGGCTCATGTCAAGAAAGAATTTGAAATAGATGCTACCATTGATTTGGACCTCCATGGCATCATCAGAGAGGTTGTAGGTTTCCTGAAGGATGAGAATGCGCAACATTTGGGAGACAGGGAATCTTGGCCTTCCAGAATTGTTCTTCTTTTTAGGGATATGTTGAGAAATAGTCTCTGAGATTCTATCCCAATCGATAGATTTTTTAAGTTCGAATATAAAAGGATTTGTACGTTTTACATCCTGATATATTATTTCACTTGTCATTTCAATCATAATGATCCTCCAATATTATTGTATTGTAATTGAATAATTGTGATTTGTCCAGTGCTGGATTTTTAGAGGTGCCCTACAGTCGGTAGACATGCTATAAAATTCTCCTCACCAAAAATCTCATCACACATTTTCCTTAGATTCGATACTTCATTATCATCTATACTAATAAAAATAACCCCATCATCCTTAAGCAGGTTTCGGGCGAGCTTCAGACGCGGATACATCATATTTAACCAATCGGTATGATAGCGCCCACTGGTTTCGGGATTGTTCGAGAGGTTACGGCCTTCACCGTCTACCTGTCCGGTGATTTCCTTATAGTTCTTGATGTTGTCCTTGAAGTTATCCTTATACACAAAATCTTTGCCCGTGTTGTACGGTGGATCGATATAGATCATCTTCACCTTTTTGTGATAGCTCTTCTGCAGGAGCTTGAGCACTTCAAGGTTGTCGCCTTCAATGAAAATATTCTGCGTGGAATCCCAATCCACCGACTCTTCCTTGCAGGGGCGCAGCGTGCCGGTGCTTGGGGTTTGGGCGAGCATCCGGGCCTTGCTTTTGCCGTTCCATGTAAAGCTGTAGCGTTCATCTTCTTTGCTGACATGCTCGCCTAACAGCTCTTTCAAAACCTCAAAATCAATTTTCGTGTCTTTCGTGGTTCCGTCTTCGGTGAAGGCCTCTGGAAACAGTTCCTTTAATTTTTGGATATTCTCTGCGGTAATATCTTTTGATTTTCTGTTTAGTTTTTCCATTATTTATTCTCCTTTTTCAGGCGCAATGAATCCAATTCCCATTTTAATGGGTTGTTTCTGGAAGTCCAGATTTGCGTCAAATTTAATTTTCATTGGGCACCTCCGTTTTTAACCACTGAATATACGAGAGGCACGAAAATTGATTATTCATGGTTTCCGCCTTTTTTTGATGAGGCTTCGATTTGTTTCACGGCTTTGTCAAAGTCGGATTTGATGCGCTGGGTTTTGTTGAACTTGTCGTATTCTGCGAATGCCTTTTCTTCCGACTTTTTGCGAGAAACGGAACCATAGCTTTCGAGGATCTGATATTCGTTAAACTCCAGGAAGCGGTTCACGCTTTCGGCAAAACTTTCCATGGTGAACGTGGTGCGGTTTTCAATGATTCGCTCGATGTAGTCGAAGAAACCCGCCACCGCTCGTTCAAGTTTCCTGATCTCGTCTTCCTTCAGGTAATTCTTGCCGATAGTGGTGTCGGATTTGAGCACACGACCATCAGGGGCATTCTTATAGGTCATCATGCCCATCAGCGGCTTCTTGGCATCGGCGTTCTGATAGATGATTTCTGCTGCGGTGTATCCGGTAATGGCAAAGTGGAACTTGTCCTGCACATGGGCGTAGAAATTTTTCGTAGTTTGCGACTTAGGGTCGTAGTCGATACTGCACTCCGCAAAAATGTCGGTGATCTGCTGGTAAATCCTGCGTTCGGAAGCACGGATAGAACGGACCCGTTCCAGCAGTTCACGAAAGTAATCCTTACCGAAGAATCGCCCGTTTTTCAGCCGCTCATCATCCATGGCAAAGCCTTTGGTGATGTATTCCTTTAACAGTTGCGTTGCCCAGATACGGAACTGGGTGGCTTTGGAGGAATTAACGCGGTAACCGACGGAAATAATAGCATCCAGATTATAGAACTCCACCTTACGTTTAACCTGACGTGTGCCTTCCTGCTGAACTGTTTCCAAAATGGAAACAGTTGCCTCTCGCACCAGTTCCCCATCAGCGTAAATATTGTCTAAATGCTTGGAAATCGCTGGAACTCCAACTTCAAACAATTCAGCAATACGCTTTTGCGTTAGCCAGATCGTCTCGTCATGCAGTACACACTCCACCTTCACCTGACCATCTGGAGCAGTGTAGAGCAAAAAATCAGTCGTTTCGTCCCGTGTAGTCAACCGACGCTCTTCCGTGTTTTCTGTGTGTTCCGTGGTTTTACCCAATCCGTGTTCATCTGTGTCCATCTGTGGTTTCTTTCCCATCACAAGCTCCTAAAATCGACAATGCCAGCCTGTTTGAGAATCTGAACCGCATTGGTTTTGACCACGTCATCTTTGAAGCCGGAGTCCTTAAATACCACGCGCATGATTTCCGGTTTGAGTTTGTCTTTCAGCTTGGCAATGCCTTCGACCACTTCGAGAGAGATGGCATCCGATAGGCAGATGATGAGTGCTCCCATGCCGATATCGAATACCTTTTGCCCGGCGATAGCGTGTTCAGTGATAGGTAAGGTCAGGTCGAGTCCGTACTTAAGCAGGATCTCGTATAGGACATCTTCTTCTCGGCGCTCTGCTTTGATGTTGGAGATATAGTCTTCGAGGGTGCGCTCCGTCAGATCAAAGTCGACTTCCCATGGTTTGATATTGGTGGAGTCGAGCTTGAATACTTTGAAGCCGAGGTCGAGTTGGGGCGATTCGAGTTGGGGCGATTCGAGTTGGGGCGATTCGAGTTGGGGCGATTCATGAATCGCCCTTACGGATTCTTGCTTGATCTTGGCGGCAGCTCGGCGGATGCGTTCTTTTGTCAATTCAGCAATATTATGAGGCTTTCCTATTTGATTACAGTACCCAATGGCCACTCTGTGCCTTTTATTAGTTAAATCTAATGGCTCTGGTAATTGAACGAGAAGGAATCTTTGATTGTTCTTATTCAAAACATTTTGGAGCATTACTGAATGACCACAAGTTCCTGATCCCGCGAAGAAATCAAGAATCAAGTCATTTCCGCTTGTTAATATTGCTACAAGCTCTTGCAAAACAAATTCGTCTTTAGGAAAGTCAAAACAATCTTCTCCCATCAATGCCCGAAGTCGCTTGCTCGCAGCACGTCCATCTTGATAAAACACGCTATAAGGTGTTTGAAGTTCCCTATCGTTTAGATAGGATTTTATGCAAGGCACTTTCGTTTCATCTTCCCCAAAGTAAACCCTTTCATCCTTAATCCATTCTTGCATTTTTTTCTGATCTTTTGTTATCCATCCACGAGATGGTATTTTGACTGGTTTATTCGTCGATGGATGCAAGACATCATATTGGGGCCCACCACCACCAGGCCATGAGATATTATCTGGGAAAAAGACCCCTCTAAAATCCACGTGAGAATAATGCTTATGTGCCTTAGCAGGATGAGCATCTGCAAGATTTTTATACCACTCCTTTAATCCTTGGGTCATTGCAGCAAAATTGTCTCCATGCAGTTTTCTTAGACGGTTATGTTCTGCATAAATATCTTCAAGTCCTTTTTTCCTTTGCCTCCATAATATTTTATTTTCTGTTAGGTAAGCTTTATTTTTTGCATAACAAATAATATACTCATGAGAAACCGATATTAATTTAGAATCATTTTTCCTTCCGGCAGCCCAGATCATGTCTGAAACAAAATTCTCCTCCCCAAAAATCTCATCGCACATTTTACGGAGGTTGGACAATTCGTTATCATCAATGCTGATAAAAATAACCCCATCATCCTTCAACAAGTTTCTGGCCAGTTTCAGCCTCGGATACATCATGTTTAACCAATCTGTATGATAGCGCCCGCTGGTTTCTGGATTGTTTGAGAGGTTACGACCTTCACCATCCACCTGGCCGGTGATCTCTTTATAGTTTTTGATGTTGTCCTTGAAGTTGTCTTTATACACAAAGTCGTTGCCGGTGTTGTAGGGCGGGTCGATATAGATCATCTTTACTTTTTTGTGGTAGCTCTTCTGCAGGAGCTTGAGCACCTCAAGATTGTCGCCTTCAATGAAAATGTTCTGGGTGGTATCCCAATCCACCGATTCTTCCTTGCAGGGGCGCAGGGTGCCGGTGCTGGGGGTCTGGGCAATCATCCGGGCTTGGCTTTTGCCGTTCCATGTAAAGCTGTAGCGTTCATCGCGGTCGTCCACAAAGGTACCGAGCACTTCCTTCAGGATGTCGAAGTCCACCTTGCCTTCGGTGAAGGCTTCCGGAAACAGCTCTTTCAGCTTGCCAACGTTTTCGGCTACGATGTCCTTTGTTTTACCGTCCATTTTTTCCATGATTAAACCTCTCTATTTACAACCACAGATGGACACAAATTCACACAGATGATTTTTCGGGTTTCTTCTTCAGGCGAAAATCCGTATTTATCTGTGTTCATCTGTGGTTCCGTCTTCGCTGAAAGCCTCCGGAAACTGTTCCTTCCATTTTTTCCATTGCCAAGCTCCTGTATGTTCATCCGCTCAGCATCAAAATGCGGTACAATCGCCAGCAAAGACAAAGCAGAAGCAGAGCGATTGTACAATTCTCGCGAAGCGATACGATTTTTAGAGGTTCCCTTATGCTAATCCGTAGAAGTAGAGTATGATAAATGTTTACCACTCTCGTTTTCGCAAGAATGAGGGGATCAATCGGAAAGAATGCTACTTTTACGGATTGGTATTATTGCAGAAAACCGGCCGGATTGTTAGAGTTGTCTTATGAACAACACCGCCCTTCTTCAACATGTGACGGATATTCTGGAGAAGACACCCCACTCTGTGTCCGTAAAAGACCTACAGCGCCTGCTGGCCGAGCCAAAATACAATTTACGGCCCAATAAAACCAGTCTGTACCGCATGATGGAACGGCTCAAACAAGAGAATGTGGTGCAAGAGGTCTTGACGGAAGGCTCCGGTGTATTTTATGAGCTGACCAAAAGCCCCCAGCATTATCATTTCATCTGTCAGGAATGTGGTGTGATTCGCTGTGCCGAAGACATTTCGATAGAGACCAATATTCACCGGCTACAGCACAAACTTCGAGGCCGTGGCTTTATGATACAAGGCCACCAGCTATCGTTTTCCGGCCTGTGCCCGGATTGTTGCCCTGATTGAGTGCTCCGGCAAAATCCAAGGATACTCAAGTACCTTTATTTTTAGAGGTGCCCTATATTCCACAAAAATTTTCATGAAATCAATCCACCGGAATTTCCATAATATTATTGTTATATTCATTGAGCCACTTGCGGTCTTTCTCGCTCAAACGATTGTCCGTGATAATCGCATCGATCTGCGAGAGCACGTCGATCGCTGCAAAATCGCGGTGCCCGACCTTGCTGGAACTGACCATTAGATACACCTCGCTGGCCGCCTTGAGCATGGCTTTTTTTACCCCGATATCGATAAAATCTGCATAAGTCAGACCGAGTCCCGGGTAAACGCCGTTGGCCGCAAAAAATAATTTTTGCACATGGATCTCATTAAAAAAACGCACTGCACTCTCACCGGAAAGTGAAAGCGTCTCCGGCAGGAAGGAACCGCCAGACAAAATTACATGGTTGTCGCTGCGTTGCCCCAGAATCATGGCAATGTTGACACCGGTGGTTACAACTCGCAGGCGCTTGCGGACCAGTAAGCCCTTGGCCATTTCGGTGGCCGTGGCACCACAGTCCAGCAGAATGGTTTCACCGTCCTTGACCAGTGTGGCCGCGTAGCGGCCGATCGCCACCTTTTCGGGCGTGACCGTCAAGTGTCCCAGCCCTGTGCCATCCTTCATGTACGAAGATGTCTTCAAACTGGCCTTGCCAAACTCACGAGTAATCAGACCCTTGTGCTCCATGGCATCCAAGTCTTTGCGCACGGTCGGCTGAGAAATTTGGAGCAGTTCGCACAAGTCGCTGGTCTTTACCGTGCCTTTAGCGAGTATGTAATTATAAATTTTCTTCTGTCTTTCCTGACTGTTCATAATATCTTTCCTGATATGATAATTCTGTGGGATACTCCACAGCGTCATTTCTCGAATCTTGTCACCCGAATCTCGTCAAAAGGGGATCTCTAAAAATCCTATTCTGAGTTCTTGCTAGCTTTTTTGAAACGAACAACACAACAAAGTATTCTTCGGCCTTACTACCTCACTATAGCTTCGCAAGAAGAGCGGATCTCCAGAGGTTTTTACAAGTATATTTGAATAACGGAGCATTGCCTACTTGCGATACACTGAACAGACACCGAAAGCCCTGCACTGACTGTTCTCTGTCCTTGCGCAATGCGCCCAAAACCATTAGAGTTCCCGCTACTTTTGCTATAAGCACAGTCTGCACCCTTAGGATCTGTTTCAGATCTCCAATCCCGTGGTAATCCACAACCTTTTCGGCGAGTATCTTTGTCAGGAAAGTTTCATGATACAGCAAGGTATCATTCATCTTCCCTTCTCCGATTCGCGGGAAATCCTTGTGAATCACAGCGAGATCTTGAGCAGATTCTCAGCTTTATTGATAAGCAGATCTTTAGGGCACCTCTAAAAATTCCAATTCCGCGCTGGATCGCAATCTTGTTGCCGAATAAAGGTTCTGCCTTACGGCAGGATTTGTGAGGAATGGCCTGCTTCGCCCCGCCATTCTTCACCGTCAGCAAAGCCTTACCATACAGCAAAGTATGCTTCGGCTTCACTTCCTCGCTATCGGCAAAATCTCGCTGATTCAGCATCAAAAGCGAATTTTTAGAGGTACCCTTTAGAGCTCCCGATCGTTTTTTCAACAGGTGTACTCAATGAGTAATGAACAGCAGCATACCCGACAACCGGGCAAAAGCGATAGTGCCGGGAAGGAATTTGCCGAGTTGATTTCAGACTTTTTGTTCCGCTGGCGCAGGTGGATATTGCTCTCTGTGCTGGTAATCGTTGCCGGGGTTATAACCTGGGGTGCCGTTTTGGCCTTGGCCTCGCGGCAGCGGCAGCAGGTCGCCCTAGCGGTCTATGAGCTGCGCCAGGCCTTCCAAGACTGGAAAGATGCCCATCCGGCAGATATTTTGACCGCCCGGAAAAACCTAGAAGAGCAGGACAGCGCGGATGGATTGCAAGAGCTGGACATCGACGAAGAGAGCCAAAAGAAGGCCGCAGAAACCGAACAGGCCTTGACAGAGCTGATACAGAAAAGTCTGAGTTCCTCCCAAGGCACGATCCAAGCTTGGGCCTACTGGATAGAGGGCCTGAAGGCCCGCCAACTGAAAGATACTCCGGGGCTGCAAGTGGCTCTAGAGAATCTGGTACTGCTGCAGGACAAAACTTTTACCAAGCTGGCCCGGCTGCAACTAGCCGGGCTGCTCTACGACCAAGGCAAAAGCGAAGAGGCCGTACAGCAATGGCACGAACTGGCGGATATCAATGGGCCGGAGCCTGAGCAGATAGTCGCCAGCATTTATCTGGCCAATTACTTTGCCCGCAACGGCAACAAAGAAGAGGCCATTCGCTACTGGCAGCAGGTGCAGTCGCTGGGCAACGAGCTACTGCAGGCCAACGGCTTGGATGACGAAAAGAGCTTTCTGGGCGGTGAGAATCAGATTGCCGGCAGCTTCCGTAGCTTCCTAGAGCAATGGAATACCATGGCCGACAACCAGTTATTGTTTCTGCAAAGCGACAAAATTCAGCTGCCAGCGGACGGCTACGATGAGAGTATAGAGCCTGGCATTCCCGCAGAAGCAGCACAGCAGGACGATACCGGAAACCAGAGCTTCAGCTTCACGACCGCTGCCGATGAGGGCATATCGCCCTTCGCTCCGGGCTCTCTGCCCGGCACCATCGTCCCGGGGAGCGCGACTGAGGACGACAGCTCAGAACCATAATGCTGGCTAAGAACTATTGGGAATTCCGCTCTTCTTTAGAGCTTCCCACAAGCTGCTTTGTCAAAAGCAGCTTTTTTTGTGCAGGAGAAAAGATGCTGTTTTTGCTGAAACCTGGCGAACTAATGCTCAAAAAGGGCAACCGCCGACGATTTGAACAAACTCTACGCCACAACATTCAGTTGCGCCTGCCCCGGGTCACTATACAAAAGAGCAGCGGCCGCGTTTATGTTTCCGTTTGCAAGTCTGACCCACAGCAAAGTGAAGAATACTTTGCCGAACGTCTGGCGACTCTACCCGGCATCACGGGTTTTGCGCCGGTACATTGCTGCCCCAAAAATGACGAAGCCATTGCCGCCACAGCACTGCAGCTGGCCCGGCAGCAGGTGGAGCGCTTCGGGGCACACTCAAGCTTTCGTTTACATGTGCGCCGTAGCGATAAGAGCCTCTCACGCGACAGCCAGGGCTATGCGGTGTGGCTGGGAAGCCTGATCGGTCGGCGGTTCCACCACTTGAAAGTGCGGCTGGACAACCCGGACTGGTGCATTCGACTGGAACTGCGCGAACAAGCTTATCTGTATCACAGTGAGAGCAAGGGCGCCGGTGGCCTGCCAAGTGGCAGCAGCGGGCGGGGCATGTTGCTGCTTTCAGGCGGTATCGATTCGCCGGTGGCAGGCCACTTAATGGCCTGCCGGGGCATGTATCTGGAGGCGGTTTACTTCGACACGCCACCCTTCACTACTGATGCCGCCTACGACAAAGTCAGGAGGCTGGCAGCGCGGCTGGCCCGCTGGACTCATTCCGGCCCGGCTCCGCGCGGCCAGCAGGGCCTAATCCTGCATCGGGTGCCCTTTACCGAAGTGCAACTGGCACTGCGCAAACACAGCAGTCCGGCCGCTCTGACCTTACAGAGCCGGGCTTGTATGGTGCAGATGGCCGAACAACTGGCACTGCGCAACGGCGGCCGGGCGCAGGCATTGATCAGTGGAGAGGCTCTGGGCCAAGTGGCCAGCCAGACCATCTGTAACCTGGCCTACACCAACAGTTTTGCTCAGATACCGATTTTGCGGCCGCTGATTGGCTTTGACAAAGAAGATATTGTGGCGCATTCGCGCCGGATCGGCTGCTTCGATATTTCGATTGAACCGCATGTCGACTGCTGTAGCTACTTCGCGCCCGAGCATCCGGTAACGCGTGCCAACGCGCCCGAATTGCAAGCTGAATTATGCCGGGTCCCCGGCTTGGACGAATTGCTGAAAGCCGCATTGGCTAATATCCAGAGTGCCGCCGTTTCGGCGCACTGGGACTGCGCGTAAGGATACATACTTGCAGGAAGGCTCTAAAGGGTACCTCTAAAAAAACACTGCTCAACACAGAATTGGATTTTTCCCCTCAATACCGGGCGAATCCTAGTCGCTGTCATTGTTTAGGGACTTCAGCAAAGAGCTGGCCCCCAAGCGGAAGCGCCGGGGCCGCACAAAATCTTTCCCCAGAATTTTTTCAGCCAGGCCCATATAAGCCAAGGCATCCGACTGGCTGCGAATGCCGCCGGAGGCTTTAAAACCACAGTTCGTGCCGCTGTCCTTGATGCAGTTGAGCATAATCTCGGCGGCCTCGATAGTTGCACCGGTACCGGTCTTTCCGGTAGAAGTTTTCAAAAAGTCTACCCCGGCTGTAAGACCGATTTCCGAGCTGAGCCGAATCTGGTCCGGACTGAGCTGGCCACTTTCGATAATCAGCTTCAGAATTTTGCCATGACACTCGTTGCGGCAGGCCTGCACAAAGCCGAGTTTTTGTTCATAGTCAAAGTCGATATTGTCCTGAGAACAGGAGATGACTAGGTCGATTTCATCGGCACCCTGCTGCAGGGCGTAGTGGATTTCGGCGATCACTTCGTCAAGGGGCAGTTTGCCGTAGGGGAAGTTGACCACGGTGGCCACGGTCAGCACCGGCAGCTTGGCATGAACAAAGGCGTCCTTGACCACCGCAACAAAGCGGGGATAAACGCAGACGGCAGCCACCGGCCCCAAAGGACCGTGGGCCGTCAAGGCCAGTCTGCGCATTTGGTTTTCGCTTTCTTTGCCACTCAGGCTGGTGTAGTCCATCAGGCTGACGATTTTTTGCTTGTCGTTCATATTGGCTCCCGGAACAGTTTGTTGGCCAGCAATCTTACGTGGCATGAGTATATACTAAATCAGAATGAGGATGAATAATAATGGGTACCTCTAAAAATCTGTTTTGTCTTCTTCCAAAGCTATTTGCCAACTAAGGAGATTCAAAGAATATTTTGTTGTATGCTCCCATGCGAGCTGGCGCAGCATGGGAGAACAAGGGGAGGGCCGTGCGCAGCCAGGCCCGACCATCCTCTTTGCAAACTGGGCGAGCTGGCGCAGCATGGGAGAACAAGGGGAGGGCCGTGCGCAGCCAGGCCCGACCATCCTCTTTGCGAACTGGGCGAGCTGGCGCAGCATGGGAGAACAAGGGGAGGGGAGGGTGGCCTATTCAACAGTGTTGACAACCGACCCCGATAATCCTGGAACTGTTGGGAATGACGGAAGTATCGGTTCCATGAATGTATCGTTTGATCCTGGCACTTATAACCCAAAAGCCAGCCACATCTCTCCTCAGGCTATGATATTTAAAGGTTCCGAGAATCTGCGACTGGATGCTACCCCAAGTTTGGGTTCTATTCGGCTGACAGGTGATATTCTTCAGAATAATACTCCGCACTCTATTCCTGTTGAAATTTATCCTCACCAATCCTTAGTCGGGGTCGGCCTTTGAGGGTTGCCTTCGATCCACCTTCGGCTTGCTTCTCAGGCCGGACTGCCCTATCATACAATGCACTTCGGTGCCGCCGAGGGAAGCGACAAGGTTTTACCTAGCGAGAGTCCCTCCGGCAAACTAAGGAGATTCTGCCATGAATCAAACAACTGCTTCCTCGGCCCATCCCTGCTGGATAAGCTTCAGATCGACCGACCGGACAAAAGGCGCAGCCAAGTTTCCCGCCAGGCTGCTGCCAGCTGTATTGATGAGTCTGTCACTTCTGAGTCCGGGACTTTGGGGCCTGAATGAAAATGAAAACGCCTTACTAGAGGCTGCCTACCAAAATGACCTGCCTGCGGCAAAAAATCTGCTGTCTTTGAGCGATGTTCAGATTGATGTTCGCAGCGACCAGAGCTGGGAGCATCTGGGTTGGACGGCGATTCATCTGGCGGCCCGCTATGGCTCGGTCGAAATGTTGAGACTGCTACTGGATAATGGTGCCGACATTGACGTGAGCAACGACAGCGGCTGGTCAGCCTTGCACCTGGCAGCCCGCTATGGCTCGTCCGAGGCGGTGCAGTTGCTGGTTGACAAAGGAGTCGACATCAAAGCAGGCAACAATGATGGCTGGACGGCCCTGCACATCGCGGCGCGCTACGCCGAGCCAGAAGTTTTGCGGGTTCTGCTGGATGCCGGTGCCGATTTGCAAGTGCCCGAGAATATCGGCTGGACGGCCCTGCACATCGCGGCGCGCTACGCCAAACTGCCCGTACTGCGCCTCTTGATTGAGCGGGGAGCGGATCCGAACAGACCCAACAATGACGGCTGGACGGCCCTGCACTTCTCCTACAAATATGCGGATCGGGAGATGCTGCAATACCTGATTGAAAACGATACGGATCCCAATGCAATGACAAATGCGGGTAATAGCGTTTTGCAGTGGGCAGCCGGGGCTCGCGACTGGCAGACTGTTGCCTATTTACTGAAACACGGCGCGGTACTTGGCACAATTGACTTGGCCGGGGCCCGACTGGCCGGGGCCGACCTCTCGGGCTTGGACCTGCACAATGCTCGCCTGGCCAGGGCCAATCTGGCGAGGGCCGATCTGAGCCGCACCCGGCTGGAGGGTGCCGACCTGCGAGGGGCTAATCTTGAGGGCGCTCAATTGCAGCGAGCCAACATGGCCGGGGTCCGGGCCGATGGAGCTAGGCTGAACGATGGCAAGTTGGAAGACGCCTATCTGAACGCTGCCTCCCTGCGAGAGGCTTATTTCAACCGCGCGCTGCTCAAGGGTGCCTATCTGCTGAACGCCCAAGCATCCGGGGCCTATTTCAATGACAGCGACCTAGAAGGAGCCCACCTGCGCGGGGCCCGGCTCCAGAGCGCTTATTTTCAAAGGGCCAATCTGAATCTGGCTGACCTGCGCGAAGCGGACCTGAGCGCGGCCTATCTGAAAGAGGCTACTCTGGAGCAGAGTTACCTGCAGGCAAGCAATCTCAGTGCCGCCAATCTGACCATGGCATCGCTGCTCGGTGCCGACCTGCGCGGGGCCATTCTGGGGGGAAAAGCCAATCTGCAGCTGATTCAATATGATGAGCACACCCGCTTCCCATCTGGTTTTCTACCGGACTATGAAACAAACCTCTCAGGGCAGAATTTTCGCGAAGAGGGGGAACGAAAAAATCGGGCTTGGGCGGATTCGTTGCTGGAAGACTGAAGGGGACCTCTAAAAATTCGCTTTTGATGCCAGACGAAGGGATTTTTTGTGGCAGCGAGGAACGGAAGCCGAGGCATACTTTGCTGTATGGCACCAATGTGAGCTGGCGCAGCATTGGTGAACTGGCAGGCCGTGCGCAGCAAAGAGCCTGCTTCCTCTCTTTCGTGACAAAGCTGCTCCGTGAAAAAGACCGAGTCTGGCGCGGCATCTTTCTGTGATGGGGAATTTTTAGAGGTGCCCTGAACTGCCTGGGGAGGTTTAAATCCCCGTGATTTTTTCAAGCGCAGCGTTTACGAACTGATAGTAGGTGCTATCGTCTGGTGCACTTGGCTGACCGATACAGGATTCCAACTGGCTCCACTTCGGCAGACCGCCTTGCAGCTGGTTGACAAACTCTTTGGCGCTGCACGGATTGCGGCTCTGCAACTGGAGTCGCTGCACAGCCAGAATATCCAACGCATCGGCATTTGAACCGCACAGCACCAGCAGTCCGGCCCCGGGATGCCAGGTCAGCAGCTGGCCGGGACGGGCCGGAACCAACCGGGCAGCTGCGAGATAGTGGCCCAACAGTCGGCGTTCTTCGGCAGTCGGCTGCCATACCCCGGCCTTGAGTATGGCAAGCTGCCGGGCTGCTCCCTCAGTTTTATTTCCGACCGTTGCCGCAGAGTCTTTGCTCAATTTAGAGAGCCAGGTACAGGCCTTGGGCCAAGCCGCGTAGGCCCGGCACTGGCGGCTGATGTGCAGGGCTTCACGCTGCCAGTCGATGTGCCCGTCCTCCTTACGCAGTAGTTGGCAATAAGTGGCCCGGTCATGCTGCTGGGGCCGGGCGCGTTCCAGACAGATAAGCCCTTCTTCGGCAATATTCTCACAGGATCGGCTGAGCATCGCCGCGCCCTGCTCAGAGGCCAGAGCTACAGCAGTAAAATAGTCTGCGTCCGCTTGCAGGGGGAAGTTCTGCTGTTCCAGCACATCTCCTGCATCCATCTCTAGTGAGATGCGCTGCACACTGATACCCAACTGCCGCGCGCCACTGAGGAGCTGGGCTTCAATGGGGCAGGGCCCGCGCCACTGCGGCAGAGCCGATGGATGTAGATTGATGCCCCCCAACGAAAATAAATTGAGGAATTTCGGGCCAAAGATCTTGCCGTAGGCGAACACCACCAGCAGCGAGGGTCGCTGGTCGGCCACTTGACAGCGCAGCGCAGAGTCCAGCCTTTCCGGCGTCCAGATGTCCTGCTCCCCGAAACCCAGTTCCCGGGCCCTGGCTTTGATTGGACTGGGTTGCAGACGGCGCCTGCGCCCAGCGGGACGATCGGCCTGGGTCAAGAGACCACAGATCTGAATCCGGCCCTGTTTCTGTAGCCGATACAGGGCGTCCAAGGTGTGACAGGCCAGCGCAGGTGTGGCGGCAAAAACGATTCGCAACATGGGTGGCAAAAGTGCTAAAAATGAGGGAATATCAGTCCGAGTCTTGCAAAGCGCTCTGCCCAACAGCAGCTTCTTCGGCAAAATACTTCCTGATTTTCCTCTGCTGGCTGCGGCTCAGGTAGTCGATAAACAAAATGCCGTCCAAGTGGTCGTTCTCATGCTGGAAACAGATGGCATCAATGCCTTCTAGATATAATTCGAAGCTCTTGCCGTAGGGGTCCTGTGCCCTGACTTTAATTGCGGGCCAGCGCTCAACCTGGGCGGAGATGCCCGGCACACTCAAGCAACCTTCTTCACCAAATTCTTTGCTCTCGGCTACGGGCCGAATCTGCGGATTGATCGCAATCAGAGCTTCTCGCTCCGGGTCGATCTGCGACACGAACACGCGTTGGAAAACTCCCATCTGCGGGGCTGCAAGGCCGATGCCGTGAGCCTTGCGCATTTCTTGCTGCAGTGCCTGGCAGAACTCGGCCAGCTCTTTGCCGAAGATTTTCACCTCAGTCGATTTGCGCCGCAAATCGACTTCGTCTTGTTCCGAAGCGATTGTCAACATACGCAACTGCGGAATTATGTCCAACCAGTCTTGTGGACTCTGCACTTCGGTAAAAATGGCTGGCATGGTGTTCTGGTGGGCTGTATCCATAAGGGTTCCTTTGCTATTCCACCCGGGGCCGACACTCGCTGCGGGAAGCTTGCCCAATCTTACCTGGAGCCTGCTGGCGATTTTTCGTTCGGCACAGCAGACAGTGCAAGATGTAGCGGCTGTACTTCAGACAGTACCAAGCTGTGATTTGTTCTGGTGGATCATCGATTTCGCTCACATCTGCTTCGGGGATGCTGATTTCCCGACTGCTGCTGCTACCGTAGTGCAGGGTGCAAACATAGCTGCTCTCCTCCGGGGAATATTCAAAGCGCGGGATGCGGCCGTGCAAACTGCGGTTGCGCAACTCTTTGACGTTGTGAAGCAGAGCATAGTCGCTTTGACTGAGTTTGCGCTTCGCAACTTTGAGCAGCTCGTTCAGGGACAGGTTCTGGACTTGTTCGGCTGTTTCCAGCCGTAGTTCGCGGTCTTTGTCCAGTTTGCAATACAGGGGTTTGTATTGCACCTGATCAGCGATGAATTTGGCAAGAAAGGCTTCGAGCAGGTTGCCACACATGGCGATGCAGGCTTCAAAGTAGCCCAGGTAGTAGGCGTTGTGAGCTTGAGGCAGCAGCGAGATCACATAGCGTTTTTCGGCGTCAATTTCGCCGAAGCTGAGGCGCCGGTAATTCAGATGGTCACGCTTTTGTGCGGCACGGCGCAGCAGTTCGGGGTCGCCCCAACGTTGTTTGAGGGTGTTGTAGGAGCTGTCAGGCATTGTTGGGAGGCTCTCAGGAATTGTCAAGTATTATGCCCAGTATACTGCTCAGCAGGCCCGTTGTGATGATAAACGCAATTCCCAAACCCCATTGCGGAGTGGCAAAGCGTTTGTCGATTTGAGTTTGCATGGCAGCGAAGTGTTTGTCCATTTGGGTTTGCAATACATTGAAGCGGATGTCCATAATTGTCGGGATGTTTTTAATTCGGCTTCTATCGTGATAATGCGTACTAAAATTATCAAGTACTTGTCATTGCGGGCAAGCCCAGACTCTCGTTGTTGTCCGGATGGGCCAGTAAGCGGCCGGTTCTGTGCTTGGGTTGCTGCGGCTTGGGTTGCTGCGTATGCGGGACTGTCCATTTTTTTGGCTCTCCTGCTTATTGTACAGTAATCTGGCGGGTTCTGAAAAGTGTCGGGATATTCTGAGGTTTTGCCCAGAATGCCGTACTGAGCATTTGCCAGGCAGACTCCCTTCGGGAGTGACAAACATTGGGGTACCACTAAATAGACTCCCGCTTTCACGGGAGTCTCAGGTGCAATTGGCATACTCTTTCTAAGGCTCTATCGGCTGCCGGGCATTGGCAAAGATGGGAACAGGGCCAGATTGATACTGGCCACTTGCCCGCGTAAAACGTCCACTCACCCGGCTCCGAGCCGAATACAAAAATGAATAAAGGGCACCTTTAAAAATTCGCTTTTGTCTTCTTGCGAAGCTACGCTTGGCGACTCTACGGTGCCGCACCGCCAGACTCGAAGGCCCCCAAGTCCGGGCGCCCCGTTCTGGCATAGCCGCGCGCATCTGTGGCCGTCAGATCGATGGCCTCGGAAGGCGGCTCCTCATTACCCCGACTGCCATTACTGGTATCAAAAGATCTCCATTGGGTGCTGGTTTCATCTTTGCGATAGATGCGCACGCCGTGTTTCCGTATGGATAATCCCTTGTTGATGGCCGGGCTGCCACTTTTTGGTAAGGCCCGCGTCTGCACAAAGCCACCGTTGTCCTGCAGGGCCTTCAATTGGGGGTCACCATCTGACAATCCCAGATTACGATCTGTATGCCCCTGCACAATAGAGTCGGAAATCTCCAGAGAGTCCATACTAGTAATCTGACTACTAGCTCTATTCCCAAAGGCATCTGTATTGCCCCAGAAGATGCTGTTGACGACAAAGGGTCTGGACTGGGAATCAGGATCCAGAATGTTATACATCCCGCCGCCCCCCGAACCCTTGGGAGCAGTATTTTCGGAGAAGGTAACATTGATGAGTGCGGGGGTGGAAGATTCGGAATTATACATCCCGCCGCCGCTTCCCAAGCCCTTTGCCGTGTTTCCGGAGAAGGTAACATTGGTGAGCGTGGGGGAAGAGCTGGAATTAGCCATCCCGCCTCCCAATTGTTTTGCCGTGTTCCCGGAGAACGTAACATGGGTGAGCGTGGGGGAAGAGCTGGAATTAGCCATCCCGCCTCCCAATTGTTTTGCCGTGTTCCCGGAGAACGTAACATGGGTGAGCGTGGGAGAAGATTGGCTATTCCTCATCCCGCCTCCAAATCTATTTGCCGTGTTCCCGGAGAAGATAACATTGGTGAGCGTGGGTGAGGAGTTGATATTGGACATGCCGCCACCATCACTGGCCGTATTTCTGGAGAAGGTAACATGGCTGAGCGTGGGAGAAGAATTGGTATTGAGCATACCGCCGCCATTAAGATTCGTTGTAGAACCACCATTGGATATAGTCACTCCGTAGAGCACCGCCGTTTTGTCCAGATCGCTATTGAAAAAGACCTGAGTGCTGCCCCCGCCATCCAGGGTGGTAGTTTCGCCCCTGTCGACGCCATTGCCGCTAAAGCCGCCCATGATGGCTACATGGTTTTTCATGCTCAGGGTTTCGCTGATAGCATAGCTACCCTCTGCGACCATTACCAAGTAGGGATTCTCTGCGCTGCCCGCCGCGTTGTCAATGGCGGTTTTCAGCTCGGCTGCGGCATAGGCATTCTCCCAGCTGCTGCCATCCAAGCTGCCATTCCCGGCTTCCGTAACATATATGATCCCCAGTTTTTTGGCTGTATTGCCGGCCAGATTTCCCAGAATATCTGCGGTAACTTGGTCGTAAGTCGCCAGCTCCGATGGGGTCGGCAGGGTTCCGTCTTGCAGGATGCTCTGCAAGTTTTTCGGCGGGGCAGGGGGGGCAGGCGGGTTTGGGGCGGAGCCTCCGCCGGATCCGCTGGGCGGGTCGCAGCCAAGCAGGAGGGCCGGAAAGAGGAGGAGGGCAAATGGGCGCAAAAAGGCCGCAGAAAAATATATTTCCCTGCGGTATAGCCTTGATTCACGGGCTGCGATGTGCGATGTGCGATGTGCGATGTGCGATGTGCGAATTTTACTGAACTTGTGTTCCATAGTGCAATACTCCTTGGTATTATTATGCAAAATAATGCATAAAGATGATGTTCTGACGAAAGTCAGAATGGTCTCAATAAAAGAGCAAACAGGAATTATAGAATAGATTGCTCTCCTTGACAATATACCTTTTCCGGCGGAGGACAAGAAAATTGTAAGAAAATCTCCCAAAATTGGCTTTTCTTGGGAAGCTGTCCTTGACAACTGGCCTAGGTACTTCGGTACACCTTGAATTTCTCTATACATAAGACTTGAGGTACGAAAGGCTCCAATGCGAGCTGGTGCAGCATGGGAGAACGGGGAGGCTCCCATGCGAGCTGGCGCAGCATGGGAGAAACGGGGGAGGGCCGTGCGCAGCCAAGGCCCGACCTTCCTCTTTTGCGAGCTGGCGCAGCATGGGAGAAACGGGGGAGGGCCGTGCGCAGCCAAGGCCCGACCTTCCTCTTTTGCGAGCTGGCGCAGCATGGGAGAAACGGGGGAGGGCCGTGCGCAGCCAAGGCCCGACCTTCCTCTTTTGCGAGCTGGCGCAGCATGGGAGAAACGGGGGAGGGCCGTGCGCAGCCAAGGCCCGACCTTCCTCTTTTGCGAGCTGGCGCAGCATGGGAGAAACGGGGGAGGGCCGTGCGCAGCCAAGGCCCGACCTTCCTCTTTTGCGAGCTGGCGCAGCATGGGAGAAACGGGGGAGGGCCGTGCGCAGCCAGGCCCGACCTTCCTCCTTGACAACTGGGCCCAGCCCGGTATCAGAGCCCGGTAATTTCGCGGTGGCTCAGACCGGTAAACCTTGAAATCTGTTCAATCGACAGCCCGGATTCTTTCATTTTCCGGGCAGCTTCACGCCGACCTTCTTCCCGGCCTTCTTCCCGGCCTTTCCGCATGCCCAGTTTTTCACCTTCTTGTCTGCCTTCTTGTCTGCCTTCAGCTCTTAGATCGTCTGCCAGTGTTGCCAACATCTGCTGTACCTCCTCTGGTGCGGTGATTTGATTGTATTCTGATTCGTTCATGCCTTCGCCAAACAGCAAGGCGATCCAGCGCCTGAAAATGGTGATTTCCAGCCCGGGTTCATCGCCCAGGAATTCTATGATTTGCGGAATCTGGGCTTCCCACTCCCCCGGTCTGCCGTACTTCTCGGCACAAATCACCGCGCTGATGAGGTTGTGCAGCTTGTGGATTTTCTCGTCGGGGATGCGCTTCTCGTCAATGAGAGCATATTGGGCACCTCTAAAAATTCCAATTCCGCGTGGAATCGCGATCTTTTCCGCGAGCAGCTTCGTTGTCAACTCATTTCAATACAACAAAGTATTAAAACGAGTTGCCGCCTTGCTGTCGCGAAAAATTTCAGCGATCCACATCGAAAGCGAATTTTTAGAGGTGCCCTATTGAAAGTGGGGTAGGTATTTTGCGGGTATTTCGTTGCTGCTGATCAGTTCGCTGGTGCTGCGGGGCGCATTCCAGGGGCGGTCTCCGTTGTAGAGCACCAATGGAAATACCGGGGGCAACTTGCCTTTGCTGTTTTTGCCTTCCTTGATGAGGCGTTCGTAAAACAGGGATATATAGCTGAGCAGGCGGATGGCCATATGCTTGGGGGCTGTGGACTGGAATTCGAGCAGGATATACAGATAGGCTGTTTGATTGTCCAGGCGGACCTCGTAAAGCAGGTCCGCTTCGCGCTGCTGGAGCGTGGAGAGAGGTGGGACGGGTCGAGTTTGCGCAGGCTGTCGGGCTGGATTTTGGCGCTAAAGGGGACCTCTAAAAATTCGCTTTTGATGCCAGACGAAGGGATTTTTTGCGGCAGCGAGGAACGGAAGCCGAGCCATACTTTGCTGTATGGCACCAATGTGAGCTGGCGCAGCATTGGTGAACTGGCAGGCCGTGCGCAGCAAAGAGCCTGCTTCCTCTCTTTCGTGACAAAGCTGCTCCGTGAAAAAGACCGAGTCTGGTGCGAAATTGGAATTTTTAGAGGTTCCCTAAAGTCCTCCTCAACGAAGGCGTGGATGAGTTTGCACAGGATTGCTGGGTTCGAGAACAGGTATTTGTACGCGCTGTCGCAACTTGCCATAGCTTCAATATAGCTGTTTTGTCCGTACAGCGCAATTAAAAAATGCGAGCTGGCGCAGCATGGGAGAAATGGGGAGGGCCGTGCGCAGCCAAGGCCCGACCTTCCTCAAAGCCCCCCTCATAACAACGGCGCAAACAGACGTGCAATTTGTACCAGTAGGCGGAATAAAAAATTTTTCTGCCACTTACTTAGACGTTCCGGGCACATCAGGTAGCTGTGCTCCAAGTCTTTGAGGAAGACTTGGGACATATGCTGCTGCAACCGGGCATCAATACTCATGGCCGTAATCTCAAAATTCAAGTGGAACGAACGGTTATCCAGATTAGCCGTCCCCACAGAACTGATTTGATCGTCCAGAATCATAATTTTCTGGTGCAGAAAACCTTTTTTATAACGATAGATACGTACTCCAGTGGCACTGGCTTCGGCAAAGAAGGAAAAGGCTGCCAAATATACCAAACGGTGATCGGGCTTATCCGGCACGATGATGCGCACATCCACACCGCGCAGGCCAGCCAGTTGCAGGGCCGCAAGCACCGAATCATCCGGTACAAAGTAGGGGCTGGCTAACCAGATGCGCTCGCGAGCCGAATGAATGGCGTGGACGAACATCAGGCGGGTGGTGTCCAGCTCGTCCGCCGGGCCCCCAGGGATGATTAGTACCGGTACATTGGAGCAGGCGGTAAAGCTGGGAGCCTCGGAATTGGATTCGGATAGTTGCTCACTCGGGCAATCTGCGGAGCATTCCCAGCAGAGTTCCGGAACTTGGCCGCTGACCCAATACCAGTCTTCGACAAAAGACAACTGGCAGGAGAGCACCGCCGGGCCACTGATTCTCTGATGGGTATCGCGCCAGAAGCCCAACGGTCCCCGGCCCATGTATTCATCGCCGATGTTGTGACCGCCCAGCCAGACGCTGTGGCCATCGACAATGACCAGCTTGCGGTGGTTGCGGAAATTGATGCGCAGTGGCTCCGAGAGCCTTGAGAGCCAGTTAAAGTACGGGAAACGGAGAAACTGAGAAGGCCGGAAGACCGAAAAGTCGTAACACTCTACTCCGGCTTGGCGCAGTGCTTGCACATATTGCCTTTTCAGTTTGAAACTGCCGACACGGTCGTAGAGGAAATACACGCGCACTCCGGATCGGGCCCGATCAATCAGTGCTTGTTGAATTTCCCGACCGATAGCATCGTCTTTGATGATATAGAATTGAAAGCAGATGTAGAGCCGGGCATTGCGGATACCCGCGAGAATACTTTGGAAACTCGCCTTGCCATTAATCAGTACCTGCACGCTGTTGCCCCCAAACAGAGGCAGACGGGCCAGTTTTTCGATGCTGCGCAGGTAGGGTGATAGTTGACTGTACGGGTAACGCTGGCGCTGCAACACGGCCTCAACTTGTTTCCATAGCGAATACAGGTCACGGTCGCGACTCTGCCGCACTTTGGCGTAATGACTCAGGTGGTTGCGGCCCAAGCTCCAGTACGGGAGCAGCGCAATGTAGGGAAATAAGAACAGGGAGATGGCCCATGCAATCGCCCCCTGGGAGGAATGGCTTTTCATAATGGCATGCAGGGCCGAGGCGATGCCCAGCAGGTTGATCCCCGTCAGCAGAATCACAAAAAACGTGTGGGTTGTCATCAGAATACACTATATTGAGCGTCTCAGCCCGTGGCAATTCTGCGCACACTCTTGATTGAAGCCAGCGATACAGGACGCATTTCTTGACTTTTCTGCACTTTTTCACACAATCAGCGCACTCATACAGCCAAGGAGCAACACTGGGGCTGCCATTTTTAGAGGTTCCCTTTGGCATAAAATCCTTGCCTTTATCCTAGATCTAACCTTTATTGAAGGGATCCTGCATGACAAATACAGCGAAAGAAGACTCCACAGATGCTCGGGAAGAGACCCAAGAGCAAATGATGGATGCCCCAAAAACTGAAACGTCATCTCAAAAAACAGTTGCTAAAAAATCAACTCCCACAAAAAACATTGCGAGAAGCGCAAAGTCAGTAGCCCAAAGTCAGCTCCAAACTGATAAGGCCGACAGGCCTACAGCAAAGAACGGCTCTCCGGAAGGCGGAAATTCTCAGTCCGAGGCGGCGCAGAAAAATAATTCGAAAAATAGTATCGAGAGCGATGCCCCGAACGCTGTGGAGGCGGATATTCCTGCCGCAACAATAGAGCAGAGCACAGAAAGTCCTGCTGTTGAACAGAGCGATATTGCCGGAGCAAACACTGCGGATAAAAGGGCTAAGTCCAAAGCTTCAAAAACGAAAGAAGCAAAGAAAAGCAAAGAAACTTCCACTGCCAAGCCGACCAAGAGCAGGAGCAAAAAAAAGTTCCGTTTCAAAGTGGGGCAGAATGTGGTCTATCCATTGCAGGGCGTGGGTCGGATTACCGAGCAAAGTGCCCGTCAGTTCAAGGGCAAGCAGGTCAGTTACTACACTATTTATATTACGGCAACTGACATGACGGTAATGCTACCGGTGGAAAAGGTGAATGAACTGGGCCTGCGTCCGATTGTGCCGAAGGATGATGCTGAGCAGGCCCTCAAATCCATGTCTGACAAGAACGAGCCATTGACCAGCGACTGGAAGCTGCGCTACCAGAACAACCTGGATTTGCTCAAAGAGGGAGGGGTGATGGATATTGCCACGGTGGTGCGCTCGCTATACCATCGCAGCAAGGTCAAGGAGCTGCCGATTCTGGAACGTAAGCTCTACGACAACGCCCTGAAGTTGATGGTGGATGAGATTTCGCTGGCTCTGGAGCGCGAAAAAGGAGAAATTGAAGATCTTCTGCACACGCGTTTGGAAAACAGTAACAATTAGTGATATATGAGCACTATACGCAAACTGGGAATTCGAATCGGCCAAGGCTACGATTTGCACCGCCTGGAGGCCGGATCCGGACTCTATCTGGGGGGGCTGCTGCTGCGCTGTGACTATGCCTCCGTGGCGCACTCCGATGGAGATGTGCTGTGCCACGCTGTCATAGAGAGCCTGTTGGGTGCCTTGGCACTGGGTGATATCGGGTCCCACTTCCCCCCCACCGATGAACGTTGGCGCAATGCCGACAGTCTGGAAATGCTGCGCTCGGTTTACCGCAAGCAGATTCGGACTAGGGGCTACGAGCTGGTCAATCTGGACTGTACAATCGTGCTGGAAAAGATCCGGCTGCGCTTGTTGATTGATGAGATCCGGTACCGGCTGCTGAGTGCCTTCCAGCTCCATACCAGCAAAGACAGGGAAATCGTACTGGAACAAATCAGCGTCAAGGCCAAAACTAAAGAAGGGGTGGACGCAGTAGGCCGGGGTGAGGCCGTTGAAGTCTATGCTTCCTGCTTGCTGCAAAAAATCGATCTGTAAAATTTACTCTTCGTTACCTTGGTCTGACAGACTCGCGGACGAGAAATCTATAGGGGACCTCTAAAAATTCCCTACCACAGAAGGATGGCGCACCAGACGCGGTCTTTTTCACGGAGCAGCTTTGTCACGAAAGAGAGGAAGCAGGCTCTTTGCTGCGCACGGCCTGCCAGTTCACCAATGCTGCGCCAGCTCACATTGGTGCCATACAGCAAAGTATGGCTCGGCTTCCGTTCCTCGCTGCCGCAAAAAATCCCTTCGTCTGGCATCAAAAGCGAATTTTTAGAGGTCCCCCTAATAGGTCCCCCTATTCCAAAATTTCCATACCACATCTTTCGGCAATATACTTGCCAGATTGTATTTTACCTGTAAAATCATCCTATGGAAAAAACAAGGCAAAAGAACTCTTACAAGGCACCCGCCTTGGAAAAGGGCCTGGATATACTGGAACTGCTGGCCAACTGTGATGAGTTTCTGAGTACGCAGCAAATTGCCGAACGGCTGGGTCGCAGCACCCAGGAAATTTTTCGGATGCTGGTAATACTGCGCGAGCGGAAGTACCTGCTGCAAAATCAGCAGGGGCAGTACCATTTGTCTCCCCGTCTGTTTCAGTTGTCCCATCAGCACAGCTTGTTGGACAAATTGGTCCGCTATGCCCAGCCACTGATGCGCAGTCTCTGCGAAAAAACCTTGCAGTCCTGCCATGTCTCCATTTTCAACGAAGGTTCACTGTTGGTGGTAGCCCAGCAAAACCCGCCGTATAAGATGCATTTCAGCCTGCGTCTGGGTGCCAGTATTGATCTGTGTGTTTCGGGCTCTGGTGCCACGGCACTGGCCTTTTGCAGCGAAGAGCAGCGCCAGTACCAGATTAATACCAGCGCTGCCAGCACTCAGGAAAAGGAAGTTGTGCTGATGGAGCTGCCCAAGATCGCCCGGCAAGGCTATTACCTGGCCGCCTGCCCGCAGACACCGGGTGTGACCAATATTGTCTATCCGATTTTCACTACCGGGCAGGAACTGGTTGCAGTGATTGCAATTCCCTTTCTGGTAATGCACTTAGAGCAGCAGAAAACACAGAGACAACTTTTTGAAGCGGGGCGACAGGAACTGGAACAGGTGGCGCGCGAACTGTCGTTTTACTTAGGGGCTGAATAGAAAGCATCGCAGCAAATCGTGCTCGTTCAACGCTGAAAGGTTCGTTTTGAGAGACTCTCCATTTTAGAGGTACCCTACTGATATTCGGTCTGAGCTTGGCATTCTGTCTGCGCCAGGCCGAATGGAACAACGGGGCAAACAAAAGCAGCAGAAATACCAAGGGAGAGACTATGCTTCAACGAAGTAAGAAAGCAGAAAGTAGCTGCGACTACCGGGCAGAACAATCTCCGGAGCTGGTGCGCCGGGTCACCAAGGAAGATGCCACCGAGCCGGCTTTTCGCAACGCTTACTGGGACAACCACCATCCGGGCCTTTATGTTGATCCATACACCGGAGAAGTGCTCTTTGCCTCCATCCACAAATTCGACTCCGGCACCGGTTGGCCCAGTTTTTACAAAGCCATCAACTATGGCAATATTGAGTGCAAAGAAGACCACGACTTCGGCATGCAGCGGATCGAAGTGCGCAGCAAAAGTTCCGACTCGCATCTGGGACACTTGTTTAATGACGGGCTCCTGGCAGAGACCAAGGGAACGGGCAAGCGCTACTGCATTAATTCAGCCGCCCTGCGTTTTGTGCCCATCGAAGATCTGAGCAGCAGCGACCATGCCGACTACATTCCATTGTTTGAACCGAATCCTCAGGAAACTGCGCGCGATAATCCCCTGTTCGCCACAGCGATCTTTGCGGGGGGCTGCTTTTGGTGTACCGAGTCGGCCTTTGAGGGCTTGGAAGGTGTGATGAAGGTGCTCAGCGGCTACACCGGGGGCAACACCGAAAACCCCACATACGAGCAGGTTTCCGGCGGCGGCACCGGCCATTACGAAGCGATCCAAATTTTATACCAGCCTTTCGAGATTTCGTATCAAAAACTTCTAAGCACTTTCTGGCGTCATATCGACCCTACGGACGGCGGCGGCCAGTTCTACGACCGGGGCAGCCAGTACTATACGGCAATCTTTTACCGCAACGAAACCGAGCACGAACTGGCGCAGCAAAGCAAGCAGGACCTGCAGGCAAAAAAAGTCTTTGGTGAGAAAGAAATCGTTACCGAGATTCTGTCGGAGCAACGCTTTTATCTTGCCGAAGACTATCACCAAGATTACGCTACCCAAAACCCCGGGCCTTATCAGAACTACGTACAGGGCTCCGGTCGCAAGTACTTCTTGCAGTCGGTCTGGAACGACCGGCCCCAGAATTAGAGCTTCTGGGTTCTAAAGAGAGGTTCTGAAAATTCGCTGATGAAAATCGGCCTTTCCTTGGGGGGCGGCGGGGCCAAAGGGTTTGCCCACCTGCCGATTCTGGAAGTTTTTGACGAGCTGGGCCTGCGCCCGGGTGCCATCAGCGGTGTCAGTATCGGAGCGGTGCTGGGCGCCCTCTACGCATCGGGCATGAGTGCTCAGCAGATTTTAGTGGCTCTGTTGGCCTTTTTCCCTTCTGCTGGTCAGTTGCTGCGCGAAATCTTTCAGCGCAGCGGCAGCAAGCATTTTTTGAGTCTGTTTGACCCCAACTTCAAACCGGGCAGTTTCTTCAAAGGTGAGCGAGTGCTGGCTTTTCTGTACGAATTGCTGGGCACCAAAGACTTTGCCGACCTCCAAATCCCATTGAAAATAGTGGCTACCGACTTCTGGCGCCGTGAAGAAGTCGTATTTGACAGCGGGGATCTGTTACTGGCCATTCGCGCCAGTATGGCTATTCCCCACGTCTTTGCACCACTTGTCTTGGAGCAGCGAGTGCTGGTCGATGGCGGGCTATGCAACAACTTGCCTTACGAGCACCTGCCGCCGGACTGCGACATTACAGTTGCAGTCGACATTGCCGGGGATGTCAGCACTCCCAAAAACAAGTTGCCCAGTGCTCTTGAGGCTATTTTCTATACCTATCAGGTGATGATGGATGCCATGAGCCTGCAAAAAATGAAGTATATTCCACTGGATATCCATGTGCGCGCACCGGTCCTCGACATTGATATGCTGGAGTTTCACAAGGCACCCGAGACTTACCGCCAAGGGCTGGCGGCCAAGGATTCGTTCCGCGAGCAATTACTGCAAAAACTTGCGGCATTCGAACAGCGCGGTGGCGACCTGGGGAATACCAGCATGACCGAGCTGCGCCGGCGAGCCCGGGCCGCTAGGGAACTGGAGCACTCGCAGCAGGTCGAAGCAGAGCCCAAACCGCTGAGCGGCTTTGCTTTCTGCCAGCTGAGAGCTCGACTGGGCGGGCTGGGAGAACATTTGGAAGAGCAGTGGGAAAGAATGCTGGGTAAAAAGCCCGAAGAGGAAAGTCTGAAAGGCTTGAAGCGGATGGTGGAGAAGCGGGCGAAGCCAAGTCAGGACAGGTCACAAATCAAGCAAGATCAAGCGAAGCAAATTGCCAAAGAGTCCGAAGGGTTGAAATTTCTGGAGCAGTTGCGCAGGCATCTGCCGGAAAATCTTCTCGAAAGATTTTATCAATCTCTAAAAATAAAGGCCCCTCCCAAAAAATAAAGGCCCCTCCCAATTTTTTTCAATTTTCAGGTACAAACGATGAACCGGAAGTTTCGGATGAGCCAGGCAATCTGCGGGAAGCGACTGTCCGCAATGGCAAGTATAAGGGCCAACGCACTGAGCCGGGAGTACTCCCAAAAATTCAAAGCCAAAACCAAAGTAACGGTGCAACATGATCGCAGATGTCATCTCAACACTGGAAGTCGCTGCCAATTATGTACTCAACGGCAACAGGATTGTGAGCCCGGCTCGTGATAAAGATTCTGAACAGTGTCCCGGCGGGCTGTTGTACTGACCATGTGAATTTCTTTAACTGTGTAGTCCTCACGTCTTTCTCGTCCGTTGTTCCCGCCTTTCCCAATCGCTCTGAAACGACCTGCAAGGTGCCTCAATTCATAGCGGTAGAGCAGTGCCAGTATTGTGGCGTTCAATAACAGATACAGTAACAGCGGGCCCCTCAGCAGTTCTATGGCTCGGCCGGCACTGTTGCCTGTCCGGGCAAAGAGCCAGGGTGAGGCCTGTGCGAAAAACTCCATCGGAGCCAGCGTGAAGTAGTATAATTGGCGGTAGCCCGTCTGTAACAGGTCCAAGATGGCATCCTGCCCGATGCTTTGCAGCAACCCGGCCAACGGCCACAGTGCCAACGAAAGCCACATGTACAAAGTAATCAGCGGGGTTTCGACCAGGGAGGCCGGCAAGCCGATCCATTGCAACTGACCAAAGTTCGCAATCAGAATCGGTGCACTGCACAACAGTACCGCTATGGTGACGGAACTCCCCTGAAGCAGAAATCTGCTGCTTAGTTTCAGTGCGGTAGTCAGCCAGGCCGACAGAGCAAGGCCGGGCCGCCGCAGTATCTGCCGAATAGCAATCGGGTCAGGTCGGGCGCAATGGAGCCAATGCAAGTGAGGCAGAGCAGCGCAAAGGTTTCGCAGGGAGCGACACAGACCGCACAAGCGATGGTGAAGCAGTAAAGCCAGGCTGTTACAGCGTCCGGCGAACAAAATCAGGCCCAGCAAAGCCGCATACGAAAGCTGAAACGACAGGCTCAGGGCCGAGGCAGGGAACAGCCGGGTTTGCAGCAGGGCACTGGCGGACCAGATCGCCAGGCCGTTGCCGGGCCGCAGAAAGAAGCGGCAGCCGTTGAGCAACAGGAACATCAGCACCGCACGGGTCAAAGAAGGCAGAGGGCCGACCAGCCAGAGATACAGCAGCAGAATTATGGAGCTGCACAGCAGCGAACGGCGCAGGCCTAGGTTCAAAGGCTTCCGGCGCAGCAAAAAACTCACAATACTGGCCAGGATGCCAACGTGAAAGCCCGACAGAGCTAGGATATGCATCGCACCGGAGCGCCGGAAATGATCTTTGACTTGTTGTGGCAGCTCTCCGCTCTGGCCAAAGAGCAGGGCCTGGAACAGGTCGCGACCGCTGGGAGGGAACAGCTCATTTAAGCTGCCAAACAGGCGTCGGCGCAGTTCACTGCGCCGACGCCAGATGCTTTGTGAAATTCCGGGCCAGTTTCTGTGCCAAGCAGAAAGAAATGTGGGAAGGGAAGCGGCGGGCAGGATGGCCCCGGTTATCGACAATGCAGAATTTTGCTTCCGGGCTCGGCTGACATAGGCGTTGGCACCGGAGAAAAAGGCTTCCGTACCCGGTCGCAGTGAAGGGTCGGAGGGTTCAGCCAAAAGTTGTGAGTTTTGGTTTGCCGGCAGATCTGTCAAGATCCGGATCTTGTCCGCAGTTACCTGACTGAACAGGATCTTCTGTCCCTCATCGTTTTGCCAGCTCCGGATTCCTCCCCGGATGAGCACAAACTGGCCCAGAGCGGGCATGATCGGCAGTACGGCTGCGGCCCGGGTTCGGCTGACGCGCACGAAGACTCTACCGTCAGCAGAACTGAGCAGGCTGTGACCATCGCTGGTGGCAAATAAGCGAACCGCAAAGCGAAAGCCGCCTTTTTCCCGATAATCCCGGTTAGGCAGACCATCTCTGAGCACCCTGCCAAAATACACAGCAATACGGTCAGCCTCCATGCCTAGGCTGCTGAAATTTTGTGCGTACTCCGCGCGCTGGCGCAGTTGCAAACCACTGACAAAGCCCGATGCGAGGACTGTCCCCCAAAAAGATAGCCGGAGAATGAGGCGGGGCAAGCATTTCAAGCCCTGCCGGAGACATTCCCGGGCCCCCCAGTTCCGCTGCCTCCAATGGCACAGGAAACTGTATGTCAAGGCAGCTGACAGCGATATTGCCGAGAGCCGAAAAGCCCATGACAGTGCGCCGGACTGGAGATAGAAAGCGCTCAGGTAAGTGCCGGTAAAGCAGAACAGCGCATTTTTGAGGGGGATGGACAACCGGCAGCCGGGCGGCGGAAACAAAAAGCGCGCTGTGTTGTTTTTGCTGTGTCTCATGCACAGTAAGAGGGCAAGAAGTTACGGAATTTTTAGAGGTGCCCCAAAGTATGCCGCGGCTTCCGTTCCTCGCTGCCGTAAAAGAGGATGGTCGGCCCTGGCTGCGCCAGCTCGCAGAAAGGAAGGTCGGGCCTGGCTGCGCACGGCCCTCCCCTGGTTCTCCCATGCTGCGCCAGCTCGCAGAAAAGGATGGTTGGGCCTGGCTGCGCACGGCCCTCCCCTGGTTCTCCCATGCTGCGCCAGCTCGCATGGGAGCCTCCTCTCCCATCAAAAGCGAATTTCAGGGAATCGTCCTCAATAGCTGGCAAACTGTTGTAAAAAAGCCAGATTGCCACTGTGGAAATAGCGAATATCATTGATTCGGTAGCGCATCATCACCAAGCGATCCAGCCCCAAGCCGAAGGCAAAGCCGCGGTAATGCTGTGAATCAATGCCGCCGTATTCGAGCACCCTGGGGTGGACCATGCCACAGGGCAAGAGCTCCAGCCAGCCACTGCGTTTGCACACCGAGCAGCCCTCACCGGCGCAGACCAGGCAGGCAATATCCAGCTCAAAACCCGGCTCGACGAACGGGAAGTAGCCAGGTCGCAGGCGAACTTCGGTCTGCTGCTGAAATATTTCCGAGAGCAGCTGTTTCATGAAGTAAATCAGGTGAGAAACCGAAATATCCCCGGCCACCATCATGCCTTCCATCTGGTGGAACACCGCCTCGTGTGAAGCATCAGTGGCTTCGCAGCGGAATACCTTGCCCGGTGCGACAAAGCGGAAGGGAGGCCGGGCCTCGGCTTCCATGCCACGTACTTGAATCGCGGAAGTGTGGGTGCGCAGCAAATGCTGCATATCGCGAAACCAGAAGGTGTCCTGCATGTCGCGAGCCGGGTGGTTCTGCGGAATATTCAGGGCTTCAAAATTGTGATAGTCATCTTCAATATGGGGCCCGTCCAGTATCTGGAAACCCATCGACAGGAAAATATCCTCGAGTTCCTGCTGCACCCTGCTAATCGGGTGCAATGCACCGCCTAGCTGTTCTTCTTCCCAGTGGCTGTCGCTGAGGCTGAAGTCGAACCACTCATTTTCCAGTTGCTGCTTCAGGATGGCCTGCTCTATATCCTGTTGTTTGGCTTTGAGTTGTTGTTCAAATAAATCTTTGAGCTTGTTGCTCTGCTGGCCCAACACTTTTTTCTCATCCGTGCTCAATGCTTTCATGTTCTGAGTCAGAGCACGCAGTCGGCCCTTTTTGCCCAAGTATGTGGCTTTTAACCCGGACAGAGGTGCCGAACCAGAATCCGCTGTGATTTGAGCCAGGTCGCGGAAGAAATCCTGTTCCAATTGCTCTAAATTAATTCCCATAAGCTGATGAACCATACCTATATAATTCCAAACAATGCGAATTATAATAAAATCAGCCCCATTTGCCAGCGGCAAAGCCTAATCTTCCGCTCTCAAAACCATTCCCAGATTCCCATCGCGCTGGAACGCGCCTTTGACAGCGTCCCGATTGCGATTCATGGCCAATCCGGGTATTCTCACAGCTTGCTGCCCCGTAATTGCGGCCTTCCCGAAGTCGGGCGACAATGTTCCTAGGCTGTACAACTATGCAGTAGCAGGCGTTTCCCCATTCCAGACAAGTTTCAAGGAGTCCTGCCTATGAGAGCGACAGGTCAGACCCTATATGACAAAATATGGCAAGAACACGAAATAGAACGGCGTCCCGACGGAACCAGTCTGCTGTACATCGACCGTATGATTGTGCACGAAGTAACTTCACCACAGGCCTTTGAAGGCCTGCGGCTACAGGGCCGCAAAGTGCGCTGTCCCCACAAGCTGCTGGCGGTTGCCGACCACAATACTCCGACCTTTGACATCGACAATATTCTCGACAACGAAGCAAGGATCCAGCTGGAAACTCTGGAGCGTAATACCCGCGAGACGGGCATCGAATACTATCCGCTAGGGCACAAGTACAACGGAGTCTGCCACGTCACAGCCCCCGAGCGCGGCTTTGTGCTGCCCGGCTGCACCTTAGTCTGCGGAGACTCGCACACCGCGACTCACGGAGCCTTCGGTACCATCTCTTTCGGCATTGGCACTTCAGAAGTCGAGCAAGTCATGGCCAGTCAGTGCTTGCTGCAGCGCAAAATGAAGAACATGCGTATTCGCATTGACGGCCGACTTGACTCTCATGTTCGGCCCAAAGACGTAATCCTCTATGTGATTGGTCAGATTGGCACCGCGGGAGCTACCGGCTACGCCATCGAATTTTCCGGTTCGGTATTTGAAGAAATGAGCATTGCCGGGCGCATGACGGTTTGCAATATGGGCATTGAAGCCGGGGCCCGGGTGGCGATGGTGGCTCCCGATGAAGTAACCTTCCACTTTTTGGAAGGGCGCGACATGGCCCCGAAGGGTACTCAATGGCAGCAGGCCGTGGAATTCTGGCGCAGTCTGCGCAGTGACGAAGACGCTCAGTTTGACCGCGAGTTGCATTTTGATGCAGCTGGTATCGAATCACAGGTAACCTGGGGTACCTCTCCCGAAGATGTGCTGAACGTCAATGGCTGTGTACCTCAGGCCGACAGCCCGACCAAACAGCGGGCCCTCGACTACATCGGCCTTACTCCCGGCACAAAACTGACCGAAGTAGCCATTGACAAAGTCTTTATCGGTTCCTGCACCAACAGCCGCATTGAAGACCTGCGCGAGGCGGCAGCGGTGCTCCGGAGCGCGGCCGAAAAAGGGTGGGGGCCCCGGCGGGGCAAAATTGCCGCAAACATCAGGCAGGCACTGGTCGTACCCGGCTCGATGCAGGTGCGCCTGCAAGCCGAGAAAGAAGGGCTGGACAAGGTTTTCATGGCGGCGGGCTTTGAATGGCGCATGCCCGGCTGTTCGATGTGTCTGGCCATGAACGGTGACCAGCTGGAACCCCAGGAACGCTGTGCTTCGACTTCAAACCGCAACTTCGAGGGTCGTCAGGGCCGGGGCGGGCGCACCCACCTGATGAGTCCGGCGATGGTAGCCGCCGCTGCGGTCGGCGGCAAAATCTGCGATGTACGTCAGCTGGCAGAGGCCTGAGGTACAACACAGCCTGCCGGAATTTGTTTAAAACCGATTGCTTGGCGGGTTTGTACCGCTCCTTGCTGTACATCTGGCAACTGTACCGCGTTTCGCTGCCAAACGAAAATGTGTTTTAGCGGGTGGGCACAGCTAAAGGGCACTCTAAAGGGAACCTCTAAAAATTCCAATTCCGCGCTGAATCGCGATCTTGTTGCCGAATAAAGGTTCTGCCTTGCGGCAGGATTTGTAGCGAATGGCCCGCTTCGCCCCGCCGTTCGCTACCGTCAGCAAAGCCTTACCATACAAAAAAGTATGCTTCGGCTTCACTTCCTCGCCATCGGCAAAATCTCGCTGATTCAGCATCGAAAGCGAATTTTTAGAGGTTCCCTAAAATATGGAGAGTATCCATGACAGTGGACCAATTTCTTGTTGGCGAGGCGGCAGCAGTACTGCGTGATTACGTTACTGCGGATTCCGTTGATTTAACAGTGACAAGTCCTCCATATGATAACTTACGAAATTATCAGGGCTATGATTTTAATGCAAAAAACATCATCCGTGAATTGTACCGGGCAACCAAACCCGGGGGAGTAGTCGTTTGGGTCGTTGGTGATAAAATAAATGGTGGTCGTACATTGACCAGTTTTGAGCATGCGTTCATCGCTCGTGAATCTGGTTTTATTATCCATGATGTAATGATTTATCAGAAAAAAAATACGCCTTTTATGCGATCAAATGCATATACAAACTGCTATGAATTCATGCTCATTTTTTCCAAAGGATCGCCTAAGACCTTCAACCCCTTGAAAACTCCCACCAAGCGCCACGGAGTGGAAATGGTTGTACACAACAAAGGACCTGATGCTATAAATAACAAGAATCCGGTGGAACTCAGGAAAGAGAAAACCAAGACGAATATCTGGCAATACGCTGTAGGACTGGGGGGCAGTACGCGAGACAGAATCGCATTTAAACACCCGGCAATTTTCCCCGAAGGCTTAGCACAAGATCATATTTTATCTTGGACCAATGAAAATGACTTAGTACTTGATCCAATGTGCGGGAGTGGAACTACCTGTAAAATGGCCGTGTTGAACCGAAGAAAATGGTTGGGCATCGATATTTCAGAGGAATATATTGCTATTGCTAGGCAAAGAATGGGACTAGTCAGGTAAAATAATGGAGTTAGTGCTAGGACAGTGGGTCTGTTGTCCGAATGGTAGCGGCTTGCAGCATAAGAATGGAGTAGTATCCTCCAGCAGGCGGCATTTTTTGCAAAACTCAGTAGGGAAGATTTCTGAGATAAAGAATAACACGTTGTCTGTCTGGTTGATTGGAACCAATGAAATATGGGATGTCTCGAAAGATGATATAGAAATACTGGATGTAACAAAAACGGGCGACAAATTTAGAGGTCCCCTTAAGAAGGGAAAGATGGAAAAGTTTACTGTAGTAACAGGTGCTGCCGCGCTGCTGGATATCGACAACATCGACACCGACATGCTGATACCCAAAGGCTTCCTCAAGACGGTGAAACGCACGGGACTGGGTGTGCATTTGTTTAGAGAAATGCGCTACGATGATAAGGGCGGTGAAATTGCCGACTTCGTACTCAACTGCGAGCCATACCGCAAAGCCAAGGTGCTGGTGGCCGGCAAAAATTTTGGCTGTGGTTCCTCGCGTGAGCACGCGCCCTGGGCCCTAGCCGACTTTGGCATCCGCGTGATTCTGGCCGAGAGCTTTGCCGACATTTTTTTCAGCAACACCGCCAAAAACGGCATTCTGGCCCTGGCCCTGCCACCGAAGCAAATGGACGAGCTGAAGGATTTTGCCCGGCAGGGCCGGGAATTCTGCGTCAATCTGACGGATCAGAAGATTGAAGCCGGCGGTGAGGTCTATTCCTTTGAGATTGATGGTTTTAAGCGCAAGTGTTTGCTGGAAGGGCTGGATGATATCGACCTGATTTTACAGAGCGAAACGGCTATCGACGCACACGAAGAGCAGCTGCTTCGGCGGCGGCCCTGGCTGGCCTGAAAGAGCAAGTATAAGGGTACCTCTAAAAATTCGCTTTTGATGTGGATCGCTGAGATTTTTCGCGGAATTGGAATTTTTTAGAGGTGCCCTATAAGTGAGTAAAATGAAGAAACGTCTAATTACATCGGCTCTGCCGTACGTCAATAACATACCGCACCTAGGCAACCTGATACAGGTGCTTTCCGCCGATGTATTTGCCCGCTTCTGCCGCTCACGCGGCTACGAGACCCTATATATCTGCGGCTCGGACGAGTACGGCACCGCCACGGAAACCAGGGCCATGCAGGAGGGCATTGAGCCCAAGGCGCTGTGTGACCGCTTCTACCGGATTCACAAGGATATATACGACTGGTTTGGCATCGCCTTCGACCACTTTGGCCGCAGCTCCTGCCCTCAGCAGACGACCATTGTGCAGCAGATCTACCGCGCGGTCGAAGCGAGCGGCTTTATAGAACGGCGCAAAATTGAACAAACTTTCTGTGTTAGTTGTGAGCGCTTTCTGGCCGACCGCTACGTCCACGGTTCCTGTCCGCAATGCGGCGGAAGCAACGCGCGCGGCGACCAGTGCGAAGACTGTGGCAGCATGCTCGATCCAACCGATCTGCTCGAGCCGCGCTGCGGCATCTGTGGCGAAACGCCGCAGCGTCGCGGCACCGAACATCTGTTCCTCGATCTGCCAGCTCTGAAGGACCTGCTGGAGGCTTGGATTGACGAGGCCAGCGAACGCGGTCGCTGGGCCAAAAACGCCCTGCAGATGACCCGCAGCTGGATCCGGGACGGGTTGAAACAGCGCTGTATTACCCGGGATCTGAGCTGGGGAGTTCCGGTGCCGGACATGCCCGGCAAGGTCTTCTACGTCTGGTTCGATGCACCCATCGGCTATATTTCGATTACTGCCGAGCTGTTGGAACACCGGGGCTTGGGAGCTGAGGCCTGGAAGGACTGGTGGCTGAATCCGGATGAAGTTGAGCTGTTCCAATTCATCGGCAAGGACAACATTCCCTTTCACACGGTACTGTTCCCCGGTACGCAACTGGCCAGTGAGCAAAACAACAGGGCCGGAGGACGCAGCTGGACCATGCTGCACCATATGTCATCGTCCGAGTACCTGAATTATGAAAGTGGCAAGTTCTCCAAGACCCGCGGAGTGGGCATTTTTGGCAACGATTGCCAAGACACCGGCATCCCGGCGGACTGCTGGCGCTTCTACCTCTACTACCATCGCCCCGAAAAGAGCGACTATGAATTTACTTGGGCCGGGTTTCAGCAGCTCGTTAACCGTGAGCTGATTGGCAATCTGGGGAATCTGGTCAACCGCAGCCTGAGTTTCTTGCAGCGCTTTTTCGGCGGCAAGTTGCTCACTCCAAGCGAAATGGCGGGCCTGGCACAGCTTTCGGAAATCAAAGCCTTCCTGGCGGAGCTGCGGCGGCGGCAGGATGAAATCGCCGAAAAACTGGAGTGGAGCCAGCTCAAAGACGGCCTTTATCACATTATGGAGATGTCGGGCTTCGGCAACAAAATCTTTCAGGATAAGGAGCCTTGGATACTGGTCAAGAGTGATCCAGCTACGGCTCATGCTTGGCTGACGGTGTTGGTCTATCTGGTTCACGACTTGGCCATTTGCCTGCGGCCCTACCTGCCCCAAACGGCGGGCCGTATTGTCGAATTTTTGGGCCTGTCTGCTGCTGAGGAGAACTTTGCCTGGAAGCATCTGGGCTGCTACGAGCGCCTAGCAGAATCCTTGCCCAAGCCGCAAATCCTGTTTCAACAACTGGAAGCCAAACACATGGCACAGCTGCGCGCCCGCTTTGCTGGCAGCCAGAGCGAGCGGCAAAGCCCTGCTGCGGGGCAGGGCTTTGCTCAGAGCGGTGAAAAGGGTAAAAACAAGGCCGAAAGTCGGGCCAATCAGACCAATCGGACCAAGGAAAAACCGAAATCCGATTCCGAGACATGGGCCCGGACCATTGATTTACGGGTGGGCCTCATTGTCGAAGTGGGGCCCCATCCCGATGCCGAGCGCCTGTTTGTCGAGAAGATTGACTGCGGTGAAGCAGAGCCGCGCACCATTGTGTCCGGGCTGGCGGAGCACTACCGGCCGGAAGACTTGCTGGGCAAAATGGTGGTGGTGGTGGCCAACCTCAAGCCTGCCAAGCTGCGCGGTATCAAGAGCATGGGCATGATACTGGCCGCTTCAGCTCCCGAGAGTGCTTCCGATGATTCGGGTGGTGCAAAGCTCGAAGTTCTGCACCCGGCAGGGCAGCCCGGTGAGCGCATAGTGGTTGAAGGCTTTGCAGATTGCGAGCCCCCGATCAAACGGGCCGGCATTGAAGACTTCTTTGCCGTGCCGCTGCTACTGCGTGAGGGCAAGGTTTATCTAAAAAATACCGGTGCCGGCCCGGATTTGGCCCTGCTGCTGGGGAGCCTGGGCAAGGAAACGCAAGACGGCCCGAAGGCTTTGTGCAGCCGGTACTTGCTGAGTGGCGATGTCGCCTGATTCCCCTTGATTTTGTCTGGCGATCCCCGCTCAACCTCCCATTACCCCAATGTCCACTTTGAATATCCGGTGACCTGACAATTAAATGAAACACAAGACGGGCACAGCATTGGTGTTTGGCAGCTTCGATATGCTGCACCGGGGCCATCGCTATTTCTTGGAACGCAGCCGCGAACAAGGCCGGCGCTTGCTGGTGGTACTGGCTCGTGATGATGAAATCTATCAACTGAAGCAGCGTTGGCCGGTCTGGAACTTCGCGCAGCGCAAGGCGGCTTTACTGGAAAGTGGTCTGGTCGATGAGGTACTGGATTCGGATGCGGAACACGGCACCTTCTATGTGTTGCAAGGTACACGGGGTCATGCCGCTAACGGATGTATCACCGATTGCATCGTGCTGGGTGATGGCCAGGAAACTTTGGGTAAAGCCTTGGAAGACTTTTTTCAGCGCAGCCCGGAGTATCGCAGCCCGGTTGTTCATATCGAACCGTATCGGCGCTCGTTGCACAGCACGACCAAACGCCATCAAGTGCGCCAGATACTGGCCTTTCTGGCCCTGCTGGGTGCGATGCTCTTCTGGGCTTCGGGCTGGGTACTGGGGCGTTTGGTGGGTGGCTCTGGAATGGCGGCTCCACTGGCCAGCACCCTGCGCATGAGTCTCCTGGCCAGCTTCTTTTTATTGTGGCAATTGCTGGGTTGTGTCAAAGCGGCCAGAGCGTCCCAAGAGCCCGAGCTGAATTCCGGAAGGCAGCTGTATTCTGCATTATGGCGGGCTGCCTTCGCTTTGGACAAACGCCACTTGGCGTACTTGCTGCTTTCCGGCCTCAGTTTTGCGCTGTACAATCTGCTTCTCTTCAGCGGTCTGAGTGTGGTCTTTGCCAATCAGGGCGGAATATTGACCTCGGTTCTGGTTCCGCTGTTTTCGACATTATTCTACAGCTTGGGTCATAGGGTGCGACTGAGCCGCAGACAGTTCTGGGGCCTGCTGTGCGGACTGGCCAGCGGCCTGATCTTGCTGGGAGCCCTGTCCCACGGGGTGGGATATTTGAAAGGAGCGATTCCGGGTTTCGCAGCACTGGCCTCCGGGTGGACTGGAAGCGTTATATACTGGCAAAGCAGTCTGTTTATCGGCACGGCACTGTGCTGGAGCCTGATTACTCTGCTGAGCAGCAAGATACAGGAAAACTACAGCCTCGGTAAATATTCGTTTTACACCTACCTGTTTGCGGCCCTGTTGACCAGCTGGGGCTGGCTGTGGTACCGGGGAAGCATTCAGTGGTTGCCCTTGCTGGCCCTGGTATTACTCGGCAGCGTCTTGGGAACTTCGCTGTACTTTCAGGCCTTGCGCTTCTTGCGGCCCCATTACGTGGCAAGTTTCTTGTTTTTAAATCCGGTTTTTATTTTGCTGATGAGCCGAATCTTTCTGGCCGAGCCCTGGAGCCTGGACTTGAGCGTGGGCAGTCTGCTGGCGGTCTTGGCGATTGCCCTGCTCAACGTGTCCCGGCGCAATTAGGGCATCCCTTCTGTCCTTGGTCAGAAACAACTTCTCAAGAAGACAAAAGCGAATTTTTAGAGGTTCCCTTATGCATCCCCCCCCTAGGCAATCCGTTACTCCGTTCCGCAATGACTTGGGCACAAGTAAATCCCGGGAAAAGAAACAAACAGAAGTTTCCGTTCCTCGTCCGGACATCAGCACTTTGCCCCGGCCTCGCTACCGTGATCCAGATTCTCCATTTGCGTATTCGAGCGAACCCGTGGAGTTGAGCGCACTATCAGATGTGATTGGACGCGAAACGTTCAGCCCTGTTGGCTCTTGTGGCTTTCGTGGTCCTCGTCTCGGGCAGCTGCGCTGCCCTCACGGCAGCATTGCTACTCCCAATTTCATCTTCTGCGGCACCAAGGCCAATGTGAAGGGCATGAGCAGCACGTCACTGCGCACTGCCCACAGCGATATCGTGCTGGCCAATACCTACCACCTGATGCTCCGCCCGGGAGCCGACCTGATTGAGCAGCAGGGTGGCCTGCACCGCTTTATGCGCTGGGATGGGCCGCTGCTCAGTGATTCGGGTGGTTACCAAGTTTTTGCCATGGGGCATGGCTCGATCAGCGAAGAGATCAAAGGCAGGAGACAGTCGGGCCGGAAGAAATCCCCGCAAGATCTTGCTGGGAGAACCTCAGATTATGGGGCCAAACTGCTCAAAATCAGCGAGCTTGGGGTAGAGTTCCGTTCCTATTTGGACGGGGCCAAGGTCTTCCTCTCGCCGGAGTCTTCGGTGGCGGTGCAGCGGCAGCTGGGTGTGGATTTCATGGTGCAATTTGATGAGTGCACGCCCTATCACGTCAGCCGCGATTACACTGAGGCTTCGATGGAAATGTCGCTGCGCTGGGGTGAGCGTTCGCTGGCCGAATTCATCGCTGGGGATGATGGGAGCCAGGCCATCTACGGCGTAGTGCAGGGGGGCGTTTATCCGGACCTGCGCCGTCGCAGTGCCGCGGGCGTAGCGGCGGCCCCGTTCTTTGGCAGTGCCATCGGCGGCTGCCTGGGCAAGAGTCGCAGCCAGATGTGGCAGGTTAGCGCCGACACAGCGCCCCTGCTGCCGCCGGAGCGGCCCGTCCACTTGCTGGGGATCGGACACATCGCAGATATTTTCTGGGGCGTGCTGCAGGGCATCGACAGCTTTGACTGTGTGCATCCCACCCGCCAGGCTCGTCACGGCTGCGCGATTCTGCCCTATGCTTGTGGCTACAGTGAGCCCGGCTTGCAGGCGGCTCGGCTGAATTTGCGGCAAAGCCGCTTTCAGCGCGACAGCAGCCCCTTGCTGTGCCGCGAGGAGCTTTTTGCCGCAGGTTGGCAGGATGCTGCGCTCTTGCTGGACTTGCCGGATGAACTGGGATACAGCAAGTCTTATGTGCAGCACCTGCTGCGAAGCGGAGAAATGCTGGGTGCCCAGTTGCTGACAATTAACAATGTGTTTCAGATGAATGCCTTGATGCGGGATCTTCGTCTGGCTCTGCATCAGGATTGTTTTGCCGAAGTCTTGCGCTACTGGCTGGGCCTGAGTGTCGCCGAATTTCTAGCTGCGGGTAGAGGGATGGTTTAGAGTTCCCCCGGAGCATCTCTTCATTTCCCCGCTTCCTCAGCGCCCGGTCCATTTTCGCCATTTTCGCTATTGTTGCCGTCTGTGGGGTTGCCGCCTGTGGGGCTTATACCGGCCTTGCCATCCCCTTCTTCGCTATTCTCCCCGTTTTGCCCGCTGGCGGTGGCATCAGCAGTAGCCCCGGCATCCTGCGCTGTCTCACCGGGATTGCCGTGCTCCTTGCTTCCAGCAGGCTCTGGCCCATCGGAGTTTGTTCCGGACCCGTCCTGTTGCTGTGCCTCTCCGCTTTGTTTGGCTTGTCCGCTTTGTCCGCTTTGTTCGGCTTGTTCGGCTTGTTCGGCTTGGACGTCTTGGGCGGCTTGGGAGCCTTCAGCCGCGGAAGAAGCTTCGACCGCCGCATCGGTAACAGGAGTGAGAGGACTGGCAGACTCCGGCTCACCGGGACTTGTGCCGGTACTGTCCTGCTGCTCTGCTAGTCCGCTTTGTCCATTTTCTCTGTTTTGGACACTGGCCTCCTGAGCTGTGTCCTCGGCATCCTGAGCCTCGGCTGCGGTAGCACCGGGTGCGGCCGCAGCCTCAGGCGAGGCTGGGACCTCAGGCGCAGAGCCCGGAAGTTGCAGGAGCCCGGTTTCCCCGGAACTTTCGGAACTTCGCCCGGCATCTGAACCGGCATTCAATTCCGCTGTGGCAGTGCTGTCGTCCACCTGCGCCTCCGGAAACTCCGGCAGAGGTGCCAGCTCAATGGATTCTTCGGGACTCACCCGGTCAAATGAAGTCCCCGCGGTGACATCGCGGGCGGGAACGCTCGGAGCCACAGCGGGAAGAGGCGGCTGAGGCACTGCTTCCGAGGCTGCCGCCTCTGCTGCCTGATTTTCTGCAATCGCTGCGGGGGCCGCATTATTGGCAGGCTCAGGATTTTCCACAACCGCGCTGGTGTCTGTCGGTCGCTCTCTGGGCTCTGGAGTATTGGAAGTGGCTTCGTTTGCCACTTGTGGCTCGGTCAGTGGTACGGATGGTGGCTTGGCTTGTAGATCGGCTTGCGAATCGTATGGGTTGGGATCCGCCAAGGGTAGTTCCAAGGGCAGTTCCAAGGGCAGTTCCAAGGGCAGTTCCATTTGTCCAGCAGCAGCTTCAGTTTTTCCGGCCTGCCTAGCTTGCCCATTATCCGGAAGTTCCGGAGCCGCGTTTCTCGGACTCTCACTTCCGGTGCTCGCAGGTTGCTGCAATACCCTCGCAGGTTGCTGCAATACCCTCGCAGGTTGCTGCAATACCAATGCAGAGCCCTCTTGGGCAGCGTCGCCTGCCCCGGAAACGCTTTGGTTGAGCCGCCGGAACTGTGCCCACACATTGTCCCAAGCATCGAAATAAAGCTCCCGGGGCACCAAGAATATTGCCACTATGACAAAGGCTGCGCCGCCTGCCCCCGCATATACCGCAGTGCGGTTGCGGCGATACCAGGAACTCAGACCGTGTCGGAGCCGTGGCAGCGCCAGGACCTGAAGATGATCCGTCCAATCCGCCAAAACCTGCTGCCAGTATTGCTGGCGTTGTTTCCGCAAGCGCAGGCGTTCGCGGTGCGCTGTAGCGTGCCGGGCGGAACGGGCCCTGCGAACCCGTTCTCTGACTTGCTCTTTGGCCATTTGATACTGACGTTGTTGTAGAATGCGCTCGCGGGTGGCCTGAGTCTTGGCTGCGAGCCGGGCCGCAGCCTGCTCGCGGCGCTGCTGCTGCATGTCGCTGAGCCGGGCAGCCCGCTGTTCCCGCCGGACGAGCCTACGCTCGCGCAACAGGGCCTGTTGTTCCCACCGCTGGGCGGCCATCAAGCTGCGACGCTGCTGCGCCAGCACTGCTGCCTGCGCTCTGCGCTCTGCACGCAAGAGAGCCTGTTCCCTAAATTGCTGGTGCCGGGCTGCGAGCCATTTGTTCCATTCGTTCCGGAGGGCCACAGACTCTCGGGCCAGGCGAGTCAGGTAAGAGCTGGTTCCGGTTCCCAAGCGCAGCAAGGCCTGCCAACAGCGCTTGGCAAGCATAGATGCGGCCCGGACTATCCGGTCCGCACTGCGGGCCGCAGATCGGACGCGCAGCCTCCATTTGGTCTTCCAAAGCCACCACTGCGCAGAAATTTTTGGCAGTTTTAACAGAGGATTCACTGCCTTGGAAGCAATAGCGGCAGGAGAGAGAGCTGATACCGATGAGACCAGGTTGCGCGCCCGTGTCGCCACTTGGCTTGCAGTCGGAAACTGAAAATCTTGGAGGGGGGGCTTCCAGGGGATTTTCCAGGGGGCTTTCCAGGGGGCTTTCCAAGGGGCTTTCCAAGGGGCTTTCCAGGGGGCTTCCTGTGGGCCGCTGTGCTCCGGGCCTTCAGGGGGATGCAAGGCAGGATCTTCCTCAAGTACCTGTTCGGAGGAAGCCCGCATCAGCAAGCTGTTTGCCAGCACTACTTCGCGTTCACAACGTTGGCGAAAACCCTGCAACTGCCCTTCCAGCCTCTGTATCCGGCGCAAGGCCAAGGCCTCACGCCGAATGTGTCCTTTGAGCCTGGCCAACTGTACGGGCAAGGCCCCTTGGGAGGCCGGGCTTGGGCTAGGCTGTCCGGCGGCCCGCTCGTACAGCGCCGAAAGGCAGCCCGGCCAGTAGCAGTAAGCCGCCGTCTTACCAATTTTTACGCTCACGGCTTTGCCGGCCTGTATGCGCTGCCATAAGTTGCGCCAAGCAGCAGCTCCCTGGAGGCTGCTCCCATCTTGTCGGCGTTGCCGAAAGTTCGGGAGCAAGCCGAACAATGACAAGGCAAAGGACAGCCCCTGGTGGTGCAGCAGTGGTCGAGCCAGCCATTGACGCCGCAATCCAAACTGCTGCAAGTCCTGCTCAAATTCGGCTTCATTGTGGCGCAGAAAACGGGCAATCAGACGCTGTTTGCCCAGTTTCCGAGCCAGAGCAGGGTCAAGTGGGCTCCACAGGTGCCAGAGGATCAAAGCAGGAGAAATATGAACGGCTTCACCCGTCTCGGCCTCCATTTGCCTCTCCTCCTCCTGGCTGGCGTGGAAAAATCCGGTCCAAAAATGCCGGGCATCGGCCTGACGCAGCAAGGGCTGCCGGGCCGATGCTTTGCTGTGTGGCCCTTTGCACCAACGATGAGGTCGCAGGGCCGTTCTCTGATCCAGGCGCTGCGCATGGTCCAAAAAATGAGTCACTTCGCTCCGGAGCATCAGACAAAAAGATTTCTGCCTCGGACCGGCTAAAGCCAAGCAATCTTCCGCCGTTTTTTGGAGATTTTGCCACAACGATCGTTCCTGCCGCCAGACGGTTTGATGGAAAGGCAAGGGAGCAGGCTCAGAGCATCCCGCATGAGCTGCTTTGTTTTGGTCTGCTTTGGGCCGCTCTTCCTGATTGGCCTTTCCCATCTCACGCTCTGGCCCCACCGCCGGTGCCTGCCGCTCTTTATGCCAGTCCACAGGATTTTGCAGCGCGGTATTCTGCAAGGCGGGAGAGCGGAAATTCAGCGAGAACAGCACTTCCCAGACGGGACCAACGGCACTGGGAGCGGTGGCATGGGAAGGGTGGCGGGCAGGCAGATGCACACCCGCAAACTGCCCAAGCAGTTCATAGCGAGAGGGCCGGACCAGAGGAGCTGTCACAGAGAATTGGGGGCGGCGTTTCCCAAAATCGGGTTCCGGTCGCATCCGGCTGGCATCTTGCCTTTGCGAGTGGGTTTTCTGAGCATTCCGGCGATTCCCAAGTTTTCGGAACTCCAGTCTCTGCCAGAGCCTCAGGCATAGCTCCTGAGTTCGGCGGACTTGTCGCATTCCGGCTCTTTTCTGTTTGCCAATGCGAAACTGGCAGAAGTTCAATGAAGATGGCATATCCTCGACCGCCATTGGCTCAGATGCCTCAGAAGGATGGGACTCAAAAGCACAGGAGGCAGGGGAAAATGCAGAAGTAAATAATGAATGGAGACCCAGGAGACTGGCCAGTCGGGTTTCGGCAAAGCGGGCACCGGCTTGCGCCCGGCCTTGGAGAGCCTGGCTTTCAAGGCCTTGCCGGCCTTGCTGACTCAGGATGTTCAGTGCGGACCAACTGCGACGACCCAGTTCCAGCTCCAGCAAAGTGGCCTGTGGCTCGGGCTTCTCATCCAGTGAAGCTGTGATGTTGTTGCCGGGCTGATAGGCGTAGAGTTTGCTGCACAGCACAGTAGTACCCCGGAGCTCATCCGGCTCCAGTACCAAGGCCAGACTCCAGGCTCCCCAGCGCAGTGCGTGGTAACTCTGCGCAAGCCGTTCGGCTTTGTCGCTTTTTCTGTTTTGTTCGCTGCGAATACGGTGATGAATATCTTCATCACCGGGGGCGAAGGTGGGTTTTGCAGAGTCGGGCAGAATTTCAAAGTCGCTGTGGCGCAGAGTGTGCAAACTGTAAAAATCCAGCTGGCCATAGTGCTCGTTCAGATACTCAAGAGCCTGTCCGAGCTCCACACTGCTGTGTTTTTGTGGGATAGCCTGCTCCAATTGTTCAGAAGCGGCTTGCCGGGAGGCTTCCCGCAGGTGCTTGTAGAGCCGGAAGAGTACGGGCTCACTGCAATAGACCCAAAGTTTTGATTTGGGCGGCCCCTGAGATTTTGGGGATGAGGAGATGGGCGGTCTTGTGCTTGTGGCCCAGCCCAAGGGAGGCGCAGACGAAGGGGCCGAATCGGGGTGGCACTGCGCGGCGATAAATTCAAGTGTAAGCAGAAGATCCTGTACATGGGCCGACCAAAGCTGGGAGAGCTGCTCTTGTAGACTGACTTCGTGCCGGGTGTTGTGCTCTTGTTGGGCACGTACCAGCTCCATTTTGAGGCTGAGCTCAAGTACGTCTTCCGGTGTGGGCAGGATCAGCAATTGGCAGTGATCCAGAATGTTTTGCAGTTCGGATGAATAGTGTCTTTGCAAGGTAGCGAAGTGGGGCCGTAGCAGGGCGCAGGGCGTGGCACCGTGCATGCTTTGCCTCAGCACATAGCAGGAAGCCCCGGGCCGCTGCCCCGGCAGCAGTTCCACTCCCCATTTTATCCACTCTGTGGCCTGTTCCGCTCCCCGTTCCGGCAGGGGTTCAGCATCTGTGGCGGCAGCGGCTCGGGCACTTCTTAGGCGGGAATAACGGAAACACTTGTGCCCGATATCCTCGGGCCTTCTGTCCAGAAGCACCGGGATCTCTGAGAGCAAGGCCTCGGAACGTCGTTTTAAAAATTCCCAGGCTTCCGGCATTCGGGCTATCCTCCGACGGTTTTTAGAGTTCCCCATCCATACCCGACAAATTCTACGGCTGATCGCAGCATTATCCGCTTCGCCTACAGAATGTCCACCACTCATTCGGAGAGTGTTCACACAGCGATAGAAATGAAGCATAATCCCATTCAGTAAAAGTAGCATTCTTTCCGATTGATTCCCTCGCTCTTGCGAAAACGGGGGTCCAAGCATAGAGCATTTGCCAAATAGACTCCCGTTTTCACGGGAGTGACAAACATTCATCATACTCTACTTCTACGGGGCCTGCATCGCCGCGCCGCACTCGCTGTTGTTTAAAATAGCTTCGCAAGAAAAAAAAGCGAATTTTTAGAGGTGCCCGTATTCAACAAAAGTTCCGGAAGTTTTTCTTGAGTTTCTTGCTCTTTTACCGAAAAGATGCTAAACTATTTCTGGTTTCAGAGTTCTTAATTCATCGAAACCATTCCGACCTTGGTCGGAATATCATATTTTTCACAGTTTTTACAATAGGGAGTATTGTACCAATGAACAAGAATTCAATAGAATTCGCACATCGCACATCGCACATCGCACATCGCACATCGCACATGTACCAGATCTGAGCCAACAGAAATTCCCGGAGATAAATGTATGCCGCAGGAAATTTTCTTTTCCCGCGGTTTTTTTGCGCCCATTCGCCCTCCTTTCTCTGGCACTGCTACTTGTCGCCTGTGACCCCCCCGAAGATAGTGGGGCCGGTTCCAATCCGTCGGCACTTTCCAACCCGACTGGAGAAGCCGAACAGAGGGTGTTGCGGGAACTCCGGGAACTCATGGGGGAAAAAGGTCTGGACGAAACGGAACAGACCGACTTGCTGGAACTTATGGGGAAAGGTCTGGACTCTGAGGAACAGAAACAGTTTGTGGAGCTTGCGGCGAAGCCTGATCTGAACCCTGCGGAACGGGAACAGAAGGAGAAGCTTGAGAAGAAGCTTCAGGAGGCGCTTAACAAGGAGCCGACCTCCGCTGGTCAACAACAAACTAAGCTGACGGAACTTCTGAAAAAGCTTGAGGGTTCCAGCGGTACCAAGACAGGCACCACCAGCACAGGCACAGGTGGCACAGGCAGCGGCAGCACAGGCGCAGCAGGCGGCAGCACAGGCGACGGCACAGCAGGTAGCCAAGCAGGCAGCACAGGCACAGGTGGCACAGGCAGCGGCAGCACAGGCGGCAGCACAGGCAGCGAGGGTGGAGCGGCAAGCACCAAAGCGGGGCCACTGGCGGTGGAGGTGAGGGCCAACCGTGCGCCCACGCTAAGCTTTACCGGAGCGACCCCGACAGAGAACAGCAGATTTCAGTTGGCAAATGTGAATGCCCAAACTCCGGCACGAAGTTTCTTCGTGACTGCTACGGACCCGGAGGGAGACACCCTGAGTTATGAGTGGTATGAGGGAGGAAGCAGCACTGCAACCAGTACCGAAAGTTCGTGGACTTATCAGCAATTCTACTCCCCGATAAGGGGCAAAAGCTCGTCCGAAATCCAGGCTATGACTGAGGAAGAACGCCATAATGTGCTGGTACGGGCCGATGTGGGAGATGGCCAAAACACAGTATCGGAGACCCGGACACTGCGGCTGAACATCGCGCCCGCGATTGCCAGTGTGACGGCAGCGGATGACGCAACGTATGCTGTGCGAGGCGGCAGTCTGGTCTACACGGTGAACGCCTCGGACAAGGAGCGGGACACCCTCTCGTACCAGTGGCATTACCGCAGGAGCGGCGCAACTTCCTGGACAGACCTTACCGGGAGTACCACAGCGACATTCGCCCCGGCAGCAAACTGGCCGCTGGGCAACTATCAGATTGCGGTAACGGTAACAGACAGCGAGGGAGGAACGGCAAATACCAAAGCGGGGCCGAAGGCAGTGGAAGTCAGGGCGAATAGTGCGCCCACGCTAAGCTTTACCGGAGCGACCCCGACAGAGAACAGCAGATTTCAGTTGGCAAATGTGAATGCCCAAACTCCGGCACGAAGTTTCTTCGTGACTGCTACGGACCCGGAGGGAGACACCCTGAGTTATGAGTGGTATGAGGGAGGAAGCAGCACTGCAACCAGTACCGAAAGTTCGTGGACTGATCAGCAATTCTACTCCCCCGTGAGGGGCAAGAGCGATACCGAGATCGAGGCGATGGCAGCGAATGAGCGCCATAATGTGCTGGTACGGGCCGATGTGGGAGATGGCCAAAACACAGTATCGGAGACCCGGACACTGCGGCTGAACATCGCGCCCGCGATTGCCAGTGTGACGGCAGCGGATGACGCAACGTATGCTGTGCGAGGCGGCAGTCTGGTCTACACGGTGAACGCCTCGGACAAGGAGCGGGACACCCTCTCGTACCAGTGGCATTACCGCAGGAGCGGCGCAACTTCCTGGATAGACCTTCCCGGGAGTACCACAGCGACATTTGCCCCGGCAGCGGACTGGGATCTGGGCAACTATGAGATTGCGGTAACGGTAACGGACAGCGAGGGTGGAGCGGCAAGCACCAAAGCGGCACCGAAGACAGTGGAAGTCAGGGCAGGCGGCAGCTTCTCTTACACAGCAATCACTGCCACAGCAGGTGGTCCTACTATCCGCACGAGAGATCTCACCGGAATGGGTGGCTTTAATGCAGATCATTACACTTTTGAGATAGCAAAAGATCTTGCCCTGCTGCCTAACGGTGTGGGAATTGATCCGGCTACGGGTCAGATATCCGTGCATGAGTCCGTGGTCACCGCCGCTGCTGCTGGCAGCTATACTGTCACGGCCACGCCTAAATCTAAAGGTCCTGCGGCAACTGCTTCTTTCACAATCACGGTTCCCAAGACGAGCATCTCAACTGCCAAGCTTATTGTTTCGGCTCCGCCGACCTTTGCCGCCAACGCGATGGGTGAGCAACTGGCGGCTGATGCCATCTCTGTGAATGACGCTGCGGGGAATTCTCTGAGGCTCGGTACCGACTACACATTAGCGATAGCGTTCCGCAACGATCTGGGGGCCTTTACTCCGGCGCAGGGAGTAAAGACACAGATTCAGGACGTCAATGACGTCCTGAATCTCGCGATTACCGATGATGGGAAAGTATCCGCTACGCCTGTTTCCGGTAATCCTCCCGATGCGGCTACCTACATTTACGTGGTCACAGCCACGGGCATGGGGGACTATGAGGGTACGGTGACTCAAGAGGTCACCATCACGGTAGAATTTGCCTTCGCTTACACAACAGCAATCACTGCCACAGCAGGTGGTACTACTAGGCACACGAGTGATCTCACCGGAATGGGTGGCTTTAATGCAGATCATTACACTTTTGAGATAGCAAAAGATCTTGCCCTGCTGCCTAACGGTGTGGGAATTCATCCGGCTACGGGTCAGATAATCGTGCATGAGTCCGGGGTCACCGCCGTTGCTGATGGCAGATATACTGTCACGGCCACGCCTGATCCTAAAGGTCTTGCGGCTGGTGGTGAAAACGTAACTGCTTCTGTCAGGATCACGATAAACTAAGCGGATGCTCTGTATACTTTTGGGTCGCTAGCTGCCTATTGGGCCGCGGCCTTAGTGGCCCCCGCAGTAGCGGGGGCCACTTTTTAGAGGTACCCTAAATATAAATGATATTATGGGGGCTCGCATGCTTCAGCATGGGAAAAACTCATGAACAGCAAGAGACTTACAAACATTCTCCGGCCCAACTTCTACTCATGGGGAGAACTTCATGGGGAGAACCGAATCGGGATTTTTAGCCCTCAAGCCTTAATTTGCAAGCACTTACCCAAAACAGCTGCCAGTTCTTCCGCTTCCCAGTGATAGAGCTCGCCATCTATCGAGAGGAGAGTTGAGCCCCAGCTACAGCTTGATGCCTGTACACTCTGCCAGGAGTCAAGACAGAAAACCGAATGATTCAAGTCGCACTCTTGTAGCAGGCAATGCTGTACGCGCCAATTGCTGCCCGACTGGCTTTGTGTGCCTTGCAGGTTGCAGTACTTGATATTACCCTGCAGGAAAGAGCTTTGTTCAACATCAATTTCCCGCGCGGTGTTGCCCGTCCACAAAAAGCGGCGCCAGCGCGAACGATACAAAATAATCTGGTCCAAACGACAGGATGAAATGCTGCAATCGCTCAATTCGCTGTGTGCCCAAGTGCTGTGGCTGAGCTGGCAATTTTGAAAGTGAGCTTCTTTGATGCGCAGCTGCGACAGATTGATGCCGACAAAATAATAATTTTCCAGTACAAAATGGGGCATCCGTTGCCCCTGCGAGCCGCTCTTTGAGCGTGCCCCTTCAGAACGCAAATTTGAACGACCTCCCGATCTCATCTGGCTGAGCAGACTGACGGTGGCCCGATCGCGGAAGGCTCTGAGGCTTTGAAAGTTCTTCAAAAACAGACAGTAATAAGTCCATTCGCGCAAACGGCGCTCCTGGCTACTGAAAATCGGCAATTGTCCGGGAACCGTTCCTGAACTCTGACTATGGGGGCCGTTTAGTAGCAGTTGCTGAAAATCAACCGCAGAGAGTAACTTGCGCAGGACTTCTTCCACCAGGATGGCCGGAGAATTACTGTACTGGGTCTGGTACCAGGAGCTGCGGGTCAGCTTTAAAATATTCTGAAACTCGGTAATCACCCGACTTTGAAAGTAGCGCGCTTCGACAAAGGCAAAGGCATAGAGCATATTGGCCGCATTCAATTGGTTGTAGGAGTTGGTCGGGCTGGAGTGCTGGTAGATCTGCTGCAAAGTGCTCTGAAACAGATTCTCCATGCCTTGAATGTACTGATTGTGCAGGATAATCAGGTACAGGGTTCCGATCAGCAAAAAGCCTAAGGCAAAAAGTAGCACCAATGGGCGGGTTAACTGACCCGGGAAACCAAGGGCAAACAGGATGCAGACCAAGTCAAACAAACCGGTCAGCAGACTTTGCAGCACATATACAGATTTTTTGTGCAGCAGAAACTTCAGACTAAAGTAAAAGGGCCCGCTCTGCTGTTCGTATTGCTGTGTGACTTTGATCCGCCTGGTAAAGCTCTGCCGGGGGACTTTGGGAGCCCCGCTGTGTTTTGCCCCGGATTGAGTACCAGTCAGGCCGCCGGAGGGCATCACTTTTTTGTCAATTTCTCCACTCTTCTGCTCTTCTGGCAATTTTGCTTCTCCACTCTGTCGGGAAGCCGCCTGCCAAACCACATGAGGAACTTCACCATGAGGAACTTCACCATGAGGAACTTCACCAGGGACCGAAGCCGTAGACTGCGCCTGGGACGACTGCTGTTTTTGCCGCAAGACTCGTCGGGATTTGCGCAGTAATGGCAATAGCAACAGGAGCAATCCCATGATGCAACTGGAAATCAGTGCCAGAAGAAGAAGAAGAAGCAAAACATTCTGCCGACTCTGAACCAAGAAGTGTCGCAGAAACGCAGTGCGCGCAAAGAAGCCGGAGCCACCCACACCACTCGATAGCAGGTGAAACAAGCTGGTGAGGCCATAACTCAGCAAGAAACTCAACAAAGCAGCTGCCAGCAGCAGCACACCCGGGAAGTGCCTGTGCCTTTCTGCTCCTCTGTCTTGGAAAGCCATCGCCTTATTGTTGAGAGAATGATCTGAGCAGGGATTATCGGACTGCGGATGCTCTCCGGCCTCTTTGGGGCGATGTTGTGATTGGCGACTCTTTTGGGGACCTCTAAAAATTCGCTTTTGCCGAAACCGCCGCTTGTGCCACGGAACTGGCTTTTCCAGTGGTGCTTGCAGCATGCTTTGCGCAGTGTAATCGTATTCTTGGCTCTCTTCGCAGCTACTGAGAGCAGAATGCCCAAGGATTTGAGGGAGTCGAGGCTGCTCGCCATCCTCTTCTGTGGCCTTATCTGCCGTACTCGGCTGGAGCACCTCCTGTCCGGATATGACAGTCTCGGACGATTTTGTCGCCGCGATCTTTGCAGCACTATCTCCCTTCTCTTCGGCTCCTTCAGCCTGCTCAGCGGTGCTATCGGCTTCTACAAGATGCTGTTGTTCTGCTGGCAAGTGAATGCTCCTATGGGCCAAGGTTCACGGGAATGTCCGGTTATTACAAACTTCGTTGATGCCGATAGCTGTGGTAACACAGATGGATAACCAAACAAGCACCCAGAATACTGTAATTTTTCTGCTTTGCAATGGAGTTTCCTCTGACTTCAATTGAGAAGAGTAGTGAATACGAATCGCATCAATTGCTGCAGGAAACCTCTAAAGGGAACCTCTAAAAATTCCATTCCGCGCTGAATCGCGATCTTGTTGCCGAATAAAGGTTCTGCCTCCGGCAGGATTTGTGAAGAATGGCCTGCTCCGATGTGCCATTCTTCACCTTCAGTAAAGCTCCATGATACAACAAAGTATCATTCTGTTTAATATTAGAGTTAAGGAATATCTATGGATACCAAAGACTTGACAATGATTCGGCAGCTGGCCGAAGAAAATATTCAGCTGCTCACACAGGCAATTGACTTAGTACAGCAATTGAGTAGCGAGCAGTTCTGCTACAAAGACTACGTGGCCCAGAGCAGTATTGGTAAACACTTACGTCATATTTTGGATTTTTATGCGGCCTTCTTCCATGGCCTGTCCGCTGTACAGAAACAACTCCGGGAAATTGATTACGACCAGCGGAACAGGGATCCACAACTGGAAAGAGATCCCCGCAGTTTCGAGTACCAGGCACGGGAGTTTCAGGCCCGTCTTTCCCGGCTGGACAGTGAAAATTCCCTTCCCATGAGCGTACAGGTGAATTCCTGTGAAGGACTGAGCGGTAAACATTCAAGTGCCGGGTCTGGCATTGCCCGTGAATTACAGTTTTTACTGGGGCACACGATACACCATTACGCTATAATCAACTTGGTGTTGCGCTTACAGCGAATTCCGGTTCCCGAAGGCTTTGGAACCTCCTATTCGACTTGCTTGTATCAACAGAGCCAAGCCGGTGGCCAGAATCGGGAGGCAACCCCTCCGTCTGGCACAGCGGTTCTTGCAAGAGATTCAGCGGGGGCCCCGGTCCTTTGGCCCCTCTCAATGACTGTGGGGAAGCTCTAAAAGGGACCTCTTAAAAATCACGGAGCTGAAAATTGTACCACTCAATTGCAAATCTCACCAGAAGCGAAGCCACTACACGCAGGGCAATCTCACCGCTCAGTGCGACATTGGAATGTTGAGGAAATATTTTTCCCATGTGTACCAGCAGCTGGTGGCTTGCCAACCAGGAATTCCATTTACTGTTCAATCGCGATGAACTGCTCAGCCGCCGCAAAGCGTTGACGCCACAGCTGCGCCCGATGTCGGACGGTCCCGGTCAGATTTTGGCACCCATTGACGCCGATGCCGGAGGGACCTGGCTGGGAGCCAGTAGTTCAGGCTTGTTGACCTGCCTGCTCAACTACTATCCTTTCACCCACAGACTTGCGCAGAGTCCCGCTCTCTATCGTTCGCGCGGCCAGATCATTCCGCTGCTTTTGAGCCAGTCCGAGCGAGGGTGGCACAGCCGTGCAGGAACCGGAGAGTCGCAATCCTCCGGCTCACTGCTGGCCACTTGGGATTTGCATTTGTACCGACCCTTCAGTCTGCTATATTTTGACTTCGGCTGCCGCGAAGAATACTGCGGCTTCCGCTCTGGCTGGATGCAGTGGGATGGCCGACAACTGCGCAGTCAGGATAATGCGCCGCAGCTACTCAGCTCTTCTTCGTGCTTTTCGCCTCAGGTCGAAAAGGCGCGTCTGGCCCACTTTACAGCTCTGCAGCGGGCCTGTTCCTCTGAGCAGCACGATAGTCGCAGTCCGGCCGCCCTGCGAGAACTCCACTTGCGCTACCATTGCGGCCATCAGCCGCTTCTGTACCAATCTCAGGACAGTTCAACACGAAGCAGTTCCATACACCGAGAGGAAGGGGATGCAGCCTCTGTCTGCATGCATCGCAGCGCTGCGGTGGCCGGCCCGGCCATGGCCGGGGCCACGGTCAGCCTCACCCATGTCACTGTATGGCTGGCCGGCACATCGGGACAGGGGCAGAGCAAGCTGCAAATGGACTACTTTGCCGGAGCGCCCTGCCAAGCTTTTGGTCCGGATTGGCAGCCGACAACATCAGAAAACTGGTACAGCATGTGCTTACTGTTGACCCCAAAACAGGTTCTTCGAACAAAAGAGTGAAACTGAGGATGAACTGGCACCCAATCTGGGCATTGATGAGAAACAATTTAAGGTTACCACTAAAAATGGTATCACTGTTTTGATGGCTCCAATGCGAGCTGGCGCAGCATTGGAGAACAGGGGAGGGCCGAGCGCAGCCAAGGCCGACCGTCCCTTTAAGCAAAAAGCTTGCAAGCCTTTCTTTGCCGAGAAAGCGATTCGCCAACAAGATCGCCGCTCAGCGCGAAATTGGGATTTTAGAGGTGCCCTCAATCGCAAAAAACTGGAATTTTTAGCGGTCCCCTTTATCTTTCCTGTATTTTTAAATCAGACAAAAATTCGGAGTACCCTTTACAGAAGGGAGAGAGGTAAGGTAAGACGGCGGCATAAACAACTTCGACGTTTACCATGTGGTACGCATCCGGCCGGCGCTGCGCCCTCGCAAAATTCGATCAAGATTGCGGTAAACCGTTTCCAAGCGACCGCAACCATAGTCTCCCAAGATGCGCAACGTGCGGCCCTCCACTTGGCGGAAGTAGCTGCGCGCCGTATCCAAGTCGTTTTCTTCTGCCGCCACATTGGCCAGGGCAATCAACACGGTATTGCGCTGCACTCGCCCCAGTTCATCACCGGGCTTGCTGCTGCTGAGTGACAGGAAACGTTCCCCGGCATAGCGGATGTCTCTGGTCAGGTCCTGATAGGTGGTCGGCACAAACCAGGTTGAGCGCACATAAATAAACAATACATCAAGGTTGTCAGCGTTTTCGCGCAGTAAGGTGTCTAAATACCGCATACCTCTGCGCGCAGCGTCCTCTTTGTCACGTTCGTTGCGCGCAGTCTCGGCCAAGCCCATATAGAACCAGCCCAGCATGCTTTCAAAAATTGCCAGTTCCCTGCGGCCGGCATCAGTGCGCACACGTGAGCGAGCTTCATCGTAAACATTGTTCATGGCATCAATAGCACTCTCAATGTTGCGTTCGTTGCGGCCTACAGCTTGGGAAAATACGCCCAGAGCCGCACCGTAACGCTGGGCCGCACTGCCGATCGTCAAGTCCCGCACGCTGGCGCGGCGATCAAATTGCCAACTTTCCGAACGGAACCGGTCTTGGGCCGACAAGGGCTGCCCAGCTCTCAACAGGACCAGCAGCAGGCAGGCCACCAGACTCAACCTGGCAGCACATTGTTTGATAAATAATAGTTTCATTTTCACCCCCCATGACTTAGCCTGTAATCACGGAGTGGGGACAGGCTAAGTATCCGTGACAGAGGATACCGGAATGGTCTTTTTGTGTCTGTGTCGCTAATCCGGAACCAGCAGGGAAACTGGACTGAGTTGTGTGCTAAGGCTTTATGGGCACCTCTAAAAATGGTATCGCCTCCCCAAAAAAGCAAATTTTCAGAGATTTTCTTACGATTCCCCTTGCACTCCGCCGGAAAAGAGTATATTCTCCAAAGAGAACAAGCCATTTCATAACCCTATTTCATCTTTTATTAAAACCATTCCGACCTTGGTCGGAACATCATCTTTATGCATTATTTTGCATAATAATACCAAGGAGTATTGCACCATGGAACACAAGTTCAGTAAAATTCGCTCATCGCTCATCGCTCATCGCTCATCGCTCATCGCTCATCGAAAAAATTAAAACCATATAGTAGGGAAAATTATTTTTCTGCCGGGATTTCACGCCCATTTATCCTTTTATTTTTCTGCTCCCTGATTCTACTGATCGCCTGCGCTCCGCCCTCCTCCAGCAGCGAGGGCGGCGGCGAGGGCGGCGGAGAGAGCGTGCGCCTTGCCTTCTCCGACCATTCCGACCGAAGCCAGAGCATCATCGGCATGCGGGAATTCCTGCTCACCATTACCGCCGCTGTGTCCCGGCCCAGGGAAATATCCTTTATCGTGGGAGAAAGCAGCGCCCCGCCTCCGTGGAGCGAAGTGGCGCAGCACCCCGCCAAAATCACCCGAACGTTCCGCCCCGCGCAAAATCAACGGCAAAATCCGCAGCAAAATCCGCAGCAAAACCAGCGGAGAATCTATTTCAGCGCAACGGAAAAATTTCCCGCATCCGCCATTCGCTATGACGACAACGGCAACGCGGTTTTCACCGCCATTCATGTGGATCTGTCCCAGGCGGCAGGAAGCTCGGCCGAAGCCGCTTATACCCGCGCCCAAGCCCCGGGAATCATGGTCCCCGGGGAAACCTATTATGTCCACGCCTATGCTTCGGGACGCTCTGTCGCCACCCATGCCGTGAGGCTGGAAAATTACCCGACCGACAGCAGCACTTTTGCCCCTCAGATCGGGGGCGCTGCCCCCGATGACAGAGCGGGGGGAGGCACCGTAAACTTTACCGAATTTATTTGGGGCATGGAGGGCTGGAAGGGCACAGACGGCCAATATGTACCCATTATAGAGGCCGACGAGATCGAGGCGAAGAAAGGCGAGATCTTCTTCATTCCGCTCAGAACGAGGAGCCCCGATGACTGGGACGCTGCCTCAAATACGGTCTGTGTTACCTCTCATTCCAAGTCATTTCAATTCCAAAGTAGTCCGCGCGATATTGGACATCAGGACGTAATCACTTTTAGCGAAGGGAATACGGTAACAGCGAATGAGAACGCCGTAACCTTTGAGAAGTCTGCGCATCTGTTCCCGAAGGTCTTGGCGGACAAGGAACAGGACGAAACATTCGACTTGCTCTATCTCCCCAAAGCTGGCACGGATGGATGGAGCCACTATCATCAGTCTTATTCTCTGTGTACGGAGGGATTTCTACCACAAATCGGTTCTAGAGGGGCTGGAAACTTTCGTTTTCGGATTATTGAGGAGTAGTGAGGGGGGCTTTGGAGTTCCCATGCTGCGCCAGCTCGCCATTTTTTTTATTGCGCTGTACGGACAAAACAGCTATATTGAAGCCATGGCAAGTTGCGACAGCGCGTACAAATACCTGTTTTCGAACCCGGCAATCCTGTGCAAACTCATCCACGCCTTCGTTGAGGAGGACTTTAGCGCCAAAATCCAGCCCGACAGCCTGCGCAAACTCGACCCGTCCCACCTCTCTGTCACGCTCCAGCAGCGCGAATCGGACCTGCTTTACGAGGTGCGCCTGGACAATCAAACAGCCTATCTGTATATCCTGCTCGAATTCCAGTCCACAGCCCCCAAGCATATGGCCATCCGCCTGCTCAGCTATATATCCCTGTTTTACGAACGCCTCATCAAGGAAGGCAAAAACAGCAAAGGCAAGTTGCCCCCGGTATTTCCATTGGTGCTCTACAACGGAGACCGCCCTTGGAATGCGCCCCGCAGCACCAGCGAACTGATCAGCAGCAACGAAATACCCGCAAAATACCTACCCCACTTTCAATATGCTCTCATTGACGAGAAGCGCATCCCCGACGAGAAAATCCACAAGCTGCACAACCTTATCAGCGCGGTGATTTGTGCCGAGAAATACGGCAGACCAGGGGAGTGGGAAGCCCAGATTCCGCAAATCATAGAATTCCTGGGCGATGAACCCGGGCTGGAAATCACCATTTTCAGGCGCTGGATTGCCCTGCTGTTTGGCGAGGGCATGAACGAATCAGAATACAATCAAATCACCGCACCAGAGGAGGTACAGAAGATGTTGGCAACACTGGCAGACGATCTAAGAGCTGAAGGAAGACAAGAAGGCGAAAAACTGGGCATGCAGAAAGGTTGGGAAGAAGGTGAAAAACTAGGCATGCGGAAAGGCCGGGAAGAAGGCCGGGAAGAAGGCCGGGAAGAAGGCCGGGAAGAAGGCCGGGAAGAAGGCCGGGAAGAAGGCCGGGAAGAAGGCCGGGAAGAAGGACGGGAAGAAGGCCGGGAAGAAGAACGGCGTGAAGCTGCCCGGAAAATGAAAGAATCCGGGCTGTCGATTGAACAGATTGCAAGGTTTACCGGTCTGAGCCACCGCGAAATTACCGGGCTCTGATGCCGGGCTGGCCTTGCCCCACAGTTTCCCGGCAGCTACAATTCAGGCATGGTCAGCCCCACGAACGACTTCTACTTCCGCTACCTGTTCGGCAGCGAACAGCACAAAGATCTCACGCTCGGCTTTATCAACGCCGTCCTTTCCGACTCCGGGCTGGGACCAGTGGCCGAAATCACCCTGCTCAACACCTTTAACCTGAAAAATACCGCAGCAGAGAAAGAAAGCATCCTAGATATCAAGGCCAAAGACGCAAAGGGCAGAATCTACAACATCGAAATGCAGAGCATCGGGAACCAAGTCTACCGGAACCGCAGCCTCTACTACTGGGCCAGATCCTACAGTGAACAGCTCAAAGAAGGCTCCATTTACAAAGATCTCCAGCCTGTTATCTGCATCAATCTGCTGGATTTCGATTTATTCCCCGAAAGCCGGAAGGCACACCAGTGCTTTCTGCTCACAGAACAGAGGCCGCCCCACGAGGTGCTGAGCGAGCACTGCATGCTGCACTTTATCAGTCTTCCCAAAGCCAAGAAAGAACAACTGAAAGGGCCCGCGCTGAGATCATGGGTGGCCTATTTCAACAAGGAGGGAGTCGACATGGAGGGCCTGACCACACTGCTCGAAAGTGATGAAATGATCCAGAAAGCGCACCGCGCCTACGAGGATTTCACCCGGGACACGAGCCTGGTGTCGCAATACGAGGCGCGGCTCAAGCAGAACCTAGATCAAAGCAATCGCGAAGATACCATCCGGCAGAAAGGACGGGAAGAAGGACGGGAAGAAGAACGGCGTGAAGCTGCCCGAAAAATGAAAGAATCCGGGCTGTCGATTGAGCAGATTGCAAGGTTTACCGGTCTGAGCCACCGCGAAATTACCGGGCTGAAAGAGGGCGAATAGGAAGCCTGAAAGGGGCTTCTGGAGTTGGCCTTCGCCAGCTCGCAGAAAGGAAGGTTGGGCCTGGCTGCGCACGGCCCTCCCCTCATTCTCCAATGCTGCGCCAGCTCGCATTGGAGCCTTTCGGTACACCTTGAACCTGAAGAATGCCCCGGCAGAACAAGACCGCGGTTTCACGCGGAACTTGTGCTGAGCCTGCCGAAGCATTGGAATTTTTAGAGGTGACCTTAAGGGGACCTCTAAAAATAGTATCACTTCACGAGTATTGTGCCATTGCCCTGCTTCGCCCCGGCAATAGCAACGCATTTCAATGTGAATCGCAGAGATTTTTCGAGATAGCGAGAATGAGATGCCAACGAAGTCCAGCGCTGGAAAGATCGCAAGTCCACGCGAAATTGGAATTTTCAGAGGTGCCCATTAGTCAACATTCCAAGAACGTTTGACGTAAAAACGTAATTTACCTTCCCCCCCCATATTGGTGGCAGTTTTCTTGCTCAAGTCTTTCAAACGCTGATAAGAATAGGCTTGAAACGCTTCATTCGTGAATGTCCACTGCTCATTATCGCCTGTTCCGGAAAACCTTTCCAGAGAAATTCCATTACTGTTGTGCACAGCCTGGCCATCTGACAGGTAATTAGAGAAACTGAGGCCCGGATCTTCCAAGCTGACCGTCTTGCCTTCAAAGAAACCTTCTATCTGAGCGACAAACCTTGCCCAGCCCTCAATCTTGTCGGGGTGTAGCGGCGAATCTGTGGTAGATTCGGCGATAAGGGCAATGGATTCAGCAACAGCACTGGTCAATTCGCCTACCACCAATGCTGTTGCAGGCTTTGCACCGAACAAGACCGCGCCCGCAGAACCAAGAACATGCCCCAGTACTGTCGCGCCCAAATTGGCACCCATGGCTGCAAAAGCCTTGTTGCTGTTATTCAGATCCCATGAAAAAGTGAAGCCACCGCCGGCACCAAAAGACATTTTACCGCCAAAATTGCTGAAAAACTGAGTCAGGTCTGTGTTTGGGCCGGTGTTGATATTCCGATCAATTAGATGTTCACTTCTGCCCAGAAGATTATTGGCTGAAATGCCTACTCCCGCCTCGATAGGGCGCATTTCTATTTGTTCGAAATAGTCTAGCCCATCGCTGTAGACTTCCCAAGCATCATTAGCCGAGTTTCGCACCATGGGAATGTCAACTCCATGTTTCCGCACCAACTTGCCTCCAACGGAAGCGCCCAACTCAGCGCTGAAATTAGGATTTTCTGCAAGTTTCCGACGCAGCTTCTCACCAAGGTTCAGGCTGTACGCAATTTCTGTTCGCAAAGAGACCTTTAACCGCATCACGACAGCTTCACTACCGGAACCGCGTAGCGTCTCTGTCTTGCCTGGGAATATATTCAGCTCTATGTAGTAACGGTTGCGAAATGGCTTGAGCCGGCTTGAAGAATTGAGAATGGAAAAGTCGGTATTTGCAACTCCTCCCATTTGGAAAATTGCTGCCATGCCTGTGTATTCCGGGAAATAGTTGTTCAATTGATCGATGGGATCAACATGCGGGTCAGCAGACCGTCTGATACGGTGGTGCGAGAAACCAGTCGAAGATCCGGGTAATACCATCACTTGAGGCGGATATGGCTTTCGTATCGAAGATCTTATCTCCTGTACAGGCACCATACCATTGGCAACAGCATCCCCCAGCACGGCTAATAAGCCTCCATCAATTATCCCGGAATTGGCAATCGAGGCAAATTGCTCCTGGCCTGAAGAGGAGGCGGCATCCATAATTTCCTGCATGATTTCAAGCACGGCAGCCACAAATTGCAACTCTTCTGCCAATACCCGGATAAAGTCTCCGAACTTCTCCAACTCACGAACCTCGCCGACCGCATTGGTGATTTGACTTCCGTCTTCTAAAGACATATCCATAAGGTCTTCTGTTTCTGGCACTGGGTCCGGGTCAATATCCGTATCCGGGTCTGCGGCAGGATCCGGGTCTGCGGCAGGATCTGCGACAGAATCCGCCGGTGGAACCGGAGGGGCCACAGGAGCTTCATCGGGAGGAGGAACGGGTGGGATAAAAGGCAGGGAGGGAGGACCGCTGTCTTGCTCAGGTTCCCCGGACTCAGGGCTGTCCTGACCAATAAACAGATTTTCCAGTTCAATCCATAACCGAGCAAAAAAGGAATCTTCGCCAATAAGATTGAGCAATGATGTTTTCAGCTCCACATCATCTGAAAAGAGGAATGATACCAGCTCTCTTATTTCTGGGTCCTTCATCTGCCTGACTTGAGTTCTAAAGTTTTCCCGATTATTTGTATACAGGTTCTGCAAGGCTTCCCGGCTTTCTTCCGGGTGTCTCTCCTGATTTTTATTTTTAAACATTTCAGGAATATTTACAGCAGAGCCAAGGTATTCCCACCACAAATTGTGTCTCTTATTGGTCGGGAAAAAACCGTATTTACCAGATGGATAAGTAGCATTCAGGCGGAAGTACTCACGGTCATTGGTATAGGGATTGTCATAAACATAGAATGTACCTGTTTCTCCATGTTGTCTGTTCGTTCCCCATTGGTACAGAATGCTGGCGTCTTTCGGTACATAATACAGGGGCATTAAACTGCTGCCCAAATAGGTCCAATAGAGGTTGTTCTCTCGATCAACCGGGAAATAACCATATTTATTATCCGGGCCGAGAGCTCTCAGGCGAAAAAATTCTGTATCGCCTGTGTACGGATTGACATAGCGAAAGATCCGGCCTATTGGTCCCGATCGACCATGTTCTCCCCACATGGCAGCATCAGGATACGGATCGCGACCCAAAGCAATAATTGGCTGTATCGTTTTGGAAGCACTGCGGTTTTGAGCAACACCGCCAAAATCAGAGCAAGAAACATAGAGTAATAACCCAAAGGGGCATAATAAGGACCATAATATGGTCTTCCTAAAGATCATGTTCACCTCCTACTTGGATGAAATAAATTGCCCGGAAAAAAATCCGGTTTTTATATCAGGTACAAGTAAATGGGGAAATGACTGTAGAAATATAAGGGTGAAAAATATAAGAACGGATAGAATAGAATAATAGGGTAATCGATGGATGGAAATGAGGGGGAACTTCTAAAGGGGACCTCTAAAAAATATCTGCCGCTTTAACAAGCATTTGAGAAAATATCCGGACAAGGGCACCCGCCCAAGCTGTAGTCCAATATCGTCGACAAAATAGAGGGGGAACGAGATCTTGTCAAGTGCCTGACTCTGTAGCGGAGCTTCCGAGAACAGGAGCCAATATGAACGTGCTTAAGGGTACCTCTAAAAATTCCCAAACGCGAATCCCTATGCCTGTAAGGGGTGGGCTGAGGGGACTCGGCCTTTTCCGGTTGCTGAATGCCGTAGAATTTCAATCTGAGCGCAGCGCGCGAGGGTTAGAAATTCAAGGTGTACCGAAGTACCGGGCTGGGCGTAGTTGTGAAGGACAGCCTCCCAAGAAAAGCAAATTTTTGGAGATTTTCCTGCGATCTTCTTGCCCTCCGCGGGGAAATCGTATATTCTTTAAAATGAACGGACTATTTTATAATCTCATTTCATCTTTTATTAAAATCATTCCGACCTTGGTCGGCACATCATTTTTATGCATTATTTTGCATAATAATACCAAGGAGTATTGCATTATGGAACACAAGTTCAGTAAAATTCGCTCATCGCTCATCGCTCATCGCTCATCGCTCATCGCTCATCGAAAAAATTAAACCCATATAGCAGGGGAAATTATTTCTCTGCTGGTATTTTACGCCCATTTATCCTTTTATTTGTCTGCTCCCTAGTTTTGTGGGTCGCCTGCAAGCCGCCCGAAGGCGAAGCTGCCCCACCCACTCTGGAAGCTGCCCCACCCACTCTGGAAGCTGCCCCACCCACTCTGCTCGATCGCCTGGTTGCGGCGGGCAGCATTAATCTGTACACAGTCTCTGATCCCAACAGATCGAGAGTGGGAACCATAAGCTTCCATACAGATGGCTCTTTTCAAATAAAAGAACTGGTAAACTTAGCAGTATTACTGGAAACAAATAAGCGGATCGGTAAGCAGAGTATTGACGAAATTGCCAAAGATGCCCAAGGGGACTACTCAAATCTACGTGTAAGTCCAGTGGTTTATGCGGTTCCAAACGATAAGAATGTCTATGACTTCACAAATCAGGAATTGACTATGCAATTGGTGATGATTCAAAAAGCACCTGCTAATCGTCTAATAGGTTCTGATTATGTGTTGCTGTATACATTACACATTACGGGGCAAACGATAGACCTGAAACGGGAACTGTTTTCAGATCCCAATCAACTCCGTGGGAATGCAGACACGTATGACCAGGCGGAACAGTTCGGCAATCGCATGGACAACTTAACAAAATCTTCCCGCATATATAAACGTACGGGAAGTTTTTAGGGAACTTTTTGCGGGGCTGGGCGGGATAAGACAGCAGCCTGAACTCGTCACTGGAGTTCGACTGCCAAAAGAAGACCCTGTCCACAAGGAACAGCTGATATATTTCAGCAAGATGCCGGGGCCCATATGGGGCCCGGCATCTGTTTTGCTTCCCCGCAAGCAAGCGTGGACCGGGCATTGCATTGCGGACTGCCGCCTTTCAAAGTATACTGCGCCGGTTCATGAGCTTCCCGTTAAACCCCGAACAACAAGACGCGGTGCAGAGCACCGAAGGCCCGCTGCTGATTCTGGCCGGTGCGGGCAGCGGCAAGACTCGGGTGATTACCCAGCGTATTGTACACCTGCTGCAGCGCGGCGTTGATCCGCGCAATCTGCTGGCTCTGACCTTCACCAACAAGGCCGCCCAAGAAATGCGCGAACGCATATCCCAGGAAGCGGGCAGGCAACAGGCCCGCAACCTGACGCTGCTGACCTTCCATTCCTTTGGCATGCAAATCCTGCTGCGCCACGCCAGACTACTGGGTTACAGCCGCAACTTCAGCATCTACGATGCCACCGATTCGATGAGCTGCCTCAAAGAATCGGCCACCGAGCTGAAGTGGAGTGCCGACTTCACCCTGCTCAAGCAGGTCCGCGAGCAAATCAGCCGCATCAAAATGCAGCGCAGCGACTGGGACGAAGAAAGTCTGCCTTTCAAAGACCTCTACGAAGAATACCACCGTCACCTCAAAGCCTACAACGCCTTTGACTTCGACGACCTGATCGCGCGCCCGGTAGAGCTGTGGGCCAAGTATCCCGAAGTACTGGGGCGCCATCGCTACCGCTATGTGATGGTCGATGAATTTCAGGACACTTCCATCATGCAGTACCGCCTACTGCACCAGCTGGTATCGGCGCACCGCAACATCTGCTGCGTCGGCGATGACGACCAGTCCATCTACTCATGGCGCGGAGCCAACTTTGAGAACATCCGGCTCTTTGAACGCGACTTCCCCGAGCGCAAGGAAATCCGTCTGGAGCGCAATTACCGCTCGACCAAGACCATCCTGGACGCAGCCAACGCCATAATCCGTCACAACGAACAGCGCAAGGACAAAGTGCTGCGTCCCGAGAACCAGGAAAACGCCGAAAGCCTGATCGTCTGCCATTTCCCCGAAACTGATGAAGACGAGGCCCGCTTTGTCTGCGACACCATTCGCAAACTGCGTGCGCTGGAGCGACTGCCCTATGATGAAATCGGCATACTGCTGCGTACCAACAACCTGATGCGCACCTTGGAGCAGCATTTGTTGGAAGCTCGTATGCCCTATGTGGTCTCCGGTGGCCAGAGCTTCTTTCAGCGCGCCGAAATCAAGGACCTGATCGCCTATCTGCGGGTACTGCAAAACCCCGATGACGATGTGAGCTTGCTGCGCATCATTAACAAACCCAACCGGCGTATTGGCCCCAAATCGGTCGAGAAGCTGCGCAGCCTGTCCCAAGCCCACAGCTGGAGCATCTATGAGACCATGCGCGACATGGTCTTGAGCAGCGATGCCCGCCACCCCGAACTCGTGGAAAGCTGCGCCGACTTTGTGATGCTGCTCGAAGAGCTGCGGCCCCTTTTTATGGAGGCTCCGGCCCCCGGAGTGAGCCTGGCCCGGCTGTGCAAAACACTGATTGATGAAATTGACTATTGGGGCTTTTTGCTACAGCAGTTTGCCGAACGCCCGGAGGCGGCCAAACGCCGCTTCGAGATGATGCAGAGTTTCTGCGAAATGCTGGAGCGCTGGGAAGGCTACGAAGGCGCCACGGAGCGCAGTCTGAAATCCTGGCTTTCGCGCATCAGCCTGATAACCCGTGACGAACTGGGAGAAGAAGGCGAGGGCAAAATCAGCCTGTCGACCATCCACGCGGCCAAGGGGCTGGAATTTGAGCTGGTCCTGCTCTGCGGGGTGGAGGAGGGCATTTTACCGCACGCACGCACGCTTGAAGAGCGGGCCTACGACCTAGAAGAAGAGCGCCGCCTGTTCTATGTGGCGGTAACCCGTGCCAAACGCTGGCTCTACCTGAGTAGCTGCCAGAGCCGCAGTAAAAATGGCAGGCAGGTGGACTGCCAACTCTCTCCCTTTCTGCATGAAATCCCCAGTCAGCTGACCAGCACGGATGTGAAGCTGTCCGAGACGGAATCGGAGAAAATGCTGGAACAGGCCCTGGCCAGTCTTCCCTGGCTGCAAAATACTCAAGAGGAAAGAGGGGCCGGCCCTGCACAAAAGGAGCCGGGAAGCGCAGATGGCTGAGTCAAAACAGGGGGAAGCGGTCCAGAAGCAGCAGGCTCTGGAGCATCTGGCGGCGGTGATTTTGTATCTGCGGTCCTGTGGGCCCGCAGAGGCCGCTTCCGGTGCCCGGCGCTGCTTGGACTTGTTGAGCAGCTGGGTCCAGCCCCCGGACTGCTGGCAGGAGCCTCAGCTCAGTCTGCTGGATGCCAAGGGCTATGGCACTTCGGGCACAGTCGAGGAGGCGGGGCAGGTCTATGGTATTTGCCCGCATCACCTGGTGCCCTACTACGGCAGTTACCGGCTGCGTTTTCGCCCCGATGCGTATCTGGCGGGGCTCTCATCAATCAGTCGGGCTGTGGACTGTTTCTGCCGTAGGGCCTTGCTGCAGGAAGTCTTGACGCAGGAATTGGGTGAATTTTTCTACCTTCATTTACAACCGCACGCCATGGAGTTTTCCATTACAGCGCGCCATTTCTGCAAGGAAATGGCAGCGGCGGGACACAGTTGTGGCAGCCAAGGCTTTGTAACGCACTGGCGGCGGGGCAATGCCCTTTAGGCACCTCTAAAGGTTGGAACTTTCCGTAACCCAATCTTTCTCCGGTTACTCACTCAGCGGATGGACCACCAGCTCGCTGTGGCGTTCGATGCGGTGCACAAACCAGGCCTTTTTGCGCGCTCGGTAGAGCAGTGTCAGCAGATCCTCGTTGTGCTGGTGCAAGGGCTGGAACGCCTGTGGTTCGTCACCTGCAGCAGCTGCCTTGCCTTCCGGACTCTCTGCGCTTTTTGAACCAAAGCTGCCGGGCAGCCAGAAATCATAGACGGCACGCAGACGACGCTGCTCGCCGTCCCGGAGCGCGACGGTTGCGGACAGCTCTTCCAGTTCCAGACCTGTGATGCCGTAAAGCACCACATCAAGGCTGAGCGCCGGCAGCGGACTGTCGGGTTTGGCTGAAAGCCCTTGCCCCGTCAGCCAGTCGCCGGCCCGCAGTACGACATCGTGCCCCTCATAGCCTTGACGGGTGCGGGTGTTGACGAACAACATGGTCAGCAGATTTCCATCGGCCTTGACGACCTGCTCGCCCCGGAAGGTCAGCTCGCCGTGCAATTGGGGGTCGAGTTGATCGATGGCCTGGTAGTAGAGCCGGGCCGTTTCAAGGGCACTGAGGCCATTGTGCGGCGGCGGGCTCAGTGCCCGTTTGAGTGGTGTGTAGAGCACGCTGACCAGCACCAGTGCCAAAATACTGTAAACAGCCACCAGGCCGCGCTTCTTGCGCCAGAAGCGCCCGCGCTTGCGGCTTTGCTCGCGCTTGCGGCGCTCGATCAGCAGCTCGCGCGCCGCTGTACTGCGCTGCTCATCCGAGCACTCGCGCCACAGCCCTCCCGTTTTGGCAAATGCCTGCCAGTCCCGCAAAGTAACCGGACCTTTGTTTCCTTTGCCGCGGTTAGCATCTTTGCCATTAGGGGGCCGCTGCCCGGTATCGCACAAACTGCGCCGCAGCAGTTCGTCCCAGGCATCACTCAATTCCGGGCGGAACAGTTGGGCTCGCAGGAATTGGCCTCTGCTCATCGCCACACGGGCATCGTGCAGACGTTCTTCCGTGCCGAGAGCCCCGGGACTTGCGTCTCGAAGCAAGGCGGCTTTATGTTTTGCCGAGCCCGTTGTCTGGCCTGCTGCTGTGTCCTTTGCGATGTCAAAGGGAAACTCGCCGCAGAGCTTCCGGTAGCATAGGGCCGCCAGTGCATAGACCCAGCGCTGCCGATCAGGTGCTTCCGACACAGGGGTCTGGAACGGCAGCAGGGCATCCAGGCGGGCCTCTGCGGAGCTGCGTTGGGCCACGAAATACAAAAGCTCCGGCGGCAGAAGCAAAAACTGCTGGGAAGCTTGCCCCTGTATTGGAGCGAAGCACCGGTAGAGCAGCCCGTCCAAGACAATACCGGGCAGCTTGTAGCCCAATTTTTCGTAGCGAACGCAGAGCGCCTCGACAAAGCCCGACAGGGCCGTCAGAAAGTCCGCGTGCAGCAAACTTTCGGCGGGCAAGTGGCTGACGGGCCGGGGGCCGGTTGAATCCGCAAGTTCATAAAGGCCCTGTGCGTAGTACCATTCCTGCCCCGCTCCATTTCTATCGGGAGCAGCAGCATCGGGTTCATGGCGGCTGGCAAAGCGCTCAAAACGCCACTCTTCCAGTTGCCAGGAGCCTCCGGCGGCAGAGGAACAGCCCCGGAAGCCCGGTATTTGGTGCCAGTTTCGATCCTGAGCGCGCAGCATCCGCGTCCACTGTCGGGCCGGGCCGAGGCGCAGTTCCACAGAGCCGTCCCGGCAATAGAGGTCAAAGAACTGGCTTTGCTCTGCGTCCATGGCTTTCAGCACTTTCTCCAAGAGCAGAATATCTACAGGGAATTCACAGCAGCTTTACTGCGGCCGGAACTGCGGCGCGGCCAGTTCAAACGGGAAGTCCGGCTGCGGGAAGTCCGCCACCCGCGTGGCGCATTGGCGCAGGTAGTGGTCAGCAAGCACCAGAGCGCTCATCGATTCGACTACCGGCACGATGCGCGGGCAGATGATCGGGTCGTGGCGGCCCTCTATGACCAGTTCGATTTCTTGGTGCTGGCGGCTGATGGTTTGCTGTGGCAACGAAATGGAAGAAGTCGGTTTGACCGGAATGCGAAAAAATATTTGGGCACCGGTCGAAATGCCGCCAATCACGCCTCCGGCGTGATTGCTGGAGAAGATCACTTTGTCGGACTGTGCATTATCGGGCTGCGCATTGGCAGCGGCCGGGTCGAGAGCAATACCGGGCCGAAAGCCGTCATTGTGCTCACTGCCCAGCATGCGGGCCGCCTCGAAGCCTGAGCCGATGGCAAAACCTTTGACCGCGCCGATGGACAGCATGGCCTTGGCCAGATCGGCATCCAGCTTGTCGAAGACCGGCTCGCCCCAGCCCGCCGGGACACCATCAATGCGGCAGGCCACAATACCTCCGGCGCTGTCTTTGCGCTCGGCGATTTCTCGCACCCGCTCTTCCATTTGCCGGGCCGCCTCCGGATCGCAGGTGCGGAAGGGATTCTGCTCTATCACCTGTGGGTCAAAGCTCTGCGCCGCAATGCCGGCCGCCTCCTCGGTGTAGGCCAGAATTCCCACACCCAGGCAGGACAGCATTTGGCGCGCCACCGCTCCGGCGGCTACTCGTGCCGAGGTCTCGCGGCCCGAGGCCCGGCCGCTGCCGCGCCAGTCCCGGAAGCCGTACTTGGAATCGTAGCTCCAGTCGGCGTGTCCGGGGCGGTAGGAGTTTTTGATGTTGTCGTAGTCGCGGGAGCGAGTGTCCTGGTTGTACAGCACCATGCCGATGCTGGTGCCCGTAGTATAACCTTCAAAGACCCCGGACAGCAGGTGGATGCGGTCGGATTCGCTGCGCGGTGTGGTAAATTCGCTTTGCCCCGGCTTGCGCCGGTTGAGCTGAAGCTGGATTTCTTCGATGCTGATCGGAACACCGGGCGGCATGCCATCCAGAATCACGCCAACGCCCCCGCCGTGCGATTCTCCAAAAGTACTGATGCGCAATGAACTGCCAAAACTGCTACCGCCCATCCCTGACCTCCTGTCCCCGGAAAATTTGGAATTTTTAGAGTTTTCCTATCGCGGGGGAAGCTCACCGGGTATCGGAAGTGATGTTTTTAAAGCTTCGCTCATGGAAAGTCAAGGAACTTTCAAGTCCCCCAGCAAACGCACGTGCTCGCAGCTCACATTAATGATTCGTTGCAGGGTGTCCAGCAATTGCTCTTCGTAATCGGCCAGACTGTATGGCTTGAGCCGATAATTTTTTCCGTTTACTTCTTTTCCATGGGCTTCCATTGCGGCCAGACTCGGGTCTTTGCAGGTGTTTTTGCTTTCTTTGTAGAACTCCAGCACCCAGTCGATGGCACTGCGGCCGCCCAGCGTGTATTGCCATGCCTCTACGGGAACATTGCCCAGGCTCAGGGCGTTGCTGATTTTGATTTTTCCCGTGTGCTTTCCCGTCTCTTTGTCTTTGACGCTGGAGGGGCTGTATTTGATGGTTTTGGGCAGCCGGGCCGGGCGCAGGACGCTCGCTTCTTTCAGGGGATAGTGCTTTTGGTGACCGTCTCCAGAGTCTGAACCGAGGCTGAGTTCTTGACCTTCCTGTTCTGAGTCGATGCCCTCTTTTAGTTCAAAGTGCGCTGTGGGGCATTTGTCGGTGTCCCAGTTCAGGTGAAGGTCCATGAGTTTTTTTCCGATTTCGGCTATCTGCCAGAATTCTTTGAGCACGGGTATGCGGGGGAGTTCCTGGCGCAGGTTGTCGGCGTATTTTGTGCGGTAGCTTTCTTTGTGTAACAGGCCGTAGATGTAGGCGAAAATGTGGTCTTTGGTGATGGTTTTCTGGGAGGGCTCTTGAGAGCTAAAATACTCCAGAGCCTCATCCGAAATATTATCAATCTTTTTAATCGTTTTTTTCGCAAGAATATCCTCACGCGTATGCGCCACGTAGCGGTAGTGGGGGAATAGCATGGTCTTTTCCACATAGTCTAAAGAAGGTATTTGAGCTATGGCATGAATAAAGAAAAGTTTGCCGTGAGCAGGTCCACTTACCCCAATACACACATTCTCCAGCGTGCCCGTGGCTCCAAATATGTGGTCGTGCCCAGCAGTCAGACGATCATTTACTTCATGAGCACAATAAAAATATTGCTTAACAAAAGGACGATATAAACTCGGAATAATGCATGTTTCATAATATTCAACAGCTAGACTGGTAATAAAATTATTTCTCAATGTACTACTCCACTTAATTTCCATCCCTAACCAGTCCTGCAATGCCTTCTGGTCTGTATTTAGTGTACCCTTGTCGTTACGGCTCAGTTTTTCTTCTTGGTCTTCCTCCTGCCATTCTTCCCAAAAAGTTTTTCTCTTTTGCTCGTAGTGCTCAATAAAAAACTGCATCTTGGTTTGCAGATTTTCCCGGCTGAAGTCGTAGACCCACTCATCACGATTGGTCTTCACTCCGTTGCTGTAAAGCTTGAAAATGGCCGCTTCGGATCCTTCCCTGCCCGCCTTAAACTCCTTGTTGCCCATGCTCAGGAATCCGGCAAAGTCGCGTTCGCCCTGGCGCAGCCAGTTGCCCCGCTCATCGGGAAGAATCTTCTCAAACAGGCCCTGCTGCTGTAAACCGGAAACACTCTGTATCTGAGTCAGCCAGTCCAGCTTTTCCTGTCCGCTGAGGTAATCGTCGACGGCGGCGTAGTGTATTTCTGCGCTTTGCTTTCCTGATTTTTGGGAGTCTTTTGCGGGTTCATCTTTTTTCAGCAGCCAGCAAATCGCCACCCCCGTCTGGATATTAAAGATATTGCCCTTGAGCCTGCCCGTCTGTGGATCTTTGGGTTGGCTTCGAAGATCGCCGCCCAAGTCCAGCACATAAATATGATCCCACTCTTCGACCCAGGTTTTACGGATGCCGTCGGTAAACAGCTTGTCGATATAGCTGCGGTTGCTGATAAAACACAGCATACCACCACCCCGGCTGTTGATAGCGTGGGCTCCCTGCATGGCCTTCTCAGCCACAGCACTTTCGTTGCCCTTGTGCTGGGACAGCAGCTTGTCGCTGGCCCAGCGGAAGAAGCGGATATACATATCTGTTGTTTGAGGCTTTTGTGCCGTACTATTTGCTGTGTAGCTTTCTCGGCTTCGCTTATCGATAAAGTCATAACGTTTATTGCGATTATTTTCACTTTCATTTTTCTGTGCACTGTTATAGGGAGGATTACCCAGAATAAGAAGGTAGTCGCTGGCCTGTAGTTCCTCCACCAGCCGGGCGTTCTGCTCGGTAATGGAGGCGTAGCTGGCGAACAGCTCTTGCCCCGCATCTTTGTGCACTGTGGGAATCTCCAGAGCGTCCGCCAGGGCCAGCTTCTCGTAGGAACGCTCAATATTCGGCTGCCCCATCGCCTGACGGTAGGCTTCTTCAATATTCATCTGGGCCATGTAGTAGGCCATCACGTCCACTTCTACAGCGTAGATATCGTCCAACTTCCGCTCCAGATGCTGGCACGGGATATGGCGCAGCAGCCGAGTTACAAAAGTGCCCGTACCGGTGCACGGATCTAAAATGCGCACGCCCTCGCTGTGCAGCTGCTTGCCAAAATGCTGGTGCATCAGCTCATCGCAGCTCCGGATCATAAAATCCACCGCCTGCGGCGGCGTGTAGACGATGCCGTGGGTGTCGGCCTTTTTGGGGTTGTGGGCCTTAAAAAACTCCTCATAGACCGTAATCAGCACCTGCTGCTTGTCCGCAGGCGTGGCGTAGCCACGCACCAGCACCGCCTGAATTGCCCGGAGCAAAGCATCTACCTGCTGGACAATTTTCTGCTGCTCGCGCTTCAAAGTGCTCAGCACCAGCTCGTCCATGCGCTTGGCAATGGGATTGAACTTTTCAAAATTCTGCACATTGAAAATACTGCGGAACAAGTCGATGGTCAGGCAATGCTGCACCATAAACTCGTGCACCGCCGCCGAGCTGATGCCGCTGTTGCATTCCCGGAAGTTCTTTTCCAGTTCCTTCACGCTGTTTTTAAAGTGGTCATTGCTCTTGTTGAGCTGCTCAATCGCCGCATGCAGTTCCGCAGCTAGAGCCGGTATTCCCTGCTTAAATTGCTCTAGGGCCTTCTGGTAGTCCTCCTCATACTTGTTGCGGTAGGAGTAGAACAGTTCCAGCCCTTTGGACAGCTCGGACTCGTTGAGCAGGCTGCCCTCAAGTACCTGTTTTTCATCCTGGTAGAGCATGAAAGTTTTGGTATCTTCAAACAAAATGTTAAAGAACTTGCAACCCGCTTTTTGTTTCCGGACAACTTCATGCAGCAGGCTGTCCTGCTTGTCCTTTGCTTCCCAGTAGCCGTGCGGCGCAATGCTGCCCTCACGTTTGACCATCCCGTCATAGCGCACATTGCCTTTTTTGCCTTGGGCCTCTTCGGTTTGTTCTTCCAGCAAAAGCATACCGTGCTTGCTGGCCGTGCGGTCCAGAAGTTGGCTGAAGGCCTTGCGCAACTGGCCTTCGGTTCTGGCCCCATTGCGTTCTAAGTCCTGAAGTTTTTGGTTGTATTCTCTGATTTCAAAATCGTAAGTCATGGCTCTCGTAAGGTCACCGCAAAAATAGCTGGTATTCTGCTCCAGTTTTCATTGCAGGATGCGTCAAAATGAAAAGTAGTCGCGAGGGCTAGTTGTCATGTCTTGCGGCTGGGTGTTGTAGGCGTCAAAAACCTGACTCCGATAGTCTGCCGGAACTTCAGGCAACCGAATCAACATCAACGTAAAAAGTCCAGAAGCTCCATCTCAAAGAGCAAGTAGCTGTCGGGCAGTATCACCGGAGGGCTGCCGCGCCTGCCATAACCCAGCTCACCGGGGATCAACAGCACGCGTCTTTCACCGAGCCGCATCTGTGGCATGGTCAAGGCCCAGCCCCGAATCACTTGGTGAGGAGCCAGCTCAATCGGTTCGCCGCGGTCTATCGAGCTATCGACCTTGTTCACATTGCCATTTTCAGTGGGCACCCACAGGCTGTAGTGCAGGCGATATTGTTTGACATCGCCCCATTCGGACCCGCTCCGGCCCGAACCTGCCTGCAAAATAGCGAATTCGAGGCCGTTGTCACTTCGTTCCAGACTTTGATCCCCTGAGTCCAACTCCGGCCAGTTTTCCCTGGCAAAGTCCAGCAGAGAGCTTCTGCCCTGCTGTGCCAGTTGTTCGCTTTGAGCGGCGAGCTGGTCACTGATACTCTGCGACAATTCCTGAAATTCCTCCCAGTCAGGCTGGAAAGCTTCGGCAGCAGCGCCTTGGCGCAGAATATTCAGCTTGTTGATCACATCTCCTTTTTCGATATTGCGGACGACCTCCATACCCTTGACCACATGGCCAAAGACGCTGTAATTGCTATCGAGAAACGGTGCCGCATCGAGAGTGATAAAAAACTGGCTGCCGTTGGTGTCCGGCCCCGCATTAGCCATCGATAGAATACCTGCCCGATCATGTCTTAAATCACTGTGAATTTCATTGGGAAACTGATAACCCGGTCCGCCACTGCCATTACCGTTTGGATCGCCGCCCTGAATCACAAAGCCCGGTTCAACCCGGTGAAAGGTCAGACCGTGGAAGTAGGGCGTACCCTTCTTCACGGTCGATGAACCGGGCACTGCAAAGCGGCCTTCGGCCAGACCGACGAAACTCATGACTGTCAACGGGGTTTTTTCAAACTCCAGTTGCATCCAGATTTCACCCTGATCAGTTTCAATTTTGGCGAAAAGCCCGTCGCCGGGCAGCGGAACTTTGGCACTGCACGCAGTAATGCTCAAAGTCAGCAGGGCGAACAGAAAGATGCATTTGTGCCAGCCACACAACCGGCTGTGACGCCGGTCATTGGCTCCCGAGAATTGTATGTCCATGATTGTGCTCCGAAAGTAATGCGTTCTTTAGAAAGATGCTGCGCCAGACCCGGTCCTTTTCACCGAGCAAAGGTTCTGCCTTGTGGCAGCGAAGAAGTAAAGCCGAAGTATACTTTGCTGTATACTCCAATGCGAGCTGGCGCAGCATGGGAGTAACAGGGGAGGGCCGTGCGCAGCCAAGGCCCGACCTTCCTCTTTGCGAGCTGGCCCCCTCAGACTTCCTGTTTGTCTTCTTTCAGTCCGGTAATTTCGCAGTCCGGTAATTTCGCGATGGCTCAGGCCGGTAAACCTTGCAATCTGCTCAATCGACAGCCCGGATTCTTTCATTTTTCGGGCAGCTTCACGCCGTTCTTCTTCCCGACCTTCTTCCCGACCTTCTTCCCGACCTTCTTCCCAACCTTTCTGCATGCCCAGTTTTTCGCCTTCTTGTCTTCCTTCAGCTCTTAGATCGTCTGCCAGTGTTGCCAACATCTTCTGTACCTCCTCTGGTGCGGTGATTTGATTGTATTCTGATTCGTTCATGCCCTCGCCAAACAGCAGGGCAATCCAGCGCCTGAAAATGGTGATTTCGAGCCCGGGTTCATCGCGCAGGAATTCTATGATTTGCGGGATTTGGGCTTCCCACTCCCCCGGTCTGCCGTACTTCTCGGCACAAATCACCACGCTGATGAGGTTGTGTAGCTTGTGGATTTTCTCGTCGGGGATGCGCTTCTCGTCAATGAGAGCATATTGGGCACCTCTAAAAATTCCAATTCCGCGTGGAATCGCGATCTTTTCCGCGAGCAGCTTCGTTGTCAACTCATTTCAATACAACAAAGTATTAAAACGAGTTGCCGCCTTGCTGTCGCGAAAAATCTCAGCGATCCACATCGAAAGCGAATTTTTAGAGGTGCCCTATTGAAAGTGGGGTAGGTATTTTGCGGGTATTTCGTTGCTGCTGATCAGTTCGCTGGTGCTGCGGGGCGCATTCCAAGGGCGGTCTCCGTTGTAGAGCACCAGCGGAAATACCGGGGGCAACTTGCCTTTGCTGTTTTTGCCCTCCTTGAGGAGGCGTTCGTAAAACAGGGATATATAGCTGAGCAGGCGGATGGCCATATGCTTGGGGGCTGTTGGAATTCGAGCAGGATATACAGATAGGCTGTTTGGTTATCTTGATTGTCTTGGCTGTCCAGGCGCACCTCGTAAAGCAGGTCCGATTCGCGCTGCTGGAGCGTGGAGAGAGGTGGGACGGGTCGAGTTTGCGCAGGCTGTCGGGCTGGATTTTGGCGCTAAAGGGGACCTCTAAAAATTCGCTTTTGATGCCAGACGAAGGGATTTTTTGCGGCAGCGAGGAACGGAAGCCGAGCCATACTTTGCTGTATGGCACCAATGTGAGCTGGCGCAGCATTGGTGAACTGGCAGGCCGTGCGCAGCCAGGCCCGACCTTCCTCTTTGCGAGCTGGCGCAGCATCTTTCTATGATGGGAAATTTTTAGAGGTGCCTTTTCGATTTTTGTTTTTTTTACTTGACCTATCAGGGATTTGTGTTATAATCGTATATAAGTCCTTGGTTCGTATTTACATTTCACAGGAATTGTACAATCGCTCTGCTTCTGTTTTGTCTTCGCTGGCGATTGTACCGCATTTTGATGCCGAGCGAATGAGATTTTCACGATAGCGAGGAAGAAAAGTAGAATGATACTTTGTTGTATTGTGGAGCTTTACTGACGAAGCTACTCGTGACAAAAATCGTCGCTTCAAGCGCAAAATTGGGATTTTTAGAGGTTCCTTAAGGAGCAATACCATGAAAAAACTACTGGTCTACGCCGTAATACTATTCGTAGGGGGTGTATTTTTTGTTTCTTGTGCGAAAAAACGGATAAAGGCAACAGCTGAACAGACTGCGGAAAAGACGCTTGGTGCTATTATTTTGGACACACGTGGAGAATGGATGTCGGAGCTGTACGCAGGTTTAGAAAAAGGAGGTAGAATTTCAGGTATGAATGTTAGTATTACTTCTAGTGACGGAGATATCAGTAAAGAATCGGGAATTATTGATACGCTTATAACTAAGGGAGTAGACGCTATAGCATTTATGCCACAAAACGACCAAGGATCAGTCGCTGCATTTGAAAGAGCTGTAAATTCTGGGGTCCCCGTTGTTACAATGAATTCAAAGGTGGATAGCCCATTATCAAAGGTGTTTGTCGGAGTAGACAATTATACTTTGGGTAAGATGGCGGGAGATTATGCGGTTGGTTACATCAACGAAAAAATGGGTGGAAATGCAACTGTGGGTATCTTGAGCATCTCAAAGTATTCTATAGGGATTGAGCGGGTAAACGGATTTGTTGATCAGATAAAAAAACTCCCGGGAGTCAAGATTGTTGCTCAGCAGGATGCAGAATACGCAGAAGAGGCTCTTGGAGTGACCGAAAGCATGCTTGAAGCTCATCAGGATATTGACTTTCTATGGGCCTGGAATTTGACTTCGATGCTTGGGGGGATAGCAGCTTTAAAGGGTAGAGAGGATAACGGTGTAGTGATGATGGGGACGGATATGAGTATTGATGTCGCTAAAACTATGCTGGAAGAAAATACTTTTTTAAAGGCTGTTTCTACCCAACAACCATATAAAATAGGACAAGTTGTTGTAAGTAAGGCTGCAGAATTATTGAAAACAGGTGTGTCTGATAATACTACGCTGGTACCGGTTACCATATATACTTCAGATGATAAAGATAGTCTTCAAAAATATATAGACGACAGGGATTATCTGGAAAATTAGGAGGATTATAAGTTTGGAACCCGTATTGGAAGTAAGAAATATATTTAAGAGTTTTGGAGGGATACACGCTCTTATTAATGTTGATTTTTCTCTATATAAAGGAGAAATCCATGCTATCCTCGGTGCCAATGGTGCAGGAAAGAGTACTTTAATAAAAATTTTAACAGGTTATCAAAAGCCTGATAGTGGAAAAATTATAATTAATGGGAAAGAATTAGCATATTTCCAATCTACCAGAGAATCCGTAAAGTATGGTATTTCTGCTGTTTATCAGGAGTTTAGCCTGATAAATACCCTAAGTGTTGCAGAAAATATATTCATAGGTGCTCTTCCAAAAAATTATGGAATAGTTGATTGGAAAAATGTAATTGAAAAATCTAGCGAAATTTTGGCTTGGATAGGCGTTAGAATTGAACCCAAAAAATTAGTCAAAGATCTGAGCGTAGCAAATAAGCAGATTGTGGAAATCGCGAAAGCCTTGTCCAAGAATTCAAAGATTTTAATTATGGATGAACCCACTTCTGCTCTCGGAGAAGATGATATACAAAGTTTATTTAATGTTATCAAAGGATTAAGGAAAAATGGTATTAGTATAATTTATGTTTCACATAAATTGGAAGAATTATATCAAATTACAAACTGTGTTACAATATTTAGAGATGGTAAAAATATTACAAGCCTTCCAATGAGAGATATTGGCAAGGAATTACTAATTAAGCATATGGTAGGTAAAGATATAGAAATAAAAAATGGTATTAATACTAAAAAATTATATAAAGATAAATTAGTTTTTTCCCTAAATAAAATTACAAAGCAACAAAGATTTTATGATGTCTCATTTGATATTCATGAAGGTGAAATAGTTGGCCTTACCGGATTCTCTGATTCTGGATGTTTAGATCTTACTCGAGTTTTGTTTGGCATAGATAAAATAGATTCTGGAGATATTGTTATACATGGAATCCTGTACAAAAATATCCATTCTCCAATACAGGCCAAAAAGATTGGCCTGGGTTTTGTAACTGAAAATCGCAAGGAGGAGGGCCTTGTTCTTCAAGAAAGTATAAAAAATAATTTGTTATTAACAATACTTTATAGATTTTCTAAGTTCTTTATAATACAGAATAGGAAAATTTTCAGTATTGCCAATGAGCATATTGAGAAATTACAGATTAAATGTAGTGGATCAGAACAAAAAGTTCTAAATCTTAGTGGAGGTAATCAGCAAAAAGTAGTTATTGCAAAATGGTTAGCAACCAATCCCACTATTCTTATTTTTAATGAACCGACAAGAGGAATTGATGTTAATGCAAAAGACCAGATATATGGAATATTAAGATCACTCGCAAAAAAAGGAGTTGCAATTCTCGTAATGTCTTCAGAGATACCTGAAATTTTATCTTTAAGTGACCGTATTTTGGTAATGGCAAATGGCCATATTACCCTAAATCAAATTAATGATAATATTGACCAAAATATGATATTGTATTACCAGACTATACATTTATAGATTTTTACTGTTACCAATATTGGTTCAAGAATATCATTTCTGGGATGTTTTTGTTATTTTATACTTGTATAAATACAAAAAATTTTAAGATTTCTAATATTTATTTTTTATTTTTTCCCCAACTTTTAGAGTTGGGATCACGATCTTCTTAGATAGTCAAGAACCAAAGGAAATTCAAATGAAAAAAATCAATAAAATAAACTATCTTATTGAATATAGTTTGCATTTAGGACTAATAATAATGATATTTATATTTTCTGTAAGTACAGATAATTTTTTATCTCTGAGTAATTTTATTAATCTTTTGAGAAAAGCTTCTCTACAGTCAATTGTTGCAGTTGGCATGACATTGGTGATCATTTCAGGACAGATAGATCTTAGTGTGGGTTCTATCGTGGCCTTTTCTGCTGTTTTGAATGCTTTCTTCTTAAAAAATGGCATTCCTGTTTCTATCTCGATTTTAGTCTCTGTAATTTCCTGTGGACTATGGGGACTGACCAATGGAGTAATAACAGCGAAATTCAAGCTACATGCTTTCTTGGTAACTCTCGCAATGATGACTCTGATACGAGGAATTACATACCTAATGACTGGTGGATATGCTATAGGTGGGCTCCCAAAAGAATTTGGAAATGTTGGTTCAGGATTTATCTGGAAAATACCGTTCCCAATTATCTATATGGTTGTTATCTATTCTCTTGGTGCTTTTCTGATGAGAATGACTCCGTTTGGACGGGCAGTTTATGCGATTGGAGGCAATAAAGAAGCAGCTCGTTTGTCTGGGATAAATGTTGAATTTACAACAACTATGACCTTCGTAATTACTGGTATATTATGTGGTATTAGTGGTGTAATAGTTTCGTCTCGTTTGTTGGCTGGTACTCCTGTAATTGGAATTGGCTGGGAACTGGACATCATTGCTGCGGTAATTATTGGGGGCACTAATATTTTTGGGGGAGAAGGGAAACTTGTCGGAACTCTTATTGGTATTTTATTTATAGCTATTCTTAAAGATGGAATGATTCATCTCGATGTCAGTCCATATGTACAGCAAGTAATACAAGGGTTTGTAATTTTGGTCGCTGTAGTTTCAAATAGCTTAAAGAAGTAGTAAATGGGTATATGGAGATTCTCAAAGAATGACCGAATGCAATGAATACTTGTTTGACATACCGAAGGAGAAGATCCCTATAGCCATTATTGGTGCTGGAGGAATCGTAAAAGATGCTCACCTACCAGCATACAAAAAGGCAGGGTTTGAAGTTCGGGCAATCTACAATAGAACTATGAGTAAAGCTGATAAATTAGCCAGCGATTTCTCTATTTCGAAAGTATTTGTGAGTTTGGGCGAAATGGTTTTATGCTTGGGGAATTCTGTTATTTATGATATAGCCGTAAATACCAATCTCTTTCTTGAAACCTTAGAGAAGTTGCCTGATAATTCTTATGTCCTGATTCAAAAGCCATTTGGAGAAAATTTAGATGAGGCTTTAACATTACGTAATTTGTGTCAAAAAAAGAATATAACTGCTGCAGTTAATTGTCAGTTAAGATTTTCTCCTCCTGTTTTAGAAGTGAGAAAGATGATTAAAAAAGGCGTCTTAGGAGAGATTCATGATATTGAGATGAAGTTATTATGTTATACACCATGGGCAGAACTTTTCCCATATATGAAAGAAGTCTCCAGATTAGAAATTGTCCATCATAGTATCCATTATATAGATTTGATCCGTTCATTTTTAGGGAATCCCGATGGAATATATGCAAAAACAGTAAAGCATCCCAACTTGCTGGATTTTGCTTCAGTACGCTCCAATATTATTATGGATTATGGAGATATCATCAGGGCAAATATAAACACCAATCATTGCCATCAAGCCGGGGAAAAAAATCAGGAAAGCTATTTTTTATTTGAAGGAACGAGAGGTTCTGTTAAATTCCAAATAGGATTATTGTTAGATTACCCAATGGGTAGAGAGGATCTTTTTGAATATTGCATTTATAAGGATGGTAAATGGATTGAAAAGAAAATTGATGGGACTTGGTTTCCCGATGCATTTATTGGAACCATGGGAGCGTTGATGCGAAAAAGAATCGATAAAAATAGTTCTTTACCTAATAACATTGATGATTTAGTTGATACCATGCGATGTGTTGAAGCGGCATATATTTCGTCTGAGAGTGGTGGAACTAGAATTCTCAGGGGAGGCAAATAATGATAAAAAGAAATCAGTATTTTGAAGATTATGTTATAGGGGAAACAAGAGAGACTTTTGGCAGGACTGTTACTGAATCTGACGTGGTTATGCATGCGGGACAGACCGGAGATTTTTTCCCTCACCATATGGATTCCGAATGGGTCAAAAATCAGCCGTTTGGAAGACGTGTGGCCCATGGTACGCTTATTCTCAGTATTGGAATTGGCATGACTGCGGTTGAAATTAATGAATTGGCATTCTCCTATGGATACAATAAAATACGTTTTATAAAACCTGTTTTTATTGGGGATACAATACATGTGTTAGCAACCAATAAGGAAAAATATCTGCATCCTAGTAAAAAAGAATACGGCTTTCTTGTAGAAAATATTGAGGTATTTAACCAAAAATTAGAAATCGTCTTGGCTTGTGAACATTTGTATTTAGTGAAAAAAATGGCTATATAAAACTTGGGAGACATCAAATGCCTACTGATAAAATTCGCATAGCAGTTCGAAAGTATGACCCTTTTGAAGTTGCATTAAAAAAGATTTGGGATAGTTTTTACGAGTGCTCTGGCTGCAAAATTGGTCTTGATATTGTCCCTATGGATTTACATGAACTATATGATGCTGCTTTAGGGAAAGAGCAAGGGCTTAAACGTGGGCTGTGGGATATCGCTCATATCAATACTGATTGGATTACGGAAGCTTATTATGACGATGCTGTATGTAACTTGAGAGACTTTATTGTTGATACTCCTCCAAATGGATATCCAGATGCTTGGACGACATCATTATTAGAAGCACAGAATTTTGAAAAGGATGTGTTTGGACTACCTTTTCATAACGGTCCTGAGTGTCTCATCTATCGGAAGGATATCTTTGAAAATGAGAAAGAACAAAATTTATTTCAAGAACAAACCGGAAACTTATTGCTTCCTCCTGAAACTTGGGAAGATTTTTGCCAGATAGCAGAGTTTTTTCATAGGCCTCAAGACAATTTATATGGTACGACATTTGCCGCATTTCCGGATGGTCATAACACAGTTTTCGATTTTTGTATTCAATTGTGGTCTCGTGGAGGAGAGCTGGTTACTCCGGAAGGAAAAGTGCAAATTTATTCTCCACAGGCAATAGAAGGGTTGCGGTTTTATGCCGATGCACTCGGTAAAAATCATTTTATTCATCCCTTATCTCTTGAGTTTGATTCCGTAAAGACAGGTCTGGCCTTTGCTTCTGGGGAAGTCGCAATGATGGTCAACTGGTTTGGTTTTGCATCCATGTGCGAGGTTGTAGAATCATCAAAGGTAAAGGGCAAGGTTGGGATAGCTGATATTCCTCACAGTAGAAATACAGTTCCTATTTCCCTTAATGCCTACTGGATGTATTGTATCGGTTCAGGGAGTAAATTTAAGGATTTAGCGTATGATTTTATATCATACGCTGTAAATACTGAAAATGATAAATTATTGACTCTTGAAGGGGGGATAGGGTGTCGCAAATCTACATGGAATGATAAGGAAGTTAACAAAATAATCCCATATTTCCATAAGTTAGAAACTCTCCATTCAAATACCCGAATGTTGCCAAGGATGCAAAACTGGTTCAAGATTTCTGAGATTATAGATTCTGTTGTAACTCAATCTATCCGGGATGCTGGTAATATAGCCCACATCCTCAAAAAAGGCCAAGAGCAGATTGCCGCTCTTCCATAAATAAAATCGAATAAGGAGGCTATATGCCTGAAATGACCCCAAAAAAAGACCATTCGAAAGTAAGGTTGTACAACTCTGAAAATTGGCTGTATGAAGACTTTGTCATAGGACAAAAAGATCGCTCCATAAGAAGAACCATTTCTGAAGGAGAGGCGATGCAGTTTAATTCTATGGTTCTGGATATGCATCCTTACGTGGGCGATGAGATTTTTGCAAAAGAAGAGGGAGACTTTGGAAGGCGACTTGTTGCTGGAGCACAAGTGTTTGCTTATGGCCTCGGATTGATGGCAAATAATAATGTAAATACCTTCAGCTATGGATATGATAAACTGCGTTTTATCAAACCTGTATTTATCGGCGACACAATTTATACAATTCGAACGCATCTTGATAAAAAGCCTAAATATAGGGAAATGGGCCTGATTCGTGTCAGCTATGAGATTTTTAAAGAGGCTGGAGAGTTGGTCTTATATGCGGAACATCTTCAAACGGTAAAATATAAAAATCCAGAGCAATGGCAGGAAAAATAGCAAACAAATGATATGATGGCTCTTCGGTACGTTCCGTGTCCCGAGTGTAAGAAAATGTGCCCTGCTCACGACTTTAAGGAACTTGAATGGCGGCATTGACACTTCTTTCAACACCATTGCTACATCCGCGCAAAAGTACCCCGAACAAAATGTTTAGAGCATGGTATCAGGCGTATTCTAGTCCCATGGGCAAGAAAAGGAAGCTCTTTTACCTTACTCTTTGAGCAGGCTGTTCTCATGCGTGAAATGCCTATGCTCTCAGTAGCCAGACAAACTGGAATCGAAGATAAAAGAGTTACCAGAATTATCAAACATTACTTTGAAGAAGGCAAAAAACAAATAGATTTATCTAATTTAAAATCTATTGGACTTGATGGGACATCAAGCAAGCGAGGGCATAACTATGTGACTGTATTTGTCGATATGGATAAGAAAAAAGAATCTGTAATTAAGGAAGGGATTCCAGTGTTGTTGAGGAGTGTAAAGACTTTAGGGGACCTCTAAAAATTCCCCACCACAGAAGGATGGAGCACCAGACTCGGTCTTTTTCACGGATCTGAGCCGTGTTGCACCCATCCAGATGGTGGATGTGCGCAGCCCAAGCATCAAGCCTGTGGCGATGGTTATCAAACTCTTATCGCCAAAAGACACGGCGGCTAACCGCGCTGCTATAGAAGAGAGGCTGCGGCAGTTTTGGCAGACGGCAGCCAAGCCGGTAATGATTCCTGTGGCAACCGGAGCCATGAATTTTGCAGTTCTCAACCAATTGATGCGTTTGATAAACTCTTTGGCCTTGTCGACGCAGGTTTTACGCGCTTCAGACTCCTCCATTATTTTGTCGGCAACTTTTTGGAGAAGCGCCATGCGTGCGTCATTGTAGCCTTGATACAGCCAAGCATTGAAATTGATGAAGATGTAGTTTTTCCTACCATCAAGACCTTTGAGGGATTCGCCGATCATCTGAACAAGCGAGGACTTGCCTACGCCCCAGCTTCCTGAAACTCCGATAGAGACAGGCTGCCCATTGCCGTCTTTGATTATTTGGGCTGCCGTATCTGCGACAACTTTGAAATTCAATAGGTCATGCGTTGTTTCTACATCATTCCACATATGGCTAATTATCCTTTAATTTCAAAAGCTCATCATCCAGCCCATAGCGGACTACATCAATGGTATTGCTCTGCTGCGAGATGTAGTCGCCAGTCAAAACAGGCAATTGGAACGGGAAGGATGCCGGGTTGTTTTTCAGTAATCCAAGAGCGGCTTTTCCTTCTTTATCAGCATACAGAGCGGCTTCGTATAAAAGTATTGTGAGGTTCGGTTCACTGATTGCCGTAGGCTTGCACTGTTCATAGCAACCCTTGACCTTGGAATCCTCTAACACGCCCCATGCAACAAAAGATCGGATTGCATACCGGGCATTCCTGGCCACCGTTTCCCTGTCGCCGTACTGCTCTTTGAGCCGGGAGAACACTTGGGTCTGTGTGATCTGATCCTGCAGGTTGAAAAGCCTGCCGGTCTGTTTTGCGACATTAAACCAGAAGGGATATGATGCAGAGATCACCGCCCAGTGGTATGGAAGCCAGTTCCGGGGATTTTCATTCTGAATGAGTGTAAGGGCATGATCCCTAAAGGGAATTAAATCTTTGTCCGGAGCAAACCACGATGCGAGGATACTGATGGCCATGCCATACGCTTTTTTGCCTCGCTCACCAGTGCCACCGCTTTGTTTTTGAGTTGCTAAAAACTCATCTAATTCAGCTCGAATCTCTTTTTCTTTGAGACCGGCTAACATCATCTTAACGACATGGTCCATCCAGTGTTTTTGAATGGTCTGCTTGATGCCCAGTTTATCGTGTCGCTTGCTCATTATTGTGTCCTCCTTTCTACTTTGATCAGAGGCACGATAACTTCTTCGATAGCAACACCTCCATGGCCAACAATTGAGTCGCCCTCATTAACAAATGCATCATTCCCGGTAGCAACTAATGGGAAGTAATCGTCAGGCAGTCCCGACGGCAGCCATTCACGCGCAAAGGTAAAGGTCGAAGAGATCTGTGAACGAAGCTCCGGTGTCGGATATATGCGAACCCTTTCTCCACGGCTTTCTGCAATAGCACCTTCTGTTGGTCGTCCTTTGCCGATCGATTCTATGTTGCCATGGTCTGAGGTTATCCAGATTTCATAGCCATGGTTGCTCAGATATCTAAGCAGAGAAGTCAGGTATTCACCTTGGCACCATTGATCTATCTGGTTATGCATGCCAGCGGCTCCGAGCTGCATCCCATGCATGATCTTATCGACTTTATCTATCACCAGCCCGACAACTTTGGTTTTTACCGGATTGATTAAACTATCCATCGCGGCCTCAGCATCACCATCTCCGAGACTGCGCTTATAAGCTATATCCAGCTTCGAAACGTCATGGCCTTGCCAAAATTGTTTCCACAGCTTCTCTTCGCTGTTTGTGGAGTTGATGGAAGACGGGAAATAGATCGGCGGCTTGCCTGAAAATATGGCTTGTCGTGAAACAGATGTGAGTGTTGGTATCCATGCGAACGTTGCAGATTCTCGCAGGACAAGGTTGCTGTTTCTTTTCTGGATTATGTTTCGAACCGTTACCCACTGATCCAGCGAAAGACCATCTATAACCACTAATGCGACCTTTTTGCTCTTTTGATCTTCAATGTATCGAGCCAGATGTCGCGGGACGTGGTGCAACATTGCCGGAGTTGAAGGCGGCAGGTTTATCAGGCTGGCATAATGCGTTTCCAACCAATCGGCAAAGAGGCCATTCAGCCTTTGACCTATTTCACCATAACGCGTTTTATGCTCAATATTGCTCGCCGTATGTATAAGCGCTGAAAGCTCCGCCCATTTCATGGCGAACGCAATCCAGTAAGTGTATCTCGAATCCATTGATAAGTCGGCGGCATCAACAATCTCAAAGAGTCGGGAAATTCTGAGCTCCTCGGCATCTGATTTGGCAGCTGAGATGCCGCTTAAAATCCACGAGTCTTTGGCTAACTCTATGCCGGGCAAGTCGACCGGTGTAAGTTTCCCCTCGACAAATAAATTATCGATATAAACCCGTATATCCTGATGGTCGAACGGAAGTGTCACAGGCCCTTGGACTTTTAAGCCGTAGGCTTCTGAATCTTCTTTGACCTGATTTGCTTGATTCAGGTTTTCAAGGAAGATGGCCCAGCGTTCCTGAATGAATGCAAAGAACTGTTCGGCATCCGGAATGATTTGAGACAGACTCCAGCCTTTAAAACTGCCACTGTTTTCAAATACCTCAACCAACCTGTTTGCCAGCATCGAGGGGATTGCCAGACTTCCGTAATGCAATCGCAATAGAAAACGAAGAAGCTCTACCTCTGTGGAAATGAGTTCCGCTGCCACTCCAAATACATGCCGAAGGATAAAGTCCTTGGTGGCGTTGTCGCCCATGCGGTCTGGGGATGTTTTCTTTTGAGCATCAAACAGTGAGTCCAGCAGGCTGCGATCAAGCTGCTCAACAACGGGATAACTCATGTTGGGGAAAAGATCTCCCAAACTGAAAGACAGCTTTCTTCCGGCCTGCAGCAAGTCATAAGGCAAGGCTGCCAATTCCGCATCCTGCAATCTCAGGATCACTACCAGGTCGGTATGTTCGCCCCGATCCCAGATGGATCGATATTTCGACTCATAGGCATATCTGAACTCAATCGGGTCATTAAACTCAATGAGATCAAACCCCCGATCCCGCAGCTCCATTGCCAGTTTTTCTTCAGTCAACAGGCAATCCGGATCAGATACCAGCGTCAGTTTGGCGACATTCGGTACAAAATCTTTAAGGATGGTGTTTCGCCAGCTACTCACAAACACCTCCATTTCCAATATTCAACATCAACAGCGACCGCATCTCCGGTACTATCTGCCGGGCGGATTTAAGCTCGCTGCGCCATTGAGATTCATCTTCATCCAGACGGGCCATTCTGAACTGTCGAACTTCCGGCAGTCCCAGCCTGTCGATGGCTTTACGGCGTGATGCAAAGGCAATCATGCCGCGCTCTTCTTCACGGGCCACTGCTGAAAAATGAGCTTCCTGCATCGTATTAAAAAGTTGCTGTCCGGCCTGTTCGGCTGCAGACAGAAGTTTTTCGCCAGCCGCAATGGACTCATTCGTGTCTTTCAGGCTGTCGATTCGGAGATCATTGGTTAACAACTGGTCCCAGATATGTCTTGCGGTTGGCATGAACAGCTTTCCTTCGCTGCTCATGAAAACCGGGAGGTAGCTTCGTCTTGTCAGGGGAATTCTGATCTGAGAGTTAGCCGGTTGCCCCACAGACATGCGGATTTCAAAAAGGCCCCACAGACCTGAAATGGCTTTAGGGAGTCCGTTTATGGATACGCAAGGTAAAGGCTGCCCGGGAATAAACTGAGGCAGATTCATGGCCAAGCCGCGAATCCGGGCATTTTCAAGCGACAGGAGGTTCCCATCGGATGAAAGGTCTCTGGATTGGAAAACTGCGCTTTGCACTTTCTCGCCATCCGGCCATGTAAAGTTCCAGCCGAGCAGATCCTTTTCCAGTTTGCACTCTTTCGTTTGCAGATAATGGGTGGTCATCTGCTCTATCCAATGCGGCAGAGGATGACTGCGCAGTTTTTCAGCCGCCGGTAAGTCCGGCTCTTCAGAAATTCCATACACCGCACATTGCTCTCGAACCTGCTGCATCTCTTCCTGAAGATTCTGCACTGTCTGATCGACCTCAGCATCCGGATCGGCGTCCTCCATAATGACGTGCGTCATCATCTTTTCGATCATCTCGCCGGACAGTGAGGTATCCAAAATGTCGTTGGCTTTATCGATACCCATTTCATCGAGAATGATGGAGAGTTTGGTTTGAAGCACTTCCCGCACCCGGCCTTCAACCGAGTTTTCATATACAAAATTTATCGCCCGGACTATTTTGCTTTGACCAATACGGTCAACACGACCGATTCGCTGTTCAATGCGCATCGGGTTCCATGGTAAATCGTAGTTAACCACCACATGGCAGAATTGAAGGTTCAAACCCTCGCCACCGGCGTCAGTTGCTATAAGAACCCGGGCACTATCACGAAAATCACGCTGAGCGATCCATCGTTCATCCATGCTCATCGAGCCGTTCAAGATGGCACAAGGGATGCCCCGTTCTTCAAGAAAGGTTCGCAGCATGGCCTGCGTTGGAACAAATTCAGTAAAAATCAGCAGTTTCAGCTGGTCGTCATTTTCCTCTCCCTGCAGCTGAAAGATGAGGTTCATCAGCGCCTCGGTTTTGATATCAGGCCCGGCCATTTCAGCGGCCTGGGCGAGATCCAGCAGCGCATTGACTTCCCCCATCTCACTGGTTCTGCCTGGTTCATCCACTTCAACCAGCAGGTCCAGCTGCATCTGGCCGTCAAGGTCTGTGAAGTCCTCGAGTTCTTCTTCACTGAGGGAAGTGTGAGTCTCTCGCAAATTTTCCAGCGCCTGCAGCCTTCTCTCCAGTGTGCAGCGGATGGCGTGAGAGCTTGAAGTGACAATTCGCTGCAGAAGAACCATCAAGAAACCGATATGCGGCTTACGGTCCTTTACTGCACGGTTATAGCCTTCTTTTACATAGTCAGTAACCGCTTCGTATAAAGCCACCTGTGCTGGGTTCCGTTCCAGATCCACACCCAGCGTCTGTGTGGTGCGCGGTCGGAACAGCGGTTTGCCGTCTGCCGTCACCGCTTTGCGCTTTTCAGTTCGTATGACAAAATCGGAAACCCTGTCACAGGTCACGCTTTCCAAATCTGGGAAAGCCATCGGATCAAGCAAACTCATCAGGCGCTGAAAAGCATCTGATTTCCCTTGGTGCGGTGTTGCCGACAAAAGGAGGAGATACGGTGCCGCCTCGGCGAGTCCCTGTCCCAGTTTGTAACGGGCCACCTGATCGGTACTGCCGCCCATTCGGTGGGACTCGTCCACAACGATCAAATCCCACTGGCCTTGGACCAACCTTTCGTAACGATTCCGGTTGTACGCCTGAATCTTTTCTTTTGACCAGCCTCTGCGACGTGTGAGCGGTTTGACAGCATCCAGCGTCACGATTGCCTGAGGGAACCGCATCCATGGGTTGTAATCACTGGTGTGGTCTGTTTCCCCGCTAACATACTGGCCCGGTCGTTCCAAGCGTTCCAATGCATCCAGATCGCCCGGGTTGACCAGAGAAAAGGACTCATTGAAATGGGTGTCCATTTCAGCCACCCACTGCATGGCCAGACTCTTAGGCGCCACCACCAAGGTACGACGTACCAGGCCGCGTAATTTCAACTCGCGCATCACAAGCCCAGCTTCAATCGTCTTTCCAAGGCCGACCTCATCAGCCAGCAGGTAGCGGACCCGATCGCCGGATATGGCCCGGGAGAGTGCGTGAATCTGGTGCGGTAGTGGGATCACGTTGGACTCCATAGGAGCCAGCAAGACATGGCCGTCGGTGGCGCTGGTGGAACCTTCGAGCACCTCCGCCACCTTGGCCGCTGCTGATATATAGGCTACCCGGTGGCTTTCGATCTTCGGATGCCGGTCGCTCGACAACGGCTGTAGGTCAGACTGGGGAACACGGACAACTGCATCCTGATTCGGCAACCAGATGCGGCATACCGTCTGCCCCCACAAAGTCTGTTCATCAACAACCTTGCAGGCGCTTTTGTGTATGGTGCTGTATTTCCAAGGAGAATCCACTATCAAATTAGCCTTCTCCCTGGGGCGGGTGTCTAGCAAATATGGTCAACAGGAGTTCGGTATCATCGATCAAATGATACTCAGGAAGCCGTCCTGAGAGTTTTTCGCTTTCCGAAAGGATGATGGGGACTCCTTCGCCTCGCTTATCCATCAGAAATTTGCGATCACCCGGGAAGTCTGCAAAAGGCATTGGGCAACGTGCGAGCAGGCTGGTGAGAAGCTCATTACGGGCTGCCTGTCGAAGAGGGAGACTCTCAATCGTCATTGTATTGGGGATTGCCCCTGGTGAAAAAATTTCAAGACGATCCGAGAACATGTGCAGCCGGACCTTAGAACCCTGAATTGAATAGTCTCTATGGGCGACAGCATTCACCAATGCTTCAAATACCGCCTGCATCGCGTACTGCGGGATATCCTGTCTTACAGGCTCCTTAATCGCGTGAACCTTCATGTTTTTTTCGACGAATTTATAGGCTTCGACGATTTGCACATCCAAAGCCCCCGTAATGTCTCTTGCGTCTAGTTGGTATGCTGCATTCCGTTCCGTCCCCCGATAAACAACCGCCTGAATGAAGGCATTGGTGAGAAAATCATTGGGTTGTTCACAAGCCATCAATAGTCCGCTGACGCTGGGACAGATCTTGCCATCTTCATCCTGTGTTAGGAGTTTTAATTTAAGCAAAAACTCCTCATCATCGTTCGGGGAAAGTGCGGTTTTGAACTTTTCCCACAAGGCTTTATTAATACATTCCCGGGGCGCGGTAGTCACGGACTGCTCATCAAAGCGGATAATTCTAGCCTGGCTTCGTTGCTGAAAAAGTCTGGCTAACACATCAGGCGTCATCTGTCGTTTAGAACTGCCGACCCTATGAAAATAACCGCCAGGGCTATGATGTACATAAAGGCTTTTGGGAACGTCTACTCTGATAATAACTCGTTCCGCACCATCATCAGTAACAACAGGAATTTTCCGAATCCGGCAGAAAAACTGAGGAGTGATGAGGTTGTTGCATATCCCGCTTACCCAAGTTTCGACAATATCCAGTTTGTCCTCGGGGATGCCGAGGACCGTTCTCGACTTGTCATCAACCCCTAGTACAAATACGCCGTTGGCAGTATTTGCCATCGCAGCCAACTCATCTGCCATCCTGTTGCGGTGAGGTTCATTAACTTGAGTTCCTTTATATCTCAGGTCCTTTAGTTCAAGAGAGGAATCCTCGCCCAACCGGATTTGTTTCAGCAGTTCGTCTGTTGTATCAAACATGATTTAACCTTTCTCCCCTTATTCGAGCGTAGCGCTTGTCAAATGCATCTTTACCGCCCTCCATGATGGTGCAGATCGACTCCCGGATGCTTGAGTCCCCAAGGCCGCCTTGTCGGTCGATTTGCACCTGACCTCCGTCATATTTTAGGACGTGGATTAGTTCCGAATCCCCGTTTACGACGATGTTGGGATTGTGAGTCACGATGATAAGCTGACGTCCATTTTTGTTTTTATGGATTTGTTTGACGATGAGGTCATAGATCAACGCGTTGTCCAGATCATCTTCCGGCTGATCGATAATCAACGGTTCGTCACCATGGCTCAGCAGGAAGGCAAGAATCGCTGCTGCTTTCTGCCCGGCAGACCCTTTTTCCAGGTCATCAAACTTGCCAGAGGACGGGTCTTTAGAATACTTTACCCGAAGCATATCTTCGGGCCACCAGGCATCGAGCTGATCGAAAATGGCCGGTTGTGTTTCAAGTACCTTTTTTAAGCGATTATCAAACGCACCATGATTCCCGGAAACCTGCCCTCTGGCGATATCAAAAGTTCTGGCTTTTATTTGCGAAATGAGCTGTGGTAAATCAGATTCAGTTTTTTTAGTCTCTTCCCACTCGTTAAACTCCCGGAGAAGGCTCTCTTTGTTTGCACGGTCGTACACCGAATTTACGAACTTTCCATCTTCAATATTGAGCAACGAGCGGTATTCTTCTTCCGACGTGCTTACGTCACCATACTGAACCAACTCCATGCGCACAAAAGTGCTGGCCCCGATGACCCGGTTAAGGAAGCTTCTTCTTTTTTCGAGTAACTCGACGCGTAATTCCTGAAGCCTGGCGAGGGATTCTTCAATCTGCTTTTCCGCAAACTCAGTTTCCTTGCGGACGGAATCCAGCGCAATCAATTGCCGCTGTAATTGATTGCGCTGTTGTACCCATTCCCCGTAAAGGGTAATACTCAAGGGGCTTTTCTTTTCCTCATACTCCTTGATCAGCCCATCATAGGCGGCGATGCTTGCCTGGACCGCCTGGTGCCACTTGCTTGAGGAAATGTCTTCAGCCTTTTGGGTCTTTAGCGCATCAACGCTATCGGCGAGTTTGCCAAGCGTTTCACTGACCTTTTCCAGCTCTTGCGCTGTTTGTTCGTGAATCGCCTGGATCTCGGCAGTGGTGTCATCCTGCTCGTCGAATAAATGTGCAGGAAAGTCGGACAGCCCCGCGTTGGATGCCAGCTCTCTTATGCCAGACGAGAGGTCATCAAAAAGCTGGTCATCGGGAAGGCCGTTCTTTTGTTGACTGCGCTTCTGATACTGTTTCAGTACCTCACCATGACCTTTTTCTTCGTATTGTTTCAGATCATTCTCAACGTCCCCCAGCTTTACGCGGATTTGCTTCTCGCCATCCAGTTGCCGTAAGAGCTCTCTTCTTCGTTCCCTCAATTGAAGGAACTGACTCTTCACGCTTTCCCAGCGAGACTTCCATTCCGCCCGATCCACCTCTGGTGAACGGTCGACAATCTCCAAAAGTCCTCGCGGATTCGATGCGAGTTCGTTGATCTGTTTTTGGCTGAAAATGCTTACCGGAAACCGCTCTATAAGGTCACCGGCTTCGATTTCTTGCCAAGCACCGTTGGCTTCTTCCTCCAACACCGCCCCCTGGCCGTCAAATCTCCAGCGCAGTTGGTAATTCTTGCCTCGTCGGTGAAGCTCCAGCAGAATTTCCGTGCCATTCAGCATGACGCCTTTGTTTTGCGACAGTCCCATGAACTTATCCAGTTCATCCTTTACCCTGGGGGCTTCGGTTGCCAGATTCTGATCCCGGCGGGAAACGATACGGATCGATTCGAGAATGGTGGACTTTCCGGTTCCTCGTCCGCCGATGACTGCATTGAAATGCGGGTGCAGCCGGGTGACGAATGGTTGGTCGCTGACGCGGCCGCAGTGGCGCATGGCTTTGATAGTCAGCTTCGACAGGAAGATATCCGGCAGGCGATTAGGAGTTTCGGGTTGGTTCTTTACGCAAAACTCATGATCCAGTAATGCCAGCCGCAGACCCTCGATAGAAGGTCGACTCATCTTGAGCCAACTGAAATGCTTCCCTATGTCGTCTGGTTTATGGGCATCGGACCCAGCCACTTTTGCAAGGCGGTTAACCGCCTTTTTCAAGGTTGGTTCTGCGTTGTCGAATTTATGAAGATCGCAAAACTCTGCGGCCGATACAGCTTTCAGGCTTTTTTCTAGTTCAGGCGTTAGGGCAGTGATACCCTCAAGCAACCCTTTAGAGCCGTCGATATGAGCAGGAATGGCAACACCGTTTGCCTCGGTAACTTTTCGAACTGTCTCGACAAACCCCGTGGTCGTGGATGTGTTCTTGTCATCACCATACCCGGAAGTGATACCGCATGAACCCAGAACGCCAGTCACTGTTTGGCTATCGCAACTGGGGTCAAAAACCGCGAGCAAATGAACTCGGCTGCTGCTATTGGCAACCGTAATCTCAAGCCCCGGGAAAATGGTCAGCTCCCTGTACCAACCGGGCTTTGTGTCACGGTCTCGAAGCTCCTCGTTCCTGGCCTTCAAATCATCAATCCAGGCACCCGAGTTGTGATCGGTTACCACCACACAGTCCAGACCCGATTCCATAGCTTTCTGGAGCCATGCTTCAGGTTTGATACTCTTGAAGGATTCATCACCCCGACCGTAATCGTCCGATGCCGGTGTATGTGTGTGGAAATCAAACTTCCACCATTTGCTTCCCGGGAAATTCCATTCATCTGTCATTTCATTCCCCTCCCACTCGTGTAACCGCTTGGTCGTACCACATGAGCAGCTTGGGATCTTCCTCGAGCACATTGTTCGGGATTTTTTCTGCGACGGTGATAATCACTTTGTAGTCCCGTTCCAGCCATGCTTTTTTGAACCCGGCACGGACCGCTTCAAGTCGGAATATTTTGAGTTTCTTTTTGGCTTGCTTGTATTCCTCAAACTCTTTGAGCAGGGATTTTTCACGCAGCTTTTCAAGGTCGCCCGCTTTGTTGGGGTCGGGCACATACCAGCGGCCTTTGGCTTTGGCGATTAGTGCCGGGTCATCCTTGGCGAGGTTGCGCAGCTCTTTATACCACGTAGACAAATGCCCATGTATTTGACTTGGGACATCTGATTTTCCCTCATAACAGAGGAAGTTCTGTTCCAGCAGGGTGGAGAGTTCCAAGCCCACTTCGTTTTTGCTCCAGCCACCAATCTCCTTCATAAACTGAGGATTAATATCCTGAAAGCTCTGTTGCTTGTCACGAAGCAGGTTGCGCAGCCACTCGATGGCCGAGGATTCATCATGAACAAACAGCGACTGCTGCAGCGGTCTACCACCACCGATCATCTTCTTGCGGTCGTATTCCGCCACCTGTTCCGGCAGGAAGTACATGCCATCCCGCTCGGAAAAACGCTGAGACAATCCAAGCTGAAACTCTTGGCTGTCGATGGGAATGTTGTATCCCTTGCGCACATAATAGGCGATCACCTGATCATATAGGATACGTGGATCTCGTTCGGGAATAGCAACAAGATCCAATCCCAGTTTTTTAGTCACTGGTAGATATTTCAAATGGGTACGAATAAAATCCCAAACTCCTTTTTCGGTTTGGGCTTCCTGTTCGAAACGCTCCTCGAAGCCACCGTTGGGTTTGTAGGCTGAGATAACAAGGTCTTGCTTTACTGCTGTAGGTCCTAACATCGCATGAAGCCCACCTCGCGTTTTGTCGAGAGCTGCTACAGAAGCTACGATAAATCCAACATCTGATAAAGCATTTTGAATACTATTCCACACGGAGGCTTTTGTATTCGAAAATTCTACAGTCATCCAGCACCCAGGTTTTAAATATTTGAATGCTGTGGCAAAACAATCTGTCATCAATTTTCGATATTCATCGATGCCCTTTTTTTGGGTTTTATTTTCAATCGCCTCAGGTTCATTGTTCGTGAACACTTTGAGCCAAGCTTCTCGAATGTAGCTTAACTCTGAATACATTATATTTGCGCCAAAAGGGGGATCTAAAAAAATATAATCCATTGAGGACTCGGGAATATTCAAACTTTGAGCTGCCACACCTGTCATCCCGGTTCCACAGAAACCGTCAAAAACGATGTCTCCGGGTTCGGTGTAGTGGAGGATGTAGCGCATGATGGCTTTGTGCGGTACCTTGGTGTGGTACGAGTGGGCATTGTAAATCGGGTCGTTTTTCCCTTCGCTGACATCGGCGGCAAAAGGCTCCCTATGATAGTGGCGAGTGGTTAGTGGTGAGTGATTAGACCCTTGTTTCTCGCCCCTCGCCTCTCGCCCCTCGTCACTGTTCTTCCAAGCTTCCCATTCTCCAATAAATTGACCGACCCATGGGTTCGGACAAGCGGTATAATACGGTGGATCGCTCAGCTTGAGGATGTCTTCATCTTCACCGATCGGGAACCCTTCAATCTTGCGGAATTCCGGGTCCTGTAGTTTTTGGCGCAGCTCTTCTGTAAAGTGGGCACGACGGGCATTGTCGTTTTCAAAGGTCTGCCCCAAACAGGTCACGGGTCCAGAGTCTCGAGTATCGAGACCTTCGTTGGGAAATAAATTGGCCTGCTCTTCTCTATTCATAAAAATCTCCGATACTTTGTTCTGTTTTTGACTCGCTGACTCGCGACACCTGACTCGCGCATCACAAGCCCAGCTTCAATCGTCTTCCCAAGGCCGACCTCATCAGCCAGCAGGTAGCGGACCCGATCGCCGGATATGGCCCGGGAGAGTGCGTGACTCTGGTTTGGCAGTGGGATCACGTTGGACTCCATGGGAGCCAGCAATACATGCCCATCGGATGCACTGGATGATCCTTCCAAAACCTCCGCCACTTTGGCCGCTGCGCTCACATGCAAGATGTGATGGGTTCCTGGTTCAGAGTTCAAGGTTCCTAGTTCACAAAGGTCAGACTGGGGAACACGGACAACTGCATCCTGATTCGGCAACCAGATGCGGCATACCGTCTGCCCCCACAAAGTCTGTTCATCAACAACCTTGCAGGCGCTTTTGTGTATGGTGCTGTAGCGCCAATTATCCATTATGCCACCTATTATTGAGAACCGCAGATGGACACGGATAGACACGGATGTTTTGTAACTTAGGCACAATGGTGTGACTAAGTCGCAATGAACCTCTCATGCTTTGGCATCTAACCGGTTTGGCTTAATAGCTCCACGTGACCAATGCTCATCGACAGATTGAATAAAGGATGCTCTGACTAGTTTGGCTCGTTTTTGTAACCAGTCTGCATTGTCGATTCTAAGATATAACCCTTCTGCCGGTTTATCTGATATTTTTGACTGAGCCAATAGTCTCACAATCTCTTTGAATGAGTAATGACCTGTACGAAGCTGTGGAACCTCTTTGATCCCTATTTTCTTTAACAGTTTATTTCTACGGTCTACTGATAGAAATTTTTTAGCCTGTTTATCATACAGGTCAAAACCCAAGAACCAGTCAGGCAAGTGATTATAAAAAACTGAATGCTGAGCATAGCACCACTCACCGAAAAGGATGTGTCGATCTGTTAAAGTTTCAAACAGTCCATCCATTTTGGGATTCAGCCATTGCTCTAATTGTTTCCATTGTCCTACAGCAGGAAACTTCAAATACGATCCTCTGTTTTGTAAAAATAGATTACCATCTGAATCAAAGGATATCCCCAGATTCGCACCATCGACTTTTTCTTCTACAGCAACCTCATGTTGGAGAAAATCTATTCGTTCCACTTCCGACAGAACTTTGTCGTCTCGCACTTCCACACCTTCCAGTGTGGTCAGGTGAGGAGTTGATGGAAATTTGAAGAAACCGTCTTTCACTATCCCATTTTCTCCTGATACTTGGCTTCGATGTAGTTTTCGCACATAAATTGAACGGCTATGCCACATTCACTCAACGCATCTTTCCAACCCCACCATTTGCTATCTGTGGCTTGCAGAATGGTTGGTTTGTTTGGATGAGCATTTGAAACAGCGACAAATTTGCGATCGGAGTTGTCGAAATTATTCAGACCTTCATGTTCGGGAAATTCATTGTATGATTCATCATTCTTGGTGATTTCGACACGTTGGGAATCTGACAAAGACCGGCGATGGTCATGGACCCACTTCATGAAACTGTCTCCCATACCGGGTTGTCCACTCATCGAAAGCTGCTGGCGATATTCGTCAAAAATCTCGTTACCTGCATCAATGACCAACCCTTTCTTGTTGATGACATGCTCTATAGCTTCAATACAGCTGAGAACACATTCATCTGGCACATCAGATGCCGGATCAGGCTGAGTCGCAAAATTGGCTGTTTTGGCAACATTCGTATCCACTACACACAGATTCGGATAGCTCATTCAGAAACCTCCGCATCCTGAGATTTCTGTTCCATCCGTTTTTTCATGGCAGCTTTTGCCTGTCCGGTAATGTCACCCATTTCATCACCGAAAAAGTTATCAGGCCAGTTTTGAATACTTCCGAATGTATCAATCTGCAATGGTTCCAATTTGGCCGGTGTTCTGCTGACATTGGCAAAATAGGCGGATACCTTTTCTTGTGAAACAAGGGCCTCGGCAATCCTGCGTTGAAGTCTTCGAAGAAAATGCTCTGAGTGAGTCTCAATGATAAGCTGGATGTTTCGATCTCTTCCATTTTCGCGGGAATTGCTCACATCAATCATCACATCCGCCAGTGCTGATTGTGCATTGGGATGCAGATGAATCTCAGGCTGTTCCATGATGATGATGGAATTTGCCGGTGCATAGAAGCACTGCACCAGAACTGGCAGAACCTGAGAAATTCCAAAGCCGACATCGGGCAAATCCACCCAATCTTTTGATCCTTTAGCGCGGACCTTAACCTCATATTCCTGACGTTGTTCTGAGATCGGATTAACTTTGAATTCCTCGATCAAACTCATCTCTTTCAGCTTCATAGCAATGATTTGTTCAAATGGCTTTGCCGTCTTTTTATAGCCTAAGCTGATTTTTCGATTACGAGCAGCTAGAATAGCAGCAACCGTATTTTCACCCGCATAGCCCACGCTCTCCGGTTCCATACCGGTCCAGGAATACAAGCGTTCTGCTTTGGTGCGAAGCGGGCCAAGATAGCAAATAGAGCGAAACAGTTTTTCATGCTGTAAATTCAACTCCTGCACGAAGTCAGTATTTTGATGATAAGCAACTACTTCGTCAGGGAATCCATAAAATCGGACCGGCGCTCCGGGATGCCAGGCGCGACCTTTATTTCGCTTCAGAGTAAACTTCTCTGCATCTACTTTGTATTCAGACTTCGAATCCGCCTTCCTTTCCATACCGATAGAAAGACTCGTAGAGTCATTTTCTTTAAGTTCATACTGGAATTTATCCACCACCAATGTGTGTTGATCCTGATTTCCCAGCCCGACCTCCGCATCAAATCCAACTTGATTATAAGCATAAGGTAAATCAGAATTTGGATCTTTAAATTTGGTAGAAGACAGTAAGGTCCAGTCGTATTCGAAGTTAATTTTTTTTTCGGATCACGATGAAAAACCATCTCCTGATAGGACCCAAGCTGAACGGCAGAATTCTTGCCACCAGGATAGAAAACAGCTTTGCGATCGGGGGACTCCACCGTCTGTTTTAGCATCATCAGAAACTGTCCGATACTGGATTTTCCTGAACTGTTGGCACCAAAGAACAGCAAGATAGGAGCCATGCGAATGGATGCCGTATCCTGCCATCCCTTAAAATTCTGTATTCGAAGTTTTTTTAACATATTAACGCTCCGCTTTAGTGGTTGGTGGCGAGTGGCGAGTGGCGAGTTTCCCCATCAACGCGTTGATCATTTTATTTATTTCTATTTGAATATTCAGGATGTCATTAAGCTGCTGAGGCTGGATATAATGTAATCGTTCAGCAATCAGAAGCTGGGTCTCAACTTCCGCTAAGGAGCCACGAGCAATGGACAGAAAGTTCCTGAATTCTGCCGTCGAGTTACGAGCCTGACCTTCAGCAATATTTGACGGAACCGAAACTGCAGCCCTTCGAAGTTGATTCGTCAGCCCATAAAGCTCTTCTCTCGGAAAACTTTTTGTGACCTGATAAACCATCTCAACTAAATCCATCGATTTCTGCCAAACTATCAAATCTTTATAACTCTTCACTTGCATATTAGTTTCTCTCTCGTCACTCGCCCCTGTTCTTGTAACCGCTTGATCATACCACATGAGCAGCTTGGGATCTTCCTCGAGCACATTGTTCGGGATTTTTTCTGCAACGGTGATAATCACTTTGTAGTCCCGTTCCAGCCATGCTTTTTTGAACCCGGCACGGACCGCTTCAAGTCGGAATATTTTGAGTTTCTTTTTGGCCTGTTTGTATTCTTCAAACTCTTTGAGCAGGGATTTTTCACGCAGTTTTTCAAGGTCGCCCGCCTTGTTCGGGTCGGGCACATACCAGCGGCCTTTGGCTTTGGAGACCAGTGCCGGGTCGTCCTTGGCGAGGTTACGCAGCTCTTTATACCACGTAGACAAATGTCCATGTATTTGACTTGGGACATCTGATTTTCCCTCATAACAGAGGAAGTTCTGTTCCAGCAGGGTGGAGAGTTCCAAGTCGATCTCGTTTTTATTCCATGCTCTTTGAGTTTCCTGAATAAAGCTTGGATATATGTCTTGGTAAGATTGAGGTTTTTCACGCAGGAACTGGCGGAGCCATTGAATTGCTGTAGCTTCATCCGACACAAAGAGTGATAGCTGTTGAACTTTATCGACAGTCATTCTTTTTTTGTCATATTCAGCCACCTCCTCTGGCAGAAAAAACATTCCGTCTCGCTCAGAATACCGTTGAGAAAGACCAAGATAAAACTCAAAGGAAGAAAGTGGAACAGGTACGCCACGCTGGATATGAAAAGCAACCATACGGTCGAATAGCAGATAATTTTGTCGTTCAGCAATCGTTTCTGCCATTCCGTCTTTGCGAGCAAAGATCGGCAATTGTTTCAAATGAGTACGGACAAAATCCCATACTCCATCTTCCAAACCAGCCTCACTTTTAAAACGTTGTTCCAAACCACCATTTGGTTTGTATGCTGAAATTACAAGGTCTTGCTTAACTGCGTTACTACTGGTCATTTGCTGCATGGTCATTTGTTTTTTGTCCAAAGTTCGAACATCTGCAATTACAAATCCTGCGTGCTGAAGAGCTTCCTGTATGGAAACCCACACACTATTTTTTGAATTGTGAAATTCAACCGTCATCCACCTTCCCGGCTTAAGTGCCTTATAATAATTCATAAAGCATTGGGTCATTAGTACCTGATATTCTGGCATCCCTTTCGATTGAGTTTTACTAACAATCGCTTCTTGATTGACATTTTCTATCGTTCCTAACCAACTTTCCCATATGAAATTAAGGTCAGAATACATTATGTTGCCACCAAAAGGTGGATCGGTAAAAATATAGTCGATACAGTTTTCTTGCTGTCTTGTGTTAGCTGTTGATTGAACATGGGTTACATTTAAGGAGCCTCTTTTCAAAGAAAAAAGATTGCTCAACTTTTTAATTTTTCCTTTTAAGGCATATTCGAGAGTTACCTCAGTAACAAAAGGAGCTACATATAGCGTGCCTTTTAGGTATCTATTAACTTGAGAAAATGATGCTTCCAAATAACGATTTATTTTTGTAAACCCTAATATTCCTGTTTGAATCCAAAATTTAAGAGCATGCTTCTGTTTAGAAAGATTGGCCTTTTGCCAAGCTAAGGATAATGCTGTTAATGTTCTTGAATTATAGAAATGATGAATGTGTGTTAAACCTATGTTGTCGTTACGCCTTGCCTCATCCCCATCTGGCATTCGAAGTTTCGGAAATTGAGTTGCAATTTGCTTGCTTTCTATTTCTGACGAAATAGATAAATCTTTTTCATCCGGCTTTTTTTCAAATTTTTTTCCACCAACAGAATAATTTATGAGAACAGGCTGTTGCTTAACCTGTGTTATCGTTTTAGCTAATACCTCATCGTATATAGTTGTTTTAACTCGATCCCAGATAGAAAGTGCTGATTCAGAATAGCATTTAGGACATTGTATTGGCTCGTTCTTTTTCTTCCGATATCTTGTTGTAGGGTTAACCGCTAATTCCCAATAGGTTGAATCGTTACCGCAATTGGAACAGCGGATAAATTCACTCCATACAGTGTAATTGATTTTCCCTTTCGTCTTTCCGTCAGTGTGCAGCGTTTCATACATCCAACCGCATTCGTCTTCTACTTCAGCGAGAATACGTTTCGCCTCCCTCTCAAATGCATGAACATCAACCGGAGTGTTGTAGTTGTAGGCAATAAATGTTGCGGCAGGAGACAGGTCATTTAATACGGCCTTGCGAGCGCCAAGTTTCGAGATGGGTTTCCAGCTCTTTTTGCCATCCTCATCCGTCTCTTCCTGAAGGATTGTTCCATCTGGTTTCACTTGATAGCCAAGCGACACCACCACATCCCGATCACCACACATCTGAGCTGCGACACCTGTCATTCCGGTTCCGCAGAAACCGTCAAAAACGATGTCTCCGGGTTCGGTGTAGTGGAGGATGTATCGCATGATCGCTTTGTGCGGTACCTTGGTGTGGTACGAGTGGGCATTGTAAATCGGGTCGTTTTTCCCTTCGCTGACATCGGCGGCAAAAGGCTCCCTATGATAGTGGCGAGTGGTTAGTGGTGAGTGATTAGACCCTTGTTTCTCGCCCCTCGCCTCTCGCCCCTCGTCACTGTTCTTCCAAGCTTCCCATTCTCCAATAAATTGACCGACCCATGGGTTCGGACAAGCGGTATAATACGGTGGATCGCTCAGCTTGAGGATGTCTTCATCTTCACCGATCGGGAACCCTTCAATCTTGCGGAATTCGGGGTCCTGTAGTTTTTTCCGTAGTTCCTCCGTAAAGTGGGCACGCCGGGCATTGTCGTTTTCAAACTCCAGGCCAAGGCATTTCACCGGCCCGTCATTGAACACAATTTCTTCATCAAGAAAGTTGCCGCTGCCCGGTTTTCCGGGAACGACATTTGTCTTAAATAAACTCTCTTGTTTGCTCATAATTTCCAAAGCGACTCCATCATTCCTGCACTCCAGCAAGTTCAAGCAGCTTTTGCCGGAAATAATTAAAACTTGGGGATGCATTATTTGTTACATCCATGTGTGGAGTGATCTTTTCAGCCCACTGCGATTTTTCGGTACCGACAGCTTGCCAACCTTTTGCAGATAGTGCGGATGAGCCACCGTTATAGACGGCATTCGCTAATTGTTCCCATGTGCCGCAGATGGAATCATTTACGTAAGTATCCAGAACTGCCTCTTTGGCTCTTGGATAAGCTGATTTGACCGCTGGAATGTCGCCAAGAAACCAAGCCTCACCTTCTTCTATGGAAATGCAAAATCGGGTTTCTGGTTGGGGATTGCAGGCATTAAGAATATTAAAAAGCTCTTGGAGAAATGCTTTCAGGCACTTGTCGTCAAGATCGCAGACAAGAATGACGGCCGCCGGGTATTCGGCTGGATAATTGGTGAAAGTGTTACCATACCCACGGAGAAGCTTTGGGAGTTGATCAAGTAAAATGCGTTTACTGGCATCCAACCTGTGGCCGACGACGTTTTTCGGGATGCGGCCTATACCTTTATAGGGGTGAATATTGAATGTATGGTCATCACCGATAATTTTTGGAACAAGGATATCAATCGCTTTCTTGCCGGACTGGTCTTCTACAAGGATTTCAAAATGCATTTACTCACCTCGCATCCAGATAATCACTGTACCAAAGGCCACCCAGCGGTAAACCTTCGGCCACCATGTTTTTGACAATGGCGTCATCGCTTGCTCTGCGGATTACCGAATAGCCATCCGCTCCCTTTTCCAGAATCCAAACCTCGGCAGGTTCCAATGCATCAACCAGATAGGGCTGATGGGTTGTAATGAAAACCTGAGATCCGCCTTTGCGGCCTGTTGCGTGTTCGCGGAATTCTTTTGCCAAGGATTCAAGGAGCTTATGATATAGGCCGTTTTCCGGCTCTTCGATACATAAAAATGGTGGTGGTGTCGGGTCTTCGAGCAATAGGAGATAGGCGAAGACCTTCAATGTCCCATCAGACATTTGTTGCGAATAGAACGGATCTTGAAAGCCTTTATCATTAAATCGCAACAGCAAGCGGCCATCGTTTGTCTTTTCCGTATCAATCTTGTTGATTCCTGGGATTTTCTCTGCAATCCGGTTCAGAATCGACTGGAAACGCTTTAGATGTTCCCGCTCCATAAATTGTACGACGTTTCCGAGATTATCACCATGGATGTTGAGATGTTTCTGAGGACCGGCCAACGGCAGGCTTCTGGCTGCATCAGGTGTGAAATAGCTGAGGTACCATCCTTCGATGAACTTGCGGAAAGCGGAAACTCTCGGATGCTGTTTCAATGAACCCAGCGTCGCAATCCCAAGTTTGCGCATGTCATCAAGTTCGACAACTTCGGTTTCTTTAGACTCTTCTTTTGCCTCCCCTGATTTAATATATTCCATCAGGCCAATTAGATCAAACTCGCCCTGTTCCTCATTTATCTGGCGGCCTTCTTGATCGCCTTTCCAAACAACACCTTTGCCACTGTTCAACAAAAGAAACGAGAAGGGCCGCCCGTGTTTCTGGCCTTTTCGCCTCTGTCTGAGACGTTCTTTCAAAACATAAGGACGACCAGATTTGTCAATATCAATGGCAATCTCATAAGTAATCGGTCGGGCGTTCCCGTCTTCCTTATAATAGACCTCGAATTCGATAGGTCCTTTTTGGCCTTGGGCCCGGAGATGCTCAAAACCTCCTCTACCACGCGAGTCGCAAGCCTCTTCCACACCTAGCTGCAAAGAATCGGCAAGAAATCCGAAGGCGTCAAACAATGTGCTCTTGCCAACACCATTCTTGCCAATAACTGCCGTCATGGGTGTGAGCGGTTCGGCCTGCTGTTGATTCCATAAACGCCCCAGTGTAATGTCCTTCAGCGCCCTAAAATTCTTTACCCGAAATCCTTCTATCTTTGCCATCTTAGTTCTCCATTCAATTTGTGTTTATTCGTGCTTACTCCCCTCCCACTCGCCACTAATCACTCGCCCCTGTTCTTGTAACCGCTTGGTCGTACCACATGAGCAGCTTGGGATCTTCCTCGAGCACATTGTTCGGGATTTTTTCTGCGACGGTGATAATCACTTTGTAGTCCCGTTCCTGCCATGCTTTTTTGAACCCGGCACGGACCGCTTCAAGTCGGAATATCTTGAGTTTCTTTTTGGCCTGCTTGTATTCCTCAAACTCTTTGAGCAGGGCTTTTTCACGCAGTTTTTCGAGGTCGCCCGCTTTGTTTGGGTCGGGCACATACCAGCGGCCTTTGGCTTTAGCGACCAGCGCCGGGTCGTCCTTGGCGAGGTTACGCAGCTCTTTATACCAAGTAGACAAATGTCCATGTATTTGACTTGGGACATCTGATTTTCCCTCATAACAGAGGAAATTCTGCTCCAGCAAGGTGGAGAGTTCCAAACCGACTTCGTTTTTGCTCCAGCCACCAATCTCCTTCATAAACAGAGGGTTTATATCCTGAAAACTTTGCGGTTTATCACGCAACAGGCTGCGCAGCCACTCGATGGCCGAGGATTCATCATAAATAAACAGCGACTGCTGCAGCGGTCTGCCGCCGCCGATCATCTTTTTGCGGTCGTGTTCCGCCACCTGCTCAGGCAGAAAATACATGCCATCACGCTCGGAAAAACGCTGGGACAAGCCAAGCTGGAACTCTTGGCTGTCGATGGGAACGTTGTATCCCTTGCGCACATAATAGGCGATCACCTGATCATATAGGATACGTGGATCACGTTCGGGAATAGCAACAAGATCCAATCCCAGTTTTTTAGTCACAGGGAGATATTTCAAATGGGTACGAATAAAATCCCAAACGCCTTCTTCGGTTTGGGCTTCCTGTTCAAAACGTTCTTCAAAGCCGCCATTTGGCTTGTAAGCTGATATAACAAGGTCTTGTTTAACAGCTGTTGGCGTTGTTACTGCCTTAAAGCTTCCTTGTTTTTTATCGAGGGCCGAAACGTTTGCCACGATAAATCCAGCTTCAGTAAGGGCTGTTTGAATGCTATTCCAAACCGATGCTTTGGTATTTGAAAACTCCACCGTCATCCAGCGCCCGGGCTTAAGCACTCGATAGGCTTCTTTGAAGCAGGCCGCCATTAGGGTTCGATATTCTGAGGCTCCTTTACCTTGAACTGAGTTTTCAATAGCTTCCGGTTTGTTGTTTGTAATAACCTTTAACCAAGACTCCCAAAGATAGCTCAATTCAGAATAATTTAAGTTTGCACCAAAAGGCGGATCAATAAAAATATAATCTAAACTTTCTGGCAAATAAGTATTCTCGGTTGACAACAACTGTAGAGAAGATAGCTTTTGATTTAAAGAAAAGCTAAAATCTTTAATTTTACTCAATAATAAATCAAATGGTGAATTTTCATCAGCCATAGATGGAAAATATAAAGTTCCTGATAAGGTGCCTGTTCGCCGGTCAACAAGTTTTCCATTTCTAAGTGATGGCATATATTTATACATTTTCGTTGTACGGGTCATACTAGCAGTTAACCATATTACTAACCTTGGAATATTCACTTGAAACGCTCGATTCAGGACAGCCGCCAACACCCATAAATTTCTTTTCGTATAAAAATGATGCACATGAGTAATGCCAGCAGGATCATTACGTCGGGTTTCTTTCCCTTCCATCATGCGATTAGTTGGAAACCAATAAGGAATTTCACTGTTCTCAATTTCCTGAATTAACGCAAAATCTGATTCATCGGGTGTTTTCTCAAAACGACCTCGATGTCCTTCAATTGAATAGTTAATCAATACTGGTACTTGCTTGGCTTGGCGTACAGATTTTTTAAACGCATTATCGTATTTTGTGGTCCATGCTCGTTCTAAGCCGCGTTTTTTTAGCTCAGCCTGACAGTGTCCACAATGGAAAACATCACGCACCTTACCCACTTCTTTATCCACAGCCGATTCCCAGAATACAACCTCGCCAGCACAATCAGAGCAGACAAACACATCACTCCATACGGTGTAATTGATTTTCCCTTTCGTCTTTCCGTCAGTGTGCAGCGTTTCATACATCCAGCCACATTCATCTTCCACTTCGGCAAGAATTCTTTGGGCTTCCTGCTCAAATGCTTTGATATCTACAGGCGTATTATAGTTGTAGGCAATAAATGTAGCGGCAGGCGACAAGTCATTTAATATGGCCTTGCGAGCGCCAAGTTTCGAGATAGGCACCCATTCTTTTTTATCCGCAGATTTCGCTGATTCGCGCAGATTATTATTTTCTGTATTTTCATCTGCGTCCATCTGCGTAATCGGCGGATTTATTTCTTGTTTTTCGTAAATCACACCGTCTTTATCGACTTTATAGCCGAGAGATTCAACCGTTGCCCGGTCACCACACATTTGAGCTGCCACACCTGTCATCCCGGTTCCACAGAAACCGTCAAAAACGATGTCTCCGGGTTCGGTGTAGTGGAGGATGTATCGCATGATGGCTTTGTGCGGTACCTTGGTGTGGTACGAGTGGGCATTGTAAATCGGGTCGTTTTTCCCTTCGCTGACATCGGCGGCAAAAGGCTCCCTATGATAGTGGCGAGTGGTTAGTGGTGAGTGATTAGACCCTTGTTTCTCGCCCCTCGCCTCTCGCCCCTCGTCACTGTTCTTCCAAGCTTCCCATTCCCCAATAAAGTCCTTAATCCAAGGGTTGGGGCAGGCGGTGTAATAGGGCGGATCGCTCAGCTTGAGGATGTCTTCATCTTCACCGACCGGGAACCCTTCAATCTTGCGGAATTCCGGGTCCTGTAGTTTTTTACGTAGTTCCTCCGTAAAGTGGGCACGCCGGGCGTCGTCGTTTTCAAACGTTTGTCCCAAACAGGTAACAGGCTCTTCACCGCCAAGATCTAATTTTCCCGGTATACGCTCTTCATCAAAAAGTTCATCACTACCAACATCACTCATCACAATTTCTCAGTTCCTGTTTACCTTTTTCAGTAAGTCTGTATTTCTGTGTCGGGCTTTTGGGTGAATTTGGTTGCGTCATTTCAACAACACCCGCTTCTAATGCAGGCAGCAGGTAATGATCCCGGAAATGGTCTTCGTGTTTCAGCCCGAGTTTCTGCTGAATCTGCGCTCGTTTCATTTCGCCGGATAAAACATTTAAAAGCATTTTTACTTCCCCGGTTACTTCCCCGGTTACTTCCCCGGTTACTTCCCCGGTTACTGGTTCAGCGAGCACTATGGGGAAGACCTTGCAAATAACAGAGTGGGTATCAATGGTAAATTCCGGCGGCGGGTTACCGTTATCGGCCAATTCGCGGCGGGCCATCTGGATTCCAACGCCGAAGCGTTGTACCAGATTCAACAACTTCATGCTTTCGGCAATATCCGGGTTGCGATAGTCGGCAAATCCGGGGTTTCCGAAATTTTCCGGCGTGACACGCCCATAAGGTCCGCCGGCATTGATGATTTCAATATGATCATTGAACCAGTAGACCATTACTGGAGCGTTAGTGCCTTCGTAACTGCGATGCATAACGGCGTTGCGGGTCAGTTGCTGCAAAGCGGGGATCGGGTAGTCATAACGACGTATTTCCGTTGATGCGCTTACAATATCTACAGAAACTCGGTTGTGGGCCGTCATCTTTTGGTCAAGTGCTTGAATCTGACGAATGAGCGTCCCGTCCATTCGTAACTCGTCAATCACTTCATCACCCCATTGCGTGCCATTAATGCGCAAAAATTGAATGCGAGCACCGGGAATAAAATCTTGTGGTTTGCGTCCAAGGGTGAGGATACCGGTTACCGTTGGAACAGGGTCGTCAGGCACCACAACCATTCGACAGGCGGCAAGCTTTTCTGTGTAATCCCGATTATCGTCGACTAAAATGTCTCTGGCAACCGCATTGGGGAGGTATTCTTCTTCAAAAAAAACACGGCTTAAATCGAGTAAAGATGCGTTGGGCACCGGATTGAGATCATAGGGCAAGAGACCAAAACGTCGACGCTCAATAAGCAGTCGTTCTTCCTGTTCGTTGGCAACTGATCGGCGGGGACCGGTCCGAATCCATATTCTCCCGGCATATCTAACTGGCGGCATGTCGGAAGGAAAAACCGTGACAACGGCCATCTCCGCACCTTTTAAAATTCGTTTCTCAACGGTAAGCACCGGCAAAGGCAGAATGTTACCGTCGGTTTTCATATTGGCCAAGTTCAAAAGCAATTCATCGGTTATTGGTTCATTCGATGGAGTTCCATCATCTCTTGCGCCAATAAATAAAACCCCGGGTTGGCTGTGATTTGGCAGATCATTTGAGAATGCACAAACAGCTTGTCGAGCCTTTTTCGGCGTGTCGCCCTTAAACGACTTTTTACGTTCAGCACGATCAGACTCTGTATCATTGAGCAAAAATAAAAGCTCTTCATCTGTATATCTTTTCATAATTGTTAACCTTCTATCACTATTCTAACTTTGGCAGGATCTTTCCCTTTAGTCAGTTCATCCACATAGGAATTGAGCACTCGCTTCAGGTCATTCGGCGTAGCTGGACCCAGATCAGAAACTTTGGTCAATAAGTCACTTTTCTTGATAATGACCTTTTGTAGCCCAGCCAGAATGGTTTTCAGCGTCTGGGTAAAGTTGTTGTCCACCACATCCGGTAACTCTCTGGAGTCGATAAATGTCTGCACCAGTTTCTTGTCATCACCCTGTAGCAGTTCATTGATATTTGCCTGAGTGATCGGATCCTCAAGGTTATTTAGTAAGGTCGCAGTCCATTGCTCCAGCATCTTATCCAGTTCATCTTCTAGCTGCTGCAATTTCTCTGAACCAGAAACTCCGAACCCTGAACCCTGAACGCCAATTTCAGCCACAGGATGAAATTGGCAATGCGGACAGGCCGGTGTGGTCTCCAGATTCTGCTCGGTCAGGGCAAAGCAACTTGTCAGTCCAGCCAGCCGGTTCTGGTAATCAGCGAGTTGCTGCTTCGGCATCAGTTCGATTCCTGCCAGCTTCAGGAGCGTTTGCAGTCGATGATCTCCCATCAAAGCTGCTTTGCGCTTGTCATCGTTCACGCCGAGACGAGCCTTTGTGTGTAGTGAAATATATAGGTTGATGTAATCGCGTTTTAGTTGCTTAAGAGTTTTCCCCATTTCTTGTGAAAGGCTCGTCAGTTCAAAGTTCTGAGTTCCGAGTTCTGAGAGCTGCGCATGAATGCGAGTTTTCGCGTCCTGGACCGTATCGTTCCACTCTTTTAACTTTGAACCTTGAACCAGTAACTCTGAACCCTGGCTAACAGCGGCTTGAGCCGTGGTTAGCCAGCTGGCCGTCGGACCGTGATCCATGACAAATTCGCGCAGGGCATCCAGATCATCCAGTGCTTTGACCGCTTTTTCATGGGCCTTAACCTCGTCCATGCTGTAGCGGAAATTCTTCAATTTGCCGGGAGATGTGTAAGCCTGCAAACTTTCCAAGAAAGCCTTTGCGGTTTCCAGTTGCTGGTTAAGAGTCCCTTGTTCGGTTGAACCAGAAACCAGAAACGAGGAACCAGTAACCAAATCTAACCCCCAGAAGGAAAGTCCTTCACGCAGGGTCTGCTGAGTTATCACGATCCGTTTAACCAGTTTGCCTACGGCCTGCTGCAGATCCTGAATCGGTTCATCTTTGCCCCCCATAACCAGCTGGGCCATTCCCGGTGTCATGCCGAGAAGTTCGAACATGGCCTTGAGTGCCGGGATATTCCATTCCTTGGGCTGCTCAAGGTGCTTGAATCGGATGAGTTCATCCATGCCGGTTGCCGCAAGCTGCTGGAGCCCGATGGCGTCAAATTTCTTGCCCGGGATAGACAGAACGATGTCGCCGGAGTAGACCAGAGCGGCGATCAATACTGTTACCCATTCCGGTTCAAGTCGGGAACCGCCCGGGTTCATATATTCCAAGCCATGATTGTCCTGAATAATTTCATTCCGGTTGACGACCTGTCCGTGACCTTTGGCCTTTACGACATCAAGGATGAAGCGGGTGTATTTGGATTTGTAAGCCTCGATCTTTTCACCATCCAGAAGTTCCAAGGCATCCAATACAGCCGTTGCCTGTTTGGTCCGGTTCTGGGCGCCGATTGCCCGGAGTGCATCCTGCGCCGCCTGAGCTCTGTTGCTCCCGGTAATCAGGACGGAGAAAAACGGATACTCGGGTGCCTGATTTTCAAAGTTAGGTGCAAGGCAGACTCCGGCAATGGTGTTGACCAGATCCCGGAAGTTGATGGTTTCATGCGGCGACAGACCCGAAAGGTCTCTGATGGATTTGCCTTTTGCCCATTCCGTCATGGACTGGGCCCGTCCCTGATAGGTCACCTCGAAGGCATCCGACATATGTTTCTGCAGCCACTGCACCAGTTTTTTCAGGAACCCGTTCGCTTTGGCTTCATAGGTGGCCTTGGCATGGCCTGAAGAGGTGCCCGCCAAGTCGAGCGCTGCAGCATAGCTTTTCAGTGATGTCTGGAATTCTTCACCGGTATCCTTTGACGGTTTTAAGCGGAAGAAGACCTCGTCGCTGACCTTGTCATCTTTAAAGCGTGGCGGGTCGTTTGGCTGAATGAAGTAGATATAAAAGCCCCGTGTTGGTACGGCAGTAGATCGCTCGTTGGGCGCACCGAAAAAGAGGTAGCCGGTACGAGCTGCTTTGTGGTCCTGCCATACCAGCTCATGCTGCCAGATTTTGTAGCCAGTCACATAGGTCGAGTCCTGGCATTCCATGACTCGTTTCAAGGCTTCGTAATAGAATCGATCGAGCTGTGCATCACCCAAACTCTCGGCCCGCTTGTCAATCATGGCGTCAAAGTCATCGGTTTTCTTCAGGTCGAGATAGAACTGGCGGTTGTCAGCGTTAGAAGAGATGAACTGGCCGCTGACGGTTTTATGTATTTCTCGAAGAACGGTTTCAACATGAGTCTGCAGGTCTTTGTCGGGCTCATCGCTACCCAGTTCAGCAATTAACGGATCAAACAGACAGAGACGGTCGCGCAGTTCCTCTGCACTGGCTCCCATTGGCGCGTAGATGTCACCAGTCGTTAAGCGGTGGACGGATAGCGCATGGATCAGGCGCAGTGCCATCGGCTTGTATTGTTTGCGCGTGATGGCGTTTTCGATGCGCGATTCCAGCACCTCACTGCAATCGATGACCGATCGGATCTCGGGAATCGCCCGGAAGGATGCATTTTGTTTTAAGGTATTCCAGTAACTGTCAAAGGCGATCAGGCCGGGTTCGTTGTCCGGGACATCCTTATTTAAAACGCCCTTCATACCCATAGAGAGGGTCTTGAGGACTTCACGCTTTTCGACAACGGTCACTCTTTCAAAAGTGTCTATGTAATCAGGGTGTACCGGAAACAGCCGGACAAATTCATCCATGCGCTCGTTCAGGCCACCGTAATACTTGGCAAACGGAGTAAGATAATCTCTGATTTTTGCCTGTTGTTCTGTGGTTTTCTTTAACAGACGCTCCGAGACCACAAACTTAACATCGCTTCGGGCAATCAGGATTTGCTCGAAGCGGTCCTTTACCCGCCGGATACTGTCAGCGACAAAGGAAAACCTCGGGCTGTCAAATATTGCTTCCTGCACACCGGCCATGAACCGGAAGCGAAGGTCTTTACAAACCTCACCGACTTCACGGAGGAAGTTCAAATCAAGGATGAGTTCCTGATCCTTTCGGGTTCTCAGATAATCCAGCAGCTCATCGACCACCAGCAGTAGACCTTGTTCAGGAAATACTTCGCCAAACTTGGCCATCATGTCTTCAAACGCCCGCTTGTGACTGGTGATTGTTCCCGAGTCCGGGAATACATAACTCACGCCCATATTCTCGAGGTGCTCTTCGAGTTCTGCCACCAGAATATCTCTGAGCGACATGGTCGTTGCTCCGATTTCGGTACGGATGACCTTGAATTTACCGGCAATCTTGTCTGCGCCCGCTTTAACGCTTTCATGGTCTAGACTATCAAGCAGAGATGCATCGGTAGCAATGCTGGACACAACAGACATCAAGTGAGATTTACCGGTACCGTAATTACCGACCACCAAGATGCCTTTATTATCGAGTGGTTGCTCAAACTGAAGCTGAGGAATTACAAGACGAACCATCCGCTCTGCCATTTCATCAGAAACCACATAGGTGTTAACCAGTTGATGGGCAGCACTTGTTTTGTCAGCATCGCGCAGCTGAACGACCGATTCTATCGGATCAAATTGAATTAGCTCTCCGTATTTCATATCAGTTTATCCTCGCTTGACTGTTTAAAATCTACTGTTGCCTCGCTGCTCATGCTGACAACCAGAGTGTCTGTTAAATCGTAACTTCTATATTCGCGGTGGCCTGGCTCCGCATAGGTCAGCTTGCCTTTTTCAAAGGTGCCATTCCAAGATGCTACAACGGTTAAATTTCGGGATAGTCCCTGCAGCAGTCGCAAAGGGTCCTGCTTAAGCTCAACATCAAAAAGGATCTCAATGTTATCCAGAAAAACCTTGTCCCCGTTACCGTTGACTGCCTGTGCTAAAATCTCGGCCAGCTTCAATTGCCTTTGTTTTTCAGTTAATTCAAGCAGCTCTTTCGATAGGCTCAGATTGATATTGATAGGCTCGGCGTCATGCAGTTTTGCCAAATTTTGAACAACAGAAGTTTTACCGGAACCACCTTTTCCGACTATCAACACAAGACGGTGGTATAGCTCTTCCGCTGCTTTGAGTGATCGTGTCACTTTATTTTCTATTGGCTCTGCCATTGATTGCTCCTATCTGTGGCCATCGTTATTTGTCCGGTTTCTCATCGGTGGTATGAGTAGCCGCGCCACCGGCTTCCACCCATGCATCGACCTGTTCTTTTTTGAACTACCACAGGCGTCCCATTCGATGAGCGGGTATACCGTGCTTATCGATCCACTTGTAGACGGTGTCCCTAGCGATCCCAAGGTATTTGCATATTTCGTCCACTGACAACCAGCTAACCGCCTACAGCGCGGGGCAAACTCGCAAGCTCTGGAGTGTGCAGCACATCTACCCCTACTGGCAATATAAGCAGCGTCAGCGCAAGAATAAACGAGAGGCTCACAGTGCCTGGCACAATATGATCCTCAAAGCAGACGACCCAGCTTGGGATACGATTACACCACCCAACGGTTGGCGTTGCGCCTGTTACCGCAGTCCCTTAACCCAAGAACAGGCCGAGGAAGCTTGGGCAGAGGGCGCAACACTATAGGCTATCGGCTTACGCTCACCAAGCCGGACGGCACAAGCGAGTTCTTGGAGGCCATATGGCAAGTTTAGTAGACCTGATTCGAGAAGAAGAACAGAAGACAGAGGCCAAGTACAGGCCTTTCGCGCAAACGCCACGCCAGCAGCTCGCTGACCTGCGTCCTGCCGGAGACCCGCAGCGGCGGGCTGCCCAGGCCCTGCCGTTTGTGTAGGAGCTAGATAGTAATAGCGTCCAACCGGAACCCTTCGCGGATTTTGGCAGTGATGCGCAAGGTAGGGTTGCATCTTTTGGGGTTTTCGAGTCGTTGGTAATTCTTGGCTGACATGCCTAGCGTCTTTGCCGCTTGGCTCTGCGATAAGCCACGCTCTAAACGCTGCTGGCGAAGCCACAATGCAAAAGCCAGGCAATCGTCAATGGCAATCGGCACTAGACCCTCCGTATCAATACCTTGCTGGGTAGGGATGGCAACTCTATCTTCGAGGTAGCCCTCTAGCATCAATTCGATGCATTCTTTAGCCATTTCCCGAGCGTGTTCTTCTGTCTCCCCAAAAGTAGTACAGTCAGGGCTAACCCCAGCCGGGAAACCGGGAATGCCCACATAAAAAACCTGGTCTTCTTGATCGTAATAGATCTTGACGTGGTACTCTCTCTTCATAGTTTCACTCCTGATTGTTTCTCAATGTCATTCAGTAGGCCCTTGCCTAGGTCTTTTTTGCCGTGGACAGGAACGGGAACGGCAACACCATCTTTCACCATTTTGTGGTGCGACCCTTTAAATGCTCTTGAGGCTATACCCTGCGGCTTCTAGTTTCTTGATTACTTCTTTCCCTCTCATAGGCGGATTATAGTTGACTACTTATAAGTAGTCAACTATAATCTTATAGTGACCTCTAAAAATTCGCTTTTGTCTTCTTGCGAAGCTATTTTGGAGCGAAGAAGTGAAGCCGAAGAATACTTTGTTGTATTGTAAGGCTTTACTGACGAAGCTGTTCGTTTCAAAAGAGCGAGCAAGAGCGCAGAATGGAATTTTTAGAAGTCCCCTATAGTTAGTTGATATGTAAGAGTTTGGACGGGAGCGCCCTGGGAGCCGTGGTCACTGAGTCACGGGATTCGGCGTTGATTGCGGTGAAGCAGACCCGGCCTGCCTGATTTGTTTTGTGGTGGGTGCCTGAACGGGGCTTTCTTTATATTCTCGCAAGGAATCCTGTGTGCGACTGTCTTGACGTTATTTACAACGCTTGGTATAATATAGGTATCCATACTGGAATTATGGCGCAGCTATGTGCGCCTGCCCCCCTGCTATTCGACAAATACTGCACAGTGGCAGTTTTCTTTAACGGTTGCACGGTTGCAACTTTTTCACCAAGGCCCCCCCGGTTTTTTCCGGGGGGGCCTTGGTGTCTTCTGGAAGGTCCGTATCGGAAAACCAGTCAAAAATCTATTTTTGGTGTGATAGAACCTGATTTTTTTGTTTTCCGAGTAATAGGCAAGAGAATAGCCAAGAGCAAACTAAGAGCACCTCTAAAAATTTCCCATCACAGAAAGATACCGCGCCAGCTCGCAAAGGGAAGGTCGGGCCGTGCGCAGCCAGCCCCGACCTTCCCTTTAAGCAAGAGCCTGCTTCCTCACCGTCAGCAAGATCGCCGCTCAGCGCGAAATTGGAATTTCCAGAGGTCCCCTTTAGAGCTTAACTTTAGAGCTTAACTTTGGCATATTTCTTGCTTTTATATTAGATGCTCAGGCATACCCAAAACCTGAGAACTCAGAAAGAGAACGATATTCCGGGCGCTATTGGGCAAAATTGCATTGATTTGCAACTTTATATTCGGAAAGTTCTGTTATAATTTTGTTTTACCTTATTGACATGGATATTTCAACACATATTATATATAATATGTGTTGATCATAGGAGAATGGAACAAAATGCCAAAAGAACATATTGTCATTGTCGGTTGTGGCATGGGCGGAGCGAAACTAGTGGAAGAGCTGCTGGGGCAAGACCCCGCTGGAGCCCGCTTTCAGATATCCATAGTGGGAGAGGAAGAGCATGGCAATTACGACCGGATCAAACTGGTGCAAAAGTTGCGCGACGATGCCGTCGAAGGATTTTGGCTCAACTCTGCCGAGTGGTATCAAGAAAAGAAAGTCGCCGCATACCTAGATCATCGTGTTACCCATATTGACTCAGAGCGCAAATTGATTCGCAGCCACAAAGAGTTGGAGCTCCATTACGACAAACTGGTTTTGGCCTTGGGAGCAAGACCCTTTGTGCCGCCCATTGAAGGTGTGAAACAGGAAGGAGTCTTTACTCTGCGCAGCCTCAGCGATGCCCTAGAAATCCGGAAGGCCATTGCGGGAAAGAGCAAAATCATGGTCATTGGCGGCGGAATTCTGGGCTTAGAACTGGCTTACGGCCTCAAGAGCATTGGCAAACAAGTGCTTGTCTCCCATTTGATGCCCAGACTAATGGAAAAGCAGCTTGATGATGGCGGGGCGGCCATACTGATGAAAAAACTGACGGGCAAGGGCATGGAGTTTGTGATCGATACCTACGTGGTAGAACTCCGGCAATTATCCGACGGCAGGCTCTCCGCCCTGTTCCAAAACAGAGTGAAAAAAGAAATAGATGCCGTAATTATCAACACCGGTATTACACCCGTCAAGCTGCTCGCAGAACTTGCGGGAATCTTCACAAACCGCGGCATACTGGTGGATTCAAAGCTACAGACCAGCGTTAAAGACATATTTGCCTTAGGCGAATGCATAGAGCATCGCGGCAAGACTTGGGGGCTGATCGCCCCTGTCTATGAACAGGCAAGATGTCTGGCAGCAATTCTCAACGGACAAGACATCGAATACCGGGATACCGTCTCACCTCCCGTCCGGCTCAAATGCGACATACCGGTTCTGACCATGGGGCAATCATTTGAGGGGCAAGGTGATCAGGTAATCTCTTTTAACGACCCCAAATCGATGATTTACAAGAAGCTGATCTTGCAGGGAGAATGCCTTGCCGGTGCAATTTTGGTCGGAGACGAGAGGAACCTGGATGCCATTTCGCTGCACTACAGCGCAAAGCTGCCCCTGCCTGAAGATATTGCGCAACTACTGTTCCCCGGCAGCGGGGAAGCAGAAGCAGAACTGCCCGATACCAGTGCTTGGCCGGACGATATCACAATCTGCGACTGCAACGGTATTAGCGCAGGGCGCGTCAGAGAAGTCATCGCCGCCGGCAATGACACCGAGTTTTCCGCAGTAAAAGTTTCTCGTGCCGGTACGGGCTGCGGAACCTGTAAGAACCGGGTCAAAGCTCTGTTGCTGGCCTCTGTGGGCGAACTGAAAGAAGACCCCAGAGCGCAGTACTACCTCCCCGGCATCCCGATGAAAAGGGCCGAACTGGAGGAATTCATCTCTACACGTGAGCTCCGCAGCGTCTCCGAAGTGCTCGATGCCCTGCTCAAAGCCAAGGGCGATGCCCTGACCCGGATGGGGCTGGACTACCTCCTGGGTTTCATCTGGAAGGGGGACTATGTCGAACAAAAGGATTCAAAATTTGTCAACGATCGCTATCACGGCAACATCCAAAAGGATGGCACGTTTTCTGTCATCCCGAGAGCTCACGGTGGCGTCATCACTCCGGAGCAGTTGCAGCGCATGGCTGATGTAGCAAAAAAGTACAAGGTAAAGATGATCAAGGTCACTGGAGCCGACCGTCTGGCGTTATTTTCCTTCGCGCGCGAGGATCTGCCCAAAGTCTGGGCCGACTTGGATATGGACAGTGGGCACGCATATGGAAAGTACTTCCGTTCGGCAAAATCCTGTGTTGGCTCAGATTTTTGCCGCTTTGGCTTGAAGGATTCCATTCGCATGGGAGAAATGATGGATGATCGCTACCGCGGCACCATATTTCCGGCAAAGCTCAAGATGGGAGCCTCTGGTTGTCCGCGCAATTGCGCAGAAGCGACCATCAAAGATTTTGGCGTGGTGGCTTCCGGTACCGGATGGGATATTTTTATCGGCGGCAATGGTGGCGCCAAGGTCGAGGCCGCGCAGAAACTAACCAAGGTGCAGACCGATGAAGAGGTCTTTCAGATTGCGGATCGCTTTCTTGAATACTACCGCCGCCACGGTCTTTACCACGAGCGCACTTCCAAGTTCGTGGCCCGCATCGGGCTGGAGAAGATCCGCGATGCGGTACTCTTTGACACAGAGCAGAACCTGAGAGAAATGGAAGAGAGTTTCGCCGAATACCGGGAGCGCTATCAAGACCCTTGGAAGCAGGAAGAAACCTGGCAAAAAAAGCCCCAAGTTATCGATGTGGGAGAATGACATGGCAGAGAGAGTCAAAGTGTGTGAACTTAATGATATTGATAAAGGAGAAAGTCAGGTATTTAGGACTCCGTTGGGGCAAATTGCGCTGTTCCGCAGCCGCAAAGATCAATGGTTCGCGACTGCGGCGCGCTGCCCTCATATGGGCGGCCCGATAGCTCATGCGATTTTTGACGGTGAATGCCATCTGACCTGCCCTTTACACGGCTATACCTTCAATGTCGAAACGGGAGTCTGCACGGATGATACTCTGGGCAGGAAGCTGAAAACCTTTCAGGTCTACTTGGAAGCCGGAGCAGTCTATGTCGGAAAGGCAGAGCGGGAGCAGAGCTCAATTGTTTGTGCTTGAAGATATTCAGGAAATCTATAGGGCAGCTTCCCGCGAGCTGGCGCAGCATGGGAGAAATGGGGAGGGCCGTGCGCAGCCAGGCCCGACCTTCCTTTATATGCTCCACTTTCGCCCGGGTCTTTGACTTGCGGTGCTTACTCTCTAATTGCTTCTTTGCAAGTGGTGTATCACGATATTTTCGGTGATGAATAAAGGGCACCTTTTCCTTTCGCGGAGGCTCGAAGAACGGACCTTTTCCCCAACCCCTTGACCTCCCTGGAGGGATTGACATCTATTTTGCTATAATCCTCACGGAGGCCGAGGGGGGAAAGAAGGGGAAAAAGGCAGCAGCGAAGGCCCAAGCCCTCCATTGACAAATGCATCCAACGCTTCGGGGCAGCTCTTAACTAGCCAGACCCAAAGGAGAATTCAAACATGGCAAAACTATACAACAATGTCCTGGAGCTGATCGGCGATACTCCGCTGGTCGCAATCCGCAAACAGAGGCCCGCAGGAGGCGGCAAGGTCTTCGGGAAGCTGGAAGCGCGCAACCCCGGAGCCAGCGTCAAAGACCGCATCGCCCTGAGTATGATTGAAGCCGCCGAGCAGGCGGGCAAACTGGTCGAAGGCTCTACCATCGTCGAGCCGACTTCGGGCAATACCGGCATCGGTCTGGCGCTGGTAGGCGTGGCCAAGGGCTACCGGGTGATCCTGACCATGCCCGAAACCATGAGCATTGAACGCCGCAAAATTCTGCGCAACCTCGGTGCCGAAATCGTCCTGACCGAAGGCCCTGAAGGCATGCCCGGAGCGATTGCCGAAGCCGAGCAACTGGTCAAGCAAATCCCGAAAGCCTTTATGCCCGGCCAGTTCACCAACGATGCCAACCCCGAAATACACTACCGCACGACCGGACCGGAAATCTGGGAAGCTCTGGACGGCCGGGTCGATGCCTTTGTGGCGGGCGTGGGTACCGGCGGCACGGTTTCGGGCGCGGGGCGCTTCCTCAAAGAGAAGAACCCCTGCGTGAAGATTTTCGCGGTCGAACCCGAATCTTCTGCCGTGATTTCCGGGGGAGCGATGGGGCCGCACATGATTCAAGGCATCGGAGCCGGTTTCATTCCGGGAAACTACCACAGCCGCTATGTCGATGAAGTGATCCAAATTGATTCTCAGGGCGCAATTGGCCAGGCCAAGAAGCTGGCCGGGCAAGAGGGACTCTTGGTCGGAATTTCGGCGGGCGCCAATGTGTTGGCGGCCGTCCAAGTGGCCGGGCGCCCCGAATTTGCCGGCAAAAACATCGTTACCATGCTCTGCGACACCGGAGAACGCTACATTTCGACATTGTTGTTTTATGAGGATTAAGGGGCACCTCTAAAAATTCCAATTCCGCGCTGAATCGCGATCTTGTTGCCGAATAGCTTCGTCAGCAAAGCCTTACCATACAACAAAGTATGCTTCGACTTCACTTCCTCGCTATCAGCAAAATCTCGCTGATTCAGCATCAAAAGCGAATTTTTAGAGGTACCCTAAGGAAAGCCCCAAGGCGGACAATTTGCGGGAGCTAGTAGAATCATCATAGTTTGAGGGGGAGTCGTCCATGCTACGCAAACTGACGTATGAGCGCCGCAGCGAAGAAGAAGAAGTCAAAGAAACCGGCCTGACGCTGGACTTCGATGAGATTGCGCGCAAAGGTGCCATGAGCCCTGAGGAAAAGGGTATTGCCAAGTGGTACGGCATTTACGGCTCGCGCCAGCCCGGTGCCCACATGGCCCGCATTGTGATACCGGGCGGGATAATGACCAGTGCCCAGGCCCGCAACATTGCTAGGGTAGGGGAAAACTATGCTCAGGGCAGGCTGAATATTACCACCCGCCAGGCCCTGCAGTTTCACTGGCTGGGAGTCGGCAAGCTGGCCGACATGCTGCGCGAGTTGGCAGAGGAGCAATCTTCTACTTTCCATGGTTGTGGCGATGTGACGCGCAATGTCACCGCCTGTCCTTTTGCCGAAAGCTGCCCCCACGCCCGGCTCAACGTGATGCCGGATGTACTCGAAACCGCCGAATACCTGACCGAAGCCCGCGACTTGGACAACCTGCCGCGCAAGTTCAAGATCAGTTTTTCCGGCTGTAGTGGCGGCTGTGCCCAGCCCTTTATCAACTGCGTTGGTGTGATTGCCGTGCAGGTCGAAATTGAGGGCCGGACCCACAAGGGCTACCGCGTGGTAATCGGTGGCGGCCAAGGCTGGAAAGCCTTTGTGGCCCGAGAGCTGTTCAGCTTTGTGCCTGCCGAGCGCATCAAGGACGTGTGTCGCGCCGTGGCTCTATTGTTTCGCGACCACGGAGATCGTTACAACCGTGCCAAGGCTCGACTCAAGTGGGTGGTGGAGCGCAAGGGGGTCTCGTTCTGCCGCGAGGCAGTGCTGGACTTTTTAACCAAAGAGGGCATCGACACTGACGGATTGCTATGGCAGCCCTTGGCCGAAACAGGCCCTGCGATTCCCTCCCGCCCGCTGGCCGAGCTCAGTGGCCAGGAATCGCCTCTCTTGGTGGGAACCGACGGCAAGGCCATTGCCCAAGCCATGGTGCCCAAGGGTGAGTTGAGCTGCCTGCAGCTGACTAAAATGGCCGAGCTGGCCGAAATTTATGGCGATCAGCGGGTGCGCACCACCAACCGCCAGAACCTGGAAATCCACGGCATTGAGCCCGGCGACCTGGAGTCGGTCCGAGCCGAAGTCCGTCGGCTGGGCTTTGGCTCGGATGGTTTTTACGGCATCCGCGATATCGTGCCTTGTGTGGGTACGGATTATTGTCCCAAGGCCGTGGCCAAGACCCGCAGCCTCTATGAAAGTCTGCAGGAAGTGGTGCAGCAGCAAAAATACCGTAGCATTGAACACAAGGTGCTCATCAACATTACCGGATGCCCCAATTCCTGCTCGCCCTACCGCATCAGCGACATCGGTTTCCGAGGTGAGCGCATCCGCGAGGAGAGCGGCAGTGCCGAGGGCTACGAAATGTTGTTGGGCGGCAACCAGATGGAGCAATTTGGGCACAAGCTGGGCAATTTCAAGGCCGGCGATTGCCCCAAGGTCACGCAAACGGTGCTGGACCAGTTTGTGCGTCTGCGAGAAGGAGAAGAAACTTTGGCCGATACCGTCAAACGCGTGGGCATGGAGCCGTTCGAGAAGGCCGTGTTTGCGGAAGAACCTGAGAGTGATGAACGGTCCAAAATTATTTAGAGCTTCCCTTGAAACGCCGTAACCCGTAAAGCGGAATCAGCAAACAAGACATATCCGGGGAGATGGGAACCGGGTGCCGGAATTCGTGGCAAGCAGAGGATGATAACATGTCGGAATACCAATATTCCAAAGCTCCCCGGCAGGATGCATATAGCAGCTTCACCGGGTCGGTCTCTCAAGCTGCCGACTTCAAGGTAATCGCCATGGACATTCCCTGCCAGAGGGCCTGTCCGGCCAGGACGAATGTGCCTGCTTATATTGAGCAGATCGCGCTGGGGCAGTATGGTGCGGCCTATCGCATCAATCTGGAAGACAATGTGTTTCCTTCGGTGCTGGGGAGGGTCTGCACCCGGCCCTGTGAGGCGGCCTGCCGCCACCAGTGGACCAATACCCAGGGCCCGGTCAATATCTGCCACCTCAAGCGCTCCGGTGCCGACCTAGGCAAGGAAGCGGCTCAGCCGTTGCCGCCCTGGCACGAAGTCAGCGGTAAGCGGGTCGCTGTGGTCGGTGGCGGTCCGGCAGGCCTGACTGCGGCACGTGAGCTGAGTCGCTACGGCCACCAACTTACGATTTTTGAGCGTGAAGATCATTTGGGCGGCATGATGGTCGATGGCATTCCGCGTTTCCGCCTGCCGCTGGCCGAAATACAGGCCGAGATCGATTTGATTACCCAAGCGGGCATTGAAGTGCAACTGAATCAACAGTTGAGTGCCGGAGATCTGCTGCGGCTGCAACAAGACTATGACGCTGTCTTGCTAGCCGCTGGCACCACCCAGGCCAGCAGCCTGCATCTGGAGGGGTTGGAGGACAAAGACTTCCTGCCCGGCCTGAAGTTTATGAAAGACTACAACAGTGGGGCCATCAGCGAAATGTCGGGCGATGTGGTGGTAATTGGCGGCGGTTTTACGGCGCTGGACTGCGCTCGCTCCTGTGCCCGCGCCGCGCGGCGGCTGGTCGGTGCGGAGCATCGGGTCAGTATTATTTATCGCCGGGCCGAGCACCATATGGCGGCCGAATTTGAAGAGCTGCGCGAGATTCGCAAGGAACGGATTGAGGTGCGCACCCTCCTGACTCCTCTTGGTGTCAGGAAGGGGGGAGGCAGGCTGCGAGCCGTGCTGTTCCAAAGGAACAAACTGGGTGAAACCGGCAAAGACGGCAAGCCGCAGATCATTCCGGTGGAGGGCAGAATGGTCGAGGTGCCGTGCGAGAACCTGATTCTGGCAATCGGCCAGAAGCAGGACTGGGAACTGCTGCCCGAATTTGAGGGAGAGAAGTTGCGTCTCGAGCTGGATGCCCACCGCACTTCCTGCCCGAATATTTTCGTGGCAGGTGAATTTAGCAGCGGCAGTTCGGATGTGATTAATTCGATAGCCAGTGCCAAGGCCGCCGCAGATCGCATCGATTTTTTCTTGATGGGTAAATCCCGCCGCAAGTTGCACATTGCTTTGGAGCTGCAGGACCCGGAACGGGATGCCTATTTTGGGCGCTCGCGCGACCACGACTTGAAAACCCCCTTGCACATGCCGATTCTGGATATCCCCAAGCGCGTGCCTCAAGATGCGGAGGTAGAGCAGGGTTATGATGAGCAGATTGCCTGCGAAAATGCCAAGCGCTGTTACCTGTGCCACTATAAGTTCGAAATCGACAACGACAAATGCATTCACTGCAATTGGTGCATCGAGGTTACGCCGCGCAACTGCATCAAGAAGGTGTCGCGGGTGTTCCGCGATGAAGATGGCTATGCCACTGGTTATCTGGAGGCTGACCTGAATCATCAGAGCACGTATATCTATATTGATTCGGATGAATGCATCCGCTGTGGCAAGTGTCTGCGGGTTTGCCCGACCGAGGCGATCAGTCTGCGCAAGGCTACTCGCAAAGTGGCGGTGAACCAAGCTGCCAGGGATTAGCGAAAAATGTTTGTCACTCCCGTGAAAACGGGAGTCTATTTGGCAAATGCTCTATGCTTGGACCCCTCTTTCACGGGGAATGAGGGGAGCCCAATCGGGAAGAATGCTACTTTTACTGAATGGTATTACCAAGCTGCGATAGCGAAACAGACAAAAAAGTGGCCCAATAGGCAGCTAGCGACCCAAAATTATACAAAGCATCCGCTTAGTTTACCACGATCGTGAGAGAAGCAGTGTTTACCACGATCATGACAGAAGCAGTTACGACTTCACCACCAGCCGCAGGACCATTAGGATCAGGCGTGGCCGTGACAGTATATCTGCCATCAGCAGCGACGGTGACAAGTTTCTCATCCACGCTTACCTGACCCGTATGCGGATCAATTGTCACACTGCTATGCAGCGGGACAAGATCTTTTGCTATCGTATAAGTGTAATGATCTGCATTAAAGCCACCCATTCCGATGAGATTCCTCCTGTAGACGCTAGTACCACCTGCTGAGGCAGTGATTGCTGTTGCGTAGGCGAAGGCAAGTTCTACTGTGATGGTGACCTCTCCAGTCACCGTACCCTCGTAGTTCCCCATGCCCGTGGCGGTAACAGTGTAAATATATTCACCGGCCAGAAGAGGGCCGCCAGCAACAGGCATAGCGGATACTTTACCGTCACTGGTAATCGCGAGAGTCAGGGCGTCATTGATGTCTTGACTCTGTGTCTTTATTCCCGGCATTCCCGGCGCCGGAGTATAGGCCCCCATATCGTTACGGAACGCTATCGCTAATGTGTAGTCGGTACCGTAGACCAGAGGATTCCCCGCAGCGTCATTCACAGAGATGGCATCAGCCGCCAGCTGCTCACCCAAGAAAGATGCGCCGGTTTATGGGCTCCCCGTTAAACCTCAAACAACAAGATGCAGTACAGAGCACCGAAGGGACGCTGCCCATTATCGCCAAACCGCGTTCCAGTATTGAGCCAGCAGTCGGATAACAAGCTGCTCCGCTTCGGGCTCCGAATGGTAACGCAGCAGCCTTCGGGAGAGGGAGCAGGGGGTGAGCCGCTTCTCAGCCTCTTCCCGCCGTGCGCTTGGCAGCCAGTCCAGGCAAGATTCCGGTAACAACAGCTCCGACACCAGACGGAGCCCCATGGCCGCATTACAGAGCAGCAGACCATCGGCACTCAACAGTTCAGCCAGGCCGAGGTCTTGTTGGGCAAGTTCGATATGGGGTAAATGCCTGGCGTTGGCGCAGAGCCAGTTGCGCGTGCTGCCACTGAGCAGCTGAGCACCACGCCGCAGACGCGGCGTGGTCAAGTGCAAAACCCCCGAAGCAACGCCCGAAGCAACGCCCGAAGCAACGCCCGAAGCGGGCCGGTAGCACAGCAGAAAGACATTGCTCCGCATGCCTTCCAATAATAACGGCAGGCCGCCTTGATCAATTTCACTGCCGGGAGCAGGAGAAGCAGAAAGAACAAGACCGCCGGGCAGGCCAAAGGAAAGCAGGTCGGCGCAATCCTCATATAAAGGCTCTTGACTACGCAGTGCCCACTCTCTGCTCAGCTCTGCCTGCCAATGACACTTGGCATTCCACAAACGCAGTTGCCGCACGTCAGTCGCTTGACGCAACTGTGGCGAGACCGCCACCCGAGACAGCCTCGTCACAGTTGCTTCAGAGCCCCGGAGAACAAGACTGGGACGGGTAAAACCGGAGGAAAAATCAGGGCCAGAAGAAAAATATGGAAAAGGATGGAGGTTCGGACGCAGCATCATAACAGCGCGGTGCTGGCCGGACACAGCGAAAATCCGACTTTCGGGCGGCTGCGACTCGCGCCACTGCGCGCAAGCCCGCCCGGAAGCAAAGTACCGCAAACTGCAAATTACAGACTGTCCCGCGCTCGCCCGCAGCAGCTCTGGGCGCAAGGACTCCAGCTCGCGCCACAGCGCCGCCAACTCTCCAGGGCGGGGCAAAAAGCCCAGTATCCGGCAACTATGCTCCAGTCGCCTCCGGTGAAAGGTCTCCAGTGTTTGCCGATGAACATGCAAAAACGGGGGGCCAAAATATTCGCGCAGTTCCCGAGGGACTCCCAGGTAATGACGGGGCAGGGTTTCCAGCGCAAAAACAGCAGGCCGGGCCGGAATCATTGCGAATTGTACTGCTCCAGTTGCAAGAAATATTCCTTGTATTCCGTGCCGGGGCGGTAGCCACCCAGCTTGCCGTCTTTGCCTATAACCCGGTGGCAGGGCAGCAGCAGAATCAAAGAATTGTGGTAATTGGCCATGCCGATGGCCCGGCAGGCACGCGGATTGCCGCAGGCCTCTGCCTGCTCTTGATAACTCCGGGTCTGACCATAGGGAATCCTGCTCAACTGCTCCCAGGCCCGCTGCCGAAACGGAGTGCCGGCCAGCAACAGCGGCAGCTCGAAGGCTCGGCGCCGACCTTGCAGATATTCGCCCAGTTCGGCCTCCGTGCGCCGGGCCAGCGCAATCACTGCCGACTCACTGACTCTAGCCACTTCAGCTGGAAGGCCGGCGCGCTGGCAACGCCGCAGTGCCGGTAGTTCTGCATCCGCCTTTTCGTGTTCTTCCGGCCGGCAGAGACTCAATTCCAGCAGCGTGGGCCCGGAGGCAGAACTTTGATTCAATAGCAAAACCCCGGGATTCCGGGCCAGTTTGCCCGCAGCATCGCATCCGTCAGGCTCGGCGATGACCAGAAAGAAATGCAGGGCTCGGCCCTCTGGGTGAAAACTCATATGAAAGGGATGCAGTCTGAGCATCAGTAGTACAACTCCTGTAAGTGACGCAGAAACTCATAAAGAGATAGTTCAAAAATCTTGCGCAGCGCCGCCGGGCCCGTATTGCTGGAGACATAAGGCGAGTCCGGATAGCTCAGACGGTACCGATCCAACTCTGAATTTTCTTCAAATAAAAACCAAATAAAGCGTCTGGGTTGATTGTAGTGCAAAAACAACGGCAGTTCCAACAGCTCTTCCAGAGTAATGCCGCTGGCAAACTCAGACGGCACCTGGCTGTACAAGGCGATGTAGATCATCGCATCATAGCGCTCGTGGCTGTTGTTGTAAAAAAACTCCTGCCAAGGAATGATGTGAATCTTAATGCGGGGTCGACCGTGCAGGAGCTGGATGCGTCTGCGCAGCTCGCGGTAGTTCTCATACAAATGCATGGCCAAAGTGGCACGCTCCGGTGGAATGATCAGAGCCACGTGCAGGCGGCCCTTGTCCGGCTGAGCAACCGGAGTGCTGATAAGGCAGCTTTGCAGCAGCAGGACCGACAGGCAGAGCAGGCAGAGTTGCTTGCACACAGCAAACAGCGCAGGGCTGCGTGACGGAAACGTTAAGGTGTTTTGCGACATTTTAACAGCAGAAACTTGGTAGACAGAATATATATTATCGGACCAAGATGCTTCATTCCTGACGAGCATTCTGACACTGAATCATATAGGAATCAACAGAAAATTACACAACTGAGCACCCTTGACGAATGACGAAATCAAGGAGGTCCCCATAAGTATGGAGGAGTCCTGAAAACAGCTTTCAGACTTTCCGGCCTCCACTTGTTCGCAAACAGCGACAGTTTGACTAAACTGGGTGCCAAAGGGAGTCCTCATGCCCACACTTTCCGGTTTGAATACCCGTTACGGCCACAGCGGACTGCAAATCCTTTACCTACTGCTGCATACAATACTGGGCGGTGGTCTGCTATATCTGTTTATGCAGAGCTTGGGCCGGGAGGCCCAGGCCAGCGGCTCTGCCGCGCTGCTGCTGTTCTTCGCCGCCAAGCTGGCCTTTACCGTGTTGCTGCTCAGCCCCCGGCTGTCGCTGCGCATCGTCTGGGCCTTGGGTGCTGTGATGATGATCTATCTGGCCATTCAGGGTCTGAGCGACTATATGGCCGGAAGCAGCCGAGACACCGGCCGGGCCATCGCTATCCTGTACCGGATTTTGCAGGCCCGCATGGTGCTGGTGCTGGCCTCTCTGCTGCTGCTCAGCAGTGCGTTGGCCCTGCGCTTTGGCAAGTACCGCAGCATCGAAGCGGTAGTGCTGCTGCTTCTCAGCTTGTTCCTGCTGACGCGTGAGCAGCTCAGCCTCAGTTTTGAAGGCCGCTACGGCCTGTACCGACTGTTCTGGCTCGGCCTGCCCGCCTTCAACTTACTACTGCTGGGTCTGACCCTGCATCCCTTCTTGCGCCACGAAAGTGGCTGGCTCTCGCCGCTGCTGCACCGCGAACAGCAGCAAACCACCGACCAGAGACCTCACCGCACACTGCGTCAAAATATGCTGAGACGAGGCAAGCAGCTGGGCAGCTGCCTGACCCTGCTGCTGCTGCTCTTCCTGCTGCTGTGGTGGACCAAAATCTCGCCGATCCACTGGAACCGGCGCACGCACGGCTCTGGTCTGGGCAACGGCCTCCTGCAAGAGAACCTGAACAACCAGTTCGACTTTGGCGAGTACCTGCAACTGGACAGCTCCCTGGAGCAGGACCGCCAGCTAGTGATGATGACCAAAATTGAAAATCTGCGCAGTGACCGGCCTAGCTACCTGATCCGTTTCACATTGAGCGGTCTGAGTGCCAAAGCGGGCAAGAACAGCGGCGCGCGCAGTTTCTTCCGCGACCCCAAAGAACCCAATATGCCGGGAGAAAGCCCCCTGCCTCCGGAGCTGGGGCGCGGTATCAGTCTGTTTCAAATGCCGCAGTACGACCTGCGCCAGAGCACCGAGGCAGACATGTTCCTGCTGAACATCAAACCCAGCTCACTGTTTGTACTCAACTACCCCACCGAGGTGCAAACCTTTGAAAACTGGCCCGATTCATCGTTCAGCCGGGTCTATCGGGTACGGGCTCGCACGCTGGAAGATCTTTTCCCCTTCGGTCGGCCGCTGCAAGACTACGGGCGCGAATTGCCCGCCGAACTGCTTGATTATTACAGCTATTTGCCGGAGCGGTACCACGACATCGGCGTATTTGCCGCCCGGCTGCTGCTGCAAGACCAAGGCATTGCCAACCCGAACGACCTCAATGGGAATGCGGGTGATGCGATGGAGCAGAAAGAAGCGGAGGCCCTGCTGGAGATGGGCAGACAGGTGGCGGCCCGGATCTCGCCTCTGGAGCTGGCCCGGATCTTCACCAACTACTTTCAACGCGAATACCGTTACAGTCTGAAGCCCGGCATCGCCGAGGACGGCGATCAGCTGCGCTACTTTTTGTTTGAGGCAAGAAAAGGCTACTGCACATACTTTGCCTTCAGCCAAGGCTTGATGCTGCGTGCCATGGGTGTGCCCAGTCGAATTGCGGTCGGTTTTTTGCTCAATCCGGCACTGCGCATTCTGGACTACTACCCTCTGTTTGCCGACCAGGCCCACGCCTGGGTCGAAGTCTTTGATCCAGAGCAGGGCTGGGTGACCTTCGACCCCACTACTTTCGAGCTAGCCCCCGGTGAAGAGTTACAATTCGGCCTGCCCGAAGGGGCCGAAGCTGATTTGGCCGCACTGACCGAAGAGCTGCTACGCAACAACACCCTCAGCGCTGAGCAGGGTTTGCAGCAATTGCGGCCTGAACAGTCTCCCGCGCAGCAGCTGCTGGCCCGCCTGCTGGAGGGTCTGCGCGGACGCAGTCGGCTGCTGCTTGTGCTGGTGCCGGTACTGCTGTTCGTACTGTTGCTGCTGTTCCGAGCCCGTCTGAGTTACTTGGCCCTGCGGGCCGAATGGAGGGCTCCAGGCAGGTCGGAGATCCGCGCCAGAATTGTGGGGGCGATGCATTGCTACTTGCACCTGCTCAACTACCACCTATTTTCCTGCGCCAAGAGCAGGATGCCCGCAAGCGATGTGAAATTGCCACAGCAGTTGCACTCTTGGCAACGCGCCCTAGAAGATATTCGGGCTCAAATACAGGTGCAGAGCCCTATGCCGGCACAGCCCAAATCTAATGTTCCCAGCATAATAGGCCGCTATCGCATGGCTGCCCGGCGTCGGACAGAACGAGAAATGCAGGTGCTGCTGCACAATAGCCTGGCTGCGTTGGTCTTGCTGCAAAAATATTATTTCTCGCCACAGTTCGGGCCGGAAGACGCTGTATCGCTGCGTCGCTGCCTGCTGCTGCAAAATCCGCCGCAGGATGTTCCGGGCTGTCTGGCGGCCAGGATCAGTTGTCAGCCTTGGTACTTGGTGCTGAGTTGTTACGATTATTATTTTTCGAACAAACGCAAAGATAAACGCCTATGGCTGCCGACCCGCAATGCGTCGCCCGCCGCCGCAGGCCGGGACGTTCTGTGAAGTACCCCGACAAGGCCACTTTGAAGGGCACATACATATTGTGGGTCCTTAAAATTGCCAATGAGGGGTCTCCGGTTTGGCAAACCGCACCTGTTGTATTGCGCGGTGAGATTTGTGCCACTGCCCTGCTTTCGGGTAACAGCATCGCGTTTCGATGTCCGGTAAGCGATTCTCATACCGGGGAGTTCCAGAGCTTTCCATAAAAGCGAAGTATTCTCCGGCGAATCTCAAAAACCGGCTCTCAATACCAAGCGCAGAAACCTGAACGGCTGGATTCGTCGCCGATGGTGAAAATTATCCTTGCCAAAACAGAATTGCGAAAATGAATCATGGGGGATACAAATTACAAATAGCCAATGACTTTCACCACAGTTTTTACTATAATAGAAAAAATCAGAAGCTGTAACAGAATTTGGCAGGGATTGTCAATGCACTGGTTCTTCAGTACGGGAAACACCGAAACACGAGGGAACTCCTCCTTTAAAAGAGTTTTTCAGGAGTAATTCACAATGCCGAACGTGAAGGAGAATTATGGTGCTGATGTCGGCATCGATACCGCGATTCGCTGCCCGAAGTCCTATCAGGTTGTCATGCTCAATGATGATTACACTACGCAAGACTTTGTGATTGCGGTGCTGGTTGATGTGTTTCGCAAAAGTCAGCAGGAAGCTACAGCCCTGATGTTGAGTATTCATCGGGAAGGTCGGGCGGTGGTGGGCATCTATTCCTATGACATCGCCGTGAGTAAGGTACGAAAAACGACCAGTCTGGCCCGCAAAGCGGATTTTCCGCTACGTTGTTTGGTTGAGGAGATTTAGAGGTCCCCTATGGGGAACTGCCGAAGTCAGGATAACAGGGAAGGAAGTCTGATCTATACTTTGCTGTATTATACAGGTTCAAACGTGATGGCACTTAAGGGAACCTCTAAAAATTGCAGGTTGCTCCGGCCTGAGCCGGTGAGAGGCTTGAGCTGCTCTTCGCAAGAGCCGTGCTACAACTCTTGCCGCAGGTGAAACTGTGATTCGTGGATAAGATCGTAAATCTGTTGGAAATTGCTGATCTCCGACATCTGTCGGGCGATTTTCGGATTTTTGTTGTGTTGTGGGTTGTGAAAGGGATGTAGAGATCTTGCTGATCGTATTGTTTTTCAGCTCTTTACGAGGAGTGTTCAATGATGGAATTAAATAAAGAAGCCCATATTATCATGTCTGCCGCCTATCGGATAGCTGTGGAAAACCGCCACGATCACCTCACGCCGGAGCATATTTTGTTTGCCGCTCTGCGCTTTGGTCCTTCGCGGCAATTAATGGTTGACTGCGATGTCGATGTTGAAGGTGTCGAAGAGAAACTGTTGGACTACTTTGAAATGCATTTGACCAGGCATCCTGAGGGTCAAACGAGAGAGCCGGAACAGTCTCACGCCTTTCAAAGCGTGATTGAGCGAACCATGTTTCACATCTCAGCGGCGGGCAAAACCGAGATACAGATCGGCGACCTGTTGGTGGCATTGCTTGACGAACCGGAGAGTCACGCCGCATTTTTTCTCAAAACCGATGGTTTGGATCGTTTGACCCTGCGGGAGCAGGTAACGTTGCAACGGCAGGAAGATGCCGAGCCCGGCGATGCGTTGACCCAGCTGTGGAATGAATCTCAAAATAACCGGGGCGAGCGTGGCGACAACAGAAACGGGGGTAGGATTTCACAGCAGGTAAATGGAGGTAATTCTTTGAACCGCAGTGAACTGCAAAAGCGCAAGGAACGCATGGAACGCCAAAAGCAGCAGAGCGCAGCGCGTATCAAGCGTCCGAGCCCTTTGGAGCAGTTTACAGTCTGCCTTACAGAGCTGGCTCGTAACGATGAACTGGAGCCCCTGATCGGTCGCAATGAAGTTCTGGAACGTACTATTCAGGTATTGGCACGGCGCTTCAAAAATAATCCGGTACATGTCGGCGATCCTGGCGTGGGCAAAACTGCCATTACAGAGGGTCTGGCCCAGCGCATTGTCGCGGGCGAAGTTCCCAGTGCCCTTCGTGGCATGGAATTGTACTCGCTGGAAATGGCAGGGCTGATCGCAGGGACACGCTATCGCGGTGACTTTGAGGAGCGGGTAAAGGCCTTGATCAAGGAGTTGAGCGAGCGCGGGAATGGGATTCTGTTTATTGATGAGATTCACAGTATTATCGGAGCAGGCTCTGTTTCCAGCGGCAGCATGGATGCTTCGAACCTGCTCAAACCTGCGCTGATGCGGGGGCAGATCCGTTGTATTGGCTCTACCACTTATGATGAATTCAAGAAGAGTTTTTCCAAGGATCACGCTTTGGCCCGCCGTTTTCAGAAAGTCGATGTGCCTGCCACCAGCCGCGAAGAGACCTTGAAAATACTCAACGGAATCAAACACAAATACGAGGCCTTCCACAAGGTGATCTACACGGCCGGGAGTCTTGAGGGTGCGGTCGACCTGTCCGACCAGTATATCAATGAGCGGCAGTTGCCTGACAAGGCGATCGATGTGATTGATGAAGCCGGCGCCTGGGCTCGCATTCGCTACGAAAAGCTGGCGGAAAACCAGCTGGAAGAGGAAGAGTTGAGCTGGCGCAAACTGGGCAAACCGGAGATTTCGGTGGCTCATATTGAGCAGGTGGTGGCTTCGATTGCCCACATTCCGCAGAAGACAGTCGAGATTGACGAGAAACGGCGCCTGCGCCATTTGGAAGAGCATCTGCTGCGTCACATACATGGCCAGAATCAGGCGGTAAAGATTGTCAGCGAGGCAATCAAGCGTTCGCGCGTGGGTTTTCGCGAAGCCGACAAGCCGGTGGCCAGCTTGCTGTTTGTCGGGCCGACCGGTGTCGGCAAGACGGAGCTGGCCCGGCAGTTGGCCAAAGAACTGGGGGTCTCACTGCACCGCTTTGATATGAGTGAATACCAGGAAGGTCATTCGGTCGCTCGTCTGATTGGTTCGCCTCCGGGTTACGTAGGCTACGAAGAAGGAGGTCTGCTGACTGATACGCTGCGCAAAAACCCGCATTCGGTACTGCTGCTGGATGAAATTGAAAAGGCGCACAGCAGAATCTACAATATCTTGCTGCAAATGATGGATTACGCCACCGTTACCGATAATCAGGGGCGTCAGGCCGATCTGCGCAATGTAGTGGTGATTATGACTTCTAATGCCGGGGCACACCGCATTGGTCAAAGCCGCATCGGTTTTGGCGACCGGGTGATGAACCAGGAAGCTATTGACGAGGATCTGAAGAATATTTTTACTCCCGAATTCCGTAACCGACTGGACAAAGTGGTTCCTTTTAATAGTTTGGATTCTCAGGTAATACGTTGTATTGCCCGCAAGGAGATAGAGAACTTCGGTACTGTACTGGAAGAAAAGAATATCCGCATCAGGTACAACGAAAAAGTGCTGGATTACTTGTGTAGTCATGGCTATTCACAAGAATTTGGTGCAAGAAATTTGAACCGCTATATTGAGGATGAGGTTAAAGACTGTCTGATCGATGAAGTGCTCTACGGGCGTCTGGCAGAGAAGGGGGGCGAAGTTGCAATCTCGGTCCGGAGCGGCAAGCTGCAATTCCGCTTTCAAAGTGCTGCGGAGCTGGAGAACAAAAAGCGGGAACGGCAGCAGCGCCGCCGGAAGCAGAAAGCCGAAATGGCAGAAGTGTAAGAATTTAGGGTCTTGACCAGTTAAGAGGCGATTCTCGGCGATTCTCGGCGATTCTCTAAGGGCAGCTCTAAAAATTCCCCACCACAGAAAGATGCTGCTTCTGAAGAGTAACCCTTCACGACTCAAAATCAGGAAAGGCAGGATGCCCAACCCGAACTGTCGCTGGAACTGCTGCGCGAAATCCAGAACCTGGACGGCGAACTGCTGCAGCTGAGAGCAAGCTTCCGGCAGCTACAACAAAAGATTCGGCAATCCGGCAAAGCAAAGCAGATTTTGAGCCCCGACTCCTTCAAACCTACCAGGGTTCGGCAAAGGGAAGATCTAGCGTTCTAGAGTAGCAGCTACCGGACTCAAGTATATCATCATTAAAAATGTTTCTGTATTCCTGTAACCCCTAGCCCGAACCGCTTGAAATATACTGTTCAACCCTTCCAGACGGGCGCTTGTCTTACCTGAGCGCCAGCGCTCCACCACCTTATCCCCATGTTTCTCCAAGCTATCCAATGCTTTAGGGGACCTCTAAAAATTCCATTCTGCGCTCTTACTCGCTCTTTTGAAACGAACAGCTTCGTCAGTAAAGCCTTACAATACAACAAAGTATTTTTCGGCTTCACTTCCTCGCTCCAAAATAGCTTCGCAAGAAGACAAAAGCGAATTTTTAGAGGTCCCCTTTACCTAAAATCCACAAGATGTACCGAAGAGCCCAATTCTATAATTCGCTTCCGAGGCCAAGTGAAGGAATTTGGGGCAACAGCTAGTGTTCTGGTACATACATAAAAGTCGCGGCTGGCGACAGACTACGGTTTGCGTTGCAGCGTCACGTCAAACGGAACGAATTGCGATGTAATACCCGGTAAGGACGATGATAAGCCTGAAGTCCAGGATTCTGTGGGATCAGCTCCCGCAGAGATACCCAAAATGGCATTTATTGCAGGAACTGTCGAAAAAAATGAAAACCCAATAGTTAACCAATGTCTGTTGCGCTCGTATTTAATGGGTATGATATTGGTGTTGTTCTCATTGAGAACTACATTCACATTATCTCGGAGTTCCATTGAGTTTGCATTGTGGGTCGTTTCTGGAATATTATTGGGTGGGGCACTCGGGTTCTGCTTCGGGGTTTCAAAATCAATGCGGTAGGTGGCCCCTGAAGTTGTGAAGTCCTTCGCGATACTGGCGATCGAGACGCTTTTGTCCGCACCTACGTGCAAGGTGCCCAAATACAACTCGCCTGCAGCATATACGCCATTCTGGAAAAAATGGGGGATTTCTACATTGGCATCTGTGCTGTTGGTGATAATGTAGTCGCCTGCCCAGGTATATGACGGGGGTGGGTTCTGATTCGGGTTGTCATCGGGATTCTGGCTCGGATTCTGATCAGGCCCTTGAGAGGACCCATCATCGGGCGGGTCGCAGCCGAGCAGAAGGGCCGAAAAGAGAAGGAGGGCAAACGGGCGCAAAAAGGCCGCAGAAAAATATATTTTTCTGCGGTATAGCCTTGATTCACGGGCCGCGATGCGCGATGCGCGATGCGCGATGCGCGATGCGCGATGCGCGAATTTTACTAAATTTGTGTTTCATGGTGCAATACTCCTAGGTATTATTATGCAAAATAATGCATAAAGATGATGTTCTGACGAAAGTCAGAATGGTCTCAATAAAAGAGCAAACAGGAATTATAAAATAGATTGTTCTCCTTGAGAATATACACTTTTCCGGCGGAGGGCAAGAAAATCGTAAGAAAATCTCCAAAAATTTGCTTTTGATGTGGATCGCTGAGATTTAGCGAATTTTTAGAGATCTCCCTTAACTTTGCTGCTTGTCCCGTTTCTCTTGTCTGCGCATCCGGGCGTAGCGCAGACGGACCTGCTTGGCCTTGTTGTTGCGATACAAGTCCAGCAACACCGCCCCGATCACCACCACACCGGTGAAAAAAGTCTGGTAATGGGACTGCAAATCCATGGAAGGCAGACCCACACGCAAGGTGCTCATAATATAGACTCCGATCAGCGTGCCAAATACCGAGCCGATGCCTCCCGACAAGGAGGTGCCGCCAATAACGGCTCCGGCGATGGCATACAATTCAAAGCCCTGGCCTTGCGCGGGCAGTACCGTTGTGTAGACTGCGGCAAAGGCAATGGCTCCGATTCCGGCCATCAGGCCGCTGATAAGGTAGCTCATAAACTCCCAGCGGGCCACATTGATTCCCGATAAATGTGCGGCTTGCTTATTGGAGCCGATCGCAAAGATGTAGCGCCCCATTTTGGTACTGGTCAGTGTGATATGGCAGATGAGAGCAAGCAGCAGCAGCACAAAGAAGCCGGTGGGAATGATGGCTGTATCTCCTAGGTATTTGAAGACATCCTTAAACCAGCCATCGGGCTCTGAGCGGGTGGGAAAGGTGGCGCTGCGCACGTTGGAGATAATGGAACCCGCGCCCATGGCAATCATCATGGTGCCCAGAGTGGCGATAAAGGGGGGGATCTTCAGCCGCGTCACCATCAGCCCGTTGAACACGCCAAAGAGCAGTGCTGTGCCCAAAATCAGCAGCAGGGCCAGCCACATGGGCCAGCCCCAGGACTTATACGCAGTACCCCCGGCAAGCGCCGAAGCCATCAGCACCGTGCCGCAGGACAGGTCAATGCCTCCTGCGATGATCACGAAGGTGACTCCGATGGCCAGGAAGCCGATATAGTACGAAGCATCCAGAATATTGATCAAAGAGGAATACGAGAGAAAATTCCGGCCAAACAGCGCAAAAAAAATGTACAGAATGACCAAGGAAGCCGGAGCCAGAAAGCGTTGCAACAGGCTGGCCAGATTCTTGCGGTCAACATCTGCCCACATGCTTATGCCTCCCCGGCTTCATTGCGGGCCTCAAGTGGCTGAGTGGCATATTGCATAACGGTCTGTTGACTGAGTCCGTAGATATCCAGCTCGCCGGTGATGGAGCCTTCGCACATTACCATAACCCTGTCGCTCATATGCAGAATTTCCGGCAGCTCGGAGGAGATCATGATGATCGATTTGCCTTGCTGCACCAATTGGTTCATCAGAATGTAGATTTCGTTTTTGGCTCCCACGTCAATCCCGCGCGTAGGCTCATCAAAAATCAGTATCTGGGCATCGTTGATCAGCCACCTCGCAATGACAACTTTCTGCTGATTGCCGCCCGAGAGCTTGGTGACCTGCTGATGTACGGACGGAGTTTTGATTCGCAGTTTTTCCACATGCTCGCAAACAGCTTGCTGGGCCCGTTTTTGGTCGATGAAAGCGCCCATACCACTGAAATCTTCATAAGAGGCCAGCAACGAATTTTCCAGCACGCCGAGTGAAGTAGCCAAGCCAAAGCGTCTGCGATCTTCGGAAAGATAGGCGATGCCGCAGCGCACTGCATCCATCGGACTCCGTATCTGGACCATGGCACCATCTATCCGAATTTCGCCGCGAGTCACCGGATCGGCCCCGAAAATCGCACGGGCAGTCTCGGTGCGCCCTGCCCCGATCAATCCGTAAAAACCCAGTATTTCGCCGCGGTGCAGTTGGAAGCTGACATCCTCTACCATACGGCCCGCTTTCAAACCGCGCACTTCCAGCACTACCTCGGCAGCGCCGGAGACGCTGCTCCGGGACTTGGGCTGATCGTAGATCATCCGGCCTACCATCATATTGATAATGTCTTGGGTACTGACTTCGGAAGTGTTGCGGGTTCCCACGTATTCACCGTCCCGCATCACCGTTACCCGGTCGGTGATGCGATGAATCTCGTCCATCCGGTGCGAGATGTAGATCATCGACACACCTTGCTGCACCAGATTGCGCATAATGGCAAACAAATCGTTGATTTCCGTATCTGTCAGCGCCGCGCTGGGTTCGTCCAGCACCAGCACCTTCAAATCGAATGAAACGGCCCTGGCGATTTCCACCATCTGCTGGCGACCGACAGTCAGATTGCACATCCGTTCGGTGGGTTCAATATTCATGTTCAGTCTGCGGAACAGCTCTGCCGCCCTCTGGTTCTGTGCCCTCTCATTGAGCAGCAGGCCGCCTCCCCGCAGTGATTCCCGGCCAATAAAGACATTCTGGGCCACCGTCAGGTGCTCCATCATATTCAGCTCCTGATGGATGATGCTGATCCCTCTGTCCAAAGCCTCTTTGGGATGTTTCGGGTGGAACGGCCGGTCTTCGAAATAGATCTTGCCGGCATCCTTGCTGTAGATGCCTGTCAAAATCTTCATCAGTGTGGATTTGCCGGCACCATTTTCCCCCATCAGGGCGTGGATTTCGCCTTCGTGCAGACTGAAGTGTACATTCTTCAAAGCATGCACGCCCATAAAGTGCTTGTCGATATGCTCCAAGCGCAGGATCTCGCGCAGATCTTCAGCCCCGCGCTCCCGGCTCATCTGGCCTGCTCCATATCCCAGAGGTCTTCCCAGCCCTCGGGCCAGAGGAAGACCTGGCCCTTGATCAGGCGGGAGTTCCGGTCGATGCCGGCAATGGCTCCCATTTCTGCTTCGGAGAGAGGCGGCAGGGTCACGGCCTGAAGGTTGGCATAAATGTTGCGCGGCTGGCTGGAAAACGGAATGGGAATCTGGCCGCGCTGCACCGCCCACTTCAAGCAGATCTGCACCGGATGCAAGCCGTGGGAGCAGGCGATTTCGTTTATGAGGGGGTCTTCGATATCCACCGTGTCTTCGGCCGTGCGGTCGCGCTCGGGCCGTCCCGGGGAGCCAATCGGAGCATAGCCGATCGGCACGATATCGTTCTGTACCACGTAGTCAAACAGCTGTGGCTGCTGGAAGTGGGGGTGCAGTTCCATTTCGTTAAAGGCGGGCGGAATCCGGGCATCGCGCAGCAGCAGTTGCAGCTTGTGAATGGTCATATTCGAAGTGCCGATATAGCGCACCAAACCCTCTCGTTGCAGTTCTTCCATCTGCTCCCAGGTTTCCATGTAGGCTTCGTGGATGTAGGGCCGGGCAGCGGGGTCGCGCGATTGGACGGAGACTCCCGTACCCTTTGATTATAACTTTTAGCATTGATTCGCATTCCGAAAACACTCCTCTCCGATATCACACAACACCAACGCCTGGAGCCAACGATCGGTTTCTTCATCCCAACTGCCATCAGAGCGTGTTATTCGGCAGGCGTAGCCAATTTCCGGCCATAACAGTTCCGGAGCGAAATAGAATACGTCAGCGTCATCTTCCTGCAGGAATCCCTCAAAACTCAGCTGCCAGAACCGCTTGAAGTGCTGGACGTGAAGACTCTCATCTCCGCTGCTGGAAATTTCGACCTGTATATGCCCCGTATTGCCGATTCTGGCGTGAATAAACCGGATTCGGGATAATGCTGGCCTCAAATATTGGATTTTTTGTTCAAAATCCCCGTATATCATTTCACTGCCGGTATACCAGTGACTGAAATCTCCGTTCAGTCGGAGCTGAGGGAATTTTTCAATGATGCGGAGACTGCGATAAGGATCCTGCAGCAGAGTGGCCCGGTGCGTTTCGGGATATACAGGCAGATTCAGCTTCTGCGAACACTCCAACACAGCTTCAAAAAGCCGATAAGCCTCGTCATCATTTTCAAAACCATTACCTATATGAGCCGTCATAGCCACCGCAAAATCTGCGGCCCATTGAGCGGATTCTCGAATATCGTCCGGTTTTTCTATTTTCTGGCCGGGATCCACAGCCACTTGCATTCCGCAATCCAGAGCCATTTTTGCATACCGCTTATCACAAGTTTGAATCCCTGCGTACCCCGCCTGCTTCAATAAGTGAAGCCAGTCATCTGTTTCACGACTCAAACGCGGTCCGGCAGAAAAGTCCGGCAAGTTCTCCAAAGTTCCCAAGTTAAGCAATTTGCTCAGAACAGGTTTCTTACACATACTCAAATCCTTTTTTACCGCATTATGGTAACTGAAATCGCGGTCCGGCATTGGGATTGGCATCCGCCTGAACGTCGCAGTAATTCAAGATTGCCAAAAGCCCCTTTGCTTCGGGCATTTCAAAATTCTCATGGAGATATTTGCTGAATTTCTTCAGATTATAACAGGGAACCGCCGCGTACATATGGTGCTCGATATGAAATTCCATATGCCAATATAAAAAGGAACTGAACGGATCCAATTTCATTGAGTGGCAGCACTTGCGGAAATCGTTGGTATTATCTTCGACGGCGGTGTGCATGTGGGTTCCCACCAGAGAAACATACCAATACCCACCATAGAAAGGGGCCAGAGTCACCAGTACTACGAGGAACCAATGCCCGCTCCAGATGGCCCATATTGCAAAGATCAAATGGGCAAAGAAGCAAAATACTGCCCAAGACTTCACTGCGCGCCATTCGCCGGGCTTACTTTTCTCTTTTAAAACAAAATTTTCCCACGCGCTGAGCTGAGGGCCGGAACAACCCACTCCCTGCGGACGGAAAGTGAGCAATCGGCTCATGTGGATTAGAAAATACCGGATATATATCACTTTAAAATAAGATAATATCAAGCTGGGATCTTTCCAGGAAAATCTTCTGGATACGGGCTCTTCCCCCTCCTGTGCCTTGTGCAGAGTGTAATAGTGATGGCGGCGATGACTCAGGCGATAGGCATAGGGATTCATTACCCAGGCAAAAACTCCATAGATGTGGGTAATTAACCAATTGAGCCAGGCACTCCGAAAGACGGTATTATGAGTCAGTTCGTGAACCGCCAGGCCGGGCATGAAAGAAAAAAAGGTCCCGTGCAAATAGAGTGCAATAGCCATCAATACCCAATTCCGGGACAAATACATGTAATAAGAGATGGCCCCCGTTCCACAGAGCAGCAGTAGAAAACCAAGGCTTTGAGCCAGGCCTTTAGAGTCAGAGCGTTTGGTAAACTCCCGCAGCTTATCCGGGGGAATGGCAAATCGCTCCCACTTTATCTTTTCATCGGACCATGTTTGAATTGCTGATGACATACCGAATCCTCCTCAAATTAATATTACGGGAACCTCTAAAAATTCCAATTCCGCGCTGAATCGCGATCTTGTTGCCGAGTAGCTTTGTCAGCAAAGCCTTACCATACAGCAAAGTATGCTTCGGCTTCACTTCTTCGCCATCGGCAAAATCCCGCTGATTCAGCATCAAAAGCGAATTTTTAGAGGTCCCTTACGATATATACTGACCTATCTCGTCGCTGATAAGGTTGTAATAACGATCGCTCAAATCCACATTTTCAACTTCTCCCCGAATTGTAAATTCATTGAATACTAAAATGCGGGATGATAGACTGATAAGCTCAGGCAGATCGGAAGATATCAGAATGACTGATTTTGAATAGACCGAAGCCAGCTCCCAGATTATCTGATGAATCTGCCCTTTGGCACCAATATCAACCCCTATCGTGGGTTCATCTATGATTAGAATATCACATTCTGCGGCGAGCCATTTTGCAATACTGGTTTTTTGCTGGTTGCCACCGCTGAGTGTTTCAACGCTCTGAGACAGGTCATAAGTTTTAATACTCAGCCTGTCCACGTATTGCCGGGCCAGCTTTTGTTCCAGATCCGGATGAATGAAACTGGAAAAATATCGCGCAATTTTTTTCCAGACAGTAATATTAATATTTTCTTTCACAGAAAATTTCAGGAGCAGACCTTCTTCTTTGCGGTTCTCAGAGACGTATCCTATTTTGTGCTTATGTAAGCATTCCTTCATCGAAGATATGCGGATCTCCCGCCCATTCTTGATAATTTTTCCGCTCTCAAAAGAATCTTCGCCTATGATAATCTTTGCCAGCTCGGTTCTCCCAGAACCTACCAGACCATAGAATCCCAGTATTTCCCCCTGGTACAAAGACAGATTGACATTAGAAAAAGTATTTTCCTGAGATATATTAACCAGTTCCAACACCTTAACCGAACGATCCCCCTGCAATTGGCCAAAATTCTGGATCTCTACGTTACGCCCGACCATGGGCTTAATAATATCAGCCTGATGTAGTTTCTCATCCACTATTTTAGTCGCAATCAGCTTCCCATCTCTCAATATACTGAGCCGATCACATATGGACATAAGTTCTTCTATCTTATGCGAAACAAAAATAATAGAAACTTGTTTCTCTTTCAGCCTTTTCAGAACTTGAAAAAGATTTCCCGCCTCATTCGGTGTCAATGCCGAGGTGGGCTCGTCCAGGAAAAGATATTTTGCGTTGGTAGAGAGCGTTTTGGCTATTTGTATCAGCTGTTTCTGGGCCACTCCCACGTCAGCAATGACTGTTTTGGGATCTATGCGCAAACCCACCATATCCAGATATTGTCTTGCATCTGAATATATCCGTTTCCAATTGATCTTTCCCCGGCGACTGTAGCGGGGAAGCTTGTCGATGACGATGTTTTCCGCAACACTGCTCAGAGGAATGATACTGAGCTCCTGAGGAACCAGTCCGATGTTATGTTCTATAGCTTCACGGTAACTGTAAAAACGAACCTGCTGACCATCGATCTGTATTTCCCCGCTATCTTTCTTCAGAAGACCGCTTATAATTTTGATACAAGTACTTTTACCCGCTCCGTTTTCTCCAATCAGCCCATGAATTTCCCCCGGAATAAAATCTAGGCTTACATTGTCCAGAGCCTGTACGCCCGGAAAGGATTTACTCACATTAATTATTCTAAGCATGAGACGTACCTTCGTTTGAAATGGAATTTCCGGTCATACAGGCCCTGGAACGGCGCGCTATTGCAAGTACTGATCCAGTTCTGATTTAATCCTCTTCGTGTCTTCCTGGAGTTTAGGGTTGTACGAGGTGATTGAATCTTTGTCTGCATACAACATTCCCGTACTGACAAAATACTGATTATCTGCCATATGTTTCCCCTGTGACAGCTGATACAGGAGGAGCATGGACAGATACCCCTGGGCAAACGGATTCTGAATGATAGTCCCGTCCACATAACCGCTCAGAATGGCTTTCTCCAAAATGGGGTGATTATCGATTCCCACGGCGTGAATCTCTCTGGTTCCACCCCCTTCGTGATACTCTGTCAGGGCCGTTGCGATTCCCACGGTTGCCGTGGCACCGGTGGCAATAATCCCATCTATCTGTTCAATGTTAGCCGCCATCGCACTTTGAATTTTCTGCGTGGCTTCATCCTGCGTTTTCATACCAGATATTTCTTGAATGATCTGAACTTCGGGGTATTTTGCGACAACTTCTTCCACGCCCTCTTTGCGCAATACCGTGTTGGCATCTTCGAGGACTTCGAGGACATTCAATATGTTCCCTTTTCCGCCCATGTTTTGGATCAGTTGCTCCGTAGCAAATTTAGCGGCCTCCTTAATGGGCGTGCCTACAAAGAAAGAAGCCTTCGTAGGAGTGAAAGTCGAGGCTCCGAAATTGCCAACGACAGCCCCCTGAGCCACGATCTCTTCATAAAGATTATTGGCCCCGCTGGGAGATGAAGGGTAGACGGAAAAATACTTATACCCTCTCGCAACCAGGGCTTCTACTGCCCGTGATTGAGTATCCTGGTTCCAGTCCGAACCGACCTGCTTGAGTACAGCAACCCCATATTCCTGTTCAAAAGCCTCAACCCCTTTGCGCACTTCGTCGAAAAAAGGATGTGGCGCAGGCACGTACCAAGCAAACTGATTATCCGTGGATGTCGTTTGAGCTTTGGCTTCAGCCTCGTTTTTATTATTCCTGCACGAAGCAAAAACAATAGAAAGCACCGATAATAGGATGAAAAAATATTTCACACTCACTTTTTCGTAATACATAAGGGGACCTCTAAAAATCGGCATTGCGATGTAAAATCAAAAATCCTTCCTTAATCATAACAAAATAGCACAAAAAATAGTTGGATCCAGATTAATTACGATCAATAAATTCTAATAAAATTAGAATTTACATAAAAAATCATTATTTACAGCATTTTAGATACAATTATCCACTATTATGCTGTAATTGAAACATATTTTAACATATTATACACAGTATTTCGTAACCCCATACGAAACCTTACCCGATCTATCCCTATACATCGCAACTCTAATCCCCTATTCATGCAATTGCGAAACCATGCAAATATATGCTCCACTTTCGCCCGGGTCTTTGACTTGCGGCGGTTACTTTCTAATTGCTTCTCTGTAAGTGAAGTATCTCGATATTTTCGGTGATGAATAAAGTTCCTCACACCTTTCTTCCGTAGTTCATTTGTTATCTTTTCACTTCGGTACGCACTATCCCCATATATCTGCGTGACGCCTTCGGATAAAATAGCTGCAAGCACCTGTGAGTCGTGCACATTAGCTGCACTTACTTCGTAAGCGGTAATAAACTGCTCGTTAGTCGCCGTTGCAATGTGATTTTTGTATCCATAGTGGCTTTTGCTATTTTTCTTTGTCCACCTTGCATCCGTATCTTTTTGCCTCATTTTATTCTCGTTTTCCTTGAATGATGGAGGGATTTCATCATTTTTGATCTGCTGGTTTTCTTCTCTGGTATTGCGCTGCACAGGCACTTTGACAAAGCTGGCGTCCACGATATTCCCTTTGTGCAGTTTTATCTTTCTTTCAGCAAGAAATTTATGGAACTCAAGAAAAAGCGTTTGCTCGAGATTGAGTTTGCGCAGCGTTTCCTTGAAGGACCAAATGGTTTTGGAATCGGGAGATTTATCAAGCAGGCTCATGTCAAGAAAGAATTTGAAATAGATGCTACCATTGATTTGGACCTCCATGGCATCATCAGAGAGGTTGTAGGTTTCCTGAAGGATGAGAATGCGCAACATTTGGGAGACAGGGAATCTTGGCCTTCCAGAATTATTTTTCTTTTTAGGGATATTTTGAGAAATAGTCTCTGAGATTCTATCCCAATCGATAGATTTTTTAAGTTCGAATATAAAAGGATTTGTACGTTCTACATCCTGATATATTATTTCACTTGTCATTTCAATCATAATGATCCTCCAATATTATTGTATTGTAATTGAATAATTGTGATTTGTCCAGTGTTGGATTTTTAGAGGTGCCCATAATAGTTCTCCTTTGCTCTATAGTTGAGAGTTTTAAACGAAGCTTGTATTGTGCTGTCGATATTTGCGCAAATAATTAATTTTTCCTTCTGAAAATATTCCCCGGGATTTTAAAAGCACAGACTGCATTTTCCAAGGCTTTACAAGGCTTTATATGATGAAACGAATCAATAGCTATCGCCAGCAGGATAATTACCCCTAAATAAGTCTGCTCGTAATAGACATTCACACCTATAATCACCAGGCCATTCTGTATCAGTGCGATAAGTATTCCACTGGCAAAAAGACCCACCGGTTTTATTTCTCCTCCGGAGAGAGCCGTTCCGCCTATTACCGCTACAGCAAAAGAAATAATTAGCCAATCGGTACCTGTAGACGGATTGGCCGATGCCATTCGAGATATGTATAAAAGTCCGGCAAGGGCTCCCCAAAAACCAGATGCGGTGTTCGAAATCAAAATAATTGCACTGGTATTGATACCCGATAATCTGGCTGCTTTTTCATTCCCGCCTGTCGCCAGAATTTGACGTCCGGTTACTGTATACTTAAATATATAGGCAATGACGGACAGGGCGAGACAAGCCAGCAGGAAGAGGTACGGAATACCGGCAATCCCTTTCCTTCCAATGATTCCGAAGCTTTCGGGTATATTCGTGTAAGGAAAACCTTTGGAAATACCAAACACCAGTCCGGTATAAACGAAAGAACTGGCCAGAGTTACCACAAAAGAGTTGGCTTTCAGCTTTATAATCAACACGCCATTCAGCAGGCCGGCAATGCAGCCGACCAACAATACCACCAGACTGCTGATGATGGGAGAAACATTCAAAGTATCGAGAAAGATGCCTCCCGTAATAACAGCCAGACCTCCGATAGCCCCGATGGAAAGATTCATCCCTCCACAGACTAGAACTATAGCCTGTCCCAAGGCTACAAATATATACAGGGAAGATGTTCTTAGAACATTAAAAATGTTGTAGTCAGTCAAAAAACTGCTGGAACGAAGTGTAAAGGCGAATGCCAAAATGATTACAGCAATAACAACACTGGTATCGTTTCGTTTTATGATACTCTTGAATCTCATTAAATACCTCTTTTAAATTTTAAAATCCTTACATCAACTCTTGATAACCCCATCTACATCCCAGAGGTCTTCCCAGCCCTCGGCCTCGGGCCAGAGGAAGACCTGGCCCTTGATCAGGCGGGAGTTCCGGTCGATGCCGGCAATGGCTGCCATTTCTGCTTCGGAGAGAGGCGGCAGGGTCACGGCCTGAAGGTTGGCATAAATGTTGCGCGGCTGGCTGGAAAACGGAATGGGAATCTGGCCGCGCTGCACCGCCCACTTCAAGCAGATCTGCACCGGATGCAGGCCGTGGGAGCGGGCGATTTCGTTTATGAGGGGGTCTTCGATATCCACCGTGTCCTCGGCCGTGCGGTCGCGCTCGGGCCGTCCCGGGGAGCCAATCGGAGCATAGCCGATCGGCACGATATCGTTCTGTACCACGTAGTCAAACAGCTGTGGCTGCTGGAAGTGGGGGTGCAGTTCCATTTCGTTAAAGGCGGGCGGAATCCGGGCATCGCGCAGCAGCAGTTGCAGCTTGTGAATGGTCATATTCGAAGTGCCGATATAGCGCACCAAACCCTCTCGTTGCAGTTCTTCCATCTGCTCCCAGGTTTCCATGTAGGCTTCGTGGATGTAGGGCCGGGCAGCGGGGTCGCGCGATTGGACGGAGACTCCCTTGGAGTGGTGGTTGGGGAAGGGCCAGTGCACCAAAAACAGATCCAGGTAATCTAATTGCAGGTCTCTCAGGCTCTGCTTGCAGGACTGGGCCACTGCGTGGTGCATGTCGTTCCAGACCTTGCTGGTAATCCAGAGCTCCTCGCGTGAGAGCAAACCTTCGCGCCGGGCCTTGGTCAGGACGTTTCCGATTTCTGCTTCATTGCCGTAGACACTGGCACAGTCTATGTGACGGTAGCCGATGCGCAGCGCAAAATCGACCACAGCCTGCACCTGAGGGGCAGCTACGGTATCGGAGCCGAAGGTGCCCAAGCCAAGCGCAGGCAGGCTCCCGGAATTTGGGAGACTTTTGGAACTTCCGGGCAGTTGTTTGCGGGGAATCTGCTCTACAGGGATAGGTGTCATAAAGTAAAGGGCCTCTCGACAGGATCCTGCGGCAATGAAAGCTCAAAGCATATTTTACTTGCATAAGGAGACCTCTAAAGGGCACCTCATCTTTATTCTCGCACGACTTTTCTCCCCTGTCAAGAAAAAAATTAAAATTTACGCAATCAATATCAAACAGTTTGCTGGCAACCCTTCACGGAGGAGGCACCTCTAAAGTTTTGGAAGATGCAATTGTAGTATATGGCTGCCAATGCGGATGGTAATAGTTGAGGACAACCCCACCAAGCTGGCAAGCGAAATGCCAAAGCCCAGATATAACAGTAGAGTCATTATGCTCGCCCCAAGGAGGCTGGCAACAGCGTAAATCTCACGCCTTAAAACGACGGGGACATCCCCTGCGAGCAGGTCTCGCAGCATACCCCCACCGGTTGCAGTGATCACGCCGCAGAAAATGGAAAGGGTGATATGTTCGCTCAGTGAGTAGGATGCCAACACGCCGGAAACAGTAAATGCAGCTAAGCCAAGTGTATCCGCTAGCAGCATTAAATAAGAAAACGGTATCATTCTCTGAGACTGAGATTTGGCAAAATGCTTTCCCAAAAGTCGCAGAAGCCAGAGGAGGAGGGCCGGAGCTGTTGCAAGCACAATAGATATGGGGGAAATCAGGTTTGAGGGCGGGGTAGCCCCCAGCAGTAAGTCCCTGACAATGCCGCCGCCGAGGGCTGTGACAAAGGCCAGAACCAAGGCGCCATAGATGTCCAGATGCCGATTGGAGGCAAGGAGAAATCCTGAAATTCCAAAGGCGACAATGCCAACCCTTTCCGCTAGTAAAAATATCTCAGTGTTCATATTGTTTATGCCACACCGCGCACCCCGGCATATCTTCAGAATCAACTGTAATGCTCATCAGGGTCGGTCGGAGCCGTATTCCCGGAGAACGTAACATCGATGCTCTCGGCGGGGGGATCGAGAAAACTAGCCATCCCGCCGCCGGCCTTACCAGCCGAGTTCTCAGAGAAAGTAACACTGTTGAGCTTGGGCTTGGAGATGGAATTAAGCATCCCGCCTCCCCAGCTATTAGGAGCAGTAGCCGTATTCTTGGAGAACGTAACATGGCTGAGCGTGGGGAAAGAGTTCTCATTATACATCCCGCCGCCGCCATTACCAGCCGAGTTTCCGGAGAACGTAACATGGCTGAGCTTGGGGGAAGAGCTGAGATTATGCATCCCGCCTCCAGATTGACTTGCTATATTTCCGGAGAAGGTAACATTGCTGAGCGTGGGCGAGGAATCGGTATTGGACATGCCGCCGCCATTAAGATTCGTAAAACCATTGGATATGGTCACTCCGGAGAGCACAGCCGTGTTGTCCAGCTCGGTATTGGAAAAGACCTGAGTGGTGCCCCCGCCATCCAGGGTGGTCGTACCCTCCCAGCCATTGCCGCTAAAGCCGCCTATGATGGCCACATGGTTTTTCATGCTCAGGGTTTCGCTGATGGCGTAGCTGCCCTCTGCGACCATTACCAGGTAGGGTTTCTGCTCACTGCTCGCCGCGTTGTCAATGGCGGTTTTGAGACCTGCTGCGGCATGGGCCTTTTCCCAGCTGCTGCCGTCTTTCGTTGTGCTGCCACCATCTGGCGTAACATATATGATCCCCAGTTCTTTGGCTGTATCGCCGGCCAGATTTTCCAGAATACCTGCGGTATCTTGGTCGTAAGTCGCCAGCTCCGATTGGGGTGGCAGGGTTCCGTTTTGCAGAATGTCCTGCAAGTTTTTCGGCGGGGCAGGGGGGGCAGGCGGGTTTGGGGCGGAGCCTCCGCCGGATCCGCTGGGCGGGTCGCAGCCAAGCAGGAGGGCCGGAAAGAGGAGGAGGGCAAATGGGCGCAAAAAGGCCGCAGAAAAATATATTTCCCTGCTATATAATTTTAATTTTTTCCCGACGATGAGCGATGAGCGATGAGCGATGAGCGATGAGCGAATTTTACTGAACTTGTGTTCCATAGTGCAATACTCCTTGGTATTATTATGCAAAATAATGCATAAAGATGATGTTCCGACCAAGGTCGGAATGGTTTTGATAAAAGATGAAATGGGATTTTAAAATGGAATTTCAATTCTAATAATATATTCTTTATCTGTCAAAAGCAAAAAAAATCTTAAGGGAACCTCTAAAAATTCCAATTCCGCGCTGAGCGGCGATCTTATTGCCGAATCGCTTCGTCACGAAAGCCATACCATACAACAAAGTATACTTCGGCCTCACTTTCTCCCGCTCGGCAAAATCTCATCTGCTCAGCATCAAAACGCGGTACAACCGCCAGCAAAGACAGAGCAGAAGCAGAGCGATGGTACCATTCCTACAGAAAGCGAATTTTTAGAGGTGCCCATTAGTACTTTTTCTCATATTTTTGGCAAATCTTCTTGACTTTCAAGAGCCACTGTGTTATTGTACTAACACAGTGGCTCTTGAAAGTTTCGATGATTTTGATTGATGGATGGGCTTTTCCTATCATAGAACCCATCTGTTTGACCCATGAAGCCTTGAACCCATGAAGCCTTGAAATGGGAAAGAGCAGAATCTATGGTTTGCCTGGCTTAAACGGTGCGGGCGAAGATACAGAATGGGGCTCTTAGAGCCTCCTTTAATTCAATTTTGTGATGGATTGATACGGACTGATGTGGCATAAAATCTTTGGAATACCCTCTGCACCCGGCATCTTGAGCTGGAAATCCGGGCTCTTTTTTGTAGCACTCCTGAGCGGTCTCCTGCCCGGGTCGGAACTTCGCGCCCAAAAAATTGGCGTTGAGACTTTGCGCACGCAGCGTATACCGTACCTGTTGCCGCTGCAGGGTCAGCTTCAGCCAGTCCGCAGCATCAAACACTTTCCCGCTGTGGAGGGAGAAATACAGCAGGTCTACGTGAAATCTGGTCAGAAAGTGGCCAAAGGTGCCCGCTTGTTCAGTGTGCTGCCCAGCGCTTTGCAGGGCAAGACCTTCCGCATCAACATCGCCTATGCGCGCATCTCCGGCACCGTCTCCAAACTCCGGGTCCAGCCCCAGCAGAACGTGACTACCGGCGATGAAGCCCTGCGCATTACCGATCAGAGCAGCTTCCTGCTCAATACCTATATCAGTGACATGGACTTTCCCCAAATTACAAACAGGACCCATTTCCACATTCATCTGGATGGCGAACGCAGCAACATGGAGGCCGACAACCTCTCGCGGGGTCGTCTCTGGCAGCTGGACAGCATTCCCAACGAACAGGGGCTATTCCCCCTCAGTATCGTCTTCGCCCCTAATGAGGCCTTGTATGCGGGCAGATTTGTTATTGCCAGTGCCCAAGCAGGCTTTGAAGAAGGGCTCTACGTCCTAATCGAAGCCATCGTGCGCCGTCACGGCAACAACTATATCTGGCTGTTGGACCAGGAGAATCGCATTTCGCTGCAAGCCGTGACACTCGGCCAGCGCCTCAAAGATTCCCAACGGATCACTAAGGGGCTCAGTGATGGCGATCGCTATGTTTCGCAGTTGAATGGAGCCATCCTCGGTGAAGGTCAGCAGCTCAACACCGGGCAGTTCGAAGAACTGTCCGAGTGAACCTCGGAAGCGGTGCGGATGAGATTCCCGGAAGAGGGAACACCCCTGTGCGCGCTACTACAGGCGGGCTCAACAACTACAACGGTATCTTAAAGTGAGCTGAGAATCCATGAACGACCCATTATCCGGCCCCCGCGCATCCCTCTCTACGCAGACACTCCTGGACGAGGCCTCGGGCAGCTATGTCTACCATATTCTGTCCCGGCGCCGCATCGCCCTGCTGCTGCTGTTGCTCGCTCTGGTCGCGGGCGGCGGCCTCGGCCGTAAACTCAGCATCGGGCTCTATCCCAAGGTCCAGCGCGCCCAAATCGGCCTCAGCATGTCCGGCACCGGCCTGACTCCGGTTGATTTCTTTAAGAAATACGGCCAGATGATGGAGCAGGGTTTCCAGACCATCAAAGATATCAAAGAAGTCCGCGGGGACTACGGCCCGCACTGGATTTCTTACGATCTGGACTTTGACTGGGGCATTGCAACTGACGATGCCAAGCGCCAGGTCGAGCAGCGGTTCGGCTCTTTGTCCCTGCCCCAAAAAATCAAAGACAAAACAACGATTTACGTCCGCCAGGCTGCAGGCAGTGGTAGCGTCATTTTTGTCAGCTTTTCTTCCGGGGCCCTGCTTCCGGAGTCCATCTACCAACTGATAAAGCAGGAACTGCTGCCGCGTTTCAGTGCCATCGCCGGAGTCACCTCGGCCATTGTGAATCCGCCCGAAGAGCTGATCCACAATGTGACCTTGGATCGCCGGAAAATGTGGCAGTACAATATCAGCCCTGCCCAGGTGGCCGACAGCCTCTCCCGCAAGAACGAAAACAGCTCCATCAGCAGCCTGCGCATCTTTAGCGAATGGGTCAACCTGCGTCTGAGAGAAAGCGAACTATCGCTCTACGGCTTGGACGACCTGGTCGTTGCCGAGCGCAGTGGCCAGCCGATCTACCTCAAAGACATCGCCGACATCGATATACGCTACGAACCCTCCTATGTAACATCTCGCGTTGACGGCAAAGCAGCGTTGCTGGCCCGTATTTCCGTGGAAAACGGTGCGGACCTGCGTCTGATCTCGCGGCAACTCGACAAAATCACCGGCGAGCTGCAAGCCAACAACCCGCTGATGAGCCAGGTTGAGTTCTCCCGATTACAGGACCCCGCCGACTACATTAATCTGGCCATACGCAATGTGCTTTACGCCGGCCTCAGCGGTGCAGTGCTGGCGATTCTGATGGTCATACTCTTCCTGGGTCAGTTGCGCAACATCGTGATGATCGCCTTCTCGATACCCCTGACTATTACCGTATCGCTGATATTGCTGTACTTCCGGGGCATCAGCATCAACATGATTTCGCTGGGCGGCATGACTATCGCCACCGGGATGGTCGTTGATGCGAGTATTGTGGTCACCGAAAATATCCACCGCATCCGCTTGGAACAGCCCCGCTTGAGGGCCTGGCAGGCCATTGCCTGTGCCACGCAGCAAGTCTGGCTGCCGGTGCTGGCATCGACACTGACCAGCATAGTGGTGTTCTTTCCGCTCTCGTTCACTGCGCCGCTGGCCAGCGCCGTCCTCGGCGACCTGGCCCGGACCATCGTCTTCGCCCTGTTCAGTTCGCTGCTGATCGCCCTGCTGGTGGTGCCGCTGCTGGCCTTTTACATGCTGCGCAGCACGGATAAAAACAAAGGGCCGGCCGGGCAAGGCTCGCGGCACAGGTTTCAAGGCTCTGCCGAGCGCCTGAGCGAGCGCTTCTCCGCCCTGCTGGTCGCATGCTACCGCCGTCTGCTCTCCGGTTTTTTGGGGCGGCGCGCTTTGCAATGGGGCTTTATTGCTCTGAGCATCACCCTGTTTGCCCTCAGCCTAAGTGTCCTCGGGCCGCGCATCCGGCAGAGCATCATCGGCACACCCAGCAGTAATCGCGTAGTCTTGTGGTTCAATATCGACCCCGGCTACGAAGATCGGGAGGAATTTGTTGCTCTGCTCGACGACCTGAGCGAAGAAGCCCGGTTGATTGGCGGCTCGGAAATTGAAAGCATCTTTGGCCAGACTGAGGGCTCCCGCGGGCTCGCAATCGTCCTGTCTCTCAGCTCCAGCAAACATAGTGCAGAAGCGCAGAATGCTTTACAGAAGTATTTTGACAAGAGGCTGGCTGATTTCAATCGAGGCAAACAACAGCAAGCAGCAGGGCAGGCGGGCTCTTCTGCAGACTGCCGGCCTGGCACAGAGGAAGCGGCGGGCTCTTCTGCGGAGGCAGGCTTCGGCGGAGGCAGGCAGCTGGCGGTGCTGGACCCCGCGCGCAGCTATAACGTTGAGGTCTTCTCCTACGATCCGGTCAAGTTGCCCCTGCCCCAAACCAATGATCTGCGTTTGCAGTTCCGCGGCACCGAAGCGGCAACGGTTCTCGAAAGTCTACAAGGGGTCAGAGATCTGCTCGCGAACGACCAGCGGCAACGCGAACAGGCCGCCGAACAAGCCTTTCAGCAGGCCCGAGGGTCCGCACAGGATGGGCAGACGGCCTTGAACAGCGGGCACAGCGAGCAGGATGCCAATCCGACCGGGGCAGAGAACCCCTGTTCGGGTGCAGAAGAACCTGCGAAGGGAGCTGAGCAGGCGGAATCAGAACAGGGGCTCAGTCCGGACGACTTTTTCCAGGGCTACCGCTACTCGGTGTCCAGCGAACCCTCCTCAACCGAACCCCAGCCGATTCTGAACCTGCTGCCCCGTGCAATTCTGAGCCGGAAATTTGCGGATTTGGATCTCAAGAAAGAGCTGAAATACGCACTGGGGGCCACCGTCAGCGAGCTCAAAGTGGATAAGAAGGGCAGCAGTGAGACGCAGACCATCCGCATCCGCAACCCGCAGGGCAAAGGCCGCGAATACCAGGATATCTACAATCATCCCGTTCCGGTCAGCGTGGACAAAAAGACCCAGTACATTCCGCTGCATCATTTTGTGCGTTTTGAGGAGGACAGGCAGGAATCCTACATTTCCAGCTCCAACGGCAAGCGTCAGTTCTATATCACGATTGATCTGCGCACCGGCGAATCAGAGGCCACTCCGTCTCAGATTGCCGAGGCCCAGGCCGATATCAATGCCCTGCTGGCGGCCAACCCCGATATCATGGCGCCCGGCGTCAGCTACAGCTGGTACAACACGCAAAAAGAGATGCAGGAGTCCATTCGCTCGCTGGCACTGGCACTGGTCATAGCGCTGCTGCTGGTCTTTCTGGTCATCACCGCACAGTTCGGTTCCTACCGATATCCGCTGATTATCCTGGTCACCGTGCCGCTGGGCATTACCGGGAGCCTATTTTTCCTGTGGCTGAGCCATTCCACTATCTCGCTCAACTCACTTTTGGGTATGATTTTGCTTGGCGGAGTTGCGGTCAACAATGCCATTATCATGATAGATTTTTTTCTGATTATCCTGAAGGAGCGCACGGGCGAACTGCTTCCCGGCACGGCGGCCGAGAGGCACCGGATCAAGCGGGCCGCCATTGTCGATGCGTGTTCGCTGCGTCTGACACCGATCCTGATCACCATGTTTACCACGCTGCTGGGGATGTTGCCGATAGCTCTGGCTCTGGGAGACGGAATGAACGTTTTGCAGCCGCTGGGGATTGCAGTGGCGGGCGGTCTGGGTGTTTCGACCCTGTTTACTTTGTTTATGATACCCTGCCTGCTCAACATGGTTCCGGGCAAACGTGAGCGGTCTCTGAGCCTGCGGGACCTTGGAAGAGAGGGCATATGAAGCACTTTCAAAAGGGCGGTGCGGTACGTTGCTCTTTATTTTCGCTGTTGCTCATCGTCTCGGCGCTTTCTCTGCTGCGCTGGCCACTGGCTGGACAGGAAAACTCGCAGCCCGATGAACCGGCCGGTTCGCTGGAAGAACTGATTCAGCAGCTGGAGCAGGAATTTGAGGACGAAATCGGGCGGGGTCTGCTCCGCGAAGAGGGAGAGCTGCGCCTGTCGGTGCAGCAGGCCCTGGAACAGGCCTGGGCCTTTAATCTGAAGCTGCGGGCCCAGCAGCGCAGCACAAAGCAGGCCGAAGCGGCCCGCAAAGCCTTCTACTTGCAATTTGTGCCCAGCCTGAATCTCGGCGCTGCTCTCAAAGCCGAAACGGGCATCACTCCCTATACCCGAGAAGGTGACCAAGTTACCGAATCGGGGACCTGGAATACGGTGCTCCCCTATTTTGTAAATCTGGGTGCCAGTGTTACTCTGTTCGACATGAAACTGCTCACCAGTCTGAGTGAGCTGAGTGCCGCCTACCAGGCCGCGAAAATCAGTGAGGAGACCTTGCGCAAAAGCGTTGCCATCAAGGTGATTCAACAGGTTTACAAGGTGCTGAGAGCCCGCAAGGCGCTGGAGAGCAGCGAACGGAGTCGCGACCTCAAGAGCAAGTACTACGGCTACGCCCGCCGCGACTACGAGCAAGGCCGCATTTCGCGACTGGAGCTACTGAGGGCCCGCCATGAGGCCGAAAGCAGTGGAACCGAGCTTTTGGACAAGCAATTCGCTCAGAGGCAGGCCGAACGCACGTTGAACCTGTTGCTGGGCTATGTGCCGCAGCAGCAGCTCGAAGTGGAGGCCCGCCTGCCGCAGGATGTCGGTACTCTGCTCGATCAGGCCCTGCCTTCTTTTGACCCGCAGATGCCGGAGCTGCGCCAAAAAGAGTTGGAACTACAGAATGCCGAGCGTGGTCTGCGCAAGGCTCATCTGGCTCTGCTGCCGCAGTTTGCGGTCAAGGGCACGCTGTCGTTGAGCCCTATCCGTAGTGAGCTCTACCGTTCGAACGGGCCTATTGTCACAACTGCGGGTGCAACCAGCTTGAGCGGCAGCATTGAGCTGAATTGGGACCTGAGCCAGTTTCTGCCGTTCAGCGGCTCCCGGCGCGCCATTCAGATGAGCCGCGATCAGCTCACCCAAGCCCGGGAAGTCTACCAGGAAGAGGCCCGGCAGAAGCGGCTAGAATATCTCGACGGGCTGCAGAGGCTTTTGCAGAACAAGAGGTTGCTGGAAGCGCAGCAGAGCTCACTGGCCGTGGCCCGCGAGCGCTTGCGCGAGGCAGAGCTCTCCTACGGGCGCGGCATCGTCAGCTATGACGAATTGCTTAAGGCCCAGCAGAGCTTGGAAAATTTTCAGAACGCCGCCGATGAACTGGTCTTTACTATCATGGAAACGCTGCTGCAACTGGGGGGCAGACTCAATCTACAATACTTTTAGAGGTCCCCTTTAGAAAACTTTTAAAAATTCGCTTTTCTTGGGAGGCTGTCCGGGCTCGATCCTGGTGGCTGAACCAACAGAGTGATGGGCTCCGACCTTGCTTCCTCATTTGGTGCTGTTCTGCTACCATACTGCCGACTGAAGGACCCTATATCTACATCCAGTTCTGTATCCCATTCCCAATCCGAGCGCATGACCAAACTGTCCGATATCCCCTCCGATATATCAATACGGCCTGCTGAGCTTGTTTGGCCCAATTCGGTGCTAATCGTGGAAAGCCCTTCGGCCAACCTGAATTCGATCTATTTTGCCCTCCAGCGTATTCAGGCCGATGCCGCAGACAAATCGGGCGCGGTGCCCTTTACCCTGCTACTCAGCCGCAAGCCGGAGCAGATTCTGGCTGCCGACCGCGTGATTTTCCCCGGCGTGGGGCACGCTGCCTATATCATGGAAGAGCTGCGCCAGACCGGTCTGGCGCAGGTGTTGCACCAGGTGGTCCGGGCTGGAATCCCGATCTTGGGCATCTGCTTGGGAATGCAGTTACTCTTTGAACGACTCAGTGAAGACGGTGACTACCCCGGGCTGGGCCTCTTGCCCGGCCGCATCCTCCCCCTGCGGGAAGCGCTGGACACGGCGCAGTACTCGGTGCCGCACATGGGTTGGAACCCGATTTCCCCGGCCCGCCGCCAGGCAGAGCCAGATGATCAAGCAGAGCCAGATGATCAAGCAGAGCCAGATGATCAAGCAGAGCCGGACAATTCTGGGGCCGCTTACACCCTGTTGCCACCTGCTGAGAGCACTCCAAGCAGTGCCGGCTACTTTGTTCACAGCTATTATCTGCCTCTGGGCCCTTTGACCCTGGCCGCTTGCGACTACGGCGGTGTGCCAATCAGCGCCATCGTGCGCGGCGGCCAGAATGGCGATGCAGCGCAGCGCAGCCATATCTGGGGTTGCCAGTTCCACCCTGAAAAATCAGGCCGCTTCGGTGCCAAAATTTTGCGGAACTGGCTTCTGTATAGTTAATAAAGGGACCTCTAAAAATTCGCTTTTGTCTTCTTGCGAAGCTATTTTGGACGACAGCGAGCAAGAGCGCAGAATGGAATTTTTAGAGGTCCCCCTAAAGGATCTATATCAATGACACTGTATCCTGCGATTGATTTGATCAATGGCCACTGTGTGCGCCTTACCCAAGGAGACTTTACCCAGCAAAGCCATTATGCGCATAGTCCCGGAGACTTGGCCCAGAATTATCGCGCTGCGGGAGCGGAATGGTTGCACGTCATCGACTTGGATGCGGCACAAAGTCGGGGAGAGTGCCAGCAACTCGATACGATTCGGAGTATTTTTGCGGCCAGTGACCTGAAAGTGCAGTGCGGCGGCGGCATCAGGAGCCGTGAACGCTTGAAGCAGGTTTTTGCCGCCGGAGTGCAACGCGCCATCGTTGGCAGCCTCTGCGCTAAAGAGCCGGAGCAGGTGCGCCGTTGGCTCGATGAATTCGGCCCGGAACGTGTCGTACTCGCCTTGGACATCGACTATCGCAAAGCAAGAGGGGAGGCCGGGCCGCAGCCCTATATGGTAATTCACGGCTGGCAGGAGCACAGCGGGCAGACCCTGTGGCAGTTGCTGGAGCAGTTTCCCGCTGCCCGCCATCTGTTGTGTACCGACATTGAGCGGGATGGCACATTGAGCGGGCCGAATTTCGCGTTGTACCGAGATATCCGGCGGCATTTTCCACATTTGCAAGTGCAGGCCTCGGGAGGCATTGCCGCCCTCAATGACTTGGCACAACTGGGGCGGAACGGCACAGCTGGGGCGGTGCTGGGCAAGTCCCTGCTTGAGGGCCGTTTTACGCTGGAGCAGGCACTGAAGGCTCTGGAAGTTCTGGTACCTGGGGATAGGGACTGATTATGCTGTGCAAACGCATCATTCCCTGCCTGGATGTGATGGACGGGCAGGTCGTCAAGGGTGTGGAATTCCGTAACCATGAAGTACAGGGCCAAATCTTGGAATTGGCCCGGTGCTACTGTCGCGAGGGCGCGGATGAGCTGGTGTTCTATGACATTACCGCCAGCAGTGATGCGCGCAGTGTGGACAAAGGCTGGGTAGCGCGAGTGGCAGAGCTGCTCGACATTCCCTTTGCTGTGGCCGGGGGCATCCGCAGTCTGGAACAGGCCCGGATCGTGTTGGCCAACGGCGCCGACAAGATTTCAATCAATTCACCGGCTTTGGAAGACCCTCAATTGATCGACCGGATGGCCCGCACCTTTGGCAATCAGTGCGTGGTGATCGGCATCGACAGTCATTTCCAAGATGGGCGTTATCGGGTCAAGCAGTACACGGGCCGTCCTGACAAAATGCGTGACAGCGAGCGCGAGCTGCTGGACTGGGCTTGGGAGGTGCAGGAGCGCGGCGCAGGCGAAATTGTACTTAACTGCATGAATCAAGACGGTAGGCGCAGCGGTTACGATATTGAGCAGCTGGCTCTGCTGCGCCAAAAGGTCTCCCTTCCCATCGTGGCTTCCGGTGGAGCCGGGGCCAGAGAGCACTTTCTGGAATTGTTTGAAAAAGTAGACAACGAGGCCGCCCTAGCGGCCAGTGTATTCCACAAGGGCCTGATTGCGATTCCCGAACTCAAGCTTTACCTGCGTGAACACGGGGTCGCGGTGCGCTTATAAAAGTTTCCTGGAGTTTTCTAATCAGAGGTTTTTACGGCTTGAGCTGCCCAGGCTTCTAGCCCGATCAGCAGCCCGGCACCGCACAGCGCAAGCAGTCCCGGCACCAGTAGTTCTTCGCCCCCATTGGGCAGCAGATACTGGTACGCTACCACCTTTTCCTTTGTTCCGAAGCTTTGCAGGATTTCTTTTTTCCAAGGCCATAGGCTGCGCAATGAACCGGCAATGAAGCCGCAGAGCAGAGTAATGGTCAAGTCATGCCAGTTCTTGAACAGCCAGCCCAATAGCTGGCCAAAAGCCAACAGGCCCAATACAGCACCCAGCAAAAAGGGTGTAAGAATGCCCATATCCAGATTCCCCACTCCCTCCAGCATCAGTCGGTAATTGCCCAAAAGGACTAGTACATAAGAGCCGGACAGGCCAGGCAGGAGCATGCTGCAAATGGCCAGCACGCCGCAGAGCATCAGGTACCAAAAGGCTCCGCTGCCCACAGCGGGAGGCAGTGCCGTCACGCCGACAGCAATGAGCACTCCAAGGAGGAAACTGAAGCAGATCGGGGCCGAAAAGCGCTTGATATTTCTGCCGACAAAATAAACGGAAACCAGCACCAAGCCGAAGAAAAAGGCCCAAGTATGGATTGGGTAACCCTCAAACAGGAATCCGAGCAGTTTGGCTAATAGCACATTACCCAGTACCAAGCCGACAAACAGGCTTACTAGGAACAGCAAATCAATGTGCTGGGCAAAGCAGGCAAAACGGCCGCGCAGCAGCAGGCCTACAGCCTTGAAGTCAATGGATTTCAAGGCCCGGATCAGGCGCTCAAAAATACCACAGAGCAAGGCTATTGTACCGCCGGACAGACCCGGCACTACGGTGGCCGCTCCAATGGCGATTCCTTGTGCAATGTTCTGAGCGATGCCCTGAGTAACGCCTGTATTTATGCGCGTGTTTTGCTGCATATTCAATATTCCTCCTCAGCCTGCTATAATGTTGCCCCTTCCCTTCCTTGGCACATTATATTGCACTAGATTCGAGTCAGGAAGATATCGCCAATTATTTTTCCCGAAATATCCTACGGGTACCTCTAAAAATTCCAATTCCGCGCTGAATCGCGATCTTGTTGCCGAATAGCTTCGTCAGCAAAGCCTTACCATACAACAAAGTATGCTTCGGCCTCACTTCCTCGCTATCGGCAAAATCTCGCTGATTCAGCATCAAAAGCGAATTTTTAGAGGTACCCTTACGGGAGAACCCAATAAGGAGTTTTTTATATGTACCATCGGCAATTCCCCATGATTCTGGGACGCGCCCAACGCACCTTGGAGCGCCTGCGGCGCGGGCTGTTCTTGGATAGCAAGCCTTTACAGCTGCGCTATGCCGTCACCGAGCAGCACCTGAGTTTTGCCGACAAAGAGCAACTCGACTATCAGGAAGCTCCCGAAGGCGGGCAGGACTTTATCTGGGGCCGCTCCGGCGAGCTCATCTGGCGCAGTGCCTGGTTCTGTGCGCGCAGCGAACTTGCGGACGTCTTGCCCGAATGGCAACGCAGAGTTCGCGAACAAGCTGCCGAGATTGCCCTAGACCTGAGTTTGAGTGGCGAAGGGCTGGTATTTGACCGCAGTGGCCGAATCGTGCAGGGAATCTCCGGCGGCTCGGTGCTGCACAACAGTTTTGAACGCTCGTTACTGCGCTGGGCCGATGAGCTCTTGGAGGGCAGCGAACTCGAAATCTGGATTGAAGCAGCCGCCAATACCCTGTTCGGTCTGGAACGTGGGGATGACCCCGAAAGGGGCGCTCCGCGTTATTACGGCGAGCATCAGGGCAAGGTGCACAGTGCCCAAGTGGTCCTGCTCGACAAGGCCCTGTGGCACTATCTGATCGACTTGGAGAGCGCCAGCCAGCTGGCGCAGAATCTGCTGCGCAGCAAGGCCGCCGGTGTCTGGGGCGCCGATGAGAGCAATGCGGGCAAGCAGGCCCCTCCCCGGGCCAAACGCTTGATATACGGCATTGATCAGTCCCTGAGCCTCGTGGCCCGCAATCGGCTCTCAGAGGCCCATGAACTGTTGCTGCGCACTTTTGTCAATGGCAACGCACCTTCCGATCTCAGCACGGTTGCGGTGGGCCACGCTCACATCGACACAGGATGGCTGTGGCCGGTGTCCGAGACCGTGCGCAAGTGCGCCCGCACCTTCGCGAACCAGCTGCGCCTGATGGAGCAGTACCCCCACTACGTCTTTGGCGCATCTCAGGCCCAGCACTACGCCTTCGTCAAGGAGCACTATCCGGAGCTGTACGAGCAGGTCAAAGAACGGGTGGCAGAGGGGCGCTGGGAGGTGCAGGGTGCCATGTGGATCGAGGCCGATGCCAATATTCCCAGTGGTGAATCACTATTGCGCCAAGTGCTGCACGGCAAGAATTTCTTCCGAGATGAATTTGGAGTTGATGTGCAGAATCTGTGGCTGCCCGATGTGTTCGGCTACAGTGCCAATCTGCCGCAGATTTTGCGGCGTGCGGGGGTTCCCTACTTTTTGACCCAGAAACTTTCCTGGAGTCAGTACAACGATTTCCCGCACCACACCTTCCACTGGCAGGGTGTCGATGGCAGTGAGGTGCTGACCCACTTCCCGCCGGAGGCCACTTACAATAGCACTCTGACCTTGGGCGGGGTGCACGGCCTGGGGCTCAGCGCTGCTCAGGACGGCTTCAAAGAGGCCCATCTGCTGGATGAGTTTATGACGCTCTACGGCGTGGGAGACGGCGGCGGCGGTCCTGATGAGGCCATGATCGAACGTGGTCTGCGCTTAGGGGCCTCAGGGGGAGGCTCAAGGGGGGGGCCTCCTCAAAACGATGGAGCTGAGAATACGCCCAGAGTGTGTTTTGGCCGCGCTGATCAGTTTTTCGAGCGCTTGCAGCATAAGGCCGGGCTGCTGCCGCGCTGGCAGGGAGAACTGTACTTGGAGCTGCACCGGGGCACTTTGACCACACAGGCTCGCACCAAGTACGGCAACCGCCGCCTCGAAGAGGCCCTGCACCTGGTCGAATACCTGTACTGCCTGAGCCCCGGCATCGCATATCCCAAGGCCCGGATCGATCAGCTGTGGAAAACCCTGCTGATCAACCAGTTTCACGATATCATCCCCGGCTCCAGTATCTGCGAGGTCTATCAGCGCACCGAAGGTGAATACCGCGCTGCGTTGGACGAATGCCAGCAGTTGCGGGAAAACTGGCAGAAGCACGCAACAGAACCAGATTCACAGGGCCTGACCCTGATTAACCCCTACAGCCTGCCCATCCAGCTGCTCCTCGGCGAGCCCGGCCAGAAAGACGGGCAAACGGTCGGACTGCTGCCGGCTGAAGGAGAGCAGGCGGCAGAAATTCTGGGTGCGGAAGGTGGCCAACTGCTGCTGCGCTTGGCTCCGCAGGCCATCGTGCATGTGCAGCCAAACCCCGGAACAGAACGGCCCCTTCCCTCTGCCCAAGCCGTAGTGGCCCGGTGCCTAGACGATGGCAGCTATCTGCTGGAGAACTCGTTGGTGCGCTATCGCTTCCTGCCTGAAGGCCCGCTCTGTGAAGCTTGGGACAAGGAAGCCGGACGCAGCATCCTGGCCGGGCAGGGCAGTGCGCCGGCAGGCAACCGCCTCTGTCTCTACCACGACTGGCCACGCGACTGGGATGCTTGGGACATCGATATCAATTACCAGGCAGAAATGTTGGAAGAGCTGCGGGCCGGGGAAGCCCGATTGCTGCCCGGCACGAGCCTCTGCCGTCGGCTGCACTTTGTCTATTCCTGCGGCCAGGCCTCCCGGCTGGAGCAGGCGGTCACACTGGAAGCGCACAGCAAGCAGCTGTCCTTCGCTCAACAGGTTGATTGGCGCGAGCGCCACTGCATGCTGCGTCTCAACTTTGAGCTGGCTGTACGCAGCCAGAGCGCCGGCTACGACATTCAGTACGCTTATTTGCAGCGCCCCACCCACCGCAATACCAGCTGGGAAATGGCCCAGTTCGAGGTAGTCGGCCAGCGCTATGCCGATTTGAGCGACTTGGACTACGGCGTGAGCCTGCTCAACGACAGCAAGTATGGTTATCAGATCGCAGGTAATTGGTTGGACCTGAATCTGCTGCGCTCCCCTACTCTGCCCGACCCGGATGCCGATTTGGGTGCCCAGCAGTTTCGCTATGCTCTGCTGCCCCATTGCGGCCCACTGGTCGAGGCCATGCCACAGATTCAGGCGGCGGCAGCCCGCCTGAACGGGCCACCGTTGCAAGTGCTCGGTCGGCTCGCTGACGGACAGTATCACCTGCCGCTGAGGCTGCATAGCCGGAACGTCACCCTTGAAGTGCTCAAACAGGCCGAGAAATCGGAAGATCTGATAGTTCGTCTGGTCGAACGCGCGGGGCGCAGCAGCGGGGCCCGGATTGAACTGCAAGCCGGTTTTTCCGGCTTGCAGGAATGTGATCTGTTGGAGTGGAATGATATTGGCAAGCCCCTGCCCTCAGCTTGTGAACTGGAGTTTACTCCGTTTGCGATTCGGACTTTCCGTTTGCTGCGAGCCTGAGTCTCTTGCTTTTTCGTTTCCACAGGGAAACCCTAAAGGGCACCTCTAAAAATTCCAATTCTGCGCTGAATCGCGATCTTGTTGCCGAACAAAGGTTCTGCTTACGGCAGGATTCGTGAGGAATGGCCTGCTTCGCCTCGCCATTCCTCACCGTCAGCAAAGCCTCATGCCAATCCGTAGAAGTAGAGTATGATAAATGTTTGTCTCTCCCGCGAGAGTCCATCTGGCAAATGCTCTGTGCGTAAACTCCCGCTTTCACGGGGAGTGAGGGGATCAATCGGAAAGAATGCTACTTTTACGGATTAGTATTATCCGGCAGAGACCCGGCAAACAATTCAATCTGTGCCAGCGCCTGTTGTCTGAGCATGGCGCTGCCATTCAGCACCAGTGCTCCGGCAGCTTCGGCCCGCTGCAAAAACACTGTCCGCTCGGGCTGATAAATCAAGTCATAAGCGATCTGAGCGGGGCGAAACGAATACCGGGGCACCGGGTCCCATATCATTGCGTCCGTATTCGCCCCCGCATGAGACATTCCAACGCTGGTGGTCTGTACCAGCAGGTCGCAGTCGGGGCCAATCGTAGCACCCTCTTCCAGACTGTCTGCCCGGAGAACCTTGCCGGACAGACCCTCCGTATTATTGAACAAAGTTTGAAATTGCCGGGCCTTTTCGGGGCTGCGGTTGTAGATGGCACAGTCCACCCCTTCGCGCAGCAGGGCGTACACTGCTGCGCGCGCCGCGCCGCCCGCACCGATCACGGCAGCCTTTTTCCCCCTCAGGTCAATGCCACGCTGGCGGCACAGATCCAGCAGGGGCCGGATAAATCCTTCTACATCAGTGTTTTCAGCCAGCCAGTACAGACTGCCATCCTCTCCTGCCGACAGATACAGAGTATTACCGGCTCCCAGCAGTTGCACTGCCCGGCTGGCACACACTTTCTTGCCCGCAATGCGGCCTGAGAGCGCCAGTCGGGCCAAGGCCTCTTTGTGCGGCACCGTACAGGAAATGCCACGCAGCGGCAGAAAGTCGCTCAAGGCCAAAAAGTCGCTCAGTTCATCGGCACGGAAACGCAGGTAGACCGCGTTCCAACCCTTTTGCTGATAGATCGGATTGTGGATTTCGGGAGAACGGCTGTGCCCGACAGGGTTGCCGACCACTCCATAGACCTTCGTTCCGGGCCCAAGATCCCGGTAGCGGTACAGTTCAATCAACTCAGCAAAGCTCAACTGCCCGGGTGCAACCGGCTCGTTTCCCGCCGATGCACTGGCAGTGCAAAAAGTCCATAAGCTGCCCACGTGGGCACTCAGCACCCGACTGGAGCTGCCCGATTCACCCATGGCCAGCAAAATATATGAAGGGAGGGATTTTAAGGCTTGCTGTCTGCAGCGCAGCAACTGCGCAAAGTAATAAAAATGCAGAACTTCGCGCGAGTTAGTGGCCATCAAGGCAAGCTTCAATACGGATTGAGCCATCCATTCCCGGCTTTCGGCAGCAGTGGCAAAAACCAGCCCTAGCTCCGAGAGCAACAGCTCGGCAGCGTCCCAAAGAGCCTCCGTAGCATCCCGATCTGCCAGCACAGGCGGAGCTGCTATGGCAAAGTCATGTAGTGAAATAATCAGGCGGGCACCGAGGCCCCGGAGCTGCTCCAGCAGAGCCGCGCAACTGTCGCGCAGCTCGGCACTGCCCACGCAGATGCGCCGCAACAGGGGAGCGTCCAAGTCAAGATAAGCTATTGGCTGCCGATCAGAAGAGAAGACAGCGACACAGCGCCTTAGCAACTCCAGATATTGCTCATCGCTCAGGGTCGGAGCATCGGGACAGAAGCCACCATCGGCGGCCCGGCGCAGGGTCAGAACGAACTGGGCCTGCCCTCTTCCCTTGCCTAGCCCGGCAACTCGCGCTCCCCGCGTCCGGTCTTGGCCCAGACGAATAAGCGATTGCTCCAAGGCTTGCGGGCCCGAAAAATCCAGCAAAAAATCCAGACGCAGCTCGGCAAAGTCAAGCTGCGTCTCGAAGTGAGGTTCGGCGCGCAGCAAGGCCAGGCTTTCGGCCAGCGTCCGGCCATTCAGACACAGGCAAACCCGATTCTTCCGGTTTTGCTCGCCGTTTTCTCCGTTTGGGTGATGGAGCGCCATAACAAACAGTCTGCAGCTTCCCGCGGAGAGCTTTGTCTTATCTCCTGCCGAAAAGACGCTGCCACAGTCCGGGTCTCTTATCCGGTGCGGCAGGGGCCTGCGGTACCGGATTTTGCCGGCCCGTATCTCTGGTTCTGTCGGGTCGCATTGCAGCGCCCGATCTGCTGCGACGACTGCCATTATTGGAGCCGATATTTTGGGGCCCTCGGCTTCCGTTCTGTTTCGTCCTGTCTGATCTTTGGGCCCGATATCCACCTTGGGGCCTGCCCTGCCCCCCCGTGCGCTGCTGCTTATCAGTACTGCTGCGGTAACCCTGTTGCCGGGAGGGCCCCGAACTATGTCGATTCGGGTTTCCCGTTCGCCCGTTGCCTGAGCTACCCTCTGCGCCGAAATTCTCGCCGTATTTTTGCTGGTAGTATTTCAGGCGCTCTTCTTTATCTTTGGGTGGCTCCTTTCCTTGGGAAGCCCTTCCGGAAAAGCTCCCAGAGCCCCCATTCCTCCCCCGATACACTTCCGAACGTCTGCCGTATCTGCTGCTGCGAACTCCCGGACTTGCAGTTCCATGTTCCGGACGCTCTGGGCGATTGTCACGCCCTTCACGTGAGCTTCCCTTCCCCTCTCCGCTGCCCATGAAACCTCCAGGGTTTCTGGCGCCTCTGAAATCTCTGGAGTCCCTTGAGCCTCGGTGCCCGCGTTCCGAGCCGCGAGGGGAACTGCGAGAAGAAAAGCGCGGAACTTCGACCAGTTCTTCTTCCGGAAACCACGATACCGGGATTTTGCTGTCGATAAAGCGCTCAATATCGGCCAGGTTGTAAACATAGCGTTCACAGGCCAGGCTGATGGCTCGCCCTTTGGCTCCGGCACGGGCCGTGCGCCCGATGCGATGCACATAGTTTTCGGACTCGTCAGGCAGGTCATAGTTGATTACCAGTGGCAGTCCTTCAATGTGCAGGCCGCGGGAGGCCACATCGGTGGCCACCACAATGCGCAGCTTGCCTGCCTTCAACTGACCAACAATCTGTGTGCGCCTGGCTTGCGGCAGGTCTCCCATCAGAGCCTTGACCTGATAACCGCTCTGGCGCAGACGGCCTTCCAGAAAAGTGGCTCCACTCTTGGTATTACAAAAAATGATGGCCGACTCCGGGTCATACTTCCGGACCAAGCTGAGCAGCAGACGCAGTTTTTCCTGATTACTGACGTGGTACAGTTCCTGCTCCACGTTTTCAGTGGTGATCTGTTCGGGCTCAATGATGATTTCAGCGATCTGGCCACTGCGCATGAATTCCCAAGTCAGGTTGCCGACTTTAGCGTTCAGTGTGGCACTGTAGAGCATTGTCAAGCGCTTGTCAGCCGCAGGCAGCTTGCTCATCACCCAGCGCACATCTTCGATGAAGCCCATGTCCAGCATGCGGTCGGCCTCGTCGAGCACCATGATCTGTACTTGTTCCAGTGGCAGCTCGCCGGACTTAGCCAAGTCGATGATGCGGCCCGGCGTGCCGGTGATAATTTGTACACCGCTGTCCAGGTGCGCGCGCTGCTCTTCATAGCCCACACCACCATAAAATGCGGCAATTTGCACGGGAAGAAACTGACCCAGTGATTGGGCCTCCTCTTCAATCTGCTGAGCCAATTCGCGGGTCGGGCTGAGAATCAGCATTTTGATGTTACCGACAAACTCCGGCCCGGCTTCTGTATCGCCTGTTGTATCCGCTGCGGGGTTGTTTGCCTGGTTTCTGCGTAGCAGTTCTTGAAGGCCGCAGAGCATAAATGCTGCGGTCTTGCCGGTGCCCGTCTGAGACTGGGCGTAAATGTCTTTCCCTTCATAATAGGCGTTGAAGCTTTGTTCCTGCACCGCAGTGCAATCGACAAAGCCCATTTCGCTAACCGCTCGCTGTAGAGTATCAGCAAATGGAAACTCTTCAAATTTCATGTTTCATCCTCATGAGTGATGGCAGCCTGCGTATATCGCAAAGTTCCCAACCAAGGGGCTGCTCTGGTTTGGCCCCGCTGTCATGCAGGGTGTTTTCGGGATGGAATGCGGGCAGCCTGCTCTTCTGTTTGCTTGTTCTTGCGTCAATTCGCATGGCTGTCATGGCTATCATAGTGTCATACGAATCCTGGTCATTAAGGGGACCTTCTAAAGGGGACCTCTAAAAATTCCATTCTGTGAGAATCGTTACATTCCCCTGTATCTAACTATTGAACTTAAAGTGCATGACATCGCCATCCCGAACGATGTAGCTCTTTCCTTCTAGGCGCAGTTTTCCGGCACTGCGCAGCGCGGACTCGCTGCCTGCGGCAAACAAGTCATCACAGTGGTACACTTCGGCTTTGATAAAGCCTTTCTCGAAATCGCTGTGAATCTTGCCTGCGCACTGCGGTGCCGTGTCTCCGTTGCGAAAGGTCCAAGCCCGGTTTTCCTTGCCGCCCACGGTAAAAAAGGAGCCCAGCCCCAGGCTGCGGTATGCCATCCGAGCCAATTGCTCTAGGCCCGACTCCGTCAGACCGGATTCTCGCAGGAACAGCTTGCGCTCTTCTTCATCGTCAATCTGGGCGATATCGGCTTCCAGGCGGCCGCAAATACTCAGGATTTGCGCGCCTTCTCTCGTGGCAAGCTGCTGTACTGCCGCAAGCTGTTCGTTGCTCACAGAGCCTTCTGCACAGTCTTCTTCGTTGATATTGCACAGATAAATCTGCGGTTTGGCCGTAATCAGGTGCAGGTCTCGGAAAATTTCTTCCTCCTCTTTGGTAAATTTGTTGTCGGAGACAAACTGGCGCACCGGTTTCAGGTCGTTCAAGTGTTCGGCAATGCGCTCCAACAGGGCTAGGGCGTTGGCACAGCAGGCCCTCTGCCTGATATCATTGGCCCGCCTCAGGCGCTCGTAACGTTCTTTGGCCTTGTCCACGCTGCCCAGGTCGGCCAGGGCCAGTTCGGTGGCAATGGTTTCAATGTCGCGCAGGGCGTCAATGCCACCATCGACATGGACGATATCCCCGTCTTCAAAACAGCGCACCACGTGCACGATCAGGTTGGTTTCGCGGATATTGGCCAGAAACTGGTTGCCCAGCCCTTCACCCGCAGAAGCACCTTTGACCAGCCCGGCGATATCGACAAACTCAATCGTGGTGTGGATGGTCTTTTCTGCCGGAATCAGCCCGGCGATGCGCACTAAGCGCGCGTCGAGCACGGAAACGATGCCTTGGTTTGGATCAATGGTGCAGAACGGGTAGTTGGCCGCCTCGGCGGGAGCCGCCGTCAGGGCCGAAAAGATGGTGGATTTACCGACGTTGGGCAAACCTACAATGCCACAGTTTAATGCCATTCGTTGTCCTATAATCTGCCTTGGCTCAGTGAGGCAGTTCGCGCAGGATGCGCTCGGCGTGGCCCTTGGCTTTAACATTGTAGTAGAGCTTTTCGACCAGACCTTCTGCGTCAATCAAGATGGTGGAGCGGATCAGACCTTCGTAGACCTTGCCGTAGTTCTGCTTTTCGCCCCAGGCTCCGTAGGCCTGAATGCAGCTTTTCTCGGGGTCGGCCAGCAACAAGATTCCCAGCCGGTGTTTGTCGATAAATTCCCGGTGTTTCTGCACACTGTCGGGACTGACCCCGACAACTACGGTGTTCTGTGCCGCAAAGTCCTTTAGATAGCCGGTGAAGTCCGTGGCCTCGGTGGTGCAGCCGGGGGTGTCGTCCTTTGGGTAGAAATAGAGCACCACACGCTTGCCCCGGAAATCCGCCAGGCTGTAGGTTTTGCCGTCCGAGCCCGCCAGGGAGAAATCGGGGGCCCTCTGTCCTTCTCTCAGTTTCATAATTATTCCTTTCGATGCTTTGTGAACCAGAATTCTGCCGGGTGCTGAAGCCGAAACATGCTCCGCCAGGGGCCCTGCCAAGGTTTGCAGCATAAGGCCCGCAATCGTATTCACAGACTCGCAGAAGCAAGGTTTCGGAAGGGGGATTCAGGTTGATGCAATTGAGACTTTTTAGAGCTTCCTTTTCGTTAGAAGCTACGCGGGAAGAGGCATTTGGTCAAGGAACTGGCAATCTGCCGACTTTAACTGCAAGCAACGAAGCCAAACCTGGATTCTGTCTTATCTAGATTCTGTCTTATAAAGGGCAGCTCTAAAAATTCTCCACCACAGAAAGATGCCGCCTCAGCTCGCAAAATAGATGTCAACCCCTTCTGGGGAGGTCAAGGGCTGGAGGGCACCTCTAAAAATTCCAATTCCGCGCTGAATCGCGATCTTGTTGCCGAGTAGCTTTGTCAGAAAAGCCTTACCATACAGCAAAGTATGCCTCGGCTTCACTTCCTAGCTATCGACAAAATCTCGCTGATTCAGCATCGAAAGCGAATTTTTAGAGGTGCCCTGGAGAAAAGATCCGTTCTTCCAGCACCTTGAAGGATTACGTTCCATTAATCTTCTGATAAACCCGATTTTGGACGGAGTGCAGGAAACTTGAAGCGAGAGTTCTTGCCGGGTTGACTCACTCCGCTATAATGGGTGCTATTCTCTTTCCGGACCAAGAATAGGATTTATCACGTGACTGGAGTGACCCCACATTTTATGCGCTGCGCTTGGTGCGGTGTTTATTTTGAAGCAGACCCAGAAGCGTCGAAAGGGCAGCCTCCCACTCTGCCATGCTGCCCTTCCTGCGCGGCAGTGCCGGATGTAGCCACTGCTTGGCACCCCTGTCCGATTTGCCATCAGCCGGTGTCCTTCCGACTGTGGCAGCAATTGAATCCGGGGAAGGGCAGCCTGGACATCCATATACTACATATTCGTGAGCAGCAGCAGCGGAAGGCACTGCGGCAGTACAGGTGGGCTGGATTGCTGCATGGGCTCCTCAGCAATCTTGATGCCAATGCCCACAATGTTGCTAAAACAGACAGCAAGAGCACTGTGCAAAAGGGCTTTTCGCTGAAATTTTGGTACCCGGAAAGCACGGACTGCGGCAAATTGTTCTGGTATAGCTATACATTGTGTTAACCGGGCTTCCTGATTAGTGTTCTGATATATGGAGCCCCGGCCCAAATAATGGATTTTTACTAGAGGTGCCCTAGAGCCTTCCTCAATCACCCAGTTCTTTACGCAGTACCTTGGCAGCCTCAACCATCAGGCGCAGCGCGCCTTCGGTTTCGGGCCAATCGCGAGTTTTGAGACCGCAGTCCGGATTGATCCATATCTGCCAGTTTTCCAGGTACTTACTGGCCTTGCGGATCACATTAGCCATCTCGTTGAGCCGTGGTACGCGCGGCGAGTGAATATCATAGACGCCCAAGCCGATTTCACTGGGATAGCGGGCCTCGCTCATCACCTTCAGAATATCAAGCTGCGAACGCGAAGCCTCAATGCTGATGACATCCGTATCCATTGCGGCAATAGCACTCATAATTTCGTTGAACTCTGAATAGCACATGTGCGTGTGAATCTGAGTCTCATCGCGTACCCCTGAGGCACTGACGCGGAAACTCTGCACTGCCCAGTCCAGATAGGCCTGCTGATCGGCCTTGCGTAGTGGCAAAGCCTCGCGGATGGCCGGTTCATCAATCTGTATGATAGGAAGCCCGGCCTGCTCCAGATCCAGCACCTCATCGCGAAGGGCGAGAGCTAGCTGCAAGCAGGTCTGCGACAACGGTTGATCATCGCGCACAAACGACCACTTCAAAATAGTGATTGGCCCGGTCAACATGGCCTTCATTGGTCGTTTGGTCTGTTTCCGGGCAAAGGTCATCCAATCTACCGTCATCGCTTTGGGCCGCGCCACATCGCCGTAGATTACCGGCGGACGCACACAGCGTGAACCGTAAGACTGTACCCAGCCGTTGCTGGTAAAGGCCAACCCGTTGAGCTGTTCGCCAAAGTATTCGACCATGTCAGTACGCTCAAACTCCCCATGTACCAGCACATCCAAGTCAATATCTTCTTGGATTTGAATACACTTGCGCGTCTCTTCCTCTAGGAAACTCTGGTACTGCCGGGCCGTGATTTCGCCCTTGCGGAAGGCATTGCGCTGCTTGCGCACGACGGCGGTCTGCGGAAAAGAACCAATGGTGGTGGTGGGAAACAGCGGCAAATTGAGTCGATTAATCTGTTGCTTGCGGCGTTCGGCAAAGGTGCTCTTGCGCTCGGTATCTTTGGTGTCAATACCGGCCACGCGCTGCTGTACCCCGGGGTTGTTGATAACTTGTGAGTTCTGGCGAGCGGCAATGGTGGCATCGCTGGCGGCGAGCGCTTCCGCAATGGTGTCCTCACCCTGCTCCAGCCCTTTGGCCAAGGTAGCAATCTCATCCAGCTTCTGGCGAGCAAAGGCTAGTTGCTGATAGACATCCTCGCTCAGATGTCCCTTTTCGAAACTCAAGTCCACCGGGCTGTACAACAGCGAGCAGGAAGAACTGATAATCAGGCGCTCATTGCCGATTTTGGCGGCGATTTTCTGTAACAAGGACAGTGCTTGGCGCAGTTTTTTACGCCAGATATTGCGACCGTTGACGATGCCCGCCGAGATTTTGAGCCCCGCAGGCAATTGGGCCAGAATGGCATCGACTTCGGCCTCGCTGTTGTTGATCAAGTCGATGTGGAGAGTTTCAATCGGCTGACTCAAAACCAGTCGGGCATTTTCGCGCAGCGGAGCGAAATAACTGGCAATAAACAACTTGGCCCTGAGACTCAGCGTGCCGTAGGCTTTGCGGTAGGCATTCTGAGCCTTCGTATCCAGGTCCAGTGCCAAACAGGGTTCTTCCATTTGGACATGCGGGTACTCGCTCAGTTCGTCCAGCAGCTGTTCGTACACCGGCAGCAGCTCATCAAGCAGTTTCAGGGGCTCTGCGACTCCTTTGCTGAGCAACAGAAAACTGACCGGGCCCAATACCACCGGACGCAGGCCGGCGGCGGATCCGACAGAGGCTTTGGCTTCCTGCAGCAGATCGTGTAGACGGGAGCTATCGAGCTGAAAATTTTGTCCGGTCTGCAATTCGGGCACGATATTGTGGTAATTGGTGTCCAGCCACTTGGTCATTTCCATGGCCCCTACGTCCACACCATCCTTCTGGTGGCCGCGAGCCATAGCAAAGAACAGATCCAGACCTTCACCAAACCTCTCACGAATGTCCCGGTAGCGTGCAGGAATGGCTCCGACCATACAAATTGTGTCCAGTACATGGTCGTAGAAACTGAAGTCGCCCACCGGAATTTCGTTGATTCCCGCATCCATCATGGAGCGGTAATTGCTCTGGCGCACTTTGGCGGCAACACTTTGCAGTACCGCTACATCGATTTTGCCTTTCCAGTAGGCTTCCTGAGCTCGTTTGAGCTCACGTTTGGCCCCGATGCGGGGATAACCTAAAACGGTGGTGGTCAGGGACATGCAGCACCTCTGAACTGCCGGGCAGCGCTGGCAAACTCGGGCAGCGCTGGCAAACTAATGGGAACCTCTAAAAATTCGCTTTTTGATGCCAGACAAAGCTGCTCTGTGAAAAAGGTCTGGAGCAAAATTGGAATTTTTAGAAGTGCCCTAATGTTCTGCTGCCGGCAAAATATCCATTTAAGGGGACCTCTAAAAATTCGCTTTTGATGCCAGACGAAGGGATTTTTGCGGCAGCGAGGAACGGAAGCCGAGCCATACTTTGCTGTATGGCACCAATGTGAGCTGACTCAGCATTGGTGAACTGGCAGGCCGTGCGCAGCAAAGAGCCTGCTTCCTCTCTTTCGTGACAAAGCTGCTCCGTGAAAAAGACCGAGTCTGGTGCGCCATCCTTCTGTGGTGGGGAATTTTTAGAGGTCCCCTTGATCAATACAAACAAAATTTCCGGGACTCTGAGAGAGTGTTTCGGAACTTCCAGAAAACAACTGTGCTTTGGGTTCATTTTTTCGTTGTCGTGAAAATTTTACTCGCACAGCATCGAAAGCGAATTTTTTGCAGAGGCCTTTAAGAATTGGCTCTTTTTCTCACGACAAAAGTTTGCCTATTGGGGACTCTGGCCCATACTTTCCATCATCCTCGAATAAGCGGCAGCAGTATGACGTTTTTGAAGATGCTGTCAATAGAAGTTGCTGTGGGGGGCTTTGGGATATTATGATGATGACTAGGCAAGTCGATGTGTAAAGGGAGCCTCTAAAACCTGAAGATTTTGGAAGAGCTTTTACCTGACCCATGGTCTGATCTGATAAGAGTTTCCTGCCATGGCTCTACCATCGCGCATTGCGTTGGGCTTCGGGGCCATTAGTATTGCTATCGCCCTCTTCACGCAGGGGCAAAATACGCCGAATTAATGCCGAACCCCACTGGGGGGAAAGGCGGTGCAAGATGATGGCAAGGGCTTCTAAACGCACTGCATAGCACATTAAACGCCCCCGTCGCAGGCCTGTCCAGAAAATTGCGGCACAGCGCTCTGCGCTGATGCCTTGCTGATGGCCCTTTTCCAAAATTCCCAAGGCACTGCCATCGCCCGTCATGGCAGACTTGCTGATTTCGGTATTGATCTTACCCGGACAAAGCAGAGTGACTCGCAGGCCTTCACGGTAATATTCGGTCTGTAAAGCGCTGAAATAGCCGTTCAGAGCGTGTTTGCCGGCGCAGTAGCTGGTGCGCAACGGCACGCCGAACAGGCCCGTCACGCTGCTGGTCACGCCCAGATAACAGCGTGGATTTTTCAGCATGGAAGGCAGCAACAGCTTGGTCAGTATAATGGCGCCCCAATAATTGGTTGCCATCAATCGCTGCTCCACTTCAAGGCTGGTGCTCAGCATCGGTGCGCGCTGCGACAGACCGGCATTGTGGACCAGAATGTCCAGCCGCTCCAGTTGCTGCCAGTACAGCTCTACTGCTTGGCGAACTTCGGCTTCCTTGCCGATATCAAAGCGCAGGCAAAGTATTCTGCAATCCGGGTTTTCCTGAGCCGCTTTGCTGCGACAGAGCTCTGCGGCCTTGGCCAGCTTTTGCTCATTACTGCCCGAAAGCACTAAAGCCGCCGCGCCAAGGCGCAACGCCTGTCTGGCCATGGCCAGCCCAATACCACTGGAACTTCCAGTAATCCAAATATACTTGCCGGCCAGCTTCATGACAGCCTCTCCTTTTTTTAGAGCAGCTCTGGGATTCGCGATGTCTCCCACAAACAAATTTCGGCTCCTCGGTATATCAAGTTGATTTCAGAGTCGCAGCTACCGGACTCAAGTATATCATCATTAAAAATGTTTCTGTATTCCTGTAACCCCTAGCCCTGGCTCTAACCGCTTGAAATATACTGTTCAACCCTTCCAGACGGGCGCTTGTCTTACCTGAGCGCCAGCGCTCCACCACCTTATCCCCATGTTTCTCCAAGCTATCCAATGCTTTAGCCATCGGCTCTAATAAATCCTGATCTTTTATCAGTTCTCTCAAATAATTGATAAATCTTCGAATCCTCCACTTGGCTCCCTGTAAAGTTTTCGCGCCTCTTATCCAAGATAATTTCTCTTTTATCTGATACCCCGTCATCGTCTGAAAACCTTTCAAAAAAGGCTTTGACATATCACAAACTACTTCTTCAACATTCTCTTTTTCCCCATTATGTTCTTCTATAAAGTCTTTGCACTCTTCAACAACACTGGAATCCCTTCCTTCTGTCGCAAAAATTACAGATTCCTTTTTCTTATCCATATTGACAAATACAGTCACATAGTTATGCCCTCGCTTGCTTGATGTCTCATCAAGGCAAATAGATTTTAAATTAGATAAATCTATTTGTTTTTGCCTTCTTCAACGTAATGTTTGATAATTCTGGCAACTCTTTTATCTTCGATTCCAGTTTGTCTGGCTACTGAAAGCATAGGCATTTCACGGGCCAGCATGAGAACAGCCTGCTCAAAGAGTAAGGTAAAAGAGCTTCCTTTTCTTGCCCATGGAACCAGAATACGCCTGATACCATGCTCTAAACATTTTGTTCGGGGTACTTTTGCGCGGATGTAGCAATGGTGTTGAAAGAAGTTTAAATGCCGCCATTCAAGTTCCTTAAAGTCGTGAGCAGGGCACATTTTCTTACACTCGGGACACGGATACTTGGAGCCACGCTCAGCTTTAATTGCGATGTGTAATTCATGTGGCTTCTTGTCTTCTCTGAGTTCCTGACTGATAATCTGCCATGGTTCGCTCAGTCCCCGGCCCAAAATTAAAAGTTGCTTATCGTTCATTTCCCCATTGTATCATCTTTACCTAAAATCCACAAGACGTACCGAAGAGCCACAATTTCTAAGAACCGGGCAGCAGACTCTCCCACTCGCGCTCATCGATCTCCTGTTCCCGCTCCAAGCGGATGATGCTCCGAGCTGGATCGTTGACTTCTTCCACCTGCAACAAGCGTACCGGATAAAGCAGCAGGACAGAAGTATCTACGGAATCCGTGGCTGTACTCGCAGAGTCCCCAGGATTCGGGAAGTCTTCCGCTTCACCTGCTTTGATCCGATAGGTCTGACGTAGTTCGGCAAAACTGTTGAGCTCTTTCAAGTGGAACTCCAGGTAATTATTGCCGCTCCATGAAAACAGACTGTACGCACCCTGCCAAGTCGTTCCATCGGCTTCGCCCAGAATCATTTTATCCGGCTGAAAGATGTACTGCTTTCCTTCCGAGCGTTCGGCAAAACTGCCTTCCAGTCGGAAATCGGCAGGCGCGAGGCTCTTCAAGTCAGCCTCCTGATAGGCTGCGTACTGGCGGTCATCGACCCGCTGATAGGTGCCGACGTAACTGACGCCGTCCAAGGCGAAGAGGCGGATGGTATTGCTATCTTCCAAGGTGACGTAAAAGTAATTCTGGATATTGTAAACATACTTGTTGCGAACATTCAAATTCAGGCGGTTCCACAGGCTTTTTATCATATTGCTGATGCTGTAAACTTCGATTATTTGGTCGTCCTGCTGCAGGCCTATCACATCACCGTAGATCAGCACTTCTTCGTTTTCCGAGTCAAAATACAGGAATAATTGCTCCTCAGGTGCGTCACTGGCGCGGCTACTGCTGCCAGGGTTACCGATCAGTATCCAAAGGCCGTCAATAGCTTGGAAGAAGTCGTCGGCACTGCCCCGGTAAACTGCTTTGAGCGCATCAGGCAGCTGGGTGCTGTTGTCGATAATCTCGACATTTTGTACCAGAAATGCCCGCGAAGTCTCGCTCCAGCGCAGGTCGGTCAACTCCAGCTGGTAGCTGGACTGGTCGAGCAGGCTTTGGTGCACAATATAGTAGCCCCCCTCATCATAGGAAATTTCGTAGGAGCCACTATCTTCGCGGTAAAAGATACGGCGCAGACCCACCACATTGTTTTCCGCCCCGCTGGTCAATAGTTGAAACACGTAGGCCTGCTGTAAGCCGCTGAGTTCATCCTGGCCGGAGATGAAGATTTCCTGAGTAGTACCGTCCCCGGTCAGGTCCTGGGTTTGTACGGTGAAGGTCTGCGCCCGCAAGTCGAGTCCCTGCTGAGCCACAATCCGGTAATCGGCCACTGAACCTTCAACACTCGAAACGATACGGGGTGAGATCAGGAATACTTCGAGATTGCCCTGTTCGGGGTGCCGGGAAATCACAATCTGTTCTTCTGCGGCGCGGTCGGTGAGCTGGCGGGTGTATACCTGCAAGGGTTCGCGCGTTCCCGGCAGACTCACAGAGGTCGTCAGTTGAGCACCAGAAGCATTGTCCAGCACAGGACTCAGGTCGTCGTCATACTGGTTGGCAAGGTTTTCGGTGAATTGTTCATCGGTCTGGTTTGGGCCTTTTTTTTCACAGCTCACCAGTAGAGTCAGTACAGCGGCAAAAGCGATAAAGAAGACACGTGGAGCGGTCTGCAGAAACATTAGAGGTGCCCTAAAATCAGCTCTCAGGTGTAACGGTAAATACCGAGACTTTTTCGCCTTGATTATTGACTGCAACCCGATAGTTACGCGAGTCGAGGTGCTTCAGGCCTCCGACTCTGAAGTAATATTGGTATTTCCCGGGCTTCAGGTGGGGGATGCGGATGTAGTATTTGCCCGGCTCAAGTTCCTGCAATGGCGATATAAATGGATCCCAGTTGTTGAAGTTCCCCAGTATATAGACGTGCTTTCCCGGATCAAAATAGGCGTAAAAGTCGTAGCCGTCTGTGACTTCAATCGGGTTGTTGCTGCGGATTTGGGAGGGGTCTTCGCTTTCAAACAGCGAGATGGGCACTTCGTAGTTGTCGAGGTAGAAATGGGGGTTCGCCGGGTCTTGCTGCCACAGGCCATCTACCCAGTAGCGATAGGCCACCCGGCCCTCGGTAGGCAGGGGGATGGAGTAGAGAAATACATCGTGGGCATTGCGCTCCAGCATTTTGATTTCAGCAAAGCCTTCGGACTCAAACGCAATACCTACAGCTTTGGTGCTTTGGGTTCCTTGGTAGGCAAAGAACAGCAGGTTGTGACTGACGAAGGGGGCCTGGCCCTGTTTCATATTTTTGAGCTTGATAATCAGACTGGCGTCTTGCGGCAACTGAAAGCTGCGGCCTTCCTGCGCCGATAGCTGCGGCTTACCGAGGGCAGCTGTACCGATGCCCCAGAGCAGAAGGCATGCCAAGCCGCTCCAAGATGGGGTCGTGCGTCGCGATGTTCGGAGTTTTTTCATTTGCTGGCGTAGACTCTGCTGTATTCCTGCTTTTTGAGATACCGGCAGCGGTCTCTTCCGGCGGAATCAGTTAATGTATATTGATACTTATTGAGATTGCCGGAAATTACAGGCCGTGAAAGTATACTCTTTCGCGGTCAGTCATGCAAGAAAACCTAGAGGGGACCTCTAAAAGAGTTTCCCTACAGGACATCACCCAAAGTGAAACCAGTTTCCGTATCATCGCTTTTGACTAAATACTGATTGATGCTCTGCTGCTCTTCATTACGCTCCAGTGCCTTGATGGAAAGGCTTAAACGACGCTTCTTTTCATCGATTTCCACAATCAGTGTGCGGACTTTGTCGCCTTCGTGAAAATTTTTCAGCAATTCTTTGCGGTCTGCAGAGCGGTCATTGGTCAGGTCATTTTTATGGATCAGGCCCTCAATGCCGCCGTTGACTCTCACAAAGATGCCAAAGTCGGTCTTATTGACTACCGTACCTTCAATGACGGTTCCCTTCTTAAACTTTTTTAATTCTTGCCAAGGGTTTGCCTCCAGCTGTTTGATGCCCAAGAGAATGCGGTGGGTTTCTGAATCAACGCTCAGTACCTGTACCTCCAGAGTTTCTCCGGTTTTGGCCACATCGTTGACACTGACGCGCTTGACCCAGGACAGATCGTCTTGGTGCAGAAAGCCGTCAATTCCTTCTTCCAAGGTTAGAAACGCGCCGTTCTTGATGACGCTCTTAACGGGCAATGTCAGCATCGTACCCACCGGATATCGTTCGGCAATCGAGAGCCAAGGGTTGGGTTGGGTCTGGCGCAAGCCCAAACGAATTCGCTGGTTTTCCGGATGCAGTTCCAGCACTTGGACTTTGACCTGGTCACCTATGCTTAACACTTCTTTTGGATGCTTGATCTGCTTAATCCAGGACATTTCCGAGACATGTACCAGACCTTCAATACCAGGCTCCAGTTCGACAAAAGCACCGTAGGTTTGCAGACGAACCACGCGCCCTTCGACCACCTGCTCGGGCTGGTATTTTTCCATCACATTGTCCCAAGGGTTAGGCTGCAGAGCCTTTAGAGACAGTCCGATTTTCTTTTTGTCCGGATCCAAGTCCACGATCTGAAGCTCAAGTTCATCGCCCAACTGTACGCAATCTTGTGGTTTTTTGACTGGGTGCCAAGCCATGTTCACCACGTGTAGCAGGCCGGAAAAACCACCCAGATCAATAAAGGCTCCGAAAACAACGAAGCTGCGTACCTGGCCTTTAACCACATCGCCCACTGCGTGCTTGGTGAAAAATTCGCGCTGCTTGTTGTGTAATTCCTCTTCCAGCAATTTACGGCGGTTGAGTACTATATTCTGGTGCCTCCCTTTGTTCTCAATGCGCTCAATGCGAAAATCCATAGTGTTGCCGATGTAACTTTCGGGTGACGCAGGGTATAAATCAATCTGGGAAAGAGGCACAAAAGCCGTGACACCAAGAGCCAGCTCGATCTGGAAACCAACCGGAATGGCTTTCTCCTGATCGTCTTTCTTGCGGGTAATCAACTTGCCCACTTTGGCCGAAAGCACATTGCCCACTTCAAGCTGGGCCTCTATTTCGGCGCGTTGCAAATCGGCAAAGGAAACCAGGACATTGCCTTTGGCATCTTCGCCCTTGAAGACCACTTCAATGTTCTGTCCTTCAACGGGAGCTTGGTCACCAAACTCCTCACGGGGAATGCAGCCTTCGGCCTTGTAGTTAATGTCAATAAAGATATCTTTATCGCTTACCTTTACAATCGTACCACTTACCTTGCTGCCTCGTTCCAGTTTGTGTTCTTCGGCAGCCAGAGCCGCTTCAAAATCCGAGGGATCAAACTCGGTATCAATGGTTGCTGTTGGCGATTTCAAACTGTTGGACATTCAGTACTCCCTTTTTTTGAGGGCTCCAGGGAACTGCTTAGAATCTGTTTTCGTTGCAAGACGCAAAGATTTCTGGTCACAGCGGAAATCCGGAACATATTTTGTCGTAAGGAAAGCTTTTAAAAACAAGCGTGGCGGCTGCCTAATATAAAGGGCACCTCTAAAAATCCCAATTCCGAGCTGAATCGCAATCTTGTTGCCGAATAAAGGTTCTGCCTTGCGGCAGGATTTGTAGCGAATGGCCCGCTTCGCCCCGCCGTTCGCTACCGTCAGCAAAGCCTTACCATACAACAAAGTATGCTTCGGCTTCACTTCCTCGCTATCGGCAAAATCTCGCTGATTCAGCATCAAAAGCGAATTTTTAGAGGTACCCAAAAGTAAATTTTCAGGGGTTTTCTCCGGAGTTTTTCGCAGAATAAGAATCGAAAGAACCAAGGCGACAAGCATTAGGAACATTAAGACTATCCGCAATTATCTGGCAAACTGCCGCAAAGGTCAAGTTGCTGGTATCAATAATACAAGCATTTTCTGATGCCTTCAGGGCTCCTTCCGGCTTGTTGCGATCAATTTCGTCGCGGTGGTAGATTTGTTGTTCCAGATCGTTCAGGTTTCCCAAGGCATTCATTTGTTGCCAGCGCCTCTGCGCCCGCACCCGGATGCTGGCATCAAGGAAAAACTTGTACTCGGCCTCAGGAAACACCACGGTACCCATGTCGCGGCCTTCGGCGATCAGATCGCGACCCTCGGCTTGGGAGCGCAGCAGCCCATTAATGAAATGACGCACGGGTGGCAGGGCCGACAGCCGGGGAGTCAGGACATCGAGCTGCGGGGTCTGAAGCTGTGCATTGACCTCCCGGTCGCCCAGCAATATCTGTTCGCCCTGCTGGTATATGTCTGCTGCTTGAGCTTTGCGCCACAGCTGCTGCCAGTTGGAGTCTCGCTGGTGGTAAGCGCGCTCCAGTTCCGCCGCGCTCAGAACCGAGAGCTCGTTCCTGACCCAAAGGCTCAGGGCCCGATAAAATGAGCCGGATTTGAGCAGCAGCAATTGATATTCTCTGGCCAGGTAGGCCGCAACCGAGCTTTTCCCCACTCCGGCAGGCCCATCAATTGTAATTACCATAATGGTTTATTCGAGAATCCCCCGGCAACTTAACCTGTACTGTGATTTGCTTCTTGCTTTCCTAGCCTTGATTTAGGGGACCCCTGCTCATTTTTGCGCGCGGATGCGTACTACGGTGGATGTCGCGCAGGTGCTGGATGCTGACATGAGTATATATCTGTGTGCTGTTGAGTGAACTGTGCCCCAAGAGTTCCTGCACCGAGCGAATGCCGGCCCCGTGATTGAGCAGTGTAGTGGCAAAACTGTGGCGCAGCAGGTGAGGATGTAGCGGTCGTGACAGCCCTGCTGCCTGCCCCAGCCGGGAGAGTAGTCGATGGGCGGAGCGCGGTGCAAGGCGCGAACCGCAGCTATTGCAAAACAAAGCCTGCTCCTCCATTGCGGCTTTTGCGCCTTTGTCGGCCAAACTTGCGAGAAACTGCCTCCGCTCGCTCAGGTAGGCGGCGAGGGCCGCCTTGCTTCCGGGCCCGAGGAAAATGAAACGCTGTCTGCCTCCTTTGCCTTCAATGCTCAATCGCTCGCAAATATCGCTGTCCTTCAGTGGCTGGTCGGCCTGCTGCTGTATGGTGTCGCCGGTTTTCCGCAGTGTCGGAGACTGGGCAGGCTCAAGAAGTACGGGCGACCGTACGAGCAATAAATGAGTCACGTTCAGGGCACACAACTCACTCACTCGCGCGCCACTGGAAAAACCCAGTTCAAGCAAAGCTCTGCACAATTTTTGTAAATAGAGGTTGGGAAAGGCATAACTGCAAGATTCCGCCAATTTTTGTAATTCCTCACAACTCAGATAGTTCGGTAGCTTGCGGGCCTGGGGCAAGAGACGGATGCTTTCCCACGGATTCACACATCGCGGATTGCTGCCAGTGGGATTGCGATCTGGCCGCGCATTCGCCTCGCAGTCGGATACTTCGGATTTTTTTAAGAGCAGGCCGCGTTTCTGCAGGTACTTGTAGAAACTTTTCAATGCCGAAATCCGGCGGTTGATGCTGCGGTTGGACAGCGTAGACTTTTTGTGTCTGCTTTGCCCGACTGTCTGCTCAGCCCCTTGTTGGCCGCGGCGCAGCAGTGCGACATAACTGCGGGCCAGCAGCATATTGGCTTGGTTCAGCCCCAGCCCTTGCCGACACAGGAAGACTTGCCAGTCGGCCAGATCGCGGCGGTAGGCCGCGATGGTATCCGGGCTGTAAGCCCGTACCTGCGCCAGATAGAGCAGAAAGTCTTCCATCAGCTCACTTTCGTTCATTTTCGTCGGATGGTACTCACTCACGTTCGGTTTCGCCCTATATTTCAGGGGGTTTGAACTTGCCGGGACAAGAAATAGTCCATCAGGTCGTCCATGCTGAAAAAACCTGATTCTCCCGCCCGGTATTGCTGCTGTAAGAACTGTGCGGCAAGGATGGCCCCGCGTGCGAAGCCCGACCGATTGCGAGCACTGTGGCAAATAGCGATGCTGTCCTCTGGGCTGTCACACAGCAGCTGATGGACTCCGGGCACATGCCCCAGGCGCTGTGAGCTGACTTGCAGCTCTTCTGGCGCAATTGGCCGGGAGTTTCCGTTTGCGCCCTGTGGCTGGCCGCAGAGCAGCCGACTTTTGCGCTCAACTTCTTGTAGCACAATTTGTCCGGTGTTGATGGCTGTTCCCGAAGGCGCGTCCACCTTATGATTATGGTGCTGCTCGTGCACCGCCAGATCATACTGTGTAAAGCTGTCGAGCAGATGGCTGGCCTGGCGCACGATACGCCAGAAGATGTGGACGCCAATGCTGTAATTGCTGCTGTAGATCAGATAGCCCCGGCGTTCGCGCAGCAGCTGTAGCACAGCACTGTGCAGGCCATTTGCACCTTCTGCATCTCCTCCATCCCATGGCGTGGAGCCACAGACTACCGGGATATCGCGTTCCAGCAAGTACTTCAGATTGGCAGCAGAGGCCGTGCCGCCGGTAAATTCAATGGCCACCAGAGATGGAGCGGCCGACAGCTTGCCACTGCGGCCCAGCTCTTCGAGCTGCTGGTAACTGTCAGCGATGGCGTGGACTTTCAGTCCCATTGCGACCGTTTGCTGTTCAATTTCTTTGCCCATGCGACCGTAGCCGACAATCAGAATCTCTTCCATTATCTTTCCCTTATAGATCGGTAATCACACAGAAGCCAATAAACCAGATCAGGCGCGGGCTGTAGCTCTCGGTGGGGAAATCCTTTCTTCGGAAGTACTCGATGTCCGCTGAGGGTACTGCCGGAGCATAGGCCAGCAGGGCTGTTTCCAGTCCGTAGACCACCCCGTCTCGGCGCAGCGGCAATCCATACCAGCGCAGCCCGATCTGGGCGGCGGCGGCAAAGTATTGGCGACCTTCCTGGCGCTCGCTGTTGGCAAAGTCTTGGCTGTTGCGCAGATTATAGATGCCCAGCCCGGCCTCGGCGTAGAGTTCCAAGTAGCCCCAGGAGGGGCCGCCACCTCGGCCATTGTCCATATTCCCAAGTGGAAACAGCGGCTTGATGCCCACCGAGAAAATATATAGGCCATTGTTAATCCGGGCATTAATGTCGCCGTCGTATTGCAGACGGTCATGGCGTTTGATGCTGCGCAACATCGAAATATTAAAACCCAGCAGCAATCGTTCGCTCAAGCGTTTTTGGAAGGAGAGTTTGTCCAAGGTCGCCTTGTTCAGCAGCCCCAGCAACAGGGAGGTCGCAAAGTCCGGTTCCTCAAAGCGTTTTTTCCGTGGCAGAGCTGCCAAGCTGAAGGTCCAGAAGCCCCGGCCAAAACCTTCCCTCACATTTTCGGAGCGATTGACAGCACTGCCGAAACTAAGCTCCCAAGAGCGCTGGTACATTCCGGCGCGGTAGGAGAGGTTTAACCAGAAAGCCGTCTGTGTATCGGCCCAGAGCCGGGTCACGCTGTCTGAACGGCGGTAGTTTTCTAGGTAGGAAAATTGCCGGAACAGGGTCTTCAGTTCGATGAAGTGGCTGTTGCTGGAGAGGCGCAGCAGGGCACCGATTTCAAAATTTTGCGAGTAGCCGCTGAGTCGGGCTCCGCCACTTCCTCCCGTCCCACTTTGGAGAGCAAATCCCAGTGCCAAGCGCTCACTCAGTACGGCGCCCAATTCCAGCGAGCTGTGCTCCAGCTGTCGGGTGGCTTTACCAAAGGGCCAGAGCCAGGAAAAGTACAGATCGCTGCCCAGTTCCAGGCCTTGCAAGTTGGCATGGCGGTAAGGAAGGAAGACTTCCGGGACCTCAATCAGTTTGTGGGCAAAGTTTTGTAGGGTCTCACCGGCCAACTGGCCGGCTCCCAAATAACTGATTTGGGGGCCCAGTCCCAGGTACCAGCGCGCTGTACGGCCTTCGGTGGCTACACGACGCCTTGACACCCGGCGGGGGCGCAGCTGCCAGAACTGCGGATCGAGAAAGTTACCCCACAGATAGCGGGCACCCAGGCGCAGCTCGTCAATGCGATCAAAGTAGCGGTAGCGCGCGGTCAGGCTGCGGTAGTCGGCTTCAAAGTCCCAGTTGTTCAGGGCCCCTTGCAGGTTTAGCCCGAAGGTGTAGCGGTCATCGGTGTTCATCACCGCCCCGCCGGTCTGAAAATCATTGATATAGCTGCCGGACAGGTCCCAATACCAGAGTGTATCCGATAGGCCGGACGGGCTCGACGGGGTGGTTACTCCCGGCGGCACATCGCCTGCGGGCTCTGGGATTTGTTGGTGTTGTTTGGGGAGCGATGCCGCTGCCGGGCTTTGTGTTCCAAGCTGGGCCTCCAGCTCCACGACAGCAAAGCATTCCCATGTATAGATCAGCACAGCGAGCAGCGGTAATAATGGCAGGCCGGAGGGGGGACTTTTGCTGTCAGGCATCCTGAGAGGCATAGATTCATCTTCACAGTAGGGTCTTCATGGCGCTTCCTGACCAAAATCTAATGTATTGTAATGCCCCTCAAAGGCGATGGCAATGGGACAAGACTATTTCCAGACTGATATATGCAAGTCGTAAAATCATTGAAGGGGGCCCTTCCCCGTTCGCCCCCATTATCTCCCATGCTGCGCACTTCAAAATTTTAGATCATCAAGGCTTGATACTTCTTGGAAACTCTACTTGAAGTGCTCTTATCATATCTCTACAATCGTGAGGTTATTATCTTGCGGGCAGATATTTCCCCGTACTTTATTTTATATTTCATCAAGGAGGCTCTTTATGAAAAAGAGAATAATTTTGTTGGTTCTGGCCACACTGGCTCTGCCCGTACTGCTGATGAGCCTGTCGAAGGGAGGGGCCGGAGACTCTGTAGAACTGGCTGTGTCCGGTCCGTATTCCGGGGACCTGGCTTCCTACGGCATACCAGCGCGCCGAGCCGTAGAGCTGGTGTTCAAGGATAGTCCCAACGTCAAGATCAATTACCTGGATGATCAGTGCGACCCCAGTGTCGCAGCCAATGTTGCGGCCAACATCATCAGTTCACAGGCGGTTTTTGTGGTCGGACATATCTGCTCGGGGGCAACCCAGGCCGCTCTGGAAGTCTACAAGCAAACCGGTATCGGAGTTATCTCTCCTTCTGCCACCAATCCGGCACTGACTAAAAGCGGCGATTACCAATCCCTGTTTTTCCGCACCATCGCACCGGACGATGACCAGGGCGACACCCAGGCCGCCTTCCTGGTGGACAAACTCGGTGTCAAATCGGTAGCCATTGTCCACGACAAGGCCGATTACGGTAAGGGTTTGGCTGAATACAGCCGCAAAGGTCTGGAAAACCGTGGTATTACAATTGCCCTGTTTGATGGTATTACCCCGGGCGAGGCCGACTATTCGACAGTTGTCAATAAAATTGCTTCGGCAAATGTCGATGCTGTGGTCTTTGGCGGTTACCACCCCGAAGCCTCCAAATTGGTAATACAACTCAAACGGCGCGGTGTTACGGCTCCATTTATTTCGGGTGACGGTATCAAGGATGACTCCTTTCTCCAGCTGGCAGGTGATGCGGCTGAGAATGTCTATGCCACCGGGCCCAAAGACAACTCTGGCAACAAACTCTACCAAGTCGCCAAGGATGCTCATCTCAAGGCTTACTCGGAAGAGCCCGGTGCCTTTTTCTATGAGGGCTACTCGGCAGCCTTGGCTCTCAAGCAGGCCATTGAGAGTCTGGCCAAGAGCGGGGGAAAAGTCTCGCCTCAGGCGGTGCGCGACTATCTGCAAGACAGTTCCAACAGTTTTGACACACCAATTGGCAAAATTTCGTTCAACCAGAAGGGTGACGCCATAGGTGCTGGTTTTGCTGTCTATCAGGTCAGGAACGGGGTCTACACAGAAGCCAAATAAAAGTTCCGATTCGCTCTGATTTTGTTCATGGACTTCTTCCTGCGTATTGTCTTCAGTGGTTTGACCAAGGGCAGTATCTACGCACTGTTGGCCCTTGGTTATACCATGGTCTATGGCATTGTGCAGCTCATCAACTTTGCCCACGGCGAAATCTACATGATCGGGGCCTTTTCGGCCCTGCTGCTGTATTCGATTGGCAGCGCGGTGGGCCTGCCCATCGCGCTGAGCATTGCTGCGGCGATGCTGCTGTCCGTAGTGATCGCCTGTGGTTATTCTTACCTGGTGAGCGACATTGCTTACAAGCCGCTGCGCGGTTCGCCGCGGCTTTCGGTGCTGATCAGTGCCATCGGTATGTCAATCTTTTTGCAAAATTATGTGCTACTGGTACAAACGGCTAATTTTATTCCATTCCCCAGCCTGCTGCCCGATATTCCGCTGGCCGGAGGCCTGCTCAACTTCCAGCAATTCGTCATCATGGCGACCGTACTGATTTTCATGCTGCTGTTTTCGCTGGTGATTCAATACACCCGGATCGGCAAAGCAATGCGAGCCACCTCACAGGACATGGTGATGGCCCGGCTGCTGGGTATTGATGTCAACCAGATCATTGCGCTGGCCTTTATCATTGGCGGCGGAGCCGCCGCTCTGGGCGGCTTTTTGATCGGCTCTTACGTTGGTCAGATCAATTTTTACATCGGCTTTCTGGTCGGCATCAAGGCCTTTGTCGCCGCCGTGCTGGGCGGCATCGGCAGTATTACCGGAGCAGTACTGGGCAGCATTATCCTCGGACTGGTCGAAAGTTTTGGTGCCGCATACATTTCCAGTGACTACGAAAACGTCTTTGCCTTTGCGTTTTTGATTATTTTCTTAACTCTGCGTCCCGCCGGAATTCTCGGTCGGGGCCAGAAAGAAAAAGTATAGCCATGGCAACTCCGTCCCCGGATCTGCGAGGCTCCCGGAATCCTTCGCCTGCCGGGACCCAAGCCGACACTTGGAAAGCTGTAGCCAGCCGTGCAGCACTTGGCAAAATTTTCAAGACTACCGTGCTGCTGACGCTGCTGGCCGCAGTTTTCGTGGTGCCCCGAATATCCAAAGCCTCCGACGAGCTGGAGATGCGCTGGCAAAACCTGCCGCTGGTCTTTGTGGTCGGCTTTCTGGTGTTGATACTCTATCAGTATCTGCTCGCGCGCCGCCAGCAAAATCTCACTGGCCAAAATCTCACTGGTATTGGTGAAACGGAAAAGCGCATTCATCGCTTCCTGCACTCCTCATTTTTCCGCACGGGTCTCTGCGCTCTGCTGCTGCTGTTGTTGATCTTCCCTTTGGTGGTGCAGATCTACCACACCAAAGTCATGACGCTGGTGTTCATCTACATCATCTTTGCCTTGGGGCTGAATGTAATTGTCGGCCTGGCCGGCATGCTCTGTCTGGGCCAGGCTTTTTTCCTAGGCGTGGGGGCCTATACCTACGCACTGCTGAATACCCGTCTCGGAATCGGCTTTTACCCCGGCCTGCTGGCCGGGGCTCTGAGCGGAGTGGCAGCAGGATTCATCTTTGCCTTGGTGACACTGCGCCTGCGTGGCGACTACCTGGCCATTGTCACACTGGGCCTGAGCGAAATCTTTCGTATTGTAATGACCAACCTCAATTTCACCGGTGGGCCGCGCGGCATTTCCGGCATTGCCAAGCCCGGACTCTGGGGAATGGAGCTGTCCTTCTTCGGGCAGAGCAAGGTGCTCTACTTCGTCTCCCTAGCCTTGGTGGTGCTGGCGATACTGCTGATCCGGCGTTTGGAACACTCACGCCTAGGGCGCTCGTGGGAATCTCTGCGCGAAGATGAAATTGCCAGTGCGGCCATGGGCGTAAATACCAGCCTGGTGCGGCTGGGGGTTTTTGCCCTCGGCGGTCTGCTGGGCGGTCTGGCCGGAGTGCTGTTTGCCGCCAACACTTCATTTATCGACCCCAACAGCTTCGCCATTCTGGTTTCGGTAACGGCTCTGTGTGTGGTGGTCCTGGGCGGACTGGGGTCAATTTCCGGTGCCGTGCTGGGAGCTGTAGTGCTGATCATGCTGCCTGAATACCTGCGCTTTTTTTCTCAGTACCGCATGCTGATCTTTGGTGCAATTCTGGTGTTTATGATGCTCTTCCGCCCCACCGGGATCATTCCCAAAGTGCGCACAGAATTTTTGCTCGATTCGGATGGCTTGGACAGCAAGCTCCGTAAACCCGGCATGACCGGACAGGACGGCCCCCGGTCATGCTGATGGTACGCGATCTGAGCATCAGGTTTGGTGGCCTGAGCGCTCTGGATTCGGTTTCGCTTTCAGTGGAACGCGGTTCGATCACGGCTCTGATCGGGCCTAACGGAGCGGGTAAAACCACCTTTTTCAACTGTCTGACCGGAGTCTACCGCCCCGGCAGTGGCTCGGCGCAGTACCGCAGCGACCCGGGCAATAGCGAGAGCAGGGGCCATGGCCAAGATGATGGCGGACAGGAGTACAATCTGCTTCGTTACCCCAATCACAAGGTTGTTCAATTGGGCGTGGTGCGCACCTTTCAAAATATTCGCCTGTTCAGCCAGATGACGGTGCTGGAAAACCTGCTCATCGGTGCTCACAGCAAAACGTCCTACTCCGCTCTCGATGTGGTTTGCCGGACACGCAGGTTCATTCAGGGTGAGCGTCGGTCAATCGAAGAGTGCCACGCCGTGCTGTGCGACCTGGGCTTGGACGAGCTGGCCAATGAAGTTGCGGCAAACCTGCCCTACGGCATGCAAAAGCGCCTGGAAATAGCGCGGGCCCTGGCCTCGCGCCCCCGCTTGCTGCTGCTGGATGAGCCGGCAGCCGGCATGAATCCTCAGGAAACACGCAGCCTGATGGAATTGCTCCGCACCCTAAAGGAAAAATACTCATTTACCGTGTTCCTGATTGAGCACGATATGCACTTTGTGATGAACCTGTCCGACAAGGTTTACGTGTTGGACTATGGCAAACTGATTGCTTCGGGCACGCCCGATGAAGTGCGCAACAATCCCCGCACGATTGAGGCCTACCTTGGGAAACAGGATGCATAACGCAGAACAGCCAACTACAGGCTCTCTCATTCTGCAGCTCTCTCAGGTACGGGCCTGCTACGGAATCATTGAGGCGGTACGTTCCATCGACCTGCACGTCAATGAAGGCGAGATCGTTACGATTATCGGTGCCAACGGGGCGGGCAAATCGACCATTCTGATGTGCATCTGTGGCATCGTGCCCGCCGCTGCGGGTACGATTTTGTTTCGCGGTCAGGCCATAGACCGGCTGCCTCCCGAAGCGATCGTGCGGCTGGGAGTCTCACAGGTTCCCGAAGGGCGCAGGATATTCCCCGGTCTGAGCGTGCGGGAGAATTTGTCCTTGGGTGCCTTTCTGCGCCGTGATAAGCCGCAGTTGCGTCAGGACATCGATTATGTATACTTATTGTTTCCGATTTTGGGCGAGCGGCGCAATCAACTGGCGGGCACGCTCTCCGGCGGAGAGCAGCAGATGCTGGCGATTTCCCGCGCGTTGATGGCCCGCCCTTCTCTACTATTGCTTGATGAACCGTCTTTGGGGCTGGCACCCCTGATTATTCGGAACATTTTTGAGATCATCCAAAAGCTCAACCGTGAGAACCGGACCACGGTGCTGCTGGTCGAGCAAAATGCTTATCAGGCTCTGAACATTGCCCACCGAGGCTATGTACTGGAAACCGGCAATATCATCCTCTCCGGCCCGGCGTCCGAACTGCTTGGCCACGATGTGGTGCGGAAGGCCTATCTGGGAGTGGATTAAGGGCACCTTTAAAAATGGTATCTCTTCGCGAGGATTGTGCTATTGCCCTGCTTCGCCCGGCAATCCACATCGAAATAGGAATTTTTAGAGGCGCCCTTAAGAGAAGGGAAAACAGTCCGATTTGAGGTGTAGTACAACATGTTTGGAATACTGAAATTTTTTGCGGCACTCAACAGCAACGGCAAGGCATCAGAAATCGCTGTGGGGCTAGCCTACGGTTTTTGGTTGGCCCTGCTGCCGATGAACAATTTGCTCTGGCCACTGTTGTTGATTGGGAGCGGTTTTTTTCGCATCCATCAGGGCGTGGTACTGTTGGCAGCCCTGCTGCTCAAACTGCTGGTCGCCCCGTTTACACCGCTGCTGGATCAAGTCGGCTGGCTGGTGTTGGGGCTGGACAGCCTGCACGGCTTCTTTACACTGTTGACCAACACTCCACTGCTACCTTGGACGAAGTTTAATAACAGCGTGGTTATGGGAGCATTCGTGCTGGGTCCGCTGCTATCGGTGCCCGTTGGCGTGTTGGGCTACTTTCTGGTTAGAGTCTACCGCAAACAACTGCGCGATCGCTTCCTGCGCTCCCGGCTGGTACAAAGTTTGGGGAAGATTCCCTTGGTCCATTCCTTGGTCGGGAAGTATCATAAAGCGAAAGAAATTCTGGCAATTGTAAGCTGAAGTATATAAGGGGGCCTATAAATCTATCATGCGTTCTCCCAAACAAGAGAAATCCGACAAACTGATGCCCGAGAGAGATCCCAAGAAGGTGCCCAAGGGCGCCGGGAAGCTAAAAGGCCTGCGGTCGGGTCTCAATGAGGCCCAACTGCAAAAATACTATCTGCGCTTCCTGCATGGCACCAGAGAGCCCGATGCCCTGCGTGCTCTGCTCACAGAACCGACACAAGGCCAATCCGAGTCCGGCTCCGGGGCGCTGACGCTGCGCGATCCCTTGAGCAAGAGAGAAATAAAACAGCTAAAAAAGCTGCTCAAGCGGATCAAACGCAATAAAAAAAGTGTAAAAGCCATCAAACTTGCGGGCTTCACCATTCTGATAGCGGCCTTGGTTTTGTTTAATATTTTCTTTAAGAATCGCCTAGTTGAATGGGGAATCGAAAAAGGTATCAGCTCGCTCACCGGGGCCAGCGTCGAATGCGACCAGGCCTACCTGAGCTGGCGCGGACAGATTGGCTTTGCCCGACTGGCAGTAGCCAATCCGAACGACCTGCGTTTGAACCTGATTGAACTCGGACCGACCCAGCTTGACATCTCGCTGTGGCAGCTATTCTCGCGTAAAGTGGTAATTAACGAAATCCGGGGCGAGCATCTGCGCTGGAACACCCAGCGCCAAACGGTCGCCGTGCGCACCCGGCCTTCCCGGAACCAAGCCGATGGCTCAACGGGGCTCAATTTGGCCGCCGTGGCTGCCAAGCTGTCAGACGAGCTGGGAAGTGCCGGACTATCCCCCGAGAGTCTACTAAAACGGGCCGAAGGGCAGTTTCCCAGTATTCAGGCCGCCAGCGAGCTAGAGCAGCAGATTTCCGAAGCAGAAAACTGGCCCGGCAAACTGGAACAACACAAAAATCAAATCGAAGGACTGGTCCGGGAGATACAGGCCATTGACCTCAACTCTATTACCGTAGAAAACGCTCCTCGCCTGTTACAGCAGGGGCAGGCTCTGGCTCCCAAAGTGGAGAAGCTGGTCGGAGCCATTGACCGGGATCTGAGGGCCCTGGAGCAACAGATCCGCACGATCACTGGTGCACTGGATACTATTGTTCGGAATTTTGAACAGGATCTGGCCAAATTCAAAGGCCAGATTGCCAGTGGCGAGCTGCTTGGTTCACCGTTCGGCAGCTATCTGCAACAGTATCTGCACAACAAACTGGCCGGTATTGGTCTGCTGAATGGCCGTGCAATGCAGATTTTGCAGCGTTATCGGCAATTACGACAAAAAAACAGTGGCGAAGAAGATGGGCTGAAGCAGGCCGCAGTCCAGGCAGACCGCAATCGTCAAGGACGGAATTATTATTTCCCCAGTACCGCCTATCCCAAGTTTGTAATCCGGCGGATTTTTTTCTCCCTCGGGGATGAGCAGCAGCAACCCTACCTGCGCTTTGACGTGAGGGACATTGCGGACGACGCCGATGTGATGGGCTATCCCATTCAAGGCCAGTATCTGGGAGCCGATGGCGGTGTCGAAACGGAAGTGCGTTTCCTGCTGGAAAATCGCAGCCGGGCGCGCCCGGTCGCCAATTGCCGACCCCTGCTACAGGATCAGGATATCTGCCCTGGTTTGCGGCAGAGCTTTGTCCAATTTGAACTGCGCAAACAGCATTTTGCTTTACCTCCCGAGGTCTTTGAGCAACTGCAAATGCCCTATATTCAGTCCTACCAAGCTTTAATGCGCAGCAAGTTGCGCCTGGAAGCGGCCACAGCCGGAGAGAGCGGCAATATTCAAGCCGTGCGCGGGATTTTGCAGGCCAGTATTTACCAGCCAGAGTTGCAGCGCGACAGCACGCTGGACTTGCCGCAAAGTATCATCGTATCGGTACTGGAAAATAATGACGTGGAACTGGAGGCCAGTTTTACCATCAACGAGGCGGGCGCGATCAGCGACTTGCAGTTGCAAACAAACATTGAGAGTATTTTGAAACGCGAATTGCAGCGTCTGCAACAGGCCGCCTTGGAGCTGGCCCTCAGCGAGGCCGAAAAACTGCTGCGCCAGCAATTTGGCGTAGAACTGGAGCCGCTGCGCAAAGAATTGGCTGATTTGCAGCAGTATCTGGGTATTTTGAATTCGCAGGACAGAGCGGCTCTGAGTCAGGAAAAATTCAGCTCCGGAATTGAAGCCCGCATCAAGGCAGAACTGGAGAAGCAAAAGGAGGTAGTCGCCAAAAAAGCGGCAGAGGCTCTGGCCAAAGAAGCCGAGAAAATTCTGCCTCCGTCTTTGCCCGTAAAGCCATCTCTGCCCCGGCTGCCGTTTTAAGGGCACCCTTAAGAGAAGCTCTGAAACGGGGAGACCGCCTTGAAACCGGACTTAGAGCAGCACCTCCGGAAGATGCTGGGCAGGCTCTGGTCGGAGCTTCCGCAAGCCCTGAAGCTAACACCATTAAGTGGTGGCGATTGCAGCGAAGTCTACCGGGTAGATTGTATAGAAGAGCGCAAGAATAACGACAAAACGGCCCCTTTGCAGGGGCCGTTTTGTCTTAAGCTGGGAAGCCGGCTGGGGGGGCAGGCGGGCCAATTACAGGCAGAGGCCATCGGACTGCTACTAATGGCTCACAGCATCTCAAGGCCGCAGGATATTCCAAGTGGTTCAAAGCAGAATCTTGTACCGCGCTTTGCGCCCCGGCCGCTGTGCTGGGGACAGGTCGGAAACTTGCAGCTGCTGCTGCTCGAATACCTCCCGCCATCAGGAAGCTCTGGCAGACTACACCAATACCCCGGGCCTGAAGGGCTGGCCCATATTCTATACCGGCTGCACAGCGGCCCCGCAGCAGAGCAGCCGCCGTTTCGCTTGTGCAGCAGGAAGCTCGGTCTGGAGACCACACAGTCTCTCCGGCTGGAGCAGTACTGGGCTCAATTGCAAACAGGCGAGCGACTGGGCTTTGTCTGCGATAATTTTATTGGTCGGACGACCCAGCCCAACTTGGGGTTGGATTTAGGGTCTTTCACACCGGATTCCCAAATGAGCCGGGAAAAGCCTGGAGCCTTTCCTCCTGCCTGCGAATGGCCGGAGTTCTTTGACTGTTTCCGCTTGCGACCCATGCTGGAAGCCTGCGCTGCCAAAGGATTGTTGGGCAGCAATGAACACCGGGCAGGCGAACGGCTTTGCCTACGACTGGGCGAAATCCTGCCGCGCCTGGAACGCAGTTCTTTGTTGCATGGCGATTTGTGGTCAGGCAACACGCTTTGGTGTGGCCCCCGCCCGCAAGGCGCGGCTCTGATTGATCCGGCTTGCTACTACGGCCACTGGGAGGCTGACTTGGCAATGACGCAGCTTTTTGGTGGCTTTGTGCCGGAGTTTTATTGCGAATACCTCAATTTACAGTGCGCCGGAGGCGACTGGGAGCCGGGCTGGCCGCAGCGCTGTGAAATTTACAACCTTTACCATTGGCTCAATCACCTTCTGTTGTTTGGCCGCTCGTACCTTGGCGCAGTGCGCTCGGTACTGAAGCAGTTCGCGCCATAATCCACTTGGCAGCTATTTCCCCTCCTCAAGCGGAAGAAAACCTCTACATTTTAGGGGTTCCCTTTATTAAGGGAACCCCTAAAACAATTTCTGAGCCACTGTCCGGAAGGCCTGTTCTGCGTCCTGTTTCGGGAGAATGCGAAGAAAAGATGAAACATCAGAACGACCCCGGCGAGCCGACAGAGTCCCCTCCCAGTCTTCCTGCCGAACAGGCGCTGCCGCGTAGTCTGTACATGGTGGCCACACCACTCGGAAATCTGCGCGATATTACCCTGCGAGCCTTGGATATCCTGGCTTCGGTGGACGTGATTGCCTGTGAGAGCCGCCAACGGGCCACCAGATTGCTGCGGGCCCACCAGATCCATCCGGGACAACTGCTGGTCTGCCAGGCCGGCAATGAGGCCGCCAGTGCCGAAGGTCTGGTCAGGTTGCTGAAAAAGGGGCGGAGCATTGCCTACATCAGCGATGCCGGAACACCGGGCATCAGCGATCCGGGTACGAAGCTGGTTGCTACGGTCCGCGCAGCAGGCTTTACAGTAGAATCTTTGCCGGGACCTTCAGCTCTAACCTTACTAATCAGTATGTCTTCCTGTTCTTGTAATCCGCTGAGTTTTATTGGTTTCCTCAGCCCGAAAAGCGGCCGGAGGCAGCGCGAATTACAACATTGGATGGAGCAAGGTCACAGTTTTGTGTTTTATGAATCGCCATTTCGACTGGAAACAACTCTGGAAATTCTTTATCAATTGGATCCCCATCGCCAAATATTTTTGGGACGAGAAATGACCAAAAAAAATGCACAGTTTCTTTTGGGAACATCCGATTATGTATTAGGCCAGTTGAAGGCAATATCAGCGATCCGCGGCGAGTGCAGCGTGCTGGTCGCAGCCAGATGATAGCCTGGCAGCCGGCAACCTTGAGCAGAGAGGTGTGATATCGGGAGGAATTGAGTTTGCAGGAGTTCATAATGATGCCTATTGATAAAATTAGTTCTGCAGAATATTATTCTGTAGGTCAACGCAATATCGTTCGTCCGAAGCGGGCAACACAGCAAATACCCCAAGACACCATCAGTCTGACCAGTACCGCACGGCAGAACGCCGGTCTGCTGCGGGCGCGCGAAGTCGCCATGTCTGCTTCCGATATGCGCAGCAACAGACTCGCTGAGCTGCGCGTTAAGTTGCGCAGTCCCTCTTATCCTGACCAGATGGTTATCAACCGTATGGTTGAGCGCCTGCTGGACCACTGGAACGTATAGATATCTGCAAATCCCTCTTGCAAGGATTGGAGCAGCAGGCTCTTGCTGTGCATGATCTGCGTTTTTGGGGGAAGAGAATTCCCCCTGTAAATACCACAGGCCGCCACATAGCAGTGGCGGCCTGTGGTATTTACAAGAGTCATCCTGCATTATGATCCCCGCAAGAAAATTTTTTCGGCTGAGTCGTAGGCGACAGGTCTACTGGTTGTTCCGGGGCCTGCAGGAACTGGAAGCAGCAGAAGCTGGCGGAACACCGTCTCCAGATGAATTTTATCGGTATTATGTACGGCCGCTGATCGCCGAACAGCTGCGACTGGAACGGGCGTTGGAATCCCAGTGGCAACGCTGGTGCAGTGCGCTCATCGGGCCACTTGAGTCCGCACAGACGCGAGCAGCGGAACGCCGCGAGCTGGAAGAGCTGCTCCGTCAGCTTTGTGCCGCCGAACCCAGCGACTGGTCGCCCAGTCATAATTGCAACAGTCCGGAAGAACAAGAGGATCAAGTTTCTCCGAGCACAAAAGCGATGGAGGGCAAAGCATCGCTGCGTTTATATCTCGACAGAGTGCGCTCTCCGTTTAATGTCGGTTCGATTTTCCGCAGTGCTGCGGCCTTCGCCGTGAACGAAGTCTGGTTGCACAGCCATTGTCCGGACTTGCAACATCCGCGCACCCAGCGCACGGCGATGGGCAGCATCGCCTGTCTGAACAGTCATCGCTGCGATGAACCCCAGTGTGAAGCAGTTTTGCAGAAAGTTCCCTGGCTGGGCCTAGAGACCCCGGATGTGGTGGCGCGCTACGCCAAACAGAACTCAAAAGCCAGGTCCAAGGTCGCTTGGGGCCCTCAATCTTTCCCTTCCGGGGGTGGTTTGCTGCTGGTGGGCGAGGAAGAAGGTGGCCTGCGAGCGGAACTGTTGGAATACTGCGCCAGCGCAGATAATCGCTGTCGGGGAGGCGGCCTGCTCAGTATTCCGATGCCCGGGGCCAAGCAGAGCCTGAATCTGGCCGTTGCCACAGCGATTGCATTGCAGCGCTGGTCGGAGCTCCTTGCTGAGGCAAACTTGGTTTCTCAATCCCGCGTCTGACCAGAGCCTCGCCCCAACCATTTGGCACAAGTCAAAGCCTCAAGACCCATCGGGCCGCGAGCGTGCAGTTTCTGAGTGCTGATGCCGACTTCGGCTCCCAGACCAAACTGCCCGCCGTCGGAGAAGCCGCTGGCCATATTGACAAACACACAGGCGGCATCAACTTCATCTCGAAAGCGTGCGGCGGATTCCGGATCTTCGGTGACAATCACTTCGGTGTGTCGCGAGCCATACTGCTCAATGTGTTCGATGGCCTCACCCAAGTCTGCCACGGTTTTGACGCAGAGCCGGGCCGAAAGGAATTCCCGGCCGTAAATTTCTGCGCCCTCTCCATCGACTTCAACCTGGGACAACAGTTCGGACGAATAGCTCTCTTGCAAGACGCTGTAGCTTTCGGGGTCACAGTGCAACCGGACTCCGGCACTGTTCAGCTCAACCAGCAATTGGGGCAACTGCGGCAGCTGTTCCCGGTGCAGTAGCAGGCAGTCCAGAGCATTACAGACACTGAGGCGACGCAGCTTTGAGTTGGCAATTAGTTTTGCTGCCATTTCGGGCCGGGCACTCCGATCACAGAACAGGTGCACCACCCCGGCACCGGTTTCAATGACCGGAACCTGGCTGTTTTCCCGCACAAAGCGAATCAGCCCCGCGCTGCCGCGCGGAATGCACAGATCAATCAGTTGGTGCTGTCGCAGCAGCAAACCCAGTTCTTCGCGCGCAGTGCCCAGTAATGTAGCCCAACCGGGACTCAGACCACAAGCCACCAGCTCTCCCCGGATGAACTCCACCAGGGAGGCGTTGCTTGCAGAGGCTTCCTTGCCTCCCTTGAGCAGCAGCAGATTGCCGGTGCGCAGGGCCAGGGCAAACAGATCCACAGTAACGTTGGGTCGCGATTCGTAAATCACCAGCACCAAGCCAATCGGTACCCGGCAGAGGCGGACTTCCGCCCCCCTGCCGTTTATATTTTCAATATTGTGCCGGTACAGCTCTTTCCCGACCGGGCCAGGCAGCTCGGCGACCCGTTCCAGATCTGTAGTAAGCCCCAGAAGCCGCTGCTCGTTGAGCAGGAGGCGGTCGGCCATCGGGTCTCCCGCCGGGAATTTAGCCAAGTCCTGCTGGTTAGCAACCAAAATTTGCTGTTGTATTGCAGGCTCTCGCAGCCGTTCCGCCAAACGGCACAACAGCGCACTACTCTGTTCCAATGCCCGGGCTTTTTCCCTGCGCCAAATGGCCTTGAGTTCTTTGAGTTGCAGCAGAATATCTGGCATATCTTGTTCCTGTTGCCAATGAAGACACTCTGAAAACGGCAAGGAAGCTCTAAAAACTCGCTTTTGATGCTCGGTCAACAAACCCCATAGGGTTTGGGGCCGATAGCGAATTTTTAGAGGTGTCCTTATGATCTGCAAACAGAAAATCAGGCAAGAGAACGTGCTCAACTTTCGATATTGATATGGTGCCCGAGGTCCGGATCATAGAGATCCTGAGTCGGGTTTGCCTCATGAGATTCATCGGATTCCGGATCGGCCAGACGCACCATGGGCAAAGCAAGATCCTCGGCCGAGCGGTGCTGTTCGTGCCCAGGTAAGCGAGCGTGTGGATCATAGAAAAATGCTGTGTGCCGTGAAGTCTCACCGTCTTGGTCCTGATGCCTCTTAGACACCGGCAGACCACGCTCTTCGTGTTCCTTGACCGTCTGATCATCTTTTGTTTCACGCATACTGCTTACAGTATGATCAAAATTTTCTTCGCGAAGACGCTGTACCTTCTTCTGGAAACTCTGCGCACGTTCTTCTTTCTTCAACTCCTTGTCCTGCTCGCGCGACACCTCACCCATGCGCAAATAAACCGTCTGCATATCCACAGGTCGAATAGACATGGCCAACTCCTCAGTTCCTCAGTGAAAAACTCAGATATCCTCCGTCGTAAACTGATCCAAGTCAAACGGTTCCAGCGGATGGGGATGAATCTCATCATTTTCCAGGCGAAAGGTCAGGCCCTTGGTATAAATTATCTGCACATCCATAGAATGTGAGCCAATAGTGAGCACCACGCCGGGGTTGAGCCGTTTCTCGTTGCTGATAAAAGCCTTTTCGGCGAGGTCATCCGTCTCGGCTCCCAGCTCGCGTAGTCGGTTATTGATCGCGTGCAGAATTCCCTCCACTTGAAGGATTTCATCCTGCAACTGGCTCATTTTCTCATTGATCTGTTTCTGCAGATCCTGGCTAATTGAGCCGCTCTGGCTCATAATCTCTTTTTGTCGGTTCTGAACATTGATGCCTTGCTTCAAAGGTTTGATTTTAGCCCGGTGCTCCTCGTATTTTTCTTGCAGAGAGCTTCGTTCGTCTTGTAGTTTCCAGGGCATCGCCACGACCAGCTCCGTTGTTGTTCCACTGACCGAACCGAGGTTCTTGGCGTAGATGCCCAGCCGGGCATTAATAACAGAGGCATTGATTATCCCGCGCCTGCCCCGGCAGAGCACGTATTCATCGGCACATACTGTAGAGCCTAGAATACCATCCTCAACAATTACGTTCTTATCCGAAATCACTCCCGCGTTGTTGATGTAACGCGTATAAATATCGCCCTTGGCATGCACCATGATTTCCTGGAAGGCATCCACCGCATTGATACCGGCCTTAATGACCAGCCGCCCTCCGCACTCTACTTTAGTTTTGCCCAAGTGCCCGATGATAGTGATGTTGGCCTCGGTCTTGATTTCATAACCGTTATCAACATCACCCTTAATCACGATCGATCCGGGGAAGTCGATATTATTCTGCAGATCACCTTCGACCACATAGATTTCCAGCACCTTCACCAGCTGGATTTTTTCGTCAAATACCACTTCACCCGAAGTGGCGGCAAAAATCTCTCTGGACTGCTCGTCAAAACGACAGCCCACACCAATGGTATAAGGCTTTTCTTCACCTGCTTTTGCCTCAATCGTTTCGCCAAAGACATTGTAACCCGGCTCTCCAAGTGAGGGGTCGTGCAGTATTCCGATCAAATTCCCCTCGGTAACTACACGTAAATTACTGCGAGATCGTAAATTGATCTTACCTCCTTCTTCCTTGGGCATATCCGCACGCGGGGCCTCAAAAATTTCTATAGACAGATCGGCTCCATCCACCGGAAGCTTGCCCTCAGCTATCAGGACGGACTGATTATAAACGGGCTCATCGCAGAAACTTTTGAGAAACTGCTCATCATAGCCGTAGCCAATCCCGTTTTCTTTCAAGATTTCCAACAGGGCGCTGTACTGCAGATGTGCACCGTAGTCATGGGGCTCAGTCATCACCATAAAAGCCTGCATGCGATCCTGTGAAATCTGGATGCTGACTCGGGCATCGGCTTTCGGGCGGTGATCAATTCCTGCAACTTTAGTGTAGTCGCAGAATCCCAAGCGACACAGCTCACGGATAGTCCGGTGCTTCGGTTGTTGGCCCAAGAGGCGATCAATCTGCAATAATATATCTTGTTCTGCAACAGACTTACCATCGTTTTTGGGTGCCACCAGCTTTAAGTAAATACCATCGGAGCGAACCTGCAGGAACATCTTACCCGGAATCGGAGCCAGCATTTCCTGCTGGGCCACCATGTCCACCACAAAATTCTCCTGCTCGCCCGAACGGTCAACCTCGCTGCGATAGACCAGAATCTTAAAATCTCTGGGCTGGAAGAAGCGCATCAAGCCCTTGCTGCCGCGCTCCTCAATTTCGTAGTCCAGCTGATCGAGTGGTATGCCCAGCTGCTGAGAAGCTTCGCGCAAAAGGTCGTCGAGGTTACGACCAGAGATCCGGTGTCGCTTGACTTTGTGGTCCAGCTCCAGTTGCTCCGCAATCAAACCACGGAATTCGAGAATATTCATGGTGTACTTCTGTACCTTATTTCAACAATGTGGCAAGCCGCCAAAAGTATTCAGAGATGGAGAGGAACCTCTAAAAATTCCAATCCCATGGAGATCCACAGCGAAAGCGAGATCCTAAAGGGCACCTCTAAACAGATTCTTGGCATAAAACAGAACAACCTTCCGCAACAATATCGGTACAGAAGGCGGGAACTTAAAGGAAGCGGTCGAAGAAGGCCCGGCAACAGAAGCCGCTGGGGTATCTCCAAAAATCCCTTACCCTACGGGGCCTGTTCAGGGCAACAGCACAAATCTCAATAGCTTCGCAAGAAAAGCGAATTTTTAGAGGTCCCCTTTAGAGGTTCCCTTTAGGGCATCTCCAAGCTTCCCTGTAAAAATCTGGCAACAGCCTGGCTAATTGGTAATCCCTTTACGGCTGTTAGAAAGAATATTACGCAAACGCATCATGGCACGGGTGTGCAGCTGCGAAACGCGGGACTCCGTCACCTCCAACAGCGCACCAATTTCTTTCAAGGTCAGGTCTTCGTAGTAGTACAGTACTAAAATCATTTTTTCTTTTTCCGGCAGCTCATTGATAGCATCGACGATGACCTGGCGGATTTCATGGCGTTCGGCAACTTCTTCGGGCTGGTAACGGTTGGGCGAGCGAACCGTTTCGATGCGAGGAAGACTCTCATCATCAGCAATGCTGAGCATATCGTTGAGCGAGAGCATGGAAGTGCTGCTCAGTTTGAGCAGGGTCTGATTGAATTCTTCCTGCGACATGTTCAGAGATTGAGCGATCTCATCGTCTGTGGGAGGGCGACCGTAACGAACTTCCAAGTACTGGACCTGTTCGTCAATTTCGCGCGATTTCTGGCGCACCGAGCGCGGAATCCAGTCAATCGCGCGCAACTCATCGAAAATGGCACCACGGATTCGGGTGACAGCATAGGTCTTGAATTTGACGTGTTTGTCCGGATCGAACTTTTCGATGGCATCAAGCAAACCGAACGTCCCAAAGCTGACCAGATCGCTAAAACTTACCGAAGGTGGCAGGCCCACCGATATCTTACCAGCGACATATTTTACTAATGGAGCGTACTGGATGATGATTTTGTCCCGGATTTCGATGTCCCGATTCTTACAATATTGCTGCCAGAGTTGTTCTTCAGGGATACCATCAATGATATTTTTTTCCACTATAATACCTTAGCTTAGGAACCATTCAGAATCTCAGGCACTTTGCCAAGTTTGACTCATAAGTCTTTATTAATGGAATGGCGCACTAAGTTAGCCAATTCCCTAGTATCTGCATTGCGCAGCTGGCCTTCAGCGGTTTGGGATTCCAGCCCGGTGCGGAATTTGTCTTTCTTATCAATCGACTCAACCCAACTGCCGGCTTCGTGTTGCTTGCCAGCCTCAACTGGCCGGGATTCGGCAGAGGGAACCTCTCTGCCATCATAATACGTAGAGCTATCAGGAGCATTCAAAGCTTCAAGACCTCCAGAGGAAGTACCTGCGTCAACGGCAAAAGCAGACGTTGGGTTGGCAGATTCAGTCTCCGGCTCGCGTGTTGCGCCAGACTTATATCCTGTCTTGCCAAAGGAATAAGACCCCCGGGTGTCCGCCAAAAACCTAGTGCCTTCAAAAAGGGTTTTCGAGAGGAGATACCCTAAACCAAGTAGAACCGCTGTGCAAACGATGACTGCAAGGAAGCTGCGAATCAATAGCACCGAAAGGCTCACCCCACCGACGAGTCCGCCCAGAAAGGTAATCAGCCCTCCCACGAAGGCGAAGGGGAGGAGAACTAATCTTTTTTTCATTGCTCTCACACTAAATTAACGATAATCAGATGTTAAAATACTCGAACAATAAAAATGAGTCAATAGTTTTATCCCGTAGTTGTAGTCCGTGGAAGTCCTAAAACGGAACCTCCAAAGGGGAAAAATATCCCAATATTTATGGGTACCTCTAAAAATGGTATCGCTTTCTGTGAGAATTGTACAATTGTACCGCGTTTTGATTCTCCCATGCGAGCTGGCGCAGCATGGGAGAATGAGGGGAGGGCCGTGCGCAGCCAAGGCCCGACCTTCCTCTTTGGGAACTGGGCGAGCTGGCGCAGCATCTTTCTGTGGTGGAAAATTTTTAGAGGTCCCCTCTAAGTCTGTCTGGATGGGGTATTATGATTGGGGCTCAACATGCCGTACTTCTCAGCTTGACTGAATTACAGCATCTTGTATAATCAGGTTGAAAATTCTGATACCCACTTTAGAGGAGAGTCCGGAGCGGCTCTTTTTTTTGTATCATTCCGGACTTCCCGGATTACCCTGAATATCAAGGGTATCAGGAGCAATAACTGTTTCATGAAACTAAAAGAAACCAGCAGCAACGACACACAGCAGCAGCTCCTACAACGCTTGGAGCCTCTGTTTGGTAAGGGAGGTTACAAGATTGTCGAGTTGCATTACGCCGCTTTGAAGCACAAAGCCCACTTCAGCATCGTGCTGTTTCACCCCACCGGAATCAGTATTGAGAGCTGTGCCGAGCTGCACAAGATTGCCGATGTCGAGATTGAACGTTTGCAAGCCAATGGACTTAGGCTTTCCGAAAGTAATGACTACAGCCTGGAGCTCACTTCTCCCGGCTTGGGACGACGACTGCGCAGCTGTCGCGAATTTGAAATCTTTCGCGGCCAGCAAGTGCGTTGTCTGGTTGGCAATACTTGGCACCGAGGCCTGTTGCTGGGGTTGGACACCCGGAGTGAAGAGTTGTCGCTCGAACTGAACAAAAATTCCTCAGCCTCAAATGCCCCGGCTGAAGTAAAAGAGCACCTGCTGCGGCTGCCTCTGGAACAGGTTCTAAAAGTGGAGTTGGATTCTTGAAAATGCAATGCAGACCGCTCCGCACTAATTCCATGTATGCGATCCGGGATACTGAAAGACAAGGGAACCTCTAAAAATGGTATCGCTTCGCGAAAATGGTACAATCGCTCTGCTTTTTGATGCCAGACGAAGGCTCCCATGCGAGCTGGCGCAGCATGGGAGAATGAGGGGAGGGCCGTGCGCAGCCAAGGCCCGACCTTCCTCTTTGGGAACTGGGCGAGCTGGCGCAGCATGGGAGAATGAGGGGAGGGCCGTGCGCAGCCAAGGCCCGACCTTCCTCTTTGGGAACTGGGCGAGCTGGCGCAGCATGGGAGTTTTAGAGATTCTCTTTTTTAGCATGGGAGAAGCATAGTTTACCCAAAAGGGCGGGCAAAACGTCAAGGTTGGGTTTGACAGGTTGGGTTTGAAAGGTTTTCCATATCTCAGTTTGTGATGCCAATGCACTGCCCAGTTCTAAATACAGGAGCCAATATGAACGAATTTTTAGAAAATATCCGCATGATTCAGCAGGAAAAGAATATTCCCGAAGAGCTCGTGTTGAAAAATCTCGAGAATTCTCTGAAAGCTGCATACAAAAAGCACTTTGGCACCGATGAAAACGCCGTAGTAAGATTCCATGAAGAATATGCGGGAGTGTCGATGTATGCTAAGAAGGAAGTCGTTGCCGACGAAGAACTGGAAGACCCAGTATTACAAATCACTCTTTCCGAGGCCCGGCAGTACAACAGCGAGTACCAACTTAAAGATGAACTGCTCTTTGAGCTGGATATGAAAAATGATTTTGGCCGGGGCGAGGTCTACAATGCCAAGCAACGCAGCCGCCAAGGGCTGCGCGAAATCCAAAAAGACACCCTGTATTCCGAATTCAAAGACAAGCTGGGCGAGTTGATCATCGGTTATAACCAGCGCGAGCGCAACGGCAATATCTACATCAACCTGGGCAAAACCGAAGGAATCATGCCCAAGCGCTTCCAGTCACCGCGCGAAATCTACCGCCCCGGCGACCGCATCAAGGTCTTGATCGAAGATGTGCGCCGTCACAGCCAAGGCTTGCAGATTGTGCTTTCGCGCAGCAGCCCTGAGCTGGTGCGCAAATTGTTTGAAATTGAAGTCCCTGAAATTTACGACGGTATGGTGGGCATTTACAAAGTGGTACGCGAGGCCGGTTCCCGCACCAAGATGGCCGTCTATTCCTACCGTGATGATGTCGATCCGGTAGGCGCCTGCGTAGGGGTCAAGGGTGCCCGTATTCAGAACGTGATTCGCGAGCTGGAAGGCGAAAAGATTGATGTACTGCGCTACGAAAGTACGCCGATTGAGTTCATTCGCAGTGCCCTTTCCCCCGCTCAGGTCGGGCAGGTGCACATTGTCAGCCATCGCCGCAAGGCGGCGCTGGTGGTGGTGCCTGATGAACAATTGTCGCTGGCCATCGGCAAACAGGGTGTCAATATTCGCCTGGCCGGACGCCTGGTCGGCTGGAGCATCGATGTCAAAACCCCGGAACAATTTGCCGAAATGGAATTTGAGCCGGACACCGACGAATATCTACCACAAGAACTGTTCGGCGAGCTGGAACAGCCACAGAACCTAGAAGAACTGGAAGGCATGAACGAAGAGCTGCTCGCTCTGCTGAAAACCAGAAACATCACCGAAATCGGGCATCTGCAGGGTATTTCCCTGACCGATGTGGAAACCATACTGGCCGGAGAGTCGCTGGAGACGATAGAAGCAGTCCAGAAGATCATCGATATCAATGCCGATGCCATTGACTCATATCTTGCCCTCGGCTCTGACACCGAGGATGACGAAATGTTTGTCTATCAGTGTCCAGAATGTGACCACGAAGTGGACGTGACGATGACCGAATGCCCGAATTGTCATGTCGGTCTGAGTTTTGAGGAAGAATAGCGGGCGGCTTGCCGATATATGGCCGAGAGTGCAGAGAAAAATGTATATGTAAGTGAAAAGACGGAAGGTAGAGATGGCAGAAGATACCAAGAAAGTGGCAAAGAAGACCGGCCCTATCCTGCTCAAGAAAAAGCATGCGCCGCCGCAGGTACCACAAGATCGCAGTGCTCCAACGGGAGCTGGGACTGGTGCCAAAAAAGTTAAAGTGGTGCGTAAAGTGGTACGCAAAAATGCGCCCAAAAAGCAGACCGGAACTGCTCGTGATGCAGGCCAAAGTCCAAACAACCCCAGCGGGCGCAAAAAGCTTGCGGCCCGTTCTTCTGCCAAACATGCTGCTAAGCGCCCCACAACAGGAGATCGCAGGGGAGCGGCTCCGGGGGACCGCAAACTGACTCCGGAACAAATAGAACGTCTCAAAGAAGCTCGGCTCAAGGCCCAACCCACCGTCCAATTTGAAATTACCCGACCGCCGCGCAAGCGCATCGCCGCGCCACGCAAGCAGGGTCCGGGACGCGGGCCCCGCACAGGCAAGCCCGGCGGACTCAACACTACGGTCGCCGCCGCCAACATGGCGAGTGGTCCGCCACCGCCGGCAGGTGGCAACTCCAAAGGTGGCGGGCGCAGTGACCACCGGCGCGGTACCAGTAAAGACCGCGAAAAAATGGATCGCCGCCGCGAAGATTTGGAACACTTTGCCAACCAGTTGCGCAAAAAGAAAAGCTACACTCCCGCCGACGTAGTCCCCAAAGAAATTTCGATTATGGAATCGATTACCGTTTCTGAGCTGGCCCGCAAAATGAATCTGAAGGCTTCCGATATTATCGGCCAGTTGATGAAGCAAGGTACCATGGCCAGTATCAACCAGGCCATCGACTCGCATACCGCCAGCGTCGTGGCAGGCGAATTCAACTGTAAAGTCAACGTGGTTTCGCTCTACGAAGAAACCTTGATTGAGTCCGAGCACGTAGCAGTGGCCGACTACATCAAACGCGCTCCGGTTGTAACCATTATGGGGCACGTCGATCACGGGAAGACCACGCTGCTTGATGCGCTTCGCGAATCGGATGTGGCGCACGGCGAGCACGGCGGCATTACCCAGCACATCGGTGCCTACCAAGTACACCTGCCTGAGAGCGAAGAGAGTATTACGTTTCTGGATACGCCTGGTCACGCTGCCTTTACCATGATGCGCGCACGTGGTGCCCAAGTTACGGATCTGATTGTGTTGATAGTGGCCGCCGATGATGGAGTGATGCCACAGACTGTGGAGGCAATTCACCATGCCAAAGAAGCCAAAGTGCCCATTGTGGTGGCGATTACCAAGTGTGACTTGGAAACAGCGAATCCCGACCGGATTAAGCAGCAGCTCTCCGATCACGACTTGGTTCCCGCCGACTGGGGCGGGCAGACATCGTATGTCGAGGTTTCGGCCTTAACCAGAAAGGGCCTGCCTGAATTGCTGGAAAGTATTATTCTGGAGACCGAAATACTGGAACTGAAAGCGCCACTCAGAGGTCGTGCCGAAGGCAAAGTGATTGAGGCCCGGGTGGATCAGGGCCGCGGTATCATAGCCACAGTACTCATTGAGCGCGGGACTCTGAGCATCGGTGATGCCTATGTTGCGGGCGTGTATTCGGGCCGGGTGCGGGCGATGTTCAACGAGTACGGCGACAGGCTCGAAGAGGCCACGCCTTCGACTCCGGTGGAAATTACCGGGCTTTCGGGTGCTCCCCTCTCAGGCGACCCGTTCCAGGCCACCGAGACCGAAAAGCTGGCCCGCCAGTTTGGCCAGAAGCGTCAGGAACTGAAGAAGCAAGAGGCCAAACAGGGTGCCAAGCTGACTCTCGACAACCTCTACGACCAGATCCGCGACAAAAATATTCAAGAGCTCAAAGTCATCATCAAGGGAGATGTTTACGGTTCGGTCGAAGCAGTGCAACAGGCACTGGAAAAGCTCAGTACCAGCGAAATCCGTTTGAGCTGCATTCACTCCGCAGCGGGTGCCATCATCGAGAGCGATGTGACCCTGGCTTCGGCCTCAAATGCCATCATCATTGGTTTTCATGTGCGCCCGACGAGCAAGGCGCAGGTACTGGCCGATCAGGAGAAGGTCGATATCCGCAAGTACAGCATCATTTACGATGTAGTAGACGACATTCGCACGGCCATGGAAGGTATGCTCTCGCCGGATACCCAGGAACACGTGGTCGGCGAGGTAGAAGTGCGGACTACCTTCCGCAATTCACAGATTGGCACAATTGCCGGTTGTATGGTGGTTAAGGGCTTGGTGCAGCGTGGCAGCCAGCTGCGTGTGTTCCGCAACGATGTGGAAATTCACTACGGCCCGTTGTCCGGTCTGAAACGCTTTAAGGACGATACTCGCGAGGTGCGCGAGGGCTTTGAATGTGGTATCACTCTGGCCAGCTTCCAGGATATTCAGGAAGGAGACCGCTTTGAGGTAATCGAAGAGCGAGAGGTTGCCAAGAAGCTTGCGGCTCAATAACGCGATGCCTGCGGAATCACAGTAATGAATGAACTGCGCCGCACCAAGCTGGAAAGCCTGATCCTGCACTTGGTGAGCAAATTGATTAGCACCAGTGCGATCAAGGATCATCGCGTGGGCAGCGATGCCAGTATCAGCTCGGTCAAGATGAGCAAAGACGGTGCCTATGCCGATATTCGCGTCTCGTCATTCCAGAGCGCCGAGCGCAGCCACAAGGCTGCCGAGGGCCTCAATCATGCTGCGGGCTTTATCCGGCACAAACTGGCACCGGAACTGCACTTGCGCAAAATTCCGATTTTCCGGTTTCACGCCGACCACAGCCTGCGCTTGCAGATGGCAATGGAGGAGCGTTTGCAAAAGCTGCTTCTCGACCAGATCCCTGAACAAAGCGAGTAAACTGCCCCACCCCATTTCTTCCCACTGCTGTTTTTTATCCTGCCTCTTGCCTGACTTTACCATGTACCGAACAATTGCTCTCATCCTGCTATTATTGCATGGCAGCTTGCTATCCTCCCAAGAGGCTTTGCCTCTGCGCTTGAATTTTGTCGGTGATATTATGGCACACGAGAGCAATTACCAGATGCAGGATTTCTCCCGCATTTATCGTGGTGTGAAGCCCCTGCTGGATAACCTGAAGAGCGCATTGAATTTTGCCAACCTGGAATTTGTCATTGACGAGCAACGGCCCTATTCGAGCTACCCCACTTTTAATGTCCACACCGAATACGTGCAGGCTGCCGCCGATGCCGGTTTTAACGTGTTTTCCCTGGCCAACAACCACACAGCAGATTTTGGCTTGGCGGGCATTCGGGCCACCGAGCAAAGCGTTCGCGCTCTATGCCAGGAATTGCCTGGCCTGCATTTTTCCGGCCTGAGGGCAGCCGGGCAAAACCCCGACAGCTTTCTCATGGAAAGCATTGAGCAGCGCGGCTGGAGACTGGGCTTTACCGCTATCAGCATCCTGACCAACCGCAGCGAGGGCATTGAAGCAGTCCAGTATATCCGAGCCGGAGACTCGGAGCGCTTACAGCAATTCTACCGCTGGCTATCCGGGCAAAGGGCCGTTTACGACTTGTTGGTGGTCAGCGTCCACGGCGGCAAGGAATATCAGCCGGAGCCGAGTGCACAGAAGCGCAAGATCATCCGGGAAATCGGACGCAGCGGGGCCGATATTGTCTGGGGCCACCATCCTCATGTACAACAGCCTTGGGAAATATTTGAGCACAAGGCCGACCCAAAACGCAGCTGGTCGCTGCTGATGTACTCTCAGGGTAATTTCATTTCGGCCCAGACCATTCGCACCAAAGCTCATGAGTCGGAGGGGTTCTGGGCCGCTACTGGGGATTCGGTACTGCTGAAGGTCGAATTGGGGCGCACGCGCACAGGCACTTTAGAACTGCGTCGTTTGCAGCCTTTGCTGCTGACCACCATTCGACTCAAGCCATGGGCTTTCGCTGTGGTGCCGATGCAAGATGCGGCTGCAGTCATGCGTCAGCAAGGCTACCAAGGCTGGGAAGCCTTCTATGAGCGGCGGCGGAACTGGCTGGAACAACGGGTGGCACAGTGGCCGGTTAAAGGATAATTATTAGGCAAACCTTCACAGAAGCAGGAAGAACAGATCCTTTCCCTACCCCGGCATCAGGCCCTCCCCTCAACTACGGTGCCGCAAGAGTAAAAGAAGGTGCCAATATATTATTCGCGGTGGCCCCACAGTCGCTTGTGATCGAAGCCCTGTTGTAGTTCTGGGTGGTATCGATTTGCCCCATCATATCGTAGTAGGGCCGTTGAAAATGTCCGTGGAACAACACCGAGCGATCGCCATCAGGATTATCAACATGATAGGAAGCTCCCGCCTTCGGAGGGTAAACCAAATGCACTACATCATTATCTGCTTCCGTATCGTCTCTGGTCCTTAAAAATAATTTGTTCACAAAGCCACTAAAAGCACAGGTATTCGTATCCGGGAGAAACTGGATGCTGCGTATGGGCAGGTAGAGGATCTCTCCGCTCCTCACTTCAATGCGGTGCAGCGCTATATTACCGCTATTTTTATTCTCCCCAGCATCGATTATCGCGGCATCGTCAATATTTTGGGTCCACATTTTCATGCCCCACAGGGCCCGAAGCGGGGAATCCGATATGGGGATTCCTGAACTACTTTGCAGACCTTTTTCTGATTCAGTCGTGATAGCAGCGGGCAGAGCATCGGGGTAGTTCTCGGTGCTGATCGCCTCAGAGCTTTTGAGGTGGGCCCCGTTCTGATAGGCGTGGACGTAGTACTGCTGCCCCGGGCTCATAAAGCCCGGATACTTATGTTCAGGCTCGGCGCGCAGATCGACCGCCGCATTATGGGGCGGGGCTACATAATCTTTGGTGACGCTGAAGTAGATCTCCCGCTGATGGTTTTTATCGGCGGAGAAGAGGCGCTTTATCAGGGCGGGGTGGTCTTTGATGTCGTTCCAAGCGGGGGAGGCTGAGGAGTCGCTGAGGATAAATTCGTATGTCCCGGCAGGTTCTGCGGTAACGGTGAGCAGAAACTCCCGCAGGCCGATGATCGTTTTTTCAAAACGGACCGTGCGGGGCGCCCCATTATTGCCCCCATCATCGGGCGGATCGCAGGCGGACAGTAGAATCAGGGAGCAGAAAAATAAAAGGATAAATGGGCATGAAATCCCCGCAGAGAAATAAGTTCCCCTGCTATATGGTTTTAATTTTTTCGATGAGCGATGAGCGATGAGCGATGAGCGATGAGCGATGAGCGAATTTTACTGAACTTGTGTTCCATATTGCAATACTCCTTGGTATTATTATGCAAAATAATGCATAAAGATGATGTTCCGACCGAGGTCGGAATGGTTTTAATAAAAGATGAAATGGGATTATGAAATGGCTTGTTCTTCTTAAAGAATATACGATTTCCCCGCGGAGTGCAAGAAGATTGCAGGAAAATCTCTGAAAATTGGCTTTTTTGGGGAGGCTCCCATGCGAGCTGGCGCAGCATGGGAGAACCGGGGAGGGCCGTGCGCAGCCAAGGCCCGACCTTCCTCTTTGCGAGCTGGCGCAGCATGGGAGAAATGGGGAGGGCCGTGCACAGCCAAGGCCCGACCTTCCTCTTTGCCAACTGGGCCCGCCCGGTACTTCGGTACACAGGCAACGGCCCCGCTGTGCGGGACCGCTTTTTTGAAACGCCTGCTCTAAGGAAGCCGGGTAAGGCACAGGTATTCAGCCAATTGAGAAATTCTGTATAATGGACACCTCTAAAAATTTCAATCCTGCGTGAAATCGCGATCTTTTTCGAGAAAAAAGGTTCTGCCTTCATGACCCCTCCTCCCACATTTCCCAAACCGAAAAAAAACAGCTTGTCAGCGACTTTGAGAAAGAAAAGGAGAAAATTGTTGTGGACAAAGTACAGAATCTGCAAAACCGAGAAATTCAGCAACAGAAGCTCATGGCAATCCATCCCTTGCTTGATGTGCCAAGCTACCTCAAATCTGGACTCTCAGCACGTAAATCCTTTGCAGCGGGGATACTCCTGTTGTTCCCCTTGCTCTTGGGGTGTGTTGGCCCCGGAGATATTAGTGCCTGGGTTTTTGGTGACTGGAATTCTGATAACGAGGATATGGATGATGGAACTTTTGCGCATCAAAAACGTATGGTCGTTTATGATGCGGATAACAATCAATTAGGACTTACCGACAATGCGTTCATGGTTCCTGTTCTTATTATAAAGTCAGATAAGGGATACTTTTATCGTTTAAACCAAGATGCTGCGATTTTGATGCCTTTATCCCGGCCTTTCTATTATACTGATGTTGGTGGTCAGGGCACGGCCTTCCTGACATTTTCTGACCAACACCAAATAAATGGGAGAGAAGTCTATTCAAACCCTGTAGAGAAAAAATTGTACAGCTATGCTCGTGTTGCTAAAGATATTGCAGTAAGCAACACTTCGATTAAAACCTATCGGTCTGTAAGTGGAGATACAAGATTCTTCGATACGCCATTAAACCTAATTGAAACAGGCAAATCAGCGTATGTGCTCAGAGAGATCAGCAAAGAAGAGGCCGGAATACCTGAGACTATACGCGGGCCGCTTTCGATGCGTTACGAATAGAACGCGCTTGCCTTCCAATAAAAAAAACTGCCTCCGGCAGTTTTTTTTATTGGAAGGCAAGCGAAGCGGACTTGAGGATCATTGCAGAATGGCCGCGATACAGCTAGCAAACTGTCCGACTATTCTCCGGCCGCCTGAGACGGGTGGAGCAGATAAGACCGGACACTGGGAAGTAAAGCCATGGCGAAGCGGATTCCCGGGGGCTTGCGAATTATGGCCGCGGAACTGGTCATCGAACAGGCGGAAGTCCTCTGCAGGGAATGGAGCGCGGCTTGAACGGAGTTGCAGTTTTTTCAAATCCCTCCCAATGCCAATTCAAGCCGCTTATGGGGACTCTGCCTGCGGCAGATCGATAGTCAAACTCGTGAGATCTCCGCGGGACTGATATGTTATCCCATCTTCTTCGTAAACCGCGAGATAAGATAAAGTTTTAGAGAAGGAAGCGGTTGAAGCGGTTGGAGCTTTATAAGCCCCGGCAGAATTAGACACAGAAACACTCAGCTGCGTCCCTATTAGGTTCGTATCAATAAACAAGAATACCACGTTCCCCTTGGCCTGACCACCGACGCTGACCGTCCCGGAACGACTGGAGGAAGTTTCGCTTGCCCCATTACCGGCATCCTCCAAGATATAACGTTTATTGGCAGCATGATTGGAAATAGAAACCAGAGCGATATTTTCTGTCTGATCCTCACCCGTAAGGTTCAAATTTGCGCCATTGACCCCGGAAGCATCAATTTTTACTGCCAGCAGCAGAAAAGCCCCTTTGACAGTCAATGGGACCGATATGCTATAGTTTCCGTTTGAGGAGGTATATGTGTAGTACAGAGTACTGTAAGAAGCCCTGTCCGCCAGGAATACCACCGCATCGGCACCACCGGACACGGTGCCGCTCACTGCGTAATGGGTTGGCGGGGCAGGAGGCGGAGACGGCGGAGACGGGGCAGGAGACGGGGCAGGAGACGGGGCAGGAGGCGGGGGGGCAGGCGGGTTTGGGGCGGAGCCTCCGCCGGATCCGCCGGGCGGGTCGCAGCCGAGCAGGAGGGCCGGAAAGAGAAGGAAGAGAAACGGGCGCAAAACTCCTGCAGAGAAATAATTCTCCCTACCGTATGGGTTTAATTTTTTCGATGAGCGATGAGCGATGAGCGATGAGCGATGAGCGATGAGCGAATTTTACTGAACTTGTGTTCCATGGTGCAATACTCCTTGGTATTATTATGCAAAATAATGCATAAAAATGATGTTCCGGCCAAGGTCGGAATGGTTTTGATAAAAGATGAAATGTCATTATAAAATACCTTGTTCTCCTTGGAGAATATACTCTTTTCCGGCGGAGTGCAAGAAGAATCGCAGGAAAATCCCCAAAAATTTGCTTTTCCTGGGAAGTTGACCTTCCTCTTTGCGATCTGGCGCAGCATTGGTGAACTGGCGGGTCGTGCGCAGCAAGAGCCTGCGGCTTCTTCTGACAAAGCTCTCCGCGAAAAAGACCGAGTCTGGTGCGAAATTGGAATTTTTAGAGAGGTTCCCTAAAGTAAAATTGTATCAAAGGTCCCCTCAATTTCGTGCTGAATGGTGGTTTTTAGAGGTGTCTGATTTCTTCCGTGTGGAATCAGCGTACCAGAAAAAAATGGCGGTTTAAGTAATTCAAGCGCTCGGCAGCTTTCTGACTGTAGATATCCACTGGGTAGTTTGTCTGAATGTCCTGATACAGTTGACGCGCCTTGCGCAGGTCCTGTTTTTCCCCCGGTTTTTCAAAAAGCAAGCCCATTTTGTACAGAATTTCCGAGCTATTGCGGTCGGGGTAGAGCTCAACGTATGCCTGATAGAAGTCCAGAACCTGTTGAGGAGTCTCCGCCGGCTTGACCGAAACCGCCGTCGAATTTTGTACAGGTGCTGTGTCCAGTTGTTGCAGTATCTGATATACCGCCGCAAAATCCTCAGCAGAAACCAAAGATTGTTCCAATGGGTTGTTTTGTTGTTCTCTTGCCTGTTCTACGAACTGTGGCAACCAGTCCAGCAATTTGTCCCGCTCTCCGCCCTTGGTCAGGGCCTGGATGATCCCGACCAGAGCCTTGTCGTGAAGTTCTCCTTCCAGACCAATGTTGCGCCGCCACATATCGACAGCTTCCGAGTGCATACCCACATCGGCGAAATAGCGTGCCGCCGTGTCATAAATATCTCCGCGCTCACGTGCAGGCCAGTTGTTGAGTGTTTGATAGGCTGAGTCCAGTTCTCCGTCCTGCAACAGAGTACGTATATCGGAGATCACCTGACTGGTGATGCGGAAACTCATATCACTATCCAGCTCAGCCATGCCTATGCTTGAACTACTGCCGGCTGCCAGAACCTCATTTTCCACAGAAAGCTGCGCACTGCTTTCGGGCACAATTGGCTTGGCTTGCAGGCGTTGGGACGGAAAGTTGGCATCCCCGGCGGCTGCGTCAACTGAAGGCTCTTCGCCCGTTACCATGATTTCGGCGTTGTAGTATTCCAGTTCTCCGGTGCTGGGAAGCTGTCGCGAAAAAGTCAGTAGATAGCGGCCCGCAACCGGGAACTGAAACACAAACGAAGTTTTCAGATTGCCGAGTTCCCGCTCGAATTCCGGCTCGTGCGGAGTATGACTCAGGCTGGGGATATACGTCCAGATCAGGCCGTGCAGCACCAAGTGAAAGGAGTCGCTCATCGGAATGGTCTTGGAAATATTGATTTGTTTGGTGGAAGTTCCTCTCTGCGGCTTGCTCTGGCTGCCTGAAACCGGGGCTGAACTTACCGCAAAAGAGGGCAATGCACTTTGGGTCTCCTGAGTCTTTGCCGACAAAGGCCGGGGGATCTGCGGTTTAGAAGTCTTTCCGGGAGTTTGTATTGAATCTGGAAGCTGCCGGGAACCTTCAAGATCACTGTTGCGGGGTATAAACGGTAAAGTCTCGCCCCCATTCATTCCGGTCTGTATTCCCTCCTGAATCTCATCCCGCGCAGAACCGGCGGGTGGGGTGTCTGAGGCTACAGAAGGCTGCAGTTCCGCAGCTTCGGCTGTGGGCTCATCAGTTTGTTTTGAGGCGGGAGTAGTATTGAGGGAACGGCGTTCGGACGACTGAAAGCGCAAGGGAGTTGCCGCAAACTGACGCACAGAATCCAGTTCGTTCTGTAAGTCCTGCGGCGAAAAGCCGCTGATTCCCAAACCGGGTCGGGCCTCGGGCTGCGTTTCTGACTGAACCGGAGCTTCGGGCTCTATATTATGAGCGCTCTGTGCCGAATCTTCCTGCGAATCTTTGGTATCTGCTGCAGTCAAGCCGGCTTTGCTTGGTGTGTCTCCCACTGTGACAGGTTTGGGCGCAAGAGATGGTGATACCGACACAAACTGAGCCTGCAGCATTTGGGAGCTGTAGAAGATAAGCAGACACAGGGAAAATGCGGAGCCAAGCATCAGGGCAAAACGACGGCAGCAATACCTGAGAAAAATCTGTTGATACACCAAAGTCCTCATGAGCAATAGTTATTTTCCTGATAAAGGGAACCCCTAAATTTGTCAAGGCAGGTCTTGCAGCTGTTCTCTCAATATTTTCTGGTTTTTCAAGCGCAATTCTTTGAGTGTTTTCTTGTCTATATCATCCCAATATTGCTGCAACTCGGCAGAACTCCAGGATTCTTTCGGGGTTCTCAGCGGATGGATTTTCTCCAGCTGGAAAGTGCCATTACTTGGTAAAATGAAATCTTCAATGTCCGGGTTCAAAATCGGGTTCTGTCCTCGTACATAGACCCTCCCCTCTTGGATGTCCCGGTTCAATCGCACGGTATCCCGCACCATGGGAATGACGCGGTAAGCCACAATCAGCATCGTCACCAAAATAAGAGCAAGCACATACCAAAAGACAAATCTCCTAGTAAGCGGATTATTTTGTTTGATAAAATCCAGCGATGATTGCCAGAATCTATTTAGCTTCATAGTTCCTCATTTTGTGCAGCATGGCCTCTGCCAACACAACCATGACATTCCACCCAATACTAACATCTATAATAGATATCGGCAAGTTCTGCTGCTTAAGGGCAGCTCTAAAAATTCCAATTCGCGTAAAATCGTGATTTTTTTCGCAAGCAGATTTGTTGGCAACTCATTTCAATACAAAAATTATTAAAACGAGTTGCCGCCTCGCTATCTCGAAAAATCTCTGCGATTCGCATCGTCACATCGGAAGCAAATTTTTAGAGGCCCCCTAAAATGAATAACCGTGGGAGCTTGCTAGTCGCGCCTTTCTCCTCGTCCGCCTCTGTATTTATAGCGATTGCGGCCCGGCCTCGCGCTCCGGTGATTCCTGCTCCGGCTATCTCCATGCCTTCCTTGCCGCTCGTAGCGTGGCCGGTGTATCAAGCGTTCTAATTCCTTTTTAGATTTACCGATATGCTCTCCACCGCGCACCTCTACCTGGTCTTTCAACATTGAAATCAGCTTGAAGGCGATGGTGCTCAGTTCCATTTCCTCTTTGAGCAGTTCCATGATTTCGTAGGCCCGTTCGTCGATTTTCTGTTCAGCGAGGCTCTCGACAAAGGCCGCCACTTTTTGGTCGCGGATCTCCCGGCTGTGCGGCACGGTCTTGGCCAGAAGCTTGCCACCCAGCCTCTCGTTAATGCGCTGCAAGCCTCGATATTCGTGCGGTGTGACGATGGAAACGGCCATTCCGTCCTTGCCGGCGCGGCCCGTGCGCCCGATTCGGTGTACATAGCTTTCGGTGTCAAACGGCAGGTGATAATTGAACACGTGGCTGATGTCGTTGACATCCAGACCGCGTGCCGCTACATCGGTGGCGACCAGCACTTCCAGCTGCCCTGAGCGAAAACTGCGAATCACCGCTTCGCGGTTCTTTTGTTCCATGTCGCCGTGCAGGCCTTGCGCTTCATGGCCTTGGGACTTCAGAAAATGGGCGAGTCGATCCACCTCTTTTTTGGTGCGGCAGAAGATGATTGACTTGACGGGCAGCAGGGCGTCGTAAAGCCGCACCAAGGCGTCGTCGCGCTCGTGCTCATCGACCACATAAAACGATTGTTCGATTTGTTCATTACTAATGTTTTTCGGGCTCAGAGTGACGTATTCGGGCTGCTGCAGAATATCGTTGATTAGTTTTTTGATGCTGGGCGGCAGGGTGGCTGAAAACAAAAGGTTCTGGTGTTCTTCGGGGAACTGTGACAAAATTTCGCGAATGGCATCCAGAAAGCCCATGTTCAGCATTTCATCGGCTTCATCCAGCACTACGAAGCGGGGTTTGAGGTCAAAGCGGCCGCTGTTCAGGTGGTCGATCAGACGCCCGGGAGTGGCCACCACCAGCTGCGAACTGTGGATGGCTTTGATTTGAGCGCCGTAGGGCTGGCCGCCGTAAACTGTGGCCGTCCGAAAGCCCAAGAACCGGCTGAAGCGCGCCAGTTCTTCGGCCACTTGGATCGCCAACTCGCGGGTGGGAACCAGTATCACGGCAGCTACGCTGTTCGCGTATTGGCTCTGGCTGCCACTGCGCCACAGCAATTCCAGCATCGGCAGACCAAAGGCTGCCGTTTTGCCCGTTCCGGTCTGGGCCTGACCGACCAAGTCTCGGCCTTCCAATACCAGCGGAATACTTTGAGCCTGGATTGGGCTGGGCTCTTTGAAGCCGGCCTCATCGATGGCTTTCTGCAGTTCCGGGCAAAAAGCGAAGTCGCGAAATGTGGGCATGATACATCCTTTCGGGTGAAAATCCGGGTGCCAATCCTAGTGAAAGAGCTGCTGAGCGAACAGCGAGGCTTGTTGCCCTCAGCCTCATTATGCCCTGAACCGTTTTGCAACATCGGAATGCCCTCCCGGAGCCAGACGGGTCCCTCCGTAACCTTTCACGGAAACTGGAAAAACGGATATTTCCCCAGCCCGACCTTCTGAGGGGGATGACATCTGCATCAAGACAATCTTCACGGAGGCCGGGAGGGAAAGAAAGCAGGAGCGAAGGCCCCCCCTCCCCCATTAACAAATGCATTCAACGTCTCAGATAAAAATCGAACACGCCCGGATGCTGAAGAAAAGCGAATCCATGCGCCTGATCCTTTCCTGGCAAATCTACGGGAGAATACAACCCGCCACCGCGGCCAGACTGGTTTTGAGGACATAAAGTCGCTACAATGCCCGCGCTTTATATACGAACAGGAACGTCCATGACTCTCGCAACTCCTGCATCTCAAGATCCCCCCATTTTTCAGGCAGAGCGGCCCGTGTTTCAGGCAGAGCGGCCCGTGCGGGTACGCTACGCCCCGTCACCCACCGGGCTGCAACATATTGGCGGAGTTCGCACCGCACTATTCAACTACCTGTTTGCCCGCAGCAGCAGCGGCAATTTTATCCTGCGCATTGAAGACACTGATCGCGTCCGCTCCGAAGAACGCTATATTCAAGACCTGTTCGAGTCATTGGAATGGCTGGGCATCCAGGCAGATGAAGGCCCGGAAGAATATGGCTTCCCGGGGGGGGCATACGGACCCTATATTCAATCACAGCGCACCGGGCTGTACCGGCAACACGTTCGGCAACTGCTGGACCAAGGCAAAGCCTACCACTGCTTTTGCAGCACCGAACGACTTGTGTGGCTGCGCCGGGAACAAGAGTGCAGCAAGTCGCGCTTGCAGGGCTACGACCGCCATTGCCGGGGCCTTGAAGCAGCAGAGGTGCAGCGAAGGCTGGCCCAGGGCCAGAGCCATGTTGTGCGCTTTGCCCTTCCGCAGGAGGGCTCGACCACTTTCTCCGACCTGCTGCTCGGCGACATCAAGCGTGCCAACAGCGACATCAATCCTGACCCGGTAATCCTTAAGGCCGATGGCTTCCCCACCTACCACTTGGCCAACGTGATTGACGACCATCTAATGCAGATCAGCCACGTGCTGCGGGCCCAGGAATGGCTGTCGTCCGGCCCCCTGCATCTGCTGCTTTACCGGGCCTTTGGCTGGGTGCCGCCGAAGTTTTGCCACCTGCCGATGGTGATGGGGAAGGATTTGGCCACGGGCAAACTGGCCAAGCTGTCCAAGCGCCACGGATCAACCTCGCTGATCGAGTTTCGCAAAGGGGGCTACCTGCGTGAAGCCCTGACCAATTACATCGCTCTGCTGGGCTGGGCCTACGATGACAGCCGTGAATTTTTCAGCCTCGGTGAGCTGGAGCAGTGCTTTGATCTGACCCGACTCAGCCGATCACCCGCGACCTTCGACTATCAGAAGCTGGAATGGTTCAACGGCCAGTACATCCGGCAACGCAGCATCTCCCAGCTCAAAGAGGAACTGGCTCCGCTGTGGCAAGAGCAGCTGCCGGAAGTCTATGCCAAGCTGCCCGCAGAAAAGTTCTCAAAGAGTCTGGACTGGATACTGCCCCTGCTGCAAGAGCGTCTCAAGTTCCTGTGCGATGCTCCGGCAATGGCGGCCTACTTTTTTGCCCGTCCGGAGTACCGGGAGCCGGAGCTGGCCCTGCCCAAAAAACACAGCCCGACTCAGGCCGCTGAGATCTTAGCCTTGGGACGCCGAGTGCTGGAACGGCTGCTTGCCGAATTGGGGCAAAGCTGGCAGGACTTTGAGGGCCTCTTACAGGTCAAACAGGGCTGGGAAGCGGCTTTTCGGGAAGCCGCCGGAGAGGCGGGTATCAAGATGGGCGCTCTGATGCAGCCGTTGCGCTACGCCATCACCGGCAGCAAGACTTCTCCGCCTCTGCTGGAGTCAATGCTGATTTTGCAGCATTCCTCCTCTGATGATGAGGGGAATAACGGTGCTGAATTGCTCGCCCGGATAGACGCACTGGCCCGGCAGCTCGCCGCCCTCAGCTCCGGGATTCCTTCGGAGCCCTCGGAGCCCTCGGAACAATGAAAACAATGAAAACAAGGAAAACAACGCAGGTCGCAAAGACCTTGGATCAGATAGCCGGACACTTGGAGCTGCTGGAGGAGACCCTGATCTACCGCTTTTTGGATCGGATGCAGTTTGCCTTTCATCCGCATTTATATCGTGAGCCCGAGAGTTTGTTGCAGCAGAGGCTGTCGGCTCACGAGGCCATGGACACAGATTTTGGCCGCTACGAAGTGGCTGAAGAATTTCCGTTCACACAGCAGCCCGCTCCGGCGACCCGGATGCAAAGTGCCTTGACCGCTTCCGGTGCGATTTTGCGCAAACTGGAAGGACGCAGTGAAAAATACAAGGAGGAGAAACCCCGTATTCCTACCGGGATAGAAGCGGGGCTGCCGCCGAATTTGAGCAGCCTGCGCCGGATCAGTCAGTGCCCGGCGATCCTGTGTTCTTATCTGGACTTTCTAGTGCAGAACGGCAGCAACGAAGACGACATGCAATATGGTTCGGCACTGGAACACGATGTCATGGTGCTGCAAGCTGCCGCTCGGCGCATACACTACGGTGCCATTTATGTGGCCGAGAGTAAATTCTGCTCTCAGGAGCACACGCTGCGGCCCTTGCTCAATGAATGGCGATGCTGCGCTGCTGCGGCGAACGAGTCAGCACCCGGCCCAAATGCACTTCGGATTCAAGACCGCATCCTGGCTCAAATTACCCGTTCGGAAGTAGAGCAGCGTATTTTACAGCGGGTCTACGACAAGACCCGCCGCATTCAGGAATGCAGCGAGAGCATGCTGCGCCGCTATCTTGAGCCCGAATCTCTGCGCAATTTCTATGCCGACTGCATCATTCCCCTGACCAAACGGGGCGAGCTGGCCTACCTGTGCCTGCGGGCCTGAGCCCGTAAACTTACCCATGATTGCTGTGCCTGCCATTGCCACTTGGACCGCCCGGCAACTATTCGACCGGCTCTACCGGCCGGTGCAGGACTGGCTGGTCAGGCACGCAATCACGTATCCCTGGTCCGTATCCGATTCCAAGTTGAGCGCCGAAGCTCCCACAGGCCGGGAGAGCCATCCCGACAGTTATGCGGTCTGGGTTTCCGAGGTAATGTTACAACAGACCCGGGTGGAAACGGTGCGCCCATATTACCAAGCCTGGCTGGAGCGCTGGCCAAGCTTGGTGGCACTGGCCACAGCCAATGAGGATCAGGTTCTCAGGCAATGGGAGGGGCTGGGCTATTACAATCGGGCGCTAAATATGCTTAAGTGTGCCCGGAGCTGCGTCAAAGAATATAAGACGCAGGCTGAAGAAGCTGAAAAACAAAAAGGGTGGGGACAGTCGGGGCCCGTAAGCTTGCCCACCTGCTATTCAAAATTACTGACCCTGCCGGGAATCGGTCCGTATATTGCTGCCGCTGTGGCCAGCATTAGCGGCAACGAGGCAGTACTGGCACTGGACACCAACGTCAAGCGGATCTTCTCCCGATTATACCAGCAGCAACCCGCCCCGGCCGTAGAAAAGGGCTGGCAACAACAGCACAGAGGGGCCTTGCAGCTCTGTGACTGGCGCGGCAATGCCAACGTGGCCCTGATCCAGCTGGGCCAGCAACTCTGCCGCTCCCGGGAGCCGTTGTGCTTCTGCTGCCCATTCCGGGAATTTTGCCCCGCCAGCTCAACGAATGCGGCAAACTGGGCCAAGTTTCCAGCACCCCGCGAGTACCGCAAACGCAAAATCCAGAGCCGGCGCCTTTTGCTCTGTCTGCGGGAAAGCCCCGAATCGGAGCCCAAATACTTGATGCAGCGCAAGCATAGCGGCCATCTGCGCCATTTGTGGTGCTTCCCCGAATTGAGCCGGTTGGCGGGGATGGAGGTTCTCGCCACTAAGATCCCGGGGCTGGAGACCGGGCAGGGGCTGGAATACTTGGGTAGTTTCAAGCATTCGTATTTGGATACGCAGGAAACTGTCCAAGTGTATTGTTGCCACCTGTCGGGGGCCGCTTTCCCGCCGGACGCTCTGCCACAGTTTTCGCATAAGGAGCAGAGGGAAGAGACTTTTGACTGGTTGTGGGCTGATAAGCTGGAAGACCTGACCCTGCCGGGCCCGTACCGCCGGTTTTGGCAGCAGCTGAACGCAAGATTCTAAAGGGCACCTCTAAAAATTCCAATTCGCGTGGAAACGCGGTCTTTTTCTGCCGGGGCATTCTTCAGGCTGAAGGTGTACCGAAAGGCTCCAATGCGAGCTGGCGCAGCAACAGCAATGCCCGACCTTCCTTTTTTGCGAGATGGCCCCCGCCCGGCATTAGCCAGCCCCCGGCCCTGCGAAAGATTACCTAAAAACTACCTGTATAGATAATCGGGTCAGACACTTTCAGTAGCGTGGTGCCTTGTGGTAGGGTTGCGGGGTCAATGCGCCTGGCAAATTTGAGGGCCTCTGCATAGGAGCTTATGAGAGGCGCATTGTATTCACGATAACTGGTTTTCTTCAGTCTTATGTCATTGTCTCGAATGTTCAATTCAAATACATGAACAGCGTTAGGGAGTACAAGACTGACAACGAGAGGTATTTCCACGACAACCAGTACCATGCTCAGTTTTTGGTCTGTAAGTACATAAGAGTTGCGTTTGGTGTCTTCAATCGCAAAAATATTCTCAGCCGAACGTAAATTTGAGTATTCCCCTGTGGGATCCTTGGCAATCTCTTCAATACTTTGCTTGCTGACAGGAATATTCGTGGGCAGTCCCGAAACAAGATTTTCTGCTGCTTGAAATGAACCACCATGTTCATTTGTAAATGTCAGTGAAGTATCGCCTCTGATATTAGCACTAAGAATGATCGTACCCGCTTTAACCAGACGATCAAGCAAAGCGAGCGGCGGGGACGCTGCGTCTTTGGGCGGATCAAGCAAAGCAGGCGGCGGGGACGCTGCGTCTTTGGGCGGATCGCAGGCGACCAATAGAATCAGGGAGCAGAAAAATAAAAGGATAAATGGGCGTAAAACCCCGGCAGAAAAATAATTTCCCCTGCTATATAACTTTAATTTTTTCGATGAGCGATGAGCGATGAGCGATGAGCGATGAGCGATGAGCGAATTTTACTGAACTTGTGTTCCATAGTGCAATACTCCTTGGTATTATTATGCAAAATAATGCATAAAGATGATGTTCCGGCCAAGGTCGGAATGGTTTTAATAAAAGATAAAATGGGGTTATGAAATGGCTTGTTCTTCTCAAAGAATACACGATTCCCCCGCGGAGGGCAAGAGAAATTGCAGGAAAATCCCTAAAAATTGGCTTTTCTTGGGGAGCCGTCCTTAACAATTGCGCCCAGCCCGGCATCAGAGCCCGGTAATTTCGCGGTGGCTCAGACCGGTAAACCTTGCAATCTGTTCAATCGACAGCCCGGATTCTTTCATTTTCCGGGCAGCTTCACGCCGGCCTTCTTCCCGGCCTTTCCGCATGCCCAGTTTTTCACCTTCTTGTCTGCCTTCTTCCCGACCTTCTTCCCGGCCTTTCCGCATGCCCAGTTTTTCACCTTCTTCCCAACCTTTCTGCATGCCCAGTTTTTCGCCTTCTTCCCAACCTTTCTGCATGCCCAGTTTTTCGCCTTCTTGTCTGCCCTCAGCTTTTAGATCGTCTGCCAGTGTTGCCAACATCCTTTGTACCTCCTCTGGTGCGGTGATTTGATTGTATTCTGATTCGTTCATGCCCTCGCCAAACAGCAAGGCGATCCAGCGCCTGAAAATGGTGATTTCGGGCCCGGGTTCATCGCGCAGGAATTCTATGATTTGCGGAATCTGGGCTTCCCACTCCCCCGGTCTGCCGTATTTCTCGGCACAAATTACCGCGCTGATGAGGTTGTGCAATTTGTGGATTTTTGGGTCGGGGATGCGCTTCTCGTCAATGAGAGCATATTGAAAGTGGGGTAGGTATTTTGCGGGTATTTCGTTGCTGCTGATCAGTTCGCTGGTGCTGCGGGGCGCATTCCAAGGGCGGTCTCCGTTGTAGAGCACCAGCGGAAATACCGGGGGCAACTTGCCTTTGCTGTTTTTGCCTTCCTTGATGAGGCGTTCGTAAAACAGGGATATATAGCTGAGCAGGCGGATGGCCATATGCTTGGGGGCTGTGGACTGGAATTCGAGCAGGATATACAGATAGGCTGTTTGGCTGTTTTGGCTGTTCAGGCGCACCTCGTAAAGCAGGTCCGATTCGCGCTGCTGGAGCGTGGCAGAGAGGTGGGACGGGTCGAGTTTGCGCAGGCTGTCGGGCTGGATTTTGGCGCTAAAGTCCTCCTCAACGAAGGCGTGGATGAGTTTGCACAGGATTGCCGGGTTCGAGAACAGGTATTTGTACGCGCTGTCGCAACTTGCCATGGCTTCAATATAGCTGTTTTGTCCGTACAGCGCAATAAAAAAAATGCGAGCTGGCGCAGCATGGGAGAAAGAGGGCCGTGCGCAGCCAGGCCCAACCTTCCTTTTTTGCGAGCTGGCGCAGCCAGGCCCGACCTTCCTCCTTGACAGCTGCGCCCCGCCCGGTACTTCGGTACACCTTGGATTTCTAATCTTCGCGCTGTGCGCTCAGATTGAAATTCAAGGTGTATCGAAGGCAATCCCCAAAGGTCTTCACAGGGGGGTCGCCCTACGGAGCCGTCGGCTGACTCAAACCATCAAATATATCCGTAGCCCCTACCATCGCGGAACCCAGATTAATCCGGGGCCACTGCCCGGCAGCAAAACTCCACTCCCCGACATCAGTACCGAAGGTAAAATCAGTAAAAGCGGACTGCTGCGTACTGGCATCTACCGTAAGAGTCGTACCGTCAAAGCCGTTACTGCCGGAACCTGCGGACAAGCCCGCAGAATGAAAAGCGCGAATATTGGCCTCATTAGAACTCCTGTTGCCAGTATTGTAACCCGTGTATCCCGCTATGATATTATGCGCAATGCCACCTTGTAAATCAAAGCTTCCCTTGAAATAGCCCTGAGCCATCCCGCCAAAAAACGTAAAATTAGCCGCGTTTTGGCCGATCAAGCCTCCGATACGAACGCTGGGGGTCTGTATTTTCACGGTTCCGGTGAAATAGGCGGATATATTGCTGCTGCCATCATCACCGGGGTTATCTCTGTAGCTGGTATTACTGCCGACTAATCCCCCCAGATTACCCACTACGTCTGCGCCCTGCACACGCTCGACGGAGGACGTGCTGTAACCGATCACCCGGCCCCCATTGCTGCCGACCATACCGCCGACGATGTCCACTCCGGTAACCTTGTTACTGCTGTACCCGATCACACTGCCCAGCTGATTAGCCCCTGCAAGACCGCCTATAAACCAGCCCAGGGAGCTTCGATCATAATCCACCTCACCCAGAGCATAGCCCTTAACGGTGGAATCAGCATCCTGATTCGACCCCACCAGGCCGCCGGTAAATTCTCTATTCCCCAGAACCTTCATGTCCACGAATCCCGTGACGCTGCCGCCGTTCGCATTTGTTCCCACCAGACCGCCCGTACGCCGGTGATGGCCTTGAACTATGCTATCCTGCGGACCGCCCGTAACCGAGCCGCTCACCGTGGACCCGTCGCTGTAGCCCACAATGCTCCCCACCTCATTAAAGCCTTCGATATTAACATTTTCCAGTCGGACATTCAAGATCTCAGCCCCCAGCACATGCCCGAACAAACCCACGTAACTGTCATTGGGCCTCAAGATCGAGAGATTGCTTATCGTATGGCCATTGCCGTCAAAGCGGCCCACAAAGGGAGTATCATTACCTCCCAGCGGCTGGAATCCGCTGGCCGGGAAGCCATCGCTGCCGGGCGCGGGAAAAGTAATGTCCGCTTCCAGTCGGTAACGGCCCCGCAAATTATCCCGGACCGCCTGTAAATCCTGCCAGCTCCGAATGGCGACCTCTCCCGCAGGAGGCGTCGGAAAGACTTTGGGTTCTGTCGGCTGGCTCAAGTCGGCAAAGATGTCTCTGGACCCCACCATAGCGGAGCCCAGGTTAATGCGGGGCCACTGACCGGAAACAAAACTCCATTCCCCCACGGCACTGCCGAAGCTGAGACCGGTAAAATCGGTCTGGGTTGTCTGTGTCGTTACCTGACGGGCACTGGACACGCCGTTCACGGGTACCTGCCGGGCCCGAGGATTGGTATCGTTGAACGGGGCCTCATAGAACAGCCGGGGATAGTCTGTATACCTGGCCGAAGTCCAGCCGGCTTCCAATCCGTTCAAAGTTTTCTCGTATGGCTGCTCGTTGAGCGTGCCTCTGAAGTAGCCCTCCATCTTATTATTACGTTCAACGCGCTGCATCTGCCCCGTCAGGCCCCCGACATAATTACTGTAAGGCCCCATCGAAACGACTGCGGCAGTAGAATAACCCAGTACGGTGCCCCTGGACCAGCCCGCCAGACCGCCCACAGTGGTACTGAGAGTATCCCCGTAAGGAGTCGGATCCGGATCCCGGCTCAGCACTTTTCCCGTACTGTAGCCAATCAGCACAGCAGAAGACCCCTGATTCTCGCGCTGCGGATCTGAAAATCCCACCAGTCCGCCGACATAGCGGGAACCCGTCACCGTATTGGAGCTGTAGCCAATCACCGTAGTATCTCCTGAGCTGAGACCGACCAGCCCCCCGACCCAAAAGGCGTGGCCCCCACTTTGATTATAGGTAACTTCCCCGCTGGCGTGGCCCTTAACCACGCCACTGTCGGCATTTCTGCCAACCAGACCGCCAATGGCGCCGCCGTTGTAGCTGTCGGTAGTCCCATCGGCACTGATATCATTCACCCTCCGGTCATCGCCGACAACTTTCATGTCGACAAAGCCGGTTACGGTCCCGGATTCGTTGTAGCCAACCAATCCGCCGGTATGGGGCCCGTTATTGGTGACCACACTGTTGTCCACCCCGCCGACTACGGCCCCGCTGACAGCTCCACCGTCGTTGTATCCGACAATGCCCCCCACGTATCGGCCGCCGAGCACATTGACATTTTCCAGACAGACATTCTGCACACTGGCCCCTTCAATTAGACCAAAGAGGCCGCCATACCATTCATCGGGGCGTTGAATCGTAAGATTGCGAATGGTGTATCCATTGCCGTCGAAGCTGCCGGTGAAGGAAGTGCCCTGAAAATAAGCCTGGGTGTTATCGGTGTCGTAACCGATGGGTCGAAAGCCTTCTGGAGGAAGTCCGCCTTCGTCGGGCTTGGGCAAGGTGATGTCGCTGGCTAGGAAATACGTTCCCGTCAAATCGTTTTGCATATTCTGCAAATCCTGCCAGGTTCGTATGGCAGTGCCCGGCGGCGAAGCATTGTGAGAGCCCCCGCAGGTAAGCCTGGGTGGGGGGGAGGGACCGCTTCCCCCACCTCCGGGCGGATCGCAGGCGACCAGTAGAATCAGGGAGCAGAAAAATAAAAGGATAAATGGGCGCGAAATCCCCGCAAAGAAATAATTTCCCCTGCTATATAGTTTTAATTTTTTCGATGCGCGATGCGCGATGCGCGATGCGCGATGCGCGATGCGCGATGCGCGATGCGCGAATTTTACTAAATTTGTGTTTCATGGTGCAATACTCCTAGGTATTATTATGCAAAATAATGCATAAAGATGATGTTCTGACCAAGGTCGGAATGGTTTTGATAAAAGATGAAATGGGGTTATGAAATGGATTTTCAATTCTAATAATATATTCTTTATTTGTCAAAGAAAACTTTTAAAAAAATTGCTTTTCTTGGGGAGCTGTTTTGGAACAAGGAAGTGAGGCCGAAGAATACTTTGTTGTATTGTAAGCCCTTACTGACAAAGCTGTTGGTTTGAAAAGAGCGAGCAAGGGCGCGGAATGGAGTTTTTAGAGCTGCCCTTAGGATTTTTAGAACTGAGCAGTCTTCATTATCATCCGGCGAAATCCAATATATCCAGAGCTCGTTTCACCGTGTAATGCGCACCGCTGTCCCACAACTCCTCCTCCGACCCAAATCCATAGCTCACGCCAATGCAGGCGGCGAAGTCCAAGGCCTTGCCCGCTTTCATATCATAGCTGCGGTCCCCGATCATGGCACTTTGCTCCGGTCTGCATCCATGTCGCCGGCACAGCTCGCGCAGGAAGTCGCTCTTCTCGTGGGCGCGCTCATCAAGTTCCGAGCCGATCAGGTCGCACAGCAGCGAATCGTATTGCAGGTACTCCATAATCCTGCGGGCAATCAGTTCGGGTTTGGAAGTACAGACAAACAAGTTGTGCCCCCGCTGCTTTAACTGCGGCAGCAGTTCGGCAATCCCGTCGTAGAGGATGAAATCTTTGTAGTAAGTCTGCTGATAGGCCCGCTGAAAGGTGTCGATATAATGCTGCACCTGCTCTGCATCCTCACTGCCGATCAGCCGGGGAATAGTCAATGAGAGCGGTGGGCCAATGGACCATCTAATTCCCTCCTCGACCAGAATCTTAAGACCATCCATGTAGCGCAGTTCTTCCAGGCAGTGGGTATGGGCACTGAACAGACCGGGCTCTGAGTTAATCAGGGTTCCGTCCAAGTCGAAAAAAAAATTTTGGATCTGCATTTGCTTTCCTCGATAGGTTATCAATATATTTCGGCTCTATCTCTTCGTTCGCTCATCCCAAAAAATATCGGGTTTCGCAAAACCCGCTGCGGAAAATTGCCCCGCTAGAGCTTCCCCGCTAGAGCTTCCCCGCTAGAGCTTCCCCGCTAGAGCTTCCCCGCTAGAGCTTCCCCGCTAGAGCTTCCTAGGGAGCCAAAAGAGCGATTGCTCAGCGAGCCAGCCTTGGTCCTGCTGCTCGCTGACTACTAAAACGTAGCCATTGTCTGCCTGCCCCTTACGTCTGACCAGCTCTCCGATGTGTAGGAACCTGTTGTGCTTCGGTACATTTACTCTCGTAGTCCCCTCTGTTGAGGCACTTTGCGGGCTTCTGTAGTTCTCGTGCGGAATTGCCTGCAAATACAGGTCGGTCGCAGTGTTGACGGCCAAGGCAGAGTGCCAGGGAATGCTCAGAGCCAGCAGCAGCAACAGGGTGCAGACCGCATAATTGCGGTACTTCAACAGCAGTCTGCGCTTGGGCTGTCGCCGCTGCCTCCTGACTGAGTACAGCTCACCCTGAACGGACATTGCAGCCGTATTTTCTCGTCGGCTTCCGGATCCTCTCTTCTTCCTAGCCCTGGAATTCTTTTCGGTCCTTGTTTCTGTCCTGCCATTCCCAAGCCGCCAGACCAGATAGACAGAGGCACAGCCGAACAACAGCACCGCCAGGTATTTCCAAAGCTGGTGTAACTGCAGCGGCCAGAAAAACAGGTCCGGCAGAGCGGGATCCAGCCCCTGCTGAATGCGCAGCGATGCCACCAGACGGCGCGAAGCGGGCTGCAACGGCTGGTAGAAATAACTCAGGTAAGCAATTTCCAAGGCTTCCAGCCGCAGGCCGCTTCGATAAAACAACAGTGCCACATTGGGCAGGTTCCCCGGAGTGTGAGACAACTTTCCCAGCTGCTGTTTTAGCCGAGCCAGGTTTGCCTGCCGGGCCGTTTGCTGCTCCTGCAAAGAGCCTCCATCCAACAGTTCGCGGTACATCTGCCGGATTTCCGCTGCCGTGTTCGAGTTTCGTGCCAGCGTTAATGCGTAGAGGGCCCAGACCAGGACTACGCTCAGAGTGGCGAACAAAAGCCCGCGGTACTGCATCCGCAGCAGTGATTTCGCCTGGCGCAGCCTGTAAGAGATGATATTCTCCCCGGGTGAGGGTGCCACTCCCTGTAGGCTCGGGGCTTGCAGAACAGAGGTGTTGGACGGGATGTAGCTGTTGTGGCTTTGGGACTGCCGTGTCTTTGAGCTGTCCGGCAGAGGCAGGACCCTGGGCAGGAAGTAGATACTGGTCAACAGAAAAACCAGCAGACAGATATGGAAGGCATATTCTTGCAGCCAGTATATTACGTTAAAGAGCAGGACTGTGGTGGCAGAAAAGTGCAGCTCCTCAAGGTTGCTGTAGTATGACTGTGTCCGCATATTGACCACTTGCAGCTTTAATTCGCGCACCTTGCTGCGGTGCCAGCTCGCGCTTAGCGGATCAAAGAAATGGAGACTGTCTACGCTGATCTTGTAGTTTCCTGGATTTTTGGCTTTGTAAAGCAGTTCCTGTTGCCGCCAGCCACTGAGCTCAGCATTGGCAAAGCCCAGCTTCAGGGACTCACTTTGCCGGTTTTGGAGCAGCAACAGGCCGGGGGGAGTCCTTACTGCGGGAAAGGGCAGGATGTGTATATTTCCACGCCCTTGGATGCGCAATACAACGTGGATCAATTCGTCTTTAGCAAATTCAGGAGCAAATTCAGGAGCAAATTCAGGAACAAATCCAGGAACAAATCCAGGAACAGACCCGGAATCGGTCTGCGACTTCCGCTGAGTCTCCCAGCTGCTCGCCACCGAAGCAGTTGCATTTCCCCGCTTGCCTTGGACGCCGCCGTGCAGTGCCACTGAGACTTCAAACCGGCCTATTGCTATTGTCTGGTCTGTGGCACCCGCTGTCCCTGCTCCCAAAGATTCGTCTGCCCGTCCGGCATTTGAGTGGGATCGGGGCCCCGGGCCGGGCGGCCTGCTGCGATAGGGATTGGGTGGCAGGGGCAGTACTTCCAGCTGTCTGGCCGGACTCTGACGTTCCAGGCCCAGCACTGTGGCAGAAATCGGCGGGATTTTGAGCAGGCCCTGCTCTATGGGATTGAGTAGCCAAGTGCCCATTGCCACCCGGTAGACATCCTCCCCCTGCAAGTGCATGCGCTCCACTTCCGGTTCGACCGGACTCTTTTGCACTAGGAAACCAGCAAAATCCAAACTCTGGCCCTGAAGCAGAGCGCTCTGGTCAATAGCCTCAACGCGGTTGGCCCAGACGCTGAGTAGGATGTTCTGTCCTAAATAGACCTTCTGCGGCAGTGAATTGAGTTCCAGGTTCACCGGCAGGGCCAGATGGCCTTCATCCACTTGGAAAGAGGCAAAGGGCCGGGCCGGGCTCTGCCAGACTTTGCCGTTCTTCAGACCTTGGAAAATCAGTTGAGGCAGGCGATAAAGGCCCGGCTGGGTCGTGTAAAAACCCAAAATGAAGGCTCGATGTTCCTGGCCTGCTTCGTTGCGGTAGCGCGAGTACTCCAGTTTATTGGTGCGCAGTACACCCGCACTCTGAGAACTGTCCTCTGGCGGCAGAGACAAGATACGCACAGTTTCTGCCATTCCCAAGGGAGTGCGAAACAACACATTAAAATAGCTGTAAACGTAGACTTTATCACTCAGGATTTCGACCTGTCCCTGTTCCAAGGGCACATTGGGAACGGGAATCGCGGCGGCATGACCGGGCCCCGCTTGTCGGCCTGTATTCTTCGCACTTTGCCGGTTTGGGGTATTTTGTTTGTCAGGCGAGAGGCTCGGTGTTGGGCTCTGTGGCTCAGCAGAGCTTTGCTTTGGAGGCAGGGCGGAGGGAATGACGGGCGGAGCTGTGTCCGAATCGTCGGCGGGTGGCTGGGGAACCGCTTCAGAGGAGCCTGGCTCGGATGAAGTCTCTGGGGCCTCCACTACCGGGCTTTTGTCCCCTTGGTTTTCTTGCCCTCTTGACTCACCTTGTTCTCCTTGGGCATAGAGCCCGGTGGAGAGACTCAGGCAGCAGGTGATTGCCAGCACAAAGCGCTGTGAACGGCATTGTTGTTTGCCTTTGTTGCCAGTGCTACCAGTCATTTCTCAGCACCTTCCGGGCCGGGGCATCGCGCTGAAAGCGATAATTGGCCTGGCGAGAAATATAATTCAAGATTTGCTCATCGCTGATGCTGGCCTGCGAGGGTGGGAGCTCGGCCAGCTCTTCTTTCTGAGCACGCTGTGCCGACTGCCGGGCCAGCTGGCTATGCCTCAGACGCTCTAAGCACAATTCCAGAGCCTGACGGGCCTCATCGCTCTCGGGCCGAAGCTCTAGGGCCTGCACCAAATAACGCCTGGAGTATTCATTTTGTCCCACCTGGCTATAGAGCAGCCCGGTATTGTAGAGCAGATTGAACTGCAAGGTCGGGTCAGAATCCAGACCGCCGCGATCAATGATCGATTGCCAGCTCTCCAGGGAGGCTTGGCTCTGGCCCAGAGCGCTGTAGACCAAGCCGATATTGTAGCGGATGCGGCGCAGTGCCCGCATCCGCGAATCACCGGGGACTACTTTGCCGAGCTGCTGCCGGATGCTGTTCTGACGGCCGCGCTCAGCCTTCAGAAAGTAGAGCAGGGCTTCCTGGTAGCTGCCTTGCCGGAATAGCTGCTTGGCCCAAGCCACACGCACGCCATCGGCCAGATAGCTATTGCAGGAACTAAGTAATACTGCGATAGCCAGTCCCAGCAGCCAAAGGCGAGCCGATTTGAGCCGCTTGCCCATATTTCCCATGTTGTTACCCACGTTACTTATGGGAACCTCTGTCTGCATTCTTATCAGGGTCGCCGGGCAGAACCCCGCCACGCTCTTCCTGCAGTAAAAAGTTCATACTCTGCGATTTGCTAAACTGGTAGAAGCCGATGAAACTGAAACGTTTCAAAATGGCGAGCAACACCAAACAGAGCAGTGCCAGCACGATAAAAATCTGATAGCGGTCGCGCAGATTGTATTGCAGGATGTGGTCGCCACGCGCCAGCGGAGTCAGCTCGTTTTGCAGCTTCTGCGCCAGATTCAATTCTTGAATGCGATAATATTTGCCCAAAGTTCTACGGCTCAAATCGCGCAGTACCGCATCTTGCAGGTGGCTGTGCACCGGCAGACCATAAGAATTGGTAATGATATTGCCGTCCTGGTCCAGCAGTTCGCTGCCTTCCGTACTACCCACGCCGATGCTGATCAGAGTACCATCCCAATCGTCCAAGTGCTGCCGGACCGAATTCAGGTTTCCGGAAAGTGTTTCTCCGTCGCTGAGCAAAATAATAACTCTACTGGCATTGCTCTTATTGTTTTCGGGGTCAAACAGTTCCATGCCTTCGGAGAGGGCCGCTGCCAAATTGGAGCCGGGGGACTGCAAAATCTTCGTGTCGAGTTGGTGGAACAGAGAGGGGAACACTAGGCGGTCATGTGACAATGGCACTAGAGTCTGGGCCCGGCCCTTGAAAACCAACAAACCCAGTTCCTCGTTTTGAAAGATTTCATAGAGTTCTCCAAGCAATTCTACGGCGCGCTGAAGGCGGCTGGGAGCCACATCGCGGGCCAGCATGCTGCGTGAAATATCCAATGCAAAGACGATTTGCAGCTTCCTGGTCTGGGAGGCCACTCTGCTGTTATAGCCCCACAGAGGTTTGGCCAGAGCCAGAATCAAACTCAGGACCAAGAGGGCAGTCAGGCTGGCCAGCAGGCTGAAGTACCTGCGATAGGCCCGCCGCATTTCGGCATTCAGATTGCGGCGACACAACAGCTCCAGCACCGCCAGTTGCCTGCGATAGTAGAAGGGCAGCAGCACCAAGTATGGCAGGAGCAGCAGGCTATACCACAAGTAGACCGGATAAAGAAAGCTCACAGCTGCTGCTCCTGCAGGAAGACACAACGCAGCAAAGCTCCCAGTAAGACCAGCAGCAGAGCGGCAATGATAAAGCCCTGTTCCAGCGGCTGGCGTTTGACCCGAATGGCGAGGTTGTGTTGGGTTTCCTCGGCTTTGTTGATACTTGCCATATTCTGCTGCAACAAGCGATGGTTCATACCGTTGTAAAAGGTGCCCCCGGCGATGCGGGCAATTGTGCGTAGTCGATCCGGGTTGTAGCTTTCGCTCAGTTTGCCGAGGAATTGCCGCCCGCTTTCAGGGTCGGTAATCAGGGCCGAACTGGTGCCAATCTGCCCCAGCCCGATGATATAAAACTCGATGTCCTTGTTGCGGATGATTGCAGCAGCACCTTCGGGCAGTATCTCGCCGGTATTGTTGCTGCCGTCCGTCAGCATAATCAGGATCTTGCGCTGATTGGGCAATTTGCCCAGATGGCTGGCGGAAACGGCCATGCCCAAGCCAATCGCGGTACCCTGCCCCATACTGGGCACCTTGATATCTTTCAAGCGCTCCCGGGCTCCTTTGTAGTTCAGTGAAGTGGGCCACAACAGTGCGGCCTCGCTGCCAAAACCGACGAAACCAATGCTATCGTTGGTCCGGCCGGCGATAAAACTGACAATGGAATTCTTGGCCCGCTCAATGCGACTGTAGGGCGGTATATCGACCGCAGCCATGCTGGGCGACAAGTCGAGCAAAAACAGAATGGCCGCACCGGTACTGATGTAGACTTCCTCTTGTCGCGCGATACCCGGCCGTGCCAGAGCCACAATCAACAAAACAAAAGACAGAATGTAGCAGGCCCGGCTGACAAGGATCCAGAAGCCTATCAGCGGCTGGCGTGGATAAAAGCCCCAGCTCCCCCAGACTCGATAAGAAAACGGCAGGCCGCCTTTGTGCCGCAGAGTGACAAAATAGAAGAACAAGCAGGCGGGAACGGGAAGCAGCAACAGCAACCAGATGGGTTCGGCAAAACTATACATGGAGCAACTCCTGCTGCCTTTTGCGGTATTGCCTTTCCAGCATCCGGGCAAAATCGCTGAGGGTAGCGACCTCACGTTCCTTCTGCTGACATTCAATTACAGCAGCTTCGGCAGCAATGACACTGCTGCGAAAGCGCAAATCATCGCCGGCTCGCAGCACGTCAAGTACCTGCTGCCAGAGCTGCCAGAGACGGGCCTCACTTACCGGAGAGACCTCGCTCTCTGTCGGAAGAGGAGAGGCCTTGGGTTGCGTTCCGACTTTGAGCTGGGCCAGCTCTTCAGTTGTATAAGCCGCACAGGGATAGCGGGTCCGATGGCGCAAATAGTAGCGCACTTGGGAGCTCAGGACGCGATAATATTCTTGGGCATCCAACCCTTCTTTTTGTTCCAAGAGCTTAAGTTGGCGCAGGAACTCGCGGTAGGGCCTGTGGCTCAGGTATCTCTGACGCAATTTATGAACCCAGCGCCGCAGGCGCCGGGAGCTTTGAAACAGCAAAATCGGTAGCAGCACCAGCACTTGAATTAGCAAAGCAATACTCAGGTCTACCCATGGCAATGACAGCGGAGTCGAATCAAGCGAAGGCAGCTCCCGGATCCCGTCCAGTCCAATGGATGCTTCGGAGAGCCCAGGCAGACTCGAAATGGCACGGGGAATGATCAGCTCCGGAATCTGAAAGCCTTCGACCGAAAAGGCCGCAATCCGGCTGATGTCAGTACTAAATACACTGTAGCCAAGCTCTACCACATAGGTTTTGGAAAGATTGGAGGGGAAAATATCCACGTTGTAGATACGGTAATTCAGGTCGCCAGGCAACGCATCGCCATTTCCAGTGCTGAGCGAGATGCGCAGAATTTGAGGATTCGGGTCCTGACCGTCAGTGCCGCTGGCCCTGCGCTTCAGTTCTATCAGCTCATCCAACTCGGCATCGGAAACTTGCAGCTCCAGTACCATGCGCACGCGCTGTCCCAGATAGTATTTGTCCGGCTCAAAGCGCTGGGATTTCAGTTGGTAGGCCGCCAGCAGAGCGTACACAGGGGGAGCGTACACAGGCGGAACGTGCACGGGTGGAGCGAGCACAGGTCGAGCAATAGCGAGCCAGATAAAGATCAACTTAGAAAAAAACCGTAGGCGACCTCTAAAGCAATGGCAAGCGGCTTGTTGCTCTGGCATCCCCGCCAATGAAACAGCAGATCGGAAAGTATCCGGGCAGACAAAATGAGCCATCAAAATATCCCCGGCAGGCTGTCCGGGCCCAAAGTGGGGAACGGGCGGTGCTGTCGCTTGTCGCTTCGCCCTCCCTTTTTGCGGCGCAACCACAAATACTCATAAATTTTCTGTACCAAGTCTTCATTCGTTGCGATATCGTAGTGGTCTACGCCACAGTGTCGGCAGATTTTCTGCCACTGTTCTTCCTGGCGCTGCCAGTATTCCCGATAGCGGTTTTTCAATCGGGTTGAATGACCCCAGAAAAAGTGGCTTTCCGGAGACTCGTAGTCTTTGAGCCGAGCCAGTCCTATAGCGGGAAAGCGGTTGTGGAATTCCATATTCAGGCGAATGGCAATCACATCATGGCGGTGGGCCAAGATGGCCAGTTCCTTTTCATAGTTTTGGGACAGAAAGTCTGAGAGAATGATGCAGATGCCGCGCTTGCGCATGCGCTGTGCGGCCAAGCTCAGGGCCCGGCCCAGGTTGCTGCCATAGTTGTCGTAGGCCCGACCCAGCTGCCTGGTCAGGCTGCTCAGCTGTTGCATCACATATTTACGACCCTTGCGCGGAGGAAAGAACTGCACTACATCCTGCTGGTAGAAGATGCTGCCTACCCGGTCGTTGTGCATGGCCGCAGCGGCACCGAACAATGCGAACAAAAACAGCTGTAAGTCAAACTTGCGATTGTCCATATTGGCTTCCAGCATTGAGGCAGAGCAATCAGCGATAAGCATCATCGCCAGTTCCCGCTCTTCTTGGAAGGTTTTGGAATGCAGTTGTCCGGTCCGGGCAAATACATTCCAGTCGATCATGCGCACATCATCGCCATCCATGTATTCACGGATTTCGGCGAATTCCAGGCCAAAGCCCTTGAAAATGGCCCGGTAATTACCGGCGAACATTTCCTCCACCAAACGGCTGACGGTCAAGTTCAGGTGGCGGATGTATTTGTGGATTTCGTTGGTTTCAATCATGTTGTCTGAAGGGCGGGGAAACGGGGTTTGGAACCGGAGAAACTCAAGGAACCTCTAAAGGGGACCTATAAAAATGGTATCGCTTCGCGAGAATTGTACAATCGCTCTGCTTCGCCGCAGCGATTGTCCCGCGTTTTGATGCCAGACGAAGGCTCCCATGCGAGCTGACGCAGCATGGGAGAAACAGGGGAGGGCCGTGCGCAGCTAGGCCCGACCATCCTTTTCTGCGAGCCTGTGCAGCATTGGAGAAATGGGAAGGCCCGTGCACAGCCAGGGCCGACCTTCCTTTTTTGCGGCAGCGAGGAACGGAAGCCGAGCCATACTTTGCTGTATGGCTCCAATGGGAGCTGGCGCAGCATTGGTGAACTGGCAGGCCGTGCGCAGCAAAGAGCCTGCTTCCTCTCTTTCGTGACAGTGGTAAATGGCGGGGCAAAGCAGGCCGTTTGCCACAAATCCTGCCGTAAGGCAGAACCTTTACTCCGTGAAAAAGACCGAGTCTGGTGCGCCATCCTTCTGTGGTGGGGAATTTTTAGAAGTCCCCTCAAGCAGGGCAGCCAAGCCGCAGAATCAGGGCACGACTACAGTTTGCAGGATCTGCCGGATCACGTCGTCGGCGTTCTGGTTGGCGGCTTCGGCTTCATAGGAGAGCAGAAGGCGGTGGCGCAGTACGGCGGGGCAGACCATTTTAATATCGTTGGGCAACACATAATCACGCCCAGAAAACAGTGCGTTCAAGGCCGCGTAGCGGCACAGGGCCAAACTGGCGCGCGGCGAAGCACCCAAGTCCAGGTAGCGGCTGAACTCCAGACGGCTGTTGGCTTCGCGTGTGGCGTTGACGATGTTGATGATGTAGCGCAGCAGGGGTTCTCCGAGCTGAATGCGGCTCGCGATTTCGCGCATGCGGAACAAGTCTTGTGGATTGAGTGCCTGCTCTGAAACCGGACCCGCAGGGCTGATCGGCCGGGCCTTCGGCTCTGCCGAAGAATCTTCGGTTTTCCCGGGCTGCTTCTTCTGAAAACCTAATTCGCCGCGCTGGTACTGCGTCAGCAGGTCCAGTTCATCTTTAGGGCTGGGGTAGCGCACCACATACTTCATGTCGAAGCGGTCCAACTGGGCAGCGGGCAATGGATAAGTTCCCTCTTCTTCCACCGGATTCTGGGTCGCCATCACAAAGAAGGGTCTGGGCAGCTGGTAGCTGGTCTCACCGATAGTTACCTGCTGTTCACCCATGGCTTCCAGCAGGGCCGATTGCACTTTGGCAGGTGCCCGATTGATCTCGTCAGCCAACAGTACTTGGCTGAAGATTGGACCGTGCCGGGGCACAAATTCATCTTTACTTTGGTGGAAGATCATGGTGCCAATCAGATCGGCGGGCAGTAGGTCGGGAGTGAATTGAATGCGTTTGCAATTCAGTTGCAGGCTTTGGGCCAGGCTGCGCACAGCCAAGGTCTTGGCCAGGCCGGGGACTCCTTCGATCAGGATATGGCCACCGCCGACCAAGGCAAGCAAGAGATGGCGCAGCAGTTCGTCCTGCCCCACAATATTACGGCGCAGTTTGCCTTGTATGGTTTCCAGACGGTTTTGGAAGAAGTTTCGTTCTTCTTCTTTGAGGAGGGTTTCCGGCGGCTCTATTGCTACATCGGTCTTGCCGGTACTGCCGGTATGAGGGGGGCTTGTACCCATTTTATTCATTGAGAAGAGGTCCCTTGGAATTTTTTGTGAGGCTGGAGGCTCTCGAAGATAGGCTGCTGGTGCGTTTGTATGCTCTTTGGCCGAGAGAAAACGGGCCTGCATGCTAGCAGAAAACAGTACCTACCTCCAGTCCTTCCATGCAAGGATTCCCGGAAAGATAAAAGAAAAGCGGCAGGAAACTCTGCCACTTTCTTTAGAGGTTCTTTTTAGCGAATCCTCAACTTTTTCATAAAGGATTCGGCCCCATCTGAAAGCGAATCTCGGTCGGTTTCTCAAGGCTTGAGCCGGGGTAAGGCAGAAAAATCAAAGCTGCTCCGCCTTGTGCTTCAATTGCAATGCGCTGTTTGCCCATTTGTCTACCTTCCTGTCGCTCTGCCCAGTTGCTCAGGCTGTAGGGCAACTGCCCCCCCACCCTGCTCACGGCCTGCCGCACGCTGACGTTCCGATCCAGACGCACTGCGTCCAGCGGCCAGCGCAGCCCGAAGGATTTCAGCGTGGTGTCCGCGCTCAGCGGAAAACTGGAAAGCAAGAGCGTTTCCGCTATGTCCGAGCTGAGTACCAATTGCCGACCCGCCTCCAGGTAAAAGATGGCTTCATGGCCGGTCAGCCACAGCTCCGGCAGAACATCGGAACGCCGCAGCTGATAATCGTAGATCATGGCCAGGAAGTGGTCGCTGCGGCCACCGCCGCCGCCGACCTGTACGATATGGCGGTGCCCGTGTTCGCTCAGATACTCCAGGGCCAGATTGCGGTCGCTCTCATCCTTGGCGACATCAGCTTTCAGCAGGAGGGCTTGCGAGTCCGGGTTGGGAGCGCTGCTCCGTTGCTGCGGGTTGGGAGCGCTGCTCCGTTGCTGATCGGCCAGCTGATCGGCCCGTTGCTGAATTTCTTGCGGACAGGAATCAAAGTCACCAATAATGGCCTTTAATTCCAGACCATAACGTTCGGCATAGCGGCAGCCGCCATCGGCGGCGACCCAGCAGAGCTGTCGGTACAGCTCCGGCGGTAGAACTGCCGCCAGTTGTGCTGCGCCGGGAGCCTCGCCGGGCAGCAACAGACCGGCACTCAGCCCGCAATAGGTACTAGTGGGCATAATGGACATTCGGGTTGCGGAGGCTTCGTGCCGCCTGCCGGGGCTCCCGCAATCGGCATTTTAGCTGACGGCATAAGTCCCCAGCAACTGATGGACTTCTTTCATCGTTTGCGCGGCGCGCTGACGCGCTTCGGCGCAGCCGCGCCCGAGCACCTCATCGATATAGTCCGGATGCTGCTCCAGCTTGCGCCGCCGCCGCCGCATGGGCTCCAGCTGTGCATCCAGTTCTTCGATTAAAAGACGCTTGAGGGCTCCGGCTCCGCCATCGCCGATCTCTTGTGCGATCTGATCGGGATTCCGGCCGTTGCACAAACCGATCAGCTGCAACAGATTCGCCACCTCTGGTCTGGTCTCGGGGTCATAAGTAATGAGGCGCTCACTGTCGGTTTTGGCGCGCCTGATGCTCCGGGCTAGTTCATCGGTGCCGGCCGCCAGTTCAATGCTGTTGCCCCGGCTTTTGCTCATCTTAGCCGAACCGTCCAGCCCCATGATCAACGGGGCCTCACTCAACAGGCCAATAGGGCGCGCGAAATATGCTTTCTTCGGGCTATAACGTTGATTGAAGCGCCGGGCGATGCTGCGCGTCAGTTCGATGTGGGGCAGCTGGTCTTTGCCAACCGGAATCACGTTGCCGTGACAGAATAAAATATCTGCGGCCTGATGCACCGGATAGGTCAATAGCGAAGCAGTCAGCTGATCCAGCGCAGAATACTCTAGCTCGTCTTTAGTCGTGGGGTTGCGTTCCAGTTCGCGTTGGCTGACCAACGTCAGAAAGGGTACAAACAACTGGTTCAACTCCGGGACTTGGCTGTGGACAAAAATATGTACCGGGTGATTCTCTGGGTCGAGCCCGGCAGCCAGATAGTCCAGACACAGCTCGCGGGTGAAGTACGCGATGCGCTCTCCCCGGTCGCGGTCGGTCAAAACTTGATAGTCGGCGATGACTATGAAGGTTTCCAAGCCCAACTGCTGCAGGGCCACTCGATTGCGCAGGGAGCCAAAATAATGGCCGATGTGAAGTCGCCCCGTGGGTCGATCACCGGTCAGCATGCGGTAGCGTTTGCGGCTTTCCGGGTTTTGCAGCTTTGCTTCTAGGGCCTGGCTCTCGGCCAAGGCGGCGGCGTAGGTTCCATTGCACTCAATGTCTGCATGTTCCTTCATATTCGGCATAGTACGGATACCAATGTTCCATGGCAAGTTAATCCACGACCACGAAAGATTGCGCAAAAAAAACCGAGAGGTTCCCTTAAGAGCTCTCGCGAAAACACTTCTCCAGCACCCTCTTCAGGCCATATGGTATCCGGTATAGACAGGAAGCTTCTAATTCCCGATGGCTCAAGGCCCATTGTTGGGACAACTCGCTCAGGCTGGCTGATACCAGCTCCTGCAGGAGTTCGCTCTCACACTCGGTGCGAAAACTCTGCCAAGCTGCCTGCCAAGCTGCCTGTCTGCGCTGCTCTCGCCATTTGCTCCGGCCCGCTGAGAACACCATCTCATTGGGTGTTGATACTTCCGTCCGGCAAAATTGCCGACTCAGATAAGGCGGAATGGGGATATGCTGCAATTGCATATTCAGTCCCGTCCGCTGCCTGGCTTGCTCCAGTTTCCCGATCCAGAACTGCGTAGCACTCCGCCCCTTACCGTTTTTCATAGAAAGCCCACTCGGACATAGATGAAACACCGCAAGCTCTAGCGATGCTGCAAGACCAGATGAACTGTGCCCCCACCGCTCTTGCAAATACTGCAAATATTGCAGCAAGGGGCTCAGGCCCGACTGGCAGCCAATATAAAGCAGGTGGCTTTCCCCACCGGAAGGCTCAGGGGATCCGAGGCAGGGCAGAAAGCGGGGCCGGACATCGTAGTACGGGCCCCAGAGCCGGACCGGTTGCTGACTGACAATGTGTCGGGCGATATCCTGAGGTGGGTAGTATCGCAGAAAACCCTGCATCTCCAAGGCAAATTCCAATTCCAGTGCTCTCTCACCCGATGCGTTGAATTCCTTGGGCTCTTTTTGGGGTTCTTCTGTTTCACGCCAGCTCAGGATGCTCAACGGATGCTCATTCTGCTGCCAGCGCGCTACTCGGTGTCCAGCTGCACGAGAGCGCTGCGGGAGACGCAGGACGCAGAAACTCATCGGTAAGATCGGGAGAGAAAGCACATTCGGCTTCTGCAGGCGCAAACGCATCAAATACAGGGGCTCCTGAACCGAGATCCGGCGGAAATCGACTATTCTCGCCTCAAAACCCTTACTCCTGCGGTAGAGCCAGTTGCGCAGGTAAACCCAGAGCAGAGCGATCCGCAGCCCGTTCAGCAAGAGCAATTCTGGCCAGGCCTCAGGCATCCGTGTCGGAGCTTCAGCCATCAGTAGTTCCAGCGCGCCATAGACCAGAGCGAGATAGAGCATTTCACAGAGCCAAAGTGCGGTGTCCGGCCAGAGTGGCCAGCGCCGTCCGAAGTCCGCCGGGCTTGCGTCCCGGCTGCTGAACAGCAGGCCGCTGAAGTGCTGAAAGCGTGTAGCTACGAGTGCACTCAGGCCCAGTGTGCCCCAGAGCGCGGCCAGGGCCAGCCAAGCCGGCCGTTGAATCAGCAGTGCCAGCTCCGGGGGGCGATAGAGCAGCAGGCCCAGCAGCGGCAGTGCCGCCAGGGCGGCTCCACTGCCGTGTAGCCGAATGCGCAGCAGATAGCTATTCGTCCATTGATCTCCCCGACCCGGAACGGAGTTTTCCCGATAGGGGCGGTCGCAGAGCGGACGCAGCAGCAGCAGACTCTGGCGCAGCAGCAGCAGGAAGTGACTCAGCAATAGCAGAAAAGTCGGATTCAGAACAAAATGCATTAGGAAACCTAAGCGAACTTCCCAGCATCTCAACAGCGCAGCCGCTATTTCAATGGAGCAGCCGCATACCGATAAGCCGGACTGGCGCTCGCATCATTCAGTCAGTTGCTCTGCTACCAGCTGATTGAACTGGCGGCCCCGGTCAAACTCATTGTCAAACATGCCAAAGGAGGCATAGCCCGGAGAGAGAAGCAGATAGTAGTCACACGGCTCTTTCGCAGCAGACAGAGCGCGGGCCGTTTGAAGTGCCGCTTCAAAGGCATCTCGCAAAGACGAAAACTCCGGGTAGTCGCCAGCAGCGGCTAAACGACGCTTCAGTTGTTCCGTACCGGTTCCCGTGAGCAGGAATAAAGAGAGCCGCCCCTGCTCCCGGTAGAGGGCCGCCAGCAGCGCGGCGGGGTCCAGCTCTTTGTCGCTGCCGCCCGCAATCAGCAGGCAGTGCCTGTGCCTCGGCTCATCAGACGCCCCGGATTCCGAAACCTCCAAGCAGGCGGCGATGCCCGAAGCTGCGGCATCCGGAATGGTAGCCGTGGTATCATTGATAAAATGCAGCTTGCTACCGCCTCCCCAAGCAAGGCTGCCGCGCTGCTCCATGCGGAACGGAACCCCCCGGAAGCGGCGGGTCAGTTCCCGGTTGCGTTCGCAAAATTCGGCATAAAATTCTGTGGATTCTGCAACTTCTGAATGAGGCTCCGGCCGTTCGCCGCAGCCCTCCTGCCACAGAAAGCGATAGGCCAGATACGAAGCGATGCAATAGTTTTGAAAACTGTGCTGCCCCGGCACGGCAAAATCTTTGTCGCTCAAAAACAGCCGCTCTTCCCACAGCTCTCGCTCAGTACCACTTTCGGCCCATAAATAGCAGTCCAAAGAAGCGGAGTTCAGGCTGCCCGCAACATTACTTCGGGCAGCCGGCCGCCAGTAAATCCCCCGGAAGCCCTTGGGCAGGGGACCCTGAGGTGCAAAGTAGTGCAGCCGGGCCGCAGCGTTATCATTGCCCAAAGCAAAGTGGCGCGCAGCAAAGTCGCCCCAGAACTGTGGCCCGGTATAGCCACTGTGCTCAGCCGGAGAGCCGAGCAGCAGTTCACCTCCCGCTGGCTCTTGACGCATATTTTCAAAGATATAGAACTTGTCGGCCACATAGTCACAGAAGTGCTGGTAGCGGTTCTGGTGGTCGTGCAGGATATTGCTCAGACAGGCCAGACGCGGGCGCAGCAGAGCGCGCCCGCAGCGCTGTTCAACCTCACGCAAATCGCCCAGCTGCCAGGAAGAAAGCTCCAGTACCAGCGGTACAGCTCCGCTGAGGTCCGGAGCATCGGAATGCACAACTGAATCGGTGGGCTCCTGAGCCTCGCTCTGTGCCGGAGGAGCTTGCAGCATGGATTCGAGCGCATAGGACAGCGGAGAGCGGCCAATGTTTCCACCCAGCATGGCCGCACTTTGGCTCTCTGTCTGTTTTTTGGCTCTCTCTGGGAGAGAGTATTGCTGCAGAATGTAGTGCAGGGCATAGGAAATACTGGACTTGCCCTTGCTGCCCGTAACCGCCAGCACCGGCACCTGCGGATAGAGTTCGAGAAACAGCGCCAGGTCCGTGGTCCAGCTGCGTGCTTCGCGCAGGTAGGGCGAGCTGACGGGCACGCCGGGGTTCTTGAGCACCAAGTCGGCCCAGCGAAAATCGCCTCGCTCGTGGCAACCCAGTCGAAACTGTAAGCGCCCGGGGGCCTTGATATCACCCCGCTGCGACAAGGTACGAACGGCGAAGCGGCGCAGACTGGCCACACTGTCGGCCAACTGCTCTTCACCATTCAGGTCGGTAACCAGGACTTCCGCGCCTTGGGCCAGACAGAACTGGGCACTGAGCAGACCGCCGCCGTTCAGCCCCAGCCCCATAATCAAGATGCGCCGTCCGAAAAATAGTTGCTGCATCTGGCTGTTCTGCTTGTTCGGATTGATTCGGGCCAAATTATATTTTCCGATCATCTCAGAGCCTTCATTTCTGAATCCGGCCCGCAAGATATTGCCGACCCGGCCTTCTACACCACTCCCCGCAAATACTTGAGGGCACCTCGAAAAATGGTATCGCTTTCTGTGAGAATTGTACAATTGTACCGCGTTTTGATCGGAGAAAAGGGGAGGCTCCAATGCGAGCTGGCGCAGCATTGGAGAATGAGGGGCGGGCCGTGCGCAGCCAGGCCCGACCATCCTTTTTGCGAGCTGGCGCAGCATCTTTTTGTGGTGGAGAATTTTTAGAGGCCCCTTAAAATTAACTAACAGAAAAGAAAAATTAATTTATTGCCGAATTGTAATGGAACTTTCAGAATCAAAGCTATTATTTTGGAATTTAGTGCCAGTTTTAATCGAAGCTTTTATAAAATGATTGTTTGCAAAAGCCTTTCTACCAATATTTTTAATATTATCAGGAATAAATATGTTTGTGATAAAATTGGAAAAAAATGTTTTCTCTTTAATCTCAGAGATACGATTTCCCAGCGTAATATCAGACAAATGATTATTGCGAAATGCAGAAACTCCGATGCTGGCCACAGAGTCGGGGATGGTCAGATGGGTAAGATAGTTATTTTGGAATGCGTTTTGTTCTATTCTGACTGTCGAATAACTTTCGGATAAACTTAATGTATTCAATTGATTATCAGAGAACGCATATGCTTCGATGCTGGTCACAGAATTGGGGATGGTCAGATGGATAAGATTATTACTTTGGAATGCAGAAATTCCGATGCTGGTCACAGAATTGGGGATGGTCAAATGGGCAAGTTTGTTATTTTTAAATGCATTTCGTTCTATTTTGGTAAGCGAATAATTTTCAGATAAGTTTAATGTACTCAATTGATTATTGGAGAACGCATACGCTCCGATACTGGTCACAGAATTGGGGATTACCAAAGTTGTTAACAAATTTCGCTGAAAGACATAGTTTTCAATACTGGTCAGTGAATCAGGAAGGGTCAGATTCCCTCTTATATAATTGTCAAAGAATGCCGAATCGCCAATATGCGTCACTGAATTACCTAAAATGAGTGTTTCTACATGATTATGGGCAAATGCATGGCTTCCAATACTGATAACGGACTCAGGAACGGTCAGACTCCCTCTTAAATTATTATTAGAGAATGCCCAATCGCCAATATGTGTCACTAAATTACTTAGAATGAGTGTTTTCAACTGATTCTGAGCAAATGCGCGACTTCCAATACTGGTAACGGATTCCGGAATAAAGACACGTACCAGATCCATATTGGCGAATACTCCATCATCAACGAGTGATTCATAATCTGCAATACTCTGGACTCCTGGATAAATAATCAAATGCTTTTCGTGATTTCTTATAACGATATCGCTATAACGATCCCTATTGCTCTGATTGATAACTGTATTCTCTGGAGCCGTCTTTGCCCACAATGGAGTCATCGACATCTTGTCTGCAATCTCCCCAATGTGGAACGTATCATTTTCAAAAGAAAGAGTAATCCTTGATTGATCTTCAATGGACAGCACACCTTCGAGCCGAATAATATGTAGCTTTACAGAATCTTCAAGCAACAAATCTTTTCCATCATTGCTCCAGAACAGCAGATTTGACTCAAGAGCGATATTGATGCGTAGATTTTGAGTACTTGTTTGGGAAATCCCGATGACAGTTTCCGACAAAGAAAGAATGTCAGAGGGCAAATCAATACGTATAACATTCTGGGGGGCACTGATAAATAATTGTCCCGGGGGTTCAGAAAAATCACTGCCCGCAATGTCATCATTGGCAATAGATATACTGCTGGAACTCGTAGTTGTTGCAACAATAGAGATACCCTTCTCTGTGACAACGAAATTATATGAACAATCATCTCGCTCCCATGTTGCTGGATTTGCAATAAATAAATCCTGGTAGGCAGACATAAAGTAGGATTTCTTCTGATCACTGTCGGCATTAACCGTTAAACGCATATTTTTCGCCACTGACACATCTATATCATTTTTCAAACCCAATGCTTGCTGAAAGTATTCCCATATATCTATATAATTTTCCGAACTCAATGCTTGTTGAAAACATTGCCATACATCCGGGCCTGTAACTTTTCTGCCTAGATTCCTTTGAAAATCCAATAGCATATTAGTTGCGTCTGAGTCGACGCTGATACTAGGAATTTTTGCCCCAGAGTTATTCATTTTAAATACAGCTTTTATATTTCCAGACGGGATTAGGCTACGATCCATGCTTAATAGTAACTTGTCAGCGTAAGCTGTATTCAGTTCAGGGAATCGCTCCAAGAGAGAGAGAGCCACTCTTATCTGAGAGCTAAGTTTTCTATCATTATTTATTTGCATAATAGGTTGCAGATTGTAGTTCTCAAAATCAGCTTCAAACATGAGAGCATTACCATACACTGTATCTATATCCGTCTCTAAAATCAAAGTCTTTGGGCGACCCTGTATACGAACGTTTTGTCCCCCGATACGCAGCGAGCCAGATTCAAAATGAATATTCTCAATACCATTCTTTTTAAGTCTCCCGAGTTGGATCCTGTTTCCATGTGTGCTATGGTTTTTAACTGCATAGTCAATCGCCAGTAACCAAACATCGCTTCTTGAATCAAGAGCTTTCGAATCTGCAACCAAGGTGATGCCTACTGGCTCTCCGGGCAGGGAAATAATGTAGGATCCAGCGTCAGCCCCACAGATGCGGTACGACAGGTGCCGTCTCTGAAGAGAATCCTGGATCGTTGGTATAATCAGAGTACGGTTTGCTCCATTGAGATTAACAGTGACATTTGTATTCTCCAGACGAGGGTCCAACTGATGGATTCCGTAATCTGTTGGAAAGGCATAGTAGCCCCAGACAAAACTGAGTCCATAGTGAGCGCGCATTCGCCTGAATCCTCTACAGTCTGCGCTTCTATTGCCGAGTTCCTGCTGATAGCTCATATGGTATCGAGTAGTCACTCCTGCAGGCAGGACAACGACATTCGCAGAGGTATCCATATTCTGGACCTTGGATGTCAGACCGAGTCCTTCATAAATATCCAAAGCCCTGTCATTTCTTCCTGGCTCAGGCCCGGCAAAATAATGGTCCCAGCCCCCGGTTACCGTATGGGCACTCCCCGAATGATCCCCGGTATCAGTGCCATTGATGGTTACATTTCCATACCTCATTTTACCGGTAACAAAATCGAGTTTTGTGACAACCAAACCTGGAGAAACAGACCAAGCTCCGTTTTCTTCATGTAAACCTGGAGTGGAAAGACTGTCCAGCAGACTATCAAAGAAATCAGATATCTGATCGAATTGTTCTGAGAGCCTGATATATCCCTCTACCAAAGGCGGGAGCCCCACAGCAAGACCGGCAGCCGGTACCGCAAGCGCTCCGAGCACAGCCCCTGCTGTAACGGCCCCCGCTGTTGTTGCTGCTATAGATGCAATACTGATACCTGCGGACAACGTTGTGATACCCAATTGTGTACCCAAAGCGGCCTTTTCTTCCAAAGTGGTCGCCTGGCTTAAAGCTATAGATGTAGCAACAATATTAATTCCATCCAACAATATCCCGGCTCCGGCGGCGATCTTGGAAAGCGCGGGCATGAGCGTCTCAAATGCGGCTTTCTCAATACCAGCAGCATTCCGGAGCAATGCCACCATCTTCGCTGCATCATCAGCCAGTCCGATAGCATTCTGAGTCAACTGTGCATACATTTGCACTTTCATTGCCGTACTCAGATCTGCCATATTCGTATTGCTGTGTTCCATATCTAATATGGTTTTGATCATAAAGGCCGCATTGAGACTATGGACGGCATCCACGTCGCTCACGTTCGATTTAGGGCGAAATGTTTTGTTGCTGCTGTTGAACACGGCACCTTTTTGAAGCCCTGTAGTAAGGCCTCTTGTATATGTTTCAAAGTTGCTAAAGATCGGATCTTTTGCGCGGGTCCAACGGGATTCACCTGTGTTTTCATTGACAAACAAAGTCTGCAAAGTATCCGATCCTGTCCCGCCTGATTCTGTTCCGTCTGAGCCTGTCCCGTCCGATTCCGTTCCGTCTGATTCTGTTCCGTCTGTGCCTGTCCCGTCTGATTCCGTTCCGTCTGATTCCGTCCTTTTCGTTTTGATCATGGGTTTCCATTCAAAGTTCAGGCTTTCTGAATCTTGCAGTTTTGCAGCCCTCTGCTGCCAATCTCGTGCCATATCCACGCCCTGCGCATGAGCAGCGACATTTTCTTCGACGCTATTTCTGTGCTTAGCATCAGGCAATTCTTTGCTAAATATTTGTCGATGTAAATTCGATGTGAGGAAATCCTGCAGAACTCCAATGTGACTGCGCTCTGCCACAGCATCTAATGGCAAATCGCGGGACGAAGTCTCTATTTCTTCTAAGAGCGCTTCATATTTGCTGAAGGTCGGCTTGGCAAACTGCACCTCTTGGTTTTGGGAGTCCCAGATGATATCGCTTTTGTGCATCAGATCCAGAAGTCTGGCATCTTCCTTGCTGACCCAGGAGCCCGAAGGAAGCAGTATCTCTTTTTTGCCTCTATCACTAACTCTGACAGGGTATTTGCGGGCACTGACGCTGATTTCACTTTTCAAAATATTCCATTGACTACTCTGCTCCATCAGCCACTGAGCCAACTGCCCCGGAATGCTATCTTTCAGAACTGTCAGATGGCTCAAAAGCTCGCAGCCGATCAGATCTAAGCGGATTCCTTTGATCCGGTTTATGTTGGCAACAGAGAATAACTCACTTAGCAGTGCTGTGATTTGCGCTGCGGTTTTTCCGCCAAAAAGAGTTATGCCATTCTGGCGAGTCTTGTGCCCGACCAAAACAATGCGAACGCGACCATATGCGTCGATCTGTAAAGGTGAGATCGCGCTCACTTTCGAATCCGCCTGGCTCCAGCCCACCGTCTGGCCCAATTGTGTGCCTTGATTTTTCAGCTGCATCCACTCTGATAGTCTGGGATGCTTTTCAAAAAGGTTTTCTGCGGCCTTATAGCTGGTATCGTCACCGTGGAGCTGTAAGATCAGCTGCTTTTTCCAAGCGAAAGAATCTTCAGCTGTCGTTGCTGCTAAGGCTTTGTCTGTCAATGTATCCAAGGGTTGAGTCTGCCAGTTTTCTGCCAACGGAAGTTCTCTTGCCGTTGTGTCTGTTCCCAACGCTTCATCAAGTTCCGGTATGATGGAGAACGTTCCGTTTGCATCTTCGAGCGTCTCGGAACCCCAGAGAGACTGGTTGCGGACAATGGGGGAGAAGTGTCCTTGTGCTCCGCTGGGACCAGCATAGCTGGCATACCAAATGTGTATAGAACGAGCCGCATTATCATCTCCAAATACTAAATACCCACCGCCTCTCCAATGTACTGTAATCGCAGTATTGGGTTCAAAACTGATTCTTGAATTATTCTGCAACGCTTCCAGCAAGGCGGTTCGTTCATATGTATTCATGATATTAATTGGGTCCCCAACGGCGACTCTCGGAACATTCGCATCTTCTTCCCGCCATAGATCCAACTTGGCCACCATTTTCTCGCGAACTTCTTGCGTGATTTTTTCAATGTCTTCAGTGGAATAAGGAGTCGCTTCCCCGTAGAGTGCCTTTAGAATGCTATCAATCAAGCAATTATTACCATATCCTGAAGCCGAGCCAATTCGAAAATCTCCAGAAGAAATCATATCTCTCAGATTACTATCATAATGGTCGAAGACAGTTTTTAAAGATGATTGTTCCTCCATGGGCATTTCTTGATGATACAGAGACCCCTTTGCATCCATTCCATCAATCAGCATTCCTTCCAAAAACAATTGATTGACCTGTCCTCCCGGCTTGGAATTCGGAAGGATCAGCGTTTTCCCCTGAATCGATACCGATCGCGTGCCCTCATCTGAAGAGATCGCGCTTGTCCGCCACCCTTGAGCAGGGTCAAAATAAGCGAGTCTCGTCTCCAAATCAACACATCGTAAATTACTTGATCCCTGCCTTAAGTTGATATTATATTTGTAACATTGCAATTTAGTCGGTTCCTCATAGAGAGAAAAGAACAAGTAACCATAGTTCTCTTCATTAAGTGTCCATGCATTGGAAATATGGGTTGCATGGGTTATGCCATCAATGGGATGCACTTGCACTTCTCTAAAAGACTCCATATGTAAATTCCAGAGTCCGGAACTAAGCTCCTCTGAACTTTCTAGTTTTATTTTGTTCCAAGTTCTTAAATAGCTCAATTCTCTTCGAATCGCTTGAGCCTTTGGCAGCTCTTCTATATTGAGTTTCAGTGGGACATAGCTGACTTGAGATCCGATCTCGTTTTTTGTGATGGCATAGTTTTCCCCCCAATGCAGGATGCACAGACTTTCCAACTTTTTATCTATGGAAAGATGGAGAAACGATGAAGCCCTATCAGAGCCATAATTCCACTGGGAATAGAAGAACTTTTCAGAGTGGAGGATCACGCTGGTCCGTCTCAGGATTGCTGCAATCGTCTCATTTGAATCAGCCAGAGTCCGTAGAAATTCCTCTACATTATCGACTTTCAGCAAATCTTTGGTCTGGCGGAAGCCCTTCGCCAGAAGAGTTTTCACAAGATTGTCCATCTCGCTCCCGCTCAGTGGCGCAATATCCATAATCTGAAATACTCTGGTTATAGTATCCTGTAGTGAATCAGGGAAAGTCTCCATGGAAAATCCAGGGATATCGTTCAGGAAAGGCATTGCAGGCATGATCCTTTGACCATTGCCGGCAAATAAGTTTCCTTCCTTGTCCATATTGGCGATAGACACACCCGCGATAGAGAATTTCAGCTCGGAACTTTCCCTCTCTTGTTCTGGTTTTAGCTTGTAACCATTAATATAAGCAAATTTACGTCCGTTTTTCTCGTATATCCGAGTTTCTTTCCAGTCTTTTTGGGATGAATCCCAATAAACAATGATATTATTATTGGCCCAATATCCTTTAAAAGAATATTGGCCATCATTTTCTTCTGGTTTAGAAACAGGATCAAAATACCATTTATTTTTGCTCATTTTTACTATATAATTGCCATCTATAGTCAGAAAAGACTTGTAGGAATCTGTATTTACATAATTCAGTTTTCGTAGATACATGAATTTTCCTGAATCAATCTCTGCAAGAACCCTGTTATGTGCACTTTGATCTGGAGTCGCATCCAAAAGCATCCGATTTTCTGAGAAAGGAATGCTGTAGCTTGTAGAGTTTGTTGGGGTATAGAGATTTTTGCTTGAGATCCTGCTAAGAACAAAATGCTCCCCGGACAAACGTTTGACTCTCAGGCCATCATTATCAATGGAGTCAACTTCTAATTGCTCTCCTGCATTGTCGACAAAGAGTTTCCACCTGTCGGATTTGTTTCGGACATGCACTTTCAAATCATGGATTGCAGCAGTTCCATAGTCCATAAAATCATCTGATAATTTGTGGCTGGAATACGGGAGAGGCTTGATTCTTACCTCTTGTAACGATTTTTGTTCAGAGTCAACATTTTGTTGAGTATATATTAAAGTCTCTCCTGCTAAATAAGGCGTATTTTCTGTTGAAATATCCGAAACGGACCAAGGCAGGAAATTGCCGCTTTCCGAACTATGTTCCCAAACACGCCATTGCGTATCGCTGATCTTTTCCAGCAAAAACCGGGATGTTCTGCCATCGGCAAGCATACGAATGCCTGTATCTTGTAACTGGAGCCAGGTTTGAGCGGGATGATTTTGACTACCCTCCCCAAACCCTTTCTTCCAAACGTATAATGTTTTCCCTGTATCATCTCCCAAATCTTCAAATACTAAATGCCGGGGAGACTGGTCTTTGAGGTGATTGAATCCCAAACGTTCCCGAACTGGTATATAGTCCGACACCTCTGGGTCGATCTGCAGGAACACATTATTTTTGTCATCAATACGCAGTTGCCCTGTAGGGTCTTTTTTTAACGGTTTCAATGTGGCTGCGTCAGCAGGTACATAAGACTGTGAACGCCAGTTTGCACTCAAGCCACCAATGTGGCCAGCTTGCTCTGCCGGCCATTCCGCCCGTCTCCAGATAAAAAAACGTCGTCCGTCAGGCCCTTCAGGATCCATATTTTGAAAAACAATGGTATTGGGGGCATCACTCTGATAGTCGAACGCCGGATATTTCCGAACGGGAACATATCGCTCCTTGCCACTTTCCGTGTAGCGCAAAAGCAAGCGCCCACTGTCATCCTGGTACAGATTGTCGTGGCTGATATCTCCGCTTTGGAAGTTCTTCAGGCGATTTTTATAGGCTGAATGAAGTTGATCGGCGGCAACACTTGATTCTTTCAAATACGCTGGCAATTCCTCCGACTGCATTCGTTTTGCCGCTGGAGGACGATCCATTTCAGGATTGGCAAGAAGGGCTTCGTAAATCTTGGACAAAGCATGCAGGTAGCGATCATATTTAAAAGCTGTAAGATCCTTGAACCTTTTTACCAATTTTGTGTAGCGTTCGGAGGCTTTCTGATTCATTCCGGTGACGGTGAGATCCGCAGCTTCACCAAAAGAATAGCCTTCAGGGTTTACTGCAACGGAACACGCTTGGACAAAATTTTCAATCCCATTACCAGCAAACTTGTCGCTTATGCCTTCTTTGATCTGGCGCCACTCTGCTATATTTCCGGGAATCCGACTATGGCGCTCATCGCTTTCGCGCTTTGACAAGAAAAAATACTGTGTGTCGCCATTTTCCCCCCTTGTATAGCCAATACTAATTGGAGCCTGGTAAGAAGCTATCGTACTTGGATCAGAAAGCTGAACTCCATCAAAGGAATTTGTCACTCGAAACACGGGGTTCCTCTTTGTCGAATAATGGCCAAGTTCCATCTTGTCTAGTTCGTAAAGCCGGACTTCCCGTCTGAGTAAATTCGCCATTTGCCAGCTGAATAATTTCTCCAGCTGCACATTGGTCAACTGCGTTTCTATTTCAGGATGGTTCAGGGCTCGTCTTGCACTGGAAGCCTCTTTTTGATGTTCCTGTATCAAATCTTCTTTCAGCTTTGCAATATTTTCAAATTCCATGATGTCGTCTCGGCTTGTCAAAGCCTTTCGATATCTATTGCGGAAATACGCGTGGTGGTGATTGTCAACAGCCTGATTGATATGATGGATAATTTCATGCCCATTAAGCCAGGCTGCGTAAATACCATCATGCATTACCTTCGGGGTATCTTCAGAATCAAAGGGCCGGAACCATCGTGACATCTCGCCTTCCTTGTCTGCGAGGTAACTGCCAAGAAAGTAATTTCTAACTGAGTTGTAAACTTTACGATAGCGAACGACTCCAGCTTCATCTTCTTCTTCCACAATTTGATATACTATGCCGGTATAGGGATCCATGGCTTGGGGAGCGCGCATCCCTGGTGTTGGAACAATCTTGTCGGTCAAACCATTTTCCAGATAGTAATAATTTCTCTCCCAGTCAAAAGTGTCTATCTGCCTTGTATATACAACATTGCCAACATCATTTCCATCCGCAAGCCCCTCCACTTTTGTCACTTGGAATAAAGCCCCCGGGACATAGATTGCTTCCGCTTGGTTTAATTCGGTCAAGGGCGTGGCGTTAAAAGACGTTTCTCCATAAATGATCATTTTCTGCCGAGTGCTATGCTCCACTTGGAGTTGATCAATACCAGAACCAAAACTGCCGGCCATCCAGTTAGACTGGGAAGTGGAAAACATCTCTGTATTGGTAAAAACATCTCCACTGCGCATGGAACTTTTTAGTTCCTTTTGTCCTTCAGTATTACTGAGTATATCAGGGGCGTATTTCGCTATCGTGTTTACGCCTCGGCTGGTGATGCCGGGGTATTTCCTCAGCCCCGAGGAAGCGAAGTTTGCCTCAAGAACATCCGTTGGAGTGATTTGCTCATCTCTGTCGGCAGCGGTATTGTGTTTTCTGTTCATCAGAAAATGATAGAATGGCACCCCGTCAACAATCTTTATTTCCTTAGGGAGGCCAGTCTCCGGATACCGCAACAGGGAGTGAAATGCCCCGGATTCTACAGTATATTCGTATAGGGACCGCTTTATAGAGTTATACAATGCATTGCTCAAATGGTTTCGCGAGGCAAAAGTAGATAGATCTTCTTCTATCGTGGCCGAATCGAGCATTGATTCTGTAATTTTGCGAATTTTATGTTGGAAAGCACTGGAAAAGGTCCCCATTTCTTCAGGAAGACGTCCGCTTTTGATTCTGCCATCGTAAGCTGCTGCCAAACGTTGCACAAAATCCGGCCCTCCTTGCACAACAAAAAGACTGGGGTTCCAAGGCCTTTTTAGGATCCACTCACGAAAATCCGGTGCGGTGCTTTTTTCCCAGGACATGCTGGGTTTAAATTGCAATTCTGCCACACGGGCACCTTCGGGGCTCTGGAGTGCATTGAAAATCTGTTCATAGTCCACATCAGAACGCCTTGCCAGGTGAAGATCCATATCCATACCAGCCTCGGTATGTTCCTTATAGATCGGATATTTCGAGTAGTCGGTACCTGTGAATCTCTTCCAAAAGTTGGCAAACCTGTCTGACAACAACCAGCGCCGATTGATACGACTGGCAATGCGCATGACGGGCAGGTTCTTGATCGAATAACGTAATGAGCGAATACGGTTACCGAGCCAGTGCTGGGCGCGCCCTATCGACGCCCAGACATTAGAGATGCGCGAGGCTATTGGGCGTTCTTTAGCATAGACCATCCTGTACTGATCCAACAAAATATCCTGGCTTACATTTATGGCTTTAGTTTCCAGCAAATGTTGGATAACCGGCAAAAATCCTTTATCCGTTACTCTACCCAAAAAGCGTGCCAAAATCGCTTGGGTAAAAATATTTCCGTTGGGAAAGAAATTTTGACCTTCTGCCAAACTTGCGTTTTGAAAGCCCCTGGCGATTGTATCAATGAGAAATTGGCTCCCCTGCAGAAAACCTTCTTCAAACGCAATTCCGTTTTCCTTTGGGAGATGTGCCCTCATCATATCCAAGATCCCATGGGCAACGGAAGCAAAAACCGGAACAACCCACTCCGAACCGGCAGAAAGATCTCGAGGAAACCCCGCTGTATGCTGTACTATAAGATTGGTATACAGGCGAGTCATTTGTTCCAAAGTGTGACCTGTTGCTGGCAGCATATAGTGTGTCAACCAATGGTCACGGCTACTCCACTGACTCGGAGCCCCTGTGCGAATCCTATCAAATAGCGCAGTTAGCAGGTTTTGAGCAATAACCATCCCCGTGATCCCCCCCCAGAAATTCGGGTCGCGCGGGGATATCTGGCCAAAGGCACCGATTTCGGGGTCATTTTCATCACGTATTAACCCCATAATATGCTCAGCTCCCATACCAGACAAAGTAATGAGAGCTACTTTTCTTGTGACATCAAGTGCTTGATTGATAACAGAAGAGATTATATTGGGCCCAACAATATCATCATTGCCTATTCCCAAGCTAATTTGAAGAAAGACCTTCTTTGCGAGGTAAGTAAGGCTTTCTTTTGCCCCTGCCCCGGAGAGATGCTCTGGCGGAGCAGACCAGACCAAAGGAGCAACCATCAAATGATCTCCATTGTCGAGAATAAGCTCGGGGTTCCGTATCCCTCCTTTTATACCTGTTGAAACTGAGTATGAGCCATCATAATTATATGTTTGGACACTGGAGAAGCCCTCTTTGCCTGCGTCAGAAAGCGTAAAAAGTTTCTGGTACTCATTATCCGGTATAGAAAGATTCTGCATATTCAGCGAGCCATCGCTAATTGATATAAGATGCCTAGATCCATCCTGCATGGGAACCTCTATACTGATTGGATCTGCGGCAGTTATATTGAGCAAAATATTCCTTTGCATACTGAAAATATTTTTTACAGAATTATAGAATTCCCGTCTCCCCGGGAGGTTTAAATTTGCCACTACTTCAGGTACTTTTACCCCTGAAAGCCTTGATAATACCGGCCCTCCGGCAAATTCGCTGGCTTCTCCCTGAGGAGAATATCCCGAGTTTCTGGCATTGGCTTTGTAAAAAATTAATAGTTGATTTTCCAGATTACTGTAATCAAGAAATATCTGGCGTCGGTTAGCCGTAATATTTTTGGAGCCGGAATCCTCAAAACCCGGGACTGCGAACATGCTCGCAGTAAAGCCTCCCCATCCTGAGACTTGCTGAGAGACATTTGCAAGCGATGGAGCATGCTGATCGACACCTAGAACGTGGGGAAGGGCCCTTCCAGTGACACTTCTTTCATAGAAGGGCGCTGCTTCAGAAAGGAGCATCAAAGCGTTATGAACCGGCAGATCATACCAATATCGTTTTTGTAAATGTTCCCGAAGAGTTTTGTTTGCATCTTCAGACCTGGCATGGGGGTCTACTGGTCTGATATCAATTGACTTATTTAATTGACTGATGACATAAGCAAGTGTATCAATACTAATGAGCCTGCCACCAAAGCCCCGCGCAAAATAATAGGAATCAGAGAGGCCCTGATCTTCCCCATAACGGACAACCGGGACCGTGACTTTTATAGACAAATTTGAATCGAGGTCACTGCGTATATGAAGCAGTCCGGCGACATAATCGTGATGCCCAGGTTGAGAGGCGACTGGAACAAAGTCCATAAACGAAATCTCTGCTCTGATGTTTCTTGGCCCATTATTTTTGATGCCCATAGAGGCCAGAGCATCACCATCGACAGCCGGGGCTACAGGAGGCAAATCCGTTCTGCTGTTTTGCCATATCGATTGCAGCATAGCGGTATCGTCTGAGATACGGCGAAAACTGGAATCCACCGGGTTTTCTTCAAGCAAATGCCCGTTCGGTTCGCCGGTAGCAGGATTGATTTCTCGCCAGATTCTGCCGTAGAACCGGACCGCCGGCATAATATCTGTTCCAGAGGCTTCTTGACTATCTACGTGAAGAATTCTATGGCTGCTTGCCGGATCATCATCCGTCGAATATACCGCATCTTTGCCCGGATACTTCCAACTAACCCTCCTGCCGATGGCAGCTCTTTCCTGGACTTGTTGCCAATCCGTCACTGCATTGTTTGATTCATTCAGAGAATGATCGACAATCACTGTGCTCAGATCAGAGTCAGCTCCTCCCTGTAAGCCAAGTTTGAAACGAACAAACTTTTTTCCATCGGGGCTCCGGCGCAGTACAGAATATTCTTTGGGACGAATATAAGTGCTGTTTCCTTCTGCATTGGTTTCGACCCATACTTCATTCCCATCGCTGTCATAACGGGCGAATGCAGCAGATAAGATTTCTCCTGATGTCGTGATGACTGTGGACTGATGATCGGATATCTGAACATCAGCGTTCCAAAACCCAGGAGTCGCATAGATTCCATCCCTTTCCAGAACACGAATTAATGCACCAGTATGATCTCCCGTCTGTGGGTGCGCTGTGTCTTTATTGACAGCGACATAATGCTCCCTCCATCCTCCCGGCACTTTGTCAACTCGCATTAAAACCAAGGGATTCTGATATATTTCGGGCATCATCAATGGATCTGGTTCCAGCCCGGAAACGTTAACTACGATATAGTCTCGCCCATCATAAGTGAACTTCCTCGGTTGTGAATTTGCCCCGGCAATGTAAGCGCTGCGTTCGCTGGTAATTTTTGCGATCAACCCTGTATCTACAGCAGAGGGCTCTTCTTCTGCAGCAGGAAACACGGTGCCGGCAAAAGCACCGAGCTCTTCTTCCAAATTGTACACAGCATCGAAAGAACCATCTTCATTCCTTCGGATTGCTTTGGTGTAATCAAAGGTGTCCGTCTCTACAGCGACCCAATCCCCGTCCGTAATCTGGGCCATGGGGAGTACTTCCCTTCCCGTATCCAGCAAGATTTTTGAATCTTGCATATTTTCATATAGACGCGAACTATAAGAGGAACCTTTGGCATCAGTCCATTCCACATATTCCCGACTCTGCTGCTGCCTGCGCACAGCCGCCACGACATCGCTAAAAGAATCGTACCAGCTAAAACGTAACGCACCGATCCAGCCCCCTCTGGGCACATATAGCTCTCGATTTTTATCATGCTCGCGGAACTCTTGACCATTGATTGCTGCAGTTACAGCTAATTCCGGGTCATACTGCAGGGTATAGTTGCCTATATCATCATTGGAGACCATAACACCCGGAATGATTTCACCGTCGTCCGTGTTGACCAGATTCCACTGTTGTGCTGCGATATGCTCTACGGGAATTACCCTGTATATACTTCCATCAAGAACACATACCAGCTTGTGCCTAGAATCACTTGCGTGATGAGAATTAGTGTAGACCAAGCCATCGGGAGAATGCCACTGAATAATATACCTGTTATCCAACACAGCTTTACTGACATGTTCCCAAGCAGTATCAGAGGAGAAATCGATCGTATCAGTTAGACCTCCTGCATTTGTGCTTTCAAGATAGAAGTAATCTCCTGTTGGCTCATGTGCCAGCCTGCTTTCGGCTGCCGGTGCGCCAGTAGATCGATCAATTTCCTGCCAGGAACTTCCTGAAAAAGCCACTGCCATAACATCAATGGATTGCGGGGGATCTTGTTCAACCAAGTCTTTTTTGGGAGCTAATAACCTGTGTTGGTTTAAACTATAATCAGATAGATATTTACGGGTGGAATAGACGACTGCATCAGGGGAGGTCCAACAAACTTCTTTTTGTTGGCCCGAAGCGGTCAAAACTGCTTGGGCGTAGGAGTCCCAAGTGGCATCTTCAGCAAAGCTGACCGTCTCATATTGGGTTGGGGGAGGGCCACCTTCAACAAAAGAAAGAGGATTTGTTTCCTGTTGGAATTGCTTATCTGTCAGCAGTTTTCCGGTGCTTGTATCCAGCTCAAACCAATGTCCATCAACATAGTGCAAAGACTTTAGGCCAAGCAGTGAGGGACGGGGAAAAACCAGAATTCGCGGGTGGGCAATAGAGTCAGCAAATATTTGGTTACTGTAGATTTCGCCTTCGGGAGAGGTCCACTCCACTCGATTCCCCAATTCATTTGCGCTCGTGACAGCATCCTGTACATCGCTCCAGAGGCTTGTATGAGAGAGCGAAACCAGTTCCCCCCAACCAGCTTCAGGCTCATTCAGAGCCTTTTCCAGGACAAATCGACTGCGGTCTAAACTTCGTTCAACAATGGCACCTCCGTGAGCTCTTTGCCAAATCTCCTGCCCCAGAACCGTCCGATAAAGGAAATTTAGAGATACCTCGCTCAGATCATTGAGAAAGCAGTCACAACGCCCTCCCCGATTTTTGATTGCAGCATTAAAATAACGAACAGTTTCGCATGGGGGGGGAGTTATGGTATTATCTATAATTATTGTATTCCGATCCGTATTCACCCCTCTGCGAAAAGGGATCTCTCCAGTTTCAAAATCGAGCATAGTATAGGTATCAAATCTTTCCCGGTGGGGGTCTTCCCAATCATGCATGGAAGGCTCTTTTATCAATATAATGCCGGATGAACCTATAGGCTCGTCAATTAGACTATTAACACGTTTGAAATAAACAAGATTCTTCAGATTCAGTGTGGGAATCTCTAAGCCGTCTTCATTTCTACTCAGGAACTCCATTTTATTCTTTGTGTAGTCTTCTGACGGTGTTATAAGAAATAAGCCCCGTACAGGTACGTTCCAGAGTAAACCCTTGCCTCGCTCAGACTCCAGGGAATAGATGACCGGATATCTTGATTCGCATGCTTCCAGGGCTTGAGTAGTATTTCCCCAGATATCAAAATCTTCCGCAAAATTGAGGGTAAATACTGCCAACCTTGGAGTGACATGAGAAGAACCAGAGTGTTCGGTTTCCCTTTTATAAGGGACGATAATACGACCTTTCTTGGCACTGATATCATATTCGAATTGAGGGATTCCACTGTTGATCGCTTCAGTTTCAGCATCAGATAAATTTACTGCGTCATAATTAACAGAGTCATCATACAGTGTGATAAACCGCGTTGGGAAAAACTGATTATTTGCATTCAGCAAGGCCTCTTTAAAGACTTCAGAAGATAGATTATTCCTGCGCTGTATGCTCATATTTGCGGAAATATCGTTTTCTAATTCTTCAGTTTTGGACAAATACTGAGTTAGTCGATTCTCATGCCTGGTTCGAAGATCTTGGGGGCTTCCCAATGGGGAAAGGATTCTGCTGATTTTCGCAAATCCGACTTCCGTCGGCTGCCCTTCCTGTTCCTGCCTTTTTTCCAATGAACTTACGGTATTTTTGAGAATCGCTGTAAGTTGAGATTCATACTGGCGTATATCATCACTAAAGCTATCACTGAGCCTGGAAAGTCCATCCAGTCTTGATTGATTTGCTTCAGATTCTGCCAATTGGGCTGCGCTTACCTTCAATTTTTCAACTTGGCGATATAATTTATCTAGGTTTTGCCTCAGTAATTGATTAGTGAATACCCATCTCAAAATTTGATCGAGTGCTTTTTGCTCTGATTCGTATTCCTCTCTGATATATTTTAAGCTATAACTGTAAACACTGTGGAGTTTTTCGGATTCAGGTAGCACACATAATCTTTTATGCCTTTGTAGCAAGTGAGACCATAGAATCACTCTCTTACTCTGTTGATCCTGCTGTGGCTTTAGCAGGCCCTGTCTGTGTGCTATTTCAGTACAGAGAGCCGTAATTGATTGACTAATATTTTCAAGTTCTTCGGATGTTCCTTGCAGATCTTTCGTAAAGAGCACTTCCAAATCAGTTAGTGATGGATGGACAGATTGCGTCTTCCACAGGTTGATGGCCGTAAGTACATCGCCATGGGACCTCGGGTCTTCTGTTTCCGTCATAAGTTGTTTGACGAAATCTACCAAATCTTTTTGCTTTGAAGTGATCTGCGTCAATATATTTATGTCATTAGCCGAATGAATAAAGTAATCTTTCTCTGAAACTGAGTTTACAGGATCTATTTCCAGCCAGACGTCATTACCAAGTACATCGCTGTCATTTAATTGAGCTTGTACTGTTTTTCCAGATGAAAGGACCAGGCGTTGTATATCTCTTTTAGCTGTTTCATAGCTGAATTCCGACTCATCTCCTTCAATTTGAAATCTTGCAGTAATAGCATCTCTGATTCCTTTTAGAGCATCACTCCATTGGCTTTTATCTTCTTTTAATTTCCCTAATACGGAATTATCCAGCCAATTTTTCCAAAACCCTGTGGATTTGTTTTCTCCGAGCCCAATCAAAACGTGTATGACTACCCGCAGTATGTCGCCTGTCCATTCAATCTCGCTAGCAGCAGGGAAGTAACTCTCAAGAGCTCGAACCAGATTCATCCAGTTATCCCAGAAACTACCAGGCTGTAGACCTTGTAACTTGCCTTGTTCCTTAATGATACCTTGAATTGTCAGGTCATTGATTTGCTTTCCCGGTAGCAATAAATAGTCATCAATAGAAATATCCAACATATTGCTACCCTGTTCAGATGGTGTATTGCTCATGATCAACTCCCGGAGCACCAAAAGGCCCACCTACCCCCGAAGGAACAAATGGACTTTTTGCGACTCGCGAATATAAAAAACGAGTCCAAAACTTGAACGGTATCATTATATAAAAGTATCAGAATTTGTTAAGGGACCTCTAAATGTTTATCTGTGTCCTTCTGCCTAATCTGAAGCCGGAGTCCTTGAACACCAACCGCGTGATTTCCGGCTTGAGTTCGTCTTTTAATTGGGCAATGCCTTCGACCACCTCAAGCGTGATGGTATCCGACAAGAAAAGTAATTTTTAGGGGATTTCTGCTTCCTGACTAGAATCTAGTGCAATACAATGGACCGAGATGGAATGGGACAAATTATAGCAGGCTGACAAATGTGGATCGAAAAAGCATTCAACATTATTGGAGTAAGAGCTCCCCTACAAACTGCCGTTCAGAGAGCCCAAGCAGTTTGCCATAACATCGGGAATTTCTTTTCAAAAAGGGCTTCCTTTTGATTTTGGATTTTATTTTCTGGGTGGAGGGGAGATGAACAGAAAGATAAAATACTTGTTTTTTCTGATCAGTTTTATCACGATCAATATCGTTATTTCCATCATATTGGTATTGGGATGCGTGGTACTCAGTGAATTCGTTTTTGTCAGAATCCAGTTGGTACTGGGTGCTGCTGAGTGGAGCGGAGCCTTGTTCCGGGGGCGCAGCATCGCTAGTATATTGGGGCTTCTGGGTGCTACGATGCTTTCCATTATCATCTATCGCAGGCTCTACCGCTATATGGAAGAGAGGTGGTACATCCATCGCATTTTTGATTGCAGCCGCAAAAACTTGGACGTATAAAACTGCGTTAGGGCACCTTTAGGGGTGCCCTTTAAAATGTCAATTACAGGGAAACTTCCGGAATTGACTCTTGATGTCAAACAGAAGGGTTTCTTAGAGCTCCCTTTCAATGATAAGGATACAAAAGCAGGTCTTAGAAACCCCTATTATACTGTTTCGTAGGGCTAGAGCCACATGAACGCTAGGAAAATCATCCTTTTACTGCTGTTGCTGCTTGCGATTGCCGCCTATTGGCACTACGATCTGGGCCAGTACCTCAACTTAGAAGTGATCCAGGACAACCTAGACCGCCTGCGTGCGTATATCAACGGGCTCGGCATTGCGGGTGCGCTGCTGTTTTTTGCCGTCTATGCGGCCTGCGTCAGTTTTTTCCTGCCGATGGCCGTCTGGCTGACCCTGCTGGCCGGGGCTCTGTTCCCCCTGTGGCAGGGCCTGCTACTGGTCTCCTTTGCCAGCAGCTCCGGAGCCGTAATCAACGCCTTTCTGGCCCGCTATCTGCTGCGTTCCGGTCTGGAGCTCCGTTACCGCAGGCAGCTCGACACCATCAACCGGAACTTGGAAAAAAACGGCAGCAGCTATCTGTTTTCAATGCGCTTGCTGCCGATCTTTCCGTTTTTTGTACTGAACTTGGTCTTCGGTCTGACGCGCATGAATCTGGGGCGCTTCTATTGGGTCTCGCAGCTGGGCATGCTTCCGGGCACCTTGGTCTACGTCAATGCGGGCAGCAGCCTGCAGGATATCCACAATTTGGGTGATATCACCTCGCCTCGGGTGCTGGGCAGCTTTGTGCTGCTGGCGTTGTTCCCCTACTTGGTCAGGCTGCTGAGCCGCGCTTGGCGTGCGGTCCGCTATGCCTGGTGCTGGCCCCGTCCTCAAAAAGTTGCCGGTCAGCGCTACGATGCCAATATATTAGTGATCGGAGCCGGGGCCGGAGGTCTGGTCAGTGCCTATATTGCCAGTATGCTGAAAGCCAAAGTCGTGCTGGTCGAAAAGTCGCGCATGGGTGGCGACTGCCTGAACTACGGCTGCGTGCCCTCCAAGTCCCTGCTGACGGCGGCCAAATACGCCTGGGCCGGAGAGGCAGCCAAGGGTCTGGGCGTGTATTATGCGGCACCCGAGATTAATTTTGCCGCAGTGATGGAGACCGTACAGCGCAAGATTGCCAGCATCGCGCCCAAGGATTCAGTCGAGCGTTATCAGTCGCTGGGTATAGAGGTAGTTCCGGGCGAAGCTTGCCTGCGTTCACCCTATGAGGTTGAGGTACGCACAGCAGATGGGGCAAAACGTCTGATTCGCAGCCGCAGTATTGTGCTAGCCACCGGGGCTCTGCCCAATGTGCCCGATATCCCGGGCTTGCGCGCGCTGGGGCCGCTGACCTCCGAGACGGTCTGGGAGCTGCGTCAGGCACCCCGGCGTTTACTGGTACTGGGAGGTGGCCCGATTGGTTGTGAGCTGGCTCTGGCCTTCAGCCGCTTAGGCATCAACGTAGTACAAGTTGAACGCAGTGAACGCATACTGCTTCGCGAAGAGCCGGAAGCCTCACTCATTGCTCAGCAGGTGCTGAGAGAAAGTGGTGTCGAGTTGTTGCTGAACTGTCAGGCGCAGCGTTTTGAGCGCAGCGAAGCAGGCGAGATCTGCGCGACTCTGAAGCAGTCCGGCGGTGCACAGGGCGCAGGTGGAGAGCTGGAAATCCGCTGCGACCAAGTACTCTGCGCGCTGGGGCGAGTCGCCCGGCCGGGCTGCTGTGACCTAGATGTTTTGGGCATTGAACACGATGAGCGCGGCGCGATTGCCACGGACCGGTACTTGCAGACTTCGCTACCCAATATCTATGCGGTGGGAGATGCCACCTTGCGCCATCAGTTTACTCACGCCGCCGCTCATAGTGCCTATTATGCCACGGTAAATGCCTTGTTTGGAGCGTGGAAGAAGAGCGCGATGTCGTTGGAAGCTCTACCTAGCGTCTGCTATCTGGAGCCGGAAATCGCCCGGGTCGGCCTGACTGAGTTGGGAGCACGAGAGCGCTATGGTGCCGAAATTGAGGTCTGCCACTATCCTCTGGATGATAATGACCGGGCCATTGCCGAGGGCCGCACCCGGGGGTTTGTGCGCCTGATCCTCGATGCCAAAGGCAGGGTGCTGGGGGTAAGCATTGTCGCTCCGCACGCGGGTGAGATGCTGGGCGAGTGGACCATGGTGATGGGCCGCAAGATCAAGAAAGAGGCGATCTTCGGCTCAATTTACAGTTACCCGACCTATAGTGAGGCCAGTAAGGCCGTCATTGCCCGGTACAAAAAGACCCATATGCCGGACAAGGCTTTGGCTCTACTCGAAAAGTACTTTCGAGGCCGACTCCGCGCTTAGCGGGTACAAGATGTGGACACTCCCGCCAAACTGGTCCTGAAGCTGGAAAATATCGATGCCCATCGTTATCACGGTCTGTGCCGTTGCCGATGATGCTATCGCCGTCTGAGCCGGTATGAGAACGCCCTATTTCCAATACCCGCGATAATAATTCCGAACACCCAGACTTTGCAGGACTTTCTGCTGCTGCGGCCATTTTTGCTGGAATAACGGCCAGCCTCCTTTATTCCAGGCCTGCTCCGAGATCGCCAGCAGGCGCGGGTAGGTCATATACTCCACGTGAGAAGGATAACACAGCCGTTCCGTCCACAAGTTGGCCTGCACTCCCAGATTCTGTGCAGCCAGTTCGGGGCAGCGTTCGGCCAGCGTTGCGAAGTGGTAACTTTCATAAACCGTATTCACCCCCAAGTTGCCTCCTTCGTGCGAGCTGCTGCTGTGCTTATAATCCAGATAGCAGCCGTCCACCGGGCAGGAAATCACCGGCACACCTTTGCGCGCCGCACGAATATCCCAGTCTGCACCGTTCCAGCTGCGCCAGAAACAGCAGATTCCGCCCTCGCTCAGGCCACTTTCTTCCACTTCGTCCCAGTACAGAGGCTGTTTGCCCCGGGCGCACAGATAGTCGCGACTGCGCCGGGTAAACAGATTTTGCAAATCATCACATGCCTCCAAGCCTTCAGTTCGCATCAGCTCCCGGCAGTCGGGACAGTTCTGCCAGTTATGGCGTGGGACCTCGTCTCCACCCAAGTGAATGTAAGGGCCGGGGAAGAGCCGCGCCACTTCGTCGAGCACGGCGTGGACAAAGTCCCAACTCTGCGGCCTGGCAAGGCACAGCACATTACGCGAGATTCCCCACAGGGGAAGTATTCGCAATTCGCTTGCCGGGTCGCATTGTAGTTCAGGATAGCAGGCCAGTGCCGCGGTAGCGTGGCCCGGCAGATCAATCTCCGGCACGATGAGCATGTGCAGCCGGGCTGCCAGCCGGTTTAATTCCGCAATTTCTTCCACGCTGTAGTAACCGGAATCGCAAGAACCTGACTTGGATATTCGTTCAGGCTGCTCGTCATAGAAATGGTCAAAGGCCCCATAGCGCCTGCTGCCCAGTTCGCTAAGTTTGGGGTATCCCGCAATGGGCAGACGCCAGCCCTGGTCATCGGCTAAATGCAGGTGGAAACGATTGATTTTATAGGCGGCCAGTTGCTCCATCAGCTCTTTCAGATAGCTGGCAGGGAAGAAATGTCGCGCCACATCCAGCATGAAGCCACGCCAGACAAAACGCGGCTGATCGCGCACCCGACCCAGTGGTAATTGGCTGTGCTGCCACAGCCACTGGGACAGAGTCATGGTCGCGTAAAAGGCCCCGGCCCGGTCGCTGGCAGATATGCGCACGCAGTCGGGTTGAAGCTCAATGTAATAGGCTTCGGCCCCCATGCTCTCTTCCTGTTCCAGCCGAATTGCAGTCAAAGAGGTGCTTCCGGAAGGCTTCCCGACAGGGGTTTTACCCAGCAACTGCGGATGGCGGGCGGCAAACAGCTCGGCCTCCAAGACAAAGGGCCCTTGTAATTCCAGATAAAACTGCGTCATTGAACTGCCTTCCGGCTCGGTAAGTTCCAAGGATAAGGGTTGCGGCACGATGCTGTTCCAGGTTCTCACGATGTATCTCCTTTTGCCCTTTTGCTTTGGGAAAACTCTAAAGGGGGACCTCTAAAAATGGTATCGCTTCGCGAGTATTGTGCTATTGCCCTGCTTCTGCTTTTGTCTTCGCCACAGCGATTGTACCGCGTTTTGATGTGGATCGCAAAGATTTTTCACGATAGCGAGGCGGCAACTTGTTTAATACTTTTTTGTATTGAAATGAGTTGCCAACAAAGCTGCTCGCGGAAAAGATCGTTCTGCTGCAGCATCTTTCTGTGGCGGGGAATTTTTATTAAAAAGCTCCGAAAATTTCTGTGGAGTCGGACGGACCAATGATTCTGCCGCCTTTTCACTGACAAGCAGATAACAAAAGAGGCCCCGCCAAGCGGGGCCTCTTTTGTTTGGCGAAGCTACTCTTTGCTACGCTTGGCGACTCTACGGCGCTGTGCCGCCAAACTCGAAGGCCCCCAGGTCCGGGCGCCCCGTTCTGGCATAGCCGCGCGCATCTGTGGCCGTCAGGTCAATGGCCTCCGAAGGCGGCTCCTCATTACTCCGACTACCATTACTGGTATCAAAAGATCTCCATTGGGTGCTGGTTCCATCTTTGCGATAGATGCGCACGCCGTGTTTCCGTATGAATGATCCTTTGTTGATGGCCGGGCTGCCACTTGGTAAGGCCCGCGTCTGCACAAAGCCACCGTTGTCCTGCAGGGCCTTCAATTGGGGGTCTCCATCTGACAAACCCAGATCAGGATCTGCATGCCTCTGCACAATAGAGTCGAAAATCTCCAGAAGGTTCATACCAGTAATCTGACTCTCACCTGTATTCCCCTGGCTATCTGTATTGCCCCAGAAGATGCTGTTGACGACAAAGGGCCTGGACTGGGAATTAGGATCCAGCTTGTTATGCATCCCGCCGCCCGAACCATTAGGAGCAGTATTTTCGGAGAAGGTAACATTGATGAGCTCAGGGGAAGATTTGTTATTAGCCATCCCGCCTCCCAATTGTTCTGCCGTGTTCCCGGAGAACGTAACATTGGTGAGCGTGGGCGAGGAGTTGGTATTGAGCATGCCGCCGCCATTAAGATTCGTAAAACCCTTGGATATGGTCACTCCGGAGAGCACAGCCGTGTTGTCCAGGTCGGTATTGGAAAAGACCCGGGTACCGTTTGTGGTACCCGCACTGCCCCCGCCATCCAGGGTGGTCGTACCCTCTCCCAGCCATTGCCGCTAAAGCCGCCCATGATGGCTACATGGTTTTTCATGCTCAGGGTTTCGCTGATGGCGTAGCTGCCCTCTGCCAGCAGTACCAGGTAGGGTTTCTCTGCGCTGGCTGCCGCGTTGTCAATGGCGGTTTTGAGACCTGCTGCGGCATGGGCCTTTTCCCAGCTGCTGCCGTCTTTCGTTGTGCTGCCACCATCTGGCGTAACATATATGATCCCGAGTTTTTTGGCTGTTTCACCGGCCAGATTTGCCAGAATATCCGCGGTAGCTTGGTTGTAAGCCGCCAGCTCCGATCTGGGCGGCAGGGTTCCGTTTTGCAGAATGTCCTGCAAGCCTTTCGGCGGGGCAGGCGGGGCGGAGCCTCCGCCGGATCCGTTGGGCGGGTCGCAGCCGAGCAGGAGGGCCGGAAAGAGAAGAAAGAGAAACAGGCGCAAAAAGGCCGCAGAAAAATATATTTTCCTGCGGCATGGCCTTGATTCATTGGCGGCGATGAGCGATGAGCGAATTTTACTGAAGATGATGTTCCGGCCAAGGTCGGAATGGGTCTTGCTAAAAGATCAAATAGGAATATAAAATATATTTTTCTCTTTGAAGGAGAAACTCTTTCTCTCGGAGGGCAAGAAAATTGTAAGAAAAGCTCCCAGAATTTGCTTTTTTTGTGAAGCTGTCCTGAACAACTGCGCCCAGCCCGGCATCAGAGCCCGGTAATTTCGCGGTGGCTCAGGCCGGTAAACCTTGCAATCTGCTCAATCGACAGCCCGGATTCTTTCATTTTCCGGGCAGCTTCACGCCGGCCTTCTTCCCGACCTTCTTTCCGGCCTTTCCGCATGCCCAGTTTTTCACCTTCTTCCCGGCCTTCTTTCCGGCCTTTCCGCATGCCTAGTTTTTCACCTTCTTCCCAACCTTTCTGCATGCCCAGTTTTTCGCCTTCTTCCCAACCTTTCTGCATGCCCAGTTTTTCGCCTTCTTCCCAACCTTTCTGCATGCCCAGTTTTTCGCCTTCTTGTCTGCCCTCAGCTTTTAGATCTTCTGCCAGTGTTGCCAACATCTTCTGTACCTCCTCTGGTGCGGTGATTTGATTGTATTCTGATTCGTTCATGCCTTCGCCAAACAGCAAGGCGATCCAGCGCCTGAAAATGGTGATTTCGGGCCCGGGTTCATCGCGCAGGAATTCTATGATTTGCGGAATCTGGGCTTCCCACTCCCCCGGTCTGCCGTATTTCTCGGCACAAATTACCGCGCTGATGAGGTTGTGCAGCTTGTGGATTTTCTCGTCGGGGATGCGCTTCTCGTCAATGAGAGCATATTGAAAGTGGGGTAGGTATTTTGCGGGTATTTCGTTGCTGCTGATCAGTTCGCTGGTGCTGCGGGGCGCATTCCAAGGGCGGTCTCCGTTGTAGAGCACCAGCGGAAATACCGGGGGCAACTTGCCTTTGCTGTTTTTGCCTTCCTTGATGAGGCGTTCGTAAAACAGGGATATATAGCTGAGCAGGCGGATGGCCATATGCTTGGGGGCTGTGGACTGGAATTCGAGCAGGATATACAGATAGGCTGTTTGGTTATCTTGATTGTCTTGGCTGTCTTGGCTGTCCAGGCGCACCTCGTAAAGCAGGTCCGATTCGCGCTGCTGGAGCGTGGCAGAGAGGTGGGACGGGTCGAGTTTGCGCAGGCTGTCGGGCTGGATTTTGGCGCTAAAGTCCTCCTCAACGAAGGCGTGGATGAGTTTGCGCAGGCTGTCGGGCTGGATTTTGGCGCTAAAGTCCTCCTCAACGAAGGCGTGGATGAGTTTGCACAGGATTGCCGGGTTCGAGAACAGGTATTTGTACGCGCTGTCGCAACTTGCCATGGCTTCAATATAGCTGTTTTGTCCGTACAGCGCAATTAAAAGAGGGACGGGGATATATCAGCGGCGGCGGCAATCTGTTGGCCGACCCCCTCACAGAATCCTGTTTGTCTTCTTTCAGCCCGGTACTTCGGTACACCTAGAATTTCCAATCTTCGCGCTCCGCGCTCAGATTGAAGTTCTACGGCACTCAGCAACCGGAAAAGGCTATTCCCGGCAATCCTGCCAAACCTATAAGGTTTTCAAAACCTTATAGGTTTTATAAAGGCAGAAATTCAAGGTGTATTGAAGGAAATCCTCATTTGCTCAATCCTCATTTGCTATTGGGTGATAACCCGGACAACTCCGAAAACTAGGTTATTGTATCCATATGTAAAGGCTCCGTTGGAGCAGGAAGGGGTTCTACTTACAATAAGAATCAGACCATCTTGAGCAAATCTTTGTGCCACATCAGAATTGGTGAACACTTTGTCAATCAAAAATTTGGGTGAAATCATCAGATCATCGACTTCATCACGCTTGTTGGCAGGTATCTCAGATGCATTCCGAAAAAGGACCGCAGGTTCCAAACTGTTGCCGTCACCAAACATTCTCATTGTTCCTGCTCCGTTCCTGTCTGTAGAGACCAGTTGGAATACTGAAAATGAACCAACAGTATCGCGGCTGTGTTCATATATGGGCCGGAGCGTATAAGGAACTTTTGTCGTTGGCCTGTTAGAATTGATGCATAATGGAGATTGTTGTGGCGAATCGTCTGCATCAACAGGTAATATGAATCGTTCGGGGAGCAGTGCAAACTCGCCTCGCCTCACTTCCACAGTGTGGCGTTGTGGCTCGTCAGCCAAAACGGAGTATGTTGCTGGTGTCCGCTCCCCACGATCCCACATCTGAGTCCCCCAGTTGAATTGATCTCTGGAGTATGCCTCTATGGGATTGCCATCGTCGTCGTTGGCGGGAGTTTGATTGTTGTATTGCGCAGGCAATTGCGGATAGTCCGCAGTGGTAATCGGCGCACTTGAGGCTATGTGCTTTGCGTCTGCATAGGCGTGGACATAGTAGGTACTGGCAGGATTCATTACCCCGGCAGTTCCTGAGTCCGTTGACAAATCGACCGTTATGAGGCGGTTGCCACTGGATTGGAGCAGTGGCGAAGCGAGCGGAAGCGTATCGGTCGCACTGAAATAGACTTCCCTTGGCTGGCTATTGCTGAAAGTACGGACCAGTTTCGTTGGATTATCCTTCACGCTGTTCCAGCCCGGAGCACTCGTACTTGCGCTGACGATAAAGGATATGTCCGTGGGCCGGGACACAGAGGCGGTGATGGTGAGCAGGAATTCCCGCATGCCGATGATGCTCTGGCTTCGGTCGGAATGGTCGGAGAAGGCAAGGCGCACGCTCTCTCCGCCGCCCTCGCTGCCGGAGGAGGGCGGATCGCAGGCGACCAGTAGAATCAGGGAGCAGACAAATAAAAGGATAAATGGGCGTGAAATCCCCGCAGAAAAATAATTTCCCCTGCTATATAGTTTTAATTTTTTCGATGAGCGATGAGCGATGAGCGATGAGCGATGAGCGAATTTTACTGAACTTGTGTTCCATATTGCAATACTCCTTGGTATTATTATGCAAAATAATGCATAAAAATGATGTTCCGGCCAAGGTCGGAATGGTTTTGATAAAAGATGAAATGGGGTTATGAAATGGATTGTTCTCCTTGGAGAATATACTCTTTTCCGGCGGAGTGCAAGAAAAATCGCGAGAAAATCTACAAAAATTGGCTTTTCTTGGGAGGCTCCCATGCGAGCTGGCGCAGCATGGGAGAAACAGGGGAGGGCCGTGCGCAGCCAAGGCCCGACCTTCCTCTTTTGCGAGCTGGGCGCAGCATGGGAGAACCGGGGAGGGCCGTGCGCAGCCAGGCCCGACCTTCCTCTTCCGCGAGCTGGCGCAGCATGGGAGAACCGGGGAGGGCCGTGCGCAGCCAGGCCCGACCTTCCTCTTCCGCGAGCTGGCGCAGCATGGGAGAACCGGGGAGGGCCGTGCGCAGCCAGGCCCGACCTTCCTTTTTGCGAACTGGCGCAGCATGGGAGAAATGGGGAGGGCCGTGTGCAGCCAAGGCCATTCTTCACAAATCCTGCCGGAGGCAGAACCTTTATTCGGCAACAAGATCGCGATTCAGCGCAGAATGAAATTTTTAGAGGTTCCCTTAAAATTCCGGCCAGAAGGCCACTGCTTGCTATTATTTCCAACATTAGCAGTATATACCCATGCCCAAGCAGCCTACAGCCCCGCTGGAGCCACTTGCCTCCCCTGCCCCGCAAGACCAGCAGCCTCCTGCTTCGACCTACCAGAAGCTGCGCGGCTTGCGGCAGTACCAGCACCAGCAGAAACATGCCCCGCCCCCAAACTTCGGCGACTCCGATGAGAGCCCCAACGATAGCTCCCAAAAAGCTGCCCGGAATAATTCTTACTCCGGACCGAAAGCTCCGCCAAATTGGCCCGAGCCCACGGATAGCGTTGGGTCAAGCTCCCTCCGCAGTATGGAGCCTTCCCTCAAAGGAACAGAAGAGCATACGGCCGGGCTGCACGCTCTGGACCAGTACTTCGCCCGGGAACTGAGCCTGCCCATGGAAGAGCAAGCTCCGGAGGGGCAACAGACTTCGGAGGATTTCCGGACTCAAAGCAAGCGGGATGTCTTCGGTGTCTCGGTCACTTTGAGTTCGCAGCAGGGGGGGGAAGCAGCAGAACCCGACAATTTTACAACATTTCTCTCGGAGTCAACAGCTTTGCAAAAGCAGCGGGCCCCGGTACCAGCATCCCCCGGGACACCTGCCCCCTCCTTTTCATTAGAGCGTCGGCAACTTCAAGCAAACGCGGGGTTCACCGGATCGGAGCGCAGTCCCTACCGCGAATTTGTTGAAGGGTTGAGCGATGGTGATTTCGAATACCTGTTGGATGAATCGAACGGCACACTGCAAGCCCTGTTGCTCAAATATTCTTCACGGCGCGGGCGCAGCCGGATACTGGCCCGGATGCCGCACCGGAAGCGTGCGGCCCTGCTGCGTTCTCTGGCCGGAAGCAGCGCAACCTTGGATGGCGATGGCTTCTTTCAGGCCTTCCACTGGTTGAGCCGCAAGATTAAACAGCGCGGCACAAAATGGGGGGGAGCCCCACAGGTCAAAGCAAACGAAGCGGACGGAGCGGATTATCCGGAGCTGGTTGGCACCAAAATTCTGAGCTCGATTCTCGATGGTCTGCCGCCAGAGCAAGAGGCGCAGATATTGCAAGCTGTCACCCGCGATGACGGCGAACTGGCCGACTGGCTGGAACGAGACCGGGGCTCGCTGCGCCAGCGCCGGATTCTGCGTCAGATCAGTCGGGAAGTCGGTGACCGCGAGTTGGCTTTATTGTTCGGCATGCCACACTATGGCCGCTTGCTGCGCCACCTGCTCAACGGAGAACAGAAACGGGCAGTCCTGCGAGCCAGCATTGACCTGGCCCGGCTGCCCCGTGAGCAAAGGCAGGCAATGACGGAGCAACTGCTGAATGCCTTCCCGGCCCTCAAAGACTGGTAACCCACTTTAGAAAAGCTCATAACGGGGCTTTTCTGCACAGCGTTGCGAGTCGACCACATCTACTATATGATGGTGCCCGCAGCCTCCCTGCGTCCTCCTCCGGGAACTCCCGGGAACTTGTCCCGCCTGTGTATCAGCAAACTTACTTATGACCAGAAACTTGCCCTCAGCCCACTATTTCGCAGCGCTCCTTAAAAATTATCGGAAACATTACCGGGGTCGATATCGGCCACTCCTGCTTCCTTGCCTTGCGCTTTTACTGCTGCTGCTGAGCAGCTGCCTGAGCTTGAAACTTGCTCTGCGCTTGCCGCAGAAACCTGGTGCTCAGGGCACTTTAGAGTTGGAATACCGATTCAGCGAAAGCCTGCAAAATATTTCCAATTACCCTGCGCCGCACGATGATATCGCGCCGCTGCCGCTGCCCCTCTGGGAATGGGATTTCCGCAGTATCGCCGCCCAGAGTCCCACGATTGAACTACTCCGTTATTCTTTCCGGCCCGCCAAAAAAGCGGGCTCGCGCGGCATTGTCCGGGTACGGCTGGGCTTTGCCAGTGCGGCAGATCTGCGTTTGTTGCTGGGGCCGGAACTTCAGTGGCAGGCGCAGAGAGCAAATCAAGGCCCGCAGTTCCGCTGGCAGCTCAACGCCGCCAGTGCCGAAGCGCAGGATGCCAGTTATCCGCAGCTCAACCGGGATGGCAATGCACTGAGCCCCGGAGAGCACCAAATGCTGGAGCAGATCTTTACCGGTGAAACCTTGGATATCCAAGTTCGGGGCCCGTCCGGCCTTCAGCTACAACAGCAAATTGCCTTAGCAGACTTTCTCACGGGCAAGCAGGATATCGATCTGCAAAGCCCCTGAGAAATAAGCCGCCGGGACTTGGCAGCCTCACAAAAAACCCTGAATCGCCACTTGGCGCAGATGAAACTTCTGCTCCAGACTCAACTCGTGAGCCAGCAGCTCTTCCAGCTGCAGGTAGTCCTGCCAGTGCAGAAATGAAATGCAGAGCAAAATTCCAATCGGTTTGTTGTGTATGCGATACTTGCGCAAGATGCTCCGGAAAGCGATTTCCGAGCAGAAAGTGCGATCGGACAGGCTGGGCGGCGCCTTAACATCCCAACCTCGGCCCCAAGCATCAAGCAAATCGAGACCCTTTGGCCCGCGCCTCACCTCCAGACCCATCACCCCAAATTTAGCCAGCTCCAGCCCGACCATCGTCTCAATCACGCTGGAAAATGTCATGTGTAAGCCGTGGTCCGGGTCTTTGGCCAAGTCCCGAATATCGGCGAGAGTTACACCGTATTCCCGGCTGATCTTGGGCAACAGTTGGCCCGTCTGGAACTCTCTTTTATAGCGGGCGTAGTCCAGGCTGCTGAAATTTTTCAGGCCCTTTTTGCGGTCGAAGACTTCAAAGAGTCTTGTCTTGGCCATCTTGTACGGAGACCTCATCGCGCGGGCGCTGTGCAGGCTCAAAGCGCAGCCTGAGGATCCGCTTGCCATCGCTCTCCAGCACCCGGAAACGACCCTCTGCAGTCTCAATCAATTCATTCTGCTCCGGTATGTAACCGAGCAAATCACACAGATAACCCGACATCGTGGCCAAGCGCGTATTTTCCTGAACATCATGTAGTTCCAGGTCAAAGAAATACTCAAACTGCTGTATGCTCAGGAGGCCCGAAAACTCAAAAGCCGCTCCATCCTTGCGAATATGCAGGGCCGTTTTTTCGTCCTTTTCATCCTCATCGTAGAGATTGCCAAACACCGCTTCCAGCACGTCTTCCTGACTGACGACTCCGGCCAGGCCGCCATACTCGTCTAGAATAATCACCAGATTGCCCTCATTCTGCTTAAAGTGAAAGAACAGAGCAGAAACCTTGGAACTGTCCGGCAAAAAGGAAACGGGCTTCATCAGGTTCCAAACCTTCGGCTGCTCCGAATGCTCGCTTAGGGAGGGGGGCGAGATGAAAAATTTCTGTACATCGCTTAGGTATAAAAGACCGACAATCTGTTCCCTGGTATTCCGGGTGTTTTGGCAGACCGGTACCCGACTGTAGGAATGTTCGATCATCTTTGGGTAGACTTCAGCCAGCAACTCGTCGGCAAGTACGGAAAAAACATCTTTACGGTGAGTCATAATCTGGCGGGCTACCTTATCGTTGAGGTCGAGGACATTGTGAATAAACTCGCGCTCATACGGGTCGATGAAACCTTGCTCTTTGGCCAGATCGATCATATGCTCCAAGGATTCTTCCAGATTTTCCTTGGCCCTTTCCCGGCTCAAGATCGGGAATATTTTACCCGTGAACCAAATGATTACTCTTTGCAGCGGTGAGAACAGCTTATAGAAAAAATCCACCAGACCAACGGTCTTCATGGATATTCGGCGTTTGTAGATTAGTGCCAGCTGCTTGGGTGCGATTTCACTGAAAATAATGATGAACAGAGTCAGCACCACCGTGCTCGGCGCAATGAAAATATCCCGGAAATAATAACCGACAACATAGACCAAAATGGCAGGGGCGGCAGTATTGGCAATATTGTTGCCAATCAACAGAGCTGCGATCAGGCGCTCCGGGTCCCGCAGCAGCTCCTCAACCCGTTTCCCCAAGGTTTGGTCCTGTTCTTTCAGGGCACTGAGATCGACCCGGTTCAAAGCCGTTACCGCGGTTTCAATGGCAGAAAAAAAAGCACCCAGAATCAGCAGTAAAACTACCAAACCCAGACCCACGCTAAGCATAATTATCATGGCGAACCTCTAAAGCTCCCTTGATGGTGGCCTCAAAGATGAAGATTCCGGACAGTTGTTCCAGCTTTCCATACAGCGTTTTGCAGTGCTTTATTTGCCGTCCTCTTCATCTTCTTGGTCACTGTTGTGATTGAGTAATGGTCTGCCATCTGTGCCCAAGCGGATCTCTCCGGCACGCAGCAAGGCCCATTTGGTCGTTAAGGGTGCGATCACTTCAAATACAATGCTGGTGGCCGTTACGATCACCAGAACTTTCTGGCCCATGGCGATGGCTTCTGCGCCCATGGGCCGCAGTTTGTCGATCAGCAGCATCGACAGGCCCAGCCCGACACCTATTTGCGAGAGCAAAGCGGCCCAAGAGTATTTGCGTATCTTGGTCGGTAGGCGAACGATGGCGGCCCCGCCACTGGCGCCAAGCCATTTGCCCGCAATGCGGCACAGCGTGTAGACCAGCCCCAACAGGCCTACAGACGGAATCATGCGCAGATCCAACTGGGCCCCGGCAAACACGAAGAACAGGGCAAAAATCAGCGGCATCAGGGCTTCCAGAGAACGCAGCAGCTTGGCCGCCTGTGCCGAGTTGATCTGGTTGATGATGACCACGCCCATCACCATATTGCATAAAATCAGTGAATAGTGAAACAAGAAACTCAGCCCTTCCGCTAAGAACATCATTCCGATCGCCCAGAGCAGCAAGAGGTGCGCATCGCCAACTCTGTGGGTCAGCAAGCGATAGAGAAAGCCCAACACCACACCGATCAGCATGGCCAGGCCGATCTCCAGCAGGGGTTCCCAGAGCAGTTCGTGTAGGAGGCCGGTATTGCCGCCGGGGCTGTGTTCATACAAACTGACCGCCAAGGTGCTGGCAAAACTGAAGATAATGATGCTGATGGCATCGTCAAAACCGGTAATGGCAAAAATGGTGCTGGTCAACGGCCCCCGGGCCTTGAATTCGCTGACGATGGCCAACGGGCCGGTCGGGGCACTGGCCGCACCGACCGCGCCGGCCGCCAGGCCAAAAGCCAGATTCCCGCTCAGCAACCAGATTCCGGCACCGATCAGCAAAAAGGTCAAGGTGCATTCCAACACGATCAAGATACTGACGCCCGCACCCAGGCTGCGGATCGTGGCACTTTTGAATTCCAGCCCCAGACTCAGGGCCACAAAGGCCAGCGCCAGATTCGACAGAAATGAAAGTGATTGAATGGCCTGCGGCCCCACCAGCCCGGAACTTCCCAGCAGTATGCCTCCGATCAGCAGGCCGACGATGGACGGTAGCCGCAGTTTGTCAAACAGCAGAACAAACAGACGGCCCGCCACGATAAAGATGCCCAGCATCAACACGACGGGCAATTCAATACCACTGATCCATTGCCGATAGGTTTCCAACATCCGCGGTTCTCCTCGTCAGCTCCGCAATTCGGGGGAAAAATGACTTTCCGGGCAGCTCTAATAGTCCAGACTGCCAATGACGTTGCTGAGATGCTGGTGGAAGACCAAGGTTCCGGGTTTCTCCCCGATCTTCCTGTCGATGCGGCGCAGGGTGTCATAGACTGCCGACAGCTCATCCTGCGGCACGATCGCTTCAATGCAGCGAAAGAACTTGTTCAATTTTTTATTACTAAATACATAGGCATATAGAGGCATACGATGCAAATATTCGGCAATATTATGGCCTTCCATAATGACCACCTGGCCACCGGAAGCCCGTACCGCTTCTTCGAGCATGGGGGCGAAGAACTGCTCTTTTTGCACGAAGATACTCAGGCGGCAAAAGCTGATCTCCGTCTCTGCGGCGACTGTATTCTGGTCCGCCCCGGTACTCTTTTCATTAGCGCCCGAGCGAAAATCCACCCCAAACATGCGCCCCAGAATGTCCATGGCTTGGTCCTGCTCGCTGCATGTCAGCAGGGCCTGGACTTCTTCGGTCTTTTGCAGGCCGGAGGCCAGCGAAGCCAGTATCTGCACGTGCCGGCTGCGTTCGGCTTCCGGGCCGACAATCGAGATGATAAAGTTGCAGGGTTGCGAATCGAAGGCTCCAAAGTCGATGCCATGGGCCAAGGTCAGGATGATGATGGCAAAGTCTTCGGCTTTTTTCATACCACAGTGCGGAGCGGCAATGCCGCTGCCCAGACCGGTAGAGCCCTTGGCTTCTCGCGCTTGCAGCGAAGCCAGAATGTCAATGCGCCTGCACTTCGCCAGCTTTGCAGAGCGGCTGAGCTGTTCGGCCAGAAATTCGAGTACTGCGTCTTTACCGTCAAACTCTTGTTGCAAATGGACAAAGTCCGTCCGGATCAGCTCCAGCCAGTTCACCGCCATAAAGGAATACCTCCGCAGGACCGGCAGCTTAACCGATTCCCGCCCGATAGACAATGCAACAAGCAGCCAAAGGCGGCTGCCGACCACAACGCTCCGGCAGGAATTGCTCATCTCCGAGAGTCTGCTAAAACCTGCCGGAACCTTTCTTATGGAAATAATCGCCGAATTGTCGGAGCAAAAAGTCCAGTGTCGCGACATCGTGGGCCGTGGACAAAAACAGGCTTTCATATGGTGAGGGCGACAGATAGATATCGTGCTGTAGCATTCTCCAAAAGAAATCTGCATAGGAACTGCCCTGCCGCGAGGCACAGGACCGGGCCAAAACCTGGGCTTCGGCAAAATTGCGCGGCACTCTTCCGCCCCCCGTATCGGGGTAGATACACAGCAGGCTGCCACAGTGCGCGAGGGCTGCGCCACCCTTGCGCAGCAAGGGCTCCAGCTCGGCGATAAAGTCCCGCCACTGGGCGTTGGCGGCGGGCCAGTCCTCTTCTAGGGCCTTTATCGTGGCCAGACCCGCTGCCGTGGCCAGCGGGTTGCCGGACAGCGTGCCTGCTTGGTAGCAGTCCGCTGCGGGAGCACCCGGCATCAGGCGCGCCATCAGCTCGCGGCGGCCGCCATAGGCCGCCAGCGGCAGACCCCCGCCGATGGCCTTGCCAAAGCAGCTCAAATCGGCTTGCACGCCGAAATGGGTCGCCGCACTGCCGGGAAGAGATGGATGCTCCCGATTGTGCAAGCGCAGACCGCTGATTACTTCGTCAAAAATCAGCAGACTGCCGCTCCGGTCGCAGGCCCGGCGCAGGCCCGGCAAAAAGCCTTCCTCCGGCAGCACCAGCCCCATATTGGCAGCCACAGGCTCGACAATTACGGCGGCGATTTCCGCACCGCGCTGCGCCAACAACTGTTCGGATGCCGCCAAGTCGTTGTATGGCAAGGTCAGGCACAGCTCGGCCAGGGCCTGTGGCACACCGCTGGAACTGGGCCGGGACCGACCGGAAACCCCTTGGCCCGGTGGCCCGGCTAATCCAGCGGCCCCGGAGCCCGCTTCAACCAGAAGGTAGTCGGTATGGCCGTGGTAGCAGCCGCCAAACTTTAGGATTTTGTCACGCCCGGTGCAGGCCCGAGCCAGACGCAGGGCACTCATGCAAGCTTCGGTACCAGAACTGACAAAGCGCAGTTGCTCCAGCTGCGGTAACAGACGCTGAAGTGCTTGGGCCAGCAGGTTCTCGGTCTCGGTGGGCATGCCATAACTGAAACCCAGTTGCAGCTGCCGGGCCAGTGCCACCTGCACACGACGATCGGCGTGACCCAATGGCAGAGCCCCCCAGCTGCAACACAGGTCGATGTAGTCGCGCCCTTCGGCATCGCGCAGCAGCGGCCCGGAGCCACTGACGGCAAACAGAGGGCTCAGCCTCTGTTCTTCTCTCTGGTCATTTGCTCGGGGCTGAACATGCTGAAAGCTGCGCACCGGAGAGTTCACTCCGCCGGGAAAGTAACGACAGGCCTGGTTGAATAGTTCAGCGTTGCGATCCTGGCAGCTGTTTTGTTCGTTGTCTGGCACAGGCTGGGCATCAGATATTTTAGGCATGGCTTTCTCTCTTTTGGGAACTTCTAAAAATCGGCTTTCCATGCCAGACGAAGCTCCAATGCGAGCTGGCGCAGCATGGGAGAAATGGGGAGGGCCGTGCGCAGCCAGGCCCGATTTTCCTTTTTCTGCCGCCTGGCGCAGCATCTTTCTGTGGTGGGGAATTTTTAGAGGTGCTCTGAAGTATAGCTCCAGCTTCCCATCCTTGCTATCGCGGAAGTCTCGAAAATCCGGCTGGGAGCGCCTGACTCTACCAGTCTGCCAGCCGGCAATGGCACCGCTGCTAAGCGGGGCCAAAGAGACTGTACATATCTGATACTTGCGCAAAATGCCCTGATATGCTACTATCTGACCTAATAAGATATTTATTCTTGGATAGAATTTATTTCTTAACCATTGTGAAAACCTCTGGCCTCTCCATTTTTTTGATCGGTTTTGATGGCGTACTGAATAGCAATTTTCGCGGTCAAAAAGAAGGGCACCTCTAAAAATTCCAATTCCGCATGAAATCGCGATTTTTTTTCGAGCGTAGCTTTGTTGGCAAGTCTTTCCAATACAACAAAGTATTTAAAAGAGCGACCGCCTTGCTATCGTAAAAGCCCTTTCGCGCAGCAGTAAAAGTAAATTTTTAGAATAACCCGTTCTGAGAGCTCTGTTCTATGACAAGTACAAAGACTCCGAATTTTATATTTCAAAAAATCCTTGAGGAATGCGAGGCTGCTCAACAGCACATGCAGCACAAGCATTTTGTGACCGATGAGGGTTTGCGCGTCAGAATCAATCGACAGAACTTACCCGCAGAGCTGCAAGGAGAAACTACGCGAGGGCTGGAACTGTATTTGGTAAAGCAGAACGCCCGACACTGCCTGCAAGAGATCGGGCGACTGCGCGAAGAAGCCTTTCGCCGGGTTGGCGGTGGTACACACCAAGAGATCGACTTGGACCACTGGGATCACTCGGGCTTCTGGCAACTGCTGTGCATAGACCGTGAAGAACAGGAAATTTGCGGAGCCTACCGCCTGCTCTACGGCGCCCGGTTCTATCGCAATAAGGCACCTGAGCAAGTGGGCATTGCCAAAGAAATGGGCTCGGTCCACAGCCTTTTCGATTTTACACCCCTGATGCTCGAAAAGATCCTGCCGCGCAGCTTGGAACTGGGTCGCTCCTTTGTCAACGAAAACGCCCGGCGCTCCCACCGGGCATTGCCCCTGTTGTTCGAGGCCTTAGGGCAAATCATCTGCCAGAATGCCGATTTTGTGCTGGGGAAAGTGACCTTTTATCCCGACATGCTGGATGCCCCTACCCTGTGGTTGCTCGACAGTTTCCTCGAATACTACTGGGGCTGCGAGCGGAATCCGTTTTTATGGAACGGGATGCCACAGCCCGACTTAGGCACCCCGCGGCCTGGGCTGGATTTTCGCCCTTACATAATGGGGCCGCATACGAAAGAATCGCCCATTCAGCCCTGTGGCCTTGAACCGGAAGAACTGAAACAACTCTCCGGGCAGCTGCGCTCCCGACTGCCGCAGCGTTTTAGCCGCAATGCAATGCACCAACTCCTCGCTTTTCTGGACGATTTTTACCAGAGCGGGGCTTCGGATACCGAGCAGGCCAAGCTTGCGAAACAGCAGGGCAAAAAGTCCAAGAGTGCTGTACTGCGGGCCATGGCCTTGTTTTTGAAATATGTTTCACTGTTGCGCAAGGACGTGCCGGGGAACAGTGCGATGCATACTTTTGGCGGAGCGATCAATCCACATTTTGGCAATGTCATCGAATTTATGAGCATGGTCGAAGTCCGCTACTTCCACCGGAGCAACCTAGATCGCTGGATGCCGGGGCCTCCCCAGGCATAGGGGGGGTTCCCTGACAGAAAAAGAAAAACCGCTCGTGTGCGGTTCCCCAAGTTCTTTAGCCCGATTATCCTCTACAGGGATCTCTAAAAAGGTAGCAAAACCGCACGGGAAGGATGCCCCCGGCGAGGGGCTGATGCATGAACGGAAGAAGTATTGAATTGGACAGGCCCTCGGAGCTGGGATCTCCGGGTCAAAATCTGCAAGCTCGGCGTTTTATATTGAAAAAAACGACGCTACTCCCATCGCCTTGCCCGCCTTATCTGCACCGATTGTATATAGTAGCCTTATTGTTGGTGCTGGCGTTGTCGTTCGGGCAGTTTGTCCCGCTGCATGCCAACACCTTGATCTACACCATTGAAGAAGGCGATACGCTGGAAAGCATCGCCCGGCGCTTTAAGGTGTCGCTGGCGGCACTGATGAAGATCAACCGCTTCCACAATGCAGAGCAGGCAGAGCGAAATATTGTGCGCGGCCAGAGTATTTTGATTCCGGCGCCGGATATCGTGCTGGCCTCGGTCGGCGACCGGGGCATCGAAAAAAGCACCGGGCAGCCCGACGACAAAATCCGGCTGGCACAGATGCCCCGAAATTCCCACTCTTCTGAGAAGACAAGCCCTGTAGTGCCACAAGCGGAAACTCAGAGCTCCCGCCGCAGCAGTGATAATCTCGACAGCGCGCCCAAAACAGAAGAGGACGAACAAGGCTACCTGCTTTATCAGGTGCAGCCTGACGATACCCTTTCTTCGTTGGCAGTGCACTATAACAGCAGCAGTGAACAGATTCGCAAGGTCAACAGCTTGGAGACCGATCAGATTCGCGTGGGCCAAACGCTGCGGATTCCCGAAAACTGGCCTGAAGATTGGCTGCCGGACAAAAGCAATGACGGGGTTGCTGAGTCTGTCGCGCCGGCCAAACCCTCCGGTTCTGCGCTCGTATTGGCGGATCCGCTTGTAAATATTTCTGCTGATTCTAATGTTCCTTCTGCCGCCAGTCCTGCGTCCGGTGAAGCTGCCGGAGATTCGGAGAAAGACATCGGAGGGCAGAGCTATATCGTGAAAAAGGGTGATACTTTACTCGGCATCAGCCGGAAGACAGGGACCAGTATCGGTGTAATCCGCAGCCACAACCGGCTTGAAGATGACTTTATCCGGCCTGGTCAGGTTCTGCGTATCAGTACTTATGAACAAGCCGTGCGCAGTATTTCCGCCAAACGGCAGGGCAGCCCCACCGAAGTCCACTACACGGTGGCAAAGGGCGATACGCTGAGTTCCATCAGCCGGCGCTTCGGTGTTTCGCTGCCCCAATTGCGGCAGTGGAATCAGCTGAGCCCCGAGGACAGCAATCTGCTGAGTATCGGCCAGAGACTCCGGGTCGGCTTGGCCCGCAGCGACACAAATCACAGCCAAGATGTACTATATACCGTTGTGGAAGGCGATACTTTGTGGTCGATTTCGCGCCGCTTTGATTTGAGCGTTGATAACTTGCAGCACTACAACCCGGAACTGAACGGCGGCCTGCTGCTGCGCCCGGGCCAGACATTGACGGTTGGTCCAGCGGCGGTTCCTGCCCCCCATGCTTCTTCTCCTAATGCTTCCCCTGAGTCCCTTGAGTCCTCTGGGGCTGTTTCTGAGACTTCTCCAAACATCGAAGATTTGCCGGAGCTTCCCAATGCCTACCGCTCCAAGGCCGAGGAGGCGGCGGAACGGCGGGCCGACGAAGAACAAGAGGCTTATCTCCAGCTGGAGGCCCGCAGGCGCCGGAAAGCCGATCTGGATCCGCCGGTCAGCGACACGTTGGCCCCCGAAGATGCGGAGAGGCCTGTCGCTCTGATCAATTATTTTACCCGTAATGCGCCTCGCGTAGTGCGCCAGCCCAATGTTTCCTACTACGAAGAATTTACCGATGACCCGCTGGAAAACTACCAGACCGCACGCAAACTGCTGGCCCACTTTGACAAGGAAGTCTCGGCCCTGCCCAAAATCAGCGATGACCTAGCGGGCTATTCCTTCCTGATCGACCCCGGGCACGGCGGTCTCGACCCAGGCTTTAACAGCCAGTCGGAGGATGGCAACGGCAATCCACTCTACATCATCGAGGACGAATACAACTACGATTACGCCCTGCGTCTCTATCGCCAGCTCAGGCGCAATGGGGCCCAGGTTGGCCTGACTGTCATCAGCCCCAATCAGCTTATTGTCGATTCGCCTGATGCCTCGCGCACTCTGGTCAGCCAGAAAAATGAGGTTTACAACTCGCCGTTCATCAACCAGCGCGGCGAGCACAAGAGCTGGCCCATCGGCACGCCTTCGGGTTTGCACAAGCGCGTTGAGGTGGCCGAGAGTTTTTTCAACGGTACGCCCAAAAATAAGCGTATTTTTGTGTCCCTGCACAACGATAATTCTCCGTGGGACACTGATGGTCGCTTGGTGCTGTACTACAATGACGCGTTGACCAATGATAACCGGGGCGAGCGTTTTGCGGAGCACTTGGTGCCATTTCTGGGCAAGGGCGCCCATATGCGTGGTCAGAATCTGGCAGTGCTGCGCAAGAACCCCGCTCGTTATGCGGTGCTGGTCGAGCTGCGCAATATCGCTCATGCGCGCAACAGCTGGGCCATCCGCAATGCAGATCTACGTCAGGAGGACACCGAGATGTTGACCAACGGTATCCTCAGCTTCGTCCGTTCTCTTCCAGAGTAGTCTACGACGGCACTCGGATATATGCAGAGTAATCTTCAGGGCCCGGGGGAACGGATCCTCCGCAGGCAGGTGCAATGAAGCGGCAAAAACGCAGCTCTTCTGGGATTCCGGATTCAATGTGCTTTGCGTTTGGCTGGCGTTTTTTCTTTTTTTTTACGGTCATTTTGTATGTTCTGTGGTGGCATAAGCCACGTTTTGGCGATTCCTGGGAGAATATCTGGGGCTTGGTACTGCTTTTTGTGCTGGCCTATTTGTGTCTGAGTTTTAGCATCCAAGTACTGCTGCTCAGTGGTCTGCTTTTACGCCGTGAGTTGAAGCATTCTCTGAGCCTGCCCCGGGTACTGGCCCCCTCTGTGGTGCAGTTGCATGCTCCGGGGCAGCAGGCTGCTGAATTTGTGCTGGAAGTTCGGCTGCCCAATATTTTGTTTGGCATACAGGTTTTCTGGGAGCTGTGTCTACGCGATCCGCAGACACAGCAGAAGATTCGGCTGTGTTATCGGCTGCGCAGTGGGTCCAACCGTATCCGGTTTTCGGCGCAGTCGCTGCTGGACATGGACGATTTGCAACAGGGATCAGGCGTCAGTGCGGCGTTGCCGGCACAGCAAAAGGGGCTTTTGTCCCAGTTCCGGCGCGGTTTGTATTTCGGCGATAACCAGTGTTTTTTCGTTCGTGACTGCCTTTCCTGCCTGTATCTTCGTTACCGTATCTGGCAGGACATTGAACTGGCGGTACTGGCTCCCGCAGCAGCGGCTGGTGGAGCGCAGAGTCTCTCGGCCAATACCAGCCAGTACCCTTTGAACAACACGGTGCACAAGTTTGCTCAGGAAGGTTTCAGCGAGCAGCGTCCTTATTATCCCGGTGATGATCCGCGGCGGATTAATTGGAAATTATATTCTCGTTTTGATGAGCTGTATGTCCGTATTCCAGAGGAGCAGCAGCTTTATTCGCAGGATCTGCATTGTTATTTTGTGCCGGATATGTCTTGTTACCCGGCTGCACTACGCAGCTCTGTATTGGACCAATCCGCAAACTATTTTTTGTTTCGCTTGAAGCAATTGCACGGTTTGGGCTACCGGATTTGGGTGCATATTCCCGTCCGGCCCTCCTGCGGCCACGGTGGAAACCGCTTGGGTCGCTTGGCCCGTTTGCGAAATGCGTCATTGGCCCTGAATGCAGAGGGAGCGGGTCGGCAACGGGAGCTGGAGCGCGGTCTGCTCTATCATGAGCAGAATGAAGAGGCTGTGTTCCGGGCTTTGACAGCCTATCCGGTTAATTGCAGCCTGGCATCAGGTGGAGCGAATCCCCTGCCCCACTTTCTGCAGAATTTGGAGCATTCGGAGAGCAGTGGATCTCATCTGGTCTTTGTCAGCCCCCATAGTCTGGGGAACAATATTTATCAGGATTATTTCCCGGCGCGTCAGTGCATCTTTATTCCTTTACTTGAATCGAGTGCAGCTCTGCAGAAGGTCCTGACGTCGGGCTCTTCGCTGCGATTGCTGTCCGTACTGCCTCGTCTTGTACCCGGCAGCTTGCTGTGGCATTGGTTGTTCCAGTCTGCGAGAACTCCGCGCATGGCAGCGGGTTCTGCCGTTCACCAGCTGTATCGCAATCTGGGGTTGCCCACCGTGGCAGTCGGGTCACGGGAGCACGGAAAACGGGGCGTAAAGCTCGGCAGGGATGCGGAGCGTTTTTATAACCTTGGAACGGATGATGCTGCGTCCGGGGCTGTGGTGCCGGTTCGTGAGTATTCGTATCCCGCTTTGTTGCGTTTGCTTTGGGCTTGGCAGCGTTATTATCGCGAGCCGCAGAGGCGTTATTCGATCGGTCGCGCGCGTCGGCACTGAGTGCTTGCATTCAGTTTGATCCCCTCATTCCCCGTGAAAGCGGGAGTGACAAACATTTATCGCACTCTACTTCCACGGATTAGGATGATTCATATCAGCCTGCCAGATCCTTCAAAATCACTGCGAATCAGCTCAACACATTCTTTCATTTTGTGATAATCCTTGCGGCTGCGCCCGTTGCCATCGTTTGCGTCCTCCAGCCCGGAAGACAGATCAAAGCCTCCAAAGCTGCGTTTGGGCCACTCCGCCGCCAGCTCACGTAAGCGCTCGCTGCCCAGGCCTCCGGCCACCAGTAGACGCTCTTTATCGCAGCACCAGTCCGGCAGCCCCTGCCACTGGCCTGAGCCCAGGCTGACATCGTAGAGAAAATATGCCGCACTGCGTTGCGCCAAACACAGCTGCTCTTCCCCGCCAATCGGCAGAATGCGCCGCTCGGGGGCAATCGAATCAGGAAAGCCGTTATAGCACTGCAACAAGGCTTTGGTGCAGAAACGGGCATGGGGCTCCAGGCTCTGCCACTCACGGGCCACCAATACAGAACGGTTCTGCCAACCTTCGCTTTGGGCCAGTCGCCGCCAGAGGGCCTTCAGCTCTTCCGGCCGCACATAGCGCTTGGAGCAGGGGTCCAGCACAATGCCCCAGAAATCATAGCCCAGATCATGAGCCCAGCGGATTTCTTCCAGGTTGCGCAAACCGCAGGCTTTTACCAGCATGGGATCTCCTTTCCCCCCGCTTGTCTCAGGGAAGCTCTAATGGGCACCTCTAAAAATTTCAATTTCGCGTGGGATCGCGATCTTTTCCACGAGCAGATTTGTTGGCAACTTATTTTAATACAACAAATTATTAAAACGAGTTGCCGCCTTGCTGTCGCGAAAAATCTCAGCGATCCAGATCAAAAGCGAATTTTTAGAGGTACCCTAATGTGGATAGGCTTCAAGTGCATAGCATTGCAGCAGGCTGCGGTAGTCCGCCGCAGCCTGCGGCAGGTCCAGCTGTGGATACTGTTGGCGCAGGCGGCTCAGCAGCTGTTCCGCCTGTTCCTCTGTTTGCTGCTTCGCGGATGCGGCAGTCCAATCTGTCCCGGCAGTCTCTCTGCCGGGCGGCCAAAGAACCGCTCGCGTAGCAGCAGAGCCGTGCTGCACGCTTTGGTGGCGCAGCAGTCGGGCCAGGGCCACCACTTGCCGTAGAAACTCCGCCAGACGGGGAGCAGCCACTGCCTCAAGCAGGCGTTGCAGCAGCAGTGCGAAAGCTTCCGTGCGCAATTGGCTACCTTTGGCATCGTACCAGCGGTAATCGCGCATTTCATCCATCACAATTTCGTAGGCCGGAAAGTAGTGGAGGCGGCCCTGCCGCCGCAGGCGATGAACGGCGCTCAGTAACTGAGCCTTGCTCAAGGAATTGTCTTCCGCAGACAGGGGTGAGTGGCGAAGCGGCGACACGCTGCAAAGCACGTTTGCCTCGGGGTTCAGACGGGCCAATAGTTCAAGGATTTCTGCCAAGGCCCGGTCGATCTGCTCTGGGCTCAGCAAGGTTTTGTGCAGCGGCGCCAGCGGCGTGGAGGGGCCTGCGACCGGCAGGCGGTGGCCATTGCTCCAGTAGGTATCGGTCGCCGGAGCATAAAAACTGAAAGAGCTTCCAAAGGTCAGTAGTAGTATTTTGCTGCTGCGCAGAAACTGATAGTCAAAACGGCACTGTACCCAAAGTTGATGCAGCAGCTGTTCCCGACTCTCTGCTTTTAGCCAGCCGGGAGCGTGTGGATGCAGGTAGCGTTCGCGCATTCCCGGACGTTTGTCGGCATACAACAGGTCACTCACTTCGGGGCGGAGGCAGAACACTTCTTTATCGCTTTGGGCAATCTCATCATTCCGTTCACTTTGCGGCCCTTTTGGCACTTCACTTTGCCCTGCCCACTGGCACAGGCGCAGCCATTGCAGTATGGCCTCTGGCGTATACAAGGCTCCTCCGGCCGCAAAATGCACTGGCAGCAGATGCTGGCGCAGTGCTTTGGCACTGCGCTCGGCAAAGCAGGAACCGGCACAGAACCAAGCAGCTTCCGGCTGTACCGATTGAGGTCCGGAACCGGCTGTGGGGCTCCATTCCGGCAGTACTGTCCTGCTCTGCCAACGTGCTGCGGGGTACAGGAGGGTTATTGGTTCTCTCATGAGTTTGTGAGTTCCATCGCGTTCCCTCTTTTCGATTTCGATAGAGCACCTCTAAAAATGGTATCGCTTTCTGCGAGAATTGTACAATTGTACCGCGTTTTGATGCTCCCATGCGAGCTGGCGCAGCATGGGAGAAATGGGGAGGGCCGTGCGCAGCCAAGGCCCAACCTTCCTCTTTGCGAGCTGGCGCAGCATGGGAGAAATGGGGAGGGCCGTGCGCAGCTATTGGAAAAGCATGGGAGAAATGGGGAGGGCCGTGCGCAGCCATTGGAAAAGCATGGGAGAACGGGGGTACTTCGGTACACCTTGAATTTCTAATCTTCGCGCTCCGCGCTCAGTCCCCCTGAATTCAATCGACAGCCCGGACGGCATAAACTGGCTCTGTCACCTGCAAATAAAATTCTTTGTGCTGCTGACCAAGATCCACATGAATCTCCAAGCCATTCTCGGCAAAGCGACCGTCTTTCCGACCTCTTGAGTCTTGCCTGGTAATGAGCTGCTCCTAGGGAATGCGGAACAACGCATAGTTTACCGGACTCTCGCTGCGGGGCAGGCTGCGGTACTCTTGCAGCAGCAAGCCGAATACGAAGAGAAACGGAGCAACTACCAGCGCAGGCATATTGGACAGGCCTTCTCAGGCGGCCTTTTACGGGGGATCTAAGGGGCTTCGAAGCTATTCCCCGCGACTAAGGATTGGTAAGAACAAAATTCACAGAAGTATAGATAGTCGATAGACCACCAGTATGAGTCGCAACGAATCCCGAGCTGGGGGTGGCATCCAGACGAAAATTTGAAGAATTTAAAAATGGCGCATTACTTGTCTGTAGATAGCCGCCGATTTGTAGGGTGCGACCAGTCCACCTTATGCCCAGAGAACTGATATTTCCATCATTTCCGACGCTCTTGGACAAACCGGCTCGGAATTCTGGGAACATTGAATTGCCTAATTGTATTTGTACTGTTCCATTATCATCCACGTGATAGATATCCATTCGACCATCATTTGCAATGCGGAGTTCCAGAATAGGTTCACCGGCATCTACATCTCTTGCCCATGTGGAAGCTCCCAAAGTTCCCTTATTGACTACCTTAACTCGATAAATCTTACCGGCATAAGGGTGTTGGGACGGGTTCTGATCGAGATTCTGGCCTGGATTTTGACCCGGATTTTGACCCGGATTCTGATTTGGATTTTGACCCGGATTCTGATTTGGACTTTGCGAAGACCCGTCACCGGGCGGATCGCAGGCGACCCACAAAATCAGGGAGCAGACAAATAAAAGGATAAATGGGCGTGAAATCCCCGCAGAGAAATAATTTCCCCTGCTATATGGGTTTAATTTTTTCGATGAGCGATGAGCGATGAGCGATGAGCGATGAGCGATGAGCGAATTTTACTGAACTTGTGTTCCATAGTGCAATACTCCTTGGTATTATTATGCAAAATAATGCATAAAGATGATGTTCCGGCCAAAGTCGGAATGGTTTTAATAAAAGATAAAATGGGATTATGAAATGGATTGTTCTCCTTGGAGAATATACTTTTTTCCGGCGGAGTGCAAGAAGAATCGCAGGAAAATCTCTGAAAATTGGCTTTTCTTGGGAAGCTACGCTTGGCGACTCTACGGCGCTGTGCCGCCAAACTCAAAGGCCCCCAAGTCCTGGGCACCCCGGCATATCTTCAGGGCACCTCTAAAAATTCCCCACCACAGAAGGATGGCGCACCAGACTCGGTCTTTTTCACGGAGTAAAGGTTCTGCCTTACGGCAGGATTTGTGGCAAACGGCCTGCATTGCCCCGCCATTTACCACTGTCACGAAAGAGAGGAAGCAGGCTCTTTGCTGCGCACGGCCTGCCAGTTCACCAATACTACGCCAGCTCACATTGGTGCCATACAGCAAAGTATGGCTCGGCTTTCGTTCCTCGCTGCCGAAAAAAATGAAGGTTGGGCCTGGCTCTGCCCGGCCCTCCCCCCGGTTCTCCAATGCTGCGCCAGCTCGCATTGGAGCCTTCGTCTGGCATCAAAACGCGGGACAATCGCTGCGGCCAAGACAAAACAGAAGCAGAGCGATTGTACAATTCTCGCGAAGCGATACCATTTTTAGAGGTCCCCCCTTCAGAATCAAACGTCATGCCTATCAGGGCTGGTCGGAGCTGCATTCATAGAGAAAGTAACACCATCGCCGAGCGTGGGGAAAGATTTTAAATTAGCCATCCCGCCTCCAGTATCTGCCGTGTTCCCGGAGAACTTAACATGGCTGAGCGTGGGGGAAGAGTTGGCATTAATCATCCCGCCTCCCCATTGATCTGCCGTGTTCCCGGAGAAGGTAACATGACTGAGGGTGGGGGAAGAGTTGGCATTAGCCATCCCGCCTCCAAATTGATCTGCCGTGTTCCCGGAGAACGTAACATGGCTGAGTGTGGGCGAGGAGTTGGTATTGTTGTACATGCCGCCGCCGTATACCTTTGCCGTGTTCCCGGAGAACGTAACATGGCTGAGCGTGGGAGAAGATTGGCTATTTCTCATCCCGCCGCCGTATTCCTTTGCCGTGTTCCCGGAGAACGTAACATTGGTGAGCGTGGGCGAGGAGTTGGCATTGGACATGCCGCCGCCTTGATTAGCCGAGTTTTCGGAAAACGTAACATGGCTGAGTGTGGGTGAGGATTTGGTATTGGACATGCCACCGCCATTTTTAACCGTAAAACCATTGGATATGGTTACTCCGTAGAGCACAGCCGTGTTGTCCAGGCCGGTATTGGAAAAGACCTGAGTGTTGCCCCCGCCATATAGGGTGGTAGTTCCGCCCCTATCGACGTCATTGCCGCTAAAGCCGCCTATGATGGCTACATGGTTTTTCATGTTCAGGGTTTCGCTGATGGCGTAGCTGCCCTCTGCGACCAGTACCAGGTAGGGATTCTCTGCGCTGGCTGCCGCGTTGTCAATGGCGGTTTTCAGATTTGCTGCGTCATAGGCATTCTCCCAGCTGCTGACGTCTTTTGTTGTGCTGCCACCATCTGGCGTAACATATATGATCCCCAGTTCTTTGGCTGTATCGCCGGCAAGAGGGGACAGAATATCTGCGGTAACTTGGTCGTAAGTCTCCAGCTCCGATTGGGGCGGCAGGGTTTTGCTGAGCACGATGCTCCGTAAACTGTTGGGGATAAACCAAGCGTACACCGTGGTATTCTCAGTTATGGTAGTACCATCGAAAAAGAGAGTATCAAACTGCTGATCTGTATGCCAACCCAAAAAAGTGTGCCCCTGTTTTACAGGATCTTCAGGCTCAATATCAGCTCTGTTCGCACCATCACCTGCCACTTCGGTGGGTATAGAAGTGCCGCCATCGGAATCAAATTGTACGGTGAAGGCCTGCACCCACTTGGCGTACAAGGTCATATCATCCTCGATAGTTTGGGTGGAAATGTCAAACTCTTCGGAATAATCAGTGCCAAGGTACCAACCGGCAAAAAAGAAAGCGTCCTTACTAGGATTCGCAGATTCAGAGGCCTTTTCTCCCCGTTTCAAATTCACAGCTGGAATGGGAGAGCCGCCTTGGGTGTCAAAAGTCACAGTAACCGGAGGTTCCGGTTGGGGAGCGGGGTCAGTGCCGCTGTTTGGGTTAGGGCCTCCACCGCTGTTTGGGTTGGAGCCTCCGCCGGATCCGCTGAGAGGGGCAGCATCCGTACTGGTGGTCTCACGAGACTTCTCTTGAAGTTTCTGCAACTGCGTTCGTTCTTCAGGAGTCAGGGCATTGTTCATCTTGTCCTGAAGATCCTTTTGCTCTGTCTGTTCCGCAGGGCTCAAATTAGGCTTGCTCTTTAGCTCCTCAAGCCGGTTCCGTTCCGTTTCGTCCAAAGGCTTCGAAGCTTCCTGCTGAAGCTCCTGCAGCTGGGTCTGTTCCGTTTTGGTCAAACCATTGATAAGTGCCGAAGGACTGGCCCCACTATCTTCGGGCGGGGTGCAGCCGAGCAGAAGGGCCGAAAAGAGAAGGAGGGCAAACGGGCGCAAAAAGGCCGCAGGGAAATATATTTTCCCGCGGCATGGTCTTGATTCATTGACCGCGATGCGCGATGCGCGATGCGCGATGCGCGATGCGCGATTTTACTAAATTTGTGTTTCATGGTACAATACTCCTAGGTATTATTATGCAAAATAATGCATAAAGATGATGTTCTGACGAAAGTCAGAATGGTCTCAATAAAAGAGCAAACAGGAATTATAAAATAGATTGCTCTCCTTGAGAATATACCCTTTTCCGGCGGAGGGCAAGAAAATCTCCAAAAATTTGCTTTTGATGTGGATCGCTGAGATTTAGCGAATTTTTAGAGGGCCCCCTTAACTTTGCTGCTTGTCCCGTTTCTCTTGTTTGCGCATCCGGGGCATTGAGGGGGCTCTCGACAACTTACTCCGAAATAATCTGATAAAATTGATATTCCTGAAAGGCAACCTGGGGGAGCCCAATCGCATCATTACAATCAGTGTAAAATCTGAACAATCTTTCTTCCGTAACATCCAGAATCGGAACCATCCAATCAAACACCTGATTCTTTTTATCGGACGGGTTGATGGCAATATTGCCCGAGTGCTCAAATGCGACTACGGATTTGGTGAAATGGATCGCGCTGTACAAAGAAATATCTGGAGCTCGATCCCCTGTGACATCAACAATTCTGCGAATCCTTATCATATCGAAGAATCCTCCTCGACTATTAGTCTGAATCTCCAGGTCCGAAGGAGTCATGCAGGCGGTAAAATCCGAATCCGATACCGAAGCATCCAGCGGATTCATAAACCGGAACGGCAATAAATTCAATTCATCTGTGCGAATTTCAACCTTGCGGTAAGCGTAATTGCTATCCAGCCACATTTGCTGCCCCCAAAGATAACGCCTCATCGTCAGACTTCCAGTCTCCCCAAAGTTAGTGTCTGGTGTGGGAACGCTTGTTCCCAGCTGCTCCTTAAAGGCGGACGAGGCGGGATAATCTTTTGTCTGAACCTCCTGACTTTTGAGAAAGGAGCCCCGGTTATATGCGTGCACATAATAAGTTTCTCCGGGGACCATGATTCCCGGTGCGCTGGTTCGGGTGTAGGCCACCTCCGCAGCGGTGCTGCCCGCCTGGGAAAGATCGATCTGTGTGAGATGCTCTTCCTGGAGCAGGGGCGAGTTTTCGGTGAACTTATTGGTGGCACTGAAATAAACTCTCCGTTCGCTTTTTTGAGAAGTAAAAGCCCGGGTGAGTTTGGCGGGATTGCTTTTTACATCGCACCAGGCAGGGGCCTCAGCGGATTGACTGACGATAAAGGAGAGTTCCTGTTTTTCCGCAACAGAACTGAGGGTTACGGTAAGCAGAAATTCCCTCAAGCCCCGGACACTGTGGTCGGTGTCGGAGGGGGAAGAAAAACTGATATCGGAAGCGGAAAGTGTGCTCTGTCCGGTTTCGCAGGCGCGGGGGGGCGGGGAAGCCGAGGATTCGGCCGGAGGGCCGCAGGCGACCCATAAAACTAGGGAGCAGACAAATAAAAGGATAAATGGGCACAAAAACCCCACAGAGAAATGATTATCTCTGCCATATGGTTTTAATTTTTTCGATGAGCGATGAGCGATGAGCGATGAGCGATGAGCGATGAGCGAATTTTACTGAACTTGTGTTCCATATTGCAATACTCCTTGGTATTATTATGCAAAATAATGCATAAAGATGATGTTCCGGCCAAAGTCGGAATGGTTTTAATAAAAGATAAAATGGGATTATGAAATGGATTGTTCTCCTTGGAGAATATATGCTTTTCCAACGGAGTGCAAGAAAAATCGCGAGAAAATCTACAAAAATTGGCTTTTCAGGGAAGCTGTCTTTGACAATTGCGCCCAGCCCGGCATCAGAGCCCGGTAATTTCGCGGTGGCTCAGGCCGGTAAACCTTGCAATCTGCTCAATCGACAGCCCGGATTCTTTCATTTTTCGGGCAGCTTCACGCCGGCCTTCTTCCCGGCCTTTCCGCATGCCCAGTTTTTCACCTTCTTGTCTGCCTTCTTCCCTACCTTCTTCCCGACCTTCTTCCCGGCCTTCTTCCCGGCCTTCTTCCCGGCCTTCTTCCCGGCCTTCTTCCCGGCCTTCTTCCCGGCCTTCTTCCCGGCCTTCTTCCCGGCCTTCTTCCCGGCCTTCTTCCCGGCCTTCAGCTCTTAGATCGTCTGCCAGTGTTGCCAACATCTTCTGTACCTCCTCTGGTGCGGTGATTTGATTGTATTCTGATTCGTTCATGCCCTCGCCAAACAGCAAGGCGATCCAGCGCCTGAAAATGGTGATTTCGGGCCCGGGTTCATCGCGCAGGAATTCTATGATTTGCGGAATCTGAGCTTCCCACTCCCCCGGTCTGCCGTATTTCTCGGCACAAATTACCGCGCTGATGAGGTTGTGCAATTTGTGGATTTTTGGGTCGGGGATGCGCTTCTCGTCAATGAGAGCATATTGAAAGTGGGGTAGGTATTTTGCGGGTATTTCGTTGCTGCTGATCAGTTCGCTGGTGCTGCGGGGCGCATTCCAGGGGCGGTCTCCGTTGTAGAGCACCAACGGAAATACCGGGGGCAACTTGCCTTTGCTGTTTTTGCCTTCCTTGATGAGGCGTTCATAAAACAGGGATATATAGCTGAGCAGGCGGATGGCCATATGCCTGGGGGCTGTGGACTGGAATTCCAGCAGGATATACAGATAGGCTGTTTGGTTATCTTGATTGTCTTGGTTATCTAGGCGCACCTCGTAAAGCAGGTCCGATTCGCGCTGCTGGAGCGTGGCAGAGAGGTGGGACGGGTCGAGTTTGCGCAGGCTGTCGGGCTGGATTTTGGCGCTAAAGTCCTCCTCAACGAAGGCGTGGATGAGTTTGCACAGGATTGCCGGGTTCGAGAACAGGTATTTGTACGCGCTGTCGCAACTTGCCATAGCTTCAATATAGCTGTTTTGTCCATATGGCGCAATAAAAAGAGGGATGGGAGCGGCCCGCCCCTCAACTACGGTGCCTCAAGAAGAAAGGTGGGGAGAAGTATACGATAATCCAAGGAGGACCCACAGTTACTTATGATCCGGGTCCTGTTGTAGTTCTGGGTGGTATCAATTTGCCCCATCATATCGTAGTAGGCCCGCCGAGCTCCCTGAAAAGGACGCCCGTGGAACAACACCGAGCCGCCCTCAGGATTATCAGGATGATAGGAATTTCCCGCCACCGGGGGGTAAACCAAGAGCACTACATTATTATCTCCTCCCGTATCTGACGCCCTTAAGGCTAAATTACTCGGAGGGCCAAGACAAGTACTCGTATTATCCGGGAAGGACTGGATGCTGCGTATGGGCAGGTAGAGGAGTTCTCCGCTTTTCACCTCAATGCGATGCAGTGCCACATTACCGTTATGATTGTCCACAGCATCGATTATCGCAGCATCGTCAATATTCTTTGTCCACATATCCATGCCCCACAGGGCCCGGAGCGGCGAATCCGATATGGAGGCTCCCGGTGTGCCCGGTGTATCCGGTGTAGTATGCAGACCTCTTTCTGATTCAGTCGTGATGGCAGCGGGCAGAGCATCGGGGTAGTCCGCGGTGGTGATCGCCTCAGAGCTCTTGAGGTGGGTCCCGTTCTGATAGGCGTGGACGTAGTACTGCTGCCCCGGACTCATAAAGCCCGGATATTTGCTTTCAAACTCGGTGTCCAGATCGACCGCCGCGTTGTGGGGTGGAGTCACATAATCTTTGGTGACGCTGAAGTAGATTTCCCGCTGGTAGTTTTTATCGGCGGAGAAGCTGCGCTTTATCAGGGCGGGGTGGTCTTTGACGCTGGTCCAGTCGGGGGCGGCTGAGGAGTCGTTAAGGATAAATTCGTATGTCCCGGCAGGTTCTGCGGTAACGGTGAGCAGAAACTCCCGCAGGCCGATGATCGTTTTCTCAAAGCGGATCGTGCGGGGCACCCCGTCATCGGCCCCATCATTGGGCGGATCGCAGGCGATCAACAAAATCAGGGAGCAGAAAAATAAAAGGATAAATGGGCGTAAAACCCCGGCAGAAAAATAATTTCCCCTGCTATATAACTTTAATTTTTTCGATGAGCGATGAGCGATGAGCGATGAGCGATGAGCGATGAGCGAATTTTACTGAACTTGTGTTCCATAGTGCAATACTCCTTGGTATTATTATGCAAAATAATGCATAAAGATGATGTTCCGGCCGAGGTCGGAATGGTTTTAATAAAAGATGAAATGGGGTCATGAAATGGCTTGTTCTTCTCAAAGAATACACGATTCCCCCGCGGAGGGCAAGAGAAATTGCAGGAAAATCTCTGAAAATTGGCTTTTTTGGGGAGGCTCCCATGCGAGCTGGCGCAGCATGGGAGAAACGGGGGAGGGCCGTGCGCAGCCAAGGCCCGACCTTCCTCTTTTGCGAGCTGGCGCAGCATGGGAGAAACGGGGGAGGGCCGTGCGCAGCCAAGGCCCGACCTTCCTCTTTTGCGAGCTGGCGCAGCATGGGAGAAACGGGGGAGGGCCGTGCGCAGCCAAGGCCCGACCTTCCTCTTTTGCGAGCTGGCGCAGCATGGGAGAAATGGGGAGGGCCGTGCGCAGCTAGGCCCGACCTTCCTTTTTTGCGAGCTGGCGCAGCAAGGGCCGACCTTCCTCCTTGACAGCTGCGCCCAGCCCGGCATCAGAGCCCGGTAATTTCGCGGTGGCTCAGGCCGGTAAACCTTGCAATCTGCTCAATCGACAGCCCGGACGGCATAAGCGGGCTCTGTCACCTGCAAATAAAATTCTTTGTGCTGCTGACCAAGATCCACATGAATCTCCAAGCCATTCTCGGCAAAGCGACCGTCTTTCCGACCTCTTGAGTCTTGCCTGGTAATGAGCTGCTCGTAGGGAATGCGGAACAACGCATAGTTTACCGGACTCTCGCTGCGGGGCAGGCTGCGGTACTCTTGCAGCAGCAGACGACCCCGATAGCTCAGGCTCACGGTAAATCCGGCCTCCGGTTCGGAAACAGCGTCCACAGCTATTTTCCTCTCCGCTTCCTTGCCTTGTCGGGAAAGCTGCTCCACTTTGGCCACAATATTGAGTGTCGGTTCGGAAGCCTCCTGATTTTCAAGGCTCTGACTGAAACTAAAACGATACCCTGCCAATCTACCGCCGGACTGAATTTTGCGCAAAGAAGGATAAATAACTCCCAGAATAACAATGAATAAAATAATATCGACAAAAATGATGATGCGCATGCGACGCTGAGCGCGCTTCTTCCGGGCCAGGTCGGACAAGCGGGGCTTAGTAGCTTCCAGCCGCTCCAAGCGCGAGCTATAAAGTTCAGGTCGGTTATAGAGCAGTGGCCGGGGATGCGGAAAAATGGTCAGGAATTCGCACTCGCCACCGGGAATACCGTCCCTGTAGCCAGAAGCAAGAGTGTCCGGTGCTTCTGACCCGGTGAGAATATTCATAGCGGTAAGGTCAACAGTGGTTTCGGCGCACTTTGGGTGGAGAATTTCCCGGATATCCGGCACTGCCTCCCCTGTTATTTCATCCAACGACTTTATTTGTGTACTTTGTTCACTTGTACTTTGTTCACTCACCTGTGGATCAGGCTCGCGGCGGGTACCCGGAACTTCCTGCCTCATAACCCGATCGCTCCTGCGAGAAGAATCCTGAATAGATGGAAGCATTTGTCCTCTCAGGTTTTCCTCCGCATATTTTTCATATTCTGATCTTCTATTTCTGTTAGGGACGCTCTGAACAGCTGCTAAAATGACAATTCTCTGCGGAACAATTTGTCCGTGCGCCACCAGTTGACCCGCACATGATCTTCGTAAAAATTCAGGGCGCTGATCAGTCCGTTGGGTGCCAGGAAAAACTGTCGGGGCACTTCCTGTTCGGTACCAATGGTTACGATATATTTCTGGTTTCCTTTGCGGTCACGATACGCCAACACATTTCTACCATCAGAATAGGTTTGCAGAAAGACCAGAAACTCATCTTCGGTCGCACCCATCAGTTGTTCGCCATAGCTGTAAGTCCGGGCCTCCCGATTTTCCAGGTTCCCTGCGCCAAAATCGCGCACCATAAAGTTCTTCTTCAGGCTCTTATGTGGCTCTGCGATACGGATACTGTAGATATCATAGCCGCTCTCATCAACCTGCCGGGTTTTCGAAGTGACCGTGTTGATTCTGGTGGTATAGCGGTACAACTCGAAAAACAGAGTCTCGCCATCGGTCGAAAAGTGCGGGGCGTTGATTTCAAAGTAACTTTTGCCCTCGATACTCCGCCTAGCTTCAGCATCTCCTCCTTGCCCGGTCGTATCGCCCTGCAGCTGTGCCCGCAAAGTCGGATTCGAGAGCAGCGTACTGCCCACCGACAGCTCAAAACTGCTCAGCAGATCCCCATCGTTTGAAAACCGATAGATATGGTAGCCATCGGGTCGCCGGGTAACCACTAGTAGTTTTTTTTGACTGTCGATGTACAGCTGAATAACCCGGTACAGAAAGGATGGGCCGTTCTTACCCTCACTACCCAATTGATAGAGGAACTCACCTTTACCATCAAATGTCAAAATGGTCTGGGTGTAGAATTCCGAGTCGTTGGCAAGACTCTGCTGGTTTCCAGTGTCTGACTGCGTCGGAGCACCGGAATGCTCTTGTCGGGTCGCGTCCGCTACAGTCGTGGATGTAATATACAGTTTGTTCTGGCTGGCGGCAATTTTGGAAATATCTCCAAATTGCCAGATCTTATCCAAGTAATTAGGGTTCTGCTGGTCACTGTCAAAGCGGTAGTTCGGATTATAAATGATGTGATTCAGTTTGCCATAATTGGTATAATACAGTATTTTGCGTGAGGCGTGATCGACAATATAATAGCTTCCCAGCGGAGTCAAGGTAAATTCCACACCACTGTTGTACAGAGTGCTTTTGCGTGAAAACAGATTGATTTCGTCCCGCATGGCCCCGATCGGAATGCGGAAAATAGTCTCAGACGTAAGATTGTGGGCACTGGCTGCGCAAGCTGAAAACAGCAGGCCCAGCGCAAGCGGCAGAAAATACAACTGCCCGTTTGTTCTGGTAAAGGGACTGCCATCCATCCGGCATTTACTTCTTAGCAGAATCGCGGAGATCGACCAGGATCTTGGTAAAAGCCTTGTCTTGTTTCTTGTAGTATTCGGTATCGAAGAATTCATTGTCGGTAATAAAGCCCAGTTCAACCATGGCACGGGTGATGCGGATTGCATTTTCCAAACCAGCCACGGACTGAGTCCGGACAAAGAACGCCTGCTGCTGCCTCACCTGCACATCGGCAAAGCGGTGGAAGAGCTCCAGCTGCTCGCGTCGCAGCTTGCACATGCTATTGTCCTTGCCTAACTGCGGGCGCAGGTTCTTGCACAAGATACTGTTGCGGAAGATCGCGGTGAACTGATACTGGTAGTTGAGTACAACAGGGTAATTGCTGCTCTTCTGAGTAAAATCGGCAAACAAATCCAGTGCCAAGCCCAGCATCCGAAGATCTCTGAGCCACTGTTCTTCGTGTTCCAGACCAAGCAGCTCAATGCGTTCCACCACTTCCCGCATAGAAACGGGGATCTGCCTGACAAAGAGTTTCTGATAGAACGAAATGATCTTGGTGAACTTGTTGCGCAGTACCAGTATCTGCTTCTCGGCCACCTTCAACTTTAAGGAAAGCTGAATTTTCAGGATCTGCAGTGTGCAGAGGATGTAGCGGATGCGCAGATTGGCCTCGCACAACAGTTCTTTTGTGCTTTCACTGCCTTCATTGTTGGAGATTTGCTGCTCCAACACCTGACAGACTTCCACATAGCGGGCAGATTGTTTGGCCAAGGTACGGTTATCAATAAGGATATCGGACATGGATCTGTTAAATATTTTAGGGCACCTCTAAAAATTCGCTTTTGTCTTCTTGCGAAGCTATTTTGGAGCGAGGAACGGAAGCCGAGCCATACTTTGCTATATGGCACCAATGTGGGCTGGCGCAGCATCCTTCTATGGTGGGGAATTTTTAGAGGTTCCCTTAACTCCCATTAGTATCGGTTCAATAGTTCCTGAGCATGTGCCAAAGATGCAGGGTTTTGGGTATCGCCGGAAAGCATGCGGGCCAGCTCGGTGGTCCGCTGTTCTTGTTTCAGTGCGTAAATATAGATGCTGGTACTGTTTGTGTCGCTCTGCTTGTCAATTTTAATGTGATGATTGGCACAGGCGGCAATTGATGCCAGATGGGTTACGCAAAGTACTTGGCGGTGTTGGCCCAGCCGATGGATGTGCTCGGCCAGGCGAATGCCAGTTTCACCGCCAATTCCGGTATCGATCTCGTCGAAGATGACAGTCTCTATACCCCTGCTTTCAGCCGCTTCAGACCCCCCGGCGCATGCTTCTGTGCCCACTTTCGCAATGGGCTGGCTCTTGATCGCCAGCATGATGCGTGAAATTTCACCACCGGAGGCCACCTGACGGATTTCGCGCGGGCTCTCGCCAGGGTTCGCCGAGAGTAGAAAGCGCACCGTATCGATACCATGGCTGTGGCACAGCACATGGCCCTCTTCGTTGCTGCGATGTGCCAATTCTATTTGAAAACAAGCCTGTCCCATGCCCAAGTTGTGCAGGTTTTCTTCGATGCTCTGCTCCAACAGCGGCGCATACTTTTTGCGCTGCCGACTCAGATACTGGGCTTCCTGCATCAACTTCTGCTCGGCGGCCTGAATGGCCTCCTCGCGCTGAGAGAGCGAGTCTTCGGTACTTTCCAATCGAACCAGTTTTTCCCGGGCTTCAGCACCGAAGCGAATGCTTTCATTTAAGGACGAATTGCCGTATTTGCGACTCAGCGCTATCAACTGGCTCAGGCGCTGATCCAGTTGGTGCAGCTGCTCCGGATCCGGCTGTAAAGCATTTTTTTCGGCCTTGCAGCTGTCCAGAATGTCTTCGATTTCAATGCTGGCCGATTGGAGCCGGGGCAGCAGCTCAGCTGCCGCACCGAGTTTTGCCGCCACTGTGCCCAGGTAGCTCTGGCTGCGGTCCAGCCGTTCAAGGGCTCCCTGCCCCTCTCTGAGCAGTTGCTCCAGATCTTCGCGCAGATTCTGGACGTTGCTCAGTAGTTCAATCTGCTCTCCCAGAGCCACGTCTTCGTCTTCCTGGGGCTGGAGTTCTTCGATTTCTTCAACCGCACTGCGCAGATAAATTATTTGCTCCCGCTGCCGCTCAGCTTCGGAACGGGCCTGAGCCAGTTGCTTTTTCTGCTGATTGATGTCCTGAAAGGTTTTGCCGAACTCTTCAAGGCACTGTTCCAAACGGGCGTAGTGGTCCAGAAGGTGCAGCTGCTGACGGTTGTGGAACAGTGACTGATTCTGGTGCTGGCTATGCAGGTCGAAAAGCAGGGCCATAAACTCTTCCAGCCGCGCACGCGAGATCGGTACATGCTGGATGTAGCAGGAACTCTTGCCGCTGACTTTGAGAATGCGGCGCACGGTCAAATGATCCGCTCCGGACTCATCTGGTTCCAGTGGAATCTCATAACTCTCCAGCCAGGACCGGGCCTCCCTGCTGCCCGCAGCCAACCGCAGCACACCGGTGACCTCAGCTTCCCTACAGCCTTGACGCACCATGATGCTCTCTCCTTTGTTGCCCAGCAGCAGACCGATCGCTCCAACCAGTAACGACTTGCCCGCCCCGGTCTCACCGGTAAAGACGTTAAAGTGAGGTCCCAGCTCAAGGTGGACTTCTTCAAACAGAGCATAATTTTTGATGTGCAATTCTTTGAGCATGTTCTCGTCTTCTGTCGCTTGTTCTGGCCGCCCGTCCTGCCCTACCTGCGGCCCGGATGCGGTACCCGGTTTGCCACACCGTGCCAGCCCAACTTGGTACGGATGTTCTCGAAATAGCTGTTGTTGTGCGACATGGCCAGAAACTGGATACGCTCGCTGCTGCCGGTAATCTGTATACTCTCACCGGGCTGGAGCAGCCCCAGAGCCCAGCCGTCTACCGCCACCGACAGGGGTGCGGTGCGGCTGTCCAGTTCGTGCCAGTTGCACTTGTAGAATTGTTCCACTTGCTCGGCTGAGCTCAAACGAGGTCCGGACTGAAAGGGATCTGCATCGGGCAGAGCCTCGGATGCTGCGCTCTGGGCTACGGAAGCAGCGTTGCGCACAAACAACTGCATATGACTGGGGGTCACCACGGGCCGGGTGGCCAGCGAGAATGGCGAGACCGGTGTGATGATGATCGCCTCCATTTCGGCATCGACAATCGGCCCGCCGGCGGCCAGCGAATAGGCAGTCGATCCAGTGGGCGTGGCCACAATGATGCCATCTCCTTGCAACGGAATGCTGGAATTGCCTACCTGCAGCTCCATGTCGGCCAGCAACCCGGCCCGGCAACTGGAAATCGAGATTTCGTTGAGTACAAAATAGTCGCGCTGATGCTTGGGATTCTGGTAGTAGTCGAGCAGGCGGGCCTTGAGCAAAATCCGCGAACTGTAGACAAAGGCCCCGGAAAAAATCGTGCGCAGCGATTCTGCTAGGTTCTGAAACGAAATACTGGTGATATAGCCCAGCGAGCCGGTGTTGATCGGCAGGATCGGGATTTCGCGAAACGGCGAATAGGAGAGGTATTTGAGAACCGTCCCATCGCCGCCCACGGTAACCACTAGGTCAAAAATATCTTGATCGCCCAGACCGGTAAACGGCTCTTCGGGATGCTCGTCATAGTACCCGGCCGGTTGGCTTTGCAGCCGGATATCCAAGGCCCGGGCCACGTACTCAATCAGGTGCGCGCGCGAAGGATGGTACTCACTGTAAACCAAGGACTCAATATTCAGAGCACCCAGTATTCTCAGCAGCTCTTTGAGGCAGGCCGGTGTCTTGGGCTTGCTGGGGTTGGCGTAGATAAACACCCGGCGCGTGGATTCGCGCAGCTCCTGACCCAGATTCCAGTTATCCAGCGCACGCAGGTTGCTCAGGCTGCCAATCTCGCTCAGGCTGCCCAATCCGTTCGGGCCCTGGGGGCTGATGGAAGCTCTGTACTCAATAGACTTCATGGCTTCCTTTAAAATTCGTGTTCAATGCTAATTAATACCAAGCACAAAGATCTTTTAGAGTACCTCTAAAAATGATATCGCTTCGCGAGAATGGTACAATCGCTCTGCTTTGCCGCCGCGATTATACCGCGTTTTGATACTCCAATGCGAGCCGGCGCAGCAAAGGCCCGACCTTCCTCTTGCGAGCTGGCGCAGCATTGGAGAACGGGGAGGGCCGTGCGCAGCAAAGAGCCTGCAAGCTTTTTTTTGCTGACGGTGAGGAATGGCGAGGCGAAGCAGGCCATTCCTTACAAACCCTGCCGTAAGGCAGAACCTTTATTCGGCAATAAGATCGCCGCTCAGCGAGAAATTGGAATTTTTAGAGGTGCCCTTTTTTAGGGGACCTCTAAAAATTCCGCAAAATCTGCGCAGATTCTGACCGGGGAAGCCTGAGTGCGACAGTCTGCCAGTGGAGCCAAGCCCAGCTTACATGTATAATCGGCATATGTCTATACGGTTATTCCCTGCTATTCATTTAGTTACATCGTTGCACAGCGTCTCCCCTTCGTGTCCCCGGTCGCCGGTGCAGAACTCGGTATCTGGTTTTCGATCCTGCGCTGCGGAGGAGTACCGCCGCCTGCTGTGGTCTGTGAACGGAGCGGCTACTCGCAGCCACTTGTCATTTTTACAGAGTGCTTTCTGGGGCAGCTTTAAACACAGGCAGGGCTGGCGGCCTCACTATTTCTGTGGCAGCTTGCAACTCACAACCCCACCTACTGCTCAGGCAGATGCCGCTAACGAGAGCAGAAACACCCGGCAGTATCCGTTCACATTGTTGCTTTTGAGCCGCTCTCTGCTCCCGTCCTGGCTGCCAATCTCCCTGTCCGTGGCCTATATTCCCTTCGGTCCGGTCTTTGGCAGGCCCACAAACGTGGCTTGGAGCTACAAGCTTGGGGCCTATATTCCCTTCGATCCGGTCTTTGGCAGCCCCTCTACGCCGGGATCGGTTCCCCCGGCAGCTTCTCTGCCAGCGTTTGGCACCGAGAGGAAACCATCTGGGAAACCGTCTGGGAAACCGTCTGATTGGGAAGATTTTCGGCGAGAGTGGAATTCTTTTGCCGAGAGTCGGGACTATTTTGCCGCCTGCCGTACCATCCTTGGGAACTTGCCCGGCCATATTCCGCTCTCCTGTTTTTTTGTTAGGCTGGACAGCAATTACCTGGTAAGTCTTCGCCCCGCCCCGGAATCATGTGGATCCAACAAAACTCCTTCCGCCCTGACCGATCCAAGGCAGACTGAGCAGACGGAACAAGATGGCCGGACAGCTCAGGGCAACAGGGAAAACACTGAGCAGAGCATCAGGCAGAGTGCCAGAGACTTGGGCCTGTATCCGGCACTCCAGCGCGTTCAGGTGCCGGACACCGTACTGCTCGACTTGAAGAGCGATGAAGACGGTCAAGATGGCGAAACGGTCTTGCTGGCCCGGATGCACAAGAAACATCGCTACAATATCCGCTTGGCACAGAAAAAAGGCGTGCGGATAGAGCGCCGAGACTGCCGGACGGGGGACTGGCATGAAGGGCTGGCCGAGTGGTACCGGCTCTATCAAATCACCGCCAGGCGCGACCGGATTGCCATCCACGGCTTGGCCTATTACCGGAATTTGTTTGAAGAGTTGACCCGGAGCCCGACCGTGGCAGGCGCTGCGGATGCTCGGGAAGCAGAACTTTTCCTGTACCTAGCCTGGCCTAGCCCGGAAGACAGCAGGAGGCAGGCTGCTTCTGGGGCCGACAGAGGTGCTTTGGGAGGGATTATTGTGTTACAGCATCCCGGCAGCGCGGTGGCCACTTACCTCTACGGAGCCTCTGCCAATTGGGGGCGCGAGTTGATGCCCAATTATTTGCTGCAGTGGCAGGCCATTTGCGATGCGCGCCGGGCGGGCATGCAGTTCTACGATTTTTTCGGCGTCCCGCCCCATGCCGGGCCGGGCCATCCCATGCACGGCCTCTATCGCTTTAAGACGGGGTTTGGCGGTTTACTGCTGCGGCGCGCCGGGGCTTGGGATCTGCCTTACAGTCGGCTGTTCTACGGAGCCTACCGCTTGCTGGAGGCGTTCCGCGCCGGGCTATATCGCCTGCGTCATCGCTAACAGGCTTACATGGAGGTGGAATTTGCAAAATTATAATCCAAAAGGAACCGGGGCCACCGACCGAAGCAATTCCCCGGAATCCCTGCCGCGCTGTCCTTGGGCTCAGGGCAAAGGCAGCTCCCAGAGCCGGCTGCGCTTACGCTGCTATCACGACACAGAATGGGGTGTGCCACTGCACGATGAGCAACGGCACTTTGAGTTCCTGCTGCTTGAGAGCTTTCAGGCCGGACTGAGCTGGCAGTGTGTGCTCGACCGCCGCGAGGGTTTCGGTTTGGCTTTCGCAGCTTTTGATGCGGTGCGCGTAGCTTCCTTTGAGCGGAGTGACATTGAGCATTTGCTACAGAACCGCTCCATTATTCGCAACCGTTCTAAAATTGAAGGCGCTGTACACAACGCCCGCTGTTTTTTGCAAGTGCAGCAGCAGTGGGGCAGCTTTGACCGATACATCTGGCATTTTACCGATGGCCAGAGCCGGCACAATGCCTGGCGCGAGGCGGCTCAGCTGCCGGCCAGCAGCCCGCTCTCCGAAACGATAGCCGCTGACCTGAAGCAGCGCGGCTTCTGCCGCCTGGGGTCGATTACGGTCTACGCCCACTTACAGGCCATCGGCGTGGTCAATGACCACCTGATCGGTTGCTTCCGATATGACCAGTTACAAAGCAGATAGTAGAATAACCGAATAAAGGGCACCTCTTCCCCTGTAGAGCCTTGCTTAAGGTCTCCTCTAAAAATTCCAATCCCGCGCTGAATCACGATCTTGTCATCTCCCCGAAAGTTCCGTTAAAACCCTACACAAATTCAACGACCTCTATGTTTAGCTCCTCTACCGTAACGCCGGCATAACGGTGCAAGCTGTTGACCACATAGTTCTGCATTCGGTACAGGTAACTGTTCAGTGCTGCATTTCCGGCCTGTTTTGGGCCTTTCGCAGCGACCCTTTGATCCTGCGGCGGACCGTTTTTGAGATAGTGGAGCGGCAGTGTGATCAATACCTTCACTTTATACGAATTCCGGTTGCTTCGCAGCCGGATGCGCAGCACTTTGGCATCCTGACTGTATTCATCTATACAGTGCAGCAGCATCTGGCGCAGGGCACTTTCAGTCATCTGGATGCGCCCGCTGCCCGCAACGCTGTTTTCCAGGGCCTTGCGCATGAACTGAGGCTTGACCACCGTCTTTTCGAAGACCTTCTCCCCTCGGCCTTTCCGGCCAAAGAGCCCGGGGTGCCTGGCCATCTTCTGTTTCAAGTAATGCTTCATGCCCATGCGCAGATCGGAGAGGAAGACCTGAAAGCCGTCCCGAATCAGGCTGCCGTATTCCCGGGAGACCTCAACGGCCGGGACCGGAATAATATGATGGCCGACACTGCGGCTCTTGCGAGCCTGCTCAATTTCGTCAGGACTGGAAATATCTTCTATATAGGTGATGTCGCTCTCAGCAATCTTGGGCAGACCCAGACGCTGGCCGATCATGCGTATCATTTTGACCGAAGTGCCGACCAGCAGTACGCGTTGGACCTTGTACTCCTTGATGGCCTGGCGCACTTCGGAGAGGTGGTCCGGGTCATCAAACAGGGCGGTTTTAATGGCCCTCAGATAGATCTGTTCGTTCTTGGCAGAGCGCCCGGCGACAATGCGTCCGCCTTCAATCAAAATACCGTCGTCGATCAGGTAGGGAATGTGATGATTTTCAGCAAAGAGTAGAGCCCGGAAACTCTTGCCGGTGCCACTGGCTCCGACCAGGGCAAAAGGGCGCGGTTTGCCACCGCGCAGCAGCACGTCAATCTTTTGCGCCATGCCCTGGTGCCGGGCAAGGCGCGATTCGATGAAGGGTTCCGCCTGCTCACGCAGCTGGCGCAGTTGCTCACGCAGCCTGTCCGGGATGCTGCGTATATTGTGCCCCATGTGCTGCATGGGTGCAGCAAGCTTCTGCTCACAGAGCGCCAACTCTTCCTCGTGTTCTTCTCCGGCCTGCCTCGTCTGTTTGGGCCCTTTCCACAACCCCTCTTTCAATCCCCGGGACATGAGGGAGGAACTATTCTGCTCAGGCTGTGGGGAATCATCGATTTCCTGTTCTCCTCCCTGCCTGCGAAATTTCGCAGATTTGGCAAAGCCTTTTAGTACCATAGATTTTACACAATCCTCCAACAGACTTTCTGAGCCGGAAGTCTACCGGATTCTCACATCGGCTTGCCATGCCAGACACGGGAATTTTTTGCAGGGAGGGATCTTACCGGTTTGCACGGGAACAGATTTTCAAAGGTTCCCACAAATATGTTCTATTTTCCAGAACTCCCGGGCCATGCCTGTTCCAGTAGTTCGCAGAGCTGGGCAGCGGTGCTGATGGTTCGGCTCTGACGTGTCTGTAAGTCGCGTAGTTGCCAGTGCCCATCCGGGCAAAGCAATAAGAGATAGCGGCAGCCTTTGACTTCAGCGCGCTGGAACAGAACGTTCATCTTTTTGGCCGGAGGCACCAAATCGCAGGCCCATTGAGCGGCCTGGAGTTCCTGGCTCATTTGCAAACAAGCCAGCCGGACTTGCTGCTCTTGTTCCTGCTCTGTTTGAGACAGTTTCCAGCCGGGGTCGCTGCTGAGGATCACATAGCGTTCGTTGTAGACTGCACTGCCACCTTGGCTTGAACCCGCTGCCTGCATTTCGAGTTCCGTCTGTTTTTCAAGTTCCTCCAGGCCCGCCAGCAGGCGATCCAGTCCAATCGAGCCTCCGACACCGGGCAGCCGGGTTTTGCTGTAGAGTCGGGTCAACTGATCGTAGCGGCCTCCCGAACAGACCGAACCCAAGCCCGGCAGCTTCTCCAGGAAACTTTCAAAGACCATACCGGTATAGTAGTCCAGACCCCGGGCGATGCCGGGGCTAAAGTGCAGACGAATGCCGCTGTGAGCGGCAAACTGGGCGATCTGATGCAGTTCGCTCAGTGCCTGCCGGGCCTCGGCAGGCAGTACCCCTTGTCCCCCGCCCGGCGGCCCCTGTTTTGTTTGCTCCGACCGTTCTGCGAGTTGCTCCAACAATTGCTGCAAACGTTGCAACTCTGCAAAAAACACTTCTATTGAAGAGCCCGCAGTTTCCGAACCCTGGCCTTCATCGCCGAACTGCTGCTGCGCTTGGGTCATGCCCAAATACCGGAGCAGGGTTTCAGTGGTATCCGGCCCCAAGATGGCCTCCAGCTCTCGGCCTGCGGCCTCGCTGCCAATCTTGTCCCATTTATCAATAATACGCAGGGCCAGCACTCGCTGCTCTTCGACCACTCCGCAAAGCTGCCAGAAAGCATTCAGCAGGCCCCGGTGGTTGACCCGGATGCACAGCGGCCCCAGCGCCGGATAGTCGCACTGAAGTCGGGACAGAGCGTTGTGGACCGTTTGCAACACGCATAAGTCGGCCAGTACACTGGAGTCGCCGACGATGTCAAAATCGCACTGGAAAAACTCGCGGTAGCGGCCGCGCTGGGCGTTTTCGCCGCGCCAGACCTTGGCGATGTGGTAGCGTTTAAACGGAAAGTGCAGCTGCCCGGCATGTTGTACCACAAAGCGCGCAAACGGCACCGTCAGGTCAAAGCGCAGGGCTACTTCCCGCCCCCCGTTGTCCTGAAAGCGATAGATTTGCTTCTCGGTCTCCCCTCCGGCCTTGCCCAGCAGGATTTCGCACAACTCCAGGGCGGGGGTGTCAATCGGCTCGAAGCCGGCCAGCTCGAAGATCCGGCCCAAGCATCCGATGACGCGCTGCCGCCGCTTTTCGCCTTGGGGACCATAGGGCAGGGAGTCGCGGAAACCTTTGAGCAGCCTAGCCTGGATCAATTTTGCTGGGGAAGATTCTTTTGCCATGGTTAGTTGTCGCTTCTGCCCGGGAGGCGGTATCTAAAGGGAAGCTCTAAAAATTCCATTCTGCACTCTCGCTCGCTTTTTTCAAGGTGAAAACAAACCAGTACCGAATAATTTTTAGAGGTCCCCTAAAAGGTGATGCCGGAGAAAAAGCTCAACCAAGTATGAAAAATTACCTGGCGGTTCGCCTGAGCGAAATTCTCTTCACTTCCACCAACAGAATTGCCAGGAACATCAGGCCGAAACTGAGGAACATTGAAACCGTGAGGATTTCCCCGCGCAGCAGAACGGAAAACAGGCTGCCAAACAAGGCTTCCAGCGATAACAAAATCGCCGCCTTACTCTGGGTTACTTTCTGCTGAGCGAAGTTTTGCAGAAAATGGCATAGCAGAGTCGGAAACAGCCCCAGATATAGAGTGGCGAAGGCCGCAGCTTTTAGTCCGTCAGAGGCCCCCCCGGAGCGCCCCATGGCCCACAGCAGTGCCCAGAGAGAGTCGAGGGCTTCCCGCTCGAAGACCAGCACGGCCAGCCAGGAGACTGCGGCTGCCGAAATAAATTGCAATAGTACCATGGTTTGCAAATCACAGCTCTTTTCCCGCAGGTAGAAACCGGTGCTGTAGATGTGCAGGGCAAAAAATACGGCACAGATCAGCGTTAGGATGTCACCGAGATTATTTAGCGAGAACGCTGTGCCATCATAATTCAAGATGCCGATGCCAATTACGCTCAACAAGGCGCCCAGGAGCGTTCTGCCTTCGACCATTTTGCGGCTGAAGATCCAGTGCAGAAATGGAATGATGATGACGTTGGTTGTGGTGAGGAAGGCGTTCCTGGCCGGGGTGGTATAGTTGAGACCCATCGTTTGCATGATAAAGCCCAGAGCCAGAAGTGTGCCCACCAGCAGTCCGGGGCCGCAATTGCGATGCAACTGCTCTTGCCGCGTCCTAGCCCCGGGCCGGTATATGAACAGATACAAGAGGCTGGCAACGCTAAAACGCAGCGCTGTAATCAAAATGGGCGGCCAATAGTCTATCGCAATATCGGCGGCGATAAAGCCGGAGCCCCAGATCAGGGCCACCAGCAACAGTAAAAAGTCAGGTGAGATTCGGTTCACGCCGGGACTGTACTCCAAGTTCAGGACAAAGTGAAGAGCAGGAGGGCCGCTCTGATAGACAGACTCAGGCTGCAGAAACCCTTAAGGGCACCTCCAAAGATTTCAATTTCGCGCTGAACGGCGATCTTATTGCCGAGGCGAAGCAGGGCAATAGCACCGCATTTTGATGCTGAGTGAGCGCGTCCTTGGCTTCTTAGCAAGGATCTGACACAAATTTTACTGCCATCAGTAACGTCTTCCCACATAGCAAAGCACAGTTCCATTTCTCATTCCTGCTCGTTCAGCGGTTTGTCGGCGACAGCTTGAATACATAGAATACTTTTCTGTATAGTAATGATTTACTGAGATCGTACTTAAAATGACGGAAAGTTTTTCGCCTGACAGCAAAAAAACAGGGAATTCCGATGAGAGAAACTGATGAATCTTACGCTCCAAGAGAGGATTACCGAACCGAAGAGGACTCCATGGGACCAGTTCAGGTGCCTAGTGAAGCCTATTGGGGAGCTCAGACTCAACGGGCCTTGGAAAACTTCGCAATTTCCGGACTGCGCATCCATCCCCGTTTTTTGCAGGCTTTGGCCCTGATTAAAAAACATGCCGCGCGGGTGAACCGCGCCAATGGCTCCCTCGATTCCCAAGTGGCGGATGCCATCGAAACTGCCGCCGCAGAACTGCTGCGAGGAGCTGTCCAAGTGATTGCCCGACAGTCGGAAGAGCCGACAAACTCATCCCATACTTGGCCCGGTTTGGCCCGGCAGTTTCCCATTGACGTGTTTCAGACCGGCAGCGGCACCTCTTGGAACATGAATGCCAATGAAGTCCTGGCCAATCGAGCCAACGAGTTGCTCGGCGGCAAACCGGGCAGCAAGAGCCCCGTCCACCCCAACGATCACGTCAACAAGGGCCAGTCTTCCAACGACACGATTCCCTCGGCATTGTATATTGCCTGTCGTCTATCGCTTCCCGGCTTGCTGGCCGGTCTGCAAGCTCTGGCAGAGGCCCTGCGTCGTAAAGAACAATCCTTTGCCCGGATAGTCAAACTGGGGCGCACCCACTTGCAGGATGCTGTACCCATGACCGTGGGGCAGGAATTCGGAGCCTTCGCCGAGCAACTGGAGTACGCACACTTGCAGTTTAGCCGCATCACAACGGACTTTGAGACCCTGCCCCAAGGGGGCACGGCCGTGGGCACGGGCCTCAACGCCCCGCCCCGTTTTGCCGCAGACTTTGCCGCCAGCCTGTCCGCCGAGACCCGCTTGCCCTTCCGCGCAGCTGCTCATCCTTTCGGCCGCATGGCCGGGGCAGAACCCTTTGTAGCCTTTGCCGGAACGCTCAACGTACTGGCAGTGGCCCTGATGAAGCTGGCCAACGACCTGCGCCTGCTTGCCAGCGGCCCGCGAGGTGCCTTGGGAGAACTGATTTTACCGCCTTTGCAGCCGGGCAGCTCAATCATGCCGGGCAAAGTCAATCCCGTGATTCCAGAGCTCGTCACTCAGGTTGCCGCCAAACTGATGGGCAGTGCCGAAACCATTAAAATCGCGGCCCAAAACGGCCCTTTGCAGATGATTATGAGCTATCCCCTGCTGGCTCACGAAGTGCTGAGTTCTACAGACCTGGCACTCAAAACCTGTGACAAGCTGCGCAGCAAATGCATAGAGGGAATTGAGGTGGATGAGGAGAGGGCCGCCCACTGGATTGAATGCTCCCTAGCCCTAGTGACTCCGCTGGCCCGCGAAATTGGCTACGATCAGGCCGCAGTCTTGGCCCGGCGGGCTTGGCGCGAGAAGAAAAACATCCGGGACATTGTGCTTCAGGCGCAGATTCTGCCTCCGGAACGGATCAATGAGCTGCTTGATCCCGAAACAATGCTGTAAAGCTCCCCTTAATAAAGCTTTCTGAGAGAATTCCTGAACTGAATACATACTCTTGACTTTCCGGAGCGAACCAATATGATGCAGCTCGTAATTTCAGATATGGCTCTTGGCCTCTCGGATTTTTTGAATTTTTGATTTCCTCTGCTGATTCTGACACTCCCCCCATAGATATCCCCAACTTTCCTTCAGATATTTCCAAGTTTCTTTGTATATAAGCTTTGGATTTCCATTGCCATCTTATATTGTAAGGAGAAACTTCATGAAGTATTCCCTCAAGCAAAAATTCAACACAGGCGTGCGATTCGGGGCACTGGCTGCAGCTTTATTGCTGCTGATCCCCTCCCTGATAGCTCGCGGCTCCGGTGGCTCTTCTTCCGGTTCTTCTGCTGGAGGTTCCTATGCCTTGGGCGGCTCTACCACGGTAGACCCGATTGTCCAATTGGCCATTGAAGGCTTCCGCAAAAAGAATTCCGGCACTACCATTTCTTACGATGGAGTGGGCTCCAGTAACGGTGTGAAGGGCGTGTTGGATGCTTCCTACATCTTGGGAGGTTCTTCGCGCGAGCTCAAGAGCTCGGAAGAAGACGCCGGTGTCAAAAAGCTGGCCATCGCCCGTGACGGTATGGCCGTTGTGACGCATAAAAGCGCCGGCATCAAGGGTCTGAGCAAGCAGCAGGTCAAAGATATTTTCACCGGCGAGATTACCAACTGGCAGGAAGTGGGCGGCAGCAATGCCCGCATCGTGGTCCTGACCCGCGAAGAAAGCTCCGGCACTCGTGCCAGCTTTGACGAACTGGCTTTGGCAAAAGGCTCTCCGGTCAGTTCGGCATTGGTTGTGGTCAGCAATGGTGACATGGCTCTGAAACTCAGCACCACGCCCAATTCCATCGGCTACATCGGCTTGGGCTACATCAGCGAGCTGCAATCCACTGCCGCACCGATTACCGTAGACGGCCATCCCGCCACCGAAGAAGATATTGCCGCAGGCAAATATCCTCTTGCTCGCTCGCTTTACATTGTTTATACCGGTGAGCTGACAGGCTTTAAAAAGACCTTTACCGACTACCTGCTCAGCTCTGATGGACAAGATTTTGTCGCCGAAGCGGGTTTTCTGCCACTCAGGTAAATTCGCAAGGGCACTCTGAGAATTTGTCTTTGATGCGGCGCAAAGAAAGTTCTGGCCGTACTGGGATTGCCGGGTTATACGAACCGGCATCCCATGTTCCGAGCCTGTTTTTGTCTGCTATCACATCCAAAGAAAAGTTTCCGGAGTTCCGGAAACTTTTCTCTACCAGCCCGGTTCTCTCCTGAGTGAAGCAGGAACTGCCACCGATGCAACGAACAATCTGCTCGGTGCAGTTCCTGCTTTTTTAGAGCCTGCCTTATTAGGGCTGTCCTGCCAGAGGTACCTCCACATGAACAACCAGAGTAGAAGCACAAGAGAAACCATAGTCTTTGTCGACGGGGCCTATCTGCGCAAGATTCTGCGCAAGAACCAGTATTTCCCCGATGCAGAATCACTCAAGTCGGCGATCATGGCCTCGGTAGGGCCCTACGAAGACCTCCGACGTATCTTTTTTTACGACTGTGAGCCGTTTGTCGGCAAGCTGCCCGATCCGCCTGACGGTGCCAGTGATATCGACAACCTGAGCCGTACCGACTTCTCGCTCAAGTACCTGAAGCGAGAGCCCAATATCATGGTGCGTCTGGGGCTGCTCAAGTTTCGGGGCTGGAAGCCGGTTTCTTCGCACAACTCACACAAGCCCAAATACAAACCGGAATTCCAGCAAAAAGGCGTTGATGTGCAGATAGCTCTGGACATGGTCAATACTTGCAGCTGGCCCGGTGCGGTGCGCAACTTTGTGTTGATTGCCAAGGACACCGACCTGCTGCCCGCCATGGAAATGGTGCGCAATCTCGGGCAGAACCTGATTCTGGTCGTACTGGAAACCGAGAATCCGGCCGATGAAATGATTGCAGCCAGTGATGAGCTGCGCCGCATCAATCTGAGCTCGCTGAACCTGACCCCCTATAAAGAAGATGCCAAAGCAAACCAGGCAGCCGTCATTTAGCTGGTTGCGACCCTATACTGCGCGGACTCTGCTGCGCTGCGCGACTCCGGAACGCAGTGCAATCAATCTGGGTCTGTGGCTCTGGCCCGCAGTGCAATTGCTCTACAGTCTGGCCCTGCTCAGGCTGGTTTCCTTTGGCTATGTCTACGACATCGCCTTCCTGATTTTTTTACTGCTGCTGCTCGGTAATGTACTGGGTCTGCGCAGCCTGCTGCGCGGCAAAAAGCGCGGTTTTGCACTGTTCTACGGCTCAGCCCTGCTGTTTCTGCCCTTTTCCCTAGTGGCTCTATACTCACTGGGATTGCTGGCCCACAACAAAGAGAAGAGCCGCAATTTCAACGAGAGCATCGTGAGACGCTGCCTGGCGACAGTGGCCCTGAGTGTGGTTTGCGCCCTGGGTCTGCTGATCATTTTCATCGTGTTCCGCGGCATGGTGGCCATGCCCTTGACCTCGATTGAACCCGGCCTGGGCCTCTGGGATGCCCTGCGCGCCAAAGTGGGCTCCTGGAGTCTGTTTTTCGCCCATAGTTCGCCGGGCAACTTCCTGTTTTCCACCGATTGGAGCCCTTCGGGGACTCCGCCCGGCTATGGTATTTTGGGCTTCATCTGGGGCAGTTTTGTGGTGACATTTTTTGCCTTGCTGATTTCGGTGCCCGTTGGCCTAGGCTGTGCCATTTACATCGCCGAATTTGCGCCCCGATGGCTGGGAACTTTGCTGCGCAATGCCTCCGAATTGTTGGCCGGGCTGCCCTCGGTGATCTTTGGTTTCTTCGGTTCCATCCTGATCGTGCCACTGGTGCGCCACGTTTTTCCCGGTGAGCTCAACACCGGTTACAATGCTATTTCCGGAGGCATGATACTCTCGTTTATGATCTTGCCGACCATCATCAATGTCTCGGAAGTCTCGCTGCGCAGTGTGCCACAGGACATGCGTGCGGGTTCTCTGGCTCTGGGTGCGACCCGGTGGCAAACGGTTTCACGCATTACGGTGCCCGCGGCCGTGTCGGGAATTCTGACCAGCATCGTGCTGGGGGCTTGCCGGGCGATCGGCGAAACGCTGGCGGTGCTGATGGTGGCGGGAAATGCCATCCGCTTCGCCCGGCTGCCCATTGAGCCGACCCGCACCCTGACCATGAATATCATCGCCGAAATGGCCTACGCCCAAGACGATCCGGCCAGCGGTTCCTACCACCTGACTTCACTGTTTACTACCAGCATCGTGTTGATGCTGTTTATTTTCGGCCTGAACCTGCTGCTCGGCTGGGTGCGCAGGCGCATTCAGAAGCGTTTCAATCCCGCTTGAGGCGGATTTTCTATGAGCAGCGTCCGGATCCAAGACCAGCTTTCAGCCCGGTGGCAGATCTCGCCCTACACCCGCAGAATGCAGCGCCGCGAGGTATTTATAAAGGCCCTGCTAGGGCTCTGTGCGCTGCTGGTGATCGGCTTTTTGCTGGTGCTGATCGGCTACCTGAGCTTCCGCGGCCTATTCATCCGCAAGGACATCGAGAGCGCAGTGTTGCCCGACTACCGACAAAGCTTTGCTTGGCCTGCGAGGTCTGGCGGGCCAACAGCGGAGCCGTCAGTAAAGCCGGCGGGTGGTCAGTCCATGAATCTGTGGCTTTCTGCGGCCTTGGAGCTGGGCAAGCTGCGCGCCGACCAGCTCCACGACATCCTGGCGGGCAAGGAGAAGAACTGGGTCGAACTGGCAGAATCTGAAGAGAAACTGGTGGTACTGCTGACCCAGGAACAACTCGATAGCTTGGAGCGGGCCAACCGACTGGCGGGCAAAAGCTGGAGCAAGAGCCGCAATATCAAGGTGCAACCCGACTACCCGACAGTGGCCCGGGCCCTGCTGCAAGAGGATGGCGGCCTGGCCATACTGCCCGATTCCTGGACCGGGCAGCAATGGCGAGACTTGCAGGAAGCTGCTGCTCAGTCGGGAGGCGCTGATGCTGGAAAACGCAGGCTACCGCGCCGGGCCAGTCTGGCGCAGCAAAGCCTGCTGCTCAGCCCGAAGCTTGCAACAGGCTTGCTTGCCCGGGAGGAGAAAGGTCGGATTGAAATACTCGAAGCGGGCGAAGCAGGGCAGGGCTCCGAGGCTCCGGGCTATCGTCTGAGCCTGGCGATGGCTAGGGAGCTGCTGGCCGCTTCAAACGAAACAGACTCGGTCCACACCGCAGATTACAACTGGCTCAGTGGCACGGTGGGGGGGCCGCCGATACTGCTGCGCTACCGCGACTACGAGTACCTCAAGATCAGCTTTCTGCTGGAGCCCCCCGCCAAGAACGGCAAGGTCGGCGGCATTGCAACCATGCTGCTTTCCAGCCTGCTGTTGATCCTGCTCAGCCTGCTCTGGGCCGTGCCTTTGGGGCTGGCTGTGGCCGTGTTTCTGGTCGAATACGCCCAAAGCGGTGGCGCGGCTCAGAGCAAATGGCAGAATCGCTTTGCCCGGACCGTCAACATCGCCATCCAGACCCTTTCGGGTATCCCGTCAATTATTTTCGGGCTGTTTGGCAGCATCCTGTTTGTGCCGCTATTGGGCATCGGCCTACTCAGTGGCGCGGCCACTCTGGTACTGATGCTGCTGCCCACCATCATCCTGACTGCCAAAGAAGCCCTGCTGACGGTGCCGCGCTCTTATATTGAAGGCAGCTTAGGCCTGGGGGCACAGAAGTGGTACACAATTTTGCATATTTCACTGCCCAGTGCCCTACCGGGTATTCTGGCTGGCATCATTCTGGCGATCGGCCGGGCTCTGGGCGAGACGGCGGCCCTGATCTATACTTTGGGCACCGGTTACCAAGCCGCACTCAGCCGCTTTCCCCAGTTGCTGGCGGATTGGCCCGCCGTGTGGCAAAATTTCTGGCTCGCGCCCGGCCTGGGCTCTCTGGCCCGGATCATCCACGACTACCCGTTGCTGGACCTGCACAGTTCGCTGCGCAGCATTTCGCTACACCTGTATTGGATGACCATCAATGGGATTTCTTTGCAGAAGGGTTTTTCCACCGCCTTTGTGCTGATTTTTCTGATTGTACTCCTGAATATGGGTGCACGGGCTCTGCTTTCGCGTTTCTCCAGCCGGCATCAGGCTTTGAGCTGATGCGAGCGAACGGGTTCCAACGGATTTCTTAGAGCTTCCTCTGAGCTGCGAGGTTCATTATGTCTAATATCCGGTACTGCGATACTGCTCCAACAGAGCCGAGACAAACGAAACATGGTCAGGCAAACGGTATAGAAGTCGAACACCTGAATATGTTCTACGGCGACTTTCAGGCCTTGCACGACATCAGTTTTACGCTGGAAGCGGGCCGGGTCACGGCTCTGATCGGGCCTTCGGGCTGTGGTAAGTCGACCTTCCTGAAAACTCTGAACCGCATGAACGACCTGATTCCAAACACTCGCGTGGAAGGTACGCTGCGCTATGGCGGGGTCGATATTTACCGGGACTGTGATGTGATCGAGCTGCGCAAGAAGCTGGGCATGGTATTCCAGAAACCCAATCCCTTCCCGATGAGCATCGCCGAGAATATCAGCTATGGGCCTAAGGTCCACGGAGAGCGCAACAAGGAACTGCTTGCGGCCACTGTGGAGCGCTGTCTTAAAGAGGTGAACCTGTGGGAAGAGGTCAAAGACCGTCTGCATCAGTCGGCTTTGAGCCTGTCGGGCGGCCAGCAGCAGCGTCTGTGCATCGCCCGTACCTTGGCCACTAGCCCGGAGGTCATTCTGATGGACGAGCCGACTTCAGCGCTTGACCCGCTCTCGACTTCGCGCATCGAGGATTTAATCAGTTTGTTGCGCGGTAATTACAGCATTGTGATTGTGACCCACAACATGCAGCAGGCCGGACGTATTTCCGATACCACGGCGTTTTTCCTGAACGGAGTGCTCGAAGAAGTCGGCCCAACCAAGGAGCTGTTTGTCACGCCGAAGAAGACCAAAACAGAGGAATATATTACGGGAAGGTTTGGTTAGGAGAATAGCCGTAAGAAAGAGTAATTGCTTTGCTCTGTGCTTAAGGACGCACTCCGGTTTTCAAATGATCGGCCGGGCACTCAGTGCCGGGGCCGATAAGCCCACAGCAGTACCGCACTGAGCCAAGGGCCGGGCAGGCGGCGCAGCAAGTGGTAGCTCAGGGGCCCCGCCAGCCCGACTGCGATGATCTTCCGTCTGCGGGCAACACCGCGCAGCAAGCTGCGGGCGATCTGCTGCGGCGGAGCCACCACCAGCCGCTCCCAGAAACCCAGAGCGGAAAACTGTCGGTGTAAATCACTCTGGTAATACATGTTGGTCGCCATCCCGCCAATCAGCGAGAGGCTCAGCAGGCCGCGCACCTCTGCTCGGCCAAATTCGGCCTCCTGCTCTTTGGTTACCGCCAGGACAAACGAGAGCAGCGCGGCCTTGCTGGCCGAATACAAGGCCTGATAGGGTACCGGGAAAATACAGGTATAGCTGCCGGCAATATGGAAAAAGCCGCCTCTCCGACGGAAATACGGTAAGAGTTCCAGCACCAGCTCGGCCACATCGGCTAGGTTTACCTGCAGCAGCTCGCGATAGCCGGGCCAGAGCCGACCCGGCTCCTGGCCCTCCCGCTCGCCGCAGAAATCTTGGTAAAAGGTTTTTCCGGTGGCCAGAATCAAGCCGTCAAGCTGCTGCTCACGGATGCGCTGGGCAAAATCGGCCATGGAGCTGGCGATGGACCAGACTTCGATCTTGGTATTGGCTGGGCCGGCCTGTTCCAGTTGTCGCTGCAACGCTTCCAGTTTCTGTTGGCTGCGTCCGGCCAAGATCAGGCGGCCTGCCTTATTCTGCAATTCACGGCATAGTGCCTCTCCCAGCCCTCCACTGGCACCGTAGACCGCGATGCTTCTACCCCGGTAAAAATCTTTGCTTTGCATTGTCTTCCCATATCTCAAGGGGACCTCTGAAAATGGTATCGCTTCGTGAGAATTGTACAATCGCTCTGCTTCTGTTTTGTCTTGGCCGCAGCAGATTGTCCCGCGTTTTGATGCCAGACGAAGGCTCCAATGTGAGCTGGCGCAGCATTGGTGAACTGGCAGGCCGCTCCAGCGCGAGACGCGCAGCGCTGGAGAATGGGGAAGGGCCGTGCACAGCTAGGCCCGACCTTCAGCAAAGAGCCTGCTTCCTCTCTTCCGTGACAGTGGTAAATGGCGGGGCGAAGCAGGCCGTTTGCCACAAACCCTGCCGTAAGGGCAGAACCTTTACTCCGTGAAAAAGACCGAGTCTGGCGCGCCATCCTTCTGTGGTGGGGAATTTTTAGAGGTCCCCTCAAATTCTGCTCCGCCTCATGCGCAAAGAAAAGAATTAAAAATCATCCGGTGCGGCCCAGGCCCATTGCTCGATCAGTTTCCGGGCTAAAGATCCTTTTCCCGGCAGGCAGAAAGCCGTCTCCTCGCTGCCATCGCTGCTGCGGTGGACATACGGAGCCAGACACTGGGAGAGCGGGTACAGGGGCACATCGAGGAACGCATTGGGAGTACCACCCTGCCCTTCCCCACTTTTGCCGTGAACCCTGCGAAGCTCCCCGGAGTTCTGCGTTGTACATTTGTGCTCTGCATGATCGCAAGGAGGCAGGCGTAGGTAGCGCTGGATATCGCTGCGCTCCAGCCACAACAGGTCAGCAATTTCCTTGCCGTCCGGACGGCTGTGAGCCGGCGCAGTGCCGCTCGAGCCCCAGAGCCCGGACATCAGCGAGTGCATCTGTGGCCAAGCCTGCGAGCGCAGATAGCGCAGCTCATCCAGATGGATGCCGGCTTCCTCCCACGCCTCGCGCCGCAGGGCCTGTTCCAAGTCTTCCCCGGCATCGACAAAACCGGCGATCAAACTGTACATCTGACTGCGGAAGCGGTAGTTGTGGGCCAGCAGCAGCCACTCTGCGGGCCGAGCCTGTTCCCCGCAGTTCGGAAAATCGACGGCCCGACTGCAAATCAAGGCGATCACCGAAGGATCCTGGCGCGGAAATACCAACGCGCCACAGTCGGGACAGTGCTTGCCAAACTCCAGGGACAACCATTCCAGCTGCGCGGTGCAAGAACTGCAAAAGCGGAATTCCCGGTCAAAATAAGCCAGTTCCTTGGCCCGCGCCAGCAGGCCCTGCTGCCAGTCCAGACAGACGGCAAATACCTTGCGAAACGGCAGCCAATAACTCAGGCCCAGCAAGTCCAGTAAGTCCCGGCCCGCTGCGGAGGCTTGCAGTCTGCTTCGGTCGGCGAACAGGCACAGCGCAATATCCAAAATTCCGGATTTGCCACACTGGGCTAGGTCTGCGAGGTCTCTCAGGTCCCGTACCTGGTTCTGACAACTGACAAAGGCAAACAACTGAAATTCAGGTAGTTCCCCCCATCGTTCCGCAGGGTAGTCCCAACTCTGCTGAGAATCCAGCGGCTCTCTCGGCAGAACCGGGCTGGAAACACTCGGCAGACAAGGCAATTGTCGCAGCAGATCTGCAAAATGATCAGCGCTGGCCGGAATTTCTGAACCATGCGGAGTATCCAAAATCTCCAAAGTGCCGGAAGTGCCCAGGCAACCCTGCTCGTTCAATACAAATAGATAACGCGGGTAGCTCTGCTGCCACTGCGGGGGCGCACACTGCAGTTCTTCTTCGGGTGTTGGGAGCGACTCCACTGCCGTATCAGGCAGCAGGGGCGAGAGGGAACAAGGCGATAGCGCAAAAAAATAGCCAAAATCACCCGAATCGTGCTGCTGTATTCGTTTCAACTTCAACTCCCATTCAGCTCAGACTGCCCCTGGCCAAGGACAGGTGAGCGGGGCTCAGCTCAGAAATTGCCCAAGAAAAGCCCTTTCTCCGTTTTCTGAAGAAGCTAAGGGCGTTTGCGCCGCCATTTATAGTCTACTTTGACCTGCAAGTCCAAGTGTACCGGGCAGCTGAATTGTTTGCGAATCTCGCGGGTGCTGCGCTTGCGAATCTCGCGAATGCGGCTGCCGCCCTTGCCTACCAGTATGCCTTTCTGCGACTCGCGCTCGACTTGCAGAAAGGCCCGTACCCACAAGGCCCCTTCCTGCTCCGAAACGGTTTTTGAATTCTGGTATTCTAGGTCGGCAACTTCGACATACAACGCATAGGGCAGCTCGCGACCACAAAACGAGAGGGCCTGTTCGCGAATCAGTTCGCCGATGCGAAACTGAGGCTCTTGGTCGGTGTAGATATCTTCGTCGTAGAGCCGCTGTTCTGTGCCCCGGCCCGCTGTTGCCTGTGCAGGCAGCTGCGTGCCGATCTGCCATAGCAGCTCTTCCTGACCCTCGCCGTTTTTGGCCGAGAGCAGACAGCACTGTTTCTCGCTCAAGTCGGGGAAGTACTGGCGCAGCTGCGCCAAGTATTCGGCAATGCGCTCTTGGCGCTGAGGCTCTCCGAGCAAGTCGCTCTTGTTCAGCCCCAAGCAGAGGGGTCTGGGCTCTCGGGTCAGTAACTCGCGCAGCAGAGCCAGCAGGCCCTGTTCTTCGGAAAGTGGTTCCGGGCCGTCAGTCCCGGCCGGAACCCGCCAATCAGAACTTTGCCTTCGGACTTTTCCTGGTTTTTCCAGGTGCTTGGCGCACAACGGCTGCGCCGGGCGGCTCAAGTCCAGGAGGTAGAGCACCACATCGGCTTCGCGCAGGGCGCTGCGCAGTTCTTCGCGCAGCCGGTCGGCCAGCAGATCTTCTGCTCCGGTAAAGCCGGGCGTGTCTAAAAACACCAGCTGGCTGGAGGGCTGGTTGACGATGCCCCGAATCACGTTGCGCGTGGTCTGCGGCTTGGGTGAAGTAATGGCCACTTTGTGGCCGCACAAACGATTGAGCAGAGTGGACTTGCCCGCCGAAGGCCGCCCGACCAGAGCCACAAAGCCCGTGCGAAACCCGGTATTGGGTTTTACTGCATTCTCAGTTGGATCATTCATAGTCGTTCAGTTTGCATTAGGCAAGCCACAGGCAGACAGTCACCCGGGGCTTGGCAATGGGTTTTGCTTCAGGGAACCTATAAGTTTTGTCTCAGAAGAAGGCCTGTATCAGGTCCGGAAAGTCCGGATACAGCTCGCGCAGCAGTACCTGATACTGGCTGCTGCGCGGGTCTTCGAGTTCCGCGTAGAGCTTTTCAAGCCAGTACAGGGTCGCCGCGTGCTCGGTGTTCTTCTTCAATACTTTGGAGAAGTAGCGTTCGGCCTTGCGGTAGGAGGCTTCCAGATAGTGGCTGAGCCCCAGGTAATAGGGCAACTGCCAGTCCAGCGGGGTCTCCCAGCTCAGCTGCTCGGCACGACCCAAGGCCGCACTGGCACCATTCCCGCTCGTTCCGGCCTCAGCTGGGTCGGCCAAATCGCGCAGGATGCTCATATCGTGGCCGTAGAGCAGGCAGAGACCGCGCAGATACCATAGGAAACCGCTCTCCGGCTGCTCGCGCAGTAATCCATCCAGCTCGTCCAGCGGCCGCAGCCACAGGCTGCGGCAATGAGATACCGGACCGGCAGCAAAATCTGTGGCTGCTTCATCTGCACCCCGCAGAGCGCGCCGGAAATCTGCCAGCAGGCGCTCCCAACTCAGGCTGAGGGCCTTCTGTTCTTGTTCACTCCGCTGCTCCAAGGATTCAAAGACACTCAATTTCTGCAGCCAGTGCTCGCACTTGCTCCACAGTGGATGTTCGGGCGAGAGGGCCAACTGCTGTGAGGAAACAAAGGCCTGATAGGCTGCTGGATAATTCCAGCACTGTAAATAGTAATAGCCCAGCTGAAAGGAGCTGCGGGCATCGCGCTCATCGCGCTCCAGCAAACGCCCGTAGGCCAGAGCCCCCAGGTCCCAAGACTCGCAGCAGGCCGCAAAGCGCTGCTCCATCAGGGCCTGCTCGGCTTCCTGCTCGTGCAGGTAGCCCAATTCCAATAGGGGCCAGCTCGCTTCCGGGAGCAGGAACAGCAGGATGCGCACTGTATCGCGAGCGTTCAGCCAGAGCCTTTCATCATACTGGTCGCGCAAGCGGTCTTGCAGAACGTAGGGCAGCTCCGGCTCCAGAGCCAGCAGAAAATCCTTGTAATAACCCAGTTGCTCGTGCCGGGGCTCATACAGAGCGAGGTACAGGATACCGTCAACAATTCCGTTCCAGTCCAGTTGCTCGGTAGCGTCCGGGCTCTCCGAATCACCAAGAGGTGCGCCGGGACGCAAAATATAGGGGAGAGGGATTTCAGGATTGAAGGGCAGAGACTCGGCCGTGTGCTCCGACCGTTCTCCTACAGCTTCCTCCTGCGCATGAGAATTCAGGTTGCCCAAGCGGTCGAAGCGGTCGAAGCGGTCGGCAATCGCCCCGGCATCCAGCTGAATGTAAATCAGTTCCATTATTTCCTTAGGGGGTCCCCTAGAGATCCCTTATGCATCCAGGCCCTCTTGCCCCAGAGCCATCAAGACCCGGCGCAGACCCTGGTGCTGTGCTTGCAGCAGGGCGTAGTCTTCTTGCAGTATGGCTGCCGCATCTGTGCGGGCCAGCTCTAGTTGCTCCATGTCTTCGGGAATCCGGGCCAGTCGCAGGGCCATGCTGCCCGATTGCTCTGCACCCAGCAGGTCACCGGGGCCACGCAATTCCAAGTCCTTTTCGGCGATGGCAAAGCCGTCGTTCGAATTTTTGAGGGTCAGCAGGCGCTCTTTTGCCAAGGTGCTCAGCTTATGGGACTCGTCATCCTGATAAACTAGGAAACAGTAGCCTTGGCTCTCGCCACGCCCGACCCGACCGCGCAGCTGGTGTAGCTGCGCTAGGCCAAAGCGCTCGGCGTGCTCAATCACCATAACGCTGGCGTTGGGCACGTCAAGACCCACCTCCACCACCGTGGTGGCCAGCAGAATCTGCACCTGATTGGCGCGGAAGGCCTTCATCCCCGCTTCTTTCTGCTCGGCAGGCAGCTGGCCATGGATCACTGCCAACCGGTAGCGACCAAAGACCTGCTGTAGGTGCCGGGCCATCTGCTCAATGCTGCGCAGGCTGCCCTGGGCATCCTGAGAGCCTGGGAAATCCTGCAGGCTTTCGCTCCCGGAGACCCTTTCTTCCGTTCCGGTGCCCTCTTCGCGAATCAGCGGGTAAACGAAATAGACCTGATGCCCGGCTTCCAGTTCCCGCAGAATGAATTGGTACATTTTGGGGTCGTTCCCCTGACGCACCAGGTGGGTTTTGACGGGTTTGCGCCGGGCAGGCAGGCTGTGAATGGAAGAAATATCAAGATCGCCGTAGAGGGTCAGGGCCAGGGTGCGCGGTATCGGCGTGGCACTCATCAACAGCACGTGGGGTGGACGGGAAGCCTTGTGCTTCAGGGCCAAGCGCTGCTCCACACCGAAGCGGTGCTGCTCATCGACAATAATATAGCGCAGCCGGGGGAATTCTACGGCCTGCGAGAACAGGGCGTGGGTACCGACCAGCAGCTGTATTTCTGCGCTGCGCAGGCGGCTCAGAATTTCGCGGCGCCGGGAGGCACTCTGCGAGGCGGCGAGAAAGGCGCTGGGCGCAATCCGGATGCCGCATTCGGGAGCTTTTTGTTCCAGTTGCCGGCGCAGTTGCTCAAAGTTTTGCTGTAACTGCCGAGCTAGGATTTCGGTCGGAGCCATCAGCACCACTTGGGCGCCAACCTCCAGCCAAGGCAGGGCACTGAGCAGGGCTACGATGCTCTTGCCCGATCCGACATCGCCTTGCAGCAGGCGGTTCATCGGTACATCAAGGCCAAAGCTGTGCAGTATCTCATCCAGAACCTCGCGCTGCCCTTTGCTGAGACGGAAGGGAAGGCTCTCTTCTGCCCGGCCCAGGCATTTGCCCGGCCCGGGCAGAGAAAAAGTCCGAGCCGGACTCTGCTGCGCTCGGGTTTGTGTCTCTGCTGGCCCCTGTTCAGCAGCTGGCGGCTCTGTTGAAAGGTCCTGGTTTTGTCCCAGATCTTGCAACTGGCGGTGCTGCTGTAAGCGGCGACGCCGGATCAGCAACATGAGTAGCAGTAGTTCTTCGTAAACCAGGCTGCGGTGGGCCTGCCGCAGTAGTTCCGAGCTGGCCGGAAAATGGATTTGGCGCAAGGCCTCTTTTTTGTTCAACAACTGGTGCTGCTGTCTCAGGAACTCAGGCAGCTCATCTTCGAGCGAAAAGCTAAAGTGCTGCAGGGCTTGGGCAATGGCGTTGCGCAGTTGCTTCTGACTGATGCCCTGGGTCAGCGGATAGAGCGGCAAGATACAACCAAATTCGCCACCGGTATAGGCACCGCTCTCCGCTGCCACGGGCCTCTTGTTCTGGGCAGCTGCGAGATCGTTGAGGCGCTCATAATTGAAATTGCTGCATTGCAACTCGCCGTAGCGCAGCTGAAACTTCCCGGCCAGCAGCAGATAGCTGCCGACTGGCAACTGCGATGAGAGAAAATTGCGGCCAAAGCAGAGCAGGCTGGCACTGTGTTCGCTCTTGGTATCCTGCACCAGAATCTTCAGAGCCCGCCCGGCGTGTGGGTCGTGCTGTTGCTTACGATACGTACCACGCCAAGGAATATAGCTGTGCTCCAGCACCTGAACCAGACAATATAAATAACGTTCGTTTGCCGGAGGAGAGTCTTGGGTCTGCGGCTGATATATCTCTGCCAGACTGACAGGCTGCACGTGGTCAAGGTAGCGACCGGGATAGTGTTGCAACAGCTCCGAGATATGATGAATCTGCAAGCGACTCAGATTCTGGCAGGCCTTGGTTCCCAAGCCTTTGAGCTGGGCTACGTTTTGGCGCAAGTCCTTGAGTAGCAAGGTGCAGTCCTTTTCCGAATCCCACTTCGTGGAGGCATCACAGGCAGAGGCGGGAATTTCAAATTTAACGGTTCCCTTTACTGCTGCCAGCAGCATCATTGCTGATAAAGGGAAGTTCTAAAGCTGCGAGAGCACTTGCTGGAAAAAAGCGCCCACATGGGACTCACTTAGGCCCAACAGATAGGTCAGCAAACAGGCCAGAATCAGCAGAACCAAAACTTGGGAATTGAATTTGCTGTGAGACATATTGAGGAAGCGCAGCGGACCCTGCAACAATTTGCGAATCGCATAGTCGATGTGACTCAGCACCACGTTGTAGCTGTTCTGCTTGCTAAACAATATATATAATAGGCGGAAAAGCAGGATCAAGGCACAGACCAGAACCACGGTTTTGACAATTGCGATCAGGCTGATGAACAGCTGAAAGACCATGCCCAGGAACACCTTCCCGAACGGAGCACTTTGCGTGGACCCGAGAGCGCGCACAAAGCGCTGAACCAAAGTGATGGTGAACAGGGCAAAGATTGGAGAGATATCGATCACGCCGCCGATGACCGCGAAGGGCAGGCGGCGGAAGATTCGCAGAAAGGGGTCGGTCAGGGCACAGAGCCAGTAGCCGATCGGGTTGTTTTCTAAGGTATAACTGTTGATAAACCAGCCCAAAAAGATACGACCCAGTATCATGAAATAGTAAATATTTAAAAGCTGGTAGAGCAGGGAAAATATCTGTGAAGGAAGACTGAAGCCACTGAGCATGTCATGAATATCGACATAAATGAGACAAAGGTCAAGACAGCACTGCCAGGAACACAGACGGTGGGAACAGAATGGAAGGACTTCCTTCTGGGCACCTCTAAAAATCCCAATTTCGCGCTGAGCGGCGATCTTTGTCACGAGTAGCTTCGTCAGGAAAGCTCCATGATACCATTTTCAGAGGTGCCCCCAAAATTCCCCACCATAGAAAGATGCTGCGCCAGCTGACAAAAGGAGGTCGGTCCTGGTTGTGCAAGGGATGCCTGTGGCCGGGCCACACTTCACTCGTACACCTAGGCGTATCAGAAATCGCCTGGTATATCTTCCGATCTCTTCATCGCTTGGTTGAGACTATTGAACGCAGTTACCCGGAACACATAGCTCGTGCCCGCCCGAAAGATCAGGTTGCCATCACCATAGTCCACGCCCGGCACCGATAAATAAATCTTCCCATCACTTTGAACGGAGACTTCTGATGCCTGATAGATGGCACCGCTGCCTACCCCGGGATCTGAAGTAGGAAGCTGGGTAGTAGTGGGATAGACTTGACTTGCGACGTCTCTCGCTTCCACGATGTAGCGCACAGCACCAGCTGTGGGATCTGTATGAACAACCAGACTAGTGGCATCTACCGTAAGTTCCTGCGGAGTCGCTTTGGTATTTACCGCTGCACCTTCACTGTCCGTTACCGTTACCGCATACTGGTACGTGCCCGGAAGATCAATCCCCTGTTGCAGGTTTACTGCCATAGTCGCCGTTGTCGAGGTAGCGGTTTTCCAAGTGCTTTCTCCTTTCCTGCGCTGATGCCACTGGTACGAGAGAGTATCTTCTTCCGGATCCGCGGCACTCACTGTGTAGCTCACGCTATCACCCAATTTAATACGCGCTGCATTACTGGACGCAGTCACACTGCTAATCGCGGGCGCGATGTTCATTCTCAGCGTCCGGGTCAGGGCCTCACTGTCCTGACCGTCACTTACTACGACCTTTACCTTCAGATTGTGGCGCTCATCCGAGCTCATCGCCGCAATCTCGGCCTGACTCGTTGCCAGCAGCATAGGGGAGAAAAGAAGAACGTCAACCAGCGAATTTGTGGTACGATCGGGTATTTCAATGTTATTCGTATACCACTGGTAGCTCAGGGCATCCCCGTCCTCATCCGCAGCAGTTGCAAAGAAGCTCTGTGCCGGGGTCCGGGCATTCACATTTGCCAACTGAAATCTGGTGTTCTCTGTCGGGGTCGCTCCGGTAAAACTTACCGTGGGTGCTCTGTTGGCGTGCTTCACTTGTACCACTTTGGGCCCCGCTTTGGTGTTTGCCGTTCCTCCCTCGCTGTCTGTTACCGTTACCGCAATCTGATAGTTGCCCAGCGGCCAGTTTGCTCCCGGGGCGAATGTCGTGGTCGTATTTCCGATAAAGTTTCTCCAGGAAAATTCGTTGCTCAGGCGGTAATGCCACTGGTACGACAGGGTGTCCCGCTCCTTGTCCGAGGCGCTCACCGTGTAGACCAAGGTGTTGCCTGCCTTAACACTTGTTGCATTGCCCTCCGCCGTCACACTGGCAATTGATGGCGCGATGTTCAGCCTCAGCGTCCGGGTCACCGATACTGTGTTTTGCCCATCTCCCACATCGGCCCGTACCAGCATATTATGGCGCTCATTCGCTGCCATCGCTGCAATCTCGGTATCGCTCTTGCCCCTAACGGGGGAGTAAAATCGCCGATCCAGCAACGAAGACTGTTCGGCACCGCTTAGTTCGGCACCATCCACATACCACTTATAGCTCAGGGCATCCCCTTCCGGGTCCGTAGCAGTCACGAAGAAACTTCGTGCCGGGGTTTGGGCATTCACATTTGCCAACTGAAAGCGGCTGTTCTCTGTCGGGGTCGCTCCGGTAAAGCTTAGCGTGGGCGCACTATTCGCCCTGACTTCCACTGCCTTCGGCCCCGCTTTGGTATTTGCCGTTCCTCCCTCGCTGTCTGTTACCGTTACCGCAATCTGATAGTTGCCCAGCGGCCAGTTTGCTGCCGGGGCGAATGTCGCTGTAGTACTCCCGGTAAAGTTTGTCCAAGAAGTTGCGCCGCTCCTGCGGTAATGCCACTGGTACGAGAGCGTGTCCCGCTCCTTGTCCGAGGCGCTCACCGTGTAGACCAGACTGCCGCCTCGCACAGTATACGTTGCATCACCCGCCGCCGTCACACTGGCAATTGATGGCGCGATGTTCAGCCGCAGTGTCCGGGTCACCGATACTGTGTTTTGGCCATCTCCCACATCGGCCCGTACCAAGACCTTGTGGCGCTCATTCGCTGCCATCGCTGCAATCTCGGTATCGCTCTTGCCCCTAACGGGGGAGTAAAATCGCCGATCAAGTAACGAAGACTGCTCGGCACCGTTTATCTTGGTGCTTCCCTCATACCACTCATAACTCAGGGCATCCCCTTCCGGGTCCGTAGCAGTCACGAAGAAGCTCTGCGCCGGGGTTTGGGCATTCACATTTGCCAACTGAAATCTGCTGTTCTCTGTCGGGGTCGCTCCGGTAAAGCTTGCTGTGGGCGCACTATTCGCCCTGACTTCCACCGCCAGTGGCCCCGCTTTGGTGCTTGCCGTTCCTCCCTCGCTGTCCGTTACCGTTACCGCAATCTCATAGTTGCCCAGCTCCCAGCCCGCTGCCGGGGCGAATGTCGCTGTGGTACTCCCGGTAAAATCTGTCCAGGAAGTTGCGCCGCTCCTGCGGTAATGCCACTGGTACGAGAGCGTGTCCCGCTCCTTGTCCGAGGCGCTCACCGTGTAGACCAGACTGCCGCCTCGCACAGCATACGTTGCATCACCCGCTGCCGTCACACTGGCAATCGCGGGCGCGATGTTCAGCCTCAGCGTCCGGGTCACCGATACTGTGCTTTGGCCATCTCCCACATCGGCCCGTACCAGCATATTATGGCGCTCATTCGCTGCCATCGCTGCAATCTCGGTATCGCTCTTGCCCCTCACGGGGGAGTAAAATCGCCGATCAAGTAACGAAGACTGCTCGGCACCGTTTATCTTGGTGCTTCCCTCATACCACTTATAGCTCAGGGCATCCCCTTCCGGGTCCGTAGCAGTCACGAAGAAACCCAGTGCCGGGGTTTGGGCATTCACATCCGCCAACTGAAAGCGGCTGTTCTCTGTCGGGGTCGCTCCGGTAAAGCTTGCTGTGGGCGCACTATTCGCCCTGACTTCCACTGCCTTCGGCCCCGCTTTGGTATTTGCCGTTCCTCCCTCGCTGTCTGTTACCGTTACCGCAATCTGATAGTTGCCCAGCGGCCAGTTTGCTGCCGGGGCGAATGTCGCTGTGGTACTCCCGGTAAAATCTGTCCAGGAAGTTGCGCCGCTCCTGCGGTAATGCCACTGGTACGAGAGCGTGTCCCGCTCCTTGTCCGAGGCGCTCACCGTGTAGACCAGACTGCCGCCTCGCACAGCATACGTTGCATCACCCGCCGCCGTCACACTGGCAATCGCGGGCGCGATGTTCAGCCGCAGTGTCCGGGTCACCGATACTGTGTTTTGGCCATCTCCCACATCGGCCCGTACCAAGACCTTGTGGCGCTCATTCGCTGCCATCGCTGCAATCTCGGTATCGCTCTTGCCCCTCACGGGGGAGTAAAATCGCCGATCCAGCAACGAAGACTGCTCGGCACCGCTTAGCTTGGCGCTTCCCTCATACCACTCATAACTCAGGGTGTCCCCCTCCGGGTCCGTAGCAGTCACGAAGAAACTTCGTGCCGGGGTTTGGGCATTCACATTTGCCAACTGAAATCTGGCATTCTCCCCCGGGGTCGCTCCGGTAAATTCCACTGTGGGCGCGCGGTTCGCAAGCATGCTCAGTGAGTATTCCCTCACCGCAGTGGCTCCGTCTGCGTCCGCCACCCTCACCCGGACTTTGTACGGCGAGCCGCTGACCGTAGAAGTAAAGTCTGTGGTCTTCAAAGTCATCTTATGCGGCGTTGGAACACTGCTGGGCAACGTGCTCCAAGTGCCCGCCGGGCTCTGGTATTCCCACGTATAAGTGAAGTCAGTGCCCAGATTCGGGTTGGCGAGATTCGCATCCGTTACCCCTACTTCAAATTCCACATCGACACCCACAGTTGCCTGGCCACTATCGGATCGGCTCGGACTCACAAAACTCACCACCGGTGCTGCGTTCAGCCTCACATCCACCCTGTCACTGCCCGCCGACTGCATCACCGCCGCCGCATTGTGGCTGTCTGTGGCACTGACCCGAATCTGGTAGTCCCCCGCCGCCTGGCTGAAGGTGTAGTCCAACGTGGCTTGGGTCCCGATCTCCGTGCCCGTGCTGCTCCAGCTGCCATCCGCCTGTTTGCCGTAAATCTTCCAGCTGTAGCTCAGCGCGTCATCGATGCTGTCCGTTGCGCTCGCGCTCAGGGTGAGTTCCTTGCTCCCCGATAGCTGGATCGTCTGGTTGCTCGTGGGCGCGGTGATGCGCAGCCCACTCGGTATTGTGTTCAGGTAGAACTTCCGCAGGGCCTCAGCACTCGCCTCTCCATCATCGTTGACCACCACCAGGGCTATTGTATTCAGTCCCGCCTTGGTCAAGGTGCGGGAAACTTGGGCCGCGGTGCCGGTACCGGGGCTCTGCGGCGTAAAGGCACTGCCGTTCAGCTCCCACTGGTACGTAAAGCCCGTAGTCTTGGACGGGGTGCGCGGATCCTCGACCCTCACGGCCACAGTCACAGACTCTCCACTGGTCGCATCAAACACAGTCGCCGCCTCAGTCAGCGTTGCATCCGCCTCATCCCCGCTGTCAAAGCCTGTTGTTGCGGCAGTCCAGAAAATCTTCGGCGCAGTGGCCGAGACTGTGCTCGAGGCCCCCGTCAGGGCTATGTTGCGCCTCAGCGTATCCGCAGCACCACCGTGCGCATCGCTCACGCGAATGCGCAGCGTGTACTCGCCCGCACTCAGACCGATATCAAAGTCCAGCGGCAGGCTCACCAGAGCCCCCGAAGTCCCAGGGAGACTGCCCCCCAGCGCCCGGAAATCGGCGCTCTCAGAGGCCACATCGTGCCCCGGGGCAATCGCGGCGGTATAGGTCAAAGTCCCGCCGTTGGCGTCCGTTGCCTGTGCCGTAATAGTGTGTGCGTCCGGAATGCTGTAGGGGCCCGGATTGGCCGCAGTCTCCAACTCATCCAGTTCGGGTGCCTCGTTCAGATGGTAGGTCCGGGACCACTCGGCAAGCTCGCCGATCTTGTTGCGCACCTGCATCGTGACCGTGTGCGAAGGCCCTGTGAGGGTCAAGGATTCCTCGTACTCATCAGTCCCCGGCTCATAGGCCGTTGTGCCCCTCTGGAGCACCCCGTCAAGCTCCCAGCTGATCGAGGCGATCTCGATTGTGTTGGCGCTAACCCGGTTGCGTACTTGGATTTCTGCACTCGCACTGCCGTCTCTGTGGATCGGATTATTTTCGGGCGCTGCCCGGGTGCCCGAAATATGCTCGATAACGGGGCGGGTATTCGAGCTTTGCGAAGAGCCATCTCCCACTAGCGTAATCGGGACCGTGGCTTCGGCACTGCCCCCATCATCATCACTGACGATTACTTTCAAAGTGTAGTCACCCGCTGCCTGGGTAAAGGTGTAGGCCTTGCTGCTGCTCGCACCGGGGCTGCCGCTGCTGCTGATGCCTAGGCTGTGAAAGCCCGCGCCGCTGTCAATATGCCAGCTGTAGCTCAGGCTCTGGTTGCTATCGCTGTCCTGAGCGCTCGCCTCCAGGTCAAAGGCCGCTCCGCTGCCAATGTCAATCCTCTCGTTGGCGGTGGGCGCGGTGATGCTCACATTGTTCGGATTGCTGTTTAGCTCGTAGGTTCTGCTCAGCTCGCTGCTGCCCGCTGCGTTGCTCACAGCAACCTTGATGGTATTGCTGCCCGCACTGCTTAACGCGAAGGTGACATCATCTCCCGTCTTGCTGCTGTCCACAGTGTCGTTCAGAGACCAGACATAGCTGAAGTTGCCCCCGGATAATGCCACAGCATTGACTTTGAGCCGGACGCTCACCGGACTGCCGCCAAAATCGAACTTGCCGCCGTTGCTGTCCATTACGCTGGTGCTTACGCTCTCATCCCATGAAAGGTCTGGCTTCAGGAGGCTGCCATCGCGGATGCCATCTCCGTTTGCATCTTTGCCGTTGTCGATGACATTATCGCCATTCACATCGGCATCCACCCCATCGGGAATGCCATCTCCGTCCGTGTCCGGGTTATCGGGATCGGGGTCTATCGCATCGGGCAGGCCGTCATTGTCCCGGTCTTGGGTGTTGTCGATCGTGTCGTGTTCATCGTTGATGCCATCATTGTCCGCATCCGTGCCGTTGTCATTAGTCCCGTCACCGTTCACGTCCACATCCGCGGCATCGTGGATGCCATCGTTATCCGCATCCGTGCCGTTGTCGGGAGTCCCATCCCCGTCCACATCCACATCTGCGCCATCGGGAATGCCATCTCCGTCCGTGTCCCAGTTATCGGGATTGGGGTCTACCGCGTCGGGCAGGCCGTCCTTGTCGCGGTCTTGGGTGTTGTCGATCGTGTCGTATTCATCGTTGATGCCATCGTTGTCCGCATCCGTGCCGTTGTCATTAGTCCCGTCACCGTTCACGTCCACATCCGCGGCATCGTGGATGCCGTCTCCGTCCGCATCCGTGCCGTTGTCGGGAGTACCATCCCCGTCCACGTCCACATCCGCGCCATCGGGAATGCCATCCCCGTCCGTGTCCCGGTTGTCGGAATTGGGGTCTACCGCGTCGGGCAGGCCGTCCTTGTCCCGGTCCTGGGTGTTGTCGATCGTGTCGTATTCATCGTTGATGCCATCGTTGTCCGCATCCGTGCCGTTGTCATTAGTCCCGTCGCCGTTCACGTCCACATCCGCGGCATCGTGGATGCCGTCTCCGTCCGCATCCGTGCCGTTGTCGGGAGTACCATCCCCGTCCACGTCCACATCCGCGCCATCGGGAATGCCATCCCCGTCCGTGTCCCGGTTGTCGGAATTGGGGTCTACCGCGTCGGGCAGGCCGTCCTTGTCCCGGTCCTGGGTGTTGTCGATCGTGTCGTATTCATCGTTGATGCCATCGTTGTCCGCATCCGTGCCGTTGTCATTAGTCCCGTCGCCGTTCACGTCCACATCCGCGGCATCGTGGATGCCGTCTCCGTCCGCATCCGTGCCGTTGTCGGGAGTACCATCCCCGTCCACGTCCACATCCGCGCCATCGGGAATGCCATCTCCGTCCGTGTCCCGGTTGTCGGAATTGGGGTCTATCGCATCGGGCAAGCCGTCCTTGTCGCGGTCCTGGGTGTTGTCAATCGTGTCGTAGCCATCATCAATGCCATTATTATTGGCATCGCTCTTGCCGGAATCGAGAACCCGATCCCCGTCCGCATCGGCATCGGCAAGGTCGTTGATGCCATCCCCGTCCGTGTCTTTGCCGTTGTCGGCAGCACCATCGCCATCCACATCCACATCCGCGCCATCGGGAATGCCATCCCCGTCCGTGTCCTGGTTGTCGGGATCAGGATCTATCGCATCGGGCAAGCCATCATTGTCGCGGTCCCGGGTGTTGTCAATCGTGTCGTATTCATCGTTGATGCCATCACCGTCCGCATCCGTGCCGTTGTCGGGAACACCATCGTTATTTACGTCCACATCCGCGGCATCGTTGATGCCATCGCCGTCCGCATCCGTGCCGTTGTCGGGAGTACCATCCCCGTCCACGTCCACATCCGCCCCATCGGGAATGCCATCTCCGTCCGTGTCCCAATTGTCGGGATTGGGGTCCACGGAATCGGGCAGGCCGTCATTGTCGCGATCCCGGGTGTTGTTAATCGTGTCCTGTTCATCGCTGATGCCATCCCCGTCCGCATCCGTGCCGTTGTCGGGAATACCATCACCATCCACATCCACATCCGCGACATCGTGGATGCCATCTCCGTCGGTGTCCGTGCCGTTGTCGGGAGTACCATCCCCGTCCACGTCCACATCCGCGCCATCGGGAATGCCATCTCCGTCCGTGTCCCAATTGTCGGGATTGGGGTCCACGGAATCGGGCAGGCCGTCCTTGTCGCGGTCTTGGGTCTTGTCAATGTCGCGGTCGCTAATCTGAGCACCCGGATCCGGCCGGAAGCGGACAATCCGCAGCAGGGTCCGGGGAATATTCCCCTGACCCAGCACCAGAAACGGCTGCTCCGGAATATAACCAAACGCAGAAGGAGCGAAACTGACGCCGTTCACCGTCCCACCACTGAGAGTCGGCAGCTTCACATTAAAAGCACCCTGATGATCGGTCCTCACAAGGAAGATCCTCTGGCCTACTTTGTCGTAAAACAACAAAAACGCTCCCGGTATCATGGCGGTATTCTGGATATCCACAGCGTTGCCCTGGACAGGGGCCTCCGCAGTCTGTGTCGCCTCAAGCGGAACGCTGTCCGCAAGATCATCGTACTCAGTAATATCGTAGAGCACATTGTCGGCTATCGAAATGCCCGGCGGCGTCAGAAGGTTCAAACCCAGGTCCTCATTGCTGATAAGCGGCCGATCGGCTGCATGGACCAGCACATAGTCCTCCACCAGCGGCTTCCTGCCTCTGGCTAGGACCACCCGGTAGAAATTTCCATAGTAGCGCACCGAGACGCGATACTGACCATTGGGATCGGAGAAGGCCTGAAAGATCCTCCCGCTCTCTTTATGGATATAGTAGATGCTGGCCCCGGGCACGACCTTGTTCTGATCATTCTCAGCGCGAATCGGATCAAAGTCCAGGACTCTCCCCGATATCTCGGTCACTTGCAGGATCTTGGACTTGAAGTCGGGGGGCAGATCCAGTGTGCCCCCGATAGCGATGCCTTCTATATTAATTTCCCCATAGATTTCCAGGTTGCCCTCGCTCTCTTGGAGCAGTGCCGCGGGCAAGTCCTGCGGGATGAATCTGGCTTTATGCCGATCTTCCACCTGGATGGCGTAGCTTTCTTCGCCTTCTTTGGTACTGTAGGATTGATTTTTCTGGGCCCAGAAAATGCGCTCCGGATTGTCTTTTTTGCGAAAGCCCCAGCGTATGCCCGCGGAGTCCCACAATGGCTGCAGGGCCGGATTGCTTACTTCACCTTCTTCAAAGACCGACACATCGGCGCGCACGAAGTTTTGTACTTCAAACACATAGCGCTCGGTCGGAGCAGCTTCCCGGAAAGCGCCCGTGGAAGTTTCAAGGAGACTTTCAAGGAAAGTGCCCCTGAGAATCACGAAGGATTGCGGCTCGCGGGCCGCTTTACCAGAGGGTTCTTCACAGCCCCAGAGAAATGCGGCCGCAATGGTCAGCACGGCAATCGCCAGCCTTATCGGCAGAGATCGCTGAGTGGATGGATAATGTTTCATACGTTACACCTTAGAGGGATAGAGGATAGGTAAATAGAAATAGCAAATGCTGAAATGCGATAAGAAATTAAATGATTTGCAAATTGGCCTTCGGCGTCATTGGATAAGATTCTCTTGCCAACAGAACTTCCAAGAGAAAGTTATCCAAGAGAAAAGTTAAACGCTTAACCCTACTTTGCCAATAGTAAATTCCAAATTTCCCGATCTTTTGGCACCCGATCCTTTGACAAGGGAGGAGCTCCACAGGAATTCATAAAATGCTCTTTATTTAATGTTCTTTTATTTATTGCGTTGACGAACCTTTGTTATGAGGCAAGTTCAAAACTTCTAAAAATCCGCCTTCGATGTGGATCGCTGAGATTTTTCGCGAGTGCAAGACGGCAACTCGTTTTAACACTTTGCTGTATTGAAATGATTCGCCGATAAAGCTACTCGCGGGAAAGATCGCGATCCCACACGGAATCGGAATTTTTAGAGGTGCACTGAAGAAAGTTCTCCGATAACAGGGGAAAATAGTGCGCAAAGAGATCCGCAGAAAATAAAATTTCCTGCGGTATCGGTTTAATCTTGATGGGCCTTGGCTGGCGCAATATATGCGATATGCGATATGCGATATGCGATATGCGATATGCGAATTTTACTGAATTCCTGTTTCATAGTGCAATACTTCCATGCAAAAAAAGGCGAGAATTTGGCACTCTGGTAAAAGCTGAATCTACCGCAATGAAATAAAATTTTAATCAACAGCTAGTATTTTATCGGCAGAAATCAAGAACATATGAAAAAAATATGGTTTTTCTCCGTTTTTTTTTTATCCTTGCCGGTAGCGCGTGATAAACAAGGGAGACACCACGGCTCTGATAGCCCTCAAAGATCTCCTGCTCACGCGTTCTTTGGTAGCCGCCTGGGTCAATTGAGCGAGCAGCTGCATGATGTCCGGTGTCGGCTGTTCGGACTCCATCGGGAACCTCAGGCTTGCAGAAGCCAAGCCATAATGGCTTTCTGAATGTGCAGGCGGTTTTCGGCTTCGTCAAAGATTACCGACTGCGGCCCGTCCATCACCTCATCGCTGACCTCCTGACCGCGACTGGCAGGCAGGCAGTGCATGAACAAGGCATCCGGTTGGGCATGTTTCATCAGCTCGGCGTCCACAGTGTAGTAAGGCGAAAACACGGCTTTACGCAGTTCGTAGTCGGTATCGCCCATTGAAATCCAAGTGTCGGTCAGCACCAAGTCAGCATCGCGTACCGCTTCAACCAAGCCGTTTTCCGGATCCATATGCTGAACCACAGTTCCAGGCCGCCCAGCCTCTTTCTGCTTCGCAGCCCAGCGCTGCACGGTTCCGACCAGCTGATACTCCAACGGGGTGGCGATGGCCAAGTCGAAGCCGAAAAGGAAAGCCGCGTGCACGAAGGTGTTGGCCATATTGTTAGCATCGCCGACCCAGGCCACTTTCTTGCCCTGAATCGGGCCGCGCTGCTCGATATAGGTGAAGATATCCGCCAGTACTTGGCAGGGGTGGTTGTAGTCGGTCAGACCGTTGACGATGGGGACTTCGGAGTGCCGAGCCAGTTCTACCACGCTGTCGTGGCTGTTGGCGCGAATCATAATCATATCGACAAAGCGTGACATGACTTTGGCTGAATCGTGGAGGTTTTCCTTATTGCCGATGTGGCTTTGGGAGCTGTCAATCACCAAGCTGTTGCCACCCAGCTGATTGACACCGACCTCAAAGGACATACGGGTGCGGGTGGAGTTTTTTTCAAAGATCAAGGCCACGTGCTTCTGGTGCAGCAAATCCTGCCAGGGCCTGGCCTTGAGCCGGGTCGTAAGCTCGAAAATTTGCTGGACTTCTGCCAGGCTGAGTTCTCTCAGATCAATAAAATGACGCAGCTTCTTGCTCATTTTTGTTCTCTCACAGTTTTGAGCCAACGAAATGGCACATTCGGCTTATTCACAGCACCTCAGCAGTTTCTCTCAGGTTTCCGATAATATACTTCTTTCGCTGCGGAGTATTTTTACCCATATAGAATTCCAACACTTCAGGGATGGAATGCATTTTAAATGGCTCAATATGCACCGGAATTAAGCGCATTTCCTTACCGATAAACTGGCCAAATTCTTTGGGTGAAATTTCACCCAGACCTTTGAAGCGAGTAATTTCCGGTCCAGATAGTTTCTGGACCCAAAGATTGCGCTCTTCCTCATTGTAGCAGTAATGCGTTTCTTTGCTGTTGCGCACCCTGAACAACGGAGTTTCGAGGATATACAGATGCCCCGCCTGGACCAGCTCCTCAAAGTAATGCAGGAAAAAGGTCATCAGCAGGTTGCGAATGTGATAGCCGTCATCATCGGCATCTGTCGCCAGGATAATCTGATCGTAGCGCAGCTGGTCGGTGCCGTTTTCCAAACCCAGGGCCTTGAGCAGATGGAACAGCTCTTCGTTCTGGTAAATTTCGGCAGTGCTGCGGCCAAAGCAGTTCCAGGGTTTGCCACGCAGAGAAAATAACGCTTGGTGATACACATCGCGGCAAGACACCAGCGAGCCGGTGGCCGACTGGCCTTCGGTCAGAAAAATCATGGTTGGCTGCTCGGCCAACTGCTCCTTGCCCCGCTTTTTACTCCTTGCAGCCTTGGGTCTGGGCCGTTTTTCGCCCCGATGATACTTACAGTCGCGCAGCTGCGGAATATTCAGTGCCAGCCGCTTGTTTGATTCGCGCATCATCTTGCGCACGCTGGACAATTCCTTGCGCAGCTTTTCGTTTTGCTTGATTTTGTCGCCGAGTTGCCGGGCCAGCTCTTCATCGCGGTACAGCAGGTCGGCGGTCAGCTTGCGCACTTGAGCGGCAATCGGGCTACGCAGATCGGTATTCCCCAGTTTGTTCTTGGTCTGACTCTCGAAGATCGGGTTCCTGACCTTCAGTGTGATGGCTGCTACCATGCCGTCCCGGATGTCCTGCGCGGTGTAGGAGGTTTTGTAGAAATCATTGATGCCGCGTGTAAAACCTTCGCGAAAGGCCTGTAAATGAACACCCCCGTCTGCGGTAAACTGGCCATTGACAAAGGAAAAGTGGGTCTCACCGATTTGCTGGGTGTGGGTAAAGGCAAATTCCAAGCCCGAGTGCTCGGGGCTGCCTGCCACCTTGTCCCCCGGACGCCGGTTCTGGCAGCGCATAATCGGATATAAGGTGCCACTGGGCAGTTCGCGCTGCAACAGGTCTTGCAAACCGTGCCGGCTACAGTAGAGCTCGCTACGCTCGCCTATCCGCAACAGCAGCTCCAGCTTGGGGTTGAGGCAGGCGTAGTGAAAGATGCGATTTTGCAGGAATTCCGGTTGAAAGGCAAAGTGGCCAAAGATTTCGGGATCCGGCCAGAACTCTACATAGGTCCCATTTCGGATCCCATTTTTGGTCCCATTTTCGGTGATCCCATTCTCAGTACTACACTCAGCACCGAAAAGGCTTGCCCGGGAGACTTGACGTTGGCTTTGCAATTTGCCTTGCACAAACACGGCCTCGGCCATGTCGCCGTCCCGGAACGAGCGCACCAGAAAGTGCGACGACAAAGCGTTGACGGCCTTGGTTCCCACCCCATTCAGACCCACCGAAAACTGAAAGACTTCGTCGTTGTACTTGGCCCCGGTGTTGATGACCGATACCGCTTCAACCAGTTTGCCCAGTGGAATACCGCGTCCATAGTCACGCACCGAGACCATGCCGGTGCTTACTTTGCGTTTGCAAGACTCCCCTCCCCTCTCATCACCGGGGTCTTCGACGGGTGTGGCAAGGAGCTCTTCGGCAATGTTTCCGGGTAACTCTAGGCAGCTGCCATTGTCGTAGTGTTGTTCCAGGCAGATTTCGATGCGGCTACCATTGCCCATAATGTACTCGTCGATTGAATTATCGATGATTTCCTTGAGCAGGATATAAATGCCATCTTCCGGCTGTTCGCCGCTGCCCAAGCGCCCAATATACATACCCGAGCGCAGCCGGATGTGTTCCAGAGCTTCCAGTGTCTGGATTTTGCTCTCGTCATATTCTTGTGCCGTTGGTGTGCTCCGGTTCTGGGCCATTCCCGCTTCCTTTGCCGGATCTGTTTATCAAAATCAGCACGAACAGACTCTCGGAGATAAACAATTTCTGCCAGATTCGCGATCTTATTCACAAATAGCTTGTCGGTAAAGGCAGTAAGTACTTATGGGCACCTCTAAAAATCCCAGTCTTGCGCTTGAAGCGGCGATCTTGTTGCCGAATCGCTTCCTCAGCGAAGAAAAGCTTGCAGGCTCTTGCTTAAAGGGAAGGGCCTTGGCTGTGCACGGCCCTTCCCCGTTCTCCAGCGCTGCGTGTCTCGCGCTGGAGCGGCCTGCATTTTCTTCTATGCTGAAGCAAACCTGTACAATACAACCTCACTTCCTCGCTCCAAAACAGCTTCGCAAGAAGGCAAAAGCGAATTTTAGAGCTGCTTACTCTGCTGCTGCTTCTTCCTCTTCGGTTTCCGATTCTGCCTCAGCGGCGGCCAGGCCGCGAGGCACCGAAATATGGGCTATGATTTGCTCCATTGAACTGAGGATGCGCACTGCCGGATCATGTTCCAGCGCACTCAGACTCAGCGAATCACCCAGTTGCAGATGGCTGACGTCAATGTGAAACTCACCGGGCAGATCTTTGGGCAGACACTCGACTTCAACGGCCTCCACCTGATGCTCCAGCAGACCACCTTCGCGCACACCCACCGGTGTGCCGTTGAGGATCAGCGGAACATGAGTTTTGAGCAGGTGACCTTCAACCACTTCCAGAAAATCGATGTGAAAAACCTCTTCGGTCAGAATGTCGGCTTGGAAATCTTTGACCAGTACATCCCGGTTCTCACCATCAATCGACAATTTGATGATGGTATTTTCCGTAATGTTGCCGTGAAATTCGTTGTAGAACAGGCGGGCGTTGACCAATACGTGCGCCACATCCTCACCGCCATACACTACGGAAGGTATCAGACCTTGGCGACGCTGGCGGCGGCTGGCACTGGAACCAAATTCAGCACGGGATTGGGCTTTTAACTCTTTAATCTCTGTATTCACAGTGCTCTCCATAATTTTCAGCTCAGATTTTTCTCAAGCAGACTTCGATGAATTACCGGAATGTAGCAACTCAAAGCAGAAAATCTATCCTCGACAGCCTGCAAACGAAAGCGCAAAACTGTCTATTGAAAATCTTGGGCGGCAGGATTCGAACCTGCGATGCTGGGATCAAAACCCAGTGGCTTAACCACTTGCCGACGCCCAAATGTTCACAGGCCGGCCACGACAGCCCAAAAGAAAAACGCACGCTTCGTCCAGCCCATACTTTGTTGTACGCTGCAATGCAAGCTGGGCGAGCTGGGCCAACTGGCGCAGCATGGGAGAAATAGCAGCCCACTCCAGCGCGAGAGGCAGCGGGCGCTGGAGAACGCGGGCACAGCCAAAAGGGCCGAACTTGCCTTTAAGCAAAAAGCCTGCAAGTCTCTCTTTGCGGAGGGAGTGATACGGCAACAAGATTGCCACTTCAAACGCAAAACTGGATTTTTATTAGAGGTTTCCTTAACAAGGCTGGGCGATAAAGGCTTCCAGCGGATGCGGGAAGCCTGCCAGCCCGTCTTTAATTTTCGCAACACTCAGCGCAGCGGGAAACCAGACAAAGAAAGCGGCGCCACTACCCGTCAGGGCGGTCCACGAGGCAGCGTGACTATACAAATATCGGGGCAATGTTGCAAGTACCTTGAAGTGCATAGTTTCCGGTGATTCTTGCCGGCTCAACAGGCATATAATCCGGAAAAAATCATTGTGCATCTGCTTGCCCAGCGCCTTCATTTGCGCGCTGCTCCGGGCCTTGGCTTCGGGAGCGGCAAAAAACTCTCGCAGCATAGTGACCCAGTCACGCTGATAGTCCGAGTGGGAGCGCAGCTCTGCCCGGGGTAACTGTTTCATCAGCGAATACATTTTGGCAGTGGAGCAAGCGATGCCCTGCGGCTTGACCAGCCACAGCTGATGCTGATTTTGCAAACTCTGCAAGCCTTGCACCAGCACCCCGGAAGCGGGGATGATTTTCTGGCCCCGTTCAACTCCCCAGGCCAGACTGCTTCTCCGCTCACTATGTTCTTGATCTTGCCGCTCTCCGGACTGCCGATTTTCTTGCAGGCAGAAGTCCTGCAAGAAAAAGGATACATCGGAACCGATCCGGGCCGCTAGTCGAAACATACTATTGTCGCTGAGCGGCTTGCTGCCGCAGTATTGCGGCAGCAAGCGATTGAGCAGCTTCAGGGCAGCCGCAGCATCACTCGAAGCACCTCCCAGTCCGGCTTCCTGCGGGATTCGTTTGTGCAGGCGAAAGCGAATTTGCTGCACTCGGTGCCCGGAGCAGGGCTGCACTTGCCGCGAGCTCTGCAGCTGATCCAGACAGTTTAAATAAACCAAAGCTGCCCGGTAGATCAAATTTTCCCGCTCCGGTATGAGCTGCTCTGTCCGGTCCAATCGCTCGACTACTTCAACGCTGGTGGGAACTTCGGCAAACGTAGCCCTTGTCTGCTTACCGGACAACAGCTCCAGCTCTAGAGTATCGCTCATTGAGCGCCCGTCAAGCCGCTTCAACAGTATGCCTTGCAGCAAGGTACAAACACGGTGAAAACTGCACTGGTCGGCAGCCTGCTCGGTGTAACGCTGCCCCACAGCCAAGTGCAGATTGATCTTGGCCGGGCACAGTAGCTGCCCTGTCAGATTTGGCATGAATGCTTTGTCTTGCTATGCTATACAGTGCGGGAGCCTGCTGTCGGCGCATCGCCGCGCGCAATAAAGACCTTGCCTGTGCGAACACTTTCGAGTATCTGGTAGGATTCCAGCAGGCTCTTCATGGCTTCGATATCTTCCGGGCTACCCACAATCTGTATCGTAATCGAGCTGCTGGTAGCATCCAATAGTCTACATTGAAAGGTATCGATGACCTGCAAAATTTCCGAGCGCGTTTTGGGGTTGCAGCGCACTTTGAGCAGAGCCAGTTCACGCTGTAGGACTTCCGTTCCCAAATGTCGGCTGTGATCACTGATATGAACCACGTCGATCAGTTTATGCAACTGCTTGATCAGCAGAGAAATCTGCTTTTCGTCACCGCTGGCTTCGATGCTGATCCATGAGAAATCGGGGTCATAGGCTGCCGAAACCACCAGACTATCAATGTTGTAGCTGCGCCGGGTGAATAACAGAGTAATGCGTGCCAGCGCCCCGGGACGGTTGTGCACGTATAAGCTCAAAGAGAATCTTTCATTTGCATAGGTCGGGTTCATGGTTCACCTTAAAAATGGAAATAAAAAGTGTTCAACCAGGCTCAACTGGCCGGTTTTTCCAGAATCATTCCTTCCAAGGGCACCCCGGCCGGAACCATCGGAAATACGTTCTCTTCGGGCTGAATCACCGCATCAATGACTACCGGGCCTTCATTGTGAGCCAAGGCCGCATTTAGCACCCGCTTGATGTCAGCACTGCGCTTCAGGCTGAAAGCCTTACAGCCATAGGATTTGGCTAGTTTGACAAAGTCCGGATTGCCCTCCAGACGCACACCGCTCAGACGCTCATCGTAAAACAGCTCCTGCCACTGACGCACCATACCCAAATAGCCGTTGTTTATCACAATTACCTTGATCGGCAACTTGAGCTGGGCGGCCGTGGCCAACTCGCACAAGGTCATCTGAAAGCCGCCGTCACCGACGATACTAAATACTACTTGCTTGGGCTGCCCCAGCTGAGCCCCGATGGCCGAAGGCAGGCCGTATCCCATCGTACCCGCACCACCGGAAGTCACCCAGTTTTTGCCCGACTGTGCCAGATAGAACTGCGCCGCCCACATCTGATGCTGGCCCACATCTGTGGTCACCGTGACATTGCCGTTAGTCAGGCTTTGCAGCACTTCCATAATATGCTGAGGCTTGAGGCTCCCCTCTTTGCGGTAGCGCAGTGGAAATTCCTTCCGCCATTTCTCAATCTGTTTGAGCCAAGGCCCGAGCTCACGCTGCTCCAGTTTGTCCGAAATCATTTGCAATCCGGTTTTGGCATTGCCCAATACGGCGCAATCGGCCTTGATGACCTTGTCGAACTCAGAAATGTCAATGTCAAAATGGACTTTGCGCGATGATGGGGCAAAGCGCTTTGGATTGCTGGTAATGCGGTCATCCCAGCGCGAACCGATCGAAACAATCAAGTCGGCCTCGGCCAGAGCCTTGTTGGCGTAGGCGGTGCCGTGCATGCCGGGCATGCCCAGATTCAGGGGGTGGGTCTCCGGAAAGCAGCCCTTGCCCAGCAGCGTATTGATTACTGGAATCCGATTTTTTTCAACGATGGTGCGAATTTCCTCGGAGGCGTTGGCCAGAATGGCCCCGTGACCGACCAGGAATACCGGTCGGTAAGAAGTATTGATTATTTCGGCGGCTCGCTCTACATCGGCGGGGTCCGGATCGGTCACCAACAGATAGCCCGGCAGCCGGGGCTCACGCAGTGGATAGGGCTCCTCAATCCGGGCTGAAATATCCTTGGGAATATCGATTAGCACCGGGCCGGGTCGGCCGGACCTGGCCAGAAAAAACGCCTCGCGAACTACGTTTTTCAAGTCGCGTGTATCTTTTACTTGGTAGGAATGTTTGACTATCGGCATGGTCATGCCCATCATGTCGGCTTCTTGGAAGGAGTCGAGGCCCAAGCCACCAGTGCTGACCTGGCCGGTAATAACGATTATCGGCACCGAGTCCATCATGGCCGTGTAGATTCCGGTGACGCAGTTGGTAGCGCCAGGGCCGGAGGTGGCCAACACCACACCAGGTTTGCCGGTAGCGCGGGCGTAGCCATCGGCCATGTGAGTCGCGCCCTGCTCGTGACGGACCAGGACAAACTGTAATTCCGAGCTGTGTAGAGCATCAAAAATGGGAATCGCGGCACCGCCGGGCAGGCCGAAAATGTATTGAACACCTTCTTCTTTCAGCTGTTCTACCAACATTTCCGCGCCACTCTTTAATGGATTGTTTGTGCCCATCATCACTCCTGTTCCGTTATGTGGATCCGGTTTATGTGTTTGGGGGGACCTCTAAAAATTCACTTTTGATGCCATACTACGGGATTTTTTGCGGCAGTGAGAAACGGAAGTCGTGGCATACTTTGCTGTATGACACCAATGCGAGCTGGCAGGCCGTGCACAGCTAGGCCCGACCTTCAGCAAAGAGCCTGCTTCCTCTCTTTCGTGACAGTGGTAAATGGCGGGGCGAAGCAGGCCGTTTGCCACAAACCCTGCCCTAAGGCAGAACCTTTACTCCGTGAAAAAGATCAAGTCTGGTGCGCCATCCTTCTGTGGTGGGGAATTTTTTGCGGTACCCTTTGGCAAAATCTCGGTTTTATTGTAGTGAACCGCGAGAACTTGTCAATTATTTACAGATCAATGTGTCAATATAACCCTAATTGCAATTAATCTGTCGTACATCCCGTTTGATTTTACAAATATTTGCAAGATGTCAAAAAAACAGAACAATTATCGAATATTCTAATAGGGTACCTCTAAAGAAAGCCGATTTTCTCATCCCGAGCCGGAGCCACGACTTTTCAATCGGTAAGTTTTGGCTTCGCATTACAGCAGCTGGGCCACCAGTATCGAACCCGCCACCACTTGGGGCAAGCTCTACCAGCTACCCGCCGGATTCCCGTCATTGGAAGTCCCGGAGAGCTCAATACTGGACACCGGTATATCTTGTGGATTTTAGGTAAAGATGATACAATGGGGAAATGAACGATAAGCAACTTTTAATTTTGGGCCTGGGACTGAGCGAACCATGGCAGATTATCAGTCAGGGACTCAGAGAAGACAAGAAGCCACATGAATTACACATCGCAATTAAAGCTGAGCGTGGCTCCAAGTATCCGTGTCCCGAGTGTAAGAAAATGTGCCCTGCTCACGACTTTAAGGAACTTGAATGGCGGCATTGAAACTTCTTTCAACACCATTGCTACATCCGCGCAAAAGTACCCCGAACAAAATGTTTAGAGCATGGTATCAGGCGTATTCTGGTCCCATGGGCAAGAAAAGGAAGCTCTTTTACCTTACTCTTTGAGCAGGCTGTTCTCATGCGTGAAATGCCTATGCTTTCAGTAGCCAGACAAACTGGAATCGAAGATAAAAGAGTTGCCAGAATTATCAAACATTACGTTGAAGAAGGCAAAAAACAAATAGATTTATCTAATTTAAAATCTACTGGCCTTGATGAAACATCAAGCAAGCGAGGACATAACTATGTGACTGTATTTGTCGATATGGATAAGAAAAAGGAATCTGTTATTATACCATTATCCATTTTTTTGTATATAGCAGAACACTAGTTCAGTTTGCGCAGCCACTCACTCTCGGGAGCTTGGTTTTGCAGGTTCCGGCGGTAGCTCAATTCTGCCTTGGTATCGCCCTCAAAGCGGGCGATACCGGCCAACCAGTAGTAAGCTTCGGCCAGAGTCTCACGCTCGACCTGAGGCTGGTGAATGATTGCGTTCAGGAAGGCTTTGGCATCTTCAAAGCGGTGCTCTTGATAGGCGGTGCGGCCCAGTTCCAGATTGGCCAGTCCGGCCCAGTAATTCTCAGGGTCCAGCGCGATATTACCGCCTTTGATAATGCGCAGGTCCAGCAATAATTGTTCGGCCTGCTTCAAATCACCACGCTTGCGGTAGTACTCTGCCAAGTGGTACATTGCTTCTTTGCGGGCATTGAGCGACAACGTCTGGCGTATAATCTTCTCCAAGGCCCGCTTCTTGGTCCCATTGTCGGGCTGGAAGGACCAATAACGCGCAAACAAGACCGAATCAATGGCATCACCCAGCTGGGCACCCCGCAGTGCGGCGTATAGCTGCCGGTTCTGATTGACATTGAGCTCCGGGATCAGGCGCAGCACACTGCTGAGCGCAGAAACGGCGTAGGCACCCTGCCGATCCTTTTTCAAATATTGTAAAAAAGACTTACAGGCTGCTAGGTAATCCTGTTGCTCGGCATGGATGATGCCCTGCAAATACAATGCCGAGAAAATAGAATGACTCAAGGCATCGTTGGCCTGGGCCGCGCTGCTTTCCAGGTAGAAATCAATGTTACCTTCCAGTGCGGCGGCGTTGCTGCTCGTAACAGGCCCTACATTGCCGGGAACGGGCTGAATGGAATGGAGCTTAGGGCCATAGCGGCGCAGGAACTGCGCCGCATCAAAAGAGAACAGCTGGTCCCTCAGATTGGCATTCAGTGCCGGATCCATTAGCAGAGTGCTGCTGTGCGAAGTATTTTGGCTCTGTTCCGTCAAATATAATTCGAGATGCCGGTCTGCCGCGCTCTGGCGCGGTGGCAACCCTCGGATAAACTTATCTCTGAGCAGCTCCAGCAACTCCAGGCTGCGTTCCGGCTCTCCCCGGTTGAAATACAGCTCGGCCACTTCCAGAAAGGCTTCACCGAGAAAATCGTAGGCCGGAGGGGCGGCCGCGAGCATGTGTTCTGCGGCTGCCAGCGCGGCTTTATCGCGACCCAGCAACAGGTTGTATTTGACCAGATTGAAGTCGATATTCAGCAATTGCAGCAGATCTCCTTCGCCCTCCATGGCTTGGGCTTGGTTCAAATCTTCGATGACGCTGTGGTAATCTTCGGCCGCTTTGGCAGCCAGGGCAGCACGCAGGTAGGCACTGGCTCCCAGTGCTTCGGGGAAGATTTCGTTGACCCTGCGGAAACTCTGACGCGCAGCGGCAAACAAGCCCTGGCGGAACAAGGCCTCACCCTTCCAGTACAAAGCCATCAGGGCCGGCGTGTACTGGTCGGGGGGAATATCAGGCTGATTGCCAGGAAAGACGCCTTGGGCAATGATGAGGTCAAAGGTATCAACGGCCTGGCCATAGGCTTCGCGGTAGAAATAAACCAGGCCCAGCTGCAGTTGGGCCTGCTGCAGGTTGCGCCCCAACCGGTCCTCGCGGCTGCGCTGAATCAGCCGCTCAAACTGGCGCAGTGCTTCGCGGTCCTGCCCCGCTCCGGCATAGGATTGAGCAATGCCCAGTGCCGCGTAAAAACCCAGTTCACTGGCCTCGGATCGCAGCAGTTTGGAAGGAAATTGCTGCCCGCTCAGCTGAAGTTGAACTTCGCGGAAGTAGCCCAGGGCGCGCACATATTTTTGCTGGGCAAAATAAATTGCACCGCTGCGGTAATAGGCCTGGAGGCCTACCAGTTGGCGAGGAGCCAGCTTCCAGCTTTGGTGCAAATAGCTCAACGTCACATTTTCATTGCCTAGTTGGCGCGCCATTTCGGCCCAGTACAGATAGAAACGAGCGCGCTCCTGCGGGGGCCAGTCGCGGTCCTGTACCTGCTTTTCCAGCAATACCGAGGCGGCCAGCCAAAAGCGATCCGGGTCGCTGCGGTAGATACTCAGCAGGATTCGCACCGCTTCTTTTTCGTAAAGGCCCTTTGGGTATTGTTCTAGGTAGCGTTCCATATCGGGCAGGCCTTGGGCTCGCGTCAACGGAAACGATATTTGCAGCCGCGCGGCGTGGAACAGCGAGCGCTCGCGGATTTCGGGGATAAAGGACTTCTCCAGCCTTCGGAAGCGGCTCGTCGCATCGCGCGGGTCGAGCAGGGCCATAACCATTGCCACGTTAAAGCGGGCGATTTCGCGCTCGGTACGACCCTTGCTGCGGGCTTTTTTGCCTCGCATGTGCTTCAGTGCCAGAGGGTAGTTGCCCAGCAACACGAACAGCGGCAACTCGGTATCGTTGAGCCAGTCGCCGAGACCGTGCCGGTAGCGTTGCTCCAGGGCTGTCGCTTCATTGTAAAAACGCTCGGCTGTGGCACTATCGCCGTCCTTTATGGCGATGCGCAGGCGCATGATCAAAGCCGCCAGAAACAAGCGTTCACTACTGTGATAGAGCCGCAGCACCGAATCCAAGCTTTGCCGGGCCTGAGAGAGCAGCCCCGCAAAAAAAGCAGCTTGGCCCTGATAGAACAGGGCCTGTGGGCGCCCCGGGCCATCTTCGGTTTCTTGTAGAATCAGATAGGTGCTGAAAGCGTTGTAGGCTTCACGGTACAGTCCATGTTTCAGGGCTAGTGAGCCGTAGGCAAAACCGGCTCGACGCTTGAGGTGCCCATTGAGCAGGCGGAAATAGCCCAGGGCCGTTTCGTCGTCTCCCCGCTCGACCATCAACTGAGCCAGGCCGAAGTAGGTCTGCTGAATGTAATCGGCTGCGCGCGCTTCGCGCACGGCCAGCTGCCGCAACCAGATATCGTAGGCGCTCTCTCGTTCGCCCAAGCGGTAGGCGCAGAGCCCCAGCCAGTAGAAAGCGCCGAAACGCCGGGCGTTTGCGGGACTGGCACTGAGGATGGCGTTAAAACCGTTGCGGGCTTCTTCAATGCGTCCCAAATGGTAGATAATGATGGAGCGGTAGAAATTAGCTTCGGCCGTGCGGTAGTGCTCCGGGTAAAGCAGCAGGTAGTTGTCCACGGCCTGGAATGCGGCTTGGTACTGGCGTTGATTCAAACGCTGGATGCTTTCCCGGAGCAGTCCGGCAGCACTCCGGACTTCGCTGCCTGCGAGCTGCCCGGAGCCGCTGCCCGGATTCTGCGTTGCGGGTGGAACCGGGTTGGGAATCTGATTACCTACGGTATCGGGGATCGTATCCGGAAATGCTTCCTGAGCACCCAGCGGCGCGGCCAGCAGCAGGCTTATGGCGATGCTCAGGGTGATCGTTCCGGTTTTGTCGAGTACCGCGCTACTTATTTTACCCGCCAGAGTCCCGCCGGAGCGGATCAGGATAGCGGGCCTGGTGCCCAGTCCCAAGGCACAGGTGATGACCAGCATCGCCACAACTGCCAGGATGCCTAGCACCGGTTCTCCCAACACCAGCCACCAAAATAAATAAGGTGAGGGCGGCGTGCGGCAGAGCTCCACCACCTTATCCCCATGTTTCTCCAAGCTATCCAATGCTTTAGCCATCGGCTCTAATAAATCCTGATCTTTTATCAGTTCTCTCGAATAATTGATAAATCTTCGAATCCTCCACTTGGCTCCCTTGCCCGTCGAGGAACTTTGTTTTATATTCTGGACCAGCATACAGCTAATAATCCAATATCTTCCATGGAGGCCGATATGAACACCTTTCAAAACCTGATCCTCAAGTTCCCGGGGGGGGGGGTAACTTAGCCCCCTCATCCAGGAAAGTATTTCAAAAATCTCTTTTTTTCTGTGCCCCGTTTTGTCTGCGTTGTTTTTAATCGCCTGCGGGCCGCCCGAAGAGGTGGCCTCGCCGCCACCCACTTTGCTGGATCATCTGGTGAATGCGGGTACTATTATCCTTACCCGAACAGGTGCGTCTAGTGTTATTTCCTTGAAATTTACGAATGATGGTTCGTTTCAAGTCACAGACGGCGATTCGCGAATTGCGTCCGGTCTGCCTACAAATAAGCCAATCAGTCAAAAAAATATTGATGGAATTACCAAGGATTCGGCAGGGGAATACTCGAATTTTAGGGCACCTCTAAAAATCCAGCACTGGAAAAATCACAATTATTCAATTACAATAATATTGGAGGATCATTATGATTGAAATGACAAGTGAAATAATATATCAGGTGAAATAATATATCAGGATGTAGAACGTACAAATCCTTTTATATTCGAACTTAAAAAATCTATCGATTGGGATAGAATCTCAGAGACTATTTCTCAACATATCCCTAAAAAGAAAAAATAATTCTGGAAGGCCAAGATTTCCTGTCTCCCAAATGTTGCATATTCTCATCCTTCAGGAAACCTACAACCTCTCTGATGATGCCATGGAGGTCCAAATCAAGAGAATATTGTAGACGCCAGCTTTGTCAAAGTGCCTGTGCAGCGCAATACCAGAGCAGAAAACCAGCAGATCAAAAATGATGAAATCCCTCCATCATTCAAGAAAAACGAGAATAAAATGAGGCAAAAAGATACGGATGCAAGGTGGACAAAGAAAAATGGCAAAAGCCACTACGGATACAAAAATCATATTGCAACGGCGACTAACGAGCAATTTAGCTTACGAAGTAAGTGCAGCTAATGTGCACGACTCACAGGTGCTTGCAGCTATTTTGAGGCGTCACGCAGATATATGGGGATAGTGCGTATCGAAGTGAAAAGATAACAAATGAACTACGGAGGAACTTTATTCATCACCGAAAATATCGAGATACTTCACTTACAGAGAAGCAATTAGAAAGTAACCGCCGCAAGTCAAAGACCCGGGCGAAAGTGGAACATATATTTGCATGGTTTCGCAATTGCATGAATAGGGGATTAGAGTTGCGATGTATAGGGATAGATCGGGTAAGGTTTCGTATGGGGTTACGAAATACTGTGTATAATATGTTAAAATATGTTTCAATTACAGCATAATAGTGGATAATTGTATCTAAAATGCTGTAAATAATGATTTTTTTATGTAAATTCTAATTTTATTAGAATTTATTGATCGTAATTAATCTGGATCCAACTATTTTTTGTGCTATTTTGTTATGATTAAGGAAGGATTTTTGATTTTACATCGCAATGCCGATTTTTAGAGGTCCCCTTATGATAAATGTTTGTCACTCCGGCTTTCACGGGAATAAGGTTGCCAATCGGAAAGAATGCCACTTTTACGGATTGGTACAATCAGGCAAAGCCTTCAAATAGAGGGATAAGAGAGATAAAACCTATGTCTGTTGACAGGGAAGACAAGCCCGGCTTTAAGCCGGTGGATGGCGCGCAATGGCAGTTGGGAGAGCCGAGGGGCCGCCGCACCCGACTATCGGGGCCAAATGGCACATCCGAGAAGCGCGGCAAGCTCAAAAAGGCTGCACAGCAAAAATACCAAGCCATTTACCAGGCCACGCTGGAAGTCTGCCAAACCAAAGGCATCGGCAATGCCACTACCGCTGAAATTGCCCGTGCGGCCAATATTGCGGCGGGGACACTGTTCTGCTATCACGCCAGCAAAAAGGAACTGTTGAACGCAGTCTATCAAAACATTATCTCAAATCTCAGCGAATATGCTGAGCGCGAACTGGAGCAGGTGCCGAACTACAATAAAGAAAGGCAGCTGCGCAGATTGTGGCAGTGCCATGTCGAGTGGTACAAGAGCCACTCCTTGGAGAGCAGCTTCCTGGGAATGGCAATCAGCCCCAACGGCGAAAAATCCCCCTATATTACTGAAGAGACTTTGGAGGAGCTGTTGCCGTGTTATGGTTATGCTAAAAAAATCGTCCAGTCCGCGGTGGATCAAGGAGTGCTGCGCCCGCTACCACCGATGCTGCTGCTGCGCATCTTTATCGCAAACAGCATGACAGTGGCAAGCCTGTACCTGAGCAAGGGGTCGGTTTCGGCGTTCTTGCGGGAGACCCCACAGTTGCTCTGTGAACTTGAAGATGCTGCCTGGCAAATGATTGCCTCTCCGGCGATCAAGCCAACCGGGTAATGAATCCACGGGATGGGTCGCTTAAGGGAACCACTAAAAATTTCCATTTGCGAGGAGTCTTCTCCAAATCGAATATCGGGAACACAAATTTCGGCTCAGCTCCGGAACTCGCGTACCGAGAGAAACGGCTGGGTTACTGTCAATTGCTGATTGGAATATTTTTGCGAGCCGCGAAAAAAATTTGACTATTCTGCCCGTAGAATCTTCGCGGTTTTTTTTTCCGGATTATTTCGGTCTTAACACAGTTCTGCGATTTCATCTTAATGAACGCACCTCAATAAAACCCCAAAATTTGAATCCAAGGGAGGGGAACCTTGTTTCATTTGAGATTGTGGCGTTGAATTGCTGACTGTTCCTGTTGCTTCTGTCCATTTGATGGAGCCCTTGACCAAATTTTATTTGTTCCGCAGGAGCAGTCAGCTTCCCAGCCTTGTCTCCAGGGAAGTTCTCAAAGATGGGGAATTTTTGAGAACTTCTCTTTGATCACACACTCTGAGGGCCGGAGAGCCTCGTGCCCTCAGAGTGTTTTTTTAGGATTTTTGGTTGTATGGCTATGATGTACAAATACCGAATAGAGGGTGGCCATCCCTTAAAGGGAAGCATTCGCATTCAGGGCAATAAAAACGCTGCTTTGCCTTGTCTCGCGGCAAGCTTGCTTAGCGATGAGCCGATTGTGCTGCACAATTTGCCCGTGCTGCGTGATGTTGAAGTCATGCTGGGAATTTTGGACAAGATGGGCTCTGCGGTGGAGAAGCTGGGGCCTGGCAGTTATCGTATTCAGACGCGGGACATTCGCCCCGAAATGTTGCAGGAAAGCGATGCGGGTAAGATCCGTGCTTCAGTGCTGTTTGTGGGGCCGCTGCTGGCCCGGTTGGGTTTGGTGGACTTGCCGCTGCCCGGCGGTGATGTGATCGGCAAGCGCAGGCTGGACACCCATTTTCTGGCGTTGAAGGCTTTGGGCGCTTCCAGTGCGGTCAATGGCTTTTTGCATTTTCAAACCAATAAGCTGGTCGGTGCGGGAATTTTTTTGGACGAAGCTTCAGTGACAGCCACCGAAAACGCAATTATGGCAGCAGCTCTGGCCGAGGGTGAGTCGGTGATTGAAAATGCCGCCTCCGAGCCTCACGTGCAGGACCTTTGTCGTCTGATCAACGCCATGGGCGGTGAAATCAGTGGCATTGGCTCAAATATTCTGCGTATCCGGGGCAAGAAAAAACTGCACGGTGCTGAATTCCGGATAAGCCCCGATTTTATGGAAGTCGGGTCTTTTATTGGCCTGGCGGCTGTGACGGAAAGCGAGCTGGAACTGATCGGAGTACAGCATTCCGACCTGAAGATGGTCTCTATTGCCTTCCGCAAAATGGGTATTCACTGGTCACCGGGTGAGGGCAGCCCGGAGCGCTTGATTGTGCCGTCTCAGCAGGCCATGAAGGTTCACTATGATGTCGATGGCTCTATTCCCAAAATTGACGATGCACCGTGGCCGGGCTTCCCGCCGGATTTGACGAGTATCATGACCGTGGTGGCGACTCAGGTGGACGGAACGATTCTGATACACGAGAAGATGTTTGAATCCCGCTTGTTCTTTGTCGATAAGCTAATCAATATGGGCGCGCGTATTATTTTGTGCGATCCGCACCGCGCGGTGGTCACAGGTGCTACACGGCTGAGCGGCCAGAAACTGCTTTCCCCGGATGTGCGCGCGGGTATGGCGATGTTGATTGCGGCACTGTGCGCACGCGGTACCAGCGTGATTCACAATATCTACCAGATTGAGCGCGGCTATGCGGACCTTGCCGCACGCCTTTGTGCGGTGGGAGCTAGGATTGAACGTCTCCCGGAGTACAGCTGATACTTCCGGGCTTTCATTGACAGGGGCCTGGGCTTTCAATACTTTAGGGGACCTTTGGAGGTTCCCTAAAATAATTCGTTGTATTGGAAGGACCTAAATGCTTAGACTGGGGCAATGCCTTCAGGTCTCACCCAAGCTGCTTGTATTCAGGTATTGACAGAAGCAGCCCCGGCGACCCCGGAAAATCAGTCATGCCAGCGTGGTGGAATTGGTAGACACGCCAGACTCAAAATCTGGTGCCCTTTGGGCGTGTGGGTTCGAGTCCCACTGCTGGTATTCGCACTCAAGGTTTAAAATATTGCTATTCTGTGTTTTAATCATTGGGTTTTTGGCTGGTGGTTGATCTACGGTTGATTATGCCAGATTTTACCACAAAATTTAGCAAATTTAGACTTGGGAAGCGGCGGGGCGTTCGATGATAGGCGGGGCGTTGAGCAGTGCGGTCCTGGGCGAGGCGCTGGACGGCAAGGGTCTGTTACTCAATGCAGCATTTGCGGGCCTTGGGGGAGGAATTGCGTCCGGTCTGGGGCAGATGGAGGGTCTGGGCTCTCTGGGGGAGGATATGCTCAATTCGGGGGTCCACTTTGGACTGGACACCGGCAAGGCGGCGTTGATGGCACTGGACGGGGACGGCAATTTTGACGATACTCAGTTTCTGGCGGATTGGGGGGGCAGTTTTGCCGGTGCCCTGACAGACATGGCCAGCACATTCGCCGGAGCGGTAGCCACCGGGGGCATCGCCACCAAACGCCGGAAACTCGGGGCCGAAAAAGCCACCATTTTCAGCGCGAACTCCGGGGCCGGGCTCGGGGATACCAAACTGGTCGGGGATATGAGCCGGGCCCAGAGCTGGAACGGCGGACTGCTGAGCTACCTCGCCCGACAAGCGGCGCGGGGAGCGGCACTCGGCAGGGCCCAAACGCTGGACGGTGTGGCCATCGGGCAAATGCTGGGGAACGGGTTCTACAATATCGGCATGGCCAGTGCTGCCTACCGCAAGCTGGACAGCAGCCTCGACCGCGCCGAAGAATGGGCCAAAAGACAGGGCGGAGCAGACGTGGGAGAGATAGTGGACCAGCAATTTTATCTGGAGAGTTCGATCGCCTCGGGACGCTACAGCGGGAGCACCTTGAAGATGCTCCAAGACATGAGGGGGCAAAGGCTGCGCTTTGCCAGTCGGGGCAGCGCAGTCGGCGCGGACGGCGAAACGCTGGCCCGGGGCTTCACCGCAGCAGATGGCAGGCGCTACCTGAGCACAGATCAGAAAGGCAGTCTGCAACAGCAACTCGCAGGCTTGGTCACGCGAGCGCATGAGCGCGAGCGCAACGGCCTCAAAGACGGGGCTTGGGGCCAGACCGTTGAAGGATTCCGGGCGGTAGTGACCCACGCGGGCATGGGCTCGATGCTGGACGGGCAGTTTGGCAGCATGTACGGCCGAAGTTGGCAGAGCCCCCTGCTGCGGGATGAAATATCGTCATACAGGCGGGGCGATATGCGGGCTCTGCTGGGTTCTACGGTGAATAATTATGATCACAGCAGCGGGGACAACTTCAAACTCTTAGATAATGGCACCAGCGTCAACGATGGCACATTGGACTTGAACAAAAACGGAGAAACTATCATCACAGCTGAAGAGCTGGCTGAAATGAGCGAAGAGGAATATATTAAAACCTTACGTTCCAGAGGTCTGATTACCGCAGAACAAGCCGCATCGGGAAGTCTTGTGAGGAAACAGTTTCAGGCTATGCAGGCAGCGAACCGCTATCACCAACAATTTGGCCCGGAAGGTTTTCAAGGGGATCCCGCTCGGCAACAAGCCCTCGGCAGCTATATGCAAGGCGTTGACCGAATCTGGCAAGGCGACCGGGCATCGGTAGACTACATTATAGCCAGCTCTCAGGGCCGTAGCATAAAGGAATTAGACCCTTGGCAACGCGAAGCCATGCGGGTAAAATCGGGCTCATGGTTTGGCGACCCACGCAGCCAGTGGGACTTTCGGGGCAACGGCAAGGCCCGAATCAGCGCAGAAGATGTGCAGAACCTGCAGAATCAGGACAAACTGCACAACCTACTGTGGACAGATTTTGGCCGGGACAGCGCCCTGACCATAGGAGGCACCGCACTCACCGCGGGGTTATTTAAGGGTGCCGGCAGTTTAATCAGCAGGCTGAGGAATACTGTTCAGCCAAGGGCTCCGGGGGGTATATCTGATACATCGAAATCACTATTTTATAATAATCGATTACCTAATAATTTTATTACCAAAGATCAAGCAATAAAGCTTGGTTGGAAACCAAATAAAGGAAACTTATGGGATGTCGCTCCAGGGAAAAGTATAGGTGGTGATATTTTCCGAAATAGACCAGTTGGTGGAATAAAACCATTACCAAGTGCGCCAAAAAGGATTTGGTATGAAGCTGATTTAAATTATCAAGGTGGTTATCGCAATAGTGAACGAGTAATATATTCAAGTGATGGTTTAATTTATTATTCAGGAGATCATTATCAAACTTTTCAAATGTTAGGGAGGAGATAATAATGAGAATTCTCAATTTTGATTGTTTTTATATTAAGACTATTGATGAAATGCATGATAAATTCCAAGATTTACTATCATTTCCATTATATTATGGTCGGAATCAAAATGCATTTTGGGATTGTATTACAGATAATTTAGATAAATTAACTATATTAATTAAAAATATAGAAACTTTACCAAAAAATATATCTGAAGAATTTAATCAATATATTGATATTATGATAGAATATCAAATATACTCTAATGATATATTTAAAATAATAATTGAATAATATAAATACAAGGCACCTCTAAAAATTTTAACTTTGCCCAGAGTGGCTAACGAATTGCCGCTCTGGGCAGCGATTTGGATAAAGTGGGTGTGGCAAAGAAGCTGAAGGAGCTTAACAGCGGGGTCCACTTTGGCTTAGACACCGGCAAGGCGGCGTTGATGGCACTGGACGGGGACGGCAATTTTGACGATACTCAGTTTCTGGCGGATTTGGGGGGCAGTTTTGCCGGGACCCTGACAGACATGGCCAGCACATTCGCCGGAGCGGTAGCCACCGGGGGCATCGCCACCAAACGCCGGAAACTCGGGGCCGAAAAAGCCACCATTTTCAGTGCGAACTCCGGGGCCGGGCTCGGGGATACCAAACTGGTCGGGGATATGAGCCGGGCCCAGAGCTGGAACGGCGGACTGCTGAGCTACCTCGCCCGACAAGCGGCGTGGGGGGCGATACTTGGCAGGGCCCAAACGCTGGACGGTGTGGCCATCGGGCAAATGCTGGGGAACGGGCTCTACAATATCGGCATGGCCAGTGCTGCCTACCGCAAGCTGGACAGCAGCCTCGACCGCGCCGAAGAATGGGCCAAAAGACAGGGCGGCGCAGACGTGGGAGACATAGTGGACCAGCAATTTTATCTGGAAAGCTCCATTACCTCGGGACGCTACAGCGGGAGCACCTTGAAGATGCTCCAAGACATGAGGGGGCAAAGGCTGCGCTTTGCCAGTCGGGGCAGCGCAGTCGGCGCGGACGGCGAAACGCTGGCCCGGGGCTTCACCGCAGCAGATGGCAGGCGCTACCTGAGCACAGATCAGAAAGGCAGTCTGCAACAGCAACTCGCAGGCTTGGTCACGCGAGCGCATGAGCGCGAGCGCAACGGCCTCAAAGACGGGGCTTGGGGCCAGACCGTTGAAGGATTCCGGGCGGTAGTGACCCACGCGGGCATGGGCTCGATGCTGGACGGGCAGTTTGGCAGCATGTACGGCCGAAGTTGGCAGAGCTCCCTGCTGCGGGATGAAATATCGTCATACAGGCGGGGCGATATGCGGGCTCTGCTGGGTTCTACGGTGAATAATTATGATCACAGTGGAGAAAACTGGAAAATCGTCGACGGCAAAATAACCGATGACGGAAACTTCAACTTATACGCCGAAGACGGCAGCCTGATACTCAGTGAATCGCAGCTCAATAATCTTTTGAAAACATCACATGGAAGATATATACTGAATAAAACCATCCAGGAACACGGAGGAAGTGAGAGCCAGGAAGTACTGTACCTGATGCAGGAAGGCAACCAGCGCATGAGAGAGGACGTAACCCAGGACAACAGCCCACTGGGAAAGGCCTTACAAGCGGCCTACGCCGATGGAGAAATGAGCTATCAAGAGGCCCGGAACATTCTAAAAAACCACCGGGATGCCCTGAACGAAGAAAGCATTATCAAAAACACCGGAGTCCACTGGGGCCTGCGCACGGTATTAAATAACAATGATCAGCTCCGAGCTATGCAATCTGAGATATTCCGCCAGTTATACGGGGATACCCCAATAGATGAGCGCACTATTGCGAATGCCGCAAAAGAAATTACTCTTAATATTAATGGGGCTGATGTTAAGTTTACAAAACAATCCGAAAAGGGAACAGCATATCATAACCCGGAAGAGAATGTGAAACTGGTGGGTGATGATGGGACGGAGATTGTCATTAATCGAAATAATGGAAAGCTTGAAATGCTTCCCAGATACCGGGGGACGTTTAATTTTTCGGGCGCCCCTAGATGGCTACGTATCCTTCCACATGGGAGATTGGATATGCAGCCTTACTATGTATTGGGCAATGATCGTTTAGATTCTACATCCGTGGGACAAAGGTATAGCTCAAAGCAAGATTATGATGCATTTGGTCAAAGGCCTGGATTCACACCGATTGGATTTCCCATAGGCAAACACGTCAATTCTATCTATCCCACCAGAACTCAAAACAAATATCGGGAATATGATATCCGTATGGAAAAATATGTGCAATATGGCTATCTATTATATCCAGGCTATGGAGATATGTATGAAGATTATTAAATTTATTGGTAAGATTATTTTCCTGAATATATTACCTTTCTTACTATACGTATCTGTGATGTTTACAATAGTATATATTACTGATAAATATAGGCATGATTTTACTTATATTATGGGGATAATTACAGGGATAATTACAGGGATAATTATAGGGATAAATACAGGGATAATTATAGGGATAACTACAGGGATAATTACAGGGATATTTATAGGTATAATTACAGGACAAGATCCGATGGCTCTTAATTTTATGTTTGATTCTATTACTTCAGAACTTTATCAATTAAATCTACTAACATTTTTTATGTTTTTATTATTGTTACTGTCTTTTATGTATAATAATTATAGAATTAGAAACAGTTCCAGTAAAAAAATAAGAAAAAAATATTTAATCTTATTAATTGCTATGCATAATGGAGTGTATTGGTATTCTTTTTTCTATGTATTTATAATATGGTTTGTAATACCTCAATTTAGAGGGCTATGATACAACGGCAGGGGCAGGAAGGCAACCAGCGCATGAGAGAGGACGTAACCCAGGACAACAGCCCACTGGGAAAGGCCTTACAAGCGGCCTACGCCGATGGAGAAATGAGCTATCAAGAAGCCCGGAACATTCTAAAAAACCACCGGGATGCCCTGAACGAAGAAAGCATTATCAAAAACACCGGAGTTCACTGGGGCCTGCGCACGGTATTAAATAACAATGATCAGCTCCGAGCTATGCAATCTGAGATATTCCGCCAGTTATACGGGGATACCCCAATAGATGAGCGCACTATTGCGAATGCCGCAAAAGAAATTACTCTTAATATTAATGGGGCTGATGTTAAGTTTACAAAACAATCCGAAAAGGGAACAGCATATCATAACCCGGAAGAGAATGTGAAACTGGTGGGTGATGATGGGACGGAGATTGTCATTAATCGAAATAATGGAAAGCTTGAAATGCTTCCCAGATACCGGGGGACATTTAATTTTGATTCATCTCCCTTCAATTTAAATCCATTTAAAGGCATATTAAATCTTAGTCTCAACATGATAAATCCATTCTATAAAGACCATGGAGACTTGGATATGTTGCCTTATTATGTATTAGGCAATGATCGTTTAGATTCTACATCTGTAGGACAAAGGTATAGTCCCAAGCAAAACTATGATGCATTTGGCCAAAGTCCTGGGTACATGCCACTTTTATTCCCCATAGGCAAACATGTCAATTTTATATATCCTAGTATTGCTAAAAATAAATATCAGATATATAGAAGGGATATGGAGTATAAATATTATTCAGGAGACTACTATGATGGATATGACTCGATTTATTGGTAAGGTTATTTTCCTGAATATAATTCTATTAATATAATTGCAGAAAATGTCAAAGTCATTTTCTGCTAATCTAATGTGTTTATAGGAGCTGAAAAATGAATAAAATTACCTCAGAATGCAATATATGTTTTCCAATTAAAATATTTTTATTCTTCTTTTGTTTGTTATTTTCTTTAGGATTAAATATGTTTTTATTATTTTATAATTTTATAGATAGGACTCTTATATTTATTTTGTATTATATCTTCGTAGGTGTAAGTGTAATTTTGATAGTCAGAATTATAGTTAATACAATAGTTGGGTCAATATTAAGCATAATATCAATAATATTAATGTTTTCTCCTTTTTTATTTTATAATTTAAACTCTCTTATTGCAGATACATTTTTTAATTTTAAAGCAAATTTATGGATTTTATCGATTTTATGGATTTTCGCGTAGTTTGGGCATTATTTATATTTTATTAAATAAAATATATAAATATGTTATAGATAAAGGAAGGTTAAATAAAAGAAAAGCTATATTTCTATATAAAATATTGAATATAAATATTTATATACATATAGTATTTTTCACTTTTCCAAGTTTTATAATTTTAACTATATTTTTATAATTTTAACTATAGGGAACGTTTAATTTTGATTCATCTACTGAATGGTCTTGGCCTCCAAAGAAGTTTGGGCGGAACATGATAAATCCATTCTATAAAGACCATGGAGACTTGGATATGTTGCCTTATTATGTATTGGGTAATGATCGTTTGGATTCTACATCAGTAGGGCAAAGGTATAGCTCAAAGCAAGATTATGATAAATTTATTCAAGAGCCTGGGTTTATGCCATTGCTATTCCCTATATATAAATACGAAGATTATATATATCCTGCTGCATCTAAAAAGAAATATCAGGGATATATAGTATTATGATGAAATAGATAGAAAGGCGATGATGCCTGGTCATGAGGTTTTCTATGGTTTTCAAATTTATTGGTAAGGTTATTTTTTTGAATATAATCCCATTGTTCCTATATTTTATCCTATTAATGCTTATTGGTAGATTAATAAATTTATATGGATATGATTTATCTAATTATATGTATATTGTAGCGATAATTACAGGTATAATTGCAGGAGTGATTACAATCATAATTACAGGAATATTTACAGGGATAATTACAGGAATATTTATAGGGATAATTACAGGACAAAGTTCAATTACTTCATTAGAATATTATCAATTGAATTTACTAGTATTTTTTATATTCTTATTATTGTTATTGTCTATTATGTATAATAATTATAGAATTAGGCATAATGCCAGCAAAAAAATAAGAAAAAGATATTTACTTATTCTAATTGCTGTACATAACGCAGTGTATTTATATTCTTTTGTTTATGTATTTATGCTATGGCTTATGCCTAGATTACCTCATTAGTATATATTGGCTTAGACACCGGCAAGGCGGCGTTGATGGGCACTGGACGGGGACGGTAATTTTGACGATACTCAGTTTCTGGCGGATTTGGGGGGCAGTTTTGCCGGCAATGGTTTCAGCGCGCTGGGCAGTCTGGCCAGTTATGGAGTTCGAGGCGGGCTGAACGACTACAGCAACCAGCGGGCCAGCGACGCGGCAGAGAAGATGAAGGAGAGCTATACCGCAACGCAGAGTCTCTCAAAAACCGGACTGAGCGATGACTTGATGGATCGTCTGGGCGGAGTGGGAGGAATCTTCGACAGCTTCGGGCTGCTTACGGAAAGCATGGTTCGGGGAGCGGCACTGGGCCGGGCCCAGACGCTGGACGGCGTAGGCTTTGGAGTAGGGCTTGGCCAGAGTATCGGGGGATTTGTGGCTATGGGTCAGTCTGTGGACAGCATCGACAGTACGGCGAGCCTTTACGAGAACGGACGAATCATCAAAGGCTACCAGGCAGGCCCCAACGTGGTAGACGGGAGTTATCAGGCCATGCTGAACGCTTACAGCAACGCCAAATACAACCGCCGTATGAGCCGTGCCGACCGCTTTGCGATGCTGAGGCAGTTGAGGGAGCGGAAAATAGAGTTTACCAACAACAAGGCCAAACTCGCATACGATCCCGAAACAGGCCAACTCGGAACGGCCCGCACCGAAGGCACTATTTCGTATCTGAATGCCAATAAATTATTGAGCAGTGATATAGGCAAACAACTGCACATTGCCACGGTACTGTCCCACGAGAGTGCCCGGGACGGCAGAGACAGCCCCAACCAACAGTCCGAAACTCGGGAATCGGTGCGGGCCCACTGGAGATATCAAGATGTACTCGCAAGGGGCCGCCATGGTAGGGCCTATGTGGGGGCTCTGGATCGGGATCAGGCCTTGGACTTTGTGGTTGGGAGACTTTACGAGAAGGAATTTCTCGGAGATGAAGCCGCAGATGCCTATGCGGATCAGTTTTATAACAGCGAACAAGATAATTGGTCGGTTTTATTTGCTTCGGCAGGAGTTAGTGGAGGAGCTGCAGTTGGAGGTACCACAGAAACTGGTCTTGTATTTAGTTACGATCCTGAAACAAAAAATTTTCAGGTAGGATCATATGAAACAGTAGGAGGGGGTGCTTATATTGGTGTTGGTGTGGCACCAAATGTAGGTTTCACAATATTGCCTAATGCTGATAAAATAGACGATGTAAGGGGATTGGGTTTTAATTGGGGTGTTGGATTTGGGTTGGGGCCATTCGGTGGTGGTGTTGACTTTACAATGTCGTTAAGTGATGTTAAAAATATGGGAGGAGGTGGGAGTCTCAGTCCAAAAATTGGACTGACCCCATTTAGCGTAAATATCTTTCTTACAAAAACATTTGCTCAGTTACAAGGCGAAGACAGAGATTGGCGATCTGCATTATCTCAAGCCGCTGGCCATGATCCTTCTATTGCAAAGAGACAAAAAGAATACGAGAAAAAGATTCAAGAAATATTTTCTAAGTTGATTACGGAACCAACTTATGAAGAAAGTAATGAATATAAATAATATTAAAGGAAATTAGTATTATGTATATTGCATTTCTAATTTTATACGGTATATTATTTATATTTGGCTTTATAACGACTGTGATTCGGAAGACGGACTATGGCAGGAGGTTAATAGCTCTATTGCCGGTCCTATCGTCCTTGGGTTATAATGAATTAGCTAAGAAGTGTCAACATCATGCAGATAAATATAGAAACTACCATCCAAAGCATTTTGATACAGAAGGATGGAAAGATGCTATAGAGATAAAAAAAGATATATATAAAATTAAGATTAATAAAGATAATGAAAAATATACATTGGTTAGCAGGTATCAATTGATTATTAAATTATATAGATTGGGAATATTTTCTATTTTTCTCGGCTATGGATTCTTTATATTAAGTGGAATATTTATGTTTATTAGTCAGACTGGTGGGTAATTTATTTTCAGGGAAAATAATGTTTACCAACAACAAGGCCAAACTCGCATACGATCCCGAAACAGGCCAACTCGGAACGGCCCGCACCGAAGGCACTATTTCGTATCTGAATGCCAATAAATTATTGAGCAGTGATATAGGCAAACAACTGCACATTGCCACGGTACTGTCCCACGAGAGTGCCCGGGACGGCAGAGACAGCCCCAACCAACAGTCCGAAACTCGGGAATCGGTGCGGGCCCACTGGCTAAGCGAGCCCCCCCGGCCCCCTAAAGGGGGCCGGGGTATAATTGTTTTATAATAAATATTTTAAGTAGATCGGGAATGGATTACTCCCCCTTCAGGGGGTTGGGGGCTCGGAAACAAAGCTTGCCCTGTTGGATCCGTTTCGCTATAATATTCAACATAAGTTTAAAAGTGAACGTATACGATCAAGCCTATAAAACCCTGCTTTCCAAGCCGGAGGCCTTCTGTCAGTTTATGAAGGCCCTGATTCCCGAAAAGTATTCCAGTCTCATCGAACCCGAAAATATCCAAAGCATCGACAAAAGCTTCATCGCCTCAAACCATAAAGAATATGAATCTGATCTTATCTACAAAGTTACCATAGGGGAACGGGAAGCCTGGGTTTATATCCTGATGGAATTCCAGTCGACGGTAGACCGCTTGATGCCCTTTCGGATACTCAATTACGTTACGCAGTTGTACATGACGTTGCTGAATGTATACGACGAGAACGACAAAAAACCGGGGATACTGCCGCTGGTTTTGTATAACGGGAACGCTAACTGGAATGTAAGCACCCAAGTGGCGGACTTAATCGATAAAACGTATGTTGCGGAAAACTTCCTGCCCCATATAGAGTACATGTTACTGGATCTGAGTCAGATTACCGATGTGGCCCTGGAGCAAATGAAGGGACTGGTGGCTGCCGTAATCTACGCCGAAAAATATGGCAGGGAAGAGCATTGGAAAGAAGCCCATACGCGGCTGACACATTTTGTGAGAGAATGCAACCCGAAAGAACTGGATTGGTTTACAGGCTGGTTTAAGACCATCCTTTCGGATAAACTGAGCGAAGAACGGATAAATCAATTAATCCAAACAGGAAACAAGGAGCAAGGGAATATGCTGGCAGATGTAATGGAAGAAATACACGCACAGGGGCTGCAAGAAGGGGAGCAGTTGGGGCTGCAAAGAGGGGAAGAACTGGGGCTGCAAAAGGGTCGGCAAGAAGGTCGGCAAGAAGGTCGGCAAGAAGGTCGGCAAGAAGGAGCTCACCAAAAGGCCGTGGAAACCGCCCGGATTCTTCTAAAAATGGGACTTTCCATAGAACAGGTGATGAAAGGCACCGGGTTAAGCCGGAAAGAGGTCGGGAAACTTCTGGAGTGAAGTCCTGGCTCTCATTTAGAACCTTTGCCTGCGCTGCCTGAAATTTAAGGTGTATCGAAGGCCCCGGAAATCATGCTCTCTCATTCGGGGGCCACGGTACTGTCCCACGAGAGCTACCGGGACGGCAGGATTGGCCCCAACCAGCAGGTCGAAACTCGGGAATCGGTGCGGGCCCACTGGAGATATCAAGATGTACTCGCAAGGGGCCGCCATGGTAGGGCCTATGTGGGGGCTCTGGATAGGGATCAGGCCTTGGATTTTGTGGTGGGGAGGCTTTACCAGCAGGGCATAATTGGTGAGGAAGATATACAGAAATATATTGATGGTAATTATGATAGCAATGGGGATTTCTGGAAATTAATGAACGATGGACGGATTGTTTTTGATGGAAATCACGATCTGAATACTGAGGACGGTAAGCTTTTGGTAGACTTAGATGACGAAGCATTGGGTCAGAATTACCTTATATCTCTGTCAAAAATTACCGGTAAATCAGTAGACGAATTACTGGAAATGCGCAAAACAGCAGGCTATGGGTATACCCGCGAAAATGGCAAGATTCAATACCATACAATTGATAAATATGGGAAACGTGGGGTAGATATAAATCCCGGGAAACCCAGTTCATGGCTCAATCCTGCAATGTCTTTTGTCAATACAGGAGATGTAGGCCTTGATAGAATTGCTTCATGGCTCCGTTCGGGAGCAGAAATAAAAAGAAAGCAGCAAACACGACAACTCTATTTGGACAAGGCGACACGAAACTGGCCAGCAGAAGGGAGGATTACGTCACGTTACGGCATGCGTTACAATCCATTCAGGCCAGGCACACTACAGCAACATCCTGGTTTGGATATTGCCAATGTCCCCGGGACACCAATTTATGCAACTGGAAATGGCATTGTAGTACATGGAGCAGGCGATAAAGAAACGCCTGTATTTGGAAAATACGTTGCAATCAATCATGGAGCAGGGGTTGTGACTTTTTATAACCATAATCGTAAACGCCTAGTTGAAACCGGGCAAAAAGTATACGCAGGACAACAGGTTGCTGAAATGGGGACAACCGGAAATTCAACAGGGACTCATCTAGATTATATGATAAGGGTAGATGGTGAGTTCAGCCCTTCTTATGCATCTAAAAAGAAAGGCTCCACTGTTAATCCTGAAGATTATTTACCCAGGTATGGAACACGTAAATATGGCCCATATCCTGAATGGGAATATAGTCTATATCCTAGATGGGAATAATATACCGCAAATATAAGGAGTGTGTTATGTATAAAGGGTTATTTATTCTTTTGTTTTATCTACTTGTAATTAACTTTCAAGCTGCCGGACAAACTTTCTCCAAGGAGAAAAAAATAGAATGGATAGGTTGGGACACTATAGACAAAAGTACTTTTGTAGTAAAAGCTAATAATGCGGAAATGACAATAGACTATAATGGGATCGTTAGATATAAGAACTTTAAATTTGATCTTATTCCATATCCTGAAGGCAAAAATCCTTACCATGTTCCTATGCAATATATTGGGATGGTATATAGAAATTATATAGTTGGATTTGAAAAGTTTGCAATATTACACGAGGGAGAAGAATTTATTCTGAATCATATAGTAGTAGCCAACTATTCAAATAATAAAGAGATCAATGTCGAAATTTGGGAGTATTTGGAGAGTACAATGTATTTTGTAGGGGCAATAGGAATTGATAAATTTCTTATTTTATTATACGAAGCTCATGCAATAGGTATTGATACTGATAAAGGCCAGATAGAATGGATAAATTTATGGAGCGACTATGGAATCCCACCACTCTTTTTCAAAGACTATAAAGTAATCTTAGAGGAGGGGAAATCTTATATTCTGATTGATGGCAGAAATAATAAATTAAAAGATAAAATAAATTATCCTAGATATAAAGTAGATTATGCTACGGGACATACGGAACTTATAAAGGGGACCTCTAAAAATCGGCATTGCGATGTAAAATCAAAAATCCTTCCTTAATCATAACAAAATAGCACAAAAAATAGTTGGATCCAGATTAATTACGATCAATAAATTCTAATAAAATTAGAATTTACATAAAAAAATCATTATTTACAGCATTTTAGATACAATTATCCACTATTATGCTGTAATTGAAACATATTTTAACATATTATACACAGTATTTCGTAACCCCATACGAAACCTTACCCGATCTATCCCTATACATCGCAACTCTAATCCCCTATTCATGCAATTGCGAAACCATGCAAATATATGCTCCACTTTCGCCCGGGTCTTTGACTTGCGGCGGTTACTTTCTAATTGCTTCTCTGTAAGTGAAGTATCTCGATATTTTCGGTGATGAATAAAGTTCCTCCGTAGTTCATTTGTTATCTTTTCACTTCGATACGCACTATCCCCATATATCTGCGTGACGCCTCAAAATAGCTGCAAGCACCTGTGAGTCGTGCACATTAGCTGCACTTACTTCGTAAGCTAAACTGCTCGTTAGTCGCCGTTGCAATATGATTTTTGTATCCGTAGTGGCTTTTGCTATTTTTCTTTGTCCACCTTGCATCCGTATCTTTTTGCCTCATTTTATTCTCGTTTTCCTTGAATGATGGAGGGATTTCATCATTTTTGATCTGCTGGTTTTCTGCTCTGGTATTGCGCTGCACAGGCACTTTGACAAAGCTGGCGTCCACAATATTCCCTTTGTGCAGTTTTATCTTTCTTTCAGCAAGAAATTTATGGAACTCAAGAAAAAGCGTTTGCTCGAGATTGAGTTTGCGCAGCGTTTCCTTGAAGGACCAAATGGTTTTGGAATCGGGAGATTTATCAAGCAGGCTCATGTCAAGAAAGAATTTGAAATAGATGCTACCATTGATTTGGACCTCCATGGCATCATCAGAGAGGTTGTAGGTTTCCTGAAGGATGAGAATGCGCAACATTTGGGAGACAGGGAATCTTGGCCTTCCAGAATTGTTCTTCTTTTTAGGGATATGTTGAGAAATAGTCTCTGAGATTCTATCCCAATCGATAGATTTTTTAAGTTCGAATATAAAAGGATTTGTACGTTCTACATCCTGATATATTATTTCACTTGTCATTTCAATCATAATGATCCTCCAATATTATTGTATTGTAATTGAATAATTGTGATTTGTCCAGTGCTAGATTTTTAGAGGTGCCCTTATGTTTACTCTCAGATTTCCTCACTGTATTTAATGCTTCTACAAACTTCTTACAAATATGAAACCAATCAGCTGTTACCGAAGATTCAGGAAAATTCTCTCTGATTCCTTTCAAAAAAGGCTTTGACATATCACAAACTACTTCTTCAACATTTTCTTTTTCCCCATTATGTTCTTCTATAAAGTCTTTGCACTCCTTAACAACACTGGAATCCCTTCCTTCTGTCGCAAAAATTACAGATTCCTTTTTCTTATCCATATCGACAAATACAGTCACATAGTTATGTCCTCGCTTGCTTGATGTCTCATCAAGTCCAATAGATTTTAAATTAGATAAATCTATTTGTTTTTTGCCTTCTTCAACGTAATATTTGATAATTCTGGCAACTCTTTTATCTTCGATTCCAGTTTGTCTGGCTACTGAAAGCATAGGCATTTCACGCATGAGAACAGCCTGCTCAAAGAGTAAGGTAAAAGAGCTTCCATTTCTTGCCCATGGGACCAGAATACGCCTGATACCATGCTCTAAACATTTTGTTCGGGGTACTTTTGCGCGGATGTAGCAATGGTGTTGAAAGAAGTTTAAATGCCGCCATTCAAGTTCCTTAAAGTCGTGAGCAGGGCACATTTTCTTACACTCGGGACACGGATACTTGGAGCCACGCTCAGCTTTAATTGCGATGTGTAATTCATGTGGCTTCTTGTCTTCTCTGAGTCCCTGACTGATAATCTGCCATGGTTCGCTCAGTCCCAGGCCCAAAATTAAAAGTTGCTTATCGTTCATTTCCCCATTGTATCATCTTTACCTAAAATCCACAAGACGTACCGAAGAGCCTCTTTTTGCCTCATCTTATTCTCGTTTTTCTTGAATGATGGAGGGATTTCATCATTTTTGATCTGCTGGTTTTCTGCTCTGGTATTGCGCTGCACAGGCACTTTGACAAAGCTGGCGTCTACAATATTCCCTTATTATTGTATTGTAATTGAATAATTGTGATTTGTCCAGTGCTGGATTTTTAGAGGTGCCCTACAAGCGGACAAAATTGTACAGCGACATCAACGTGGCTAGGACAGTAAAGCCCAGCCCCATAAACCATTGCAACATGGCAAAACGCTTATCTATTTGTTCAAAGCGCTTATCCACCTGTTCAAAGCGTGCAGCTATACTTTGTTGCATCTCTTCAAAACGCTTATCTATTTGTTCAAAGCGCTTGTCCACCTGTTCAAAGCGTGCAGCTATACTTTGTTGCATCTCTTCAAAGCGCTTATCCACCTGTTCAAAGCGCTTATCCACCTGTTCAAAGCGCTTATCCACCTGATGGAGCAACAATTCCAAGCTTTGTTGCTGCTGTACCAAGGTTTCTTCAATGCGCACGACTCGAAGCAATAGCTCGTTGCTATGCATCTTTTCAGAATCCTTGATTCCACTGGCCACTTCTTGTCGTACCAAGGCGAGGATCCATTGCTTTAGCTCTACTGTATCCAAAGTCTGTATATCTACTTCCCTTTCTCCGCTCATCAACAGCCTCCTCCTCTCCAAGGAGTCTAAGATAATTACTTTCTTGTGTATAGCATATGTACACCTTGCTTAAGGGGACCTCTAAAAATTCCCTATCATAAAAAGATGCTGCGCCAGCTCGTAGAATGGATGGTCGGGCCTGGCTGCGCACGGCCCTCCCCATTTCTCCAATGCTGCGCCAGCTCGCATTGGAGCCTTCGTCTGGCATTAAGAAACAGGACGATTGTATAATTCTCGTAAAGCGATACCATTCTTAAAGGTACCCTCAAGGAGCCATGAGAAATATAACCTGCTTCCCCGAACTGTCTGCAAAGGCTATCACCAGAATCGAAGTGGTATCAGGCAGAGAAAATGGAGTATCTGTCAACGATATAACTATCATAGATTCGGCAGCCTGCCAGACTGGAGAATGGCAATCTTTCTCAAAATTACGATCTCATTTGTAAATATTGGTTTCAGGACTGCCGATAAGGTCCCGCCACAACTCTGTTATAAATGTTTACAATAAATAAAGTATCTCTCTGTAGAGCCGCTTCGCTATTACGTCAGAGAAAATACCGGGCCCGCAAATTTTACAAGCCCGGAAATCGCTCAGTGGGCTACTGTCTGCTCTGCGGGAGCCTGTTGCTCGCTGTCTGGCAAGAGGCGGTGGCTCAAAGGCCCTATGATCTGCCCACAGAGCCGATCGAATTTGCTGCCCACGAACCCAACCGCCCCAACGCGCTGGACCTGCTCGCCACCGTCAATGGCTATGCCTTTCTGCGCTATCAACGTGCCATTAGCAGTAATTTCAGCCTGATCTTTGACCTGAATAGCTACTTCCACCTGGCCAACGTGCTCTGGCTGCTCTCCCGCAATCAATTTATGGGAACCACTATCAATCGGGACATCCGTGGCGGTTTGGGTCTGGGCTTGGCTTTCTGGCCTTGGGAGAAGCTACGCAAGGCCTACATTGCCCTGCACAGCCAGTTGCAGCTTCAATTTTTGCAAGTGACTACGGATGGAGCAGTATTCACGCGCAATCGCTTTCTGTTGGGCAACAGCCTGGAGATTGGAGCACGACTGGGCCGCAAAGTGGCCTCATTTGGCCTCTTTGGCGGCCTCGGCTTCCAGGTCTCAATCGATGGGGAACGTATACTGCCCGAGGGCTATAGTCTACCAATGATCTATGCGTATTTTGGACTCAGTCTTGGATTGACCTTCAGCTGAAATCCATCAGAAATACTTTAGAGGTTCCCTTGTATGAATATTTCAGCTGGTAAAAGGGGCTCTGCTGCGTACAGACAATTCCAGTATGGCTTGTTGTTCTGCGCGAAGCTGCTCATCCTGCGGCTGAAGGGCCATACTTTGGTCTAAAAAATCGGCAAAAGCGGGCTCAAAATGGCGGTACACAAAACCCTCGCGACCTGCCGCAAAGACTTCGTCCCCGGTCGTATTGGGTGCGAGCTGCTGCAAGAATTCGGCCGCCGCCACAGGATCGTCAAAACCTGCCGACAAAACGGGTTCAATTTGGCGGTGGTACTGGGCAGCAGTAACGCAGTAATCTTCCATCAATTGCCGCAGCGCCCCATCGATACCGGTGCAGAGTTCGGCCACCGGAAGCTGACCGGTTTCTGCACTCTTTTTTTTGGTGATCTTTACGGAAAGAGGCGAATAAAGTCCCGCATATTCACTACCGGAATTCTTCATATCATCATGACCCGTGCCGGAGTAACTGTCGCCAGCTGACTGCAGGGCCTCAAGCCACTCGTTAAGAGTCAGAGGGGCAAAGCGCGGCTGTAGCCGCAGCGGCATCTGTGCCAACTCAGAAAAGCTATGACTGCGCAGTACTGTCGCCAGATAATTCTTGGCTGCGGCACCCTTGAGGTCTTTTCCCAGCAGGGTAGAGGCAACATGGCACACCACATCCTTGCCATAATCTGCTGCTTTATACAGGTAATCGACCAGCAGGCAGGAAAGCAAAGGGAAGGCCTCAAGCAAATTATCCATATGATTGCTGCTCTCGGCAGTGTGGTCCTTATCGGCCAACCGGCCGCTGTGCTCACAGAGCGAAATACCACCACCGATCAGTTCCTCTAAGATGCTGATACGCAGGGCCTGCTGCTGCGCTACACCATTCCAGCGCGCGGCGGCAAACTGACCGAGACAACTGATGCCAAACTCTGAGCTGCTCTGCACGACTTGGCTCTGTTCGTCAAAGCTCAAGCCCACTATCCGGGCAGACCGGCTGATGTTGCGAGCCTGGTGATACGTCAGGCTGCCCCGACACAGCAGCTCGGTGCCAGAAGCTATGCCATGGAAAATCTTGCCTTGGCGGATCTGTTCATTCAACCGTTCCAAGATGTCTTGGTACTGGTCGTAAGGAACCTCAATCCGCTCATGGACCCGCCTGAGCGAAACATCGGCGATCAGGGCCTCGACAGCTTCGTCCACGCCGGGAAAATAGCGCGAAAATATCGGCGGCAAAGGCCCTGCCTCCGGGACTTTTAGCGGATGGGGTGTATTGACCACCATTTCGGGCTTGTGAATATTGCGCTTGTTGAGCCGCATGCGGACCAGCACAGCAAGCAGCAAACCGGTCAGCAATAAGGCCAAGAGCGCATACAACCAGGCCAAAGTCCCGGACTGCTCTGTCTCATTTTTTGTGACGGCGAGTACGGGTTCTGCTGTTGGCTCTTCGGTCTCCGGTGCCTGCTCTGTCTGTATCTGTTCCGAAGGGGAAGCAGCTTCGCCATACTGGTATTGGGCCTCCCGGCTCAATTCTGTGAGTTCAATTTCCGGGCGAGCTCCGGTACTTGCGAGCGGTTTGAGGGGAATCAGCATTTGAGTCCGGCCCGGCCATTCGGCGTAGCTGGTACTCAGTCCCAGACTTTGGACATTGAGCCTGGCGGCAACGGCGGGGGCAAACTTTTGTTCCACATACTGCATATTATTGCGATAAAAGGCATTGTAATTGGTGAGTGAAATGCTGATGGTAGCGGCAACTGCCGCAGAATAGCCATAACGACCACGTAAATAACCGGCCAGAATGTGACGCAGGTTGCGAATATGATTGACGCCAGCACTTTCGCTCAGCGAGAAAATATCCGAACCCAGCCTGGCGGGGTCGGTACTGGGCACATATTCCACCAGGTACTTTCCATGATAGCTGGCATTGGAGTTATTTGCGGCCAAAGTGCGGGCCAGATAGCTGCCGATGGCGATGATATCCGAAAGTGCATCGACATAGTCGGGTTTGCCAGTATCGCTAATAAAAGCGGGAGAGTCCTCTGACTCCAGCTGAGAAATTATTTTCTGATCCGCCGGGGAATCAGCGGGACCTTCCTGGCCCGATAAAACGGAAGACTGAATTACAGGCAGGAGCAATGAAACTAACAGAATGGAGAACAACCGCAGGACATTTTGGGGGAGCCCTAAAAACTTATTTTTGATGTTCAATGAGTTGGATATTGTTGATAGTAAAGAAGTAAAAAAGAGTATTCTCAGGAGTGATTCTCTGTATGGAAAATTTTTATCAATGGCAGGCAGGACGGGAGACCGGGGAGCCTTGCCACCAGTTCCGCCACAGGTGAAAGCATTATCCGGCAATAAGAATGGTTCCGGAATGGGGATTTTGAGCAGCCCCCTGTGGTAAATATAGTCTTTTAGGGAATGACAAAGAGCTTGGCAATACGTGTACATAATATAAACCTTGAGGGAACCTTTAAAAATTCCAAACATCCTTTCCAGCCGCAGTTTTTGTTAGCTGCAAGTGCTGTGTCGATTTTCCCGGATTATACCTTGATCCCCCAAAAAATACTACACGTCGAATTGCGGCATAATGGCATCTCTAAAATAATTGTGCACTTGGATGGCAAAGCCGGTTGAAAGAGCTTTCTTCACCGATATACTGCCAGGCAGCAACCAGCAGAAAGACGCTTAGTGAGTCCTGAACATATGATGATGAATTCCCAAACCGGGCAAAATGATGAGATATTACCAATACCGTATGTACACTTGGCCTTTGTCAACGCCAGTAAACTGAGCCCGTATGCTCTGGAGCCACTGACAACAGCTACGGCAGCCGGTCAGGAAGGAGCCAGTGCCTGGCAGCTCTGCCTGGATAAACTGCAACAACTGCCACATCGCCAACTGCCCAGGCTGCCCAGGCAGCCTGGGCAGCCTGGGCAGCCTGGACAGACTCACAAGCAAACTCCTTCGCAGGCACTTCAACGCTTAAATCAGGAGTACCTGCCCTGCATCTGCCTGTTGCCGCCCCCAAAAGTACGGCTCGATGCTGTGGTAGCTGAAGCTCTTAATCCACAACTATTGCAACGTCAGGGTCTGTACCCCATCTTCCTGCGCGACTATTCCGAGTCGGCCCTGCTTCAGGCCGTGCAGCGTGGCATCGAAGTTTTCTATCCGGAAGCATTTCGCCCCGACCCTGCGGTCAAGGCCTTGGAGCAGTACCTCGACCATCTGGATCAGCTGGAAGCAGCGGGAGCTCCGACTGCCCCAAATGCTGAACAGACCGTACAAAACAAAGCAGATAAAGCATTTCATGAAGATATCGGCCTGCCATTGGCTATGCGCTTTGCCCCACAACAACTGGACAAGCAGCAAGTCTGGCGGCCGGAAAATTTGACCTCGCGCCAGATTCACTGCTACTGGCTGGAGGGCGATGCGCCCTTGCTTTCACCGGAGCTGGCCCGGCAGCTCTACGATGCCCACCACCGCTATGCCGCGGAGCTGAGCTTTTCCGACATTTACCCCGGAGGGCTGGTTCCATTGCTGTTTCAAGCGGCCATCCTGGGTCGGCTGTATTTCCTGAGCCGCAAAGCGGCTCAGGTCGAGTCGGGACAGTCCGATATCCTGAAAATTGCCGAGCGCGACCTGAATCTGTTCGCCGCAGAGCCTCTGCTGGCCGACCGGGACTACCGTTTGCTGCGCTTGGAACTGCGGGCCGCCAGCAAGCGACAGTTCCGCACTCTGCAGGGCCTTTACCGTGCCCTCCCCTTGCCGGGCGATACCCGGAGCCGCCCGGACCTGAAAGCGGTGCTGGACTGGCTGGAAGGCTCAACAGAGAGTCTGCGCAGCCTGCCGCGCTACTTTCCCATCCAGATCTCCCGTGCTTCGTCAGTGCCCTCAGACCCGGCACAGGAAAGGTATGGAGGCCCACAGAAAGCGCAGCCCGAATCGGCGCAGGGCTTGTTTATGTCGCGTGCGCTATGGCGAGAACTGCTGGCCGCCATCGTTGAATTTGCCGGGGATGCAGTAATCGGCCTGGCTCCTTTGGCTGCTTCATCGCCCCTAGCCCCTCTGGGGACCATGGGCGACCCCCTCTCCCACCCGGAACTGCCCGGTATGGTCGAGGACCTGCTGCAGCACCCTTCTTTGGAGCTCCTGATCGAAACCGATGGTACGCAGTGGCAGGAGGCCGAGATAGAGCACCTGAAAGAGCTGGACCGGCAGCAGCGGCGCATCACTTGGATTGTTTGCCTAGATGCGCTGGAGCCCAGCTTATATCAAGAGCTGCGCGCGCCTGAGGAGGAACTTTCCGCCGACGGCATGACAGCCAGCCAGCAGAAGGCTCACGCGCTGGTGGACTTGCTGCTGCGTTCGGGCGAAGACCGGAAGAGTCCGGAACAGGGTTCCGACCCGGATACCGGCACCCCGCGCAGCTCCGAACGCGTCTATGTCCAGGCCGTGCGTATAAAAGAGAATGAGGCGGATCTGGAAGCCTTCTACCGCTACTGGAGTGAAGGTGTGGCTCCAGTTCAAGGCCGGACAGGCACTTCGCAGGCTCTCGCTCACAGCAGGCCCGCCACAAGGCCACAGGTGATTGTGCAGAAATATAATTCCTGTGCCGGCTTGCTGCCTGAACGCCAGTTGCTGCATCTCGGCCCGGTAAAGCGCTTCCCCTGTCGCCGTCTGGCCCGCGAAATGGTCTTTGGGATCGATGCTCAGAACTTCTTTTGTGTGCAGGATTTACAGTGGCAAATGGTCGGCCCGTCTCATCGCAAGCCCGGTCAGAGTTCCGGGCTGGGCCGCTTTCCGGACCAGAGCCTGGCGGAGCTGTGGAGCCGCGGCCAGCAACTCTACCGCCGGCATATTGCGGTCGATTATCCTGAGCTGTGCCGCGATTGCGATGAATATTATGTCTATAACTTTTAGAGGTCCCCTTCAACTTGTGTGACACGACTGTCCACGTTAATCGAAATATTTCTCCTTGTATATGATTGTTCTAGCCCCAATCAAAAAAACTTGACAGTAATGATAAGAATTCATTATATTGCTTGCCGATGGAAACGAACCCACGCACACGCGACTCCGCAATAACCCTGTGTTGCTGTATATCAGTGCCTGGCTCAGGCACTTCAGGCTGGTAATCTGAATCTGTGTGTTCGCGGAGTCTCGAAAAAAGGCAAGCACCTCATAATGAGGTGCTTTTTGTTTATGAGACCCCACCTAAAAACACAAAATCCCGCTTTCGCGAGAATGCTTGCTGTCCTTGGGTTTTTCCGCAGGAAAGCCAATAGGAGACTTACCGTATGGATCAATTGACAAAGCTGGAATCCCAATCGGTATATATATTGCGTGAAGCCTACCGCAAGTTCCCCAATCTGGCTATGCTCTGGTCGATTGGAAAAGACTCGACCGCGCTGCTATGGCTGGCCCGCAAAGCCTTCTTCGGCCATGTACCGATTCCACTGGTCCACATTGATACCTCCTACAAGATTCCGGAAATGATTCAGTACCGCGACCGCTTAGCGCTGGAATGGAAGCTGAACATGGTCTATGGCCAGAACCGCGCTGCACTGGAGGCCCAAAGAACCTATCCCGCAGGGGCCATTTCGCGCATTGAGTGCTGCAAGGCTCTGAAGTCGGAGGCACTGAAGCACACCTTGTCCGGTGAATGGACGCGATTCCGGCTTGACCACAAACTGGGCAAATACGTGGAAGACGACAACCGCGAGCCCTACACCGGTATCATCGTGGGCGTTCGGGCCGACGAAGAGGGCAGCCGTTCCAAGGAACGCTACTTTTCCCCGCGCAACCAACACAATGACTGGAACGTAGACGACCAGCCACCGGAGCTGTGGGACCAATTCAAGACCGATTTTGCTCCCGGCACCCACCTGCGCATTCATCCGCTGCTGGACTGGACCGAGCTGAATATCTGGGAGTACATTGAGCGCGAAAAGATCCCCACCGTCAGCCTTTACTACAACCAAGGTAAAGGCGTGCGCTACCGTTCGCTGGGCTGCCAACCTTGTACCAGCCCGGTCGAATCCCAGGCCCGCAACCCCCGGGAGATCATTGAAGAGCTGAAGACCGGCAAGTTTTCAAATATTGCCGAACGCGCGGGCCGGGCTCAAGACAAAGAGGGTGGCGGTTTGGAAAATCTGCGCCGCGATGGTTATATGTAGGTGCTGAGAGGCACAGTTGTCTTGTGGCGCAAGCCTTGCCGGCGGAGTAAAACCTCGCAGCGGGAAAAAACTGCTGCTGAGTACAGAATACACAGAATGATGGGAAATTCCCGAGACTGACAACTTTCTCAGGACGAAATATGGTACAAGAGCAACAACGTGAACAATTCAATGTGGTGGTGGTTGGCCACGTCGATCACGGCAAAAGTACGGTTATCGGACGCCTGCTGGCGGACACCGGTGCCCTGCCGGAGGGCAGGTTGGAACAGGTGCGCGCCATGTGCGAGCGCAATGCTAAGCCCTTTGAATACGCCTTCCTGCTCGATGCATTGCAGAACGAACAAAGCCAGGGCATCACCATCGATACCGCACGCTGTTTTTTCAAGTCTGACAAGCGTGACTACATTATCATTGACGCGCCCGGGCACATCGAATTTTTGAAAAACATGATTACCGGCGCGGCCCGCGCCGAGGCCGCGATTCTGGTCATTGATGCCAAGGAGGGCGTGCAGGAAAATTCGCGGCGCCACGGCTACATGCTGAGCATGCTGGGCGTACAGCAGGTCGTGGTACTGGTCAACAAAATGGACCTGATTGACTACGATCAGTCCCACTTTGAGTCCATCCGTGAAGAATACCGGGCCTTTCTACAGCAGATCAACATTGAGCCGCGCGAATTTCTACCGGTCTCGGCCTTCTTCGGGCAGAACCTTTGCCAGCCTTCCGAAAAAATGCCTTGGTTTAGCGGTGGCGACTTGCTGAGCGTGATGGACCGCTTTGACAAAGAACAGTCCTACAATGCCAAGCCGCTGCGCTTTCCGGTTCAAGACATTTACAAGTTCACCGAACGTGGCGATGGGCGAAGGATTTCTGCCGGACGCATCGAAACCGGACGGGTGACCAAAGGCGATGAAGTGCTCTTTCTGCCTTCGGGCAAGTGCGCCCGAATCGCCTCAATTGAAGAATTTAACGCGCCCGAACAACAGCAAGTCGAAGCCGGGAAATCGATTGGTTTCACCTTGGAGCCTGAAATTTATATCAAACAGGGCGAATTGATGGTACACGCTGATGAGGGGCAGCTCAAGCCTCAGGTCAGCAAAGAGCTGCGCGTCAACCTGTTCTGGATGGGGCGCAGGCCCATGGTGCCAGGCAAAAAGTACAAATTAAAGATCGCCACCGCCGAGCATTCAATGCGCCTGAAAAGGGTGCACAATGTACTGGATGCCTCCGAACTGAGTTCGGTGCGCGGCAAACAGCAGGTTGACCTGCACGATGTGGCCGACTGCGTGCTCGAATCATTGAGCCCGGTGGCCTTCGACCCGGTGCAGCAAGTGCCCCAGACCGGTCGTTTTGTGGTTGTTGATGAATACGACATCGCCGGTGGCGGCATCATACTGGGTTCCGCTGCCGAAGGCGAAAGCCTGTTGCAGCGTCATATCCGCGAACGTGAAGCTTTCTGGCAGCGCAGCAGTCTGACTCCCGGTTTGCGCTCAGGACGCTACAACCAGCAGGCCATCCTGGTCATTATTAGTTGTGAAGATACCGGGCTGGGCAACCAATACGCCAAGGCCCTCGAAGAGAAGCTATTCAGGCAGGGACGCTATGTCTATTACCTGGCACCGCGCAACATGCGCATCTCGCATCAGGTACAGCCCCCAGAGGCGGGAAACCCGACCCAATCGGATGAGCCGGATACAGCAAGTGAAGCTGGCTCAGTCAGTCACAGCCCCCTGATCAGCCAGGCCGAACGCACCGAAAGCCTGCAAAGGCTGGGCGAAACGGCCCACATGTTCTGCGACTCGGGTGCCATTCTGATTACGTCCCTGAGCCGCTTGGACCGCAATGAACTCCAGCTGCTGGCCACGCTTAATTCGCCGTACCAGCATGTAATCGTTCAGCTTGGCCCCGGCTACCTGCCCGATGAGGTGGTACATTTCAACCTTGAGGAACAGCTGCCGATAGATGAGGGAATTGCCCGGCTGGGCGAAATGCTGATCCGGCGCAATGTGCTGCTGGATTACTACCTATAGGTCTGCGCCATGTATATGCCCTTGATGATTGAAATTCGCCAAGTCCTGCTGCTGATAGCGGATGAGGATTTTCTGCCAGGTGAAGCAGGCTCCAAAGGCAAGGCATCTCCTCTGGTGCGCGAAAAATTGCGGGGCTTCCGCCCCTTCCTGCCAAAGAAGGCGGGCCATGACTTGCCCGAGGGATTGCGGCTTGTACGGCAGAGCGAAGTGAGCCTGACGGAAGTCGGCAGCCCCGACTGGCAAGCACTGTTGCCCGGAGCAGTGGATGGCGAGCGCAGCCAGCTGGCAGTTTCCTGCCTGCCCTCGCCGCAGTTCGACGCCTGGAACCGTTCGCTGCTGGCCTTTTGTCGTAAGCACGGCATCCTGTGCAACGTCGCCGACCAGAAAGAATTTTGCAATACTTGGTTTATGAGCGTGGCCCAGACCGACCATTTGTTGTTGGGTGTGTCAAGCAAGGGGCGTTGCCCCTACTATGCTGCCCTGCTGCGCCGCGAACTGCAAGGGCTGCTGGAGCAGCGTGAGCCGGAGGCCGCACTGCTCACCGAATGCCGTATGCAGCTGCGCGCAGACGGCCTGAGCGGTCGCCGACTGGTTGAGGCCCTGCGCGAATTGCACCAGTCTGAAGCTTTTGTCGAAGCCTGGACAAAGCCCGATGGCAGGGACTTGTCGCAGCTGGCAAAGCAACTGATCTCAGCATTTTTGCCGAACAAAGGAGAACAAACTCATGGCAACTAAGAACCCTGAGAAACAACTTCCGGAGAGGGCCAGGGAAACACTGTATATCCGGAATTTCTGCGGTCTGAAGGATCTTCGCCTAGAATTCAGGGACATCAACGTCCTGATAGGCCCTCAGGCATCCGGGAAAAGCGTTATCGCCAAACTACTATGCTATTTCAGAGATTATTTGACGGCTGAACAAGATTATAGTTCTTGGTTGGAAAATAAAGATTCGCTTGACACAAGAAATTTGAGGCCCAATTACGAATACACGAAAAGAGTTCTGAAGAATATTCCAAAGAAACGTATTGCCGACTTCTCTAGATTTTTTCCGGAAGAATCATGGTTCAATAGCATGAATGACAAAACTGAAATAGAATATCACAAGGATGATTGCTCTATTTTTGTGACCCTGGACCCCAAGAAAGGATTTAAATTTGAGGACAAAAACACTAAAAATATTATAGATCCACCTGTTTCTAAACGACATATATTTGTATCATCTGGTAGAAATTTATTTTCCAATTTCAAAAAAAATACATTTAAAAAACTTTATGAAAGACAATATATTGATATTGATCCATTTCTTATCGCATTTGGTTCATACTATGAGCTTATAATAAATTGTGAGGGTTATGCCTTGGAAGAAGATATTAAGCGAAAAAAAGAATTTTCTGAACCACTGGGCCGAATACTCGGTGGTCCATTGATTCAGAGAGGAGAAAAGTTCTACATTCAGCAACATGATGGGCACCGGGTGGCATTGTTAAACCTTTCCTCGGGCCAGCAGGAACTGCTACCGCTGGCAATACTTGTGGATGCTTGGCAAGATGACACAGACTATTACATTGAAGAGCCTGAAGCTCATTTATTTCCCAGCGCCCAGCGCGCTGTGGTGGAAAGCCTGACAGCTGCCTATATGCGCGCCGGGCAAAGCTCCGGTCTGCTGGTTACTACCCACAGCCCCCTTATACTCAGTGCTTTTAACAACTACATAAAAGCCGGATATATCTCAGAGACAAAACCGCAGTTGCGAAGCCAATTGGAAAAGATTCTTCCACAAGATCTGCATATTCCCCCGGAAAAATTCATGGCTTATGAAATTGCTGACGGTGAGGCAAAATCCATTATTGATTCGGAGACAAAGTTGGTTCTGGCAGAAGAACTCAATGGGATCAGCAATGAGATTGGCAGTCAATTTGATCAGCTCCTGGATTTGGAATAATAATATGGTTCTTCGCAGCTTAGTGTGAGATTACAGGTTTCATATTAAGGCCTCCACGATAAAATAATATACTTGTTCGATAACTCTCAAATGAACGATAGCCTCTCGCATTCGATTTTATTGTCTGGATCTTTGAGTTTAATCCCTCTGCCATCAGATGCCACTTTATCATGCGCGCCACCTTTTTTATCGGTTCCAATCGGCTTCTGATGGCTCAGCTATATCATTTCTTAAAATGTCTTAACGCCCACTCCTCGTTGCTACACTCCCAAAAATCCCACCATAATTCTTTTATTTCCTATGCCCGTGAGACTTTTAAGTCACAACTTTTTAGTTCGTTAAATCTTTCCTTGAACTCTTCGCGTATGTTCTCTTCATTATGCAGCCACAAATACCGACTCCCCTTGATCGTGCTATCTCCTTTCTTCTGCAGCTCCTTGTTCGCCTTCCGCCTTACCTTGTCTACGGCCTCATTCAGATGTTTGCTCACGTGAAAGCGATCATGGACGATTTCGGCCTGGGGTATCACTGTTCTAACCGCATTAGCAAACGCTTGCCACATATCCAGTGCCACTGCTTCGACTCCTTTCTGCTGGCTCCGAGCCTTATTCAGTAGCTGCTGCGCACTTTCTTCTGTCCGCTCTTCCACAACATCAAGGATGCGTCCTCCCCACAGGTCCACCAAGGCTGAAACATAGCTATGTCCGCGCTTAAGGGGACCTCTAAAAATTCCAATTTTGCGCCGGACTCGGTCTTTTTCACGGAGCAGCTTTGTCACGAAAGCCTTACCATACAACAAAGTATGCCTCGGCTCCCGTTCCTAGCTGCCGCAAAAAATCCCTTTGTCCGGCATCAAAAGCGAATTTTTAGAGGTCCCCTTAAATTGTTTCTCATCAATGCCCAGGTATGGTATTGCCGCATTACTGCGCCGTTTCAGTCCACGTGCGACAGCTTTACGTTTAATATCCTCCAGTTGGTGCCAGTTGACTCCCAGTAGTTTGCGAGCTTCTTCTACACTGCGTGCAATCTCAAGAAGCTCCACGGCAAAGCCTTCAAACAGGAGGGTAAAACGGCTGCGAATATCCGCCCAGGGCACCGGGATACTGAGGATTCCATGCTCCGGGCATTTGATGCGAGGAATCCTGCAGGACAAATGGGTCTCAAACTGCATGATATTAAGGTGTCTCCACGTTCTTGAGCTTCTGCGGTCATGCACAGGTGTAACTTGCTGGCACTTGGGGCATGCAGCCATCCGTTCCAGGTATTCGACCCAGATAACTATCTTATTTTGTGATAGTTGTAGCTCGATATCGGAGATTCTCCAAGTAGAGTCCAATCTGAGGAGTTGTTTGTAGTGTTCTTCTACTTCCATACAATCTTCCTTGTTTTAAAGATTAGGGGATTTTATACCTTTTTCACTCTTTTGTGCGAAGAACCATAAAATCAAGGACATAATCTGCACGTTCAACCTGTAGACAGCTTCCGCTCCTTCCCGTATACTGCTCCCACATCGCAAAATAGAGGTTCCCATGAACGATACCAAAAAACCAAATGCCAAGTTCCCGGGGAAGGGCAACTTAGCATTCCTTATTTTTTCCATTGCGCTCGGCTTGCTTGCGCTTTCCTGTACTCCGCCCGGAGCTGGTGCCGGAGACTCAGACCCCAATTACACCCCAAGCGACCAATTGGTCACTGAATCAGCTCCCACAGTGCTGGGAGAAGGCGTGGCCATTACCGCCTACACCGGGGAGGCCGACATTGCTTCAGCTCTCAAAAACAGCAACTCGCAACTGCGTCAATGGATTTCCGCAGCCCTTCAGCAGCACAATCTCTCCAGCAATCAATACTTTACCGCTGGGAATCACCAACAAGGAGCGATAGTAATACAAATATCCTCTAGCACTCCGCAGCAATTAAAAATAAGTACGACATTGCTTGCGGGCCAAGTTTTCTTCAATAGTCCGAATACAGGTGGTAAATTAGAAGATATTACCCGTACGAATCTGTTTGTGGATCAATCTGGCTCGAAAAAAACTGCCAGTAAATATTCTGTCGATGCAGAAAAGAACCGACTGACTTTGCTGGATGCCGATGGCACCAAGCTTGTTTTTCTGGAAATCAGGCCGAATGATCCTAAACTATATGTGAGCGGGGTTCAAGGAGTACTAATACCTCTATCTTCAGACAATGATATCAATCCCGAAAATTAAAAGCTGTCTGTAGAAATTCAAGGTGTATCGAAGTACCGGGCTCTGATGCCGGGCTCTGATTCGGCTCAGCCTTTCCCCGCTGCCTTGAGCTCAACCATTAATATGGCACAGAAAAGAAGAAAAAAACCGAGCAGCGTTTGGGCCCTGCCCAGTGCTATCAACGCCGCCTTGCCGGTGTCTAAGCCAAAGTGGACTCCCGAATTGAGCATATCCTCCCCCAGAGAGCCCAGACCCTCCATCTGCCCCAGACCGGACGCAATTCCTCCCCCAAGGCCCGCAAATGCTGCATTGAGTAACAGACCCTTGCCGTCCAGCGCCTCGCCCAGGACCGCACTGCTCAACGCCCCGACCCCCTGAAGGGGGAGAAATCTGTTTGTGCACGATTGAAGATATTTAATAGAAAAGATTTACAATCCTCCCCCTTTAGGGGTCGGGGGCTCGCTTAGCCAGTGGACCTGTACCGATTCCCGGGTTTCGACCTGCTGGTTGGGGCCAATCCTGCCGTCCCGGTAGCTCTCGTGGGACAGTACCGTGGCCCCCGAATGAGAGAGCATGATTTCCGGGGCCTTCGATACACCTTAAATTTCAGGCAGCGCAGGCAAAGGTTCTAAATGAGAGCCAGGACTTCACTCCAGAAGTTTCCCGACCTCTTTCCGGCTTAACCCGGTGCCTTTCATCACCTGTTCTATGGAAAGTCCCATTTTTAGAAGAATCCGGGCGGTTTCCACGGCCTTTTGGTGAGCTCCTTCTTGCCGACCTTCTTGCCGACCTTCTTGCCGACCTTCTTGCCGACCTTCTTGCCGACCTTCTTGCCGACCTTCTTGCCGACCTTCTTGCCGACCCTTTTGCAGCCCCAGTTCTTCCCCTCTTTGCAGCCCCAACTGCTCCCCTTCTTGCAGCCCCTGTGCGTGTATTTCTTCCATTACATCTGCCAGCATATTCCCCTGCTCCTTGTTTCCTGTTTGGATTAATTGATTTATCCGTTCTTCGCTCAGTTTATCCGAAAGGATGGTCTTAAACCAGCCTGTAAACCAATCCAGTTCTTTCGGGTTGCATTCTCTCACAAAATGTGTCAGCCGCGTATGGGCTTCTTTCCAATGCTCTTCCCTGCCATATTTTTCGGCGTAGATTACGGCAGCCACCAGTCCCTTCATTTGCTCCAGGGCCACATCGGTAATCTGACTCAGATCCAGTAACATGTACTCTATATGGGGCAGGAAGTTTTCCGCAACATACGTTTTATCGATTAAGTCCGCCACTTGGGTGCTTACATTCCAGTTAGCGTTCCCGTTATACAAAACCAGCGGCAGTATCCCCGGTTTTTTGTCGTTCTCGTCGTATACATTCAGCAACGTCATGTACAACTGCGTAACGTAATTGAGTATCCGAAAGGGCATCAAGCGGTCTACCGTCGACTGGAATTCCATCAGGATATAAACCCAGGCTTCCCGTTCCCCTATGGTAACTTTGTAGATAAGATCAGATTCATATTCTTTATGGTTTGAGGCGATGAAGCTTTTGTCGATGCTTTGGATATTTTCGGGTTCGATGAGACTGGAATACTTTTCGGGAATCAGGGCCTTCATAAACTGACAGAAGGCCTCCGGCTTGGAAAGCAGGGTTTTATAGGCTTGATCGTATACGTTCACTTTTAAACTTATGTTGAATATTATAGCGAAACGGATCCAACAGGGCAAGCTTTGTTTCCGAGCCCCCAACCCCCTGAAGGGGGTTGGGGGGCTCGCTTAGCCAGTGGGCCCGCACCGATTCCCGAGTTTCGGACTGTTGGTTGGGGCTGTCTCTGCCGTCCCGGGCACTCTCGTGGGACAGTACCGTGGCAATGTGCAGTTGTTTGCCTATATCACTGCTCAATAATTCATTGGCATTCAGATACGAAATAGTGCCTTCGGTGCGGGCCGTTCCGAGTTGGCCTGTTTCGGGATCGTATGCGAGTTTGGCCTTGTTGTTGGTAAACATTATTTTCCCTGAAAATAAATTACCCACCAGTCTGACTAATAAACATAAATATTCCACTTAATATAAAGAATCCATAGCCGAGAAAAATAGAAAATATTCCCAATCTATATAATTTAATAATCAATTGATACCTGCTAACCAATGTATATTTTTCATTATCTTTATTAATCTTAATTTTATATATATCTTTTTTTATCTCTATAGCATCTTTCCATCCTTCTGTATCAAAATGCTTTGGATGGTAGTTTCTATATTTATCTGCATGATGTTGACACTTCTTAGCTAATTCATTATAACCCAAGGACGATAGGACCGGCAATAGAGCTATTAACCTCCTGCCATAGTCCGTCTTCCGAATCACAGTCGTTATAAAGCCAAATATAAATAATATACCGTATAAAATTAGAAATGCAATATACATAATACTAATTTCCTTTAATATTATTTATATTCATTACTTTCTTCATAAGTTGGTTCCGTAGCCAAGCGAGAAAGTACATCCTGGATTTTTTGCTCGTATTCTTTTTGCCTCTCTGCAATAGAAGGATCTTGGCCAGCGGCTTGAGATAATGCAGATCGCCAATCTCTGTCTTCGCCTTGTAACTGAGCAAATGTTTTTGTAAGAAAGATATTTACGCTAAATGGGGTCAGTCCAATTTTTGGACTGAGACTCCCACCTCCTCCCATATTTTTAACATCACTTAATGACATAGTAAAATCAGCCCCAATACTCAATGGCCCTATATCTAATGACATACCTGAAACAAAACCTAATCCCCTTATATCATTTATTGTATTAGCATTAGGCAATATTGTGAAACCTACATTTGGTGCCACACCAACACCAATATAAGCACCCCCTCCTACTGTTTCATATGATCCTACCTGAAAATTTTTTGTTTCAGGATCGTAACTAAATACAAGACCAGTTTCTGTGGTACCTCCAACTGCAGCTCCTCCACTAACTCCTGCCGAAGCAAATAAAACCGACCAATTATCTTGTTCGCTGTTATAAAACTGATCCGCATAGGCATCTGCGGCTTCATCTCCGAGAAATTCCTTCTCGTAAAGTCTCCCAACCACAAAGTCCAAGGCCTGATCCCGATCCAGAGCCCCCACATAGGCCCTACCATGGCGGCCCCTTGCGAGTACATCTTGATATCTCCAGTGGGCCCGCACCGATTCCCGAGTTTCGGACTGTTGGTTGGGGCTGTCTCTGCCGTCCCGGGCACTCTCGTGGGACAGTACCGTGGCAATGTGCAGTTGTTTGCCTATATCACTGCTCAATAATTCATTGGCATTCAGATACGAAATAGTGCCTTCGGTGCGGGCCGTTCCGAGTTGCCTGTTTTGGAATCTGATGCGAGTTTGGCCTTGTTGTTGGTAAACTCTATTTTCCGCTCCCTCAACTCCCGCAGCATCGCAAAGCGGTCGGCGGGGCTCATACGGCGGTTGTATTTGGCGTTGCTGTAAGCGTTCAGCATGGCCTGATAACTCCCGTCTACCACGTTGGGGCCTGCCTGGTAGCCTTTGATGATTCTCCCGTTCTCGTAAAGGCTCGCCGTACTGTCGATGCTGTCCACAGACTGACCCATAGCCACAAATCCCCCGATACTCTGGCCAAGCCCTACTCCAAAGCCTACGCCGTCCAGCGTCTGGGCCCGGCCCAGTGCCGCTCCCCGAACCATGCTTTCCGTAAGCAGCCCGAAGCTGTCGAAGATTCCTCCCACGGCCTTACCCTTTATCTCTTAAATAGCTCAGAATCCTGGCATCATTGGACCGAGCCATTCAGCAAATATGTACCAAAAACAAAATAAATACACTCCATTATGTACAGCAATTAGGATATATAAATACCTTTTTCTTATTTTATTTTTAGCACTATAGCGAATTTTATAATTATTATACCCAATAGACAAAAGTAATATTAGTACCATAAAAATTATTAATAAGTCGAATTTATAACCAGAGAAAAAAGAATCAAATAAAAATCCAGAATTTGAACTTTGACCTGTGATTAACCCTATAAATATTCCTGTCAATATTCCCGTCAATATCCCTGTAATAATTATTGTGACTATCCCTATTATTATCCCTGTAACTATCCCCAAATAATACACATCATCTAAATTTATTAATCTACCAATAAGCACTAATAGGATTAAATATAGGAACAATGGGATTATATTCAGAAAAATAACCTTACCAAAAAATTTAATAGTTTCCATAATATATACCCTGATATATCATGAGATCTATTTTTCTATTGTATTCATTATATTTTTCACTACTTTGATGAGGATATATATAGGATTTATAATTATTAATAGGATATCCTATTGGAGAACCTTTTGAAGAAAAGTTTACAGGCTCCTGATCTGAATTATCGTAGAGTTGCGTAGGGTCATATCTTTGACCAACCGAGGTGTCGTCCAAGCGATCATTACCCAATACATAATAAGGCAACATATCCAAATCTCCATGGTCTTTATAGAATGGATTTAGCATGTTAAATCCCCAATTCTTTCGAGACCATCCAGTAGATGGATCAAAATTAAATGTCCCCCGGTATCTGGGAAGCATTTCAAGCTTTCCATTATTTCGATTAATGACAATCTCCGTCCCATCATCACCCACCAGTTTCACATTCTCTTCCAGGTTATGATATGCTGTTCCCTTTTCGGATTGTTTTGTAAACTTAACATCAGCCCCATTAATATTAAGAGTAATTTCTTTTGCGGCATTCGCAATAGTGCGCTCATCTATTGGGGTATCCCCGTATAACTGGCGGAATATCTCAGATTGCATAGCTCGGAGCTGATCATTGTTATTTAATACCGTGCGCAGGCCCCAGTGGACTCCGGTGTTTTTGATAATGCTTTCTTCGTTCAGGGCATCCCGGTGGTTTTTTAGAATGTTCCGGGCCTCTTGATAGCTCATTTCTCCATCGGCGTAGGCCGCTTGTAAGGCCTTTCCCAGTGGGCTGTTGTCCTGGGTTACGTCCTCTCTCATGCGCTGGTTGCCTTCCTGCATCAGGTACAGTACTTCCTGGCTCTCACTTCCTCCGTGTTCCTGGATGGTTTTATTCAGTATATATCTTCCATGTGATGTTTTCAAAAGATTATTGAGCTGCGATTCACTGAGTATCAGGCTGCCGTCTTCGGCGTATAAGTTGAAGTTTCCGTCATCGGTTATTTTGCCGTCGACGATTTTCCAGTTTTCTCCACTGTGATCATAATTATTCACCGTAGAACCCAGCAGAGCCCGCATATCGCCCCGCCTGTATGACGATATTTCATCCCGCAGCAGGGGGCTCTGCCAACTTCGGCCGTACATGCTGCCAAACTGCCCGTCCAGCATCGAGCCCATGCCCGCGTGGGTCACTACCGCCCGGAATCCTTCAACGGTCTGGCCCCAAGCCCCGTCTTTGAGGCCGTTGCGCTCGCGCTCATGCGCTCGCGTGACCAAGCCTGCGAGTTGCTGTTGCAGACTGCCTTTCTGATCTGTGCTCAGGTAGCGCCTGCCATCTGCTGCGGTGAAGCCCCGGGCCAGCGTTTCGCCGTCCGCGCCGACTGCGCTGCCCCGACTGGCAAAGCGCAGCCTTTGCCCCCTCATGTCTTGGAGCATCTTCAAGGTGCTCCCGCTGTAGCGTCCCGAGGTAATGGAGCTTTCCAGATAAAATTGCTGGTCCACTATCTCTCCCACGTCTGCTCCGCCCTGTCTTTTGGCCCATTCTTCGGCGCGGTCGAGGCTGCTGTCCAGCTTGCGGTAGGCAGCACTGGCCATGCCGATATTGTAGAGCCCGTTCCCCAGCATTTGCCCGATGGCCACACCGTCCAGCGTCTGTGCCCGGCCCAGTGCCGCTCCCCGAACCATGCTTTCTTACTATACAATGCTTTTATCTAGCTCTATTTTTCGTTCTAAATCATTGATTAATAATCTCATTGAAGATAAAGGATCTAAATTATCTTGAGAATAAATGCTACATGATTCCATATCTTCTGGATATTCAAAATCGGCATATAATTCTTGTAGTTTATTGATTTTCGCTTTTTCAGATATATTGGATTGGTCTAATGATAGCAATAGCGCATATCTCCACTTAATATTAGGATTTACATTGGCTATATTTAAAGAAGAAATCTCTAATATTAGCTCTTGTATATCTATTTTATGCATTTTTCTAGCCTCAGCTAACATTGCAATATTCTCATCTAACCCATCTATATCGCCCGATAATATTTCTATAGCATAGTTTGAGATATCAAAATTATTGACCCATCCTTTTTGTAATCCTAATAATAAAGTCATCCAATCTAAAATATTTTTTTTGTGTAATATTTCAATAGGTTCCATATCATCTACCACCTTATTGTTTTCTGGTTTGGATATCCTGTTATTTCCCCTTTAGGAATAAAACGTCGATGGGTAACACTGCCTTGATCTATAATCCATTCAAAAATTCCATCCTTACCATTAAGGCTGCCTTGAATTTGGTAAAGCTCAGAGATGCGATCAACCTTACCGCCTTCAATTTTTGTTGGTATATTGAATCTTTTTGCATATCTTGAGTAATTATCAATAATATCATTAAAATTATGCATTGCATCTATTTTGTTGGCAGATGCTATCCTTGTTTTTCCCGCAAGAGGATTATTTGTCTTTTGGATCTTTTTCTGAATTGTCCACTTCCCAAGATTCTTAGATTGCATCCCTCCAGACACAATTTGTACAGCACCCAAGCCTGCTTGTATATAATCACCATCTTTAATCCCATCTTTGGTGTTCAAAGTGCCATCTGTGATAGATGCGGCAGCTCCCACACCACGAGCAGTCTTGATGGCTATTCCAGCTCCACCGGGAACTAAAGGCAAAAGCAGCGCAGCACCATCTGCCAGAGCACCTACCGTATCTATTGCAACCCTGACGTAGTTTCCTTTTTTGATGTTATATATTAACGAGCCAATGCCTGTGGCTAAAGATAAAGCATCCCAACCACTTTCAATCCAACCATCTGCCTGACTGCTGTAATTTTGATCTACATAACGATGTGCTTCCTCCTCGTTAATACGGTCGGCCAAATAATCTTGGCCTTTTTGGTAGTCGTTGTAACTTTCCTCATCTAAGGCCCCGATATAGGCTCTTCCGTGGCGGCTGTTTGACAGCATCTGTTGATAGCGCCAGTGGCTTTCTACTGCGTTTCGGGTCTCTCTTCGGTCTGCTACACTGGGTGGCCCTCGGCTGCTGCGGCCGTTGCGATGGCCTTCGTGCTGCAGTACTGTGGCAATGTCGAGTTGCTTGCCGATGTCGTTGTTCAGCAAGTTTGCATTGAAAACACTGAGGGCTTCGCCATTGTTTTCAGTAGTAAAGGCTTTGTAATGGACATTATTGCTGTTTTTATCGCGAAACTGAATACGGTCAGTAAACACCATCTTCCGCTCCAGTTGCTCACGCAGGGCGGCTCGATCAGCGGGTCTCATTTGCCTGTTGTATTTGGCATTGCTGTAAGCGTTCAGCATGGCCTGATAACTCCCGTCTACCACGTTGGGGCCTGCCTGGTAGCCTTTGATGATTCTCCCGTTCTCGTAAAGGCTCGCCGTACTGTCGATGCTGTCCACAGACTGACCCATAGCCACAAATCCCCCGATACTCTGGCCAAGCCCTACTCCAAAGCCTACGCCGTCCAGCGTCTGGGCTCTGCCCAGTGCCGCTCCCCGAACCATGCTTTCCGCCCATATTTTTAAATTTATCTCACATTCTTAATTCAATCCATAGTTGCTCATAAAGATGGAAACTATTAGGTGAACTAATACATAAGAAAATATTATTATGTATAAATATATAGCTATCCCTATATTTATATTTTTATATACAGAATTATTTTTATTATGCAAATTTATGTATTGATAGTACCTAATAGATTCGTATATCAAAAAGATTATTATTATAGGATAAAATAATAATACCGTCCTATTCTCAATTATAAAATCAAATAATCCAAATGTTATTGAAAATATTGATATGAATATAAAAAAAATATAAAATATACTATATATTCCAATTTGTATAGTTGATATTACACTAATAGTGATACCTATTAACAATATAGATATCACTATAAAATACATATGAATCATTAGATAAGTATATCCGAATAGATTATTGTATGATGAAAATAAATAATCATATACAAATACACTTGCATGAAATATTATACAGAAAAATGTTATTAGAATTCTAGTAGCCATAAAATTTACCAAGGTAATAAAAATGGTGCCAGTCTATCGCTGTATCGAGGATCTGCATTACGGTCAGGTTTTATTGGTCCAATAATTCGATCAAAATATCTGTTCGGGACAGGGTCATTATACAGAGGTGCGACAAAGACTTGATTGCCGTCACTAAACCTATCATTGGGTAATTCTGGAACAACAGCTCCTTGGCTACTTAACAGCCCTCTTTGAATTCCATTGGAATTATATTTATTCTCAGTATCCCCACCTTGATATTCTCCCCAGCCACCTGCATTCGCCGCAGGGATGTCATAGAAAGGAGACTTACGTAATGCATAGTAATTATCACCTCTCAGTATATTCCGAATAAATTCTGTATCACTCAATCCTTTAGGTGGTTGTATAAACCAGTTTCCATGAGTGTTTCCGTTAATAAAATCTTGAAAATCCCTTGTACGAGTTTTTTCTGCTGCTCTTCCTCGGTTTTTTAGTCTGAACTTATCAAATGCAGCACTCAAAACAAACCCAAATCTTCCCGTTCCTTCGCCATTTTCATCAAGTAATTCGAAAATACGAGGATCGCGCTCTCTTGCTGCTTCGCTAAAATCAAAATCATCCTGATTGTCAGGTATCAATACGGAAAAACCGTGTTGTGGAGTTCCAATAACATACCATGAATCAACATCTCTAGTTTGAAACATCACTAAATAATCCGCACTACTATCATAGGTTACGTCAACATATGCTTCCATCTCTTCCTGACCAATCTTTCCACTTTGATACGCTTGTCCAACCACAAAGTCCAAGGCCTGATCCCTATCCAGAGCCCCCACATAGGCCCTACCATGGCGGCCCCTTGCGAGTACATCTTGATATCTCCAGTGGGCCCGCACCGATTCCCGAGTTTCGGACTGTTGGTTGGGGCTGTCTCTGCCGTCCCGGGCACTCTCGTGGGACAGTACCGTGGCAATGTGCAGTTGTTTGCCTATATCACTGCTCAATAATTTATTGGCATTCAGATACGAAATAGTGCCTTCGGTGCGGGCCGTTCCGAGTTGGCCTGTTTTGGAATCTGATGCGAGTTTGGCCTTGTTGTTGGTGAACTCTATTTTCCGCTCCCTCAACTCCCGCAGCATCGCAAAGCGGTCGGCACGGCTCATACGGCGGTTGTATTTGGCGTTGCTGTAAGCGTTCAGCATGGCCTGATAACTCCCGTCTACCACGTTGGGGCCTGCCTGGTAGCCTTTGATGATTCTCCCGTTCTCGTAAAGGCTCGCCGTACTGTCGATGCTGTCCACAGACTGACCCATAGCCACAAATCCCCCGATACTCTGGCCAAGCCCTACTCCAAAGCCTACGCCGTCCAGCGTCTGGGCTCTGCCCAGTGCCGCTCCCCGAACCATGCTTTCCGTAAGCAGCCCGAAGCTGTCGAAGATTCCTCCCACTCCGCCCAGACGATCCATCAAGTCATCGCTCAGTCCGGTTTTTGAAAGGCTCTGCGTTGCGGTATAGCTCTCCTTCATCTTCTCTGCCGCGTCGCTGGCCCGCTGGTTGCTGTAGTCGTTCAGCCCGCCTCGAACTCCATAACTGGCCAGACTGCCCAGCGCGCTGAAACCATTGCCGGCAAAACTGCCCCCCCAATCCGCCAGAAACTGAGTATCGTCAAAATTGCCGTCCCCGTCCAGTGCCATCAACGCCGCCTTGCCGGTGTCCAGTCCAAAGTGGACCCCCGAATTGAGCATATCCTCCCCCAGAGAGCCCAGACCCTCCATCTGCCCCAGACCGGACGCAATTCCTCCCCCAAGGCCCGCAAATGCTGCATTGAGTAACAGACCCTTGCCGTCCAGCGCCTCGCCCAGGACCGCACTGCTCAACGCCCCGCCTATCATCGAACGCCCCGCCGCCAGGCCCCCGTCAACCAGCACTTTGCCCACCAGACCTTCGCCTAAAATCTCCCCGGCCCCCGCACTCAGAACTCCCAGACCTCCCGCGATAACGCTCTTGCTCAGCGCGCTGGCCAATTTCTGCCCCTCAAGGTAGGGGTCGGCCCCCCCCCACAGATTGCTGCCGCTGCTCACAAACGAGGCCCCAACCTGCATGCCGGTTCCCGCCAGTGTCGTCAGAGCGGTGGCTCCGAATTTGCTGATTGCATCGACTGCGCTGAGTGCGGTGCCGATTCCCATTGTCCCCACGGCAATGATAATCGAGTGCGCAATTTGTTCGATGAAGCCCAGCCTCAGCGGCTGGATCAGGTCGTGTTCCCCGGCCTGCCACAAATCCCGTTCCTTCGGGCTCAGGCCGAACTGGGAATTCCCAAAGCCATGGATCATCTGGTAGCGCAGCAGCTCCCGGGTAAGCCGCCCGGTCTCGCCCGCACCGCTCTTCTCAAATAGTCCGTTGCTCTCCCAGTCGCTCTCTAGGGCCCGGTAGTAGGCCCATTTTGCTTTCTTTCTCGCTTTTTCCGAGAGCTTGGCCTCTTCCTTGTCCCGGGTCCACAGCGCAAAGCCTCCCCCCCAGTCGCTTTTCTTTTTCCCCGCAATCCAGTTGACTTCTTCTGCTGCTATTTCGCTGAATATCGCCTTGCCCACTTTCTCCAGCAGGCCCTGCTGCGCCCCCAGATAAAAGCGCATTCCCGCTCGATTCAAGGCGTTCAGCTCGTCTTTATCGATTTCTTTGCCCAGGGCTTCGAGTATCCGCGCCCCGGCCAGCGCCGTTGCCCCCCGCTGCAGGCGTTTCCGCAAAAAGCGGCTTTCCTGCTGCTTCAGTATGTAGTGCTCCAGTTCTTTGTCTCGCCGCCACTGATAATATTCATAGGCCGAGACTTGCGTGGCGCGGCTGTCCACGTTAAACATGGTCGCCGAGTAGAGGACTTGTTTGTGGTAGTTTTTGCCCCCTGCATCGTAGCCCCAGCCCTGCGAACCAAAGACTTTCTGCCAGCGCTTTGCATAGCTGTGATTGGTCTTGGCCACGTTTTGGTCCAGTTGGCCCAGCAGTTTGGCCCAGAGCTCCTGCGTCCTGACAATCAGGATTGCCAGCATTTTTTTGCCCAGTTCTTCGCGCTCGGCGGTCTGCGCATCGTGGAACTTCTTGAAAAATTCCCGCGCCTCGGCCCGCACTCCGCGTCTGTACCTCGGAAGCCCGCGCAGTTCTAAGCCGCTGTTGAGCCCCTTCAGGCGTTCGAGCATCGGCAGCTGCCCCAACTCTTTGATCAGGCCCTCGGCGCTCAGCCTCTCGCCACTGAAGCTCGGAAGCCTAAGCACAGCATTTTGCCCCTCAGCTCCGGCAATGCCGGCAAAGGCCGCTGTCCCGCTCAAGGCCTCATGCTGCGCCTCTTGGGCCCGGCTTAGCAATTCTTCGGCCCAAGCCTGCTGCCTGCGGGCCAGATTCTCCCGCCTCTCTTCCCAGCTTTGTGCGTAGCTCCGGCTCTTGTCCTTCATGCGCCCCAGCCATTCACTCCGCTTTTGCTCCAGCCGCTCCAGCGCACGGGCCCACGCCGTAATGCCCCGGCTCCGTACCCGCTCCATCATGGCCTGCCAGTTGCGCTGCCGCTGCTCCAAGTCCGCCTTCGCCTCGCCAATCCGCGCCTGATGCAACTCGCCTTCCAGAGCCAGACGCCGCTGGTACATCTTGCCCATGGCTCCGGCCGAACGGCCCATGGCGCCAAACTCTTCTTTGGCATAAATGCTTCCGCCCAGCCCCTGTGCTTTGTAGTTGTCCAAATCGCTGTGCAGCAGGCGTCGCAGGTGGGTCTGCTCTTCCCAGACCCGGCCTCCGCTCTGCTCCCGCCGCAGCTTCTGCAGCTCGATGAGCCCCTCCATGACCCTCTCAAAACGTTCCCCCGCAACCTCAATCTCGAGCAAACGCTTTTTCTTGAGTTCCATAAATTTCTTGCTGAAAGAAAGATAAAACTGCACAAAGGGAATATTGTGGATGCCAGCTTTGTCAAAGTGCCTGTGCAGCGCAATACCAGAGAAGAAAACCAGCTGATCAAAAATGATGAAATCCCTCCATCATTCAAGGAAAACGAGAATAAAATGAGGCAAAAAGATACGGATGCAAGGTGGACAAAGAAAAATAGCAAAAGCCACTACGGATACAAAAATCACATTGCAACGGCGACTAACGAGCAGTTTAGCTTACGAAGTAAGTGCAGCTAATGTGCACGACTCACAGGTGCTTGCAGCTATTTTGAGGCGTCACGCAGATATATGGGGATAGTGCGTATCGAAGTGAAAAGATAACAAATGAACTACGGAGGAACTTTATTCATCACCGAAAATATCGAGATACTTCACTTACAGAGAAGCAATTAGAAAGTAACCGCCGCAAGTCAAAGACCCGGGCGAAAGTGGAGCATATATTTGCATGGTTTCGCAATTGCATGAATAGGGATTAGAGTTGCGATGTATAGGGATAGATCGGGTAAGGTTTCGTATGGGGTTACGAAATACTGTGTATAATATGTTAAAATATGTTTCAATTACAGCATAATAGTGGATAATTGTATCTAAAATGCTGTAAATAATGATTTTTTTTATGTAAATTCTAATTTTATTAGACTTTATTGATCGTAATTAATCTGGATCCAACTATTTTCTATGCTATTTTGTTATGATTAAGGAAGGATTTTTTGATTTTACATCGCAATGCCAATTTTTAGAGGTCCCCTTTAATAATATTGGACGAAAATCCAGACAAGACTCCAACCACTTCCTATCCAAATTAGAAACAAAATAATCCATTTTATTTTTTTAGGTAGACGACGTAGAAAACTGATTTGATTGCCATAAACTTTATACACAACCCAAAAAAAATATGGGGATGTTATTGTCGAAACTAATATACTTAACAAAACAAAAAATTTACCATATTCATGTAATGAAGCCAAGAACATGCTTATAAGAGCAGTGAGAGCCAGACCCCAACCATATTTAATAAATAGTTGAGTATCCTTTATACATTCCTTAATGATTCGTTTAATCATAAATACCACCTCATCTTTGGTATATAACTTCAGAGCTATACTCCAACGGCCCGGCACGCAAACTTATACCACCAATGTTCTGCGAAAACCCGAGCCCCAATTGAAATCCAAATTCAAATTTATGCTTAATGCGAGTCTTTCCCAGTGACCGATGTTCATAGTTCAGGGATAAGCTAGCTAGTTTAAAGCCCATCAATGAAGATAATTTTCCGTTTTTATACCCTTGATCAATATCCGCTCCCAAAAATTCAGTGCCCAAGCTCCAGCCACCGGGTTCGCCTAATTCAACCTTTTGTTGACTAAAAAGCACCTTTCCCGCTACTCCCAGTTGATTAGGATTATTTCCAAAACCCCATGTCAGCTCACCATAGCCGATTCGGTTGCGGATATCATTGCGAGTACCGCTATCAATTAGAGATTCAGATAATGAATGTGTCCTCATCTTATTTTTGTAAACTGTTGCATTTTCTTTGTATAACCTGCCTATCAGAGTACCTGCCCGAGCATTATTTGTTAATGCTAATGATTTCAACAACTCCGTGTTTACCGAAGTTTCATACCTTCGTAGATTTTTTGGCAAACTACCCAGACCTTGCTGTTTAAAGTAATTTGCCTGCGCTAACGGGCTCAGCATGTATTTTAACGGAACTCCATTGCCAAGGTTCTGTTCCATCATGCCATCATTACTTCGTTTCCCTTGGTCATAAGCTGAGCGGAACAACAGGTATTTTAACTGCTTCTCGCTCAAAATTATATTCTTTTTTTCATCATTCAAATCTTTACTACCATCTGCCTCCACAGCAATAATATTCCCATCTTTATCGCGCTTAATCACCCGCCAGAAATCACTACTACTATCATAATTACCATCAATATATTTCTGTATATCTTCCTCACCAATTATGCCCTGCTGGTAAAGCCTCCCCACCACAAAGTCCAAGGCCTGATCCCTATCCAGAGCCCCCACATAGGCCCTACCATGGCGGCCCCTTGCGAGTACATCTTGATATCTCCAGTGGGCCCGCACCGATTCCCGAGTTTCGGACTGTTGGTTGGGGCCAATCCTGCCGTCCCGGTAGCTCTCGTGGGACAGTCCCGTGGCCCCCGAATGAGAGAGCATGATTTCCGGGGCCTTCGATACACCTTGAATTTCAGGCAGCGCAGGCAAAGGTTCTAAATGAGAGCCGGGACTTCACTCCAGAAGTTTCCCGACCTCTTTCCGGCTTAACCCGGTGCCTTTCATCACCTGTTCTATGGAAAGTCCCATTTTTAGAAGAATCCGGGCGGTTTCCACGGCCTTTTGGTGAGCTCCTTCTTGCCGACCTTCTTGCCGACCTTCTTGCCGACCCTTTTGCAGCCCCAGTTCTTCCCCTCTTTGCAGCCCCAACTGCTCCCCTTCTTGCAGCCCCTGTGCGTGTATTTCTTCCATTACATCTGCCAGCATATTCCCTTGCTCCTTGTTTCCTGTTTGGATTAATTGATTTATCCGTTCTTCGCTCAGTTTATCCGAAAGGATGGTCTTAAACCAGCCTGTAAACCAATCCAGTTCTTTCGGGTTGCATTCTCTCACAAAATGTGTCAGCCGCGTATGGGCTTCTTTCCAATGCTCTTCCCTGCCATATTTTTCGGCGTAGATTACGGCAGCCACCAGTCCCTTCATTTGCTCCAGGGCCACATCGGTAATCTGACTCAGATCCAGTAACATGTACTCTATATGGGGCAGGAAGTTTTCCGCAACATACGTTTTATCGATTAAGTCCGCCACTTGGGTGCTTACATTCCAGTTAGCGTTCCCGTTATACAAAACCAGCGGCAGTATCCCCGGTTTTTTGTCGTTCTCGTCGTATACATTCAGCAATGTCATGTACAACTGCGTAACGTAATTGAGTATCCGAAAGGGCATCAAGCGGTCTACCGTCGACTGGAATTCCATCAGGATATAAACCCAGGCTTCCCGTTCCCCTATGGTAACTTTGTAGATAAGATCAGATTCATATTCTTTATGGTTTGAGGCGATGAAGCTTTTGTCGATGCTTTGGATATTTTCGGGTTCGATGAGACTGGAATACTTTTCGGGAATCAGGGCCTTCATAAACTGACAGAAGGCCTCCGGCTTGGAAAGCAGGGTTTTATAGGCTTGATCGTATACGTTCACTTTTAAACTTATGTTGAATATTATAGCGAAACGGATCCAACAGGGCAAGCTTTGTTTCCGAGCCCCCCAACCCCCTGAAGGGGGAGTAATCCATTCCCGATCTACTTAAAATATTTATTATAAAACAATTATACCCCGGCCCCCTTTAGGGGGCCGGGGGCTCGCTTAGCCAGTGGGCCCGCACCGATTCCCGAGTTTCGGCCTGCTGGTTGGGGCTGTCTCTGCCGTCCCGGGCACTCTCGTGGGACAGTACCGTGGCAATGTGCAGTTGTTTGCCTATATCACTGCTCAATAATTTATTGGCATTCAGATACGAAATAGTGCCTTCGGTGCGGGCCGTTCCGAGTTGGCCTGTTTCGGGATCGTATGCGAGTTTGGCCTTGTTGTTGGTGAACTCTATTTTCCGCTCCCTCAACTCCCTCAGCATCGCAAAGCGGTCGGCACGGCTCATACGGCGGTTGTACTTGGCATTGCTGTAAGCGTTCAGCATGGCCTGACAACTCCCGTCTACCACGTTGGGGCCTGCCTGGTAGTCTTTGATGATTCTCCCGTTCTCGTAAAGGCTCGCCGTACTGTCGATGCTGTCCACAGACTGACCCATAGCCACAAATCCCCCGATACTCTGGCCAAGCCCTACTCCAAAGCCTACGCCGTCCAGCGTCTGGGCCCGGCCCAGTGCCGCTCCCCGAACCATGCTTTCCGTAAGCAGCCCAAAGCTGTCGAAGATTCCTCCCACTCCGCCCAGACGATCCATCAAGTCATCGCTCAGTCCGGTTTTTGAAAGGCTCTGCGTTGCGGTATAGCTCTCCTTCATCTTCTCTGCCGCGTCGCTGGCCCGCTGGTTGCTGTAGTCGTTCAGTCCACACCGAAATATTTTTTGACATCCTCAGGCACTCCCCCCGGAGGAGTATAATATTTAACAATTCGGTAATATAAATCTTTTACTTGATTAGCTGTATTCTTACTCATAGATAATTTATTTTCAGCAATCTTAACAAGTTCCTGATAGGCAACATCAGATTCATCGAGGCGCATAAATTCATAAAAAGACAGGTTAAAAATATCTGCTGCCAGATAGTCAGACTTCGGGAGTATATCTGTAATCCTTTTAGCCGCTTTGTAGCCTCCTTGTATAAAATTATCGAGATAAAACTTTGCTCCAACTTGTTTTCCCACTTTTTGCATAAAAGAAGTATTGGAAAATATTCCCGCAATCTTTCGGAGTACAATAGGAAAATCTTGACTAAGTTCTACAGTCTCTGGAGTTATATCAGCTAATCTCTGGTAGTCTTCCTGTCTTATAGCAAGCAACATCTCTCTATAACCAATATCAGCGAAATAGTAACTCATCGTCTCTCTCGTTACATATGGTACTAATTTAAGACGATCTTTTGCTGCTTTTAGCTGCGCCTCTGCTTCCGTAAGTTTCCCTGCTTGACCAAATGCAGTGATGAGATTAATATGCGCATACAAATTCCCAGGATCAAATTCTTTTACCCAACGTTGATACAGCTTAAAATTGGCTGTTTCGGGATCACGTGCTGTATCGTAATTCAATGTAAGTGGAACTTCTTTTGCCACAAGAGCACTTTTAATTTCTCTGTTTGCTAAATCTACTGTCTTATTATAATCTATATTATCACCATAAAGATGGTATTTCTGATAAAGCAATCCTTTTGACCTCGCTATTTCTGCTAGTGAAATGTAATATAAAAGAGGGAGTATTGGGGAATTTGGATATTTCTGTATTCCCCCCTGATAAATCTTTGTAACAATTTGTTCGCCTTCTTCCTGTATTGCCTTCTCTTTAGACCTCCCGTTTGCTTGTTCTATATCTGCTAATTGATCTAGTCGCTTGTTTAGATTGATAACCATCTGCTTTAAATTGCTATAAAAATTATTTCCAGATAAAATATCAAAGTATTTCTGTTGCAAATATTCGTTCCCCCCGTTGATGTATTTTCGTTGCTCTTCTGTAAAGAACTCTTCCCACTTAAGTAAAGAAATTGATATAGTACCAACAATTGTAAAAAAACTTTTTATTGGACTACTTGCTTTTTCAAATCGCTCCAACCCTGGTACTGTATTGTACAATACTATTGTCATAATAGGACGATAGCTATACAAGTTATTGAGCATTATTAATGCATTGTATAACACAAATTCATTAGGAGTTTGGGTCCTTTTGTTCTTGTGCCCTAAATATTCTGACTGTCCCACAACAGCAAGCATATCCCCCTTGTCTATATTCTCTGCTGTACTCAGTATAATATCTTTCCAATCTTTACTGATGTCCCCTTCTTTTAGTAGATCTATCACAGTCTCCTTGGTATAGAAATTTTCTTTAGCTTGTAAAGACGTGAAAACAGATAAATAAATAAGCAAAAGAACGAACTTTTTCATATTTTATCCCCCTATTAATTATAAACAAAACCAAACATATTATATGATAATCTAAGAGATGGATTGAACCGATCTTTATTCCAATTTAAGTCAGTTCTAAAACTAATCTTCTTTTTATTATTCTTTATCTTATTATCCATTTGGAATAAATCTTTGGAATATATATTTGATTACCTCCACCTAAAACATTTTCAAATGGACTTAATAATTTTAAGATATCATCTTTCTTGCATATTCTAATTTTAATATCTCGCTTTTTTTTAAAATACTAATAAATGGTGATAATATTTCTATAAAATCTTTATATTTCTTATTATCAAATGCTAATTTTGCAAGTTCTCTTGCTTGTAATATTTCTATATTATCCCAATATTTTTCTAGAATATAATTTTGTTTATCTTCTAACAACTTCCATATATAACTTTCACCTAAAAAAATAGGACTTCCATATTCGCATAATAGATCTACTTGATTTTTAATATAAGTTTTAATATCATCTTTTTTGTATGCTGATGGTAAATGATATATTTTATATATATCTTCTTCATTGTATAGACTGATTAAAACAGACAAACCGCAACGAAAAATCCCATGATTAGCAGGGCTAATTAGTTCTATCCCTATCTCATAAGAATTCTTTCCATGATAGATAATTATATTACCTTTCTTTTTAGAGCTATATTCTAAATAAGTACTGTTTTCTGATAATATATAATATTTATATGATTCAAGAAAAGACATTCTTTTTTTAGCCTCATTCTGGAAACCTAACTCTTTTCTTTCTTTACATTTTGATACATTATTTTTCATATAATACCTTCTAATCATAGTATGGAGGATGCCAATATTTTGTTGTTTTATCAAAAAACCATCCATGATTTTGTAAAAGATTACGCTCTGCATTTAAAAATTCGCCTGAAAAATCTCTGGAAGAAGCATCTCTAATTGGGCGATTATTCTGTATTGCTTGACGCAATATGCTCGAGTTTTGTTTCCAGTTCATTTTAGGGGTACCTCTATCAGGCAGCTGCCCCAGAAGAGATTGTTCATTGTGATTTAAATTTTGTAAATCTTTAGTTCTTCCAATTACGATGTTTCTTTCGTTTGGAGGTCCATTTGCTTGAATTTGAGGACGAACAGCACGGGGTTTCAGTAAATTTCGTAATGCACTAACACCCTTAAATAACCCCGCGGTGAGTGCGGTTCCGCCTATGGTCAGGGCGCTGTCCCGGCCAAAATCTGTCCACAGTAGGTTGTGCAGTTTGTCCTGATTCTGCAGGTTCTGCACATCTTCTGCGCTGATTCGGGCCTTGCCGTTGCCCCGAAAGTCCCACTGGCTGCGTGGGTCGCCAAACCATGAGCCCGATTTTACTCGTATGGCTTCGCGTTGCCAAGGGTCTAATTCCTTTATTTTACTGCCTTGAGAGCTGGCTATAATGTAGTCTACCGATGCCCGGTCGCCTTGCCAGATTCGGTCAACGCCTTGCATATAGCCGCCGAGGGCTTGTTGCCGAGCGGGATCCCCTTGAAAACCTTCCGGGCCAAATTGTTGGTGATAGCGGTTCGCTGCCTGCATAGCCTGAAACTGTTTCCTCACAAGACTTCCCGATGCGGCTTGTTCTGCGGTAATCAGACCTCTGGAACGTAAGGTTTTAATATATTCCTCTTCGCTCATTTCAGCCAGCTCTTCAGCTGTGATGATAGTTTCTCCGTTTTTGTTCAAGTCCAATGTGCCATCGTTGACGCTGGTGCCATTATCTAAGAGTTTGAAGTTGTCCCCGCTGCTGTGATCATAATTATTCACCGTAGAACCCAGCAGAGCCCGCATATCGCCCCGCCTGTATGACGATATTTCATCCCGCAGCAGGGGGCTCTGCCAACTTCGGCCGTACATGCTGCCAAACTGCCCGTCCAGCATCGAGCCCATGCCCGCGTGGGTCACTACCGCCCGGAATCCTTCAACGGTCTGGCCCCAAGCCCCGTCTTTGAGTCCGTTGCGCTCGCGCTCATGCGCTCGCGTGACCAAGCCTGCGAGTTGCTGTTGCAGACTGCCTTTCTGATCTGTGCTCAGGTAGCGTCTGCCATCTGCTGCGGTGAAGCCCCGGGCCAGCGTTTCGCCGTCCGCGCCGACTGCGCTGCCCCGACTGGCAAAGCGCAGCCTTTGCCCCCTCATGTCTTGGAGCATCTTCAAGGTGCTCCCGCTGTAGCGTCCCGATGCGATCGAACTCTCCAGATAAAATTGCTGGTCCACTATGTCTCCCACGTCTGCGCCGCCCTGTCTTTTGGCCCATTCTTCGGCGCGGTCGAGGCTGCTGTCCAGCTTGCGGTAGGCAGCACTGGCCATGCCGATATTGTAGAACCCGTTCCCCAGCATTTGCCCGATGGCCACACCGTCCAGCGTTTGGGCCCTGCCGAGTGCCATCAGCATCGCCTTGCCGGTGTCCAGCCCAATATATGCTAAAGCAGAAGAATCCATATCGTAAATATATACCAAAAACAATATAAATACACTCCATTATGTATTCCGATTATGAGCAATTTATATCTTTTTCTCATCTTTATTTTTCTAAAACTCTTTCGAATTTTATAATAATTATATATAACAGATATTGTTAGTAATAAAAACATAAAAACTGCTAATAATAGCCGAAAATTCGCATTGGGGAATAAATTATTAATTGAATTACTATCTTGAAATGTAATAAATCCTGTAACAAGCCCCGTAATAAGCCCCGTAATAAGCCCCGTAATTAAACTAACAACTATGACTGTAACTATACCAGTAATTATACCTATAATATAAAAATGTTCAGGACTTATATCATAAATAATATAACGAACAAAAAATACTGTATAGTAGTACACATTAAATGGAATTATATTCAGATAAATAATTTTTCCAATAAATTTAATAATCTTCATGATAATATACCTATTATTTCTTTAATTTATCTTTATTCTTTAATAAAATAATATACAAACATAAATTGTCTATATATTGAATATAATGCAAACACTATCATATAATATTTATATGCCAAATATAAATACATAGAAACAGTTGTTTTGTTTTTCAAGGCATTCCTTAATAAAAATCTTCTTTTATTAATACAAAACTTTCTATATTTTCTTGATAGTCTATATATATTGGTAAATAATATTATATATAACAATACTAATATCAGTAAATAATAAACTTCATATAGTTTAAATTTATTAAATGAAATAAAATTTAAAATAATGTTTAATGTTGATTGGTTAAAGAAACTGCCTAGGAGTGCTACAAGCGTTCCCTGTAATACGCCCTGTAATACGCCCTGTAATACGCCATGAAGTCCGCCTCCAAGAAATGGAGGGAGAATTATGACAAAAAAAAGCAAAGTCCTAATTATTATTTTATACCCGATAGCATCCTCTCCTGTTAAACCAATCAGATACGTGATTACAAAACTAACCCATTCAGCCCCTAATAAGGATGCTATACAGGCTGAAACATACAAGACTTTCAGCATAGGGAACAGATCTGTTTCCTCCATTGCTCTAAGAGCAATATTTTCTCGTTGATTCAAAAATTCTACGGTCATGTAATCACTCACCTCCTTGTTTCCATGGTTGCCATCTATCTGTATATCTTGTGATAGATCGCCATAGGGATCGCAATGGGGAACGTATCTCGGCATTAAAGATATGGACAATTTCATCCCACAGGGACGGAAGCTCTTCAAAGTAGCCTTCAGGGATTTCGTCATTCCACAATGGAGCTTTATATGTGCTCCCATCATGTTCAAATTTATCATTTACCAATATCGGACCCTGTCCACCAGCCCATCTATACAACCCATTTATAAACCCATTAGAATTATATTTCATCCAGTTATCTGGCCAGGGAAAGTCGTATTCGGGTGGGATTATATGATTCGCATAATTATTATCTCCTTGTAATAACCTATTGATATATTGTGTATCATTCAGGTTTGGGTGAGTAATTAGCCAATTTCCTTTTGTAGTCCCTTCACGATAGTGCCGTATATCTTTCTTTCTACTACTTTCTGCCCTATTCCCCCTATTTCGTAGTAAAAGGAATCCTCCAAATCCTGCACTGAATACAAACCCATATTTTTTGTTTCCATTTTCATCAATAATTTCGATAATTCTCGGGTCTTTTTTTCGTGCTTCTTCCGAGAAGTCAAAATCTTCCTGATTGTCTGGTATTGATACAATAAATGAATGTTGGTATTCTGTCACAGACACATTCCTCGTATAAACCCAAGACTCATAATCCCCATCATTGCGATAAAAATCTTCAATATATTGCTCTACAGAATCCTCATCCACATACCCCTTCTGATAGGCCTCTCCAACCAGGTAATCAAATCGTTCGTCTCCTTCAAATCCCTGCAAATAGGCCTTTCCGTGGCGGCCATTGGTCAAAACATTTTGATAACGCCATTTGGCCTTTACTGCGTTTCTCAGTTCCTGCTCCTGGTTTAAACTCCAGTCGTTGCCATCTCGGTACGATTCGTGGGCCAGAGTGCCGGCTATTTGTAGTTGTTTTCCCAAATCATTACTCAGTAAATTATCTGCATTTAGATAACTTGTTTGGCCTTGGGTGTAGGCACTGTCGGCACCTTTTAGTTTGGCTTTGGTGTTGGTGAACTCTATTTTGCGCTCCCTCAACTCCCGCAGCATCGCAAAGCGGTCGGCGGGGGCGTGTGCGAGTTGTTAATATTGTACCCTAGGCTTTCGTCTATGCTTTACTGGGATATATAGTCAGATTGATTCAAACAATCCGAAAAAAACTCCTAATATAAAAAACTGAATTATAATAAAAAATATTATTATATATATTGATATAAAAAACAATATACCATATTTTATATTGATTATTTTATATATTAATTTGTTAGCACCTTTAGAATATTTTCGATCTATATGTCTATTATATCTTCCTGTTACATATAGAAAAACGTATGCGACAAGCATATATACACCTGTGTACAAAATATATAAGTGTATCGGAAAAATACCTGGAAAATTAGGCATAATTATTGTTAAACATAACAATAAACCTATAAAGCCTCCTGTCCAAAATACTGTCAAACAGCCTATTACTGCTCCTGCCTGTAGACCTGTTAACAGTCCCATTAAAATAGATATAACAAATAATACGGGAATCCCCAAAGCTACATATAAAAAATAAGCACCTTCAACTTTAGTAGCTATAGCAAATCCAACTAAGATTAGATAGCCTATTATACATGCAACCGTAGTGATTATTTTTGTTTTCATAAAAAAATCCCTCTGAGGCAATAATCTCGAATATTGAGCATTCTTATTTAAATTCATCCTTATAGGAGGGGAGCGGTTCAAAAAAATTGCCTGGTACAGGATCGTCATATTGAGGAACTACAAATACTTCACCATTCTCTTCAAATCGATTATCAATTAATTCTGGGAGACTTGCTCCACTGTATTGATAAATACCATTCTTATAACCGTTAGAATTATACTCATTCTCTGCATCACCTTTGTCTGCAGGATATAATCTCGACGATCTAGGGAAGTCAATTATTCTGGGATAATCATAACTGGGTGGTCTATGCATTGCATAATTGTTGTCAGCTTGTAATAGTGTCTTGATAAAGGTTGTGTCGTTCATCTCAGGATGCCTTATTACCCTATTTAGATGTGTTGTTCCGTTTCTAAAATTTTGAATATCCTCTGCTCGTGTACCTTCTGCCGACTTTCCCCGGTTTCTTAAACGGCCCCAGCTATTTGCTGCACTCAAAACAAAGCCAAACCTTCCCGTCCCTTCACCATTTTCATCAAGTAATTCAAAGATGCGAGGATCGTTAGCTCTTGCTGTTTCACTAAAATCAAAATCATCCTGATTGTCAGGTATCAATACGGAGAATCCGTGCTGCGGCCTTCCAACAAAATCAACATCTCTAGTTTGAAACATTACTAAATAATCTGCGCTGCTATCGTAGTTTGCGTCAGCATATGCTTCCATTTCCTCCTGACTGAGCTCTCCATTTTGATACGCTTGTCCAACCACAAAATCCAAGGCCTGATCCCTATCCAGAGCCCCCACATAGACCCTACCATGGCGGCCCCTTGCGAGTACATCTTGATATCTCCAGTGGGCCCGCACCGATTCCCGAGTTTCGGACTGTTGGTTGGGGCTGTCTCTGCCGTCCCGGGCACTCTCGTGGGACAGTACCGTGGCAATGTGCAGTTGTTTGCCTATATCACTGCTCAATAATTTATTGGCATTCAGATACGAAATAGTGCCTTCGGTGCGGGCCGTTCCGAGTTGGCCTGTTTTGGAATCTGATGCGAGTTTGGCCTTGTTGTTGGTAAACTCTATTTTCCGCTCCCTCAACTGCCGCAGCATCGCAAAGCGGTCGGCACGGCTCATACGGCGGTTGTACTTGGAGTTGCTGTAAGCGTTCAGCATGGCCTGATAACTCCCGTCTACCACGTTGGGGCCTGCCTGGTAGTCTTTGATGATTCTCCCGTTCTCGTAGAGCCTGGCCGTACTGTCGATGCTGTCCACAGACTGACCCATAGCCACAAATCCCCCGATACTCTGGCCAAGCCCTACTCCAAAGCCTACGCCGTCCAGCGTCTGGGCCCGGCCCAGTGCCGCTCCCCGAACCATGCTTTCCGTAAGCAGCCCGAAGCTGTCGAAGATTCCTCCCACTCCGCCCAGACGATCCATCAAGTCATCGCTCAGTCCGGTTTTTGAGAGACTCTGCGTTGCGGTATAGCTCTCCTTCATCTTCTCTGCCGCGTCGCTGGCCCGCTGGTTGCTGTAGTCGTTCAGCCCGCCTCGAACTCCATAACTGGCCAGACTGCCCAGCGCGCTGAAACCATTGCCGGCAAAACTGCCCCCCAAATCCGCCAGAAACTGAGTATCGTCAAAATTGCCGTCCCCGTCCAGTGCCATCAACGCCGCCTTGCCGGTGTCTAAGCCAAAGTGGACCCCCGAATTGAGCATATCCTCCCCCAGCGAGCCCAGACCCTCCATCTGCCCCAGACCGGACGCAATTCCTCCCCCAAGGCCCGCAAATGCTGCATTGAGTAACAGACCCTTGCCGTCCAGCGCCTCGCCCAGGACCGCACTGCTCAACGCCCCGACCCCCTGAAGGGGGAGAAATCTGTTTGTGCACGATTGAAGATATTTAATAGAAAAGATTTACAATCCTCCCCCTTTAGGGGTCGGGGGCTCGCTTAGCCAGTGGACCTGTACCGATTCCCGGGTTTCGACCTGCTGGTTGGGGCCAATCCTGCCGTCCCGGTAGCTCTCGTGGGACAGTACCGTGGCCCCCGAATGAGAGAGCATGATTTCCGGGGCCTTCGATACACCTTAAATTTCAGGCAGCGCAGGCAAAGGTTCTAAATGAGAGCCAGGACTTCACTCCAGAAGTTTCCCGACCTCTTTCCGGCTTAACCCGGTGCCTTTCATCACCTGTTCTATGGAAAGTCCCATTTTTAGAAGAATCCGGGCGGTTTCCACGGCCTTTTGGTGAGCTCCTTCTTGCCGACCTTCTTGCCGACCTTCTTGCCGACCTTCTTGCCGACCTTCTTGCCGACCTTCTTGCCGACCCTTTTGCAGCCCCAGTTCTTCCCCTCTTTGCAGCCCCAACTGCTCCCCTTCTTGCAGCCCCTGTGCGTGTATTTCTTCCATTACATCTGCCAGCATATTCCCCTGCTCCTTGTTTCCTGTTTGGATTAATTGATTTATCCGTTCTTCGCTCAGTTTATCCGAAAGGATGGTCTTAAACCAGCCTGTAAACCAATCCAGTTCTTTCGGGTTGCATTCTCTCACAAAATGTGTCAGCCGCGTATGGGCTTCTTTCCAATGCTCTTCCCTGCCATATTTTTCGGCGTAGATTACGGCAGCCACCAGTCCCTTCATTTGCTCCAGGGCCACATCGGTAATCTGACTCAGATCCAGTAACATGTACTCTATATGGGGCAGGAAGTTTTCCGCAACATACGTTTTATCGATTAAGTCCGCCACTTGGGTGCTTACATTCCAGTTAGCGTTCCCGTTATACAAAACCAGCGGCAGTATCCCCGGTTTTTTGTCGTTCTCGTCGTATACATTCAGCAACGTCATGTACAACTGCGTAACGTAATTGAGTATCCGAAAGGGCATCAAGCGGTCTACCGTCGACTGGAATTCCATCAGGATATAAACCCAGGCTTCCCGTTCCCCTATGGTAACTTTGTAGATAAGATCAGATTCATATTCTTTATGGTTTGAGGCGATGAAGCTTTTGTCGATGCTTTGGATATTTTCGGGTTCGATGAGACTGGAATACTTTTCGGGAATCAGGGCCTTCATAAACTGACAGAAGGCCTCCGGCTTGGAAAGCAGGGTTTTATAGGCTTGATCGTATACGTTCACTTTTAAACTTATGTTGAATATTATAGCGAAACGGATCCAACAGGGCAAGCTTTGTTTCCGAGCCCCCAACCCCCTGAAGGGGGAGTAATCCATTTCCGATCTACTTATATACCCCGGCCCCTTTAGGGGGCCGGGGGGGCTCGCTTAGCCAGTGGGCCCGCACCGATTCCCGAGTTTCGGCCTGCTGGTTGGGGCTGTCTCTGCCGTCCCGGGCACTCTCGTGGGACAGTACCGTGGCAATGTGCAGTTGTTTGCCTATATCACTGCTCAATAATTCATTGGCATTCAGATACGAAATAGTGCCTTCGGTGCGGGCCGTTCCGAGTTGGCCTGTTTTGGAATCTGATGCGAGTTTGGCTTTGGTGTTGGTGAACTCTATTTTCCGCTCCCTCAACTCCCGCAGCATCGCAAAGCGGTCGGCACGGCTCATACGGCGGTTGTACTTGGCATTGCTGTAAGCGTTCAGCATGGCCTGACAACTCCCGTCTACCACGTTGGGGCCTGCCTGGTAGTCTTTGATGATTCTCCCGTTCTCGTAAAGGCTCGCCGTACTGTCGATGCTGTCCACAGACTGACCCATAGCCACAAATCCCCCGATACTCTGGCCAAGCCCTACTCCAAAGCCTACGCCGTCCAGCGTCTGGGCCCGGCCCAGTGCCGCTCCCCGAACCATGCTTTCCGTAAGCAGCCCAAAGCTGTCGAAGATTCCTCCCACTCCGCCCAGACGATCCATCAAGTCATCGCTCAGTCCGGTTTTTGAAAGGCTCTGCGTTGCGGTATAGCTCTCCTTCATCTTCTCTGCCGCGTCGCTGGCCCGCTGGTTGCTGTAGTCGTTCAGTCCACACCGAAATATTTTTTGACATCCTCAGGCACTCCCCCCGGAGGAGTATAATATTTAACAATTCGGTAATATAAATCTTTTACTTGATTAGCTGTATTCTTACTCATAGATAATTTATTTTCAGCAATCTTAACAAGTTCCTGATAGGCAACATCAGATTCATCGAGGCGCATAAATTCATAAAAAGACAGGTTAAAAATATCTGCTGCCAGATAGTCAGATTCAGGGTATATCTCAGTAATCCTTTTAGCCGCTTTGTAGCCTCCTTGTATAAAATTATCGAGATAAAACTTTGCTCCAACTTGTTTTCCTGCTTTTTGCATAAAAGGAGTATTGGAAAATATTCCCGCAATCTTTCGCAGTACAATAGGAAAATCTTGACTAAGTTCTATAGTCTTAGGAGTAAGATCTGCGAGTTCTTCATAATCATCCTCATAAAAGGCCAATGTCATCTCTACAAAACTGATTAATGCGAAATAATAAGCCATTCCTTCTTTGTACCCAATTGGTATTAATCGAAGAAGTTTTTTTGCTGCTTTGAGTCTTGCTTCTGCTTCTGCAAATTTCCCAGCTCTAGCTAACTCGGTAATTAAGTCACCCAAAGCATAAAGATTGTCTGGGACGAAGTAATCCAGCCATTTTTGATACAGCTCAACCAAATCTTTATCATTCACATTTTCCGTTTGATAGAATATTGTCAGTGGAATTTCTTTGATATCAAATGCCTTTTGTATCTCTATTTTTGCAGAATTAACAATTTTTTGATGCTCCAAGTAATCACTGTGTTCCTGATATTCCTGGTAAATACCGCTTTGCCACTTTGACAAATATGCCAAGGCTTTAAAATAAATTAGATGTGGGAGTGGGGAAAACGGATACTCTTGTACCAAATCCCCGTAAATATTATCAATAATATTTCTACTTTTTGCCACTATTTTCTTTTTTCCAATTCTAATGTTTAGTTCTTTGTTTTCAGAATCTAAGACAAAATTAAGATTTGACAACTTCTCATCAGTCTGTATTATTACTTCATATATCTCACTATATAACGTACTATAGGTTTTATAATCTTTTATTTTTAAATAAAAATAAGAATTGTTAGAAGCAATCTCCTTAACCAAATTTTTGGGAAACAAATCATCCCATTGCAACAGGTATAATGAAACAATCCCAACTTGAGCATAGAAAGCTCTAATTTTCTCACTTGCTTTGTTGAATTTGTCAAACGATGGTACAATATTATAGTGCAGTACTCCTGCAACAGGATCGTAGCTATACAAGGCATATAATATCAGCAAGGCTCCATATAAAACCTTCTCATTTGGAGTCTCCGGAACTACTTTACGTTGAACTAATCTATTATCCAGATTTATTACAGTTGTAAAATTCCCTCTGTCAATATCTTCTGCCATATTTAAGAATATATTCTTCCATTTATTACTAATACTACCTTCATGGAGCAACTTCTCTATTGATTCCTTGGTATACAGTCCGTCTTTGTTTTGGGCATAGAGAGTAGGTAATAAACTAATCAATATGGCAAATATAAGTATCTTCTTCACTTTACTGACTCCTGTTTTAGTTACTGAAATAAGATTTTAGCTAAATCGATGTCATATCTAAAGTCCAATGCTGAATTAAATTGATCTTTATTCAGGTTCCAGAACAAATTTCCATTTACGCTAAAACGGCTGCCTATATCTGGTAAATCTATCCCAGCCTCAGCTTCCAACGTTGGACTTACCTGGTTGTTTTGCACATTTATTCCAGCACCACCGCCGACATAGAAATTTCCATTCTGATAAGTCCCGCGAAGATTCAAATTAAATTGAGGCTGATTAAAATCATAACTTGCATTGGCATTAAGTTGCAGTGGCTCATTCAGTTTCCAATTAACAGCCAAATTGATTGAATCTGGATAGAGATCAAATCTAGGGGTCAATCCCTTAGACGTATTTCTGAATACCAACAAGTCATTCCAAACAGTAGAAATCTTAGAATTCAGTCTTTTATCAGCGGTAGCGAATTCAGTAAAAACAGAGGCTCCCATTGATAATGTCAGATCATCTATTGAAAAATTTGTATCACTACTTTGTCCCAGAAGGAGACTGGTTATTCCCCCAGCTTTTATTACGTGTTCCCCCACGGCCAAGCCTATAGAAGCATTATCATTAATCTTATCAGAAATTTTCCCCAATGCTTCATTCCCCTTTTCCAGTGCGCTGGGAGTACCAACCTTCACATCAAGAGAATCAGGCATTCCTTCTTCATCAAAAGTAACATCGGCCTGTTTTACTCCAATTTCATTCCTTTCCACAAAGTCTACAACAGGCTCTATCCTCTTTTTATAGTGCCGTTTCATATTTTGAGCATGTGCTTTGAACCATTGCCCCACTTCACTCTTCTTCAGCCATTCCCAGCCTTGTTTGACTTTATTTCCGACTTTTTCTCCCGTGTGTTTGACAAAATCCCCAAAATTACCGCCTCGGGCTTGGGCTTCTCTACTTATGGCATCTATGCCCAAAAAGGTATTCCCCAGCAACTGGCCTATAATATTCCCGTCCAATGTCTGGCTTTGTTTGATTATCGCTCCCCTTACAGCACTTTCGGCTACATATCCTCCAAGTTCCATAATACTGCCGATTTTCCCGATATTTTCCCAGTTATTGCTTTGCTGGGGGGCGTTTTCTCTGTTATAACTATCCATAGAGGCTGAAATCCCATAACTGGCCAGACTGCCCAGCGCGCTGAAACCATTGCCGGCAAAACTGCCCCCCCAATCCGCCAGAAACTGAGTATCGTCAAAATTGCCGTCCCCGTCCAGTGCCATCAACGCCGCCTTGCCGGTGTCCAGTCCAAAGTGGACCCCCGAATTGAGCATATCCTCCCCCAGAGAGCCCAGACCCTCCATCTGCCCCAGACCGGACGCAATTCCTCCCCCAAGGCCCGCAAATGCTGCATTGAGTAACAGACCCTTGCCGTCCAGCGCCTCGCCCAGGACCGCACTGCTCAACGCCCCGCCTATCATCGAACGCCCCGCCGCCAGGCCCCCGTCAACCAGCACTTTGCCCACCAGACCTTCGCCTAAAATCTCCCCGGCCCCCGCACTCAGAACTCCCAGACCTCCCGCGATAACGCTCTTGCTCAGCGCGCTGGCCAATTTCTGCCCCTCAAGGTAGGGGTCGGCCCCCCCCCACAGATTGCTGCCGCTGCTCACAAACGAGGCCCCAACCTGCATGCCGGTTCCCGCCAGTGTCGTCAGAGCGGTGGCTCCGAATTTGCTGATTGCATCGACTGCGCTGAGTGCGGTGCCGATTCCCATTGTCCCCACGGCAATGATAATCGAGTGCGCAATTTGTTCGATGAAGCCCAGCCTCAGCGGCTGGATCAGGTCGTGTTCCCCGGCCTGCCACAGATCCCGTTCCTTCGGGCTCAGGCCGAACTGGGAATTCCCAAAGCCATGGATCATCTGGTAGCGCAGCAGCTCCCGGGTAAGCCGCCCGGTCTCGCCCGCACCGCTCTTCTCAAATAGTCCGTTGCTCTCCCAGTCGCTCTCTAGGGCCCGGTAGTAGGCCCATTTTGCTTTCTTTCTCGCTTTTCCCGAGAGCTTGGCCTCTTCTTTGTCCCGGGTCCACAGCGCAAAGCCTCCCCCCCAGTCGCTTTTCTTTTTCCCCGCAATCCAGTTGACTTCTTCTGCTGCTATTTCGCTGAATATCGCCTTGCCCACTTTCTCCAGCAGGCCCTGCTGCGCCCCCAGATAAAAGCGCATTCCCGCTCGATTCAAGGCGTTCAGCTCGTCTTTATCGATTTCTTTGCCCAGGGCTTCGAGTATCCGCGCCCCGGCCAGCGCCGTTTCGCTGGCGCGGCGGTTGCTTATCTATCATACCACCAATTTCTCAGTTTCACCCATATTGCCTTGAGATCAATTTTTCTTTTAATTTGATATGTTTTCTCCAAATTTTCTATAGATATTTTGGTAATATTTTTTTGTTTTAATAAAATATTTTCTTCTTCTCTTTTTATATTATCAGGATATATTTTTTGTACAGTATTTCCATCAATATCTTTACGTTCAAGTAAACCTGTATAATGATCTAGGTAATATGATATATTTTTTTTATTTATTTTTTTTAAAATAAATATTTTACCTGTTTTTACAGTTTTTATATTATCTATTTCATACATTTCAATATTTTCTTTTATCCAATCATTACTCCATATAAACTCGTTATTAATAATATCAAAACCTATAGCATAAGTTATATATAGTAAGATAATAATATTATCAATACCAACAGAACCAATAAAATATTTTGCTGAATTATCCCCTTCTAAAAAAATTACATTATTAATATAATCTGCAAAAATTATCTGTCCAAAATTATATTCTCCAGAAGAAGTTTTTGTAGCAAAATACTCATAAGCTATCAAATAATTCTTATAAACCATTCCCATATATTCCATTGGAATATGAAAAGGTTGAATTCCTTCAGAATATGGTAGAACCTTATAAGTAAAATTATTGTATTTTACTTGACCTTGATAGTTAATAATAAAATCTCCATCATCTGTATTTATTATAAAAGGAGTTTTATCTGGTCCTTCCCATCCAGTCCATTCTATAGATTTTTTTGTAGATATAACTTGCCCATAAATGTGACTATAGTTAATCAAAAAAACTATTAGTATTAGTATAGTAAAATGTTTCATGTTACTTTTCTATCCAAAAATAATTACTAATCATAAGGAAGATACTTTTCAGGATCTAAAGTAACAAAGGGGGGTCTTGTCGATGCATTATAAGGATTTGGTTTACCATCTGTTCGAATCATATAGTCTACATGGGGGCCGGTCACTGCTCCAGTAGCACCCATTTCAGCAATTTGTTGGCCAGTTTCAACTCTATCGCCTTTCTCTACCATATTCTTTTGGTTGTGGCTGTAGTGTGTGGTGACATTGTTGCCGTGATCAATGCTGATACTCTTTCCGTAGATCGGGCTCTCTCCTACCCTTACCACCACGCCGGGGCCAGTGGCTACAATGGGCGTGCCTGGTTGATTGGCAATATCCAGCGCTGGGTGAAATTGCTGCTCCCCAGGCCGTAGAGGGTTTTCTCTATAGCCATACCCAGACCTAGGGCCACTATAGCCTTCTGCGGGCCGTACCTGGGTGGCTCGTTCCAATGTCTGCTCTTGTGTGCTTTTTCTTTGGACTCTTGGCTTTATGTCATTTCTTTTTAATCCGGTACGCCCCAATGCTTCGTCAAGGAGGTTTTTTAGCCCTTGAAAGTATTTTGCTATCTGTTGTTCTGGGCTTCCTGGTATTTTCAGGTGCCAATCTTCCTCTGAGCTAGTCTGTACTTCTGTCTCCGTTTGCAGAGGGTCTTTCTGGTATGTCCCTTTTTTTTTGTTCAACACACCTGAAAATTCTGATAGTTCCCTTTTATTGATTGATCGGTTTATCGCTCGCAAAAATTTTTTCTTTTCGCGCTTTTGCCTTCGTTTTTCTTGCCGAGCAAGGCTTTTTTCGCGGACTCGATCAATACTTTGATCTACAAAATCCCCAAAATTACCGCCTCGGGCTTGGGCTTCTCTACTTATGGCATCTATGCCCAAAAAGGTATTCCCCAGCAACTGGCCTATAATATTCCCGTCCAATGTCTGGCTTTGTTTGATTATCGCTCCCCTTACAGCACTTTCGGCTACATATCCTCCAAGTTCCATAATACTGCCGATTTTCCCGATATTTTCCCAGTTATTGCTTTGCTGGGGGGCGTTTTCTCTGTTATAACTATCCATAGAGGCTGAAATCCCATAACTGGCCAGACTGCCCAGCGCGCTGAAACCATTGCCGGCAAAACTGCCCCCCCAATCCGCCAGAAACTGAGTATCGTCAAAATTGCCGTCCCCGTCCAGTGCCATCAACGCCGCCTTGCCGGTGTCCAGTCCAAAGTGGACCCCCGAATTGAGCATATCCTCCCCCAGAGAGCCCAGACCCTCCATCTGCCCCAGACCGGACGCAATTCCTCCCCCAAGGCCCGCAAATGCTGCATTGAGTAACAGACCCTTGCCGTCCAGCGCCTCGCCCAGGACCGCACTGCTCAACGCCCCGCCTATCATCGAACGCCCCGCCGCCAGGCCCCCGTCAACCAGCACTTTGCCCACCAGACCTTCGCCTAAAATCTCCCCGGCCCCCGCACTCAGAACTCCCAGACCTCCCGCGATAACGCTCTTGCTCAGCGCGCTGGCCAATTTCTGCCCCTCAAGGTAGGGGTCGGCCCCCCCCCACAGATTGCTGCCGCTGCTCACAAACGAGGCCCCAACCTGCATGCCGGTTCCCGCCAGTGTCGTCAGAGCGGTGGCTCCGAATTTGCTGATTGCATCGACTGCGCTGAGTGCGGTGCCGATTCCCATTGTCCCCACGGCAATGATAATCGAGTGCGCAATTTGTTCGATGAAGCCCAGCGTCAGCGGCTGGATCAGGTCGTGTTCCCCCGCCTGCCACAGAGCCCGTTCCTTCGGGCTCAGGCCGAACTGGGAATTCCCAAAGCCATGGATCATCTGGTAGCGCAGTAGCTGCCGGGTAAGCCGCCCGGTCTCGCCCGCACCGCTCTTCTCAAATAGTCCGTTGCTCTCCCAGTCGCTCTCTAGTGCCCGGTAGTAGGCCCATTTTGCTTTCTTTTTCGCTTTTTCGGAGAGCTTGGCCTCTTCCTTGTCCCGGGTCCACAGCGCAAAGCCTCCCCCCCAGTCGCTTTGCTTTTTCCCCGCAATCCAGTTGACTTCTTCTGCTGCTATTTCGTTGAATATCGCCTTGCCCACTTTCTCCAGCAGGCCCTGCTGCGCCCCCAGATAAAAGCGCATTCCCGCTCGATTCAAGGCGTTCAGCTCGTCTTTATCGATTTCTTTGCCCAGGGCTTCGAGTATCCGCGCCCCGGCCAGTGCCGTGGCCCCCCGCTGCAGGCGTTTCCGCAAAAAGCGGCTTTCCTGCTGCTTCAGTATGTAGTGCTCCAGTTCTTTGTCTCGCCGCCACTGATAATATTCATAGGCCGAGACTTGCGTGGCGCGGCTGTCCACGTTAAACATGGTCGCCGAGTAGAGGACTTGTTTGTGGTAGTTTTTGCCCCCTGCATCGTAGCCCCAGCCCTGCGAACCAAAGACTTTCTGCCAGCGTTTGGCGTAGCTGTGGTTCCGCTCGGCTACGTTTATCTCAACAAGCCATTGATGTTTGCCTTCGATACACCTTGAATTTCAGGCAGCGCAGGCAAAGGTTCTAAATGAGAGCCGGGACTTCACTCCAAAAGTTTCCCGACCTCTTTCCGGCTTAACCCGGTGCCTTTCATCACCTGTTCTATGGAAAGTCCCATTTTTAGAAGAATCCGGGCGGTTTCCACGGCCTTTTGGTGAGCGCCTTCTTGCCGACCTTCTTGCCGACCCTTTTGCAGCCCCAGTTCTTCCCCTCTTTGCAGCCCCAACTGCTCCCCTTCTTGCAGCCCCTGTGCGTGTATTTCTTCCATTACATCTGCCAGCATATTCCCTTGCTCCTTGTTTCCTGTTTGGATTAATTGATTTATCCGTTCTTCGCTCAGTTTATCCGAAAGGATGGTCTTAAACCAGCCTGTAAACCAATCCAGTTCTTTCGGGTTGCATTCTCTCACAAAATGTGTCAGCCGCGTATGGGCTTCTTTCCAATGCTCCTCCCTGCCATATTTTTCGGCGTAGATTACGGCGCCCACCAGTCCCTTCATTTGCTCCAGGGCCACATCGGTAATCTGACTCAGATCCAGTAACATGTACTCTATATGGGGCAGGAAGTTTTCCGCAACATACGTTTTATCGATTAAGTCCGCCACTTGGGTGCTTACATTCCAGTTAGCGTTCCCGTTATACAAAACCAGCGGCAGTATCCCCGGTTTTTTGTCGTTCTCGTCGTATACATTCAGCAATGTCATGTACAACTGCGTAACGTAATTGAGTATCCGAAAGGGCATCAAGCGGTCTACCGTCGACTGGAATTCCATCAGGATATAAACCCAGGCTTCCCGTTCCCCTATGGTAACTTTGTAGATAAGATCAGATTCATATTCTTTATGGTTTGAGGCGATGAAGCTTTTGTCGATGCTTTGGATATTTTCGGGTTCGATGAGACTGGAATACTTTTCGGGAATCAGGGCCTTCATAAACTGACAGAAGGCCTCCGGCTTGGAAAGCAGGGTTTTATAGGCTTGATCGTATACGTTCACTTTTAAACTTATGTTGAATATTATAGCGAAACGGATCCAACAGGGCAAGCTTTGTTTCCGAGCCCCCCAACCCCCTGAAGGGGGAGTAATCCATTCCCGATCTACTTAAAATATTTATTATAAAACAATTATACCCCGGCCCCCTTTAGGGGGCCGGGGGCTCGCTTAGCCAGTGGGCCCGCACCGATTCCCGAGTTTCGGACTGTTGGTTGGGGCTGTCTCTGCCGTCCCGGGCACTCTCGTGGGACAGTACCGTGGCAATGTGCAGTTGTTTGCCTATATCACTGCTCAATAATTTATTGGCATTCAGATACGAAATAGTGCCTTCGGTGCGGGCCGTTCCGAGTTGGCCTGTTTCGGGATCGTATGCGAGTTTGGCCTTGTTGTTGGTGAACATTATTTTACCTTGATAATAGATTGTCAGCCAGTCTGACTGATAAACCCAAATATAGCACTCAATATCAAGAATCCACAACCGAGTAAGAAAGCGACTATACTAATCTTATGAAATTTAACAATTATCTGATACTTCCTAATTAATATATGATTTTTATCGTTTTTATTGACTTTTATTTTACATATTTCTTTTCCTATTTCTGTAGCTTCTTTCCGTCCATCAGTATCAACAGGCATTGGGTGATAATTTTGATATTTATCTGCATGATGCCGACATTTCTTAGCTAACTCATTATGACCCAGATATAATAAAATTGGCACTAAATCTATTAATCTCTTCCCGTAATCCATATTTCGCACGACTCCACCAATAAATCCAAAAAAACCTAATATACCGTATAAAATTAGAAATACAATATACATAATACTAATTTCCTTTAATATTATTTATATTCATTACTCTCTTCATAAGTTAGTTCGGTAATCAACTTAGAAAATATTTCTTGAATCTTTTTCTCGTATTCTTTTTGTCTCTTTGCAATAGAAGGATCTTGGCCAGCGGCTTGAGATAATGCAGATCGCCAATCTCTGTCTTCGCCTTGTAACTGAGCAAATGTTTTTGTAACAAAAACATTTACGCTAAATGGGGTCAGTCCAATTTTTGGACTGAGACTCCCACCTCCTCCCATATTTTTAACATCACTTAACGACATTGTAAAGTCAACACCACCACCGAATGGCCCCACCCCAAATCCAACACCCCAATTAAAACCCAATCCCCTTACATCGTCTATTTTATCAGCATTAGGCAATATTGTGAAACCTACATTTGGTGCCACACCAACACCAATATAAGCACCCCCTCCTACTGTTTCATATGATCCTACCTGAAAATTTTTTGTTTCAGGATCGTAACTAAATACAAGACCAGTTTCTGTGGTACCTCCAACTGCAGCGCCTCCACTAACTCCTGCCGAAGCAAATAAAACCGACCAATTATCTTGTTCGCTGTTATAAAACTGATCCGCATAGGCATCTGCGGCCTCATCTCCGAGAAATTCCTTCTCGTAAAGCCTCCCCACCACAAAATCCAAGGCCTTATCCCTATCCAGAGCCCCCACATAGGCCCTACCATGGCGGCCCCTTGCGAGTACATCCTGGTATCTCCAGTGGGCCCGCACCGATTCCCGAGTTTCGGACTGTTGGTTGGGGCTGTCTCTGCCGTCCCGGGCACTCTCGTGGGACAGTACCGTGGCAATGTGCAATTGTTTGCCTATATCACTGCTCAATAATTCATTGGCATTCAGATACGAAATAGTGCCTTCGGTGCGGGCCGTTCCGAGTTGGCCTGTTTCGGGATCGTATGCGAGTTTGGCTTTGGTGTTGGTAAACACGATTCTCCGCTCCAGTGTCTGCACTAATCTTAAAAGATTACCAGAAATTTATGAATTTATCAAATTATAAAAAATACCCAAATATAAAAAATAATTAGAAATCATATATATAATTATATTAATTAGATATATTCGACTGTATACTATACTAAATATATAAAATATATCTGATTTATATCCATTGTTTTTTATTTTAAAAGAAGTTAACCGATTCATAATCACAGAAGGATACCCTGATTTTATTATATTACAATCAAGTAAGTAAAAATATAAAGATATAAAAATAAAAATTGTATAAAGAATAATGCTGACTATACTATCAATCATTGGACTTTCAAGTATTGGACTTTCATAGTACGGTGCGTATATATACATTATTATTCTTATATCAAATGATGTTAATGTAACAATAAGTGTTATAAAAAATGAAAATAAAGATTTTTGTATGTTATACAATATATTGCTCAAAATAAATCTGATAATCGCAGGAATAATTATGAGACAAGTAGCAGCTATTTGTAAAATAGAAAACACTCCTTTTATAAGTGCCATAACCAATATCAAAAACAGAACATAAGTTAAACAAAGGTATATAAATAAGTAAATAACAATACCCATTATATACTGTATTTTATTTACGACACCTTTTGAAACTGATATAAACATTATAACACCTATATATAGTCAATAATATACATTAAAAGAATTATTAATATTCCGGCATTTCAAAAAACTCGGGAGGAACAGGATCATTCCACAGCGGAGCTGTATATGCGCTTCCATCATTACCTATGAATTGATTATTTTCAAATATTGGTAATATGCCACCAGCAACACGGTTTTGTCCATGTGTATATCCATTAGAATTGTATTTTCTGGGAGTATCACCTGTACCCGATGAGTATCTTAGAACGCCGGGTATATCATATTGTGGTCGTCTAGGCTGATTAGCATAATTGTCGCTTGCCTGTAGTAACCTTTTAATATGCCCAGTATCACTCAAGCCGTCAGGTAAGCCTATTAAAATAGATTTATTAGTTGTCCCACTTTTGTATGACTGAACATCCATCTTCCTGAATATATTTGCCCAAAAACCTCGGTTTTCTAATCTCCCCAATCCCCCTGGTCCAGCACTGAACACAAACCCATACTTTGTATTTCCATTTTTATCAGTAATTTCAATAATTCTTGGATCCTGTTTCCGTGCTTCTTTCGAGAAGTCAAAGTCTCCTTGGTTGTCTGGTATGGATACAGTAAATGAATGTTGAAAATCTTTTTCTGATCGTACTCCGGCCCTTTCTGCAAGATTTGGTACTGGGACAGCATCCCGCATATAAACCCAAGACTCATAATCCCCATCATTGCGATAATTCTCTTCAATATAATACTCTATCCTTACTTTATTTCAATGATATCCTTAACATTTAAGGTTTCATCCATGGTATCTTTAAGGGAATTTCTTCAGGCCGTGGCTTTCTGACCCATTTCTTGCGTCTCTTTGATGATGCGCCAAATAATTTAAAATTTTCTTTCGCTTGGTTCAAACTTTCGCGATTAGCTCCTCCCTCATAATCCGGATCAGCTAGTTGTACATTGTCATCTTCCCAATAACAAACGGGGCAAATATTAAAAGTGCCACCTGGAAATTCTTCTAATGTCAAAAAATTGCAACAAGGACAAGCATATTTGGTAGATTCCTCTATTTTGTCTTTAAAACGGAAAAATCTCATGGTAGGACTTCTCCAGATTGTGAAGTCCAATAAAATTTCCCTTTATCTGGCTTAAAAAATGTCTTTATCTGACCATTCTTATCATAAGATCCAAATGTATTCGTTTCTGGGTCATATATACGAGTAACTCCATTTTTATCGACTTTAATTCGATAGTCGTTTTGAATCGCTTCTTTATAAAATTTACGGGCTTTATTTGTATAATCCTTTGCACTAGTGGATCTAAATTGCCACCCATGATCTTTCACATGTTTTGACAATCGAGATGGATTTGACCATTCGCCAACATTATCAGTTCTTAGACCTTTAAACTGTTTGAGACCAGATACGGTTTGTAAAGTTCCAAGTGCAGTTGCTATTGGTTCTTTGTTTTCAATGCCATCTTTAATGTTTAAAGTACCATCTGTGACCCCAGCAGCCGCACCAACGCCACGTGCAGCTTTGATCGCTATTCCTGCACCGCCAGGGACTAGAGGCAAAACTAGCGCTGCACCGTCTGCCAAAGCGCCTACGGCATCAAGTGCGGCTCTACCGTAATTCCCGTTTTTGACATTATATATTAGTGAACCAATGCCAGTCCCCAAGGAGATAGCATCCCATGTGCTTTCGCCCCAAGCATCTATTTTGCTGCTATAATTCCCATCTATATACCGATGTGCTTCCTCCTCACTGGTGCGTCCGGCCAAATAATTCTGGCCTTTCTGATAGTCGTTGTAGCTGTCTTTATCCAAGGCATCTACGTAGGATTTGCCGTGGCGACCTTCCGAGAGTAGTTTCTGATACATCCAATGTGCTTCCACCGCTCTGCGAGTTTCGGCTAAATCAGCACCACTGGGTGGTCCCCGGCTATTGCGGCCATTTCGATAGCCCTCGTGCTGCAGTACTGTGGCAATGTCGAGTTGCTTGCCGATGTCGTTGTTCAGCAAGTTTGCATTGAAAACACTGAGGGCTTCGCCATTGTTTTCAGTAGTAAAGGCTTTGTAATGGACATTATTGCTGTTTTTATCGCGAAACTGAATACGGTCAGTAAACACCATCTTCCGCTCCAGTTGCTCACGCAGGGCGGCTCGGTCAGCGGGGCGCATTTGCCTGTTGTATTTGGCGTTGCTGTAAGCGTTCAGCATGGCCTGATAACTCCCGTCTACCGCGTTGGGGCCTGCCTGGTAGCCTTTGATGATTCTCCCGTTCTCGTAGAGCCTGGCCGTACTGTCGATGCTGTCCACACTCTGCCCCACAGCCACAAATCCCCCGATACTCCGGCCAAGCCCTACCCCAAAGCCTGTGCCGTCCATCGTTTGGGCCCGGCCGAGTGCCGCTCCGCGCACCATGCTTTCCGTAAGCAGCCCGAAGCTGTCGAAGATTCCTCCCACTCCGCCCAGACGATCCATCAAGTCATCGCTCAGTCCGGTTTTTGAGAGACTCTGCGTTGCGGTATAGCTCTCCTTCATCTTCTCTGCCGCGTCGCTGGCCCGCTGGTTGCTGTAGTCGTTCAGTCCGCCTCGAACTCCATAACTGGCCAAACTGCCCAGCGCGCTGAAACCATTGCCGGCAAAACTGCCCCCCCAATCCGCCAGAAACTGAGTATCGTCAAAATTACCGTCCCCGTCCAGTGCCATCAACGCCGCCTTGCCGGTGTCTAAACCAAAGTGGACCCCCGAGTTGAGCATATCCTCCCCCAGCGAGCCCAGACCATCAATCTGCCCCAGACCGGACGCAATTCCTCCCCCAAGGCCCGCAAATGCTGCATTGAGTAACAGACCCTTGCCGTCCAGCGCCTCGCCCAGGACCGCACTGCTCAACGCCCCGCCTATCATCGAACGCCCCGCCGCCAGGCCCCCGTCAACCAGCACTTTGCCCACCAGACCTTCGCCTAAAATCTCCCCGGCCCCCGCACTCAGAACTCCCAGACCTCCCGCGATAACGCTCTTGCTCAGCGCGCTGGCCAATTTCTGCCCCTCAAGGTAGGGGTCGGCCCCCCCCCACAGATTGCTGCCGCTGCTCACAAACGAGGCCCCAACCTGCATGCCGGTTCCCGCCAGTGTCGTCAGAGCGGTGGCTCCGAATTTGCTGATTGCATCGACTGCGCTGAGTGCGGTGCCGATTCCCATTGTCCCCACGGTAATGATAATCGAGTGCGCAATTTGTTCGATGAAGCCCAGCCTCAGCGGCTGGATCAGGTCGTGTTCCCCGGCCTGCCACAGATCCCGTTCCTTCGGGCTCAGGCCGAACTGGGAATTCCCAAAGCCATGGATCATCTGGTAGCGCAGCAGCTCCCGGGTAAGCCGCCCGGTCTCGCCCGCACCGCTCTTCTCAAATAGTCCGTTGCTCTCCCAGTCGCTCTCTAGGGCCCGGTAGTAGGCCCATTTTGCTTTCTTTCTCGCTTTTCCCGAGAGCTTGGCCTCTTCTTTGTCCCGGGTCCACCGCGCAAAGCCTCCCCCCCAGTCGCTTTTCTTTTTCCCCGCAATCCAGTTGACTTCTTCTGCTGCTATTTCGCTGAATATCGCCTTGCCCACTTTCTCCATCGGCGTAGGCCGCTTGTAAGGCCTTTCCCAGTGGGCTGTTGTCCTGGGTTACGTCCTCTCTCATGCGCTGGTTGCCTTCCTGCCCCTGCCGTTGTATCATAGCCCTCTAAATTGAGGTATTACAAACCATATTATAAATACATAGAAAAAAGAATACCAATACACTCCATTATGCATAGCAATTAATAAGATTAAATATTTTTTTCTTATTTTTTTACTGGAACTGTTTCTAATTCTATAATTATTATACATAAAAGACAGTAACAATAATAAAAACATAAAAAATGTTAGTAGATTTAATTGATAAAGTTCTGAAGTAATAGAATCAAACATAAAATTAAGAGCCATCGGATCTTGTCCTGTAATTATACCTATAAATATCCCTGTAATTATCCCTGTAGTTATCCCTATAATTATCCCTGTATTTATCCCTATAATTATCCCTGTAATTATCCCCATAATATAAGTAAAATCATGCCTATATTTATCAGTAATATATACTATTGTAAACATCACAGATACGTATAGTAAAAAAGGTACTATATTCAGGAAAATAATCTTACCAATAAATTTGAAAACCATAGAAAACCTCATGACCAGGCATCATCGCCTTTCTATCTATTTCATCATAATACTATATATCCCTGATATTTCTTTTTAGATGCAGCAGGATATATATAATCTTCGTATTTATATATAGGGAATAGCAATGGCATAAACCCAGGCTCTTGAATAAATTTATCATAATCTTGCTTTGAGCTATACCTTTGCCCTACTGATGTAGAATCCAAACGATCATTACCCAATACATAATAAGGCAACATATCCAAGTCTCCATGGTCTTTATAGAATGGATTTATCATGTTCCGCCCAGACTTCTTTGGAGGCCAAGACCATTCAGTAGATGAATCAAAATTAAACGTCCCCTATAGTTAAAATTATAAAACTTGGAAAAGTGAAAAATACTATATGTATATAAATATTTATATTCAATATTTTATATAGAAATATAGCTTTTCTTTTATTTAACCTTCCTTTATCTATAACATATTTATATATTTTATTTAATAAAATATAAATAATGCCCAAATACGCGAAAATCCATAAAATCGATAAAATCCATAAATTTTCTTTAAAATCAAAAAATGTATTTGCAATAAGAGAGTTTAAATTATAAAATAAAAAAGGAGAAAACATTAATATTATTGATATTATGCTTAATATTGACCCAACTATTGTATTAACTATAATTCTGACTATCAAAATTACACTTACACCTACGAAGATATAATACAAAATAAATATAAGAGTCCTATCTATAAAATTATAAAATAATAAAAACATATTTAATCCTAAAGAAAATAACAAACAAAAGAAGAATAAAAATATTTTAATTGGAAAACATATATTGCATTCTGAGGTAATTTTATTCATTTTTCAGCTCCTATAAACACATTAGATTAGCAGAAAATGACTTTGACATTTTCTGCAATTATATTAATAGAATTATATTCAGGAAAATAACCTTACCAATAAATCGAGTCATATCCATCATAGTAGTCTCCTGAATAATATTTATACTCCTTATCCCTTCTATATATCTGATATTTATTTTTAGCACTACTAGGATATATAAAATTGACATGTTTGCCTATGGGGAATAAAAGTGGCATGTACCCAGGACTTTGGCCAAATGCATCATAGTTTTGCTTGGGACTATACCTTTGTCCTACAGATGTAGAATCTAAACGATCATTGCCTAATACATAATAAGGCAACATATCCAAGTCTCCATGGTCTTTATAGAATGGATTTATCATGTTGAGACTAAGATTTAATATGCCTTTAAATGGATTTAAATTGAAGGGAGATGGATCAAAATTAAATGTCCCCCGGTATCTGGGAAGCATTTCAAGCTTTCCATTATTTCGATTAATGACAATCTCCGTCCCATCATCACCCACCAGTTTCACATTCTCTTCCGGGTTATGATATGCTGTTCCCTTTTCGGATTGTTTTGTAAACTTAACATCAGCCCCATTAATATTAAGAGTAATTTCTTTTGCGGCATTCGCAATAGTGCGCTCATCTATTGGGGTATCCCCGTATAACTGGCGGAATATCTCAGATTGCATAGCTCGGAGCTGATCATTGTTATTTAATACCGTGCGCAGGCCCCAGTGGACTCCGGTGTTTTTGATAATGCTTTCTTCGTTCAGGGCATCCCGGTGGTTTTTTAGAATGTTCCGGGCCTCTTGATAGCTCATTTCTCCATCGGCGTAGGCCGCTTGTAAGGCCTTTCCCAGTGGGCTGTTGTCCTGGGTTACGTCCTCTCTCATGCGCTGGTTGCCTTCCTGCATCAGGTACAGTACTTCCTGGCTCTCACTTCCTCCGTGTTCCTGGATGGTTTTATTCAGTATATATCTTCCATGTGATGTTTTCAAAAGATTATTGAGCTGCGATTCACTGAGTATCAGGCTGCCGTCTTCGGCGTATAAGTTGAAGTTTCCGTCATCGGTTATTTTGCCGTCGACGATTTTCCAGTTTTCTCCACTGTGATCATAATTATTCACCGTAGAACCCAGCAGAGCCCGCATATCGCCCCGCCTGTATGACGATATTTCATCCCGCAGCAGGGGGCTCTGCCAACTTCGGCCGTATATGCTGCCAAACTGCCCGTCCAGCATCGAGCCCATGCCCGCGTGGGTCACTACCGCCCGGAATCCTTCAACGGTCTGGCCCCAAGCCCCGTCTTTGAGGCCGTTGCGCTCGCGCTCATGCGCTCGCGTGACCAAGCCTGCGAGTTGCTGTTGCAGACTGCCTTTCTGATCTGTGCTCAGATAGCGCCTGCCATCTGCTGCGGTGAAGCCCCGGGCCAGCGTTTCGCCGTCCGCGCCGACTGCGCTGCCCCGACTGGCAAAGCGCAGCCTTTGCCCCCTCATGTCTTGGAGCATCTTCAAGGTGCTCCCGCTGTAGCGTCCCGAGGTAATGGAGCTTTCCAGATAAAATTGCTGGTCCACTATGTCTCCCACGTCTGCGCCGCCCTGTCTTTTGGCCCATTCTTCGGCGCGGTCGAGGCTGCTGTCCAGCTTGCGGTAGGCAGCACTGGCCATGCCGATATTGTAGAACCCGTTCCCCAGCATTTGCCCGATGGCCACACCGTCCAGCGTTTGGGCCCTGCCGAGTGCCGCTCCCCGCGCCGCTTGTCGGGCGAGGTAGCTCAGCAGTCCGCCGTTCCAGCTCTGGGCCCGGCTCATATCCCCGACCAGTTTGGTATCCCCGAGCCCGGCCCCGGAGTTCGCGCTGAAAATGGTGGCTTTTTCGGCCCCGAGTTTCCGGCGTTTGGTGGCGATGCCCCCGGTGGCTACCGCTCCGGCGAATGTGCTGGCCATGTCTGTCAGGGTCTCTTATTATTCCACACCGAAATATTTTTTGACATCCTCAGGCACTCCCCCCGGAGGAGTATAATATTTAACAATTCGGTAATATAAATCTTTTACTTGATTAGCTGTATTCTTACCCATAGATAATTTATTTTCAGCAATCTTAACAAGTTCCTGATAGGCAACATCAGATTCATCGAGGCGCATAAATTCATAAAAAGACAGGTTAAAAATATCTGCTGCCAGATAGTCAGATTCAGGGTATATCTCAGTAATCCTTTTAGCCGCTTTGTAGCCTCCTTGTATAAAATTATCGAGATAAAACTTTGCTCCAACTTGTTTTCCTGCTTTTTGCATAAAAGTAATATTAGAAAACGTTCCCGCAATTTTCCTTAGTATAATTGGCAAATCCTGACTAAGTTCTATAGTCTTAGGAGTAATAGCTGCCAGTCTTTGATAATCTTCCTTATAAAGAGCCAATGTCATTTCTGCAAAATTGATTGATGCGAAATAATAAGACATTGCTTCTTGGTCAGGTCCAATTGGAACTAATGACAGGGAATTTTGAGCTGTCTTGATTCTTGCTTCTGCCTCTATGAACCTGCCTTCTTGAGACAATTCTGAAATTAAGATCCCCATAGCAAAAAGGTTATTGGGATCGAATTGCTCCAACCATTTTCGGTACATCTCAATAACATTCCCTTTATTATTCATATTTGCTACTTGATAGAACATTGTTAAAGGGATTTCTTTTATATCAAATGCTCTCTGTATTTCTATTTTTGAATCCCTGTTAATATTTTCATACTTCAAGTTGTCTATTGGATTTTTATACTCCAGATAAATACCACCTTGCCATCGTGCCCAAAATTGTAAGGCTTGAAAGTAAATCAAATGTGGTAAGGGAGAAAAAGGATATTTTTGTACCAAATCCCCGTAAGTTTTTTTAATAACATTTCTACCTCTTGTAATTATTTTATTTTTCTGGTTTCTGGTATACAATTTTTTCTGAGCTGGAAGAATATTTGACAGATTTTCGTCAGTCTGATCCATTAGTTCATACATTTCACTATATAGGGTATCATAGGTTTTATAATCCTTTAATGTAGAGTGAAAATAGGAATTATTAGCAGCAATTTTCTTAATCCACTCTTTGGAGAATAGGTCCTCCCATTGCAACAGGAATGAAGACAAAATTCCAATTTGAGCGTAGAAAGCTCTGATTCTTTCACTTGCTTTGTTAAAATTATCAGATGAAGGCACAATATTGTATAATAGTACTCCTACAACCGGATTATAACTATATAGAGAATATAATATAGACAATGCTCCGTATAATACAGCTTCATTTGGAGTATTAAAATTTATTTTATTCTGAATAATCTTGTCTTTTATATCTCCTATTGGTATTAAATTACCCGTATCAATATTTTCTGCCACACTTAATAGTATGCTCTTCCAGTTTTCACTAAATCCCCCTTCATTGAGTAATTTTTCTATTGTTTCCTTTGTATACAACCCATCTCTGTTTTGAGCGTATAGATTAGGTAATATTAAAATAAATATAGTGAATATGAATATCTTCTTCATGTTATTCTCTCCTTTACTCTGATCTTAATAATTGGAAAATATTCCAGCTATATCATATAGAAAACCCAGAGATGGGGTGAATTCTTGATTCTGCAGGTTCCAAGTTAAAGCTCCCTCTATACCCAAACGACTCCCCAGTCCTGGGAAATTTATCCCAGCACCCAATCCCAGCACCGGGCTAACTTGAGCATTATGCACACTCATACCAACACCCCCACTGGCATAGAAATGTCCATTCTGATAATTCCCACGAATACTTAAATTGACTTTTGAATTATTAAAATCATAATTTGCATTGGCGTTAAGTCTAAAAGGATTAGCTAGTTGCCAATTGACACCCAAATTCACTGAATCTAGCTGAGTGTTGATGCTGGGGATCAAGCCATTAGACGTATTCCTGAATAGCAATAACTTATTCCAAATGGCAGAGAGATTAGAACTTAGTAATCCATCAGCTGTAATAAATTCAGTATAAACCGATGCCCCCATTGTCAAAGTCAGGGTATCCATCAAATGATTTACATCACTAGACAACTCAGGGTTGAGCTTCCCACCCGCTTTTAAGGCGTGTTCCCCTACAGGAATTTTCACAAAAGCCTTATCATTAAATGCACCAGAGGCTTCCCCCAATGCTTTATTCCACTTTTCCAGCGGACTGGGGGTACCAACCTTCACATCCAGAGAATCAGGTATGCCTTCTTCGTTAAGAGTAACGTCGGCCTGTTTTACCCCAATTTCATTCCTTTCCACAAAGTCTACAGCAGGCTCTATCCTCTTTTTATAGTGCCGTTTCATATTTTGAGCATGTGCTTTGAACCATTGCCCTAATTCGCTCTTTTCTAACCATTCCCAGCCTTGTTTGACTTTATTTCCGACTTTTTCTCCCGTGTGTTTGACAAAATCCCCAAAATTACCGCCTCGGGCTTGGGCTTCTCTACTTATGGCATCTATGCTCACCAGAGAACGTTTTGTAAATCTGGAATCATATAATCACCTCGTGCTTGCAATTCAAAATGTATCATTTTCGACTAAGGCAAATAACCCGGGTTAAAAATAAAAAAGATAAATTCCCCATAAGAACATTATTGATATATATATCTGTATATACAGGTATATTGCATTCAAAATCAGATATTTATCTTCATATAATTTTAATCTCTCTTCTTTACCCTTTATATTTGTAATTCTTATATTTATTATAACTAATGACATAAGTGCGATATTTAATAATATATAAATATACAGATTATTTGTATAACTCATAAGAGCTATTGCTACAATAGGCAGAAATCCTGCGAGGGATCCTGCTAAGACCCCAGCAAGAATTCCACGCAGGGGCCCTCGTACAGCTCCCGTAGTAACTCCCGCAAAAAATCCTATAAATAGTCCTATAATTATTTCTATCATTAAACCATATACCATAAACATTATAGACGTAGATTCTAATTTCTGACGAAAATTAAATCTATCATCAGGAGAAAATAGGTCAACTGTTAATATTAATACAATTAGTAAATTAGGAATTGATATTTTAAACAATATAAAATATTTACTCATAATTACCACCTCTATTATCTGATAAATGGTTCATCAGGGGGAGATACCCCATATTTTCCATGGAACATAATCATAAAAGAAATGCTCCCTTGTACTCTGATGAGTGAAAAAAGTGCGTTTGCCCCCTCTTTGATTTGTGAAATTATAAGTACCCCTATACTGGCTATAATCAAAGCTTCCCTCTGGATTTATCACAATTTCCCTGCCTGTTTCCCCCGGATTCCCTGAAACCCATTTCCAGTTATCGGTCCCGTCTCCTGCTGGTCCATGCGCGATACTCTCTCCCGAAGGTAACAGACGATACTCTAGGTTGTTAAAAGACGTTCTGACATCTATCCCGCTATCAGCAAGCCGTTTTAACATTCTTGCTTTTTCTGATGGAGTGCCGGTACCAAGAAATCTTTGCATGGCCCCCTGATTGGGAAATAAAGATTGCCAGTTTTCTCTGATAATATTGTCGTTTGAAAAGAATTTGTTTCTTAGGGCTTTTTGATCTGCATTCAGATATTCATAATTTCGGTTTAAGGGCTCCCGGGTGCTCCAGTTCAGCGTGGGCGACATGGGAATTTGTCCTTGCAGGAACATTCTTTCTGTGCTTCTGGCCTCTGCGTTTGTTACATGACCGTCATTATAGAGGTCATTTATAGCTTTAAATCGAGTATGCGACATGAGATTATCCATGCTATATTCTAAACTAGAAGTTCCTCCTAAATATCGCACAATTTTTTGCTCTCCCATCCCAGACCAGAGAACATTTTGTAAATCTGGAACTATATAATCTCCTCTTGATTGCAATTCAAAATGGAGTTGCCTTTTATTAATTATATTGGCCTCTCCCAGATTCTGAACTATTTGAGTTCTATCCACTCCTTGATTCAAATACTGGTTTAATCTTTGCAAGTCTTCACTGCTTAATTTATCCAGATCTCTGAAGTCAATGAGCTTTTTACCGGTTTCATCATTAATGTTCCAATCTCCGTCCCATTCAAGTTTTCCGTCTTTTGCTAACCGCCAGAAATCCCCATTGCTATCATAATTACCATCAATATATTTCTGTATATCTTCCTCACCAATTATGCCCTGCTGGTAAAGCCTTCCCACTTTAAAATCCAAGGCCTTATCCCCATCCAGAGCCCCCACATAGGCCCTAGCATGGCGGCCCCTTGCAAGCACATCCTGGTATCTCCAGTGGGCCTGTACCGATTCCCGGGTTTCGGCCTGCTGGTTCAGGCTGGCCCTGCCGTCACGGGCACTCTCGTGGGACAGTACCGTGGCAATGTGCAATTGTTTGCCTATATCACTGCTCAATAATTCATCGGCATTCAGATACGAAATAGTGCCTTCGGTGCGGGCCGTTCCGAGTTGGCCTGTTTCGGGATCGTATGCGAGTTTGGCCTTGTTGTTGGTGAACTCTATTTTCCGCTCCCTCAACTCCCGCAGCATCGCAAAGCGGTCGGCACGGCTCATACGGCGGTTGTATTTGGCGTTGCTGTAAGCGTTCAGCATGGCCTGATAACTCCCGTCTACCACGTTGGGGCCTGCCTGGTAGCCTTTGATGATTCTCCCGTTCTCGTAAAGGCTCGCCGTACTGTCGATGCTGTCCACAGACTGACCCATAGCCACAAATCCCCCGATACTCTGGCCAAGCCCTACCCCAAAGCCTGTGCCGTCCATCGTTTGGGCCCGGCCGAGTGCCGCTCCGCGCACCATGCTTTCCGTAAGCAGCCCGAAGCTGTCGAAGATTCCTCCCACTCCGCCCAGACGATCCATCAAGTCATCGCTCAGTCCGGTTTTTGAGAGACTCTGCGTTGCGGTATAGCTCTCCTTCATCTTCTCTGCCGCGTCGCTGGCCCGCTGGTTGCTGTAGTCGTTCAGTCCGCCTCGAACTCCATAACTGGCCAAACTGCCCAGCGCGCTGAAACCATTGCCGGCAAAACTGCCCCCCCAATCCGCCAGAAACTGAGTATCGTCAAAATTACCGTCCCCGTCCAGTGCCATCAACGCCGCCTTGCCGGTGTCTAAACCAAAGTGGACCCCCGAGTTGAGCATATCCTCCCCCAGCGAGCCCAGACCCTCCATCTGCCCCAGACCGGACGCAATTCCTCCCCCAAGGCCCGCAAATGCTGCATTGAGTAACAGACCCTTGCCGTCCAGCGCCTCGCCCAGGACCGCACTGCTCAACGCCCCGCCTATCATCGAACGCCCCGCCGCCAGGCCCCCGTCAACCAGCACTTTGCCCACCAGACCTTCGCCTAAAATCTCCCCGGCCCCCGCACTCAGAACTCCCAGACCTCCCGCGATAACGCTCTTGCTCAGCGCGCTGGCCAATTTCTGCCCCTCAAGGTAGGGGTCGGCCCCCCCCCACAGATTGCTGCCGCTGCTCACAAACGAGGCCCCAACCTGCATGCCGGTTCCCGCCAGTGTCGTCAGAGCGGTGGCTCCGAATTTGCTGATTGCATCGACTGCGCTGAGTGCGGTGCCGATTCCCATTGTCCCCACGGCAATGATAATCGAGTGCGCAATTTGTTCGATGAAGCCCAGCCTCAGCGGCTGGATCAGGTCGTGTTCCCCGGCCTGCCACAGATCCCGTTCCTTCGGGCTCAGGCCGAACTGGGAATTCCCAAAGCCATGGATCATCTGGTAGCGCAGCAGCTCCCGGGTAAGCCGCCCGGTCTCGCCCGCACCGCTCTTCTCAAATAGTCCGTTGCTCTCCCAGTCGCTCTCTAGGGCCCGGTAGTAGGCCCATTTTGCTTTCTTTCTCGCTTTTTCCGAGAGCTTGGCCTCTTCTTTGTCCCGGGTCCACAGCGCAAAGCCTCCCCCCCAGTCGCTTTTCTTTTTCCCCGCAATCCAGTTGACTTCTTCTGCTGCTATTTCGCTGAATATCGCCTTGCCCACTTTAGTCGAAAAATTAAACGTCCCCCGGTCACGTGCGAAATAATACAGAATTTAATTCTTTTAAAATGAAAAATGCCATAGCTCTATATTTATTAGTAAAAATATATTCTTTTACGGTAGTTCCTCCATCATATAGACCCACTCTCCATAGATAAAATTTACGGACTATATACCAGCCCCCGCAGTTTTTTTTATCTTCAGAGTATAGCATCCAATTATCCACTGATTCATGTTTTTTTAATTCTATTTTTAATTCATTTTCACAAATTTTGTCAACTAGCTCCACGTATCCTGTAGATTTTGCTATATCGTAAATAGACATGTTATGATCATCAGAATAAAACACATCGGCCATCTCTATAATATTTTTTAGTACATCTTTTCTTTCAATAATCATTTTATTAGAGACCTTCCATTAGCACTTAATCGATAACCTTTATCTATCAAATAATCCAATTCTTTTCGAAAATATCCCTGAACCCGATCTATATTTCTTACAGGCGTTGATAATATAATTTTATCTCCCCTTGCAATCATACGATCCAAAAAATTTTGGTTAGCCTTCCATCGTTCCACTGGGGACATTTTATTCCATATGGGAGCTGGAATTTCAAATCGTCGAGCATCTAATTTATCAGAGAGTTTTCTATAACTGGGATAGCGACCTAATACGGTTGTTTTACTTAATCTTTTTGCAGGCGCAACGCCCGGAGCCCTTGGCTGCACGGTATTCCGCAGCCTGCTGATTAAACTGCCGGCACCCTTAAATAACCCCGTGGTGAGTGCGGTTCCGCCTATGGTCAGGGCGCTGTCCCGGCCAAAATCTGTCCACAGTAGGTTGTGCAGTTTGTCCTGATTCTGCAGGTTCTGCACATCTTCTGCGCTGATTCGGGCCTTGCCGTTGCCCCGAAAGTCCCACTGGCTGCGTGGGTCGCCAAACCATGAGCCCGATTTTACTCGTATGGCTTCGCGTTGCCAAGGGTCTAATTCCTTTATTTTACTGCCTTGAGAGCTGGCTATAATGTAGTCTACCGATGCCCGGTCGCCTTGCCAGATTCGGTCAACGCCTTGCATATAGCCGCCGAGGGCTTGTTGCCGAGCGGGATCCCCTTGAAAACCTTCCGGGCCAAATTGTTGGTGATAGCGGTTCGCTGCCTGCATAGCCTGAAACTGTTTCCTCACAAGACTTCCCGATGCGGCTTGTTCTGCGGTAATCAGACCTCTGGAACGTAAGGTTTTAATATATTCCTCTTCGCTCATTTCAGCCAGCTCTTCAGCTGTGATGATAGTTTCTCCGTTTTTGTTCAAGTCCAATGTGCCATCGTTGACGCTGGTGCCATTATCTAAGAGTTTGAAGTTGTCCCCGCTGCTGTGATCATAATTATTCACCGTAGAACCCAGCAGAGCCCGCATATCGCCCCGCCTGTATGACGATATTTCATCCCGCAGCAGGGGGCTCTGCCAACTTCGGCCGTATATGCTGCCAAACTGCCCGTCCAGCATCGAGCCCATGCCCGCGTGGGTCACTACCGCCCGGAATCCTTCAACGGTCTGGCCCCAAGCCCCGTCTTTGAGGCCGTTGCGCTCGCGCTCATGCGCTCGCGTGACCAAGCCTGCGAGTTGCTGTTGCAGACTGCCTTTCTGATCTGTGCTCAGATAGCGCCTGCCATCTGCTGCGGTGAAGCCCCGGGCCAGCGTTTCGCCGTCCGCGCCGACTGCGCTGCCCCGACTGGCAAAGCGCAGCCTTTGCCCCCTCATGTCTTGGAGCATCTTCAAGGTGCTCCCGCTGTAGCGTCCCGAGGTAATGGAGCTTTCCAGATAAAATTGCTGGTCCACTATGTCTCCCACGTCTGCGCCGCCCTGTCTTTTGGCCCATTCTTCGGCGCGGTCGAGGCTGCTGTCCAGCTTGCGGTAGGCAGCACTGGCCATGCCGATATTGTAGAACCCGTTCCCCAGCATTTGCCCGATGGCCACACCGTCCAGCGTTTGGGCCCTGCCGAGTGCCGCTCCCCGCGCCGCTTGTCGGGCGAGGTAGCTCAGCAGTCCGCCGTTCCAGCTCTGGGCCCGGCTCATATCCCCGACCAGTTTGGTATCCCCGAGCCCGGCCCCGGAGTTCGCGCTGAAAATGGTGGCTTTTTCGGCCCCGAGTTTCCGGCGTTTGGTGGCGATGCCCCCGGTGGCTACCGCTCCGGCGAATGTGCTGGCCATGTCTGTCAGGGTCTCTTATTATTCCACACCGAAATATTTTTTGACATCCTCAGGCACTCCCCCCGGAGGAGTATAATATTTAACAATTCGGTAATATAAATCTTTTACTTGATTAGCTGTATTCTTACCCATAGATAATTTATTTTCAGCAATCTTAACAAGTTCCTGATAGGCAACATCAGATTCATCGAGGCGCATAAATTCATAAAAAGACAGGTTAAAAATATCTGCTGCCAGATAGTCAGATTCAGGGTATATCTCAGTAATCCTTTTAGCCGCTTTGTAGCCTCCTTGTATAAAATTATCGAGATAAAACTTTGCTCCAACTTGTTTTCCTGCTTTTTGCATAAAAGGAGTATTGGAAAATATTCCCGCAATTTTCCTTAGTATAATTGGCAAATCCTGACTAAGTTCTATAGTTTTTGGAGTAATAGCTGCCAGTCTTTGATAATCTTCCTTATAAAGAGCCAATGTCATCTCTGCAAAATTGATTAATGCGAAATAATAAGCCATACCCCTTTCTAGTCCTACTGGAACCAATGGGAGAGATTTTCGGGCTATTTTAAGCCTTTCTTCTGCCTCTGTAAATCTTCTTTTTTGAGATAGTTCTGAAATTAAAATTCCCATGGCCAAAAGGTTCCCTGGATCAAAATAAGTCAGCCATTTTTGATACATCTCTATATAATCTTCATCATTCATATTTGCTGTTTGATAAAACATTGTTAGAGGAACTTCTTTTACATCAAATGCTTTCTGTATTTCTAATTTTAATATTCTAGTAATCTCTTCATTTTCCAAGTTATCTATTTTTTTTCTATACTTTAAATAAATATAATCCTGCCATCGTGCCAAACCTTCTAATGCCTTAAAATAAATGAGATGTGGAAATGGAGAAAGTGGGTATTTTTGTATCAAATCCCCGTAATTATTTTCAATAATACGTCTATTATTTGCAACTATTCTTTTTTGTTGATTCCTAGCATTTGATTTTTTATTCTCAGGCTCTAAAAGAAGATCTGTGTTCATCAGATCTTGGGATGTTTGTCTTATAAGTTCATATATATCACTATATAAAGTATTATAGGTCTCATAATTATTCAATTTAGTATTTAAATTAATACTATTAGTAATGACATTCTGAACCCAGTCTTTTGGGAAGTATTCATCCCATTGCAACAGGTACAGAGATAAAGCCCCAACTTGGGCATAGAAGGCTCTAATTTCTTCACTTGCTTTATCAAAATCTTCAATAAGGAAAAGTCCACCCTCATACTTTAGCACTCCTGCAACAGGATCATAAGTATATAGAGTATATATCATAAATAATGCTCCATACAACACAGATTCATTTAGAGTATTAAAATTAATTTCATTTCTAATAATCTTATTAGTCAGATCTCCCACATGTATCAATTTCCCTCTGTCAATTCCTTCTGCCATATTTAATAATATACTCTTCCAACTCTCACTAAATCCACCCTCCTGAAGCAATTTCTCTACCGCTTCTCTTGTGTATAATCCATCTTTATTTTGAGAATACACATTGGGAATGATCCCAATTAATATAGAAAATATGATTATTCCCTTCACTTTATTATCTCCTGTCAGTTCTACTTAATAATTTGAAAATATTCCGGCAAAATTATATTCAAAATCTAGGCGTGGAGTAAACTCCTGATTTTGGGGATTCCAAAACAACGTCCCATCAATGCCCAAACGACTCCCTATTTCTGGGAAATTTATTCCAGCACCAAATCCCAGAACTGGAGTAACTTGGTTATCTTGTATATCTATTCCCACACCACCGGTGACGTACAAACGTCCATCTTGGTAATTCCCACGAAAATCAAAACTAAATTTCGACTGATTAAAATCATAATTCATGTTAGTATTAAGGCGAAATAGAGGACTCGCCTGCCAATTAACATTGAAATTGATTAAATCTGGACGCAGATTGGATCTAGCATTCACGCCACTAGACCTATTCTGGAATAAGAGTATTTCACTCCAATCAGCTAAAAGATTGGAACTTAACTTTTGATCACCTGTACTAAACATCAAAAAAGAAGCAACACCCATTGACAAGCTTAGAGCATTTGTTAACTCATTCTTAGTGTTGTTCTGGGTCAATTTGGGGTCGATCTTCATCCCAAATTTTAAAACGTGTTCCCCCACGGCCAAGCCTATAGAAGCATTATCATTAATCTTATCAGAAATTTTCCCCAATGCTTCATTCCCCTTTTCCAGTGCGCTGGGAGTACCAACCTTCACATCAAGAGAATCAGGCATTCCTTCTTCATCAAAAGTAACATCGGCCTGTTTTACTCCAATTTCATTCCTTTCCACAAAGTCTACAACAGGCTCTATCCTCTTTTTATAGTGCCGTTTCATATTTTGAGCATGTGCTTTGAACCATTGCCCCACTTCACTCTTCTTCAGCCATTCCCAGCCTTGTTTGACTTTATTTCCGACTTTTTCTCCCGTGTGTTTGACAAAATCCCCAAAATTACCGCCTCGGGCTTGGGCTTCTCTACTTATGGCATCTATGCCCAAAAAGGTATTCCCCAGCAACTGGCCTATAATATTCCCGTCCAATGTCTGGCTTTGTTTGATTATCGCTCCCCTTACAGCACTTTTGGCTACATATCCTCCAAGTTCCATAATACTGCCGATTTTCCCAATATTTTCCCAGTTATTGCTTTGCTGGGGGGCGTTTTCTTTTTTATAACTATCCATAGAGGCTGAAATTCCATAACTGGCCAGACTGCCCAGCGCGCTGAAACCATTGCCGGCAAAACTGCCCCCCCAATCCGCCAGAAACTGAGTATCGTCAAAATTGCCGTCCCCGTCCAGTGCCATCAACGCCGCCTTGCCGGTGTCTAAGCCAAAGTGGACCCCCGAATTGAGCATATCCTCCCCCAGCGAGCCCAGACCCTCCATCTGCCCCAGACCGGACGCAATTCCTCCCCCAAGGCCCGCAAATGCTGCATTGAGTAACAGACCCTTGCCGTCCAGCGCCTCGCCCAGGACCGCACTGCTCAACGCCCCGCCTATCATCGAACGCCCCGCCGCCAGGCCCCCGTCAACCAGCACTTTGCCCACCAGACCTTCGCCTAAAATCTCCCCGGCCCCCGCACTCAGAACTCCCAGACCTCCCGCGATAACGCTCTTGCTCAGCGCGCTGGCCAATTTCTGCCCCTCAAGGTAGGGGTCGGCCCCCCCCCACAGATTGCTGCCGCTGCTCACAAACGAGGCCCCAACCTGCATGCCGGTTCCCGCCAGTGTCGTCAGAGCGGTGGCTCCGAATTTGCTGATTGCATCGACTGCGCTGAGTGCGGTGCCGATTCCCATTGTCCCCACGGCAATGATAATCGAGTGCGCAATTTGTTCGATGAAGCCCAGCCTCAGCGGCTGGATCAGGTCGTGTTCCCCGGCCTGCCACAGATCCCGTTCCTTCGGGCTCAGGCCGAACTGGGAATTCCCAAAGCCATGGATCATCTGGTAGCGCAGCAGCTCCCGGGTAAGCCGCCCGGTCTCGCCCGCACCGCTCTTCTCAAATAGTCCGTTGCTCTCCCAGTCGCTCTCTAGGGCCCGGTAGTAGGCCCATTTTGCTTTCTTTCTCGCTTTTCCCGAGAGCTTGGCCTCTTCTTTGTCCCGGGTCCACAGCGCAAAGCCTCCCCCCCAGTCGCTTTTCTTTTTCCCCGCAATCCAGTTGACTTCTTCTGCTGCTATTTCGCTGAATATCGCCTTGCCCACTTTCTCCAGCAGGCCCTGCTGCGCCCCCAGATAAAAGCGCATTCCCGCTCGATTCAAGGCGTTCAGCTCGTCTTTATCGATTTCTTTGCCCAGGGCTTCGAGTATCCGCGCCCCGGCCAGTGCCGTTGCCCCCCGCTGCAGGCGTTTCCGCAAAAAGCGGCTTTCCTGCTGCTTCAGTATGTAGTGCTCCAGTTCTTTGTCTCGCCGCCACTGATAATATTCATAGGCCGAGACTTGCGTGGCGCGGCTGTCCACGTTAAACATGGTCGCCGAGTAGAGGACTTGTTTGTGGTAGTTTTTGCCCCCTGCATCGTAGCCCCAGCCCTGCGAACCAAAGACTTTCTGCCAGCGCTTTGCATAGCTGTGATTGGTCTTGGCCACGTTTTGGTCCAGTTGGCCCAGCAGTTTGGCCCAGAGCTCCTGCGTCCTGACAATCAGGATTGCCAGCATTTTTTTGCCCAGTTCTTCGCGCTCGGCGGTCTGCGCATCGTGGAACTTCTTGAAAAATTCCCGCGCCTCGGCCCGCACTCCGCGTCTGTACCTCGGAAGCCCGCGCAGTTCTAAGCCGCTGTTGAGCCCCTTCAGGCGTTCGAGCATCGGCAGCTGCCCCAACTCTTTGATCAGGCCCTCGGCGCTCAGCCTCTCGCCACTGAAGCTCGGAAGCCTAAGCACAGCATTTTGCCCCTCAGCTCCGGCAATGCCGGCAAAGGCCGCTGTCCCGCTCAAGGCCTCATGCTGCGCCTCTTGGGCCCGGCTTAGCAATTCTTCGGCCCAAGCCTGCTGCCTGCGGGCCAGATTCTCCCGCCTCTCTTCCCAGCTTTGTGCGTAGCTCCGGCTCTTGTCCTTCATGCGCCCCAGCCATTCACTCCGCTTTTGCTCCAGCCGCTCCAGCGCACGGGCCCACGCCGTAATGCCCCGGCTCCGTACCCGCTCCATCATGGCCCACCAGTTGCGCTGCCGCTGCTCCAAGTCCGCCTTCGCCTCGCCAATCCGCGCCTGATGCAACTCGCCTTCCAGAGCCAGACGCCGCTGGTACATCTTGCCCATGGCTCCGGCCGAACGGCCCATGGCGCCAAACTCTTCTTTGGCATAAATGCTTCCGCCCAGCCCCTGTGCTTTGTAGTTGTCCAAATCGCTGTGCAGCAGGCGTCGCAGGTGGGTCTGCTCTTCCCAGACCCGGCCTCCGCTCTGCTCCCGCCGCAGCTTCTGCAGCTCGATGAGCCCCTCCATGACCCTCTCAAAACGTTCCCCCGCAACCTCAATCTTCTGCGCCAGAGTATGTAAGCCTCTTGCAGGCTCTCCGATCTTTAGCACCTTTAGAAAATTGTGGCGCACTGCCACGTCCAGCTTGCGAAACTCCTCTGCGCTCAAACTCGAAATCTTGCCCCGGAGCTGCTTGCCCAGCTCTGACCAGTCAATCGCCCCTCCCAGCGCTCCCGCCCCGCTCTGCGCTGAGAGAAACGGCTCTAGGAGAAACGGCTCCAAGCGCAGAAGCAGAGCCAGCTCGCCTTGCTTTTGCTGCATATAATGCAGCACCATCGCAGATGTCTGCTCTTCAGAGCGGTCCCGCTGCCGCTGTTCCTCTATCAAATGCACACTCTGTTTTTTCAGCTCATCGCGGCTCGCCTCAAACCAGCTCTCTTCGGCATCCAAGAGTGCTAGGAGCACTTCCATCGAACTTTCCCCTTGAACTTGGTGCCCCTGAAACGCCCCCGCAGCGTCCCCCGATTCCCCACTGCCAGCTGAGGCAGCATCGGCTGTATCGGCTGTATCGGCTCTGCCAGCATCCTCGGCAGTCGAGAACCCCAGCATGCGCAGCACAAAATCCTTCTTGCCCCCCGAAAGACTGGCCCCATAAAACTGTTCCAAGTCCAGTTTGCGCAGCTCCAAAGCCATGAGCAGGCTCTCTGCCATGCGCTCCCCGGCGCTGAGATCCTCAGCGCCCCGGCCCTCCAGTATCTTCAATTTGGCCAAGCTTTCTTCATGGAATTTCTGCCGCTTGGCCCCCTCGCTTAGCGCTCGCTCGAGCGTGTTGCGCGAAATATCGCTGTACTCACGCGAAAACTCGCCGTAACGGTTTTCTACCTGCCTCACCGCTTCATCAAGATCAGCGGCCTTAATCCCCTCCACAACCGAATGAACAGAAGCAGTAACTGCCAATAATCCCAATGCGATGGCGGCAATCCACCCGAAGGGCGAAGCTGCGGCTGCCACTGCTGCGGCTGTCGTAAAGCTATGAGCCGCAATTAAGGAGACCAAAGACATGGTATTATGGCGCACCTTGTAACCATCAAGAAAATTGGCTGTCTTGCCCAAATAATCGGAACCCACCTGCTCGCCCATAAAGCTGCGCACCATGTTGTCATTCTCAGTGGAAAGGGACCCGCCGCGCAGTGACCCGGGCCGGTTCAAAAAGTGGGCCCGGTACAGCTTGTAGATTGACCACAGTTCTCCATTGCCCTTCAAACGTTCGTAGGCCTTCCCCGCCTCCTCCTCATAGTTCCAAATCTTCTTGTCGCTCAATTCCCGCAGCCATGCTTGGGAAGATTTTAAGCTAAAAATGACGGAAAGGTCGATCTCCAAGTGGCGCAGCTCCTCTGCCACCTTTGTTTTACTCTCCCCGAGAAACTCGTCCATCCCCGGGGCCCGGAAGTCTTGGGCACCAAAAACACTTTCATCCGACTTGCCCCTCGATTCATGCCACAGAGCATAAGCAAAGTCGCGCATATTCCCTTCGTTTAATCCAATCCTGTGCATGCGCAAAAGCAAAATCTGTCGCTCTGCGGCAAAGCTGCGTCGCCGAATGGTCCCCAGTTCAGGGTACTTGCGCAGCAGCCCCGCAATCTTCTCCTGGTCTGCGGCATCCTTGCTGCCAATCTTGACTTTGGGCACATCGCCCAGGCTCGCGTATGTCTTTTGCAGCGCTTCGTCCACCTCCAGCGCGCCATAGCGTTTCTGGTAGGCATCGGCCAAGTAAAAGGCCTCTTCATAGCTGAGTACTTCAATGCTGGTCTGCTCCGGCTCAGTCCCCGGTTCCACATTGCCCGCCAACGCAGCAATGCTGCCCCCCGAATAAAAGTAATTGTCCCACGGGTTCCGCCCCAGTGTCTGCAACAGCCCCACACTCACGCCTTGATCAGACAGGAACTTTTGGTAAGCCGTTACTCTCTGCTGCTCTTCTGCGCTCAGCAATGCTTTGTAGCCCGCATCCCCCAAGGCCGCATACAAACGGGCATCTGAGAGCCCCGCCAACGCCCGCGCATCCTTGAAGTCCTGGATTCCTTTCTCAATTCCCCTATCCAGCCCCGTTTTCACCGCCTCCCGCAGTTCGTGTGGCTTCGCGTAGACCCCGTTGCGTATGTTCTCCATATAAATTTCGCGCTGCGGCAGATTTTCGGGCAGGAACCTGACTCCCAAACTCTGCCAGTCGCTTGGGCCTAAAGTTTTATGTGTTATTTCCTTAAGTCGAATTTCCCTCCTCAACACGCGCGCTTTGTACGCTGAATCACTTCCTTTAGGCTTTAAAGAAATATCGATCTTCTCACCCAGGCGGGAATCAAGAACATCCTTCCAGTAATTTTTCAGAGCCTGGGTTCTCTTATCCGCAGCAGTCTCCGAGTCCCGGGCATCCTGATATACGAGATAGAGCAGTTGGTCGGCAAAATTGTGCCTGCGAAAGAATGGCCTCACTTCGGCATCTCTCTTCAGGCTTTGGTAGGCCTCCCCTTCGGCCTGAAGCAGCTGGGCGGCCCAGTTGTCAAAGCCATTCCCGTCCCAAATGAGCGGCCTCTCCTCTTTGATAAAATTCTGCTCCAGATTCTCCTCTATCCGCTGCTGCGCCCGCTCCACCACTTGTCTCTGCTGGGCAATGGCCTCACCGAGAACCTTGCGGCTGCGCTGCTGGCGCAGCCTGCGCTGTGCGCTCTGGTAATAGGCCTCGTATACGGCCTTGTACGGTCCCCTCTGCAGCGCGGCCTGGTCTCCTTGCGCCAGCAGCGCATCGTAGCGCCCCGCCGCAGCACTGTAGCGCAGCCGCGCCTGACGCTGGGCCGCTTCACTCTCGGGCAGCCACTCCATATCGCTCTGCCCTCCCACTTCCTCCGCTCCGTCTAGGTACTCTTGGCTGGCATAATGCCAGATCTCTTCGCGCTTGCGCAGTTCCAGTTCTTTCGCATCCCTGAGCCTCTCAAACTCTCCCACTTCTTTTTCAAGACCTTCATAGCGTTTCTGCTCAACCCGGTAGGCAGCTATAGCTTTACCCCATTCTTCACGCTCTGTATTTCGTTCGGCCTCCAGCTTAGATATCTCATTCTTCAACGCTTTAAGTCTCTCTGCAATCTCTTCCGTTTCCCCCGCCAAAACCAGATCCCGCAGCTGCTCCGCATGGATCGAAACCTGCACCTCCCAATTCCGAATCCGGCTCTGCACCTTCCTCGGTTCCTCAAGCTGCGCTCTCAGCTCCGCTTCTTTTGCTCTGTACTGGCTTTCGTCCTCCAGCGCGCCCTCTGGGAAGCCCTCTGCCATTTCCAGTGTCTGTTCCAGGGCCCTTTGCAGCTCCAGCAGGGCCGCAACTTCGTTGGTTCTATCAACGGAGCTGTGGAAATCTGCCTCGCTGTAACTCTTCTGTGGCTTTGTATCCATTCCCAGCAGCCCCAGATTCTTCAAGTTCAGGCTTTTGCCCTTGGAGAACAGGTCGCCTAGGTGCTCGCGGTAACGCGCAGTGCTTTCGGGAAGCTCTTCATTTAATTCCAACAGGGCCCGCAGAAGTTCTCTTTCCTCTGCCTGGGCCTTTGCAAACAAAGTCTCCCGCAACGCAAAGTAAATTCCGGCAAAGTTCGCGTCCGCCGCTCCAAGCTTTTGTCCTGAAGCATCCTTGCTGTAGCGATAGCCCGCAAGCCATTCCCCAAACTCACCGCCCCAGTCCACAGACTTCGCTCTGTCTGTATTGTGCAGCCGCTCTGCAAGCACTTCCCCCCGCAGCTTTGCACTGAGCACCTCCAGCCCCTTCACCCGCTTCTGCTCGCGCAGCCGCTTTGCTATCCCGCGCAACCGCTCTACTACATCCGGATCATCCCCTCCCAAAGCCTCCAGTTGCGAGACCTTCCCCTTCCAGTCGCTCTCCCCATACCTGAGCAGCCCCTTCCCCTCCAGGCTTTGCTCCAGCTCTGCCGCAAGCAAGTACCTATTGCCCTCAATCAGCCTCGTAAGCGCATCCGAAGGCCCGCTCACCGGCCCTGCCGAAGCCCCAAGTTTCTCCCAGACTCTCTCTCCGCCTAGGCTCACGCCTTCGCTTTGTTCCAGATATACCCCAAAATCCTTGAGGAATTCCATGTAATCAACGCCACTCCCAGTGCCAGAATTATTTACAGAAGGATTATTTGCAGCACCATTCGCAGGATCGAGAGCACCCGCCCGGTTCAAGGCCCCGCCCCCCCCCGGCCCGAGTATGCGACTGAGCACATAGCCCGCAAGTTCGGGGCTGCGCTGGTAGCTTTTCAATGCCAGACGAAGCAGGCCGTTGTCTTCCTGATTAATAAAATCTGCGAGAATTTTGAAGAGCTGACCCTTGATATCCTCTGCGGCCGTGCCCTTTATATAGGACTGCCATTGGGTATCCCAATCGTGGCGTTCTTTAGATAATTTGGAAAAATCATAGGAGGCCTGAGCCTGGGCCAGCACGTGGTAGTATAAACCCTGCCAGGATTCTTCGCTCAGGTCTTTAAACTCGCTCAAATCCACATCCTGATTTGTGCGCAGCGTCAATTTCTTTTTCAGATCTTCTCGGCGGTGCTCCTGAGCCTGCCTGTACTCATCCGCAAAAGCCTCTATCCGGCTCTGCTCCCACTCATCACCTGCCTCGCCGCCGAAAAGCCGGAACCCTCGCGAGCCTTCCCGTAAATCCAAACGCAAGAGCACCTGGTTCCGAAAACCGTCCCAAGTGCCGCCCTCAGCTTGGAAACGGGCCAGCATGGCCCCTAATTTCTGCTCTGTCACACCCTTCCAGTCAACGTGCTCCCGCAGGCGGGTATCCTGTTCCCTAAGCTCCCACAACACCGCCAGCTCACGCAGCTCCTGTTCACGCAAGGCCTGGCCGCTCAGTTCCTTACCTGAATCCCGCTGCACTGTCTCAGCTTCCCGAAGCTGCCGCAGTTTATTCCCCAAAATCTTTAATCCCCCCAGTGCCCCGGGCGCCAAGGGCTCTTCAAGACCCAGAATGCGGTCCAAGCCGCTGCGAAGCTCAGACCACCTTGCTTTGCGCGCAGCAAGCTCTTCGTGTTTATTGCTCTTGCTGCGATAGTTGCCCAGAGCCTGCAAAGCCCGAAACAGCGAGACAAAGCCCCCTCCATATCTCTCGTAATCCTTGAGCTCCAACATCAGACCCCGCCGCACATCTTCTGTGAGCAGAGCATACGCTTCTTTGAGTCGGCTCAGGCTCAGCAAGGCCCCATTCTCATCCAGCAGGCCCAAATCCTTGAGTCGTTCTTTGGTTCTTGCCCGCCCCAGCTCCTGCCCCGCAATACTCAAAGCAAAGCTGTCCGCCTCCTGAAACTGCTGAACCAGCGACTCAAGCAGCGCAAGTCTGCTCTGGCTCTCTTTGCTCAGGATGCTGCGCCAGCGCCGCAGTTCCCCCTCATCGAAAAAACTCTCCCCGTGGTGGAGCCTCCCCAGCTTCTTCGCCACACTCGCTTTATCCAAATCGCTGCCCAGAGCAGCAATCCATTCGCCGATCTGTCCCGGATCAGAATGCCACTCAAACTCTTCCCAAGCCTTCTTCCATTCTCCCAGCTCCCGTTCCAGCTCAGCGTGGTTCTTCGTCCCAAGCCGCTCGTTAAGCAGGCCCGAGAGCCAGGCCGTAGGCGAGACGACCGTAGTTCCCCCCCCGCCCTGAGCCTGTGGGGCAGCTTTTTTTTGTCCGCGGCGCTTATCCAGCAATGCCATGGCCTGAGTCAGAAGTTCCACCTCGCGCGCCTTGCGCTGCTTTAAGCGGTAGAGTTCCAAATCTTCCTTCAGACTCTCTCCCGCTTCCAGTATTTCCCCCGGTGTGGCCTCCGCCAAGGGCTTCCCCAATTTACCCTCAAACAGCTCCCCCAGCTCATTGTCCTTGCTCAAACGAGACTCCAACCAGGTCTTCAAATCGCTGCTCTGCAACAGTTCTATCGTATCGGCTCGCTTGCGAACCGCATTGGCTCGCTGGATCCTCAGCGATTCCCACTCCTGCCCGATCATTTCTAACAGGTACTCCGAATTTTTTCCCACATGGCGCTTCACCACAGGAGTATAGTATTGCTGCTCTTCTTCGCTGAGCCCCGAACCTGCCCACAGGCCTTCCAGTACTCCCCGCGCGGCCGCCTCATCACTCAGGCCTCCGCCAAGAGCTGCTTTATCCTGATCACTCAGGCCCTCGACCCAGCTTCGCAAAAAAGCCTTATTCGCCCGAAAGTCTTGCTCCGCTTTCTTCAAAGCACTCTGCGAACGAATCACTGTAATTCTTTTTCCCGCAATTGAGTCCGTCTTGCCCTCCACCAACTCCCGCTCCCGCTCCTTCACCCTCCGGATCTGGGCCAGCCATCGCAGTTCCCTCTGAATCTCTGCTGATCCCTTCATTTCCCGAAACTCCGTGCGAAGCCTCTCCAAACTCTCATAAGCATTGCGCAGTGCATTCTCAAAAAGCAGGGGCTCATTCATCTTCATTTTGATTTGTGCCCGATCCAGCACCTCTTGCAGCTCGGCAATTTTCGCCTCCGTGTTATTCAGTGCTTCAATCGCCTGGTTAATTTCAGAACTCTTACCATCCAATTTCGCAGCAGCGCCGGTAAGTTCCTCCATCTTTGCCGCATAGTCTCCCTGCGCTCTCTCAAATTCTTCTTTGGCCTCTTCGTAGGCCCTAAGACTCTCTTCTCCCCTCTCCCGCCCGGAGGACAGATCTCGTGCGTATCCGAGCACCGCATCCCGAACTTCCAGTTCTCTTTCCCAATATTTCTTCAAGAGCTTCGCCTTCAATAGCGTAAGCTGATAACGGCTCAAATAACGACCCTTGGCCAGCTCATCTAGCCCCGAGAGCCCCTCTGCTGAGGCCCCCCCTTGCTCTCCTACGGCCCCAAGCAGACTCTCCGGATCCCCGTCTTCTCCCGGATCCTCCGCATCCCGGTTCCGCAGCAGAAAGCCATAACTGGCACGCAGTTTTTCACTCAAGCTGAGCAGCCGCTCCTGACTACTGCCAATCATCTTTTCCCAAAATAATAACTGCTCATGGGGGGCGTATTCATGTTTGCCTGTGTCTAAATTCTCTCTTAAGAATGATTTCTGATATTTTTGACCCAGTGCGCTGAGCTTCACCAGCGAGCCATCGTCATCGGGGTCTTCCCGCATTCTGTTGGCGTAATACCTCTGAGCCCAGAACTTCTTTGATTTGCGCGCATTTTGGAGCGCGTTTTGGTGCTGCGCATAGAGTGTCAAAATATTATTCAGCACTTCCTTATAGGATGCCTCTCTCTGTCCCTGATCCTGCAAGTATTCTTGGTTCAGTTTCTCTAGGTGGACTTTTAGTTCCGCTCTGCGTTCCCCCCAGAGTTCCTTCCCAGAGCGCAATGTCTCATCCAGCTCCTCTTTCCACTCCTGCTCTCGCCGTTCAAGCTCTTTGCGCGCCGAGGCCCACTCTGCCTCTCCATCATCCAAGTTCTCCCGCGCGCTCTGTTCCCAGTCCAGACGCCGCTGGTACAAGGCTTCTCCCGCCTTCTCCCAATGGCTCCGGCCGCGCTCGTACAACCGGCGAAACTCCTCCTGCCAGCGATCCGCGTCCAGCCCCGTCTCCTGCCCTCCCGCTCCGATCTCCTGCGCTTTCGCCCTCAGAGCGGCCAGCCCCGATTCCAGCTCATCGCTGAATCCGTCGAGCAGGCCCCCCACCACTGTGCCCGCCCGCTCTTTCTCGCTCTCGCGCCGCCGCGAGGCCGAGTCGTAGCTGCGCAACTGCAGAAAACGACTCCGGGCATACTGATACTGGTTCTCCAGTCCCCTCTCCAGCTGGGTCCGCCGCGTCTGCCATTCCCTTTGCAGCCCCTTGGCCACTTCCTCCCCGCTCAACTCCAGCTCGCCCCCAAAGCGCACAAAATCGCTTTCCAAAGCATCAAAGCGGGCCAGCAGTTCGTCTCGCTTCTCCTTTGCTTCCTGCGCAAAGGATGCTTCGTCTTGGGCAAGCGAGTCCAGACCCCGCAGCACATACTTGCCTTCCGAGTCTTTCAGGTATTCGCCGTCCCCACCCCGCCGCAGGATATAGCGGTCATCCCGCGAGTTCAAAAAGTCGCTAAAAACTTGGCTCCGGGGCCTGTCCCGCAGAAAATAGTCCACGGCCCAACGCCCATAGTTCTCCAGGCTGAATCGGCGCACGGTCGCTTCGCGTTCGCCCCGCTCTCTCTGGTCCAGCTCTTCGCGCTGCCACAGGCCCCGGAGCACCGAAAACATGGCATCCTGCTCCCTCAGCCACTCCCGGGCACTCCCCTGCAGCGAGGCCCGCCCCATGTACTGCATCGCGATGGTCCGCTCTCTTTTGTTCAAGCCGGCCCACCCGGCAGGGGTTTGGGCGTAAAGCGGGGACAGGAAGAGCTGAAGGGCGATAAAAAGGGCCAGTGCCCGCTCCCAGATCGGCAGCTGCTCGTGTGTCTGTATAATGGAAGGGTGTTTCATGAGAACTCCTTCGGGGAGTAGCTGCTAGGAAGAAAGGTTTCTGTGGGTACTTCTAATATCTGGCAAAAAATACTTCAGGGTACCTCTAAAATCTTAACACGGGATTTTCTTGTTGTCAATTTTTTTTTAATTTTTCGCTTTTGTCCAAGCCATCAGGCTTCCCAAGATGGGGGAAACCATATTTAGGGGACCTCTAAAAATGGCCCGTGCACAGCCATGGCCTGTTGCTTCTCCTTGCGGTGGTATATGGCACATCAAAAGCGAATTTTTAGAGGTTCCCTTAAGGTATAAATGGAAAATTTCATCTGATAAACCATTGAGTTTATCTTGAGAAAAACCTCATTATACCGATCAGATAATGATGGGTTTTAAGAAAAATGCACAATTTGCGCTCTATGTCTTTGCTCTCTTCTCCTGCCGGAACAGGGAAACTACTACCATTGAGCCCGATCTGCACAGAGAGTATTTCGCCGCTCGAAACAGCTATGAACAGGGAGACTACCAGAATGCTTATACCCGATTCCTGGACCTTATGACCAAGGCGAAAAATTTCCTGCCAATCCAACTCCAGTTGGCCAAGACCCAGATTCTGCTGGGACAACTCGAAGAGGCAGACAAACGACTGCGGAAAATCGTAAAGAAAAAACCGGAATACTATGAAGCGCGGCTCTGGTATGCGAGGCTGGTTCTGCAACAGGGAAATTACCGCCAGGCAGAGCGACTCCTCCGCGAGCTGCTACAGCTTGACAGCAGCGCCTCACAAGTCTACTACTACATGGCGATTCTTTATAGCAAGGACGACTTCAGCGAACACAACCTTGCCCTCGCGCTGCAATATATTAAGCAGGCCAATGCCTTATCCAAAGAGCAACTTGCTTACCAGCTGCACGAGCAGGCCAGACTCTATATCGGTATGCAGAATTCCGGCGAAGCGATCAGGCTGCTGCGCCAGTCATCCTCGCTTTTGAACACAGGGGCTCTCCATGAGGCCAACCAAGAAATACTGAACCATCTGAGAGGAAACGATGAAACGAATGACGTTGATACCAAACCTTCGGACCCGATTCCGGACGGACCGTGAAAAATTCTTTCGAACACCGGATGGCGGCAGGCAAAATATCCTGCGCAATCTCTGCTCGCTGGAAAAGCAACTCAGGGTAGATTTTTAGAGGTGCCCTTAAGGATAGATCTCAAAATGAACATTCTGCGCCGGATTACAATTGCCATAAATGCTCTGTTCCTATGGGGGACAGTAGCCTTGCTGAGTGCTTGCAGCACCTACAGCAGTAAGGTCTTTCTTCCGGCACAGGAACAGCTGCCGTATGTAGTGGAACTGAAACAAATCAGCATTCAGGACATCCTCGGGCTTCCTGTTTCCGAAAGTTTTCAGCGCAAACTCTTGCTGCAAAATGCGCAAAATCATCTGGGAACAAAGGCACGGCCCCTGTTGAATCCAGACGATCAAGGCGATCAAACAAGCCGTACAAGCATGGAGGGCCAAGCCCCTTATATTTTCCAAATGAATCTATCGTTCTACCAGAAAGAAAATTTAGTCGCCGGGGCGATCCAATACAGTGCGATTGGCTTCCTCGTCCTTCTGGACCAATCGGGGCACCCGGTGACCAAGGTATCATATGCAAGAAACTACTCCAGTCCGTTGAACAGCCCCGGTTCACTGCTGCATCTGAGCAGTCAGCTTTTTCTCCTGCTGAAACGGCAGGAAAAGGAATTGACAGCCTGGGTGCAGCAGCATTCCCGGACTGCCATAACGTCAAACGAATGATGTCTTCCCTTGCACATCCCGCAAGTATCGTCTTGCTTTTACTTTTCTTCTGTTCTGGTACTGCCATGTCGGCGCAGGAGGGCACAAAGACCCCTGAAATCCTAGAAATCGACGCCCGGAAAGCGGTCCAGATGGCCAAGTACAACGCCTTTGAATTAAAGCAAAAAGCCCGCCGGAAAAGCATAGATGATCAGGCATTCCAGCTTCGTTTCTGGCGCTCTCTTTTACCGAAGCTTGACTTTCGTTACTCCGGCAGAGATTCTGTAACCTATAATGCTCCCGACAGTTATAGCAAAGAAATCAGTCTCTCTCTGTCTCTTCCTGTTTACCAAGGCGGAAAATTGCAACGGGAGCGAAAGGCCTACCTGGCGCAAAGCCTACTCCAGGCACTGGAACTCGAATCCGGCTATAAAGAACTTGAAGCCCGTGCATGGCTGGGTTTTTACAAAACCTTGCTGAGTCGGCAGGAGTATGATCTGAGTGTTCAGGCACAGAAGATATCTTCCAAAGATTATCAGATCAGTCTCAAGAAGCACAGTATCGGAGCGATTACCACCTTGGCTCTGACCGATATCGAAATCGAATTCATCAAGATGAAAATACGTGCGCAAGAAGCTGAAAACAAATATAAGAAAAGCCAAAAAGAACTGCGCAAACTATTGCAAATCCCCGAGGGGATAGACTTCCGGTTGAACAGCGAACCCATTACCGCAGAAGCTCTTCCCTCCCCCCAAGTCTTGGAAAAGCTGCAAGATTACCTGCATTCGGAGTTGCTTGGCAATAATCTGGCCCTGAAGAAACTGGACCAGCAAATATTTCAGGCGAATATGCAGCTGCGGGATCTGAAGCTGCGTTTTGTCCCTCAGATTTCCCTCAATTCATCCCTGTCCTTTTCCGGCAAGAACTTTCCACTGCGAGATTTCCAATTCAGCTTCGGCCTGAGCCTCTCATTGAAGGACGTTGGCTCTCCGGCCTCTTTGAACAGCAGCCTCAGTGCGGGGAATCAGAAAAACCGTTCGCGCTCTCTGAACGGCTCCGTTTCTGTTTTGCAAGACCTGAGCGTCCCCCTGACCGTGCGCGGCAAGGAAATGGAACTGGAAACCTTATACAAAAAAAGGAACATGCTTGATTCTGAATTGAAAAACTCCGTACAAGAAATTTTGACAGAATATCGACAATTGTACCAGAAAATGGATCTGTCCGAGCGCGTCCTTACCCTGAGCCGGACGAAAGAGGATATTTCCCAACTGCAATACCAAAAAGGGCTCTTGGACCAGATAAAACTTCTTCAGGCACGCAGAGAAACCTATGCCCGGTTGCTGGAAAGAAATAAATATATAATTGAAACACAGGAGTTCATATATCGCTTTTCCATATCGTTGAATCAAAATATCACAGAATTTTTGCAGCGTCTCAAACTTCTGGAGTCTGAGAGTGAAGACTAATCTGTTCCGTCTCGCTTCGATGCTGAAGCAGCTGGGACGAAAGAAACTTTGGTTTGCCTTGTTTGCTGTGCCGGCCATTTTTCTCTTCATCTGGTTCTCCGCGAGGCGGAATGCAGGCGAAAACGCGGGATGGAAACAGGCGCAGGTCTCATTTCCCGAAAGGCTTGAATCTGTAAGAGTGGAAACAAAGCCTGTCCGCTACCAAACGGCCCAACCCCAAGTACAAAGTTTTGGCAGTCTGAGTTTTGAAGATGCGGTCAGCGTCGGCCCCAGGAGCGATGGCACGATCGAAGAAATATTTGTAGACGAAGGCGATGCGGTCAAAAAAGGACAGCTGTTGGTTCGCCTGAGCAATCTACAGCTGGATTTGCAGTATAGCAAAGCAAAGAGTGCTTTGAATTCGGCCCGGATATCTTACCAGCAGGCAAAGATCCGTTACGCAGAAGGCAAAAAGCAGATTGAAGCCAAGCTGCTGCGCCTGCAGAAAACCAGTCTTCAACTGCTCATGCAGCAAAAAGAAATCGTGATGCTGAAAAAAAAACTGCAAGACCAGCGGGACCTGCATAAGATCAATGCCCTTAGTACCCAGGACCTAGCTGATATGGAATTTCAGTTGGATTCCAGGGAAAACGCCTATGAACAGGCTCTCATTGAGGCTCAGATTGAAAAGATCGGCTACCGCGAACAGGACCTGCGCGAGGCTGGGTATGAAAATATTCCTCAAGACCCCGCAGCGCAGAGGCAACTGTATGTCCAATTGAACAGCCGTAAATTATCCAACGAGCTCGCGATTGCCGAGGCCAAAATATCCGCCGCCGAAGATGAGTTCGACTCTGTTCAAGTCCTAGTCGACGCTCTGAAAATCCGCAGCCCCATCAACGGCGTGTTGGCGGCCAGACAACTGAGTCAGGGGCAGAGGGTAAAAATCGACAGCCCTCTGCTCACTATTATCAATCAGGGAAAGCTCTATGTTGTATTCCCACTACAGGAAAGCCTGATTGGAGAAGTTCAGATCGGAGAAGACGTTGTGGTGGACTTGCCGTCTCTGGGTGAGGAAACCAGTGCGCAAATTGAAGTTGTCAACCCCTTGGTAGACCCCGGCAGTGGTAACTTTACGGTAAAAGCCCGCATCAATGCTCCCCTCCAAGAGCAGGCCAGGCAGGGTATGTTTGCTTCGGTAAATTTCCCCTTGGGAGAACGAAAAAAGCGCATCTTGATACCCAAAAGTACTTTGCTGGATGGCGAAAATAAGAGCAACAGAGTCTTTCTCGTCATCAATAACTATATCGCACAGCGCAGCGTTGAGCTGGGCACGACCTTTGAAGCCAGTGAAGAAGGCGTACAAGTCGAGGTTCTGCAAGGTCTGAAGGAAGGTGATCTGCTGGTGATCAGTGAAAATCCCGGCTTGCGCGAAGGCTTGGAGGTGGCGATAAATGAACCTTAAGGGTACCTCTAAAAATTCGCTTTTGATGCTGAATCAGCGAGATTTTGCCGATAGCAAGGAAGTGAAGCCGAAGCATACTTTGTTGTATGGTAAGGCTTTGCTGACGGTGAAGAATGGCACATCGAAGCAGGCCATTCTTCACAAATCCTGCCGTAAGGCAGAACCTTTATTCGGCAACAAGATCGCGATTCAGCGCGGAATTGGAATTTTTAGAGGTGCCCTTAAGGCTTTCTTTAATAGAGGTGCCCTTATGGCAGCACTATTGCCTCTGTTGTTATATCTCAGCTGTGCAGTGATAAACTCTGAGCGACTGGACTTCAGTATCAGTCCGGACAAAAGTGGTCTGGTGCTGCCCCGCAACAGTGGTTTCCATATCTACTTCAACGAAGAAGTCGACAGAGACAGTGCCCAGGAAGCAACCCGGATCAAACAGAGAGGCAACACCATCGCTCTGGACTTTTCTTGGAACGGCAATACCTTGACAGCCCGGCCGGTCCAGGATCTGGAACCCGGTTTTATCTATTTTTTTACCGTTACAGGCAGCATTAAAGATATTTATGGAAACAGCTTCTCATTTGACCGGAACATCACATTTCAGGTGCAGGGAAATTTCGATCTGCCCCATCTGCTTTCCCGCCAACCAGCAGACGACCAGCTGACAGGAGCCCGTGACCCTCTCATACTAAATTTTTCAGAATCTATGGATACAGATAGCGTCAAAGATGCTTTTACCCTTTCTGGCAATCAGGATTTTGACCTGGTCTGGAATGACGAGCAGACAAGTCTCACCGTCAGTCCTCTGAAGCGCTGGACACAGCCGGCAGTGTATCGCTGGGAATTGCCGGATGCAGAGACGCGCAGTGCTGCCGGGCAATTAATCCGACAGAGCTATCAGGGTTATTTTCGTGTAGGACAGGATTTACAGAAACCACAGGTACAGTCTCTCACTCCCGCCGATTGCCATACCTTCACCCCCATACCAGGGATCTTTGCAAGCAGCTCGGCTATAGCAAGCGATGCCTGTCTGCTAATCAACTGGAGCGAGGATATGGCAGAAGAACCGAGTCTCAAAGCCCTCCGTTTTGACCCTGATACAACGGGTACCTGGCTGGTTCTCACTCCTGCCCGCTATTTATTCCAACCCTCCACGCCTTGGAAACCGGTGAAGGAATATATTCTGCTCGCCGAGACCAAGGCCCGGGATATCTCCGGCAATCCCCTGGATGAGGAGTACAGGAAGAAATTTTCTGTGCAGAGCTCCGCTATCGTGCAAATCCGGTCCATTACAGGCAGCAACAATGCCAGTTTTGACTGGACTGCAAGCGGATACACTCAGATCAATACTGTATTTGACGTGCAGAACCTGGAAGAAACCTACGGTTTCACGATAGAGCTTTCCCAAGCCTACAGCGATGCTTACAAGCAACGCATTGTCGATGCTCTCAGCCTTCAGGCCATATTCCCCGGCCATCTCAGACAGCCAGGCAGGAAAAATCTCTACTGGAATAACAACAGCACCCTGACCATCAATTTTACCGGCTTTGAACGCAGCTCAGACGTAGCCCCGATCTCGACAAAATACTATCAACTGGAAATCAGCTCAGGGAAAGATACCGCCAATGAAAATGGAAACTATCTTACAGAAGACATTACTTTACACTTGCGCACAGCGCCTTAGAAGCATACTGGGTACCTCTAAAAACTCGCTTTTGATGCTGGGTGAGCGAGATTTTGCCGAGCGCGAGGAACGGAAGCCGAGGCATACTTTGCTGTATGGTAAGGCTTTGCTGACGGTGAAGAATGGCGGGGCGAAGCAGGCCATTCCTCACAAATCCTGCCGTAAGGCAGAACCTTTATTCGGCAACAAGATCGCCGCTCAGCGCGAAATTGGAATTTTTAGAGGTACCCTACTGTTTTTTCCGGCTGCGCTGTTTCTGGCACAGTCCTGTGAGCTGATTGAGATGCAGCCCCTTTCCGTCACAGACTGGAAGCCCGGCACATCTACACTCAGTCCGGGAACGGACTGGGCCAACTTAAAGATTGAGCTTTCTTTTTCCAAAGCGATTGATCGCGAAAGCGCGCGCGCCGCATTTCTCCTCTTGCGTGATGAGAAGGAACCCCTCGCAGGGAAGTTTTCCTTCCCCGATTCTTCCACCCTGCTTTTCCGCCCCCAGATTCCGCTGGACGCGAGTCACAGCTATACCGTGGAGGTATCGACAAAGATTGAAGATATCTACGGAAACTCTTTAGAGCAGCCCTTTCGCAGCCGTTTTTCTGCCAATGCCGACCCTTCCCGGCCCAGAATTCTTGCTTATCACCCCCAAAGCACGGTTCTCAACGGGCAACAGGCGTATGAGCCGATTCAGCTCTATTTTTCTGCAGAGATGAATCGCGATAGCGTATACCGCAATTTTCTCATCGAACCCGATGTGGAAGGGCTCTTTTCTTGGAGAGAAAACATTCTGACCTTTACCCCTTATTCCAGTTATCAATGGGCAACTGAATATACCGTAAGCCTGAAAAAGGAAGCCACAAACATCTGGAGTAAAAGCATGAGCCGGGACTTTGAATTCCGCTTTACCTTCGGCGACCAGACGGCCTCACCCAAATTGCTGCGCATTGAAGATGAGGCAGCGCAGCGAAGTCTGACTCCGGCGGGGAATCCTTTCGATCCTCTGACAGATATCAGCGATGGCTGGGAAGTACGGGATTCTTTGCACTTTGTGTTTGATAAAAAAGTCAGTCGCAACAGCCTCAGCCGAGCCATCACAATTTCTCCATACAGTGCCTTTGAACTCAACCTGCCCGGCATGAATGGCTCTGACGTATTCAGCAGGACGTTCACCCTCTCCTTCAACAACAAGCTGAAATACGACCAACTGTATTCGCTCTCTTTATCCCCTACCATCCAGGACGAAAACGGCAATACCTCAGGTTTGCAGGAACTCCGGGGAGGGACTTTCTATTTTCGCAGTAACGGTGTGCAGTCGGCCCCCATTAAAGTTCTGGCCCTGAGCTACCTCAGAGACCCGGGCAACACCTCTGATATTATAGAACTGAGCTATGCGGGAACAATGCGTATGGATCTAAGCAACTATTCCGGCTCGGCTTTGAGCAAAGGCTTCTTCGACCTGCATTTGAGTTACGCCTCTACAGCGACCCTGGAAAATAGCGATTTTTACGGCAAGCTGCGAGTCAGCATCTCCGGCGGAGCGACCGATCTCAAAGTGTACCGCCTGGAGATGAACCCCTCCGGTCCCTCACCGATCCTGATAACCGGAACAAGTGCTGTGTTGCGCATTCATTTAGGCATTCAAAGAGATCCTTCGAGCAACGACAGCTATGTGACCGTCCATTTGAACCGGGACCTCGAAGACAGCCTGGGAAACCATCTGGTGGCCGACTGGCAATTCTTATCTTACCTGAGACAGAATTAAGTTAATGTCGGTGATGACGTATTCCACATGCTCTTCCTCAACTCTGGCGGAGAATTTCTTTCCAGACGCCTTTCTCCAGAGCCCGGTCACAAACCAAGGAAGATAGCTGTAGATGAACACCTTTCTTGCGCGAGTACTGCGGAGACCAGTCTCCATCATGGTATTCTATGCCGCCGCTACGTTCTTTTCCCTCATCAGTTTCTTCGGCATGAAGCAGGAATTCACGCCGCCCATTGATATCCCCAGCCTGTTGGTTATCAGTTCGTACTCAGCAGCATCGCCGACAAATGTCCGAAGCCTGCTGACCAAACCATTGGAAAATGCGCTTTCGGGTATCCAGGGCCTGAAGTCGATGCAGTCGCTATCCCGAAATGCCCTTTCCCTGATCGAACTGAAGTTCCAGTGGGGCACAGACATGCTCACCGCCGGAATCCAGGTACGCGAGGTGATTGATGCCCGGTACCCCAGCTTGCCCGAGCAGGCCTCAAAACCCATTGTGCTGAAAACAGACCCGAATCAACAACCGGTCATGATTTTAGGCCTCTATCCCGAAACAAAGCTGTCGGAGCTGAGGCAACTGACTGACCGCAGTCTGCGCAGTGCTCTGCAACAAACCCCCGGAGTAGGTACTGTGATTTTAAAAGGCGGGCAAAAACAGGAGGTGAAAGTTGAGCTTCCCCCTCTCCGTTTGAGCTCAGTCGGCCTGACAATCGACCAACTTGGACAGCTGCTGCGGCAGTCCAATTTTGAGTATCCGGCGGGGAGCTTTCGGGAAGGGCGCTTGGAATACCTGCTTAAAAGTTCGGCCCGGGCGAAAGATCTCAATGAGCTCGGCCAGCTCCCGCTCCGGGTTTCCCCAAATTTTGCAAATTCGGGCTACCTGCGTTTGAAAGACCTCAGCTCGGAGATTTACCTGGGAAACGCCAGGCAGTTATCCTATTTTGGCAACGGCCAGAGGGAGGGCATCGCTCTGATTATTCGGCGGCAGGCTTCTGCCAATATCGTCCGCCTGAATCGGGAACTCAGGAAAAAAATTGCCCGACTGGAGCAAAAATATGAAGGAATATTTCGCTTGGAAATTCTTTATGACGCATCGCAGGAGGTACGTGATTCCTTGGGAAGTCTGAGCCGAAACCTCGCTCTGGGCATCGCCATGGTATTTGTCGTAGTCCTCCTTCTCGTGGGCAATTGGAGGATGGCGATGATTCTCATCCTGGCCATACCCCTTTCACTGCTGATCACCGTTCTGCTGATGTACTTGAGTGGCCTGAGCTTAAATCGCATTTCCCTTGCGGCCTTGACACTGTCTGTAGGGCTTCTGGTCGATAACAGTGTTGTCGTGCTCGAAGGGCTGGAAAAACGTCGCTGCTGCCGGGGGATCGAACAAATGATCGCTGTAGTACAGAGCAGTGCCATGCCGGTATTGGGCGCAACAGCGACTTCCATATTGATTTTTTTACCCCTTTTGTTTTTGCCCAACGTCATCGGTGCCATATATCGTGACTTGTCCCTGACCCTGAGCTATGCACTGCTCTCTTCTTTCTTTGTTTCAATGACCATTGCCCCGCTGAGCTACCACTTGTTGGAAGCCCATTTCCCAAGCGGTTCTCCAAGAGGTTCTCCAAGCGCTTTAATTTTGAGGCTGAACCTTTTTCCGGTCTTGGAAAGAAGCTATCGCAAGATCCTCAAAAACGTATTCCGCCATTACAAGATCTGCCTGTTTTGGGCTGTAGTCCCCCTGTTTAGTACGGTACCTCTGCTAATCGTCCTGCCCCGCAAAATTGTGAACGAAAGCCCCGGAAGGGAAGTCGTGCTGCAAATCGAGGCCAGCCCAAACACCAGTATTCAGCGCATGAAAGAGCTTGCAAGGGCTGTCCATGAACAAATCCAAAGCATCAGAGTGCCGCTGGAGCAGTATGCGAACTCGCCCATTGCCCATATCTATATCGAATCCGGAGGCGAAGCCAATGACAGCTATTATTATGCAAACCCTGAAAATACCAGAGAGAAGGCTTGGCTGCACCTGGTATTTGCCGATTTGATCAACGGGCAAAAAGTCGCGGATGCCATTACGGCCTCCGTAGATTTGCGCGAAGTACGCATTTCCGCCTATCCTCCCTCAGGCCCAATGATGCAGTTACTCGGAATCCAGGATAAAGCCGTTTATCGGTTGAGCAGCCTGAAAGACGATGCTGAGCTGCGCAAGAAGATCGCTCCGGTCATGTCCGAAGAAAAGGTGGATATTTCCCCCCAGGGAGAACAATGGGAAGTTGCGGCCAGCCCCAAGCGAGAATACCTGGAACAAAGCGGAATATCTGCCAGTCAGCTGCAAAGTATTTTGCAGAGCTTTCTCGAAGGCAAGGTGGTCTCCGAAATCGAACTGGACGGAGAATTATATCCGATTCGCCTGGAAATCCCCGGCCGGAAGGCGCGAAGCAATTACGCCCGGATTCAAAGTCTCCATGACTTGCGCAGCATGGTGATTCCCGTTCAGAGCCCAGGCCAAGATGGGAAGCCGGGAGAATTGCGACAATTGCGTCTGGGGCAATTGACCCGGCTGGGGCTCTATGAGCGTAGCGCAGCTCTACAGCGAGTAAACCAAAAGGACAGCCTCTCTATTGGACTGGAAAGGGAGGGCAAATGGCAAAAAATTCTGCAAGCCTTCCCCGCTGAATTGAGGGAATCGCTCTCAATCCGTTCCATTTCCGCTTCTGTCTTTGCCGAAAACGCACAAAAAATAGTACTCATTTTGTTTGTTTCCCTGCTTTTACTCTACTTTTTCCTGGGAATGCAGTTCTCCTCTTTTGGCGAGCCTCTTTTACTTTTGCTGAATATTCCATTCTCTCTTTGGGGCAGCAGTATGTTTCTGTGGCTGACAGGGCAAAGCCTGACGATCAGCTCTTTTATGGGGATTTTGATTCTCTTCGGCCTTTGTGCCAACAACGCCATCGTCTTACGCGAGGAGCTGCGCAGGCAGATCGGTGACAAAGCTCCCAAACCGCATCAGGTCTATATGGTCTGGGTCCGCCGACTGCGCGCCATATCAATTACTACGCTCAGCACAATCCTCGCTTTACTGCCTTCGGCCCTCAACCCGGATAGTTCCGGACAGCAGAATCTTGCCCTGACGATTATCGGCGGCATGCTCAGTTCCAGTTTTTTCACGCTCTGCATTCTGCCCCTTGCTTCTCTGCTGGGACAGGGAAGGAGAAGGAAAGGCAGAAAAAGGGATAAGGGATAAGGGATAATGCAGGGCTGGTACCAAAACAGCAGACGCCTCATCCTAGCGTTTTGTTGTTATATCTTGCTCTTATTGGTGGGGTTGAACAAAGTCCGACTCGGCGCACCTGAAGAACAAAATCGCCTGCGCTTTACGGTTCTGATTCGTCACTATGGTATTGATGCGGCTGAAATCGAGCGAAGCATCGGTATTCCTCTTGAAAATGCCGTATCAAACATACAGGGAATTTCCCGAATGCGCACCCAGGCCAGCATGAATCAGAATCGGCTTGAGATAGACCTCTTGCCGACAAGCGATTTCAACGAATTTTATCTACAACTGCGCGAAATCTGTGACCGTATTTATCAAAGACTCCCGAATTCTGTGCAAAAGCCGGAAATTTTGTACAGTTCGGCAAAGGATCAACCATTTTATATTGTGGCCATTCAAGATCAGCGCGGCGGCGAGGGGCTGGAAGAACTGCGGCAATTAGCTGAATATGAGCTGAAACCGCTGGTAAAAAGGGTTTCCGGAGTGGGCGAAGTGCAAATCGGCGGGGGGGAGCCCCGCGAAATCCATATCGAAGTAGAGGAAGATAAACTCAGCACCTATCGTCTGGATCCTTTCGCGTTGCAGTCACAGCTGCAAAACAGTTACCGTCTACAAGGAACAGGCCAAATACATGCAGAAAAAAATGACATTGCGGTAACCTTTGATAGTCGCTTTGCCAGCCTGGAAGAGCTGCGCAATTGGCCTCTCGTTCTCCGTGGACGTAGTGGAGCAGCGGACCAGATCCGCCGAATCCCTCTGGGGCAGGTGGCAAAAGTTTCCCATCAAAGCAGGGAAACAGAGAATCTCAGCCGCGTAAACGGCAGGCGCAGCATTGTTCTCTACCTGAAATATACGGGCACAGGAAGCCTTATCCAGACTTCAAAGCAAGTCGACGATGTCATCGCACAATGGCTCAGACAAGCGAACCATGTATCGAAGTACAGACAACGAGTTGTATATGACTTAGGCAGGGACCTGAGAGAGAAATTGCAAGATCTGCTCAATACCACACTACTCAGCATATGGATCATTATCACTTTTGTCTTCCTAGCTTACAGAGACTTTCTCCGTGCCCTAGTCAGTGGGATCTTCATTCTGCTGAGCTGTCTGAGTGCATTATCGCTATTCGGATACTTCGGATTGACACTGAATCTGCAAAGTCTATCTGTTTTCAATGTCAGTATAGGTTTGGTTGCAGATATTAGCATCATTTTGAATATCGCCTGGCAAGAGAAAATCCGAAATAAATCAGGTTCACAGGAACATCTGAAATCTGTTATCCAAATTTTTCCGGCTCTATTTTCTTCCACTGCGACCTCGATGATTGTTACTGCTCCTTTTATATTACAGGATAAGATTAATTTACAAGCAACAGGAAAGACTTTCTCAATCATCATCAGCATCTCTACTTTGGTAAATGTGGCATTTCTACCAGGTTTTTTACACATGCTTAAAAATCGGGATATTCATTTGTTTCAGGGAGTAAAAATACTCAAATTACTTGGAATTCGTTCTGAAGGCGGGTGTTTGAGATGGAATGTCGGAAGTAAAATCGGGAGTGTCACCGGATATTTTACACAGAGAATTGAGCCAATCAAAAGTTTTGTATATTCACTTTGTTTGAAGGTTTTATTGTGGAGAAGAAAGGCTCTATGGACCATAAGATCCGCGTCATTGCTTTTGGCTACAGCATCCATTTTACTGTTGTTTACTCTGCCCAAAAATAACCAGGGCATGGCAAGTGAAAAAGAGATCTTTGTCTATTTTGGTCTCCCCAGTGGCTTCCATGTTGACGCTGTAGACCAGAGCATCTTCCAATTTAGTGAGCAGATTCGCGCTATTACCGGAGTAACCCTGGTGGAAACTCGGGCAAAAAGGGATTCAGGGACCTCCAGTATTATTTTTGACCCCAACCTGATTCGGCGCCGGCAACTCCTCGACTGGATTGACGATTACTCTGCACAAATGCCCTATGGCTTTGTTTATGCCACTCAAGGCCGGACAGAGCAGGAGTTGCAGGCGGAAATAGCGATTGTGGGCCCTGAACACTTGCAAAACCGCAAACTGGCAAGGGAAGTCAGTCAATACCTAGCTGTTGCCGGCAGTAAAGCAAATAACGGCGGCAGCCCTTTGCTCACGTATTCGGTGCTCAATTTTCAGAAACCGGCCCCGATGATACAGTATCGCCTGTTTCCCGACCGTTTGCAGCAGTATCAGTTGGATAGCAGCTTGGTCAGCCAACAGCTGCGCTGGTCTCTGTACGGGCCTGTTTCACTCAAGTGGCAAAGTCCTGATACCGACGATTCGCTCCAGCGGGAAATCGATGTGCGCATTATGGGCAACAGGAAACTGGGAGGTGTCAGCTACCGGGATATCCGCCGGAAAGGCTTGCTGAACAGGGAGCGCAAGTATATCTACTTCAGTGATATCGGACATTTTGAAAGAAAGGATTATATCAAGGATTTGTACCGCCAGAATCGCCAGAGAAGTGCTTATTTGACTATATATTCTCCTGTTACAGATGCTCAGAGACTGTATGACAGAATAGACAGCAGCCTGAAGGAGTTTCACTGGCCCAGGGGTTATACGTACTTCATCGATCCTGGATTGATGGAGAAGATTGCTGAAAACAAGATGTTCTTAAAGTCTTTTTTTATGGCTGTAATTCTTATATATATTCTTCTTGCAATATTTTATGAATCCTTGATTATGCCCCTGGTTGTCATTATAAGCATTCCTGTTTCATTGTTTTTTATATTGATATTACTATACATAATGGATATTGGATTATCTGATAGGGTATTTATTGCTTTGATTATATGCTCGGGGATTCAGGTTAATAATGTAATTTTTGTAATAGACCATTACATATCATTTTACAACAAATATCGGGGGGAAGTTCGAAACTTCCTTCCGGGCTGTAGCCCCTGTCTCTTGGGGGAGATATCTGTCAAGAGAAAAAGCAAACATGTACTTCTGACCACTTTTTCCACTATAGTGGGACAAATTCCTCTCTTGCTCAGCGGAAATCTTCAGCTGTCAATGTTTGCCTGGATTATAACCACAGGCTTGGCCGGCTCTTTGTTAAACAGCCTCTTTATCCTGCCTGTATTTTTGAACCAGATAAGGGCACCTCTGAAAATCACCTGACCTTGTATTGACATTTGGGCGCAGGTTATGGCATCTTTGGAAGAGAAATGATAACCGGGCTGCGAAAGGTTACGCCATATTTTTTAAGGATCACAAGAATTCTACTGAAAAACAGTATACTTTTTTTTGAGAAACATAAATATTTTGCACTATCCGATTACGGTACAGCATATGGGCACCTCTAAAAATCCAGCACTGGACAAATCACAATTATTCAATTACAATAATAAGGGAATATTGTGGACGCCAGCTTTGTCAAAGTGCCTGTGCAGCGCAATACCAGAGAAGAAAACCAGCAGATCAAAAATGATGAAATCCCTCCATCATTCAAGGAAAACGAGAATAAAATGAGGCAAAAAGATACGGATGCAAGGTGGACAAAGAAAAATAGCAAAAGCCACTACGGATACAAAAATCATATTGCAACGGCGACTAACGAGCAGTTTAGCTTACGAAGTAAGTGCAGCTAATGTGCACGACTCACAGGTGCTTGCAGCTATTTTGAGGCGTCACGCAGATATATGGGGATAGTGCGTATCGAAGTGAAAAGATAACAAATGAACTACGGAGGAACTTTATTCATCACCGAAAATATCGAGATACTTCACTTACAGAGAAGCAATTAGAAAGTAACCGCCGCAAGTCAAAGACCCGGGCGAAAGTGGAGCATATATTTGCATGGTTTCGCAATTGCATGAATAGGGGATTAGAGTTGCGATGTATAGGGATAGATCGGGTAAGGTTTCGTATGGGGTTACGAAATACTGTGTATAATATGTTAAAATATGTTTCAATTACAGCATAATAGTGGATAATTGTATCTAAAATGCTGTAAATAATGATTTTTTTATGTAAATTCTAATTTTATTAGAATTTATTGATCGTAATTAATCTGGATCCAACTATTTTTTGTGCTATTTTGTTATGATTAAGGAAGGATTTTCGATTTTACATCGCAATGCCGATTTTTAGAGGTCCCCTATAGTATTATAAAACAATCATACACAAGGAGAAACCTCTTCTTCTTGTCATCTAGTGGTGCGCTTCTCAATTGAAGTCAGCAGGGAGCCGCGGGAATTGACCCGGATTCACATTACCGCTATGATTCTGCGCTGCTGGCAGAAGGTTTCCGAGGCGGTTTCCATCGACAATTTCGCACAATGCCGCGCAAGTGCATTCGCTTCGATTCATATGCTGGCATGGAGATTACAATGTACGCAGTAGTGGAAATTCAAGGGAAACAATACAAAGCTGTCAAAGGCCAGACCCTGAAGATAGACCTGTTGAGCGAAACAGAAGGAAGCACGCTCGAATGCGATAGAGTGATGCTGCTCTCCGATGGTGAGAAAAGCTTGGTAGGCCAGCCTTACGTTGCCGGTGCCAGCGTGAAACTGACGCTGAACAAAGTCGTCCAAGGGCCGAAACTGCGAGTATTCAAGTACAAACGCCGCAAAAAGTACCGCCTAACACAGGGCCACCGCCAGAACTACAGCCTGGTTAAGGTCGAAGACATCCAGGCCAGCCTCTAACATTTAGTTTGCCAGTTTATTGGCAATCCGACTATGCAGGCTTCTGTTTGCTGGCGCAACCAAATCATCACCCGGTTAGAGGTCCGGGGCCACGCCCCGGCTCGCCACCCGGAGCTATGCAATGCCTTGAGTTGCCTGCTGCGCAGTGGAGCCGAGGCGTTGCACGACCTCGAAACACAAGGTCTGAAAACTGCGGATTGGAACTTGGAATTGGGCCGCGAAGGGCATTTTTGCTGGGGCTTGCAGTCTCTTTCCGAACAGAGCCAGGGGCCTTTACACGATCTTTTGCGGGGAGTTTCTCTGATGCTGGCCTGTGGGCTACGACATCTGGCCGCGGAGTTTCCGGATTTAGAGTTATGTGAACATGTAGAATGAGCCGACTGCTGATTCTATTAAGGGCTCAGGCAATTACTATTTTCAACCGGAACCACAACTTTTCTGACTCACAGCAAAAACAAAATTCCAGGCAGCTGCAAGGAGTAGAGTTATGGCACATAAAAAAGGGGGCGGGAGCTCCAAAAATGGTCGCGATTCAGAATCCAAGCGCCTCGGTGTCAAACGTTTTGGCGGCCAGTTGGTCAAGGCTGGTGAAATTATTGTGCGCCAGCGCGGCACCCGTTTCCACCCCGGCAAGAACGTAGGCGCGGGGCGCGACCACACCCTGTTCGCTTTGGAAGCCGGACAGATTCGCTTCCATTTTACCTTGGGCAAGAAGCGTGTCTCGGTGGACACTACTGCTGCGTCCTGAGTAGCTGAGAGCTTACCTTGGGGGTTGTTTTCGGGTTCGTGGAATAATCCGCCATTTAACACTGACTTCACTACGGAATGACGCTAGGGTCGAAAAATTATGGGCCGCAGCCGATCATTTATCGATTCCGTACACTTGGAGCTTGCCGGAGGCAAGGGTGGAGATGGTGCGGTGTCCTTTCTACGCGAGCGCTGCCGTCCCAAAGGCGGGCCTGATGGTGGAGATGGCGGTGATGGCGGTAACGTCATCATCAGCATCTCCCATAATCTCAATACCCTGTCGCACCTAGCGGGTATCCACGAAGTTGCCGCAGGCAACGGCAAGAAGGGTGAGGGCGGCTGTCGCAGTGGGCACCGCGGCTCCGATGCCCACATATTGGTTCCCCCGGGTACCGTGATTTATGATGTGGAGAGCAGCCGACAGATACTCGATACTGTGAAGCTGGGAGACGACCAGCCTTACGTGCTGCTGCGCGGAGGTCGGGGCGGCAAGGGCAACCATCACTTCAAGGGGCCGCGCCGTCAACTACCGCGCTTTGCCCAAGAGGGTGAAGCGGGTGAGAAAGCCTACTATCGTCTGGAACTGCGTCTGATCGCCGACATCGGTCTGGTGGGCCTGCCTAACGCCGGTAAATCCTCATTGCAAAACCTCTTGACTAACGCAGATCCCAAGGTCGGTGCTTATCCCTTTACCACTACGGTACCCAACCTAGGTGTGTTGAAAGTCTTTGACGAAGATATTGTGATTGCCGATATTCCGGGCATTATTGAGGGTGCTGCCGAGGGCAGTGGTCTGGGTCTCCAATTCCTTAGCCATATCTCTCGCGCCGCCGCTTTGTTGTTTGTGCTGGATGTGGCAACCGAAAACTGTGTGCAGGTCGTGAGTCAGCTGCGTTCCGAACTGGCCCGCTATGATGTGCAGTTCCAAACCTTGCTGCTGGAGAAACCTTGGGCCATCCTGGCCAATAAGATTGACCTTCCCTCCCAAAGAGAGCAAGCCGAGGCTTTGCGTCAGACTTATCCAAAGGTGGAACTGGTCGAAGCATCCTGCATTGACCCCCGCTACGTACAGCCTCTGCGTGAATTTCTGCTGCGCCTGAAACGGCTGCGAGGTTGAGCGCCACTCCGATGAAATGGGAATGGAATGGCACCGAGAACAATAGCGTTTGCCAGAAACGCTTGGCAAGTACCTTTCCCCAACTGTTTGCCCCAGAATCTGCACCTACGCCATTGTACTTTGGCGGCAGTTTCAATCCGTTCCACCGGGGGCACGCCGCCGTGCTTGTGGCTTTACAAAAGCATTTCCCGCAGTTGAGCATTACGCTGCTGCCCAATCGGGTCTCGCCGTTGAAACTTCCAGGCACACCGTTATCGACTTTGGAAGGCTCAGAAGCTCAGCACTGGCCCGGCCCCGCTCAGAAAATTGCTTTGCTGCACGCCGTGCTAGAAGATATGGTGGAGCAACACGGTCTGCCCCGCAGCCGACTGCGGCTGGAACTGTGTGAATTGCAGCGGGAAGGGCCATCGTACACCGCTGACACTTTGCGTTGCCTGTTGAAGCCCTCACAAGACAAAATGGGCAAGGAAATAAGCAGTAAAGCATGCATCCTCGCCTTGGGGCGGGATAGTTTCTGTGCGTTGAAGTTATGGAAAAACTGGCCCTACTTGCTGGATGTCTGCTTTTTTGTCGTGCTGCACCGCGATATGGCAAATCCAATCAATTCCGCAGATGACTCGACAGATGGCCCGCTCGACAGAGAGATCATCGAGCGGGCTGACTACTTGGAACTGAAACTGGACGAGCCCTGCTCTTCAAGTGAAATTCGCCGGAAACTGGCCTCGCCTGAAGACTCTCAGCAGGAACAACTTGAATGGTTGCTGGGCCCGCGCCAGCTGGCCTGCATTCGGGAATACGGACTGTATGTCAAAAATTAGAGCCGGTGTACTAAGGGTTTGTCCTTCAAAATGGGCGCCCCGACCGGTTTCTACTTCAAGTTTTCCCAATAGCGACCGATCACCCGGTACTCCTCGCTGATGCGCTCCAAGTCGCGGAAAAATTCCTGCTCCCGATCTTCCTGATCAAGCTCTCCGGAAATCAAAGTATCCAGGTAGAAGCGATAGCTCCAAGGCTGACCCATGATGGGCCGGGATTCCAGTTTCGTCAGGTCCAGACGATACTTCTGGAAAATCTCCAGTGCGGTAGCCAAACTACCTGAAAAATTGCGCAGGCGCAGGCACAGACTCCACTTATCGCCCCATTTAGGCCCTTTCCCCCTCCCCTCTCCGGAGTTTTGCCGCTGAGCATCTGTTGCTTGGGCCTGAAGTAACTCCGAATCGCAGCGGCTGACAATGGCAAAGCGTGTGTAGTTATGAGGATTGCTTTCAATCGCCCGGGCCAAGATCTCCATATCATAGATTTCGGCGGCCAAAGCACTGGCAATGGCCGCAACATGGGGCTCCGCTCGCTCTTTGAGCTGGCGCACCGACCCTGCTGTGTCAAAATTGGCCAGAGCTTGAAGCTGATGCTGCTCCAGAAAGTGGCTGGACTGGGCCAGGGCCTGTGGGTGGGAGCGCACCACCCGGATTTGCTCCAGTTTGCTGCCTTTGGCAGCGATCAACATGTGTGAAACGCGCAAGCGCGTTTCGCCACAGATGCACAGATCCGGGTATTCGAGCAGTAAATCGTAGTTTTCCATAATCGATCCGGCCAGCGAGTTTTCCAGCGGCACTGTGGCAAAGAGCGCCCGGCCACTCTGCACTGCCTCAAAAATCTGGCGGAAACTGGCGCAAGGTAAACTTTCCAGCCTGCCAAAACGTTGGCTTGGAAACACCGCCTTGGCGTTCTCCGAATAGAAAAATTGGCGCAGTGCCTGCTCGCTGTAGGCCCCCGGTTCGCCTTGGAAGGCTACAATCAGGGGACTTTGCCCCGAGCTGCTTCCACTGTTTACTTCATTCTTCGCACCAGCAGCCAAAGTCGGTAACAGTACAATTTCTCGCTGCAAGAGCCCCCCCATCTGTTTCAGCTGCTCCAGCAAATACAGTGCTTCGTGCCACTCAGCCAACAATTCGCCGCAGCCGAAATCACCACCAGAATAATGCAGGGAAGCCGAATGCGGCAGAAACTGCCGCAGCACCGAATCAGGATTCAGCACCAGTTCAATACCTTGGGCTCCTGCCGCAGCGGCAGCTAAAGCCAGTGCATTCAGCTCTGCCGCACCGCCCTGCGCTAAGGGGAAACTTGCCGAAGCAAGCAAAGTAGCAGGGCCTTCAGTCTCTTCCGACAGCCCCCCAAAAGCCAGCATTTCGGGGAACCCGAACGAACTGCTCAGATTGACAAACACCGGAAGATGACTGAGCTGCTGTAGCAAATGGATATTGGCAAAGTCCATCATCCGGCTTCCCGCACGCGCGGGGTTGGGCATAAAAGTTTCGGCCAGGATCACTTCCTTGAGTCTCGCATCCGGGCTTTTAGGGCCACCGGGACTGCTGAGTGCGAACTCGGCAGCCAGCAAAAATTCTTCCAAGCTGGCATCAGCAGCGCGTTGCAAAATCAACGGCTTCTGCCAGCGGCTCAGCTCGGCCAGTAGCTCGGTATTGCGCATCTGCTGGGCTTCCACTTGTAAAATGTCGGCGGTCCGGGCCAGCTCAGAAAGCTGGCTCAGGCTCGAAACCTGAATCAGCAATGGCATTTCTACTCGTTGCTTGAGTTGCCGCACGAACTGTAGACGCTGCAAATTGACCTGCTGCAGCCCTTCCGGATCGTGCACGTAGCGAAGCAGCCCTGCGGCGGTCAGGGGCCGGTAGCGAAAGATACTGATGCCCGCTTCCCGGAGCTGGAGCAGCGCATTACTATACGCCCTCAGCAAGGTTTCGGAATTTCCGGCCGTCAGCGCGGGCAAAGGAATCTCGGCACAGAGTCCCAAGCGTTGCCCGCCGACGGGTAAGCGAGGCAGACGCACCGAGGATGGCCGGGAAAATCCGGGCTCCTTTGAAACTTCTGAATCCCAAGCAATCTGGTAAACACTGTCGGCCTTTTGCAGCTCGCGGGAAACCCAAGGCTTGGAAATCGGAATTATTTCCTGCACTCCCGGCAGGGCCGCCAACTCTTCAGTCCGGACGTTTGCCCCGCCGGTGGCACCCAGCACGCTCTGGCGTGTGCCGACAATTTCGTGTACCCGCAGGTTATGCTGCGCCAGAAATTGCGCCAGTACTTGGCGCTGCTGACTGGTAATATCCGCTTCCAACACGATAATCATACGGGATGCCTTCCCGGGTTTCTGAGAGGATTGAAGGGTATTCTCCCTCTCCACAGCTTAGAAACTGTATATAGATGGCAGATGCTGTTATGGGCCCAGCTATTTCTTTTTTACCCGCCCTTGGAGCAATTTTTGCAGATCTAACAATCTGGTCTCGTCAGGTCTGTTCTGAGCAGCGTGGCGCATCGCTTCCTGGATCTGTTCGTGAATCTCTTTGCGGAATATTTTTACATTGCGCGGTGCGGCAATTCCGATGCGCACTTGGTCGCCTTTGATTTCTGCGACACTGATTTCGATGCTATCACTGATAATAATGCTTTGGCCCTGACGCCGCGAGAGAATAAGCACAACGATCCCTTTGTCCTTCAATAAGCCGGAGGGCTTTGCCGACCTCGCGCCCCGGCAGCCGACCGGGCCGGTTTGGTCGTTCCTTCGGTATCCAGGTCCGCAAGACTGTGGCGCACCGACCAGCGCTCATCACTGAGGATGATCTGGCGGCCCAGATTCTGAACCTTGTTGAGGATCACCGGCCCTTGCATGTTCGCTGTCGGGCCATGAGAGTCCTGAAGACTATGATCGCTGAGCGTGACAATCGAGAAAATCAGCAGGCTGGGATCATTGCCACTTTCAATACCGATACTGGAAAAATCTTCCAGCGAGGCCATTCCTATATTGTAGTCGGGAATGAGAAACTGTGGCGCGAGCAGTAGAAACGCCAATTCGGTGTGCTCCAGCGATTGGAGCCAGTAGAAGGGTGGATAAGCTGAATCGAGTAGCGCGAAACTGCGCAAGTCTTCAAAGGCATATAAACCAAAGGGGAAGTGGAAGATCTGCTTCGGATCAATCTCCACCTCCCCCATTACCTGAGTCTGTATTCTCATGGTAATCCTGTCAGCTCTGACACCGGGAAATTACCGATATCAGCGCAGAAAATCCATCAAGCTGTTATTCATGGTACGGGCTGCCGCCATATAAGCGGCTGTCTGAGAGTTTTGCAATTCCTTCAGCTCCAGAATCGCCTGACTGATATCCACCGAACGCTCCTCTGCGTCCATCGTGGTGTAGTGCAATTTCTCTTCTTCAAGCCAGTTGCCAAAATTCTCGGCCCGCTCTTGGCGCGCCCCAAAGGCGGTGCGCACCGAACTGACGTTGGCAATACTGGCGTCAATGGCCGCCAGATAGCGACTTCCCACTGCTTCTGAATCGCCGCTGAGCAACGCGTCCCGCAGGCCAATCACCACATCAAAGATCGAAGCCCCGCTCTTCCAGGCAGCAGTACTGATATTGTAGGGCGGGCGATTGTGTTCGGTCAGACCCAAGGCTTGCAAGTTGCTGGCACCGCTTTCTTCCTGTAGCCAAATCTGATGGTGCGCGGTACTTTGCAGTACCACACCACGATTCATAGGCGAGATTTCGGCTTTGATTGCCGCACCGCTGCCGTTGATCTTGGCCACAATCGTGCGGGCGTTGTCGCCTACTTCCAATGGAATCTGAACGCCGTCAATAGTGAAGCTGCTGGCCTGCTGTACCACAAAATTATCGCTGTTGACGTTACTGGCAATGCGTTGTTTCTGGGCCCAGAACAACTCGCTGCCAGGTACCGTAGCCTCAATATATTTGCCGTCAGCTATTTCAAGAGAACGTACCTGATTATTGCCTTGGTAGCGCACATTGGTGAGGGCATTCTCGCCTAGGCCCGGAACAAAGCCCTCTTCACCGGCGAAAGCCGAGACCATCGATTCGGTGCCGCTAAACAGGGCCGTTCCGTATTCGTCGCGGGCGTTGGCTACGCTGATTAGGTCCCGCAGCAACTCATTGGCCTGAATGCCAATCTGTTTGAGGTCGTCTTTGGTATAGGTGCCGGTGGCTCCCTGCACTGCCATGGTGCGTAGCTCTTGCAGATTCCCCATCACCCGGTTCATCTGGCTTTCCGCCAGCTGGAAGCGTTCGTTGACGTGGATGATTTGATCGCTGTATTTTTCCAGCCGACTCAGTTGCGAGAGGTAGCGCGAAGCACGAGTTGCGGCAATGGTCTTGTCTCCGAGGTTTTCAAAGCGCTGATTGCTGCCGATCCGGCCCATCAGATTATTGACTTGCACATCTTTTTCGCGGGCGTAGCGGCGAATATCATCACTGCTTTGATAGCTACTGACACGTATATCCATAAGTAAATCCTTTAGGGAACCTCTAGGGCACCTCTAAAAATTCCAATTTCGCGCTGAATCGTGATCTTTTCCAGAGGTGCCCTCAAGCACCAACCTGATTCAGCAGAACATCCATCAAATTGTCAAAGGTGGCGATAAATTTAGCAGAGGCATTGTAGCCGTGCTGGAACTTGACAATATTGGTAAATTCCTCATCCAGATTGACACCGCTGGCTTCTTTGCGCATGTCTTCAAGCTCATTCAATTCACTCTCAAAGGTGTCGTGAAACAGAGCGGCCTGGTGTTCCTTGCCGCCAATCTCTGCGATGTTGGCGGCAAAAAAATCACTCATGGTCTCTTTACCGCCAAACATTAACGGCTGGTGGGCTAAGGCGGCAATTTCCAAGGCAATTTCATTGTTGCCCAGCGGAGCTTGACGGCCATCGACACTGCCCGCCGGCTGCTGCGGCTTTGCCGAACTGATGCTGCCGGGATCCTTCAAGATGGCCGGATTGACCCGCACCGAGGCCGAAGGATTGCGCTGCAATTGTACCTGCCACTTGGCTGCGGCCTCTGCGCCTTGCTGCAGACCCGCATTGACTCCTTGGCGCAGCAGCAATGCCTGGTTGGGCTGGTTGCCGTTAAATGTATTGCCCGGTTCTTCTTGGCTGAGACTCTGCATCAAGCCGCTATACTGCGTCAGGAAATACGAAGTGTCAGCCACATACGAGAGAGCAAAGCCACTATTTGCAGTGGCATGTAACTGTAAATTTCCGTTGTGATCCAAGCGGGCCTTAACATCGGCTCCCGATTGGTTGATACGCTCAATCACGGTCTGCACCGTGTCGGTAGCATTGTAGGGCAGATTGACAATGCCGTCCCGGGAGCCCAGTGCCAGCTCACCGCTGATGCCCAGCACATCGGTGGGACTCAGTCTTTCCGCACCGCTGATCTGGTACAGCCGGGTTTGGTCGAAGTTACCGTCACCCGTGCTGTCATAGTTGCCCAGCGGGTTGCTGGTCTCGCTGAAAACCTCAAAAAAATTGACTCCGGTCACAGCATTTCGCCCCACGCCGGAGCTGTGGATTTCGTTGACTTGGGCCACATAGGTCATGGTCAATTCATCCAGTTGAGTGATCTCCCGCACCAAGTCCTGGTCGCGCAAGTCGAGCAGGGCCTTGAGCGAGCCGCCGTTGAGCTGTACCGGTTCGTATTCGGCCTGAGTATTGCCACTGCTCTTGGGCCAGACGACTTGGAAGTAGCCCTCACTCTCCCGGTTGGCCATCAATTGAAAGTTCTGCACGTCCGCTCCTTGGATCAAGCGAAAGCCTCCAACATGCACTTGATATTCGTCGGCATCCCGCACATCGGTAGTGACGTCAATATACTTGGAGAGCCTCTGCACCAGCAGGCCGCGCTGGTCCATCAAGTCGTTGGGCTGGTCGCCTACAGCAAGCGAACGCTGGATCTCTTGGTTTAGCCTGCCGATATTGTTGATCAAATCATTAATTTCGTTGACTTGAATGCGGATTTCTTCGTTGATCTGCTTGCGCAGGCCACTGAGCCGGTCGAAACGCAGATTAATGTGATCCATCAGGTTCCGGCCCCGGTAGGCAATCTGCTGACGCGCATCCAGATTGCCAGGGTCTGTTGCCAGGTTCTGCCAGGATTCCCAGAACTGATCGGCCACTTTGCGGATCGAATTGCCATCGTTCTCCTGATAGATCCTGTCGATCTGCCTGAGATACTTGCTGCGCAGCTGCCAATAAGAGGCTTTTTCCTGTGACTGCAATATTTTGCTGTCAATAAAAAAGTCGCGCACCCGCTCAATCCGAGTTACGGCTACTCCGGTTCCAATCTGGCCGGCTCGGTCGGAGCGGGTCAGGTCCGGGGCATAGAGTGGTTCGGTCGGACTCATGCGCACCCGCTGGCGGCTGTAGCCCTCGGTCGAAGAATTGCTGATGTTGTGCGCCACCGTGCTCAGGGCGGTCTGGTGGGCCATCAAGCCGCGCTTGCCGGTTTCTAATTGTCCAAAAGTGCTCATATCAGCTCCTGTCTCTTCTTACGCTTCGCCACTGAAGATACGCGACGGCGCGGCGACTCCCGATTGGCGCTGGCTGCCAACCCGTCCATAACTTTGGGCGCGGTCCAGCTCATCGTCTTTAAGGGCCGCCAGAAAGCCTTCAATCATTTCCTGCTTCTGCTCGCTGTAGTGTTGCAGGGCCTGCAACTCGCTCTGACGGCACAGCAAACTCTCGCGCAGCTGCTGCCAAATTTCTCGCACTTGCTGTCGCTGCTCCACAGGCAGCAATGGCAGCAATTCGCTGATTTTCAGCAGCTTCGGCAATTCCGAGCCATCTGAAGCCGCCGGGGCTTGGACTTCTTGAGGCTGCGGCAACTGGCTTTGCAGCTGACCGCGCAGCCCCAAAATCTGTTTACTAACCCGTCCTTGCTCCCGCGCTAGGAACTCCATGCGTTCCATGTTCTGGTTTAATGGCGACCAGGCCTTGTCCTTAACTGCCTGACGAATTTCACGATACAAGCCTGCCTGGTCTTCTGAAAGCTCAAACAGCCGGGCAAAGTGCCGGCACAACTGTTCGCAATATTCCACCAGATCGGGCATGAGATCCTTCCTGAGCTATGTGTTTGGCGGGAAAGCACAGACTCAACGACAAAACACAGTAGTTTTTCGGCTGTTTTGGTTGTTCCATAAACAGATGCTGTTCAAAATAAGGGGAAAACGCCAAACGCAAAAATAGAACACTGAAAACCGGAACTTGTCTTTTGTCTGGCTCCGCAATCTTTCGGGTATTACAGATGGGCAGCTCCCAAAGCGGAATGGGAATTTTTAGAGCTTCCCATATGACATTTGGGGGTCTCCTTGACTCCCGCTTTCGCAAGAATGGTACCATCGCTCTGCTTCTGCCTTCGTGACGGTGGCAAATGGCACATCAAAGCAGGTCCACAAGCCTTGCCGCAAGGCAGAGCCTTTGCCCGGTGAAAAAGACCGGGTCTGGTGCAGGTCAACGCAGCACATCGACAATTGCGGAGACGGCCATTTTCAGCTCGTCATCGCCAATTGTCAGAGCGGGCACCAGACGCAGCACCGAAGGCCCGGCTCCGATGCAGGCGATTTTGTGTTCGCGGCACAACCGCTCCAGATACGGAGCAACGGCCTCATTCAGGGCTACGCCCAGCATCAGGCCCAGCCCCCGTACTTCCAAGACTTTGGGATTGCCTGCCAGTTGCCGCCGCAATTCTTCTGCCAGCCACCGGCCCTTGCGACGGACTTCTGTGAGGAAGCCGCTTTGCTGCATTACTTCCAACACCGCAGTGGCTGCCCGGACTGCCAGCAGATTCCCGCCGAAGGTACTGCCGTGAGAACCGTAGCCGAAGGTTTCCGCCAGTTCTTCGCGGGCCAGGATGGCCCCAATCGGCAGACCGTTGCCCAAGCCCTTGGCCAGTGCAATGATGTCCGGCTCAACGCCGAAATGCTGGTAGGCAAACAGCTTGCCGGTTCTGCCCATGCCGGCCTGTATTTCATCGGCGATCAGCAGTACCGCGGACTCGCGACACATCAAGGCCAGGGCCCGCAGAAATTCCGGCTCCACCGGGAACAGTCCGCCATCCCCCTGTATCGGCTCGATGACCACGGCAGCCAGGCTCTCGTCCACTAGGCTCAGGCTCGCGCGGTCGTTGATATGGCCGTAGATATAGTAGTCTTCGCCCAGCGGGAAGAAGCCTTCCTGGATGCGTTGCTGGCCAGTGGCCGAAAGTGTGGAGTGGCTGCGGCCGTGAAACGAGTTGTGGAAGGCCAGGATTTTTTTCTTGCCCGTGAATTTGCGCACCAGCTTGAAAGCGGCTTCGTTGGCCTCAAGGCCGCTATTGCAGAAAAAAGCCCGGCTGCAATGTCCGCTGGCCTGCGTCAGGGCTTGGGCCAGCTCCTGTACCAGCGGGCTGAGAAAGTAATTGCTGGTATGCCAGACTTTTTGCAATTGCTCTGCTACTGCAGCCTCTACCTGCGGATGTCGATGCCCCAGGTTGTTGACGGCGATCCCGGCAAATAAGTCCAGATACCGGGTCCCGTCTTCACTGTAAAGCCAGCAGCCTTCGGCCCGGCTGACCGCGAAAGGAAAGGCGGGATGCTCCGGGTAACCGTAGTTGGGAAAGAGCGGAAATGACACAGGCCCTCCTCAAAAGCGAAATGAAAGGATTTGGACGCAGATTATACGGGGATGGAACGGCACAACAACAAGTTTGGACGGAAAGTGGGAGGTTCTCCACTTAGGGAACCTCCCAAAATGGTATCGCTTTCTGCGAGAATTATATAATTGTACCAGCGCTCCCATGCGAGCTGGCGCAGCATGGGAGAAATGGGGAGGGCCGTGCGCAGCCAGGCCCGACCATCCTCTTTTGCGAGCTGGCGCAGCATGGGAGAACCAGGGGAGGGCCATGCGCAGCCAAGGCCCGACCCTCATTTCTGCGAGCTGGCGCAGCATGGGAGAACCAGGGGAGGGCCGTGCGCAGCCAAGGCCCGACCTTCCTCTTTTGCGAGCTGGCGCAGCCCCTCAATGAGCGAGCATCTGGCTGAATGCAAAAAAAACCGGATACCCTTCCGTGTCCGGGGGTTCAGAGCCGGACATTCGACCCAACAATCAATCGTTGCTTTTCCGCTGCAACGTAACCTGAGACTCTTCCGTGGGAACATTAGCGAGTATAAGCGTAGACCCTGAAGTCCAGGGAGCGGAGGCGGAAGTTCCAGCCGGGATCTCCAACCAGATACCGGCCCTTCCGGGAGGCGTCTTAAATACCAGTCTTAGATTATGGCGAATACGTTCATACGATGCCGGTACCTTAGATGTATAAATTATTCCCCCGTCATTTAAATCAACAATGGTCAGATTGTACGCCGTTTCCGCAATACTTGCGGGGGGATTATCGGGATCCTGCCCCCTGGCCCCAAAATCTATGCGGTGGCTGGCCCTCGAAGCCAGACGATCTGCCTCAATGCTGGCTATACTTGCACTGCCGTCGGCACTGACATGCAAGGTCCCCAAGTACACGGAATGGGCAGAATAAGTATGTCCACCTGCGAAATAGTTTCCATAGTTCTGAGGAACGACAATCTTGTTGCTGTTGGTGATGATGTAGTCCCCGGCCCATGCGAACGGCGGCGGGGCGGGAGGGTTTTGGGCAGAGCCTCCGCCGGATCCGCCGGGCGGGTCGCAGCCGAGCAGAAGGGCCAAAAAGAGAAGGAGGGCAAATGGGCGCAAAAAGGCCGCAAAAAAATAGTTTTCCCTGCTATATAATTTTAATTTTTTCGATGAGCGATGAGCGATGAGCGATGAGCGATGAGCGATGAGCGAATTTTACTGAACTTGTGTTCCATTGTGCAATACTCCTTGGTATTATTATGCAAAACAATGCATAAAGATGATGTTCCGGCCAAGGTCGGAATGGTTTTAATAAAAGATGAAATAGGGTTATAAAATAGCTTGTTCTTCTCAAAGAATATACTCTTTTCCGACGGAGGGCAAGAGAAATTGCAGGAAAATCCCTAAAAATTGGCTTTTCTTGGGGAGCCGTCCTTGACAATTGCGCCCAGCCCGGCATCAGAGCCCGGTAATTTCGCGGTGGCTCAGGCCGGTAAACCTTGCAATCTGCTCAATCGACAGCCCGGATTCTTTCATTTTCCGGGCAGCTTCACGCCGTTCTTCTTCCCGGCCTTCTTCCCGTCCTTCTTCCCGTCCTTTCCGCATGCCTAGTTTTTCACCTTCTTCCCGGCCTTCTTCCCGTCCTTTCCGCATGCCCAGTTTTTCACCTTCTTCCCGGCCTTCTTCCCGTCCTTTCCGCATGCCCAGTTTTTCACCTTCTTCCCAACCTTTCTGCATGCCCAGTTTTTCGCCTTCTTCCCAACCTTTCTGCATGCCCAGTTTTTCGCCTTCTTCCCAACCTTTCTGCATGCCCAGTTTTTCGCCTTCTTGTCTGCCCTCAGCTTTTAGATCTTCTGCCAGTGTTGCCAACATCTTCTGTACCTCCTCTGGTGCGGTGATTTGATTGTATTCTGATTCGTTCATGCCTTCGCCAAACAGCAAGGCAATCCAGCGCCTGAAAATGGTGATTTCGGGCCCGGGTTCATCGCGCAGGAATTCTATGATTTGCGGGATTCGCGCTTCCCACTCCCCTGGTCTGCCGTATTTCTCGGCACAAATCACCGCGCTGATAAGGTTGTGCAGCTTGTGGATTTTCTCGTCGGGGATGCGCTTCTCGTCAATGAGAGCATATTGAAAGTGGGGTAGGTATTTTGCGGGTATTTCGTTGCTGCTGATCAGTTCGCTGGTGCTGCGGGGCGCATTCCAAGGGCGGTCTCCGTTGTAGAGCACCAATGGAAATACCGGGGGCAACTTGCCTTTGCTGTTTTTGCCTTCCTTGATGAGGCGTTCGTAAAACAGGGATATATAGCTGAGCAGGCGGATGGCCATATGCTTGGGGGCTGTGGACTGGAATTCGAGCAGGATATACAGATAGGCTGTTTGATTGTCCAAGCGCACCTCGTAAAGCAGGTCCGATTCGCGCTGCTGGAGCGTGGCAGAGAGGTGGGACGGGTCGAGTTTGTGCAGGCTGTCGGGCTGGATTTTGGCGCTAAAATCCTCCTCAACGAAGGCGTGGATGAGTTTGCACAGGATTGCTGGGTTCGAGAACAGGTATTTGTACGCGCTGTCGCAACTTGCCATAGCTTCAATATAGCTGTTTTGTCCGTACAGCGCAATAAAAAAATGGCGAGCTGGTGCAGCATGGGAGTATACAACAAAGTATGCCTCGGGCTCACTTCCTCGCTCCAAAATAGCTTCGCAGGAAGAGCGAATTTTTAGAGGTCCCTTCAATTAGTACTTTCCCTGTAGGTGTTGTATATAAAGCATCTATAGCCTGTTTTGAATATCGAGACGAAACAGCAGCAAAATTCCTACCCAATTGTGTTCTCAAAAATTGTTGAGTAGCCACACCGCACGTCAAGGCAATAGCCCCGGTTCTAAGTCCTGTAAAAACAGCCTGTTGCAATGCAATTTTAGGCTCTTCCCCATCTCAAACAGATTGTGCGAAAGAAACGACAAAACTTAAGCCAGCACTAATACCCGTAACAACAGCCTGTGTCTGTATATCAAATTTTATAGAATCAATATTTCCAGCTTTCGCAATATTTTTAGCCTGCAAATAGGTCATATTCCCTTCTTTTACCAATTCACGCGCTTTGTCTGGATCAGAAACGCCAGGCACTTTTCCTTCTTTAATTTTCTCCTGCATTCGTTCAACAGCTTTAGAATATTGATCCTTGGGAACTTCCAATACTTGTCCTTCATATTGATAATTCCCATTTCCATTATTACTGAATGCACTATCAACGGATCCCCTTGCACTCTGATAGTATTTAGTCTGGATAAGAGTTCCATTGGAAATCCTATCTGCTCCACCCTTTATATTTTCGGATCCTACTCGATCAACTTTCTTACCTGAAAGCTCGTCATGGATAGCATTCGCATCCTCAGCACTGAACCCATGCCCAGTTTTATGAGGATACTTAGTCCATTGAGTTTTCGTTTCCGTTGCATGTGCAGAAGCGGTGGAAAAAGCTCCATGCAAGTCTTTATCTTTGTCCTTACTTTTCTTTTTGTCCACTTTAGAATTCCTTTCAATGAGATTTTCAAGAGCAATCATTGAAATAGACTACTTGTATCCATTATAACTCTTCATCAAAATAAAGAAAAGCAGGCTATGAACCCTCAAGACATTACTGCCCGTAGTTCATTTTGATGGTCATGGGTTACTTTCCTTTGGACTGTGCCCTTGCACTTTATCCTGATTTCAGCACTTTACCTGAACGAATCTACCTGATGTCTCCTCCTGGTGGAAGTTTTTTTTCTGTATTTTTGGATTTTTCCGTAGAGAGGGCTTGTTCCTCAAATATCTGATAAAAATTGGATAAATCGCCCGTGTTCTCCGGCATATTCAATTAACTTGAAGTTGCCTTTTCTCGTCCCTCTGCACCGATGGTATTACTGCGAGGCGGGAGAATACGGCTCTGGGCGGCCATGCGCCTTTCCATTACAATCGGGTCGTGGGAATTTTTAGAGAAGAAACCCTTGGAGAAATTTGCCAGTTACTTCGGGAATCTTTTGAAGGCTTACTGGCAATTTATGCCTTTGGCAGCAGAATTCAAGAGGGCTCGAATTGGGACAGTGATCTTGATTTAGCGGTTTTGGTAGAAGGCTATGTCGAGTCTCCAACTTTACTTTGGAAACTCAGTGGGCAGCTGGCGAACTTGTCCGCTTGTGATGTGGATCTATTGGACTTCCGCAGGGCCAGTACGGTAATGCAGTATCAGATCCTTATGAAGGGGAAGCGGCTTTGGCACTTGGATGAGCAGGCGGGCTTGTATGAGGCAGCGGTTCTCAGTGAGAAGTTACATTTAGACAAAGCCCGCAGCGAATTACTGGCAGACATTGAGCAAACCGGGAAAATTTATGGTTGATGATGTGTTATTGAACAAAGCGGCGAGTATAGAACGTTGTGTGCGAAGAGTGCGGGAAGAATACCAGGACAAGGGAGCGTTTGAGCAGAGCTACACCAGACAGGATGCGGCGATTTTAAACATCCAACGGGCTTGTGAGGCCACTCTGGATATGGGGCAGCATATCATTCGCAAGTATCGTCTCGGCCTTCCCCAAAGCTCCCGGAATGTGTTTCAAATCTTAGAAAAATCTGCTTGGATTTCTTGCGATTTGTCGCTTCAGCTTCAGCGTATGACAGGTTTCCGCAATATTGCGGTACATGAATACCAGGAGCTGCAAATCCCTATTGTTATAAATATTATTGAGAACTCCCTTCAAGATTTTTTATGTTACTCGCAAGTAATCCTGGCAAAGGATCAAAAAGAAAATCTTGGATGAGTGTTTGAAAACAAAGCGTTTCTTTGCTTTCTCCCTCTTTTATTTCGGATACCCTTTAAACAGATTTTTAGCCCTCAGAGCCCGTGTAAATATCGCAGATGATATCTTCAATCGGCTCTTCCCCTACGGCGATATCGCTGAGGGGGCCGCAGCCTGCGAGCTCCTCCAGAACCCTGCCGACGCTGAAGTTTCTGCGCTCAAATTCCAGCTTCCAGCGCAGCTCATCCAGGCTGCTGACTTTGATCTGGCCGGCGGAAAAGAACGCAGAACGCGCAAAGGGCTTGGGCGGGCGCTCAAAGCTGACTTCGAGCACGCAGTTTTGATTGTACTTCGACTTCAGCTCAGCCATCGGGCTGTCGCTGAGCAGTTTGCCGTGATCGATAATGATGATGCGCTCACAAATTTCTTCGACATCGCGCATGTCGTGGGTGGTCAGCAGGACGGTGCACTGTTTTTCTTTGTTCAGCAGCTTGATGAATTCGCGGATCTGGCGCTTGGCCACCACATCCAAGCCGATGGTCGGCTCGTCAAGGAGCAGGAGCTGGGGTTCGTGCAGCAGGGCGGCGGCGATTTCGGCCCTCATGCGCTGGCCTAGGCTGAGCTGGCGAACTGGCTGCCCCCAGAATTCCGCTGTGCCTAGGTATTCTTGGAATAGGGCGATGTTCTTTTCGTAGGTGGCGTTTTCGACCTTGTAGATTTTCTTCAACAGGGCAAAGGTATCGCCAATTGGCAGATCCCACCAGAGCTGGGAGCGCTGGCCAAAGACCACGCCGAGGAGAAAGGCATTTTTGCGGCGGCTGACAAAGGGGTCGCGGCCAAAGACTTTTACGCTGCCAAGAGAAGGCGCGAGGATGCCGACCAGCATCTTGATCGCGGTCGATTTGCCGGCACCGTTGGGGCCGACAAAGGCCACCATCTCGCCCCGGTCAATGGAAAAGCTGATGCCCCGAACGGCCTCTACAGTGCTGTAGCTGCGGGCAAAGAGGTAACGTAGAAAGCTGCCCTCCCGCTTGGCGACTTTGTAGTCCTTGCCCAGGTTTTCGGCCCTGATGATTGGGCTAATTGGACCTGCGTCCATATCCGTCCTCCTCAGCTCCCGCTGCCCGAATACCTTTTTAGGCCCCGCTTGAATAGATAGATGGAAAAGGTAAAGAGGCCGATGCCGAAGAGGGGGCTGGCCAGGCTGAGCGCAAATTCTTCTGCTGTTTGTACCTTGTTCAAGATCAGTAAACTCGGGTAGTAGTTGATTAATGCATAGGGCAGAGCGTAAGTCAGCAAAATGCGGATAAAGCCGGGAAAGATGCTCAATGGGTAGTGGACAAATCTGCGGATGTCGTAGTAGAGGATCCGGGCTAGGGACATGGAGCGCAGCATCCAGAAGCTCAGGCTGCCAAAGAGGATCATCGCGCCGCCCTGAGCCAGCACGCCGCTGATGATCACCAGAATCAGATAGAGCACGGACCAGGGCGTGAGCTGGTAGCTGATCTTGCCCAAGGTCAGAATCAAAAACAACAGAGTTACCACAATCTGGCCGAGGAAAGTGTCGCCGAAGCGGCGGCAGACCATCTGCTGGATCAGGCCGATGGGCCGGATCAGGTAGCTGTCGAGATTGCCGCTGGTGATTTCCTCTTCGAGGTGGAAGACGGTATACCAGAAAAATACAGCTGCCAGGGAATAGGTCAGCAGGTTGAGGCCGTAGAGCAGAGTCAAGTCTGCAAAGCCCCAGCCGGCCAAGTTGCCGAATTTCTTTACGATGGTCCAGAAGGTGGCATAGGTGATAAAGTAGCAGTAGAAGTTGGCCGAGATGCCGGAGAAAAAGCTAAAGCGATATTCCATCCGGGCCTTGAGGTACATAGCGACATAGGAGCCGTATAGCCTGAGGAAGTTCATCTTTATCCTCCCTGCAGGGCCAGCCTGCGGACTGCAGAGCGAAAGGTCAGCAGATTTAAGGCCGCGAAGATACCAATCCAGAGCAGCATCAGGGCGAAATTGGAGCCGATTTCTGCGACTTGAATATCGCCGAAGAGCAGCATCAGGGGAAAGGAATACAGAAAGCGAAATGGCAGGGCCCGCGCAATGGCGTCAATCGGGTAAGGCAGCAGGGACAGCGGGATAAAGGCTCCGGAGAACAGACGGATGGAGTCATCCAGAAAGCGGCCAAAGGGCCAGATTTCGATCAGCACAAAGGCTAGGAAGCCCAGCAGACTGTAGATCAATATTTGCAGCACGTGGGCCAGGACTACAGCGAGCAGGGCCAAGAGTATATGGTGGTAGCTGCCGCCGAGGAAGTGAATATACACCAAGATCACCGGCAGGCCAGTGAGGAGGAACTTGGAGGCCATATTGCCCAGCGAGCGCTGCCATTCCATGGCAAAAATATGGACCGGCTTGATCAAATCTACCGCCAGATCTCCAGTGGCGACCTTTGTGCCGATATTGTAGGCGATGTCGGTGGCGAAAAACAGGGCGATAATGTTGGCCAGAATGGCATAGCGCGTCATGTAGGCAATTTGTTGTGGATCGCCTTCAAAGAGGCGGCGCCAGAGGAAGATGTTGATGGCGATCAACAGCACCGAACCGAGGATTTGAAAGACTGCGGCGGAACGGTAGACTAGGGAGTTTTTCAGGGTGATCAGAAAGAAGTGCATAGCTCAGTTACTATTCTCTATTTGGGTCAGGATTTTGTCCAGGATTCTTTCTTCTGTTTTCAGGATATTTTTAAATTTTGTTTGTACTTTATCTATATAAATATAATTATTTGTAATTATAAATTTTATATAGATATTTTTAATTATACTAATATTATAAACTATTTCTTTATAAATTTTATCAATATTTCTACTTAAAATATTATTATTGCACATGTATATTAATTTATAGTAAATCATGTTTTTATGCTCGTAAGAAAAATATATATCTCTTAAGAAATGGTATTTCATTTTCTCGAATATATCACCAGCTATAGACTCCTCCTTAAATTTCTTATAAAACATTTTATAGGAATTAAAGCCAAAATAGTAGTTATTATCATTACTATAGTTAGACATATCTAATTTTTTTGATAGAATATAACTTTGAAACTCAGATATCAACCTGCCATATTCTATTTCAAAATTAAATCCTCGTTTGGATCTTATTGATACTACTGAAACATATTCATCATCAGAAAAACAGGATGATATAAGCTGATTGAATGAAACTTCGCTTTTTCTGAATCTATGTTCGTTATCAAAACCAATGATAGAGAATGCTTGATTTACGATATTATACCCTGAGATTAATAAATCATGTATGAGCTTTTTCTTGCTGAATGAGCTCCGATTTGGTATATAATACTCATCTACGAAAGGAAGATAAGCGTATTCTTCATTATTGATCAGGTCTATCAAACCATCTATAAAATTATTTTTATATAATTTAATATCATTTACTATGAGGCAATCCCATTTTCTATAGTGAGAATCATAGTATTGGAGTCGATCACTCATGAAGATATCCGTAAAGAAATATACCAATAATTCTGGCTCTTCCATATCGAAACCAGATAACAATATGCCAATTGGAAATGCATAATATTGATAGCTTTTTACTAGAATATTTGTTCTAAACCCTAGCTCTTTTACCGTATTTGTCATTTATATCTCTAGATTTGAGGAACTTGGAACAACTTCTCTTGTTCGTTTTCGGCTAGTAATTCTTGTACAATCTTTGTTAGTGAAGAGCGCGAAGAAATATTTTCCAGACGCAGTTGATCGTCTTTAAACTCAATGGCAAAACTTTCTTCAATCTCAACGACAATTGTAATGATCGCCAAGGAATCCAAGCCCAGATCATCAAGCAGATTATTCTTCTCTGTAACAGGAAGGGATGGCTCTTTGATATGGCGTTGGATAATCTCTCCGATTTTTTGCTCTAGTTCTGCGCGTGTCACTGAGTCGCCTCCAGTTGTCCCATCCTTTGCTGGGCAAATTGCTCTGTCTGGCGTAGTTTGGGGTATTTCCCCAGGTAATCCTCTACACGGCTGATATCTCTGAGTGCGCTCTTGATTAGGCGCAAATCGAGCAGTTTTCTCAGTGTTAGGGTGTCCTGCTGCTGAATCTTTTCTTCAAAATGCATGTCGCCGTTGAGGCTGAGCAGCATATATAAGTATTCAACTTGCTCATCAAAGGTGTAAATCTGCACATCTCCAAGCTGCATTCTTTTTCTGCTGACAAAAATGTCTGCGAGTAGTTGTGCTTCACAACCGATATCACAGACTGGCATCTTGAACTGAATATCCAGGGGAATATGTGCAATCAAGGGGTCTCCCGTTGGCCAATATCTGGTCAAATCTTCATGGCTGTAAAGGCGCTTGATAATTTTCTCTCTTCTTGCCGAACTCAGGGCAATAGGGTGCTTCTTCTCAAAATCATAGCTCTCTCCCACCAGAATATTGAGATCATCAAGGGTTTGGTTTAATTCCTCAAGGCGGTCTTCGGCTATTAAAAAATCGATATCCCTGCCTTCTCTGATGCTGCTTTGATAGTATTTTTCTTGTAGGACAAGTCCCTTGAGCATAATATGGGAGATGTCGAGATTCTCTAGAATTGAGACCATCTCAACTATAGCCTTGCGCTGTAGAGCTTGATAATATTCCAAGTAATCCTGCAGGTAACAAAGTTTCCTCCAAAGAGCTTTGGCCATGTCGTGAATCTCTTTTCTGCCGCGCAAAGCAGTGACAAATTGGCTTAATACGCATTCTCTGAGTGCAAGGGCGCTGAGTCCATCCCAATCGGTATTTTCGCTGGAGGGTGCTCGCTTGCAGGTGATCAACTGCCATAGCTGTTGTAAATATCGCTCATCGCTCATCGGGCTAACTCTTTCATCTTTCTTCTGATCCTGAAAACGGGTTCGCGTTGTGTAGACAAGTTGCAGCCCAGCGCTCTAGGCCAAAGCCAATGCAACCGGTTTCGATCTGGTTCTCTCCGGTAAAATCAAAGGCCCTGCTGAAATGGCTTCCGTGGTAGTTTAACGAAGATACTGCAATCCTCCTGCCGTTTAACGGCAAGAGGATTTCTGTTTTTTGTCGATTGGCAAGTTGCAAACGAGAGCGGATTTTATTTTCTCTTGATGGAAAAAATGAATCTGAAGCCAGTTCTGCGCTGGCTTCGGGATGGATTTGCCTAGCAAAGACCATAATTTTTTCCTGAGCCTGTGTCAGGTTTTCAAGGACAAACTCGCGCTGGCCAACAATGAGCAGTTCGCGAACGGTAAACTCCCAAAGCCTGCTTAAATCGTCTGCATAGGTTTGTTCACGGCGGTAGACCTTGGTTTTAGTCGTAATCCACTGCCTGGAGACTGGAGCCTTTTCCCGAAGCATTGGGTAGAGGTTCAGGCAGGCTGCAGGACAGAGAAACTTGCCTTGATATTGAAGCTGGCTAGTATTGATAGTCGTTTTTCCGGAGTTTTTCTGGGCCAGTGAGGAACAGTATTCTTTGCCAAATGGCGCGGCTACCGTCAAGTATTGAGGGAAGGCGGAGAGGATACCGCTTTTGCGTAAAACTTGTTCATCAACCAAGGTGGAAACGGCCCAATGTTGTAGTGGATACTTTTCAATAAAGGACAGAAAGTGCTGGTCAAGCTGTTCCAGCAAAGCCTGTCCAGACTGGTAAAAATTCGCTGAACCATGGTCTATCAGGTAGAAGTTGTCTATGATTGGATGCATGGGTGCTTAATTCCAGCCGGAACCTTCTGAGGCGTTCCAGTGTGCAGAATGAATTCCACCCCTAGAAATAACCAAAGCTAAAGAAGATACAGGTAAATCAAATGATGAGAATGGCTCTTTATAGATTATGTGTTTACAAGCATCATTTACATTACAAATATTAAAATTATCTCGCTTGAATTTATCTGAAAGATAATTATATTTATAAGTAGTGATATACTGTATCTCATTTGTTTTTAATGAAAGTATCTGCACCCCCAAAAATGTTTTGGAAACAACACCCATACAAGCCATATCCTGTTCTAATTGGTAACAAGCGGCAATTCTAGGAGTATCAAAATCGTCGTGTTCATAATCCATTGAACTTAAGATCATGGCTACAGAATCTCGCAAGGGGACTCCTTCTCTAATCCGATTGTAGATAAGATCTACATGATTGCCATTGCCAATTACTGCGATTGAGGATTCATCACAGCGCATACAATTATAGCTAATAAAAGGGTTCTCTATCTCATTATTCACCATGGACGATACGGTGTAAGTTCCTGGAGTTATGCAGACAATATTCCGATTTCTAAAATTTCTAGAAGAAACCCGATACATCAAAACAATCTCCCGCTGGTTATTACGGCCAACGGCTAAAATACGCCCTACATACATAATAATTTACTCGTCAATATCCTTTATAACCAAAGCGTGACTACCCAAACCTAGATATCTAAATAAGATATTCTTGGAATATCGGTCAAGTATTTTTACGAATGGCAACCAAAAACGAAACCAAGGAAGGCACATTGAATCAGGCCCAAATATCTTCACTGTAAATCCATTATTTTGCAATATTTTTTGGTATTTCCAAGGAAAAAACCATTTATGAACCCATACTTTATTGTTAAATTCTAGCATGTTTTCGTTCATGGATTCATCACCCATAATGATATGAAATATAAATTTAAATATGCCAGACAGTAAAAAAAGCGGTGCTTTCCATTCAAACTGAAGGAATTTCCCACCACCGAGTCTTGCTAACACAGCCAAATTACAACATGTTGGAACTGCTATGATCGCAGTTTTCTTGCTAACGCGATGAATTTCTGCTAGCCCGCACTTCATGTCAGATAGATGTTCAAGTACATGGAGAGAAAGAACTAAATCAAATGAGTCATTAGAACAACATAGATCTAAAGGGTTCCCCAGATGAAACTTTATATTATCCAAGTGTAGATGGTTGGCAAGTTTTTTTAACAAGGCGAGGTTCTCTGGCAATGGATTGCTGATTGTCACTTGGAATCCTTTTTGTGCCAGCAACAAACCTGCAATGCCATCTACTGAACCCCCTCTTCCAATATCAATAATTCTATCGGGTTGCTCCTCCTCTGCCAATCGGACAATTTTGATAAATTTCATTTCGTGGGAGTATCGTCTTACTGGATTCGAAGACATCAGCCTAGAGTATATGCGCTCAAAAATCTCTAGTTCTACTGTGTCTGTCAAAATATCCTGAAAAGAATCCAAGTCTAACATATCCAACATAACTATACCTTAATCCATTCAAGGAAAATATTTATTTCTGATTTGCCATTATCCTCTAGGTAGAGCACATATTTTCTTCCTTGATACTGCGAAAAGCCCTCGTGCAGATAGTTGATGAATAATTCAGTGTCTTCAGATTGAAAAATACGGTCTCGGTCACGTCTATTCCCGGTTTGAATTCTATTGTTTAATCTGTGCAGGATCTCCTGGGGATCCGGGTTGAGTATCAATGCATCAGGACAAATATGTATTTGATTATATAATTCCGTTAAAATATCATATTGGGATCTTGTAATCCAACCCATTTTGAGATTTGCGTAAATATATGCTTCTGAGTCATAAATCCCTCTATCGACCAGTAAGACTCTTTTTAGTTTTGAAGAATGATGTTCAGTAAGAAATCTCGCAATATGTTCTCTATGATAAAGGCGGAGCAAACAGCGTTCAAAGTTTGTTAAGGAAGCAAAATTAGGAAACTCTTTGATAAAGTTGATATCAAAGGTATTTTTATCAATGAAATCAAAGCGTTCTGTCAAGGATTCTATCAATGTTGATTTGCCACTTCCATGTGGTCCGGAAACAAATATGACAGATTTCATCAGGTCTTTCCAATCGCTAAAACAATCTCTTTCAGAACATGTTTCTTTATTTTTTTGGTTTTTGATCTAGTAAATCGAATTTTCTTTCTGTGGAATATTGGTACAGACTCTTACTAATATTATATATATGCTCAGCTAATAAAAGAAGTGCGGTAGATATGGAGTGATTAGTCTCCCCTTCCATGAGAGAACCATGATACTCTATTTCCAATTGCTTCTGTATTATAGGCCGTGAAGAAATCTCATTGCAGATTGTCGCTGCACATGAATAAATCTGTCCTGTCTCTTTGTCTATTAAAAAGCTTTTAGCTCTCTTTTTGACAATTTCTCCATAATAATTTATCTCTTTTTCTTGTATAAAATCTAAAATTGGTTGGGTTTCATAAATAAAGCTCTTTTTATTTATATATAAAGGTATTTCATTTTTATAAAAAATATTATGATTTTTTAATTTCAACAATACTTTTTCATTATATTTAAAAATAGAGTATTCGATATCATTAACTACAAAAAAATGTGGATTCATATTTGTCTCAATATTTATGCCATCAACAAAATATTTTCTATCGGTGGAAAATAACGATTCAAATTCCGTAAGTATTTCTAATGCTGAGCAATTAACTCTATTTTTATTGATAGAAAACTTGATCTCAAATTCCAGCTCCGGAAGTTCCTTATGTAAAGTCATATCAAAATTTTTATATAAAAATTCATGAAATGGAATTTGGTTCTTAGAAGATACTTTTTGATATATTGAAATCTCCTGCTGTATGTCTAATTGATCATAATGCATGCTACATTCACTTCCCTTCGGACAACTCTAAAAACTCCCCACCACAGAAAGATCCTGCGCCAGACTCGGTCTTTTTCACGGAGCAGAGGCTCAGCCTGACGGTCAACCAGTGCTGCGCCAGCTCGCATCGGAAACGAATTTTTAGAAGTCCCCCTAACATTTTAACTCTAACACACAAAAATCCACTTGTCAAATTATTTTTCAATTTAGGACAGCTCTAAAATTCCCACCACAGAAAGATTTTGCGCCAGCTCGCCATTTTTTAATTGCGCTGTACGGACAAAACAGCTATATTGAAGCCATGGCAAGTTGTGACAGCGCTTACAAATACCTGTTCTCGAACCCGGCAATCCTGTGCAAACTCATCCACGCCTTCATTGAGGAGGACTTTAGCGCCAAAATCCAGCCCGACAGCCTGCGCAAACTCGACCCGTCCCACCTCTCTGCCACGCTCCAGCAGCGCGAATCGGACCTGCTTTACGAGGTGCGCCTGAACAGCCAAAACAGCCAAACAGCCTATCTGTATATCCTGCTCGAATTCCAGTCCACAGCCCCCAAGCATATGGCCATCCGCCTGCTCAGCTATATATCCCTGTTTTACGAACGCCTCATCAAGGAAGGCAAAAACAGCAAAGGCAAGTTGCCCCCGGTATTTCCGTTGGTGCTCTACAACGGAGACCGCCCCTGGAATGCGCCCCGCAGCACCAGCGAACTGATCAGCAGCAACGAAATACCCGCAAAATACCTACCCCACTTTCAATATGCTCTCATTGACGAGAAGCGCATCCCCGACCAAAAAATCCACAAGCTGCACAACCTTATCAGCGCGGTGATTTGTGCCGAGAAATACGGCAGACCAGGGGAATGGGAAACGCGAATCCCGCAAATCATAGAATTCCTGCGCGATGAACCCGGGCTCGAAATCACCATTTTCAGGCGCTGGATTGCCCTGCTGTTTGGCGAGGGCATGAACGAATCAGAATACAATCAAATCACCGCACCAGAGGAGGTACAAAGGATGTTGGCAACACTGGCAGACGATCTAAGAGCTGAAGGAAGACAAGAAGGCGAAAAACTGGGCATGCAGAAAGGTTGGGAAGAAGGTGAAAAACTAGGCATGCGGAAAGGCCGGGAAAAAGGCCGGGAAGAAGGTCGGGAAGAAGGTGAAAAACTAGGCATGCGGAAAGGCCGGGAAGAAGGCCGGGAAGAAGAACGGCGTGAAGCTGCCCGAAAAATGAAAGAATCCGGGCTGTCGATTGAGCAGATTGCAAGGTTTACTGGTCTGAGCCACCGCGAAATTACCGGGCTGAAAGAGGGCGAATAGAAAGTCTGAAAGGGGCTCCTGGAGTTGGCTTTCGCCAGCTCGCAGAAAAAGATGGTTGGGCCTGGCTGCGCAGTTGTCAAGGACAGCCTCCCAAGAAAAGCCAATTTCTGGAGATTTTCCTGCGATTCTTCTTGCACTCCGGGGGGAAATCGTATATTCTTTAAGAAGAACAAGCTATTTCATAATCCCATTTTATCTTTTATTAAAACCATTCCGACCTTTAGGAGTTTGTTTTGGCTCTTCGGTACGTCTTGTGGATTTTAGGTAAAGATGATACAATGGGGAAATGAACGATAAGCAACTTTTAATTTTGGGCCTGGGACTGAGCGAACCATGGCAGATTATCAGTCAGGAACTCAGAGAAGACAAGAAGCCACATGAATTACACATCGCAATTAAAGCTGAGCGTGGCTCCAAGTATCCGTGTCCCGAGTGTAAGAAAATGTGCCCTGCTCACGACTTTAAGGAACTTGAATGGCGGCATTTAAACTTCTTTCAACACCATTGCTACATCCGCGCAAAAGTACCCCGAACAAAATGTTTAGAGCATGGTATCAGGCGTATTCTGGTCCCATGGGCAAGAAAAGGAAGCTCTTTTACCTTACTCTTTGAGCAGGCTGTTCTCATGCGTGAAATGCCTATGCTTTCAGTAGCCAGACAAACTGGAATCGAAGATAAAAGAGTTGCCAGAATTATCAAACATTACGTTGAAGAAGGCAAAAAACAAATAGATTTATCTAATTTAAAATCTATTGGACTTGATGAGACATCAAGCAAGCGAGGACATAACTATGTGACTGTATTTGTCGATATGGATAAGAAAAAGGAATCTGTAATTTTTGCGACAGAAGGAAGGGATTCCAGTGTTGTTAAGGAGTGCAAAGACTTTATAGAAGAACATAATGGGGAAAAAGAAAATGTTGAAGAAGTAGTTTGTGATATGTCAAAGCCTTTTTTGAAAGGAATCAGAGAGAATTTTCCTGAATCTTCGGTAACAGCTGATTGGTTTCATATTTGTAAGAAGTTTGTAGAAGCATTAAATACAGTGAGGAAATCTGAGAGTAAACATAAGAATTTCCCTAAGCATGCACGATGGGCAGTAGTAAAGAACCCGGCGAACAATGCCCTGACAAAGTCACAGTTGGAAGCTTTACTGGAGCTTGAAGCGGGAGGTTTTCAGACGATGACGGGGTATCAGATAAAAGAGAAATTATCTTGGATAAGAGGCGCGAAAACTTTACAGGGAGCCAAGTGGAGGATTCGAAGATT